>NZ_JACYIZ010000009.1 GCF_015352975.1 Aestuariimicrobium ganziense | reverse complement strand
CCCGATCCCCGAGATCGCCAAGCTGGGCCGCACCCTCGCCAACACAAGCTTGGATATACAATTCTAGAATCAGTCGAGGAAGTGCGGGCAATGGCACCTTCGTACACATAGCGACCTACTACCCGAAGCCTGGCGGATATGTGCGGGACACCCGCAGGTGGTCCGGCCATCGGCTACCTGGGTAGTTTCGGTGGGCACCGCGCGCTCTGGGGGAAGTGAATATGGCGCATTCATCACGAGTTCGGGTTGTGACTGTTCCTCAGTTGGTGGAGGCAATGAGGGGCAAGGTCGGCACTTACGAGTTCTTCGAACAGGTGGACGAGCGTCTGGTCTGTGGCAGGGGCGACCAGTTCGACCACTGGGGCGTCCGCCTGACCGGGGAGGCCGCCACGTGCAGGTGCCCCTGCGGACAGATGAGCGCCGACATCATCGGTCGGCCCGTTCGGGGGGATTACGTGCACCAGGGTCTCTATCCCAAGAGGGGGAGGCCATGGGCCACTGGTGTGGAAGTCCGACTGAGGCCCATCCTCACAGAACCGCAGATGGCCTCGGCCGCTGACTCGATCCTCATCAAGCCCCACGAGCGGCTTGATCCGTGGTACGAGGTCCACTTGGGCTACGTCACCGCAGGCGCCAACCTGGCCAGCAGAAGGTGGCAGCGCGACATTGTCGATCCGACATGGGACGCGCTCTGGGCAAGCTCGAGTCCACTGGCGGCCTTCTCGCTGCTCGCGAATGGCTGGTTGCTGGACGATGATGGCGCTGCCTCCCGCAGAGGAAGCATGCCTCGCTGGCAACTCGCGCTGCTGGGCCTTCGCGTGCACCCCGATCCTCCAAGGCCGCCGAAGGGCTGGATCCGCGAGGAGTTCCTGCGCCTCGCCATGATCGACGGTGGCCATGCCGCGGTCCGACGGGCCGCCCTGATGCTCAAGCGGACCCTTGTCGACATTGGCATGGGCGACACCCCCACGCTGCAGGCTGTGAAGGACGCGGTGGAGGCAACGAACGCCGCGGCGACCGCTGGGGCGCTCCAGGACGAGGAACGATAGGTCCCCGCGCCGGCTCTCGAACTGTGCCCGCGCGTCTCCCCACCAAGTCCTTCGATGTACATCGAGGGGTTCGGCGGAGCCACAGCTGTGCCGCCGCCATGAGGGACCGGCTCGTAGGCCACGGCAGTCGCTTGAGCCTGCTCAGCCGATGATGGCGTTCAGGGTGGCGCTGGGGCGCATCGCCGCGGCGGTCAGCTCGTCCGACGGGTGGTAGTAGCCACCCATGTCGACCGGGCTTCCCTGGGCACCGATCAGCTCGGCGTTGATCTGCTCCTCGCCCTCGTGCAGCTTGGCGGCCACCTCGGCGAACCGGGCCTTGAGCTCGGCGTCGTCGTCCTGCGCGGCCAGCGCGTCGGCCCAGTACATGGCCAGGTAGAAGTGGCTGCCACGGTTGTCGATCTGGCCCACCTTGCGCGCCGGCGACTTGTTCTCGTCGAGGAATCGTCCGATCGCCACGTCGAGGGCGTCGGCCAGCACCTGCGCCTTGGGGTTGTCGAAGGTGGTGGCCAGGTGCTCCAGCGAGGCCCCCAGCGCCGAGAACTCACCCAGGGAGTCCCAGCGCAGGTAGTTCTCGGCCACGAACTGCTGCACGTGCTTGGGCGCCGAGCCACCGGCACCGGTCTCGAACAGCCCACCACCGGCCAGCAGCGGCACGATCGACAGCATCTTGGCCGAGGTGCCCAACTCCAGGATCGGGAAGAGGTCGGTCAGGTAGTCGCGCAGCACGTTGCCGGTCACCGAGATCGCATCCTTGCCGGCCCTGATCTGGGCGAGGCAGAAGGTGATCGCCGCGACCGGGTCGAGGATCTCGATCTGCAGACCTTCGGTGTCGTGGTGTGTCAGGTAGGCCTTGACCTTGGTGATCACGTTGGCGTCGTGGGCGCGGTTGGCGTCCAGGTAGAACACCGCCGGTGCGCCGGTGGCACGGGCCCGGGTGACCGCGAGCTTGACCCAGTCCTGCACCGGGATGTCGCGAACCCGGCTCATCCGCCAGATGTCACCGGCCTCGACCTGGTGGCTCATCAGCACCTCGTCGGTGGCTGTGTCGATGACCTTGACGGTGCCGGCGGCCGGGACGACGAAGGTGGTCGGGTGCGAGCCGTACTCCTCGGCCTTCTGCGCCATCAGCCCCACGTTGGGCACGGTGCCGATGGTGGCCGGGTCGAGCGCTCCGTTGGTGCGGCAGTCGTCGATGACGGCCTGGTACATCGGGCCGTAGCAGCGGTCGGGGATCATCGCCAAGGTCTGCTGCTGGCCACCGTCGGCGTTCCACATCTGGCCAGAGTCGCGGATCACCACCGGCATCGAGGCGTCGATGATGACGTCGCTGGGCACGTGCAGGTTGGTGATGCCCTTGTCGGAGTCGACCATGGCCAGGGCGGGACGCTCGGCGTAGAGCGCGGTGATGTCGGCGCGGATCGCGTCGGCGGTCTGCTCGTCGAGCTTCGAGATCTTGCCGTAGAGGTCTCCGATGCCCTGGTTGGGGTTGAACCCGACGCTGGCCAGGGCATCGGCGTACTTGGTGAGCACCGGCTCGTAGAACACGCTCACCGCGTGGCCGAACAGCACCGGGTCTGAGACTTTCATCATGGTCGCCTTGAGGTGCAGCGACAGCAGCAGGTCTTCGGCCTTGGCGGCCTCGACCTGGGCGGCGTAGAAGTCACGAAGCTTCGCCACGCTGAGGAAGGTGCCGTCGACGATCTCACCGTCGAGGGTGCTGATGCCGTCCTTGAGCACGGTGGTCGAGCCGTCGGCCTGCTGCAACTCGATGCGCAGGGTGGTGGCCTTGTCGGTGACCACCGACTGCTCGTTGCCGTAGAAGTCGCCGTCGGTCATGGTGGCGACCCGGGCGCGGTTGTCGGCGGTCCAGGCACCGAGGCGGTGGGGGTGCTTGCGGGCGAAGTTCTTCACCGACACCGGGGCACGGCGGTCGGAGTTGCCCTCGCGCAGCACTGGGTTGACCGCCGAGCCGAGCACCTTGGCGTAGCGGGCGGCGACCTCGGTCTCGTCGGCACCCGCGGGGTTCTCGGGGTAGTCGGGCACGTCGAAGCCCTGGCCCTGCAGTTCGGCAATGGCGGCCTTCAGCTGCGGAACCGAGGCCGAGATGTTGGGCAGCTTGATGATGTTGGCCTCGGGCTGCAGGGTGAGCTCACCCAGCTTGGTCAGGTTGTCGTCGATCCGCTGCTCGGGCTGCAGCCGCTCGGGGAACTGGGCCAGGATGCGGCCGGCCAGCGAGATGTCGGCCGTCACCACCTCGACACCGGTCCCGGCCACGAAGGCCTGGACGATCGGCAGGAACGAGTAGGTCGCCAGGGCAGGCGCCTCGTCGATCTTGGTCCAGTGGATGATCTGCGACATCGGGTCTCCTCAACACTGACGTGGGCGGTGACCCCAAACTACCGCCTCCGGACCTCGGCCACCCACCGCCCGGCGAGGTGGCTCGTAGGCTCAAGGCCATGCGAACCGTGCTGCGCGACGTGCGTCCCTGGGGCGGCGAGGCCACCTCGACGTGGTGTTCGGCCTGGCCGAGAAGTACCGCCGACCGGTCGACCTGCACATCCACGAGACCGGGACGATGGGCGCCTTCAGTTGGGACCTGGTCTTCGGCGTCTTCGGCAGCGGAACCGCCTCGGTCGTGAAGGCCTACCAGACCCGCGTCGGACTGGTCAGTGACGGCATCGTCGGGGTCAACACCTGGTCGGCCCTGCAGCGGGGACGCTGACACCAACAACCCACACACGGCGTGGCCCCGGACCTGCAACGGTTCGGGGCCACGTCGTCACCGGTTCAGTTCGCGACCCAGACCAGATCGGCGATCCGCCACGGCTGTGCGCGGACGAACCACTCGTCCTCGATCGGGCGCCAGGTGGACGACCAGCAGCCGAACCTGCCGGGATCACGCTGTTCGGCACGCCGGGTGCGCACCGAGGGTGCGGCAGCGAGCCAGACCAGCCGGTCCCACGCCACGCCCTCGGGCGGCTCGGTGGCCCCGATCCCCTCGACCAGCACCGCCGACGCGGCCGGGATCTCGACCCAGTCACCTGGTTCGTCCGAGGTCCAGTGCCAGCGCTGGTAGCGCGCGGTCGTCCCCGCCCGAAGCGGATCGACCACCTGCTCACGGAACCGGTCACGTTCCCACCCCACGGTGCCGGGCCGGGTGAAGTCGTCAAGGTGGACGAGCGCCAGCCCTCGTCCGATCGGTGGTTGCGGCGCGGCGGCCAGCACCCGGTCGGCGAGCGTGGACTTGCCCGAGGCGCCCAGTCCATCGATGGCCAGCCACTGCGCCCCCTGGTCGAGGGCATCGAGCAGCCAGGCCACTGCGTGGTCGAGTCGGGCAGCATCGTGCGACATGGTCCCCACTGTGGCACAGCCGTGCCGAGCCTGCCCCGACTGGCACAATGACCGGGTGACAGCAGCAGACACCACCCCCGAGGCCCCCCACCACTGGGTGCTCACCTTCTCGTGCCTCGACCGGGCCGGCATCGTCCACGCCGTCACCGGCGCCTGCGTGGCCGCCGATGGCAACATCACCGAGCTGCAGCAGTTCTCGTCGATCGACACCGGTCGCTTCTTCATGCGCCTGCAGGTCGAGACCGCCCGCGACCGCCACCGGGTCGCCGACCTGATCGGCCGGGTCGCCGCCGACTTCGACGCCCAGTGGGAGCTCACCGAGCTGCGTCGCCCGCTGCGCACCCTGGTGCTGGCCAGCAAGGCCGGCCACTGCCTCAACGACCTGCTGTTCAGGCAGCGCTCGGGCCACGTGCCGATCGAGGTGCCCCGCGTACTGGCCAACCACCCCGACCTGGGCGGGCTGGCCGCCTTCTACGGGGTGGCGTTCGAGCACCATGCGGTGCTGCCCGAGACCAAGGCCCAGTTCGAGGCGCGCGTGCGCCAGGTGGTGATCGACGAGCGGGTCGAGCTGGTGGTGCTGGCCCGCTACATGCAGATCCTGTCGCCTGAGTTGTGCGAGTTCCTGTCCGGACGCGCGATCAACATCCACCACTCGTTCCTGCCCGGGTTCAAGGGTGCCAACCCCTACCGCCAGGCCCACGCCCGCGGAGTCAAGCTGATCGGGGCCACCGCCCACTTCGTCACCAGCGACCTCGACGAGGGGCCGATCATCGAGCAGAACGTCGTCCGCGTCGACCACACCCGCACCGCCGCCCAACTGGTCGAGATCGGTCAGGACGAGGAGTCGCGCACGCTGACCGCCGCGGTGAAGCTGTTTGCCGAGAAGAGGGTCTTCCTCGACGGTGCACGCACCGTCGTGTTCCGCTGACCAGCACCTGTGCTCCTGTGACGAAGACCACACGCCGAAGGCTCGTGGCGCCGTTCCACCGCCGGGTTCCCTGCCACTAGGTTGAGCGCCAACACCGCATTCCCGGTGCTGTCGGCTCTGCCCGACGACACCTCGACCGCGTTCAAAGAGGAGCGCCCATGTCGACACCTGAACCCCACGAGTTCGGCACGCCCGGTTCGCCCGGCTCGACCTCCCAGACCACCGGCGCGGCAGCCTTCCGCGAAGTGCAGGACTCGGCCGAGTTCGCCGAACTGCGCTCGCGTTTTCGCCGCTTCGCCTTCCCACTGGGTGCCGCGTTCCTGATCTGGTACTTCGCCTACGTGCTGCTGAGCACCTACGCGGTCGACTTCATGACCACGCGCGTGATCGGCAACATCACCATCGGCGTGATCCTGGGCCTGCTGCAGTTCGTCACCACCTTCGGCATCACCTGGCTCTACATCCGCCACGCCAACAAGAACCTCGACCCGATCGCGGCCAAGGTGCGCGACGACCTGGAAGGCAGGATCTGACATGGTCGCTCCCCTGCTCCAGATCGCTCCCCTCCTCCAGTCACCGCTCGAGGTGAAGCTGGGCAACCCGTGGGCCAACATCGCGATCTTCGCGGTGTTCGTCGTGGTCACCCTCACCATCGTCATCCGGGTCAGCCAGGGCGGACGCAAGAAGGCGTCCGACTTCTACACCGGCGGCGCCCAGTTCGACGGACGCCAGAACGGTCTTGCCATCGCCGGCGACTACCTGTCGGCCGCGTCCTTCCTGGGCATCGTCGGCGCCATCGCCCTGTCGGGCTACGACGGCCTGCTCTACTCGATCGGCTTCCTGGTGGCCTGGCTGGTGGCACTGCTGCTGGTCGCCGAGCCGCTGCGCAACACCGGCAAGTACACGATGGCCGACGTGCTCAGCTTCAGGATGCGCCAGCGCCCGGTGCGGATGGCGGCAGCCACCTCGACCCTGGCGGTGTCGTTCTTCTACCTGCTGGCCCAGATGGCCGGCGCGGGTGCCCTGGTCTCGCTGCTGCTGGGCGTGAAGAGTTCGTTGATGCAAGACTTGGTCATCGTCATCGTCGGTGCGCTGATGATCGCCTACGTGCTGATCGGTGGCATGAAGGGCACCACCTGGGTGCAGATGATCAAGGCCATCCTGCTGGTGCTCGGCGCCGGGATCATGACGCTGTGGGTGCTGGCCAAGGTCGGGTTCAACCTGTCGTCGCTGTTCGGCAACGCCAACACCGCTGCCCAGGAGGCCAAGGCCGGCACCGACCTGATGCGTCCGATGGGCAAGTACGGCTCGAACAAGCTCGGGTTCATCTCGCTGTCGATCGCGCTGGTGCTCGGCACCGCCGGCCTGCCGCACGTGCTGATGCGCTTCTACACCGTGCCCACAGCCAAGGAGGCCCGCCGCTCGGTGTCGTGGGCGATCGGCCTGATCGGGGCCTTCTACCTGTTCACGTTCGTTCTGGGTTATGGCGCGGCGTGGCTGGTCGGGGCACCGACCATCAACACCCTGCCGGGCAAGGCCAACGCGGCCGCACCCGCACTGGCGTACTGGCTGCCGGGTCAGGGCATCGGTGGCACGATCTTCCTCGCCGTCATCGCCGGCGTCGCGTTCGCCACCATCCTCGCGGTGGTCGCCGGCCTGGCGATCACCGCCTCGGCCTCGTTCGCGCACGACATCTACAACGCCGTGATGAAGGACGGCAAGGCCGACCCGGCCCAGGAGGTCAAGATCGCCCGGATGACCGTGATCGTGATCGGCATCCTGGCCATCGTCGGTGGCATCGCCGCCAAGAGCCAGAACATCGCCTTCCTGGTCTCGCTGGCCTTCGCCGTCGCCGCCTCGGCCAACCTGCCCTCGATCCTGTACTCGCTGTACTGGAAGCGGTTCAACACCCAGGGTTCGGTCTGGTCGATCTACGGCGGCCTGATCAGCGCGATCGGGCTGATCATCTTCTCCCCCGCCGTCTCGGGCGCCCCGACTGCGATGTTCCCCAACGCCAACTTCGACTGGTTCCCCCTCGACAACCCGGCCCTGGTGTCGGTGCCGGTCGGCTTCCTCCTCGGCTGGCTGGGCACGGTGCTGTCGAAGGAGACCCCAGATCTCGACAAGGCCGCCGAGATGGAGGTCCGCTCGATGACCGGCGCCGGCGCAGAAGGAGCCATTGCGCACTGAGTCACAGGTCGCGGGGAGGAACCCCTGCCACGCGGCCGACGCGCCTCTCGTGCGGGACCGGGTGGATGACAGTCCTCACCACAGCGCCCGCCTCCACCACCTGCCCACACCGATCGGGCGGGTGCCCCAGTTGCGCATGATCAGACGACCCGTGATCTCCGCAGCGAACTCCTCCGCCGGTAGCACCGCTGCAGTGGTGCCGGGCGCCGCGGCAGCTCCCGGTGCGGTGGCAGTGACCAATCCAGCCGCCACCAGCGGCAGCATCAGTGCCGCCATCATTCGTCCGACACTCATGGTGATGCTCTCGAGCGAACTCGCACGATCTGTGCGAGACCTCGGTGTCGGTCGAAATGTAGCGTCTAGAGTTTTGTCGCGGGAACTGTGCCGAAAGACATCCGAGCCCGGTCCGGCTGCTCACCAGCCCGGGCCGTGAAGGCCCACGGGCATTCGATAGAGTCGCCAGTGTCAGCGGCCCCGTCGTCGACGGGACCTCCACGCTCAACGATGAGGACCCCAAACGTGACCACTCCCGTCAAGGTGGCCGTCACCGGCGCCGCCGGTCAGATCGGCTACAGCCTGCTCTTCCGTATCGCCAGCGGTGCACTGCTCGGTCCCGACACCCCCGTGGAACTGCGCCTGCTCGAGATCACCCCGGCCCTGAAGGCGCTCGAGGGCGTCGTCATGGAGCTGGACGACTGCGCCTTCAGCACCCTGGCCGGCGTCGAGATCGGTGACGACCCGACCAAGGTCTTCGACGGCGCCAACCTGGCCATGCTGGTCGGGGCCATGCCCCGCAAGGCCGGCATGGAGCGCGGCGACCTGCTCAGCGCCAACGGTGCCATCTTCACCACCCAGGGCAAGGCGCTCAACGACGCCGCTGCCGACGACGTCAAGATCCTGGTCACCGGCAACCCCGCCAACACCAACGCCCTGATCGCGATGAGCAACGCCCCCGACATCCCCCGCGAGCGATTCAACGCCCTGACCCGCCTCGACCACAACCGCGCCAAGGCCCAGCTGGCCCAGAAGCTCGGCGTCAAGGTCGACGACATCACCAAGATGACGATCTGGGGCAACCACTCCTCGACCCAGTACCCCGACCTGTTCCACTGCGAGGTCAACGGCCGCAACGCCGCCGAGGCCGTCAACGACCAGGCCTGGATCGAGTCGACCTTCATCCCGACGGTCGCCAAGCGTGGTGCGGCGATCATCGAGGCCCGTGGCCTGAGCTCGGCCGCGTCCGCCGCGAACGCCACCATCGAGCACATGCGTGACTGGGTGCTCGGCACCCCCGAAGGCGACTGGGTGTCGATGGCCGTGCCGTCCGACGGCTCCTACGACGTCACCGAGGGCCTGATCTCGTCCTTCCCGTGCACCGTCACCGACGGCAAGTACGAGATCGTCCAGGGTCTCGAGATCGACGACTTCAGCCGCAGCAAGATCGACGCCTCGGTCGCCGAACTCGCCGAGGAGCGCGACGCCGTCAAGGAACTCGGCCTGATCTGAGTCCCCTCCCCCGTCGACCCATCAGCGGCGGGAACCGTGGCACCAACGCTGCGGTTCCCGCCGCTGATGCGTCCGGGCTCGGGTTCCGAGGGGGTCAAGGGGTGACCGGGGACGACGGCGGCACGACCAGGGTCAGCACCAGCATCGCCGCGCCGCAGACCAGCAGCACAAGGGTGTCGAACCAGCGCGACCGCACCGCCAACAGCCCGGCGACCCGGCGTGGCAGCACCGCGCGCAGCACGGCCGCCAACAGCACCGCGCAGCCCGCGGCGAAGGCACCTCGACGCCAGTGCCCGGTTGCGAGCACGACGCAACTGGCGGCCAAGCCCGCGAGGACGACCAGCAGCGGCCACTGGTTGAGTGAGCGCTCGGCTGCGGCCGCGGTGATCCGGGCCGCCCGCGACTCACTCGCAGCGGTGGTCTCGTCGACCGTGCCCGGCTCGTCCATCAGCGCCCCCTCTCACCACACCACGCTCAGTGGAAGAAGTGCCGAGTACCGGTGAAGTACATGGTCACCCCGGCCGCGTTGGCGGCGGCGATGGTCTCTTCGTCGCGCACCGAGCCACCGGGCTGGACGATCGCCTTGACCCCGGCGTCCATCACGATCTGCGGGCCGTCGCTGAACGGGAAGAACGCATCGGACGCCGCCACCGAGCCCTTGACTCGCTCACCGGCGCGCTCGACGGCCAGCCGGCACGAGTCGACACGGTTGACCTGCCCCATGCCCACGCCGACCGAGGCCTGGTCGTGAGCCAGCAGGATCGCGTTGGACTTGACCGCACGGCAGGCGCGCCAGGCGAAGGCCAGGTCAGCCAGGGTCTGCTCGTCGGCAGCCTCACCCGAGACCAACTGCCAGTTCGCCGGGTCGTCGCCGTCGGCGTCGATACGGTCGGGCTGCTGCAGCAGCGCACCGCCCGAGATCGGCTGCAACTGGCGCTCGCGGTGGGTGTAGGGCGGGGCAACGAGAATCCGGATGTTCTTCTTGCGGTTCAGCACCTCGACCGCACCCTCGTCGTAGCCGGGAGCGATGATCACCTCGGTGAACACCTCGGCCACCTGCTCGGCCATCTCGACGCTGACCGGGCGGTTGGTGGCGATCACCCCACCGAAGGCGCTGACCGGGTCGCAGGCGTGGGCCTTGCGGTGGGCCTCGGCCACGTCGGCGCCGACCGCCACCCCACAGGGGTTGGCGTGCTTGATGATCGCGACCGCGGGCTCGTCGAAGTCGAAGGCGGCGCGGTAGGCGGCATCACCGTCGGTGTAGTTGTTGTAGCTCATCTCCTTGCCGTGCACCTGCTCGGCCTGGGTGATGCCCGCCGGCCCTGCCGGGTAGGAGTACAGCGCGGCAGCCTGGTGGGAGTTCTCGCCGTAGCGCAGGGTGCCGACCTTGGTCCACGCCCCACCGATCCAGGCGGGGAACCCGTCGCCACCGGACGAGTCGGTCAGGGTCGAGCCCATCCACGAGGCGACCGCGATGTCGTAGCTGGCGGTGTGGACGAAGGCCTGGGCCGCCAACTGCTGGCGCTCGGCCAACGTGAAGCCGCCCTGGGCCAGGGCCTCGACCAACTGCGGGTACTGCTCAGGTGAGGTGACGATCGCCACCGAGGGATGGTTCTTGGCCGCGGCACGCACCATCGAGGGTCCACCGATGTCGATCTGCTCGACGCACTCGTCGACATCGGCGCCCGAGGCCACGGTCTGGGTGAACGGGTAGAGGTTGCTCACCACCAGGTCGAACGGTGCCACGCCCAGGTCGTCCAGTTGGGAGCGGTGTGACTCCAGACGGCGGTCGGCGAGGATGCCGGCGTGCACCCGCGGGTGCAGGGTCTTGACCCGGCCGTCGAGGCACTCGGGGAACCCGGTCAGTTCGGCGACCTCGGTCACCGGCAGGCCGGCCTCGGTGAGCTGGCGGTACGAGCCGCCGGTGCTGACCAGTTCGACACCGGCCTCGACCAGGGTGCGACCCAACTCGACCAGTCCGGTCTTGTCGTAGACCGAGACCAGGGCCCGCTTGATCGGGGCGCGCTCACTCATGACTGGTTCCTCATCTCTTGGTGTGCTGATCGGTGCTGTGCTGATCGGTGCTGTGCTGATCGGTGCTGTGCTGATCGGTGCTGTGCTGATCGGTGCTGTGCTGGGGTGCCAGGTGATCGCGGGCGAAGTCGGCGACGACGCGGACGAGCAGGTCGCGCTCGACCACCTTGATGCGCTCGTGCAGTGACTCGACGGTGTCATCGGGCAGCACGTCGACCGCGCCCTGGGCCAGGATCTGGCCGGTGTCGACGCCGGCGTCGACCAAGAACACGGTCGCGCCGCTCACCTTGACCCCGTGGGCCAGGGCGTCGCGGGGGCCGTGCATGCCGGGGAAGGACGGCAGCAGGGCCGGGTGGGTGTTGATCGTTCGTCCGCCGAAGCGGGCCAGGAAGGTCGGACCGAGCAGCTTCATGAAGCCGGCGCTGACCACCAGGTCAGGCTCGTGCTCGGCGACCAGGGCGGTGAGGTCGGCGTCCCAGGCGGCCCGGTCGGCGCCCTTGGGCAGCGGGTGGACGAAGGTGGCGATGCCGCGGCTGCGGGCCCGCTCGAGCCCGGATGCCTCACGGTCGGCGCCGGCGGCCACGACCTGCACCCCGGAGTCGGCGTCGAAGGCGTCCAGCATCGACTGGAACAGGGTGCCGCTGCCCGACAGCAGCACCACGACGCGCAAGCTCACCCGCTCACCCTAACCGAGGCTGATGGTGTGCTCGACCGGCTCGTCCTCGGTGGCCGGTAGTGGCCGACGGACGAGTCCGGCCACCGCCCCAGTGAGCAGCCCGGTCAACCCCATCAGGGTCGGGGCCATCACCGCCAGTGCGGTCAGCCGCGGGCCCAGGTTGACCAGGCGCACCTGACCCAGGTCACCTGAGGACGAGGCCGCGATCACCACCAGCACCAGCCCGGCCAGCACCCCGGCCAGCCCTCCGACCAGCGCAGTCTCGTCGAAGCGTGCCCGGGGGCGTGCTCGAAGAACGACCAGGGCAGCGACCGCGCCGGCGAGCCCCGGTCCGGCCATCCAGATGAACCCGGTCCAGGGGCCGACCCCGGCCGGGGGCACCGCGCCCAGCAGCGGGATCGAGGGCAGCAGGCCGTACTCGTTGTAGCCCGGGCTGACCACGCTGCCGGCGCCGAGGGCGAACCCTGCCCCGGTCGACCAGGACGCGGCCCAGACCACCAGGTTGGGCAGCCACAGCAACTGCAGCACCAGCAGCAGGATGCCGCCGAGGGTGCCGGTCTGCAGCACGTCGTGCAGTGCCTGCACTCGCTCGCGCTCACGCACCAGGCTGGCGGTGACCACCGCCGCCCCAGTCACCACCATCACCAGCAACGCGGCGAGCATCGCCCGCGGCAGCGCCCGCGCCCACGGCGGTGCTTGCAGCAGCGGCTGCCACTCGGTGGCCCGGCTCGCCCCGACCAGGGCTGCGACCAGGCTCACCGCCAGCGCCCCCACCAACGCCCGGGCCGACTCCTGGGTGTTGACGACCAGGAAGCTGCCCACCATGACGGCCAGGGTGTGCGTGGCGACGTAGGCGGCGACCACCTTGAGCGCCAGCCGGCGCCGTTCGGTCTGGGACAGCTCCTCCGGCGCTGCCCGGCGGGCCATGGTCGCGGCGTAACCGGCCACACCCGACCCGACCACCACGTGCAGGGCGGTCAGCCCGAGTGGCGCGATACCGATGTGCAGCCCGGCGACGGTTGCGTCGGCGAAGTACGACAACAGCCAAAGCCTGGTCGAGGCCGACAGCACCGTCGAGAAATCGATGTCGGGGGTGGCTGTCCAGCCGAGCACCATCAGCAGCGAGACCACGAGCCAACCGGCAGCCGCCGAGAGCACTGCGCCACCGATCGCGGCCAGCAGCCAGGGCACCGACGGCGACTCGGCTTCGTCGAGGTCGTCAGAGGCGCTGACGCTGAGTTCGACGTCGTCCTCGGACGCACGTCGGCTCCGCGCGCTGCGGAACCCGCGAGTGGCCACTGACCAGACCTTTCGTCGACGAATCGGCACCTTGAGCCCAGCCGGGTAAAATCACCACCGCACGTGCAGCCCACCCGGGGCGCACCCACTGGTGGAGGAAACCCCGCGTGAGCGACGACAAGCTGTTCCGTCCCCGGCGCGCCATGCCGTCCGACGGCGAGCAGGTCGACCCTGCTCAGGCCGACGATACCGTGGGTGGCCCACGCAGCTTCGGACGACGCGGCTTCGCCGGACCGGCCTCTGCACCCTCGCCCGACGAGGACGGATCGCAGGGCGGATCACCAGACGAGCCCAGCGGTGAGGGTCCCGCCGAGGGGCCGTCCGACGCTCCCTGCGAGCCGTCAAGACCCATCGAGCAGCCAGATGAACAGCCGGAGCCGGAGGTCGCCACCGGGGTCCCGGCCGAGCACGCAGCCTTCATGCGACCCGGCGCGGCACCTGTCGCCCTGGCCGACGCCCTCGACGTCACCGTGCCCACCGAGACCGAGACCGTGGCCACCCCGTCGCTGAGCGAGGCTGCCACCGTGCCGGTCAGCCAAGCCTCCCCGGTCGAGGCCAGGGCTGCGGCACCGACGCCGGCCTCGTTCCCCTCCCCTCCGGGGACCTCCAGCCCGGCCAGCCCCGAGGACTCGCTCCATGCCGGCACCCGACCCCGGCGCGGCCTGGGACTGCCCGGCAAGGTCGCAGCGGCAGTGCTGGCGCCCGCTCTGGCCGTGGGCGCGTTCTTCGGTGTGCGCGAACTGACCCGTGACGACAAGGTGGTCGTCCAGCAGACCACCACCACCCCGAGCGCGTCGACCAGCACCCCGACGCCCACCCCCACTCCCCCGCTGGCCACCGCCTCGCTCAGCTCGGTGGCCGAGGCCACGACTGCCCTGGGCGGGTCGTGGGCCGAGGCCAGGACCTGGGAGACGGTCGGGCCGTCGGACCCCGGAATCACCTGCATGTCGAACCTGCCGCAGCAGCCCACCCCCGAGATCACCCGCCAGCGTGGGCTGACCTCGAAGGCTGCCACCGAGACGGCCGTGCTGCAGCGCATGGACGCCTACGCGACCCCAGAGGTCGCCCACGAGGCCTACGTGCAGCGCCTGGCCGCCCTGTCCGCCTGCAACGACGTACCGGCCCTGCTGCAGTCCGCCGCCAGCGTGACCGCCCTGGCTGACGAATCGTTCTCGATGACGGTGGCCTTCGAGGACGAGCAGACGCTGTACCACACGGTGTTGATCAGCCGGACCGGTCGCACCGTGACGATGACCGACGTCGCCAACCTCAAGGAGGCGGTCGTGGCCGAGAAGGTCACCACGCTGGTCACCGGGTCCGCAGGCCGTCTGTGCAAGACCTCGGCCGGCACCTGCCCGACCAAGCCGGTGACCCGGGTGGTCGCCACCCCGGCGACCCCGGTCGCCGGCTGGCTGGCCCAGTCCGACCTGCCCCGGGTGACCCGGGGGCAGGGCATGTGGAGCCCGACCCAGCCCGCCGCGGTCTCGAGCAGGGGCAGCCAGTGTGAAGATCTCACCCTGGCCACCGCAGCTGGGCCCACCGCCCGCAGCCAGCGCTCCTACATCCTGACCCAGGACGACAGCGCACCCGATGGTTTCGGCGTCGACCAGGTGCTGTTCACCTTCGCCGACGAGAAGGCTGCGGCCGACTTCTCCGCCAAGATCATCCGCAACGTCAATGAGTGCGCGAAGCGCGCCGCGACCGCGAAGGTCAGCGGGGGCACCAACGTGTCGACTCGCGGAGCGGACCGGATCCCGGTCAAGGGCCGGGTCTGGAAGGTGCAACAGGCGATTTCGGCCGACGAGAACGTGTTCTACCGGGTCGGTGTGGTGCAGACCGGCAACCGAGTCGCCTACGTGGTCACCAACACCACCGAGTCGTTCGACTTCTCCGACGAGTCGTGGATCATGATCGCCGCCCGCGCCGGCCAGCGCGCCAGCCAGGCCGAGTGAGCCTCCCTCTTCCGAGCGGACCCGTCGAACTGGACCCAGCCAGTTCAGGCTCACTGCGCAACCCCATGGGCGCAGGGGCGCTCTGAACCAAGCGGTCAGTTCCGCAGCGAGGTCATGATCTCGCGCATCAACTGCGCGGTCTCGCTGGGCGTGCGTCCCACCTGCACGCCGGCGGCCTCCAGGGCCTCCTTCTTGGCCTGCGCGGTGCCGGCCGAGCCCGACACGATGGCGCCGGCGTGGCCCATCGTCCGACCCTCAGGAGCGGTGAACCCTGCGACGTAGCCCACCACGGGCTTGCTGACATTCTCACGAATGAAGTCGGCAGCCCGCTCCTCGGCGTCGCCACCGATCTCGCCGATCATCACGATGGCGTCGGTCTCGGGGTCGTCCTCGAAGGCCTTGAGGCAGTCGATGTGGGTGGTCCCGACGATCGGATCGCCACCGATCCCGACCGCGGTCGAGAAGCCGATGTCGCGCAGTTCGTACATCATCTGGTAGGTCAGGGTGCCCGACTTGCTGACCAGGCCAATGCGGCCGGGGCCGGAGATGTTGGCCGGAATGATGCCCGCGTTGGACTTCCCGGGCGAGATCAGCCCGGGGCAGTTCGGGCCGATCAGCCGGGTGGTGCCCGACTCCTGGGCGGCCGAGAAGAAGTGGGCGGTGTCGCCGACCGGTACCCCCTCGGTGATGCAGACCACCAGCGGCATCTGGGCCTTGATCGACTCCATCACCGCAGCCCGGGTGTAGGGGGCGGGCACGAAGATCACCGACACGTCGGCGCCGGTCTCTTCCACCGCCTCCATCACCGAGCCGAACACCGGCACCGGGTCCTCCTCGAAACGGACCGACTGGCCTCCCTTGCCGGGGGTCACCCCGCCGACGATCCGCGAGCCGGACATGATCATGCGCTGGGTGTGCTTGCGTCCCTCGGATCCCGTCATGCCCTGGACGATGATCTTGGAGTGGCTGTCGAGCAGGATCGACATGGTCAGGCCTCCTGGGCTGCGAGTTCGGCGGCCTTGCGGGCCGCGGCGTCCATGGTGTCGACGACGGTGACCAGTGGATGGTCGAACTCCTCGAGGATCGCTCGTCCCACCTCGACAGCGTTGCCGTCCAGGCGCACCACCAGCGGCTTGGTGGCCTTGTCGCCCAGCATCCGCATGGCGTGGACGATGCCGTTGGCGACCTCGTTGCAGGCCGTGATGCCGCCGAAGACGTTGACGAACACCGACTTAACCTGCTCGTCGGCGAGGATGATCTCGAGGCCATTGGCCATCACCTGGGCCGAGGCGCCGCCGCCGATGTCGAGGAAGT
This sequence comes from Aestuariimicrobium ganziense, assembly GCF_015352975.1. Lineage (GTDB taxonomy): Bacteria > Actinomycetota > Actinomycetes > Propionibacteriales > Propionibacteriaceae > Aestuariimicrobium > Aestuariimicrobium ganziense. The sequence continues at coordinate 117,620 of NZ_JACYIZ010000009.1, read as the reverse complement.
TCGCCGGATGCGGGTGGCCGGGCAGGTCCTCGCCGGCCTTGGCCACCACGTCGAGGGTGCTCATCACCAGGCCGGCGCCGTTGCCGATGACACCGACGTTGCCGTCGAGCTTGACGTAGTTGAGGTCCTTGGACTTGGCCCGCACCTCGAGCGGATCGGTCGAGGAGTCATCGACCAGCAACTCCCACTCCGGGTGGCGGAAGGCCGCGTTGTCGTCGAGGGTGACCTTGCCGTCGAGCGCGATGATGTCGCCGAAGGCGTCCTTGACCAGCGGGTTCACCTCGACCAGCGTGCAGTCCTCGCGGCGGTAGACCCGGCCCAGTTGCACCAGCACGCGGGCGACCCGGTTGCGGTCCTCGGGGCGGAAGCCGGCCTCGGCGACGATCTCGTCGGCGGTGTCTCGGTCGAGTCCGACCAGCGGGTCGATCTGGTTGCGCACCAACTTCTCAGGGCTCTCCTTGGCCAGGGTCTCGATGTCGACCCCACCCTCGACCGAGCACATCGCCAGGTAGCTGCGGTTGGTGCGGTCGAGCAGCAGCGAGAAGTAGTACTCCTCTGCGATGTCGCAGCCCTCGGCCACCATCACCTGGTGCACGGTGTGGCCGTTGATGTCCATGCCCAGGATCGCCTCGGCATGCTCGGTGACCTCGTCCAGCGTCCTGGCCAGCTTGACGCCGCCGGCCTTGCCGCGACCTCCGGTCTTGACCTGGGCCTTGACCACCACCGGCAGCCCCAGACGTTCGGCCGCGCTGCGTGCCTGCTCGGCCGTGGTCGCCACGGATCCGCGCAACACAGGGACGCCGTACTCGTCGAACAGGTCACGGGCCTGGAACTCGAAGAGGTCCACTCTGACTACTCCCACCCGGCCGCGATGGCCGCCTCTCGTGCGCCCGCTCCGACGACCTCGGCGGGGGTTGCGCGACGACCGTGAGCCTACCAAGCAGAGCCCACCCCATCGCCAATCGAGGAGTCGAATTTGAGAAGATCCTGAGAAAAGCTAGACTCGTCTCTCAGCAAGCCATCACCTGCACTCTTCCTCTGGAGACTCATGCCGATCCGCGTCAATCTGCGCGCGCCCCGCCCCCGGGTCAACGACCTCGCCGACGACTTCAGCGACATCGATGACTCGACCGACCAGCAGGGCCGCCTGGGCGGGCTGGTCCGTCCGGTGGTGGCGAGTTTGGTGGTGGGCATGCTCGGCGTCGGTGTCGCCGTGGGCGTCTTCACCGCCTCGGCGAGCAACAGCGATGAGCAGGACCTGAGCTCGGTCGTCGTGGACGAGAACACCCCCGACCAGTCCAAGGCTGCCCCGATCGACGAGAACCTGACCGCCGAGCAGGTGGCCGCCAAGAAGTCGGACGAGCAGAGCCGTGAGACCTCCGCCGGCGGCCTGCAGGGCTTCGGCCAGCGCGGCACGACGGTCAACCGCAGCAGCGTGCGCTCGGCCCTGGACGCCTCGATCACCAACGGCACCACCAGCACCCGCAACACGCGGCTCAAGGCCGACAGCTCCAAGGTCACGCTCACCCAGGCCCAGGCCGAGGCCAAGGAGCGCGAGGAACTGATGGCCGCCGACGTGGCCAAGGTGAAGAAGGAAGCCAAGCGCATCGAGGAGGAGAAGCGCAAGGCCGAGGAACTGCTGAAGAAGCAGCGCGAGCTCGCCAAGAAGGCGGGCGATGCCCCCGGGCCCAACAGTGGCGTCAACCTCGGTGACCTGAGCGCCGTGATCTCCCAGGGCGGCGGCGGTGCCCTGCCCGTGCCGCTCGGCCGGGCGACCATCGGCGCGCACTGGGGCCAGGTCGGCTCGTGGTCGCGTTACCACACCGGCCAGGACTTCCCCGCGGCGACAGGCACCCCGATCTACGCGGCCGCCAGCGGTGTCGTCTCGTCGAACACCAGCGCGGGCGGCTGGGCTGGCACCTACGTCGTCCTGCACCACGCCAACGGCGGATCGACCCTGTACGCCCACATGAGCGCCAAGAACGTGCGCCCCGGCCAGGTCGTCAAGGCCGGCGACGTGATCGGCTTCGTGGGCAACACCGGCCGCTCCTTCGGCTCGCACCTGCACTTCGAGTACTACCCGCCCGGCACCACCCCCGGTGACGTCTACGCGGCCAGCGACCCGATGGCGTTCCTGCGCTCGCTGGGCGTGCGGATCTGACCTTCCCGATCACCCTCAGCGGGCGATTGTTGAAGGAATCCTGAGAAATGCTAAGCTCACGGCCGTTGAGCCCCAGCAGGTGGTGATCGCACCACCCGACCCAGGGGCGTCCCAGTCCCGGAGGAGCAGCAGGTGTCGCAGGTGGTCAGGCGCGCGTCGCGTCGGGCTGTCACCACCTCTGACGACGCCGCCTTCACGGCCGACAGCTCGCACTCGATCCTTAGTCCGATCATCGCCTCGCTGAGCGTCAGTCTGTTGGCGGTCGCGGTCGCAGCCGGTGTGGTCACCGCCACTGCCGCCCACTCAGACGAGCAGGACCAGACCTCGATCGTGGTCGACGTCTCATCGCCCAACCAGGCGATGGCAGCTCCCGCACCCGAGAGCCTGACCGCTGAGCAGGTCGCGGCCCTGAAGTCTGACGAGACCTCGAAGCAGACCGCCGCTGGTGGCCTGACCGCCTTCGGGCAGCGTGGCACCACCGTCAACCGCAACTCGGTGCGCACCCAGATCGACCAGGCCTTGGTCGCGGGCAGCAGCACGAGCCGGACGAGCAGCCTGGCCCGCACCAACAGCCAGGTGACCCTGACCCAGGCCCAGTCAGAGGCGAAGAAGCGCGAACAGCGCATGCTCGACGACATCGCCAGGATCAAGAAGGAAGCCAAGCGCATCGAGGAGGAGAAGCGCCGCGCGGCCGAACTCCTCAAGCAGATGCAGAAGACCCCCGGCGCCGATGGCGCCAGCGGTGTGAACCTCGGCGACCTGAGCGCACTGCGCTCGGGCGACGGTGTGTGCTTGCCGATGCTGCCGGGCACGTTCAGCGTCGGTGCCCACTTCGGCCAGTACGGGGTCTGGGCCCGCTACCACACCGGCCAGGACTTTCCGGCTGCCTACGGCACCCCGATCTACGCAGTCGCCCCGGCTGTGGTCGGCACGCCGGTCGGCGCCTGGTGGCCCGGGACGAACGTGGTGCTGCACCACCTCAATGGGGGTTCGACGCTGTATGCCCACATGAGCCGGTCAGTCGTGCGACCGGGCCAGGTGGTCAAGCCCGGTGACGTGATCGGCTACGTCGGCAGCACCGGCAACAGCAACGGCAACCACCTGCACTTCGAGTACTACCCGCCCGGCACCACCCCCGGCGACGTGTACGCCGCGAGCAACCCGATGGCGTTCCTGCGCTCGCTGGGCCTGCGGATCTAGAGCTTCTCCATCGGGGCGTGCTTGAGCAACAGCCGCTTCAGCCCCGCCGACCCGAAGTCGACATCGGCCTTGGCCTGGTCGCCGACCCCACTGGTGGCGACCACGGTCCCCAACCCGAACGTGGTGTGCAGCACCTTGTCGCCGGGCTCGACCGAGGTGACGTGCTTGACCACGGTCGCCGACGAGGGCAGCGAACCGCGACCTCGTCCGAACACCCCGCCACCGTCGTCACTGGCCGCAGTCACCCCGGTCGCCTGCCGCGCCTGGTAGCTGCGGGTCGCCGACGTGGTGCTCCAGCGCGCGATGTCGGCCCCGGTGCGGCGCCAGTTCATGACGTGGGCCGGGATCTCCTCGAAGAACCGGCTGGGGGGGTTGTACTGCGGTGCGCCCCAGGCCGACCGCACCGCGGCCCTGCTCAGGTAGAGCCGCTTGCGGGCCCGGGTGATGCCGACATAGGCCAGCCTCCGCTCCTCGGCCAGTTCGTCCCGGTCGACCAGCGCCCGCATGTGGGGGAAGACGCCGTCCTCGAACCCGGTGAGGAAGACGGTGTCGAACTCCAGACCCTTGGCCGTGTGCAGCGTCATCAGGGTGACCACCCCGGTGCCGTCGTCAGCATCGGGAATCTGGTCGGAGTCGGCGACCAGGGCGATCCGCTCGAGGAAGGCCGGCAGCGAGTCGTCCGGTTCGGGCATGCCGTCGACCAGGCTGCTGGTCTCGCCCGCCTCGTCGGTCGGCAGGTCGAAGGCGTTGGCTGCCGCAACGAACTCACCGGCCACCGCCACCAGTTCGATCAGGTTCTCGACCCGGGTGATGTCCTGGGGGTCGTCGGAGCTCTCCAACTCCGCCAGGTAGCCCGACTCCTTGAGGATGCTGGTCAGCACCTCGTCGGCAGGCGTGCCCGAGGCCACCAGCGCGCGGTGGTGCGACATCATCGCCGCGAATCCCTGCAACTGCTTCAGCGACCGTGCCGCCAGGCCCTGCGACTCGTCCACCCGCTCGATGGCGGCGGCGAAGCTGATCCGCTGGGCGGCGGCCACCATCTCGACGGCCTCGACGGCCTTGTCACCGATCCCCCGCTTGGGCACGTTGAGGATCCGGCGCACCGAGACGTCGTCGGCCGGGTTGGCGATCGAGCGCAGGTAGGCCACCGCGTCACGGATCTCGCGACGCTCGTAGAACCGCACGCCGCCGACGATCCGGTAGGGCACACCGGTGCGGATGAACACCTCCTCGAACGCGCGGGACTGGGCGTTCGTCCGGTAGAACACGGCGGTGTCGCCGTAACGCGAGGTGCCGGCGTCGGCCAGCGCGTCGATCTCGTTGGCGACGAACTGGGCCTCGTCGTGCTCGGTGTCGGCGACGTAGCCGACCAGCAGGTCGCCGTCGCCTGCCTCTGACCACAGCCGCTTCCCGGGACGACCCGAGTTGTTGCGGATCACCGCGTTCGCGGCGGTCAGCACGTTCTGGGTGGAGCGGTAGTTCTGCTCGAGCAGGATCGTCCGCGCGCCGGGGAAGTCGGACTCGAAGTCGAGGATGTTGCGGATGGTGGCGCCGCGGAAGGCATAGATCGACTGGTCGGAGTCACCCACCACCATCAACTCACCCGGCTCGATCGGGGTGGCGTTCAACCCCGACGACTCGGCCTCGCTGAGCTCGCCGCAGAGTTGGCGGATCAACTGGTACTGGGCGTGGTTGGTGTCCTGGTACTCGTCGACCAGCACGTGGCGGAAGCGGCGGCGGTACTGCTCACGCACGTCGGGGAAGGCCTGCAACAGGTTGACCGTGGTCATGATCAGGTCGTCGAAGTCGAGCGCCTCGGCCGCGTGAAGCCGCCGCTGGTACGCGCGGTAGGCCTGGGCGTACAGCTCGTCGGTGGGGGTGATCGCGGACGCCGCAGCGCTCTCGTGGTCGACCAGGTCGTTCTTGCGGGTCGAGACCCAGTTCATCACCGATCGGACAGGCACCTTCTTGGGGTCGACGTCCATCTCCTTGAGCACCAACTGCATCAGCCGCTTGGCGTCGGTGTCGTCATAGATCGAGAAGGTGCGGCGCAGCCCGAACTTGTCGATCTCGGAGCGCAGGATGCGCACGCAGGCGGAGTGGAAGGTCGAGACCCACATCAACTTCGCCCGGTTGCCGACCAGGTCGACCACCCGCTCGCGCATCTCGGCGGCCGCCTGGTTGGTGAAGGTGATGGCCAGGATCGACCCGGGGTGCACGTTGCGCTGGCTCACCAACCAGGCGATCCGGCGGGTCAGCACCCGGGTCTTGCCCGACCCGGCGCCGGCCACGACCAGCACCGGAGACCCCTCATGCAGCACCGCCTCGCGTTGGGGCGGGTTGAGCCCCTCGATCAGGGCGGCAGGATCGATCGACGGCGCCTTGCGCCCGCCTTCGCCCGACTGCTCGGCTCGACTCCGGTCGCTCGAGGGTCGCGCGGGCTGGGCCTCTGCGGCGAAGAACGAGAACAGGTCGGGCATCGGTTCGGTCATGGTGGTGATCAGGTTACTTGTTGGGGGCAGGTCCCCCCGCAGTCCCGCACCGGCGGCTGGCTACGCTGGGCCCCATGGTGTGGATGTCACGGACCCGACGCGTCGTGCACTGGGTCACCGCCACCACCTTCGGCCTCCAGTTGCTGGTCGCCTTCGTGCTGATGGTCAACGACTTCGTCCGCCGTCGGCATCGCAAGCCCTACCGCTTCCCGGTCACCGACCCCACCCCGGTGATGGCCGGTGAGGACGAGGTGGTCGTCCACACCTTCGGGGCCGTGCTCTACGAGGACATGCTCGACGCGATCGACCAGGCTCGCGAGACGGTCATGTTCGAGACCTACATCTGGAAGGGCGACGAGGTCGGCCAGCGGTTCAAGGACGCGCTGACCCGCGCTGCTGCCCGCGGGGTCGCCGTGCACGTGATCTACGACGCCTTCGCCAACCTGGTCGTACCGCCGAGCTTCTTCGAGTTCGACCCCCGGATCATGGTGCGCCGCCACCCGGTCATCTCCAGCCTGCTGATCAGGCCGCGCACCTCGGGGCGTGACCACCGCAAACTGCTCGTGGTCGACTCGTCGGTCGCCTTCGTCGGTGGCTACAACATCGGCTCGCTCTACGCCGACCGCTGGCGCGACACCCACGCCCGGATCACCGGTCCCAGCGTCGCAGAGTTCGAAAACGCCTTCGTCGACCAGTGGAACACCCACCCGATCGGGGTGCTCGCCCCGTTCCAGCGCCGCACTCCCCTGCCGTCACCCTCGGAGCGGATCTGGGAGGGCGCCATCCGGGTGCACCGCAACAGCCCGCGGTGGATGGTCTACCCCATTCGCAACATGTACCTCGAGGCGATCGACCGGGCCTCCGAACGCATCTGGCTCACCCACGGCTACCTCATTCCCGACGACGACCTGGTCGCTGCGCTCTACTGCGCTGCCCGACGCGGTGTTGACGTGCGCGTCATCGTCCCGGCCCGTTCGAACCACGTCATCGCCGACTGGCTCAGCCGTGGCTTCTATGCCGACCTGCTGGCCAAGGGCGTGCGCCTGTTCCTCTACCAAGGGGCCATGGTGCACGCCAAGACCGCTGTGGTCGACGGGGTGTGGTCGACCATCGGCACCGCCAACCTCGATCGGCTCAGCCTGCTCGGCAACTACGAGGTCAACGCCGAGTTCACCTCGGCCGACGTCGCCCATCGCATGCAGGAGGTCTTCGAGGTCGACCTCGGAAACTGCCGCGAGTTGACCGTCGAGGAGTGGCGAACCCGCTCGCACGCCGCCAAGCTGACCGAGCAACTGTTGGCGCCGTGGCGCCCCATCTTCTGAGGTCCTCACCCGTGAGGGTGGACTGCAAGCACAATCTGAGAGCTTCTGCAGAGAATCGGAGGAGACGTTCAGGCCCCTCACAGCTTGGTCCACCCCTGCGGGTGAATTCGATTCGTTGACGGCGAAAACACGCTGTCGAAACGGCGCCGTCGGGGCCGGTCATGGCACTGTGGACCCATGGGTATTCTCGGTTGGCTCGTTCTGGGCCTCATTGCAGGGGCAATCGCCAAGGCGATCATGCCCGGAAATCAGGGTGGCGGCTGGATCGTCACCATCATCCTCGGCATCATCGGCGCCGTGCTCGGCGGCTTCCTGGGCAGCTTGCTGTTCGACGTTGGCCTCGGCACCTTCTGGGACATCAAGACCTGGGTGCTGGCGATCGTCGGCGCCCTGCTCGTCCTGTTCATCTGGGGCTTGGTCACCAAGAACCGTCGCGTCTGAGCGACACCCCACTCAACAACCTCGAAACCCCGGGTCGATGACCCGGGGTTTCGTGTCTTCTCACACCGTCGCGGTGGCGTCAGCCATCTAGACCAGCTTGCGGTCGGTGGCCCACTTGGTCAGCTGGTGACGGTTGCTCAGCTGCAGCTTGCGCAACACGCTCGAGACGTGGGTCTCGACGGTCTTGATCGAGATGAACAGTTCCCGCGCGACCTCCTTGTAGGCGTAGCCGCGGGCAATCAGCTTGAGCACCTCGCGTTCGCGCTGGCTGAGCCGGTCGAGGTCCTCGTCGATGCTGGCCACGTCGATCGCACCCGAGAAGGCGTCCAACACGAACCCCGCCAGGCGCGGAGAGAACACCGCGTCGCCAGAGGCGACTCGTCCGATCGCCTCGACCAGGTCGTGCGAGCCGATCGACTTGGTGACGTAGCCGCGAGCGCCGGCCCTGATCACACCAATGACGTCCTCGGCGGCGTCCGAGACGCTGAGTGCGAGGAAGCGCGGACGCGTCGCCGGGTCCTCACCGGCCGCGATCGAGGCCTGCTCGCACTGCCGGATCACTTCGGCCCCTCCCCCACCGGGCAGGTGCACGTCGAGCAGCACCACCTGCGGGCCGGCCTTGCGCACCATGGCAACCGACGTGGCGACGTCCTCACCCTCACCGACCACCTCGATCCGGTCAGCGAAGCGGGCCAGCTCGTGGCGCACTCCCGCGCGAAACATGGCATGGTCGTCGACCAGCACCACGCGAACGGGTCCACTCAGGGCTTCGGTGCCCTCGTCGGCGCTCTCGTGCGAGGACGGGTCGAGGTCGTGCTGGGTCATCGGTTCATCTCCAGTCTGATGTCGGTTCCTTCACCCGGCGCGGAGCGGATCCGCGCCGTTCCGCCATGGCGTTCCATGCGGGCGATGATCGAGTTGCGCACGCCCTGGCGGTCGTCGGCGATCTCGGCCAGGTCGAATCCTCGGCCCCGGTCGCGGACGAAGATCTCCACGGCCTCGTCCTCGACCTCGGCGAAGACGTCGATGCTGGGAGCGTCGGCGTGCTTGGCGGCGTTCATGATGGCCTCACGGGTCGCGGCGACCAGGGCCTGCAGGTTGGGGGTCAGCTCGACGTCGCCGACACAGACCACCTCGACCGGTACGCCGCGCTCGTCCTCGACCTCCTGGGCCGCCCGAACGAGCGCAGCCTTGAGGTGGGTCTCGTCCGAACCGCCACCGTAGAGCCAGCCGCGCAGTTCGCGTTCCTGGCGGCGGGCCAGCGAGGCCACCGCGCGCGGGTCGTCGGACTGGCGCTGGATCAGCGCCAGGGTCTGCAGCACCGAGTCGTGCAGGTGGGCGGCCATGTCGGCGCGGGCGTCGGCGAGCAACTTCTCCTCATGGGCCTCGGCGATCCTGCGCCGCATCCGGTAGAGCCACGGCGCTGCCACCAGCACCAGGCCACCGACGCTGAACACGTTCAGCAGCAACAGCGCCGGCAACTGGTCGAGCCCGATCTGCGAGGCGGCCACGATCGAGATCGCGGTGCCCACCATGCCCAGACCGAGCGCGACCCGGGCCATGGCCAGCCAGCCGCCCTTGGTGACGAAGGGGGCCATCAGCCTGTGAGTGCCGGGGGGCACCTCGGTGGGGTCGTCGGCCTGTCGCCACACCAGCGCCAAGCCGGCGGCGGCGAAGGCCATCGGCCAGAACCACTGGCTCGGGAGCCCGTGGCCGAAGCGCTGGGCGAGCATCGCCCCACCGACCGCGATGGCCGCCAGCGCCGACACTGCGCCGAACTCAGCCGGCGTGCCGCGAGGTCGGACGCGCTTGCCGGTGCGCTCGGCCGAGACCAGACCGGGGGCCTCCTCCTCGTCCTTGCGCGCGGGCAGCACCACCCACAGCAGGCCGTAGACGAACACCCCGAGGAACTGCCACAGGCTCAGGGCGACGAACACCCCGCGCACCAGCCACACCGGCCAGCCCAGGTGGTTGGCCACCCCGGTGGCCACGCCGGCGACCCATCGGCCTTCACGCTCACGGTGCGCGCGGGACGAGAGCGCAGGTGCGCCCGCCCCCGGGTCGGTGCGCTGCAGGTCGGTCGGCTGGGGGTTGGTTGCCGGAAGGTCAGTCGGAGACGGGTCGGCTGGCCGCAGGCCGGTCGCGTGCGGGCCCGCTCCCGGGGCAGGCGGAGCGGCCGGGACGGCGGCAGCCTCGATCGGCTGGCGGTCCGTCCAGGTGTCCTGGGTCTCGGGAGGCATCGTCATGCTGCGTCCAGCGTCACACGTCTCAGGCTCCCAAGCCAACCACCCCGGTGCCTGCTCAAGGACCGCTCAGGGTCTCCCCCGATGGTCGGCGGGCCCCGGTGGGGCTTGGATGGAACCATGAGCGGACTCGAGCCCGGCGCCGGCACACCCCGTGGTGTGCTGGACCTGCAGCGCAGTGACGAGGGCAAGCTCGCCGGCGTCTGCGCGGCACTGGCCGAGCACTGGCGCATCGACCCAACGCTGGTGCGAGTGGCTGCGGTGCTGCTCGCGGTCAGCGGTGGCATCGGTGCGGTGCTCTACGCCGGCGGCTGGCTGTGGATGCGCACCCCCGAGGGGGACGAGCCGATGGTCGCCAAGGTGCTGCCGGGCGCCGAGTCCTGGCCGCGCAGCCGGGTGATCGGTGTGCTGGTGCTGGCGGCGATCGTCGCCACCATCGTCACCGGCCAGCTGCTGCCGTTCGGACCGGGCCCGCTCATCGTGCTCGGCCTGGCCGCCTACTTCGCGCACCGGGCCCGTCGTCCGCAGGAGTCGGTGCCCACGCAGGCGCCGATGGCCGTGGCTCCGTTCGTGCCGGCCGTCGCGCCGCTCGACCCGAGTACCGACTTCGGACGAGCGGTGCGCGCCTGGCAGGCCCGCCTCGACGCCCTCGACCGCGGCGTCGTCGACCCCCCGCGCCCGCTGGTGGCTCCCGCACCTGTGCGTGACAACCCCTATGCGGCCGCGGCTGCGCTCCCGGTGCCCACGAAGGCCCACCGGCCCGCCCGTCGACGCCTGTCGTGGTGGTACACGTGGGTCGCCCTGGGGTCGTCAGCCGCTGCCTGGGCCATCACCTCCCAGGTCGTGACCGGTGCCTCCACCGTGCTGCTGGCCTCGGTCTCGCTGGCCACGATCGCGGTGTTCCTGCTGGTCGGTGCGTTCCTCGGACGACCGCGCCTGCTGGTCACCACGGGTCTGGCACTCGGTCTGGTCGTCATCCTTGGCCTGTCGCCGACGATGCCCGGGCAGTCCCACACCAAGGCGGAATGGTCCACCACCGCTGACGTGCCGGCCGACATCTCGCTCACCGGTCAGACCATGACCGTGAAGGCAGGCCAGCTCGTCCTCACCGCCGACCAAGAACTCAGCGTCGACATCTCGGGTGGAGCGCTCAACATCGACCTGCCCTCAGACACACCGGTCACGATCCACTACACCCTGTCCGGCGGGGCGCTGACCCTGCCCGGCGACCAGGCCGCCGTCGGCTGGAGCGAGGGCGAGATGAGCTCCGGACCCGCGGACGGACCGCGACTGACCATCACGATTCGCGTCACAGCAGGGGCGGTGGTGATCGAATGAAGCTCGACAGTGCATCACTGGTCTGGGGGCTGATCTTCCTCGCCCTGGCTGCCTTCGGCCTCTGGGTCGGCACCGGCAACCAGGTGAACTGGGCCCGGGTCTCGATCGTCGCCCCCCTGCTGCTCATCGCCGTCGGAGTGTTGGGGCTGGTACTCCAGCGCTCCAGCAGCCGCTCCTCCCGCCGCAAGAACCCCCGTCCATCCCGAAAGGACCGGTCATGACCGACCACCAGTTCTCCCACGAAACCCTGACCACCGACACCGAGAGGCCTCGTCCTGTGAACTACTCCACCGGCAAGCTCGTCCGCAGCAATGACCGCATGATCGCCGGCGTCTGCTCCGCCATTGCCAAGGCGACCAAGCTCGACGTCGGCCTGGTGCGGATCATCGCCGTCGTGCTCGCCTTCGTCACCAGTGGCGTCGGCCTGGCCATCTACCTCGCCGCCTGGGCGATCCTTCCCTCGGAGGGTGAGTCGTCGACCATGCTCGACTCACTGATCGAGACCGGCAAGAAGCAGTACTCCGACTACAAGGCCAACAAGGACGCCGCCCAGCCCGGCGCCGCCCCGCGGGCCGGCTCGACCGAGACCTTCGACCCCTACGCCGAGGACGACCGCGCCTGAGCGCCCGCCTCACCTGCTGCGGCCTCCCTGACCATCGGTCGGGGAGGCCGTGTCGTTGTCAGGAGCGTCGTTCCACGCCGCCAATCGGCCGAGCCTCGGGTGACGGACGAGCCCGACAACGGATTGGCGGATCGCTCCGCGACTACCCGGAGTGATCCGCCCATCGGAGGCCTGGCAGGTGCCTCCCCTACTCCCACTCGATGGTGCCCGGGGGCTTGCTGGTGATGTCGAGGGTGACCCGGTTGATCTCACGGACCTCGTTGGTGATCCGGGTCGAGATGGTCGACAGCACCTCGTAGGGCACCCGCGCCCAGTCAGCAGTCATCGCGTCCTCGGAGGTGACCGGTCGCAGGACCACGGGGTGGCCGTAGGTTCGTCCATCACCCTGCACACCCACCGAGCGCACGTCGCCCAGCAGCACGACCGGGCACTGCCAGATGTCGCGGTCGAGGCCGGCCTTGCTGAGTTCTTCGCGGGCGATCGCATCGGCCTCGCGCAGCAGGTCGAGCCGCTCGCGGGTGACCTCACCGACCACCCGGATGCCCAACCCGGGGCCGGGGAACGGCTGGCGCCACACCATCGCCTCGGGCAGCCCCAGCTCAGTGCCGACGGCGCGCACCTCGTCCTTGAACAGGGCGCGCAGCGGCTCGATCAGGGTGAACTGCAGGTCGTCGGGCAGCCCGCCGACGTTGTGGTGGCTCTTGATGTTGGCCGCGCCCTCGCCGCCGCCGGACTCGACCACGTCGGGGTACAGGGTGCCCTGCACCAGGAACTCGATGTCACGCTCGTCGTTGAGGGCGCGCGCGGTGGCCTCGAAGGTGCGGATGAACTCCCGGCCGATGATCTTGCGCTTGGTCTCGGGCTCGGTCACCCCGGCCAGCGCGTCGAGGAAGCGGTCGACCTCGTCGGCCACCACCAGGTCGACGCCGGTCGCGGCGACGAAGTCGGTTTTGACCTGCTCGGCCTCGCCCTTGCGCAGCAGTCCGTGGTCGACGAACACGCAGGTGAGTTGGTCGCCGATCGCCCGTTGCACCAGGGCAGCCGCCACGGCGGAGTCGACCCCTCCCGACAGTGCGCAGAGCACCCGCTTGTCGCCGACCTGTTCGCGGATCAGTTCGACCTGTTCGGTGACGAAGTTGGCGCTGGTCCAGTTCGGACGACAGCCCGCGATCTCGAACAGGAACTGCTGCAGCACCACCTGGCCGTACTCGGAGTGGATGACCTCGGGGTGCCACTGCACACCTGCCAGCCGCTTCTCGGGGTGCTCGAAGGCCGCCACCGGGGCCCCGGCGGTGCGGGCCAGCGCGATGAACCCCTCCGGCGCGTGGGTGACCGAGTCGCCGTGGCTCATCCAGACGTTGAACGAGGGTGCCAGCGCGCGCAGCAGGGTGGCGTCGTGGGTGACCGCACAAGCGGTGCGTCCGAACTCCGACAGGCCGGTCTTGGCGACCGTGCCTCCGAGAGCCTGGGTCATCGCCTGGAAGCCGTAGCAGATGCCCAGCACCGGCACCCCGGCCTCGAACAGGGCCGGGTCGACCTGCGGGGCGCCCTCGGCGTACACCGACTGCGGCCCGCCGGACAGGATGATCGCGGTGGGTTCACGCTCGAGCATGCTGGCCACCGGCATCGAGTGCGGCACGATCTCGGAGTAGACCTTGGCCTCGCGCACCCGGCGCGCGATCAGCTGGGCGTACTGCGCGCCGTAGTCGACGACGAGGACGAGGTCGTGCTCGCGACCTGCTGCGGCCTCTGGGTGTTCGGCGGACGCACTGGGCTGGGTCATGGAGGTGATTCTAGGGCTGTCGGCGCGGTGCTCCGCACGTGCACCAGCCCCACCGTCCGACCAGTCCCGGGGACGCGTTGCCGTCCCACGATGTGGATGGCGGGAATACCCTCGCCGTCAGCACGTTTCTTCCGACATGGGCATCTATGACAACGTCACCCACCTCGTGGGCCGCACTCCCCTGGTTCGAGTCAACCGTGTCGCCGGCGAGGCCGCGAACGTGATCGCCAAGCTGGAGTTCTACAACCCGACCAACTCGGTCAAGGACCGCATCGCGGTCGCCATGGTCGACGCCGCCGAGAAGTCGGGCCAGCTGCAGCCCGGCGGAACGATCGTCGAGGCCACCTCGGGCAACACCGGCATCGGCCTGGCCATGGTCGGCGCCGCTCGTGGCTACAAGGTCGTGCTGACCATGCCCGAGACGATGAGCCTCGAGCGTCGCGCCCTGCTGCGCGCCTTCGGTGCCGAACTGGTGCTGACCCCCGGCGCCGACGGCATGCGTGGCGCCGTGAACAAGGCCGAGGAGCTGGGTGCCCAGGGTGCGGTGCTGGTGCGCCAGTTCGACAACCCGGCCAACCCCGAGATCCACTACGCCACCACCGGTCCCGAGATCTGGGAGGACACCGACGGCTCGATCGACATCCTGGTCTGCGGTGTCGGCACCGGCGGCACCGTGACCGGCGCGGGCAAGTACCTCAAGGAGCGCAAGCCCGAGATCCAGGTCGTCGCCGTCGAGCCGGCCGAGTCGCCGCTGCTGTCGGGGGGCCAGCCCGGTCCGCACAAGATCCAGGGCATGGGCGCCAACTTCGTCCCGACCGTGATCGACCGCTCGGTGATCGACGACGTCATCACCGTCTCGAGCGAGCAGTCGGTCGAGACCGCCCGCAAGGCCGCCACCGACGAGGGCCTGTTCGTCGGCATCTCGTCCGGTGCCGCGCTGACCGCTGCGGCGCAGGTGGCCGCTCGTCCTGAGAACGCCGGCAAGAACATCGTCGTGGTGCTGCCCGACTTCGGTGAGCGCTACTTGTCGTCGGTGCTCTACTCCCACCTGTACAACCAGGAATGAGCCCCCTCGGCCCGCGCCTGCGCCTGATCAAGGATCGGGTGCTCGAAGACCTCGACACCGCGATGAGCGAAGACCCCGCTGCTCACTCGCGGCTCGAGGTGGCCGTGGTCTATTCGGGCCTGCACGCCATCTGGATGCACAGGGGGGCGCATGCGCTGTGGACGAAGTCCCCGGCGCTGCGCCCGCTGGCCCGGGTGGTCAGCCAGGTCTCACGTGCCCTGACCGGTATCGAGATCCATCCCGGGGCGCAGATCGGTCGCCGGTTCTTCATCGACCACGGTATGGGCGTGGTGATCGGCGAGACCGCCATCGTCGGCGACGACTGCATGCTCTACCACCAGGTCACCCTGGGTGGACGAAGCCTCAAGCCGGTCAAGCGCCACCCCACCTTGGGCAACCGGGTGGTGATCGGTGCCGGCGCGATGGTGATCGGCGACATCCACATCGGTGACGACGCCAAGATCGGGACGAATGCCCTGGTCATCAAGGACGTGCCCGCAGGTGAGATCGTGCTGGCTGCACCTTCGAAGGTGCGCTCGCGCACCCCGGACGCCCACGGCAGCCCGGTGCCCGGCCCGGACGACATCGTCACCCAGGTGGGCGGTCGTGGACGCACCCCCGACAGCGGCACCGACCTGGGCCTGGCGCCGGAGTTCATGATCTGAGGGCCTGCCCCTAGCTAGGCGGGTTGCGGTGCCGCCGCCGATGGCGGCGGGGTCGCTGCGGGAGCGCGCTGGGCGAGGATGATGCCCGCCAGCATCAGCGCACACCCGGCCAGCGACCGACCATCCATCCGCTCGGCCAGGAACAGGGTGCCGGCGACCACCGCGAACACCGACTCCAGGGCCATGATCAGCGCTGCGGTCGAGGGGCGTGCGTGCTGCTGGGCCATCACCTGCAGGGTGAACGCGACACCGGTCGACAGCACACCGGCGTAGAGCAGCGGGGCCATCGCGGTGAAGGTGCCGGCGAAGGGATCAGTCTCGGTGACCACCGAGACCACCAGGCCGATCACCGCACAGGCGGCGAACTCGGTGGCGGCCAGGCGCACCGCGTCCAGGGTCGGCGCGTACTTGTCGACCAGCAGGATCTGCACCGTCCAGGCGACCGCACAGGCCAGCACGAGGGTGTCGCCCAGCCCCATCCGGAACCCGTCTCGCACCGACAGCAGGTACAGCCCGGCGGTGGCCAGCAGTACACCCACCCACACCCAGCGGCTCATCCGCGCACCGAGCAGCCGGGCGGCCACCGGCACGAACACCATGTAGAGGCTGGTGATGAAACCGGCGTTGCCGGCGGTGGTGTAGGCCAGGCCGAACTGCTGCAGGTACGAGCCGGCGAACAGTGCGACACCGACCAGGGCACCGGGCAGCAGCACGCGACGGGTGCGTTCCCAGCCCTCGACCTTGCTGATGCCACGGCGTCGGTCGAACCAGATGATCACCGGGATCAGCACCAGGGCGCCGATCACGTGGCGAACCCCGGTGAAAGCCGCCGGCGGCATGGAGTCCGAGCCCACCCGCTGGGCGACGAAGGCTGAGCCCCAGATCGCCGAGGCGAGCAGGAGCAGCAGGTTGGCGCGGGCGGCGGGGGTCACGAGGCCACGCTAGTGCCAGTCGCGCACGTGGTGTGGCATTGACCAGCGCAGACGCCAGCTCAGTTGCCGGTGGCCTCGCGCGCGATCGCCTGGTGGTGGCGGACCACCTCGGAGACGATGAAGTTGAGGAACTTCTCGGCGAACTCCGGGTCGAGGTG
This sequence comes from Aestuariimicrobium ganziense, assembly GCF_015352975.1. Classification (GTDB taxonomy): domain Bacteria; phylum Actinomycetota; class Actinomycetes; order Propionibacteriales; family Propionibacteriaceae; genus Aestuariimicrobium; species Aestuariimicrobium ganziense. Next base: position 101,197 of record NZ_JACYIZ010000009.1, on the reverse strand, counting down.
GGCCTCCTGGGCAAGGCGGCGCAGTCGGGCGATCTGGGCGGCCTCGCGATCGGGGTCGGCGGGTGCCAGTCCTTCGGTCGCCTTGAGTTCCCCCACCCGCTGCGTCACCTTGAACCGCTCGGCGAGCAGGTGGATCAGGGCAGCGTCCATGTTGTCGATGGACGACCGCAGCCGGGCCAGTTCGGGATGCACCTGAGCCATGCGGCGAGTCTAGGAGCCAGCCCCCAACGCCACGGCGGTGTCCACGACCTCAGTGGATCCGCAACTCGATGCGCTGGAACTCCTTGAGCTCGGTGTAGCCGGTGGTGGCCATCGCCCGACGGATCGCGCCGACCAGGTTCATCGTCCCGTCGACGACGTGGCTGGGGCCCTGGACGACCTCCTCGAGGGTGCCGACCGGGTCGATCTTGACGCGGCGACCGCGGGGCAGGGTCTCGTGCCACGCCTCGGCCCCCCAGTGCCAGCCTCGTCCGGGAGCCTCCTTCGCGCGGGCCAGCGGGGTGCCCACCATGGCGGCGTCGGCACCGCAGGCCAGCGCCTTGATGATGTCGCCAGATCGTCCCATCGAACCGTCGGCGATCACGTGCACGTAGCGGCCACCTGACTCGTCCATGTAGTCGCGGCGCGCTTCGGCGACCTCGGCGATGGCGGTGGCCATCGGCACCTCGATGCCGAGGATGTCGCGGTTGGCCTTCGACGAGGCCCCGCCGAAGCCGACCAGCACACCGGCGGCACCGGAGCGCATCAGATGCAGCGCGGTCTGGTAGTTGGCGCAGCCGCCGACCACCACCGGCACGTCGAGTTGGTGCACGAATTCCTTGAGGTTGAGCGGCTCGACCTGGTCGGAGACGTGTTCGGCCGAGACCGCCAGCCCACGGATCACGAAGAAGTCGGGGTTGCTGGCCAGCACGTCGGCGGCGAACTCCTGGGTGTTCTGCGGCGACAGTGCACCGGCTGCGGGCACCCCGGCGTCCTGGATCTGGCGCATCCGCTCGCGGATCAGCTCGCCCTTGATCGGCTCGGCGTAGACCTGCTGCATGCGCATCGTGGCCTCGGTGCCGGCCTCGAGCCCAGCCAGTTCCTCCAGGATCGGGGTGGGGTCCTCGTAGCGCGTCCACAACCCTTCGAGGTTGAGCACGCCAAGGCCCCCGAGCTGGCCGAAGGCGATCGCGGTCTCGGGGCTCATCACCGAGTCCATCGGTGCGGCCACCAGCGGGTAGTCGAGCGAGACCGCGTCGATCTTCCAGGCCAGGTTGACCTGGTCGATCCCGCGGGTGCGGCGCGAGGGCACGATCGAGATCTCGTCGAAGGTGAAGGCCTTCACCGCGCGGCGGGAGCGTCCGAGGTCGTACATGGCAGGGGCTCGATTCACTTGGAGTGGTAGTTGGGGGCCTCGACGGTCATCTGCACGTCGTGCGGGTGGCTCTCCGACAGCGAGGCCTGGGTGATCCGGACCAGCTGGCCCTTGGTCTTGAGTTCGTCGATGGTGCGTGCCCCGACGTAGAACATCGACTGCGACAACCCGCCCAACAACTGGTGGACGACCGTGCTGAGTGCGCCGCGGTAGAGCACCCTGCCTTCGATGCCCTCAGGCACCAGCATGTCGTCGGACTCGACCTCGGCCTGGAAGTAGCGGTCCTTCGAGAACGACTTCTTGCCCCGCGAGCTCATCGCACCGAGCGAACCCATGCCTCGATAGGCCTTGTACTGCTTGCCGTTGACGAAGACCAGGTCGCCCGGCGACTCGTCGCAGCCGGCCAGCAGCGAGCCGACCATGACCGTGTCGGCGCCGGCGACCAGCGCCTTGGCGATCTCACCGGAGTGCTTCAGGCCGCCGTCAGCGATCACCGGCACCCCGGCTGGGCGGCAGGCCTTGGCCGCCTCGAAGACCGCCGTCACCTGGGGCGCACCGACACCGGTGACCACGCGGGTGGTGCAGATCGAGCCCGGCCCGACCCCCACCTTGACCGCGTCGGCGCCGGCGTCGACGAAGGCCTGGGCGCCCTCGCGAGTGGCGACGTTGCCACCGATCACCTGCACGTGGCTGGTGGCGGGGTCTGACTTCAGCCGGGCCACCATCTCGAGCAGCATCCGCACATGGCCGTGGGCGGTGTCGGCGACCAGCACGTCGACACCGGCGTCGATCAGGGTGGTGGCCCGCTCCCACGCGTCACCGAAGTACCCGATCGCGGCACCGACCATCAGCCGGCCCTGGTCGTCCTTGGACGCCTTGGGGAACTGCTCGGACTTCACGAAGTCCTTGACCGTGATCAGGCCGGCGACCTTGCCCTGCTCGTCGACCAACGGCAGGCGCTCGAGCTTGTGCTTGCGCAGCAGCAGGGTGGCGTCCTCGCGCGAGATGCCGACCGGGGCGGTGACCAGCGGCATCGGGGTCATCACGTCGCGGACCAGCGTGGTGCCCCACTCGGCGACCGGGGTGAAGCGCAGGTCGCGGTTGGTGCAGATGCCGATCAGGGTCTGGTCGGGCTCGACCACGGGCAGGCCAGAGACCCGGTACTCACCGCACAGCCGGTCGAGTTCGTCCAACGTGGCGTCGGGGCCGATGGTGACCGGGTTGGTGATGATGCCGGTCTGGGTGCGCTTGACCAGGTCGACCTGGTAGGCCTGGTCGGCGATCGACAGGTTGCGGTGCAGCACGCCGATTCCACCCTGGCGAGCCATGGCGATCGCCATCCGCGACTCGGTGACGGTGTCCATCGCGGCACTGAGCAGCGGCGACTTGATCTGGATCGTCCGGGTCAGCCGGGTGGTCATGTCGATGTCGCCGGGGGCCAGGTCTGAGAACCCGGGCAGCAGCAGCACGTCGTCATAGGTGAGGCCGAGCGGCAGGTCCAGGGGTGCGTCGTCAGTCAAGATGATCCATCCTCGCGGTCGTCCACGACGGGTCTCGGTGGGACGAGAGCCACTCTATCGCCGCCACCGGCATGCCCCTGCCGCCCGATCAGGGTGACCTGCGACCGCAGGACGATGTCGGTCGCTCCCCTGCGCTGCCAGACTGACCCGATGAGCGAGATCGAACCCCGCAGCACCGACGGATCCGATGACCTTCGGACGTCGCGCCACATGGTGCACAACCTCGGACGTGCCTTCGAGTACGCCCATTCGGTGCTGGCCGAGAACGCCGGCAGCGCCGTCACCGACCGGATCGGTGACCACATCGGCCTTCCGGCGTTGGAGGCCAGCATCGTCGAGGCGACGTGGCCGACCTGGGCGCACGCCTCGGTGCACCTGGCGGTGCAGGCCCACCTCGAGGCCCATCCCGACCCCGACGGCGCCGCACCCGTGTGGTTCGGGCTGTCGGTGTCGCACCACCAGCACCAGGACCTGGCCTCGGTGCTCGACCAGGAGCTGCGTCAGGGTCGCTCGACCCTCAGTCGCCCGACTCACGCCCAGGTGGCCGTCGGCCATGACCGGATGCTGACGGTGGTGCAGGCCGGGCTGGTGACCAGCCGTGCCCCCAGCGGTGAGCCGGTGGTGCTCGTGCTCCGATTCACCAGCAGGCAGTCGCCCGCCGAGATCACCCTCGAGGTGGTGTCGGCGACTCCTGAGGCGGGTCAGGCCACGCTGGAGGCGCTGCGGACCCTGGTCGACTCCAACGACCTGCTGCGCGGCCAGGTGGTCACCTTCGGCATGAGCGAGCACTACGGCAACGAGTTGGTCAGCTTCATGCCTCGCCCCGACGTGGCTGCCGAACAGGTGATCCTGCCCGAGGGCGTGCTGGACGAGATCGTCGACCACGTGATCGGCATCGGGGCCAGCGCCCAGCGGCTCGGCGAGTACGGCCTGCACCTGAAGCGTGGCGTGCTGCTGTACGGGCCGCCCGGCACCGGCAAGACCCACACCGTGCGCCACCTGATCGGACGAGCGCCCGAGGCGACCGTGGTCGTCCTCACCGGCGGCGGCCTGCGATTCATCAGTCCCGCGACCGCGTTGGCCCGCCGGCTCACGCCGTCGATCGTGGTCTGTGAGGACGTCGACCTGGTCGCCCAGGACCGCTCCTACACCCCTGAGGGGAACCCGCTGCTGTTCACCCTGCTGGACGCCATGGATGGGGTGTCGTCCGACGCCGACGTGACCTTCATCCTGACCACCAACCGGGCCAGCGAACTTGAGGAGGCGCTGGTGCAGCGTCCCGGCCGGGTCGACCTCGCGGTCGAGGTGCCGCGCCCCGACCAGGCCGGACGAGAGGCGCTGCTGCGGTTGTACGCGGCGAAGGTGCCGGTGACTGCTGACCTGTCGGTGGCTGCCGAGCGACTGGAGGGGGTGACCGCCTCGGCGATGAAGGAGGTCATGCGCCGAGCCGGACTCGCCGCCCTGCGCGCGAGCGAGGACTCCCCCGAGATCACCGACGAGGTGCTCGACGAGGTGGTCAGCCGCTTCCTGGACGACTCGTCCATGCTCACCCGGTCGCTGCTGGGCACGTCGGAGAGCGAACCGGGCGGTGGCGAGTTCGGGCTGGGCGGCGGCCCGCGGCCGGGGTTGTACCCCACAGATGGGTTCGCCCCGTTCCCGATGAACTGACGCACCGGCTGGTCGAGTGGGGAGCGCCAGCGCGAGGGCCCCGGAACCTGAGTCGGTTCCGGGGCCCTCGTGTGCCTGGTGAGGCGAGCAATCAGTGGCTGTGTCCAGCCGCCGGCTCCTCGTCCTCGGGCTTGTCGACCACCAGGGTCTCGGTGGTCAGCAGCAGCGCGGCGATCGAGGCCGCGTTGGCCAGCGCCGAGCGGGTGACCTTGACGGGGTCGATGACACCGGCCTCGAGCAGGTTGCCGTACTCACCGGTCTTGGCGTTGAAGCCGTGACCCGGCTCCATCTCGGCGACCTTGGTGGTGATCACGTAACCCTGTTCGCCACCGTTCTCGGCGATCCAGCGCAGAGGCTCGGCCACGGCCTTGGCGACGATCTGCACACCGGCCTTCTCGTCACCCTCGAGACCGAGGTTGTCCTTGAGCACCGACGCGGCATGGATGAGGGCCGAGCCGCCACCGGCGACGATGCCCTCCTCGATGGCCGCACGAGTGGCCGAGACGGCGTCCTCGATGCGGTGCTTCTTCTCCTTCAGCTCCACCTCGGTGGCGGCGCCGACCTTGATCACGCAGACGCCACCGGCGAGCTTGGCGACCCGCTCCTGCAGCTTCTCGCGATCCCAGTCGGAGTCGGTGCGCTCGATCTCCTGACGCAGCTGCGCCACGCGACCAGCGACCTCGTCCGATGAACCGGCACCGTCGACGATGGTGGTGTTGTCCTTGGTGACCACGATTCGGCGAGCCCGACCGAGCACCTCCAGACCCACCTGGTCGAGCTTGAGGCCGACCTCGGGAGCGACCACCTGGCCGCCGGTGAGGATGGCGATGTCCTCGAGCATGGCCTTGCGACGGTCACCGAAGGCCGGGGCCTTGACGGCGACCGAGGTGAAGGTGCCCCGGATCTTGTTGACCACCAGGGTCGACAGCGCCTCGCCGTCGACGTCCTCGGCCACGATGAAAAGCGTGCCGTGGGCGGCGATGACCTTCTCCAGCACCGGCAGCAGGTCGTTCATCGAGCTGATCTTGCCGGAGTGGATGAGGATGTAGGGATCGTCGAGGACGGCCTCCATGCGGTCGGCGTCGGTGACGAAGTAGGGCGACAGGTAGCCCTTGTCGAACTGCATGCCCTCGGTGAACTCGAGTTCGGTGCCGAAGGTGTTCGACTCGTCGACGGTGATGACGCCGTCCTTGCCCACCTTGTCGAACGCCTCGGCGATCAGGGCGCCGATCTGCTCGTCACGGGAGCTGATGGTGGCGACATTGGCCATGTCGTCGGTGGTTTCGACAGCGCGCGAGATGCTGCGCAGTTGCTCGACCACGGCGTCGACGGCCTTTTCGATGCCGCGCTTGAGGCCGACCGGGTTGGTGCCAGCGGCAACCGCGCGCAGGCCCTCGTGCACCAGCGACTGGGCCAGCACCGTGGCGGTGGTGGTGCCGTCGCCGGCCACGTCGTTGGTCTTGATGGCGACCTCCTTGGCGAGCTGGGCGCCAAGGTTCTCGTAGGGATCGCTGAGCTCGACGTCACGCGCGACGGTCACGCCGTCGTTGGTGATGGTGGGGGCGCCCCACTTCTTGTCGAGCACGACGTAACGGCCCTTGGGGCCGAGGGTCACCTTCACGGTGTTGGCGAGGGTGTCGACGCCGCGCTCGAGTGAGCGACGCGCCTCCTCGTCAAACTGAAGGATCTTGGGCATGGGTCAGACTCCTTGATCGCTGACTGTGTGGGTCGTCCGGGTCACTTGCTGACGACGGCGAGGATGTCGCGCGCGTTCAGCAGCAGGTACTCGGTGCCGTCGTACTTGACCTCGGTGCCGCCGTACTTCGAGAAGATGACGACGTCACCCTCGGCAACGTCCAGCGGGACGCGGTTGCCGTTGTCGTCGATGCGGCCGGGACCGGTCGCAACGACGCGACCCTCCTGCGGCTTCTCCTTGGCGGTGTCGGGAATGACCAGGCCGGAGGCGGTGGTCTGCTCGGCTTCGAGAGGCTGGACGAGGACGCGGTCCTCGAGCGGCTTGATCGTGGCTGCCACGTTCAAACCCCTTTCTGGCTAGTTCTGTGCCGCCGTGCGGCGGCTGGTGTGGACAGATCGGCCAGGGCGTCGTCGCGGTGTCGCCCCGAGCACATCTGGCACTCCGGTGGTGCGAGTGCCAGAGACAAACTTAGTACCGCTCTGGCACTCGATCAACCTGAGTGCCAACGAAGTCGCCTGGGCGCACGAGGATTGACGCAGGCCTCGCCCGTCGGAGGAGTCTTCAGCGCAGCCCAGCGCTGGTGTTCCGGGCACGGTGCCGGGCGAGTGCCCCACGCTCGTGCTGGTGCACCCGAGCCAGCGCCACGCCGGGCATGTGGTCGAGAAGCAAGCCGAACTCCTCCTGCAACACGCTGCGCCACGCCTCGAGAGAGTGGAGCTCGACGATCTGGGTCCTGCCTCCCCAACACGGGTCAGTACCACCCCGCGCATGGTCATGGAGGCGTCCTGCGGACGCCGGCGCACGATCACGTTCTGGACGAAGACCGATTCGGGGTCGGTGGAGAGCAGGTCGTGAATCACGGAGCAGTCGTCGTAGGCCACGCCGGCCGTGTCGAGGTCGATGCCGTGGCAGCTCTGCAGCCTGGGATCCTGGTCGAACCGCCAGCCGGACTCGACCACCTCCGATGGGCGCATCGCGAAGGCGAAGGGGCCTTGGCGGCTGACCGCACTGACCAGCGGCAAGGGGTCGACGGAGGCATTGCCCAGACCGGCATCGCAGTAGACAGCGACGTGGTCCGGCAGGGTCACCAACAGCCCCAGATGCGCACCAGTCGCGCCGACAGGTGCAGGATCACGCGCCAACTGCACCCCCGCCCGGACGCGCTTCACGGAGTAGCCCATCGTGTGCATCAACCACCCGAAGGCACCATTGAGGTGGAAGCAGTAGCCGCTTCGCCGAGACAGCACCAGGTCGACGCAGCTGTCAGGATCGGTGGGTGCCACCGCGGGGACCTCGCCACGTGCGGCGAGCACGATGTCGAGTGTGCTGGAGGGAACTCTCGCATTGTGGGCTCGGTGGAGTCGAGTCAGCGCTGCGAGCGTGGGGACCGCTCCCATCAGGTCGCTGCACCCGAGCGGGTCGAGGTATGCCTCGACCCTGGCCCCGTCCACTCGTCGGGGCTTCAGGCATCATCGCCTCCCGACTCTCGCAAGCCGGCCAGTCCAAGGCCGGCTTCGGCGGCCCCCGGCACCACCGCGAGCACCCTGTCGAGCCGGGACCGCGTGATGTCGGCGACAGATGCAAATCCCTGCGCGGCGGCGATCGACCTCGGGTGGGTCGGCTCGGCGTTGTTGACGCTGAGGCAGCGGCGTCGTCCGCCGTCGAGGGAGTTCTGCAGGGCCACGGCGTGACCGGTGGACCCAGACCCGGCAAAGAAGTCGAGCACCAGGTCGTCCGGGCCGGTGGCGGCAGCGATCAGCGGACGAAGCAGCGCCACCGGCTTGGGGGTGTCGAACACCCTCGCGAGCCCCAACGCAGCCAGGTCGGCCTGCCCGGTGAGCGTGCCGGGGCCGATCACCAGGTCCTTGAGGGCCACGCCGTCGGTGTCGCGGATCTTCGTCCAGATCCGCAACCGGTCGCCAGCGGTGTCGAACTTCAGCTCGGCGTGCTCTGCCAGCACCCGGGCGCGACTCCACCGCCAGGCGTGGAAGCGCACTCCCTCGCGGGCGTTCGGGTGGGGCATCGCTGTCACGAACCCGGGGAAGACCGTCTCGTCGTCGATGTCGGTGACCCGCACCTCGCCCGTGCCGGGGTGGTGGTGGATGCGGAACACCATCGACGGTGCGGTCTGCTCGTTGAAGCGGGAGTTGGTGTTGTGCAGTTCGTTCTTGGTGACGAAGGGGCCGCGATCGTCGTGCTGGATCGGGTAGCCGGCACGCTTGTAGACACTGGGCATCAGTGCGTGGAGCTCGGCGAGCGACCCGCGGAACTGCGGCACGCGACCGGCGTCGCGGGCGTACACCAGGATGTGTTCGTGGGTGACGGCCGCGCCCGGGGCCTCGAGTTGGCGGCCCTTGAGGTTGCTCACCCAGACGATGTCGTTGAGCCGGTTGGCCTCGCCGAAGACCTCATCCATGAGCAACGCCAAGTGGTGCACCTCACCGGAGTCGATCGAGACAGCGATCACTCCGTCGTCGGTCAGCAGGCGCCGGGCCAGCACCAACCGCGGGGCCATCATCGACAGCCAAGCCGCATGGTCGGGGTGCTCGTCGTCGCGGTAGACGAAGGACTTCCCCGTGTTGTAAGGCGGGTCGATGTAGATCAACTTCACCGCGCCGGTGTGCGTGCCCACCAGGTGCTTCAGCACCTCGAGGTTGTCCCCCTCAAGGAACACCTGACCGGCGTTCAGGTCGCCCACCAGCTGCGATCTCGGTGGCACCTCGGCCAGGGCGAGCGCCTCGTCCTTGCCGGGCCAGACCAGTTCGACTCGGGGTCCGCGGCGCTCAGGCATCTCTCACCCGCCGCACCACCAGGCAGACCGCTCCCCCGCTGTGCGGGGCGAGGATGACCGTCGCCGACGCCTGACCCGAGAGCTTGAGCCGTCGTCGCAGCGCGGCGGGATCGACGTCGAGTCCACGCTTCTTGATCTCCAGGGTGCCGATGCCGTGCTCACGGCACCAAGCCCGCAGGGTCTGCTCGCGCCAGGGCAGCACCTCGAGCACCTCGAAGCTGGTCGCCCAGGTCGAGGACGACGGCTGGTCGCTGCTGGCGTAGGCGACCCCGGGTAGGGGCCCCCACCACCGCTCGGCTCCGGGCAGGTCGGCGACCGCATGCGCGCGGATCGCCGCTCCGACCGGTTCGTGGACGAACCGACCGATCCGTCCCTGACCGTCGTCCAGGGCTCGCTCGGTGCTGGCGATGACCTCGATGTCGTCTCCGTCGACCCGCAGTGCTCGCCGGCCGGGAGCGACCTGGGGCCCGTGCCACACCGTGGCCTCGACCACGTCGCCACCCTCGTCGACGATGTCGACCTCGGCGTCGGTGGGCAGCACCCGGTCGGGCACCCCGGGCCCGAGCTTGACCACGACCAGCTGGCCTCGTCCCAGCATCGCCTCGACGAAGCTCCAGGGCGGGCTGAGATCGGTCAGGCTCCAACTGCGACCGGCGGCGGTGCGCCGTGCCGGGTCGAGGAAGACCGCGGTGTCGGGGCTGGCGGGAGAGGCCGGATCGACCAGGTCGAGCACGTCGCCGACCTCGACGTCAGCGTGCGGGAACCGAGCCAGGTTGAGGGCCGCGAACTCGGCGGTGTCCTCGTCGCACTCGACCGCCAGCACCTCCAGGCCCGCCTCGGCGAAGGCCACCGCGTCAGCGCCGATGCCGCAGCCCAGGTCGACAACACGGGTGATCCCCCACTCGACCAGGCGTCTGGCCCGCCACCTCGCGACCGCCGGGCGGGTGGCCTGCTCGAGCCCGTCACGGGTGAACCACATCGAGGCGGCAGCGTCACCGAACTTGCGGCGTGCGCGGCGCCGCAGCGCCTCCTGGGTGAGGGCGGCCGCTGCGATGTCGGCGGGAACCTCGGCACGCAGCCTCGAGGCGGCAGCCAGCGAGTCGACGTCGTCGAGGCCAGCGGCGAGTTCCAGGGCTCGTTGCCCCAGCGGCGTCAGCAGGATGCTCATCGTCGGCTCAGCGACGAACGCCGCCGCGCCCGGTGAGCAGTTGGGCGCGGGTCGGCAGTCCTTCCCAGTCGCCCGAGGTCGACACCGCCCAGGCCCCCATGGCGACCGCGCGAGCCAACGCGGCGCCGTCATCCAGACCGTCGAGCATCGCCGAGACCAGACCGGCGGTGAAGGCGTCGCCGGCACCGATCGGGTCGACCTCGACCGCCGGCTCTGCCAGCAGGTCGTGGCGTTGCCCGGCACGAACCAGCGACGCCCCGTTGACCCCGCGCTTGATCGCGACGAGGTCGACACCCTGGCTCATCAGGTCGGCGACCACGTCGTCCTCGGACGAGGCGTCGCTCAGCAGCCGCAGCTCGTCCAGGTCTCCGACGACGACGTCCGCCCGGCCGACCACCTGTCGCAGCGTTGCGGCGGCATCGTCGGACGACCACAGGGTGGGTCGGTGGTTGACGTCGAGTACGACCGTGGCACGTTCAGCTGCGGCGGCGACCACGGCCAGCCAGCCGTCGCGACAGGTCGGCGACAAGGCCGGGGTGATGCCGCAGACCAGGGCGATGTCAGCGTTGGCGCGCTCGAGCGACGTGGTGAGCGTGGCGGCGTCGAGGGCTGAGGCAGCCGACCCGCGGCGGGTGTAGCTGACCGACGAGGTTCCGGCTTGGCGCACCACCCGCAGACCACCGGTGTGGCGCTCGGGGTCGACCTCGACGTCGAGGGTGACCCCCTCGGCGCGGGCCTCGCGCACGACCAGTCGTCCGAAGTCGTCGTCGCCGACCCGGCTGCACCAGGTGACCTGGTGGCCGAGCCTGGCCAACCCGACCGAGGCGTTGAGTTCTGCGCCGGCGACGTGCGTGGTCCAGGTCGTGCCCAGCCGCAACGGTCCGTCGGTGCGCAGGGCTCCCATCGCCTCGCCGCAGGTCCACACGCTCAACGTCGGCACCGTTCCACGAAGTCACGGGCGCGTTCGCCCAAGTCGTCCAGTGATCCCCCGGTGGCGGCGTCGCCGACCAGCGGTCCACCGACCCCGACGGCGATGGCTCCGGCCTCGCGGTAGGCCACCACGTCGTCCGGCCCGACCCCGCCGACGGCCACCAACGGCACCCGCGGGAACGGGTCACGGATCGCCTTGAGGTGGGCAGGCCCCCCGGTGCGCGCCGGGAACAGCTTCACGGCGGTGGCGCCGGCAGCGTCGGCCTGGTGCACCTCGCTGGGCGTCCACGCACCCGGGACGACCGGCACGCCGCGTTCGACGGCTGCAGGCACCGCCTCGGCCCACGACGGGGTGACGATGAACTGGGCACCGGCCTCGAGGGCGCTGTCGAGGTCGTCGACGGTGAGCACCGTGCCGGCGCCGACCAGCACGCCCGGGGTGTCGAGGGCACGCAGTTCGCTGATCGCCTCGAGGGCATCGGGCGTGGTCAGGGTCACCTCGAGCACCGTCACGCCGGCCTCGATCAGGGTCCGTCCGATCGGGGTGGCGGTGCCGGCGCCCGGGCAACGGATGATCGCCACCAGTCCGGACTCGGTCAGGGCGGTGAGCAGGTCGGTCATCGGCTCACCACTCCGCGAACGAGCCGTCGCGCAGCCGCCAGAGCGGTCCGCGCCAGGCATGGCCGCGGGCACCGGCCTCACGCACGGCGGCCTCGTCCAACTCGACGCCCAGGCCAGGAGCCTCCCATCGCTCGATGAAGCCGTCGTGGGTGGTGAAGACCGACCGGTCGACCATCAGGTCGAGCAGGTCGCCGGTGGTGTTGTAGTGGATGCCCAGCGACTGCTCCTGGATGACGTGGTTGGCGGTCGCGAAGCCCAGTTGCAGGCAGGCGGCCAGCGCGATCGGACCCAGCGGGCAGTGCGGCGCGAGCAGCGCGCCGAAGGTCTCGGCCATGGTGGCGATCTTGCGGCACTCGGTGATACCACCGGCGTGCGACAGGTCCGGCTGGACGATCGCGATGCCGCCCTGCAGCACCGGCAGGAACTCCTGGCGGCTGTAGAGCCGCTCACCGGTGGCCAGCGGAATCGAGGTGCGGGCGGCGAGGTCGGCGAACAGGTGGCTGTTCTCGGGGACGACAGCCTCTTCGACGAACATCGGACTCACCGGCTCGAGCAGGTGCAGCAGCCGACGGGCGTTGGGCATCGAGACCCGGCCGTGGAAGTCGATGCCGACATCGCCCTCGTCGCCCATGGCCTGCTTGGCGGCAGCGACCCGCTCGACGGCGGCGTCGAGCACCGCGCCACTGGCCAGGTGCTCCAGCGCTGCGGTGCCGTTCATCTTGACGGCGGTGAGCCCGGTCTCACGGGCGGCAGCGGCCTGTTCGGCGACCTCGGCCGGCTCGTCACCGCCGATCCAGCCGTAGACCCGGATCCGGTCACGGACCGCACCCCCGAGCAGTTGGTACACCGGCACGCCCAGGGTCTTGCCCTTGATGTCCCACAGCGCCTGGTCGAGGCCTGACACGGCACTGGCGAACACGGCGCCACCGCGGTAGAACGACCCCTTGGTCATCACCTGCCAGTGGTCCTCGATCCGGCTCGGATCGGCGCCCATGATCAGTTCCGAGATCTCCTCGATGGCCTTCGCGGCGGTGGCGGCACGTCCCTCGACGGTGCCCTCACCCCAGCCGACCACCCCGTCGGCGGTCTCGACCCGAACCAGCAGCCACCGCGGTTCGACCAGGAACGTTTCAACGCGGGAGATTGTGTCGGTCATGGTCCAAGCCAATCACGGACACTGACCAGCCGGTGGGTCTTGCGTCGACGTAGGGCAGCACACCGTGGAACTGGGGCACCGAGTCGTCGAAGACCAGCGGCATGAAGTACCGATCGCCCTCCCACATCGGCAGTTGGTCGAGCGAGTCGATCCGCTCCCAGGTGAGCGGACCTTCCTCGTTGCGTTCGGGCGGGGTGCCCTCGAAGGCGTCCACCACGAAGACCAGGCCGAAGTGGTCGGAGCCGTCGGTGCCGAAACCCGGCCAGCTGACCGTTCCGCGCAACCGCATCCGGGTGGCGACGATGCCGGCCTCCTCGAGCAGTTCGCGTCGGATGCAGGCCACCACGTCCTCGTCGCGCTCGACCTTGCCACCCAGACCGTTGTACTTGCCGAGCTGCTGGTCGTCCTCACGCCCGATGCGGTGGCACATCAGCACCCGCTCGCCGTCGGGGTGGAGGACGAAGGCCAACGTGGTGAGGATGGGCGTGATCACGCTGGTCAGGCTAGTCGTCCCCCGTCTGACGTCATCTAGGGTGGCGCCATGGTCGACACGATGGACGCCCCGGCGGGCCGGGTACGGGCTGCGACGCGTGGTCTGGTGGTGCGCGACGGGCACCTGTTGGTGACCGTGCTGCACGACCGGGAGGGCGAGTGGTGGTTGACCCCGGGCGGTGGTCAGGAGTTCGGTGAGTCGAAGGTCGACAACGCCACCCGCGAGGTGTTCGAGGAGACCGGTTACCGGGTGCGCGTGGGCGACCTGGCCTGCGGACGTGACTACATCGGCGCCAACCACTTCGCCTGGGACTCGAGCTTCCAGCAGACCGAGTTGTGGTTCTGGTGCGAGCTTCTGGACGACCAGCCTGACGAGCCGCCCGCGGTGGACACGGCCCAGACCGAGGTGCGCTGGGTGCCGCTCTCGGAGTTGGTCGGGTCACCGTTCTATCCGCAGCGGCTGGCGACCTGGCTGCTCGAAGACCCGGCGACCCGGCCGCTGTGGTTGGGCGACGTGAACTGAGCGCTGCCCTCGCCGCTGAAATGTCGTGGATTGCGGCACCAACCCTCTGCGGGAGCGGTTGGCCGCGCCGGCGACGACATCTCAGCAGCGCAGATCTCAGGACCTCGCTGGCGCTGGCGCTGGCTCTTGGCTCCTCGACCGACGTCTGAGCGTTCGTTGTGGACTGCTCCGCCATGCGGAGCAGTCCACAAGGACGTCAGACCAAGACTGTTGAGACCGGCAGGCCCGAGTTGGCGCCGATGTCCATCGAGCTGGGACGAAGCCCTGCCTTGATCACCTGGGTGCCCACGGCAGCGATCATCGCGCCGTTGTCGGTGCACAGACCCGGGCGAGGCCGCCGCAGTTGCAGGCCGGCCGACGCGGTGCGCTCCTCGAGCAGGGATCGCAGCCGCGAGTTGGCCGCCACTCCCCCGCCGATCAGCACGTGCTTGACGCCGTGCTCGAGCGCTGCGTCCACGGTCTTGGCGGTGAGCACGTCGCAGACCGCCTCCTGGAAGCTGGCGCAGACGTCGGCGACGGGCACCTCTCGTCCGTCACGCCGTTCGGTCTCGACCCAGCGGGCCACAGCCGTCTTCAGGCCGGAGAACGAGAAGTCGAAGCGGTGGCGCTCCAGGTCGTGCCGGGCAGTCAGCCCCCGCGGGAAACGGATCGCCTTGGGATCACCCTCGGCCGCCAGTCGGTCGATGATCGGACCGCCGGGGTAGCTCAGATCAAGCAGGCGGGCCACCTTGTCGTAGGCCTCACCAGCGGCGTCGTCGATGGTGGACCCGATCTCGGTGATGTCTGTGGCAATGTCGCCCACCAGCAGCAACTGGGTGTGCCCACCCGAGACCAACAGCGCCACACACGGGGTGGGCAGGTCGCCGTGGTCGAGCAGGTCGACCGCGACGTGTCCGACCAGGTGGTTGACCCCATACAGCGCCTTGCCCAGGTACGAGGCCAAGGCCTTGGCGCTCGACAGCCCGACCACCAGGGCCCCCATCAGGCCAGGTCCGGCGGTGACGGCGATGCCGTCGAGTTCCGACAGGTCGACGTCGGCGGCGGCGCAGGCCCGTTCCAGGGTCGGCACCATCGCTTCGAGATGGGCCCGGCTGGCCACCTCGGGCACCACCCCGCCGAAGCGGACGTGCTGATCGACCGAACTGGCCACCTCGTTGGCGAGCAGGGTGTTGCCACGCACGATTCCGACACCGGTTTCGTCGCACGATGACTCGATGCCCAGCACCAGCGGTCCGGTGGAGCCGACCACATCGTTCGTCACAGCGACATCATTCATGACAGCGACATCATTCATGACAGCGCCTCCCAGGGAAGGTCGGACTGCATGACGACCGCGTGCAGGCCGGGGCCGTAGTAGTCAGGGCGCCGATCGATGGCACGAAAGCCCAGCCTCGCGTACAGCATCAGCGCCGCCGCGTTGTCGTGGCGCACCTCGAGCAGCACCCGGTCGGCGTCGCGCACGTGCCAGACCGCTTCGTGGACGAGCCGCTCGCCCAGGCGGCGACGACGCGATCGCTGGGCGACAACCACGCGCAGCAGGTCGACGGTGTCGAACTGGCGGGCGATGGAGATCGCCCCTGCCAACCCCTCGGTGTCACGGGCGACCAGCACCACCCGGTCAGCCGCGGCGAGTTCGTCCGCCCAGGCCTGGCGCGACCACTGCTCCCGCTCCTCGAAGCCGGCACGGTCGATGGCGGCGAGGTCGTCCAGGTCGTCGATGGTGGCCCGACGAACGGTGATCGTGTCGGTCACGGCCGCCTCCTCAACCCCAGTCGTGGCTGCAGCACGGTCGACTTCCGCGCCACGGGAACCTCCGCATCGGGCTTGCGCAGGTAGAGCGGTTCGGTGCCGGAGTCGGGCAACAGGTCGAGGTCGCGAGCGAGCACGCCGGCATCGAGGGCGGTCGGCCCCACCACGGTGATCCCACCGGGGTGCACCAGGGCGCCCGGCCCGGTCACCGGCAGGTCGGGCAGCTGGTCGTAGGTGCTCACCTGCGGCTCACCGCTCCGGCTGCCGTCAGCACGGTGGTGCGACCAGTAGAGCTCCTTGCGGCGGGCGTCCAGCGCGGCGACGAACTCCCCGGTCGGCGGTTCGGACGAGGTGACGTACTGCCGGGCGACGACGTCGAGAGAGCTCACCCCGGTGACCGGGACGCGTCCCAGGCTGGCGAGGGTGAGTCCGGTCACCACCCCGACCCGAAGGCCGGTGAACGGCCCCGGTCCGACGCCGACCGCTATCCGGTCGAGCTCGCGCAGGGTGATGCCTGCCTCGGCGCAGACCTGGTTGAGCAAGGGGGTCAGCTGCTCGGCGTGGGCTCGGCTGTCGTCGAGCCGTGCGCGCCAGGTGTCGTTGCCGTTGCTGAGTCCGACGCAGACCACGGTGGCGGTGTCGATGGCGAGCGTCCAGGTCATCGTGTCGCTCCCTCGACCGCGAGCACACCCAGGTCGACCGTCGCCCAGCGCGGCCCGACGCCGACCACGTAGACCTGTCGACCCTCGTCCTCACCGGTCGTGTCGCCCCTGTCGGCATCACGGCGGATGTCGACCTCGAGTCGATCGCTGCTCAGACCCTCGGCGAGTCCGGCACCCCACTCGACCAGGGTGACCGAGTCGGCGAGCGAGGCGTCCAGGTCGAGGTCCTCGAGTTCGGCAGCAGATCCCAGCCGATAGGCGTCGACGTGCACCAGACCGGGCCCACCCACCCGCGAGGGATGGATGCGCGACAGCACGAAGGTGGGCGAGATGATCGGCCCGTCGACCTGCAGGCCCTCGCCCAGGCCCTGGGTCAGGGTGGTCTTGCCGGCACCGAGTTCACCGGTGGCGATGACCAGGTCACCGGCGCGCAGCAGACCGGCCAGCGAGGCGCCCAGGCGGTGCATGTCGTCGGCGGTCGGCACCTCGACCCGCACCGGCAGTCGTCGACGAAGGATGTGGCCCAGGTCGTCCTCGCGGTCGATGGTGAAACCGTGCCGTTGCCACCAGCGCAGGGTCTGGGGGAACTCGCGTCGGCAGAGCAGTTCGATCCAGCGGGCGTCGAGGTCAGCGGCGAGTTCGGCCGCCCCTCGCACCATCGCCGCGGCCAGTCCGGCCTGACGGTGGTCGGGATGCACCGAGACCCGGTGCATGTAGACCACCCCATCGGCGCGAGGGGTGAGCAGCAGCGTTCCCGCGGGAACGCCGTCGACGTCGGCGACCACCCCGTAGCCCTCGACCAAGTGTGCCTCGATGTCGGCCAACGTTTCGGACAGAGCAGCTGCCGGCGGGTCGACCGGGGGACGCGCCGCGAAGGCCGCATGGATCAGGCGCAGCATGGTGGGCGCGTCAGCCAGTTCGGCCACGCGCAGTTCCACCACGGCTTCGTCCCCCACTGCGTCGATCACAGCCGACAACTCTAGTTGGACCAATCGCGGCGGGGACGCTCGTTCCCACGCCCACGACCGAAGCCGCCACGCCCGGATCCCCCGCGTCCGAACCCGCCACGACCACGACCACCGTGCGCCTGACGGGGACGGGCGACCCGCACGCTCTTCTTGGGGGCGATCAGCGCGTCGAAGTCCTCCTGGGCGATCGGCCCGTCGGTGACCGGACGAGCGCCGGTCAGTTCGGACAGCTGCTCATCGTCCGGCTCGAGCTTGATCGGCTCGGTGCGCACCCCGGCAGCCCCGACCAGTCGCTGCACCTGGCGTCGCTGGTGCGGCAGGACAATCGTGGCCACCACACCGGTCTCGCCGGCGCGAGCCGTGCGTCCGGCGCGGTGCAGGTAGTCCTTGGAGTTCATCGGCGGATCGACCTGCAGCACCAGGGTGACGTCGTCGACGTGGATGCCGCGCGCGGCAACGTCGGTGGCGACCAGGACCGGCACGCTGCCGGCCTTGAACGCGGCCAGCATCCGGGCCCGGGCACCCTGGGTGAGCCCACCGTGCAGGGCACCGGCCATCACGCCGGCCTCACGCAACTGCTCGGCGACCCGCGAGGCGCCCATCTGGGTGCGGGCGAAGATCACGGTGCGACCCTCGCGGTTGGCGATGGCGGCGGTGGTGGCGTTCTTGTGGTGCGGGGCGACCAGCAGCAGGCGGTGCTCCATGGTGGTGACCGCGGCCTTGCTCGAGTCGACCTCGTGCAGCGAGGGGTCGTGCAGGTAACGGCGCACCAACCGGTCGACCGCCCCGTCGAGGGTGGCCGAGAACAGCATCCGTTGACCGTCGGTCGGCACCGCGTCGAGCAGGGTGGTGACCGCGGGCATGAAGCCCAGGTCGGCCATGTGGTCGGCCTCGTCGAGCACGGTGACCTGCACCTTGGAGAGGTCGGCGACGCCCTGCTCGAGCAGGTCGATCAGGCGGCCGGGGGTGGCAACCACGATGTCGACGCCACGGTCGAACGCCTTGATCTGCGGCCCGTAGCTCATGCCACCAGCAACCAGGGCAAGGTGCAGGCCCAACGTCGAGGCCAGCGGCGACAACACGTCGGCCACCTGGAGGGCGAGCTCTCGGGTGGGCACCAGCACCATGCCGGCCGGTGAGTTCTTGTGTCCGTTGCGAGAGGCGATCCGGGTGAGCATCGGCAGCCCGAAAGCCAGCGTCTTGCCCGAACCGGTGCGTCCGCGGCCCAGCACGTCGCGCCCGGTCAGCGCGACCGGAACGGTCGCAGCCTGGATCGGGAACGGGTCGGTGATGCCCTGCGCGGTCAGCGCGGCCACCAACTGCTCGGGCAGGCCGAGTCGGGCGAAGCCGTCCTCGTCACTGACCGCCGACAGGTCGAGATCATCGATCTCAGTCTCGGTCCACTCCATGGTGTCGCTGGGCTCGACCTCGTCGTTGGCCCAGTCGTCACGGCGCGCACGATCATCGCGCGAGAAGCGGTCGTCGCGGTCCCGCCGCGGACGGTCGTCCCACTCACGGCGCGGACGGTCGTCACGACGAGGCCGGTCGTCCCGGTTGAACTGGGCGGCCCGGCTGAACCGATCGTCACGGCTGTGCCGGTCGTCACGGCGAAGACGATCGTCGTGCGAGAAGCGGTCATCGCGGCCCCGCCGCGGACGGTCGTCCCAGTCACGACGGGGACGGTCGTCACGGCCGGGACGTTCATCCCGGCTGGACCGCTCGTCACGGCGCGGACGCTCGTGGCGCCCCCAGGTCTCACGGCGCGGCCGGTCGTCGCGACCCCAGGCGTCACGACGCGCACGATCCTCGCGCGGGCCACGTCCCCAACGGTCCTCGGAGCGCTCGATGCGGTCGGCGAACTGACGCTCCTCACGCTTGATCCAGTCACGGTTGCGGGGGCGCTCGCCGGCCTGGGCGTGGCGGTCACGTCCCTCGACCCGGCCCTCGTGACGGTCGCGGCTCTCGCGACGGGCATCGTCCCAGCGAGGTGCACGCTCTTCGCGCGGACGCCTGGTGTCGTCGTCGCGGCGCTGACCACCACGGCGGCGCGGGTCGTGACCGCGCTCGGCGCGCTCGCTGGCGCTCCACCGCTTCTTGGGGGTGCCGTCAGCCTTGTGCGACTTGGCCGGACGGCTGGTTGATCGCTTCGGGCCGCCTTGGCGGGGGCCACCGGACTTCGCGCCGCGGGGCGCGTCGAACTTGCTCATTGCAGGCTTCAATCTCGACCGAACAGGTCGCATCAGTGCGGGAAATCGCAGGGAAGGTGTCATGCGAATTGGTCGCCCACATCTGCTCGCGTCCCTGTCGGACGCGCATCCACGCAACTGATTCGCCATGGGGTCCAGGCGTCGGGCCCAGACCGACTGACCACTCTACCAGTCGGCACAGGATCCTCGTGAATGGGCGAGGCCACCCCTTGTCAGCGATGGAAGCGTGCTGCCGTTCGCCAAGACGTCACCCGACGTTCAGGGTGCGGTGGCGCTTCGCGATGCAAGCCAGTCACCAGAGCGCAGTT
Organism: Aestuariimicrobium ganziense; assembly: GCF_015352975.1. Classification (GTDB taxonomy): domain Bacteria; phylum Actinomycetota; class Actinomycetes; order Propionibacteriales; family Propionibacteriaceae; genus Aestuariimicrobium; species Aestuariimicrobium ganziense. The sequence continues at coordinate 81,384 of NZ_JACYIZ010000009.1, read as the reverse complement.
ACTCTGGAAAGGTGCGCGTAGCCATCGTGGCGGAGTCCTTCCTCCCCCAGGTCAACGGGGTCACCAACTCGGTGCTCCGCATGCTGGAGCATCTGCGAGCCACCGGGCACGACGCCTTCGTGATCGCGCCACAGGACGGTGGACGCACCCCACAGCACTACATGGGTTTCCCGGTGCTCACCCAACCCTCGGTCGCGCTGCCGGTCTACACCGACGTCCGCGTGGTCGGGACCACCACCAACGCGCTGGTCAAGATCCTCGACGAGCACGCCCCTGACATCGTCCACCTCGCCGCCCCGTTCGCACTCGGGTACAAGGCCGCCCTGGCCTCGGCCGAACTCGGCATCCCCGCGGTCGGCATCTACCAGACAGAGTTGGCCACCTACGTCGCCCGCTACGGCTTCCCGCAACTGGAACCGGTGTTCTGGCGGCGCCTGCGTCAGGCGCACTCGCTGTGCACGCTCAACTTCGCCCCCAGCTCGTATGCCCGCGACCAGCTGATCAGCCAGGGCGTCCCCCGCGTCGGCATCTGGGCGCGCGGTGTCGACCAGGTGCGGTTCAACGCCAGCAAGCGGGACGAGTCGCTGCGCCGTGAGTGGGCTCCCGAGGGCACCAAGATCATCGGCTTCCTCGGACGACTCGCCAGCGAGAAGCGGGCTGAGGACCTGCGCGCGGTCGCCGACGTGCCGGGCTCACGACTGGTGATCATCGGGGACGGCCCCCTGCGGGCGTCGTTGGAGAAGGCGCTGCCCAACGCGCTGTTCCTGGGTCACATGGGTGGCGAAGAGTTGGCGCGAGCGCTGGCCAGCTTCGACCTGCTGGTGCACACCGGCGACCTCGAGACCTTCGGCCAGACCATCCAGGAGGGCATGGCCAGCGGGCTGCCGGTGGTGGCACCGCGCCGTGGCGGCCCGATCGACCTGATCGACCCCTCCCGCACCGGGTGGCTCTACGAGCCGGGCGACCTCGAGGGCCTCAGGCGCCACGTCGACGACCTGATCGGGGACGACGCCAAGCGCGCCGCCTTCTCGGCCGCCGCCCTCGCCACGGTGAAGGGACGCACCTGGGAGGCCATCTGCGCCCAGCTGGTGGGTCACTACGAGACCGCGATCAACACCGGCAGCCGTCTGCCGCGGCCTCAGCGGTCGTTGTTGCGACTCTGATCCGCCCGAACCTGGGCCGGCCGTATCTCGGCCGTCAGACTCTGGGCTGACTGCTGCAACCCCGCGATCGTCTCGGGCAGCCACTGGGCGATCCGCTGCGGTGGCCACGGGCCGGGACGGAACCTGGCGGTCATCGCCTGCACCGATGCCGCAGCGGCAGCCGCGTCCGCAGCGGGCAGCCCTGCCGCCAGCAGGGTGCCGCAGATGCCGGCCAGCACATCACCCGAGCCGGCCTGCGCCGTCCACGACGGCCCGACCACGGCCACCGTCACCGCACCACCGGGGTCGGCCACCACCTGCGTGGCGCCCTTGAGCAGCACCGTGGCACCGAAGCGCTCGGCAGCACGCTGGACATGGCCTATCGGATCAGCGGCGACCTCGTGGCGTTCGACCCCCAGCAGCCGGGCCAGCTCACCGGCGTGCGGGGTCAGCAGACAGCCCTGTGGCAACGGGTTCTGGTCGTCCAGCAGGCTGATCGCATCCGCGTCGACCACGAGCGGCACCCCGTCGGCGACCCGGGTGGCGAGCCGATCGCGGTTGCCGGCGTGTTCACCCCAGCCCGAGCCACAGACCCAGGCTTGGACGCGTCCGGTGCCGACCACCACGTTGGGCAACTGCTCGACCACCCGGGCCGGTACCGGATCAGGCGAGGCGCAGCGCACCATGCCAGCACCGGCGTGCACCGCCCCCAGCGCCGACAGCACCCCGGCGCCGGGGTAGAGCACCGAACCCGTGTCGAGCCCGACCACACCGCGCGAGTACTTGTCGCTGGTGACATCGGGACAGGGCCACACGGCCGCCACGTCGTCGGCATCCCAGACACGGCCCAGCGCGGCCGGCACGGCGACGCCGATGTCGACCAGGTCGACGTCGCCGCAGCGCGAGGCGGCCGGTTGCAGTACGTGCACCGGCTTGGCGGCCACGAAGGTGACGGTCCGAGTGGCCTGCAGGTGGTTGGATGACGCGTCGGCGCGGTCGGCGTCCAACCCGCTGGGCAGGTCGACGGCCAGCACTGGCACTCCCGCGGCGACACAGTGCCCGGCGAACTCTGCGACCGACTCAGGCAGGCCCGGGCGGCCGCCGATGCCGAACAGCCCGTCGACCACGAGCGATGCCTCGCCCAGGGCGGTGACCGCCTCGGCCCGCGAGACCAGCAACCCACCTCGTCCCAGCGCAGCCCTCAGCCCCTCGGGGTGGGTGCGGTCGAACGGGGCCCAGACCAGAACCCGCACGTCCTGGTTCTCGAGGTCGGCAGCGGCCAGCAACGCGTCACCCGCGTTGTTGCCAACGCCTGCCAGCACCACCACGGTGTGCGGGGCGGGGCGCGATGACTCGGCCAGCATCTCGGAGGCCACCTCGCTGACCGCGGCCGCAGCCTGCCGCATCAGCGGGGTGACAGTTGACTGGTCGATGCCGCGCGCGGCGAACCAAGCCTGTTCGGCCTGCCTGACCTGGTCTGCCGTGGCGAAGGTGTGCATCATCCCTCGCAGACGACGTAGGCGCAGGCCAGGCCCGCGTCGTGACTGATCGACAGGTGCACGCGCGTGATGCCAAGTTCATCGGCCCTGGCAGCGACCGTGCCGCGCAGTTCGAAGCTGGGCTGACCGTGGCCGGCGCGCACCACCTCGGAGTCGAGCCACACCATGCCGGCCGGGGCGCCCAATGCCTTGGCCAGTGCCTCCTTGGCGGCGAACCGGGCGGCCTGTGAGGCGATCGGCACCTGTCGTTCGGAGGGGTTGAGCAGGCGAGCGACGACACCGGGGTGGCGCTCGACCATGCGCTCGTAGCGCTCGACCGAGCACACGTCCATGCCGATGCCGACGATCATGGGCCAAACCTACAGATTCGTGCGGCCCACGGGCGTTGACAGCCACAGTCGGCGGTGCGACGCTCACAGGCATGGCAGCCGAGTGGTGGCGCAACGCCGTGGTGCACCAGATCTACCCGCGAGCCTTCGCCGATGCGAATGGGGACGGCATTGGTGACCTGGCCGGCGTCACCGCCCACGTCGACCACCTGGCTGACCTCGGGGTCGACGCGGTGTGGCTGAGCCCGTTCTACCCCTCGACCCGGGGCTGGGTGAAGCTGTCGCTGCAGGGCGCCAGTCCGCCTCCCGAGACCTGATTCGGGGCCTGCCACATCGGGTAGCCCTCGAAGCCGGGATAGGTCGCGATGTTCCACCCGAACAGGTCGCTGTAGAACTTGGTCGCCTCGGCGCTGTTGCTCACCGGGATGTCGACGTGGGTGACGTCGCCATGAGCCATGGGGATTCTCCTTGATCCTGGTACGACGTGATTCCCGGGTACGACCTAGATCAGGGGTACTACCTAGACCATGGGTACTACCTAGATCATCACGGGTACGACGTGAATCGTGGGTAGGACGTGGTTGTGGGATGGCACAGCGTCGTGCGGTGACGGTAACAACTCGCACTGACAGTTGCGGCCACACTCGGGTGAAATCTTCGAGAACGTGGCCGCAACGACTCCGGTCAGCAGGTCACTCGACGGTCACCGACTTGGCCAGGTTGCGCGGCTGGTCGACGTCATGTCCCTTCTGGGTGGCCAGTTCGCAGGCGAACAGCTGCAGCGGCACGGTGGCCACCAGCGGCTGCAGCAGGGTCGAGACCCGCGGCAGCGGAATCAGCACGTCCGCGTAGGGCTCGACGTCGGTGTCGCCCTCCTCGGCCAGCACGATCGTCCTCGCGCCACGGGCGCGGATCTCCTGGATGTTCGAGACCACCTTGTCGTGCAGCTGGTCGCGGCCCTGGGGCGGCACCACCACGAACACCGGCAGCTCCTGGTCGATCAGCGCGATCGGGCCGTGCTTGAGCTCACCGGCCGCGAACCCCTCGGCGTGGATGTAGGCGAGTTCCTTGAGCTTGAGCGCGCCCTCCAGCGCCACCGGGTAGCCGACGTGGCGGCCCAGGAACAGCACCGACGGTACCTTGGCGAACTCAGCGGCCAGGTCGAGTACCCGCTGGCGCTCGTCGAGCACCTTCTGGATCTTGGCCGGCATGGTGTCGAGTTCGTCCATCAGCGCCTTGATCTCGTCGCCGTACTTCATGCCGCGCACCTGGGCGAGGTAGAGCCCGAGCAGGTAGCAGGCCACCACCTGGGTGAGGAAGCCCTTGGTCGAGGCCACCCCGATCTCGGGGCCGGCGTGGGTGTAGATCACCGCATCCGACTCGCGCGGGATGGTCGCGCCGTTGGTGTTGCAGATCGCGATCACCTTGGCGTGCTGCTCACGGGCGTGGCGGATGGCCATCAGCGTGTCGGCGGTCTCGCCGGACTGCGAGATGGTGACCACCAGGGTCATCGGATCGATGATCGGGTCGCGGTAGCGGAACTCGCTGGCGATCTCGACCTCGCAGGGGATCCTCGTCCAGTGCTCGATCGCGTACTTGGCGACCATTCCGGCGTAGAACGCAGTGCCACAGGCGACGATGACGATCTTGTCGATGCGTCGCAGGGTTTCGGGGCTGATCCTGATCTCGTCGAGGACGAGCTCGCCCTTGCTGCCCCAGCGACCGAGCAGGGTGTCGGCGACGGCCTTGGGCTGCTCGAAGATCTCCTTGCGCATGAACCAGTCGAAGCCGTCCTTCTCGGCCGCCGACAGGTCCCAGTCGACGTGGTAGGGACGGGTCTCGGCCTCACCGCCGTCGAAGTCGGTGACGGTCACGGTGTCGGGGGTGATCTCGACGACCTGGTCCTGCCCGAGTTCGAGGGCCTCGCGGGTGTGCTCGATGAAGGCGGCCACGTCGGAGGCGAGGAAGTTCTCCCCCTCACCCAGCCCGACCACCAACGGGGAGTTGCGACGAGCAGCGACCACGCTCTCGGGCTCGGCGGTGTCGATCGCCACCAGCGTGAAGGCCCCCTCGAGCCGCCGGCTGACGGCGCGCAGCGACTCGACCAGGCCGGCGCCGGACTCGACCTCGCGACCCAGCAGCTGGGCGGCCACCTCGGTGTCGGTCTCGGAAGTGAATTCGACCCCCTCGGCCTCGAGCTCGGCGCGCAGCTCGGCGAAGTTCTCGATGATGCCGTTGTGGACGAGGGCGACCCGTCCGTTCTGGCTTAGGTGCGGGTGGGCGTTGGCGTCGGTGGGTCCGCCGTGGGTGGCCCAGCGGGTGTGGCCGATGCCATGGGTCGACGCGGGGATCGGGTGCTCGTCCAGTTCGACGACCAGGTTGGCCAACTTGCCCGACTTCTTGCGCGCCGACAGCTCACCCTGCGACTCGACCGCGATGCCCGCGGAGTCGTAGCCTCGGTACTCGAGCCGGCGCAGCCCTTCGATCACGACGTCCTGGGCGCTTCGGGGCCCCACATATCCAACGATTCCGCACATGGCAAGAAACGTACAATGAGAGTGAGCGTTTCGCTAAATCGGCGCGGAGGGTGGCGCGTCGCCGACCGTGCGTGAAAATCTTGCCCGATGAACGCCGATCCCGGTGCCAAGCACGCCGACAACGGTGGGCCCTTCGTCGAGTTGACCCGTGATGAGTGGGCAGCCCTGGCCGACCACACCGACATCGAGATCGACCAGGCGACGCTCGAGCGACTACGAGGCCTGGGTGATCCCACCAGCCAACGCGATGTCGAAGAGGTCTACGTCCCGCTGACCCAGTTGCTGCACCTGCACATCCGTCACACCGGGCACCTGTACCGGGCGTCCAACGCCTACCTCGAACTGTCGACCACCCGCACCCCGTTCGTGATCGCGATCGCGGGCTCGGTCGCGGTCGGCAAGTCGACCACAGCCCGCCTGCTGCGCGAACTGCTGTCGCGCTCGCCGGGCAACCCGCGGGTCGAACTGATCACCACCGACGGCTTCCTGCTGCCCAACGAGGTGCTCGAGGCCCGCGGCATCCTCGAGCGCAAGGGCTTCCCCGAGTCGTACGACCGCAGGGCCCTGCAGCGCTTCGTGATGGACGTGAAGTCGGGCGCGGACGAGGTGCGTGCCCCGATCTACAGCCACCTGGTCTACGACATCCTGCCCGGGGAGTTCGAGGTGGTGCAGCGCCCCGACATCCTGATCATCGAGGGACTCAACGTGCTGCAGCCCGCTCGTCCGCACAGTGACGGCTCCGTCGGGCTCGCACTGAGCGACTTCTTCGACTTCTCGGTCTACGTCGACGCCGCCGACGACGACATCAGGGCGTGGTTCCTGGAGCGATTCCTGCAGTTGCGCGCCACCGCCTTCCAGGACCCGGACTCGTTCTTCCGCCAGTTCGCCGGCCTCAGCGAGGACGAGGCCACCCGGTTCGCCCACCAGGTCTGGGACGAGATCAACGGCCCCAACCTCGACCACAACGTGCGACCCACCCGCGAGAGGGCCACGGTGATCCTGCGCAAGGGGTCGGACCACTCGGTCGAGAGCGTGCGGATCCGCAAGATCTGAGTGCCTGGCGGGTCACGATGCCGTCACGGTCCCAGCCCGGGCCGTTGGCGACGGCCTGGGCAACCTACGGTGGCCCCATGAGAGGTCACACTGCCGACGCGGCGAGGCAACTCGTGCTGACACGCAGGTCCTTGGGATGGCTCGCGGGCGCCGCCGTGCTCGCCGCGTGCAGTTCGCCCAAGGCCGAGGGGGCGCGGTCACCAATCACCTCACTCGACGACCTGGCCTCGAAGAGCGACACCGTCACCATGGGCGAGTTCACTTCGTTCGAGACCGTCCCCTACAGCCCGGCACCGGGTGTCGAGGGCAGCCTCGTGGTGGGCCGCTTCCGGGTCGCACGATCGTCGCCCCGGCTGGGCGACCAGATCAGCATCGTGTGGCAGGAGGAGTTGGCCGAACAGAGGCCCGGCTTCGACAAGATCACACCCGGAGTCACCTTCGTGGTGTTCAGCAAGGTCAATCTCGAAGCCGACCGTGACGACCTGCCCGGCATGGGAGACCTGTACACGCCGACCGGCCTGACCACGGGCATCTTCGCGGTGGACGGCGACCAGGCCACCCAGGTGGGAGCCGATTTCGACTCGGCCGAGGGCCAGGGAACCACACCCGCACCAGCCAGGACCGGGCGGACCTTCCCGGTCGAGGAGCTGTTCAGCGTCGAGCTCGGCCAACGCTGAGGCCTGCACTCACCCGGGCGGCTAGCCTTCTGCGCAGGGACAGCTCAAGGAGGAGCCATGCAGGTGCAGCGTTTCGACAACCCCGGCGGGCGCACGATCTCGACCGCGACCGGACGCGTCGTCCACGCCGATGGGCTGGTCTTCCGCGACCTCGCCGGCACCGGTGAGCTGGTGCCGTGGGCCGACTGGCGGCTCAGCCCGGACGAGCGGGCGCGGGCGCTGGCGGCTGAGCTGTCGATCCAGCAGATCGCCGGCCTGATGCTCTACTCCCCCACCAGGTGGTGCCCAACCCACCCGGCGGACCGTTCCGCTCCACCTACGGCGGTCAGGACTTCGACCCTGCCGTGCATGCCCCCCACGAGCTGAGCGACCAGCAGCGCGACCTGTTGCTGCGCGACCACATCCGCCACGTGCTGGTGATCGGCTACGCCAACGTCGACACCGCGGTGACCTGGCACAACGCCATGCAGCAGTTGGCTGAGGAACAGCCGTTCGGCATCCCGGTGAACTTCTCGACCGACCCCCGCCACGGCGCCTCCGACAGCGGGGCGGAGTTCAAGTCGAGCGGCGCGGTCGTCTCGAAGTGGCCCGAAGGGTTGGGCATGGCCGCGATCGGGTCGGCCGAGCGGGTGCGCCAGTTCGCCGACATCGTGCGCCAGGAGTACCGGGCACTCGGGTTCTGCACCGCGCTGGGCCCGCAGATCGACCTGGCCACCGAACCACGCTGGATGCACGCGGTCGACACCTTCGGGGGCGACGTCGAGCAGGTGATCGCCTTCACCCGTGCCTACCTGGACGCCCTGCAGACCACCCCCGGCGCCGACGGGGCTGGGGCGGCGGCAGCGTCATCGGCATGGTCAAGCACTGGCCCGGCGGCGGCACCGGCGAGGGTGGTCGCGACGCCCACTACCGCTACAGCATGTACAACGTCTACCCCGGCGGCAACGCGGCCGCCCACCGTCGTCCGTTCACCGAGGGCGCCTTCAACCTCGACTCCCCCCGCGACTCCTGGGCGAAGACGCCCACAGAGTAGTTGTCCGGCATGTGGCTGGTCTCGTGCGCCGACGTGGCGACGTTGACCACCTCGACCTCGTGCCCCCCGCGCCGCAGGATCTCTGCGACCCTCTCGGACCGCGCCAGCGCCAGCGCCGACCCGCGTGTACCCAACCGAAGCTTCACCGTTGATCCTCCTAGAGTCTGCGCCTAGCTTCTCATGAATGCGCCGCGGCCCGCGCGGCGGCCGGCATGGCGTCCGCGATCCGGGCCATCGCGCCGTCGTCGTGGGCCGCCGAGAGGAACCATGCCTCGAACGCCGACGGCGGCAGGTAGACCCGCGAATCCAGCAGTGAGTGGAAGAACCGCGCGAACCCGGCGGTGTCCTGGGCCTTGGCGTCGTCGTAGGTGCGGACGGCGCCGTCGCGGAAGAACACCGAGAACAGGCTGCCCGCCGCCTGGATGACGTGCGGCACGGAGGCGGCCGTCAGCGCGTCACCGATCAACCTTCGCAGTTCCGCGGACCGGCGTTCGACGTGGGCGTAGACGGCGTCGTCGGCGAGGCGCAGCGTCGCGATGCCGGCCGCCGTCGCCAACGGGTTCCCCGACAGCGTGCCCGCCTGGTAGACGGGTCCGACCGGAGCGAGGAGCTGCATGAGTTCCGCCCGGCCACCCAGCGCCGCGAGCGGCATCCCGCCGCCGACGACCTTGCCGAACGTGATGATGTCGGGATCGTAGCCGCCCTCAAGGCCCCACCAGCCGGCCGGTCCGACTCGGAAGCCCGTGAGCACCTCGTCGAGGATCATGAGCGCCCCATGGCGCCTCGTGAGGCTGCGGATGGTGGCGTTGAAGCCGTCGTCGGGCGTGACGACGCCCATGTTGCACGGCGCACCCTCGGTGATGACGGCGGCGATCTGGCCCCCCGCCTCGTCGAAGACGCGGGTGAGGGCGTCAACGTCGTGGAAGTCGACGACGATGGTGTCCCCCGCCGCCGCGGCCGTGACGCCGGAGGAGCCCGGCAGCCCCTGGGTCGCGACCCCGCTGCCCGCGGCCGCCAGCAGCGAGTCGGAGTGCCCGTGGTAGCAGCCGGCGAACTTCACGATCTTGTCGCGGCCCGTCGCGCCGCGCGCGAGCCGGATGGCGGTCATCGTCGCCTCGGTGCCGGTGGACACGAAGCGCACCTGCTCGGCCAGCGGTACCCGGGCCCGGATGGCCTCGGCGAGTTCGACCTCGGCCTGGGTCGGGGCGCCGAACGACAGTCCCCTGGCGGCAGCTTCCTGCACGGCGGACACCACCTCGGGATGCGCATGGCCGAGCAGCGCCGGGCCCCACGAGCCGACGAGGTCGACGTAGTCCACGCCGTCGGCATCGACGACGTACGCCCCCCGCGCCGACGTCACGAAGACAGGGGTGCCGCCCACCGGGCCGAACGCCCGCACCGGCGACGACACGCCGCCGGGGATGACGCACTGCGCCCTCGCGAACATCTCGTCCATGTGCGTCACTTCAACCACCCTGCCATCTCCTCTGCCCAATAGGTGAGGACGATGTCCGCCCCCGCCCTCACGATCGCCGTCACCGACTCCTCGACGGCGGCCGTCCTGTCGATCCATCCCTGCGCGGCGGCCGCCTCCACCATCGAGTACTCCCCCGACACCTGGTACGCCGCCACCGGCACGTCCGAGACGGCGGCCACGTCGGCCAGCACGTCCAGGTAGTAGCCGGCGGGCTTGACCATGAGCATGTCGGCGCCCTCGGCGAGGTCGAGTTCCGCCTCTCGGAGCCCTTCGCGACGGTTGGCCGGGTCCTGCTGGTAGGACCGGCGATCGCCCTGCAGCGACGATGTGACCGCCTCGCGGAACGGCCCGTAGAACGAGGAGGCGTACTTCGCGGCATAGGCGAGGATCGCGACGTCGTCGCGGCCCACGCCGTCGAGCCCCGCCCGGATCACCTCGACCTGGCCGTCCATCATCCCCGACGGCGACACCACGTGGGCGCCGGCGTCGGCCTGGGCGATGGCCATGGAGACGTAGGCCGCGAGCGTCTCGTCGTTGTCGACGACGCCGTCGTCGCGCAGCATTCCGCAGTGGCCGTGGGAGGTGAACTCGTCGAGGCAGGTGTCGGCCATGACGACGAGGTCGTCGCCCACCGCCGCGCGGACCGCCCGCAGGCCGCGCTGGAGGATCCCGCCCTCGGCCCAGCCCTGGCTGCCTCGGTCGTCCTTCTCGTAGTCGCGGGGCACGCCGAACAGCATGATGCCGCCCAGCCCCACGGCGGCGGCCCGCTCGGCGACGCGACTGACGCCGTCGAGGTCATGGCGCCAGACGCCGGGCATGGACGAGATCTCCGCCCCCTCGTCGGCGACGAACACAGGCAGCACCAGTTGGGAGGGCCGGACGGCGACCTCGCGGACGAGCCGGCGCATGGCGGGCGTCGTCCTCAGGCGGCGCGGGCGGATGGGGATCATTGCGGTGCCTTTCCGAGCGAGGCGATGGCTGCGACGACGCCGGGGGCGTCCTGGGTGGCTGCGGTGGCCGCGACGTCGACGCCCAGACGGCCGAGCGCGGCGGCCGACGGCGGCCCGAACGCCACGACGGAGGCCGACGGCGCCCACCCCAGCAGCGACCCGACGGCCGCGGCGATGGACCCCGCGGTGATGACGACGACGTCGAAGTGCCCGTCGAGCCACTCGGCCAAGAGCTGGGCAGGGGCCCCGTCGAGGGGGTCGACGGCGTACGTCGCGAACTGGCTGACGGCGTACCCCTTGGCGGCGAGCCCGTCGGCCAGGACGGTGCTGGACAGCGCGGAGCCGGGGATCGCGACCCGTCCGCTCCCCTCCGGGAAGGCCTCGGCCAACGCCCTGGCGGAGGATTCGCCGTCGGGCACGAGGGAGACGGCCAAGCCGACGTCGCGGGCGGCCCGGGCGGTCGCCTCGCCGACGGCCGCGACCCGCGCACCCTCGGGGACCGCCAGCCCGGCCCCCGCCAGCGCCTCGACGGCGAACGGCGAGGTCAGCACGACCCAGTCGGCGCCGTCGAGCGTGCCGCTCGCCGCCACGGGGACACGGCGGGTGAGCGGCTCGGCGACGACCTCGGCGCCAGCGGCGCGCAGCCCCTCGGCCAGGTCCCCGTCGGCGCGGGGCAGGAGGATGCGCAGCCCGGCGAGGACCGCGTCGCCGCCCCAGAGCGAGGTGTCGTCGTGGAGGTCGGCCAGGCGGGAGGGCCGGCTGGCGGTGAGTTCGGTGACGTCGGCTGCGCCGTCGGTGAGCAGGAGGCGGACGGCGTCTCGCCCCGCGCCGTTGCCCAGCGCGACCTCGGCGCGAGCCGCCGATTCTCCGTCGAGGGAGGAGACGGTGGCCCGCAGCACGCCGTCGGCACCCCAGGCGGCGATGGGCGCCGCGCAGCCGCCGCCGAGCCCGGCGAGCACGGCGCGCTCCTCGTCCACGGCCAGCCGCGTGTCGGCGTCCTCCAGTTCGGCCAGCGCCGCCGCCACCTCGACGGCGTCCTCGCGGCACTCCAGCGCCAGGGCCCCCTGGCCGGGGGCGGGCAGGATGTCGAGCAGGTCGGTGATCCGGTCGGCCAGCCCCAGCCGCCTGAGGCCGGCGGCCGCCAGCACGACGGCGTCGAGGTCGCCCTCGGTCACCCGAGCCAGCCGGGTGCCCACGTTGCCCCGGATGTCGACGAAGACCAGGTCGGGCCGCAGCGCCCGCAGTTGCGCGACCCGCCGCGGCGAGCCCGTGCCCACCGTCGCCCCAGACGGGAGGCCGGCGAGCGTGAGCCCGTCACGCGCGCACAGGGCGTCGCGGGCGTCCTCGCGCGCGGGAACGGCCGCGATCACCAAACCTGCCACGGGCTCGGTCGGCAGGTCCTTGAGCGAGTGGACAGCGAGGTCGCAGCGCCCGTCGAGCAGCGCCGTGCGCAGCTCGGCCGCGAACACGCCGAGCGTCGGCAGCGCCGTCAGCGAGCCGGTCGTGACGTCGCCCTCCGTCTTGATCCGCACCAGGGCCACGTCATGACCGCGTGCCCGCAGGGCCTCGGCCACGTGCTCGGACTGCGTGACGGCCAAGGCCGAGCCTCGGGTGCCGAGGCGCAGCCTCACGACGCCACCCCGGCACCCCCGGCGATGACCGAGGCGATCCCGTTTCCGTCCAGCCAGCCGCCGACGACGTCGACCCCGGCCTCCGAGAACAGGCCCCTGAGGTGCTGCGCCGTCGACGGCTCCAGCCTGGTGGGCATGGCCTCCCAGCCCACCGTCTCGATGCCGGTGACGTCGCGGTCGGCGATCTCGGTGCCGAGGAAGCGCGAGGCGTCGGCGATGGCGTCGACCAGGGAGGGGATGAGCTGCTCCGGGTACGAGAGCCGGATGACCTCCTGGCCGTTGACCCTCGCCCACGGCCACTTCTCGGAGTAGTGGGTCAGCGCCTTGGCCTTGATCTCCGGGTCCGGGCGGCCGACGAGGAGGCCGGAGCCGATCGGCGCGTCGGCGAGGGCCTCGGAGCGGATGCTGAGCATCGTCAGGCGCGCCGTCTTCACCCCCGGGACGGCGAACTGGACGCCAAGCGGTTCCATGAGCCCCGCCGTCAACGACGCGGGCGCGGCGAGCACCAGCTTCTCCGCCGCCAGCGACGACTCCCCCGTCTGGACGACGAAGCCAGAGGTTCCCCGCCGCAGCGCCGTGACGGGCGCCGTCGTGACGATGGACCCGCCGCCGGCGCGAATGGCGTCGGCGAGCGCGTCGACGAGGCGGAACATGCCGCCCTCCGGCTGCTCGACGGCGGCCGCGCCGGGGCGCCTGACCGCGGCGACGGCGGCCACGAGGGATCCCGTGTCGCCCAGCGCCTGCAGGAGGCCGGGCGCGAAGGAGGCCAGGGGCATCCGGTCGGGCTCCAGCGAGTAGACGCCGCGCGCCACCGGGGTGACGAGCTTCGCGAGGGCGCCGTCGCCGAGGCGGAGCCGGACGAGGTCGCCGACGGTGGTGGAATCGGAGCCGACGGCGCGGTCGAGCTCGGCGTCGAGGCGGAGCCGCTCGAGCTCCGCAGGTGTCAGGACGCCAAGGGCCGGGTCGTCGAGGCTGGCGGGGATGCCGAGCACACCCTCGGCCATGGGCCACACGCCGTCGGGCCACCACAGATGCGGCTGACCGGCGGGGCCGTGGACGGTGAGGCCGAGTTCCTCGCACAGCGAGCGCCCGACCCCGCCGCGGACGGCGTATGCCTCGGCCCCGGAGTCGACGGTGACGCCGCCGAGCGTGACGCGGCCCACCATGCCGCCGAGGACGCCGGACGCCTCGAGCAGCGTGACCTGCATGCCTGCCTTCACGAGTCGGTGGGCGGCGACGAGCCCGGCGAGCCCGCCACCGACGACGACGGCGTTCACAGCTCGTGGAGGAGCGCCACCAGGTCGGTGATCACTCCGGGGTCGGTGGTCGGGGGGACGCCGTGGCCGAGGTTCACCACGTGCGCGGGGGCCGCCTTGCCTCGTTCGACGACGTCACGCGCGTGCGCCTCGAGGGCATCCCAGCCGGCGGCCAGCAACGCCGGGTCGATGTTGCCCTGCAACGGCAACCCGGGCAGCAGCCAGGCGGCCTCGTCGAGCGGGGTGCGGTAGTCGATGCCCATGGCCTCGACCCCGCACGCGGCCATGTCGGTGAGCAGGTGCCGTGTGCCGACGCCGAAGTGGATGCGGGGCACCCGTCCGGCGACCGCCGCCAGCGCCGTCGCCGAATGGGGGGCGACGGCGGAGACGTAGTCGGCGCGGGTCAGGGCGCCGGCCCACGAGTCGAACAACTGGACGGCGCGGGCGCCGGCATCGACCTGGGCGGTGAGGAACTGGCCGGAGAGCCGGGCGCACCAGTCGAGGAGGCGGTGCCAGGACTCGGGGTCGGCGTGCATCATCGAGCGGGCGGCGAGGTGGTCGCGCGAGCCGCGGCCCTCGACGAGGTAGGCGGCCAGGGTGAACGGGGCGCCCGCGAACCCGATGAGCGGCGTCTCCTCCCCCAATTCCGCGACGACGTGCCGCACCGCCTCGGTGATGGCACTGACGTCGTCCATCGTGTGCGCGACGAGGCGGTCGACGTCGGCGGCGGTGCGGATGGGCTCGTCGATGACGGGCCCGACGCCGGAGTGGATCTCCACCCCGACCCCGGCCAGCACCAGCGGGGTCATGATGTCGCTGAAGAAGATGGCCGCATCCACCCTGTGCCGACGCACCGGTTGCAGCGTGATCTCGGCGGCGAGGTCGGGCCGGAGGCAGGCCTCGAGGATGGTCGTCGACCCACGAACCTCCTTGTACTCCGGCAGCGAGCGGCCCGCCTGGCGCATGAACCAGACGGGCAGGTGGGCGGGGCGTTGGCCGTTCAGGGCGGCGAGGAGTGGACTCATGGTGTATCGATTCTGCCCCATCCGCAAGTGATGGTTGAATGGGCGCCACTGTGACATTGCGCATCTTCTCAATCCAGCACGACCGACAAGGACTGTCGGAGGTCGAGCGGGTCAGTGGGCACATCCCCGGCATCACCGAACGGCTCCAGTCATTCCCCGACGTCAATGGTGCCGTCGTGCTCGGCACCTGCAACCGCGTCGAGGTGATGTTGGAGACGGCGGCCGACGTCCCCAACCACTGCCTGCGCGCCTTGCTCAACGAGGGCATCGACGAGCAGCCGTCGTGGGACCTGTTCCTCGGCGAGGCCGCGCTGGCCCACGTGTTCCGCGTGGCCGCCGGCCTGGACTCGATGGTCGTCGGTGAGCGGGAGATCGCCGGCCAGTTGCGCCGCGCCCTCATGGACGCGCAGGACTCCGGGCGCTGCTCCCTGCCGCTCGGCATTGCCGTCGAGGAGGCGTTGAAGACGTCGCGCCGGATCGCGCGGGAGACGAGCCTCGAGGGGGCAGGGCGCTCCGTCGTCAACACCGGGCTCGACATCATCAACCTCCCCGATTGGCCGTCGGCGCGCGTCACCATCGTCGGCACCGGCTCCTACGCGGGCGCCGTCGTGGCCGCGCTCCGGGCCCGCGGCGTGCGCGACATCGCCGTCCACTCCGCCAGCGGCCGGGGGGCCGAGTTCGCCGCCAGCCACCACACCTCGCACTCCCCGTGCCTGGCCAGCGCCCTCAACGGCGCGGACCTCGTCGTCACCTGCCGCGGCCTCGGCTCCACCGAGGTCACCGTCGACGACGTCGCCCCCGGCATGCGCCTGCTCGACCTGTCGCTCCAGCACGACGTCGACCCCCGCGTCGGCTCGCTGCCGGGCGTGACGCTGGTGGACCTCGCCGCCATCCAGGGCGCCGTCGGCCCCGGCTACGCGGAGGACTCCGAACGTGCGGAGACCCTCGTGCGCGCCGGCGTCGCCGCCACGATGGCCAGGCTCCGGGCCCGGGTCGTCGACCCCGCCGTCGTCAGCCTCCGCGACACGGTGCTGGCGATGGTCGACGACGAGGTCGCCCGCCTGCCGCAGCGCCAACTCACAAAGGAGGATGCGGCGCTCGCCCTTCGACGGCTCGCCACCCGGCTGCTGCACATTCCCTCGAGCCGGGCCCGCCAGGCCGCAGAGTTGGGCCGCACAGACGAATACCTGAGCGCCATGGCCGAGTTGTACGGCATCGGCGACGAGCCCGCCGTCGACCCCGACGAGTTGGAGACCGGCCGCTGCCCCGTCACCGACATGAAGATCTGCGACCTCGACTCGACGACTACCCGGGAGGCCATGTGACCCTCGACCCATATTCCGCCGTGCTGTTCGCCTCGTACGGGGGGCCCGACGAGTCGGCCGACGTGCTGCCGTTCATGCGCAATGCCACCGCCGGCAAGGGCATCCCGGACGAACGGCTGGTGGAGGTGTCGCAGCACTACGAGCTGTTCGGCGGCCGCTCCCCCATCAACGAGCTCAACGCCGCCCTCATGGCGGCCGTCCGCGAGGAACTGGCGCGCCGCGGGGTGCACGTGCCGGTGGTCATCGGCAACCGTAACTGGAAGCCGTTCATCGCCGACACCGTCCAGGGCCTCGTCGACGACGGCCATACGCGCGTGCTCGCGCTGGCGACGTCGGCCTATCAGTCGTACTCCAACTGCCGCCAGTACCACGAGGACATCCTCGGGGCCGTCCGGGACCTGCCGATCGCCGTCGACAAGGTGGACCCATTCTGGGATGCGCCCGAGTTCGCGGCGGCCAACGCGCGGGCGCTCGTGGCGGCGGTGCGGGCGCTGCGGGAGCGCATCGGGGACGGCGTCCTGCGCGTGCTGTTTGTCACTCACTCCATCCCCACCGCGATGAACACGGCGTCGTCGACAGGTGAGCCGCATCGTCGCTACGAGGCCCAGCACCTGCGGGTCGCGGCCGACGTGGCGGCGCGGGCCGGCGCGGAACTGGGCGAGGACCTCGTGTGGGAGCTGACCTTCTGCTCCCGTTCGGGCTCGCCGCGCATCCCGTGGCTGGAACCCGACGTCAACGACCGGATGCCCGAGGTACAGGCCGATGGCGTCGCCGGCGTCGTCGCGGCCCCCATCGGCTTCATCTCCGACCACATGGAGGTCGCCTACGACCTCGACACCCAGGCCCGGGAGACCGCCGCCGAGCTGGCGCTGCCGTACGAGCGCGCCGCGACAGTCGGCACCGATCCCGCGTTCGCCACCCTGCTCGTCGACCGCCTCCTCGAACGGGCCGCCGTCGCCCGCGGGGAGAGGGACTCGACCGCGCTGTGCCAGTTCGCCACCGGCCGCTGCTGCCTGCCGCGGCCCGCCACCACGGAGGAGACCCCATGAGCAAGCACCCCGGCCGCGACGAGCGCGACGCCGTCGACGTCGACCTCGAGGCCATCAACCACCAGCCGCTCTACGCCATGTACTCCGTGTTCGCGACGGCGGCCCCGCTGCCGATGCTGGAGGACGCGGCCGCACTGGAGCATTCGCTGCGCGAGACCGGCGTGACGGTGCGCGGCTTCTACGACGTCGGCGGTTTCCGCGCCGACGCCGACCTCATGGTCTGGATGCTCGCCGATGACCCCCGCAAGCTGCAGGACGGGTACCACACGATCCGGCAGAGCGCGCTGGGGCACTACCTGGACCCGGTGTGGTCCGTCATGGGCGTGCACCGGCCGGCCGAGTTCAACCGGACGCATGTGCCGAGCTGCTTCGCCGGCTTCGCGCCGCGCCCGTGGCTGACGGTGTACCCGTTCACGCGCAGCTACGACTGGTACTACCTCGACAACGAGCACCGCTCGAAGATGCTGTACGAGCACGGGGCCGCGGGTCGCGAGTTCCCGGATGTGGTGGCGTCGACGCTGTCGAGCTTCGCGCTGGGCGACTACGAGTGGATCCTCGCCTTCGAGGCGGACGAACTGCACCGGCTCACCGACGCGATGCGCCACCAGCGCGGCGTCGAGGCGAGGTTGCACGTCCGCGAGGAGACGCCGTTCTTCACCGGCCCGAGGGTCGAGCTGGGCGACTGGATCGGGCGCCAGCCGAGCTGCTGACCTCCGCCGGTCGCGCCCGGCCCCTCGCTGGTTGAGCCCGGCTCCTTAGCCTCTGAGCCGACCGCGAGCGCTCTGCGCGAGGGTCGTGTCGAAACCGTGTCTGGCAACTCACAATCCCATTGTCGGTCCGGGCAGGCAGACCAGCCCTCGCTGTTGAGCCCGGCCCCGGGCGAGGAACGAGCCCGCGGCCGGCGTCGAAACCCTGTCTGGCTCCCGATGGCGCCGCCCCCACCCGCGTGATAGCTGGCCCGCTCGTCTGGAACGGGCCGAAAATCGACATGAGATGGCACTATGCCATCTCATGTCGATTTTCGGCCCCTTTCGGAAGCGCCGCGGGTGGTTGCCCGGGGTCCGCAAGAACGGTCGGGAGGTTTCAGACGCGGGTGCGGGCTCGTTCCTCGCCCCCATCCCGGCCCAACCGGCCGTGACCCCATCCCGGCCCAACCGGTCGTGACCACAGTCCGAGCCCAACCGGCGTGCTCAGCCGACGTTGTGGGCGACCAGGGTCCACGCCCCGTGGCCGTGCAGCAGTTCCGAGTGGTGGGCGTTGTCGAGGCTGCCCAGCACCCGACCCTCCAGCCCCAGCAACGCATGGATCATCCGGTTGAGGAACAGCCCGTGCGACACCACCAGCACCGACTCCCCCGCATGCCTCTCCGCGATGTCAGTTCGGCGGCAACTCCGATGCCACGCCGGTGGTCGAGGCCTTCGGTCTGGGCGCCGAACAGCACGGCGAGGACGCGATGCGGGCACGGTTCGAGTTGTCGGCCACCCGACTGCTGCGTGGCATGTTCCGGGTGGGCCTGTTCGACGACCCCTACCTCGACGCCGACCACAGCCGCAGCGTGGTCGGCTGCCCCGAGTTCGTGGCCGCCGGCCTGCAGGCCCAGACCGACTCGATCGTCCACCTCAAGGGCGACGCGGCTCCGGTGGCGAAGGGCGCGAAGGTGTGGCTGCCACGTCGACGCATCGCCGGCCACAAGGGCTTCTTCCGCCAGCCGGTGCCGCCGGCTGAGGTCGACGCGCTCGACCTGGCGGTGGCAGGTGACTACGTCACCCTGGTCGACTCCCCCGACGAGGCCGACGTCGCCGTGGTGGCGATGAACTCACCGATGAGCGACCCGTACGTCGACGAGAAGTTCCGCCCGCTCAGCCTGCAGTACCGCCCCTACCACGCCGAGACTGCGCGCGAGCAGTCGCTGGCGGGTGACCGGGCCTACCGCGGCGTGCAGTCGGTGGTGGCCAACGAGGCCGACCTCGACAACCTCGAGGCCGCGCGCGAGGCCATGGGCGACAGGCCGGTGGTGGCGGTGGTCAAGCTCGACTCCCCGGTCGTGATGACCGAGGTCGAGCCGCTGGCCGATGCCCTGTTCGTCCACTACGGGGTCTCGACCAAGGCCCTGCTTGACGTGCTGACCGGGGCGGCGACCGCAGGCGGACGACTGCCCGCTTCGATGCCGGCCGACATGGTCACCATCGAGGCGCACCACGAGGACGTCTTCGACGACTACACGCCCTACACCGACACCGTCGGCAACACCTACCGCACCGGTTTCGGACTGGGGCACGCCTGACTGCGGGGTTCGCCACGGCGCCCGGGGTCCCGCTGCCGGGCGGTGGCGCCGCAGCACCCCCAGGGGTGGACTCTGCAGGCCTGGCCCGGGGGCCGTCCGCTCCGATGGCCCCGCGCGGGCCGGGGCCGCGTAGCGTCGGTCGTCCACCCCTTGACAGGAGCAGTTGATGAGCGAACAAGAACGCGACGCCGGGCTGTTGGGCACCTACCTGCAGGATCACCATGCCGCAGCGAGCGCTGGCGTGGACGCGTTCCGCAGGGTCGCCGCGAACCACTCGCGCGCCGACGTGCGAGCACGCCTGGAGGCGATGGCCGACCAGATCGCCCAGGACAAGGAGTCGCTCGAGCAGATCATGGAACTCGTCGACGCCAATCGCTCGGTGCTCAAGGACACCGCGGCCAGGATCGCCGAGAAGGCCTCACGCCTCAAGCCCAACAACCGCATCGTGCAGCGCTCACCGCTGAGTGACTACCTCGAACTCGAAGCCCTCACCGGGGCGGTGCACATGAAGTCGTTGCTGTGGAAGGCCCTGCTGGAGTTGGGCAACCCTCGTCTGGATGCGCTCATGCTGCAGCAGTTGCTCGATCGTGCCCACGAGCAACAGCGGCAGCTGGACGAGCTTCGCGCCGGTTCGGCGCGGGTGCTGGCCGGCGACTGACCGCCCGTCCCGCGCCGGCGAGCCCCTCAGGCGGCCGGCGCCGGGATGGATCGCTGGGTCCAGCCCAGGTAGAGCACGAGCGATGCCACAGCGACGACGGTGGCGGCCAGGTACAGGCCGACATAGCCGAAGGGTGCGACCAGCACCCCGAGCAGGATCGGGCCCACACCGGTACCGAGGTCGAGGCAGAAGAAGAAGGTGGCCACCGCTGCCCCGGTGCGCTCGCGAGGCACCCGGTTGACCGCAGCCGCCTGCCCACCGGTGGTCACCGTTCCCCAGCCGGCGCCGAGGATGACGGCCGCCACCAGCAGCAGCACACCGCCGACCGGTCGTCCGGCCAGGGCTATGGCGGCAGTGACCAGCCCGAGGCCGATGCCCAGCCCGCCCAGCGCGGGCGCCAGCACCGTGCGCTCACCGAACCGGTCCTGCAGTCGTCCACCCACCGGGCGCGAGAACAGCACGACGCCCGCGTAGACCAAGAAGAACAGCGACGCTGCTCCAACCAGTCCGGTGCCGGCCGAGGCCGGCCCCAAGTAGGTCAGCACGGCTGCGTAGGCGAAGCCACCGAGCACGACCATGGCGCCGACGCTGAGCGCCCGGGCGTCGAGCAGGCTGCCCAGTCCAGGGCGAGTGACCGCGGCCTGGTGCACCTGCTGGCGGCCGGGCAGGTCGCGTCCGAGGGTGAGCAGCAGCACCAGTGACAGCGCTGCGAACGCGATGGCGACGGGGAACACCCCGCGCATCTGCCACCGGGTGGCGGCCAGCGTGAGCGCCAGCCACGGTCCCAGGCCCACGGCCGCAGCGTTTCCGACCCCGACCCAACCGGCACCCTCACTGCGCCGGTGGGCTGGGACGATCAGCATGACGCCACTGGTGAGCGCCGAGCCGAGCAGACCGAAACCGATGCCGTTGAACAGCCGCAGGCCCATCGTCGTCCACAGCGTCGGGGTGACCAGGTAGCCGATGGTGGTGAGCAGGTAGAACACGGCCGAGGCGATGGCCAGGGTGCGGGAACCGAACCGGTCGACCGCCCAGCCCGACACCAGCCGTGCCAGCAGCGCCCCGATGAAAAAGACCGACGACAGCGCTCCCGCCTCGACGTCGTTGGCCCCGAACCGGGTGGTGGCATACGCCGCCATGGTCGGCACCAGCAGGTAGAAGATCATCGAGTTGCCGAGGCTCGCCAAGGTGACCCCGATGAACGTGGGGGTCCACAGCCGCTCGGTCACCCCAGGCTGACCCTCGCCTTGACCAGGTCGGCCAGTCGGTGGCAGATCTCGGTTGCCCGCTCGGTGGTGTCGGCCTCGACCATCACGCGGACGACCGGCTCGGTGCCCGAGGGGCGAAGGACGACGCGGCCGGTGTCGCCCAATTCACGGTTGGCAGCCGAGACCGCCGACTGGATCTCGGGGTCGATGCCGGCGCGGGTCTTGTCGACGCCCTTGACGTTGACCATGACCTGCGGCAGCCGGGTCATCACTGCGGCGAGTTCGGCGATCGACTTGCCGGTGGTGGCCATCCGGGCGGCCAGGTGCAGGCCAGTCAGCACACCGTCGCCGGTGGTGGCGAAGTCGCTCATGATGACGTGGCCGGACTGCTCGCCACCGAGGGTGAAGCCGTTGGCGTTCATCGACTCGAGCACGTAGCGGTCGCCCACCTTGGTCTGGTCGACCCTGATGCCGTGCTCGCGCATGGCCAGGGTCAGGCCGAGGTTGCTCATGATGGTGGCCACGACGGTGTCGGAGTTGAGCTTGCGATCCTCCTTGAGCGCCAGCGCGAGGATCGCCAGGATCTGGTCGCCGTCGATCAGCTCGCCATTGGCATCGACAGCCAGGCAGCGATCGGCATCGCCGTCGAAGGCCAGCCCGAGATCGGCCCCCTTCTCGACCACGGCGCGCTGCAGGTCGCCCAGGTGCGTCGAGCCGCAGTCCTCGTTGATGTTGAGCCCGTCGGGAGTGTGGTGGATCATGTGCACCGTCGCGCCCTGGGTCTCGAATGCGGCCTGCGCGGTCATCCAGGACGCGCCGTTGGCCGCGTCGAGCACGACGGTGATGCCCTCGAGGCTGCCGTCGGAGCCCAGCGATCCGACCAGGTGGGCGACGTACTCCTCGATGGCACCCAGGTCGGTGGTCACCCGGCCGACCCGGTCACCGGTGGGGCGCTGCCAGTCCTCACCGAGCCGCTCCTCGATGGCGTCCTCGAGCAGGTCGTCGAGCTTGACGCCACCGCGCGAGAAGAACTTGATGCCGTTGTCGGGCATCGGGTTGTGCGACGCCGAGAGCATCACGCCGAGGTCGGCGTTGTGCGCGTTGACCAGGAAGGCCACACCCGGGGTCGGCACGATGCCCACCCTGACCACGTCGACACCCGCGCTGGCCAGACCAGCGATCACCGCGGATTCGAGGAACTCCCCCGAGGCGCGCGGGTCTCGTCCGACCAGGGCGGTCGGACGACGGTCGCGACCGAAGAAGCCCACCTCCCCCAGCACGTGGGCAGCGGCGACCGAGAGGTCGAGCGCGAGCTCTGCGGTCAGGTCCTGGTTGGCGACGCCACGAACGCCGTCTGTTCCGAAAAGTCGAGCCACGCGCAACACCCTAGCCCGATTCGCTCACTGCCCATGCGCGCAGCACCGGGCCAGTGGCAGGCGGCGACGGGGGCCGGAAATGCACGAGGCCCCGCCGTGGCGGGGCCTGTGCTGGCTGACCTGGACTGGTGAGGGTCAGCGCTTGGAGTACTGCGGAGCCTTGCGAGCCTTCTTGAGACCGGCCTTCTTGCGCTCCTTGATGCGGGCGTCACGGGTCAGCATGCCGGCCTTCTTGAGCACCGGGCGGCTGGCCTCCTCGTCCACACCGTTGAGGGCGCGGGCCACGCCCAGGCGCAGGGCGCCGGCCTGGCCGGTGACGCCGCCACCGTTGATCCGGGCGATGATGTCGTAGGAACCTGCGACGCCGGCCACCTGCAGCGGCTCGCTGGCGACCTGCTGGTGCACCTTGTTCGGGAAGTAGTCCTCGAGGGTGCGGCCGTTGATGGTCCACTGGCCAGAGCCCGGGACCAGGCGCACGCGGGCCACGGCCTCCTTGCGACGACCGGTGGCCTGCCCGGGGGCGATCACGGCCGGACGGCTGCTGGCACCGGCGGCGGCAGTGGCCGGGTTGGAGTCGGAACGGTAGGCGATCTCGCGATCGTTCTCGTCCACGAAGGGAGTGGTCTCGTTCTCGACAGTGGTCTCGTCGAGCTCAACGGTCTCAGTCACGGCGGTTCCTTCTCGGCTCACTGAGCGGTCTGGGAGATCTGGGTGATCGTGTACGGCTGCGGCTTCTGCGCAGCGTGCGGGTGCTCGGGGCCGCTGTAGACCTTGAGCTTGCCGATCAGCTGACGGCTCAGCTTGTTCTTGGGGAGCATGCCCCACACAGCCTGCTCGACCGCCTTGCGGGGATCCTTCTCGAGCATCTCGCCGATCGAGATCGACTTCAGGCCGCCGGGGCGACCCGAGTGGCGGTAGCGCAGCGAGGTGTCGCGCTTGTTGCCGCTGAGGGCGATCTTCGACGCGTTGACGACGATGACGAAGTCGCCGCCGTCGACGTGGGGGGCGAAGGTGGCCTTGTGCTTGCCGCGCAGCAGCGTGGCCGCCGCGACGGCGAGTCGACCGAGCACGATGTCCTCGGCGTCGATCACATGCCAGTTCCGGGTGATCTCACCCGGCTTGGGAGTGTACGTAGACACGGTCACAGACCATCTTCCATCAGTTGTTGAACGGATCTTCGGCGCCCTGGCATCGTGGGTCTCCCACACGAGGGCAGCGCTGGGCGCAACAGCGTCTTAGGCTACCTTCACCACGCCGACGGCGCAAAATCAGTGCGGCGCTTCCGGTCCAGTGTCCCACGGCAATGTCCCAAGGCAGTGTCCGAGTGCCGCGCCCCAGCCCCGTCCCCCGGTCGCCCGACCGAAGGAGTCCCATGACTGACCAGATCTCATCGGTGATGGCCCTTCTCGATGCGATGCAGGCTGCCCTCGAGCAACGTGGCCCCAACGGAGTGCGCGGGGCTGGCTCGGTGTCGACCCTGCGTGGCGCCGCCCCCGGCCCGCCGGTCCCGTGAGTACAGCCGCGTCTGTGCCACGACGCTGGTCGAGCCCCGGCTCCTGGCCGGGGCTGCTGCGTGGTCTGGCGCTGCTGGCGGCCCGCGAGACCCGCTCGCGACTCGGCCTGGCTCCCGCCCGGCCCGTGGTCAACCCCGCCAGCCCCGAACTGCGCAGGCTGATCGACCAGCACGCCCGGCGGGTGGCCCCGGTCGACGGCGAGGCGGCAGCTCGGCTGTTCACCGAGGGCATGCTCGCCATCTGGCAGACCACCCTGGTGCGTCGGCCCGACGGCACCATCCACGTGCTCACCGGCGACATCCCCGCGATGTGGCTGCGCGATTCCGCGGCCCAGTTGCGTCCGTTCGTGCTGCTCGCCGACCAGTCGGACGAGGTCAGCGACGCGATCGCGGCAGTCGTCGCCCGACAGTGGGCGTGCATCGAGGTCGACCCCTACGCCAACGCCTTCAACCCCAGCCCCAGCGGACTCAGCTGGCACCCCGGCGACCAGGTCAGCGATCCCCGGGTCTGGGAGCGCAAGTACGAGGTCGACTCGCTGGCCTTCCCGCTGCAGCTGGCCTGGCAACTGTGGCAGGTGACCGGACGCACCGACCACCTGCCGACCGTGGTCGCGGGCGCCCAGACCGTGCTCGAGTTGTGGCAGCGGGAACAGCAGCACCCCACGCGCTCGATCTACCGGTTCACCCGGTGCGGCGGCGGATCCCTGCCGGCCAATGGCCGCGGGACGCCGGTCGTCGACACCGGCATGACCTGGTCGGGCTTCAGGCCCAGCGACGATCCCTGCCGGTACGGCTACAACATCCCCCAGCAGTTGTTCGCCGCCCACACCCTGCGCCTGCTCGCCCAGATGGCGGCCCGCGAGGACGCTGCTCCCAACGTGGCCGAGCGCGCGGTCACGCTGGCCGACGAGATCGAGGCCGGGGTGCGCCGGCACGGCAGGGTCCAAGTCACCGGCCACGGCGAGGTGTTCGCCTACGAGGTCGACGGCCTGGGCAGCCAGGTGCTGATGGACGACGCCAACATGCCCAGCCTGCTGTCACTGCCGCTGTGCTCGTCGCTACGACCCGACGACCCGATGTACCTGGCCACCCGCCGCTTCGTCCTCTCCGAGGCGAACCCGTCCTTCCACCGGGGTGTCCACGCCAGCGGCATCGGGTCACCGCACACCCCGGCCGGCCACGTCTGGCCGATCGCGCTCGCGGTGCAGGCCCTGACCACCGACGACCCCGAAGAGCAGTCACGCCTGACCCAGAGCCTCGTGGCCACCGCCGCCGACGGTGGTGTCGTGCACGAGTCGTTCCACCCCGACGACCCACGTCGGCACACCCGGGACTGGTTCGCCTGGGCCACCGCCATGGTCTGTGAGCTGCTGCTGGTGCGCAGCGAACTCAGCCCAGACGCTCCCCGCTGAGCAGCGCGGGCAGACGCCGGCGGAACTGCGCCGGCGGCCAACTGGTGATGCCGGTGGTGGTCACCGAGGTGATCGCCCCGCTCGGGCCCCGGGTCAACACGGTGTCCTCGCCGTAGTCGGCGAACCCGTCCTTGGCCGGCGAGTGCAGCCGCAGGTCGTCGGTCACCCGCAGCGCCACCGCAGTCTGGGCCGGGTCGGCCAACTCACAACCCAACCGGACGACGCGAGCGCCCGCAGGCACCAGGTGGGTGGTGCCCCACAGCGCCTGGAACCGGCCGGCGAATCGCTCCGGATCAATCGGCTCCCCCTCCTCACGCGACGCGCCCACGACCTTGTCGACCAGGGTGTAGACCGCGGTGGCCCAGTCGCTGGCCATGGTGCCCAGCCGGTTGGTGAGCACCGCCACCGCCAGTCCCTCGACCGGGTCGACCCAGGTCTGGGTGATGTGGCCGGGGAACCCACCGGAATGCCCGACCAGGGTGCGATCACCGGCCTTGCGCTGGATCAGCCCCAGGCCGTACCAGCGGGTCTGACCGGCCTCGACCACGGTCGACTCCTTGCGCTGCATCAGCCGCTTCGAGGCGTCCGACAGGAGCTGGTCGGTGCCCAGGGCGTGGGCGGCCAACCAGGTGGTGGTGCCCTCGGCGGTCCCCCAGAACCCGGTGGCCGCCCCTTCGGCGAAGGTGTTCACCGGGGCGATCACCACAGGAGTGGGCGGGGCGTCGTCCATGCTCATCGGCAGGCTGTGCCCCGAGGCCATCGGACCCTTGGGCCCCACGCCGATCTCGGGGCCCAGACGCAGCGGAGCACCGTCACCGGGCAACTCGTCCAGCATCGTGGTCATCACCTCGGCCCAGGGCTTGCCGGTGACCGCCTCGAGCACCAGCCCGAGTGCGCTGTAGCCGAGGTTGGAGTAGTGGAAGTGCTGCTGGGGTGCCAGGACGAGGTCCTTGCGCAGCTCGGCGAGCAGCGAGTCGCGGTCGTGGAAGCGGTGGTCGAGCTGCCAGAAGTTCGCGTCCTCACCGTCACGGGCGATCCCGGCCTGGTGCGAGAGCAACTCGCGGATGGTCACCGACCCGGCGGGGGTGTCGTCGAGTTCGGGCAGCCAGGCACGCAGCGGGTCGTCCAGACGCAGCAGGCCTTCCTCGACCTGCTGCATCACCGCGGTCGCGGTGAAGGTCTTGGAGTGCGAGGCGATCCGGAACCCGTGGCGGGTGGTCAGCCGCTCACCACTGGCCTGGTCGGCCAGCCCGAAGGCCTTCGAGTACAGCAGGTCGCCCCGATCGCGGATCGCGACCTGCACCCCCGGCACCTGGGTCTTGGTCCGTTGGGTCTCGAACCAGTCGTCGAGGAAGGGGCGCAGTGCCGCGACGGCGTCGGCGACGGACAGGCCTGGCGTGGTCGTGGAGGTCATGGATCGATCCCACACCACCACGGGCCCGACTGGGGCAACTCTGGGCAACCCTTGGCCGAAGCCTCGTCCGGTCTGGCTGAATGGGAAGCACGAACCGATGACGAGGAGAGCGTGATGGTGGATCTGGCGGCACACCTGTCGCGGCGAGTACAGGGACGCCCTGGTGGCCGACTACGAGCAGTTGCTGCCCGAGCATCCGGCGTGGCCGACCTTGTGATCGCAGGGTCGCCGGCCGTGACTGTGGCGAATGTCACCATGGACGCTCTTGTCAGCACGCTGTGACCACGGCAGGGTGGGTTCATGAGTTCAAAGGCGAACAACCAGGCGGTGAGTGTCCCCGCAGACCTACGCAATGTCGTCCTCGTCGGCTCGGCCGGCTCGGGCAAGTCCACGCTGTTCGAGCACCTGCTACGGGCTCGGATCGCGGGGTACCGACCTGACAAGGACGACAGTGAGCGGGCAGCCGCCCTCACCCTGGCCTCGGTGGCCACCGGTGATGTCGTGGTCAACCTGTTGGACGCCCCCGGCCACCCCGACTTCGTCGGCGAACTGCGCGCCGGGCTGCGCGCCGCTGACGCGGCGATCTTCGTGGTGTCGGCCACCGACGGCATCGACAACGCCACCGCCGCGCTGTGGCGTGAGTGCGCCGCGGTGAACATGCCGCGGGCCATCGTGGTGACCAAGCTGGACGCCGAGCGCGGCGACTTCGAGGCTGCGGTCGAGGCCTGCCAGGAGGCCTTCGGCGCCAATGTGGTGCCGGCCTACCTGCCGCTGCGCAGGGGCAGCGAGATCATCGGCAACATCTCGCTGACCACCAAGAACGTGCACGACTACTCCTCGGGCAGTGACCAGCCGCGTGAGGCCACCGACGAGGAGTCGGCGCTGATCGAGGAGTACCGGGCCCAGTTCCTCGAGAGCGGCGTCACCGAGGCCGACGACGAGGAACTGATGGAGCGCTACCTCGAGGGCGAGGACCTCGCCGTCTCAGAGGTGGCCCAGGTGCTGCTGGGCGCCATCGCCCAGGCCAACTTCTTCCCGGTCATCCCGGTGCTGTCGACCAACGGCGTCGGCACCGAGGAGCTCTACAGCCTGATCGAGCGCGGCTTCCCGACCCCTGACCTGCACGAACTGCCCCAGATCGGCACCCCGCAGGGCGAGCCGCTCGATCCGATGACCGCCGACCCTGACGGTGAGTTGGTGGCCGAGGTGATCCGCACCACCTCCGACCCGTTCGCGGGCCGGTTGTCGATGGTGCGGGTGTTCTCGGGCACGCTGCGCACCGACGACGTCGTGCACGTCTCGGGCCACCGCCAGTTGTTCAGCGGTGTCGAGGACACCGCCCACCCCGACCACGACGGTGAGGAGCGCGTCGGCGCCCTGTCGTTCCCGGTGGGCACCGAACTCAAGCAGCGTCCGCAGGCGATCGCCGGCGACATCGTCCTGGTCGCCCGGCTGTCGCAGGCCGAGACCTCCGACACCATCTCGAGCCGGGAGCGCCCGGCCGTGATCGAGCCGTGGGTGCTGCCACAGCCTCAGCTGCCGATGGCGGTGCGTGCCCAGACCCGCAAGGACGAGGACAAGATGCCCAACGCCCTGGCTCGGCTGGTCGTCGAGGACACCACGGTGCGTCTGGAGCGCAATGCCGAGACCGACCAACTGGTGCTGTGGACGATGGGTCAGGCCCACACCGACCTGCTGCTGGCCAGGCTCAACGAGCGCTACGGCGTCTCGGTCGACATCGAGGACGTGCGGGTGGGCTACCGCGAGACCCTGACCGCGTCGTTCAACGGCCAGGGCCGTCACGTCAAGCAGTCCGGAGGCCACGGACAGTACGCGGTCTGCGAGGTGACCTACGAGCCCAACGAGCGTGGTGCGGGCTTCGAGTTCATCGACAAGGTGGTCGGTGGCGTGGTGCCGCGACAGTTCATCCCCTCGGTCGAGAAGGGCATCCGCGCCCAGCTCGAGAAGGGCACCGTCTACGGCTACCCGATGGTCGACGTCAAGGCCACCCTGTTCGACGGCAAGGCCCACTCGGTCGACTCCTCCGACATGGCGTTCCAGACCGCGGGATCGCTCTCGCTGAAGGACAATGCCAAGCCCCACCAGGTCGCACTGCTCGAGCCGGTCGACGACGTCACCGTCACCGTCGGCGAGGAGTACCTTGGCGTGGTGATGACCGACCTCAGCAACCGTCGTGGACGCGTGCTCGGCACCGACGCCGGTGGCCCGCACGAGGTGGTCATCCGGGCCCAGGTGCCGGCCAGTGAGCTCAGCCGCTATGCGATCGACCTGCGCGGACTGGCCCACGGCAGTGGCTCGTTCACCCGCACCTTCTCGGGCTACGAGCAGGCACCGGAGTCGGTGATCAAGGCACTGCCCGAGCGCTGATTGGGTTCGGGTTCGCCTACGCTGACCCTCGTGCACTCACCGACCCGACCGCGGCGCCAGGTGGTCTCGTTCGTCCGCCGTTCGGCGCGGATGAACGAGTCCCAGCAGCGTGCCTGGCAACGCCATGCCGCCGAGTGGGTGGTCGAGGTCGAGCAGCACGAGACCTCGACCTCGGTGGCCGAGCAGCCGCCGCTCGACCTCGGCACCCTGTTCGGACGCACCGCGCCACTGCTGGTCGAGATCGGCTCGGGCACGGGTGACTCACTGGTACCGATGGCTGCCGCCCGTCCCGACTGGAACGTGCTCGCCTTCGAGGTGTTCCAGCCTGCGGTGGCCTCGACGCTGGGCAAGCTCGCCGCCGCCGGGGTCGGCAACGTGCGGCTGCTGATGCACGACGCCGTCGGCGGCCTCACCCACCTGCTCACACCCGCTTCGGTGGACGAGGTGTGGACCTTCTTCCCCGACCCGTGGCACAAGACCCGTCACCACAAGCGCCGGCTGGTCAGCCCGGAGTTCGCCGGTCTGGTCGCCTCGCGGCTGACCGACACCGGCACCTGGCGGCTGGCCACCGACTGGGACGACTACGCCGAGTGGATGCGTGAGGTGCTCGACGTCGCGCCAGGCTTGGTCAACGTGCATGCCGGAGACGGCGGCTGGGCGCCGAGGTTCGCCGATCGCCCGGTGACCCGGTTCGAGTCGCGCGGTCTGGCTGCAGGACGCACGATCCGCGACCTCACCTACCGACGTGCCGAGTCGGGAACGGCGACGCCATGACCAGGTGGCGGATCGACCTGGCCTACGACGGCACCGACTTTTCCGGCTGGGCCCGCCAGCCCGGTCTGCGCACCGTGCAGGGCACGTGTGAGGACTGGATCGGCCAGGTGCTGCGGCTGCGCGAGCCGGTGACCCTGACGGTGGCTGGTCGTACTGATGCGGGGGTGCACGCCTCGGCCCAGGTGGCCCACGTCGACCTGCCTGATGACCTCGTCGTGGACGACCGCGGCGGAGCTCGTCCGTTGGAGCAGGTACTCACGCACCGGTTGCGGCGGGTGTTGCCCGACGACGTGGTCGTCCATGCCGTCAGCCCTGCTCCACCGGGGTTCGATGCCCGGTTCTCGGCGATCTGGCGACGCTACTGCTACCGGATCTGGGATGCCGCCTCGGTGCCGGTGCCGACGCTGCGGCGGCGCGTGGTGACCGTGCGCGGCGAACTCGACCTGGCGGCGCTGAACCGGGGCGCCTCGCAGTTGCTCGGGCTCCGCGACTTCGCTGCGTTCTGTCGGCCGCGCGAGGGGGCGACCACGATCCGCGACCTGCACCGGTTCGAGGCGGCGCGCACCGACGACGGCACCGTCGAGGTCACCGTGGTGGCCGATGCCTTCTGCCACTCGATGGTGCGCTCGCTGGTGGGCGCGGTCACCGCGGTCGCGCAGGGCCGTCGTCCCACCGGGTGGATCGACCAGGTCGCCGCCTCACCGGTCCGCCACGGCGAGGTGCTGGTGATGCCGGCCCACGGGCTCACCCTCGAGCAGGTCGGCTACCCTGCCGACGACCAGTTGGCCGAACGCGCGACCGCCGCCCGCGCCCGCCGCGACGAACAGGAACCGGTGTGAGCCACTACTTCACCACTCCCGACGGCGACGAACGCCGCCGCGAAGTGGGCGCGACCATCTGGGGGCGCGAACACACCTTCACCACGGCCAACGGAGTCTTCTCCGGCACTCGCCTCGACCCCGGCACCGCGGTCCTGTTCCGCGAGACCGCCCCGCCGGAACCCGGGCTGCGGCTGGCCGACGTCGGGTGCGGCTTCGGCCCGATCGCCGTCGCCCTGGCGGTGCACTCCCCCGGCTCGCAGGTCGCCGCGGTCGACGTCAACGACCGTGCCCTGCAGTTGACCGCGGTCAACGCCCACGCGGCTGGCGTCGGCGACCGGGTGCACATCCTGCGCCCCGAACAGGTCGACCCGCAGGCTCGCTACGACGAGATCTGGTCGAACCCCCCGATCAGGATCGGCAAGGAGGCCCTGCACGCCCTGCTGCTGGAGTGGCTCCCCCGACTGAGTGCCGACGGGCGGATGGTGATGGTGGTCGGCAAGTTCCTCGGCGCCGACTCGCTGCAGCGCTGGCTCACTGACCAGGGCTGGGCCTGCCGCAGGCTCGGCTCGGCCAAGGGCTTCCGGGTGCTCGAGGTGACCCGAATCGCCCACGACACCTGACGCCGCGGCCCCGGGCTGGGCACAGTGTGGCCATGCACCCTGACCTGACCGGGCCACTGGACCACAGGTGTGCAGGGACGGTTCCACGCCCGCTGGTACATCCCCTGCTCGACCGCACGGTCGACGAACCGGTGCTGCTGGAGGCCGGCTGGTACGGCTCCCTGGACAGCCCGTGCACCGGGGAGGCCCTGCTGCACCGCCACGTCGCTGAACCAGACGCCCGTGTGGTAGCTTGACTCAGCTGTTCGACGGGGGAATCCGGTGCGAGACCGGAACTGACCCGCAGCCGTGAGGGCCCCAGGCCCAAGTCGGAATGCCCGCCGCTTCAGCCATCCCACGCCCCGTGGTTCGGGGCGCCCCGTCGAGGCATGCGGGTGGGTACGGACGAGAGCTCCTCTCCGGGCCCGTGTGCCCGTGACCTGAGAGGACATCGAATGTCTGTCATTCGTCGACTGCTGGCTGCCGGGTTTGCGGCCGTGGTCGCCCTGAGCGCCGTCAGCGCCGCTCCCACCGCCCAGGCCGACCCTATCCGCGTGGTCGCCGTGGCCAACCAGGACCAGACCCACGCCGCGGCCGACTGGATCGCCGCCCAGTGGAAGGCCAACCCTGAGTCGTTCAACGCCGGTGTGCTGTCCGACTCGATCCTTGCGCTCGCCGCCTCCGAGACCCAGCAGGGCGTGGCGCTGCAGATGCTCGACGAGCTCAAGGCCCGCGCCGCCGGCTACGCCACCGGGCCCGCCCCCACCGCCAAGCTGGCCCTGGTGGCCGCCGTGATGAAGGTCGACGCCACCGACTTCGGCGGGGTCGACCTGCTCGCCGCACTCGACAAGGGCTTGGCTGCCGACCCGACTGCTGGAGGCTACTTCGGCCCGGCCCTGGCCATCCTGGGTCTGGCCCGCAACGGGGTCGACGTGCCGCCGGCGGTGCTCGAGGCCGGGCTCGCCGCCCAGGGCCCCAGCGGGGCCTTCGGCTACGTGGAGACCTGGAACGACAACGCGTTCGCCGAGGACGCCGACATCACCGGCATGATGATCGCCGCGCTGCTCACCATCCCCGACGCCCCCGGGGCCGCCGAGGCCCTCGAGAAGGCGCTGGCCTGGGCCTCGTCGCAGACCATCGACGCCAGCTACTGGGCGAGCTACTCCCCCGCCAACACCGCCGGGCTGCTCGGATCGGCGCTCGAGGATGCCGGCACAGACGTCTCGCGCACGCTGGCCTGGTTGGTCGGTCAGCAACTCGACAACGGCGCCTTCGCCGCGAGCCTCGACGGCACCACCGCCAACCTGATGGCCACCACCCAGGCGATCCTGCTGCTGGCCGAGACCAGCTACGCCACGGTGACCTTCGTCCCGGCCGAGGTCTCCCCCCCCGTCGACCCGGACCCGGGCCAGAACCAGACCGACCCCTCCCCGTCGCCCAGCACCACCGACGAGACCAAGCCGGTCAAGCTGCCCTCGACCGGTGACGCCGACGGTCTGGCCGGGCTGATCACCATCGTGTTGGTGGCCACCGCAGGCGGCACCGTCTTCGCCCGTCGCCGATGAAACGGACGATCGCGGCCTGGCTGTTGGCAGCCGGGGTGGTCGCCGGCGCCCTGCTGGGCGTCTCGACCGCCCGGGCCGCCGAGCCCGCCCCGGCCCTGCCAGCCGGCCCGATCACTGACTGCCTCTCAGGTGGGCGAGTGTGGCTGGTGGTGGTCACCGACACCGGTGCCACCCGGGCTTCGATCTGCGTCGGCCGGCCCTCGACGGGACTGCAGGCGCTCTCGACGGTCGGGTACTCCAACGCTCCTGGTGGCTACGTGTGCACGGTCGCCGGCTACCCGTCGACCTGCCCCACCACGTTCGCCAACCAGTACTGGAGCTACTGGTACGCCACCCCCGGCGGCCAGTGGACCTATTCTCCGCTCGGCGCTGGCGGCCGGCGGCCCCCGGCGGGCACGCTCGAGGGCTGGTGCTACACCGCCAACGCCTCAGCCGCAGCGCAGCGCAGCACCTGCCAGTCGCAGCTGAGCTCGAAGGTCAACCCGGCCACGCTGGTGGTCCCCACGGCACCGGCGACCACCAAGGCACCCACCACCAAGGCACCCACCACCAAGGCACCCACCACCATGGCGCCCACGAAGGCGCCCACGACCAAGGCCACGACCAGGATGACGTCCGTGCGTCCGCCGACGCTGGCTCCGCGACCCACGCGCTCGATGATCACCAAGGCCCCGGCCACCGCCCCCGCGCCGGTGTCGTCGGGTCCGGCGAGGCCCACGACTGCAGCCCCGACGGCCGAGGCCACGTCCGCCTCCGGATCGTCCCCTTCGTCGGCCTCGTCGACCAGCACGACCACCCCCACCCCGGGACTGTCGGGCGCGACCAGTGCGTCGGACTCACCCTCGAGTGGTGAGGACGAGGTGGTGGCTCCTCCGGTGGCCAACACCCCCGAACCGGGGTCGCCAGCCGGGGTGATCACCACCGTGGGTGTGCTCGCCCTGGGCGGGAGCGCCGCAGGCATCTACCTGTGGAAGGGACGCAGACCCTGACGTGGCAGCGGTGACCGCACCCACGCACCCGTGGGCCTGGTGGGGCTGGGCGTTGGTCGCCGCAGCCACGGTCAGCCTCACCCGCAACCCATTGCTGGTGGTGCTGGTGATGGCTGCCGTCGCGTTCGTGGTGCTCGCCCGCCGAAGCGATGCCCCATGGGCACGCTCGGTGGGCGCCTACTTCGTGCTCGCGCTGGTCATCGTGGCCATCCGGGTGACCATGCAGGTCTTCTTCGGCGGCCTGCGCGAGGGACCGGTGCTGTTCACCCTGCCCGAGGTGAGGCTGCCCGACTGGGCCGCCGGCATCCGGCTCGGAGGACCGGTCACCCTCAGCGGTGTGCTGTTCGCCCTCTACGACGGTCTGCGGCTGGCCGCGATCATCATCTGCGTCGGGGCCGCCAACGCCCTGGCCAACCCACGCCGGGCCTTGAAGAACGTGCCGGCAGCGCTGCACGAACTGTCGGTCGCGGTGGTGATTGCCCTGTCGGTGGCACCCCAACTGGTCGAGTCGCTGCACCGGGTGCGCCGGGCGCGCCGCCTTCGCGGTGGCGCCGCCAAGGGCTGGCGTGCGGTAACGGCCGTGCTGGTGCCCGTGATGGAGGACGCCGTCGAGCGATCGATGCAACTGGCCGCCAGCATGGAGTCACGCGGCTTCGGGCGCACCCGCGACCTCGGCCGAGTGGGTCCGGGGCTCAGCCTGCTGCTGGTCGGCTCGGTGCTGCTGGTCACCTTCGGCAGCTACCTGCTGCTGGGTGTCCCCGACTCCCGGCTGGCCGGACTGGCCTGCCTGGCACTCGGCGTGGCGGCAGCCGTGCTGGGGCTGAGGCGATCGGGACGACGGCTCTCGACCACCCGTTACCGGCCCGACCGCTGGACCTGGCGCGAGACCGCCGTCGTCGCCGCGGCAACGGCGGCGCTGATCGTCGTCCTGGTGCTGCAGGGCTGGAACCCGGCGGTGCTGCAGCCCACCACCACCCCGCCGGTGTGGCCATCGCTGCACCCGCTGTTCCTGCCCGCCGCGGCGCTGGTGGCCGCGCCGGTGCTGGTGACGGAGCGTGGACGATGATCCAGTTCGACGACGTCACCATCGGCTATGGCACCGAACCGGTGCTCGACCGGGTCAGCTTCACCATCGACGACGGCGACCTGTGCCTGCTGGTCGGCGCCACCGGCAGTGGCAAGTCGACCCTGCTCGGGGCGATCAACGGGCTGGTGCCGCACTTCACCGGCGCCAGCATGGCCGGCGACGTACGCGTCGACGGACGATCGACCCGCCAGCACCCACCGCGCGAGTTCGCCGACCTGGTCGGCTTCGTCGGGCAGAACCCGCTGGCCGGGTTCGTCACCGACACCGTCGAGGACGAGATCGCCTACGGCATGGAGCAGTTGGGCGTCGAGGCGACCGCGATGCGCAAGCGCGTCGAGGAGACCCTCGACCTGATGAACATCGCCGACCTGCGACGCCGCGCCCTGGTCACCCTGTCAGGCGGCCAGCAGCAGCGGGTCGCGATCGCGGCGGTGCTGGCTGCGCAGCCCCGGGTACTGGTGCTGGACGAGCCGACCTCGGCCCTCGACCCGACCGCTGCCCAGGACGTGCTGGCCGCGATCACCTCGCTGGTGCACGACCTGGGACTCACCGTCGTGCTGGCCGAACACCGACTGGAGCGGGTGATGCAGGCCGCCGACCAGGTGCTGTGGCTGCCCGGCGACGGCTCGGCCGTGCTGGGAGCCGCCAGCGAAGTGCTGGGACGCGCCAGCGTCGTCCCCCCGCTGGCCGAGCTGGCCGCCACCCTCGGCTGGGACGAGGTGCCGCTGTCAGTGCGGCAGGCCCGCCGCAAGGTCGCCGCGGAACGGATCGTGCTGCGACCGGCCGCCGAGGCCGTGCCCACCACGCCAGCCGGCCCCACCCCCCTGCTACGTGCCACCGGCCTCACCGTGCGCCATGGCGACCTGACCGCAGTCGACGGCATCAACCTCGACCTGCACGCGGGAAGCGTCACCACGCTGATGGGCCGCAACGGCGCCGGCAAGTCGAGCCTGTTCTGGGCGCTGCAGGGTGCACAGCCCAGCACCGGTTCACTCCAGGTCGACGGTCATGACCCGCGCCGGCTGTCCCCCGCCCGGGCGCGTGAACTGGTCGGGCTCGTGCCGCAGACTGCAGCCGACCTGCTGCACCTGCACACGGTCGCCCTGGAGTGC
The DNA here is from genome assembly GCF_015352975.1 of Aestuariimicrobium ganziense. Lineage (GTDB taxonomy): Bacteria > Actinomycetota > Actinomycetes > Propionibacteriales > Propionibacteriaceae > Aestuariimicrobium > Aestuariimicrobium ganziense. Next base: position 45,201 of record NZ_JACYIZ010000009.1, on the reverse strand, counting down.
CAGCAGTCCGACCGCGAGTCGGGAGAGCCGGTCGGCACCACCGAGGGGTTGCTGCGGCGGTTGGGTGCCGACCTGGTCCCCGACCGGCATCCGCGTGACCTGTCCGAGGGCCAGCGCCTGGCGCTGGTGCTCGCGATCCAGTTGGCAGCCTCGCCTCGGATCGTCCTGCTGGACGAGCCGACCCGCGGCCTGGACTACCCGATGAAGCAGCAACTGGCCGACATCCTGGCTGACCTGGCCAGCCGCGGACATGGCGTGGTGGTCAGCACCCACGACGTGGAGTTCGCCGCCCATGCCTCGCAGCGCACGGTGATCCTGGCCGAGGGTGACGTCATCGCTGATGGCCCCACCCGCGAGGTGTGCACCGCCTCACCGGCCTTCGCTCCGCAGGTGGCCAAGGTGTTCCACCCCGAACAGGTGCTGACCACGGCCGAGGTGGCGAGCCGCCGTGGCTGACAACCCGGCGCTGCCTCGATCGGGCGTCCGGCAGGACGCGGTGCGGCTGTCGCCCCGCTCACGGGTGCTGCTCGCCGTGGCGGCACTGCTCGGCGCGCTCGCCTTCACTTGGCCGTTGCTGCTCGACCCAGGGGCCACGTTGGCCGGGGACGACCTCGCGCCGCTGCTGTTCGCGCTGGTGCTGCCGGTCGTGCTGGCCGTGGTGGTCGCCCAGCTCACCGGAGATGACCTCGACGTCAAGGCACTGGCCATGTTGGGTGTGATGTCGGCGGTGGTGGCGGCCGTGCGTCCCTTGGGGGCAGGCACCGCAGGCATCGAGACCGTGTTCTTCCCGATCATCATCTCGGCCCGGGTGTTCGGTCCGGGGTTCGGGTTCGTGCTGGGCAACACCGGCCTGCTGGCCTCAGCCCTGATCACCGCCGGTGTCGGCCCGTGGCTGCCGCACCAGATGCTGGCCGCCGGGTTCGTCGGCCTGCTGACCGGTCTGCTGCCACGGCTGCGCGGACGAGCCGAGATCGCCCTGCTGGCAGCCTGGGCGATCCTGGCCTCGGTGGTCTACGGGTGGCTGATGGATCTCTCGTTCTGGCCGTTCATGGTGGGTGGTGAGTCGACCATCAGCTTCGACCCGGCCGACGGCACCCTGGCCAACCTGCACCGGTTCGTGGTGTTCAACCTGGCCACCTCGATGGGCTGGAACGTCGGACGAGCCCTGACCACGGCCGCCCTGGTCATCCTGCTCGGACCCGCCCTGCTGCGGATTCTGCGCCGGGCAGCACGCCGGGCCAGCTTCGGCTGAAGCCGACCCGGCCGCACTGGTCGACCGTCTCGTCCCGGCGGATCAGCTCTTCTCGAAGGTGACCCGCTTGAGCACCTCGGGCCAGGTGCGGTCGAGGATGCGCCCACCCCAGACCACGCCACCCCAGACCAGCAGCGGTCCGGCGACCAGGCCCAGCACCAGCGCCACCCAGCCCAGCACGGGCCGGTCACCGCTGAGCAGCGCCAGGGCCAGGGTCGGTGCGGCGACGATGCCTGACCCGATCATGCAGACCAGGCTCGACACCATCGCCAGCATGCCGCCACCAGAACTCTTGGCGAAGGCGTTCTGCCCCGGCGGCGGGGTGGGCCACTGCCACAGAGCACCCGCCACCGACCCGACGGCACCACCGGCGCAGATCGCCATCACCGAAGCCCCGACCAGGCCGGGCGCGTAGCGCCACAGGTCGCCGATGGCCAGGAAGAAGACGATGGTGGCCACCGCGATCGGCACCAGCAGCACGCCCAGCGCCAGCAGCCGACCCCAGCGGTCGTCACGCCCGCGCAGGCCGGCGCTGATCTGGGTCCACAGCGCCGATCCGTCGTAGTTGATCTCGCCAGCCACGGTCAGCCCGGTCATCAGCAGGAACCCGAAGACCGGGAAGGTCAGCATCGAACTGCCCAACCAGGTGTCGGCCCCGTCGGCCAACATGGCGTCGCGATTGATCCACATCGGGGCCGCCATCAGGAACGGCAGGGCAATGATGCTGACGATCAGCAGCAGGTGGCGCGGGTCACGCCGCCAGTACCGCAGCGAGCGTGCTGCGACAGCGCCCGCAGGGCTGGCCGGCACGATGCGGTCGACCCACGAGGCGGCCCCGACCTTGGTGCCCTCGCCACTGCTCTCGAGCGGTGACACCAGTGCCTTGTCGAGGCTGCGTTCCCAGACCAGCCATGCCCCGGCAGCCAGCGCGACCCCGAGCACCAGCTTGGCCAGCGCGGCCAGCCAGTTGGCGTGACCGACCTCCCAGGGCACCGACCAGATCCAGCCGACCGGCGTCCATCCCAGCACCCGGCCGATCCGGCTGACCTGGTCGACGATGCCGATGCCCGAGGAGTCGAAGCCCCTGCTCACGAACTGTATCCCCAGGCCGAAGCCCAGACCGACCAGGCCCAGGGTGATCGCGGCCAGGTCGCGGAACTTGCGGGTGGTGATCGCCGAGGCGAACACCGCGACCAGCGCGCGTGACAGCAGCACGCAGGTGGCAGCCCCGATCGGGGCGGCGACCAGCGCGGCGATGAACAGCAGCGGCGAGGTCGACCAGGTCAACAGCGACCCCAACGCGATCAGGCCGGTGGCGAAGCCGCCCAGCGTGGTGAACGTGGCCAGCAGCAGCCCCGGCATCAAGGTCCGTGCCCTGACCGGGAAGAGCGCGAACCGGCCCGGGTCGAGGGTCTGGTCGACACCGGAGACCAGCAGGGTGAGGAACGGCCAGAGCAGGGTCACCATCGCAAACCCGACGGTCAGCACAGCGCCACGAAGCTCCACGCTGCTGGTGCGCAGTGCCCACTGCCCGGCGATCGCTGCGAAGGTGGCACCGGCCAGGTAGAGCCCGCCGAAGATCAGCGCGATGATCTTGCCGGTGTTGCCGCGGACGTCGCGCCCGAACAGCTTCAGCTGGAGGCCGACGAGTGTCCCAACCACGACAGGCCCTCCCCTCCGGCGAGTGCGGGTCCACCGACCAACTGGATGAAGCGGTCCTGCAGGCTCATGCCCTGCTTGACCTGGTCGATGTTGCCGACGGCGAGCACTCGTCCGTGCGAGATCACGGCGACGGCCTGGCACAGTGACTCGACCAGTTCCATCACGTGCGAGCTCATCACCACGGTGCCGCCACCGGCGACGAACTGGTGCAGGATCGCCCGGATCGCCTGACCGGACACCGGGTCGACGGCCTCGAACGGCTCGTCCAGCACCAGCAGTTGTGGGTTGTGGACGAGCGCGCAGGCCAGGCCGATCTTCTTGGTCATGCCGGCGGAGTAGTCGCAGACCAGGGTGTCGGCGTCAGCGGTCAGGCCGAGTGCCCCGAGCAGTGCGTCGGTGCGCTGGGCCACCTCGGCCGGCGGCACCTGGCGCATCTTGCCGACGAAGGCCAGCAGTTCGCGTCCCGACAACCGGTCGAACAGTCGAAGGCCGTCGGGCAGCACGCCCATCCTGGCCTTGGCCGCCACCGGGTCGCTCCACACGTCGTGGCCCCAGACTCTCACCTGCCCCTGGTCGGGACGAAGCAGTCCAGTGGCCATCGACAGGCTGGTGGTCTTGCCGGCGCCGTTGGGGCCGACCAGACCGAACAGGCAGCCCGCGGGGACGGCCAAGGACAGGTTGTCGACGGCGACCTTCGGGCCGAAGGCCTTGGTGAGGTTGATCATCTGCAGTGCGGGTACGGTCACGGGCCCAGTCTGCCGCTGTCGGCGGGTCGCCGGGCATGCATTTGGGCCAGTCCTGACCGACTTCCAGCCGGATTCGACCTGGTGGACGAACCCCTCACGCAGCACCATGGAGGCATGGCACTGACACGACGCACGAGCCTGACCCTGCTGGGGCTGGCAGCGACTGGCGCGCTGGGGCTCGGTGCGGGTTGTGCGCGGTTCCTCCCCGGTGAGGACGAGGGGCCCGAGGACCCCGGCCCACCGATCCTGGCGCTCGACCAGGTCGTCCACGTGTACTGGCCGCCGACCGTCGTCCGCCCTCCCAAGCCCCGGCACCGGTTGGTGATCGGCAAGGAGTCGGCCACGTTGTCGGAGCAGGACAAGCCGGATCGCACGGTCGAGGTGCCGTTCGAGACCTGGATGGAGGTGTCCAGGCGGGTCAACCGGTTCGCAGGCGTCGAACCGAGCCCTGCCTGCACCGGGGGGGCCGGCGTCGGCATCACTGCGAGCCACCAGGGCAACGTGCTGTTCCAGGTGTGGGGTGGGTGTGGGTCGCAGCGCCAGGAGGACGAGGTCACCCAAGCCGTGCAGCCGGTGCTCGACCTGTTCGCCTGAACAACCCGTCTGCACGGACGGGAATGGGTGGATCGAGGCCGTTGTTGCCCCCGACGAGAGCGTCTGTGCTCGAATGGACGAGTCAGACCCGCACATCGAAAGGTGAATCCATGGCTGTGTACACGCTGCCCGACCTCGACTACGACTACGGTGCCCTGGCTCCGCACATCGCTCCAGAGATCATGGAGCTGCACCACAGCAAGCACCACAAGACGTACGTCGACGGCGCGAACACCGCGCTGGAGAAGCTGGCCGAGGCCCGCGAGAAGGGCGAGTTCGGCCCGATCAACAAGCTCGAGAAGGACCTGGCCTTCCACCTGGGTGGCCACGTGAACCACTCGGTGTTCTGGAAGAACATGTCGCCCGACGGTGGCGGCAAGCCCGAGGGCGAGATCGCCGCCGCGATCGATGAGTACTTCGGCAGCTTCGAGGGCTTCCAGAACCAGTTCGACGAGGTCGCCAAGGGCGTTCAGGGTTCGGGCTGGGCGATCCTCGTCTGGGACCTGCTGGGCGGCCGCCTCAACCTCAACCAGCTGTTCGACCAGCAGGGCAACCTGCCCGCCGGCCAGGTGCCGGTGCTGCAGCTCGACATGTGGGAGCACGCCTACTACCTGCAGTACAAGAACGTGAAGGCCGACTACGTCAAGGCGTGGTGGAACGTCGTCAACTGGAACGACGTGACCGAGCGCTTCACCAAGGCCCGTGAGGTCAAGGGCCTGATCTGATCGCAGACCCCCGCTCGGCGCCCCGATCCGCAAGGGTCGGGGCGCCGAGCCGTCGCGGGGGTTCTCACTCCCAGGTGGTCTCGCCGGGGTGGTAACGCCAGGTCAGCACGGTCTTGGTGTACGGCGCATGCGGGTTGAGCGCACGCTGCACCGTGATCTCGGCCACCACCTGGAACACCTCGGCGGCGCCGTAGTAGCTGATCGGCCCGAACAGCGAACTCGCCTGCGGAATGTCACCGATCGAGATGATCTCGAGGTCATCAGGCATGCTCATGCCGGCCTGCACCGCCGCCGCCTGCAGGGCCAGCGCGAGGTAGCCGGTCTGCGCCACCACGGCGGTGGGGCGCTGGTCCGAACGAAGCCAGTCCAGGGCGGCCAGCCGGGCCGCGCCCATGGTTGCCGGAACGTCGCGCAGCAGGCCATGGGGGTCATCGCCGTGTTCGGCAGCCGAGTTCAGGAAGCGCTCGAGGCGGGTGACCACCGGCGGCTCGTACTGGCGGTCGAGCCTGGTGCCCAGGAAGTGCACCTTGGCATGGCGGGTCCGAAGGGCTGCGTGGGCCATGTGCACCGCCGGGCCGGCACCGGAGCTGATCACGTCGTGGTGGGCCGCCTCGACGAACTCCGAGAACACCACCAGGTGCTGCCCGCGCCGCGCCAGGTCAGCGACCTGCTCCAACCCGTCGGCGGTCGCGTCCGCGCCGGTGACGAACGAGGCGTCGAAGGCGCGGCCCTGTAGGAACTCGTACCAGGACTCGTCCACCAGGGCCACGGTGGTAAGCCCAGCCTGCTGCGCGTGCTCGCTGACCACCGCCGACAGCTCGTGGGTCCAGGGGTCGCGGGGGGCGCCCAGCGCCAGCGCGATCGCACCAGTGCGCCCGGTGCGCATCGCACGGGCGTACTCGTTGGGGATGTAGCCGAGCTCGGCAGCAGCCTGCTGCACCCTGCGGCGGGTCTCGGGGGAACCGGCAGGTCGTCCGTCGCGACCGGCGAGGACGAAGGAGGCGGTTGCCACCGACACCCCGGCACGCCTGGCCACGTCGGACAGCGTCGTCCGCCGGCTCGCCATCGCTCAGCCCTGCCCGGAGTCGAACCACTCCCGGGTCCGGTCGTCCAGCATCGGCACCTCGAGCACCCCACCACCCGAGCGGATCGAGTCGGTGCCACGACAACCGGTCGCCACCGCCTCACGGGCAGCCACCGCCGACACGTCGGTGCGTCCACCCTCGCGGGCGAAGCGGACGAACTCGGCCACCAGGTTGGGGTCGGCGCCGGCGTGTCCCCCGTCGCCGCGGTCGATCACTTCGACCCGGTCGGGCCGACCAGGGCCACCGCGCCGCGAGGTCCACACGTGGATCTGCTCGCCACCGCCGTCGCCCATGTTCTCGATCCGGCCGGCATCGCCGATCACGGTGTAGTTGCGCCAGTAGTCGGGAGCGAAATGGCACTGCTCGTAGCTGGCCAGCACGCCGTTGTCGAGCTGCATCTGCAGCATCGAGATGTCTTCGACGTCAATCACCGGGTTCAGTTCGGTCTGGGCGGTGGGCGGCCAGTTGTCGGTGCTGTACCAGTCCCACATCCGCCGGTCGGAGTTGTCGCGCCGGTCGGTGATGTCGCCGTAGACCATCAGGTCGCCCACTCCGCTCACCCGCCGGGTGTAGCCACCGGCCAGCCAGTGGATGACGTCGATGTCGTGGGCGCCCTTCTGCAGCAGCAGGCTGGTGGTCCTGGCTCGTTCGGCGTGCCAGTCCTTGAAGTAGAAGTCGCCCCCAGTGCCGACGAAGTGGCGGGTCCAGACCGCCCTGACCCGGCCGATCTCGCCGGAGTCGATGATCTGCTTCATCTGGCGCACCACCGGCATGTGACGCATGTTGTGGCCGATGTAGAGCCGGGTGCGGTGGGTCATCGCCGCTGCGAGCATCTGGTCGCACTGCTCGATGGTGATGCCCATCGGCTTCTCGACGAAGGTGGGCAGTCCCCCAGCCAAGGTCTTGAGCGCCACTGACGCGTGTGCATGGTCGGGGGTGAGCACCATCACCGCGTCGACGTCGTCGCGCCCGAGCATCTCGTCGACTCCGTCGACAAGGACGATGTCGTCGCCCAGGGCCTTGCGGGCGTCGTCCTTGCCACGCTGGGTCGGCTCGGCGACCACGGTCACCCGCGACCCCTGACCCGGGGTGTGCGCGTGCTTGGACAGGCCGCCGCGCATGCCGTAGCCGATCACGCCGATCCGTAGGTCGTCCATCATGTCCACCTCTCCTGCGGTCACAGCCGGGGCTCGTCGGCGAGCCCGATGACCGGCTTGTCGTTCTCGAGCTCCAGGATCGTGATCCGGTTGGTGCCCCCGCGCCACAGCCCGGCGGGCACGTGGAGGGTGGAGCCAGGCCCGATCGACCAGTAGCGACCGACCAGGAACCCGTTGACCCAGCAGTATCCCTGCCCCAGACCGGAGGTGTCGATGAAGCCGACACCCGGCTCGTCCACCTCGAGGTCGACCTGGCCCAGCAGCGGCAGCCGGCGGTGCGTCGCCGGGGTCTCGGCGGCCAAGTCGTCGCCCATCCGGTCCAGCGGCCAGGTGCGCACCTGCCAGCCGTTGAGGAACCGCATGCCGTACCAGAGCCCGCGCACCCCCTTGCCCTCGCCCAGCCTGGGGCCGAAGTTGATCCGGCCCAGGCTCTCGACCAGCACCTCGAGCGCGGCGTCGCGCCGCCCGCCGGGCAGGTTGGTGGCAACGCTCTCGTCCCAGCTGTTCACCGAGCCGAGCGGTTCACCGTCGAGGTAGGTGTGGGCGCGGTCGTGCAGCTCGTGGAACCGCAGCGGGTACTCCTGGTCGAGCAGCCCAACCGTGCGTGAGAGCTGGACGAAGCCACCGTGCAGGCCCAGAGCCTCGAACGTGGGCGGGTGCGGCAGGTCGTGCTCGGGCTCGCGGGTCCACAGCGCGGTGTCCTGCAGGCTGCCCAGCGCGCTGAACTCCAGCTGTCGCCCCAACAGGCGGGCAGGCTCGGGGGGCAGGACGAGCTCAGGCAGGTCACGGTGCTTGGCGATCACCTCGCGGAACGCATGGAACTTGGCGGTGGGACGACCGTCCTCGCTGATCGGGGCGTCGTAGTCGTAGCTGGTGACCGTGGGCTGGATGCGGGTGCCGTCGTGGTTGGCCCCGTTCCACAGCTCGAAGTTGGTGCCGCCGTGGCCCATGTAGAAGTTGACGCTCATCCGGTTCGACAGCATGGTGTCGAGCTCGCCGGCCGCCTCGGCCGCGTCACGGGTGTGGTGCTGTTCGCCCCAGTGGTCGAACCAGCCGTGCCAGAACTCCATGCACATCATCGGTTGACCGGGCAGTTCGCGACCGCACATGTCGACCACCTCAGCCGTGCGCGAGCCGAAGTTGACCGTGGGGGTCGCACCGTCGACGGTGCCACCGGACAGCCACTGGTGTCCGGGGCCGTCGCTGGTGACGAGCAGTTCGGTGATGCCGCGGGCGACCAGGCCGTCGCGGAGCCATTCCAGGTGGGCGGTGTCGTCGCCGAAGCTGCCGTACTCGTTCTCGACCTGCACCATGACGACATTGCCGCCGCGGTCGGCCTGGTGCACGGCGACCACCGGGATCAGGGCGTCGAACCAGCGTTCGACGTGGGCCTCGTAGCGCTCGTCGCGCACCCGCAGCCGCATGCTGGGATCGGCCAGCAACCAGCCGGGAAAGCCGCCGGCCTCCCACTCGGCACAGACGTAGGGACCGGGCCGAACGATCGCGTCCAGCCCGGCCTCCTGCGCCAGGGTGAGGAAGCGGCTGAGGTCGCGCCAACCGGTGAAGTCGATGGTGTCGGGGTCGGGGGCGTGGAAGTTCCAGACCACGTAGGTCTCGACGGTGTTGCAGCCCATCGCCGCCAGCAGGCCCAGCCGGTGGGCCCAGTCGTCGGGGTGCACCCGGAAGTAGTGGACGGCCCCGGAGATGATCAGGTGGGGTTCGCCGTGTCGCTGGAAACCCTGGTCCGTCGGTTCGATGGTGGTCACGGTTGCGGGCCTCCGATGCGGTCGGTGGTCTGGGACTCCAGGGCGACGGTCGAGGTCTCGACGTCGGCGTGCGGCTCGTCGTCACCGGTGACGGCGGCCAGCTCCGCCTCGACCTGCTCGACCGGAACCCCGAACTGAATCCTCTCAGCCCGCAACTGCTCGGCACCGCCCACGGTGTGCAAATGGCAGCGTGCCCAGTGCCCGGGCGACACCTCGGTACGTTCGGGCTTGTCGGTGGTGCAGATCTCCATCGCGAACGGGCAGCGCGGGTTGAACCGGCAGCCTCGGGGCGGCTCGATCAGCGAGGGTGGCTCACCCAGGTCACCGACCTCGTCGAACAGCGACCCCTGGTCGGACTCAATGCCGCGGTCGGGGTTGGGTGAGGAGTCGAGCAGCAGCCGGGTGTAGGGGTGCTGCGGGGTGTGGATCACCGACTCACTGGGGCCGCCCTCGACCATCTCGCCGGCGTACATCACGTTGATCCGGTCGGCGATGTAGCGGGCCGAGGCGATGTCGTGGGTGATGTAGAGCAGGGCCACGCCGTCCTCGTCGCGCAGCCGGGTGAGCAGGTTGAGCACGTCGAGCCGGATCGAAACGTCGAGCATCGAGATCGGTTCGTCGCCCAGCATCACCTGTGGTTCGACGGCGAGGGCGCGGGCGATGACGATCCGCTGGCGCTGGCCGCCGGACAGTTCGTGGGGGAACTTGTCGATGTACTGCTCGGCCGGCAGCAGGGCCACCTTCTCGAGCAGACCGAGCACCTTCTGCTCTACCTCGCGCTTGCCCAGCCGGGGCTGGTGGATCTTGACCGCGCGTCCCAGGATGTGGCGGATCGACTTCAGTGAGTTCAGCGAGGCGAACGGGTCCTGGAAGAGCAACTGAACCTGGGCGTAGTAGTCCTTGGCGGCCTTGCCCCACACCGACTTCACCGGACGACCCTGCAGCAGGATCTCTCCGGAGGTGACTGGGTAGTACAGCGAGAGCATGCGTGCGACGGTGGTCTTGCCCGAGCCGGACTCGCCCACCATGGCGACGATCTCGCCGCGGTGCAACTGCAGGTCGACGCCCTCGACGGCGCGCACCACCCGGGTGCCCTGCTTGCTGCGCACCTCGAAGTGCTTGGTGACGTCGCGTGCCTCGAGCACGACGTCGTCGCGGGCGTCGTCGCGCCGGCGGGCAGGCGGCTGGGTGTTCGCGGCGGTGGTCACGACCAACCTCCTGGGTCTCGGGGTGTGGTGTCGAGGGCGAGTGAGGCCTCTTCCGGATCGTCCGACGAAGGCGCCTCACCGGCGACCGGCAGGCTGGCGCCGATGGTGGGCTGGCCGGCCACGACCTCGGGCTGGTTGAGCAGGCAGGCCGCCCTGACCGCCGGTGCCACCTCGATGAAGGCAGGTTCCTGCTCGTGGCAGATCGGCATCGCCCTGGGGCAGCGGGGCGCGAACGCGCAGCCCGGCGGCAGGTCCATCAGGTCAGGCGCCGCCCCGGGGATGCCGCTCATCACCTTGAGCGGGGCGAACAGCGGTGGGAACGAGTCACGCAGCGCCGCAGTGTAGGGGTGGCGCGGGGTGGCGTAGAGCTCGCTGGCCGGGCCGATCTCGACGATCTTGCCGGCGTACATGATCGCCAGCCGGTCGGACAGTTCCAGCAGCAGCGACAGGTCGTGGGTGACGAAGATGATCGCGAAGCCCAGCCGACGCTGCAGCCGCAGCACCTGGCTCATGATGGTGCGCTGCATGACCACGTCGACCGCGGTGGTCGGCTCGTCCATGATCACCAGGTCGGGGTCGCAGGCCAGCGCCAGCGAGATCAGCGATCGCTGCCGCATGCCACCGCTCATCTCGTGAGGGTAGGAGTTCACTCGGTCGCGCGGGATGCCCGACATGGCCAGCAGGTCCTGGGCGCGGGTGTTGGACTCGTCCTTCGACATCTTCGGGTTGTGCAGTTGCAGCACGTCGCGGAACTGCTCGCCCAGTCGCTTGACCGGGTTGAGCGCGTCCATGGCGCTCTGCATGACGATCGCCAGTTGGTCCCAGCGGATGCTGCGCAGTTCCTTGTCGGTGCGGGGCACCAGGTCGGTGGCCGCACCGTCGCGGTGGTGGTAGATGACCTGGCCGCCCGCCGTCACCGCCGGGGGCCGCTGGAGCCGCAGGATGGCCGTCGTGAGCGTGGACTTGCCTGATCCGGACTCCCCCGCCACGCCGAGGATCTCTCCTCGGCGCAGCGTGAAGTTCGCGGTGTCGACGGCGCGCACGGCGCCCTTGAGGGTCAGGTAGTCAACGGTGAGGTCCTTGACCTCGAGCAGGACTTCGCCCACGTCACGTCGGCTCATCGGGGTCTCCTCGCGTCCCTCGGGGGTGGTCGGTGTTGGCGGGAGGCCGACACCGGTCGGCGTCAGCGCTTGGGCACCACGGTCTGCAGGGTGCGCCAGGTGTCGGCAGTGCCGTACATCAGCGGCACGGCGACATCGCCCTCGAGCTTGTCGGCGTAGCCGGTCCAGTTGGCGCCGGACACCTCGATGAAGCTCGCGCCCGGGTTGACCGGACCGATGTAGCACTCGTCGACGACCCGCTGCTGCAGCTGGTGCCCGATGTCCTTGAGCTTGGCCTCGTCGAGTTCGGCCGCGGCGGCGTCGAGCAGCTTGTCGAGCTCGGGATCCTTGATCCGTCCGGTGTTGGCACCGGCCTCACCCATCGGGGCGATGCCCTTGGAGTGCATGCCGGCGTAGACCTGCGCCATGTGGGTGCCGGAGGCGGCCCAGCTCATGCTGAAGTCGTACTCACCCTTGTCGACCTGGTCGAACAGCTGCTCCTCGGGGATCTTGAGCACCTTGATGTCCAGGCCGAGGGCCTCCTTGAGCTGGGCCTTGATGCCGTCGGACCAGGTGGCCCAGTTGGTGTAGTTGGCCACGACCTTGTAGGTGAGCGGGTGGCTCTTGCCGTCCTTGGTGAGGTTGCCGCCGCTGATCGTCCAGCCGGCGTCGGCGAGCAGCTTCTTGGCGGCCTCGATGTCGGGCTTGTGAGGCTCGGTCAGGTCGGACTTGACCTGGTCACCCCACACCGCCGGGTCGAGCCCGGTCGGGCTGATCGAGGGGAGGCCGATGTCGAACAGCGCGTGCAGCTTGTCGCTGTCGATCGCAGCGTAGATCGCCTTGCGCACGGCCCGGTCGTTGAACGGGGCCCGGGCGGTGTTGAAGATGATGCTCTCGGCGTTGTTGGCGTAGACCGTCCAGTACTTGTTGCCCTCGCCGCGGCTCTCGAAGGTGGCCTGCGGGTTCTGCAGCGAGATCGTGGCCAGGTCCATCTTGCCCTGCAGCAGCAGGTTGCGTGCCACGTCCTCGGACCCGTAGGTCACCCAGTTGACCTTCTTGACGTGTGGGATCTCGCCGATGAAGTGGTCGTCGCGCACCGCGAAGGTGACCTGCTGCGGAGTGAACCGCTCCAGGGTCAGCGGGGTCGAGGTGACCGGGTTGGAGTTGTTGGTGAAGGTGGCCAGGTTCTGCTCGGAGAAGATGTGCTTGGGCTTGGGACGAAGGTTGCCCACCACGCGGTCGCCCTCGATCGGGGTCTTGTCGTTGGGCCAGGTGAACTCGATGGTGAGGTCGTCGACCTTCTTGGCGGTGTAGTCGAAGGTCTCGCCCTTGGCCTTCTGCTGCTCGGCCTGCTCGGGCATCTCCATCACGGTGTAGACCACGTCGTCGGCGGTGATCGGTTTGCCGTCTGACCAGGTGGCGTCGTCGCGCAGCTTCATGGTCACCTTGGAGGCCGGACGGTCGAAACTGAACTCGCTGGCCAGCCACGGCTTGAGCTCGTTGCCGTTGATCCGGTCGCTCCACAGCATCGCCTCGTAGAGGAAGCCGGTTCCGACCACGCCCTCGGCCGGGGAGGCCGGGGAGAAGTTGTTGACGAAGCTGGGACGAGGCCCGAACACGTTGAGGTTGTAGGTGTCGATCGTGTAGGTCTTGCCGCCGCTCGAGGCGCTGCCTGAACCGTTGGTGGTGGTCTGCGGGCTCTCGCCCTTGTCGAAGCTGCAGCCGGCCAGGGCGGCGGCGCCGGTCACGGCGGCAGAGGCGAGGAACAGCGATCGCCTGCTGAGGGGGCTGGTGAACATGTGTCTTCCTTCTGGTGGGGCCACAGGACGTGGACGGGGTGTTGACCTTGTGCAGTTGTGCCGGCGCCGGGGCGCTCAGTCGGCGACCGCAGCGGCCTTGCGCTGGGCCTTGTTGAACTTGTTGACCGCACGGGTGTTGCCGGTGCGGAGCTTGGGGTTGGTGACCTCGTCGAGGCCGAAGTTGACCAGCGCGGCGGCGGTGCCGATGAAGGCGATGGCCAGGCCGGGGGTGATGAACCACCACCACCAGCCCAGGGTCAGCGCGCCCTGGGTCTGGGCGTTGGTGATCATGGTTCCCCAGCTGATGACGCCACCGGTCGAGACGCCGAGGAAGTTCAGTCCGGCCTCGGCGAGGATGCCGGCCATGATGGCGCGCAGGAAGGTGGCCGACACGATGCCCAGCAGGTGCGGGAACACCTCCGAGAACACCATCCGCCAGCGGGACTCACCGAGCAGCTTGGTGGCCATCGCCCAGTCGCGTCCGCGCAGGGTGAGCGTCTGGGCCCGCAGGTAGCGGGCCATGCCCGGCCACTCGAAGATGCCGATCAGGAAGGCCATCAACGCCCAGCCCATGGCGTTCGACCCGGGTCCGCCGGCGGCCGAGATGTAGCCGGCGGCAATCAGGGTGAGGGCGAACGACGGCATGGTCATGAAGACGTTGGTGATGCCGTTCATGATCGTGTCGTAGATGCCGCCGAAGAAGCCGGACGAGACTCCGATCAGCGCGCCGAGGCCGATGGCCAGCAGGGCGGACAGGGTCCCCACGGCCATCGAGCCCCGGGCGCCGGAGATCAGTTGGGCGAGCACGTCCTGCCCCGAGATGGTGGTGCCGAGCAGGTGGCCGCCGTGGCCGGGCGGGGTGTGCAGGGCGTCGTAGTCGACGTCGAGGGGGCCGAAGCCGACCAGCTTGAGCAGCAGGTCGCCGAAGACGGCGACGAACACGAAGAAGCCGAAGATGGCCAGGCCGGTCTGCACCCGGCGGTTGCGCAGAAATCCTTCGAACACGGCCAGCTCCTCAGTTGGTGTCGGCGACCCGCGGGTCGAGCAGGACGTAGATGGAGTCGGCGATGAAGTTCGCGACGATGGCGGCGGCGGTCAGCATCAGCAGCACGGTCTGCATGGTCGGGAAGTCGTGGTTCGCGATCGAGCTCTGCAGCAGGTAGCCCATGCCGGGATAGGTGAACACCGCCTCGATCAGCACCGTGCCGCCGATCACGCCACCGATCGCCATGGCCAACCCGGTGACGTTGGGCAGCAGGGCGTTGCGGGCGGCGTAGCCGAACAGCACGCGGGTCTCGGGCAGTCCCTTGGCTCGGGCCAGCAGCACGTAGTCCTCGGTGCCGGTGGCCACCATGACGTTGCGCATGCTGAACAGCCAGCCGTTGAAGCCGATGAAGACCAGCGCGAACATCGGCAGGGCGCCGTAGAACAGCACCGACATGACGAACCAGAAGTTGCCAAGGCTGTAGGGCACGCTCGGGTCGTAGCCTCCCGAAACCGGGAACCACTTGAGCTTGATCGCGAAGATCCACAGCATGACCAGACCGAGCCAGAACCCGGGGAAGGCGTGGAAGAAGGTGGTCAGCGGCGCGAAGATCGAGTCGAAGGCGTTGCCGGGCTTCCAACCCATGATGGCGCCCAACGCGGTGCCGATCAGCCAAGCGATGATCGTGGTGCTGCCGACCAGGAACAGCGTCCAGGGCAGCGCCTGCAGGATCAGGTCGGCGACCGGGGTGGGGTAACTGGTGGTCGAGACGCCGAAGTCGAACTGCACCACGCCCTTCCAGTAGTCGAAGTACTGGCCAATGATGTTCTTCTGCGGGTCGCCGTAGATCCGCCGGACGGCCTCGATCTGGCTCTGGGTCGGCTCCTGGCCGGTGGTGTACTGGATGCGCCGCAGCACCGCTTGGGCCGGGTCACCCGGCATGAACCGGGGAATGATGAAGTTCAGGGTCACCGCTGCCCACGCCACCACCAAGTAGGCACCGATCCTGCGCAGGAAGTAGCGCGAGCGGCCGTGCCCCATCGCCGCCAGTCGTCCGAGTGGCCGTGCCGCACCGGCGGTGGTCAGCGGAACCTCGGTGACGATCTCGCGTGGGCCGGCGCCCAGGCGTCGCGTCGGCTGAGAGGTCAGCCGTTCCTCGCTCATCTGGTCACTCCTTCGTGGACCGGAAACGTGTAAAACTATTTACGTAAAAGGATTCACAGAAGGTATGTCGAGACGGGAAGCCGTGTCAAGGGTTTCGCCCGAAACGGTGGTCCGGACTGCCTCATCACCTCAGGCGGCGAGCCCTGCAACAATGCCAGACGACGTGCGCGACCGTTCTCAGGCTGTCATCGCGCAACGAGCGGCACCCACGTGGCCTCGGTGCGAACGGGGCGTCCGGCCACCAAGCCACCTTCGTGGACGAAGCCTTCGTCCCTAGCCCGCAGGGCCTCGACCAGCAGCCCACGCCAGTGGCCGAGCTCGTCCGACCGCTCGGGAGTCGCCGACAGGTCGTGGCACTCGGTCGGGTCGTCGTCCAGGTCGAAGAACTGCTCGCGACCTGAGCCCGACAGCCAACAGAACTTGCGGTGGCCGTCGGTCACCCAGTGCATCGACTCGACCACGCCGTAGTGGCTGATCACGTGCTCACCGTGCAGGTGGTCGCGCCACGGCTGGTCGTCCTGAC
This sequence comes from Aestuariimicrobium ganziense, assembly GCF_015352975.1. Lineage (GTDB taxonomy): Bacteria > Actinomycetota > Actinomycetes > Propionibacteriales > Propionibacteriaceae > Aestuariimicrobium > Aestuariimicrobium ganziense. The sequence goes on along the minus strand of NZ_JACYIZ010000009.1, from coordinate 29,435 downwards.
CGCGCAGCAGGTCGGCCACACTTCGTCCGTCGACGCTGTCGGGAATGTCGACCTCGGCCAGGTCGAGCACGGTGGGCATCACGTCACGCAACTCGACCACCTCGTCGCGCCAGCGGCCACGCTGCTGCTCCTGCCCCGACGGCAAACGGACGATGAACGGCACCCGGGCGCTGCCCTCGTAGCCCACCGACTTCCTCTGGTGGTGGTGGTCGCCCATCATGTCGCCGTGGTCTGAGACGAACACGATCACGGTGTCGTCGGCCAACCCTGCAGCCGCCAGTGCCTCACGGAAGCGGTAGATCTGGTGGTCGATGTGGGTGATGTTGCCGTAGTAACCAGCCCGGGCCCGGTGCAGCACATCGGGGTGCTGCGCGCCGAACTGGGCCTCGGGTCGGTGGTCGGTGCGGTGCTCGTCCAGTGCGTCGACCCAGTCGCCCACGACCGGCTCGCCGGTGTCGGCGGACAGGTACTGGTCGAAGGCCCACTGCGGCGGGTCGAGCGGGGCGTGCGGGCGGTGGAACGACAGGTAGAGGAAGAAGGGCACGGTCGGGTCGCGGCGCTCGAGCCAGTCGATCGCCTCGCTGACCAGCCCGGTCGTGGGATGCAGCGCCTCGGGCTTGTCGTAGGGCCTGGCCGTGATCGCGTTGCAGCTGAGTGCGTCGTCCAGGATGTCGGCTGCGGCCATGCCGGGCTGGCGGCGCAGCCACGCCAAGTAGTCGTCGCTCGCCTCGTGACGGTCGTCGGCCCTGCGCACCGCGTGCAGGAAGCCGTCGTGCAGCACCACGTCGTCGAAGCCGCAGCGGGCCCGGGGCGGGTGCACGTGCATCTTGCCGATCGCCTGGGTCTGGTAGCCCGCCTCACGCAGGCAGCCCTGCAGGGTGACCGGGTGGGCCTGGGTGAAGGGCACGCCCTCGCGGTAGCCGTAGCGGCCGTGGCGCTCCTGCGACTGCCCGGTGAACAGCGCCACCCGGGCCGGTACGCAGGTGGGCGTGGCCGAGTAGGCGTGGCGGAAGGCGGTTCCCTCGTGCACCAGCTCGTCCAGCCACGGGGTGCGCACCACCGGGTGGCCGGCCGCCGACAGTGCGTCCCCACGCATCTGGTCGACGCAGACCAGCACGATGTTGGGTCGCTTGTCGGATCCTTGGCTCATGGCAGGCTCCCGGTGGTGACCGGTTCGCCGAATCGCCGGTAGAGCCAGCGCGGCGTCGGTTCCCGGGTGAGCAGGCTGCGCCAGACCGCCTCGATGACGAATGGGGCGAGGCCGAGCGTGGTGTTGAGGTTGGTCAGGCCGGTGAACGGTCGCACCGGCGTCACCGGGACGAAGGCCACCCGCCCGGGAGCGGTGGACGGCCGTGAGGCGCAGACGTCGCGGGTGCGGCCCTCGTGGGTGACCTTGAGCCAGGTGTGGCCGCTGTGCCACCAGGGAGCCCGCTCCAGCCGCACCCGGGCAGCGTGCACCCGACGCACCTCGAAGCCCAGCTCCTCGAGCACTTGGGCCAGGGCGGAGTTGTACTGGTTCGACAGGCCTCGTCCGTTGGCGAAGGACTGCTGCGGACTCTGCCACAGGTGCCAGGCCGAGTAGTGGGTGTAGCGGTCGTGGACGAGTTGCTGGGCCAGGCCGACCAGGTCCCAGCCGGCCAGGCGCGAGTCGCGGCAGCGGCCGACGACCTCGTCCAACGTGGTCGGCTCACCCGGCTGGGCAGGCACGGCCGGTGGTGCCTTGAGGACGACAGGGGCGGCCGCAAGCCCTGCGATCACGCCCAGGGAGCGCAGTGCACTCATCCCTGCTTCTCCTTCCGGTTGAGTCGGTGGTGCAGTTCGAGCATCCTCGCCACCGAACGGTCCCACGAGTACTGCTCGGCGCGGGCCCGCGCCGCCTGTCGCGTCTGCGGCCCCAGGCGGGTGATCAGCTCCTCGGCGGCGTCGGCCAGAGAGGCCGGGTCGGGGTCGCCACTGGCACCGCTGGCGGCGTCGATCAGCTCCACTCCCCCACCTTGGTTGCTGGTCAGCACAGGGGTGCCGCTGGCCAAGGCCTCGAGCACCGCCAGCCCGAAGGTCTCGGCTGGGCAGACCGACAGCGAGACGTGGCTTCGCGCGAACCGGGCGGCCACCTCGTCCCGGCCGTCGACGAAGCCTGCGAAGGTGACCGGCGCGTCGCCGGCACGTCGGCGCAGCGCCTCGACGTCAGGGCCGGTGCCGTACATGGTCAGGTGCACCCGACGACCACGACGGTGCAGTTCGAGGGCGGTGTCGAGGGCCAGTTCAGGACTCTTCTCGTGCGACATCCGGCCCACGTAGCACAGCTCGACCACCTCGTCCGGTGACCCGGTCAGCGCGGGAGGCTCGCCCTTCGAGGGGTGGAAGGTCTCCAGGTCGACCCCCAGCGGCACCGACCACAGCGTGGCGCCGGTGTCGGCGAACTCCTCGGCGGCGTACTGGCTGGTCACCACGACCGTGTCGAAGTTCTTGCTCAGCCGACGGTTGAGGGCACCGACGACGGCTTCGACCCCGAACTGGCGCTTGAGCCACAGGGCGAGCATGTCGTCGAGCCGCTCATGGCTGAACAGGGCTGACCCGATACCCCGCTTGCGGGCCCATCGGGCGGCGGGCGACAGCGTCCACTTGTCCGAGACCTCGATCGAGGTGGGCTTGAACCGGTCGAGCACGTCGAGGGCCCGCCACGGCTGGGCGATCATCCGGTAGTGCGGGCTGATCTTCGGGGCCCGCACCTGGACGAGGATGCCGTCCACGGTCTCCTCGTAGCTGTCCTGCTCGCCGGGAATGACCAGGATGCGTTCGTGGCCGGCGGCGACGTAACCCCGTCCCAGCGCGTTGATCGCCACCTTCATGCCACCGGAGACGGGTCCGACGAAGTTGGCCAGCTGGGCGATCCGCAACCGCGGGGTGTCAGGCACGTGATCCACCCTAGTCGAGCCTCACTCGGGAGGGGGTCGCAGGATGGGCCAGTCGACACTGCCTCGGATCGCCTCCAGGGCCTGGTGCAGACTCACCGACTCGTCGAACACCTGCTCGTCGAGACCGGCGATCGGGTCGTCGGGGCGGTACCACTGGCTCATCAGCTCGGCGCCGTACTCGGCGGCCTGGGGCTTGGTGGCGTGGCGCCGTACGGTCTCGTCGAAGCTGATCCGGTAGCGGAAGCACCGGGTCAGCCCGAGGTGGTCGGCGACCAGGGTACGCAGCATCTCCTGGTAGATCCGCGAGTGCAGGATGCCCTCGAGCACCACGTGGAAGCCCTGGTCGAGGGCGTGGCGGACGACGGTGTCGATCAGGCCGATGGCCGGGTTGTCGTCGCGGTCGCGAATCTTGAGCACGTCGCGGCGCATCACGTCCTGGCCGACCCAGGCCAGCTGCCCCGGCATCTGGGCCTGCAGCAGCCTGGCCACGGTGGTCTTGCCGCTGGCGGAGTTGCCGCGCAGCACGACCAGGCGGGTCTCGGGGCTGCCGCAGGTGCTCACCCGGCACAGCCTAGGGACGAGCATGCGACGAGCGCCCGACCCCACGCGGGGATCGGGCGCTCGTAGGCGTCAGTGGTGGACGATCAGGCGTCGGCCTTCTCGTCGTCCTCGTCGTCACTGACCGCGTTGACGAAGCCGGCGGCCTCGGCAGCCTCGGCCGAGTTGAACCAGACCTCGGCGATGGTCTGGGAGTACCACGGCGACTCGGGGGTGTGGAACTTCATCGAGTTCTCGTTGCCCTTGATGTCGAAGCCCTCGGGGGCCTCCTCACCACGGAACGAGCCCTCGCCGTAGTCCTTGGCGTCGTCGGCAGCGGTCTCGTCGGCAGCGGCCTCGTCGGCCTCGGCGACCTCGGAGACGGTGGCGACCTCGACGTCCTCGGCCTTGGCCTCGAACTTCTCCGCAGCGGTCGGCTCGTCGGTGGCCTCGGCCTTGGCGGCAGCCTTCGGGGCAGCCTTGGCAGTGCGGCCCTTGGCCTTGCGGCCGTCCTCGACCGACTCGGTCACCAGCTCGAGCACGGCCATGGGGGCGTTGTCGCCCTTGCGGTTGCCGACCTTGGTGATGCGGGTGTAGCCGCCGTCACGACCCTCGAACTGGGGGGCGATCTCGGCGAACAGGGTGTGCACGACCGACTTGTCGGTGATCGTCGACAGCACGATGCGACGGTTGTGCAGGTCGCCGCGCTTGGCCTTGCTGATCAGGCGCTCGGCCAGCGGACGCACGCGCTTGGCCTTGGCCTCGGTGGTGGTGATCCGGCCGTGTTCGAACAACTGGCTGGCCAGGTTGGCCAGGATGACCCGCTGGTGCTGCGGCGAACCGCCGAAGCGGGGTCCCTTGGTGGGCTTGGGCATGGTGTGGATCTCTTTCGTGTGAACAGGGTGCGGATCAGTACTGCTCGGTCTCGGCGTAGTCCTCGTCCTCGACCTCGTCGTCGTAGCGCGCCACGGCGCTCAGCGGGTCGAAGCCGGGGTTGGAGTCCTTGAGCGACAGGCCGAGCTCGGCCAGCTTCTCCTTGACCTCCACGATCGACTTGGAGCCGAAGTTGCGGATGTCGAGCAGGTCCTGCTCGCTGCGTCCGAGCAGCTCACCCACGGTGTGGATGCCCTCGCGCTTGAGGCAGTTGTAGGAGCGGACGGTCAGGTTGAGCTCCTCGACCGGCAGGGCCAGGTCGGCGGCGAGCTGCTCGTCGACCGGCGACGGGCCGATCTCGATGCCCTCGGCGTCGACGTTGAGCTCACGGGCCAGGCCGAACAGCTCGACCAGGGTGCGCCCGGCCGAGGCGACGGCGTCGCGCGGCAGCATCGACGGCTTGGTCTCGACGTCGACCACGAGACGGTCGAAGTCGGTGCGCTGCTCGACACGGGTGGCCTCGACCTTGTAGGTGACCTTGAGCACCGGCGAGTAGATCGAGTCGACCGGGATGCGGCCGATCTCGTCGTCGTCGTCCTTGTTGAGAGCGCTCGAGACGTAGCCGCGGCCACGCTCGACCTCGAGCTCCATCTCGATCTTGCCGTTCTCGTTCAGGCTGGCGATGTGCAGGTCGGGGTTGTGCACCTCGACACCGGCCGGGGCCTGGATGTCGGCAGCGGTCACCGCACCGGCGCCCGACTTGCTCAGGTACATGGTCACCGGCTCGTCCTCCTCGGACGACAGCACCAGCATCTTGAGGTTCAGGATGATCTCGGTGACGTCCTCGACGACGCCCTCCAGGGTGGAGAACTCGTGCTGGTTGCCCTCGATCTTGATGCTGGTCACCGCAGCGCCCGGGATGGACGACAGCAGGGTGCGACGCAGCGAGTTGCCCAGGGTGTAGCCGAAGCCCGGCTCGAGCGGCTCGATGACGAACCGTGAGCGGTGCTCGCTGACGACCTCCTCCGACAGGGTCGGACGCTGGGAGATGAGCATGGGTGTTCCTTCCCGCGCCGACCACCATTTGACGGCGCGTCTGAAGGCCGGGGTGACCAGTTCACCCCGGCCGGTGACTCACTTGGAGTAGAGCTCGACGATCATCTGCTCCTGGACGTCGACCGTGATCTGCTCACGGGTCGGGAGCTGGTGGATCAGGATGCGCATCTTGTTGGGACGCACCTCCATCCAGGCGGGCACCTCGCGCTCGCCGTGGGTCTCACGAGCGATCACCAGCGGGTGCAGCTCGTACGACTTGGGCTTGACGTCGATGACGTCGTGCGCGGTGACGCGGTAGGACGGGATGTTCACCTTCTCGCCGTTGACCAGGAAGTGGCCGTGGACGACCAGCTGGCGGGCCTGGCGGCGGGTGTTGGCGAAGCCGGCGCGGTAGATGACGTTGTCCAGGCGCGACTCGAGGATCTGCAGCAGCAGGTCACCGGTCTTGCCGGGCTTGCCGTCGGCCTCGGCGTAGTAGCGGCGGAACTGCTTCTCGAGCACGCCGTAGGCGAAGCGCGCCTTCTGCTTCTCGCGCAGCTGCAGCGAGTACTCCGAGTCCTTGGTACGACCGCGACCGTGCTGGCCGGGGGGGTACGGGCGGCGCTCGAAGGCCTTGTCGTTGCCGACGAGGTCAGTCCCGAGGCGACGGGACTTGCGGGTCATGGGTCCGGTGTAGCGGGCCATTGCGGTATCGGTCCTTTGAGTTTCTCGGGTCGGTCAGTTGCGACGGGGCTTGGGGGGACGGCAGCCGTTGTGGGCGACCGGGGTGACGTCGGAGATCGCTCCGACCTCGAGGCCCACGGCGGCCAGCGAACGGATGGCGGTCTCACGGCCGGAGCCCGGACCCTTGACGAACACGTCGACCCGCTTCATGCCGTGCTCCATGGCGCGACGGCCGGCGTTCTCGGCGGCCATCTGGGCGGCGAACGGGGTGGACTTGCGCGAGCCCTTGAAGCCGACGGTGCCGGCGGAGGCCCACGAGATCACGGCCCCGGTGGGGTCGGTGATGGCGATGATGGTGTTGTTGAAGGTCGACTTGATGTGAGCCTGACCGGCAACGATGTTCTTCTTCTCCTTGCGACGCACCTTGGTCTTAGCGGCGGCGGCGCTCTTGCGGCTGGCAGTGGCCATGAGTCTGGTTTCTCCTCAGATCTTCGGTGTGGTCAACCGACGCCGGGCGTCAGCGGGCCTTCTTCTTGCCCGCGACGGCCTTCTTCTTGCCCTTGCGAGTACGTGCGTTGGTACGGGTGCGCTGGCCACGGACCGGCATGCCACTGCGGTGGCGACGGCCCTGGTAGGTGCCGATCTCGACCTTGCGGCGGATGTCGGCGGCCACCTCACGACGCAGGTCACCCTCGACCTCGTAGTTGGCCTCGATGTGGTCACGCAGGGCGACCAACTGTTCGTCGTTGAGCTGGTGGACCCGAATGTCACCGCTGATGCCGGTGGCCTCGAGGGTCTGCTTGGCGCGGGTGCGTCCGACGCCGAAGATGTAGGTGAGTGCGACCTCGAGGCGCTTCTCGCGCGGCAGGTCGACACCGATGAGGCGTGCCATCTGGCTTCCCTTTCAATGCTGTCGGTCCCGACTCCCCCTGTTTCCCGCAGGGTGTGTGGAGTTCGGCTGGGATGACCGCGAAGGTGTGTTGCGTGACGCGTCCCCGATGGCAGGTGTTCCGGCTCACTGGGGCCTCGGCCTTCGTCCGAGGGTGCGACCGGCGTCAGCCGGCCTTGCGTGCACGTTGTGGGTGTGGAGTTGTCAACAGATCTTTCGTTGTGCTGCGGACCAGGTCCGCGGTGTTCTGCGACCGCCGCAGCGGGCCGGGGCTCAGCCCTGGCGCTGCTTGTGGCGCGGGTTCTCGCAGATCACCATCACGCGACCGTGCCGGCGGATCACCTTGCACTTGTCGCAGATCTTCTTGACGCTCGGCTGAACCTTCATCGAGCAACTTTCTGGTCTCGGACCACCTCGGGCATGACGGGCATGCCAGACGTGGAGCGGTGAATGGTGGGTGGTGCGGTGGATCAGCCCTGTCGACCGGTCACTTGTGCCGGTAGACGATGCGGCCGCGGGTCAGATCGTAGGGGGACAGTTCGACGACGACCCGGTCAGAGGGAAGGATGCGGATGTAGTGCTGCCGCATCTTGCCACTGATGGTTGCCAGAACCCTGTGGCCGTTGGCCAACTCCACGCGGAACATCGCGTTCGGCAGTGCCTCGACCACGGTGCCCTCGAGTTCGAGGGCTCCCTCTTTCTTCGCCATTGCGTCCTAAGTTGGTTGGGAGATCCTTCGGTCACACGTGACCGACTGCCCACTCTACGCCCCGGGGCCGCCGGGGCCCAAATCGCCCCCGAGCCCGATCCGCGCCCCCACTGGGCGCTCGGCAACCCCGCCTTCAGGCGAACAGTGCCGACACCTGCTCGACCAGGTCGTCGTCCAGCACCTCGCGTCCGGCGGCCGCGTTGGCCCGTACTTGGTCGGGGGTGGTGGCACCGGCGATCACGCAGGTCACGCCGGGCTGGGCCAGCAGCCAGCCGATGCTCACCTCGAGCATCGAGCGGCCTGCGCGCCGGCAGAGCTCGGCGTAGGCGTCGAGCCGCTGCCAGTCGACCTTGGCGAGCACGTCGTCTCGTCCACTCAGCCGACCACCCTCGGGACGAGCGCCCGCGGAGTACTTGCCGGTCAACAGACCCGACGCGAGCGGGAAGAACGGCAACAGGCCCAGGCCCAGGTCGTTGATCGCCCCCAGGTCGGCGCGTTCGATCTCACGCTCGACCAGCGAGTAGTTGTTCTGCGCCGAGACGAACGGGGTCAGCCCCCGCTCGCGGGCCACCCGGTCGGCACTGCGCATCTGCACCGACGAGAAGTTCGAGTGGCCGATCGCCTTGACCTTGCCGGCCTTGACCAGCTCATCCAGCGCACCCAGGGTCTCCTCGATCGGGGTGTGCGGGTCGGGTGTGTGCTGCTGGTAGAGGTCGATCGCCTCGATCCGCAGGCGCTTCAGCGAGGCGTCGCACGCCTTGCGCACGTAGCCTGCCGAGCCCGGGTTGCCCCATTCCTCGCTGCCCGGCCCACCGCCGTTGCGGTTGCCGAACTTGGTGGCGATCTGGACGACGTGGCCGCGCGAGGCCAGCCAGTTGCCGATCAGTTCCTCACTGACCCCGCCCTGGTAGAGCTCGGCGGTGTCGACCAGGGTGATGCCGGCCGCGAGCGCCGCGTCGAGCACCGCGTCGGCCCCCTCCTGGGTCGCGGTGGCGGTGCCCTGCCGCCCGAAGTTGTTTCCGCCAAGACCGATCACCGCCACCTCGGGTCCCTGCCCGAGCCTTCGCATGCCCATGGTGCTCATTGGTCCACCCTACGACGGGGGACGCCGGGGCTAGGGTCGGTCCATGAGCTACTTCGCCGTGCACTACACCTACAGCGACGACCGAGCCGGGCAAAAATGCGCTGCGTCCCGAGCACCGCGGGTTCCTGCGCGACCTGGTCGACCAGGGCATCCTGGTGGCTTCAGGGCCGCTGCTCGGCACCGAGCCGGGACGAGCGCTGCTGGTGGTGCGCGCCGATGCAGCCGACCAGGTGCGCCAGGAGCTCCTCGACGACCCGTTCCAGACCCACGGCTTCGTCACCGACGTCGACGTGGTCGAGTGGAACCCGGTGATCGGCATCCTCGCCGAGGGCTGAGGCTGCTGGCTCGTCCCACCGTCGTCAGCGAACGGCGTTCGACCCCACCACCCAGGTGTTGCAGCCGCTGATCTTGGACATGTAGAGCCCGCGCATCGACCAGTAGCGCATCGACGCCGCCGAGCCATGCTTGGCGTCCTGGTCCCGCGCGGTCCAGGCGTAGATGATGTCGTGGTCCCTGCGGGTGAAGGCCAACGACTTGGTGTGGTAGAGCATCCGCATCGACCAGCAGCTGGTCTGCAACTCGATGCGCCGCGAGATCTCGTTGGTCGACATCGAGCCCTGCAACTGGTAGCTCGTTCCCAGGATCGATGACATCTGCTGCACGTGGTGGCCGTACTCGTGGCTCAGGGTCTCGGCGGCCCGCAGCCGCCACCAGTTGTTCGACTGCGTCATCAGGTTCTCGTTGACGAAGATCGTGTAGCTGCCGTAGTCGGGGTGGCCACAGTAGAACGAGACCCGTGACCGCTTGACCGTTCCGCAGCGGGTCGACAACGTCGACGTCTCGTTGAAGAACACCACCTTGGGCTTGGGTAGCGACCGTCCTGCGCGCTTGAACACCGGCAGCCAGGCGTTGTGCTGGCAGTTCAGGTAGTTGGTGGCGAAGGTGCGGAACTGGCTGCGTGAGGTGAACGGTGCCGGTGTCGCCGGGCACTTGGGGACCGGGATGTCGTAGCTGTAGATCCTGTTGCGCTGCAGCGTCACCCAGGTCGGGTGGTTGGAGTGCGGTCCGGGCAACTGCTCCCACTTGCGGTCGGGCAGCGGCTTGACCGGTGTGGGCTTCGGGGTCGTGGGCCGGGGTGTGGGCCTGGGCCGCGTCGTCGTCGGCGTCGGTGTGGGCGTGGGCCGCGTGGTGGTGGGCGTCGGGGTGGGCTGGGGCGCCACGGTGCTGGGCGGACGAGTCCAGGTGGCAGTGGGGCTGGCGCTGCGGGCACTGCTCAGGAAGGCTGCACCGATGACCATCAGCACCAGGGCACCGATGCCGACGATCGCCAGCACGCCGGCGGCCACCCCGCAGCCCGAACCACTCCTGCGTGGTGTCGCTGCGTAAGGACGTGCGCCAGCGGGATACGGACTGCGGTAGGGCTGGTAGTGGGCTGGCTGGGGGCCCGGCTGCATCGGACCACGGGGCATGGGACGCGGCTGCTGAGCACCCGGTGGCGGGCCAGGTGGCATGCCGCCGCCCGGCCAGGGGGTCTGCCAACCTTGGTTCTGCCAAGCGGGCGAGGGCTGCTGCTGCCAGCCACCCTGCTGCGACCCGCCCTGCTGGGGCCATCCACCGGAGTGGGGACCACCCTGCTGGGGCGCAGCTCCCTGAGGCGATGACCAACGCTGGGCACCCCACCCCGGTTGCGGCCCCTGCGGAGGGTACGGCTGGCTCATGCCCCCATTCTGGCCGAGCAGAGGGTCGTCGCCTCGGCGGGGCCGCTGCCGAGCGACAGCTGCGCCTTCGGTCGCGGCAGCTCAGAGCAGGATCACCAGCAGCAACACCAGGGCCAGGACGAGGCCCACGCCGGCCACGCCGAGGGTGGCCAGACCGGCGCGCTGGGCGTTGACCGCGGGGGTCAACTCCCCCGGCGGCGGGCCGCTGTCGGCCTGCGCGACGATCGCCGGCAGTTGGTGGGTCGGACGAGCGGGCAGCACCTGCGCCACCGGCAGCAGGTCACCGAGGGTGCGCGCCTCGAACACCCGGTCCAGGTGCGCGCGGTAGGTGTCCTGGTCGATGAGGCCGTCACCGAAGGCCTTGTTGAGCCGGTCGACGAGGCCCTCGCGCTCCTCGTCGTCCACAGGCAGGTCGGGCTGGCTGCGGTACTTGGACGAGATCGGCAGGTTGCTCACCCCCCCAGACTAGCCGCGGGGACGGGTGTGACCCGGAGTTCGTGTTCGACGCCCCGGCTCAGTGTTTGGATGGGGCCATGACCACCTTCACCTGGGACGACCGACGCTTCACGGCCCACAACGTGCACGCCGACCTCGTCGACTTCCGCGGCGAGCAGGTGCTGCGGATCGTGCGCGACCTGGACGCCCTGCCCTTCGACATCGACCGCGAGGTCGAGACCGTCGACGAGCCGACCCACGTCACCGTGACCGACCTCGACATCGCCAACGGCATCATCGAGGTCAAGCTGTTGAGCCGGATCCAGTCCCCCACCCCGCTGCCCAACGCCGGCGGCTTCGCCGGTCTCACCTTCCGGGTCGCGCCCGACAACTCCGGCTTCGAGTCGATCTACGTGCGCCCCAACGCCGGACGCTCACCCAACCCGGTCGCCCGCAACCATTCGGTGCAGTACTTCTCCTACCCCGGGTACAAGTTCGCGGTGCTGCGCGAGCCCGAGTACGCAGGGCTGTACGAGACCTACGCCGACATCGGTCTGGACGAGTGGATCACCCTGCGGGTGGAGTTCACCGACCAGAGGGCAGCGCTGTACCTCAACGACCAGGCCCAACCGTCGCTGGTCGTCCCGCGACTGCTGGGGTCGACCACGCAGGGCACGGTCGGCCTGTACGTCGACATCGGCACGATCGGGTACTTCAAGGACTTCAAGATCGTGCACCAGAGCCCGGGCGTGCTGAACGCCTGAGCTCAGTGCGGCCGGAGCCCCGTGAAGTGCGCGGCCCAGGCCAGCAGGTCGGCCCACTCCTCAGCGATCACGTGGGCCGGCTTGCCCGGGCCGTGGCCGGTGGCGGGCTCGATCCGGGTGGCGATCGGGGCGTCGCCGCCCTGGGCTGCCTGCAGGGTCGCCGTGAACTTGTGGCTGTGCGCGGGCACCACCCGGTCGTCGTGGTCGCCGGTGATCACCAGGGTCGGCGGGTAGTGGGTGCCGGGGCGCACGTTGTGCAGCGGTGAGTAGGCCTGCACCACGGCGAAGTCCTCGGCGAGGTCAGGGTCACCGTAGTCAGAGATCCAGGCGGCCCCGATGGTGAAGGTGTGGAAGCGGTAGAGGTCGAGCACACCGACCTGCGGCAGTGCTGCGCCGTAGAGGTCGGGACGCTGCGTGATCGCCGCCCCCACCAGCAGGCCGCCGTTGGATCGGCCGTAGCAGGCCAGTTGATCCGGCGTGGTGATGCCGCCAGCAACCATGTCCTCGGCGCAGGCGATGAAGTCGTCGAACACGTGCTGCTTGTGCGCACCACGACCCTGGTCGTACCACTCCTGACCGAACTCGCCACCGCCACGCAGGTTGCAGATCGCCAGCACACCGCCGGCCTCGAGCCAGCCGCGCCACCCGGGGCGGTAGTCGGCCAGCACCGGGATCGTGAAGCCGCCGTAGCCGTAGACCAGCGTCGGGCGTGGGCCCTCCAACGGCAGGTCGGCGCGACTGAGCACCCAGTAGGGCACCCGCGTGCCGTCGGTCGAGGTGGCGTGCCGGCGCAACTGCACCACCGGCAATGGGTCGAGGGCATCGGGGTCGGGCAGCGGCTCGACCTGACCGGTCGAGGCGTCCAGGCGCCAGGCCTCGCCGGGCTCGGCCACCGAACTGGTGGCGACGAACACCTCGTCCTGGCTCGACTCGGCCGAGACAGCGGTGACAGCGCCGACCTTGAGGTCGACCTCGCCGAGCCGCTCGCCGGTCGACGACCAGCGGGTCAGCACCGGTGCCACGTCGACCAGGTGGCAGGTCAGGATGCCGGATGCGGTGGCCCAGGCGTCCTCGAGGGTGCCCTCCTGCTCGTCCACGACGACCTCGACCGGCTGCTCGGGCCGGGTCAGGTCGACCGCGACCAGGCGCCCGCGGACGGCGTCCTGGTGGGTCAGGTGGATCAGCCGGTCGCCGACGATGGTGACCAGGTCACGCTGGTGGTCGTCGTCACCGAAGACGGTCACCCACGCGCCCACCGTGGTGCGTCCACCGGTGGTCTGCAGCGGCGCGACCCAGACCCGGTTGGTGCGCTCGGTGCCACGGGAGCCCTCCAGCACCAGCCAGTCGGCGTTCGACCCGCCCTCGCGAGCCTGGACGACCCGGGCACCGAACATCACCGACGGGTCGTCGGGGAAGCTGAACAGTTGGGTGCGCTCGCCGCCCAGTGCGTACTGCCACAGCACCGGGCCGCTCAGGGCAGTGGCGTCGGTGCCCACCGACTCCCCCGCGCTCGACCACTCCAGGTAGAGCAGGCTCGTCGAGTCGGGCAGCCAGGTCGGCGCCGAGAACTTGGTGACCACCTCGTCGTCCAGCAACCGACCGGTCGTCAGGTCGAGCACGCGGTAGGTCGTCCAGTCTGAACCGGCGGCACTGATCGCGTGCGCGAGCTTGGTGCCGTCGGGGCTGACGGTGACGCCGGCCAACGAACTGGTGCCGTTTTCCGACCAGGAGTTGGGGTCGAGCAGCAGGTCGCCGCCCTCGAGCAGCGCCTGCAGCGACCTCGCGCCGTGCAGCAGGTCCTGCTGGGTCGAGCCGTCGTTGCGGGTCTGCAGGTACCAGCCGTTGTCGCGCCACGGTGCGCTGCGATGAGGACGGACGACGATCCGCCGCAGGGTCTGGTGGAACCAGTCGAGATCGCCCAGTTGGGTGAACACCTCGGCGGTGTGGGCCCGCTGGCGCTCGACCCAGTCGACCACTTCGGGGGCGTCGGGGTCCTCGAGCCAGCGATAGGGGTCAGCCACCTCGACCCCGTGCAGGGTCTCGACCAGGTCGTCACGTCGGGTCTGCGGAGCGCTCATGCTGCCACCCTAGCGAGGCCGGGTGACCAGAAATCAGGGTGCGCCGTGACCGGGACGTGCGACAGGTTGGGGCCCGTGAACGGCTACCACATCGCAGCGGTCGACCTGCCGCCGGCCGGGGGTGACCCCGGCAGCATCGCCGTCGCCTTCGAGGCCACCGCAGCGCTGGACAACCGGCACTCTCGACGAATGATCGGCTCGCACGACGTCGACCGACCGGGTTCAGAAGGACTGCACTACTAACCGCACCGCACCGACGCCCGCAAGCTCGCCCTACGGGCCGTGGTCGGGCCGCCCCGCGGACCGATCGTTGAGGACGGCCTGCCGATGATCCAGGCCCACACCCCGCTGCGGGCTTCGACATCCGCCCCGAGCCGGTGGACGCCGACCGGGTACTGCGGCAGGCCACAGTCGCCGATGCGCAGTTCCGGCGGATCGGCACCGCGGTCCGCCACGTCGCCAGCGGTGAGCTGGCCGGGTTCACCGCCATCGATGTCCGGCGGTCAGGGGGACGGGGAGGTTTGCTACCAGGGCGACACCATCGTCCTGGCCGGCCACCGTGGCCGCGGCCTGGGCCTGGGGCTCAAGCAGGCCAACATCGCCCACCTGGGACGACTCAGCCCGCGGACCCGACGCATCCACACCTGGAACGCTGGCGAGAACGACCACATGTGGGCGATCAACGAGGCCCTGGGCCAGCGCACCGCGAGCATTGGCGAGGGCTGGCACAAACCCTGTGAGCCTCAGCGCTTGCTCGCCGAGCGGTGCGCCGCCTGGTGGACCAGCACCGGGTAGCTGCCCGGCACCGCCACCTCGACGCCGGTGCCCCAGAAGAACTCGGTGGGTCGGCTGACCAGCTGCCCACCACGTGAGGTGATCTCGTCGGTGGCGGCGGTGATGTCGTCCACCATGAAGCTGATCTGGTGGTGCCGCGGTGCCCGCTCGACCGCCCCGTCGGCGGCGAAGGCGGTGGGGTGCACGCCGAGCTCGCTGGGGCCGGTGTCGAAGATCAACCATGCCTGGTCGGTGTCGGGCTGGGCACCGGGCTCGGAGGAGTCGTCGTCGGCGACGAAGGCCAGGCCGAGCACCTCACCGAAGAAGGTGCGCGTGGCTGCCGGGTCGTCGGAGTGCGCCAGGGTGTGCACGGCGATGGTCATCCCCAGACCCTGGCCGAGCAGAAACCCGCTTGCCCAAGCCGATGCCGATGGCTCAGGCTGGGGCGCTGTGAACACCGCACGCCCCACCGAGGCCTTCCACATCGCTGTCGTCGACCTGCCCGAGCACCTGCGCGAGGCGGACGAGCAGACGCTGGGCGTGCTTGCCACCCTGCTGCGCGCCGACGTCACGATGAGCAACGAGGTGTGGGCCGAGGTGTTCGGCCACGACGACTTCCGCAACGTGGCGACCAACACCCTGCACTCGATGCGGCACCAGAAGACCCGGCGCAAGGTCGTGCTGGTGGCCCTCACCGGGCGGGCGTTCGCAGGCGTGGGCGAGTTCGGCCTGCCCCACCTGTCGGCCACCGACGACCTGGGTGACAGCGAACTGGTCGGCAGCGTGTTCGTGGCCAACCCGATCATCGACAACACGCACCTGATCGACGGCATGGAGGTGGCGGTCAGGGCCGACTGGCGGCGTCGCGGCGTGGGCTCAGCACTGCTCGAGGCGGCCGAGGTCGTCGCCCGGGTCTGGGGTGTGACCACGTTGATGGGTTGGGGCACCCACCGCGAGGGAGGCGACAGTGCCGACGCCGTTCGTCCGAAGGAGGGGCTGTTCTCGGTCAGCCCTGACGCCGGATCAGCGCTGGCACTGGCGCGCGGCTACTCGCTGGCCCAGTGCGAGCGCCACTCCACGCAGGACGTGCCGTCGGAGCCGGTGGCTTTGCCCCCGACGCCGCAGGGTTACGAACTGCTGTACTGGCGCGACCACACCCCGGCCGGGGTGAAGCAGGCACGCTGCCGTCTGGCCGAGGCCATGGTCAGCGACACCCCCAAGGGAGAACTCGACCTCGAGGACGCGACCTGGACCGTCGAGCGCCTCGACACCGTCGAGCAGTCCACCTTCGAGCTCAACGAGGGGCTGACCACTGCGGTGCGCCACGTCGCCACCGGTGAACTGGTCGGCTTCACCGAACTCAACCGCGTGCGCGACCTGCCGGCTGTGGCCTGGCAGGAGGTCACCGTGGTGCTCGGTCACCACCGCGGGCACGGACTGGGTCGCGTGCTGAAGTGGGCGAACCTTGCCCAGTGCCAGCAGCTGTGGCCCGAGGTGGAGCGCATCCACACCTGGAATGCCGGTGAGAACCGCTGGATGCTCGCGATCAACGACGAACTGGGCTACCGGATCGCCACCGTCGGTGGCGCGTGGCAGAAGAAGCTCGGCCAGGCCTGAGCAGCCGGCGGCCTGGCGCGTTCAGTCGGCCAGTGGGCCGAACGGCAGGCCGCGGCGGGTGAGTTCGGCCTCGCCGCCGTCCTCGAGGGTCAGCACCCACAGCCCCTGCTTGGTGAACGTGACCGTGTTCTCCCAGTGCGACGCCCATGAGCCGTCGGTGGTCACCACGGTCCAGTCGTCATCGAGCACCGCGGTGCCCTCGCCCTTCATGGTGACCATGGGTTCGATGGCCAGGCACAGTCCCTCGACCACCTTCGGCCCGCGACCGGCACGTCCGTGGTTGGGCACGTCGGGGCTCATGTGCATCTGCGAACCGATGCCGTGGCCGGTGTACTCACGCACGATGCCGTAGGGGCGCCGGTGGGCCGCCACCGACGACTCGATGGCGTGCGAGATGTCGCCGATTCGACCGCCCAGGCGCATGGCGCCGATCCCGGCCCACATCGACTCCTCGGTGACCCGCGACAGTTCGGCCACGTCGTCCTCGACCTGGCCGACCAGGAAGGTGCGTGCAGCGTCGCCGTGCCAGCCTCGTCCCCGGTCGTCGTCGACGATCGCCCCGAAGTCGACCGAGACGATGTCGCCCTCGTCCAGCACCCGAGTCCCCGGGATGCCGTGCACGATCTCTTCGTTGACCGAGATGCAGGTGACAGCTGGGTACGGGGCCATCCCCCAGTCGGCGCCATAGCCCAGGAAGGACGACCCGGCGCCGCGCGCCGCCAGGATGTCGCGGGCTGCCTGGTCGAGTTCAGCGGTGGTGGCGCCGGGACGAGCCAGGTCACGCAGGGTCGACAGCACCTCGGCGACCACCAGACCGGCCCGGCGCATGGTCAGCAGCTGGTCAGGCCGCTTGAGTTCGAGCCCCTTGGCGCGCAAGACGGACTCAGGCCCTGGTGGCGTCGTCGATCGCGGCGAAGACGCCCTCGGTGACCTCGTCGATCTCACCGGAGCCGTCGACCTCGATCAACAGGCCGCGAGAACGATAGGTGGCCAGCAGCGGCGCGGTCTCCTGAGCGTAGACCCGCATCCGGTTGCGGATGATCAGCTCGTTGTCGTCGCTGCGGCCCTCTTCCTGGGCCCGGCCGAGCAGACGGTGGACGAGCTTCTCCTCGTCCACGACCAGCGAGACCACACCGTCGATCCGCTCGCCTGAGTCACGCAGGTGGTTGTCGAGAGCACCAACCTGGTGCGGGGTGCGGGGGAAGCCATCGAGCAGCCAGCCGTCGCGGCAGTCATCCTGGTGCAACCGGTTCTCGACGATGGCCTCGGTGACCACGTCGGGCACGTAGTCGCCGGCGGCCAGGATGGCCTGCACCTCGCGGCCCAGCGGCGTCTGCCGGGCGATGTTGTCGCGGAAGATGTCGCCGGTCGAGATCGCCGGGATGCCGTAGCGCTCGGCGATCCGCTCTGCCTGGGTGCCCTTGCCGGCCCCCGGCGCGCCCATGATGAGCAGTCTCACTTGAGGAACCCTTCGTAGTTGCGTTGCTGCAGCTGACTCTCGATCTGCTTGACCGTGTCGAGCGCAACGCCGACCACGATCAGCAGCGATGTGCCGCCGAATGGGAACTGGCCCTGGGCGTTGATCAGGATGAACGCGAGGGTCGGGATGAGGGAGATCACTCCCAGGTAGAGCGAGCCCGGGGCGGTCAGGCGGCTCAGCACGAAGGCCAGGTAGTCCTCGGTCGGCTTGCCGGCGCGGATGCCGGGGATGAAGCCGCCGTACTTCTTCATGTTGTCGCTGATCTCGACCGGGTTGAAGGTGATCGCCACGTAGAAGTAGCAGAAGAAGATGATCAGGGCGAAGAAGACCACGTTGTAGATCCAGTGGTCGCCGCGCACCAAGTTGGCCGCGATCCAGCGCGACTCGGGCCGCTCGGGCCGGAAGGTCGAGTAGAGCACCGGCAGGTACATCATCGACGAGGCGAAGATGACCGGGATGACACCGGACTGGTTGACCTTGAGCGGAATGTAGGTGGTGGTGCCACCCAACAGACGACGCCCCACCATGCGCTTGGCGTACTGCACCGGGATCCGGCGCTGCGCCTGCTCGACGAAGATCACCGCGAGCATCACCAACAGGCCGATCGCGATCACCATGCCGAAGACGAACCAGCCATTGGCGCCCGGACGAGCGACCTTGATGCCCCACAGGGTGGTCGGGAACGAGGCGGCGATCTGGGTGAAGATCATCACCGACATGCCGTTGCCGACGCCGCGCTCGGTGATCAGCTCGCCCATCCACATGATCACGGCGGTGCCGGCGACCATGGTCAGGATCATCACGACGATCGGGAAGATCTCTTCGCTGTGGACGACACCGGTGCAGCCCTGGAAGAGCTGACCCTGGACAGCCATGGTCACGAATGCGGTGGCGTTGAGCACAGCCAGCACCAGGGTGAGGTAGCGGGTGTACTGGGTGATCTTGGCGGTGCCGGAGGCACCTTCCTTCTTGAGCGCCTCCAGACGCGGGATCACCACGGTCAGCAGCTGCAGGATGATCGACGCGGTGATGTAGGGCATGATCCCCAGCGCGAAGATGGCCAACTGCAGCAGCGCGCCGCCGGAGAACAGGTTGATCATCGAGTACAGGCCAGCCTGCTCACCGGTCTCGACGAGTTGGCGGCACTCGTCGATGCGCTGGATGTTGACGTTCGGCACCGGGATCACCGAGCCCAGCCGGAAAATGGCCAGGATCATCAGGGTGAACAGGATCTTCTTGCGAAGGTCCGGTGTCCGGAACGCGTTGGCGAAGGCGGAAAGCATCCGGGGCACTCTCTCGATTGGACTCACATGCGCGCCCATGACAGACGCCACGGCAGCCTATCAACTCCGGGCCCGGGACTCGCATTCGGCCCTGCTGAGGGATCGCTGAACCCCGCTGACCCGGCCTGGGCGGCTCACAGGCTTCTGTTTTGTAACGATCTACCTCCCATCGGTGGACTGATGTGGCCACTCCCGCCAGCTTTGGGTAACTTTCTGGCACAAACCCCGACCGGGAACACTTGGGAGCGTTGGCGGCCTGCCCCGTTCCCTCCCGGCCCCTCACCCTTGGAGGAACATTGGGCAAGAAGCTCATGGCCTCAGCCGCGGTGTTGTTCGCTGCCTCGCTGGCAGTGTCCGCGTGCTCGACGCCGGAAAAGAAGGCAGAAGAGTCGCCTGCCGCGACTGGCGGCGGCTCCGCAGCCCCCAGTGGGAGTGCAACCCAGACCACTCAGGCTGGTCCTGAGGGTGCGCTGACGGTGCTGTGGAACCAGTACTTCTACTCCCTCAACAACAACACCAGCTTCGGCAACAACGTGACCAATGCCAACATCGCCTACTCGGTGAGCTCGGGCGTGTGGCACTACAACAAGGAGCTGGAGAAGGAGAAGGACGACTCCTTCGGCACCTACGAGAAGACCTCGGACTCGCCGCTGACCGTCAAGCAGACCATCGCCGACACCGCCCAGTGGTCGGACGGCGTCCCGGTCCGCGCCTGTGACTACATCCTCGCCTACGGCGCCTCGTCCACCCTCTTCAACACTTTGAAGACCCAGGAAGAGATCGCCGGCGCCTCGAACGAGGACGGCACGATGAAGAAGCAGGCCGACGGTGTCGTCTACTTCGACTCGTCGTCCGAGGCCTGGAAGCTCATCACCGAGTTCCCGCAGATCTCCGACGACGGCAAGGAGATCACCTACAAGTACTCCTCGGTCTACGCCGACTGGGAGTACGCCCTGTTCGGCACCGGTGTGCCGGCGCACGTCGTGGGCAAGCGCGCCCTCGGTGTCGCTGATCCCACCGCTGCCTGTGACGCGGTTCTGAAGGCCTTCCAGGACAAGGACAACTCGGCTCTGTCGAAGATCGCCAACGTCTGGAACACCGACTACAACTTCACCTCGACCCCGGCTGACGCCGAGCTGCTCGTCTCGAACGGCCCGTACGTCATCAAGGACATCGTGGACGAGAAGTCGCTGACCATGACCGCGAACACGAACTACAAGGGCAAGTACCAGCCCAAGATCAAGGACGTGACCGTCGTCTACAACGAGGATCCCACCGCTTCGGCGCAGGCCCTCAAGAACGGCGACGTGGCGATCATCCAGCCGCAGGCGACCGCTGACCTGCTGCAGTCGCTCCAGGGCGACGACAAGCTCGAGGTGCTCACCGGCGACCAGGCCGTCTACGAGCACATCGACCTGACCATGAACAATGGTGGCCCGTTCGACCCGAAGACCTACGGTGGCGACGCCGCCAAGGCCCTCAAGGTTCGCCAGGCCTTCCTGAAGACCATCCCGCGTCAGCAGATCGTCGACAGCCTGATCAAGCCGCTCAACCCGAACGCCACCATCCGCAACTCCTACAACATGACCCCGGGTACCCCCGACTACGACAGCACCATCGCAGGCAACGGCATGAACGCCTACGACACCGTCGACGTCGAGGGCGCCAAGGCTCTGCTGCAGGAGGCCGGCGTGTCCGGCACCGTGAAGGTCCGCTTCCTGTACGCCAAGACCAACCCGCGCCGCCAGCAGGAGTACCGTCTGGTTGCCGAGTCGGCCAAGGCTGCGGGCTTCGAGGTCCAGGATGCGGGCGACCCGAAGTGGAGCGAGCGTCTGGGCTCCGGTTCGTACGACGCCTCGCTGTTCGCCTGGTCGCAGAGCAACGACTCGCTGGGGGGTTCGGCTGCGAACTACACCAGCACCGGCCAGAACAACTACTCGGGCTACAAGAACGAGCAGGTCGACAAGTGGTGGACCGAGCTGAACCAGTCCACCGACAAGGCCAAGCAGGTTGAGATCAACACCCAGATCGAGAAGCAGCTGATGGACGATGCCTTCGGCATCATCCTCTTCCAGCATCCCGACATCACCGCGTTCGACAAGACCAAGGTGAGCAACGTCTCGACCATCCCGTTCAACCCGAACTACTACTGGAACATCTGGGAGTGGGAGCTCGTCAAGTGACCTCCTCGTGAGGGTCACCTGACCATACAGACAGTGACGGGGTGCCCTGGCGACAGGGCCCCCCGTCCTGCTTTCCCCACCGGTCCTCCGGACGCCTGTGGAGGGACGACAGACCACACCCCGATGCATGGCTGATGTGTCACCTTGGGGTGAAGTCCGGCACAATCGGACTCTGTGGCGTGCGCCGTCTGGTCGCCACGGGGTTTGACGAGCGCACCCGACATGGTGTGAGGTCACACCACGCGCCCGGGTCACGCCCCTGACCCGAACGCATCGACACGTACGACGAAGGACACCCTTCATGATCCGATTCATCGCCAGGCGACTGGTCACGGCCGTGGGCCTGTTGCTGGCCCTGTCGGCCGTGGTCTACGGCCTGCTGGCCATCGCGCTCGACCCGCTGGAAGACCTGCGGACCTCGACCCTGCCGAACGCCCAGGCCCTGCGGGACGCCCGCGTCGCCACCCTGCGGCTCGACCAGCCGTGGTACGAGCGCTACTGGACGTGGCTCACGCAGTTCGTCCAAGGCAACCCCGGGCTGGCCTGGCGCACGCAGCAGAGGGTGGCTGACATTCTTCCCGGTGCGATTGCGACCTCGGTGCAGTTGGTGGTCGCAGCCACGGTGCTGGCCCTGATCGTCGGTGTCACGATCGGCGTGGTCAGCGCGCTGCGCCAGTACACGACCTTCGACTACTCGGTGACCTTCGTCTCGTTCGTGCTGTTCTCGCTGCCGGTGTTCTGGGTGGCGGTGCTGCTCAAGCAGTTCATGGCGATCGAACTCAACAACTACCTGGGCTCCCCCTCGGTCAGCTGGCCGCTTGTCGTGGGGTTGAGCCTGGTGGCAGGGCTGTTCTGGGCCGGCGCCCTCGGCGGCGGACGCCGGCGTCAGCTGATCACCTTCGGCTTCGCCTTCGTGGTGACCGCAGCAACCCTGGCCTTCATCTTCGGGTCGGGCTGGCTGCGCAACCCGGTGATCGGCCCGATCGGCTACATCCTTATCGGTGTCGGCACGGCTGTGGCCGTGACCGCGCTGTTCGCGGGTATGCGCAACCGGCGGGCGCTCTACTCGGCGCTGACCACGGTCGTGGTCGGGCTGATCAGCTACTTCATCCTGCAGGGCTTCTTCGACGACTACGAGGTCAACACCGGCTTCCTTCTGGGCCTGCTGGCCTTCGCGCTGGTGCTGGCTGCCGTGATCGGTTGGGCCTTCGGCGGCCCTGACCGCGGCGTCTCGGTGCGTGGAGCCGTACTGGTGGCCCTGGTGCTGTCGGTGGTGACATGGTTCGACCGGGTGCTGCAGACCTTCCCCGA
Organism: Aestuariimicrobium ganziense; assembly: GCF_015352975.1. GTDB lineage: Bacteria > Actinomycetota > Actinomycetes > Propionibacteriales > Propionibacteriaceae > Aestuariimicrobium > Aestuariimicrobium ganziense. Next base: position 7,066 of record NZ_JACYIZ010000009.1, on the reverse strand, counting down.
GTACTACCGGATCAGTGGCGGGCGCCCAGTGCCCACCCTGGGGTCGCAGCGGCCCAACTTCAGTGGTGACTACTGGATCACCCAGCTCGACAAGATGACCCACCTGATCCTGCCGACGCTGGCCCTGCTGCTGATCGGCTTCGCCGGCTACGTGCGTTACGAGCGTGGCGCCACCTTGGAGGTGCTCAACCAGGACTACATCCGCACGGCACGCTCCAAGGGCCTGCCCGAGCGGGTCGTCATCGTCCGCCACGCCCTGCGCAACGCACTGATGCCACTGGCCTCGATCGTCCCGCCGGACTTCATCGCCATGATCGGCGGTGCCGTCATCACCGAGACCATCTTCAGCTGGAACGGCATGGGCCGGATGTTCATCCGGGCCCTGGGTGGGTCTGAGACCGACCCGATCATGGCCTACATCATGATCACCGGAGGGATGGCGATGGTGGCCAACATCATCGCTGACATCCTCTACGCCGTCCTCGATCCTCGAATCCGGGTGAACGCATGAGCAACAACGACAACGAGCAGTTCGACCTCAACGAACTCGAGGATCGGCGGGGCCAGGGCGGTCTCGGCGACTCCACCGTGCAGGGCACCACCGAGGCAGCCGATGCCATCGACGGCCACCTCGAACACGATCCCGCTGAGGCCGTCGGCCGCGGCGAGGGAGTGGGCGAGGCGATCGAGGTCGAGGGCCTGTCGCAGGGCAAGATCGTCCTGCGCCGCTTCGTGCGCCACATCGGCGCCCTCTTCGGGCTGGCCACCATCATCATCATCGCCCTGCTGTCGTTCCTGACCATGGGCATCGGTGGCATCGATGGGCTGTGGCACGTGCAGGACCCGAACTCCACTCCCCCGGTGGTCAACGGCGGTCGTCCGACCCTGGGCCTGCCGACCTGGCTGGGTGGCGACGGGTTCCAGATCGGCCCCTACCCATTCGGGCAGAACACCATCGGCAACGACAACTTCGCCCAGGTGATGACCGGCATCCAGACCTCGCTGATCGTCATGTTCGTGCTCGGCGTGGTCGTGCTGCTGATCGGCACCACCATCGGCTCGCTCTCGGGCTACTACCGGGGCAAGCTCGACAACGTCCTGATGCGCTTCACCGACCTGGTCATCACGCTGCCGGTCATCGTGCTCGGCGCGGTGCTGGGCAAGATGATCTACACCCTGCCCACCAAGTGGGGCTGGTCGGACGAGACCAAGGCCCTGATCCAGCGCTGGATGCCGGTCGAACTCGCGCTGGCGCTGGGTCTGATCCTGTGGCCGGGTCTGGCGCGACTGGTGCGCTCGGAGTTCCTGTCGCTGCGTGAGCGCGAGTTCGTCGACTCGGCGCGCGTGGCAGGTGCGACCAACTTCCGGATCATCACCAAGCACATCCTGCCCAACACCATGGGCGTGATCGTGGTGAACATCACCCTGCTGATGTCGGCCTCAGTCGTGCTCGAGACCGCGCTGAGCTTCCTGGGCTTCGGCATCAACTACCCCTCGATCTCGCTGGGCGGCCTGATCTCGGCCAACCAGAGCGCGTTCGACACTCGTCCGTGGTTGTTCTGGTGGCCGGGCATCTTCATCATCCTGCTGGCGCTGAGCGTGAACTTCATCGGCGACGGCCTGCGTGACGCGTTCGACCCACGCACCAAGCGCGTCCCGAGCCAGCGCAAGCTCGACCGGGCTGCCCACCGCGCCCACATGGACACCCGCACCACCACCGCCACTGCGAGCGGCCTGGGAGGCAACTGATGACCACCGAGACCCCCACCAGCCCCGAGTCGGCCAGCGGCGAGCACCGCGGCTGGCTGTCGGGCCGCGGCGAGAAGACTGCCGCCAACACCGAGGTGCGCAAGGGCGACGTCATCCTCGACGTCGACGACCTGGCCGTGAACTTCTGGGTCGGCGGTGACTGGTTCAACGCGGCCACCGGCCTGACCTACCAGCTCAAGGCCGGCGAGGTGCTGGCGATCGTGGGCGAGTCCGGCTCGGGCAAGACCCAGTCGGCGATGTCGCTGATCGGCCTGCTGCCCCCGAATGGACGAGCCAGCGGTTCGGCCAAGCTGAAGGGCACCGAGCTGATCGGCTTGACCGGGGCGCCGATGCGGCGCATCCGTGGCAACGAGATCGCGGTGATCTTCCAGGAGCCGATGACCGCGCTGAACCCGCTCTACACCTGTGGGTTCCAGATCGTTGAGACCCTGCGGACCCACTTCATCATGGGACCGAAGGAGGCCAAGGCCCGCGCGCTCGAACTGATGCGCCTGGTCGAGATCCCCGAGCCGGAGGTGCGGTTCAACTCCTACCCGCACCAGTTGTCGGGTGGCCAGCGCCAGCGCATCATGATCGCGCAGGCGTTGTCGTGTGAGCCCAAGCTGCTGATCGCCGACGAGCCGACCACGGCCCTCGACGTGACGGTGCAGGCCGAGATCCTCAAGCTGATGCGCGACCTGCGCGAGCGGGTCGACGCCGGCATCATCCTGATCACCCACGACATGGGTGTGGTCGCCGACATGGCCGACCGGATCATCGTGATGCGCAACGGCCAGGTGGTCGAGCACGGCACCAGCAACGACATCTTCAACAACCCCACCCACCCCTACACCAAGCAGCTGCTGGCAGCGGTCCCCCACCTGGGCGCCCACACCAGCGAGGCCGCTGAGGACTCCACCCGCCGGGTATCGACGCTGGTGCGCGAGGGTGACGCCCCGGTGCCGCTGACGCCCGGCAACGAGGGGGTCGTCCCGGCGCTGCTGATGGAGGAGGCGTCGATCGAGTACCCCAAGCAGGGACGCAAGCCCGCCTTCCGTGCCGCGCACAAGGTGAACCTGCGGATCGATCCCGGTGAGGTGGTCGGCCTGGTCGGTGAGTCCGGTTCGGGCAAGACCACGATCGGACGAGCCGCCGTCGCCCTGCTGCCGGTGGTCGAGGGCAAGCTGTCGGTGGCTGGCCGCGACATCACCGACGCCAAGCACCGCGACCTGCTGCCCTTCCGCAAGGAGGTCGGCATCGTCTTCCAGGACCCGGGGTCGTCACTGAACCCGCGCCTGCCGGTGGGCGAGTCGATCGGTGAGCCGCTCTACCTGCACCAGAAGCTGCGGGGCAAGGAGCTGTCGAACCGGGTCGAGGCACTGCTCGACAGCGTCCAGCTGCCGCGCTCTATGCGCAACCGCTACCCCCACGAGCTCTCCGGCGGTCAGCGTCAACGCATCGGCATCGCCCGGGCCCTGTCGCTGCAGCCGAAGCTGCTGATCGCGGACGAGCCGACCAGCGCCCTGGACGTGTCGGTGCAGGCCCAGGTGCTGAAGCTGTTCCAGAACCTGCAGGAGGAGTACGGCTTCGCCTGCCTGTTCATCAGCCACGACCTCGCCGTCGTCGAGATGCTCAGCGAGCGGATCGCGGTCATGCGCAACGGACACCTGGTCGAGGTGGGCGACACCGTTGACATCGTCCGCAACCCCCAGCACGAGTACACCCAGCGCCTGCTGGCCGCGGTGCCCGTGCCCGACCCGGACGAGCAGCGCAAGCGCCGCGAACTCCGCGACGCAATCCTGGCCGACGTCGTCAGCTGAGCAGGGGCTCCCAACCCTCACTGTGCACGGGCTTGCCCGCGCCGCGATGGGCTCTCCCCCGCTCTGCGCTGGGCTTCCCCCGCACCATCTTTGGTGCGGGAACTCGATTTTGGTGCGGGAGAGGGGCAAGACGAAGGCGCGGCGCGGGTGAGGCTGGGCCTGAGTCGCTGAGGGCCCGGTGAGGACTCAGCGCCAGCCAGACGCTCCGTCCAGTGCCCCTCGTACTCGAGTGAAGAACTTGTAGGGCTGCCGGAGTTCAGCGCCGCCCCATCGGACGAGCGCCCAGCCGCGATCGCGCAGGTACTGCTCGCGCTGGCGCTCGTACTGGGCGACCGCCTCCGGCCCACCCGCGGCCTGGGCCAACTCGCCCTCGTACTTGCCCTTGCCCCCGTACTTGCCCTTGCCCCCGTACTTGCCCTTGCCGTCGAACTCCCCCAGCAGCCGCTGCTCCCTCCAGCAGAAGTCCGCCCGGTACGGGCCGATCTCGAACTGGAGCTCAGGTATCGGCAGACTGAACCTGTACATCAGTCCTCGTGATCTGGACTCGGCCGGGCTCTCCGCCCTGGCGTCGGCGCGCTCAAGAGCCACTCTCGCGGTGTGGACGCCCACCTGCCGTCCTTGCACCTCATGGAGGGTCAGGAGCTCCTCACGATCGATCCCGGCGCGCAACGCCGCGTCAGCCAGTGCCAGCGCGTCGAGGTCGTGGAGCATCGGGAGAACATCGACCACGCTGCGCACGGGTGAAGTGACCTTGATCCCTTCCAGGACGACGATCTGGTTCACATCCACGGGATTGACGCGGACTTCGATCAACCTTGTCTGGCTGCCACTGGTTAGCCGGCTGAGCTGCACCCTTCTGGGGATCGGAACCGGCAGAGCGTGGAGCACCGCCGCGCTCGCATGTGAGACGCAGCGGGCTTGCGTAGGCAGCGCACCGTGGCGAGGACGAGGCGTCGGTGGCGCTGCTCCCGGTCGAGCTCCTCCGGCGCTGCGTACCAAAATCGAGTTCCCGCACCGACGTGGGTGCGGGAACTCGATGTTCGTGCGGGGGAAGGGCCGGAGCCAGAGCGGGAGCCAGCGGCCGACACCGGGCGCCCGCCCCCAGCCCCCGAAGACGCCACGAGGGCCCCAGCGCTGTGCTGGGGCCCTCGAGGTGGTTGTGCAGGTCGTCCGAATCAGGTCTTGGAACCAGACAGGGCGATGCCCTCGACGATCTGGCGCTGGGCGAAGATGAACACGATCAGCAGCGGCAGGGCCGTGATGGTCGAGGCCGCCATGATGCCGGCCCAGTTGGACGAGTAGGCGCCCTTGAACTGGTTCACCAACAGCGGCAGCGTGAACTTGTCGGAGCTGTTGAGGAAGATCAACGGGTAGAAGAAGTTGTTCCACTGGCCCAGGAAGGTGAAGATGCCCAGGGCCACCATCGGCGACTTCAGCAGCGGCAGGATCAGCGAGACGAAGATCCTGAAGCGGCCTGCACCGTCGATGGCTGCAGCCTCTTCGAGCTCCAGCGGGATGCCTCGCGCATACTGACGAAGCAGGAACACACCGAAGGCGTTGAACAGGATGGGCGGGATGATCAGCGGCAGGTGGGTGTCGACCCAATCCAGCTGACCCATGATGATGTAGAGCGGGATGATGGTCAGCTGACCGGGCACCATCATGGTCGACAGGAACAGCATGAACCAGAAGCCGCGTCCGAAGAACCGGATGCGGGCGAAGGCGTAGGCCGCCATCGCACTGGTCAGCAGCGTACCCAGCGTCACCACCGTGGAGATGTAGAAGCTGTTGAAGAACGCCAGCGGGAAGCCACTGGCATACCACGCGCCACCGGCAGAGGCCTGGTCGAAGGCCTCGCTGTAGTTCTGCGGCTGCCAGTTCATCGGCAGCAGCTTGGGCGGCTGCATGAAGATCTCTTCGAGCGGCTTGAACGAGCTGAAGAACATCCACAGGAAGGGAAGCGCCATCGCGATCGACGCGATCGCCATCAGGATCTGCAGGATGACCTGCCCGATCGTGATGGGACGGTGACGGATGCGCTCCTTGCGGGGCTTGCCGGTCGTGGGGACGCCCGTGGCGTCAGCGGTTGCAGTACTCATTCTGTGTAGAACACCCACTTCTTCTGCGCAATGAGCTGGAGGCCGGTGAGGGCGAGCAGCATCATGAACAACAACAGGGCAAGAGCCGCACCAACACCGAAGTTGAACTCACGGAAGGCGGTCTGGACGATCTCGTACACGATCGTGCGGCCGAAGGCCGGGGCGGTGGTGTCGAAGAACACGAAGATGTAGTCGAACACCTGGAACGAACCGATGATCGAGGTGATCGAGAGGAACAGGATCGTCGGCGAGATCAGGGGCAGCGTGATCCGGAACATCTTCTGGATCTCGTTGGCGCCGTCGATCGAAGCCGCTTCCATCATCGAGCTCGGCACGTTGTCGAGGCCGGCCATGAACATGACGAGCTGGTAACCCAGCCCCTGCCAGACCGACACCAGCACCACGGCGGGGATGACGAAGTTCGGGTCCTGAAGCCAGTCGGGGGCAACCAGGCCGACCTGCTTGAGCCAGCCGGTGATGGGCGAGATGTCGGGGTTCAGCAGCCAGAGCCAGATCACCGACACGGCCACCGTCGCGGTGACCTGTGGGGCGAAGAAGCAGGCTCGGTAGAAGTTCTTCATCTTGCCCGTGCGCTGCAGCAGCAACGCGAAGATGAAGGCCGAGATCATCAGTGCAGGCACCTGCAGGGCGGTGAACCATGCCGTGTTCTTCCACGACTGGATGAACTGCTCGTTCTCGAACACCGCCTTGAAGTTGCCGAAGCCGACGTACTCGCGGGAGCCGAAGCCGTCCCACTTCATGAAGGCCAGGATGATGGCGAAGACCAGCGGGCCGATCATGAAGGCGAGAAGGCCGATCAGCTGAGGCGCCATGAAGATGTAGCCGTGGATGTTGTCGCGCATGCGCTTCTTGCGCAATGCGGCGCGGTGGCTGGACGAGGTACCGGCCTCGACCGCCTGCCGAAGGTCTCGCCCGCCGCGACCCGCCGGCTCCTTGCCACCATCGGCCACCGCGACGGCGGCTTCGGTGACATCATCAGCGGCGCCTGCAGGCATCCCTGCCACGCTTCCGCTGGTTTGGGGACGTTCCGTCATCGCAACGTTCCTCCTTACGTGAATTGTCTGTCCCCGACACTACCCCGGGACGAGGTTCTCGTCCCGGGGTTGCGTCAAGGAGTGAACGGCGTGTCAGGCCTTGCCGGTGTTGATGTAGGAGGTGAGCTTCTTGCCGAAGTCGACCGCCGAGATCTTGGCCTTGATCCACTTGTCGACCTCGGTGGAGATGTTGGCAGCCACGACCGCGTTGTTCGAGATCTTCAGCGGGATGGCGTAGCCCTTGGCAGCCAGCTCGTTGAAGGTCTTGGCGTGTGCGGGCAGCGGCGGGTTGTCCTCCACCACCAAGTTCTCCAGACCCTTGATGGACGGAACGGCGTTGCCA
>NZ_JACYIZ010000008.1:118476-137041 GCF_015352975.1 Aestuariimicrobium ganziense | reverse complement strand
GGCGTAGGCGGCGACGTCGCCGCCCTCGCTGTGGGCCAGCAGCGATCCCTCGGCGAGCAGGGCCCAGCACAGCGAGGATGCGGGGTGTTCACGCACCACCTTGAGGAACTCGGCCCGTCCGTGCTCGGCCAGGGCATCGATCGCCGGGTCTTCCGGCAGCAGGGTCGATGCCCCCGCCGCGGCCATCAGGTTTCGATTGGTCTCGGGCACAGCCATGCCAGCCACCCTAGTGCTGAACGCCCGTGTTGGCCTCGACGAACCGCGCCGTGGTCCTCAGCGCGCTCGAAGGGGCAGCACAGGGCCATGGGCCACGCCTGCTTCAACCAGCTTGCGCTCCAGGATCGGGGTGGCGGACCGGACGAAGGTGCTGGTCAGGTGGCTGGTCTCGCGATAGAGGAAGACGTTGCCGAGCACGACCGGGCAGTTGGCCAGCCCGGGAGGGCAGATCCACTCGTTCATGTCGATGAACTCCGCCTCGGGCAACGCCTGGGCGACATCGGCCATGGTGGCCGCGCCGTGGCCACGATTGCGGGCGAACTCGCACTCCACCGGGTTGTCGGTGCGTCCGATGCACTGGTAGATCGACGTGCGGCCGGGCGGGGTGGGGTTGTCGTTGATCAGGACGACCAGCACGCCCACCCGCTGCAGCTGCGACAGCAGGTCGATCATGCCGGGCGCCAGCTGGTCGGTCTCGGCGTAGGTCGAGGTCATCACAATGTCAGGCGGGTCGGCGAGCAGCCGTTGGATCAGCGCAGCGTTGTAGGCGTCACAGTCGGCGAACTGTCGTCCGGAACTGAACGTGCAGCCCGACTTGCCCAGGCCCTGCACCCGCCACCCGTGGCGCTTGCCGATCAGGTCGAGCGCGGGCTGCCACTGGTCCATCTTGGAGTCACCGACCAGGGCGACCCTGGTCGTCCCGGCGGGGTCGCCGAGCAGGCACTGGTCGGGACGCACCAGCCGACTCTCACCCTTGCGGCGGTGACAGCCGTTGCGGTAGGCGTCCGGCAGGTCCTGCACCGCGACGTCGGGCGAGGGTGACATCGCCCTTGTGATCCGCAGCGCTGAGCCGAGGTCGCTGCGAATCGTCGGCACCCCGCCCACGTCGGCGTTGTGGACGAGGCTGAGGGCCCCGGTGTAGTCGCCGACCACCGGCTTGGGCGTCGGGAACGGCGCCGGCGTGGTGGTCGAGGCGCTGGCGGTCGGCGTGCCTGACGGAGTCGGGGTGGGCGAGGCAGGGGTCGCCACCACCGTGGCATCGGGCGCCAACGGGTCGACCGTGGTGAGCCGTGGGGCCTGGCTGAGCAGGGCCATGCTGGCGATCAACGACGTGGCCATCGCAGCCACGGCCAGCACCAGGGTGGTACGGCGCCGCCGAGCCAGTGGCACGTTGAACCTCACCGGGTCTTCGACGAAACGCAGGGTGAGCGCGCTGAGCGTCACGGTGAGGACCGCGATCACGACCTTCTCCCAGACGCCCAACTCGGGGTCACGGGCGGTCCAGAAGACGATCAGCGGCCAGTGCCACAGGTACATCGAGTAGCTGAGCATGCCGATCCACGGCAGTGGACCCCACCCGAGCAGGCGTGCGGTGAGGTTGCGGTCGTGCACGCTGCCGGCCAACACCACCAGACCTGCCCCGACGGTGGGCAGCAGTGCCGCGCTGCCCGGCCATGGCGTCTGCTGGTCGATCACCAGCGCCGAGGCGACCACCATGGCCAGCCCCACCGGGGCGAGCAGTGAGGCCACCACCTGCGGCAACCGGTGCAGCAGCGGTACCGCCGCGGCCAGCAATCCGCCGAGGGCCAGTTCCCAGGCCCTGGTCGTCGAGACGAAGTAGGCCGGCCCCGGGTCGTGCTGGGTGTACCAGATCGACCAGGCCAGCGACGCGACCAGGATCACCCCCAGCGATCCGGCGACCACGGCCACGCGGGGCCAACCGCGCCAACGGGCCACCGCGAGTGAGGCGATGATCACCAGCGGCCAGACGATGTAGAACTGCTCCTCGACCGCGAGCGACCAGAAGTGCTGCACGGCTGTGGGTTGGGCGTCCATGGCGAGGTAGTCGACGCTGCGGGCGGCCAGGAACCAGTTGAGGCTGTAGACCGCCGATGCGGCGGAGTCCTGGGCCAGCAGCTGCCACTCCGAGCGTGGCAGCCAGGCCCATCCGAACAGCACCGTGACCACCAGCACCAGGGTGGCTGCCGGCAGCAGTCGCTTGGCCCGGCGGCCGTAGAAGTCGACAAGGTTGAGTCGCCCACGAGTGCGCACCGAGGCCAGCAGTTGGCTGGTGATCAGGAAGCCCGAGATGACGAAGAAGACGTCGACACCCGCATAGCCACCGCCGAAGCCCGTGACCCGCAGGTGGAACAGCAGCACCCAGATCACCGCCAGCGCCCGCAGACCCTCGATGTCGCCACGCAGCCTCGATCGGCGAGGACGAGCCGCGGTCAGTGCGTCGAGCAGGCGGCGAACGATCGGACGCGGCGCCTCGGGCTCAGCCGGGCTCGCCTCGGCCGCGCGTCGCGGACCGTGCCTGGCGACCAGCGTGAAGGACGCAGGCTGGTCGATCGGGGCGGCCGATGGCGGCTCATCCACCGCCGGCTGGCCGGGCAGGGCGACGAGCTCATGGCCGTCCGCCTCGTGCTCGTCCGCCTCGTGAGCGCCCGGCTCGTGCTCGTCCGCCTCGTGCTCGTGTTCCTCAGGATCGATGGGGCCCACGTCTAGGGGCTCCGGCGCGGTCTCCGGCGAGGCGGCCGGACGCGCCGAGTGTGGCTGGGCGACCATCGCGGGCGATGAGTCACGGCCGTCGTCGGTGATCGCCCTGGCCGCAGCAGGGCTGAGCACGTCAGGGTTCTGGGGGTCGGTGCCCAACCGGCGTCCGGCGAACCGGAAGGGTTCGGGTGCTGCGGCCTCGGGCTCGGCCAGCATCGCGCGTCGGGGTCTGGCCACCTCGCCGGGGGCAGCGTCGTCCTGCTGGAGGGGGCCGTCACCGGGCACCCCTCGACGCGGACGATCGACCACCCTGTGCCCCCTGCCCTTCTCGACTGGTGTTCAGTGTAGGAGGCTGAGACGGCGGGGGCACGACCGTTGCGGCGACACTCAACCCGAGCAGCAGGTTTGCCCAGCTGGACGTCGGCAGCCTGCAAGCTCCACCCCCTGCCCGCGTCCGTCGCGGGGCACGTATAGGTTGGTGGGCGTCTCCCAGCGACAAGGAGTGCACCCATGAGCGGCACGGCAGAGGTCCACCAGTCCACCCTCACCCCCACCAAGCTCGAGTTGTTGGCGGCTTGGCTGCCGACCCAGCCCTGGTTCGACGGTGATGCCGCCGACTTGGCCAGCGTGGGCACCTTCCGGTTCGTCGACCCTGACGGCGATGTCGGCGTCGAGACCCACCTGGTGTCGGCGGGCGGCAAGGTCTACCACGTGCCGGTGACCTACCGGGGCGAGGAGCTCAAGGACGGAGTGCTCGTCGGCGAGATGGACCACTCGCTGCTCGGCAAGCGCTATGTCTACGACGCCACCAGCGACCCGGTCTACGTGGCCGAACTCACCCGCGTCATCCGCGAGGGTGACACCGAGGCCGATGTCGTGCGCGAGGGTGAACTGTTGCCCAAGACCATCCGCGCCGAGGGCAGCGGCATCGACAGCGTCACCGACCAGTCCGGGCTGGTGCGGATCGTGCGCGAGATCGGTGACCCGCACTTCTCGACCGAGCGCGCCCGCGGACTGCTGGTGATCACCTACGGCGACGATGGTGACAAGCATGAAGAGGTCGTCGCGGTCATGCGCTGACGCCTCATCGTTGGGTCTGCAGAACGGACGGACGGGCCGGACTCCAGTGGGAGTCCGGCCCGTCGGCTCGTGAGTGGGCCTCAGGCGTTCTTGCTGAGGCGATCGAGGACGCGGCCGAAGAGGCTGGCGTTGGCGTCCTGCACCTGGGTGTCGGGGGTCAGGGCCATGAGGACGGAGGCGGGGGTCGAGGTGAACATGTGCTTCTCCTTGGAAGTTCTGTGTGGTGCGGGTCAGCCGAGGGCGACTGTCAGGCGAGGTTGCTGGTGGTGCTGTGACGCTCGGAGCCGGGGGCGAAGAGCGTGGTGGCCGACGACGGTGATGTCACGTCGAGGCAGCAGTGGCGGTGGTACATGGGGTGCTCCTTGGAGTTCTGGTGCGGGGCTGGTCTCAGTGCGCCTGGTGGGTCAGACGGTCGACGAGGCGGCCGAACACGGTGACGTGGGCCTGCTGGGTGGTCTCGTCGGCGGGGGTGAGGGCCAGGAGGATGGAGGCGGGGGTTGAGGTGAACATCGTGTGCGCTCCTTCCGAGAGCTGAGGTCCGGGTCGTGCTTGATCGATGACTAAAACGATAAACTCCATCGATCAACATGTCAAGTCGGTTGTCCAACTTTTTTTCCGAGGTCGGTCCCCCGCCCCGCTGAAGCCGGGCCGGCCGTCGTCCCGACTCACCCATGTGTGGCGCGAAACACGCGGTTGACCAGCTGTTTCGCGCCACACACCGGCTCTGGGTCAGGGTTGCCTCGGTCGTCCAGCCGATTGGTGGCGACAAACAGGCCGTTGACGGCCAACTTCACGCCACAACCCGGGTGACGCCGCCCTTGGCGCCTGATCGCACCCCGCCGACGAGTCGGACGAGCCCGCCAGGCCTGAGTTCGCCACGCCCCTGCCCGCCGAACTACACTCGATCGGCGCTGTGCGTTCACGCTCGGGACTGGGTATCGCGGTCGGCGCCGACACCACCACCCAGCACTGGAGCGCCCATGCCTGTCCGCAACGACCTCAGAAACGTGGCCATCGTCGCCCACGTCGACCACGGCAAGACCACCCTCGTCGACGCCATGCTGTGGCAGTCGGGCGCCTTCCGCGAGGGCGCGGGGGTCAACGAGCGGGTGATGGACTCGATGGACCTCGAGCGCGAGAAGGGCATCACGATCCTCGCCAAGAACACCGCGGTCAGCCACGTCATCGACGGGCAGCCGATCACCATCAACATCATCGACACCCCTGGCCACGCCGACTTCGGTGGTGAGGTCGAGCGCGGGCTGTCGATGGTCGACGGCATCGTGCTGCTGGTCGACGCCTCCGAGGGCCCGCTGCCGCAGACCCGCTTCGTCCTTCGCAAGGCACTCAACGCCGACATGCCGGTGGTGCTGGTGGTCAACAAGGTCGACCGTCCCGACGCCCGGATCAGCGAGGTGGTCGAAGAGACCTACGAACTGTTCATGGACCTGCTGGACGAGCACCACTCCCAGCAGGCCCTCGACTTCCCGGTGATCTACGCCTCGGCCAAGGCCGGGCGGGCGTCGATCGAGCAGCCGGCCAACGGCGAGATGCCCGACTCCCCCGACCTCGAGCCGCTGTTCCGCACCATCCTCGAGACCGTGCCCGCGCCCACCTACACCGAGGACGCCCCGCTGCAGGCCCACGTCACCAACCTCGACGCCTCACCCTTCCTGGGTCGCATCGCGCTGCTGCGCGTGCACCAGGGCACCCTGCGCAAGGGCCAGACCGTCGCTTGGATGAAGCGGGACGGCTCGAAGCAGAACGTGCGGATCACCGAGTTGCTGGTCACCGAGGGGCTCGAACGCAAGCCCGGTGAGTCGGCCAGCCCCGGCGACATCGTCGCGGTGGCCGGCATCCCCGACATCACCATCGGTGAGACCCTGGCTGATGCCGAGAACCCGGTCGCGCTGCCGCTGATCCACGTCGACGAGCCAGCCATCTCGATGACCATCGGCACCAACACCTCACCCTTGGTGGGCAAGGGCGGCAAGGGCCACAAGGTCACCGGACGCCTGGTCAAGGACCGCCTCGACACCGAACTGGTCGGCAACGTCTCGCTGCGCATCCTGCCCACCGAGCGTCCCGACGCCTGGGAAGTGCAGGGACGAGGTGAACTCGCCCTGGCCATCCTGGTCGAGCAGATGCGCCGCGAAGGCTACGAGCTCACCGTCGGCAAGCCCCAGGTGGTCACCCGCGAGATCGACGGGAAGGTGCACGAGCCGATCGAGCGGCTCACCATCGACGCCCCCGAGGAGTTCCTCGGCACGATCACCGAACTGCTGGCGCTGCGCAAGGGCCGGATGGAGTCGATGACCAACCACGGCACCGGCTGGGTGCGGATGGAGTTCGTCGTCCCGGCCCGGGGCCTGATCGGCTTCCGCACCGAGTTCCTCACCGAGACCCGCGGCACCGGCATCGCCCACCACGTCAGCGACGGCTACGAGCCCTGGGCCGGCGAGATCCGCTCGCGCCAGTCGGGCTCGCTGGTCGCCGACCGCTCGGGCAAGGCCTCGGCCTACGCGATGACGAACCTGCAGGAGCGCGGCGTGATGTTCGTCGAACCCAGCACCGAGGTCTACGAGGGGATGATCGTCGGCGAGAACTCGCGCACCGACGACATGGACGTCAACATCACCAAGGAGAAGCAGCAGACCAACGTGCGCTCCTCGACCGCCGACAACTTCGAGAAGCTGATCCCGCCGCGCAAGCTGAGCCTGGAGCAGTCACTGGAGTTCTGCCGCGAGGACGAGTGCGTCGAGGTCACCCCCGAGACGGTGCGGATCCGCAAGGTGCTGTTGTCGTCCAACGACCGCGCCAAGGCCCGGAACCGGCTCAAGGCGATGAGCTGACCCACGCCGGCGCGTCCACGACCAACGGCGGACGCGACGGCCGGGGCCCTCGTGACTCTGTCTTTCGGCTGAGTTTGGGCCCCCGGTTTGCGGTTTCGCCCTCGTCACGGGGCACAATGGGCGCCAGAGACGCGTTCCTACCCCTCTTCCCGAATCGAAGGCAACCAAACCTTGGCTGCCGGCGTACTACGGGTGGACGCCCGTCCACGCGTTGCACCGCCAGTTGAAGGAGTCACCCCCATGCGTCAGGTCCTCACCCGCCTGAAGGCAGCACTCGCGATCGCTGCCGCTGCCACCCTGCTGAGCGGCTTCCTCGCGGCACCGGCCCAGGCCGCCGTGCCCAACCGCGGCGGCATCACCTCGACGGTGGTCGCTCGCCCCGGCAGCACCGGCAGCGTGGTCAAGACCATCCAGCAGAACCTGATCGTGCTCAGCCACCTGGCCTCGGGCAACGACACCGGCACCTACGGCTCGGCCACCACCACTGCGGTCAAGGCCTTCCAGTCGGCCAACAAGCTCCCGGTCACAGGCATCATCACCACGCGCGACAACTACTTCCTGCGCACCAAGGCCGACGCCAAGCGCAAGACCTACACCCTCGACGCCCGCTGCTACCAGGGCCGCATGCTGTGCATCAACCGCACCACCAAGAAGATGTACTGGATGAACAACGGCACGATCGTCAAGCAGTACGACGTGCGCACCGGTCGTCGCGGCTACGAGACTCGTCTGGGTGACTTCCGGGTCTACCACAAGAACGTCAACGAGTGGTCGTACCTGTACAACGTGCGGATGCCCTACTCGATGTACTTCGACGGTGGCATCGCGGTGCACTACTCGGCCGACTTCGCGGCCAACGGCTACCAGCTCGGCTCGCACGGTTGCGTCAACATGAACAGCCTCAGCGACGCGTCCTGGCTCTACAGCCAGGTACCGATCGGTACGCGGGTCGTCGTCTACAAGTGACGACGAGGGGCGTCGAACCCACCTTGATCGATCGGGTGAGGGTCGACCGCCTCCGCCAGCGCCACCAGGGTCGGTGAGGTTCCCGCATCGATCCTGAGCGTGGCCAGCTCGTCGGCCCGGGTCACCCCGTGGTTGACGATCACCAGCGGACGACCGCGCTTCGCCTGCGCCCGCGCGAACCGCAGGCCGCTCATCACGGTCAGCGACGACCCGGCCACCACCAGCACCTCGGCGGCGTCGACCATCGCCCACGCCTGGTCGACGATGGGCCGCGGCACCGACTCACCGAAGAAGACCACATCAGGTTTGAGCATGCCGCCACAGGCCAGGCAGGGCGGCACCACGAAGTCGTCGCGTTCGGCCACCTCGGCGTCACCGTCGGGACGAAGCTCGGCATGGCCGGCCGGGATCTGGCCGACCACGCCAGGGTTGGCGTCCTCGAGCCTCACCTGCAGGTCGTCCCGATCAGTGAGGTCGCCACAGTCCAGGCAGACCACCCGGCTGATCCGGCCGTGCAGGTCGATCACCCGTGCGCTGCCGGCATCGGTGTGCAGCCCGTCGACGTTCTGGGTGAGCACCGGGACCGCCAGTCGCGCCAGCGCCAGGTGGCCAGGGTTGGGCAGCGCTCGCCCGAAGCTGCGGTGCCCCATCATCGAGCGCACCCAGTAGCGCCGCCGCGACGCCGGCTCGCCGACGAACTCGCGGTACTGCATGGGGTTGGTCGGACGAGCCTGCGGCCCCCGGTAGTCAGGGATGCCGGAGTCGGTCGAGATGCCTGCCCCGGTCAGCGCCACCCAGTGCCGCCCCGCGAGCAGGTCGCGCAGGCGCGCCACCTGGTCGGCGGTGGGGGCGAGGTCGAGCACCTCAGCGCAGCGAGCCGTAGGTCGACTTGGCCTTCTCGAGCGCCGACACGTAGCCGGCACGCTCGTAGGCGTCAGCCGGCGCGTCCTCGGGCACGGCGAGCAGGCCGCGGGCCTTGTCGAGTGAGATCTCGCGGGCAGTGAGCCACCGGTCGAGCCCGGTGATCAGCCCGGTCGCGTGACCTGCGCCGTGGCGCACCAGCGACGAGGTGGTCATCACCACGTCGGCGCCGGCCAACACGTACTTGATCACGTCGTCGGCAGTCTCGACACCGGTGGTGGCGGCCAGGCTGGCCTTGACCTTCCCGTGCAGGACGGCGATCCAGGTGCGGGGCAGGCGGGCCTCGACCGGCGACGACAGGCTGACCGCCGAGGTGACCTGCACCCGGTCGATGTCGATCTCGGGCTGCAGGAAGCGGTTGAACAGCACCAGTCCGTCGGCGCCGGCCTCGTCCAACTGGTGGCAGAGGTTCCCCACCGACGAGAAGTAGGGGCTCAGCTTGACCGCGATCGGGATGTCGACGCTCTCGCGCACGGCCGAGAGGATGTCGACGTGGCGCTGCTCGACCTCGGCGCCGGTCATCGACAGGTCACCGGCGACGAAGTAGATGTTGAGTTCGATGGCCGCCGCACCGGCATCCTGCAGACGGCGGGCGGTGCGGGTCCAGCCGCCCAAGGTCGAGCCGTTGAGCGAGGCGATCAGCGGCACGTCGATCGCCTTGGCCGCCGACTCGACCAAGCGAACGTAGGGGTCGGTACCGTCGAACTCGCGGGTGGGCACGCTGGGGAAGTACGACAGCGCCTCGGCGTAGCTTTCCTCGTGCATCTCCTCCAGGGCGGCCTGACGCTCGGCCTCGCGACGGATCTGCTCCTCGAACAGCGAGAACATCACCACCGCACCGACGCCGCAGTCGGCCAACGCCTTCACCCCGTCGACGGTCTGCGACAGCGGTCCGGCCGAGGCGACCACCGGGTTGCGCAGGGTCAGGCCCAGGTAGTTGGTGGTCAGGTCGGTCATCGCGGTTCACCCTTCGTCGGTACGTGATCCACCCTACTGAGCAGCAGTGGGGACGAGGGCTGGTCCCCGTCCAATCCGGGACGCGGGCCCACCGCCGCTGGGCGCGACGGGCAGGCTTCAGTTCGCGACCCACTCCGGCAGGGTGCTCTCGGCCAGCTTCGGGGCCCCCGTTCCCGGTGGCAGCAGGTGGGTGGCTCGGGCCGGCGGGTCGGACAGCCGCAACGCCACCTGCTCGATCC
This sequence comes from Aestuariimicrobium ganziense, assembly GCF_015352975.1. Classification (GTDB taxonomy): domain Bacteria; phylum Actinomycetota; class Actinomycetes; order Propionibacteriales; family Propionibacteriaceae; genus Aestuariimicrobium; species Aestuariimicrobium ganziense. The sequence goes on along the minus strand of NZ_JACYIZ010000008.1, from coordinate 127,314 downwards.
TCTCGTCGGCGGCGGTGAGCCGACCCTGGTGCTGCTTGAGGTGTTCACCCCATGTGGCGATGGTGAAGACCTCGGTGAAGTGGGTGGGGTCGGCGCCGTCACGCCACAGTTCCCAGCGGGTCGCGCCTGTGCGCAGCTTCAGTCGCCGCACCTGCTCCATGGCGGCCAGGAACTCCTCCTGGCGATCCAGCGCGATCCAGTAGTCGACGCTGACCGCGACCGGACCTTCGGACTCGTCCACCTCGATGGCCATGTCGGCCTCGTTCCAGATGTAGGAGGCTGCGGGGTCGAATCCTTGGGTGTCGGGCATCCGCCACAACAGGCCCACCACCACGGTCACCAGCAGCAAGCCGGCAGCCGCGAGCATCGCTGTCCTCAGGCTGAAGGCGTCAGTGACCTGCCCCCACAGCACCGAGCCCACCACTTGGGCCGAGGTGAACATCATCACCATCAGTGCGAGTCCACGGGCCCTGACCCACACGGGAAGGATCAGGGCGATGTCGCTGTTCAGCGTCGAGACCGCCCCCATCCAGGCCAGGCCGCAGAAGACCAGGCTGGCCAGGACGAGCCAGTAGTTGCCCAGCAGCACCGTGCCGGCCAGTCCGGCGGCGAAGACCACCGACGACAACGCCAGCATCTGGTTGGCCGAGACCGAGTCCTTGACGCCGGCCAGCCCGAACGCCCCGATCACGGCACCGATGCCCAGTGCGGTGAACATGATGCCGAAACCGGACGCGCCCACGCCCAGTTCCTGGCTGGCGACCAGGGGCAGCAACGCCCACATCGCCGAACCGCCGAGCACGAACAGGAAGCAGCGGGTGAAGATGCGCTTGACGGCCGGCTCGTTCCACGCGAAGCGGCCGCCCGTGCGCAGGGCGTGCAGGAACGGTTCGGACGAGGCCAGAGACCCCTTGGGACGCTTCCAGACCAACAGGATCGCCGTGAGCGGCAGCACCAGCAGCGCCGCCGTGCCGAACGCCTCGGGCACACCGAAGGCCGCGATGATGAAGCCCGCCAACGCCGGCCCAGCCGCCCGCGACACGTTGACGCTGACCATGTCGAGCCGGATCGCGGCCTTGAGGTGCTCACGCCGAACCAGCTCGGGAATCAGGGACTGGTAGGTCGGCAACTGCATCGCGACCGCCGCCCCCCAGAGCACGGTGAACAGCAGGACCAGTCCCGGGGTCATCCGTGAGGTGGCGGTCAACACCGCCATGCTCACGCCCAGCACCATGAAGGCGGCTTGCACGCTGAGCAGGATCCGGCGCTTGTCGAAGGCATCGGCCAGCACCCCCGAGGGCAGCGCGAGCAGCATCATCGGCAGCGAGGCTGCGGCCTGCACCAGGGCGACGATGGTGGCGTTGGGTGACTGCACCAGCAGCCACTGCGCGCCGACGGTCTGCATCCAGGTGGCCATCGAGGCGACCAGCACCCCCAACCAGACCCAGAGGAACGCGCGCCGCTTGAACGGCGCCAGGGCCGAGCCCTCGGTGGTGGTCGTGCTCATCAGTGCTCCCGTCGGCGTGTGGCACCACGCTAGACCGGCGACCGGCACCGCCGAGGGGAGTTCACGCAGCACCTGTCAGACCTCCAGAGGGCTCGACTAGCGTCGACGGCATGGAACGCAGCGACGTCCGTGACTTCCTGGTCACCCGACGAGACCGGATCAGCCCCGAGCAGGCCGGCCTGCCCACCTTTGGCGGGCAGCGCCGGGTCAAGGGACTGCGCCGTGAAGAGGTGGCGATGCTGGCCGGGCTCAGCGTCGACTACTACATCCGACTCGAGCGCGGAAACCTGCGCGGGGCCTCACGCCAGGTGCTTGACGCGTTGGCCAACGCCTTGCAGTTGGACGATGCCGAACGCGCCCACCTGCACAACCTGGCCGCGGCGCAGGACCCGCACCCACCGCGCGGGGCCCGCAACGCCCAGCCGACCCATGTGCGTGATTCGGTGCAGCGGGCCCTCGATGCGATGGACGGCGCCGCGGCCTACGTGCGCAACCGTCGCCTCGACGTGATCGCCAGCAACCTGCTCGGACGAGCGCTGTACTCCCCCGCCTTCGACGAGCTCGGCCCGGTGCCCAACCTGTACCGGTTCACCTTCCTGTGCGATGACTCGCGAACCTTCTTCCGCGACTGGGACCGGCTGGCCAGCGACTGCGTCGCCTCGCTGCGCCTGGAGGTCGGGCGAAGTCCCCACGACAAGGGACTGAGCGACCTGGTCGGGGAACTGAGCGTCCACTCCCCCGACTTCCGCACGCTGTGGGCGAGCCAGCGGGTCGTCCAGATGAAGAAGGGGACCAAGCGGTACCACCATCCCGCGGTGGGCGAACTCGAGTTGTCGTTCGACGGGTTCGACCTGGTCGCCGAACCGTGCCTGCGGCTGAATGTCTACAGCCCCGAGCCGGCCACCACGTCGGCGCAGAACTTCGCCCTGCTGGCCACCTGGGCCGCCAGCCGTGAGGCCGTGACCAACCCGCTGGCCACCAACCCCCAGGAGGACCGTCATGTTGAAGCTGCCGAAGTCGACCACCACCCACGCGCCCGCTGAGCTGTTCACCGGCGACGTCTACCACGACGAGATTGCGCTCGGCGTGGCCGCGTCACCACTGCGGGTGATGCTGGTGCGGTTCACCCCGGGTGCTCGCACCGCCTGGCACAGCCACGTCAACGGCCAGACCCTGCACTGCACCGACGGCGTGGGCTACGTCGGCACCCGCGACGGACGTGTGGTCGAACTTCGTCCCGGCGACACGGTGTGGACGCCGCCGGGCGAGTGGCACTGGCACGGGGCTGCACCCGACAAGTTCATGAGCCACTTGGCCATCTGGGAGGGCTGCGGCCCCGACCAGACCGACCAGGACGAGTCGGAGTGGGCCGAGCACGTCACCGACGAGGACTACCTCGCCGCCCGCGAGGCCTCATCGGCGACCGACTGAACCATCTGGACCCGCCCCACCACCTCACCGTGGCCGAGCACCGGGGAGGTGTGGTGCTCGTCCAACCCCGGCACGCCCAGGGCGGTCAGCAGCCGGCTGACCACCGGCAGAATGCCGCGCGGGTTGCCGTCGTCGAACTTGAGCGCCACCCCGGTGCCGTCGGCCAGACCGAGCGCGAAGCATCCCTCGGCGCCGCCCGTGCAGATCAGTCCGGGCACGGCCTGGTGCAACACCCGGTCGTGGCGGCCGGTGCCCGAGGCGTACCAGGGGTGCTCGCGGTAGGCCTGGGCCATGGCCGCCTCGTGGCCCTGCCCAGCGGCGGCGATTCGTCCGAAGGCCTTGGCCAGCCCCGACAACGGCACCGCGAACAGGGGGGCGCCGCAGCCATCGACGGTGGGCAGGTCGGCCGCGCCGGTGAACTCGGTGATGGTCTCGGCGATCGCCTGCTGCACCGGGTGGTCGAGGTCGCGGTAGGACGAGGTGTCGGCCCCGATCCGCACCGTCGTGCGCAGCATCGCGGCGTGCTTGCCCGAGCAGTTCTGGGCCAGCGAACTCTTCGGGTGCCCGGCGGCCAGCCAGGCCTGGTGGGCCGCGGGGTCGATCGGGGTGTCGGGGGTGTTCTGCAACGCCGACTCGTCGAGGCCGGCGCCGGCGAGCATCTCGCGCACTGCGGTGAGGTGGTCGGGCTCGCCGTTGTGCGAGGCCGCCGCCAGGGCGAGCAGCCGCCCGTCCAGGTCGAGGCCCAACCGCAGCATCGCCACCGCCTGCAGCGGCTTGAGCGATGACCGGGGGTACATCAGCGCATCGACGTCGCCGACCGCCCAGCGCACCGAGCCGTCCGGTGCGGTGACCACGAGGCGTCCGCGGTGGACGCACTCGAGCATGCCGCCGCGGATCACCTCGGCCAGCGCCGGGTTGTCGTCGAGGCCGACCCGCACCGGCTCCGGGCCCCCCCATCGGCCCGGTGGCAGCAGGACCGCTCACTGGGCCAGGGCCTCGCGGACCGCCCGGTCGAGCGCCAGCCGACGGCGCTTCCACTCACTCGCACTGGGCCAAGTGGCCTCGTAGCCGCGAGCACCTGAGTAGGCGTCGTCGGGGTCGACGATCTCGGTGACGGCGTCTCGTCCGATCAGGTCGGCCGCCCAGTGCATCACCCGCAGGTCGTTGGTCATCTCCGACAACACGCGGTGACGAAGTGAGGGCCAGCACGCACCGTCGGTGCCCGGGTAGACGGTGAACGGGTCGCCGGAGGGGAATCGTCCGCCCGCGGAGGTGTCGCGGAACGGGTCGATCGGCCCCAGTCCGTACTGCTGCAGGTAGAAGTTGAAGCCCCAGTGCAGGAAGGTGGTCGCCTGCTGGACGAACATCTGGCCGGACAGATGGCGCGCGCCGACCGAGTACTGGGCGATGAACCGGTTCGACACCGCGCGGTTCTGGCTGACGCAGTAGTAGACCATCGGCACCTCGAGGCCACGCTCGTGGAAGGCGTGCACGTGGTCGGTGGCGACGATCGGGTGGTCGACCACGGTGACGAAGTCAGGCGACGAGAGCGCGTCCACGATCATCTCGCCCTCGAGCAGGCCCCGCACCGACTGCCGTGCCGCGGTGTAGGTCTCGATGTGGGCCTCGGTGGGCTCGTCGGAGATGTGCCAGATCACCTCACCACCCCACGCCTCGGAGGCGAGGTGGCTGCGCAGGAACGGGATGAGCTCGGCCAGGTAGGTCTGGTAGCTGTCGTCCATCGCGCCGACGTGCCACCCGAAGCGCTTCTCAGGCCCGTCGGGGGTGGTCACCCACACCTGAGGGGCGAACCGGGCACCCCACTGGGTGAACAGGTGCGGCACCTCGACCTGGCGGGCGCCGGCCTCGCGCAGGATGCCCAGCCAGCGGTCGAGCTTCTCGGTGCCGAAGTGGTAGCCCTCATCGTCGTGCCAGATGTCGAGCAACTGCACGTTGAGCCGGTCGTGGCCCACGGCGGTGTCGAGCGGCGGCGTCCAGATCGGGGTGAGCACGGCGGTGACACCCATCTCGACAGCTGCCCTGACGTGGTTGGCGCAGGCGGCGAAGTGCTCGTCCGACCAGACGTCGTAGCCGTGGTGGTGCGCCAGGCCGTCGGCGTGCAGCCAGGCCAGGTGGGTCAGCCGGGTCGCTGGCGCAGCCTCGGGGGTGACCTCGAGCGGCACCTCGGCGGTGAAGGTCTCGGGCTCGGCTTCGGTGCCGTCCCAGTTGGTGGCGGTGACGCTGGCACTGATCGACACCGGCCCGGCATCGGCCGAGGTGGGGGTGATGTCGAGCCAGATCGCGTTCCAGCCCAGGGTGGCCAACCTGACCGGCTCGGCCAGGTCGATCGGCACCAACAGGTCGGGGTACAGGCCCGGCACGTCGTCGAAGTAGTTCTCGTCGTGGCCGGGGAAGGCGGGCAGCTGGGTGGGCACCTGCTCGACCAAGTGGGCGACGACCTCGGCGCCGGCACAGGTGGCAGTGACGCGCACCTCAGGGGCCGGCCACCAGGCGTAGCCCTCGGGGGTGCCGACCACGACCTGCAACCCGATCCGTTCGCCCAGGAAGGCGGTCAGCGGAACGTCCTCGTCCATCGGTCGGGGGTCGAGGTGAGGACGAACCTTCTCGAGGTCGTCGCACAGCAGGAAGCGCCACGGTTGGGTCATGTGGCAAGCCTGTCAGAGCGGGCTTGGCGGGTGGAAGAAACCGCTCAGTAGGATGGTGCGGTGACGACCTGGCTGATCTGGATCCTGATCGGTGCTGCGGCGATGATCGGCCTGCTGGCCATGTTCGCCCTGGTGCTGGTGGTCTGGCAGAGCCGGTCGACCAGCTTCGACCACGCCCGACCACTGCGATCACCTGCGCGGGCACCCCACGACGAGGAGTGAGATGACCTTCGAGATTCCTGCCGACCTCGACCCTGCCCTGATGCCGTTGGCCTGGATCATCGGCCGCTGGCAGGGCAACGGGCACGGCACCTGGCCCGGGCAGGGCCAGTTCGAGTACGGCCAGCAGATCGACTTCACCGTGGGCGGCGGCCCCTACCTGACCTACGTCAGCCAGCTGTACACGATCGACGAGCAGGGCCAGCCGCTCGAACCGTTGATGGCCGAGACCGGCTTCTGGCGCCCGCAGCCCGACGGCGGGCTCGAGGTCGTGCTGACCAACCCCGAGGGATGGGCCGAGGTCTGGGTGGGCAAGATCGACGGCGCCCAGATCCAGATGGTCACCGATGCGGTGATGCGCACCGAGAGCGCCTCGATCGACTACACCGGCGGCCAGCGGCTCTACGGCCAGGTCGACGGCGCCCTGATGTGGACCCAGGACCGGGCCACCGCGACCGAACCGCTGCAGACCCACCTGTGGGCGCGGCTGCAGCGGGCCTGAGGTCGCCGGCATGGCTGCGGTTCGTGTGACCGAAGGCCCGGACGCAGGGCTGGTCTGGCACCACGGCGACCCGGTCGCCGAGCAGCGGGCGATGGAGTCGGGACGAGCGGTGGTCGACCTGGGCAACCGTGGCGTGCTGAGCGTCAGCGGTCCCGACCGACTGACCTGGCTGCACTCGCTGACCTCGCAACACCTCGAGGCACTGCCGACCGGCGAGGCGACCGTGGCCCTGGTGCTGTCGCCGACCGGGCACGTCGAGCACGTCTTGCACGGTGTGGACGACGGCGAGACCTTCTGGGCCTGGACCGAGCCCGGGATGGTTGGCGACCTGGTCGCTTGGCTGGATCGGATGCGCTTCATGATGCGGGTCGAGGTGAGCGACCGCAGCGACGAGTTGCGCCTGGTCTGGGTCGGCGACAAGGTGCCCCTGCCCGACGGCGTCGTGGCACGCCGGTCGTTGGTGGGCGCGGGCCGTGAGGTGTTCTGGCCGCGGGACGCTGGGGTGCTCGAGGGCGCACCGGCCGGGCTGTGGGCGCACGAGGCGTTGCGGATCGCCGCCGGTGTTCCGCGGATCGGTGCCGACACCGACCACCGCACCATCCCGAACGAGATCGGACTGCTCGGAACCCACCTCGACAAGGGCTGTTACCGGGGCCAGGAGACGGTGGCCCGGGTGCACACGCTGGGACGGCCACCACGTCGACTCGTCCAACTGCTGCTCGACGGGTCGGTGGACGCACTGCCGACCCAGGGTTCTGAGGTGCATCTGGCCGCCGATCCCGACGGACGATCGGTCGGTGTCGTGGGGACGAGTGCGCGCCACCACGAGCTGGGCCCGATCGGGTTGGCGCTGGTCAAGCGCAACGTCGAGACCTCGTCCGACCTGCTCGTGCGCAGTGGCGAGGGTGAGGCGATCACCGCGGGGCAGGAGGTGCTGGTCGACCCCGAGGTCGGGCTGCACGTGCGCCCACGTCTTGGCTGATCCCCGACGGGGGGCGTTTCTGGCCCTACGGTAGGATTGAACGATCAACCCTGACACCCGGAGGTGGGCACATGGGCATGGTGACGATGAAGCACCTGGCCGAACGCCTGGGCGTGTCCGTGACCACGGTCTCGAATGCCTACAACAAGCCCGACCGCCTGTCGGCTGAACTCCGCGAGAAGATCCTCGCCACCGGCGGCGAGATGGGTTACTGCGGCCCGGACGCTGCCGGACGGCTGCTGCGCCGCGGCAAGGCCGACAGCATCGGCGTCTACTACGGTGGCGGACTGTCGTTCATCTTCCAGGACCCGTATGCGTCGGAGCTGATGGCCGGCATCACCGAGGTGCTCGAGGAGACCGGGCACTCGCTTTCGCTGCTGGCCACCACCGCGAGCGGAACCGACGACGCCGACCTGGTGCGCCAGGCCGTGGTCGACGCCCTGATCTGTCTGGCCGAGCCCGGGTTCCACACCCCCGCGATGCAGGCCGCCGTGCAGCGCCGCCTGCCCATCGTCTACACCCACGTCGTCGCCGATGAAGACATCGCCTACGTCGGCATCGATGACCACCACGCCGGCCTGCTGATCGGTGAGCACCTGCGCGAACTGGGACACAAGCGGGTCGGCGTGATCACCCGCTCGGTGCTGGGCGAGAAGCTCAAGAAGGTCAGCCTGGAGTCGCTGCAGGCCCACTACAGGAAGCACGACTCGCAGTTCTGGCTGCAGCGGCTGATGGGCATCCTCGAAGGGCTCGGCGAGGGAGCGGAGGTGCAGTTCGCCGCGCTGCCGCGCAGCGACGCCGAGTTGGGTGCCGCCGCCACCGCGCGCCTGCTCGACTCGGACGAACCGCCGACCGCCCTGGCAGCGCTGTCGGACGCCATCGCCATGGGAGTGCTGGACGAGGTGGAGTCGCGCGGGCTTCGTCCCGGCGTCGACGTCTCGGTCTCAGGGTTCGACGGACTGGCGATCGCCACCGCCCGGGGACTCACCACGGTGACCCAGCCGATGCGCAAGAAGGGCCGCAAGGCCGCGATGCTGGCCATCGACCCCGAGCGCCAGCCTCGCCAGATCACGCTGCCGGTCAAGCTGGCCGCCCGCACCAGCACTGGCCCCGCCCCGCGCTGAGGGCCTGACCCGTCCAGAAGTCCGTACCATCGCCAGCCCCGGCTGGCCGTTCCTGTGCACGAAAATCGAGTTTGAGCACCAACGTTGGTACTCAAACTCGATGTTGGTGCTCAGGGAAGGCCCGACGAAGGGGTGCGCCGAGGGAGGCCCCTCCAAGGAAGCTCGAGATTCCCCAAGAAATCTTGAGATCCGACTTGACAGGTTGATCGATAGAGTTTATCGTTTTAGTTACCGCTCAACCACAGCTCTGGAAGGAGCACCACATGTTCACCTCGACTCCCGCCTCCGTCCTGCTGGCCCTCACCCCCGACACCCAGGCGCAGGACGCCAACGTCTCGGTCTTCGGCCGCCTGTTCGACCGGCTCAGCAACCAGAACTGAGACACCGGCCGAGAACCCCCCCCCCCC
>NZ_JACYIZ010000008.1:0-118419 GCF_015352975.1 Aestuariimicrobium ganziense | reverse complement strand
CCCCCCCCCCCCCAGCACCAACGAACCGGGCCGGGCTCCCCACGGAGCCCGGCCCGGTTTCGCGTCCCCGTCAACGACCGTCAGGCCGACGTCGGCCTCACACCAGGTGCTTGTGCATCACCGCGCAGTAGGTGCAGTACCAGTCATCGGAGTCGGTCGGCCAGCCCTCGAGCCGGGCCCCGACCTCGAGATAACCCAGCCGGCGGTACAGCGCCGCTGCCCGCGGGTTGTCGTGCTCGACGCTGAGCCCGACCACCGCTCCCCCGCGCTCGACCACCTTGGCCTCGAGCGCCTCGATCAGCCCCGTGCCGACCCCGAGCGACTGCCAAGCCTCGTGCACCGACAGCATCCACAACTCCGGCACCGGCTTGCGGTGGTCGACCGCCCCGATCGCCACCAACTGTCCCTGCGGCAGCTCCCCGACCACCAGGTCGACGTCGCCGGCCCACGCCAGTTCGAGTGCCTGCCTCACCGCCACCAGGTGCGCCGGTCCACCGCTCCACTCCAGCCGGTCGAGGTCGACGACCTGGGCGTCCCTGAAGCTGAGCGCGATCTCCACGCCCGGATTCTCCCACTCGCGTGGACGCGTCCACCACCACAGCGAGGGAGTCCGCCATGTGCCGAGTCGTCGTCCAACGCGCCAGTCGTGGCGAGGTGCGGGTGGACGACCAGGTGGTCGGACGACTGACCGCGCCAGGGCTGGTGCTGCTGGTGGGCATCACCCACGACGACACCCCAGCCGTGCTCGACCGCGTCGCCGACAAGATCTGGGGGCTGAGGATCCTGGCCGACGAGCAGTCGGCCTCTGACGTCGGCGCCCCACTGCTGGTGGTCAGCCAGTTCACCCTCTACGCCGACGTGCGCAAGGGACGGCGTCCCAGTTGGTCGAAGGCGGCCCCCGGACCGGTCAGCGAACCCCTGTTCGAGCACTTCGTCGACCGGCTGCGCCAGTTGGGGGCCCACGTCGAGACCGGCGTGTTCGGGGCGATGATGCAGGTCGACCTGGTCAATGACGGTCCGGTGACGGTGCTCGTCGACTCCGACGACCTCGCCGCCCCGAGGGGCTGATCGGCCTCAGGCCTTGGTCAGGAACTGCACCTGGCTGATCAGCACGGCGTCGCGGGTGGGTTCGTCCACCCGTCCGGGGGCCGAGGTGGCCACGATCGTCATCGTGACGGCACCGTTGACGGTGACCGGCGGAATCGCGACCTGCTGCAAGGTGGTGTTGTTGTCGCCCAACGACTGGGTGAACCAAGACCCGTCGGGCAGTCGCCACTCCACGGTGAGCACCCGCCGGTACTGGTCGTAGAGGCTGTCGTCGCCCGACTGCTTGGTGTGGCCGTTGACCACGCCCACCCCGACGATGGTCACCTCGCCGTCGAAAGTGAACGTCAGCTTCTGGCCAACCCCGTCGCCGTTGCAGCGCCACGCGGTCGAGCGGTCGTCGTCGAGCACCAACTCGGCGTCGTAGTTCACCCGGGTGCCGTCGCTGTCGGTGGCCGGGTCGGCGGTGCACGACGCCATCACATCGGTTGCGGTCAGCGGCTGGGTCGCCCCCTCCCACGGCTGCGGTGGCGGGGTCGAGACGGTCGGTGAGGCTGGTGAGGACGAGGGGGGCGTCGGCGAGGACTGGGTCGACGCGGTGACCGTCGGTTGGGTGGTCTCGCCTCGTCCCCTCAGCAGTTCACCCGCCGCCAGGCCCACAGCCAGCGCGAGCACCACCACGAGCAGTGTGGTGACCACCGGGTGGCGCCCCAGCCACGAACCCCGCGGACTCGGACGAGCCGTCGTCCCGGCAGCCCCCGCCCGGCTCGGCGCCCCGGTGACCACCGGGATCGACCCGGGACGCACGCGGGTCGCGTCCTGGCCCATGGACGCCCCGGCCGCACCGAGGTCGTCGTACCCAGCCACACCGTCCGAGCGTCGACGGGGCTCGTGCTGCAGGTAGCCGGGCTTGAACTGGTCGGTGTAGCGCTCGTCGTCGTCCAGCGGAGCATCGGCTGGGGTGGCCGGGGGCGTGGCAGCACTGCTCGCCTGGTCGTCCTTGCGTGGACGGAACCAGTCCTCGGGAAGGTCGTCGGCCATGTCATCGGTGAGTCTAGCCAGCGCCGAGGACCACCGGCGAGGGCTGCTCGGTCCCAGCGGGTGGGCGCCAGTGCAGATCAGGGGGCGGCCGCATGGCACGATTGCGGCATGGCTGTCGTGCACCTGGTGGGTCCAGAGGGTGCCGCCGCGCCCCCGCCGTCAGCCCTCACCCTGCTCGCCCACGACGTGGTCGTCATCGACACCGAGCGCGTCATCGCGCTGGATGACGGCGTGATCGTGGTCGACGCCCGCAGTGACCTGGCCCGCGGGCGCGAGCTGTGCATCGCGGTGCGCAGCCGGACGAACCTGCCGGTGCTGCTGGTGCTGACCGGATCGTCACTGGCCGCCGTGCAGCGCAACTGGGGAGCCGACGACTTCATCCTCGACACCGCCGAGCCGGTCGAGTGGGACGCCCGGATCCGCCACCTGATCTCGGGGGTGCCCGAGGCGTCGCTGATCCGCAGCGGGGCGATCGTCATCGACGAGGGCGCCTACACCGCCGCCGCCGGTGACCAGCAGCTCGATCTCACCTACACCGAGTTCGAACTGCTGAAGTACCTGGCGCTGCACCCAGGACGCGTGCTGAGCCGTGAGCACCTGCTCAGCGAGGTCTGGGGCTACGACTACTTCGGGGGCACTCGTACCGTCGACGTGCACGTGCGCCGACTGCGCGCCAAGCTCGGGGCAGAGCACGAGGGCCACATCGGCACAGTGCGCAACGTGGGTTACCGCTTCGACGCGCGCCGCTGACGACGCGACAGCAGCGGGGCCGGATCGGCTCGGAATCGCTGCACAGCACCCAGCACCGCACCCAGGACGCAGGCTGCACCTCCGGCCAGACTGAGCCAGCCCTGCCACTGCCACCCACCGGCGCCGCGACTGTGGTGTGCGGCGGTGGCCGCGACCACCAGCGCCGCCAAGGCACCGGCCCAGGCCGCCAGCGTCGAGATCGGCAGCCAGTAGGCGAAGTTGAAGTCCTTGCGCCCGGCCCACTCGCGCTCGGCGGCACACCACAGCCCCAACTGCATCAGGGCGGCCAGCAACACCACCACGCTGGCCACATTGCCCAGGGTCAGCCACAGCGCATCGTCCTGACCGCCACGGCGCAGTCCCCACGACGCCGTCACCGTGAGCACCGCCCCGGTGGCCGCAAACAGCCCACCGAAGGCGGCCAGCCAGATCACCCGCCGGGCTCGGCGCGCCCGTCCGGCATGGGGCACCGGGCGACGCCGCACCATGAAGGCCGGCAGGTCGACCGGGGGCTCGCTGGGGGTGGCCGGCGTGGCAGCAGGTACCGGCGGGGCCGGGTCGAGAACCGGAGCTGGGACGGGCGGGGCGGCGGCCGGCACCGGCGCGGGGCGCTCGGCCAGGGCCACGCCTCCGACCGTCACTGCCTGACTGGCAGGGCGACGGCCCCAGCCGGAGATCACCCGGGAGGGCAGGGCGCGGGCTGGCACGAACAGTGTCGGCAGGGCGCGCAAGGGGGAAGTGCGACGCTGCATGCGCCCCAGCTTAAGCACCCACCGTGACCATTTCGTGATCTTTGGACCGCGACACGGCCCTCGAGAGGCTTGCTCAGAACCTCCACGAGAGTGTCGGTGAGGTCGTGAGCCAGGCGCTGTCGTTCTGGATGGATCCTCGACTGTCACCCAACGTGGTCAGTGGAGGGACCGGTGACACGATCACGGCTGTCCAGGGGGCGATGAACCAGATGGTGCTCCTGGCGGCCGTCATCGGGATCGTGGTGGCCATGGCGAAGATGGCCCTCACTCACCGTTCCAAGCCCGGCCTCGAAGCGGTCATGATGATGTTCTCAACCCTCGTCGTGGCAGGTCTGGCGGCGACCGTGGTGCAGCTGTTCATCGGCTGGTCTGACAAGTTTTCGGCCTGGATGATGCAGTGGTCGGCCGAACGCACGAAGATGCCACCAGCTGAGCTGTTCACGATGGTGCCACCGCAGGGGATGCTGGGGGCCTCGGTCACGACGTCGATCATCGTGCTGATCGCCGGCCTTGCCCAGGTGGTGTTCATGCTGTTCCGGGCGGCCGTGATCCCAGTGCTGCTGGTGATGTTGCCGTTCACCGCAGCGACCTCGAGCACGGCGGCCGGCAAGCAGGCGTTCAACCGGCTCCTGTCCTCGTCGATCTCTCCCCGGGCGTACTCCAGCTGTGAGCGCCTGGTCTCGTCGTCGACGTGACCGCCCTCCATTTCGGCGCTGTGCCAGCTGCGCTGAACAGCCGCCAGGCGCTGGGCCCGTTCGGCGGGACTGATCTGGCTCATGTCGTCGACAGTAATCGTCACACCGGTCATCCCCTGCCCCCATTCGCCGGGTACAGGGGCAGGTCGTGATCGTCGACGAGACGCTGTTCGAGGTGCGCCAGGGACGGGATCTCGCCTCGCACGACACGGCCGACCACCGAGCGGGACAGGCCGCAGGTCTTCGCGATGATCGTGGCCGGCTGCCCGGCCTCGTGCATCTGCTTGACCAGTCGGTACTGCTGCTCTGAGACCTTCGATGGCCTGCCCAGGGGCCTGTTCTTGGCCCTAGCGGCCGCGATCCCGTTCGCGGTACGTTCCTTCACCAGCTCGCGCTCGAACTCCGCCACCGCGGCCATCAAGTGGAACACCAGCCGCCCCTGGGCGGTGGTGGTGTCGATCGACTCGGTCAGGGACCGGAACTGGACTCCACGTTCGCCGAGCGCGGTGATGGTGGTCACCAGGTGCGACAGGGACCGGCCCAGGCGGTCGAGTTTCCATACCGTGAGGACGTCGCTCGGCTGGAGCAGCTCGAGCAGCCGGCCCAGTTCGGGGCGGTTCTGCTTCGCGGCGGAGGCATGCTCGATGACCAGGTGCTCGTCGTCGACGCCGGCGCGGCGGAGCGCGTCGAGTTGCAGCTGGGGGTCCTGATCGGTCGTGCTGACCCTGGCGTATCCCCACGCCGTCATGTTCACCTCCTGTGCTCGAAAGTCGGCCTTGGTGAGCCTTTCGGGCAAGTCTATCAGTGGGCAGGGGTTTTGAGCAGATCTGGTGAGCGTGCAGCGGAACCGACCCCGGTGCCCAGACGGTGTGCCCGAAAGGGATCGGATGTGGACAGTTGGAGGAACTCCACAATGCAGAACGGGGTGCTCGCTGGAGAATCAGAACCAGTACTAGGGTGAGATACCCGCTAGCACCACCCGATGCTGGGAGAACCGCCCTCCTTAGCCCGGGCGTTCGAAGAGCCGCACTGTCTACAGCGTGTGTTGTGCCCAGGTGCCGTCGCTCTGGCGTACGTGAACGCTGGTCGGGGTGGGGAAGAGATCCTTCTCGCTCAGCAAGCGCTTTACACCCTTCAACGCATCCCGAACCAACCCGTGCATGTGCTGCACGAACACCCGCCGCCCATCAGGAAGCGTCCGCATCTCCCAATCGCCGTAACCAACCTCACTCAACAGACCCGTCCACCCCCTGGCCAACCGAGTGATCATCTCGAGGTCGCCTTCCACCGCCCGATCGACTGCTCACTGATCTTCTCGCGGCGAGCCGCCTCGGCGATCGTCATCTCCCCCAGCGAGCACGCTCATCACGATCCGGGACTGACGACGACGCTCGAACTCTGGTCGGTTTCGACGGCCGAAAAGTGAACAGTCGTTGGGCCTGAGGCCCTTGGTTGTGGGGAGTCTATCCCGGGTTGGTGCTGGTGGCTGTGCGGACGCTGGGGAGGCTGTCGATGCCCCGGTTGCGGAGCCGGTAGCTGGCTCCCTTCAGGGTGAGGACGTCGGCGTGGTGGACGATGCGGTCGATCATCGCGGCGGCGACGACTTGGTCCCCGAACACGCCTCCCCAGCTGCTGAATGGCAGGTTGCTGGTGAGGATCAGGGAGGCGTGTTCGTAGCGTGAGCTGACGAGTTGGAAGAACAGGTTCGCGGCGTCTTGTTCGAAGGGCAGGTAGCCGACCTCGTCGACGATGATGAGCCCGTAGCGGCGGAGCCGGGCGAGTTCGGCGGGGAGGCGGCCGGCGCGGTGGGCGTCGGTGAGGCGGGTGACCCAGTCGGTGGCGGTGGCGAACAGGACGCGGTGGCCGTAGTGGGCGGCCTTGATGCCCAGTCCGATCGCGAGGTGGGTCTTGCCGGTGCCGGGCGGTCCGAGCAGGACCACGTTGCGGGCCTCGGCGAGGAACCCGCCGGAGGCGAGCGCGGCGACCTGTTGGCGGACGGCTGGCTGCTGCTCGAAGTCGAAGTCGTCGAGGGTTTTGCGGGCTCCGAACCCGGCATGCCGGATCCGCTGGTCGGCGCCGGAGGCGTTGCGGGCCGACACCTCACGCTCGAGGACGGCGGCCAGGTAGTCCTCGTAGGTCCAGCCGGCGTCGCGGGCGGCATCGGCCAGCCTGCCGGCGGCTTCCAGGATCCGGGGCGCCTTCATCGCACCGGCCAGGTAGTGCAGCTGCTTGTCGACCTCGGTGGTCTTGGTGGCCATCACGCGACCCCCTCACCGGTCAAGCCGAACGCCCGGTCGTAGTCGGCCAGGTCCCGCACCAGCGGATCCCCGGCCGGTCGCGGGCGGGGCTGCTGGAACTCGCGCCGCAGCCGGCCAGCGGTCTCCACATGGGCCGGGTCGGTGAGGGTGACACCACGCGCCCATACCCGCGGATGCTCGCCCACCAGCCTGCCTTCGAGCTTCACCTTGACCTTGTCGAGGTCGGCGTGGGCGTCGACCATTCGGCCGATCGCGGCAGGGTCGACCGAGTAGTCGTTCCCGGCGACCCTGACGTAGTAGTCACGGCCCAGCCGGGCCTGCCGGCGCCACCCGGTCACCGGCGGAACCGGTGGCAACGGCAACATCGCGGCCTTATCGGTCTCAAGCAGGTCGACCGGTCTCGCCTTGGTCGTGCGCACCACCCGGCTGTTCGCGCCTGCCAGCCAGTCGGTGAACTGCTCGTTGAAATCGGCCGGGGACGCGAACGACCTGCCGGGCATGAACGAGGTCTCGAACCAGCCGTTGCGGCGTTCCACGATCCCCTTGGACTCCGGGTCACGGGGCGGCAGCAGCACCAGCCTGGTCGCCAGGGTGCCCATGAACGCCGGCACTCCCTCGGAGCGGCGCGGGCCGCGGCCGATCCCGCGCTCGTTGTCCCACAACAACCGGCGTGGCACCCTGCCCAGCTGGTGGAGCAGCTGCCACATCCCCAGCAGCAGGTCCTCGGTCGCCTTCGACGGGATCATCCGCCCAACGGTGAACCGCGAGAACGCCGCCGTGATCACCAGCACCGGCAACAACGCCGCCGTGCCGTTCTCCAGGGTGATCTTCCTCGGCGGGAACCACAGATCACACTGAGCCGCGTCGCCCGCTTCCCACGACAGCCGGTCCGCCGGGTCCACCGGCCGATGCTCGGGCCGCAGCCGGGCCACGTTCTCCCGGAACCACGAGACCGAACCCGTCCAGCCGACCCGCTCCGCGAGCACCGTCGCGGGCATATCCGGGAACTCCGCCAACAGCACCCGCACCCTCGGCTCGAACACCGCGAACGACGTCTCCGCCGACTTCCGGACATACTTCGGCGGCGCGTCCGAATTGACCGCCTTCACCACCGTGGTCCGTGAGATCCCGAGCCTGGCCGCGATCCGAGCGTTCGGAACCCCCTCCGCGGCAAGCCTCCTGATCAAAGCCCAGTCCTCCAAGGTGATCACCCTCCATCGTGGTTGGGTGTCCACTTTTCACCGGCGAAAGTGTTCAGTTTTCGACCGTCGCCGACAGGGACTTCTGCTCGGCCGAGATCACAGGGGGTCTACCCATAGTTCAGATCCTCCTCCAGGACTCACTTAACAGCCCTGCCAGAAATCTTGACGCGGAACACGGGCAAGCCGGGACAGGTCAGGGGCGGTTCACATCGAACCTGCGAACGGTTCAGACCGCCACCAGTCTCGACGCAGCCTCAGCCCCGGACCACTACGCTAGGCCGCCACGAAGTAGACGGCAATCACCATCAGGCTCGCAATTGCGACCCCTCCGAGATCGTCCAAGGCGCCAGGTACGCGGAAGCGAATCACCCCTCGCCGCTGCAGAAATGCCTTCAGAGCGAAAAAGATCGAAGCCCCGATCCCCCACACCATCAACCAGCTAAAGACCCATGTCAGATGGTCGACGCCGACGCGCTCCTCAACGAGCCAAGACACCCCAATCCACATCAGAGCATTCACCACACCCAGAATGCCCATCGGATAAGCCACGTACATGTAGTCGTTGTCATCCAGATCCCACGCCCAAGGCGGATCGCCTGCCTGCCCCTTCCGCTCCCACTCGAGCCACTCGTCAGCGAGCGCCCAACGGCGGCGCCAGTCATGCTCCTCGGGTGACACGTAGGCCAGGACCACACGAAGCACCCACCAGGACGGCCCGCGCCAACCTCTGAATCTAGACCGCGCGCTGGTAATCACGATAGTTGCTGTACAACCCACCCAGACCCATCACAGCGTCGACACGGTTGGCCCGCCTCACGACTGTCTGATGACGCGCGTTTGAACGTCGCGTGTTTTTCTGGATGTACTTCTGCTTGCTGGCGTTTTCGCGCCTCCTCTGCTTCGGCGTCGCCTTTTTCTTATTCCACTTACTGATCTTGCTAGCCGCTTTGGTTACCGACCTAGTTTTCGCCGCCTTAGCCATCCAAGAGATACCCTTCGCCCCACCCGGAAGTAGCCCGAGTGCCTCGGAGGCTGCGGCACGTCGGTTGCCTCGCGAGAGTTCGTAGATCGCTGAAGCACCAGCAACGCTTGCTGAGATGACGTAGCAGACGGTGCAACCAGGGACCATCCCCAGTGCCGATGAGAAGGTCTTAACAGCCTTCCAAACTCGACTCTTCGACCACCACCTTCGACCATCCAGATCGGCACTATTGACCGGGTCCGTGGGATACCCGTAGCTGGTGTCGCCGCCTTGAAACTCGGGGTCGAGGCTGGTGAAGAGACCGCTTGCAGGGTTGTAGAGGCGGGCGCCCATGAGGGTGAGGCCGAGGGTGGTGGTGGCGCGTTGTTTGGTGCCGAGCCAGCCGTAGCCGATTCCTTGGGTGGTGCCGGGTGTGGTTGTGGTGGGTTGGCGTGGGGTGCCGTATTCGGTGTAGTCGTTCCACATCTCGAGCCCGGTGGCAGGGTCTCCGGTGGTGGGGGTGGTGGCGTTGGCGGGGAGGTCGATTTCGGAGGTGACGTCGCCGCGTGGTCCGGAGACGGCGAGTGTGGCGGTGGAGCCGGCGCCGGTGGTGGTGATGGTGAGCCCAAGGTCGCCGCTGATGAGTTCGGCGTAGCGGGTGGTGGTCGAGGCCCCGGCCGCGGTGTCGACTGACCAGGTTGGGTTGTCGGAACTGTCGGTGTAGTGCCTGGTCAGCGTGGCTGTTCCGGTTGGGGTGTTGCTGGTTTGGACCTTGCGTCGGGTTTGGGAGTCGAGGCTGAATCCGATGGTGGTTCCGTCTTGGGCGATGGAGGCGATGGCGTCGTTGTCGTAGTAGGCGAGGGATGTAGCCCCTGCGCCCGGGTTGGCTGAGTCTGCTGCGGGGATGGTGGTTTGGCGGCCGAGCTGGTCGTAGACGTATGTGCCGGTGCCGTTGGCTCCTGTGGTGGGCCGATCAGCCGTGTCGTAGGCGCGGGTGACGGTCGCCGTCGCGGTAGTGGGACAGGTGCTGGTGGCGGAGGTGGCGGTCCCCTGGCTGGTGCGGTTCCCGTTGGTGTCGAAGCTGTAGGTGCGCAGGGTGCAGGGAACGTCGGTGTCAGGGTCGGGGTTACCGGTGAGGTCCTTGACCGTGGTGAGGCGCCCGGCTTGGTCGTAGCTGTAGCTGCGATCGGACGCGATCACGGTCTCGCCAAGGTCACCGGTGGTGCCGAGCTGGCCGTTGGGCATCCATTCGTGCACGACCCGGCCAGCGGCATCGGTGCGCGAGGACCACGCGATCCAGGGCTGGTCGGCCAGGACGGTGTTGTCGGGTTGGACAACGGGGCCGTTCCAGGTGAGGTCGATCAGTTCACCTGCGACGTCGTAGTTGGTGCGCTTGATGATGCCGCCGGGGAACTTCTCCAGGGTGAGGGTTCCTTGGGCGTCGTAGGCACCGGTCGAGGTCCAGGACTTGCCAGCGGTGGAGATCGTGACCGCGGTGACCAGGCCGCGACGTTCGGTGTTTCCTGCGGCGTCGGTTCCGTCGTAGACGTAGCTTGTGGAGCCGTTGTTGTCGACCACAGATACCACTTGCCCGAGGGCGTCGTAGGTAGTGGTCGAGGAATCGGTCTGGCCGGCGTTGGTGATGCTGTACCCGGTTTGGCGTCCCCACTGGTCGTAGGTGTTGGTGACGGTCCCGAACGCGTTCGAGGTGGTCGCGACCCGACCAGAGGTGTCGTAGGTGGTGGTCGTGGGCGGGAGCCCGGTGGAACCGGCCAGCCCGGCAGTGATGGTGTCGGTGGTGGTGACCCGGAATGCGGTGTCGTAGGTGGTGGTGGTTGTCGATGTCACCGCACCAGAAGTCACCACCTCGGTGGTGGGCTGCATCGCGAAGTTGTAGCCAGTGGTCTTCGACTCGGGCAGCGTCTGCCCTGCGGGTTGGGCCTTGGGGCCGACGGTGCAGGCCAGGCCAGCGTAGGCGGCGTTGACGCAGCCCCCGGTACCGGTGCCGGTGTAGTAGGTGGTGAGACGGACTCCAGCGTCGCTGGCTTCAGCGGACTTGGGTTGGCGCTGCTCGATGATGCGTCCGCGAGCGTCGTAGCGGGTGACCCTGGTGATGTCACCGGTGCCGACCAGCTTGTCGTTGTTCATGTCGGTGGTGATCTTGGTGGGTTGACGCAGCTCCCACCCGGTCTTGGGATCTGCGGCGTCGACCTTGTCGTATCCGTTGATCGTGGTGGACAGGGTGTAGATCGGGGTGCCGTTGCCCGCGATCACCGTTTGGGTGGTGCTGGTGACCAGCCACGGTTTGGTGTCGGGGTTGTTCTCGTCCGGGCTGCCCTTGTCGTATTGGGTTTCGGTCAAGACCCGGACAGATTCCCCGTCGGGGGTGCCGCCTGGGATGACGGCGCGCCGGATGGGGCTGATCGTCTTCACGATCTGGGTGCCGTTGAACTTCTCCCAAGCTGGGTCGGTGCTGGTGTAGTAGATGGTGTCGGTGGCGCGTTGGTCGACGGTGCCCTCGAGGAGGTTGGTCTCGGGGTCGGCCAGGTTGGCGCGGATCGCCGCGGTGGTGCGGGCATCCCAGGACTTGATCACGTTGTCGTACTGGTCGTAGATGGTGGCGTCGAGTTGCCACTGTCCTACGCCCATGTTGGCGGTGTGGATGGTGTAGCCCTCAGCGTCTGTGAGATACAGCGAGGCGTATTCCCAGTCCGCACCCGCCGGTGCTGCCCCGGCAACAACCCGATCAGGGCCGAAGGTCGCGAAGCCCTGGCTGGCTGAGCGGGTCAGGCCGTAGCCGGCGCCGCCGTCCTCGGTGGCTTTGAACTGAGTCAGGTCCAGCCCGGTGACCCCAGTGAGGGTGTCGAGGTCGTAGATCGCGAGCAGCTGCGCGGTGCCGCCGATCGAGTCCGGCTGAGCACGAGTGACCTTGACCAGAGCCTCAGCATCACCGGCCTTGGGCCGCGTGGCGTAGGTGAGGGTGTAGGGCTTCTCTCCGGGCGGGGTGATCGTGGCCAGGTTCCCCGCCGTGTTGTAGGTGTAGCCGGTGGACAGCCCGGTCAGGCTGTCAGTAGCGGTCACCAGACGGCCTTGGGTGTTGTAGCTGTAGCCCGCGATCTGCTTGGACTCGGCACCGTTGTAGGCGGTCACCGAGGTCAGCCGCCACGGCATCCCCGGAGTGAGGGACGTGTAGTCGGTGCTGCTGTAGGCAAGCTTGATGAACCGACACCCCGGCCCCGGCGAGGCAGTGTTGCAGGTACTGATGCCTTCGGGCAGAGGAGCGACGATGTGGGTCACCCGGCCTTGCGTGTCGTACTGGTAGGAGGTCGATTCGCCAGTCACCTTGTCGGCGACACCGGAGGCGCGGAACGCGGCATCCCCGGTGCTGGTCGCCACCGTGGTGGTGGTGAAGGTGGTTTCGAAACCATCCTGGTCGGTGAACTTCAGGATCGGTGATGCCGATGCTGGGGTGGCGATGGTGAGGGTGATGCCGGCGGCTTTGGTGTCATCGGTGACCGGCGTCCAAGTGCCCGTCTCGAAAGTGGCGGTGGTGCGGCGCTTGCCTGACGGTGAGGCGAAGACCAGCACGTCTCCTTCGGCGGATTCGACCACGAGGGTGCCGTCGTCGCGGGTGCCGTCGTAGACCTCTGAGCCGGTCAACCCGTCAGATTCGGCCGCATCCAGGGCCGCGGTCCAGCCCGGACCAAAGATCGCGTTACGAGGCTCCGCCGGTCCGGCCAGTGAGCTGAACGTGCGCGACACCGACAGGCCGGCGCCGGGGGTGTTGAACTCTGCATCGGTGTCGCTGACCTGGACCTCCCCGGTCCACAACGCGACGTTGGCCGGGCCCGCCTCGGTGGTGGGGAAACCCGCGCCGTAGGCGTGCGGGACCTTCACCAACGTGCGGGTGTCGCACTTGGTGCCACCGGGATAGGTGAAGCACAACTTCAACTCGATACTGGAAGCGGTCCGCTTGGACACCTTCGCGCCCGAAGCGTCGGCCTGGTCCACCAGAGCTGCTGTGTTGAACAGGCCGCTGACCTTGCCGGTGGTGGTGTTGATCGTCAGCTTCGACGTCGCTGTCGCGGGGGCAGCCGTCCACCCCGACGTGGTATCCGGGGCACCAGCAACCCGCCACTGCAGACTCGACGAAGTCGCGTTGGCCGGGCCCTCGACCAACACACCGATCGAGTCAGTCGTCACCGCATTCTGCGCCGGCAGACTGAACTGCAACTGACCGAACCCGAACTTGTAGGTGGTGGTGGCCGAGTTCTTCGCCAACGGTGAGGTCGCGAACGCCGTGATCGTGTGCTGCCCCACCTTGTCCTTCTTGATGGTGAAGTTGTAGACCCGCGACGCCGTCGCTGTCGGCTGGGCCGGGGCGAGGTCGTACTTGGTGCCGTCGACGGTGTAACTGGCCCACAACGGCGCTGACGTGTTCGACCCGGTCAGCGTCATCGTGCAGGTGATGTCAGCCGTCGGCATCGCGTCGTTCCAGGAGTTGTTGCTGTACGGGGCCGGGCAGGCGATCGTGGGCACGTTCGGGACACTGTCAGCGACAGTGAACTGCCGCGCAGCCGACCACGCCGACAAGTTGTGGCTGTCATTGACCCGGTACCGCAGCCAATAGGTCGCGTTGTCAGCCACCGCCGGCATCACACACTGCACCGTGGTACCGCCAGCCACGTAACCGGTGTTGCACGACGACACCTCACCAGTCCCCGCACCAGCCGAGGTGAAGATCTTGAACTCTGCCCGGACGGTGTTCCCGTCGGGATCGTTCGGCATCACCGCGGACGCGGTCGGGGTCTTCGACGACCACTGCACCTCGCGATACAACGGCCCCGACACGTACGGAGTGACCGGGGTACCGATGGTGCGGTTGTAGGAGACACTCAACAACGGCTGATACGACGAGTTCGCCGAGTAGAACCGCTTCCATCCATACGGATCGGTCTCATCATCGGCGCGCAACATCATCCCGACCTGAGACGCTGACGTCGTTGACCATGACTGCGCCAACCCGCCCAAGTTGTACACCGACACCCGCCCCGCAGGACAGGACGTGGACGCTCCCTTGGTTTCGGTCGAGGTGGCGCGCTTGGTCCCGATCGTGGGCTGCGCTGTCCACCGGGTCGCAGTCGACGCCAACCCGGCGTCGTAGGCAGACCACGGCTTCGCCGTGCACGACCAGGAATGCTTCGCGAAAATCGACAACGATGCATTGACGATGGTGCGTCCCTTGAACAGAGTCGCATCAAAGTTCATGTACGTGCGGGCCACCTGGCCGGCACCGTTGTTGCCCAGCTTCAACTCACCATCGGCCGACATGTCAGTCGTGTAGCCCTGCTGCACGAACGTGTCCAACGCCGGCGCCCGATAATCCGAGGCATACGTCGGGTCGATCATGACCGGGAACGCACGGTTGGGCTGGTTCAACCACGCCACCGACGCCACCACATCCACCTTGCGGGTGGTCTGCTTGCCCTTCGCTACAGCGTTGCCCGGCTTGAACGACACGGGCTCGATCACACCCCGACTTTCCGCCTCGGTCTTCGGAGCGTCCCACATCACCGGCGCCGCGAACGACCCCACCTTGGCACCCTTGGCGCCCTTGAGCACCAAAGCACCCGACTCGATCGAGGTCGTCACCGCAGCGTCGGTGGTGATCGTGGTCGGCAGCTCCAACACCCCAGCCCTGCCCCAACGCTTCACCAACTCCGCAACCGCGGCCTTCGACTTCACGATCCACAACAGTTCGAACCCGGCAGGAAGGATCTCCACCGACACGTCGACACCCGGCACGACATCGACATAGACAGCTCGAGAGCCCTCCACGCGCGGTTCGGGCAACTTCAACCCGTCCAACGACAACGACAACGCACCCGACACATCCACCGCCGCGGTGGCACCCGACCCGAGTACCACGGGGTTCTTCACCGCGTTCGGGCGCAGCCTGCCGTCCTTACCCGTCACCAGACGGGTATCAATCGCACGCCACCCGTGCTCAGCGGTCGGGTCGGGGAACTGCACCGGCCCAGCAGAGATCTCCTGATCCACCACCCCATCAGGCCGGATCCACGTCTTACCGAACTCGGTGCGCTCCGACAACACCTCCACCCGGGCACCAGACGCCCGCGCCGTCACCGTCGCCGACACCCAATCCGGACGCACCAGATCAGCCTTCTTCGACGGCTCATCAACCGGGGCCGGATCAGCCACAGCAGCCTTGGTCGGCAACAACGCCCACCACACCGCCAACGCCACCACCACAGCCACACAACGACGCAGAACGCCCATCACACACACTCTCCCCGCAACGATCCCGAACCGACAACGCTGCGGGCCAATCCCAAGCTCAGCGCGTCCACGAAACGTAAACCCTCAACACCGAAACAAGCGATCACGGACAGGTAACGATTTCTTCTCACTCGCACCCAACTCCGCGCAACCCGCGACGCAGAGTAGGGCCCAGCCAATGTGAAACTCCTCAAAGGCCGGGCTTCCTTGAGGGATCGGCCGCTCCGGCCGCATGAGACGCGGGCTGGGTAGATGCCGCGAAAGTCGGTGGGAACCGCCACGATGGCCCCATGATGAGCCACCTGGCCTCCGTGCCCGACACCGCGGACCTACGGAAGGCGCGTGGCGCGTTCTTCACACCTGACCAGCTGGTCTCGTTCGTGGTCGACTGGGCGATCCGCAGCGCTGATGACCAGGTACTTGAGCCGTCATGCGGTGAAGCCGCATTCCTCACACAAGCGGTCGACGCCCTGCGTACCCGTGGCAGCAGCGCTACACCGCGTCGATGGGGTCGAGATCCACGCCGCTTCCGCACATGAGGCGCGGCGCATGGTACTCAAAGCAGGCGGCGACCCAAACATCATCGTGACCGACTTCTTCCTCACCGAGCCCACCGGCACCTACTCAGCGGTCATCGGGAATCCTCCCTACATTCGGTACCAAGACTTCGCCGGCGAGGCCAGGAAGCGATCCCGCGAGGCAGCGTTGCGGGCCGGGGTGAACATGTCCGGGCTGGCTTCGTCATGGGCCGCGTTCACCGTCCACTCCGCCCTCATGTTGCGCAAAGGTGGGCGCCTCGGCCTGGTGGTCCCTGCTGAGCTGCTGTCGGTGAACTACGCAGCAGAGGTACGCCGGTTCCTTCTGGACCGATTCAAGCGGATCGACCTCGTGCTGTTCACAGAGCGTGTGTTCGCTGAGGCACAGGAAGACGTGGTCCTTCTGCTGGCCGACGGATTCAATGAAGGGCACGCCGAGCACATGTCGATCTATCAGGCGCGGAATGCGGCCTCCCTGACGACGACTCTTGCAGCAACCACCTGGAGCCCGGCCGATCCGGCCGACAAGTGGACACCCTCCCTCCTGACGAGAGACGCCCTCGTCGCCTACAACGCTCTCACCGCAGACGGATTCACGACACTCCACACTTGGGGCGAGACGACCCTCGGGATGGTCACCGGAAACAACCGCTACTTCACCATGAGCCCGGCCGAGGCCGCCGATCGCGGCATCCCGAGATCGGAGCTGCTCAAACTCTCACCCCTCCGGCAGCTCGCACCTGCGAGGGCTCATGCTGTCAGACGACTCCTGGCGGGCCCTGGGGAAGAAGGGGGCAGCGACGTACCTGTTCCGGCCGAACGACACCCCCCTCTCCAGCGGCCCAGGCGTACATCCATGCAGGCGAGACGGCCAAGGTGGACCAGGCCTACAAATGCCGGGTGAGGAAGACCTGGTGGCAGGTGCCCTTGGTCAAGCCCGCCGACCTGTTCCTCACCTACATGAACGCGGAACCACCAGATTCCACCCCACGAGCGGTCTGACTAGGCTGACCACATGGACGCACCGATCACTTCCGGCACCACGCTGCCGAGCCCTTGGCGCGAGCAGATCGAGGACTGGCTCGAGGCTGTCACCCGCGCCGACGGGGTGCGTCCGGTCAACGACCTCGGCCTGCGCATGCTGCGCGGCGACCGCGAGGGCAGGTTCTGGTGGGTCGAGCGAAGCGGGGCCCTGCTGGGGGTGGCCCTGCTCGACCCGGCCGACCGCTCGGTGCAGGTGGTGGTCGACCCGACCGTCCGTCGCCAGGGTCTGGGACGACGACTGGCCGAGCAGGTGCTGGCTGCAGACCCGGCCACCTGGTGGTCGTTCGGCACCCTGCCGGGGGCACAGGCCTTGGCCGCCCGGTTGGGTCTGGAGCCGGTGCGCCAACTGCTCAAGATGCGCCGCGACCTCAGCCGGGCACCGCTGTCGGCCGACGAGATCTCGTCCCTGCTGCCGACCGGAACCTCACTGACCGGCTTCACCGACCCCGACCTGGACGACCTGGTCAGGGTGAATGCCGCTGCCTTCGCCGACCACCCCGAGCAAGGGGCGATGACCGCCGACGACTTTCGGGTGGCGATGGCCGAGGACTGGTTCAGCGCCGACGACCTGTTGCTGGTGCGCCAGGACGACACGGGGGACGACACTGGGGGCGACGCTGGGGGCGACACTGGGGACCTGCTCGCCTTCCACTGGACCAAGACCGTCGGCGACGACGGTGAGGTCTACGTGATCGGCGTCGCTCCCGAGCACGACGGACGCGGCCTGGGTCGGGCGCTGCTGGCCGCCGGCCTGGCCCACATGGCTCGGCGCGGGGCCCGCTCGATTCACCTGTTCGTCGAGGCCGCGAACACCAGGGTGGTGACCATGTACGAGTCCGCTAGCTTTGAGGTGGAGCTGCGTGACACCTCCTGGGCCGCGAGCCCGACCGCTTCCAGCGAGGATCTCGATGAACACTGATCTACCCACCGACGAGCCGGTCGAGCTGCCGCCCGACCGCTACTCCGACCGTGAGCTGTCGTGGCTGGCGTTCAACCGCCGGGTGCTCAACCTCGCTCAGGACGACCTGCGCATCCCGCTGCTCGAGCGGGCCAAGTTCCTGGCGATCTTCTCCAACAACCTCGACGAGTTCTTCATGGTGCGCGTCGCCGGCCTGAAGCGCCGCATCGACGCCGGCGTGGCCGTGCCGGCAGCCACCGGTCAACTGCCCCGCGAGGTGCACGAGTCGATCCTGTCCGAGGCCCAGCAGATCGTCGCCGAGCAGTCGGCCACCTTCCAGGAGCACGTGCGTCCGGCCCTGGCCGAGCACGGCATCGTCGTGCTGACCTGGGAGGAACTGACCGGCGCCGAGAAGGACCGGATGCGCACGCTGTTCAGCGAGCGGATCTTCCCGGTGCTGACTCCGCTGGCGGTCGATCCGTCGCACCCGTTCCCGTTCATCTCGGGCCTGTCGCTCAACCTGGCCGTCGCGCTGCGCAACCCCGCCACCGGTGCCCGCCAGTTCGCCCGGGTCAAGGTGCCCACCATCCTCAGCCGCTTCGTCTCGCTCGGCGAGGGGCGCTTCCTGCCGCTGGAGGAGGTGATCCGGCGCCACCTCGAACAGATCTTCTCGGGCATGGAGGTGGTCGAGTCGACCACCTTCCGGGTCACCCGCAACGAAGACCTCGAGGTCGAGGAGGACGACGCCGAGAACCTGCTGTTCGCCCTCGAACGGGAGTTGCTGCGCCGCAAGGTGGGTCGTCCGCCGGTGCGCCTCGAGGTGGACGACGACATCTCGGCCCGGATGCTCGACCGGCTGATGAACGAACTCGACGTCAACGAGAACGAGGTCTTCCGGGTGCCGGCACCGCTCGACCTGACCGGGCTGTTCTCGCTGGCCGCGGTCGACCGGGACGACCTGAAGTACACCAACTTCCTGCCGGTGACCCACCCCCACCTGGCCGAGGTCGAGACCGCTCGTCCCGCCGACATGTTCGCCGCCCTCAAGCACCGCGACGTGCTGCTGCAGCACCCCTACGACTCGTTCGCCACCTCGGTGCAGCGCTTCATCGAGCAGGCCGCGGCCGACCCACAGGTGCTGGCGATCAAGCAGACGCTGTACCGCACCAGCGGCGACTCCCCGATCGTCGACGCGCTGATCGAGGCCGCGCTGGCCGGCAAGCAGGTGCTCGCGGTGGTCGAGATCAAGGCCCGCTTCGACGAGCAGAACAACATCGCCTGGGCGCGCAAGCTCGAGCAGTACGGCGTGCACGTGGTCTACGGCATGCTCGGGCTCAAGACCCACTGCAAGCTGTCGCTGGTGGTCAGGGACGAGAACGACCAGTTGCGCCGCTACGCCCACGTCGGCACCGGCAACTACAACCCCAAGACCGCCCGCCAGTACGAGGACATGGGGCTGCTCACCTCGAACCCGATCATCACCGACGACGTGGCCAGGCTGTTCAACCACCTGTCGGGGATGACCCACGAGACCCACTACCGCCGGTTGCTGGTCGCCCCGCACGGCATCCGTTCGGGTCTGATCGAGCGGATCGAGAACGAGATCGACAACCACCGCGCGGGCCTGCCCGCGGGCGTGCGGATCAAGGTGAACTCACTGGTCGACGAGCAGGTCTCGGACGCCCTGTACCGGGCGTCGATGGCCGGGGTCGAGGTCGACCTGTGGGTGCGTGGCATCTGCACGATCAAGCCCGGGGTGCCGGGGCTCAGCGACAACATCCGGGTGCGCAGCATCCTGGGTCGCTTCCTCGAGCACTCCCGGATCTTCTGGTTCGCCAATGCCGGCCAGCCTTTGGTGGGCATCGGTTCGGCCGACCTGATGCACAGAAACCTCGACCGTCGCGTCGAGACCCTGGTCAGCCTCACCAACCCCCAGCACGTCGCCCAGGTCGAGGCCCTGTTCGCGCGAGCCTTCGACGACGACACCGTCGCCTGGCACCTGGTCGACACCACGTGGACCGAGAAGTCGCGCCGCGAGGACGGATCGCCGATGACCGACCTGCAGGAGACGCTGGTGCTCGAGAACGCCGGCCGACGACACAAGTGACGTGAGCAGCAAGAAGAACCGACCGGTCCAGGTCGCCGCAGGGGCTGTGGTGCTGCGTGACAGCACCACCGGCGAGCCAGAGGTGCTGGTCGTCCACCGCCCCGCCTACGACGACTGGTCGCTGCCCAAGGGCAAGCCTCGTCCGGACGAGGACCTGGCCGTCACCGCCGTCCGTGAGGTGCGCGAGGAGACCGGCTGCCAGATCAGGGTCGGGCTGCCTCTGGGCTCGTCCAGCTACCCGATCGGCAAGGGACCCAAGACGGTGCACTGGTGGCGCGGTCACGTGGTCAGTGAGCACCGCTGGAAGAAGTCGTCCGAGGTCGACCGGGTCGAGTGGCTGCCGGTGAGCAAGGCGCGCCGGCGGTTGAGCTACGAGGACGAGCGTGGCCTGCTCGACAAGGCGCTGGCCGCCGAACCGACCGGGGTGCTGCTGATCGTGCGCCACGCCAAGGCGATGGAGCGCAAGAACTGGTCGGGTGGCAAGGACTGGAAGCGCCCGATCGGCACCCGGGGTCGCCGGCAGAGCAAGCGCTTGGCCGGCCTGCTCGCCGCCTACGGCGTGGCCGAGTGCATCTCGTCGTCCTCGACCCGGTGCGTGCAGACCCTTCGTCCCTATGCCGAAGCGGCCAAGGTCGACCTGGTCGAGGTCGACGAGTTGAGCGAGGAAGCGTTCGAGA
Organism: Aestuariimicrobium ganziense; assembly: GCF_015352975.1. Classification (GTDB taxonomy): domain Bacteria; phylum Actinomycetota; class Actinomycetes; order Propionibacteriales; family Propionibacteriaceae; genus Aestuariimicrobium; species Aestuariimicrobium ganziense. The sequence continues at coordinate 98,154 of NZ_JACYIZ010000008.1, read as the reverse complement.
AGAAGCCCGAAGGGGCGGCCAAGGCGATGCGCCGGCTGCTCAACCGTGTGCGCCAGACCATGGACCAGCCGTTGGCGGTCTGCGGGCACCGCCCGGTGCTGCCTACCATGCGCGAGGCGATCGACATGCCACACAAGCCGATGCTGACTGCCGAGACCCAGGTGCTGCACGTCGACGGCGAGGGACGCCTGGTCGTCCAGGAGACCGTCAAGTCCAAGTTCTGAGCACCGTCCGCCATCTGGCGCGCGACGCAGTGACCGAAACGAGATTCCCCGTTCACCCTGCGTTCACCCGCAGGGACCGGACGCGTCATGAGGCCTCCCTAGCGTGAGTGACGGCGCCGGTGGCAGAACCGGCACCCGGGGTGACCACCCCGCCCTTGTCTCACTCGTGAGGAAAGACGTTGAACATCAAGAAGATCGGCGCCCCGTTCGCCATCCTGATGGCTGCCGCGCTGTCGATGAGCGCCTGCGCCGCCAACGAGGGAACCCCGGCTGACAACGCCACCACCCAGAGCAGCGGCTCGGCCGACGCGGGATCGAACCTCAGCGGCACCCTCGCCGGCCAGGGCGCCTCCTCGATGAGCGTCGCCCAGCAGACCTGGATCGCCGAGTTCCAGAAGAAGAACAGCGGCGTCACCATCAACTACTCCCCCGACGGCTCCGGCGCCGGCCGCAAGGCCTTCCAGGGCGGCGGCGTGCAGTTCGCCGGCTCCGACCGGGCCTTCAAGGACGAGGAGATGAAGGCCGGCTCGTTCGGCAAGTGCACCGCCGAGTCGAACGCGCTGAACCTGCCCGTCTACATCTCCCCGATCGCCGTGATCTACAAGGTCGACGGTGTCGACGAGCTCAAGCTCGATCCCGACACCCTGGCCGGCATCTTCGCCGGCAAGATCACGAAGTGGAACGACCCGAAGATCGCCGCCACCAACGAGGGCGTCACCCTGCCCGACGCGACGATCACCGCCGTCCACCGCTCCGACGACTCGGGCACCACCGAGAACTTCACCGACTACCTCTCCCAGGCCGCCCCGTCGGTGTGGACCGAGAAGGCCAATGGTGAGTGGCCGTCGGCCTTCGGTGGCGAGGCCGCCAAGGGCACCGCTGGTGTCGTCGACGCCGTCACCCAGGGCAAGAACACCATCGGTTACGCCGACGCCTCGCAGGCCGGCGACCTGGGCGTCGCCAAGGTGAAGGTGGGCGAGGAGTTCCTCGGCCCGGACGCCGACAAGGCCGCCAAGTTGGTTGAGGCCAGCCCCAAGGTCGAGGGCCGCAAGGACCACGACTGGGCCCTGAAGCTCGACCGCAAGGCCCAGGGTGCCTACCCGATCGCGCTGGTCGCCTACGCCCTGGTCTGTGAGGACTACAAGGACGACAAGGACGCCGAGCTGGTCAAGGCCTACGTCGGCTACATGGTCTCGGACGAGGGCCAGAAGGTCGCCCACGAGAAGGTCGGCTCTGCCCCGCTGTCCGCCGACATGCAGGCCAAGATGAAGGCTGCGGTCGACTCCATCAAGTGACCGCGTGCTGACAGACTGACACTGGTGCCCGCTCCCGGGAACCCCGGGGGCGGGCACCAGACGGTCAACTGCCGTACGCCCCCCCCCGCACCACCTCCGCCACGGCGGACCAACCCTGGAAGGGTGACGTGAGTTCGAGCACCATCGCGCAGACGGACAGTTCCCTGCGCCCGGCCAAGCGCCGCATCGGCGACACGGTCTTCGGAGGACTCTCGACGTTGTCCGGCGTGTCGATCCTGGTGATCCTGGCCGCGGTCGCCATCTTCCTCCTCGCCCAGGCCCTGCCTGCGCTGACCACCGCCCCCGACGTGCTGGCCGAGCAGGGCTACGGCGAGTTCTGGGGCTGGGTCCTCCCCTTCGCCTTCGGCACCGTCTGGGCCGCCTTCCTCGCTCTGCTGATCGCCGTGCCGGTCTCGATCGGCATCGCCCTGTTCATCTCGCACTACGCCCCCCGCCGACTCGCCCAGAGCCTGGGCTACCTGATCGACCTGCTGGCCGCGGTGCCGTCGGTGGTCTACGGCCTGTGGGGCATCTTCCAGTTGGCGCCGGCCCTGCAGCCCGCCCACCTCTGGCTGTCGAAGTACCTGGGCTGGTTCCCGTTGTTCAGCGGCAACCCCTCTGGCACCGGCCGGACGATCTTCACCACCGCCTTCGTCCTCGCCGTGATGATCCTGCCGATCATCACCTCGCTGTGCCGAGAGGTGTTCCTGCAGACCCCGCGGCTGCACGAGGAGGCTGCCCTGGCCCTGGGCTCGACCCGCTGGGAGATGATCCGGATGGCGGTCTTCCCGTTCGCGCGCGCCGGCATCGTCTCGGCCATCATGCTCGGCCTGGGCCGGGCGCTGGGCGAGACCATGGCCGTGGCGATGGTGCTGTCGGGCGCCGGTGTCATCCACTTCAAGGTGCTCACCCAGCAGAACCCCAACTCGATCGCCGCCAACATCGCGCTGAACTTCCCTGAGGCCTTCGGCCTGCGGGTCAACCAGTTGATCGCCTCGGGCCTGGTCCTGTTCATCATCACCCTGGCCGTCAACATCCTCGCGCGGTGGATCGTGTCGCGGCGCGCCCAGTACTCGGGAGCGAACTGATGTCGGTCACCACGAACTCCTCCAGCAAGGCGCTCAACCCGCTCAAGGCAGGCCAGCTGCCCCGGTGGGCACCGTGGGCCGGCCTCGGCCTCGCCCTCATCGTCGGTCTGGTCTTCGGCGGCATGAAGGTCGCCGCCTCGACCCTGATCGCGGCTGCCGTCTTCGTCGTCGGCATGCACGTGCTGTCGCTCTACGTCGAGGGACGACGCCGCGCCAACGACCGGCTCGCGCAGCACATCGTCTATGGCATGTTCATGCTGGCGCTGGTGCCGCTGGTCTGGGTCAGCTGGATCGCTGTCAAGAACGGTCTGGCCCGCCTCGACGCCCCGTTCTTCACCTACTCGATGCGCAACATCGTGGGTGAAGGCGGTGGTGCGGCCCACGCCATCTACGGCACCCTCTACGTGACCGGCATCGCCACCGCCATCTCGGTGCCGATCGGCCTGTTGACCGCGATCTACCTGGCTGAGTACGGCGGCAACTCCAAGCTGGCCAAGGGCATCACCTTCTTCGTCGACGTGATGACCGGCATTCCCTCGATCGTCGCCGGCCTGTTCGCCTACGCGCTGATGGCGCTGCTGTTCGGGCCCGGCACCGTCAACGGCATCGGCGGCGCCATCGCCCTGTCGGTGCTGATGATCCCGGTCGTCGTCCGCTCGGTCGAGGAGCTGCTGCGCATCGTCCCCAACGAACTGCGCGAGGCCGCCTATGCACTCGGGGTGCCGAAGTGGAAGACCATCCTCAGCATCGTCATCCCCACCGCCATCTCGGGCATCGTGTCGGGTGTGATCCTCGCGATCGCCCGAGTCATCGGTGAGACGGCTCCGTTGATGGTGGCCGCGGGCTTCACGCAGAGCCTCAACAACAACCCGACCCAGGGCCAGATGATGACCCTGCCGGTGTTCGTCTACGACTCCTACGCCCACCCGGGCATCCCGCGCCAGCCCTACTGGGACCGCGCCTGGGCAGGAGCCCTCACACTGATCCTCATCGTCATGCTGCTCAACCTCATCGGGCGAGTGATCGCCGCACGATTCGCCCCCAAGGCCGGTCGCTGACCGGGGCCATCCCCCAGCCGACGTCCAGCCGCTGACCCAGGAGAACCACCGCACATGTCCAAGCGCATCGAGGCCAAGAACCTCGACATCTACTACGGCTCGTTCAAGGCCGTCGAAGACATCTCGATGGTGATCGAGCCCCGGTCGGTGACAGCGTTCATCGGTCCGTCGGGTTGTGGCAAGTCGACCATGCTGCGCTCGCTGAACCGCATGCACGAAGTGATTCCGGGTGCCTACGTCGAGGGCGAACTGCTGCTCGACGGACACGACCTGTACGGCCCCGGCGTCGACCCGGTCAACGTGCGTCGCCAGATCGGCATGGTGTTCCAGCGGCCCAACCCGTTCCCGACGATGTCGATCAAGGAGAACGTGCTCGCCGGGCTCAAGCTGAACAACCGCAAGATGAAGGGCTCCGAGGCCGACGACGTCGCCGAGCGGGCCTTGCGCGGCGCGAACCTGTGGGAAGAGGTCAAGAACCGGCTCAGCCTGCCGGGCTCGGGCCTGTCGGGCGGCCAGCAGCAGCGTCTGTGCATCGCTCGGGCGATCGCCATGCAGCCCGAGGTGCTGCTGATGGACGAGCCGTGTTCGGCCCTCGACCCGATCTCGACGCTGGCCATCGAGGACCTCATCCAGGAACTCAAGGACAGCTACACCATCGTCATCGTCACCCACAACATGCAGCAGGCCGCGCGGGTCTCGGATGCCACGGCGTTCTTCAACATCGCCGGCACCGGTGCGCCGGGCAAGCTGATCGAGATGGGCCCGACCGACAAGATCTTCTCGACCCCCGACCAGAAGTCCACCGAGGACTACATCACCGGCCGCTTCGGGTGAGCACTCGCAGCGCGGCAGACCTGCTCCTGGTGGTCGGGCCGATCGCCAGCGGCAAGTCGTCGACGGCCGCTGGGGTCGCCGCCCAGCTTCGCGAGCGCGGGCACCTGGTCGCGCTGGTCGGTCTGGACGAGGTCGCCGACTCAGTCGCTCGGGCCGACTGGGCGGCCGCCCACCAGGTGCTCGGCGAGTTGACCGGGGCGTGGCTGCGACAGGGGGCGACCGTGGTCTGCGAGGGGCCGTCGACCCCCGACCAGGTCGCCGAGGTGACCCGCTGGGCACCGGAGGGCACGCGGGTGGTGACGGTGCGGCTCGCGATCGACCTGGCCGCGGCCCATGCCCGGGCGCAGACCGACCCGAGCCGCGGGATCTCGAAGGATCTCGCGTTCCTGACCCGCGACCATGCCGACCACGATGCTGGGGTGGCCGGGCTGGCCGTCGACCTGGTCATCGACAGCGGAACCACCACGCTCGACGAGGCGGTCAGCCAGATCGTGGCAGTCTTGAACGGTGACTGACGCCCCTTCCCCAGTCCCCCCTGCTCCGGTCGGACGCCATGACGCCGTTCGCTGCCACGATGCCTGGCTGCGCGACGACCTGCCCGCGTGGGGCACGGCAGCACGCGCGCTGTTCTGGGTGGCGCTCGAGGTGCCGGGACCCTGGGGACGCACGGCGGCCACCGAATCGCACCTCGACCCCGAGTTCGGTCAGTGGCTCGACCAGTGGTGCTCCTCGCGGGGCGGACGACTGGTGCTGGTCCGTCGTCCGGGACGGCACGCCGATGCCCACCACATGGCGTCGCGCACGCTGTTGATCGCCTCGTCCTTGGCGGGGCGGCCGTGGTTGGGTGGCGTCGAGGCGAGCGATCCGGACGAGCTGCGGGCCAGACTCGACGCCCTGGGCGACCAGGTGCTCACGTTGACCGCCGACCGCCACCCCGACTGGCTGGCCGACCAGCCCGGCGCCCTGCTGGTCTGCACCAACGCCAAGCGTGACCAGTGCTGTGCCCTGGTCGGACGACCGATCGCCGCCGCCGTCGAGCAGCTGGCACCCGGACGCGTGTGGGAGTGCAGCCACCTCGGCGGGCACCGGTTCGCACCGACGGTGCTGGCGCTGCCGACCGGGCAGGTGTTCGGCCGGGTCGGTGTCGAGTTGGCCGAGCAGGTGCTGGCCGACCTCGACGCCGGGGTGGTCTCGACCACCTCGGCCTGGCACGACAGGGGACGATCACACCTGCCCCCCGCCGACCAGGTCGCCGACATCGCCGTGCGGCTGGGGCTGGCGGGCACCCCGGTGCAGGTGGACGCGGGCGAACTGCCCGAGTCGTGCGGCAAGTCGGCGGTGCCGGTGAGCGTGTGGCGGCTCGACGCTGGCTGAGCAGCTGCGTCGAGGCTCTGGTTGGATGGATCCATGGCCAACCCTCTGCTGTCCCCCTCCGCGCTGGAGTTCCAGCTGCCCGACTATGCCGCGATCACCGACGCCGACTTCCGTGAGGCAATCGAGGTCGGCATGGACGAGCAGATCGCCGAACTCGAGGTGATCGCCACCGACGAGTCGCCGGCCACCGTCGCGAACGTGCTCGAGGCGTGGGAGCGCACCGGCGCCACTCTGACCCGGGCGATGTACGCGTTCTGGGTGGCCAAGGCCGCCGACACCAACGACGAGCGGGACGCGATCATGCGCGACCTCGCCCCCAAGCTCGCCGAGCACACCGACCGGATCAACCTGGACCGCCGGCTCTACCAGCGCCTGGTCGCGCTGGATGCCCGGGTCGAGGAGGCCGAGATCGTCCTCGACGAGCAGGACGCCCACCTGCTCGAGGAGCGGCTCAAGGAGTACCGCCGTGGCGGGGTGCACCTCGAGGGTGAGGCCCAGGAGCGGTTCAAGCAGATCAACACCGAGCTGGCCACCCTGTCGGCGCAGTTCGAGGAGTTGGTCGTGGCCGGACGCAATGCCTCGTCGGTGCACGTCACCGATCGTGAGCGGCTGGCCGGGTTGAGCGAGGACGAGGTCGCCGGTGCTGCCGAGGACGCCAAGGCAGCCGGGCTCGAGGGCTGGCTGCTGACCCTGACCAACACCACCCAGCAGCCGCTGATGACCTCGCTGGACGACCGCGAGCTGCGCCGGGAACTGTTCCAGCTGAGCATCAACCGGGGACTGGGCGGCGCGCACCCCACCGGTGACCTGATCATCCAGATCGCCAAGCTGCGCGCCGAGCGGGCCGAGTTGCTCGGCTACCCCCACCACGGGGCGTACGTCGCTGAGGACGGCTGCGCCGGCAGCACCGAGGTGATCGGTGAGATCCTCACCCGTCTGGGACGAGCCTCGCACGCCAATGCCCGCACCGAGGCGGACGAACTGGCGGCCCGGTTCGCCGAGCTGGTGCCCGGTGAGACCTTCGAGGCGTGGGACTGGGCGTGGACCGCCGAGATCGTCCGACAGGAACGGTTCCAGCTGGGCGACTCACAGCTTCGTCCCTACCTGGAGTTCGAGAACGTGCTGACCAAGGGCGTGTTCGCTGCCGCGACCGCGCTGTACGGCATCACCTTCGTCCACCGGCCTGAACTGCGGGGCTACACCGAGGCTTCGCGGGTCTACGAGGTACGCGAAGAGGACGGATCGCCGCTGGGTGCGGTGGTGATCGACCCCTACACCCGGCCGACCAAGCAGGGTGGGGCGTGGATGACCTCGCTCGTCGACCAGTCGACGCTGTTGGACGATCGCCCGCTGGTGACCAACACCTGCAACTTCCCCGAGCCGGCGCCGGGATCGCCCAGCCTGCTGTCGTGGGACAACGTGATCACCCTGTTCCACGAGTTCGGCCACGACCTGCACGGACTGCTGTCGGACGTGCGCCACCCCTCGCGCACCGGTACCGAGGTGCCGCGTGACTTCGTCGAGTTCCCCAGCCAGGTCAACGAGATCTGGGCCTGGCAGCCGGAACTCTTGGCCCAGTACGCGGTGCACCACGAGACCGGTGAACCGATGCCGGCGGAGTGGATCGAGACGCTGTTGGCTGCCCGCAGCTTCGGACGAGGCTTCGAGTACGGCGAGACCACCGCCGCGATGATCCTCGACCAGGCCTGGCACACGCTGCCGGTCGACCAGTTGCCGGCCGACGCGTCGGGCGTGGAGGAGTTCGAGGCGCGCGTGCTGGCCGAGGCCGGTGTCGACGTCGTGCCCCCGCGCTACCGCAGCACCTACTTCAGCCACATCTGGGGCTCGGGGTATGCCGCGGCGTACTACTCCTACCTGTGGAGCGAGATCATGGACGCCGACACGGTGGCCTGGTTCGGTGAGAACGGCATGCTCAACCGCGAGGCCGGTGAGCGGTTCCGTCGCACGCTGCTCGGACGAGGCGGCTCGATCGAGGTGATGGCTGCCTACCGCGACTTCCGCGGCTCCGACCCCGACGTGAAGCACCTCGAGGCCCGCGTCGGCGCCTGAGTCCCTCCGCGCCTGAGGCTTCCCGCACCCAGGCCTTCCCCCGCATCCAAGCGCGGACGCCTTCATGACCCGGGCAAGAATGATCTCCTGGCACAGGTTTGAACGTGTGCCGGGTGACCATTGCTGTGCCGGGTGGCGCGAGGGGTCGGCAGCCAGTCAGTGCTCGGCGGGGGGCGGGGCTCAGGCGGAGCACTCGATCAGGCCGAGTGAGGCCTTCAGGGCGAGCACTCGTCCGGCTGCGGCGGTGACCTTGGCCTCGAACGCTGCGTCCTGGCGAGCCTTGGCGACCAGCGCTGAGACCATCGTCTGCACCTTGCCCGGGTCGGCGCAGATCACCACGTCACCGCCGGCGTCGACGAAGCGGGTGGCGCGCTCGCCCACCGGAACCGTGGCCACCGACTCGGCCGCGCCGAGGTCGTCCGAGATCACCACGCGGTCGAAGCCGAGCCGGCCACGCAGCAGGTCGGAGATGATCTTGCGCGAGAACACCGCCCGATGCTCGGGGTCGAGCTGGGTGTAGACCGCACTGGCCACCATCACCGACCCCGCGTTTACCTGCTCGAACACGTCGCGGAACACCGAGATCTGGGCCGAGCCCTCAGTGGTGACGGTGTCGGCGGCCTCACCGAAGTCGGTGTTGGTAGTCACCTCGCCCAACCCGGGGAAGTGCTTGAGGCCGGTGGCCAGACCCGCCTTGTGCATGCCGCGCGCGGCTGCGGTCGCCGCCCGAGTCACCCGCTCAGGGTCGGTGCCGAAGTTCCTGCGCAGCCGGCCGATCGGGGCATTGGACGACACCTTGGCCGGCGGCACCACGTCGGCGACCGGCGCGAGGTTCCACAACACCCCCGCACGCTGCAGTTCGGCGCCCCAGCGCTGCCACTGGGTGGTCAACCGATCAGCCGGCCATTGGCCCTGCACACCGGCATTCGGGATCGACTCGAACCCGGCGCCGACCAGCCGCTGCACCTGCCCGCCCTCCTGGTCGACCGCGACGACCAGCGGCACCTCCTGGTTGACCGAACTGAGTTCGTTCGACAGAGACGACATGGCCTGCCGGCCGCGGATGCGCGAGCCGAGCACGACCACCGAACCGATCCGTGCCTTCGACATCGCCTGCAGGTACTCCGCGGTGGGACGCGGATCGGTCACGCCTGCCATCAGCAACTGCCCGCAACGGGTCTCCAGCGACAGGGCGGCGGCCATCTGCTGGCAGCTGGACGCCTGCGTCGGCGACGTCTGCGCCGAGGCGCTGGCGGTCTCGGGGTCGGCACTCTCAGGGCCGGCGGTCGGCGGGGTGCTGCCGGTCCAGGTCGGGTTGGGTCGGCTCGTGGACGCACCCCCGCCCGCGGACCCACCCCCGCTCGGCCCACCGGTCGAACCGGACGGGCCTGCGGGCGCCAGACCAGGCTTGGCGCAGGCACCGAGAACCAGCCCCACCGCCGCGGCGGTGATCACGTGACGACGCTCCATCAGGCTCCCGCTACCCCGACCGACTGGGCTCCGACCGGCTGGGCTCCGACCGGCTGGGCTCTGCCCAGCTCGAGCAGGCAGTTCTCGATCACCTCGGGCAGCGCCGGGTGGATCCAGTACTGCCCCTTGGCCATGGTGTCGATGTCGGTGCGGGCGTTCATGGCCTGGATGCACTGCTGCACCAGGGTCGACGCCTGCGCTCCGATGAAGTGGGCGCCGACGAGTTGACGCGTCTCGGGGCAGGCCAGCAGCTTCACGAACGAGGTCTGGTCCTCAAGCGCCCAGCCGTAGGCGACCGAGCCGTACTCCTGCACGTGGCGCAGGTACGGACGCCCGGCCTCGGCCAACTCGTCCTCGGTGAGCCCGACCTGGGCGATCTGGGGGTGGGAGAACACCGCCGACGGGACGAACTCGTGGTTGCTGGCGACCAGCGCGTCACCCTCACCGAAGGCCTCGTGCAGCAAGTTGTGCTGCACGGTGCGCATCTCGTGGTTGGCGACGTGCTTGAGCATCCACGGCGAGGCCACGTCACCGAGCGCCCAGATGTGCGGCTGGCTGGTGCGCTGGTACTCGTCCACCCGGACGAAGCCGGACAGGTCGACCTCGACACCGGCGGCCTCGAGGTTGAGCGTGTCGCCGTTGGGGACGCGTCCGACCGCATTGAGCAGCAGGTCACAGGCGTGGCTCGACTCGGTGCCCTCGAGGTCACGAGTGCGCACCACCAACCCACCGTCGTCACCGGCCTCGACCGCGACCACGTTCTGGCGCAGCGCCAGACTCACCTGTCCGCCGAGTTGCTCGGTGAACCTGGCGCTGACCTCGCTGTCAGCCTTGCGCAGCAGCCGCTCACCGCGGTGGACGATGGTGGTCTCGACACCCAGCGCGCTGAACACGTGGGCGAACTCTGCGGCCACGAAACCTGCGCCGCTGATCACCAGCCGCCGCGGCAGGTCGTCGATGCGCATGATCGTGTCCGAGGTGTGGATCCGCCCGGCCAGGGCGGGGTCGTCGAACCCGGGCACTGGCAGCGTGCGTGGCCTCGACCCGGCCGCGAGGACAAACCGCTCGGCGCGGATCTGGTGCCCGTCCTCGAGTTCGAGGGTGTGCGCGTCGACGAAGTGGCCACGCTGGCGGTGGACGCTGACGTGGTCCTGCTGCTCGCGCCAAGCCAGGCCACCGCGCGAGATCAGGTCGATCCGGTCGCGGAACACCCGGTCGCGGATGTCGCGCCAGCGCACCCCGTCCAGGCTGAGGTCGACCCCCAACCGGCGGGCGTGGTCGATCGACGAGGCCAGGTCGGCGGGCAGCACCAGCATCTTGGTGGGGATGCAGCCGTTGTTGAGGCAGGTGCCGCCGAAGTGCAGGCCGGCGTCGACCAGGGCGACGCTCATCCGCGAGAACCGGTCGTCGAGCAGGGAGTTGCCCGAACCCGAGCCGATGACGCAGAGATTCACCTGTTCCATGAGGGCCAGTCTGTCATGCCTAGAGTGAGGGTCATGAGCTCACACGACGCCTCCCCCGATCGTCCTGTCATGCACCACACCCGCCCCTGGGCACTGGTCACCGGAGCCTCCGGTGGCATCGGCGAGGCCTTCGTCAACCGGCTCGCCGCACACGGCAGCAACGTCGTGCTGGCCGCGCGCAGCGTCGACAAGCTCGAGGCCGTGGCCGAACGTGCCCGGCAGGGTGGTGTCGATGCCGTCGTGGTGCCCTGTGACATGGGCGACCGGGCCGCCCGTGACCACCTGCTCGGCGAGATCGAGCGCCGCGAGATCACGCTGACCACGCTGGTCAACAACGCCGGCTACGGCATGTTCGGCCCGTTCGTCGAGGCCGACCAGCAGCGCGTGCTGCAGATGCTCGAGGTCAACTGCGCTGCGCTCACCCACCTGACCGGGGCGCTGCTGCCCGGCATGGTCGAACGGCGTCACGGCCAGGTGGTCAACGTCGCGAGCACCGCGGCCTTCCAGCCGCTGCCCAACATGGCCGCCTACGCCGCGTCGAAGGCCTACGTGAAGTCGTTCACCGAGGCGCTGTGGCACGAGCTGAAGGGCACCGGTGTGCGGGTGATCGCGTTGTGCCCCGGCCCCACCGAGACCGACTTCTTCGCCAACGCCGGCGACGCATCCGCGCTGAGTTTGCGACGCAGCGCCGAGCAGGTGGTCGAGACCTGCTTCCGGGCGCTGGCAGCCGGACGCCCCACGGTGGTCGACGGCCCGCTGAACGTGGCCCAGTCGGTGGCGCCCCGCTTCGTCCCGACCCGGGTGGCGCTGGCCGTGGCCAAGCGGGTGGTCAGCCGGTGACGGTGAAGGTCTTGACGACCTCGGTCTGCTCGGTCTTCAAGGTGAGGGTGTAGTCGCCGGGTTCCAGTTCGAGCGGGATCTGCCAGCTGCGCCATCCCGCCTCGTCGCCGGAGGCCGCCACCTGACCCGAATGGAGTGCCGTCGTCTCGGTGCCCTTGGTCAGCGACCAGTCGATCGTGGGCACAGCCACTGTGACCTGCAGGTAGCCGCTGAGCCTCACCCGACCCCTCGACAGCTTCTGGCCTGTCTCGGGCACGGTCACCCACAGCAGCCCCAGCGGCACGTTGCCCTCGCGGACGAAGTCGGTGGTCGGGGTACCCAGCACCGGCAGGGTGGCCGAGCCGTCGATCAGGATCTTCACCGTCTTCTCACCACTGCGGTCACCGACGGCGCCGCTCGCGGTGTACACCACCTGGCGCACCGCCAGTTCGGCCGAACGCTCGTCGGTGAAGTTGCCGAAGGCAGAGCTCGACAGGTCGAGCACGATCTGGTTGCCCTCCAGAGTGGCCGAGTTCACCTGGCCACCGACCCAGCCCGAGGTGTAGGCCGGGTCGAACGGGGCGACGTTGAGCACGGCCGCCACCGCGGTGGTCAACCTGTCGGTCTGGGTGGGCAGGTCGTGGAACTCGCGCTGCAGCAGGCCGTCGGCGCCCAGGTAGTAGATCGCCAGTTGGCGCTGCGTGGTCGGCAGGGACGACTGCCCGCTCGGGTCGACACTCGTCGTCGGGGTCACGCTCGGCACATCGGGCGAGGGCGGCAGCCCGGCGGGGTCGTCCGGCTGGCCGCGGAGCATGCCGAGAACCAGTGGCACCGACAGCCCCAGGGCCAGGGCGACGATGGCGGCCGGAGCCAGCCAGCGGAACCATCCACCCCCGGCCAGCTGGCCCTCCTCGGCCTCGGACTCCTCGATCTGGTCGAGCAGCGAGGCGAAGCGGTCACCGGGAGTGACCTCGTCGGCCTCGGCCCGCAGCGCCTGCCTGAGGAGCTGGGCGACTTCGTCATCGGGTTGGTCGTCCAGTCGGACGATGTCGTCGGCCATCAGCGTCCCTCCTTCACGACCTGGGTCAGGGCCTGCCGCAACGCGGCCATGCCCCGGTGCGCGTGAGACTTGACTGCCCCGCGCGAGATGCCGAGGGTGTCGGCAATCTCCTCTTCGCTCGCTTCAGCGTAGTAGCGCAGCACCAGCACCTCCTGCTGGCGTTGTGGCAGACCTCGCAGCGCGGCCATCACCTGGTCCTCGGTCTCGCGGCGCAGCACCCGGTCCTGCGGGGTCTCCGGAGGGGGCGCCGGCGCGGGACGATTGCGCTCGACCACGGCACGGTGTCGGTGCGCCGAGCGCGTCCGGTTGACCACGGCAGCACGCAGGTAGGCGGCGGCATGGTCGAGCGAGGCGAACTGTTCGCGGCGCTGGTGCACGGCCAGCAACGCGTCCTGGACGATCTCCTCGGCGCGGTCGCTGCCGCCCAGCAACAGGCTGGCCAGGCGCACCATCGCCACCCACTGTGCGTCGTAGAGGGCGCGCAGCCACAGGTCGTCGTGCAGTTCCTCAGGCAAGACAACCTCCTGGGAGCTCACCTCGAGCAGCACGGCGGTCACACCCCGTCAACGCCCTGCCTGCCCCGCGGGTTGTCATGGCCGGTCGCTAGATCCCGGCGTAGGAGTGCAGCCCGTTGATCAGCAGGTTGACCCCGATGAAGTTGAACCAGAAGGTGATCAGGCCGATCACGGCGATGATCGCAGCGGCGCGTCCCTTCCAGCCGGCGGTGGCCCGAGCGTGCAGGTAGGCGGCGTAGACCACCCAGGTGACCAGCGACCAGGTCTCCTTGGGGTCCCAGCCCCAGTAGCGCCCCCAGGCGTACTCGGCCCAGACCGAGCCGGCGGCGATGGTGAAGGTCCACACCGGGAATCCGAAGGCCACCGAGCGGTAGGCCAGGGTGTCGATCGCGCGCAGGCTGGGGGTGCGCGACAGGAAGCCGACCAGGCCGGCCTCACCGCCGGCCTTGTTGGCCGCACGCTGCTTGGCCAGGTGCAGGATCGAGGCGATGCCTGCGATGTTGAAGGCCGCGGCGGCGATGCAGGCGGCGACGATGTGGATGATGAACCAGACCGAGTGCAGGGCGGGCACCAGCGGGGCGACCGCGACGTAGAACACGGTCGCGGCCAAGCCGTTGCCCAGGGCCAGCAGCAGGGTCATGCCGATGCCCAGCCAGCGTGCCCCGAACAGCCAGACCCCGATCAGGTAGGCGACCACGGCGAAGGCGAGCGCAGCGGTGACGAACTCGTACATGTTGCCCCAGGGGGCCCGTCCGGCGGCCAGGCCGCGGGTCACCACACCGAGCAGGTGGGCGGCGGCCGCGATCACGGTGATGCCGATGCCGAGTCGCCCCCAGGTGTCGGAGCGCACCCGCTGGGCGGTGTGGTCGGAGGTGACGCGGGTGTCGAGGTCGTCCTCGTCGGTGCCGATGCCGCGCAGGAACGCCCACTCGCCGCTGTGGGCGATGAAGGCGACCAGGTAGAGCACGGCCGAGGTCACGATGCCGAGGCTCGACAGCTCAGCCAGCGTCATGGGCGTGCTCCTTGTTCTGAGTTCTGCTCGAGGTCGTGCTGTGCCTGGTCCGGCGGGGTCTCGTCCACCGAAGGCTCATCCGCTGGTGGTTCGTCCGGCGGTGGCGTGAGCCCGGCCGCCTGGGCGAGGGCGGCCACGTCGTCGGAGAGCCCGGTGCGGGCATCGGCGCGGTCGAGCCCGCCCACGTCGACGCCCAGTCTGCCCGAGGCCTCGTCGGTGCGCACCTTGATGAAGAGCCGTCGAGGTCGGACGAACAGCGACAGGCACAGCCCCAGCACCGCCGCGGCCAACGACCCGAACGCCCACGGCAGGCCGGGAGCGCGAGAGAACTGCAGCTTCGTCCAGCGCTGCCAACGGTCGAAGGTGACGCTGCCGCGGCCATCGGGCAACTCGAACGTCTCCCCCACCCCGAGCCGGAAGGCGACCACCGTGCCGTTGGCGGCGGAGACCTGCTTCAGGCCGGTCTTGTCGAGCACGTAGACGTTCTCGGGTGCCCCGGTCTCTTGCTTGGGGGCGCCCGCCCAGGCGTTGAGGAACAGTTCGGGGTTGTAGGCGTCGGGAAACAGCGAGCGGGGGCCCTTCTCGTCCACGGTGGCAGTCGGCAGGAACCAGCCCTCGAAGGCGAGGCGTTCGGGGCGGGCGTCGGGTGCCTTGATGACCCCGGACGAGCCGAAGTTGCCATCCTGGGGCAGGAAGATGACCGGCCCTGACCAGGCGATGTCGCCGTTGCCGTCGCGTACGGTCACCCGGGCGGCATAACCGTGGCCGAGCAGGTGCACGTTGACGCCCTGAACGGTGATCGGGCGGTTGACCTCGATCACCTGGTCGGCGGTGGTGCCGTTGGCGGTGACCTTGACGTCGGCGCGGAACTCGCGGGCGGCGCCACGCTGCACCTCGCCGGTCTCGAACCGTGCGGTGAACTCGGTGAGGGTCAGCGAGAACGGGGGCAGGTTCTCGGAGTCGACCAGGGCGCCGGCGTAGAACTCGTCGTACTGGGTGATGGTGTTGCTGAAGCCCTGTCCCTCGACCACCAGCGTGCTGCCCTTGTAGGTGGTCAGGGTGTTGAACCCGACCGCCAGAAGGACGAACACCAGGCTGACGTGGAACAGCAGGTTGCCGAACTCGCGCAGGTAGCCGCGTTCTGCCGAGATGCCCTGGGTGGCGGCGTCCGGCTCCGTGCGCAGCACTCGGAAGCGGTGCTCGCGCAGCCACTGCTCTGCGGCATCAAGCGCTTCGGTGGCACTGAGTTCGCTGGTGCCGGCGGACGACTCGGCGAGCCGGTCGAGGCGCGACGGCAGCCGCGGCGGTGGGGTGCGCAGCGCCCGGGCGTAGACCTTGATGCGCGGGACGATGCAGCCGATCAGGCTGAGGAACAGCAGCAGGTAGATCGCCGAGAACCAGGGCGAGGTGAAGACCTCGTACATGCCCAGCGGTGTGTAGAACTTGTCGAGGGTGGGGTGCTCGCGCTTGAAGTCGGCGACCTGGATCGACGACTGGCTGTACTGCGGGATCAGCGAGCCGGGGATGGCGGCCACCGCGACCAGGAACAGCAGCAGCAGGGCGGTGCGCATGCTGGTGATCTGGGTCCACAGCCAGCGCATCAGCGCGCCGAAGCCCTCGGCCGGGGCCATGTTCTTCTCGGTGCTCCGGTCGGGGGCGGCGTTCTCGTCCTTGACCGTGGTCGGCTCGGTGGTGGGCATCAGATCGGTGTCCCCCAGTTCGCAGCCCACTGGCGCAGCACGCCCATGATCTGGTCCCAGACGCCACTGACCAGCAGCACGCCGACGGCGACCATCAGCAGGCCCCCGAAGACCTTGACGCCACGCTGGTGGCGCTTGACGAAGGCGATTGTTCGTCCCATCCAGCCGATGGCCAGCCCGGCGAGCAGGAACGGGATGCCGAGACCGAGGGCGTAGAGGAAGGCGAGCAGCGCGCCACGGGTGGCCGAGCCCTCGTTGAGGGCGAGCGTGAGCACGACGGTGAGCGCAGGTCCGATACAGGGGGTCCACCCCACCCCGAAGACGATGCCGAGCAGCGGGGCGGCGACCAGTCCGAAGCGCGGCACCCGGTGCAGGCGCACGTCACGCTGACCGACCGGCAGCCAGCCGGTGAAGACCAGCCCGAGCGCGATCACCAGCACCCCGACGACGACGTTGATCGTGCGTTGGTGGCTGAGCAGGGTGGCGCCAAGCCCGCCGACAATGGCCCCGGTGAGCACGAACACCACGGCGAAACCGAGCACGAACAGACCGGTGCCCAGCAGCATTCGTCCTCGTCGGGCGGCCGTGGACGAGCCCTCGGCGACCTGCGAGGCCGACAGGCCGGTGGCGAACGACAGGTAGCCGGGCAGCAGCGGCAGCACGCACGGTGAGAAGAACGAGACCAGACCGGCCAGCACCGCCACCGGGATGGCAATGACCATCGAGCCGCCGATGGCTTGGCGCGCCCAGGTGCCCAGCCCGGTCTCGAGCGGGAGCAGGGTGGGCAGCACCTCGAGCGGGGTCACTTTCCGGCCGCCAGGTCGTTGACGGCTCCAACGAAGGTCGACGCCTTGGCCTCACCCAGGATGCGGGCGGCGATGCGTCCTTGCGGGTCGAGGAACAAGGTGCTGGGGATGGCGTTGGCCGGCAGCGCCTTGAGTTGCAGCAGCAGTTCACCGCGCGGGTCGTAGAAGTTGGGGTAGTCGACCTTGAAGGCGCGGACGAAGGCCCGGGCGGGGGCGACGTCGTTGTCTCGGGTGTTGATGCCGAGGAAGTCGGCCGTGCCCCGGGTCTGGGCGGCGGCCTTGACCAGTTCTGGGGCCTCGGCGCGGCACGGGCTGCACCACGATCCCCAGACGTTGAGGACGACCACGCGTCCGGTGCGTCCGTCGGTGGTGAGCGACTTGCCCTCGAGGTCTGGGCCGGTGAGGATCGGCGCCTGGACGCGTTTGTCGACCGGCACCAGCGAGAACGATCCGTCGCCGGCGACGAAGCCGACGTCCTCGGTGGCCGACGGGTTGCGGGTGCAGCCGGCTGCGCCGAGCAGGCCAGCGAGCCCCAGCCCGGCGAGCAGACTTCGGCGGGCGAGGGTCACTGGGTCGGCTCCGGGTGCAACGGGCCGCTGTGACCCGAGGAGAAGTTGGCGTTGCGGTCCTTCGACGGAATCAGGCCGAGCGCCGGTTCGGCGTAGCTGACCCTCACGACCCGCTCGCCGAGCAGGTGGAAGGTGGTGATCGAGGCCAGCGTGCACTGGCGCTTCCGGGGGTCGTGGACGAGGCGTCGTCCCTCGGCGTCGAGCCGGGCGATCCAGATCGGCAGTTGGTGGCTGACCACCAGGGCCTGACCACCCGGGCCCGCGGCGCGGGCGGCCTCGAGGATGCCGGTACGCATGCGCTCGGCGAGGTCGGTGAACGGTTCGCCCCAACTGGGACGAAGCGGGTTGCGCAGCTTCCACCAGTTGGCAGGCTTGCGCAGCGCCTGGTTGCCGGGACCGAAGACCTGGCCCTCGAAGTCGTTCGTGGCCTCGAGCACGGCCTCGCTGACCTGGGGCTCGAGGTGGGGGTGGCGGGCAGCGATCGGGGCGAGGGTCTCGCGGGCACGCTCGAGTGGTGAGCTGGCGAGGTGGGTCAGCGGCCAGTCGGCGGTGTGCTCGGCGACCCGCTCGGCCATGGCTCGTCCACGCTCGGTGAGGGGGAAGCCCGCCAGACGCCCGTAGAGGACGCCGCCGGGGTTGTCGACCTCGCCATGGCGCACCAGGTGCACCAGGGTGTGCTCAGGCGTGGTCACGCAGGTCTCCTCGGCAGTGGCGGTGGCGTCTGGCACAGCCTACACGGGGTGCGCCGGACAGCCCACCCGCTGGTGGTTGCGTGGCCCGCGAGGCACGAGCGACACGAACCTCTCGTGGCTGGTCGAGTGGCCCGCGAGTCACGAGCGGGCGTGTCGAGACCCGGCCGGCGCCCGCCGGGAGATCTCACCGGCTCGACGCCTCGTGACGATCAGACCCCAAGCGCCTCAGGCGCAGTTGTCGCAGACCCCGGTCAGTGACATCTGCATGAAGCACCGCGGGCAGACCGACCCCTGCAGCGGCTCGGTCGACCGGTGACGAGCCGGTGCCGCGGGCACCGACCGTGCCGCACCGCTGCCTCGTCCAGCGGGACGAGGCGGGGGCGGGCTCGCGGGCCTGCCCCAGGCCACGACCGACGACAGCGCGGGGCCCTCACCGGCCTGGGCGGCGCGCTGGTCGACGCGGTTCAGCAGGTTGACCAGCCAGGCACCCTCGGTCTCACCGCCGGCCGGCACCCGCACCTCGATGCCGCTGCGCCGCTGCAGCACCCGCGACAGGTCGGCCGACGACACCCGCTTGTCCGACGCGCTGGCGGCGCGGAGCAACTCGTGGGCGAACGACAGCATCAACGTCTGCGCGGCCGACTCGCTCAATGGCCGGTGGTTCTGGGTGTCCCAGTAGGTCGTGCTCGCCAAGGTGGCCTCCCTGTTCCGGGCTCCCATGCTAGTGCCGCCGCACGTCATCACCGACAACCTCTTGCGCAGGGCATACTCAGTATGCAACACTCGCTGCATACCGAGTATGCCGCTCTCCACTAGGGGTGTTGATGTCGATTCGTCAGAGCCTGCTGGCCCTGCTCAGTGAGCAGCCCCGGCACGGGTACGAGCTCAAGGCCGAGTTCGACCGCCGCACCGGCCACTCCTGGCCACTCAACATCGGTCAGGTCTACTCCACCCTCGAGCGCCTCGAGCGCGACGGTCTGGTCGTCCGCGGTGACGAGGACGACGACGGCCGGGTGGTGCACTCGATCACCACCGATGGACGCCGTGAGGTGCAGGCCTGGTTCGCCAACCCGGTCGTCCTCGACAACCCGCCGCGCAACGAACTCGCCATCAAGATCGCCATCGCGTCGTCCATGCCGGCGGTCGACCTGACTGCGCTGGTGCAGGTGCAGCGCCGCGCTTCGATCGCCACCTTGCAGGACTACACCCGGGCCCGGCGCGCGGCCGACCCCGACGACCTGGCTTGGCACCTGGTGATCGAGTCGATGATCCACCAGACCGAGGCCGAGGTGCGCTGGCTCGACCACTGCGAGAACGCCGCCCTGCGCGCGTCCCACCGTGCCCGGGCTGCCCGTACGGCCCGAGCCGCAGCGGCCGTCGAGCCCCAGCCCACCCCACCCGCCACCACCAATCCCCTTCCCGCCTCGCAGAAGAGCCCGCGATGAGCATCGTCCTCGAACTCGACAACGTCACCCGCAGCTACGGCTCCGGACCGACCACCGTCCACGCCCTGCGCGAGGTGTCGCTGAGCGTCGAGCGTGGTGAGTTCGTCGCCGTGATGGGCCCCTCGGGCTCGGGCAAGTCGACCCTGCTCGCCCTGGCTGGCGGACTCGACCAGCCCACCGGCGGCGGGGTTGGCGTCGCCGGCACCGAACTCAAGGGCCGTACCCGCGACGAACTCGCCCGTATCCGACGCCGGATGCTCGGCTTCGTCTTCCAGGACTTCAACCTGGTGCCCACGCTGACCGTGCTCGAGAACGTCGCACTGCCGCTCGAACTGGACGACGCCCGCACCGCCGACGCGCTGCAGCAGGCACGCCATGCCCTCGAGCGGGTCGGTATCGCCGAACTTGCCGACCGCGGCATCGACCAGGTCTCCGGCGGTCAGCGGCAGCGCGTGGCGATCGCCCGCGCCATCATCGGCGACCGTCGCATCCTCCTGGCCGACGAGCCCACCGGCGCCCTCGACACCTCCACGGGCGACCAGATCATGGCGCTGCTGCGCCAACTGGCCGACGAAGGGGTTGCGGTCGTCATGGTCACCCACGAGGCCCGCCACGCCGGCTGGGCCGATCGGGTGATCTTCCTGCGCGACGGACGACTGGTCGACGAGTCCCGCTCGGACGACCCGACAGTGCTGCTGCGGCACTCCAACTCGCGCGTCCCCCGCCGGATCTTCGACCCGGACGTCGAGGCCTGAGTGTTCCGCGACATCACCACGCGCCTGGCTTGGCGCGACATCACCCGCCACCGCAGACGCTCGCTGCTGATCGTCCTGCTGGTCCTGCTGCCGATCGTGACCGTGACCGCACTGGCGGCCGTGGCACTGGACGACTACAACCAGTCCGGCCAGGTCGAGGCCGAGTTCGGCAACGCTCGGGCCAAGATCGTCACACTGCAGGGAGCCGACGGCACCTGCCGACAGGTCGACCTGGCGACACCGTTCTGCGCGAACAGCGACCAGACGGCAGCCCCGCTCAAGCCTCTCGGTGAGGTGCCCACCACCGGACTCGAGGTGCGTCCCCAGTCGACGGTGCGCGTCCCGATGACCTGGCGCGACGCCACCCTCGATGCCTCCGTCGCCGTCATCGACGTCACCAGCCAGCCAGAGCGCTTCCGGGTCGGGCCTCTCGTGACCCCCAGGGCCGGCGAGGTACTGCTGGTGGCGTGGGGGGCCAACCGCCTGCAACTGGGCGTCGGCGACACCGTGTCACTGGCCGGCAGCAACCACAGGATCGTGGGCCTGGTCCGCACGAACGTGCCCCTGGACGGCTGGTTCGTGGTGCCTCCCGGTCATCCGCTCGCCAAGGACGCCGAGATGGTCGAGGCGTTGGTGGTCGGCGCTGTGCCCAACGCTGACCAGACCGCCGCACTCAACCGGCAGGGCGCGGCGGTGCTCACCAAGGACGCGGTCGCTGCGCAGTACGACGTCGGCAGCCTCAATGACGGCGCGACCGCGGCCAGTGCCTTGATGGTGCTGGTCGGGGCACTCGCCCTGGTGATCACCGCGACGATGGTGGCCGCAGCGTTCACCATCGGCGTGCGGCAGCAGCGCCGCACCCTGGCCCTGCTGGGGGCCACAGGTGCCCCACGTGCCGTGCTGCAGGGCATGGTCACCCGCCAAGGCCTGCTGCTCGGGCTGATCGGCTCAGCACTCGGCGTGGCCGTCGGCACTGCGGTCGGACTGGGCCTGCAGCGCTGGATCGAGTCCCAGGGGGTCGGGTACCCGCGTCCGGTGACCGTTCCGTGGCTGGTGATGGCAGGACTGCTCGTGGTCGGCACGCTGGCTGCCCTGGTGGCGGCGTGGATCCCCTCGCAGCAGGTCGTCCGACAGGACGTGATGACCGGCATCCGTCGCAGCGAGGCGGCCGCACCACCGGTGCGTCGTCCGTGGCTCGGGCTGGGCCTGGCCGCGGCCGGCCTGATCGTCGGCATCGCCGGGTCGCAGTGGGCGCGCGCCCAGTACAGCGCTGCTGCCCGCAACCAGGTCGAGCGGGGCATCATCCCCGCGGTCGGCAGTGTGGTGCTGCTGTTCGTCGCCGCGCTGCTGATGCTCGGCTGGCTGCTGACGTGGCTGGGACGAGCCGTCGGGCGCGGCCCCCTGGCGACCCGGCTTGCCGCCCGGGACTGGTCTCGAAACCGGGCCAGGGCCTCGGCAGCGGTCGCCGCGACGATGGCCATGATGGCGTTGGCCACCACCATGATCGTGGCCACCGCCTCGGTCGGACGCACCGAGGTCGCCGACTGGAAGCCGACCATGACGTCAGGCTTTGTCACCCTCGTGCCGCAGGTCGACGCTGGTCCGGGCCAACGCTCCGGCAAGATCGACCCGGCAGCCATCGCCCGGACGACCGACAAGCTCACCAAGGTCATGGGTCAGCCCCGAGCCACGGCGCAGACCACCCAGCTCATCGCCTCCGGACCCGAGAACGGCCACATACCGCTGTTCCTGGTGACGCCGTGCGACGAGAAGGGCTGCCGCTACAACGGCCCCGGCTCGGTGATTCTGGGCGATGCCGACACGGTCGCCTTCCTGACCCGCCAGTCCACCCCTGCTGAGGCGGCCGAGGTGCTCGCCAAGGGTGGAGTGGTCGTCTTCGGCGACGGCGCCATCACCGACGGGAAGGTCTCGCTGACAACGGGCGCCGGAGATGTCGAGGTGCCGGCGGTGCAGGTGGGCAACAGCTACGCTCCCCCGCTGGTGGGACGAGCCTTCCTCGACGCCCACAAGGCGACCGTTGCGGAAGGCCCCACGACGACTTGGCTGGACTATGGACGCCTGCCCACCGCCGACGAGCGTGAGCGACTGGACCAGGTGAGCTTCGAGGCAGGAGTCGCCCAGGTGATGATGGCCTACGAACCCGGCCCGATCGACCACTACTCGGGGACCAACAAGTGGTTCACCGTGGCCTTCGGTGCACTGCTGGTAGCGGTGGCGACGGTGACGACCGCACTCACCCTGCGGGACGCCCGTGCATCCATGACGACGTTGGCCACGATCGGGGCCAGGCGTCGGACGCTTCGAGGCATGTCGTCAGTGATGGCGACCTCGACCACGACGCTGGGGCTGGTGCTGGGCGTGCTGGTGGCCCTGGTGCCGCTGGTGATTGCGATCCTCAGCTCGGGCGACGTGGTCAGGCTGTCCATCCCGTGGCACTGGCTGGGGGCCCTGTTCCTGGTCGTCCCGGTGGCCCTGGCTGTGATCGGGTGGGTGATCCCCCCGGCGAAGGCGAGCGCAGTCCGCGCCGAGTGAGTTGAACCGCGGGGGCCAGAGGTCGTCCGAACGATCACTGGCGCGAAACTCGCGGCTCTCACTGCAGTTCACGCCACAAACCGGTGCGGCGAGGGGTCTCGGCGGGAGGGGGCGGCGCGACGGGCACCATCGATCCGCGACGGACACGATGGCGAACGACGGGCATGGTATGCAGTGCCCGTCGGACAGTTCTGTGGCCGTGGCCAACAGAAGGTACCCGTCGTGGGACGAACCTCAGGTTGAGAGCCCACGGGAGGTGGTCTCGACACGCTCGAGGTTCCTCGCGAGCTACTCGACCAACCAGAGGGAGCACGGTCTCGACACGCCCGCTCGCACCTCGGGAACTACTCGGCCTTCCAGCGGTGCTCAGGGGCGGCTGACAGCGCGGGAGCTGGGTCGTCCACGTCGCTTCACCAACGACGGACGCACCACCGGCTTGCCCTTCTCCTTGAGCTGCTCGCGGCGGGCCTCGGCGAAGTGCGCGAGCGCGTCCACCATCTCGATCGGGCTCGGCTGGTCGGGCTGCACGTCGACCCGCAGACCGTGCTCGACACAGGTCTCGGCGGTCCGGGGACCGATCGCGGCGATCACCATGGCGTTGTGCGGCTTGCCCGCGATACCAACCAGGTTGCGCACCGTCGAGGACGAGGTGAACACCACCGCGTCGAACTGTCCGGTCTTGATGGCGTCGCGGATCTCGACCGGCGGGGGCGCGGCTCGCACCGTCCGGAAGGCGATGACGTCCTCGACCTCCCAGCCCAGCTCGACCAGGCCGTGCGACAGCGGCTCGGTGGCGATGTCGGCGCGCGGCAGCAGCACTCGGTTGATCGGGTCGAGCAGGTCGTCGTAGGCGGGGAACTCAGCCGCCAGCCCAGCCACCGACTGCTCTCCCTCGGGGACGAGATCGGGTTTCAGGCCCCAGGCCTGCAGTGCCGCCTGGGTGGCCTCGCCCACCGCAGCCAGCTTCAGGCCTGAGAACGAGCGGGCGTCCAGACCATACTCGTCGAACTTCTCGCGCACGGCACGCACCGCATTGGCCGAGGTGAACGCGATCCACTCGTAGCGGCCCTCGACCAGTCCGTGGATCGCCCGCTCCATCAGTTGGGGCTGGCGCGGCGGCTCGACCGAGATGGTCGGCACGAGTTCGGTGATCGCCCCGTACGACTCCAGTCGGCGCAGCAGCGCCCCGGCCTGGTCCATCGTCCTGGGCACCAGCACGCGCCACCCGAACAGTGGCTTGTTCTCGAACCAGTTGAGCTTGCGACGTGCCTCAGGACCAGCCTGGTCACCGATCACCACCATCACCGTGGTGCGCTCCTCGGCCCCCAGTGAAGCCACAGCGGCACCCAGTTCCTCGACCGTGGTGTGCTGCGAGGCCTGGTTCACGCTTCCGGCGCTGACCACGACCAGTGCCGCCTCGTCGGCGGCTCGTCCGGACTGCTGGGCGATCCGGCTGACCTCGCCGATCTGACCTGCGGCCCCCATCACCACCAGCGGACCCACCGGCGCCCAGTGCTGCTCGGCGTCGACCGGGTCGCTCAGGGTGATCATCTGCACCTGGGCCGACAGCGACACCCCGGCGAATTCGGGCAGTGCCACACGCCTGGGCACCCCGGGGATCACCTCGACGTCGAGTCCGGCGTCAATGCACTGCGTGACCGTCATCGCAGTCTCGGCGTTGAGGAAGGGGTCACCGGGAATCAGCACGGCGAGGCTACGCCCCTCGCGCACCAAGGACTCGAAGTCGGGGGCGTCGTCCTCGTCGAGGACGGTGACCTCGCGCGGGGTGACCCCGGCATGGCTCAGCAGCACTCGCTGCTCGTCGGTCAGCAGCACCACGCCATCGGCCTCGTTGACCGCATCGACCGCGGCCAGGGTCAGCAATGACGGCAGGCCGGGGCCGGACCCGATGAAGGTGATCCGTCCACGCAGCCCACGGTCGAGCGCCTGCTGGCTCACCAGCGCCATGGAGCTCCTCCCCGTCGTCACGGCTCGTGCGCCCTCTCCCCTGAGTGGCACGCCGCACAGTCTGCCGCAATCTGCAGCACCGTCAGCACTTTTCCTCGGTGCGGACACCTGTCGTTGGGCCCATCGTGGCCGACGGCGACCCCACGTCGCAACACCTGCCGCCCTCGGGATGAGCCGTCCCGCGCCAGAGCCCAGCCGGTCACCGTGACCACGGTCACAACGGCGGCGGGCTCGCCCAGTCGCCACCGGCCAGCGCGTGTTCGAACCGCCCGGGTTCCAGCACCCAGTAGGCGAACAGCCGACCGTCGACGAAGACCACCGGCACGTGGTCGGTGTAGCGGCGGCGCAGGTCGTCGTCGGCGTCCACGTCGAGGGTGCTGACCTGGTCGGCGCCCACCGATCCCGCGGCGACCGACTGCGCGATGGTGTCGGCAGCCTGCTCACACAGGTGGCAGCCGCTGCGGGTCACCAGGACGACGCGGGCCTGGTCGGCAGGTGCCCCAAGGCCGTTCTCGGGCATGCCAAACCCCGCAGACCCACGCTCGAGCTGTTCAGCTGGAGCGTTGGCTGCGGGGTGAACATCGGTCTTCGGTGTGCGGCGGTCGCGTCGCCACCGAATCACCAGAGGCTCGCTTACTTGCCGGCGCGACGACGCTGGATGCGCGTCTTCTTGAGCAGCTTGCGGTGCTTCTTCTTCGCCATGCGCTTGCGACGCTTCTTGATGACAGAACCCACAGTGTGGCCTTTCAGGACGAGGTGCGGACGATGCCCGCTGGGTACCGAACGCTGACGTCCGGAGCAAGGCTCAACCTTACTCTGCCCGTGCGCGTCACGAAAATCGGGGGTTCGGCGCCACGGTCACGACTCGAGCAGGTGGCACCGCGGGCACCCGCCGGTGCACCAGGTGGTCGTCGCTGAGCCCGAGCTTGGCGAACAGCCGCTGCGAGTGCTTCTCGACCGCCCCCTCGGTGACCACCAGGCGCTGGGCGATCACCGCGTTGGTGTGACCCTGGGCCATCAGTTCGAGCACCTCCCGTTCGGGTGGGGTGAGCTGGGCCAGCGCCGAGGACCCCTGGCGTCCGAACACCTGGGCGACCACCTCGGGGTCGAGCACCACGCCGCCGCCGGCGACCCGGGTCACCGCTTTGCGGAAGGAGTCGACGTCGGCGACCCGGTCCTTGGGCAGGTAGCCGATCGCCGGCTCCGGAGGCGAGCAGCTCGTCGGCGTAAGCGGCGGCCACGTACTGGCTGAGCAGCAGGATCGGGGCGGCAGTCCACTGCTCGCGCAGGGCGACCGCCGCCCGCAGGCCGTCGTCGGTGAGCAGCAGCCGCAGGCCCTCACCGAGCAGCACCGAGTCGTCGGCGATCAAGGTGCGCATGGTCAGAAGTCTGCCTGCACGACGGTCGGACCGCCCTGGGGTGAGTCGACCAACAGTCGCCCACCGACGCCGCGCACCCGCTCGGCCAGGCCGGCCAGACCGTGGCCCTTGGCCAGCGGTGGGGGGCCGGGATCTCGTCCCCGCTCCAGCGCTCGACCGCGTCACGCTCGGCGTGGGCGAAGCGACCGGCAGCCGTCAGCGCGAACACCAGGATCGGCACACCGATGCCGATCACCAGGGTGCTGGCGCCGAAGCTGACCAGGAACACCGTGGCGTGAACGAGGCGATGGTCAGGGGCAGGCTGCTGAGCAGGTAGGCGCTGTGGCCCTTGAGTCCGGCCCAGATCCCATCGCGATCGAGGGTCATGGCCGTCCCTCCCACGAGTCTGTCGAGAGGTTCGTCGTCAGACTCAAGCCTGGTCCGACGCGATCTTGCGGGCCATCCTGCCAACTGGTCAGGTCGTTGTCGGGCCAGCCCGACAACCGCCTGTCGAACCTGGGGTCTCGGGCGACTCAGCCGTGCTGCTGGCGGGCGGTCTCGGCCAGGGCCCGACTGCGGTCGCGGGCCGCCTCCATCGCGGTGATGAAGGCCGCCCTGACCTTGTGGTCCTCGAGTTCGCGCACCGCGGCAGCGGTCGTCCCACCGGGCGAGGTGACGTTCTCGCGCAGCACCGTCGGGTGGGTGCCCGACTCACGCAGCAGGGTGGCTGACCCGAGCATGGTCTGCACCACCAGTTCAGTGGCGGTGTCACGCGGCAGGCCCAGGTGCACCCCGGCCTCGATCATCGCCTCGACCACGAAGAACAGGTAGGCCGGACCCGACCCGCTGATCGCGGTCACCGCGTCCTGGTAGTTCTCGGGGACGACCACGGCTCGTCCGACCGCGCCCATCATCGAGGTCACCCGCTCGAGGTGCTCGGGGGCGGCGCTCCGTCCACCGGAGACCGCAGCCATGCCCTCACCGACCTGGGCCGGGGTGTTGGGCATCACCCGCACCACCGGTGTCTGCGCCGGCAGCCGCTGTTCGATCAGGTCGGTGGGCACGCCGGCGCACAGGCTGACCACCAGGGTGCCCGGACGAACGCTGTCACTGATCTCGTCGAGCACGTCGGCGACATCCTGGGGCTTGACCACCAGCACGACGGTGTCGGCCTCGGCCACCGCCTCGGGGTTCTCGGCAGTGCGCACCCCGTGCAGTTCGACCAGTTCGGCGCGGCGGGTCTCACGGCGGTCGGTGGCCACGATCCGGTCGGCCGACCAGCCGGCCTTGAGTAGCCCGGCGAGCAGGGTCTCACCCATCACGCCGACACCGATCAGCGCGAGCGTGCTGCCCTCGTCGTTCATGGACGACCCGACTTGCCGGCGACCAGTTCGGCTGCGACGAGTTCGGCGATCTGGATGGCATTGAGGGCGGCACCCTTGCGCAGGTTGTCGTTGCTGATGAACAACACCAGCCCGCGGCCCTCGGGAGCGGCCTGGTCGGCGCGGATCCGGCCGACCAGCGAGGGGTCGACACCGGCGGCCTTGCGCGGGGTGGGCACGTCGTCCAACTGGACGCCGGGAGCGTCGGCGAGCAGCGCGCGGGCCTCGTCCGGGCTGATCGGGTTGGCGAACTCGGCGTGCACGGCGAGGCTGTGGCCGGTGAACACCGGCACGCGCACGCAGGTGCCCGAAGCGAGCAGGTCGGGAACGTGCAGGATCTTGCGCGACTCGTTGCGCAGCTTCTGCTCCTCGTCGGTCTCGCCGGTGCCGTCGTCGACCAGCGCACCGGCGATCGGGACGACGTTGTGGGCGATCGGCGCGACATAGGGCTTGGTGTCACCGTCGACGAAGACGCTGCCGTCGTGGGCGAGCCGTTGCGGGTCGGGCGTCTCGACGATCTGACGCCCCAGGGACTCGACCCCGGCCAGGCCCGAGCCCGAGACGGCCTGGTAGGTGGCCACGACCAGCCTGGTCAGCCCGGCCTTCTCGTGCAGGGGCTTGAGCACCGGCATCGCGGCCATGGTGGTGCAGTTGGGGTTGGCGATGATGCCCTTGGGACGGTTACCGATGTCAGCAGGGTTGACCTCGCTGACCACCAGCGGCACTTCGGGATCCATCCGCCAGGCCGAGGAGTTGTCGACCACGACGGCCCCGGCGGCGGCCACCTTCGGTGCGAACTCCAGCGAGGAGCCCTTGCCCGCAGAGAACAGCGCGATGTCGAGGCCGGTGAAGTCGGCAGTGGCGGTGTCCTCGACGACCACCTCGCCGTCCTTCCACGGCAGCTTCAGCCCGGCCGACCTGGCCGAGGCGAAGAACCGCACCTCGTCGATCGGGAAGTCCCGCTCGACGAGCAACTTCCGCATCACGCCACCGACCTGGCCGGTGGCCCCGAACACTCCAACTCGCATGGGGTGAATCCTACGTGCGGCTGCGACACTGGCCCGGTGACGTCACAGGGGTGGGACGACGTGCTGGCCGACGCCGCCGAGCGCTGGTCGCGCAGCAGCGTGCCCGCCGATGCGTGGCAGCGGGCGTTCCCCGAGACCTTGATGGCTCTGGTGCATCGGTGGGGGCTGGAGCTCGAGGCGATCCTGCCCCACGGAGGTCTGCCGGTGTGTGCGGTCAGGCGTCCCGACGGTCAGCCGGCGGTGCTCAAGCTGGGACGACCGGCCGACCTCAACCAGGAGGCGGCCATGTTCGCCGCCGACGGCGGACGATCGACCGCGCGGCTGCTCGAGCACGACCCGGACGCCGCCGCGATCCTGGTGGAGCGACTGGGTCGGGCCCTCGGCGACGTCGAGCCTGACCCGCTCCTGCAGTGCCGACGGCTGGCCGAGACGCTGCAGCTGTGGTGGCAGGTACCGCTGTCGGTGGCGCCAGACCACTCCATGCACTTCGGCGGCAGCAAGGCCCGTGGCCTGCGCAGCATCCTGGACGAGCAGGGGCCCCGCTTCGGCGGGGCGGCACCAGTGGCGATCGCTCGAGCGCGCCACCTGGCCGACGCACTGGCCACCGATGAACACCCCGAGGTGGTCTGCCACGGCGACCCACATCCATGGAACCTGCTGGAACACCTGGACGGCGGTTGGCGCTTCGTCGACCCCGACGGACTGCTCTGTGAGAAGGCCTATGACCTGGGAGTGGTGCTGCGCGGGCACGGCGCCCACGTGATCGCACTCGAGCGTGCCCGGCCGGGCAGCGGGTCGGACTTCCTGGCCGAGCTGGCCGGTGAACTGGGGGCGATCACCGGGGTCGATGTGCAGCGGATCCTGGACTGGGCGTTCGTCGAACGGGTCACCACCGGGCTCTACTGCCGCATGCTCGGCCACGAGGCCGATGGGGTCGAGCACCTGACCGCGGCAGAGGTCCTGGCGACTGCGTGACGACATCGTCATCTGAGCGCGCCGGAGCTGTTCTAGACTGCCGCCACCACCGAGCCCTGGAGCTGCCATGTCTTACACCCGAGCCGCCGTGGTCGCTGTCGTCGCCGCAGGCCTCGCCCTCGCTGGATGCAGCACGACCACGACCGACCAGCCCCCCACCACCTCCGCCAGCGTCCAGCCCTCAGCACCGGCCAGCCAGGCCTCGAGCGCTCCGGCGACCACCGATACCCCCACGCCGACCCCGACCGAGACCCCGACGCCTGACCTGCCGAATGCCGCGACGCTCTGGAAGAACGCCCGCACGGCCTCGACCCAGCAGGAGACCGTCAAGGTCGTCGGCAAGCTCGTCGAGGACGACGTGCCGATGACCATCACCGTCGCCGGGACGATGGACGGCAGGAACTCCACCCTGACCGTCACCTCAGGTGAGCTCAGCTACACCGGTCTCACCGTGGCCGGCAAAGGCTACGTCAAGGGCAACGCGGCGTTCTGGAAGAACTCGGGCGCCGACGACGCCACCGCCAAGAAGATGGCCAGCAAGTGGGTGGCCAGCACCCAGACCAACACGGAGTTCACGCCGAAGGCGTTGCTCGACGGCATGTTCTCCGAAGACCTCAACTGGCTGAGCTCGGCGAGCGTCCGGGTGGAGCGCACCACCCTCGACGGCAAGCCGGCGATCCTGCTGGCCGACCGCGGTACGGGCAAGGGCACCGGCCAGATCTGGATGACTGACGATCCTGACAAGCCGCTTCCGCTGAAGCTCTCCGGAACCGACGACGACGGCTCGCCGCTGGACTTCACGTTCACCGAGTGGAACGAGGTCAAGCCGGTCAAGGCACCGCCCGCCGATCAGATCATCCAGCCCTGAGATCGACACAGAGCTGAAATCGACAAAGGGCTGAAATCGACATAGGGCTGACGCAGCCCCCACCGATCACAGCCAGCTGACGTGGCCCTTGAGCAGGGAGTAACCGACGAAGCTGGCGACGTCGAGCAGGGTGTGGCACACCACGAGCGGCCACACCCTGCGGGTGCGCAGCCAGAAGCCGCCCAGGATCAGTCCCATGATCACGTTGCCGATGAATCCACCGAAGCCCTGGTAGAGGTGGTAGGTGCCCCTGATCAGGGCTGATGTCACCCAGATCAGCCAGACGCTCCAGCCTGCCTGGATCCAGCGGGTGAACAGGTAGCCGACCATCACCACCTCTTCGACGATGCCGTTCATCGCGGCCAGCGCCACCAGCACCGGGATCGTCCACCAGACGTCGGTGAGGTTGGCGGCCGCGATCGTGGTGTTGATGCCGAGCGCCCGTGCGCCGAGGTAGAGGCCGAGCCCGGGGATGCCGATGCCGGCGAACAGGATGAATCCCCAGGCCAGATCGAAACCGAACCGTCGGGGTGCGAAGCCCATCGCCCGATCGGCGCCGATCGAGGGCACCAACCGGGTGCGCACCAGGTGCACCGCCAGCAGCGCCGGCACGATGCCGAAGCCGACGGCCGCCAGTTGGTAGGCCAGGTCGAGCCACGGCCGGTCGGGCGTAGTCGAGGTGTTCATCGTGGTGGTCTGCTTGGCCAGCGGCTCAGGCCGCGTCATCCGTTCGATGATCCGCAGCACCGCATAGATCGCCGACTGACCCAGCGAGATCGCCAGCAGCAGCACGGTCTCGCGGTTGAGTTGACGGTTTCGTGCCAAGCGATTCTCGGATTCGACCGATTTCGCCCCATGGCGCGGATCGCGTGGCACGAAACCATCAGCGGTCGTCGTCGACTGCCCCACTGCTCGGCCTCAGCGTCGGCTCAGCAGCGAGCGCCCGATCAGCGCCACCGTCGCCGGCTTCTCGGCCACCCGCCGCACGAAGTACTCGTACCACTGGGTGCCGTAGGGCAGGTAGACCCGGCTGCGGTAGCCGATGTCGACCAGACGGCGCTGCTCCAGCGGCCGGATGCCGTGCAGCATCTGGAACTCGAAGCTGTCGCGGGAGCGTTCGAGCATGCGGGCCATGCCCTGGGTGATGCCGATCATCCGCGGGTCGTGGGTGGCCACCATCGGGTAGCCGTCACCTTCCATCAGCACCCGCAGGCAGCGCACGAACGCCAGGTCGATCTCGTGGTCGTCGGCGAAGCTCAGCCCCGGCACCCGGGCGTAGGCACCCTTGCACAGCCGCACCCTCGCCCCCTCGACGGCGAACTCACGGCAGTCGTCCTCGGTGCGCTTGAGGTAGGCCTGCAGCACCAGCCCGGTCTCGGGGTGGTCGCGGCGCAGTTCCCTGACCACCTCGAGGGTGGCGTCGGTGGTGGTGTGGTCCTCCATGTCGATGGTGACCTTGGTGCCGACCTCGGCCGCCGCCCGACACAGCTCGCGGGCGTGGTCGAGTGCGATCTGCTGTCCGCCGGTGAGGCCGAGCCCCAGCGCCGACAGCTTCACCGCGATCTCGGCCGACTCGGTCAGGCCTGCCTCGGCCAGGCTGGTCAGCAGGCTGTGGTACTCGTCGGTGATCGCCCGGGCGACCTCGAGGGTGGCGGCGTCCTCGCCCAGGTGGTCGACGATGGTGAGCAGTCCCTTGCCGGCGAGGTCGGCGGCGACGGCGACCAGTTCGTCCCGGTCGGTGCCGGCGACGAAACGGCTGACCAGTTCTGGGGTGATCGGGGCATTCTCGACCAGGCCCTGCACGCGGCCGTTGCGTGACAACTTCAACAGTGACTGGCGAAGCATGGGACTCCTCAGGGTGGGGCAGGGGTGCGGGTCACAGGTGGGTGGGGCGCAGCGGGTCGCTCACCTCTGCGGGGTCGGGTGGGGTGTCGCCACCGGCGGCGATCTGCTGCTGGGCCTCGGCCACGCAAGAGATGGTGACCTCGTCGACGGGCTGGCCGAGCCGTCGGCGGATCTCGATCAGGGCCTGTCCGAGCAGCAGTTCGCGGGTGGCGCGGCTGCCGGCCTTGCGCGAATTCACCTCGAGCACGGTGTGGCCGTTGAAGTCGGCCTCGCGCAGGTCTTCGAGCAACTCGAAGGCTTGCTGGTTGCCCTCGCCGGGCATCAGGTGTTCGTCCTTCATCGAGCCCTGCCCGTCGGTCAGGTGCAGGTGGCGAAGCCTCGTCCCCCACTCGCGGGCCAGTTCGCGCGA
The DNA here is from genome assembly GCF_015352975.1 of Aestuariimicrobium ganziense. Taxonomy (GTDB): domain Bacteria; phylum Actinomycetota; class Actinomycetes; order Propionibacteriales; family Propionibacteriaceae; genus Aestuariimicrobium; species Aestuariimicrobium ganziense. Next base: position 65,519 of record NZ_JACYIZ010000008.1, on the reverse strand, counting down.
GTTGGCGCGGGCGGTGGCCGCGTGCGACAGGTCGAGGGTGAGGTGCTCGTAGTCGAGTTCGGTGGGGTCCCAGCCGGGCAGGTAGGCCTGGAACAAGCCGGCCGGAGTGCGCCACGGGTACATGTTCTCGACCGCGAAGTCGACGTCGTCGAACTCGGCGTTCAGCCGGGCGATGCCGTCGATGAAGCCGCGGGCGTACTCGCGCTGCCACCTGAACGGCGGGTGGACGACGACCACGTCGGCTCCCAGTCGGCGCGCTGCCTCACCCGATCGCTGCAGCTTGTCCCACGGATCGTTGCCCCAGGTGCCCTGGGTGACCAGCAGGCACGGTGCGTGCACGCCGAGGACGGCGACCTGGTGGTAGTCGCGCAGCTTCTCGACGTAGTCCACGTCGGCGGCGACCGGGTCGATGCCGACCATCAGCTCCACACCGTCATAGCCCAGCCGGGCCGCCAACTCGAACCCGCTGGCCGTCGACTCCGGGTAGACCGAGCTGGTCGACAACAGGACCTTCGATCCCGACCCGGACGGACTTGGCATGTGCACCCCACCAACGTACTTCGCCGTCCGGCGCCGTGCTGGCGGCCACCCAGAACGCGGTGGGACGACCCGGGCCGATTTCGTCCCCCGTAGGTGGGGGGGCCATGATGGGTTCATGCATGTCGACCATCTGATCTTCGCTGCCCGCCCCGAGGGTCTGAAGGCCACTGTGGACGCGCTGAGCGAGCAGCTCGGGCAACGCTTCCGCGACGGGGGGTTCCACCCCAGGTTCGGCACCCGCAACCACATCCTTCCGCTGGCGGACGCCCGCTACCTCGAGGTCGTCGAGGTTCTCGACCACCCGGCCGCCGAGAAGGCTGTCTTCGGGCAGGCCGTGCGCGCCCGCCAGAACGCCGGCGGTGGCTGGCTCGGCTGGGTCATCTCGGTGGACGACCTGACCCCCTACGAGAGCCGCCTCGAGCGCAAGGCCGTGCCGGGCTCGCGCCACTTCCCCGACGGACGCCTGCTCGAGTGGGAGCAGATCGGCATCCGCGGCACCATGGCCGATCCGCAGCTGCCCTACTTCATGCGCTGGACCTCGCCGGCCGAGCTGCTGCCCAGCGCCCTCGGCGGTGACATCAAGGTCAGCCAGATCGACATCTCGGGCAGCCGTCCACGCATCGAGGAGTGGCTCGGCGCCGAGGTCGGCGACGACGTCGACGGCGTCACCGTGCACTTCAGCGCCCCCAACGGCCAGCCCGGCCTCGACGCGGTCACCTTCGAGGTGCCCGGACGCGGCGCCGTCCGTATCTGAGCGGTTCGTCCCCGGGCGTTCGCCGTCCCTGGGCGTTCGTCCTGATCTGGGGCCTTCGTCCCACCTGGGCGTTCGTCCACAGCCCCACCCGGACCGTGAGTCTGACTTGTCAGCGCCGCCCCGTAGGCTCGTCGCCATGGCGAGGGCGAAGTCGGGTGAGGCGTTCCACTGCACCGAGTGCGGGTGGACGACCGTGCGCTGGGTGGGGCGCTGCGGTGAGTGCCAGGCCTGGGGTTCGGTGGTCGCCAAGGGCGCCCCGAAGTTGCAGCACGTCGACAGCACGGTCCCCGCGACCAAGGCCGTCCCGATCAGCGAGGTGCCTGCCGGGCAGGCCGATCGTCGACTGACCGGCATCTCCGAACTCGACCGGGTGCTGGGGGGTGGTCTCGTCCCCGGGGTGGTGGCCCTGCTGGCCGGCGAACCCGGCGTGGGCAAGTCGACCCTGCTGCTCGAGGTGGCGGCACGCTGGGCGAAGTCCGGGCAACGCACGCTCTATGTCACCGGCGAGGAGTCCGCACCCCAGGTGCGGCTTCGGGCCGGACGCACCGGGGCGCTCGCCGACGAGCTGTACCTGGCGGCCGAGACCGACCTGTCGACCGTGCTCGGCCACATCGAAGAGGTCTCCCCCACCCTGCTGGTGATCGACTCGGTGCAGACCATCGGGACGACCGAGGCCGATGGCTCACCCGGCGGGGTGACCCAGGTCAGGGAGGTCACCGGCGCCCTGGTGCGCGTGGCCAAGCGTCGCGGCATGGCGGTGGTGATCATCGGCCACGTCACCAAGGACGGCTCGATCGCCGGCCCCCGTCTGCTCGAGCACCTGGTCGACGTGGTGCTCGCCTTCGAGGGCGACAGGCACTCGGGCTTCCGGATGGTGCGGGCCACCAAGAACCGCTACGGACCCGCCGACGAGGTTGGCTGCTTCGAGATGGGCGACTCCGGCATCGTCGAGGTGCCCGACCCGTCAGGGCTGTTCACCAGCCACCACACCGAGCAGGTGCCCGGCACGTGCGTCACGGTCACCATGGAGGGACGACGTCCGCTGCTGGCCGAGATCCAGGCGCTGGTCGCGCCGTCGGCCAACCAGACGTCACCGCGACGCACGACCCACGGGCTGGACAGTTCGAGGATCGCGCTGGTGCTGGCCGTGCTCGAACGCAAGGCACGAATCCCCTTGTCGAGCCGCGATGTCTATGTCTCGACAGTCGGCGGCGCCCGGGTGACCGACCCCAGCGTCGACCTGGCGGTGGCGATCGCGGTGGCCTCGGCGACCGTCGACCGCAACTTCCCGCAGCGGGTGGTGGCGCTCGGCGAGATCGGCCTGGCCGGCGACCTGCGCCGGGTGCCCGGCCTGGAACGCCGCGTGGGCGAGGCGGCCCGGTTGGGCTTCGAACTGGCGATCGTCCCGGCCAATTCACGCGATCGCACCCAGAAGGTGCCCAGCATGCACGGACTGAAGGTGGTCGAGGTGGCCTCGGTCGCCGATGCCCTCGGGGTGCTCGACCTGAGACGGGGCTCCTAGACTGGACCCGTGCCCCACGACCACGACCACCTGGCCCGACTGCGCCGTTACCAGGCGTTGTTGGCGCCGGGCACCGCGATGCGCGACGGGCTCGAGCGGATCGTCCACGGCCGCACCGGCGCGCTGATCGTGTTGGGCAACACCAAGGCTGTGCAGCAGGTGTCGTCGGGTGGTTTCACCCTCGACGTCGACTTCACCCCGACCGCGCTGCGTGAGTTGTCCAAGCTCGACGGCGGCATCGTGTTGTCGAGCGACCTGCGCCGCATCGTCCAGGCCGGGGTGCACTTCGTCCCCGACGGCACCCTGCCCACGGTCGAGACCGGCACCCGGCACCGCAGCGCCGACCGGGTCGCCCAGCAGACCGGGCTGCCCGTGGTCACGGTGTCAGCCTCGATGTCGACGATCGCGCTGTTCCTCGAGGGCGACCGCTACCAGGTCGAGCGCCCCGAACAACTGCTCTCGCGCGCCAACCAGGCCCTGGCCACGCTGGTCAGCTACGGCAGCCGCGTGGTCGAGCTGACCGCGGCTCTCAACGGGCTCGAGGTCGCCGACCAGGTTACTCTGCGCGATGTCGCCCTGTTGGTGCAGCGCATCGAGATGATGCGCCGCCTCGAGGTCGAGATCGACGACTACGTCACCAAGTTGGGCACCGACGGACGCCTGCTGCAGATGCAGTTGATGGAGCACTCACTCGGCCTGGAGGAACTCGCCCTCGAACTGGCCGTCGACTACCGCCCTGCCGACGCCGACGAGTTGGCGTTCGGGCTGCACCGACTGGACGAGTTGTCGGCCCACGAGTTGTTCGACGTGCTCGACGTGGCCCAGGCGTTCGGCTTCCCGGCCTCGGACCACCTCGAGACCAGGCTGGTCAGCCGCGGCTACCGGCAGTTGGCCTCGATCCCACGGCTGCCGCTCAGCCTGGGCCAGCGGCTGCTCGAGCACTTCGGGTCGATCCAGGCCCTGTTCAGCGCCAGCGTGGCCGAACTGCGAGAGGTCGAGGGCATCGGCGACCAGCGAGCGCGCAGCATCCGCGAAGGACTGTTGCGGTTGGCCGAGCAGGCGCTCACCCGCTGACCAGGATCCGGGTCGGCCTCAGCCGCTGACCTGGAAGACGAACTGCTTGGTGTCGGCGCCGGTGAGGTCGGCGTTGGCCACGTAGGTGCCAGACCTGAGCACGTCGTCGGTGAGCGTGCAGTCGGCCGCCGAGCGCTTCGCCGGCCAGATCGGACGCCAGGTCCAGGCCTTGCCCGGGGCCAGGGTGATAGTGCCCCTGGCGCGCCACTGCCCGCAGTCGTTGCTCGACCAGATGCGGTCGGTGCCCGAGTGGATGCGCAGCTCGAACGGCGTCTGGGCGAAGCTGAGCACGCAGGTGGTCGATGAGCGGTTGACACCGGTGATCGTGAAGGTGGTGTTCCTGCCCGGGGTGACCCGGCGCGCGCCGGTGATCGACAGGTCGAGTGCCGCAGGATCGCAGGCGACCGGACCGGTGGGCGTGGGTGTGGGCGTTGGCGTGGGACGCGGCGACGGCGGGCTCGAGGCAGGCGTGGGCGTCGGGCTGGCCTCGGACGAGGTCGCGCTGGTCTCGGGAGTGGAACTCCCGTCGGCCTCGGCCGGAGTCGGCGTACCCGAGGCGGTCGAGTCGTCCACGACGGTGGCAGATCCCCCGGGGACCGCCTGGCTCGCACTGGGCAGCGCGGGAGTGGTGGCGGGGGTGCGACCGCCGAGGGCGGCCTGAACCAGCCAGACCAACAAGGCGAGCACCAGGAGCAGCGCGAGCACCACGATGGCGCGCCGGATCCAGTACGTGCGTTCAGGCTCGGGCCCGACTGGATGCCACAGCGCACTCATGGGGGCATGCTAGGACGAGTGCCCCGACCGGGCGCTGTCACCACGCCGCGACCAGCCGAAGGGCCACCCCATGCCGCAGCCTGACCCCTCACAGGTGGTCGATGCGGTGCTCGACTGGTACGACGAGCACGCCCGCGACCTGCCGTGGCGGCGCCCCAGCCGCACTCCGTGGGGAGTCATGGTCAGCGAGTTCATGCTGCAGCAGACGCCGGTGGCCCGGGTGCTGCAGCCGTGGCAGGTGTGGATGGAGCGTTGGCCGACCCCCGAGGCGCTGGCCTCGGAGCCGTCGTCGTCCGCGGTCGCAGCCTGGGGACGACTGGGCTACCCGCGACGGGCGCTTCGCCTGCACCAGGCCGCTGTCGCGATGGTCGAGCGGCACGACGGGCAGGTGCCCTCGTCGCTGGACGACCTGCGTGCCCTGCCCGGTGTGGGCGACTACACGGCTGCGGCGGTGGCGAGCTTCGCCTTCGGACAGCGCCAGGTGGTGCTCGACACCAACGTGCGGCGAGTGCTGGCCAGGGTCGCGTCCGGCCGGGAGTACCCCGACAGCTCACCGACGCGCGCTGAGCGTGACCTGGCTGAAAGCCACCTTCCCGCCGACGAGGCCCGCGCGGCCCGGTGGTCGGTGGCCTCGATGGAACTGGGAGCGTTGGTGTGCACAGCCCGGTCACCGCGCTGTGGCGAGTGTCCGGTAGTCGGTAAGTGCGCCTGGCTGGCGGCTGGTCGTCCCCGGCACGCGGACGACCCGACGGCGCGTCCCCGGCGCGGCCAGGCCTGGGAGGGCACCGACCGCCAGTGCCGCGGCACGCTGCTGCAGGCCCTGCGCGACGGCGTCGGCGGCTGGTCGACCGAGGAGTTGCTGGCCCTGTGGCCACGCGACCGCGACCAGGCCGAGCGCAGTCTGAAGGGCTTGTTGGACGACGGCCTGGCCCACGAGTCCGACGGGGTCGTCACCCTCTGAGCCTCGTCCCCGCGGCCCGCGGGAAGCGGGAAGCGGGAAGTCCGCCGAGGTCCCGGGCCCGGTACCTCCACCCCGCCCCCCCGAGCAGCACCGCGGCGACTGCGACCAGCCCTGCTTCGCTGGGCCAACTCACCGGCTCGACCGGCACCGCAGCCACGTGCTGGTAGGGCGAGATCTTCACCACCCACCCGGGCAGCTTGAGCACCGGTCCGAGTTCACCGATGGTGACCACCACGCCCAGCACGACCCATCCGAGCCAGGCCCAGCGAGCCCTGACCGCCCCGGCCAGTACCGCCACCGCCGCCACCACCCACATCGCCGGCAGGTGTACCAGAGCCGCGGGCACCTGTTCGCGCAGCGCCGACCACACCCCTCCCGACTGGCTGCCATAGCCCAACGACGAGCCGACCGCGTAGCAGACCGCGAGCACCACCAGACCACCCATGGCCAGGGCCACCACCGACCAGAACAGCTGCGCCCTCGACCCGTGCGCGGCGTGCACGGCGGGGGTTCGTCCGTCGGTCTCCTCGTGTCCGGCATGGACGACCACCTGCAGGGCGTACCCGGTCAGGAAGGCCGCCATGATCGCCATCAGCGCCGCGAGCATCACCTCTTCGACCTTGCCGCGGCCGCCGAGGGCCTCGAGCACCTCGCGTCCCCCCGGGGAGTCGAACAGGCCGCCAATGTGTGGGGCGACCGAACCGAACAGGGCACCCCACAGCACCGTGGCCACCACCCACCACAGGCTGAGCCCGCGGTTGAGCCGCCAGACCAGGCCCGGGATCGTCCCCACCCGGCCGTCGGGCGACCCGGCACGCTCGGCGAGCAACCCGCTGCCGAGGTCGCGTCGTCCGAACAGCACGTGGGCAAGAACCACCAACCCGACCGCCAGCACGAGGTACAGCACCAACACCCACCACCGGGTCTGGCCCCAGGCGTCCAGGCGCGTTCCCCACCCCAGGGGCGAGAGCCAGCCGAGGGCGTCCGGGCCGATGTCGCCCACGGCTCGCAGCAGGAACAGCGCGGCGATCACAGCCATGGCGATGCCGCCACAGGTGCGGGTGCTCGCCGACAACTGGCAGCAGACAGCAGCGATGCCAGTGCCGACCAGGCCGGCACCCACCCAGCTGAGCCCGAAGGCGACCGACCCGGGCACCTCGAGGCCGAAGGCGATGTTGCCGAGTGCCCCGAGCGCACCGACCAGCACCGACGCCAGTACGCCCTCGAGCAGCGCCGCCCGGAGTGGGGCGGCTCGTCCGACCAGGGTGGTGCCGACCAGTTCGGCGCGTCCGCTCTCCTCCTCGGTGCGGGTGTGGCGTCGGACGATGACCAGCGCCATGCCCATCACGAACACGGCGTACATCACCGTCATCTTGCTCATCGCCAACTCGCCCATGCTGTCCTCGTTGAGGATGGGCCCGTACAGGGCGACCAGCGCCGGACTGGTGTTGATCACCCGCGACGCGATCACCCGGTCGGCCGCCGAGGCGTAGAGACCCTCCATCGCGGCGGCCGAGACCGCCACCATCGACGACAGTGCCAGCACCCAGACCGGTAGCAGCACGCGGTCGCGGCGCAGGGCCGCCCGCAGCAGTGCCGCTGTGCCCGTGGTCTGGCTCATGCCCGCCCACCAGTGGGGCTGGGGTCGGGCTCGCGATAGGCGTCGATGAACAACTCCTCCAGCGAGGGCGGGGTGCAGGTCAGCGCGGACACACCGGCCTGCTGGAGCGCCGCCAGCAGCCGGGGCAGGCCTTCGGGGTCGACGGTGCAGGTGACTCCATCGGGGTCTTGGACGAGGTCGTGGACGCCCGGCAGGTCGCGGGGCAACTCGGCCGCGACCTGGGCCCGGACGTGGTGGCGTCGCAGGTGACGCAGGCTCTCGAGGGTTCCGGTCTCGACCACCCGGCCGTTGCGGATGATGGTGACGTGGTCGGCGAGCCGTTCCACCTCGCTGAGGATGTGGCTCGACAGCAGCACAGTGGTGCCCTGGGCACGGTGCTCAGCCAGGCACTCGTTGAAGACCTGCTCCATGAGCGGGTCGAGGCCGGCGGTGGGCTCGTCCAGCACGAGCAGGTCGGTGGGGGCACAGAACGCGGCGACGAGGACGACCTTCTGCCGGTTGCCCTTGGAGTAGGCGCGGCCCTTCTTGGTGGGGTCGAGGTCGAAGCGTTCGAGCAGCTCGGCACGGCGGGTGGTGTCGGGTCTGATCCCGCGCAGCCGCAGCAGCAGGTCGATGGTCTCGCCGCCGGTGAGGTTGGGCCACAGCGAGACCTCGCCGGGCACCGCGGCCAGCCGCCGGTGCACCTCGACGGTGTCCTTCCAGGGGTCCTGGCCGAAGACCGCCACGGTGCCGGCATCGGTGCCGATCTGACCGAGCATGGCCCGGATGGTGGTGGACTTGCCGGCGCCGTTGGGGCCGAGGAACCCGTGCACCTGACCCTGTTCGACGACCAGGTCGAGGCCGTCGAGGGCCCGGGTACGACCGAACGTCTTGACCAGGCCGTGGATCTCGATCGGATGGTTCACGGCGACCACGCTACGCCTGCGGGGTCGTCTCACCAATGACCGTCACAGGTGCTTGATCGCCTCGCGTCGACTGAGCCCGGAGAGCCGGTCTCCCGAGCCGTCGACCTCGGCCCGCACCCAGTCCGGATCGACCCTCGCGTACTGGCGCAGCGCCCAACCGATGGCCTTGCGCAGCCAGAAGCTCTGGTCGTCGAGGTTCGCCTCGATCGCCTGGTGCAGCAGCCCGGTGTCGGTCTGCTCCTTGTGGGTCAGCTGGCTGAGCACCGCGGTGCGCCGCACCCACAGGTCGGGGTCTGTTGCCCAGGCCCGCATGATCGGTGTCGCCTCGTCGCGGTGGTCACGCAACACCGCTCCGACCAGGTGCGATGCGGTCTCGTCGACCAGGTCCCACCAGGCGCCGGTGACGACCAGGTGGCGAAACAGCGGCAGGCTCTCGACGTCGTGCCACTGCCGAGCACTGCGGTGGCGGGCCAGGGCCAGTGCCGCGTAACGCTCTTCCCGGTGGGTTGCGTCGTCCCACAGGGCCAGCACCGCCGCCTGCCACTCCTGGCGGCTGCCGGGCCGGAAGCCGGCCAGGTGCGGCCGCAGGATCTTCTTCAGCTCAGGCGTGGTGACGCCGTGGTAGGGCATCGCCGACTTCATGTAGCGCTGCTGGCCTCCGGCGCGTTCCGGGTTGCCGGACGCTGCGAGGTCGGCACGAATCGACTGGGCGAGAGTCTCGGCGGCGTTGGTGGTCGCCATGCACCACAGTCTGGTGGGCTCCGGCGCTTCGCGAGCCACCTCTTCGGTCATCTGTGATGGTTTCGTGCCACGCGATTGGCGATACACCCCGATTTCGGGCGATTTGGACGATCGCGTGGCACGAAACCATCAACCTTCCGTTGTCCACAGGCTGGTGTGGCCGCGCCGGCTGTCCACAGAGTCACAACTGGTTGGCGCGCCACGCACCGCGCCCGCCCACAGTGTGGTGTGTCAGCTCCCATCACACTCGACCCTCGTCTGGTGCTCAGGCGCCGCGATCCCATCCGATTCGACAACCTCGTACGCGCCAGAGCGCTGGTTCCGATGACGCCCGGCGTGGCCCGGCACCACGACCAGCCCGAAACCCTCGACCTGCGCTGCGCTGCCGTGACCGCCAGACATCCCGTTGCGGTGGTCAGGGGCGCCACAGCGGCCACCCTCACCTGGTGGCCCGAACTGGCAGCCAGCCAGGTGCAGGTCTCCGGCGTGCGCACCCACAGCCCCAGATGGCTCAGCGCCGATCGCAGCCAGGCCCCAACGGATCTTCGTCAGTTCCACGGAGACCTGGCGGTGGCCGGGGCTGAGCTGTCGACGCTCGACATGGCCCGCCACCAGGGAACGCGACCGATCTGGGAGGCGCTTCGCCGCCAGGTCACCACGATCGAGCAGCTTCGTGACGCCTTCGACCTGCTCAAACCCGCCGCTGGGCACCAAGCCCTGCGGCAGATGCTCAACCAGAGCCGGAAGGGACCGTGGTCGCCTCTTGAGCTCGAGGCCCACGACCTGCTGCACACGGCTGGCCTTGACCAGTGGCAGGCCAACCATCCGGTCTGGATCGTCGGGGAACTGTTCTTCATCGACATCGCCTTCCCCGAACTCAAGATCGCGATTGAGCTCGACGGCCAGGGCCACCACTCCTCCCCCGCCGACCTGGCCCGAGACGACACTCGTCAGAACCTGCTGGTTCTCGACGGGTGGCTCGTGCTCCGTTACCGAACCGTCGCGCTCGACACCCTGGTCGACAACGTGCTCGCCGCGATCCAGATCCGGTCAACCATCGGCTGACCGGGCTACACTCGTCGGCAGATACACGGGAGTCCGGGAACGGACTGAGAGGAAGGCTGCCGCCTTCGACCGTCGAACCTGATCTGGGTCATGCCAGCGCAGGGAGATGCTCTTGTGCGTCGAGGGTCGACGCGCACCCGTGCCCATTTCGAGGAGGGGCACATGGCCACCACCAACGGCGTTCGCGCCGTGCACACCACAGACCACACCGACGAGACCACACCGGCCACCCACAAGGGATGGCGAGTGGTCGACATCGTCGTCGCCGCCGTCCTGGGCGTCGCGATCGGACTGATCTTCTGGGGCTGGAACTACGTCGGCGGCTCGCTGTTCGCCACATTGGACGCCGCCACCCCCGGCATCGGCGGGCTGGTCGTCGGCGTCTGGCTGCTCGGCGGCGTGCTGGGCGGGCTGATCATCCGCAAGCCCGGCGCCGCCATCCTGGTCGAGGTGATCGCCGCGATCGTCTCGGCGCTGATCGGCAACCAGTGGGGCTGGACGACCGTGATCTCGGGCCTGTTCCAGGGACTCGGCGCCGAACTCATCTTCCTGGCACTGCTCTACCGTCGCTTCACCCTGCCGGTCGCCCTGGCCGCAGGCGCTGCCGCTGGTGTCGGGGCCTGGTTCAACGAGTTCCTGCTCTTCGGCAACCGCGCCAAGTCCGCCGCCTTCAACAGCATCTACCTGGGCTGCCTGATCGTGTCGGGAGCGCTGCTGGCCGGGCTGGTCGGCTGGCTGCTGACCAAGGCACTGGCCGGCACCGGAGCGCTGAACCGCTTCGCCTCCGGCCGCACCAGCGACGACCTGGTCTGAGCCGATGATCACCGCCGAGTCCTGGGGCTGGCGCCATGCCGGCCGCAAGGCCTGGGCGGTGCGCAACCTCGACCTCACCATCGACCCCGGCGAGCGCGTGCTGTTGCTCGGAGCGTCTGGCTCTGGCAAGTCCACCCGCTTGCCCGCGCTCGCCGGGGTACTCGGCTCGGCCGACGAGGGCGAGTCGACCGGCACCATGCTGGTCAAGGGCAAGCACCCCACCCGGCAGAAGGGTCTGGTGGCCCTGGTCCAGCAGGACCCGGAGGCGGCGGTGGTGCTGCACCGTGTCGGCGACGACGTCGCCTTCGGCCTGGAGAACCTGCAGGTGCCGCCAGACCAGATCTGGCCCCGGGTGAGCGAGTCACTCGAGGCTGTCGGACTCGATGTCGCCCTCAATCGCCCGACCAGCGCGCTGTCGGGTGGCCAGAAGCAGCGTCTTGCCCTGGCCGGGGCGATCGCGATGCACGCCGAGGTGCTGCTGCTGGACGAACCGACCGCAAACCTCGACCCCGAGGGCATCGACGAGGTCCGTGGCGCGGTCGGGCGCCTGGTGGCCGACCGCCGCACCACCCTGATCGTGGTCGAGCACCGGGTGCAGGTGTGGGCCGACCTGGTCGACCGGGTGGTGGTGCTCGCTCGAGACGGTGGCCTGCTCGCCGACGGACCACCCCTCGAGGTGTTCCACCGGCACCGCGACGCGCTGCTCGAGGCCGGGGTGTGGGTGCCGGGAGCGCCCCTGCCGGTCGACGGTGATGGTTTCGTGCCACGCGATCACCCCACAGCGCCCGATTCGGCCGATTTCGCCGATCCCGTGGCACGAAACCATCACGAACGCCTGCTCACCACCGCCGACCTCACCATCGGACGCCACGCACAGCACCCGGTGCAGCGCCACCTCGACCTGACGATCCCCGCCGCCACCTCGACCGTGGTCACCGGCCCCAACGGGGTGGGTAAGTCCACGCTCGCCCTGACTCTGGCCGGGCTCCTCGAGCCGTTGTCCGGTGAGGTCATCGCCGCCCCGGCGATCCGCCCACCGGCCGCCCGACGCTCGCTGATGCGCCGGGTCAGCCCACCGCACCCGATCACCTGGCGCTCGCGCGATCTGCTCACCCGCATCGGCACGGTCTTCCAGCAACCAGAGCACCAGTTCGTTGCCGCCACGGTCGCCGACGAGATCGCCGTCGGCCTGCGGGCCCTGGGCACCCCGACGGCCGAGGTCACCGCCCGCACCGACGAACTGCTCGAGGTGCTTCACCTGACCAGACTCGCCCGGGCCAACCCGTTCACCCTGTCCGGTGGCGAGAAGCGGCGCCTCTCAGTTGGCACGGTGCTGGCCACCCAGCCGGCGGTGATCCTGCTCGACGAACCGACCTTCGGCCAGGACCGCAACACTTGGGCCGAGTTGGTCCGGCTGGTCAGGGCCAGCGTGGACGAGGGCCGCGCCGTGGTCTCGGTGACCCACGACCAGGCCTACCTGTCGGTGCTCGCCCAGCACCGGATCGCGCTGACCGGCGGACCAGACCGCCACGACGACGAGGCCACCACCCCGGGCAGGGCAGGGGCGCCCCGATGACCAGCGCCCACGTCGGCCTGGCCCCGTCCCAGTCGCCACCGACTCGTCTGCTCGACCGGCTCAACCCACTCACCCGGGTCGCCATCGGCCTGGTGATGCTGGTGCCGCTGGTGATCACCATCGACTGGCTGTCAGCCGCGATCGTGCTGCTCGGCGAACTGCTCGGGGTGCTGCTGCTCGGGGTGAAGCTGCCCCAGTTGCTGCGACGCCTGCTGCCGATCTTCCTGGTCGCGCCGATCGGCGCCCTGTCGATGGCGCTCTACGGCAAGCCCGGTGGCCGGGTGCACCTGGACTGGGGCGTGATCGTGGTCAGCGACCAGTCACTGGCACTCGCCGGTGCCGTGCTGGTGCGGGTGTTCGCCCTGGCCCTGCCTGCGATCGCCCTGATGGGCAGCCTCGACCCGACCGACCTGGCCGATGCGCTGGCCCAGATCCTCAAGCTGCCGGCCCGGTTCGTGCTCGGCACCCTCGCCGGTGTGCGCATGGTCGGGTTGTTCGTGGACGACTGGCGCGCCCTCGGCCAGGCCCGCCGCGCCCGCGGCCTGGGTGACCAGGGCCGGCTGCGCCGCTGGGCGTCGATGGCGTTCGGGCTGCTCGTCCAGGCCCTGCGCCGCGGCACCAGCCTCGCCACCTCGATGGAGGCCCGCGGCTTCGGCGGCAACCAGCGCACGTGGGCACGCTCGTCCCGGCTGACCGGGGCGGATGCGATCGCGATGCTGGTCACGCTGCTGCTGGCGGCCGGGGCTGTCATGGCAGCGATCGTGTTCGACACGCTGTGGATCACGGGGTGACCCCGGTGCCGACCACGCTGCCCCGCGACACCGAGGCCCTCGCCGAAGCCCTGCTCGCGCTGACCCCGACGGGCGACCACCCACGCATCCTGCTCGACGGGGGCTCCGGGTCGGGCAAGACCAGCCTCTCCCATGACCTCGCCGCGGCGATGGCCCAGCAGGGCACACCGATCACCGTGGTGTCGCTCGACCGGGTCTATCCGGGCTGGTCAGGGTTGTCGGCGGCGTCGCTGATGGTGCCCGGCATGCTGACCGGACGACGTGCCCACCCCACCTGGGACTGGGACCGGGGCCGGGTCGGTGACTGGGTCGACCTGCCCGACGGTGCGATCCTGGTCGAGGGCTGTGGCGCGATCACCCCGGCCAACCGTGCGCTGGCGACCGCTACCGTGTGGTGCGACCTGGACGCGACCAGCCGCCGCACCCGCGCGCTCGACCGTGACGGTGAGGGCTTCCGGCCGTGGTGGCAGCACTGGGCTGCGCAAGAGGCCTGGCACTGGCAATGGCATCGTCCCCGAGCACTGGCCGACCTGACCGTCGACATGCGCTGAGCCCAGGCGCGGCACAATGGGGCCATGACGCAGGCCCCACCTCCCGGCTGGACCGGCCCGCCCGGACCGCCGCGACCTTCCGGGGCACCTGGCCAGGCACCTCCTCCCGGCACGCCCGGGCCGCCGATGCGTCCCGCCCCGCCGCCAACTCCGCCACCCGTGGGACGACCCCCGCTGCCCCCCGGCCAGCCCTGGACCCCGGGTCCGTGGCCGCCGGGCAGTCGTCCGCCGTGGATGATGCCGCCCAAGCCACCGAAGAAGTTGCCCAGCGCGCAGACCACCCTGCCCTCGCTGGCGGTGCTGCTGGTCAGCGCCGCACTGCTGATCGCCTCGTTGGTGATGCCGATGATCATCATGGAGAACACCCACTGGATGAGTGGACCGACCCTGATCCAGTTCGGCGCCCCCCACCTGCTGTTCGGTGAGGCCAGCGACGGTGTGCAGACCTACTTCGTGATCATGGCGTCGCTGGCGGTGGTGACCGCCGCCGGGTTGTTGCTGGGCGCTGCCCGCCTGCTCGGCAAGGGGTTGGCCACCACGTTGGCGATCGTGGCGACGCTGGGGTTGTTGTCGAGCCTGGTCCTCAGTCTGGTGTTGCTGGTCGGTGCGGCAGCCGAGAGCGCCACCGCCGGGGTGGCCGCCTACGGTCTGCCGGCGGGGTTCTTCGGTGCGCTGCTGGCCGGATTCGTGCCCGGCATCCGTGACGGGTGGATCCGTCGTCCGCGCGGCACCGAGGCCACACCGCAGGCCTGAGAGCGGTCAGTCCAGCGCAGCCCGCATGGCGTCGTTGACCGTGCGGTGTCCGAAGTCGAAGCCGCTCTCGATCAGCACCTTGGGCCGCACCCGCTGCGAGGCGAGCATCGCGTCGTCCACCATCTCTGAGGTGAACACCGCCCGCGCGACCGGCAGTGGCAGCGGCAACTTGGCCGGGCGGTGCATCGCCCGGGCGAAGGCGCGGGTGAACTCGAGGTTGGTGACCGGATTCGGGCCGACCATGTTGACCGGTCCGCAGAGGTCGTCCCTGGTCAGCAGGTGGGTCATCGCGGCGACGTGGTCGGCCAGCGAGATCCAGCTCACCCACTGGCCTCCGTCGCCGATCGGGCCGCCGAGCCCGAGTTCGTAGATCAGCTTCTGCTTGCCCAAGATGCCGCCCTGACCAGCCAGCACGTGACCGGTGCGCAGCAGCACGACCCGGGTGTCGGTCGGGGACAACTCGACGGCGGCTGCCTCCCAGTCGCGGACGAGATCGGCCAGGAATCCATGCCCGGCCGACGACTGCTCGTCCAACTGCTCGGGGCCACGGTCGCCGTAGACGCCGATCGCCGATCCTGACAGGAAGGTCCGGCAGCGCGGGGCTTCGGCCAGGGCCGCGGCGATGGTCTGGGTCGGGCGCAGCCGAGAGTCGACAAGTTCGCGCTTGCGCGACCTCGTCCAGCGGGCGTTGGCGATGCCGGCGCCGGCGAGGTTGACGACAGCGTCGACGTCGGCCAGACCGCCCTCGATCTCCCTGCGTTGCTCTGACAGGTGCCAGCGGCGCTCGTCAGGCGAGTGCGGTTCGCGACGCACCAGCCGGACGACCTCGTGCCCGGTGCGGCGCAGGTGCTGGGTGAGGGCCGAGCCGATCAGCCCGGTCGATCCTCCGACGGCGACGCGCATGTGACCACCCTATACAGCGCAGGCGGCTCGCACGGGCAAGCGCCAAGACCCCACCCCGCCCGCGCGAGGCATCGGGCGGGGCCTGTCGGGGCAACTCAGAGCGCCCGGATGATGTCCTCGACCCGCTCCTTGGCATCGCCGAACAGCATCTTGGTGTTCTCCTTGAAGAACAGCGGGTTCTGCACGCCGGCGTAGCCGGTGGCCATCGAGCGCTTGAAAACCACCACGTCCTTGGCCTCCCACGCGTGCAGCACGGGCATGCCGGCGATGGGCGAGTCGGGCTCGTCGATCGCGGCCGGGTTGACGGTGTCGTTGGCGCCGATCACGAGCACGACGTCGGTCTCGGGCAGGTCGTCGTTGATCTCGTCCATCTCGAGCACGATGTCGTAGGGCACCTTGGCCTCGGCGAGCAGCACGTTCATGTGCCCGGGCAGCCGTCCGGCGACCGGGTGGATGCCGAAGCGGACGTTGACGCCCTGGGCGCGCAGCTTGCTGGTCAGGTCGGCGACCGGGTACTGGGCCTGGGCGACCGCCATGCCGTAGCCGGGGGTGATCACCACCGACGACGCGTTGCGCAGCAGGTCGGCCACTGCGACTGCGTTGATCTCGGTGTGCTCACCGTAGTCACGGGCCTGTCCGACGACGTTGCCGTCGGAGCCGAAGCCGCCGGCGATCACCGACAGGAACGAGCGGTTCATCGCCTTGCACATGATCCAGCTCAGGTAGGCACCCGATGAGCCGACCAGTGCGCCGGTGATGATCAGCAGGTCGTTGCTGAGCATGAAGCCGGCTGCGGCTGCGGCCCACCCGGAGTAGGAGTTGAGCATCGAGACCACGACCGGCATGTCACCGCCGCCGATGGCCGAGACCAGGTGCCAGCCCAGCAGCAGCGCCAGCACGGTCATGACGATCAGCAGCGGACGAATCGGCTGGTAGACGAAGACCACGGTCATGACCGAGAAGGCGACCAAGATGCCGCCGTTGATCGCGTTGTGGGCCGGCAGCATGACCGGACGCGACTTGAGCTTGCCCGAGAGCTTGCCGTAGGCGACCAGTGATCCGGTGAAGGTGACCGCACCGACGAACACGCCGATGAAGACCTCGGCGTTGTGCACCTTGTCGTGGGTGCCGCCGGTGTACCAGGAGTTCCAGCCGACCAGCACCGCGGCCAGACCGACGAAGCTGTGCAGCATGGCGATCAGTTCGGGCATGCCGGTCATCTCGACCTTGCGTGCCTTGGCGATGCCGATGCCCGCGCCGATGGCCATGGCGGCCAGCATGATCGCCAGGCCGATCCAGCCGGAGCCCTTGGCGGTGATCGACACCTCGCCGGTGGTGGCCTTGGTGCCCATGGCTGCGGCGGCCACGGTGATGACAAGGGCCAACGCCATGCCGATGATGCCGAAACGGTTACCGGCACGGGCCGACTCGTGCTTGTTGAGTCCGGCGAGCGAGAGGATGAACAGCAGGCCGGCCACCACGTAGCTGCCCTGCACGAGGCTGACCGGGATCATCGCTGATCACCCTTCTGGAACATCTGCAGCATGCGCGCTGTGACGGTGAAGCCGCCGAAGACGTTGATACTGGCGACGAGGATGGCGACGGCGGCGACGATGGTCAGCGCCCAGTCGCCGGGCGAGACCTGCAGCAGCGCCCCGACCAGGATGATGCCGCTGATCGCGTTGGTGACGCTCATCAGGGGTGTGTGCAGGGCGTGGTGCACGTTGCCGATGACGTAGTAGCCGATCACCACGGCCAGCACGAACACCATCATGTGGCTCAGGAACGCCGGCGGTGAGACCAGCGAGAGCAGCAGGAACAGCACCCCACCGACGCCGAGCGCGATGGCGCGGGTGCGTCCCGGATCGCGGGTCGGCCTGGTCGGCACGGCGGGCGTGACTGCCGGCTGGACGACCGCGGGCGCGGCCGAGACCTGCACCGGGGGCGGTGGCCACAGCAGGTCGCCGTCGCGGGTGACGGTCATGCCGCGCTGCACCGGGTCGTCCATGTCGAGGACGAGTTGCCCGTCCTTGCCCGGGGTGAGCAACGCCATCAGGTTGACCAGGTTGGTGCCGAACAGTTGGGACGCCTGGGTGGGCAGGCGTCCGGGCAGATCGGTGTAGCCGAGGATGGTGACGTCGTTGTCGGTGAGCACCTTCTCGTCGGCGCGTGAGCCGGCGACGTTGCCGCCGGAGCCGGCGGCCATGTCGACCACGACCGAGCCGGGCTTCATCGAGGCCACCATCTCTTCGGTGATCAGCCGGGGGGCTGGTCGTCCGGGAATCAGGGCGGTGGTGATGATGATGTCGACTTCCTTGACCTGCTCGGCGTAGAGCGCTGCGGCCTTGGCATTGAAGTCGTCGGTGGTCTCACGCGCGTAGCCGTCGGCCGAAGGGCCGGTGTCCTCGGCGTCGATGTGCAAGAAGTCGGCACCCATCGACTCGACCTGTTCGGCGACCTCTGATCGGGCGTCGAAGGCGCGGACGATGGCTCCGAGCGAGCGGGCGGTGCCGATGGCGGCCAGGCCGGCCACACCGGCGCCGATCACCAGCACGGTGGCCGGAGGCACCTTGCCGGCGGCGGTGACCTGTCCGGTGAACAGGCTGCCGAACTCGTGCGCGGCCTCGATGACGGCGCGGTAGCCGCCGATGTTGGCCATGGACGAGAGCACGTCGAGCGACTGGGCACGCGAGATGCGAGGTACGGCGTCCATGGCCAGGCCGGTCAGGCCGTGGGCCTGGAGTTGCTCGATGAACGCGGGGTCGGTGCGGGGAGACATCAGGCTGATGACGGTCTGCCCGCGATGGGTGAGGGGGAGTTCGTCGGAATCGGGCGCATTGATCTTCAGGACGATGTCGCTGGCCCAGACCTCGGCGCGGTCGACGATGACCGCACCTGCCTCGGCGTACGCCGCGTCGTCGAAGGCGGCAACCTTGCCTGCGCCTGTCTCGATCACCACGGCGTAACCGAGTTTCGTCAAGCTGGTCACGGTCTTGGGGGTGGCCGCGACCCTGGTCTCACCGCTGCGCGATTCCTTCGGAATGCCGATTCGCATTCTGGAGTCCTTCGTGTGCGTGACCTCGCCGAGCGGCGAGATTCGCGTCCGACCCTAGTTGGACGAGCAGTCGTGGCCCGGGGCGGGGTGGCGATTCCTACTGCTGAGTCATGGTCACCCAACAGCTCAGTGGTGGGGCATGGTCGAGCGCACGGCTGATCGGTTCGGGGTGGAACAACTTCCGACTGCTGGCTTGAGGTCGGTGCACCCGCCAGTCCGGACGACCCCTCAGATGGCGAAGGTGCCCACCCGGGCGGCCCAGGCGTAGTGGATCAGTTCGGTCGCGGCGGCGCTGATCCGCTCGGCCAGTTCCTGTGACGGGGCGGTGCCCTCCCACTCGTCCGCGGTGACGAACAGTGCCGACGACAGCACGACCGCGCGCAGGTAGGCCAGCATCGGGCGCACCGCGGAGTCGAGCACCAGCGTGTGTCGCTGGGTGCCGCCGGTGGCGGCGATCACGGTCGGCAGTCCGCGCAGCAGGTCGACGGGCAGGGTGTCGAAGAAGCTCTTGAGCAGCCCCGAGAACGAGGCGTTGATCGTGGGGGTGGCGGCCACCATGGCGTCGGCGCGGGCGATCTGTTCGTGGGCGGCAGCCACCTCGGGAGCGACCTGTCCGCTGATGAGCGTCTGGGTGACCGCCAGCGCGATGTGGCGCAGTTCGATGTGGACGATCTCGCAGCGTTGGTCGCGGGCGCGCACCTGGCGACAGGTCTCGTCGGCGACGAACTGCCCCAACCGGGTGGTGGAGCTGACCTCGCTGAGCCCGGCCGAGACCACCACGACCCTGATCGGGTCCTTGGGGTCGGGGCGCGGGATGGCGGGGGTGGTGGGTTCAGGCACTGAGCAGCTCCTGTGGGGCGGGGGTGAGGGTGTCGAGCACTCGTCCGTCGGCGGCGAGCACGACGATGCGGTCGGCCAGGGCCAGCGCCTCGTTCAGGTCGTCGGTGACGATCACGCTGGTCAGCCTGTCATTGACCAGCACGTCGCGCAGCCAGCGGCGGGCAGCCCAGCGTGTCGGGGCGTCGAGTCCGGCGAACGGGTTGTCGAGCAGCACCAGGTCGGGCAGCGACGACAGCGCGCGGGCGAGCGAGGCGTGGCGGGCCTGGTCGTCGGTCAGGTCGTGGCGGTGGGCCGCGCGCAGGTGGGTGAGGCCGAGCAGTGCGAGCGCCTCGTCGGCATGGTCGAGCGCCGGGGCGCGGAAGCGTCGTCCGAGCTCGACGTTCTCGGCCACGGTGAGCCAGTCGAACAGCAGCGGGGCCTGGCCGGCGACGGAGGTGCGGGGGCGTCCGCCGGGGAAGGTGACGGTGCCGCTGGCGGCCGGGAGCTGCTCGCTGAGCACGCGCAGCACGGCCGAGGCAGCAGCCGCGCCCTCGGGTGCGAAGAGGACGAGCTGCTGCCCCGCGACGACGTCGAGGGTGAGTCCGTTCAGCACGGGGCTGGGGCCGTGGCCGGCCCGGACGGTGGTGAGTTGGGCGAGAAGAGACATGACGGACCTTTCGAGAGTTGGGTGGCTGGGGTGTCGTGGGGACGACAACAACAGCTCCCGAACTGCTCGAGGTGGTGGGTCATGGCTGGCTCCCTGGTTGATGATTGGCTCAGGCGAGGTCGGCAGGGGTGACTGCTGCTCGCAGGTTTCCGAGGGTGCGGTGGCGACCATCACCTGCCCCGCATTCCGGGAACGAGGGGGTCAGCGACCGCTCAGCAACAACAGGGAAGCGACAGACGCTTCGACGAGACCGAACGCGAGGCCGACGACAGCGCAAGGCTCGCGTTCAGCGAGTCGGCGTGCTGCATCATGGCGGGTTCCCTGTCTCGGATGTCTGGTTCGACTGGGGACCAGTATGCGTGCGGTCGATGGGTGACGACCAGCACCCGTCCGAGTTCTGAGATCGCCCAGGTCTTGACTTGATATCAGTCACTACTGATATCATCTCTGCATGAATTCATTCGCCGTCCTGGCCGACCCGGTCCGGCGCCGCATCGTCGAACTGCTCTGTGAGGGTGAGCGAAGCGCCGGTGAGATCGGCGCGGTGGTGATGCCGACGTTCGGCATCGGACAGCCCGCCGTGAGTAACCAACTGCGGTTGCTGCGCGAGGGGGAGGTCGTCCGGGTCGAGGCACGCGGATCGCACCGCATCTACAGCCTCGAACCGGGTGCGCTGGACGACGTGCAGACCTGGGTCGAGCGATACAGCGCGCTGTGGTCGCAGCGGCTGGACGCCCTGGGCGCCGAACTCGCCCGCGCAGCCCGACAGGCTGCGCCCCATGACCGCCCGACATCTGACCGAAAGGCTGGAAGCACGCATGAGTGAGCTGACCCGAGCCCTGGTGGGCACCCCCGAGCACCCCGAGTTGGTCTTCCGACGCAGCTACCAGTTCCCGGTGGACGAGCTGCGGGTGGCCTGCACCCAGCCCGAGCGGCTGGAGCGCTGGTTCGGCCGCGTCGAAGGATGGCCCAGCAAGGTGGGCGACAGCTACCGCGCCCACCTGAGCGATGACGCCGATGACGTCGCCGAGGGACGCGTGCTGGTGTGCGAGCCCGACCGGCTGCAGGTGAGCTGGTCGTGGCAGGGCGAGGCCGACAGCACGATCACGGCGCACTTCGTGGCGCTGGACGAGTCGTCGAGCCAACTGCGGTTGCACCACGAACTGCGCGAACCCGACCACACTGCCGGCTATGGCGGCGGTTGGGAGCAGATCCTGGGGTCGCTCGAGCGTGCGCTGACCGGTCGTCCCGAGGGGGCCGAGGACGCCGAGGTCGAGCGGGCCGCAGCCTCACGCTGGCGGTCGATGGCCGACCGACGAATGGTGCTCGAGCGGCGGATGCCGGCACCGGTCGAGCAGGTGTGGCAACGGTTCGCCAGCGCCGAGGGGCTGCACGGTTGGTGGTGGAGCCACTGGAGCGATGTCACCGTGCAGGCTGATGTGCGTGAGGGTGGCAGCTACCGGATCGAAGCCCCGTCGCAGGGTGTCTTGCTCGAGGGTGACTACTTGACGGTGGACGAACCCCGCCGGCTCGCCTTCACCTGGGTGTGGAGCGACGTCGACGGTGGCAGCGCCGACGAGGCGGTCGAGATCGACTTCGTGCCGGCCGACGATGATCCGAGCGGCGCGACGATCCTGCGGGTTCGTCACACCGGGGCGTGGGACGACGAGTCGAACGCAGAGAACTACCGGCAGGGCTGGGAGTTCACCCTGGGGCAGTTGGAGCAGACGCTCTGAGGTGGGCCGCCTTGGCGCTGACTACTCCTGCTCGCGGGCGCGCTCGTTCTCGCGGTCGGCGTAGCGGCTGAGCTGGGCGGCGAACCCGCGTCCGAACCGTCTGGCCGAGTGGGGCGGGACGAGCGCCTTGGGCACTGCCAGCCGCAAACCGTCCTCGCGACGCAGCAGCACGACGTGGTTGAGAGTGTCGGCCTTGGTGTCCTCCCAGGGGAACTCGATGGTTCCCGCCGGGGTGTGCAGTTCGAAGGCTTCCTTCTCTTCCTTCGAGGTCACGGTCGCGCCGACCGGGAAGGCACGCTTGGCCAGGGATCGGGACCGTGAGCCCATCCGGCGAAGCAGGATCGCGAACGGCAGGATCCCGGCGACCACCAGCGGCAGCGCGATCGTGGCGATGGTGCGCAGGCTGACCCCGTTGATCAGCATGCCGATCGGGACGATGGCCAGAGCGATCATGATCGCCAGCAGCCAGAACGGCAGGGGCTGGCCACCACGGATCGCCTCGGTGAGGTTGTCCTTGGTGATGGTCAACTGGTTGGGGAGGACGACCTGGGGGCTTTGCTCGCTGCTCACGGGTCCATTGTGCCCGTGAGTCTGCGAAGTCTCTCGCTCTGCCTGTCGCTCCTAACCACGCTTGCTTGTCACTCCCCTCTGGCAAGCTGTGGAGCGTGAGAGAGGACGCCACCCCCGAGGGCCTCTACGACGAACTCGTCACCAGCAAGGTCGAGGTCGCCCTTCGTGCGAGCCTGCTCCAACCGCACCTGGCGAAGGTGGCTCCCGCGGAAGCTCCGGACGCCCTTGCACTCCATGTTCAGCGGCGGCTCGCCGAACACTTGCGGACCCTGAAGGACAAGCCCGCCGTAGACCTCACCAACAGGATCCTCGCGCTCCTTGATGCCCCAGAGCTTGCCTGGTCTCCGCCCGCCGGGAAGAAGTCCGATGGTCTGCAGCGCTTGCTCTCACTCCGAGTCGATGAGAGTGCTTTCGCCCACGAACCAGTGCTTCCCGTGGGTGAACTCGCCCTCCTCACGAACAGCCCCAACGAGCCATCGGTGGGCCACCAAATCCGCGGGGAACTCGCCAGCGCCAACTCCGTCCGACTCATTTGCGCATTCATCAAGTGGTACGGCCTGCGAACGATTGAACCTGCCCTCACCGCACTCGCCAAGCGGTCCACGCCGTTTCGAGTGATCACGAGTACCTATCTGGGTTCCACCGACCGACGAGCCTTGGATCGCCTCGTCCGCGACTTTGGTGCCGAGGTCAAGGTCCACTACGAGATTGAACGCACCCGACTTCACGCCAAGGCCTGGATGTTCGAGCGCGATACCGGTTACCACACTGCCTACGTCGGGAGCTCGAACCTCACCAGCGTCGCTCTGCTCGATGGTGTGGAGTGGAACGTACGACTGACGGAGGCAGCTTCGCCGTCGGTCCTTCGAAAGTTCGAGGCAACATTCGAGTCGTACTGGAACAACGAAGCTTTCGAGACCTACAACCCTGACACCGACGCTGACCGGTTCGACCAGGCGATTGCCGAAGCGGGCGGTCAACAACGAGACCGGGTCACGATCTCGCTGTCCGGCCTGGAAGTCAGGCCGTATCCGCATCAGCAACAGATGCTGGAACAACTGCAGGTCGAGCGTGACGTCCATGGTCGCCACCGGAACCTACTGGTTGCGGCCACCGGGACTGGCAAGACCGTGATCGCGGCGCTGGACTACCAACGACTCGCTCGCCAGGCTGGGAGGCTGCCGTCGCTCCTCTTCGTAGCCCATCGAAAGGAGATCCTGGAGCAGGCGCTGCGGACTTACCGAGAGGTACTCGGCGATGCCTCGTTTGGGGAGCTCTACGTAGGTGGCCAGAAGCCCGATGGGTGGCAGCATGTCTTCGCGTCTATCCAGAGCCTGAATAGCTCGTCGATCCACCAATTCGCCCCCGATGCTTTCGAAGTGGTCGTGGTCGACGAGTTCCACCATGCCGCCGCAGCCAGTTACCGTGCTCTACTGACTCACCTACAACCCACCGAGTTGCTGGGACTCACCGCCACGCCCGAGCGCACTGACGGGTTCGACGTCCGATCCTTCTTCGAGCACAGGACAGCCGCCGAGCTGCGCCTGTGGGATGCCCTCGAGGCTGAGCTGCTGAGCCCTTTCCACTACTTCGGTATTAGCGATGGCACGGACCTCACAGGCGTCACCTGGCGTCGCGGCCGATACGACGAGGCAGCGCTCGAGAACCTCTACACAGGCAACGACGCCCGCGCCCGGGTCGTCCTCAAGCAACTGAACGAGAAGATCAGCGATCCACTCCAGATGAGAGCCCTCGGCTTCTGCGTCGGGGTTGCTCACGCGGAGTACATGGCTCGCGTGTTCAACGAGGCCGGCATCGCAGCTCGCTCGATGACTGGTACGCGTAACGCACGCGAACGGCATCAAGCTATTTCTGATCTGACCAACCGTCGAGTCAACATAATCTTCTCCGCCGACCTCTACAACGAAGGCGTGGACCTCCCCGACGTCGATACGGTCCTCTTCCTGCGACCAACCGAGAGCTCAACCATCTTTCTGCAGCAGCTTGGCCGTGGTCTTCGAAGGGCTCGCGACAAGGCCGTGCTTACCGTGCTCGACTTTGTCGGTAACCAGCGCGCGGAGTTCCGCTATGACCAGCGATTTACCGCAATGACGGGTGTACCGAGAGGGCGACTGAAGTCGGATGTTGAGTCCGGATTCCCAACCCTGCCGTCTGGGTGCCAGATTCTGCTCGATCGCCAGTCAACCGACCTTATCCTGCGCAACCTCAAGGCTCAGGTCAGCTCTCGCTGGTCGACGATGGCCAGCGCCCTCCGCGCGAGCAGCACGGAAACTCTCGCGGCCTTCCTGGAGGAGCAGCAGATCGACCTCTCTCACGTGGTTTCGAAGACCGGCAAACGCGGCTGGACCGATCTCCAGCGACAGGCAGGTCGGCCGATCCCGGCGCCGGGACCAAAGGAGTCCGACCTGCTCAAGCGGGTGGCGGGATTCGTCCACGTTGATGACCCTGATCGCTCGCAGGCGTACCAGGCCATCCTGGGCGGCGCGCTCGATTACGACGCGATGGCGCCTCCGGAGCGCACGTACGCGAGGATGCTCGCGTTCTCCATCTGGCCGTCGATGCCCTTCGCCTCATTCACTGAGGCATTAGCCAGCCTTCGACCTGAGATCAACTTCCGGAACGAGGCTCTGGAGGTGCTGCGCGTTGCTTGGGAGAGAGTGACACACGAAGCGCGACGTCTCGATGGCCCGCTGGCTTTCGGGCCACTGCGCTCACACGCCCATTACTCCCGCGACGAGATCGTGGCTGCTTTGGACTATGCCAATCTGAATAACCCATCGGCGAACTTCCGCGAAGGCGTGCTCTGGTCAGAGCACTGGAACGCTGACGCTTTCCTCATCACCCTGCACAAGGATGAGGACCGCTTCTCGCCTACGACGATGTACCGCGACTACGCCATCAGCCCCGACATCTTCCACTGGGAAAGCCAGTCGAGGACGACGGTGGCTTCGCCCACCGGTCAGCGGTACGTCAACCAGGCCACTGTTGGAAGTGGCGTCGTACTGTTCAGTCGAGCCACTGGCACCGACGCCTTCGGCAAAGGGGCTCCCTACCTCTGCCTCGGGACGGCTCGCTACTCGAGTCATAGCGGCGAGAAGCCGATCGCGATCACCTACCGCCTCGACCGCTCAATGCCAACAGATCACTATCTCGTGGCGAGCGTTGACGTCAGCTGAGGTTCCCGCAGGGTCAACATCCCGACAGCATCCCCAGCTGCCGCATCACCCCGGCCTCGTCCCGCACCCCCCAGTGCTCGGCCAACCGCTCCCCCTCGGTTCGGTACACGTGGATCGTCGCCATCACGTACGGCTTACCCGCCGCGGCATCCCCGTGCACCTGCGCGACGACACCCGCCCCCCTGACCGTCGCGCGGATCACGATCCTGTCGCCGGTCTCGATCAACTCCTCGACCGAGTACTGCACCCTTCAGCACCTGGGTGACGAAGGTCAGCGCCTGGCGGTAGCCGTCGGGTCCCGGCGACGCGGGGAACGGCGCCCGTGGTCGACGAAGTCCGCAGTCACGCACTCGTCCAGTCGGTTGCGGTCCCCGGAGTTGAGCGCCTCCAGCACGGCCATGGCGGCTGGCATCGCTGCGTTGCCATGATTGACCCTCTATTGAGTGGATCGCTATTCCAGTGGAATGATGATTCACCCAAGGGGTTGGGAAACCAATGGCCAGCACCTATGACAACGCCGCCCGCGCCGAACGCGCTCGCGAGACGCGCCTGCGCATCGTCCTGACCGCCCGCGACATCCTGCTGGCCGGCGGCTACCCCACCGTGACCATCACCTCGCTGGCCAGAACCGCCGAGGTCAGCCCCCAGACCGTCTACAACTCCATCGGCGGCAAGGCAGCCGTGGTCAAGGCCGTCTACGACCACCTGCTCGCCGGTGGCGACGAGCCCGTCCCGGTGGGCGCACGCCCGCAGTTTGTCGCGATGTCCCAGGCCTGCAACCGGTCGTCCATGCTCACCGCCTACGCAGCCCTCAGACGCCGCATCCACGAAGGTGTCGGCCCCCTGCTCGCACAACTGCTGCACATCGGCGCCGCAGCCGACCCCCTGCCCAGCGACCTGGTCGACACCATTGAGACCGAGCGCCGCACCGGAGTGACCCGCATGGCCACCGCGATGGCCGAACGCCACGGCCTGCCCGACGGCATCAGCCTGGACGAGGCGATCGACATCTTGTTGACGCTCACCGCCCCCGAGGTCGGCGACCGGCTGATCCGGCGCTGCAGGTGGACTGCCGAGCAGTTCGAACGCTGGCTCGCGAGGATGATGGTGGCGTCACTGGGGTGAGGGGCGCTCTCCGACCGGCCTGCCGACTGGCCGCGTCTCCTAGGCTGGCGGGGTGACCGTCGTTGACCACCACCACGCTCCTGCCACCACCAGGCTGACCGGGTGGACGCCTGCCCTGATCCCTGCCGCCTTGGTCTCGCTCTCTGCGTTCTTCCTGTTCGCGCTGGAGTGGCGTCCGATCGGGTTCCTGACCATGGCGGTCGGCATCGGGCTGTGCACCTGGCTCGACCGTGAACTGTTGCGCGACCTGCTGTTGATCTGTGTCGGCCTGGTCATCGTGTCGACGATCAGCGTGCGCGCCGACGTCAGTTGGCTCAACGTGATCCTGATGGGCACCGTGCTCACCATGGCGGTCGCTGTGCCCTACCTGCTCAACCGGTTCGGCTACGGCGACCACACCATCCGGTTCCAGTGGCTCTCGGGCGAACCGTGGACCAGGTGGATGTGGGCCTACCTGATCGCGGTACCGGCCATCGGCTGGCTGCTGCTGCCCACCTACTTCGTCCGCTCCGGCGCCTACCTCAACTGGCCGCTGCTGGCCGACTGGACCGAGGTGGCCCGCTTCTTCGCTGGGGTCAACTTCGTCGGATCCTGGGACGAGTTCTTCTTCATCTGCACGGTCTTCGTCCTGTTCCGCCGGCACTTCCCGTTCTGGATCTCGAACGTGCTCACCGCGGTGATCTTCGTGTCGTTCCTCTACGAGCTCGGCTACAAGGAGTGGGGTCCGCTGCTGACCACCCCGTTCGCGATGCTGCAGGCCTACCTGTTCGCCAAGACCCGATCGCTGCTGTACGTGCTGTGCGTGCACCTGCTGTTCGACGTCGTGGTGTTCCTGTCGATCGTCCACGCCCGCTACCCCGACCGTCTGCCGATCTTCTTCTACCTGTGGTGAGCCCGTGAGGAAGAAATCTGCCCGGTAGTCTTCCTCCATGGCGCTGAACATCAAGGACGAGGCGACCGACCGCGTGGCGCGTGAGCTCGCGTCGCTGACCGGGGAGTCCATCACGGTGGCCGTCCGCCGGTCGATGGAGGAACGGTTGCATCGGCTCCGGGCGCAGCAACGACGCCACACGGCTGGACGTTCCCTCCAGTCCTACATCGATCGCGCCAGGGCGCGTCCGCTACTCGACACCCGCCCCGAGGACGAGGTCCTGGGCTACGACGAGTTCGGCCTCCCGACATGACCGTCCTCGACAGCTCCTCCTTGGTGGCAGTTCTGCTCGGCGAACCCGATGCCGAACGCCACCTCGACGCGATGATCAGGTCCGAGACCCTCTGCATTGGCGCGCCCACGTTGCTCGAGGCGCAGCTGGTACTACTCCATCGAGCCGGCGACGAGGCCGTGCGCGACCTGCACGCCCTGTTGGCCGACCTCATCTGTGACGTGGTGGCCTTCGACGAGGTGATGTCCACCACTGCCGCTGTCGCGCATGCGCGCTTCGGCAAGGGACGACATCCGGCCGGGCTGAACTTCGGCGACGCCTTGGCCTATGCCGTGGCCAAGGATCGCGGCGAGCCGCTGCTGTTCAAGGGCGACGACTTCCCCCAGACCGACATCACCGCAGCGCTCGTCTGATCAGTCGGCCGCGAGCTCGGGCTGCAGCCAGTCCCGGTGGGCTTCGAACAGCTCCTCGGTCATCTGGCGGATCTGCGGCAGCGTGCACAGCGCAGACGTCAGCGGATCAAGCGCCACCGCGTGGAAGACGTGCTCACGGTTGCCGGTGAGTGCGGCCTGCACGGCCAGGGTCTGCACGTTGACGTTCGTCCGGTTGAGCGCGGCCAACTGTGGCGGCAGGTCACCCAGCTTGACCGGCTGCACGCCGTTGCGGTCGACCAGGCAGGCCAACTCGACGCAGGCGTCATCGGGCAGGTTGCTGATCAGTCCGTCGTTGGGCACATTGCCGTAGACCACGCTCGGGGTGCCCGTGACCATGGAGTTCACGATCAGAGCCCCGTACTCCACCGACGGTGCTAGCTCGGCCTTGAGCATCTCGAGCTGGTCGGTGAGGTCGCCGGTGACGTCGTGGTCGGCGCAGATCTCGTAGTAGTCCCAGCGCTGCGGAATGTGGTCGAGCACCATGTCGGAGTTCTTGCGGAAGTAGGGCACGTACTCCGAGGCGTGGTGGCTCGACTCGGTCTCGAAGTAGCCGAACGCCTGCATCAGTGAGGTGCGCACCTGCTCGTTGCCACCCTCATAGGTGGAGTGGGCGTCCATCTCGCCGGAGTGGTCGCCCTGGTCCTCACGCAACTGGGCGGCGGATCGTCCGACCTGGTGACGCTCACCCATCACCTCGCGCAGGCGCGGGTAGAGGTCTTCGTCGCCGCGGCGGAACTCGAGGATCCAGGCTTGGTGGTTGATGCCGGCGCTGCGGAAGGCGACCTCGTCGTAGGGCACGTCGATGCTGCGGGCGAGCATGCGGGTGGTGCCCTGCACGCTGTGGCACAAGCCGACGGTGCGCAGCCCCAGCGCGTTGAGGTAGCTGGTGGCCATCGCCATCGGGTTGGCGTAGTTGATGAACTGCGCGTTCGGGCACAGCTCGCGCGCATCGGCAGCAATCTGCTGGTAGGCGACCACCGAGCGCAGGAAGCGGAACACCCCGCCAGGGCCGAGGGTGTCACCGACACACTGGTCAATGCCGTAGCGACGCGGGATCTCGACGTCGTGGCGGTAGGCCTCGACCCCGCCCACCTGGAAGGTGATGATCACCACGTCGGCGTCGCGCAGCGCCTCACGCCGGTCGGTGGTGCTGACCACGTGGGTCGGCAGTTGGTGGTGCTCGACCAGCGCCCTGGACGCATCGACCACCCTGGCCAGGCGACCCTCATCGATGTCCATCAGCCTGATCTCGGCGTTCTGCAGCGCCGGGAAGCTGATGATGTCGCCGAACAGCCGGAACGGGAACACGAAGCCGCCGGCTCCGATGATGGCAATGACAGGACGATGCGTCGTGGTGGGCATGGCTTCAGCCTAGGCAGCCTGGTCCACGATTTCTGGCGGGGTGCGCAGTGACCTCGGACGAGTTCTCGCCACGGTGGGGACGCCACCGCACTCGATCGGCGGATCACTCCGGGTAGTCGCGGAGTGATCCGCCAAATGGGGGCTCGGGCCCCACCGGTTTGTGGCGTGAAATCGGCTGTCACTGAGTGATTTGTCGCCACCAATCGCCCCACGAGCGCCAGGCCGCACGAACCCGCTCCGATCAGTGGCGTGAAATGCGTTGTCAGCAGCGTGTTTCGCGCCACAAATCGGGCTGGGCTGGTGGCACGACTGCATCAGGCGATCTCGACACGGTCGCTCGTTCCTCACGACCTGCTCGATCAACCAAGAGACACGTGAACGCGACTCGATCACCACCACGCCCCCGGGACGCCAAGCGGCGCCCACCCCAAGGTGAGCGCCGCTCGGTGGTCTCGACACGCGCTTCGCGCTACTCGACCGACGTGGATGAGGACGATTGCTCGCTCCTCAACCCAACGTCAGGTCAGCTGCCCTCCATCGCCAGTTCAGGCGTGTCGGGCACCTCGGACTTCGGGCTGCCGGTGAAGCTGAACGGCAACTCGTCCCCCTTGGGAGCCACGTCGACGACGACGACCTCGCCGGCCTTGAGATCCCCGAACAGGATCTTCTCGGCCAGGATGTCCTCGATGTCGCGCTGCAGCGCACGGCGCAGCGGACGAGCGCCCAGCACCGGGTCGAAGCCACGCTTGGCGACCAGGGTCTTGGCGGCCGGGGTGAGCTCGATGCCCATGTCCTTGTCCTTGAGGCGCTCCTCGATCTGGGCCACCATCAGGTCGACGATGTGCTCGATGTCCTCCTGGCTGAGCTGGTGGAAGACCACGATCTCGTCCACGCGGTTGAGGAACTCGGGGCGGAAGTGCTGCTTGAGCTCGTCCGACACCTTGGCCTTCATCTTCTCGTAGCTGCCAGCAACGTCACCGGCCTGCGAGAAGCCCAAGTTGACCGACTTGGAGATGTCGCGCGTACCCAAGTTGGTGGTCATCACGATGACGGTGTTCTTGAAGTCGACCACGCGACCCTGTGCATCGGTGAGGCGACCCTCGTCCAGAATCTGCAACAGCGAATTGAAGATGTCGGGATGCGCCTTCTCGATCTCGTCGAACAACACCACGCTGAAGGGCTTGCGACGCACCTTCTCGGTGAGCTGGCCGCCCTCTTCGTAACCGACATATCCGGGCGGGGAACCAAACATCCGCGACGCGGTGTGCTTCTCGGAGTACTCGCTCATGTCGAGGGTGATCAGCGCATCCTCGTCACCGAACAGGAACTCGGTCAGCGCCTTGGTCAGCTCGGTCTTGCCCACACCCGAGGGCCCGGCGAAGATGAACGAACCGCTGGGACGCTTGGGGTCCTTCAGCCCGGCACGGGTACGACGGATCGAGCGCGACAGCGCCTTCACCGCATCGTGCTGGCCGATGTAGCGCTTGCCCAGCTCCTCCTCCATCTTGAGCAGGCGGGCCGACTCCTCCTCGGTGAGCTTGAACACCGGGATGCCGGTCGCGCTCGAGAGCACCTCGGCGATCTCCTCCTCACCGACCACGGCCGGCACGGAATCGTCGCCCGACTTCCACTCGGTCTCACGCTCGTCACGAGCACGCAGCAACTTCTTCTCGTCGTCGCGCAGGGCCGCGGCCTTCTCGAAGTCCTGCGCGTCGATCGCGGCCTCCTTCTCCAACCGGACGCCGGCGATCTTCTCGTCGAACTCGCGCAGGTCGGGCGGGGCGGTCATCCGCTTGATCCGCAGCCTGGCACCGGCCTCGTCGATCAGGTCGATCGCCTTGTCGGGCAGGAAGCGGTCCTGGATGTAGCGGTCGGCCATGTTGGCGGCAGCCGACAGCGCCTCGTCGGTGATGGTGATCCGGTGGTGCGCCTCGTAACGATCACGCAGACCCTTGAGGATCTCGATGGTCAGCCCGATCGAGGGCTCGGCCACCTGGATCGGCTGGAAGCGGCGCTCGAGCGCAGCGTCCTTCTCGATGTTCTTGCGGTACTCGTCGAGGGTGGTCGCACCGATGGTCTGCAGCTCACCGCGGGCCAGCATCGGCTTGAGGATGCTGGCGGCGTCGATCGCGCCCTCGGCGGCACCCGCACCGACCAAGGTGTGGATCTCGTCGATGAACAGCATGATGTCGCCGCGGGTCTTGATCTCCTTGAGCACCTTCTTCAGGCGCTCCTCGAAGTCACCGCGGTAACGGCTCCCGGCCACCAGCGCACCCAGGTCGAGGGTGTAGATCTGCTTGTCGCGCAGGGTCTCGGGCACGTCACCCCGGACGATCTGCTGGGCCAGGCCCTCGACGCAGGCCGACTTGCCGACTCCGGGCTCACCGATCAGCACCGGGTTGTTCTTGGTGCGACGGCTCAGCACCGTCATCACGCGCTCGATCTCCTTCTCGCGCCCGATCACCGGGTCGAGCTTGTTCTCGCGCGCGGCCTGGGTGAGGTTGCGTCCGAACTGGTCGAGGATCGTGCCGGACGACGGCGAGGGCGCCTCGGGCGCTCCAGCGGTCGAGGGCTGCTCGCCCTTGCCCTGGTAGCCGCTGAGCAGCTGCAGCACGGTGGTGCGCACCCGGTTGAGGTCGGCGCCGAGCTTGATCAGCACCTGCGCCGCGACGCCCTCACCCTCACGCATCAGGCCGAGCAGGATGTGCTCGGTGCCGATGTAGGAGTGGTTCATCTGCAGCGCTTCGCGCAGCGACAGCTCGAGCACCTTCTTGGCGCGCGGCGTGAATGGAATGTGGGCGGTCGGGGTGGTCTGGCCGGGGCCGATCATGTCTTCGACCTGCTCACGCACGGCCTCAAGCGAGATGCCCATCGACTCCAACGCACGCGCGGCGACGCCTTCACCCTCGTGGATCAGGCCCAACAGGATGTGCTCGGTGCCGATGTAGTTGTGGTTGAGCATCTTGGCTTCGTCCTGCGCGAGCACGACGACGCGTCGGGCCCGGTCGGTGAACCGCTCGAACATGTGTCTCCTCTCGGAGCCTCGCCCTCATGGTGGACGAGCTCCCGTCGGGTCAATCCCGCATCAGCTCCACGACTGGCGGTCATGGATTGACCCAAGTCTAGTAACCCCGGGTGACAGCTGGCGCTTCCGTCCTTTCGCCGTTGGCGCAAAGCCCGACGACCACCCACCCTCACCGGGTGGATGGTCGTCCAGGATGGAGTTTGCCGAACGCGCTCAGTGGGCGCGGTCGTAGGCCTCCTTGACCTCGGCCGGCACGCGACCACGCGAGCTGACCTTGAAGCCATTGGCATTGGCCCACTCGCGCACCGCAGAGGTGTTGTTGCGCCGCGAGGTGCGCTTGGTGGCACCCGACGAGCCGCTCACCTTGGTGGCATGGCCGACCCACTTGGAGAAGTCAGTGCGCAGATCGGCCGCATTGGCGTCGTTCAGGTCGATCTCGTACGAGGTTCCCTCGAGCGAGAAACGGATGCTCTGGGTCGCGCTCGACCCGTCGATGTCGTCGACGAGCACGATCTGGGTGCGCTTGGCCATGGGTTCTCCTTCTGGAGCAATTCGGTCACGAAAAGGTGCGGCGACATCACTGTGCGCATTGTCGCCATGGCCAAGAGTAGCCATTGACTCACTTTCGTCAACCGCACGTCGTCACGATCGGCAATCTGCACACATCCGAGAAAATCTGGTTGTCTGCAGCCGACCTCACATTTCGCGAGGACGACAGGGCCGCTTCGTTTCGTGTGCTGGCGGCTGAAGGTGACAGACTCCTGACCGTGCGCACCCACCTGCAGATCGGCGCCCTGGCCGGTGACGAGCGGCTCGACCTGGGCCCCCAGCACCCCACCCGGGCGGGTCTGGTCGACCTGTGGCTCGACGTGGACGACGCCGGTTTGGTCACCGCGGCGCAACTGCAGCCCGGCTACCTGCACCGGGGCGCCGAGAAGCTGTTCGAGGTGCGCGACTACCGTCAGGTGCTGATGCTGGCCGACCGGCATGACTGGCAGGCCCCGTTCAGTGGAGAACTCGGCGCGGCACTGGTCTGCGAGCACCTGTGGGGGCTGCAGCCTCCCCCACGCGCGGTGGTGCTGCGCACCCTTCTGGCCGAGATGGCACGGGCGATCTCTCACCTGGGGTTCCTGAGTTTCGTCGGCGCTCTCAGCGGGGACGACGCGCTGGCCGCCTGGCTGCGCACCGTGCGCGAGCGCGCCCGGGTGCTGATGCTGGAACTGTCGGGCAATCGACTGCACCCGATGCTCAACCGGCTGGGCGGTCTCAGCGAGGACGCCACCCCGGCCTGGCTGGACGCCTTGGTCGTCTGGTTCGACCAGGCCGAACAGGTCGCCGGCGAGATCGACCATGCACTGCTGGCCGATCCGTTCACCGATGCTCGGGGCGTGGGCGTGCTCACCACCGAACAGGCCGAGGCACTCGGCGTGAGCGGGCCTGCGGCGCGAGCCCTGGGGCTGCCGTGGGACCTGAGGCGTCGTCCGGGCTACCTGCACTACCCCGAACTCGACTTCGACGTCGCCACCCCGGACGACCTGACCGGCGATGCGGTCTCGCGGCTGCGGATGCTCGTCCACGAGGTGCACCAGTCGGCCTCGCTGGCGCGACAGTGCCGCGTCGTGCTCGACGAGGTGGACGGACCGGTGTCGGTCAAGCTGGCCAAGATCATCAGATTGCCCGATGCCGAGGCCCGGTTGTCGATCGAGGCCCCGTGGGGTGTGGCCGGATTTCACCTGGTCAGCCGGGGCGACCGGGTGCCGTGGCGGTTGGCGCTGCGCACCCCGACCTTCGCCAACGCCCAGGCGTTGCAGCATGCGCTGCTCGGAACGCCCCGGGAGTGGGTCGACGTGGTGGTGGCCTCTTTGGCCTGGACCACCGGCGACCTCGACAAGTGAGCTCACCCACTCGGAAATGACCGACGCCCCGGCTGGTGCCGGTGCGTCTGGTGGTGGCTCGAGGCGGTCAGGCCTGCCGGGCGATCACCTCAGGCAGGTGAGAGAGCGCCTCGCCGGCCAGGGTCGGGTGGTCACCGTCGGCCCACAGCTCGGCGGCGGTGGGCAGTTCGGCTGCGTGCACGCGGCGCGACACGACGCGGCGCGGCAGGGTGACCAGCTCGGCCTCGGTGGTGGGCTCATCGCTCGCGGCCTGCTCGGCGGCTGCGGCACGGAGCTCGGCGACCAGCGCGCGCTCGGACTCGAGCTGGGCCTGCAACTCGTCCAGCTGGGTGCGGCGCAGGTCGGCCTCGTTGCGGGCAGAGAGCAGGTTGCCACGCACCGTCGACAGCTCCTGCTGGGTCGAGGCGAGCTCGGAGCGGATGCCGTCGAGCTGGGCGGTGTGGGCGCGCGACCGGGCCTGGAAGGTGCCGATCATCTCCATCGACTCGGTGTGGTGCGCGGCGGCAGCGGCAGCGGCAACAGCCTTGACGGCCTTGAGCTCGCGGCGGTGCAGCACCTCCATGCGCGACATCTCGGTGAAGGCCAGCCAGACCGCAGCCGCTGCACCGGCGAGCGCAATGACCAGACCGACCCGCACCAGCCAGGCGGGACCGAAGATGGTCAGCACCCCGACCAGGGCGGCGACCAGCAGCACGACCAAGATCGCGCGACGCTCGACGGACAGGGGGGCAACATGCTTGGCACTCACGGGGCCCACCCTAGGCGGTGGCACCCGCGAACTCGCCGAGCCACTCGGAGAGCTCAGCAAATCATCATCCTGCGTTCACAAAGCTGCAGCCACTGGCGCATCCATGGCGTGAAACTGCCGGTGTTCGGTGCATTTCACGCCACGAATCGCCATCGATCGGCGAGGCTGGAGAGGTCTGCTGGACGCCCACCACGAAGGAGCCCGAGATGTCGTCGGCACCGCACCTGCACGGCAGCAAGCTGGGACGAGGCCTGGGCCGCGTCACCACCCGCTCGATCAGCGCCGAGAACCCGACCGGAGCCAAGGGCGGCGCGTCCATGACCGAGGGCACCGGGAAGAACTGCGCACGCGACCTCGGACCGGGGTGGAAGATCTCGCCCTCGGGCCTCATGACCCACTCGACCAGCCACTCGATGAGCCATGTCCCACGTGTACACGGACACGGTCTCGACACGGTCGCTCGTCCCTCGCGACCCACTCGACCAGCGTGGAAACACTCAGGCGGCGTCCTCGGGCTCGTCCGCGCCGGGATCGACCCAGCACGCCTTCTCGAGTCGCCAGCCACCCACGGCGAAGAGCCCTGCGCAGACCACGGCGACCAGTCCCCATAGCACTCGCTGGCGGGGCAGGGGCGCGTCCCACTGCCCGACCTGGGTGAGCGCGTAGGCGAGGTGCCCCCCGGCCAGCAGGGCACCACTGAGCACGATCGTCTTGCCCAACACCAGGGCCGAGACCGCCGATGAGGGGTCCAGCGCCCCGGGCGTCCCGGCTCGTCGGCTGACCACCACGGCGGCCACTGACGCCAGCGCCCCGATCACCAGCAGCACCAGCGACATCGACCAGGGTGTGACCGGCACGGTTCGTCCGAGCAGTTCGAAGGTCTCGACCACGAACCAGCCCACCACCGCGCCGCTCAGCGCGGCCACCGCCAGCAACTTGGGCGTGGTCAATCCGAGCCGAGGTCCCTCAGGGGTCGGCTTGGGATCAGGAGCAGGTCCCTGCTCCTCGTCGAACACCCGGGTCACGGGAACTCGATGACCTCATCGATCTTGCGCACACCCGAAGTGTCCAACTCCACCAGCAGATCTGCAATCGGTCCCACGCCGGGCAGTTCCCCCAGCGGGTCGGCCTCGAGCCAGGGCACCAGCACGAAGGCACGCTCGTGGGCGTGCGGATGCGGCAGCACCAGCCGCTCGTCCGCACGTTCGCGCTTGCCGACCATGATCAGGTCGATGTCGAGCGTGCGCGGACCACCCGCGACCTCACGCTGACGACCGAAGGCCTCCTCGAGCGCGAGCACCCGGTCGAGCAGGGTCATCGGTTCGAGCGTCGTCTCGGCGACCATCACCAAGTTGTAGAAGTCAGGCTGGTCGGTCACCGGCCCCACCGGCTCGGTCACGTAGACGCTCGACAGGTCGACCGGAATCAGGTCAGGGGTCTGCGCCAGTTCGGTCACCGCTGCCTGCAGGATCTCGAGACTGTCGCCGACATTGCTACCCAGACTGAACACGACCTTGCTGATCGGTCGCAGGTTGCCGAGGGTGTCGACGTCAACGGGGGTGTTCATGCTGCTCCTCACACTTGCTCCGGACGAGGGGCCTGCTGCGGACGAGGCTGACCGACACGTCGTCGAAGGCCACCGTGATCGGCGCCTGCGGCTTGTGGACGACGACCTCGACCGTGGTCACCGGCTCGAACGCGAGGCAGGTGTCGGCGATGCGGCCGGCCAGCGTCTCGATCAGGTCAACCGGTGAGCCGGTGACGTCGGCGACGACGGCCTCGGCCACCTCGCCGTAGTGCACGGTGCCCTCGATCTGGTCGGCCGACGTGTCGACCGCAACCTCGAGGCGCAGGTCGACGACGAACTCCTGGCCGTCGCGACGCTCGTGCTCGTAGACCCCGTGGTGACCAACGGCACGCAGCCCGGTCAGGGTGATCCACACCGGCTCGACCATGCCACCTCCACTCTCGTCCACCACGTCCTGTGCGTCGTGTCGTTCACGACGCGCCGACCATACCCGAGAACGGTCTGGTCAGGGCGTCCGGCGTAGTCGGGCCACAACTTCGACCGCGTCACGGTGGGCCCGCGCGGTGTGTGTGCGCACCGCCCAGACCCCCTGCAACGCACTGTGGGTGGTCAGGGCCACTGTGGCATCGTCGCGTTCATCCGCGGGCCTGGGACCGTGCTCGTCCGCCAAGAGTTCACCGAGGAATCGCTTGCGTGACACCCCGACCAGCAGCCGGTGCCCCAGATCGAGGAACTGCTCCTGTGCGCGGAGCAGCGCCCAGTTGTGCTCGGCGTCCTTGGCGAACCCGTACCCGGGGTCGAGGACGAGCCGCTCGGGGGCGACGCCGGCTGCGAGTGCGGCGTCGCGCCGATCGACCAGTTCGTCGAGCACCTCGGCGACCACGTCGAGGTAGCGGGCGTTGGCGTTCATCACCTCACCGTGGCCGCGCCAGTGCATGGCGATGTAGTCGACGTCGGCCCCGGCAACAGTGGCCAGCATGTCGGGGTCGGCGAGCCCACCCGAGACGTCGTTGATGATCGCGGCACCGGCGGCGATCGAGGCCTCGGCGACGGCGGCGCGCATGGTGTCGACCGACACCGTCACCCCCTGGCCCGAGAGGGCTGCCACCACCGGGACGACGCGGTTGAGTTCCTCGTCCAAGCTCGGACGATGCGCGCCCGGGCGGGTGGACTCCCCGCCGACGTCGATGATGTCGGCGCCCTGGGCGACCAGGTCGAGCCCGTGGTCGACGGCGCGTTCGGCGTCGAGCCAACGTCCCCCGTCGGAGAAGGAGTCGGGGGTGACGTTGAGCACCGCCATGACGAGGGTGCGGTCGGTCATCGCGGTGAGTTGATCAGGGCCATGGCCTCGGCGCGGGTGGCCGGGTCGCGCAGCATGCCGCGCACCGCCGAGGTGGTTGTCCGTGAACCAGGCTTGCGGACCCCACGCATGGTCATGCACTGGTGCTCGGCCTCGATCACCACCAGCGCGCCGCGCACCTGCAGGTGCTCGACCAGGGCGTCGGCGACCTGGGTGGTGAGCCGCTCCTGCACCTGGGGCCGCTTGGCGAACAGGTCGACCAGCCGGGCCAGCTTGCTCAGCCCGGTGACCCGACCCTCACGGTTGGGGATGTAGGCCACGTGCGCCACCCCGGTGAAGGGCAGCAGGTGGTGCTCGCACAGGCTCCACAGTTCGATGTCGCGCACCAGCACCATCTCGTCGTGGGCGATGTCGAAGGTGGTCGCCAACAACTCACCGGCGTCCTGGTGAAGGCCCGACAGGATCTCCTGGTACGACTTGGCCACCCGGGCTGGGGTGTCGCGCAGCCCGTCACGATCGGGGTCCTCACCGATCGCCAGCAGGATCTCGCGAACGGCGGCCTCAATGCGCGCCAGATCGAATCTGGGCTGCTCAGAGCCGGGCGACTCGCCGCGCGGCAGGTCGGAGGCCATCATCGGCCTCAGCGAGAGATTCCCGGGCCCTGCGGACCCTGGCCGGGAGGCGGACCCCACGGGTTGTTCGGCGGCAGCGGACCGTCCTCACCGGGGTGGCCACCGCCGGGCAGGCCGGTGCCGGGCTGACCCGGGGTGCCGGGCGCTCCCCATGGTCCCGAGGGCGGACCCTGCGGGGGTTGGCCACCGATCGGCGGCTGTCGGTAGGGGTCGCCACCCCAGCCACCCGGCATCGGATTGGCGTAGGGGTCGCTGGGCGGGGTGCTCGGCGGGGTGTGCCCGGGCGGCAGCTGAGTGCCACCGGCGGGCTGCGGCTCGCTGCCGCTGCCGGGCGACAGGGCCGGCTGCACCGGGCGCTCCGGCATCTCGACAGGCGGTTCGGACGACGGCACCCGCTTCTCGGAGCCGGTCCAGGCGCCGCGCGAGGGCCAACGCTTGAGGTCGGTGAAGATCTCGGCGACCTCGGCCTTCTGCAGGGTCTCCTTGACCAGCAACTGGCGCACCAGTTCGTCCAGCACGTCGCGGTTGGCCTCGAGCACCTCGAACGCCTCCTGGTGGGCGGTCTCGAGCAGCTTGTTCATCTCCTCATCGATGATGGTGGCAGTCGCGTCGGAGTAGTCGACCCGGGGACCCGAGCCGGCCGCCATGCCCAGGAACGGTTCGGTGTCGCCACCGCCGAGCTGGATCGTCCCCAGCCGGTCGCTCATGCCGTACTGGGTGACCATCGCCCGGGCCACCTTGGTGGCCTTCTCGATGTCGTTGCCGGCACCGGTCGAGGGGTCGTGGAAGATCAGCTCCTCGGCCGCTCGTCCGCCCATCATGTAGGCCATCTGGTCGAGCAACTGGCCTCGGGTCTGGGAGTACCTGTCGTTGTCAGGCATCACCATCGTGTAGCCGAGTGCTCGTCCTCGCGGAAGGATGGTGATCTTCTGCACCGGGTCGGTGCCGGGCATCGCCGCGGCGACCAGGGCGTGGCCGCCCTCGTGGTAGGCGGTGACCAACAGCTCGTGCTCGTTCATCAACCGGGTGCGCTTCTGCGGGCCGGCGAGCACGCGGTCGATCGCCTCGTCCAGTTCACGGTTGCCGATCAGTGGCAGGTCGAGCCGGGCGGTGAGCAGGGCGGCCTCGTTGAGCACATTGGCCAGGTCGGCGCCGGTGAATCCGGGGGTGCGGCGGGCCACCGACTCCAGGTCGACGTCCTCGGCCATCGGCTTGCCCTTGGCGTGCACTCGCAGGATCTGGTGGCGTCCCTTGAGGTCGGGGGCCTCGACACCGATCTGGCGGTCGAATCGTCCCGGACGAAGCAGCGCCGGGTCGAGCACGTCGGGACGGTTGGTGGCCGCGATCAGGATGACCCCGCCACGCACGTCGAAACCGTCCATCTCGACCAGCAACTGGTTGAGGGTCTGCTCGCGCTCGTCGTGACCGCCACCCATGCCGGCGCCGCGGTGGCGTCCGACCGCGTCGATCTCGTCGATGAACACGATCGCCGGAGCCGCCTCCTTGGCCTGCTCGAACAGGTCGCGCACACGGCTGGCACCGACGCCGACGAACATCTCGACGAAGTCCGAGCCCGAGATCGAGAAGAACGGCACCCCGGCCTCGCCGGCCACAGCGCGGGCGAGCAGGGTCTTGCCGGTTCCGGGCGGGCCGTAGAGCAGCACGCCCTTGGGGATCTTGGCACCGACGCGCTGGAACTTGGGCGGGTCGGAGAGGAACTCGCGGATCTCCTGGAGCTCCTCGATCGCCTCCTCACAACCGGCGACGTCGGCGAAGGTGGTCTGCGGGGTGTCCTTGGTGGCGATCTTGGCCCTCGACTTGCCGAAGCCCATCACGCCTCGTCCGCCACCGGCGCCGCCCTGCACCAGGTTCATGATGAAGAAGAAGCCCAGGATCAGCAGCAGGATCGGCAGCAGGTTGTAGAGCAGCGTCGTGAGGATGCCCGGCTTGGGGTTCTCACCCCGCCAGACCTCGATGGTCTTGTCGGCCACGCGCTTGTTCAGCGCGGTGACCAGGTCGGTCGACTGCTGCCCCACCCAGGTCGAGCGCACCTTGGTGCCGTCGTCCTTGGTGATCCGAATCGCCTGCTCACCGTCGATCAGCACGACTTCCTTGAGCTTCTCGGTGCCGGTGATCAGCGAGACCGCCTCAGAGGTGGGCACCTCCTTGAAGCCGGTGGAGCGCGAGGCCAGGTTCATCGCACCGATGACCAGCAACATCACCATGAGGATCCAGATGAAGGGGTTGCGGATGAGCTTCGACGGGGTCTTCATTGCCTGCCTTGTGCGTGGGAGCGTCGCTGCGGTGACGCTGAGCAGGTCAAGGCTACCAGCGGGGTGTGAACCCATCGGGGCTCGTAGCCACGCCCTCGGCGAAGCTATCGGGGCGTGGTTCGTCACGGTGGTGCCGGCCTGCCTCGGGCTGGTTCGCGTGGCGGACGAACCCGGCTACGGCAGGATTCGTCCATGCGCCTGGTCACCGATGCCGAACGCCGCCGCCGACTCGCCGTCCGCCACGGACTGCACCCCGACCACCGGGCGGCCGGACCGCTCGAGGCGACCCGGGCGATGACGGTGTTGCACGCCACCGAACCGTCGACGGTGCACCTGTCGGTGCAGGCCCGCACCGAGGGCGTCAGCATCGACGACGTCGAGCACGCGCTCTACCGGGAGCGCTCGATCGTCAAGCAGTTGGCGATGCGTCGGACGATGTTCGTGGCGCCCCGCGACCTGCTGCCCGCCCTGTGGGGCAGCGCGAGCGCCCGGGTGGCTGTCGCGGAGTACAAACGGTTGGCCAAGGAGATCGAGAGCGCCGGAATCGCCGACGACGGGCCTGCCCACCTGGAGCGGGCCTTTGCGGCGGTCGAGGCGCACCTGGCCGATGGCTCGGCCCACCAGGCCGCGAAACTGCGCGAAGCGCTGGTCGAGTTGTCGGGAATGGTCGATCGCGCCGTCGGAAAGAGCTATGCCAGCCGTGGCTCGATCGCGCCGAACGTGCTGACGCTGATGGGTGTGCAGGGACGCATCGTCCGTGGCGAGAACGCAGGCGGCTGGCGGGTGTCACGTCCGCGCTGGACCTCGATGCAGACCTGGTTGGGTGAGGTGCCTGCTGCTTGGGACTCGCAGGCCGGGTACGCCGAGATCGTGCGGCGTTGGCTGGCCACCTTCGCCCCGGGCACCGAGGCCGACCTGGTCTGGTGGCTGGGAGGCACGAAGGCCGCCGTGCGGCAGGCACTGGCCGACGTCGGGGCGGTGCAGGTGGCGCTGGGGTCGGGCGAGGTGGCCTGGGTGCTGCCCGACGACGTGGACGAACGCCCGGGCGAGACGGCCGAGGCCGTGGGGCCGTGGGCGTCGCTGTTGCCTGTGCTCGACCCGACGACGATGGGATGGCGCGGCCGCGACTGGTACCTGCCGCGCGAGCACGTGCCGTACCTGTTCGACACGGTCGGCAACGGCTGCACGACCGTCTGGGTCGACGGTCGCATCGTCGGTGGCTGGGTGCAGGACGAGGCCGGTCGCGTCGAGGTGGTGCTGCTCGAGAAGGTCACCGCCGACCAGAGGCGGTTGATCGACGCGCAGGCGGCGCGGCTGACCGAGTGGCTCGAGGGTCAGGTGGTCAGCAACGTCTACAGCTCACACGTGATGAAGCGCCTGCCGCTGCCGTGAGGTCACTCGTAGACGTGAGTCACTCGTAGACGTGGGGTGACAGCACGCCGACGTCGCGCAGGTTGCGGTAGCGGCCGGCGTAGTCGAGTCCGTAGCCGATGACGAACTTGTTGGGGATGTCGAAGCCGACGTACTTCACGTCGACGTCGGTGGTGGCGGCCTCGGGCTTGCGGAACATGGTCATCACCTCGATCGAGGCGGGCTCGCGCGACTTCAGGTTGTGCACCAGGTAGCTCAGCGTGAGGCCGGTGTCGAGGATGTCCTCGACGATCAGCACGTGCTTGCCCGAGATGTCGGTGGTGAGGTCCTTGAGGATGCGCACCACGCCGGAGCTCTTGGTGCCCGAGCCGTAGGAGCTGATCGCCATCCAGTCCATCGTGCAGTGGCTCTTGAGGCTGCGACTCAGGTCGGCCATCACCATGACCGCGCCGTTGAGCACACCGACCAGCAGCAGGTCGCGTCCGGCGTAGTCGGAGTCGATCTGGGCGGCCAACTCGACGAGGCGCTGGTCGATCGCCTCGCGGGTGTGCAGCACTTCGGACAGGTCCTGGCTCAGGTCAGCAGCATCCACGGGTCAACCCTAGCGAGCGACGATGGCCAACACGCCGTCGGTGGGGTCAACCGAGCGGGCTGATGGTTTCGTGCCACGCGATCCGAGATTTGACCCAGATTTCGGCGATTCCGCCCATCGCGTGGCACGAAACCATCACCGAACGCTCGACGGGGATGCGAGCAGCCCGCCATCACTGCGCTGCACGAACAGGCCGGGCAGGCTGATCGGTCCTTGTCCGCGCCAGTGCGTGACCAGGGCGAGCGCCGAAGCGGTGTGGTCGTGGTTCACCTCGGTGGCTCCGCATGCCAGCAACCAGGCCCGCAGCACGCGGCTGGCGACCGCTGGTGGCAGCGCCTCGAGGGTGGCCACCGGCAGCACGTCGCCGTCAGGAAGGTGGTCGGCGGCCCAGACGTCGAGGGCGTCGGCGTCCTGAGCAGCCAGGGTCGCCGTGC
This sequence comes from Aestuariimicrobium ganziense, assembly GCF_015352975.1. Lineage (GTDB taxonomy): Bacteria > Actinomycetota > Actinomycetes > Propionibacteriales > Propionibacteriaceae > Aestuariimicrobium > Aestuariimicrobium ganziense. The sequence continues at coordinate 22,249 of NZ_JACYIZ010000008.1, read as the reverse complement.
GGGCGAGCGCCTTGGCGACACCGGGGCCGAGCACCTCGTTCAGCACCGGCATCAGTTCGTGGCGCACCCGGGAGCGCAGGAAGCGCGGATCGGTGTTGTGCGGGTCGTCCCAGACGTCGATGCCCCACTCACGACAGGCCTGCACGGTGGCCGTCCGGGGCAGGCCGAGCAATGGCCTGACCAGGTCGCCGGCACGTTCGGCGATGCCGGCCAGCGAGCGGGTGCCCGAGCCGCGGGCCAGGCCGAGCAGCACGGTCTCGCCCTGGTCGTCCAGGGTGTGCCCGAGGACGACAAGCCCTCCCCCAGCCGCCTCTCGCAGCGCTGCCAGACGGGCCCCGCGGGCCGCCGCCTCGAGCCCCATCCCGGAGTCGGTCGCCACCTCGACACGGACCACACGGCAGGCAAGACCCAGCGCCTCGACCCGCGCGGCGACTGTGCTGGCCACCTCGTCCGAGCCGGGTTGCAGCCCGTGGTCGACCACCACCGCCAGCACGTCGGGGATGCCCAGACCGGCCCGCCGCCGCTGCTCGAGCGTGGCCGCCAGGCCCGCGGCCAGGGCCATGGAGTCGGCACCGCCGGAGACTCCGAGGACGAGGGTGGGGATCTCGACACGCTCGCTGGCGCTCGCTACTCGATCGGCGTGAGGGGCACCGCTGGCGCTCGCCACATCGTCGACCAGCCCGCGGACGGCCTGCACCACCTGCAGCGCCGCAGGTCCGAGTTCGCGGCGGGCCATCACAGCCCCATGCGGGTCATCCAGCGCTTCGGGTCGGCCAACTCGTCGCGGTCCGGGAGCGACTCAGGCCCTTGCCAGACGGCATTGAAGCCCTCGACCCCCACCGTGTCGACCACGGTGCGACAGAACTTGGCGCCGTCGCGGTACTGGGCGATCTTGGCGTCCATGCCGAGCAGCTTGCCCAGCGCGGCCTGCCAGCCGCCCTGGTCGCGGCGCAGTTCGAACTTCGCCCGGATCCGGGGCAGGGTGGCGATCACCTCGGGCCCGGCCCGGTCCATCATCACGTCGGCGTGGCCCTCGAGCAGGCTCATCACCGCGGTCACCCGGTCGAGGGTCTGGGCCGCCGCCGGAGCCGACACCAGGTCGAGCAGACCACCGTTGGAGTGTTCGCGGCGGTCGCCCCGCATCGCCCGCACCCCGACATCGACCAGTCGGTCGCCGGACGCGTTCTCCTCGGCGAGCACCTGGCCCACCAGCGACAGCAGGTGCTCGCGCAGCCAGGGGGCGGTGGCGAACTGCACCCGGTGGGTCTGTTCGTGCAGGCACACCCAGGTGCGGAAGTCGCTGGGGACCACCCCGAGCGCCCGTTCGACCTCGACGATGGTGGGGGCCACCAGCACCAGTCCCGGCCGCGGCCCGAACGGGTCGTACTGGCCGAGCACGCGTCGTCCCAGCAGGCTGAACGCGGCGCCGATCTGGGCACCGATCGCTCGTCCGGCCACCTTGCGCGCCAGCGACGGGGCCTGGCGCGGCACCCCGAGGGACTCGACGATCGCCCGCGCCGACAGGGCGTTGACGCTCACCCAACTGCGGCGGTCGATCACCCGCTCGGCGTCACCGGCGACCCGCACGTCAACGTCGGCGAGCCCCGCTGCTTGGGCGACCAGTGCGGGGGCTGCGGCTGCGGCGCGGCGCAGTTCGTCCACCACCTCGCTGCGTTCGCTCGCCGACATCGGCGGTCCCGGAGGCACCATCGAGTGCCCGACCGCCTCGACGGTGCCCCAGTCGATCCAGGGCAGGGAGTTCAGTTGGCTCATCGGCAGCCACATCCGGTGATCGCCGATGCCGAGGCGTCAATCCAGGTGCGGGCGAACCAGTCGTTCTTGGAGTTGTTGACGATCAGCACGAGCACCACGGGTTGCCCGTCGGCGGTGACCGTCCAGCCCGACAACGACGACACCTCGCGCAGGGTTCCGGTCTTGGCGTGCACCCAGCCTCGTCCGGCCTTGGCGTCGGGGTTGAAGAAGCGGTCGCGCAAGGTTCCCGAGACGCCGGCCACCGGGGTGGCCACCAGCAGCCCTCGCACCGACTCGGTGCTGCTCACCCGAAGCCAGGCCGCGCCGAGCATCTCGGCCGAGACCCGGTTGCCGCGACTCAGGCCCGAGCCGTCCTGGATGACCGCGCCCTTGCGCCAGATCTTCAGGGCGGTGAGTTGCTGCTGCAGGGCCTGCGCGCCGCCGACGAACGAGCCGGGCTTGCCGGCGCCCAGGGCCAGTTGGCGCAGCAGCACCTCAGCGGCGGTGTTGTCAGAGATCACCATCATCCGGGTGACCAGCACCTCCAGCGGCAGCGAGGTGACCTCGGCGATCTGGGTTCCGGCGGCCTTGGCCCGGGTGGGTTTGCCGTTGACCTTGATGCCGCGCTCGGTGAGCAGGGCGATGAAGCGGGTGCCGGCGTCGAGGGCGGCGTCCTTGGCGCGCGGGGCGCCGACGACAGGACGACCCTGCGCGTCCAGCACGCGTCCGCCGTCGACCATCAGGGCGCTGATCGGGGTGACCTGGTCGCCGTAGGTGGTCGGCCAGGCCGGGTTCCAGGCCGGGCCGGTGAACAGCGTGTCGTCCACGGCCAGGGTCACGGTGGTGACACCGGCGGCCTTGAGGGCGGTCGCGGTCTGGGTGGCGAGGTCGACCAGCGTCGGTCCGCCCTGGAGAGCGGGGTGGCCGATCTGGCTGAGGTAGGGGTCGCCGCCGCCGCGCAGCACCACCCTGGTGCCCTGCAGCGAGACCGAGGTGGTGAACTCGGCGTCGGGGCCGAGTTCCTCGAGCACCGCGAGTGCGACCAAGGTCTTCATGTTCGAGGCCGGGATCATCGAGGTGGCGGCGTTCTCGCTGTACAGCGGCGTGCCGGTGGCCGGGTCGATCACCAGCACCGCGTTCGTCCCACCGTGTTCGCGCGGCACCGCCTTGAGCTTGGCCGACAGGCTGGCCGGGACGACGCTCGCCGACGGGGTCGCGGGGTCGGGTTCGTCGATCACGCCGTCGCCGGTGGCGCTCGGCAGCGGGGTCGGTGTGGGCGGAGCGAACAGACTTGGCTCGATGCTGGGACGACCGCCGTCGACCCGCAGTGAGGTGGCGTTGAGCAGGGGGCCGCCACCGACGATCAGGCCGATGATGATGACAGTGGTCACCATCGCCAGCACCGACAGTCCCAGCAGGGGGCCACGGCGCCCGTCCGCTCGACTCACCGGTACCTCCCGCAACGCGATATCCTCGCTTCTGGACGAGTGCCCCCATCATAGAGAGCCGTCGACGTGACCCAAGATTTCGCCCGAGTCGAGTTCGCCCCCGCACCCGAGGGGTTGACCTTCGACGTCACGATCGAGATCCCGAAGGGGACCAAGAACAAGTACGAGATGGACCACAACACCGGCCGCATCCGCCTGGACCGGACGCTGTTCACCTCGACCCAGTACCCCTACGACTACGGCTTCGTCGAGGGCACGCTCGGTGAGGACGGTGACCCGCTCGACGCGCTCGTGCTGGTGCCCGAGCCCACCTTCCCCGGGTGCCTGATCGAGTGCCGCGCCGTCGCCATGTTCCGGATGAAGGACGAGATGGGCGGTGACGACAAGGTGGTCTGCATTCCCACCGCCGACCAGCGCCAGAACCTGATCACCGACATCGACTCGCTGCCCGAACTGCTGCTGCTCGAGATCGAGCACTTCTTCACCGTCTACAAGGACCTCGAGCCCGGCAAGTCGGTCGAGGGTGCCACCTGGACCGGTCGCGAGGCGGCCGAGAAGGAGATCAACGCCAGCATCGAGCGGGCCAAGGGCACCCCGTACGAGCACCACCACGTGAACCTGCACTGAGTTCCGTGCCCCGCTACAGCCTGCTGCTCGCCCCCGCCGCCAACCGCGTCTACGCCGGGGAATCTGCTGCCCTCACCGCGTCCGAACTGGCGCTGACGGCCGCCTTCGCCCGCGAAGTCGCGCCCACCACGATCGCCGGCGTCGTCCACCTCGGGTTCGAGGCCGACGGGTTGGACGAGGCCGCGCTGGCGGTGTTGGCCACCCAGTCGGCGAGGCTGGCCCTGTTCGAGCGGGTCGGGGACGACGACGGATCTGGGGACGATGAGTTGCTGCGTCCGATCGCGTTGCCCGAGGTCGACTGGCTGGACGACGACCTGGTCACCATCCCCAAGTACCCCGGCAAGACCAACGAACAGTTCACCCGGCTGCTGCTGAACGTGACGCTGGCGCGGGTCAGGACTGAGGCGCAAGGTCGTCCGCTGGATGTGCTCGACCCTCTGGCCGGACGAGGCACCACCCTGTTCACCGCGTGGATGCTCGGCCACCACGGCTTCGGGGTCGAGGGCGACGCCAAGTCGGTGGAGCAGTTGAGCGCCTACGCCAAGACCTGGCTTCGCCGCAAGCGCCTCAAGCACAACGCCGACCTCGTCCCGGTGCGCCGCGAGGGCAAGAGCCTGGGACGCAAGTTCGAGGGCGAACTGCGGCTGCCCGATCGTCCCACGCTGACCATGGGCGTGTTCACCGGCGACACCCGCGATTCGGCCAAGCTGTGGGGCAAGAAGCGCTTCGACGCGATCGTGGCCGATGCCCCCTATGGCGTGGTGCACGGATCGTCGACCGATGTGCGCGGGGTGTCCGGCAAGCGCGACCGGTCTCCGGCGGGGTTGTTGGGCGAGGCGATCCCGGTCTGGTCACGGCAGTTGCGCGCCGGAGGGGCGCTCGGACTGTCGTGGAACACCCACGGGCTGACTCGCGAGGCGCTCGCTGAGATGCTCGAGAAGGCCGGGCTCGAGGTGTGCACCGGAGACGCCTGGCTGGGCTTCGCTCACCGGGTCGACTCCTCGATCAACCGCGACCTGATGGTGGCGACCAAGCCGGTCTGATCCGCCCGCAGCCGTCTCGACACGTCGCGCGAGCGCTCCTGCTCGACCCCCCAGGGATTCGCTCAGGCCTCGATCGCCGCGCGGGGAACTGGCGGCGGCTGAGCGGGCTTGCGCCGCCCCTGCCACTTGTCGAAGCGCGACGCCGGGCGCACCCGCACTCCCGAACTGGTGCGCCCACGCACCACGATCCGGGGATGCCCAGCAGTCGGGCGGGTGGGCACCGAACTGGTCACCGTGGACGACTGGTCGGCCATCACCGCCGACACGTCCACACCCCAGCCCTCGGGGACGATCAGGACGAGGGTGCCGTAGCCACCGACCAGCACCAGGTCGATCAGCTGGCCCGCCGAGCGGGCGTGGGTGAAGTCGAGCTTGGCCTGGTTCCACTTGGCGTGCACCTCGAGGAAGGGCGGAACCAGCCAGTCGCCACCGAACCGGGTCTGGCCGACGGCCGAGGTGATCACCAGCGGCCGCTCCCACCGGTAGCCCGGGCCCTCGCCGAGCGCCGGGGACTCACCGAGCACCTGGTCGAGGTCGGCCGACGGCACCAGGTCGTCGAGCACCATGGCCAGGTCGTCCCGGGTGACCGCGCCGAGCGCTCGCGCCACCCGGGAATCCAGCTCGGTGTACTCGAGTCGTCCATCGGCGGCTGCCTCGCGGACGAGCTCGAGGGCGTGCTCGCGCTGGGCGGTGCCGACCCGCAGGTGCCTGTCGTCGCTCATGGTTCCAGTCTGTCGTGATCGGGGCTCGTCGCGAATCCGCCATGGGGTGGAGATCGGTGGCGGGCGAGTCCCCCCTCGTGCATGAGCGGTCTCGACACGTCGCAGGCGCTCCTACTCGACCACCCAGACCGTTCCGCTCACCGCCCTGCGGCGTAGGCCTGCACTCCCCTGGGCGTGGCGCCGGCGAGCAACTGTCCGGTGCGGGGATGCCTGGCCACCGCGCACAGCCGGCCCTCGGTCCAGGCCGGGGCCACCACCACGTCGTGGCCGCGCGAGCGCAGACCGGAGACCACCGACTCGTCCGTCTGCGCCTCGACCACCACCTGGTTGGGGATCCACTCCCTGGGCCAGAACGACCCGACCACCTGCTCGGTGTGCCAGTTCGGGGCATCGATCGCCTGCTGCAGGTCCAGTCGCCCGGTGCGGTCGAAGTCGTTGGCCAGCCGGGCGAACAGGTGGAAGCTCCACTGGTCCTGCTGGTCACCGCCGGGGGTGCCGAAGGCGATCGTCGGGCGTCCCTCGAAGCAGGCCAGGCTCGGGGTCAGGGTCGTGCGGGGACGACGCCTCGGCACCAGTGAGTTGGGCAGGTCGTCGTCCAGCCACATCATCTGCAGCCTGGTGCCGAGCGGGAAGCCGAGTTCGGGGACAACCGGGTTCGACTGCAGCCAGCCGCCCGAGGGGGTCGCGGCGACCATCATCCCCGAGGCGTCGACCACGTCGAGGTGGCAGGTGTCACCGGGCATCGTGCCATCGGCCCCAGGCACCGGGTCGGCGTGGGTCTGCACGGTCGGCTCACCCGCGCCCGCCACGCGGTCGCGCGAGACCCCACCGGCCAGCAACCGCTCGACGTGGCCGGCCAGACGCAGCTCCCGTCCGTCGACCACGCTGGGCCTGAACTCCAGCGACGACGACTCCCCCACCAGCGCCCCACGCGCGGCCACGAGGTCGGCGTCGGCCAGCCAGCCGATGTCGGCGCCGTCGCCGTACCAGGCCTCGCGGTCGGCGAAGGCCAGCTTGGCGCCCTCGACGATGCGGTGCACCGTTTCGGCGTCGAAGTCACCTGACGGCAGCGTCGAGAGCTCACCGGGCGCCACTCCACCCAGCAGGTCGAGTTGCTGGGTGAACACTGGGCCCTGTGACCACGGTCCGCACTTGTGCACCGTCCAGGGCCCCCACGAGGCGCTCACCGGCCGCTCCCAGGCCGGCTGCCACTCGACGAGGTCGTCGCCGCTCAGGAAACCCGAGTGCGCTGACCCGGACGAATCCATCGCCAGCCGTCCGGCGGCAGCGACCAACGCCTCACCGATGAAGCCCTGGCTCCAGCAGTGCAGCGCCGCGTCGATCTGGGCCTCCCGGTCAGGGCCGACCGCCTCGGCCTCGTCCAGCAGCCGCTGCCAGGTGGCCGCCAGCACCGGGTTGCACAGCCGCTCGTCCGGGGTGACCGCTCGTCCATGGGGCAGGTAGACCTCGGCAGAGCTCGTCCAGTGCTCGGTGAACAGCTCCCGCACCGACTCGACCGTGCGGGTGACCTGCGGCAGCGGATGGTGCCCACGCTCGGCCAGTCCGATGGCGTACTCGAGCACGTCGCGCAGCCGCCAGGTGCCGTGGTCGCGCAGCAGGACGAGCCAGGCCGGCACGGCACCGGGCACCGGAGCCGCCAGCGGACCCGTACCGGGCACCAGGTCGAGCCCCAGGTCACGGTAGGCGGCAGCCGTCGCCCCCGCCGGTGCCCAGCCCTGGCCCGAGAGCACCCTCGGCTCGTCCTCACCGGGCAGGCTGAGGATGATCGGCGCATCGCCACCGGGTCCGTTGAGGTGCGGCTCGACGACGTGCAGCGTGAACGCCGTGGCCACCGCCGCATCGACGGCATTGCCACCACGCTCGAGCACCGACATTCCCGAGGCGGTGGCCAGGTGGTGGGTCGACGAGACCATGGCGAAGTCGCCTGACAGGGTGGGGCGCGTGGTGGTCATGGCACCACTCAACCACTCGGTGGCGATCGGCGCGGGTCGAGCCGGGGGCGCTGTCGGCGGCCACAACCGGCTTTGCTAGTTTCCAGAACACCGGACGATGACGTCCGGGCAAGCACAGCCACCGGAACGGGGAACCATGGCGGACCAGCTGTCGACGTTGCGGGTCAAGCGCGATCAGGCGCTCGCCGGAGGCGGGCCCAAGCGCATCGAGGCCCAGCACGCCAAGGGGAAGATGACCGCCCGGGAGCGGCTCGCCCTGCTGCTGGACGAGGCCTCCTTCCAGGAACTGGGCGCCCTGGCCACCAGCCAGAACTCCGACTTCGGCTCCGACGCCTCGACCTATCCCGGTGACGGCATCATCACCGGCTTCGGCAAGGTGAACGGACGCCGGGTCGCGGTCTACGCCCAGGACTTCACCGTGCTGGGTGGCTCGTTCTCAGAGGTGCAGTCGAACAAGATCTCGCGCATTCAGGACCTGGCGATCGCCTCGGGCATCCCGCTGATCGGGCTCAACGACTCCGGCGGCGCCCGGGTGCAGGAGGGTGTGCGCTCGCTGGCCGCTTACGGCGAGGTGTTCTTCCGCAACGTGCAGGCCTCGGGCGTGATCCCGCAGATCTCGCTGATCATGGGCCCTTGCGCCGGTGGTGCGGTCTACAGCCCCGCGCTCACCGACTTCACCGTCATGGTCGACAAGACCTCGGCGATGTTCTTGACCGGCCCCGACATCATCAAGACCGTCACCGGCGAAGAGGTCTCGGCCGAACAACTCGGTGGCGCGTGGGTGCACAACACCAACTCCGGCGTCGCCCAGTTCCTGGCCGAGGACGAGCACTCGGCCCTGCGGATGACCAAGACGCTGTTGTCGTACCTGCCGCAGAACAACAACGAGGACGCCCCCGAGATCGTCTCGATGGACAACCCCGACCGCATGGAGGACGCCCTCAACACCATCGTCCCCGGCGACGACAACCTCGCTTACGACATGCGCGACGTGATCGGGCTGATCTTCGACACCGACTCGTTCCTCGAGGTGCACGCCCACTACGCCGGCAACGCGATCGTCGGGTTCGCCAGGCTGGGCGGGCACTCGGTGGGCATCATCGCCAACCAGCCGTCGGTGATGTCGGGCTGCCTCGACATCAACGCCTCTGACAAGATCGCCCGCCACATCACCGTCTGCGACGCCTACAACATTCCGCTGGTGACCTTCGTCGACTGCCCCGGCTACCTGCCCGGCGTCGAGCAGGAGTACAACGGCGTCATCCGCCACGGCGCCAAGATCATCTACGCCTACTGCCAGGCCACGGTGCCCAAGATCTCGATCGTCACCCGCAAGGCGATGGGTGGTTCGTACGTGGCGCTGTCGTCGAAGCAGATGAACAACGACGTGGCGCTGGCCTGGCCGTCGGCGCAGATCGCGGTGATGGGCGCCGAGGGTGCGGCCCGGTTGCTGCACCGGCGCGCGATCGCCGAGGCGGACGACCCGGCGGCCGAAGAGGCCACGTTCATCGCCGACTACAAGCAGAAGTTCTACAACCCCTACGAGGCCGCCAACGTGGGCCAGATCGATGAGGTGATCGAGCCTCGCGAGACCCGTCCGCGGTTGATCCGTGCGCTCGAGGTGTTGCGGACCAAGGTGCAGACCGGCGTGCCCAAGAAGCACGGCCTGTTCCCGGTGTGACGAGGACGACGCGACCATGAACCTGTTCGAGATCCCCGTTCCCCTGGAACTGGCTCCCCTCGAGATGGCCCCGCTGGAAATGGACTGGGGCTGGGGCCTGATGATGACCGGTGTCGGCATGTCGGTCGTGTTCGGGCTGCTGGCGTTGCTGTGGGCGCTGCTGCACCTGATCGCCCGCGGGGACGAGTGGGCAGCCAGGCGCGCGGCCCGCGCCGAGGCCGCAGCCGTCGCCCAGGCGCCGGCACCGAAGCCGGTTGCCGCCGCGCCGGCCTCACCGACGGTCACCATCGCCGACCCTGACGGGCTGGACGACGACACCATCGCCGCGATCGCGATCGCGGTCATCAAGCATGCCGACGTGCGCCGCAAGCAGGCAGCCCCCGAGATGCGCGCCAACGCACCGGGGTCGCAACTGTGGGCCAGCCGCTGGGTGGCCGTCGGACGCGGCCTGCAGAACACCCCCTGGAGGAGAAGGTAATGCGCCGCTACACCGTCACCGTGAACTCGTCGACGAGGGTGATAGACGTCGAGGAACTCACCGCCGACACCTACCGCGTGCAGGTCGACGGACGCACTCTCGACGTGCGGCTGGACGACCACCGAGGCCTCGCGCACGCCGCCATCGCCCCGACCGTCGAGGTGCGCCGCAGCGCCGCGGCATCAGCAGCCGGAGCCCCCGCCGCCGCACCCGCGGCACCGGTCAGCGCGCCGCCGACCTCGGGTGCTCCTGCCGTGGCACCGGTGCCGGGTGGGCCTGCTCGTCCGGTCGGTGGACCGCCCGCATCGGGACGTGCAGACCGGCTCACCGCCCCGATGCCCGGTGTGGTGCTCGAGATCCGCACCAGCGTCGGTGAGGTGGTCAGCCGTGGCCAGACCTTGATGGTGCTCGAGGCGATGAAGATGAAGAACGAGCTGAAGTCGCCGCGAGACGGCACCGTGGACGAGATCTACGTGGCCGAGGGTGCCCAGGTGAAGTACGGCGAGGCGCTGGTCCGCTTCGAGGAGAGCTGATGAACTCCGAAACCCTCCGCCTGCTACTGGACGGAGTCAACAACCTCTCCTGGCAGTCGATGGTGATGATGGCCATCGGCCTGCTGCTGATCTGGCTGGCCATCGCCAAGGAGTACGAGCCGCTGCTGCTGCTGCCGATCGGCGCCGGCGCGATCCTGGCCAACATCCCACTGTCGCCGCTGGTCGGCGAGCACGGGGCGCTGACCACGCTCTACAACATGGGCGTCGAGAACGAACTGTTCCCGCTGCTGATCTTCATCGGCATCGGCGCGATGACCGACTTCGGGCCGCTGCTCGAGAACCCCAAGATGGTGCTGCTGGGCGCTGCCGGCCAGTTCGGCATCTTCCTCACCCTGCTGCTCGCCCTGGCCCTGGGCTTCAGCCAGCCGCAGGCGGCCTCGATCGGCATCATCGGCGCGATCGACGGGCCCACCTCGATCTACGTGTCGAACAAGCTGGCCCCCGAACTGCTGGCCCCGATCACCGTCGCCGCCTACAGCTACATGTCGCTGGTGCCGCTGATCATGCCCCCGGTGATGCGACTGCTCACCACCAAGAAGGAGCGGGCGATCCGGATGCCCTACTCCTCGCGCGAGATCAGCCAGCGCACCCGCCTGCTGTTCCCGATCATCGTCACCCTGGTGGTCTCGATCCTGGTGCCGTTCGCCACCCCACTGATCGGCATGCTGATGCTGGGCAACCTGATGCGCGAGTCGAAGGTCGTCGAGCGGCTCACCGGGGCCGCCTCGAACGAACTGGCCAACGTGGTCACCCTGTTCCTGGGCCTGGCCATCGGCTCGACGATGATGGGCGAGCGGTTCCTGCGTCCGGCCACCCTGTTCATCATGGGGCTGGGCCTGATCGCCTTCGTGCTCGACACCGCCGCCGGCGTCATGTTCGGCAAGCTACTCAACGTGTTCAGCAAGGGCAAGTTCAACCCGCTGATCGGTGCCGCCGGCATCTCGGCCTTCCCGATGGCCGCGCGCGTCGTCCAGAAGGAAGCCTCGCGCGAGAACTTCGACAACTTCGTGCTGATGCACGCGATGGGTGCCAACGCCGCAGGTCAGGTCGCCTCGGTGGTCGCCGGTGGCGTGCTGCTGGCGCTGATGGGCGCCGCCTGAGCCCGGTCGTCCGCAGCCACGTCGTCCGCAGCCACGTCGTCCGCAGCCAGGGCGGCGTCAGCTGACGCAGGCGCCCTGAAGGCGACGACTCAACGGCGCAGTCCGCGGCGGGGTCGCTTGCGCCCGCGTGGGGCCTCGAGGCGCTCCTTCATCCAGACCAGCTGGGCCCAGGTCTGCACCTCTCGCCCGCCCTCGTGCCCGTTGTGGGAGTAGACGTTGATCTGCTGGTCGGGGTCACCCCAGGCGTTGAACGCGGCATAGACGGTGCTGGGCGGGCAGATCTGGTCCATCAGTGCCACCGAGAACAGGGTCGGGCAGGAGGCGCGGCGGGCGAAGTTCACCCCGTCGTGGTAGCCCAGCGTGGTGAGCACCTGCTCGACCTCACCCGGACGACCCTTGAGGTGGTCAGAGATCTCCTTGTAGGGATAGGCGTCGGTCAGCGTGATCGCCCGGTCGAAGTGGCACAGGAAAGGCACGTCGGGAGTGGCACCGGCCAGCGGCACGTCGAGCAGCCCGGCCAGGCCGGCGACGGCGATGGTGATGCCACCGCCCTGCGAACCACCACGCACGAAGATCTTGTCGGTGTCGACCTCGTCGATCTCCCGGGCCACCTCGAGCAGTCGGAAGGCGTCGGTGAACACCCGGCGGTAGAAGTAGCTGTCCTTGTCGTCGATGCCCTGGGTCATCGTGCCGGGCTGGCCGCCGCCGGCCTCGGGGTCGAGGGTGCGGGGCCGGTCGGAGGCCTGGCTCCAGCCCTGGCCACGGGTGTCCATCGACAGGTGGGCGTAGCCGGCCGAGGCCCACAGCGTGTTCAGCGGCATCCCTCGTCCACCGGAGTAGCCGTGGTACTCCAGCACGGTCGGCAGCGGACCAGAGGCCCCCACCGGCAGGTACAGCCAGGCGCGGATGTCGTGGCCGCCGTAGCCGGCGAAGGTGATGTCGTGGATCTCGACATTGGCCAGCGGGCTGTCGACCTTCTCACGGCGCACGTCGAGGTCGTGCTTGCGGGCCTCGGCGATGGTTGCGCGCCAGAAGTCCTCGAAGTCGGAGGGTTCGTTGACCTCGGGCCAGTAGGTCTGCAACTCGTCGAGGGGCTTGTCGAAGAACGCCATGGGCGCGATTCTAGGGCGCTGGACGCCGCCTGCCACCACAGCGGTCACCTAGGCTGGGCGCATGCGGACCCTGGTGCTGATGCGGCATGCCAAGACCGAGCCCAACCACCCGATGGGCGACAAGGCACGACGCCTCACCATGCGGGGACGAAGCGATGCCGCCGACGTCGGACGACAGCTCGCCGACCGCGCCATCGACCTGGTGCTGTGCTCGTCGGCCGAGCGCACCCGCCAGACCGTGGAGCACCTGGGCCTCGACGCGCGCGTGGAGTACATGGACGTGCTCTACTCGGGCGGGGTCGAGACCATGCTGCAGCGGATCAGCGAGATCGACGACGAGGTGACCTCGCTGCTCGTGGTCGGGCACTCCCCGACCATCCCGTGGTTGTCGAGCCAGTTGGCGGCAGCCAGCGCGCCGCGCCAGGCGGACGAGATCGGCTGCTGGTTCCCGACCGCGGCCTGGACCGAGTTCACCCTCGAGGGCAGTTGGTCAGACCTGCACCCTGACCACTTCGCCACCGACGGCGCCGAGCAGACCCGGCTGGTCGGGCTGCACCGCCGCGACTCGACGCCCTGACATCGCCTGATCCCCCGGTGGGCCCCGGGACTGGTCAGCTGAACAGGCCCTGACCGATCCAGCCGCCCTCGTTGAAACCCGGAGCGATCGCGAACACCGCCGAGCCGACGGCGTGGGTCCACTCGTTGAGGGCGTCGGACTGGTCGAGCCGCTGCTGGATGGGGACGAACTGGGTGGCGGTGTTGGCCTGGAAGCTCAGGAACACCAGTCCGGCGCTGGAGCGCCAGGCCCCGTCGACGAACTCCTCGTGGGTGTAGTTGAGCCCACGGCGCAGGATCCGTCGTCCGCCGTTCTGGCTGGGGTGTGAGCGGCGGGCGTGGGCATCGAGGGCGATCACCGGGCCGTGCTCGTCGGTAGCGGCCAGGTCGACGTCGTCGTGTTCGGTGCCGCCGGTGAGCGGGGCGCCGTCCTGGATCCTTCGTCCGACCGCCTTGTCGTGGCGTTCGCGGGTGAGGGTGTCCCAGACCTCGAGGTCCATCTCGATGCGGCGGATGACCAGCTGGGTGCCGCCCCTCCACTCCGTCGAGGTGTCCCAGACGGTGCTGGCGAGCAGGTCGTCCTTGGGGTTGGCCGAGCCGTCGACCTGGCCGAACATGTTGCGTCCGGTGACCGCACGCCCTTGGCCGTCGGTGCCTCTCCACGAGCCGGTCTGCACCCAGCGGGGCTTGGCGAAGGTCTCGGCGTCGACCACCAGCCGCCGCTTGACGTGCGCGACCGTGGTCGGGTCGTCCGCGGCGACAAGGACGACCAGGTCGCCCCCGCCCCAACGGGCCTCGAGCTTGTCGTGGTTCATCGCCGGAATGTCGGTGAGCCCCACCGGCGGCGGTGCGGTCACCCCGGGCAGGTCGAAGACCTTCGCCCCGAAGCCGACGGTGACAGTGAGCGAGACCGCCTCCTGGGCCATCTCGGGCACCACGTCGCCGGGGATGGGTCGTCCCCGCATCGCGGCGGCGACGTCGGTCGACCACAGTCGCAGCAGCCGGCCCAACTTGTCGCCGTCGACGCCGTCGAGCAGGTCGAAGGCGATGATCTCGGTGGCCGCTGGGGTCGGGGTGGTGATGCCGGTCTGGTGCTCACCCCACGGTGAGTAGCGCTGCCGGATGACCACCGGGGCGGCCTGCGCCGGGGCGGGACGAAGCCCCCAGCCAGCTGCCGCGCCGGCCGCGAGCCCCACACCGGCGGTGCCGAGGTGGCCGAGTAGACGTCGGCGCCCCAAGGCATGGCCCGCGGGCGGCACGTCCGGGGTCGACTCGACCCGGCCGGCCTCGCCGGGCTCGACGGCAACGTCGCGCTCCGGCTGGTCGGTCAGATCGGGGGTGGGGTCAGCCATCGGCGCAGGTCAGCCGTTCGCCGCCGGGCTGGGGTGGTAGTGGTCCTCCTCCTCGGTGAACTTCTTCACCGGGGCGGTCACGGTGATCGGGTCACCGGTGGAGAAGGTGAGGGTGCAGGTGACCTCGTCGCCGATTGCGAGCGGCTTCTTCAGCATCATCAGCATGACGTGGTGCCCGCCGGGCTTGAGGTGCTCGTGGGTGCCGGGAGCGATCTCGAGGCCGTCCTTGTCCTCCTGCATGACCATCTTGCCGTCGTCGCCCTTGACCATCTCGTGGATCTCGGTCTTGCCGGCCACGCTCGAGCAGTCGGCCTTGGTCAGGGTGTTCGGCTTCTCACCGGGGTTGACGGCCGAGAAGAACAGCGCGGTCATCGAGGGGTCGGTGGCGCCCTCGGTGGTGCGAACCCAGGGATCCTCGATGATCATCGGGATGTCGTCGCCTTTCGCGCAGCCGCTCACGGCGACCAGGGCAGAGGCAGCAACCACGGCCATCGACCGTGACAGTACTTGGCGAGCACGCATGGGCCCACGGTAGGCGGGCAGGGCGCCCCGGTGCCACTGAGGCTCGACTGATGTGACCAAGCTCACACGCCGGCGGGCGGTCAGCGACCGACCAGGTAGATGGCGGCGTTGCGTCCGGCGCGGCAGGTGATCAGGTCGGCCCTGGTCGCCCGGGTGCAGGCGACGTCGTAGCGGGTGTTGGTGACCGGGCTGGTGGCCTGCAGCGTCCATTCCCCGACCTGGGTGCGGTCAACAGCGTTCCCGACGACCAGGGCGAACTCACACGAGGTGGCCGAGTTGGCCCCTACGCCGTCGGCGCAGCGCTTGGCATCGGCGGGCAGGCTCGCCGGGGTCGGTGTGGGTGTCGGCGTGGGGGTGGGGGTCGGCGTCGGCGCCGGGGCGCTGGAGGCGGGCCGCGTCGGGGTCGGGCGGGCGGCAGCGGTGGGGATCGGGGTCGGGGCCGGAGTGCCCAGCGCCAGCTTCGGTGGGTTCAGCAACTGCCAACTCACCAGCCCCAGGGGGATCAGCGCGGCGATGAACACCAGGGTGACCACCGCGATCGCCCAACGGCTTCGCGCGGGACGACCAGCGTAGGGCGGCGGGTCGTCCGGGGTGAGCGGGGTGGGTGGGGCCTCGACCCCCAGCGGCAGCCGCACTGGCGTGGCCTGCGAGACGGCCAGCGGGTCGCCAATGGCTGGACGAGGCGGATGCGGCGACACCGGACGGGACGGATCACCCAGGGTGTCCGGTCCCGGTCCACGCAGCGGTTCCGGACGACCGGCCGCGGTCCAACCATGGCCCCGCTCGCGGCCGGGATACCAGTGGTCGGGCGGGGTGGGGCGTTCCTGGCCGGGGCCGGGGATGTCGGGGGTGAGCCGCACGGCACCCGAGCGCATCAGGTCGGCGTGGCAGGTCGAGCAGACCATGTCCCTGGCCCCCACCGGGGCACTGCAGTCTGCGCAGTACACGCGTCACCTCCTCGACGGCACCTTGCTCTCCTCCCGCCCACCGACGATAGCGCGCAGGGGGTGAGCGGCCGGGTCAGGTCGCCCTGAGCCGCGAAACATGCTTGTCACACGTGCGCCGAGTCTGAAACCGGACTGTCACACCAGCACAATCCGCACGGAATCGACGCCGACCAGAGTGTGGGGACATGACGATCCTCGAACTGAATGCGGGCGACACCGCCTGGGTCTTGATGTCAGCGGGCCTCGTGCTGCTGATGACCCCCGCCCTGGCGTTCTTCTACGGCGGCATGGTGCGCTCCAAGAGCGTGCTGAACATGATGATGATGTCAGTGGTCTCGATGGGGATCGTTGGCGTGATCTGGGTGCTGTACGGGTTCTCGATGACCTTCGGGAACTCGTGGAACGGCATCATCGGCAATCCCACTGAGTTCCTCGGACTGCAGGGCACCTTCGACACCCTGATCGGCGCCGAGGGCAACCAGATTCCGCTGCTGGTCTTCGCCGGCTTCCAGGCGGCCTTCGCGATCATCGCCGTGGCGCTGGTCTCGGGCGCGGTCGCCGACCGGATGAAGTTCGGCGCCTGGGTGGCGTTCGCGGTGCTGTGGGCCACGCTGGTCTACTTCCCGGCCGCCCACTGGGTGTTCGCCTTCGACGGTGTGGTCGCCGAGAAGGGTGGTTTCATCGCCAACCAGATCAAGGCCTTCGACTTCGCCGGTGGTACTGCCATCCACATCAACGCTGGGATCGCCGCTCTGGTGCTCGCGTTGGTGATCGGACGACGCGTCGGGTTCGGCACCAAGCCGATGCGTCCGCACAACCTCACCCTGGTGATGCTCGGCGCCGGCCTGTTGTGGTTCGGCTGGTTCGGCTTCAACGCCGGCTCGGCGCTGGGCGCCAACGGCCTGGCGGGCATGGTCTGGATCAACACCCTGGCCGGTGCTGCCGCCGCGATGCTGGGCTGGCTGCTGGTCGAGCGGATCCGTGACGGACACGCCACCTCGCTCGGTGCCGCCTCGGGAATCGTCGCCGGATTGGTGGCGATCACCCCCGCATGCGCCGTGGTCTCGCCGCTGGGCGCCCTGGCCGTCGGCCTGCTCGCCGGTGTGATCTGCCCGCTCACCCTCGGGTTCAAGGTGCGCTTCGGTTACGACGACGCCCTCGACGTGGTCGCAGTCCACCTGGTCGGTGGCCTGGTCGGCACCCTCGCGGTCGGGCTGTTCGGCACCCAGGAGCTCACTGGTGGCGCGGCCGGCCTGTTCTACGGCGGAGGTCTCGAGCAGCTCGGTCGTCAGGCGCTCGGTGCCTTGGCCGTCCTGATCTACTCCGGCATCGTCTCGCTGCTGATCGCGCTGGCCCTGAAGTACACCATCGGCCTGCGCGTCGGCACCGACGCAGAGGCCCAGGGCGTCGACCTGGCCGAGCACGCCGAGCAGAGCTACGACCTGTCGCGGGTCGGCTACTCCGCCTACCGCGTCGCCCAGACCCTGGTCGTGCCCGCCTCGCCCCTCTCGCCCATCACCCCGGCTCGCAACGCCGACAACGTCGACACCAAGGAGCCCGTCGCATGAAGTTGATCACCGCCATCGTCCAGCCCGGCACCCTTCAGAACGTGCAGATCAGCCTCGCCCAGCACGGCGTCAGCGGGATGACGGTCTCGGAGGCCAGCGGGTACGCCCGCACCCGTGGCCACACCGAGGTCTACCGAGGAGCCGAGTACACCATCGACTTCATCTCGAAGGTGCGCATCGAGGTGCTCTGCAGCGACGACGAGGCGGCTGACGTCATCGAGCTGATCTGCCAGTCCGCCCGGACCGGGCATATGGGCGACGGGAAGATCTGGTCAACCCCGGTCGACCAGGTGGTTCGAGTCCGCACCGGCGAGTCCGGAGACGAAGCCCTCTAGTCCCCATCCATCCAGCGAGCACCCCGCCCGACGCCCTCCCGAACACCCTCGGGAGGGCGTCAGGCATTTTGTCCACTCGCTTCCACCCTCGGGGCTCAACCCCATGTGGGTTCAGCCCCGGTGGGTTCAGCCCAGGTGGCGGGCGACCTCGGCGGCGGCCTGCGCCCCCGAGCGCACCGCGCCCTCCATGTAGCCGTTGAACTGCGAGGCGTACTCGGCACCGGCGAACAGCACCCGCCCGAAGGGCTCGCCCAGCGCCGGACCGGTGTTCGTCCACAGGCCGGGGGTGAAGTGGGCACCGTGGCAACCGCCGGTGTACTGCTCGGCGCTCCAGTCGCGGTCGAGGTACTCCACCGGGGTGTGTTCGGTCGTACCGAAGGCAGCTTCGACCGAGGCCGCGAAGGCCCGCTGGCGCAGCAGTTGGCTGCGCGACCCGTAGCCCTCAGCGCCTTCGAAGTAGCCCATCAGCACGCCGCGTCCACCGGGCTCGGAGGTGTCGAAGCTCACCCGCACCGCACCCTCGTCCGCGCCCATCTGGCCGGAGTGGCCCAGTCGGCGCCACCACGGCTCGTCGTAGACCAGGTAGGCCTTGATCACGTTGCCCTCGGGCACCTTCAACGCCATCTCGGCTCGCCCCTCGGGCAGCGGCGGGTCGTAGCTGAGCCGGGTGGCCAGGCGCGGGGGCAGGGTGATCACCACGTTCTCGGCGCTGAGCACCTGCTCGACGCCCTCGGGGTCGACCACGACGACATCGACCCGGTGCTCGGAGTGGATGATCCGCACCACCGGGCGTGACAGCAGCACCGGCTCGGGCAGGCTCGCCGCAAGTCGCTCGCAGACCTGGAACAGCCCGCCCTGCACACGCTGTTGCTTGAGGCCACCGTTGACCGCGATCAGCGCCTCCATGTCGACGCCCCGGTTGGCCCGCTGCAGCCCATCGACCAGGCTGATCTGGTTGGCCTCGACGTCGAAGGCAGCCTTGAAGCAGCGTCCGAACCACTCCTGACCCCCGGGGGTGCCGAGGTTGGCATGGATCCAGCGGGTCAGCGGCTGCTCGAGCCAAGTGGCATTGGCCTGGGCCCAGGTGGGGTTCTTGACGATCTTCTCGGCGAGCCGGCGGAAGCGGGCCAGGCCCTTGCCGAGGTCGGCGATGGCGAACGGGTTGAGGCTGGCGTCGATCTCGTCCTGAGTGGGCATCTGGTGGCTCTGGCCACCCAGCCGGACGGCGACGTCGCCCTCGCGCGGGTCGACCAGGGCGAGGCCGTGGGAGGCCACCAGTTCGAGCATGTGGGTGTGCGAAGCAGCGATCCACTGCCCGCCCATGTCGACCACCTGCCCGTCGCTGAGTTCGGCGTTCTCGATGCGTCCACCGACCCGGTCGCGGGCCTCGACGACCAGCACCGACCTACCGCGCGCAGCCAGGTCGGCGGCGGTCGCAAGACCCGCCAGACCTGCTCCGACGACGATGCAGTCGTACATCTGTGACAACCTCCCTGGGGGCTTGCCGAGAAGGGGGATGTCCCAGCGAGGCGACCCGCTTGGGACGATACCCACCCTCGTCACACCGAATTCGACCCCCCTGTGACTATTCGACGAATCACCCTTGTCTGGGGGTCGCGAGCCGGGGGTCGAGTGGGGCGAGGGGCGCTCGCACAGAGTGCCCCGCACAGTGGAGCCACCTACGAGAATCGAACTCGTGACCTACGCTTTACGAGAGCGTCGCTCTACCGACTGAGCTAAGGTGGCGCGCCGGTCGCAGACCGGCCCCAGAAGCGTAGCAACGCCGACCGTCGCGGCGCCAAACGCTCCCACGCTCAACACCCTCCACGCTCAACACCCACCACGCTCAACACATCGTGCCGTTGCGCGGCACCGTGCCCTTGTTGACGAAGTCGTGGACGATCGAGGTCACGCAGCTGTTGCCCAGCGAGTACGCGGAGTGCCCGGCACCCTTCCAACCCACCAGCACGCCACTGTCGAGCTGCTCGGCCATCCACTCGGCCTGCTGGTAGGGGGTGGCCGGGTCGCCGGTCGCGCCCAGGACGAGGATCGGGGCGGCACCCTTGGCGATCGGCTTGATCTGCGGCATCGCCTTGGCGGTCCAGTAGGTGCACTGCAGGCCCGGTCCCATCCAGTACCCGAAGATCGGGGCCTTCTTGGCCATCTCGGGCCAGGACTTGCGGGCCTCGGCCAGGCCGCCGTCGACGGAGTCGGCGCAGGCGATCGCCGGGAAGCTGTAGGCCAACGAGCCGTAGCCGTTGTTGTCGCGCCCGATCAGCCAGTCACCGGCCCGCTGCAGGTACTGCGGGTCGTTGGCGCGCACCGCCCACATGATCGAGTTGTACAGCGAGTCGTAGGCCTCGTCGCCGCTGTAGAGGTAGGCGGCCACACCCAGCACGGCGGAGGAGTCGTGGAACTTGCGTCCGTTGACCGTCACGGGGTTGGCGTCGCGGGTCTTGAAGTAGGTGGTCAGGGTCTTGATCACCTCGGCGCGGGTGGCACCGAGCTCGCACTCACCGCCCTTGACGCACCAGTCGGCGAACTCGTTGAGCGCCAGGTCGAAGCCCATGGCCTGGAACACCGAGTCGTTCTCGGTGATGTTGACCGCGGAGTCGAGCACCAGGGCCCCGGTGCGCTGCGGGTAGAGCTCGGCGTACAACGAGCCGACGAAGGTGCCGTAGCTGATGCCCAGGTAGGTGAGCTTGGCGTCGCCGACCAGGTGGCGCAGGTAGTCGAGGTCGCGCACGTTGTCGAGGGTCGAGATGTGGTCGAGCAGGCGCCCCGAGGCCTCACGGCACTGCTTGGCGAAGTCCTGGTTGCCCTTGATGATCGCCTTCCACTCAGCTTCGTCGTCAGGGCTCTGGTCGAGCGCGTTGAGTGCATCGGTCTGGGCGGTGGTGCCGCACTTGACCGGAGTGGACTCCCCCGAACCACGGGGATCCCAGCCGACCACGTCGAAGCCGGGGAACGGGCTGCCGTCGAAGCCGCGCGCCATGCCGATGCCCGAACCCCCCGGTCCGCCGGGGTTGACGAACAGCGAGCCCTTGCGCTGGCCGGTGGCCTTCTTGCGGAAGAGCTTGATCGTGATCGCCTGGCCGTCGGGATCGTCCCAGTCGAGCGGGACGGCGACGCTGGCACACTCCCCGCCCTGGCAGGCGGTCCAGTTCAGCTTCTGGTCGGCGTAACGCTGGATGCCCTGTCCGGGCGGCGGGCTCACGAAGCCCTCGGGCTTGGCGTCGCTGGTGACGCTGGTCTGGCGGTCGGGCGAGGTGGGCACGTCCTTGAACAGCGTGTGCTTGCTGAGGTCGAAGCCCGAGAACGGCCACTGCGAACTGTCGACCTTGCCCGACGAGGGGGCGCTCGAGCCCGACGCGGACGAGCTGCTGCTGGGCGACTGCGAGGCGGGCGCCTCGGAGGTCGGCGGCACCTGGGTGGTGGTGACCACGGGGGGATCGGCATCGTCGGAGCGGTTCAGTCCGAGCAGCGTGCAGCTCGACAGGACGAGGCTGCCGGCCAGTGCCAGCACGAACGCTGCGGGTCGTCGCATCGGGACTCCTCAGGTGTTGCGGGGACGTGGTCGATGGTAGGTCGAGACCGGAGCAGGGTCGTTCTGGGCCAGGCGGCGGGAGCGGTCAGCACGCGCTCGGTGGGTGGTGCAGACCTCGACCAGCGGGCACCTGGTGACCGTCGCCCCGGTACGGACGACGAGGGTCTGGCTGGGTGGGTGCTGTCCCACGACCACGCCCTGGCCCGCCTCGGTCTCGACCCGGGCTCCGATGGCCGGGGCTCGTTCGGCGAAGTCGACGTAGAGCGGGTGTTCGTAGGTCAGGCAGCACATCAGGCGCCCACAGGCACCGGCGATCTGCAGCGGGTTCGGGGGCAGGTTCTGTTCCTTGGCGACCCGCATGCTGATCGGCTCGAGGTCTCGCAGGAAGGTGGAGCAGCACAGCTCTCGTCCGCAGTGGCCGACACCGCCGGTGATGCGCGCCGACTCGCGAGAGCCGATGTGGCGCAGGTCGACCCGCGAGCCCACCGCACGGGCCAGCGGACCCACCAGGGTGCGGAAGTCGACCCGTTCGGGCGCGGTGTAGTGGATGGCGACCAACGGGTCGTCGCCCCGGTCGATGACGTCGACGGCGAGCACCCGCATGCCCAGCCCGCGCTCGGCGATCATCGCCTTGGCCACCGCGGTCACCTCGGCCCGCCGGCGCCGCATGGCAGCATCGCGCTCGAGGTCGGCCTGGCTGGCAGGGCCCGGGCACAGCGGCAGGGTCTTCCCAGTGAGCTCGTCGCTGCTGGGTTCGGGTGCCCACACCACCTGGCAGACCTCGGGCCCACGCTCGGTCGGGTAGAGCACGTGGTCGCCGACCGCGTAGTCGCGCGCGCCCGGGTCGAGGTAGTGCAGTTGCCCGTGGCGCTCGAACGCCACCGCCATCAGCCGACCCCCCGTCGGGGTGCTCGGCTGCGGCTGGCTCATGCG
>NZ_JACYIZ010000007.1 GCF_015352975.1 Aestuariimicrobium ganziense | reverse complement strand
TCGCGACCATGACTCAAGCCTGACGGCGAGGCGCCCCCAATCCGTTTACCAACACGCCCTAGGCCCGGTGGGCCTGATCTGATGCCAGCCCCGCGGCTGCGGCCCGAGGGTGTCGGCGGTAGCGTCGTCTCATCGGCCCCGGCGGGTGCTTCGCCCCGCCAACGGATCACAGCCTGAGAGGACCGCCCATGTCGGCCAACACCACCCTGCACCTGCACCATGACGGGGTCTCCGTCGTGCTCGACGTCACCGACGGGCTGCTGCCCGCTGTCGTCCACTGGGGTCACGACCTGGGTGACGTCTCGGCCGACGAGGCCGCCGCGCTGATCACCGGCGGCATCCGCCCGGTGATGGCCAACATGATGGACGAGCCGGTGCGACTGGCGATCCTGCCCGAGCACTGGACCGGCTGGACCGGTCGTCCGGGCCTGTCGGGCAGCCGCCACGGACGCGCCTGGTCGCCCAAGTTCACCTCGACCGAGGTGCGCGTGGGTGGCGAGGTGGTCGAGGGCCACCGCCAGGTCGACGGACCCTGCGTGGTCGAGGTCGACGCAGTGGACGAGGTCGCCGGACTCAGCCTGCTGATCACCGTCGAACTGCTCGAGGCTGGTGTCGTCCGGGCCAAGGCCAAGGTCACCAACACCGGTGACGACGGCTACCAGGTCGACGACCTGGTCGTGGCGCTGCCGGTGCCGCAACTGGCCTCGGAACTGTTCGACATGGCCGGCCGCTGGGGCAAGGAGAAGACCCCACAGCGCCGCGAGTTCGTGGTCGGAACCCACCTTCGTGAGGGTCGCCGCGGACGTACCGGCGCCGACGCCGCCGGTGTGCTGCACGCCGGATCTCCCGGGTTCGGCTTCGCCGAGGGCGAGGTCTGGGCGGTGCACACCGCTTGGTCGGGCAACCACACCCACTACGCCGAGAAGCTGGCCTCAGGTGCCCAGGTGATCGGCGGCGGCGAGCTGTTGCTGCCCGGTGAGGTCGTGCTGGCCAACGGTGACAGCTACGAGTCGCCGTGGCTCTACGCCTCGCACGGCGTCGGTCTGGACGCGGTCGCCCGCCGCTTCCACCGCTGGATGCGGTCTCGTCCGCAGCACGTCGAGCGGGTGCGCCCGGTCACCATCAACGTCTGGGAGGCGGTCTACTTCGACCACCGCCTTGACCGCCTGGTCGACCTGGCCGAGCGCGCGGCCGCCGTCGGAGTCGAGCGCTACGTGTTGGACGACGGCTGGTTCGGCTCGCGCCGCAACGACCACTCCGGCCTGGGTGACTGGACGGTCAGCCCCGACATGTGGCCCAACGGGTTGGGCCCGCTGATCGAGAAGGTCAACGAGCTCGGCATGGAGTTCGGGCTGTGGTTCGAGCCCGAGATGATCAACATGGACTCCGACGCCGCCCGTGCCCACCCCGAGTGGGTGATGGCCACTGGCGACCGGCTGCCGGTGGAGTCGCGCTGGCAGCAGGTGATCAACCTGGGCATCCCGGAGTGCTACGCCTTCATCCGCGACGCGATCTTCGAGATCCTCGCCGAGTACGACATCGCCTACATCAAGTGGGACCACAACCGTGACCTGATCGACGCCGGCACCCAGCCCGAGGGTCGTCCCGGTGTGCACGAGCAGACGTTGGCCTACTACCGCCTGGTCGACGAGATCAAGGCCGCCCATCCCGGGCTCGAGATCGAGTCGTGCTCGTCGGGTGGCGCCCGCGTCGACCTCGGCGCGCTGGAGCGCACCGACCGGATCTGGGTCAGCGACTGCATCGACCCGCTCGAGCGCCAGCAGATGAACCGCTGGACGACCCAGCTGGTACCGCCGGAGCTGATGGGCACCCACATCGCCTCGGGGGCGTCGCACACGACCGGACGACTGCACACCCTCACCTTCCGAGCCGCGTCGGCCTTCTTCGGCCACCTCGGCATCGAGTGGGACCTCAAGCAGGCCAGCGAGGCCGAGATGGCCGAGCTCAAGGCGTGGGTGGCCGAGCACAAGCGGCTGCGCGACCTGCTGCACGGCGGTGACCTGGTGCGCATCGACTTCCCCGACCAGACCATGTACGGCCACGGCGTGGTCGCTCCCGACCAGTCGCGGGCGGTCTACTCCTTCGCCGACGTGGCGCGCTCGGAGGTGATCTCACGTGGACGACTGCGCTTCCCCGGCCTGGACCCGAAGACTCGCTACCGGGTGACCCCGCTGCTGCTCGACTTCCCGCCGCACACCCGGCCTCCGGCCTGGTGGGGGGTCAAGGAGGATCGCTCCAACGAGCTGCACTACATCAGCAACCACCTGCCGTTCCCGCTGGTGCCGACCAGCGATCGTCCGGGCGTGGAGTTGTCGGGTACGGCCTTGTCGCTGGTCGGGCTCGAGCAGGCGCCCACCTTCCCGGAGCAGGCTGCGCTCTACCTGGTCGAGAAGGTCTGAGGTTGCGCCACGGCACCGGCATCTTCCGCCGCAGCCTGCGCTGGAGGATGATGGGGCCATGGACGAGCAATCCCGGTCTGACCACGGGGAACGGCCGAGTGTTCCACTCGATGAGCTGCACCAGTTGCACCAGGAACTGGCGGTCACCAGACAGCACCTGGTCTGGATCGGCCAACGTCTCGACGCGCTGACCCGCCAGGTCACCGGCGCCCCCGTCGTCCCGGGTCCCGGACCCCGGCCGGCGCACGCCCCCGGGGTCGCGCCGACGCTCGCCCCACCCCCACCCGGGACCGTGCCTGTCGGCCCTGCCGGTGGCTGGGTGCAACGGCCCGTGCCGCCTGTGCCTGCTGCGCCGCCGGGGGCGGTCGCCGCGTGGTGGCAGCGTGAGTCGGCGGTCACCCGGGCCCTCAGCGTGGCCGGGGCGCTGGTCACCCTGGCCGGTCTGACCATGCTGTTGGTGCTCGCTGTGCAGAACGGCTGGTTCGGGCCCGAGGCCAGGGTGGCGGCCGGTGGTCTGCTCGGGGTCGTCCTGCTCGGGCTGGGCTTCCTCGTCCGCAGGCGCGAACAGCAGGCCGGACGACGTGCCGGTGGCTCGGTGGCCCTGGCAGCCACCGGTGTGGCCGCTCTCGACCTGGTCGTGATCGCGATGTCGACGATCTACCGCTGGATCCCCAGCGGCCTCGGCTTGGCGCTGGCGGCCCTGCTGGTGGCCGGCGGGCTGGTGCTGGCCCGGTGGTGGAACAGCCAGGTGCTGGCCCTGGTGGTGACCTTCGGGGCAGTGGTGATGGGCCCTGCCGTCGCGGACGACCCGCTGTGGACCGCACTGTTCACCCTCGCGCTGGCGGTGCTCGGTGGGCTGGCGCTGTGGGACAAGGACTGGCCGGCAGCCACACTGCTGCGGTTCGTTCCTGCGACGGCCTTCAGCGCCGGCCTGGTGGCCGAGGCCAGCCTCAGCGAGCCGGGGAACCCGCTGCCGGGCGCCAGCCGCACCCTGGTGACCGCGGTGGTGATCGTCTTCTGGTGGGCGGCGTGGTCGGCGGCCGTGGCCGAGAGCCGCCGCCCCAAGCACGCCTGGGTGGCGGCCCCGCTGGTCGTCCTCGGGGCACTTCCGCTGTTCGCGCTGGTCGGCCTGTGGGACGAACCGGTCCCGCTGCTGTGGTTCACCGGCCTGGCCGTGATGGCCTACCTGGGTTACGCGTTCGTCCCCCGGCCGGGACGCCGGACCGCCGACCACGCCACCGACTGGTTCGGGGCAGGTGCACTGCTGGCCGCCGTGCTGGCCTGGTACGGCATCGTCGCCCAGGTCGAGCCCCCGTCGTGGCGAGGTGGCGTGCTGCTGGTACTCGCCGTCGTCCACCTGGTCGCTGCGGTGGGTTGGCGGCGACCGATGCTGGCCGTGGTGGCTGGCCTGGTCAGCGCCGGCGGCCTGGTCTACGCCATGGCTGCCGTGGCGCTGGTGCTCGAGCGCAACGTGGTCAATGTGCCCGACATGGCCGCAGAACTCGTGCTCGAGGGACTGCTGCTGGTGGTCTGGGGTGTGGCCGTCGTGTGGGCCGTGCGCGCTCTGGCGATCAAGGGGGCCGGTGGCGCCGCCCTGGTGGTTGCGGTCGGGGCGACCCTGGCCGGGGTGATGGTGGCCGTCGTTGGACTGGGTGCCATGGTCGGCACCGCCATCGACGACGTCCGCGGGGCGCTGATCGGCGCCCACGCCATCGTCTCGATCGTCTGGATGCTGATCGCCGCCGGCCTGCTCGCCTTCGGACTACGACGAGGACGATCCGCCGACCTCGGCATCAAGGTCGGCCTGGTGGTGGCCGGTCTGGCCGTGCTGAAGCTGTTCCTCTACGACCTGGCAGCCCTGGATGGGCTGTGGCGGGGGATCGCCTTCCTGGTCGTCGGCCTCCTGCTGCTGGCGGTCGGCACCGGCTACGCCAAGGCGCTGGCCCGGGCCAAGGCCCGGCAGGTCAGCGACCAGCCAGGGTCAGCCGATCGTCCTGCACCCACTGCAGCGCCCGCGCCGCCAGGCGTCGTCCACCCTCAGGAACGCCCTTGAAGCCCGGGAAGCTCGACAGGTCGACCACCCACGGCTCACCGCGGTGCTCGATGATGTCGACGCCGTAGGTGTCGATGCCCAGTGCATCGCCGCAGGCAAGCGCCACCTGCTCGACGTGGGGTGGCAACTCGACGACGCGACCCAGCTTGTCGTCCAGGGTCAACGGAGGCCAGATCCGTTCGACACAGAACAGTTCGTCGCCGATCCGATAGATCTTGCGGTCGCGACCGTCGGGCTCGTGGTAGCGCTGAGCCATGATCACGTCACCACCGTGGTCGATGCCCTCGAGCTGGTCGGCAGTGTGGACGATCTCGATGCCCGCCCCCTGCGAACCCCGGTAGGGCTTGATGATCAGTGGGCCGTCGGCGAGCAGCGGGGCGAAGCTGGTGGCGTCGAGGGCGCTGTGGGTCTCGGGCACCGGGACGCCGGCCGCCTCGAGCGCCCGGGTGGTGGCGATCTTGTCGCGACACAGTTCGGTGACCTCGTAGGGGTTCCAGGTCGGGATGCCGGCCCGTGGTGCAGCTGGGCCCGCCCGCGCTGCTGGTGACCCGGGCGGTGCTGGCCGTCGTGGCCGAGGGCTACGCGTTCGTCCTGTCCCACAAGGTCGTGATCGAGGACGAGCCGGTGGCGGGTGGTGCTGGGGAGAGCGTGGGTGGTGGTCACTCGACGACGAACAGGTCACCGGGTTGGCAGTCGAGTGCGTCGCACAGGGCGGTCAGGGTCGAGAAGCGGATCGCCTTGGCCCTCTGGTTCTTCAGGATCGACAGGTTGACCACGGTGACGCCGACTTCCTCGGCCAGGGCGGTCAGAGTCATCTGACGGGCCTCGAGCAGGTCGTCCAGCCGACAGACGATGCGGTGGGGTTCCTCGACGGGCATCAGACGAGTCCTTCCACGTCGTTCTCGAGTTCGACACCGCGGCCGAAGGCCTCGGCCAGGCCCGCCAGCAGGAATCCCACACCGGGGATCAGCAGGTCTGAGGCGCTGGAGTTGTTGGCGAACAGCATCACCGTGTCAGGCAGCGCGGTCGAGAGCAGGTGGCCGTTGACCAGGCCCTGCACCGTGAACAGCAGGATGCTTCCGCCGATGATGGTGATCGCGATCAGCCGCATGCGCGTGACGTTGCGCCGGGTGAAGGGACGACCGTCGCGGACGTCGTCCAGCAGCTTCCACAGCAGCCAGACCACCACGGCCATGCAGATCACGAAGAGGATCGCAGGCGCCAGGTTGGCCAGCCAGAGGCCGGCGGAGGCGTCGCTGAACTGGGCGAGCAGGTGGGTGTCGTGCTGCACGGTCACGCCGGGGTTCGCCGTGACGGCCGGCCCCTGGTCGAGGCCGTCGAGCCTCACCGACAGGGGCTTGCCGCTGGCCCAGTCGATGATCGGGCTGACGATGGTGACGATCGCCGAGACGAGGACGAATCCGACGGCGATGATCTTGGTGAGCAGGTAGTCGGCCGCGCCGAACTTCAGCGGGTCCTTCTTGGTGGTGATGGTCTCCATGTCGAAAAACGATAGCATCGAGAATCGTTGTGCACAACGTTTCTCGATAAGTTCTCGAGATTGGACCTGCGTGCCGCCACCCCGGGTCACCGCCGGGTGGCTCCCCCACAGGGGTGGACCGTCAGCGGGAGCAGACCGCGAAACCCGCTCTGGTCAGGCCAAACCCCGTATTCTGGCGCCCGTGTTCGCCGGTCACCACACCCTCAAGCGCCTCGCTGGGCTGAGCGGGGTTCCGGCGTCGACACTTCGGCTGTGGGAACGGCGCTTCGGTGTGCCCCGACCCAGTCGCCGACCTGCCGGCTATCGGCTCTACGACGACCGGACGCTCGAGCGGGTGCGCCGGATGGCCCGCTTGGTCGACGAGGGCATCCCGCCGAGCGTCGCTGCTGAACGGGTGTCGGGCGACTCGGTGGTGCGCGCGGCGCGTCCGGTGCAGGTGCTGGTCGATGCCGGACGACAACTCGTCCAGGCCGGGTCGGCGCTCGATCGGCGGATGCTGATGGCCGAGGTCGACCGTGCCTTCGGGTCGGCGGACTTCGAGGAGGTGGCCGACGGCTGGCTGATGCCGGCATTGCGCGATGTCGGCGACGCCTGGGAGTCGGGCCGGCTCGACGTGGCGGGGGAGCACTTCATCAGCCAGGTGATCCGCGGACGACTGCTGCTGGCGCTGGACAGCTCGCGCGAGCCGATCGACGACGGCGTGCGGATGGTGGCGGCGCAGGCCGAGGGTGTGCGCCACGACCTGGGGTTGCTCAGCTTCTCGGTGGTGGCGCGCCGTCAAGGCATCGACGTCACCTTCCTCGGGGTCGACACCCCGACCCCTGACGTGGTCGCTGCCCTGGAGCGCAGTCAGGCCCACTGGCTGGTGACCTCGGTGGGGCGTGAGGCCGAGATCGAGCCGACCAAGGCCATGGTGGCGGCGGTGCTGGAAGCCGTGCCCGGAGTGCGGATCGGGGTCGGCGGCGGCCGTCAGGACGAGATCGTCGACGGTCGGGACGAGGTCGTGGCCCTGGGGCACGAGATGTGGCCCGCGGCGGAACGGTTGGCGCTCAGTGGGCGCGCTCCCAGTCCTCCGCAGGACCCGGTGTCACGCTGAACAGCGGGTGCGCGCTGGGCAGGGAGGCGAGCCAGCGTTGGTGGGCCTCAGTTGAGCGGGACGAGAGCTTGGCGCCCAGCGCCGCGGCGTGGGTCGGTGCCTCGTCCGGTGTGAGTTCCTCCCCATCGACCCACCGCAGCAGGCACGCCGGCGAACCATCGTTGAGGACGACCACCCGCTCACCCGACTGGGTGGGCATGGGCTGCTGCACCTCGAAGGGTGCGGTGTCGGCGAGGTGGATGAGCAGGTCCATCTCGGTGCGCATCAGGTCAGTGGGGGAGAGCCCGCCGAACATGGCCAGGGAGAAGCCAGGCTGAGGGCGGTGGATGCGCAGGGCGTAGGAGTCGCCGCCGGCGTCGACACGACATGTGACGTTCTCGTTGTGCCGCAAGAAGGTGACTTCGGCGTGCGGCAGCCCCCAGACAGCCAGGGGATTCGTCAACGAGATCCCGCTGCCAACGCTCCATCGGATGCTGCCCGTCCAGCCGTGGGTGGGTGGACGCCGGTGGACTCAGCCCGAACACGTGGAAGCGACTGGAACGGCTGAGTGCCGCGTGGAATCAGGCGCAACGGGGCATCGAAAGAGCGGAGCCACGACCGGCGGAACCCGAGCCTGGGGTGGTGTTGACCCCAATGAGACGGTCTCGAACACCGCTGACGGCGGAGGAAGTGAACGCGATCCGAACCGCCCGACAGAACGGCGACAGCGTGATTTCGATCTGCCGTCGGTTCGACATCCACCGCATGACTGTGTGGGCTCACACCAAGGAGGTGAACTGAACGGAGCGCTCGTTTAAGCGGGAATTACGAGTAGCCATTGTTCGGATGTCGGCATGAGCGAAACACGCAGTTAGGAAGTCCTCCGACTGGTAGGAAGTGAACCGATATCTCCTTGGAGGATCCGAGCATCTGTCGGGCTCCGCCGATCACCTCGAAAACTCGCAGGTTCCCTTGTGTGGACAGGGAGTCGGGCGACTCGCGTGGCCCGGTTGATGGCGCTTGTCGGCGTGTGATTGAGATGGGTTGTTGATGGGCAGCTAACCGCGAACTCGAAGGCAGTTAGATACTGACCGTTGGCTGCCCGGGCCGCATCAGCTAGTGCGCTCGCAGCATGATGCTCTGACCCGAACATTACGCAGTGGTGTGTCAGACCCACCCCAGTAGGCTGGTGTGCAGCCCCGTCGAGTTGTTCGCGACAGCTCGGCTGGCGGTGACCGGCAGTCACACTTGCAGCGGCCGCGGTCTCTCTCGTTGCAGCAGATTGAGCCGTGCTCGGCGCCACGAGGAGCTGTCCGCGTGTCTTCATGAGCACCGATGAGAGAGGGTGAAGGGATGGGGAAGAAGAACCGCCGCCGGACGCCGCAACACCGGGCAGCACGACCGCCGGCCGACCCGCATGTGCAGGCAGTCCTCAACTCCGTCGGCGCGCAACTCAGTCTGCGCGCTGAACTCCTGTCCGCAGAGGACCCATCTGCCAAAGCCGAGGACCGGCTAGCCGCCTTGATCGACGATCTGTCGACAGCGATCGCCGAGTTCGATCCAGTGCGTGTCATCGAGGTTGCCCGGATCAGATGCCTCCCGTGGTCCTTTCTTCCCCAAGCAGGGGCATCTGAGGCAGGTCTGACCCATG
The DNA here is from genome assembly GCF_015352975.1 of Aestuariimicrobium ganziense. GTDB lineage: Bacteria > Actinomycetota > Actinomycetes > Propionibacteriales > Propionibacteriaceae > Aestuariimicrobium > Aestuariimicrobium ganziense. The sequence continues at coordinate 130,923 of NZ_JACYIZ010000007.1, read as the reverse complement.
CTGAGGTACTGGCCCTCCTAGCGATTGCAGGCTACGGAAGCCTCGGTGGCAATAGGAGAGCATCTGCCTTGCCAGAGCCCCATGAAGCTCAAGAGCCCAGCGACAGGGCTCTGCGGGCCCAACCCATCACCGACGCTGTCTACAGCCGGATAGAGGCTGTGGACGCCATCCTCCAACTTGAGCAGGTAAAGGCTCTCCTAGACAGGCACCCAGAAGATGAATTCGGTTTCATCGCGGCGAAGGTGCGTGGCGCCGAAGTCTGGATGAGGAACTCGTCCTACCCCGACCAGGTTGAGATAACCGTACGAGACCTTTTCACCAACAAAGACGTTGACCAGGCCCTCAGAGCGGATCTCGGATTCGGCGTCGACGAGGCCTTTCGGACTCTCCAAGGATGCCACGAGATACAGGTGGACCGATTCAGTGCCCGCATGAACGAATGGCGCGACGACATGACCGTTGCCATGCAAGCGCATCCCCACGGCCTCAACGAAAAAGAACGCGCTCACTGGATCAAGCAGTGGCAGGACTTCTGGGAACCTGAGAGCCAGTTCGTCACCGTCAGCACACAGGAGATCGCCGACTACACAGGTCTGGACGCCGCCGCGGTGCAGGCAGTGTTCGAGTTTTTCACAATGGACCTGAGCGGATCGACGCCGCGATCAGTGATCGACGCCTTCGCAGCCGGAGATAACCCGCTGCGGACCAACCCAGTCGTCGCTGGGATGGATGGACGGTTCATGCTCGTCCACGACGCCCACATCGTCGTCGCTGTCCGCGAAGCCTTCGAGCAGCACCTCAAGGGCACCCAGGCCTGGGATAAGTACCAAGCGCATCGAGGAAAGGTCCTTGAGGAGCGAACCGAGGCGGCGTTCTCCAGTGTCCTCCCTGACGCAACTGTCCTACGTGGGTTTGAATATTACGTGCCGTCCACCGAGAGCGAAGAAGCGGGTCCGGTCGAGGACTACACGAAGCGCGTCGAAGGCGACCACCTCTTCATCCTCGATGACGTCGCCGTCATTGTCGAAGACAAGGCCGTCGCCATCGCTCCGACTGCGAGAGCAGGAGACACGCGACGCCTCCGAAACGACCTAAAACGCATCATCGAAAGAGCAGCCGGCCAGGCCCGTCGCCTGCGGGACCGCATCGAGGCTGATCGAGGACTCAGACTCCACGGCGCGGAGTGGCTGGACTTGAGTTCCATCCGAGAGATCCACGTTGTCGCAGTAAGCCTCGAAGACCTTGTAGCGACGACGACCGGTACAGCTGAACTCGTAAGAGCCGGTTTCATCGACAAGGACTGCATCGCTTGGACCGTATCACTGCACGACCTCGATCTCATCGTTGAACTCATCGACCACCCGTCCGAGTTCCTCCTCTATCTCCGGCGCCGCACAGATCCTCTAGCGACCGTCATCTATACAGCGCCCGACGAACTCGACCTCTTCCTTCACTTCCAGCAGGAGGGCCTTTACGTCGAACCGGACCCTGACGAGCTCCGCAAGCGTTTCCCCTACCTTCCGGCAGTTACGACTGCAGAACGCCGACGCTTTAAGAGACAGGCACCCAAATACATCACGAGCCTGACCGACCAACTTGACGCATGGCACCGTCAACGCATCGCCGCGGAATCAGGAACCGCCCACGGCGCTGGCGAAGCGGCCGAATTCGACTTCGCAATGACGCTCACCGGCAAGAAGCCAACGATGGCTTCTAGTCCGCTCCGAGAACTCTTGGACGAACTGAAGACAAATCGAGCGTTCGGCTGGCTGAGCATCGGTGCCACCCTCCTCTCAGGAGCTATGGCCACACAGGAACGAATGGCGCGCATACCTCGGGAGCTACTGGTCAACCCGTTTGAAGACGGCCGCGGGAGATCCATGACAATGCCCATCGTTGATGTCCGCGGAGACGGCTGGGTCCTGGCCTGGATCACGCGGCCCCCAACCAAAGACGTCGACGAGTTCGCCCACGAGATGCGCACCTATGTCCAGGCAAAAGCACATCAATGGGGAATGCTACGCGCCGCTGCCTTCCTCTACGACGAAGCAACCCACGCTCTATACCGCACCCTTTACGAGTCACACCTCGATGACATGACCCCCGAAGTGGAGGCAGCTCTCGCCAAGCTACGGCCCGCGGACGCCTTATCTGCGCCACTCCCTCCGAAAGCAAAGGATCGCACGAGAGGCCGGTCGGCAACGAAGCGGAAGCGGAGAGGCGACCGCCGCTAGAACTCGCAGAACACCCGTGGGCCATGGCCACGAAGTGCAGCGGCACGACGCGGCCAACTGGTCTCCGCTTGCTGCCATCATCGACGCTATCCCGTCCAGTCATGAGCTGCCACGCCTCTTGCAGATCGAGGCCAAGGCCTCAATGCCCGCGCCCTCGGGCGAGAGAGGACCTCCGCCTGGTGTCGCTGAGGCCACGCAGCTGCCTCTACACCGTGGGAGACTTGAGCGTGGACCTTGACGAGCTTCTTCAAGTGATGGACAGCGCTGCGGCCAACTTGGCCAAGTTGGAAGCTGTTTGGCAACGCGCTGAACCCATGATCCCCTCAGGGCCCGCTCGTGGATCGAGCAGAGAGTACGAAGATTTGCGGCGAACATGGGACGCTCTATTGCCGGGCATACCACCCATCGACGGATGGTCCATCGATAAGTCACTTCCTGACATCGACGAGGCTGGCGAGACATTCATTGACTACTTCGATATTGGCGAGCCGGCTTTCGACCTCATGAATGAACTACGGGAGCCCGGCGCTCAGCTCGCGGACTACCGCTTCCGGCTGGGGCAAGCACGCCGTCGCGCCATTCGCGATCGCCTCACGACCCTTGCAAGGACCATTACAGACACCCTCCCCAAGATCATTGAGGGTGTGCCGCGAGACTCGTCAGAGACGCTCGCGGATGAACGGACCACTGCGGTCAAGGCAGCACTCGCTGAGATCGAAGGACTCCTCGGAGACACAACCGAACGTAGTGGACGGTGGGGCGACATGCATCGTCATATGCACTTCAGTCAAGGGCACGACTGGCACGACATCGCCGAGCTGGACTGGCCTTCTATTCGCGTTGATCTTGAAGCCGCCAGCCTCTCAGAGGCTGATCCACTCCCTGTCCCTGACATCGACCTGGGTCAGGCGGCATCGGCTGGCCCGGCAGGGGGCATCTCCACCGCGATCTTGTGGCCCGCACTCGATGATGAAGCGTTCGAACGGTTGCTCTTCGATCTCTTCAGGGGATTCCCGAGCTACCAGAACGTTGATTGGCTCATGAAGACCCGTGCGCCGGATCGGGGTCGAGACCTTTCGGCCGATCGCGTGATTCGTGATGACGGGGGAACGACCCGGACTGAGCGCGTTGTTATTCAGGCGAAGCACTGGACCAGCAAGTCGGTTGCGCCGATTGATATTCAGACTGCAATGGCTGCGCTGTCGACATGGGAACCGCCAGTCATTCGAGGGCTGATCATTGCCACAAGCGGGAGATTCACATCAGATGCAGTGGCAGTCGTGGAGAAGCACAATGCCGACGGAAAGATGCCATTTGTAGAGCTTTGGCCGGATAGTCGCTTAGAAACGCTCCTCTCTGAACGACCAGACCTCATCGCGACCTACGCCTTGCGGTCAGGTTCGAGCGACTAGCAAACTCGCTCAGCGAGGCGTCAGCATTGCCATCCGGACCACCGTGCCCTCGATCTGCAAGGCGCGTGGCAGATCTGTCGAGGTCTCTCACGGAACGAATCTCGATGATGGCGAGGCTCTGCGGCCGTGGGTTAGCTCGGGATTCGTCTTGGCCAGCATTGATACGGATCTCCGCGTCTTTGAGCAGAGACGGGATATTGAGTCGCTGACCGGCAGCGGGGTCACCTACGCTGGTGGGCATGTTGTTCTACGGCACTGCTTCGCTGCGTCTGCGCAGCCGCTAACGGCGGCGAGCACCCTCCACAGGTTGTTGCTCCCGCCCCCGGTGATCACGGCCGGGCGGCTCTTTCAGCGTGCCCGGCTCCGCAACAACCACGGAGCAAACAGTGCCTACCTATCGAGGTGGCCGTCATGAGCACGGCCAGAACTTCCTGACTGACCCATCCACCGTTGCCACGGTCACCCGGCTCGTGGCTGCCACCGAGGGTCCGATCATCGAGATCGGCCCCGGTGAAGGAGCACTCACCACCCCGCTAACCCGGCTTGGGCGACCGGTGACAGCCGTCGAGATCGACACCCGGCTCGCCCGACGCTTGACCCAACGCCTCCCACCGCACGTGAATGTCGTCGCCGACGACTTCCTGACCTACCGGCTCCCCACATCCGCGCATGTGCTCGTCGGCAACCTGCCGTTTCACCAGACCACGGCCATGCTGCGACGCATCCTGCACGCCCCGGCATGGACCGATGCCATCGTGCTCGTGCAATGGGAAGTTGCGCGACGCAGAGCAGGCGTCGGCGGTGCCACGATGATGACCGCGCAATGGGCGCCCTGGTACGAGTTCACGCTGCACAGTCGTGTTCCCGCTCACGCGTTCACCCCACGTCCGGGAGTCGACGGCGGAATGCTCACCATCCACCGCCGCGAACACCCGCTGCTGACTCCGGCCGAGCGACGCCAGTTCCACGCCCTGGTCCACCACGTCTACACCGGTCCCGGCCGCGGGCTCGCCCAGATCCTCGCACGCACCACCGCACTCGGCTCACCACAGGCGGCACAGGCATGGCTGAGGGGCCACGGCATGACCGCTGCCGGACTGCCGAAGGACCTGCCCGTCGAGGCATGGGTGGACTTGTTCAAGACCACGGGCTCCTCGCCACCGTCCCGCCGCACGCAGTCGTCCTCAGGAAGGCGGCGGCGATGAGCATCGACCCCTCGTGGCGAGTCTGCCCTGACGAGACCACCCCCAGCTATGCGTGCCCGACCGAGACAGCCGCACACCATGCAGCACGGCTCCTCGCTCAAGACCCCGGACGGGATTGGCGACTTCGTGACCTTGCCGACCTCGTGCACCTGTCCACGTCACAACTGGGCAGGGCCTTCAGCCAAAGCTTCGGGATGCCTCCCATCCAGTACCTGGCTCACGTTCGAGCCCACAGACTGGCCGAGCTCCTGGTCGAAACCGACCTTCCGATCGGTGTCGCCATGACACGGGTCGGGTGGCGCAGCCGCGGCCACGCCGCACGACAGTTCACCGCCATCATCGGGGTCAGTCCATCCGCGTACCGACTCACCGCGACCCAACGAGCAAGCCTGAAATGCCCGTGCTGTGGACAGCGAAGCGAGCTGCCCCGATGACGGCCACAGAGCACTCTGGCCTCGGCCCTACCAGGACAGAGATCCGTGACACGGTCATTCGGATGCGGGCCGATCTCGCTCACCGGTGGACCTTGGCCGAACTCGCACAGGATGCCCACCTGTCGCGGTCACGGCTCGGGGGCCTGTTCGTGGAGCAGTTCGGCGTCCCGCCGATCATGTTGCTGGCTCGGTTGCGGGTGCGGGAGATGGCACGGCTGTTGCGGGAGTCGGATATGACGGTCGATCAGATCGGGGTCCGGGTGGGGTGGAGGAATCGAGGCCATGCGGCAGAGCAGTTCGCCAAGACCATGGGCGTCACCCCAACCGCGTATCGGGCCGAGTACCGGCAGCGGACCCGACAGGCAGCAGACGACCTGACCGGTTGCTTGTGGTGCGGACAACCCCTTCCCACCACCGACGATGACCGGAAAACGCGCAGATCGGACGGTGATCCGCTCATCCATGGCTGAACTGCTGGACTCCCGCCCTCACCATAGGTAGTCGTGAAGGCCACCGCCACGATGCTCGATCCGGGATGCGGTGCGCACCTGGCTGGTGAGCCTCCATTGGGCTCGCCGTGTCGCGTGACGCCGTGGAGCAGCCCGGACCTTGCGTCATTCGGTGGGAATGCACGGCGGTCCCGGACATTTTCCGGAACCGTCACCACCCTCTCTGGGGTGGGGTGTCCACCTGTGGGGCATGAGGTATGCACGCACCACACCAAACGGACGCCGGTTGATTGCCGAACCCGTTCCCCGGGGCGAGCCGGACATGGACCGGCTGGTCGCGCTGTTGCTGCACCTGGCCGATCGTCTCCACGCCCAGACCCCGCAGCCCGAACCCGATGCAAGCTCGATGATGAGGACCACCGATCATGACGACCACCGCCGACACGATGACCCTGACCGCCCCGGGTGAGGGGCGGGTGACGGCGGTGACCTATCAGCGGGTCTCCACCAAGGAACAAGCCACGGCCGGTGGCCGCGACGAAGGATTCTCCATCCCCGCCCAGCGGGAGGCGAACCGCCGCAAAGCCGACACCCTCAACGCCCACGTGGTGGCGGAGTTCGTCAACGCCGGGGAATCGGCCCGGTCAGCGAAGCGGCCCGAGCTGCAACGGATGCTGGACTACATTGCGACGCATCAGGTGACGTATTGCATCGTGCACAAGGTCGACCGGCTGGCCCGGAACCGGCTCGATGACGTCGACATCCACCGCCACCTCATCGACGCCGGCGTCCAGTTGGTCTCCGCCACCGAGAACATCGATGAAACCCCGTCGGGGATGCTGCTGCACGGCATCATGTCCTCGATCGCGGAGTTCTACTCCCACAACCTCGCCGCCGAAGTCACCAAAGGCATGACCCAAAAAGTCGCCAACGGCGGCACCCCAAGCAGGGCACCGATCGGCTATCGCAACATCCGGCGCACCGATGAGCAGGGCCGGGAGTACCGCACCGTTGAGGTCGACCCCGACCGTGCACCCCTCATCCGCTGGGTCTTCGACACCTACGCCAAAGGCGAGCACACCGTCCCCGACCTGCTCGCCGAAGCCACCGCACGAGGATTGACCACCGTCCCGACCCCGAAGCGACCGTCGGGGCCGGTGGGGCGGTCCACGTTCTTCAAGCTCTTGCGCAACCCGTACTACATCGGGCAGGTCCGCTACCAAGGCGCTCTCCATCCCGGCGCCCACGAACCCATCGTCGATCCGGAGACGTGGCAGCAGGTCCAGACTCTCCTGGACACCCGCGCCACCGCTGGGGAACGCCGCCGCAAACACGACCACTACCTCAAGGGCACCCTGTACTGCGGCAGCTGCAACGCCCGGTTACAGTTCGACTACGCCCGGAACAAACAAGGCATCCGCTACGGCTACTACATCTGCACCGGCAGAGCCACGAAACGCACCACGTGCACCAGGAAGGCCGTGCCCGTCGGCATCGCCGAACAACTCGTCACTGACTGCTACCAACAGATCGCAATCACGGAGCAGACGTACCAGCAACTCGCGCAGCGAGTCGCGGCGGCCTTCGATGAGCGTCTGGCTGAGCGGTCGCAGGCCATCGACGACCTCACCACCACCAAGCACCGGCTGGAAGCCGAAGCAGACAAGCTCCTCGAAGCCCACTTCGCCGACGCCATCGACCTACCGACCCTGAAACGCCACCAAGACCGGATCAGGATCGCTCTGGCTGACGTCACCAAACGGTTGGACGCTGAGCGGCACGACCACGAAGGCCCCCGCCAGCACCTCGCCACCGCACTACGGCTGCTCGCCGACTGCGCCACCATGTACGAGCGCACCGACGACCACGGCAAACGGCTCGCCAACCAAGCCTTCTACCAACGCATCCTCATCACCGAAGACGAAAAAGCGGCGATCCAGCTCAACGAGCCGTTCGCCGCCCTCGCACCCGCATCTTCCGATGTCAGGTGTTCTAATGCGTCCGATCTGGTGGAGCGTAGGGGACTCGAACCCCTGACCCTCTGCTTGCAAAGCAGATGCGCTACCAACTGCGCCAACGCCCCTGGGCTGGTCGTCCAGCCGCGAAGGACGATTCTACGGGTCGGGGCACCAACCGCGCCAACACGGGCTCAGCCAGTGGCGTCGACCGCCCGCTCGGCCAGTGCGGCGAGGTCGTCGGCGCGCAGTCCGGGGTAGCCGTGGAGCAGATCGAGCCACCCGCCTTGCAGTGCCGAGGTTCCCCAGCGCGCTCCCAGCAGTGCACCGGCGATGGCCGCCACCGTGTCGGTGTCGTTCCCGATCCGGATCGCGGTGGTCAGCGCGTCACCCAGGTGCCGTTCCGACCGCTGCGGATCCACCGGCGTGTGGACGATGGCCGACCAGGCCGCCTGCAGCGCTGTCACCACGAATCCGTTCGGGGTGAACCGCCCGGGTTGCTCACGCTCGGCCTCGTCGATCAGCGCTGCCCACCGGCCCGCCGCCTCGGGCGTCAGGTACGCCAGGCCATCGTGCAGGTCGAACTCGCCCTCGACGATCGCGTGCCGCACAGCCAACGTCCACAGCACACACGCCTCGCCCGCCACCGGGTCGCCGTGGGTCAGTGTGCCGACCTTCCAGGCCGCCTCCGCCGCTGCTGCGGCGTCGTCCAGGTGGGCCAGCGCCACGGGATGCGTCCGCATCAACGACCCGTTCCCAGCGGTGCGGCCAGTACTCGCGTGCAGTCGATCCGAGACCGCCGTCATCGCCGCAGCCGTCGGGCGCGAGCCCGCCCGCGCCAACACCGAGGCCGTCTGGGTGCCGATGTCGGCCGGACCGGTCTCGTACCAGTCGCGGAAGTGCCGTGCGATCGCGTTGAGCGCCTCGTCGGTGCGCAGGTCAGCACCACTGGCGGCCACCTCGAGCACGCACCAGGCCATCGAGGTGTCGTCGGTCCATTCACCGGGTGCGAATCCGCCCAGGCCACCGCCGATCATCCGCGGACCCTCAGACCCCAACGGAGCCGATTCGAACTCATAGCCTGCGCCGAGGGCGTCACCCACCGCCGAGCCGAGCACCGCCCCCACGGCTCGGTCCCTCTGTCGTTCGGTCAATCCCATGACTCCATCGTGGTCACAACCTCTGACAGTTCCGGCCGCAGCGACCCCCACGGGCCCCATGATGTGGCGCCATGACCACCCAGGCATCACCCGAACCCGCCGCACACCCCGCGACCACCGAGGCTGCGCAGACTCGACCGAAACGCCGCGTCGTCCGCTGGAACCCCGGCCTCGACACCGCGATCGCGGCAGCCACCCTGCTGCTGTTCAGCCTCTGTTACTACCTCGGCACCCGCGAGGGCACCGAATGGGTACTGATCGTCGGCATCATCGTGCTCGGCACCATCGTCCCCGCCTGGACCGTCTTCATGCTGCTGCGCGGTGGCTGGAGTGACCTCGGCATCACCCGCCACCGACTCAAGACCTCACTCGCCGTGGCCGCGTTCCTCGGCGCTGGCAGCGCCTTCCAGGTCTTCCAACTCGCCAACGAGAAGGGCGTCGACCCGTGGGCGCATCTGGTCGCCAACGTCATGGTCTTCTGGGAACCGCTGTTCGTCTTCGGGTGGCTGTTCCTGCGCTGGGAGAAGGCCTTCGGCTGGCTGCCCGCGATCGGGTTGGTCGGCGTCGGCTTCACCCTGCAGCACTTCGGTTCGGTGCCGTTCGAGCAGGCTGTCGGCTTCGGCATCTTCGGGCTGATGTTCGCCGTGGTGTTCGCGATCACGCGCAACCTGTTCATCCTGTGGCCGCTGTTCTACGGCGTCGCCTCGGGCATCGGCACGCTGCAGGCCGGCTTCGTCTTCGACTGGTCGGGGGCGGTCGAGGCCGGGGTGCTCATGCTGGTGCAGATGGCCATCCTGGTCGGCATCGCACGCTGGGCGCGCGCACGCTCGTCCCACCCCTGAGGCCAAACCCTCAACCAACCGGTTGGCACCAGGGCGCCCGAACACCGACCATGGAGGTCCCGCCACAGACGGAGAACTCCCCATGTCGAAGCTTGTCCGACGCCTCCTGGCGTTCGTCGCCACGCTGGTCGTCCTGGTCGGCATGCCCGACCTGGCGAACGCCCAGACCGGTTCGGACGGCACGTCGTCCACGACCACCGAGAAGAGGGTCGGTGGGGTGGTCAGCCCCGTCTCGAGTCGGACGATCTTCCGCTCGTCCTCGCTGTCGGACGCCAGCCTGTGGACGAGCCGCACCGCCGAGCGCATCGCGATCCTCGAGCGGATCGGGCACCACAACACCACCTGGCACGGCACCATCGCCACCGACCCTCGCCACAACTTCCGCGAGATCACCGTCGCCGACCTCAAGGCGATGTTCGGGTCGAAGGTCTGCACCACGTCGCGGGTGACCGAGGGCCTGCCCGGGCTGAACAACGAGATGCGCAAGGCCAAGATCATCACCCCGGCCCGACAGGCCGCCTTCCTCGCCACCGTGGCCTACGAGTCCTGCTTCGACTACGCCCTGGAAGAGGCGGGCGTGACCGCCTACTACAAGGGCCGCGGCTACATGCAGCTCACCGGGTCGTACAACTACTCGGCAGCCGGCCGCTACCTCGGGGTCAACCTCGCCGGCAACCCCACCCTTGCCCGCAGCAGGACATGGTCGGCTCCGATCGCCGGCTGGTACTGGACGGTGCATCGTCCGGGTTCGAACGCTGCCGCCGACAACTTCGACATGGGGCTGGTCTCGCGCTACGTCGGCTACCGGGCCAGTTCGACCGCCGACGCCCAACGGTGTGCGGCGTTCAAGAACGCCTACCGCTACCTCAGCGGCAAGACCGCCCCGGCGAGCACGGTCTGCTATCGCCACTGAACTGTTCGGGGCCCCTGCTTCCGCCAACGCCTACGCTTGAGGGGTGCAGACGCGACGACTCGAGGTGAGCCACGCGCTGCAGCGCCGGGCCACGCTCGAGTCGCTGCGGCGGCCCCAGCCCACCCTGAGCGCGCCACCGGCCTGCGATGCCGACCCGATCCTGGTGCGCTCCGCCCTGCACCACGGAGACCCCGCCGGCCAGCCCTGCCCGGTCTGCGAGGGCGGCAGGCTGCTCGTCCTGCACTACATCTTCGGTGACCAACTCGGCCAGTACTCCGGCCGGATCAAGTCGCCGGCAGAACTCGACGAGATGGAGCACCAGTTCGGTGAGTTCACCGTCCGGGTCGTCGAGGTCTGCCCCGACTGCCGTTGGAACCACATGATCCGCACCTTCGTGCTCGGCGACGGACGCAAGCGCCGTCGGCCCCGCCGCGAACCGACCGTGGAGGACATCTATGGCTGACACGCCCCGCCGCGCATCCAAGCCCAGGGCTGGCAACGGGGGGAAGGGCTCGGCCGCCTCGACCAAGGCGCGCCGCGGCAGCCAGAGCACGTGGCGCAAGGTGCTCAAGCGCACCGCCTTCGTGGCGGTGATCCTGTTCCTCGTCCTCGCCCTGGTCGGCACCATCGGCGCGATCTGGTTCTACCAGCGCACCGAACTGCCCGACCCCAACAAGGACTTCCTCACCAACACCACCTACGTGAACTACCGCGACGGCCAGACCCGGATCGGCAGCTTCGCCGTGCAGAACCGCACCACCGTGCCCTACGACCAGATCTCTGAGCACATGAAGAACGCGGTGATCGCCGCCGAGGACCGCTCGTTCTGGACCAACCGCGGCATCTCACCGATGGGCATCGCCCGCTCGGTGGTCAGCATCGTCCGCGGCGGTGAGATCAAGGGTGGCGGCTCGACCATCACCCAGCAGTACATCAAGATCTACTACCTCACCAGCGACCGGACGATGAGCCGGAAGCTTCGTGAGTTGGCGCTCGCGGTGAAGATGAACAAGCAGCGCACCAAGGAGGAGATCCTTCGCGACTACCTCAACACGATCTACTTCGGACGAGGTGCCTACGGTGTGCAGGCGGCATCGCGCTCGTACTTCAACACCGACGCCGACAAGCTCACCCTCGAGCAGTCCGCCGTGCTGGCCAGCGTGCTCAACAACCCGATGATGTTCGACCCGTCCGAAGGGCCGAAGAACGCCGATCGGCTGCTCGAGCGCTACCGCTACGTGCTCGACGGCATGCTCAAGACCGGGGCTATCAGCCAGGCCGAGCACGATCGAGCAGCGGTCAAGCTGCCCACCTTCCCCGAGATCCCCAAGAACAACCGGCTCGGTGGCCCCAAGGGTTTCCTGCTGACCATGGTGCGCCAGGAGTTGCTCGCCAACGGCTTCACTGACGCCCAGATCTCCGGCGGCGGGCTCAACGTGACCACCACCTTCGACGCCAAGCTGCAGGACCACGCCGTCAAGGTCGCTCAGAGCTACACCGAGAAGGTCGCCAAGGACGCCCAGCCTGCCCAGGACCCCAAGAAGCTGCACCTGGCGATCGCCTCGGTCGAGGTCGGCACCGGTGAGGTGCTGGCCCTCTACGGCGGGGCCGACTACGTCGCCAACCAGCGCAACTGGGCCACCACCGACCGCGCCTCCGCCTCGACGTTCAAGACCTACGCCGCCATCGCCGGCCTGCGCAACGGGTTCTCGCTGCGTTCGATGTTCAACGGCAACACCTTCACCCCACCCGGTGACAGCACCACGGTGCGCAACGAGTTCAGCCACCAGTACGGCGAGGTCAGCCTGCTCAAGGCCACCGAGGACTCGATCAACACCGCCTTCGTCGACATGACCATCAAGATCCCCAACGGCCCGGCCGAGGTGATCAAGGCCGCCCAGGACGCCGGCGTCGGTGAGGGAGCCGGGTGGGACCTCAACAACCGCATCTCGCTGGGCACCGCCGAGACCTCACCACTCGACCAGGCCGGCGGCTACGCCACCTTGGCCAACAACGGCAAGCGGGTCGCCAACCACGTGGTCAAGCAGGTGACCGACGGCTCGGGCAAGGTCATCTACGAGGCCAAGCCGGCGTCCAAGCAGGGCATCGAGGAAGACATCGCCCGCGACGTCACCCACGCGTTGAAGTCGGTGGTCGACCAGGGCACCGGCGGACGAGTCCGCGACCTCGGCCACGACATCGCTGGCAAGACCGGCACCTCGGGCATCGACGACACCATCACCTCGGCCTGGTTCGTGGCCTACACCAAGCAGATCTCGACCGCGGTGATGTTCGTCGAGGGGGACGCCGGCAACGGTGACCTCGACCCGTACAAGCGGCCCGGCGACGGCACCTTCTTCGGTGGTACCTACCCGGCGATGGTCTGGGCCGACTTCATGAAGCTTGCCCTGGAGGGCCAGGAGAATCAGCCCTTCGACCCGCCTGCCTGGGTGAACACCGACAAGGAGCCGTCGACCTCAACGCCGAGTTCGTCCAGCCCGTCGCCGTCGACCCCGAGTCCCACGCCGTCGACGCCGAGCCCGACCCCGACGCCGACCGAGGTGAGCAGCGCGCCCACCTCGCAGGCGCCCACCACTTCCGAACCCACGCAGGAGCCGACCACCCAGGCACCCACGACGACCCAGCCGACGCAGACCTCGGCCCCGCCGCCGGACCCGACGACCACCGCCACCAACCAGAGCACCGCGACGCCCACCAGCACGCCGTGATCCTGAACGCCCATCGTCGAGATGGCAGTCGGGCGATGGTCGCGTCCCGGCTGCCCGAGTCCGCTGCGCTCGTCATCGCGTTGGCCCTGGTGACTTGGACGCTGCGCATGTTGCACCAGACGGCCTGCAACACCAACGAGGTCGAACTCAACACGATGCTGCGGCTGTGCTACTCCGACCTGCCGGTGCTGTGGCGCGACGGCGGCCTGGGGTCGGGTGGGGTGCCCTACCGCGGCGCCAGCCTCGACCAACCCCCGCTGATCGCGTTGTGGGTGCTGCTCACCCAGCGCCTCACCTTCCTGGTCGCGCCTCTCGAGCCGGTGGCGCCCAGGTCCCTCGAGGGTGACACCACCTTCTTCGTCAGCCTCAACGTGCTGCTGCTCGGCGGGGCCTTTCTGGTGCTGGTGGTCGCCCACCTGCTGCTCAGCCGACGCCACCCCCACCCACCCACCGAACTCACCCTCGAAGGCTTGGGACGCATCGGGCTGTTCACTGCACTCAGCGTCGGCGTCTTCACCGCCGGGACGATCAGTTGGGCACTCGTGCCGGCCGCGCTGGTGGCCGTGGCGTTGGTGCTGTGGGCCTCACGCCGCGTCGCTGTGGCCGGGGTCGTGCTGGGGCTGGCCGCCAGCGCCGCCTGGTACCCGCTGATGCTGCTGGTCGCGCTGTGGATCCTGTGCCGGCGTGCCGATCGGCTGCGCGACTGGTCGACCTTCGCGATGACCACCATGGCCACCTGGGTCGTGATCAACCTGCCGATCGTGCTGGTTGCCCCCCAGGGCTGGCTGCTGCAGGCTCGAACCGCCATGGCTCCAGAAGTCGGCCTCGGGTCGGTGTGGCACGTCCTGCAACAGGCCACGGGGGTCACCCTGCGGGTCTGGCCGTTGTCGTGGCTGCTGGTCGCCGTCGCAGTTGCCGCCGTCACCGCGCTGTGCTGGTGGGCGCCGCGTCGTCCCCGCCTCGCGCAGGTGTTCGCCCTGCTGGTGCTCGCGATCACCGTCACCGCCCCGGTCTACTCGCCGCAGCACGTGATCTGGATCGCCCCGCTGGCGCTGCTGGCCCGACCGGTGCTGCTCGACTGGCTGGTGTTCAGCCTGGTCGAGGCCGTGTACTGGGCAGCGGTCTGGGGGCACCTGCAGGGCAACCTGTGGGGTGGTGGCCCCTTCGGTGCCTACTCCGCCGCGATCCTGTTGCGGGTGGCGGTGCAGGTCTGGTTGATGGCGCGCATCATCGCCGACATCCGAAGCCCCTGGTACGACCCGGTGCGCAGTGGCCACGTGGACGACCCACTCGGCGGGGTGCTCGACCACACCACCGACCGGGCCCCGGACGAGGTGCTGCACTTGCAGGACTCGCTCGGCGCACTCGGCGATGACCCCGTTGACGACGACGCCCTCGTCGCGGGCGGTCCTGCGGTCGACGACCCGGCGCCCACCGGTGAGGCGGCACGGTGACCACCCGGTCTGCGCCGTCGTCCGCCACCGAGACCGACGAGTCGGACGAGCCGCGTCCGAGCTCGGGGCTCGGTCGCCGGCTGGGCTTTCGCGGGGACGACCTGAACCTGCTCGGACTGGCGTGGGCGACCAGCCGGGTCTGGTTGCTGTTCGTGCTGCTGGCGGTGGTGGTGCTGCGCCAACGCGACCTGTGGCAGGCGGTCTCGACCTGGGACGTGCAGCACTTCATGGCGATCGCCCGCAACGGCTACGCCACCGCTGAGAGCCGCGCCTTCTTTCCCGGCGTCCCCGGGCTGATGGAGTTCGGGGACCTGCTCGGCATCCGCCCCGAGCTCACCGGCGTGCTGGTCGGTGCGATCGGATCGGCCCTGGCCGCGGCGGCGCTGTACCGCATGGGTGGGGTGCTCCCGGCCGCGCTCTGGCTGGTGGCGCCCACCACGGTGTTCACCTTCGTCGGCTACACCGAGGCCCCGTTCTGCGCCGCGGCGTTCTGGGCCTGGGAGCGTTGGCGCAAGGGGCACTGGTTGAGTGCGGCCCTGCTCGCCACGGTGGCCTGCACCTTCCGAGTCTCGGGCCTGTTCCTGGTCGGTGCACTGGTCGTGCTCACCCTGCTCGGCGACAACGACCCCGAGCAGCAACTCGACCGCACCCCGGAGGCACGTGCCCGTCGACTGGTCTGGCTGGCGCTGCCGAGCGCAGCCCTGATCGCCCACGCCTGGCACCTCAAGCTGGTCACCGGGTCGTGGAGCGCCTGGTACCAGGCGCAGGTCTCCGGCTGGAACCGCGGCCTCACCTCGCCGCTGGACGCGCTGGCCAACACCTGGAAGGCCGCCCAACCGGAGTCGTGGCCGGGCCGCCCCGAGGTGCCGGTGGTCTTCTTCCTCGAGATCGTTTCGATGCTGGTCGGCATCGTCGCCTCGCTCGTCCTGCTGAAGCGGCGGCGCTGGGCCTCGGCCTCATGGATCGGGGTGCACTTGGTCGCCTTCGGCACCTCGTACTGGTACATGTCGATCAACCGCGCCGTGCTGCTGTGGTTCCCGCTGTTCCTGCTGGCCGCCCGCTTCGTCCAGCCCGATCGCGACGAGCGTCTCCAGTGGGGTCGCCAGCTGGCGATCGGGGTGTGGATGGGGGTCTCGGCGCTGGTCGCCGGGGCGTGGGCCTGGATCCTGTTCACCAACGGCTGGGCGAGTTGACCCCGACGCGGCTCTATTCCGGCGCCGTCTCGGCCGCCTCAATGTCGCGCTCGCCGACCCCTCGGTCGAACTGCTTGGCCACCCACAGCGCCAACAGGATGAACACCACCAGCAGCGCTGCCATCGACCACGCGACCAGCGACATGGTCTCGAGGATCGAGTCATGCCGGAACCAGAGGATCGTCAGCGGCACCGCCATGTAGACCACCGCGAAGACGAACATGGTGCCCTGCCGCTTGATGGTGACGAACAGCAGCGAGACAGGTGAGGTGACGAAGTTCAGGTACAGCCAAGGCACGAGCACCCTCGCGATCCGGCCGGCGAGGTGCCACTGACCACCGAGCACGAAGGGAAACAGCCACGGCGCCAGCCACCAGATCAGCCCGAACGGCACGACTCCAACCGCCAATGACCGGAGGATCGCCGACCTCACCACCGTGAACATCTGGCCTCGCCGGGTGGTCGCCAGACGCTGGTAGAAGACCTGCGACAGCGCCCCGTTGATCAGCCCCATCGGCATCTGCAGCAACTGCCAGGCCTGTGCGAACTGCCCCAGGATGGCACCCGAGAAGAAGGCCCCGGTGAGCACATTGATGCCGTTGACCCGCACGGTGTCGACAACGGCGTTCGGACCGTTGACCAATGGCATCTTGCGGTACTCCTTGGCCATGGCGCGGGCAGAGTCGCCGGGCTGCGGTGCAGTCTCGCGACGTGTCAGCCGCCACAGGTTGAGCGCACTGAACCACTGGCCGGCCAAGCTTCCCAGCACCAGCCCCCACACACCCGTCGAGGCGAAGCCGGCACCGATCTGCACGACGTTCGTCCCGAGGGCCTGGCCCATCCGGTTGCGGGCCATCTCCTTGTAGCGACGACGGCGGTTCAGCCAGTACTGGCGGCTCGAGATCTGTGTCATCGCGATCACCAACACACCGACGGCCGGCAGGAACGGTGCCAGGTCAGGTCGGCGCATCCAGCCGGCGATCGTCCCGGCGAACACGCTGAGCACCACAGTGGCGACCGCCCCAGAGGCCAGGGCGAGCCGCGTGGCCAGTCTCACCAGTCCGCGGGCGTCGGCATCCTTCTCGGGCATGACCACCGCGACGTCGTAGCGCAGAGCCCCGATGGTGACGAAGGCGGCCGTCAGCGAGAGGTAGAGCGAGTAGATGCCGAACTCGTGATCGGTGTACATCCGGCTGAGGATCGGCCGAGCGGCCAACGGGATCAGCTGAGCCACGGCGGTGCCGGTCATCAGCGTCAACACATGGCGCAGGAAGGTACTCCGCCGCAACTGGAGCAGCCGAGATTGCCAGGGGGAGGTGACAGCTCTGGACGGCGAGGTCTCGCCATCCACGTCGTCCTCGCTCACCGCCGTGCCTCGCTTCGTCTGGGCATCGCGAGTATAGCCTCGCGGGCAGTCTCGCTAGCCTGTGCAGCATGGAGGGTCGCCTCGACCGTGTCGGTCGCCTGTTGGGCTGGGGTCTGCTGCCACTGGTCGTCGTGATGGAGTTCTTCGACCTGCGTCGCGGACTGCATGGTCGTCCGGCGGTGGTGAGCGCCTACCTGATCGGCTTCGGGATCCTCACCCTCGCCCTGCTTGTCTGGTCGGTACGACGGTGGCGCGAGGTGGCCAGGCCGATGCGGTGGATGGCACTGCTGTTCGCGGTACTCGTGGCCATGTCGCTGGTGTCGGCGTTGACCATCGAACTGCCAGTTGTCCAGCGCGAACGCATCCAGATCACTCGCGAGGTCGTGGTGGTCCCCCTGCTCACCGCACTGCTCACCCTGACGGCTTCGATCTCGCTGGTGCTCGCTTCGCCGCGCGATCAGCGGCGTCGGGTGGTGTGGTGGGCGGGCTGGGTCGTCCTGGTCTGCTCATTGGTGAACTGGCCACGCGCCGTCATGGTCCACCGGTCGCTGCGGATCTCGACGGGCATGGGCGGATCGGCCATCTATCACGTCGTGTTGCTCACCACGGCGGCGATGTTTCTGGGCCATGCGTTGCAGGGCTGGCATCGCCGGTGGAGCGCCGCCGGAGCGGCGATCTGCCTGCTCGGCGTGGTCGCGGTTGGCTCGCGCGCAGGTCTGGCCTGTTTGGCCACCTTCGCGGCCCTCACGGGTCTGTGGGCGGTCCGGCGGGGTCTTGGGCGCAGCTTTGGACGGTGGGCACTCGGCGGGGTCGTGGCCCTCGTGGTCGCGCTGGTCACTGTACCGAGCCTGCGCCGCCTGCTCGTGCTGGGCGACTCAGGCCGAGCCACGAACCTGACCACTGCCTGGAGCGCGTGGACGGAGTCATGGCAGTCGGTGCTGTTCGGGGTCGGTTCGGGACGACTGTGGCCCTGGTACGCGCTGGACGTGCAGCTGGTGCGTGCCCCCGGTGGCAACCTGATCATCACCGACTGGGGCAAGGTTCTCACCAGTCCCCACTCGCTCTACCTCGCGGTTCTGGTCGAACTCGGCATCCTGGGAGCTGTGCTGCTCGTGGCGATGCTTGCCGCGATTCCCTGGTCGCTGCGCCAACAGTGGGGCACTCAGGACGATCCGGTCGCGACGATGGTTCTGATCGCGTTGGCGGCGTCGCTGCTGGCCTTCGTCTTCGACACCTATCTGCTGAAGAACTTCGGTGTCAGCTTCTGGTGGTGGGTGATGGCGCTGGGGGTCGTCGGCTCAGGAGGCGTTCAGCGCACACGGGGGTCGGTGAGTACCACGCCGACCTGATGGGCCTGCGCCGAGTCCAGCAGGGCCAGGGCCTCGTCCAACTGCGTTTGGCGTACCTTGCGAAGTCCCACCACGGTGACAGTGCCGCCCATCCTGCTTGCCAACAGCGCGCTGTCGCTGTGCGTGAGCAGGGCCGAGCCTGCCGCCAACACCGTGGTGAACCGCGAGCGAACCTGCTCGAGCAGGTCTTCCACACGCGAGGTGGCGAGCAACTCGGCGGGGTTGGGCGGAAGCTGGCCAGCAGCGATCACCTGGAGACCGTCTGAGTCGACGATCACCTCGTCAAGGCCAGCTTGGCCGGACAGGTAGTGCGACAGGCCGGGCCGATCGGACAGGCCGAGCGCCTGCGTGACCTCGCCCTCACGCAGGTCAGCATCGATCAGCAGCACCTGCCCGGGTGCCGAGGCGGCCATCGCGCGCGCCGTCCCGAGAGCCACGCCTGAGGCACCTTCACCATCGGTGGACGACGTGAACAGCAGGCTCGCCGGGTTGCCGGCGTCGAGGAAGGGCACTGCCCGGGCCAAGGTCAGGTAGTCGTCCTCGGAGCGCACGTGCGCCAGCACCGAGGCGTCAGTCGAGTCCCGCAGGTCAGTCACGTCGTGGACGACCGTGTCGATGAGTACCTTCAGCGCCAGCCAGGCCAGTGCCGCCAGCAGGCCGATCACGAACCCCTTCATGAGCGAGATGATGAGACTCGGCTGGGTACCGCCGGTCGTCAAGGTGTTCACCGACAGCTTGGAGACGACGATGCGTGGACGGCCGTCGACCTGTGCGGTGTAGCTGTCAACGACCTTCTTGAGTTCCTCTCCGGTCCGGGTGACCACCGAGGTGGCTCGACCCTCGTCGGCATCGGTGTAGCTGATGGTGGCGACAAGGTTCTGTCGAGGCGCGGTGACCTCCACCTGGGCCATCAGCGCATTCGCGTCGCCGTCGGGCACGGACTCGGCGACTGGTTCCATGATCAGCGGGGTGAGGATCATGGCGGCGTAGGTGCTGGCCAGGCTGGTCGCGTAGTTCGTCGCGACGTTGGGGTCGGGGATCTCGTCCTGCCCGGCGACCTCGAACAGCACCGTGTTGGTGGCGGTGTAGGTCGGTGTGGTCGTGAAGTACGCGCCAACTGCCGTGATCGCGCCCAGGATGGCGCCGATCAGCAGTGCCGGGAGCCAGTTGCGGCGGACCGAGCGGAGGAGGCGACTGATCTTCATGGACACACCTGTGTTAGGCCGAGGGAAACGGGAGCCGAGGGCTCGGTCGCTACAATAGCCCGACCCGACCGGTCCTCCGTGAGGGCATGCAGTGCCTGTGACGTGGCGGTGCACGTTGGGTCGATGGAAGGGTGTGGGCATGACTGCGCAGCGTGTCGTCTGGGTGACCACCGGCTTCCCGCATGGACAGGGCGAGCAGTTCATCGCTGCCGAGCTCGCCGCTTGGGATCGTTCGGACGCGCTGGTGACCTTCCTGCCGGGAACCCTCGACGGGCCGCGCCGCGAGATCCCCGAGCGGTTCGAGGTGGACGCCACCCTCGCTCGAGCATGGAGCTCCAGAACAACGTTGGCGCTCGCAGCTGTTCGGTCACTGGTGGACCCAGCCCTGGTGGCTGAGCTGCGTGACCTCGCAGTGCGTCGAGCTCTCACCCCCGCCACCGCCCTGGTGGCGCTGCGGGCTGTGGCCCAGGCCCGCGTGGTCGAGAACGCACTGCGCGCCGTGTCGGCGCGCCTCGGCGGGATCGACGTGGTCTACACCTACTGGCTCAAACCCCACACCTGCGGTGCGATCCGGGCCCGCGACCGCGGTCTGGTCGACAAGGTGGTGTCGCGAACCCACAACGCCGACCTGTACGAAGAGGCTCGTCCGCTTCACTACAACCCCATGGTGCGTACCGCCGGTCGAGGCATCGACGTGCTCTACGTGATCAGCGAACAGGGCTGTGACTACGTGAAGCAGCGGTACGGCATCGATGACTCGCGAGTCCGGCTGGCTCGACTCGGAGTGCGGATCCCTGAGGCCGCCGACCAGGCCCCGACGGGGGTGGCTGATGACCTCGAGCTGGTCTCGATCAGCACCTTGACCCCCATCAAGCGGGTGCACCTGATCATCGACGCCATTGCCGAGTTGTCGTCGTTGCTGCCGCACCGCCAGATTCGGTGGCGTCATTACGGCGCTGGCCCGCTGGCCGACGAACTCGCCGACCATGCACGTCAGCGGCTCACCCCACTCGGGGTGACCCACGAGTTCTGCGGACAGCTGCCCCACGACGCTCTGCTCGAGGCTCTGCTGCAGCCCACCGACGTCATGATCAACGCCAGCACCACCGAGGGCGTACCAGTGTCGATCATGGAGGCCGCTGTTCGGGGGGTGCCCTGCGTCGCCACAGACGTTGGCGCGACCCGTGAGGTGGTCGATCCCAGCTCGGGCTACCTCGTAGCGGCCGAGGTGGACGCGGTCGAGCTGGCTCGGGTGCTGGCGAGCCGGGCCGACGATGCGCGCACCCCCGAGCGGCGCGGCGCCGTTCGGGCCCTGGTCGTGGAACGGTTCGACGCGGAACGGAACTTCCGCGACTTCGTGGACGACGTGATCGGTGCCGACGGGTCCACTGGGCAGGGGCGATGATCGAGCGCGCCGCGAGGCTGCTGCTGTTCCTGTTGCCGGTGGCTGCCAGCGTGGGCCCCATGATCAGGATCGGCCCCCTCGCGTTGGCGCGAGTGGTGGTCGCAGGCCTGGTGGCCCTCGCCGTGCTGCTGGTGTGGCGTCGCGGCGAGCTCCCCAGGGTGGCAGTCTGGTTGCTGCTCTTCCTGGGGGCCTGGATGGCCTGGGGCATCTTCCGGGTGCACGGTGAGGAAGGGCAACGCGAGCTGCTCTCGGTTGCTGTCGGCCTGTTGACCTTGGTGGCGACGGTGTCTGTTGCCGGGCGTGACACGACGTCGCAGCGGTCGGATCCGATGAGCTGGTTGCGCACCAGCACCCGAGGCTGGCTGCTGGGGTGGTTCGCTGTCAGCCTTCCGGCGCTGTGGGAGATCAGCACGGGCCGTCACCTGTGGAACTACCGCGAGGACTCGGCCCCGTGGATCCGTCTGGTGGCCACTGATGCCGCCTCGTACATGGTCAACCCGAATCTCTTCGCCATGTTCCTGGCAGCAGCCATGGGCATGCTCATGGTCGGGTGGGTGGTGGACTCCCCGCGGGTGCGCTGGCTCTACGCCATGGCGGTGGTGGCGACGCCAGTGATCGCCTGGTTCACCGGTTCGCGACTGGTGATTCTGGTTCTACCGCTGTACCTGGCCGGGTTCCTCATCCAGTTCAGGTGGGCCAGGTGGCTCGCGGCCGCCGGTGCTGGGCTGGTCATGCTGGCCGTCGTGTACGTGATCCCGGGCGTCATGGCCCAGCCTTGGGGAGCACCCGAGCCCACGGGTGGATCGGTGGCGATGCGCGAAGCCCTGTACCGAAACGGCTGGTACATGATGTGGGACACCCTGGGCTTCGGGGTGGGCCCGGGCCAGTTCGAGAGCCAGGTACTCAGTGGGCAGGCCCCCTACGACACCTTGGGCGGCCCTCCCAACCCGCACTCGGGGCTGTTCGAGACCGGTAGCCAGTACGGCGTGGTGATTCTGGTGATGGGGCTGGCGCTGTTCGGTGCGGCGCTGGTGCTGTCGTGGCCGGCTCTCGAGCGCCGGTGGACCGATCCGACGTGGCGACGACTGCGCTGGCTGCTGCTCATGCTCACGCTCACCTGCCTGCCGCTGAGTTTTGCCAACTCGGCCTGGTTGGACAGCTCGGTGGCCTTCGTGCAGATGGGTGGGATGGCACTCATGGCGCATGTCCTGTTGGAAGCCCGGATCCAGCCGCTGCCCACGTGGAGTGGCCGAGGCACCGCCGCCACCCTGCCCACCAGTCGGCGGCTGCTGCGGGCGACCTTGGCTCGCACTGGGCGCGCGACGACGCAGTGACACCCTCGCGGGTGGGGCCCGGAGCTCACCACCCGGGGCTGATGCTGCGGTTGTATAGGCTCTCAGGGTGACACCCAGCCCGCGCACGAGTAGCTGGGCGGTCCGGGCCCACATCCTGATGGTGACAGTGGCGCTGGGCACGATGAACCTGCAGAACACGGCCTATCCGGTCGACGAGTCGGGCATCACCGGGTTCATTCCGCTCTGTCTGGGGCTCATGGTGTGGAGCGTCGCCGCTGCCTTCTTCATGCAGCGTTCGGTTCGCGACGTGCTGCGCGACGTGCCTCGACGGGCATGGGCCTGTGTCGGCGCGGCCACGGCCCTGTTCGGCTACGCGTTCCTGTCCACGCAGTTCCGCTCATCAGTGGTGTTGATCGGGCCAGCCGACGACCGCCAGATCGTCGAGGTGCCGCTTCGGCTCAGTCTGGTGCCGCTCACCTGCGGCCTCCTGGCGGTCTGGGCTGCCTTCGTCGCCGTCATCGTCGTGCCGCAACGCCATCGATTCAGTCTGCTGTGGTGGTTCTCGCTGGCGATGGTGCCCTGGTCGCTGTTGGGTTGGTGGCGCACGTACCTGCTGGGTGGTGGACCGAGGTTGTGGACGCAGGCAGGGGGCGCGGCAGTGTTCCCGGTGATGCTCGTGGTTGCCATGAGCATCGCCCTGGCGGGGGCCATCCGGCGCCACCACCCGCGGGTCTCACAGCTGTTGGTCGTGGTCCACATGATCATGCTGCTGCTGACTGGGTCTCGTGGGTCCCTGGTGATGATCGGCGTGTTCGTGGTGCTGCTGTGGATCAAGCTGCGCGCTCGCCACACGGGCTGGTCGGCACGACTGTCGACGATGTCACGGTGGGTCTTTGCCCTCGGAGGTGTCGCGGTGCTCGCAGCGGCGGTGTCGTCGCCCCTGCTCGGACGACTCGGGGTCAATCCGGGTGACCGGCTACCGACATGGCAGGGCGGCATCCATGCGCTTGATGACCATCCACTGCGCTGGGCGTTCGGGCTCGGGTGGGGGACGATCTGGCCGTGGTTCGCCTACGAGTCCGGTTGGCAGGTCGTGCCTTGGGCCTCAAGGATCGTCGGGCCCTGGGGACCGACGCTGTACCACGGGCACTCGCTCTACCTCGGGGTCCTGGTCGAACTCGGGCTGGTGGGGGTCCTGCTGCTCTCGCTGGTGCTCTACCCAGTGGTCGCGACGTGGATCGGGGGCGGACCGACGCCCATGGTGGTCCTCACCTCGGGCGTGGTGGCCTGCTTGGTGGGCTTCGCCTTCGACACCTACCTGTTCAAGAACTTCCCCGTTGCCTGGGTGTGGTGGCTGCTGGTGTTCGCCGTCCTGAGCACAGATCCACAGACCTGGGCGCGGCGGGCCGCTGGGGCACGCCGGTCGCCCATCCCCACGTCCGAGGCGCCGACTGAAGCGCACGACACTCAGAGCCCCCCGGCGATCAGGACGACGCCGAGGCGATAGGCTCGCCCACAGCGACGGCCACCCGTGTCGTCGACCGGGTTGATGTCGTCCACACCTTCTTGGAGGACCAGTGAGCACCGCACGCATCCAAGCCACCGCCGACCTTGATGACGGGGTCACCGTTGGTGACGGGTCCTCGGTCTGGCACCTGGCCCAGGTGCGCGGAGGCGCCGAACTCGGCAAGAACGTCATCGTCGGACGCGGTGCCTACATCGGCAGCGGCGTCCACGTCGGCGACAACTGCAAGATCCAGAACTACGCGCTGGTCTACGAACCCGCCCACCTCGAGGACGGCGTGTTCATCGGCCCGGCGGCAGTGCTCACCAACGACACCTTCCCGCGGGCGATCAACCCCGACGGCACCTCCAAGAGCGCCCACGACTGGGAGCCGGTCGGTGTCACCCTCAAGCATGGTTGCGCCATCGGTGCCCGCGCCGTCTGCGTCGCCCCGGTGACCGTCGGCCGGTGGGCCACCGTGGCCGCCGGTTCGGTGGTGACCCGCGACGTGCCCGACTACGCCCTGGTGGCCGGCGTGCCGGCCAAGCGGATCAAGTGGGTGGGACGCTCCGGCTTCCCGCTCGAGCCCGCCGGCGACAACCGCTGGATCGACCCGAAGACCGGCGACCAGTTCGTCCAGGACGGCGAGACGCTGACCCTGCTCGACGACACCACCACCCCCTGAATCCACGACCCAGACTCCGAATCCCTGACAGGAGAGCCCCGCATGACCGATCTGCCCTTCATCCCTCCGGCGAAGCCCCTCATCGGTGAGGAGGAGCGGGCCGCCGTCGACCGCGTGCTGCAGTCCGGCATGATCGCGCAGGGTCCCGAGGTGGCTGCGTTCGAGAAGGAGTTCAGCGAGCATTTCGGGTTGGGGCGAGCCTGCGTCGCGGTCAACTCCGGTACATCCGGCCTGCACATCGGCCTGCTCAGCTGCGGCATCGGCGCCGGGGACGAGGTCATCGTGCCGTCGTTCACCTTCGCCGCCACGGCCAACTCGGTCGCGCTGACCGGTGCGACTCCGGTCTTCGCCGACATCGAGCCCGACCACTTCTGCCTCGACCCCGAGTCGGTGCGCGCCTCGATCACCGAGAAGACCAAGGCGATCATGCCGGTGCACCTGTACGGTCACCCGGCCAACATGGTCGCCCTGCGCGAGATCGCCGATGAGCACGGCCTGATGCTGTTCGAGGACGCCGCGCAGGCCCACGGTGCCTCGCTCGGCGGCACCCCGGTGGGCGCCTTCGGTGAGTTCGCCATGTTCTCTCTCTACCCGACCAAGAACATGACCTCGGGTGAGGGTGGCATGGTCTCGGTCGCGAACGACGAGATCGAGCGCAACATTCGCCTCTACCGCAACCAGGGGATGCTGCAGCAGTACCACAACGAGGTCGTCGGCCTGAACAACCGGATGACCGACATCCACGCCGCCATCGGCCGGGTGCAGTTGACCAAGGTCGCCGCGTGGACCAAGACCCGTCAGGACAACGCCGCGTTCATGTCGGCCAACCTCGAGGGTGTCACGCCGCCCCCGGTCGCCGAGGGCGCGGTGCACGTCTACCACCAGTACACGGTGCGGGTGCCTGAGGACCGCGACGGTCTGGCCGCCGCGCTCAAGGAGCAGTACAACGTTGGGTCGGGCATGTTCTACCCGGTGCCCAACCACCGCCTCAAGCCCTTCCAGTCGCCGGTCGAGTTGCCCAACACCGAGAAGGCGGCGCTGGAGTGCCTGTCGCTGCCGGTGCACCCGAGCGTGTCGCAGGGTGATCTGGAGCGCATCGTCGAGGCGGTCAACGCCTTGGCCAAGGCAGGTGCCTGATGGCTGACCTGCGCGCCGGACTCATCGGCCTGGGCTCGATGGGCCGTAACCACGCCCGCAACCTGCGCGCCATCGACGGGGTCGACCTGGTCGCGGTCGCCGACGCCAAGGGTGACCCCTTCGGCGTCGCCGGCGGACTCGAGGTCAAGCCCAATGTCGAGGCGCTGATCGAGGAGGGCATCGACTACTGCGTGGTCGCCGCCCCGACGGTCTTCCACGAGGAGATCGGGCTCGCCCTGGCCGAAGCGGGGGTGCACGCTCTCATCGAGAAGCCCTTGGCCAAGACCACGGAGGCCGCCAAGAACTTGGCCCAGGCCTTCGAGGACAAGGGCGTCATCGGAGCCGTGGGCCACATCGAGCGCTACAACCCGGCACTGCAGAGCCTGCGCAAGCGGCTCGAGGCCGGCGACCTCGGTGACCTGTACCAGATCGCCACCCGTCGGCAGGGTCCCTTCCCGAACCGGATCGCCGACGTCGGTGTGATCAAGGACCTGGCCAGCCACGACGTCGACCTCACTGCTTGGGTCACCCAGCGCCGCTACGAGGTCGTCGGTGCGCGCTCGATGTTCAAGTCCGGACGTGAGTTCGAGGACATGGTCTCGGCCACCTGCACGCTCACCGGCGGCCTGATGAGCAACCACCTGGTCAACTGGCTCAGCCCGACCAAGGAGCGGCTCACCATCGTCACCGGCGAGAAGGGCATGTTCGTCGCCGACACCCTGACCGCCGACCTGACCTTCTTCGCCAACGGCACGGTGGCGACGGTCTGGGAGGACATCGCCCAGTTCCGTGGCGTCTCCGAGGGCGACATGACCCGCTTTGCGATCGCCAAGCCGGAGCCGCTGCGCACCGAGCACGAGCAGTTCCGTGACGCGGTGTTGGGCAAGGAGGCCGACATCGTCACCCTCGAGCAGGGCGCCAAGGTCGTCCAGGTGTGCGAGGCGATGATCGAGTCGGCCGCCACCAACCAGTTCGTCACCATCGACTGAGAGCGACACCGGTCTGGGGCTGCCCAGACGTAGGTACTTCTCGTTCCCTGGGGAGTGCTTCCACCACGGAAGCACTCCCCAGTGTCGTGACCACACCATTCCCACAGGGGCCAACAACATTCCCACAGGGGCCGGACCGAAATGTCAGGGTGCAACGCAAGGGTCTTCTCATCGGCTGCGATGCCGGATCCGAGTGGTTGGCCAACCTGTGCGGGAGCGGCATCGCTGGAGGTCAGGAGTGGCGATGGGGACCAGGACGATGAAGCACCAGAGGGGGCACCAGAGCGAGCGCCAGAGTGAGCACCACAGTGAGTACCACAGTGAGTACCACCGTGGGCTCGGCGCGGTCGGGCTGGACGTACCGGGCATCGTGCGCAGGGTCAGGCGACTGCTGCGCGTGAGTCAGCGCGAACTTGCTGACCGGCTCGGGGTGGCGCCCGGAACCGTGGGTCGGTGGGAGAGCGGAACCCGTGAGCCCGCACTGTCGATGTTCACCCGGTTGCTGGAACTGGCCGGGCTGCGACCCACGATCATCGCTGCGGACGACGTGGCGGTCGAGCCGATGGGTGGCCCGGAGACGGTGCGTGACCGAGTCGGTCGGTGGTTCCCGGCGCACCTCGACGTGGTGGCAGCCTCGGCGTGGGCGATTGCCCTCGGGCGAGGAGGTTCCGAGGACCAGCCGGTGGCGAGGTCGGTGGGCCGCAGGCGTCGTGACGTGCTGTCGCTGGCACAGCTGTGTGACCTGATCGGCGGTGGGCAGCCGCCGCTGGCGGCCCAGCACCCGACAGAGCAGGAACTCAGGGCCCAGTTGGCCGAGAAGCGAGAGCGGTTCCGGGAGCGAGTCAGGGCACACGCGCGGCGACTGACCGCACGGCACCGACCGGAGGTCGAGCCTGAGGAGGGGGCAGGGCCGTGGCCGTGGCACGACACCGACGAGCCCCAGGAATGGGACGAACTCGACGAGGTCGACCAACTCCACGAGCGAGACGAGCACGGCGACTAGGCTCGTGGCGAGGTCAAACCCATCGGAAGGCATCCCGTGAGCACCCTCGAGATCACCCACCCCCGCCCCCGACTGCGCCGAGACCGCTGGACAAGCCTTGACGGCACCTGGCGCTTCGCCACCGACCCGGACGACCGTGGCCTGCGCGACGGCTGGCACCGCGGCGACTGGAACCACGACGCGGTCGACATCACCGTGCCGTTCGCCCCACAGGTCGAGGCGTCCGGTGTCACCGACTTCGACGGCAGCGCCGTGGTCTGGTACTCCCGCACGATCACCCGTCCTGACGACGCCGGCGCCGACGACCTGGTCTGGCTGCACTTCGGGGCGGTCGACCATTCCTGCGACGTCTGGATCGACGGTGACCACGTCGCCCACCACGTCGGCGGGTCCACCCCGTTCCGCGCTGAGGTCTCCCGCCTGCTCACCGAGGGCGAGCACGAACTGGTCGTCCGAGTGCTCGACGACCCACGCCACCTCGACCACCTGGTCGGCAAGCAGCACTGGCTGGGCGGTGATCGCTCGATCTGGTACGTGCCGACCACCGGCATCTGGCAGCCGGTCTGGCTCGAGCCGGTCGCGGTCGACCACCTCACCGACCTGGTCGTCACCCCCGACGTCACCACCGGCACGCTCGACCTCGAGGTCGTCGTCGCCGGCGGCCCTGGGTCGGTGGTCGAGGTGACCGCCAGCTTCGACGGCACCGAGCTGGTCTGGTCGGCCGGCCGGGTCGACCTCGACGGACGAGCCCGACTCGCCCTGCGCCTGGCCCGCCAGCACGCAGAACTGCGCGGCGACGACATGATCGACGCCGGCGGGGTGAAGCTGTGGACCCCCGAGCATCCGAACCTCTACCAACTCGAGGTGGTCGTCAAGCGCGACGGCGAGGTCACCGACACCGTCTCGTCGCATGCCGGCATGCGCTCGATCGAGGTGATCGACGGCAAGCTCTGCCTCAACAAGCGGCCCTACGAACAGCGGCTCGTGCTCGACCAGGGCTACTGGGCGCGCACCGGTCTCACCGCACCCGACGCGGCAGCGCTCGTCCGCGACGTCGAACTGGCCAAGGAACTGGGCTTCAACGGTGCCCGCAAGCACCAGAAGATCGAGGACCCGCGCTGGCTGTACGCCGCCGACGTGCTCGGCTTCCTGGTCTGGGACGAACTGCCCGCCGGCTACGCCTTCACCCCCGAACTGGTGGGGGAGTTGACCCGCGACCTGCAGCGGCTGATCGCGCGTGACCGCAGCCATCCCTGCGTGGTGGCGTGGGTGCCGATGAACGAGTCGTGGGGCACCAACGACCTCACCGATCCCCGCCAGCAGTCGCTGCAGCGCACCCTGTACGACTTGGCCCACGCCCTCGACGGCACTCGTCCGGTGATCGGCAACGACGGCTGGGAGCTGGTCGCCAGCGACATCGTCACGATCCACGACTACCGCAACCCGCAGCCCATCGCCGAGGGCTACACCGACCTCGACAAGGCGAACAGCCAGTACCCCGCCCGCCGGCGGTTCGTGATCGGACCAGACGTGCACGCCGACGCTCCGTGGCTGCTCACCGAGTTCGGAGGCATCTCGCTGGTCGAGGACGAGGGCTGGGGCTACCACTCGGTCAACACCCCCGAGCAGTTGCTGGAGCGCGTCGTCGAACTGATCGAGGCGATCCGCTCGTCCGGGCGGTGGCAGGGCTACTGCTACACCCAGCTGACCGACGTCGGTACCGAGCTCAACGGTCTGCTCACCCTCGAGCGGGAGCACAAGCTCGATGCGCCCACGCTCAAGGCGATGCAGACCGACACCGGATTCTGATCGCTGCGCCGGGCCGGGGGAGGCGAGCCTCGACCGCTCGCTGCCGATAGGATTCGACTGGTACCAGCCCAGGGAAGAGGAATCGGATGAAGATCTCGGTCGTCGCGCTCGGCAAGATCGGTCTGCCGCTCGCCGTGCAGTTCGCCAGCATGGGGCACGAGGTGGTCGGCATCGACGTGCAGCAGCGCGTCGTCGACCTCGTCAATGAGGGCAAGGAGCCCTTCCCCGGCGAGGCCTTCCTGGGCGAGAAGCTGGCTGAACTCGTCCCGGCCGGCAAGCTGCGCGCCACCACCGACTACGCCGATGCCATCCCCGGCTCGGACGCCATCGTCATCGTCGTCCCCCTGTTCGTCAATGACGAGACCTGGCAGCCCGACTTCGGCTGGATGGAGTCGGCCACCCGCTCGTTCGCCGAGCAGTTGCAGCCCGGCGCCGGCACGCTGATCAGCTACGAGACCACGCTGCCGGTCGGCACCACCCGCAACCGCTGGAAGCCGCTGATCGAAGAGGTCTCGGGCCTGAAGGAGGGCACCGACTTCCACCTGGTGTTCTCGCCCGAGCGGGTGCTCACCGGCCGGGTCTTCGAAGACCTGCGCAAGTACCCCAAGCTGGTCGGTGGCCTCAGCCCCGAGGGCACGCTCAAGGCCGTCGACTTCTACGAGCAGGTGCTCGAGTTCGACGATCGTCCCGACCTCGCCCCGAAGACCAACGGCGTCTGGGACATGGGCTCGGCCGAGGCCGCCGAGATGGCCAAGCTCGCCGAGACGACCTACCGCGACGTCAACATCGGCCTGGCCAACCAGTTCGGCAAGTTCGCCGCCAAGCACGGCATCGACGTGTTCAAGGTGATCGACGCCTCGAACTCGCAGCCGTTCAGCCACATCCACCGTCCCGGCATTGCCGTCGGCGGCCACTGCATTCCGGTCTACCCACGGCTCTACCTCTACACCGACCCCGACGCCACCATCGTCCGCACCGCCCGCGAGGCGAACATGACGATGCCCGAGTACTGCGTGGCCAAGGCCGAGGAGGCCTTGGGCGGACTCGAGGGCAGGACCGTGTTGATCCTCGGCGCGTCCTACCGCGGCAAGGTCAAGGAGACCGCCTTCTCGGGCGTCTTCCCCACCTACGCCGCGCTCAAGGCCCGTGGTGCCACCGCCCTGGTCGACGACCCGATGTACAGCGCGGACGAACTGCGCGCCCACGACCTCGAGCCCTACGAGACGGGCACCCCGGTCGACGCGGTGATCGTCCAGGCCGACCACCCCGAGTACGCCGAGGCCTCGGCCTCGCAGTACCCGGGCGTCAAGGTGCTGGTCGACGGACGCAACTCGACCAAGGCCGCCAACTGGCCCGGCGTCACCCGCTTCGTCGTGGGCAACGGCGAGGCCTGAGGAATGGCCCTCGTCGCCCATCTGACCACCGCACACCAGCCACGCGACAACCGGATCTTCAACAAGGAGGCGTCCGCGCTGGCCGCCTCGGGGTTCGACGTCGTCCTGATCGCTCGGGGGGTGGGCAGTGACCCCGTGAACGGGGTGCAGATGGTCGAGCTGCCTGTGACGCGTGGGCGTCTGCAGCGCGTCGTGCGTGGCCAGCTCAACGCATGGCGAGCACTGGGACGCGTGCGTCCCGGACTGGTGCACACACACGACCCGGAGTTGATCCCACTGGCCTGGCTGTGGGCCCGCACCCATCGTGCCGCCTTCATCTACGACGCCCACGAAGACCTGGTCGGCCAGATCGACGACAAGTCCTACCTGCCCGGTCCGCTGAAGGGCATGGCCAGGCTCGTGGCCCGGCTGTTGCTGAAGCTCGCCGACAAGGGGGCGGACGCCATCGTCACCGCGACCCCGGTGATCGCGGCCACGTTCACCCATCCCCGCACCGTCGTGGTGCGCAACTTCCCGTGGTTGCGGGACTTTCCGGTGGTCGAGCGCCACGAGGTCGAAGGTCGCGTCGTCTACATCGGGGGGCTCACCCAAGGTCGTCAGTCAGACGTGATGATGGCCGCCGTTGAGGCGGTTCCAAGGGCCAGCCTGGAGATGGCTGGACCCCCGGATGCCTTCACGCAACGTCTGATCGACGCGCTCCCGCAGGACTCGTCGATCACCCACGTGGGCGTGGTGAGTCCGCAGGAGATCCCGGGCAAACTGGCAACGGCTGCTGTGGGTCTGGTCTTCCTGATGCCGCTGCCCAACTATCTGGAGTCACTGCCGACCAAGCTGTTCGAGTACATGGCTGCCGGCATCCCCTTCATCGCCTCCGACTTCCCCTACTGGCGGCAGATGCTTGACCAGTTCGACGCCGGAGTCTTCGTGGACACCACCACCCCGGAGGCTCCGTCCGCGGCCCTGAACGCCCTGTTGTCCGACCAGGAGCGCCGCCATCAGATGGGCATACGAGGTCGACGTGCGATCGAGCAGGTGTTCAACTTCGAGGCCGACGTGCCGGTGCTGGTCAAGGTCACCCGCGATGCCCTCGATCGCCGCAGTCGATGAGCACGGCACCCTGAGACCGTCGCGCTACGTGGTGGGCAACGGCGAGGCTTGACCTGCGGACTGGGAGTCGCCATGCACGGCGTCCCAGAAGGGCTCGAACGCCGGGTGGCTGGACGCATCGTCCATGGCCCGCGCGGTGAGGACGACGCCGGTGATCCCGGTGCCCGGGTCGCTCGCGGCCTGACCGCCGGTGCCACCCGACCAGCCGAATCGTCCAGCGCGCCAGCGTCCGGGACGATCCCCCGTCGCGACGGCCACTTGGAAGCCCCAGCCGTCGCCGTCGTCGAGGAAGTATCCCGCCGAGGCGACCTGGTCAGCCGTGAGTTGGTTGCTGCGCAGTTCGCGCAGTAGCGAAGGATCACCGAGCCGCGCATCGTCGCGTCCCAGTGCGGCCCAGAAGGTGAGCTGGTCGCGGGCGGTGCTGACCAGGCCACTGGACAGGCTCGGGAACGCCGGCGGACTCGCACCGCGCAGCGGCTCGTCGGGCTCCAGGCGACCCTCGTCCACGTGATGGCTGACCGCCAGTCGCGCCGCGGGTGCCCAGAACCCCCAGCTGGTCAGGCCCAGCGGGTCCGCCACGCGCTGCTGCACGAGGTCGCCGATGCCGTTGCCGGTGAGCCGGGTGAGCAGCACGGTCAGCAGGTCGGTGCTGTGGTGGTAGCACCAGCCCTCGCCGGGCTGGTGGTTGAGCGGCAGGGTCGCCAGCCGCTCGACGAACCGATCCGCGTCGAGCGAGGCGTCGACGTCGGGAGGCATCAGGCCCTGCTCAGCCATCGCCTGCATCACCGACGAACCGCCTGATGGCAGCCCCACACCTGAGGTCATCGTCAGCAGGTGGCGCACCGTGATCGGACGAGTGGCAGCCACCACGTCGTCGAGCGCCGATCCCCTCTCGCGCAACACCATCGGCTCGGCGAACTCAGGCAGCCAGCGGCTGATCGGGTCATCCAACCCCAGCTCACCGCTGTCGACCAACTGCAGTGCCAGGACCGCCGCCACCGCCTTCGACAGCGACGCCACTGGGAAGATCGTCCGCTCATCAGCGGCACCTCCGGCGGCTGTCGCCACCTGAGCGTCGATCTCGACGGCAGCCGACCATGCCGGAATGGTCCCCTCGTCGACCAGACGATCCAGGGCAGTGCGAATGCGTGTGATCACCTCGTCCATGGCAGTCATCATGCACGCGCAACCGGTCAGCCCACCGCTGGGCCGACCGGCTGCGCGCGACGACGTCGGCGACCGAAGTACTGGCCCAGTGGAGGGATGGATGGCACCTCTGCCGCAGCCGTCGGTGCGACACTGGAGGTGTGACTCCGTCACCTCGCAGCAACCCCGCTCGGCGCGATGAACAGGCTGGGCACGTCACCTCCTTCCGCGCACTGATGGAGTTGCTCGCCGGTGCCCCGCTGCCGGACTGGCCCCACTTGGAGGCCACGCGGCGGTGGCGGGTGCTCGAGCCGGGTGAGACCGTCTACGGTGACGGCGGCACTGACACCCACCTCTACCTGGTGCGCAGCGGGATGGTGCTCGGCCAGGCGAGCCTCGACGGCGGAGAGTTCGTCACGATCGACCTGTTCGCCGAGGGAGACCTGCTGGCCCACCTCGAGCCTGAGTTCGACTCGTTCTGGTTCCACCGGCTGGTCGAGTTCGGGTTCCTCGGACGACTCGACCAGGCCCGGCTGTTGACCCAGGGGCGGGTGGCCACCCGGGCGGTCGCCATCGAGGTCACCGACTTGATCGGCTACGACCTGCGGGTGATGCACCGGCTGGCGGACCACCACGTGGTCTGGAGCCGGGCGCTGCTGGCCGCGCAGTACCTCAACGCGTTGACCTTCACCGTCGAACTGCTTCGGCACCGGCTGCAGACCCCGGCCGAACGGCACGCCGACCTGCTCGCAGAACGGCCTGACCTGGCCCGGCGCCTGCTGCACAAGGACCTTGCCGGCTATCTCGGGATCAGCGAGTCGGGTTACAGCCGTATGCTGCGCGCCCCTCAGGAATAAGCTGCCTCAACTCGTGAGGCCGAGAAGTTGCCCGGCGCAACTGCTCGAGCCCTGCCCCGTCCCCCGAGCCCTAGCGTCGAGCGTGGGGAGGGAGCGGTCATGGCGACCAGGCTGGTACGACGTCTCGCGTTCGCGGTGATGGTGGTGGTGGCGCTCGGTGGAGGGTTCTTCGCCGGGGGCAACGCCTTCAGTGACTGGCCGGCAGGCGTGGCCCTGGCGGCAACTGCCGGATGGGCGGTCCCGGTGGTGGCTCTGTCCCTGTTCGCCCGGCGAGACCCCAACCGGGCGTTGTGGGTGCTGGTGGCGCTGGGGGTGCTGCTGGTGGTGGTGTCCGTGGCCGACGGACTCGCCAGGTTCATCCCCAGCGACCAGTGGGGGCCAGTGCTGCCGATCGCCCACCTGGTGCTCGGGGTGGCGGTGGCGACCTTGGGGCTGCGACGACCAATGCCGGCGGGGGCCCTGCTCATGCTGCTCGGTCTGATCCGCGTCATCCCGTGGCTGTTCACCAGGGGAGGCCGACCGGTCGCGGCGGCACTGCGCACCCCCAGTGGGTTGGTGGCGATGCTGCTGATGCTCACCGGCGCGCTGTTCATGCTCGCCGCGGCCCTCGACCACGGCCACAGTGGCGCTCAACGGGCGAATGCCCTGCCCAGCGAAGGGACCGCGACGTCCGCGAATCGCTCGTAGTCGCCCAGGGTGTTGTGCGCGGCCGCGCTGAGCCGGACGTACCCCTGACCACCCAGGCCGGTACCAGCGGCCTCGAAGCCGCAGTCATCCATCAGGGCGCGGTAGCTGGTCAGGGCCGCGAAGTCGCCGGCCAGTCCGGGCACCCTGACCAACGACAGTGCTGGTGCCGCCATCGGACGAACCACCGCACAGTCCTGGTTGAAGACCTGCGACATGGCCTCGGTCACCAGCCGGGTGCCCTCGCCGAGCAGGGCGGCCTGGTAACGGCGAACCAGATCCCAGCCGATGGACTGCTCGAGGTGGGCCAGCACCCAGGGCGCGGCCAACCAGGCGGTGAGGTCGCTCGTCCCCTGCATGTCGAAACGGTGCGGGAAAGGCTCGGCAGCCGCCCAGGAGTCGATCACCGGGTCGAGGTCAGGGGCCTGCTCGCCGACCACCAGTGCCGCGCACGCCCGAGGCGCGCAGCCCCACTTGTGCAGGTTGCCGAACCAGATGTCTGCGTCGGCGACCACAGGATCGGCCAGCATGCCCGGGGCATGGGCGCCGTCGACCACACTGATCACGCCGTGCTCCCGCGCCAGGACGCACAACCGCTCCACCGGCAGCCGCAGTCCGGTCGGCGAGGTGACCTGGTCGACCACCAGCACCCTCGTCCGATTGGTGAGTGCGGCGCGGACTCGCTCGACCACCTCGTCGGCGGTGGCCGACAGCCCGAACTCGGCCGTCACGAGCCGGGCACCCTGCCGTCGGGCGGCGCGCTCGGCAGCCATGGTGACCGCACCGTAGCCGTGGTTGGTGACCAGCACCTCGTCCTCCGGCTCGAGCCGCACACCGCGGAAGGTGATGGTGGCCGCAGCAGAGGCGTTGCTGACCAGCACGGTGCGCTCCGGATCGCTGCCCAGCCAGCCCGCCACCTCGGTGCTGGCCCGCCGCACCCGCGACGGTAGGTCGCGGAACCAGGCCATCGGTCGGGCATCCACCTCCCTGCGCAGGTCGGCCAGGTGGTCGAGACCGGCCAACGGGGTCGAGCCGAACGAGCCGTGGTTGAGGTGGGTGACCGCCGGGTCGAGGGGCCACAGTCCGGTCTGGT
The DNA here is from genome assembly GCF_015352975.1 of Aestuariimicrobium ganziense. Lineage (GTDB taxonomy): Bacteria > Actinomycetota > Actinomycetes > Propionibacteriales > Propionibacteriaceae > Aestuariimicrobium > Aestuariimicrobium ganziense. Next base: position 94,915 of record NZ_JACYIZ010000007.1, on the reverse strand, counting down.
CGGGGATCGTGGGCAGGTGCACGCAGCAACTGTGGCACCGCCGGTGAGCGAGCGTGCGGGCGTCCGCGCCGGCGAACGGAATCGCCGGGACCCCTAGCGAACTTAACGACCGTTGAGTTAGACTTGGGGGAACCCAGTTGCACCAGCTCTCCCGAGGAGTCACCGATGACCCAACCCGCCCTGTCGCTGCAGCTCTACACCCTCAAGGACGCCTACGCCGAGGACGCCGACGCCACCCTCGCCAAGGTCGCCGAGATGGGCCTGACCAATGTCGAGGCCTTCGCCTTCGTCAACAACGGCGACCAGCTCGCCGAACTGTTCGCCAAGCATGGCCTGGTCGCCCGGACCGGCCACGCCCCGCTCGCCTCGGACGAACTCAAGTTCGGTGACCGGGTGATGCCCGTGCCGTCGCTGGACGAGGTCTTCAGCTCCGCCAAGAAGATCGGCCTGGAGTACGTGATCGATCCGTTCGTGCCGGTTGACCGCTGGCTCGACAAGGAAGCCGTCGACGCCACCGCCAAGAAGCTCAACGAGGTCGCCAAGGTCGCCGCCGAGCACGGGCTCAAGGTCGGCTACCACAACCACTCCCAGGAATTCGTCGCCGACATCGACGGCGTCTCGGCCTTCGAGTACTTCGCCAACCAGCTGGACGACGAGGTCCTGCTCGAGGTCGACCTGTTCTGGGCCGCCATCGGCACCGACGACGTCGTCGGCCTGATCAAGCGCCTCGGCAGCCGGGTCAAGGCACTGCACGTCAAGGACGGGAAGATCACTGCCAACCCGTTCGCTCCCGGTGCGGAGTGGAACCCGGGCGCGGTCGTCCAGTACTCGGCCGGCCAGGGCGAGATCCCGCTGCTGGAGTGCCTTGAGGCCTGCCCGAGTGCCGAGTACGCCGTGATCGAGTTCGACAACTACGACGGCGACATGTTCGAGGGCGTCAAGGGAAGCGTCGACTTCTTCAACGCCCACGGCATCAAGTGACAGTTCTCACCTGCTGACACCCCACCGCCCGCGCAGTGACCCCAGGTCGCTGCGCGGGCGGTCCGCGTGCGGTCACCGCTAGACTGACCGGCGCCGGGCACCGTCGGGCCCGTGCGCACCGGTCAGGAGGACCACTCTTGCGCGTCGTCAGCATCGTGGGTGCCAGGCCCCAGTTCGTGAAGCTCGCTCCGGTCGCCAAGGCCTTCGCCGAGGCCGGGATCGACCACGGGATCGTCCACACCGGGCAGCACTACGACGTGAACATGTCCGACGCGTTCTTCACCGACCTGGGCATCCCCGACCCCGACATCCACCTCGGCGTCGGCTCGGGCAGCCACGGTGTGCAGACCGGGCAGATGCTCGAGCAGCTCGACCCGGTCTTCGCCGAGCTGTCCCCGGACTGGGTGCTGGTCTACGGTGACACCAACTCGACCATTGCCGGGGCGCTGTCGGCGGTGAAGATGCACATTCCGCTGGCCCACCTCGAGGCCGGGTTGCGCTCGTTCAACCGCCGCATGCCCGAGGAGCACAACCGGGTGCTCACCGACCACGCCGCCGACCTGTGCCTGGCCCCGACCGAGGTCGCCGCCGCCCACCTGGCCCGCGAGGGACTGGCCGACAAGACCGTCGTCGTCGGCGACGTCATGGTCGACGTCTGCTACCAGGTGCGTGACGCGGTCGCCGATCGTCCGCTGGTGATCGAAGGGTTGGACGAGTCCCAGCCCTTCGTGCTGGCCACCATCCACCGTGCCGACAACACCGATGACCCCCAGCGGTTGGGAGCGATCCTGGACGCCCTGGCCGAGATCGAGGTGCCGGTGGTGCTGGCAGCCCATCCCAGGCTGAAGGCCAAGGCCGCCGACGCCGGTCTGCACCTGTACCGCGACGGGCTGGTGATCGTCGACCCGCTGGCCTACCCCGACATGGTGGCCGCCGTCGTGGCCGCCGCCGGCGTGGTCACCGACTCCGGTGGCCTGCAGAAGGAGGCCTTCCTGCTCGGCACCCCGTGCACGACCTTGCGCACCGAGACCGAGTGGACCGAGACCATCGACGCCGGCTGGAACATCCTCGACCCCGACCTCAGCCGCGTGCGCGAGGTGGCGGTCCGTCCTGCCCCTGAGGCCGACCGTGGCACCCCCTACGGCGACGGCCACGCCGCCGAACAGGTGGCCGCGGTCCTGCTGGGACGCCGCAGCTGATGCCCGGCAGGGTCGTCCAGCCCGGCAGGGTCGTGCACCTCAGCACGGTGCACCACTGCAGGGACAACCGGATCCACAACAAGGAGTGTCAGGCGCTGGCCAAGGCCGGTTTCGACATCACCCTGGTCGTCCACGCCGAGCACGACGAGCCCGACGCCTGCCCGCCTCTGGTTGCCCTGCCGAAGTCGAAGGGACGCCTGGGGCGACTGCTCGGCGGGCAGCGTGCTGCTTGGCGGGTGCTGGAGCGGCTTCGTCCCGCTCTGCTGCACGTCCACGACCCCGAACTGGTGCCCCTGGCCTGGCTGTGGCGGCGGCTGCATGGTGCGAAGCTCATCTTCGACGCCCACGAAGACCTGGTCGCCCAGATCGAGACCAAGTCGTACCTGCCCGCCCCGGTCCGTCCGGTGGCCAAGCTGGTGGCCAAGGTGCTGGTGCGCTGGGCTGACCAGGGCTTTGACGGCATCGTCGCCGCCACCAACGACGTCGCCGCAGGCTTTCGGAACCCGCGCACCGTCGTGGTGCACAACTACCCCTGGCTGAGCGACTTCCCGCTGCTCGAGCCGGCGCCGGGTCCCGGTCGGGTGGTCTACGCCGGCGACCTCACCGAGGAGCGCAAGCTCACCTTCATGATCGACGTGGTCGAGCGGGTCCGCGTCCAGCGCGATGATGCCCACCTGGTGCTGGCCGGACGACCGCTCGGCGGTGCGCAGGCGGCACTCGACCGTGCCTGTTCGTCGTGCGCGGTCGAGCACGTCGGCCTGTTGCCGCCGCCGGAGGTACCGGCGCTGGTGGCCTCGGCCTCGGTGGGTCTGATCTTCCTCGAGCCGCTGCCCAACTACGTGCGCTCGTTGCCGACCAAGCTGTTCGAGTACATGGCCGCCGGCGTACCGTTCCTGGCCAGCGACTTCGCCTTCTGGCGCCAGGAGTTCGAGCACTGGGACGCCGGCCGGTTCGCCGACTCCTCCGACGTCGAGGCCTGCGCACAGGTGCTGCTCGAGATGTTGGACGATGCCGATGCCCGCGCCCGAATGGGCGCCAACGGCCGTCGCGCCATCGAGCAGGGGGTCAACTTCGAGGCCGAGGCACCGAAGCTGGTCGCCCTGACCCGGGAGTTGCTCGGCACCGCTGGTTGAGAGCCAGGGCTGTCCCGTTCCCACTGGTGGGCGAGCGAGCGTCTCGAGCCAGGTCCGGGCGACTGCGCCGAATCACGGTTTCGGCGATTGCCGCGACAGCCCGGCAGTTCCGGAAACTGAACCAGAACGGCTTGTGAGGAATCGCTGGGTGCACCCAGCGATTTCCACCACGCGGATCAAGGTTGGGGAGGCCCGTGGTCTTTTCGCGCCGTGATCTCGACCCCGCCCGCTCGTCCCTCGCGAGCCACCCGACCAACCAGCCTTGTGGCTCAGCGAAGCACGGTGACGTCAGCCGGCAGGGGACGCAACATACCCTCGGCCTCGGCATCGTCCAGACCCTGCGACGACACCTTGTCGAACAGGATCTTGACCGTCTGCAGCATGATCTTCACGTCGAGCACGGGGGTGTAGCGCTTGATGTAGAGCAGGTCGAAGTTGAGCTTGCTCTCGAAGTCCGAGGCATACTTGCCGTAGACCTGCGCATACCCGGTCACCCCGGCCCGCACGTTGTGGCGCAGCGGGTAGTGGGGGTTGATCTCGGTGAACTGCTGCACGAAGAACGGACGCTCCGGGCGCGGCCCGACCAGCGACATGTCGCCGCGCAGCACGTTGATCAACTGGGGCAGTTCGTCGATCCGCATCGAGCGCAGGTACTTGCCGACCGTGGTGACTCGGGCGTCGTTGCTGGTGGCCAGCACCGGCCCACTGGCCTTCTCGGCGTTGGCCGCCATCGAGCGGAACTTCAGCACCTCGAACTCGCGGTTGTCCTTGGTGACGCGCACCTGCTTGTAGAGCACCGGCCCGGGCGAGGTGAACTTCACCAGCAGGGCGGCGACCAGCATCACCGGCGAGGCGATCACGAGCAGTACCAGTGCGGCCAGGAAGTCGATCACGCGCTTCAGCAGCTCGTACTCGCCAGGAATCCGGAACGGCGAGACCAGCACGATCGACTCGTCCTCGATGCTCATGATGTTGGGGTTGATCATCAGCAGCCGCTGGAAGTCGGCGGTCAGGAAGATCTGCTTGTTCTCCTCCAGCAGCAGGTCGTAGACCCCGCGACGGGTGGAGGCGTCGATCTGGTCGGAGACGTGAACCGAGTCGAACTCGGCCAGGTGGGCCCTGAGGTGGGCGATGTGGTCACCCTCGATGACGTGGGTGAGCCGGTGGCGCGGTGAGCGGTTCGACAGGAAGTTCTGCACCGCCTTCGACTCGTGGTCGGGGACGGTCAACACCGCCACCCTGACGTTGCCGCGGCGCTTGCGGTAGACCCAGTAGACAAGCAGCCGGAACGCGCCGATGATGACCGTCCCGAGCACCAGGTTGATCAGGATCACGCCTCGTGGGAAGGCGAAGAACGACCCGGCGAAGGTCGAGGCGGCGATGATGCCCGCCACCAGGATCTGGTCGATCAGCGTGATGATGATGACGTCGAGCGGTGTCTTGTTGTAGAGCACGTAGATGCCCGAGAACGCACTGACGATCAGGAACCCGGCCAAGGCGTAGATGAACGTCGCGGTGATGTCGTCGACGTTGCGCTGCTGGATCGGGATGCCCGAGATCACCACGAACCTGACCCACACCGCCAACCACAGCACCAGCGAGAAGAGCACCAGGTCGGCCACGACCATGAGCAGCTTCTCCGTCTTGGCGAAGTTCTCGGTGCGGGCCACAGGGAAGTCCTCTCGGGGCAGCTCGACGGCGATCAAGGGCTGGCCCGAGTCTAGTGGTGTGGCGCCCCGGCGTTGACGCGGCGGTCCGGTGCAGCGTCACGGTGAGGCACACCCTGGTGGCTCAGGCACAGGCAATTGCGTGTGCCTCACGCAGCAGGGTGTGCCTCAGGCGCTGGCGGCCTCGTCCAACGCAGCCTCGAGCGCGCGGGCGCTGGCCTGCAGGCTGAACCGGCCGGTCATCAGCTCGCGGGCGCGGGCCAGCCAACGGTCGCGGGTGGCCTGGTCGGCGTCGCGCACCCGGCGGATGCCCTCGACCAGGTCGGTAGGGTCGACCACCGCTCCCACCTCGTCGTCGCTGATCACCTCGCGCAGCGGCTCCTTGGCGTTCGAGACCACCATCAGTCCCGAAGCCAGGTAGTCGTACAACTTGTTGGGGCTCATCCCCTTGTCGAACACCGACTGCGGGCTCACCGTGTGCAGGCCGACGTCGCCGGCACGCAGCAGCCGCACGAGTTCGTCCTTGGGCACCTGGTCGTGGAAGCGCACGTTGCCCAGGCCGCGCCGGGCGACCTCGTCGACCGCCCACTGCTTGCGCGAACCCGAGCCGATCAGCCAGAAGTTCACGTCCGGCAACTGCTCGGCCGCCTCGAGGACCAATTCCAGACCCACGTAGTTGGAGTGGTTGCCCGAGAAGACTGCGGTGAAGCCCTCGACGCCGTAGCGGCTGCGCAACTCGTCCTTGCTCTCGGCCACGTCGAACTCGGCCAGGTCGGCGCCGTTGGGGACGACGGTCACCTTGGTCGGGTCGATGCCGAGGCTGCGGAAGTGGTCCTCCCAGCCCGCGGTCACGGTGATGATCCGCTTCGCGCGGCGGTAGAGCAGCTTCTCGACCCGCACCAGGATCTTGTGGACGAGGCTGCCCTCGGCCAGCGACCCGCCCGAGACCAGCGACTCCGGCCACAGGTCGCGCACCTCGAGCACGAACGGCTTGCGACGCACCGTGGCCACCGCCAAGCCGGCGACCGGGGCGAGCAACTGCGGCGACGAGGCGAACACCAGGTCGGCCTTCTTGGTCAGGCCGACCGCGAACGCCTCGGCGGCGAACAGCGCCCAACCCACCACCCGCATCGCACCGTTGCCGGAGTAGGCGGGCACCGGCACCAGGCTGAAGCGCGGGTCGACCGAGCTCATCAGCTCACCGGTGGTGTGGTGGCGTCGGCTGGAGATGATGCCGAACTGCCAGTTCTGCAGCCTGCTGAACATGTCGAAGTTGCGGGTGATGCCCCCGTACTCGCGGGGGAACGCGTATTGGTTGACCACCAAGGCGGTGCGCTTCGGCATGGGGTTCCTTCCCGTTCGGTGCGGACGAAACACTATCGTGTGGCGCTCAAGCTGTGATCGCCAACGGTGCGCCGCTGCCCTTCAGCATGGGCAACATGGCCCTGTGGGGCCTGGGCGGGTTGGTCTTCGCCGTGCTGGCCATCCTGCGGGCGCGGACGACGCCAGCACCTGTTCACGACCCGCTCGCGGTGGCGCCGTCGACCGCAGCCGCCCCGCACCCGGTGCAGGGCGCCCACGACCCGCTGGCCTGAACCGGCCTCAGCTCTCGAGCACCCGGTCGACGGTGGCCGTGGTCAGCCGCACCTCGACGGTGACCTCGTCGCCGATCGCCACCGATCCAGCGCCGGGCAGGAACACCAGCGACGACTGCATGTGCGGCGGCTCGATGAAGAACCTCTTGCGGCCATCCAGGGTGTAGGGCGACAACGCCAGCCCAGCGGCGTCCATCGAACCGGTGACCAAGGCCCTGGCCCGCTGCCCCATGCTGCTGCCCGGGGTGGGAGCGGCCATCGCCACGCCCTCGGCGGTGCCGCCGGAGACCACCACCACCCAGCCGTCGGCCCAGGCCGGGCGCTGCCAGTAGCCGATCCGGTCACCGCGTGAGACCGGGTGCATGTCGAGCACCCTTGCCGTGATCCGACGCGACGCCGGGGCCCCCAACCACAGGGCCGTGCCCAGCCGCAGCCGGGTCTCGACGTTCACCTCGCTGCTCAGCAGCCTGAAGTGCTCGACGTCGAGGTGCGACAGCCACAGCGGCATCGCCACCGAGGCGGTGCAGGCACGGGCCAACTGCCGGGCCTCGGCGGTGGTGTTGCCGCGCATCGGCAGGTGGATCGTCCACCCCTCCAGGGTGAGCGAACCATTCACCTCACCGACCCGGGCGAGGTCTCGGCGGGGCAGCCCGTGGCGACGCATCGAGGTGAGCACCTCGACCAGCACGCGCGCTCCGGGGTGCATGGCGTCGAGGTGGCGCAGGTCGTCCAGCCGGCCCACGGTGCTGATCACCCGCGGGTCGGTCAGCAGGGCGGTCGCGACCGGGTCATGCGGCGACCACGGGGTGAGAACGACGATGTCGCCGTCCCAGCCCGGCTGGTCGTCCAGACCGGCGCGGACGAGCGCGACCTCGTCCGCGGTGCCCACGGCCAGCGTGTCGACACCGTGACCACCGCCGGCGGACGACCGGTCGCGCAGGCGACGGGTCTCGCGCGCCAACCGGGGCAGGCCGTAGCCGTAGCCGTTGCCCTTGGCCACCGGGACGAGCCCGCCCACGGCATCGGCGGTGGCGTCGAGGTGGGCTCGCCAGGCGGCCAGGTCGAGGTGCATGACCAGACTCATCGCGACCGCCTCGCCAGGTAGGTCTCGAAGGCCTTGTGAAGCAGCTTGTTGATCGGCAGGTCCCACTCGCCGACGTAGCTGACCGCCTCGCCGCCGGTGCCGACCTTGAACTGGATCAGACCCAGTTCGGGATCGTCGACGCCGACACCCTCGACGATGCCGCGCAGGTCGTAGACCTCGGCGCCGGCCTCGAGGGAGTCGCGCATCATCTGCCATTGCACCGCGTTCGAGCCGCGCACCTCACGCTTGGCATTGGTCGAGGCGCCGTAGGAGTACCAGGCGTGGCGCCCGACCCTGATCCACGTGGTGGCGGCGACCAGGTCGCCCTCGTGGTGGGCCAGGTAGACCCGCATCCGGTCGTCCAGTTCGTCGTTCAGGGCGTCCCACATGGTCTCGAAGTAGCCCAGCGGACGAGGGGTGAACCGGTCACGCTCGGCGGTCTCGAGGTAGGCGGCGTGGAAGGCAGCCAGGTCGTCCCGGGAGCCCCTGCTCACCTCGACACCGGACTTGTCGGCCTTCTTGATGTTGCGGCGCCACAACTGGTTCATGCCCTTGAGCAGCGCGTCCTCGCTGAGTTGCTCGCCGGACTCGTTGGTCAGCGGCAGGCGGAAGTTGAACTTGGGCTGCCCGGCTGCGAAGCCCTCCGCCCCACCGGTGGGGTGCCAGCCGCCGGCCTTGAGCAGGGTCTCGAGCCTGGTCGCGCGAGGGTCGGCCGCGTCCGGGGTGGCCTGGGAGAGCTGGGTGATCGCGTCGTCGGCGATGGCGGCCTTGATGGTGTCGGCCTTCCAGCGCCGGTGCACCAGGGTGGGGCCGATCCGCAGCCCGAACGCGCCCTGGGCCTTGACGTGGGCGGCCAGGTCGCGCAGGTGGTCGCCGACGTGGGCGCTCGTCCAGTCGAGCACCGGGCCCTCGGGCAGGTAGGCGAGGTAGCGCTTCACCTTGGGCAGCTGGCGGTACAGGACGAGTCCGACCCCGACCAGGCTCGAGCCGTCGAAGAAACCCAACGACTCCGAGCGCCACTCGGGCTTGGCTCGTCCCCAGGCCGGGGTCTGCAGGAAGCTCACGGTCGCCGGGAAGTCCGAGCCCGGGGCGGCGGCCTTCTCGAGGAACGCCAGATGCTCGGCAGGGGTGATTCGTCGCACGCTGGTCACGGCCACCAATCTAGGGCACTCCCGCTGGGGGGAAGGGGCGCAGGGCGAGGTCGACGAGGGCACAGCCGTGGGCGGTAGAAGGAGTCGTCAGTCCTCGATCGGGTAGGCGACCTCGGCGACCACGTCGTCCATGCTCGAGGAGTGGAAGATGCCGAAGTAGACCTCGCGCGGTGAGGCGATGCAGGTGGCGCCATGGGCGAGCACCCACTGTTCGACCGCGCTGTAGGCGTCGAGGATCGCCGGGTAGTCCAGCCCGCCCTTGGTCACCTCGACGTAGGCCTCGGCGTGGGCCGGCTCGACCCGCTCGATGACACCTGGTGGCAGTGAGACCACCGCGTCGTCGGTGATCGGCAGGCACACCTCGACCGGGTTGGCCTGTGAGCGGGTCACCTCGCCGTGGTAGACCACGAACACATGGCCCGCCGCCGGCGCCAGCGTGGTGAGCAGGGCATCGGCCCGGGCGATGTGGTCGTCGATCTCGCCGACCCTGACCGCGCGGGTCAGCGACAGCACGCGCTGCCGGCCGACCTCGCGCCGCCTGACCTGCATGTCAGAGCTGGTCGGGAGGGGTCGAGTTGGACGACCAGCCGGGCAGGCCGTCGTGGGTGATCTTGCCCGGGTTGAGGTTGCGTCCGGGATCGATGCCGTCGAACAGGGTGCGCTGGATGTGGACGCCCGCCTCGGAGATGTCTTGGGCCATCCACGGGGAGTGCTCCTCGCCGACACCGTGGTGGTGGCTGACGGTGCCCCCGTGATCCATGAACGACTGCTGCACCGCACGCTTGACCACGTCGTAGGAGTCGAGGTTCTTCTCGGACGAGTCGGCCACCGCGAAGGTGAAGTACTGGCAGGCGCCGGTGTGGTAGCTGTGCGAGACGTGGCACATGATGTAGCCGCGGTGCCCGATCTGGGCGAAGGCCTCCTCGGCGCGGGCGACGGTCTCGTCGTGCATCTCCTTGACCCGCGACCACGGCGTCGAGGTCTCGGACACGTCGGCCGGGATGCCCCGGTCGAGCAGGAAGTCACGGATGTAGGGGATGTCGTACTTCTTCTGGTCGTTGAGGGTGGCCGGGCCCTTGCCGACGCCGAGCCCACCGTGGGCCTTGATGATCTTGTTGGTGATCGCCTTCTGGTAGCGCACGTCGACCGCGCTGCCCTCGAAGCCGACGAACGAGATGCAGATCTTGTCCAGGTCCCAGCCCTTGCGCAGCATCACCTGCTGGATGGCCTTGCTCATGTAGTGGCCCATCCGACTCGACTTCTTGCCGTTGGCCATCACGAAGGCGGTCTCGTTGGCGTCGGAGACCCGGAACATGATCGGGTGCGCGTCGGAGTGCATGATCTCCTCGGCAGCGGCGACCCCGTCGTCGTAGGTCGGGTAGAAGTACGCCTGGAACTCCTTGACCTCGGGAATGCGGTGCACGTTGACCCAGACCTTGGTGATGATGCCCAGTCGTCCCTCCGAGCCAATCACCATCTCGCGCACGCTCGGTCCCGACGAGGTCGAGGGCAGCGGACGAAGCTCGAGCACCTGCCCGGGCATCACCATGGTGAGGCCGCGGGTGATGTCGGCGATGTCACCGAACTTGTCGGACTGCTGGCCCGAAGAACGGGTGGCCACCCACCCGCCCAACGTCGACCACATGAACGAGTCGGGGAAGTGGCCCAGCGTCCAGCCCCGGGCGTTGAGCTGGTTCTCCATGTCGGGGCCGAGCACACCGGCCTCGATCAGGGCCAGCTGCGAGGTCTCGTCGATCTCGAGCACCTTGTTGAGCCGACCCAGGTCGACGCTGACCACCTGGCGGGTCTCGTCGGGTTCGGCCTCGAGGCTGGCGGTGATGTTCGATCCGCCGCCGTAGGGGATGACGACCGCGTTGGCGTCGATCACGGCGTCCATGATCGCGACCACCTCGTCGTGGCTGCCGGGGTAGAGCACCACGTCGGGCACGCGGCCCAGCTGGCCGCGACGCACCCTGATCAGGTCGCGGACGCCCTTGCCGTAGGCGTGCACCACCCGGCATTCGTCGTCGGTCACCACGTAGGTCTCACCGAGGGCGTCGACCAGACGGCTGCGCAGATCGTCCGACAGTTGCGAGGCCGGCACGGCGATCTCGTCGAACCGCGGCGGACGACCAGCGGCGGCGTTGATGTCGACCCCGAGCCGGTCGAGCACGAACGGCGCGAACTTGGGCTTGTCGGCGAACGAGAAGTTGATGCCCTCGTCGCCCCAACCCCACCACTTCTGGTTCTTGACGCCGATCATGACTCTCCCTTCGGTGGCTCCGGGGTGGGAGCCGTGGTGCCGCGCCGGGGTTCGTTGCGGCTGTTGTCTGACTGTTCGAGCGCGACCGTGCGGGCGTACTCCGCGAGGGTCTTCATGCCGTAGGCACGGGCGGTGGTGTCATGCAGTTCGACGATACGACGGCGGATGCGCTCGCTGAACTGGTGGGCGATCTCGCCTGGCGCCGGCATCATCGGGTGCCCGAACACCACGTGCACCGGCGGACGACCAGAGGGCAGGCTCTTCTGGTGGCTGGGCCAGGCGGTGTAGGCGCCGACGATGGCCACCGGGATGATCGGCACGTGCCGCGCGATCGCCAGCGAGGCGGCTCCGGGACGAAGCGGCCCCATCGCGCCCGTGCGGGAACGCGTCCCTTCGGCGAACAGCAGGATCGGGATGCCGTCGTTGAGCAGTTGCTGGGCGAGGCCTCGACGTGAGTTGCGCTTGCTGTCGTCCGACTTGGACTTGCCGCCACGCTCGACCGGGAAGGCGTTGAACAGCAGCGAGGTGTAGGCCTTGCCCCACCACTTGGTGAAGAACCGGTCGGCCGCGACACCGGTGGTCAGGTACCTGCTCATCCGTCCGGGCAGGCCGCCGAAGATCAGCGGGGCGTCGAGGTCTGAGGAGTGGTTGCCGACCACGATGAAGGTCTCGGGGGTGTTGGTGATGCGGTCGAGCCCGTGCACCTTGACGTCGAGCAGTCGCCACACGAACGGCTTGAGGAACAGGATGCGCGTGGCCGAGCGGGCCGCGCGGTGCCAGGCGTTGGTGTAGCGGCCCCTGCCGGCCGGCCGCGGCTCGGTGGTCACGACGCCTTCTGGGAGTGCTGCTTGTGCAGGTGCGGCCGCCGAGCGTGCTGCTTGTGGCGACTGGACGACAACTGCCGGCTGAACCAGCGGATGAAGCTGCGCGGCCCGTGCTGCGCGACGAAGATCGCGGCCTTCCACTTGAAGGTGGGGATCGAGATGACCACGCCCTTCTCGGCGTCGGCCAGGGCCTCGGAGACCAGGGTGTCGATGTCGACCCAGACGATGTCGGGCAGGTTGGCGCTGATGCCGGCGCGTTGGTGGAACTCGGTACGCACCCAACCCGGGCACAGCGCGCTGACATTGACCCCGCTGCCCTTGAGTTCGTTGTAGAGGCCCTCGGTGTAGGCCAGCGCCCACGACTTGATCGCGGAGTAGTTGCCGGCGGTGATCCAGGCGCTGGTCGAGGCCACGTTGATGATGGTGCCGTGGCCGCGGGCCTTCATCGCCCGACCGGCGGCGCCCGAGAGCACCAGGACAGCCCAGCACATCACGTCCATCGCCTGGCGCTGCAGGGGCAGCTTGTCGGCCTCGAGCAGCTTGGCGTGCAGGCCGAACCCGGCGTTGTTGACGAGCAGTTCGATCGGACGATCGGCGCTCTCGACCCGCTCGGCGACTGCGGAGAGCTGGGCCTCGTCCGACAGGTCGGCGACCAGCACCTCGACGTCGACCCCATAGGCACGGTGCAGTTGCTCAGCGGTCTCGTTCAACCGGTCGCGGTCGCGCGCCACCAGGACGAGGTCGTCACCACGGGCGGCCAGGTGCCGGGCGAACGTGTTGCCGATGCCTGCGGTCGCGCCGGTCACGAGTGCTGTCGCCATGGGGGACAACCTACCGGCTGAGTGTGGGGAGTGTCACAGCGTCTGAGCGGGAGTGGCGAAGGTCGCCAGGGTGCTTCGGTGAGTGCGCATCCACTGACAGGATGGGAGCGTGAAGCCGCTGACCGCAGACCAGATTCGTTCCAGCTTCGTCAACTGCTCCCAGACGGCGGCCAAGCGGATCAGCCTGCCCGACCTCGACGGTCAGCCCTGGGACGACCTCGACCTGCTCGGTTGGGCCGACCCGTCGGGCAGCACCACGTCATACCTGGTCACCGAGCGCGCCGATGGGACGCTGATCGGCTTCCTGTTGAAGCAGGCCAGACCCCGCGCTGGAACGAGTCGGCAGGGGATGTGCTCGCTGTGCCGTACGGTGCATCCCGCCAGTGACATTGCGTTGATGACCGCCACCCGTCCCGGGCCCAGGGGACGCGCGGGTGACTCCCGTGGGAACTACCTGTGCGCCGACCTGGCCTGCTCGCTCTACGTGCGAGGACGGAAGTTGCCGGCCAGAGTGCAGCCGGCCGAGACGCTCACCCCCGAACAGAAGGTGGCTCGGCTGCAGCGCAACCTCGCCGCACTGGTCGCCTGGCTGGGCGCGGAGTAGCCACCCCTCAGCCGTCGATGACGGCCAAGGTCTCGCGTGCCATCGCCAGTTCCTCGTTGGTGGGCACCACCAGCACCGTGACCGTCGAGTCATCGGTCGAGATCCGGCGCGGCTCCTTCGAGCGCACCTCGTTGGCCTGCTCGTCCATCCGGACGCCGAACGGCGCCAGTCGCTGCAGCACCTCGGCGCGGATCCAGGCCGCGTTCTCACCGACACCAGCGGTGAAGGTGAGCACGTCGAGGCCGCCGAGCAGCGCGGTGTAGGAGCCGATGTAGCTGACCAGACGGTGCACGTAGACGTCACGGCCGAGGATGGCCTGCGGGTCACCGGCGTCGACCAGTGCCTTGACGTCGCGCATGTCGGTCTTGCCGGTCAGGCCCAACATGCCTGACTGCTTGTTGAGGAACGAGTCGGTCTCGTTGACGTCCCAGCCGTACTTGCGCTGCAGGTAGGCGAACAGCCCGGGGTCGACGTCGCCGCAGCGGGTGCCCATCACCAGGCCCTGCAGCGGGGTCAGGCCCATCGTGGTCTCGATCGGCCTGCCACCGTCAACGGCCGACATCGAGGCCCCGTTGCCCAGGTGGGCGACGATCTGCTTCAGCTCGTTGATGTCGCGGCCCAGGAACTCGGCGACCTTGGCCGACACGAACTGGTGCGAGGTGCCGTGGAAGCCGTACTTGCGGATGTTGAGGGCGTCGGCCACCTCGTGCTTGATCGCATAGGTGGTGGCCTCGTCGGGCAGGTTCGCGAAGAACGCGGTGTCGAACACCGCCACGTGTGGCACGTCGGGCAGCGCCTTGCGGGCGGCCTCGATGCCGGCCACGCCCGGCGGGTTGTGCAGCGGGGCCAGCCCGTACAACTCCTTGAGCTTGGCGACGACCGCGTCGTTGATCACGGTGGTCTGCTGGAACATCCGGCCACCGTGCACGGTGCGGTGGGCGACCGCCTCGGCCTGCGACAGGTCAGGGCCGTGGTCGGCGAACATCTGCACCACCGCCTCGAGCGCGACGGTGTGGTTCTCGAAGCGCTGCTCGAGCTGGAAGTTCTCGCCAGCCACCTCGTGGTCGAGGGTGCCCGCCCCGGCATCACCGACCTTCTGGACGAGCCCCACGGCCAGCACCTGCTCGGAGGCGGCGTCCATCATCTGGTACTTGATCGAGGACGAACCGCAGTTCAGCAGCAGGATCGGTCGGGCCATGTCAGTCGCTCTCTTCGGTGGGCAGGGGGCTGGCGGACGGGATGTCGCGCTCGGGAGAGGGCTGCAGGTCGCGAGCCGGCGTCGGCTCGGGCAGTGGCGGCGGGGCGACCAGGGCACGCAGGGCGTCGACGTCGGCCGGGGTGTCGTCGGCCTGGGCCTGGATCGCGGTGATCGCCACGGTGTTGACGATGTCGTCGACGAGCGCGCCTCGCGAGAGGTCGTTGACCGGCTTGTTCAGCCCCTGCAGCACCGGGCCGACCGCCACCGCACCCGAGGTGCGTTGGACGGCCTTGTAGGTGTTGTTGCCGGTGTTGAGGTCGGGGAAGATGAACACCGTCGCCTGACCGGCCACCTCGGAACCCGGCATCTTGGACGAGCCGACCTTGGGGTCGACGGCGGCGTCGAACTGGATCGGTCCCTCGACCTTGAGCTCGGGGGCCAGGGTGCGCACCTGCTCGGTGGCCGAACGCACCTTGTCGACGTCGGCTCCCGAACCCGAGGTGCCGGTGGAGTAGCTGAGCATGGCCACCCGCGGGTCGATGCCGAACTGCCGAGCCGTCTCGGACGACACCACGGCGATGTCGGCCAACTGCTCGTCGGTGGGGTCGGGGTTGACCGCGCAGTCGGCATAGACCAGCACCCGGTCGGGCATGCACATCAGGAACGACGAGCTGACGATCTTGACCCCGGGCTTGGTCTTGATGAACTCAAGGCTGGGCCGGATGGTGTTGGCGGTGGTGTTGATCGCACCCGACACCATGCCGTCGGCCATGCCCAGGTGCACCATCATGGTGGCGAAGTACGACAGGTCGGTCAGCACCTCACGGGCCTTCTCGATGGTCATGCCCTTGTGGGCGCGCAGCCGGGCGTACTCCTCGGCGAACCGCTCGGCCAGGTCAGGGTTGGTCGGGTCGACCACCACCGCACCGTCGATGTCGAAGCCCTGGGCGTGCGACTGCCGCTTCACTTCGGTGGGGTCGCCGAGCAGGACGATGTTGGCCACGCCACGCTGCAGGATGATGCTCGCCGACTCCAGGATCCGGGGGTCACTGGCCTCGGGCAGCACGATGGTGCGCTTGTTGGCGCGGGCCTGCTGCATGATCTGGTACTCGAACATCACCGGGGTGCGGATCTCGGCTCGCTCCAGGTGCATCGCGGCCAGGATCGCCTCGTCGTCCACGTACTGGTTGAACAGTCGGCGGGCCACCTCGACCTTGCGCGGGGACGAGGTCATCGTCCCCTCCATGCCGAACAGCTTCTCGGCGGTGCGGAAGGTGCCCTGTTGCACCAGCCCGATCGGCAGCTCGCACTGGATCCCCTTGAGCAGGCGGGTGACGGTGTCGGGAATCGGGTAGCCGCCGACCAGGAAGATCGCTGCCAGGTTGGGGAAGGTGCCAGAGCGGTGCGCCATGGTCAGCCCCGGGAGCAGGTCGAGCCGGTCGGACGGCGCGACCAGCGAGAACTCCGGCTCGAGCCGGTCGAGCAGGTTGGGCAGGGTCATCGAACTGACCAGTACGCCCAGCGACTCGCGGTCGAGCATCTTCGGGTCGCCCAGCCACAGCCTGGCGTCCAGGGCCTCGAACTGGGCCCGCACCGTGGGGGCGCCGAGCACCGGGTCGTCGGGCATCGCGGCGGTGACGTAGTTGCCCTCGAGTGAGGCGAGTTCGGCCGCGGCCTCGTCGCGCTGGTCGGGCTCGCAGCGGTTGGCGATGATCGCGATCACGTCGGTGTGGTGGTTCTCGAACTCCTGCAGTGCCACCCGCGCGGAGCGACGCACCTCGGTGGGCGACTTGCGTCGTCCGTTGATGGCGATGATCACCGGCGCGTTGAGGTTGGCAGCCACCTCGGCGTTGAACGCCATCTCGGTGGGCGACTGCACGTCGGAGTAGTCGGAGCCGACGATCACCACGGCGTCGTAGCGGTCACGGATGGCACCGAACTTGGCGACGATCGCCTCCATCGCAGCATCGGCGTCCTGCCCGAGCCGCTCGTAGCTGACCCCGACCGCGTCCTCGTAGGACTGGTCGATCATCGGCATGCCGACCAGGGTGCGCAGCACCACGTCGTCCTCGACGTCCTTGACCAGCGGACGGAACACGCCGATGGACTCGACCTGCCGGGTGAGCGACTCGATCAGGCCCAGGGCGATGGCACTCTTGCCCACGCGTCCCTCGACGGACGCCACGTAGAGACTCTTGGTCACCCCGTCAGCCTATCGAGCCACCCACCGGCTGGGCGGCGGGGCGAACAGAGAGCCACCCTCGGCTGCGGCAGAGAATTGTGCGGGTCGGTCGCGTGTTCGTCCTGCATCACTGTGCGGTTGGTGGGTGCTCTGCCTACGCTTGGACGAACTCTCGCCCGCCGCATGCCCGAAGGAGCATCCGTGAGCACCACCCAGGTCAACGCCGACCCCCAGACCAGCGACCAGTCCGACGCCGTCCGGGCCACCGACGAGCACGTCGTCGAATTCTCGACCCGAGGCTTCACCGTCGTCCGGGGACTGTTCTCGGCCGACGAGGCCGCCGCCTACCGAGACCACTTCATGGAACTCAACGCCGCCGGCAACCACGACGGCGACTTCGCCGGCGTCGAGGGCGGGGGCGAGTTCGACCCGCTGAAGAAGTACCCGCGGATGATCCACATGCACCGCTGGGACGAGACCTCGCTGGGCTACCTGCTGCACCCACGCATCCGGCAGGCCATGTTCACCCTGCTCGGCCGCGACCCCTACGCGGTGCAGACCATGCTCTACTTCAAGCCGCCGGGTGCTCGCGGTCAGGCGATCCACCAGGACAACTTCTACCTGCGTGCACAGCCGTCGACCTGCGTGGCGGCCTGGATGGCGCTCGACGTCTGTGACGAGGACAACGGTTGCCTGAAGATGGTGCCCGGCTCGCACGAGTGGGAGACGCTGTGCACGGTGACCGCCGACACCTCGCAGTCGTTCACCGACGTGACCGTGCCGCTGCCCGAGGGTGTCGAGCCCGAACCGGTTCGCATGCAGCCCGGTGACGTGCTGTTCTTCAACGGCCAGGTGGTGCACGGTTCGAACCCCAACACCACCGAAGACCGCTTCCGCCGCTCGCTGATCGGCCACTACATCCAGGGCGACGCCGAGAAGGTGGCCAAGTTCTACAACCCTGCGCTCACCATGGACGGCAAGCCGCTCGAACTCGAGATCGCCGAGGGTGGCGGCTCGTGCGGGGTGTGGGTCGACCAGGACGGCAAGCAGGTGATCGAGGTGGTCGGCGAGGAAGGGCTCGTCCTCGACCATGAGTGACCGCGCGGCCGCAGGTGGGCAGCCACCGGCGATCGCGGCCTGGGTCGAGGCCGACCGCCACACCGACCTGGCCGTGATGGCCGAGCAACTGTCACCCGACGCCGTGCTGGTCTCGCCGCTGACCGACGCCTTCCGCTTCGAGGGACGACCAGCGGTGATGGGCGTGTTCGAGGCTGCCTTCGAGCCCCTGCGCGACATCGAGATCGTCCGGGTCACCGGCGCCGGTGACGACGGGGTGGTGCACGGGCAGCAGACCTTGGCCGGGGAGAACCTCGAAGAGGTGCAGTGGCTGCGCCTGGGCCCGGACGGGCTGATCGCCGAGGTGACGCTGTTCATCCGTCCCCTGCCGGCGGTGGCCCGGATGCTGTCGGTGATCGGGCCCGGGCTGGCCGATCGTGGCGTGCTGCCACCTCAGGCCGGCGTGGCGTCGAAGGCCGCGGCACCGCTGGCGCTGATCACCGGGTTGGTGGAGCGTCATGTGATGCCCCGCGTAGGCCCCCGCTGACCCGGGCTGCGTGCCTCAGCGTCAGAAGACGGCGCCGCTGGGAGTCTGCGGTGCCGGGGCGTCGTCGGAACGCTTGCGGATCAGCGCGGCGGCGACCAGACCCAGCACCAGCATGACCAGACCGGCCGCCCAGTAGATCCAGCGCTGCCCGTCGTCCCGGTTGGCCAGCCAGCAGGCCACCCCCCAGATGACGACCAGACCGATCCAGAACATGGCGGTGGTGCCGCGGTGCTCGGTCGCGATCTGGGGCCAGGTCATCACGAACTTCACCAGCGGGATCATCGCGACCACCCCGAGGATGATCGCCAGGATCCATCCCCACGGCGAGCCGAGCAGCGCCACCAGACCGACCATCACCAAGTTCGCGAAGCCGAAGGCGGCATACCAGGTCGAGTACCAGCGGTGCTTCTGGCGGGTGTGGCCGACGACCAGTGCCGGGTCGGCGATGCCCGATGCTCCGTAGGACGAGTCAGCGGGCCGGGGGGTGTTCTGCGACATGGCTCCCATGATGGACCACCGCATCGTCGCGCGGTGCCGATCCGTTCCAGCTGCAGAGCAGCCTCAGCTTCTCCTCGTCCGCACTGCCCGCTGCTGCCGTGTACACGATCACGGTGAGGCCGTCGGCTGACAACTCCAGGGCATCCCCGGTGAGCTCCAGGTCACCGACCTCGGCGTTGCGCAGCCGCTTCAGCGCAGTGGAGTGCCGACCCACGTCGTGCTTGGCCCAGGCTGTGGCGAACGGGTGGCTGCGGGCCATCAGCTCACCGATCAGGTCGGTCAGCGGCTTGTCCATCGGGTCGCGGCCGGCCTGGGCACGCAGCGAGGCCACCGTGGCCTCGGCCACCTCGTCCCAGTCGCGGTACAGGGCGTGCGAGCGGGCATCCAGGAAGATGAACCGGGCCAGGTTCAGTGGCAGCGCCTCGGCGCGCAGCACCCCGTCGTAGAGGGCGACGCAGGCCTGGTTGGCGGCCAGGATGTCGAAGCGGGCGTCACGCACGTAGGCGGGCACGGTCATCGACTCCAGCAGGGTGACCACGCTGGCACGCACCTTGGCCGTCGGTGTCGGGCGCTGCCGCTGACGCCTCGGGGAGGCTCCAGCTGCGGCCGCCAGGTCGCGCAGGTGGGTGCGCTCGGCCTCGTCCAGCCGCAACGCGTCGGCGATCGCCTCGAGCACCTGGTCGGACACACCCCTGAGCTGCCCGCGTTCGAGCCGGGCGTAGTAGTCGACGCTGACACCGGCCAGCAGCGCGACCTCCTCACGCTTGAGGCCGGGCACCCGGCGCCGGCGTTCCGGTCCTGGCAGGCCGACGTCCTGGGGTTGCACCCGCCCACGGCGGCTGCTCAGGAAGTCCTGGATCTCGGCACGGTTGTCCACGCCTCGACGCTAGCCGGGTCGCGGCACGTGAAACAGGCACTGGCAGTGCGTGCTCCAGCAGGGCCTTCCCCAGCCGTGGTTCGTCCGATGGACTGGGCAGGAGCCCAGTCGACGACCACCCCCCGACCAAACACCCACACACCGCGATGAGGAGCCACCCATGCAGACCGTGACCCTGAACAATGGCGTCGAGATGCCGATCCTCGGCTACGGCGTCTTCCAGATCGCCAACGAGGCCGAGTGCGAGCGCGCGGTCACCGACGCGCTGGCCGCCGGCTACCGGCTGATCGACACCGCAGCCTCGTACATGAACGAGCGCGCCGTCGGACGAGCGATCGCCTCCAGCGGCATCCCGCGCGACCAGCTGTTCATCACCACCAAGCTGTGGATCCAGGACGTGAGCCGTGACAAGGCGCGTGCCGGCTTCGAGCGCTCGATGGAGAAGCTCGGCCTGGACACGCTCGACCTCTACCTGATCCACCAGCCCTACAACGACGTGCACGGTGCTTGGAAGGTGATGGAGGAGCTGCAGGCCGAGGGCCTGACCCGCGCGATCGGCGTCTCGAACTTCGCCGGCGATCGGCTGGTCGACCTCATCGTCCACAACCAGGTCGTGCCCGCGGTCAACCAGATCGAGACCCACCCCTTCCACCAGCGCGTCGCCGACCAGGAACTGATGCAGGCCGAGGGCGTCCAGATCGAGTCGTGGGGTCCCTTCGCCGAGGGCCGCAACGACCTGTTCACCAACCCGCTGCTCGCCTCGATCGGTGAGGCCCACGGCAAGTCCGTCGGCCAGGTCGTGCTGCGCTGGCTCGTCCAGCGGGGTGTCGTCGTGATCCCCAAGAGTGTTCGTCCCGAGCGGATGGCCGAGAACATCGACGTCTTCGACTTCGAGCTCAGTGACGACGAGATGGCCAAGATCGCCACCCTCGACGGCGGCAAGAGCCTGTTCTTCGACCACCGTGACCCGGCCATGGTGCGCGGCCTCGGCCAGCGTGTCATGGACCTGTGACCACCCGACCCCACCCCATCACAAGGAGTGACGTGAAGACCCGCACACTGGGAACCCTCGAGGTCTCGGCCATCGGCCTGGGCTGCATGGGCATGAGCATCAACTACGGGCCCTCGCCCGAACGTGCCGAGCTGATCAGCTTCACCCGCCGCGCCCACGAACTCGGCGTGACCCTGTTCGACACCGCCCAGATCTATGGACCGTTCACCAACGAAGACCTGGTCGGCGAGGCGCTCGAGCCGATTCGCGACCAGGTCGTGATCTCGACCAAGTTCGGCCTGATCGATCCCGACGTGAAGCAGCGACGACGGCTGTGCAGCCGTCCCGACGCCATCCGTCGCACCACCGAGGACTCGCTGAAGCGCCTGCGCACCGACCACGTCGACCTGCTCTACCAGCACCGGGTCGACCCCGAGGTGCCGATCGAGGACGTGGCCGGCACGGTCAAGGAACTGATCGACGAGGGCAAGGTGCTCGCGTTCGGGCTCTCGGAGGCCGGTGCCGACACCATCCGCCGTGCCCACGCCGTGCAGCCGGTCAGCGCCGTGCAGAACGAGTACTCGCTGTGGGCGCGGGAGTCCGAGCCAGAGGTGCTGCCGACCTGCCGTGAGCTCGGCATCGGATTCGTGCCCTGGAGTCCGCTCGGTCAGGGATTCCTCACCGGGGCGGTCGCGACCACCGACACCTTCGGTGCCGACGACATCCGCAGTCGGTTCCCCAGGTTCACCCCCGAGGCCCTCGAGGCCAATCGTCCGATCGTCGACCTGGTCGAGCGGGTGGCCGAGCGCGCGGGCGCGACCCCCGCGCAGGTCGCCCTGGCCTGGCTGCTGCACCAGTACGAGTCGATCGTGCCGATCCCCGGCACCCGCAAGCTGCACCGACTCGAGGAGAACCTGGCCGCGGCCGACCTCGAGCTCGGCGCGGACGACCTCAAGGAACTGCACGAAGCCACCGCCGCCTTCAGCATCGCCGGCGCGCGCGGCAGCGGCCACGAGCAGTACGGCTGAGCCAACCCCCGGGCGCCGGGGCTGTGAGACGCTTTCGTCAGGAGGTCACGATGGAACTGCGCACCAGCCCCGGCGGCCAGGTGATGGCGCCCGAGTCGATCCCGATGTCGGACGAGGCCTTCGGCCCGTCCGAACACACCACCATCACCTGGCTGGGCTTCGCCGGCTTCCTGGTCAACAGCCGGGGGACGACCTTCATGATCGACCCCCTGCTCGAGGGCTTCGACATGCCCGTGCTGCTCGACTTCCCGGTGGCCGCGTCGGCGGTGCCCCGACTGCACGCGGTGCTGGTGGGCGACGTCACCGTCACCCTGACCCCGGCCGATCACGCCTGGCAGAACGCCTTCCCCGGCACCGACGAGCACTGGCACGAGCCAGACGACGCCTGCGGAATCTGGATCGAGACCCCCGACGGCACGATCTGGGCCCCGGGTGACTCGCGGCTGATCCCCGAACACCACCTCGAGGGCCCCTCACCCGACGTGATGCTGTTCGACTTCTCCGACTCCGAGTGGCACTTCACCTTCGACGGTGCGGTGCAGATGGCCAACGCCCACCCCGAGGCGGTGCTGTTGTGCCACCACTGGGGCAGCGTCGACGCTCCCGACTTCAACCCGTTCAACGGCGACCCGCGCACGCTGCTCGAGGTGGTGGACAACCCCGAGCGGATCGTGGTGCTGGCCCCCGGCGAGCCCTACCGGATGACCGCACGCTGAACCGGCGCCAGGTCACCACGTCAGCCGGTCCGCCTAGGATCGGGGCCATGATCCTCGGAGCCCATGTCGACCGTGACGACCCTGTTGGCGAGGCGATCGCCCGCGACGCCGGCATCGTCCAGTTCTTCCTCGGCGACCCGCAGAGCTGGAGGACCCCAGTGCTGGCCCACCCCGGTGGCGCCGCAGGCCTGCGCGAGCAGGCCGAACAGGCCGGCGTCCAACTGGTCGTCCACGCCCCGTACGTGATGAACGTCGCCAGCTCGAACAACCGGATCAGGATCCCGTCGCGCAAGCTGCTGCAGCAGACCGTCAGCCTGGCCGCCGAGGTCGGTGCGATCGGCGTCGTCGTCCACGGTGGCCACGTCACCGCCAGCGAGGACCCCTTCGTCGGGTTCGCCAACTGGCGCAAGTGTGTCGACTCGCTCGAGTTGCCGATCCCGATCTTCATCGAGAACACCGCCGGCGGTGAGAACGCGATGGCTCGTCGGCTGGAGCGGATCGACCAGCTCTGGACCTCGCTCGAGGGCTCACCCAACGCCGACCGGGTCGGGTTCTGCCTCGACACCTGCCACGCCCACGCCGGGGGTGAGGAGTTGGCCGGGCTGGTCGAGAAGGTCCGCGCGCTGACCGGGCGGATCGACCTCGTCCACGCCAACGACTCCCGCGACGGCTTCGACTCCGGTGCCGACCGGCACGCCAACCTCGGCCACGGGCAGTGTGATCCCGACGGACTGGCCGAGGTGGTGCGGTTGGCCGGCGCTCCCACCGTCGTCGAGACCGGTGGGGGCCTCGCCGGGCAGGTGGCCGACCTCGACTGGCTGCGCTCTCGACTCTGACCCACGCACCGCCAAGGGCCTCCGATAGATTCACAGGCACGGCCCCACCCCAGGGTCGTGACAAGGAGTTGCCACCGATGTCGCTGACCTTCGCACCCGACCGCCGCCACCTGGCGCTGATGTTCGCCGACTCGGTGAGCCGCCACGGCACCCGCCCAGCCACCCGCATCCGCGAGGACGACAGCTGGCGCGTGCAGACCTATGACCAGTTGCAGCAGTCGGTCACCGCGATCGCGCGGGCCCTGGTCGCCGCCGGTGTGCAGCGCGGTGACCGGGTGGGCCTGTTCGCCAACAACTGCCCCGAGTGGACCCAGACCGACCTGGCCTGCCTGAGCGTGGGCGCTGTACCGGTGCCGATCTATGCCACCAGCACCCCCGAACAGATCACCCACATCCTCGGCAACTCCGGCACCGTCGCGCTGGTCGCCGGGGGAGCCTCCGAGCTCGAGCGGGTTCGTGAGGCGCGCGCAGGCCTCCCCGACCTGCGCCTGGTCGTCTCGATGGCCAGCGACGGCTCGTCCGACGGTGAGAGCGAACTCGACTGGACGAGCTTCTTGGCCACCGGCTCGTTCGAGCAGGACGAGGAACTCGGCGCCCGGCTCGACCAGGCCGGCCCGGACGACCTCGCCTCGCTGATCTACACCTCCGGCACCACCGGCGACCCCAAGGGCGTGATGCTCACCCACGGCGCCCTGATCGCGCAGATCGAGGCGATCAGCGCCCTGTTCGAGATCAGCCCGGACGACCACAGCCTGTGCTTCCTCCCGCTGAGCCATGCGCTCGAGCGGGCCTGGACGACGATCGTGCTGGCCCACGGCTGCATGAACACCTACCTGCCCAACGCCCGCCAAGTGGCCGAGATGCTGCCGCTGGCCAAGCCGACGCTGCTGGTCAGCGTTCCCAAGCTGTACGAGACGGTCTACCGCGTGGCCCACCAGAAGGCTGCCGCCTCGCCGGTCAAGAAGAAGATCTTCGACTGGGCCTTCACCGTCGGCGGCCAGATGCAGCGCGCCCTGCGCAAGGGCAAGCAGCCCTCGATCGTGTGGCGCTCACAGTTGCCGCTGGCCGACAAGCTCGTGCTCAAGAACGTCCGGGACGCGATCGGTGGGCCCAAGACGGTGCTGGCGTGCGGCGGGGCAGCGGTTCGTCCCGAGGTCGAGGAGTTCTTCTCGGCCGCCGGGGTGGCGATGCAGCCCGGCTACGGCCTGACCGAGGCCTCGCCCCTGGTCAGCTTCAACGCCCCGACCGCGTTCAAGGTCGGCAGCGCCGGACGGGTCATGCAGGGCGGTGAACTGGCGATCGGCGTCGACTCCGAGATCCTCTACCGCGGGCCGAACCTGATGTCGGGCTACTGGGGTGACGACGAGGCGACCGGCGAGACCATCAAGGACGGTTGGCTGCACACCGGAGACGCCGGTTACGTCGACAGCGACGGCTTCCTGTTCATCACCGACCGGATCAAGGACATCATCGTCACTCTCGGCGGCAAGAACGTCGCCCCGCAGCCGATCGAGGGTCTGGTGCTCAGCGACCCACTGTTCGAGCACGCGGTGCTGATCGGCGAGGGGCGACCGTCGCTGACCATGTTGGTCAGGCCGTCGCTGCCGCACCTGGAGGAGCTGGCGAGCAGGCTGCAGGTCAAGGTGGGCGACTCGCGCGAGCTGGCCGACGACCCCCAGGTGGTCGAGGCGCTCAAGGAGCGGGTCTCGCAGCTCACGGCAAAGCTGCCCTCGCACGAGCAGATCCGTGACCTGCGGGCTTCGGTCGAGGAGTTCACCATGGAGAACGGACTGCTCACCCCCACGTTGAAGGTGAAGCGTCGCGAGGTCGAGAAGCGCTTCAACGAGCTGATCGAGGACATGTACACCAAGATCTCCCGACGCCGCCGCGACGACTCCTGAGCGCGAGGCTTCCGGCTCGTCCAGGGTCAACGTGTTGCCATAAGTTGCCAGCCGCAGGGATGGCATCGGGGCTTGTGGGCTCGTTCGTGGGGCTTGATTGTTGCGATTCAGTCACGGGGTCTGGGCAAACGCTTTCCCAGTGGGTACTGTTCCAGCAAGTCGCCCTGAAGGCTGACTGCTGCTGTCACCGTCGATGCACCGCGGACTACCCCGCGACCCCAGGAGGTCTGACCCATGCTCAATCGTCGCCAACTTCTCACTGCGGCCGGTCTCGCCGGTGTGGGCCTCGCCGCTGCGGCCTGCTCCAGCGGTGGAGGAGGCGGGGATGCCGATCAGCCGGCCGCCCCCAAGTCCGACGCGGTGCTCAAGGGCACGCTCAACATCATCACCCCGGAGTTCGCCGGCACCGACGGCAAGAAGGCCTTCGAGGGCGACATCCTCAAGAAGTTCACCGAGAAGCACCCGGATGTGAAGTTCCAGGTCGACTACACCCCGTGGGACAAGCTGAACGAGAAGCTCTCGACCCAGATCGCCGGTGGTCAGGCGTCCGACCTGATCATGATGGGCATGGGCTGGACCGCACCGTTCGCCCAGAAGAAGGTCTTCGCCCCGCTCGACGAGTCGGTGCTCGGTGAGGCCAAGATCCCCGAGTTGCTGCTCGAGAACGCCAAGTGGGACGGCAAGCTCTACGCAGTGCCGCTGCTGCTTGAGTCGCGTCCGTTCATCTACCGCAAGGACCTGCTGGCCATGCACGGTGTCGACAACCCCGAGCGCGACACCATCGATGACTTCACCGAGCTGCTCCGCGAGCTCAAGGGCAAGACCGGTGGCGTCCCCCTCGACATGTTGGCCTCGAGCCTGCGCCAGGTGTGGGGTCAGATGACCTTCGCCTTCGGCGGCACCCAGTTCAGCGAGGACGGCATGGAGGCCCACTTCAACAAGGAGCCCGCGGTCAAGGCTCTGCAGTGGATGGTCGACATCCAGAAGGAGAAGCTGTCGGACTTCAACCTGCGCGTGGCCGCCGGCCAGCCGGGTGCCTACCAGACCGGCAAGTGCGTCATCGGTTGGCAGTCCTCGGGCGTGTGGCCGTCGCTGGCCCAGCAGAGCCCCGAGCTCGTCAAGGACGAGAACCTCGGCATGATGCTGTGCCCCAGCACCGAGGCCGGAAAAAAGGTTCTCTACCAGGGCGGCACGCTGGTCGGCCTGTCGTCGCGCACCAAGAACGAGGACGCTGCCCTGGCCGCGCTCCAGTACCTGGTGTCGAACGAGGCGCTGGCCGCGGCGAGCAAGTTCACCGGCAAGGTGCCCGCCAACTCCAACATCGCCAAGGGCACCGACCTGGGCGGCAACAAGATCCTCGACTACTCGCAGCAGAACCTCGAGCACTCCGTCACTGACGGTGGTACGGCTGCCTGGATGGAGATCCGCGGAAAGATGGATCCGATCCTCGAGGGCGCCGTGCTGGGCAAGAAGGGCGTCCAGGAGTCGATCGAGGAGTTGCAGAAGATGGCGGAGGACTCGATCGGGCGGATCAAGTGAGCCACAGCGCCACGCTCACGCCGGCGGGGTCGACTCGACCCCGCCGGCGTGGCTCGTCCCTGAGGGCGGAGAAGATGTGGGGCTGGCTGCTGACGCTGCCGGCCCTCATCCACACGCTGATCTGGGTGGGCGCTCCGGTGGTCGTGGCCATCTTCATGAGCTTCACCGACTACGACGTGGTCAACCCCCCCGAGTTCAACGGTGGCGCCAACTACACCGAGCTGATGGGCGACCAGGTCTTCTGGCGCGCGTTGTGGCACAACCTGATCATGGTGACCTTCGGGGTGCCGATCTCGATGTTCATCGCGCTCGTGCTCGCGGTTGCCCTCAACCAAGCTCTGCGCGGTCAGTCCTGGTTCCGGACGATGATCTTCATGCCGCACGTCACCGCAACCGTGGCGATCGCCATGATCTGGCTGTGGATCTACGCCCCCGGAACGCCGGGTCTGGCCAACCGGATCCTGAGCTTCGTCGGGCTGGGGCCGTTCAACTGGCTGACCAGCACCGACCTGGCGCTGCCCGCGGTCATCCTGGTGACCATCTGGCAGGGCATCGGCATCAAGATGCTGATCTACCTCGCTGCCCTGCAGGGCGTCTCGCACGAGCTCTACGAGGCCGCTGAGGTCGACGGTGCGAACACCATCCAGAAGTTCTTCCAGATCACCGTTCCGCTGCTTCGTCCGGCGACGTTCTTCGTGTTGGTCACCTCGATCATCGGCAACTTCCAGACCTTCGACCTGATCTTCAACCTGACCAACGGTGGGCCTGCCAACGCCACCACGGTCATCACCTACCAGATCTACGTGGCTGCGTTCCAGCAGTTCCGGATGGGTTACGCCACAGCGATGTCGGTCATCCTGTTGCTCGTCCTGCTCGTCCTCACCCTGCTGTCACGCAAGATCGTGGGGGGCACCGATGGCGAATGAGACCAACACTCCTGACATCGAGGACGTCACCCGCACGCACGTGCCGGGCGACCCTGCCGACGACAGCATCCAGCAGGTGCGCAGTTCGACACCCGACCATGCAGTCAAGGACGTCTCTCAGCGTCGTCGTCGGCGGATCTCGAGGACGATCCTGTGGGTGATCCTGGCGGCCATCTCGGCCGCGATGGTGCTGCCCTTCCTGTGGATGTTCTTCACCGCCGTCCGCTCGCAGGACGAACTGGGCCAGCCCAATCCGCCCTTCTTCCCGCGCTCGTGGCACTTCGAGAACTTCGGTCGGGCGATTGACGCGGCACCGTTCCACATCTACGCCCGCAACAGCTTCATCATCGGCATCGTCAACGTCTTCACGACCCTGTTGTTCGGTGCCTCGGCGGGTTACGCCCTGGCGAAGCTGCGGTTCAAGGCGGCGCCGTGGATCTTCGGGTGGTTCCTGGCCACGATGATGATCCCGTTCTACGCGACTGTCATCCCGTCGTTCCTGCTGGTGCGGTTCATGCCGCTGTTCGGTGGCAACGACATCTTCGGCCAGGGTGGTCAGGGCTGGATCGACTCGTGGTGGGCGCTGCTGGTGCCCGGCATGGTCGGTGCCTTCTCGATCTTCCTGCTGCGCCAGTTCTACGTGACCACGCCGACCGAGTTGATCGAGGCGGCGCGCATCGACGGACTGTCGGAGCCCAGGATCTGGCTCGAGATCATGACCCCGTTGGTGAAGCCGGGCCTGCTGACCGTCGGCCTGCTGAGCTTCGAGGGTGGCTGGAACAACTTCCTGTGGCCCTTGTTGGTCACCAGGGACGAGAGCCTGCGGGTGATCCAGGTGGGCCTGTCGGTGTTCCGGCAGGAGTCCAACACCCAGTGGGACCTGCTGATGGCGGGGACGACCCTGTCGGCGCTGCCGATGATCGTGCTCTTCATCATCTTCCAGCGATACTTCGTGAATGGCTTCGTCAACTCGGGCATCAAGTAGGTCGTCGAAAGCTCTCGACGCCCTTCGCAAGCCGTCGGCGTTCTTCTCGTCCAACTGGGCGGGACTCGTGGCCGGGGCCACCCTCGTGGGGGTGGTTCCCGGCCTCGCTGGCGTGATGCGGGTGGTGACCTCGCTCGACCGGCACGTGGACGAGGGCTTCTTCACCCCGATGAGGCAACTGCGAGCCACCTGGCGCCGTGACCTGCCGGTCAGCCTCACCTTCGTGGTGGTAGCGGTGATGGCGCTGGTCAACCTGTGGGCGATCATCAACGTGGAGTCCAGCGTCAGGGTGGCTGTGAGCGGCTTCCTGATCCCTGTTGTCTGGGTGGTGACCATCATGGGCTCGGCCTACGTCGCCGCTGCCTCGGCGCAACCTTGGCATGCTTCGCGTGAACAGGTGCTCGGGCTGACGGCGGTGTTGGTCAAGCAGCGTCCGGTCAGGGCGCTGCTGACCCCACTGCTGCTGCTGGGACTGCTGCCGGTGGTGCTGCTGCCGCCGCTCACTGTGGCGGTCGGGCTGAGCCTGCCCGCGTGGGTGGCGGGGGAGTGGTGGGGCGTGCGTCGCTGGCGCGAGGAACTCGACCCCGCACCCGACGTCAAGCCCCTGCCCGACCCCGACGACCTTGACCTGCGCTGGCGCCGGATGGCCCAGCAGAACCTGGCTCGTGAGCGGTCACACGACCCCCAGGCTGGTTGACGAGCCAAAGACGAGCGCTCAGAACGCGCGCCAGAACTGCGCCGCGCGGGGGTTCTCGTCCGAGGCGACTCGCAACTGCCGCGCGGCCGAGGCCGGCCAGTGCGGGTCGACCAGTGCGGCGCGTCCGATGCTGATGCCGTCGGCCTGACCGGTGACCAGGATGCTCTCGGCCTGGGCGGCCTCGGTGATCAGTCCGACCGCGGTGACGTAGGCAGGATGGCCGTTGAGGGTGAGGCCGGCCAGCGCCTTGCGCACACCCGCGGCCAGGGTCACCTGGTAGCCAGGAGCGGGAGTGATCGCGATCGCACCGATGCCGCCGCTGGACAGGTCGAAGGCGGTGACGCCCTCGTCCCACAACTGGCGGGCCAGCTGCTGGGTCTGCTCCAGGGTCCAGCCGTCCTCGTTCCAGTCGGTGCCCGAGAACCGGATCGCCAGTGGCTTGTGGTCGGGCCACACCGCACGGATCGCCTTGGCCACCTCGAGCACGTAGCGTGTGCGGTTCTCGAAGCTGCCGCCCCAATGGTCGGTGCGGTCGTTGGCCAGCGGCGACAGGAACTGGTGGATCAGGTAGCCGTGGGCGGCATGGATCTGGACCACGTCGAAGCCGGCCTCGTCGGCGCGACGGGCGGCGTCGGCCCAAGCCTGGATGCTGGCGAGGATCTCGTCCTCGCTCAACCCGCGGGCGGGAGCCAGATCACCGAAGGGCGCGCCTGAGCCCGAGGTCACGGTCTGCCAGCCGCCGCCGTCGGTCGGGATCGAGCCTGACAGTCCGTTGTTGAGGAACTGCGGCAGCCAGCCGTAGGTCGACGCCTTCGCGCCGGCGTGGGCGAGCTGCACCCCGGCAGCCGCGCCCTGGCTGTGGATGAAGTCGACGACGCGGCGCCACTGGTCGCGTTGCGCGTCGTTCCACAGCCCGACGTCACGGTTCGAGATGCGTCCCTCGGGTGAGACTGCGGTGGCCTCGGCGATCACCAGACCGAATCCTCCGGCGGCCTGCGCGCCCAGGTGCACCAGGTGCCAGTCGGTGGGCACGCCATCCTCGGCCTCGGCCGAGTACTGGCACATCGGGGCGAGCACGGTGCGGTTGCGCAGGGTCAGGCCGGGGCCGGACGGGGCAGGAACGGTGACAGGAGTGAACAGGTGGGCCATCGGAGCAGCCTATTTGGTGCCCTGAACCGGGTCTCAGCCACCCCGGGTGATGGTTTCGTGCCACGCGATCGTGGCTTGGGTCGAAATCTGGGCCATTTCAGCGATCGCGTGGCACGAAACCATCAGACAGGCGTTGCCACCTGGGCCGGCGAGCGCCGGGCGTACGCTGCCGCCATGGAGCCAGTGGTCGAGAGCGTCGTGCGGCAGAAGTGGTGGCCGGCCCTGCGCCGCAACCCCAATGCGTCGCTGCTGGCCATCCAGCTGTTGAGCATCCTGATCTACCCGTTCCTCGAGGGCTCGGGCTCGCACTTCGGGCGCAGCATGTTCAGCCTGCTCGGACTGTTGGTGCTGGTGATGGCGATCCGGGCGGTGAACGCGACCCCGATGTTCACCTGGGTGGGGTTCCTGCTGCTGGCTCCGTGCGTGGTGCTCACCGTGGTCGATGGGGTACTGGGCTGGGTGCAGCCCTGGCACGTCTGGAGTGACGTGTTCCACATGCTCTTCTACGCCTACACGACGATCTCATTGATCGTGTACATGTTCCGTGACACCCACGTCACCAGCGACGAACTGTTCGCGGTCGGGGCGTGCTTCACGGTGGCGGTGTGGACCTTCGCCTACGCGTTCTCGATCATCCAATACCTGGTGCCGGGGTCGTTCGTGGCAGCCAGCCCGGGAGAGACCAGGGGATGGTTCGAACTGTTGTTCCTCAGCTGCACCACGATGACCTCGACCGGGTTGAGCGATGTGGTGCCGGTGCGGCCGCACGCCCGAGCCGTGGTGATGGTCGAACAGATCGCGGGCATGCTCTACATCGCGATGGTGGTGGCCCGACTGGTGGCGATGGGACTGCGCCGCCACGAGTCGTTCGGCACGCCAGCCCACTGAGGTGACGCGCGCCCGAGGAGGACGAGCCCTCAGCTGCGCATCGGCCTGCCCTCGGAGTCGGTCTGACGGGTGCAGAGCATGATGATGCCGTCGATCAGGGGCCAGATCGCCCCGAAGCCGAGGGTGACCAGCGTGACGAGCAACTGGGCGACGCCGATGCCGATGTCGCCCTTGTAGAAGCGCCCGATCCCCAGGCCCCCGAGGAAGATCTGCAGCAGCCCGGCCACCAACTTCGACTTCTCCGAGTAGGGCAGGCCGGTGCCCGGCTCGTACCCGTAGGGCGCCGCCATCGTCGCCAGCGCCGGGTTCCAGCTGGTCTGGGGACCGTAGGGATTCGGCTGGCCGTAGGCCGCGTACTGGTCGTACTGCGCCGGGCCGTACTGCTGCTGGCTGTACTGCGGTTGCCCGTACTGCTGCTGTTCGTACTGCTGTTGGGGAGAGGTGTACTGCTGGCCGTAGGGGTCGGCACTGCCCGGGTGGTCAGGGGTGTCTTAGGGCATCGGCATGTTCCCAGCCGACTGCTGGTTCTGCGACTGCGTCGGCTCGTACTGCCAGCTGTTCATCGTGATCCTCTTCCCGGGGCGGTGGCCGGTGGGTGTTCACGCTCGGGGCACTCCACGGATCATTCTGCCTGATGTGGTGTGATGGGCGCCATGGGACTGCGTGACCGCTTGCGAGAACGGGTGATGCCCGAGGGCGGCATCACCGTGGACGAGGCGCTCGCCCTGTTGGCTTCCGGTGGTGTCCTGGTCGACGTCCGCAGCCTCGAGGAGTACAAGGCCGGCCACGCGCCGGGGTCGCGACTGGTCGACCACAAGGATTTGCAGCACGACGCCTGGTTCGCGGTGCACGCGGGCGATCCGCTGGCCGAGCCCGATGGGACGATCGTCTTGGTCTGTGACACCGGGCTGCGCTCAGGGTTGCTGGTCGAGGCCGTCCGCGGGCAGGGCCACCGCTGTGAGTTCATCGCTGGGGGGCTGGTGGCCTGGAAGTCCTCGGGCAATCTGTTGCTGCCCGGGCCGCCACGCACCCGCCGCTGAACCTGCAGAGGACGGACTGCACGGGAGTCGCGCAGTGATCTGCGGTCGGACTGCCTCAAGCTGCTCAGACAGTGCCTGAGGCCCTCAGACGGGCGACGGCTCGTCCCACCACGGGCACCAGCACGGGGTTGGGCAGCTCATCCACGTCGAACCAGGCCACGTCGATCGACTCCGCACTGACCGCGTGCTCGACGTCGGGCTGGGCGATCGCCACGAACCGTACGTCGAGGTGCGTCCCGCAGTGTCCGAAGTCACCGATCAGGTCGTGGCGGTCGAGTTCGAGCACACCGCCGAGCAGCTCCAGGTCGTCGACACCAGACTCCTCCCGGGCCTCGCGCAGCGCGCCGTCGGCCAGCGAGCGGTCGTCCAGCTCGAGGTGCCCACCGAACTGCAGCCAGACCTGCGCCTTGAGGTGATGGGTGAGCAGGACGCGTCGTCCCGTGGGTTCGAGCACCACGCACGAGGCGGTCAAGTGCGCCGGTGGACCGGCCTTGCGGTGGCCGTCCGGGTGCGTCGCCAGGTGGCTCAGGAAGTCGTTGCGCAGCACGGCCTGGGGCTCGTCGGGGGCCTGCCACTGACGCAATTCGTCGATCGCGGCGGCGTGCAGCTCGTCCCAGCCCATGTGCCCTCCTGGCCGCCGCGGGCGCGGCATCTATCCTTGGCGGGTGCGTTACGTGTCCACCCGCGATGTCTCCCAGACGGCGTCCGCGACCTTCTGCGACATCCTGCTCGAGGGGCTCGCTCCCGATGGAGGACTCTACCTTCCCGAGCGCTACCCCCGGCTGACCACCGGCGACCTCGCCGAGCTGCGCAGGTTGTTGAACGACGAGGGTTACGCGGCGGTGGGGGCACGGGTGCTGGGCGCCTTCATCGACGACATCGAACCCGATGACCTGCGCGCCATCTGCGAGCGGGCCTGGAACGGGGAGGTGTTCGCCACCGACGAGGTGGTGAGGGTCAGCGAACTGGACGACGGGCTGTGGCTCGCGCACCTGTCCGACGGCCCGACCGCGGCCTTCAAGGACATGGCGATGCAGCTGCTCGGGCAACTGTTCGAGCACGAACTCGCCCGCCGCGGACGCACACTCAGCATTCTTGGCGCGACCAGCGGTGACACCGGCTCGGCCGCCGAGTACGCCATGCTCGGACGCGACCGGGTCGAGGTGTTCATGCTGACCCCGGCGGGCCGGATGACTCCCTTCCAGCAGGCACAGATGTTCGCCCTGGACGACCCCAGCGTGCACAACCTGGCCGTCGACGGGGTGTTCGACGACTGCCAGGACCTGGTCAAGGCGGTGCTGGGCGACGCCGACTTCCGTGAGCGTCACCGCCTGGGCGCGGTGAACTCGATCAACTGGGCCCGGCTGGTCGCCCAGGTCGTCTACTACGTGATCGCCTGGCTTCGGGTCACTACGGCGGACGACCAGCAGGTCTCCTTCTGCGTGCCCACCGGCAACTTCGGCAACATCTGCGCCGGCCACATCGGCCGCGAGATGGGTCTGCCGGTGAGCACCCTGCTGCTGGCCACCAACGAGAACAACGTGCTCCAGGAGTTCTTCACCACAGGCGTCTACCGCCCGCGCGGGGCTGCCGAGACCCCGGCCACCTCGTCCCCGTCGATGGACATCTCGAAGGCCTCGAACTTCGAGCGGTTCGTCTTCGATCTGGTCGGACGAGACGCCGCCCGGGTGCGGGAGTTGTTCCTGGTCGACCTGGCTGAGCAGGGCTGGTTCTCGCTGGCGGGAACGCCTGAGTTCGAGGCGCTGCGTGAGCGGTTCGGGTTCGTGGCGGCCTCGTCCACCCACGCCGACCGGGTGGCCGCGATCAAGCGCACCCATGCCGAGCTCGACGTGCTGATCGATCCGCACACCGCTGACGGGGTGACCGTGGCGCAGGGCTTCCGTTCGGCGAGCGGCGCCGACGAGCCGATCGTGGTGCTCGAGACCGCGTTGCCGGTGAAGTTCGCCCAGACCGTGCGCGAGGCCATCGGGCACGAGCCCGAGATGCCCGAGCGGTTCGCCGGGCTCTTGGACGCCCCCCGGCAGGTGACCGAGATCGCCAACGACCCGGTGGCGGTCAAGGAGTTCATCGCCACCCACACTCGCTGGTAGCGCTGGCGGGGGTGCAGGGGGTCGCCCCCCGCTGGTAGCGCTGGCGGGGGTGCAGGGGGTCGTCCCCCGCTGGTAGACTCCTTCACTGGCCCTGCCACCGTGCCCATGCACAACCGGCGGGGCCGGCACATGCCCTCCTGCCACGGGAACCGCCCGTGGCCGCTCAAGACCAGAGGAGGTGGAGTTCGCGCATGCGCAAGTACGAAGTCATGGTCATCATCGATCCCGACGTGGACGATCGCCAGGTGAACCCGCTCATCGAGAAGCACCTGAAGGTGATCACCGATGCCAAGGGGACTGTCGACAACATCGACGTGTGGGGTCGTCGTCGGATGGCCTACGAGATCAACAAGAAGCCCGAAGGCATCTACGTCGTGCTGAACGTGTCGGCTGAGCCTGCTGTCGTCAAGGAGATGGATCGCCTGATGACCATCGACGAGCAGATCATGCGGACCAAGGTGATGCGTCCCGACGCTCACTGAGCGTCGACGACAGCCTTCATCCACAGCTTCGGAACAACCCTGTAGAACTGTCGGCCCCTCGTGGCAGGCTGGTCTGCACTAGTTCCTCAAGTCCGATTCGGAGACCCAGACATGGCAGGCGAAACGCCCATCACCCTCGTCGGCAACCTCACCGCCGACCCCGAACTGCGCTTCACCCCCTCGGGTGCAGCCGTGGCCAGTTTCACCGTGGCCTCGACCCCGCGCACGTTCGACCGTCAGACCCAGGAATGGAAAGACGGCGACGCCATGTTCCTCAACTGCTCGGTGTGGCGCCAGGCGGCCGAGAACGTGACCGAGTCCCTGCAGAAGGGGATGCGCGTCATCGTCCAGGGCCGGCTCAAGTCGCGCAGCTACGAGACCCGCGAGGGTGAGCGTCGCACCGTGTTCGAGGTCGAGGTCGAAGAGGTCGGTCCCTCCCTGCGTTACGCGACCGCCAAGGTGAACCGGACGAGCTCGTCCGGCTCCAGCGGCGGCGGTGGCTGGCAGCAGCAGGGCGGCAACTCCGGTGGCGGCGACAACTGGTCGCAGCGCCCGAGTGGCCAGGGCAACTCCGACAACCGCAGCGGTGGCGCTGACCCTTGGGCCCAGGCCCAGGCCGAAGAGCCCCCGTTCTGATCGGACGAACCCACAGATTCCACCCGGCACGTCGCCGGCACCAGATGGCCTCTGGAGTCGGCGCGGCAGGGACAGGCACATTCCGGCGAGAGCCGGGCTTTCGGGGGCCTGACCCCCAGAACTAGGAGAGCACCACAATGGCCGGTCCACAGCGCAAGCCTGTGAACAAGAAGAAGATCGCCCCGGCGAAGTCGATCCGCATCGGCACCGTCGACTACAAGGACACCGCGACCCTGCGGAAGTTCATCTCCGAGCGTGGGAAGATCCGCGCCCGCCGTGTCACCGGACTCTCGGTCCAGGAGCAGCGCAAGGTCGCCATCGCGATCAAGAACGCTCGCGAGCTGGCCCTGCTGCCCTACGCCTCGACGGCCCGCTGAGAAGGGGACTGACTGATGAAGCTCATTCTCACCACCGCCATCGAGAAGCTGGGTGTCGCCGGCGACGTCGTCGAGGTGCGTGACGGCTACGGCCGCAACTACCTGCTGCCCCAGGGCAAGGCGATCGCCTGGACCCGTGGCTCGGAGAAGCAGATCGAGGGCATCAAGCGGGCGCGTGACGCCCGTGAGATCCGCGGTCTCGACCACGCCAACGAGGTGCGTGCCCAGATCGAGGCGCTCAACGTCGAGGTCGCGGCCCGCGCAGCCAGCGAGGGCAAGCTGTTCGGCGCGGTCACCGCGTCCGACATCGCGCTCGCCGTCAAGAAGGCCGGCGGCCCCGCCGTCGACAAGCGCTCGGTCGTGATCAGCAAGCCGATCAAGACCGTGGGCACCCACACCGTGGGCATCAAGCTGCACGAGGCCGTCACCGCGCACCTACCGGTGGCCGTCGTGTCGGCCTGACGCCTGGCAGACGCATACAGGGCTCGGACTCCGCTGGGGTCCGGGCCCTGTGGCATTTGTGCTCTCCCGCCCACGCCCTCCGCCCCCGGCCTCCCGCGCTGAAGCACACCTTGCTGCGTCGAGCACAAGCAATTGCCTGTGCTTCACACAACACGGTGTGCCTCAGTGGAGTCCGAAAGGCGGTTGACCCGCGCCGAATCCGACCGGCAGTCTGGCGCGGTGAGCAGCCCGGTCACCGTACGTCAGGCCCGCGTCGAAGACGCCGAGGGCTTCCGGCGCCTGCTGGTCGGGTTCACCGGCTACGCCGACAAGGTGCCTTGGGACGACTACCTGGCCCGCTACAGCGCCCGGGTCGACGACCCGACGTGGTGCCTGATCGTCGCCGAGGACCAGTCCGGTGAGCTGATCGGTTACGCCGTCGCGCAGGACTTCACCCCCAACCTGCGCGCCACCTTCACCGTCGGCCGGGTGGACGACCTGTGGGTCGATCCCGAACGCCGACGCGGTGGCACCGGCCGTGCCTTGATGGAGGCGGTCTTCGACTGGGCGCGGTCTCGTCCCCAACCGATGGTGCTCGACTGGCAGTCGACGCCGGAGGCGGTGGCCTTCTACGAGGCGATGGGCTTCGAGGCCGATCGGGTCGGTGACCAGGCCGAGTACCCGGCCTTCTGCCTCGACCTGCGCACGCGCTGACCTTGGCTGAACCCGAGCCCTCTCCGCTGAGGCACACCATGCTGCGTGAGGCACACGCAATTGCTTGTGCCTCACAACACACCCTGTGCTTCAGCGAACAGGGGCGAGCGCTGGGAGTCAGTCCAGAACCGGATGCAGGCAGACGGTCAGCTCGTCCCCCTCGGCGACGCCGTTGGCCTTGCGCACGGCGGCCTTGATCGGCAGCACGAAGCACTGGCGACCTGAGTCGGGGAACACCGAGGTGCGCCAGGTGATCGTCCCGGCCTGTACCTCGACCCGCACCGATCCCCAGCCGCCGTGCTGCCCGGTGGCGTCGAGGTCGTCGGAGATGTCAGGCGGCACGTCCATCAGGTGCATGGCCGGGTTCGACGGCCAGCGATAGATCACGCCGGTGAACTGGTACTCCTCCACGCCGCCATTGTGCCGGTCGGGGAGTCAGGCAGTGGGGGNGCCAGCGATAGATCACGCCGGTGAACTGGTACTCCTCCACGCCGCCATTGTGCCGGTCGGGGAGTCAGGCAGTGGGGGGTCAGGCAAGGGGGGAGTCAGGCAAGGGGGGAGTCAGGCAAGGGGGGAGTCAGGCAAGGGGGGAGTCAGGCGCTGGGGTGGGTCATGTCGAGCGGCACCACCCAGGCGTCGAACTCGTCCTCGGTGAGGTGACCCAGCTTGAGGGCCGCATCCTTGAGCGAGGTGCCCTCTTTGTGCGCGGTCTTGGCGATCTGGGCCGCCTTGTCGTAGCCGATGTGGCGGTTGAGTGCGGTCACCTGCATGAGGTTGCTGGCCAGGTTGGCCTCGATCCGCTCGGTGTTCGGCTCGATGCCGACCGCACAGTTGCTGGTGAATGCCGCACAGGCATCACCCAGCAGCCGGATCGACTCCAGCACCGCGTGCGCCATCACCGGCTTGAAGACGTTGAGCTGGAAGTTGCCTTGGCTGCCGGCGAAACCGACGGTCGCGTCGTTGCCGAACACCCGGGTGGCGACCATGGTCAGCGCCTCGGACTGGGTCGGGTTCACCTTGCCCGGCATGATCGAACTGCCCGGCTCGTTCTCGGGGATGGTGATCTCACCGATGCCGTTGCGCGGCCCAGAGGCCAGCCAGCGCACGTCGTTGGCGATCTTCATCGCGGCCATCGCCAGCACCCGCAGCGCCCCGCTCAGGGCCACCAGAGCGTCGTGGGCCGACAGCGAGGCGAACAGGTTGTCGGCCTGGCGGAACTCGTGCCCGGTCAACCGCTGGATCTGGGCGGCGCAGTGGCGCCCGAAGTCGGGGTGCGCGTTCAACCCGGTGCCCACCGCCGTGCCACCGATGGCCAGGTCGGCCAGACCCTGCTCGGCCTGGCGCACACCGGCCAGCGCGAAGTCGAGTTGGGCGACCCAACCGCCGATCTCCTGCCCCAGCGTGATCGGGGTGGCGTCCTGCAGGTGGGTGCGGCCGACCTTGACCAGGTCTGTGTGCTGTTCGGCCTTGTCGGCCAGTACGTCCCGCAGGCCGGTGACTTGGGCGTAGAGGTGCTCGTGCAGGTCGAGCACGATCGCGATGTGCATGGCGGTCGGGAAGGTGTCGTTGGACGACTGCCCGCGGTTGACGTGGTCGTTGGGGTGGATGGGGGTCTTCGACCCTATCTCGCCGCCGAGGATCTCGATCGCCCGGTTCGAGATCACCTCGTTGGCGTTCATGTTCGACTGGGTGCCGCTACCGGTCTGGAACACCACCAGCGGGAAGTGGTCGTCGAGGTCTCCGCGCACCACCTCGTCGGCGGCCTGCACCACCGCGGCGACCTGCGCCTCGTCCAGCGGCAACTGGTCCAGCTCGGCGTTGGCCAGCGCGGCCGCCTTCTTGAGGATGCCCAACGCGCGCACCATCGAGCGTCCCCACACGAAGGTGTCGCGGCCGATCGGGAAGTTGCCGATCGAGCGTTGGGTCTGCGCTCCCCAGTAGCGGTCGGAGGCGACCTCGACCGCGCCCATGCTGTCCGTCTCGGTTCGCGTGCTCGCTGCCGGTGTGTCCTCTGCCGGTGTGTCCTGCGTCGGTGTGCTGGTCATCGTTCCACCCTAGGCGTGACGACCAGCCCTCGCGGCGTCCAGTTCGATCCCGATGGCCCGGGTCGTCGACCACGAACGGCTCGGACGACGGACGCAGACGCCGCCAGAGGCCTGGGCCACCGGCCGCGGTACCGGTCGGGTGGATCGTGTCGGTGGTGAATGACCAGCTGGTCGTGGGGTCGCCTCGGCCGCGGCCTGCGAAGACTCGTCCTCGGGTCGGTGCCTCGCGCATCTGCAGCACCAGCCACGCGACATCACGGGCGAAGTCGACCGAACCGGCGACGTCGACCGCCGTGGCCACGGCTCCGGGCAGCCAGGTCTGCACCGCCCAGGGCAGCGGGTAACCATCGCCCGGCTCACCGAGTGCCACCGGACGCGGCCCGGGCACCGTCACTGCATCAGCCAGTTCGGACGAGGCAGCCGCCTCGCGTTCGAGGAAGGCCAGCACCTGCGCCGGGTCGTCCCCATGCAGCGGGAATCTGGCGACCAGGTCGTCCCCGATCCGGAACAACGCGTTCACCGTGCCGTCACTGGGCACGGGTGTGATCGGCAGGCCCTTCCACTGCGGAAACTGGTGGCTGACCAGGGCGTGCACGGCCGCCTCGTCGACGTGGAGTTGTCCCTCGTGCATGGTCACCTCGCCGAGTCTGGGGCAGGTCGTGACCGCTGGCAACTCGTTTCGGGCGCTGGAGGTGGGCTGCAGCGTGTTGACTGGGCCCATGACTGCTCTTCCCACCAGCCGGGTGGCCGACCCGCGCACCGCCCCTGCCCTGCGCTGGGGCTTCGTCGGCACCGGATACGCCGCGACCATGCTGGTCAGCGACCTGCGCGCCCGCACCGACCAGCGGCTGGTGGCCTGCTTCTCGCGGGGACGCGAGGGTGCCGAGCAGTTCGCGCAGCAGTGGGGCTTCGAGCGCGTCGCCGGGTCGCTGGAGGAACTGCTCGCCGCCGACGACATCGACATCGTCTACGTGGCGACCCCGCACAACGACCACCATCCGCACGCGCTCGCCGCGATCGTCGCCGGCAAGCCGGTGCTGGTCGAGAAGGCCTTCACCCAGACCGCGTGGCAGGCCCGCGAGATCGTCGAGGCCGCCCAGCAGGCGGGTGTGGCCTGCATGGAGGCGATGTGGACCAGGTTCACCCCGCGCCACGACATCGTCCGCCAACTGCTGGACGACGGGGCGTTGGGTGAGATCGAGGTTGTCACCGCCGACCACGGCCAGTGGTTCGGCGACACCTCCCACCGGCTGCACGACCCGCAGCGGGCCGGTGGGGCGCTGCTCGACCTGGGGGTCTACCCGGTCAGCTTCACCCACTTCGTGCTCGGCACCCCCGGCCGGATCACGGCCCGGGGCAGCCTCACCGAGGCCGGCGTCGACCGGCAGGTCACCGGGATCTTCGACGACTACGCCTCGACGCCCGCCCAGGCCATCGTCCACACCACCCTGGCGGCAGCCACCCCGGTGCGAGCCGCCATCGTCGGAGACCAGGCCCGGGTCGAGCTCGACCACTTCTTCAACAACGGCCCGGTGGTCGTGGTGCCCAGGGGCGGCGATCGAGTGGTCACCGACCTACGGGGCTGGCAGGCCGAGGCCGGGTTGTCGTTCCAAGCTGCCCACTTCGCCGCCCTGGTGGCCGCCGGGGCCACCGAGTCGGCGGTGATGCCGCACGCGGAGTCGATCGCTGTCATGCAGACCCTGGACGAGCTGCGCGACCAGGTAGGGGCGGTGCTGCCCGGTGACGAGCGCGCGGTCAGTCGCCGCGACCTGCTCGGGCTCTGAGGGCCGGCTTCCCGAGCGGGAAGCGTTCGCGCACCTCGTAGCGAGGTCTGCCACGCGGCCCCTGGCCCAGGTGTGACTGGACGAGCGCGATCTCGTCCACCTGCCACGACGGGGTGAACAGTTCGGTCAGCGCCCGCATCCAGCGGGAGGCCTCGATCGCTCGGTTGGCGCGGGCCAGGGTGACGTGCGCCACGTAGCGTTCGCGGGTCACCTCGATGCCGGTGGTGGTGGCAGCGTTGCGGGCCCGTTCGGCGAGCGCGGGCAGGGTGGCGGTGGGGTCGTCGACCGCTGCGTACAGCACCTTCGCGCGGCTGACGTCGGGGAAGCAGCCGACTCCGTTCAGGGCGAGCCGGAACGGTTCTGAGCGCTCGGCGGCGTGGGCGAGCTTGGGGGTGAGTTCGTCGAGTCGCCACGGTTC
This sequence comes from Aestuariimicrobium ganziense, assembly GCF_015352975.1. Lineage (GTDB taxonomy): Bacteria > Actinomycetota > Actinomycetes > Propionibacteriales > Propionibacteriaceae > Aestuariimicrobium > Aestuariimicrobium ganziense. The sequence continues at coordinate 53,531 of NZ_JACYIZ010000007.1, read as the reverse complement.
GACGGCGGCGTAGAAAGCCAGCGTGATGTGCCAGTGCTCGGGTGGTGACCAGCGCCAGGCCTGGTCGCGGCGAGGTTCGACCAGTACCTCGAGGTGGTCGCGCACCCGGTCGGGCAGCATGACCGCGGCGAACATCCGTTCGGTCTCCATGGTGACGAAGGCTAGTCCAGGCACCGTGCTCTACTGGAGCCATGTACGTGCTGGTGGGCGGCTGGCCGGGCTCGGGCAAGAGCACGCTCGGGCGTGCACTCGCGGCCGAACTGACGCTGGCGTACTTGGCCAAGGACGAGGTCAAGGAGGCGTTGTTCGCCGCGCTCGGCGAGCCCGGCTCGGTCGAGGAGTCTCAGCGCTGGGGACGAGCCGCGGTGCACGTCGTGCTGTCGATCGCCCGTCGTTGCCCCGGCGCGGTGATCGACTCCACCTGGTTCGAGTACAGCCGTGCACTGGTGGAACAGTTGCCAGGGCCGGTCGTCGAGGTGCGCACGGTCGTCCTGTTGGAGGTCGTCCGCGAGCGCTATCGGCGCAGGGCGGTGGGACGAGCATCCGGCCACCTCGACCTGCAACGCGATGAGGACGAGTTGTGGGCTCGTCCGGTCGAGCCGTTGGGGGTGGGGCCGCTGGTCGAGGTGGACACCTCGGGAGAGGTGGACGTCGCCGACGTGGCCGAGCGTGTGCGGCGGGCAGCCGAATCCGTGGTCGCTCAGTCCTCCGACGGCGGCGTCCAGTAGCCCAGCAGCGTCAGCCCGGACGAGCGCGCCACCCCGCGCGAGGCGACGTGGTCAACCTGGCAGCGATAGAGCGGCTCGTGGTCGCGTCGCCAGATCTCGCGCGACAGCGCGTGGACGACAGTCCTGGCATGGCCGTGCCCACGGTGGTCGGGCAGCACCAGCACGCCGATGTCGGCCAGTGGGCTGTCACGCCACGGGTAGGCGCTGGCGGCGGCCACCAACTGGCCGTCGTGGAAGGCGCCGACCACCGCCCAGTGGTCGAGTTCGACGAAGGCAGCGTCGAGGTCGTCCGCACTGGCCCTGGACTGGAACTCGTCGAACGCCGCACGGTCGTCCTCGGTGAGGGCCCGCACCTCGCTGGGGTCAGCCTGGGCGCGCACCTGGGCGCCGGTGGCCAGGTCGTAGTGGAAGATGCAGTCGGCGCCGGGGGCCTCGTGCTGGCCGAACTCGGCAGACCTGGCGGCCCAGAACCCGTCCACGACGGTGGCGAAAACACTCATGTCCACAGAGTTTTCCACAGTTGTGGATGAATCACACAGATGTAGTTCGCCGGTCCTGGAAGCTCTTGGTCGCCATGATCGACACCAGCAGCACCAACTCGAACAGGTTGGTGATCGCGCCGCTGTCGACCGGCACCTCGACGCCGCTGCCGATCGTCATGATCACCGCGCCGACGAACAGCCACGGCCAGCCCTGCTTCTTCCACAGCAGCGCGCCTGCCACGACCAGGAACGCGGCCACCACCAGCACCATCAGCGGGGGCCCCGACGCCGGCTCGGTGCTGTTGTAGCTGAGCACACCGAACTCCTGCTGCGGCTCCAGCGTGAGTCCTTGCACCTCGAGGAAGTACTCCGCCACCGTCAGCGCCAGCGATGCCGCGATCGAGGCCACCTGATACCAACGCGCCTGCGCCCACGAGAACCCGGCCCGGCGCAGTGTGTGCAACGCCCAGGCCACCAGCACGGGGGTGATCGCCGCGTGGATCCAGTACCTGGCGAGGTTGAGCCCCTCCAGCAGTGAGCCCTCACCAATCCACCGGCCGATGCCCAGCACCAGGTTGTCGTAGACCAGTGCGGCCACGACCAGCAGCGGCAGGTTGGCGGGAGTCCACCAGCCGTGGCGTGACGCCTGGCGCACACCCCAGACCAGCAGAACGAGGTAGGCCACGGCGAAGCCGAGGAAGAGGGGGGTGTCCATCGCCCCAGTATTCAGGCCCGCACAAGCCACGATGCCGTGGCGAGCGAGATCGGTGGCTTCTGGCCCGTGCGGTGATGGCCCGGCGGTGATGACCCGGGCGCGGTGATGGTTTCGTGCCACGCGATCGCCGTTCCTGGCCGAATCGGGGCACTTTGGCCAATCGCGTGGCACGAAACCATCACCCCTGAGGGTCTAGCGTCGTCCCTGAGAGGGAGAACCAGCATGGATGCCACCACTGCGCCCGTCCGCGAGGCGGTGATCGTCACCGAGGGCCTGTCCAAGACCTACTCGCGCCGCGGCGTCGACAGCTAGGTGCTGCGCGACCTCGACCTGACCATCACCCGCGGTGACTTCACCGTTGTGATGGGGCCCTCGGGTGCGGGCAAGTCGACCCTGCTGCACGCCCTCAGCGGCATGGACCAGCCCACCTCGGGCACCATCGACGTCGGTGGCGAGCGGATCTCGGACCGCACCCCCGACCAACTCGCCACCTTCCGGCGCCGCCACTGCGGCTTCGTCTTCCAACAGATCAACCTGCTCGACTCGATGACGCTGCTCGACAACGTGATCGCCCCCGGGCTGTTGATCGACCGTGATCGCTCCCGGGTCGCCGCCCGGGCCCGCGAACTGCTTGCCCAGGTCGGCATCGAGGACGACACCCAGACCCAATTCGTGCAGACCCTGTCCGGTGGCGAGGCGCAACGTGCCGCCGTCGCCCGAGCCCTGGTCAACCGGCCCACAGTGGTGTTCGCCGACGAACCCACCGGCCAACTCAACTCCGAGAACTCCCGCCGGGTGCTCGACGTGCTCACCCAGGCCAACCGCGACGGGCAGACCATCGTCATGGTCACCCACGACCTGCGCTCGGCGCTGCGCGGCAACCGGGTGCTCTACCTGCGCGACGGGGTGGTCGCGGGCGAGAAGCACCTGCCGCCCTACCAGGGCGACGACCCCGAACGCGAAACCACCATGGCTGCCTTCCTCGCCGACCTGGGGTGGTGAGCGTGCCCACCTGGCCGCTGATCCGCAGGGGCCTGCGCAAGGGACGGGCCGAGCACCTGGTCACCGTCGTCCTGGTGATGCTCGGCGCGGCGATGCTGCACCTGGGGCTGGTGCTCGGCATCGCCTACCCCAGTGACACCGAGCAGAACTTCGACCGGCTGCAGGCCGAGGACGTGCTCGCTGTCATCAACTCGCCCGAACTCGCCGTTGAGGCAGCACAGTTCCTGGCAGCCGACCCCGACGTCACCTCCGTCGACGTGCAGCCGGTGCGCAGCATCGCCGCCACCCTGATGGGCTACCGCGGCGGCGACGTCACCACCTACGCCCTGTTCCACGACCTCGACCGTCCGCCCACGATCGGCATGAGCGTCGGCATCGACCGCCATCCGGTGAGGTTTGACGACGGCATCTACGTGCCACTGCAGTTGGTGCAGAGCGGTGGCTACACCCTCGGCGGGCCGGTCAGCATCCAGATCGGCCCGCAGACCAGCACCTTCCACGTGCAGGGCACCATCGAGACCCCAATGAGCGGCAGCCTGCTGCTGGGCACCGTGGGTTTTGCCATGCAGCACGAGCAGTACGAACGGTTCGTCGCCCAGACCAGGGCGACCCCCTCGTGGGTGGTGCGGGCCCAGGTGCGTGACGGCGTCGAACCCAGCGTGGTCGGTGGCCGACTCACCCAGCACGTGCAGGCCGAGGCCGGCGGGGACAGCCTCTCGCTGGTGCCGTTCAGCAACACCTCCGACGTGATGAAGCCGTCGCTGCTGCTGCCGGGTTCGTTGTTCTCGGCGATGCTGATCGTGTTCACCCTGATCGTGGCCGGGGTCGTCGCCGTGGTCATCACCCACCAGGTGCGCACGGCGGTGATCCGTGACCTGTCAGCGATCGGCACCTTGAAGGCCACCGGGTTCACCTCTGCCCAGGTGCTGCGTTCGTTCGCGGGCCAACACGTGCTGACCGCCGCCGTCGGGGCGATGCTCGGCGTCGTCGTCGGTCAGGCCGCCCTGCCCGCCCTGGCCCAGGCGATGACTGCCCAGACCGGGCTGCGTTGGACGCCGGGCTTCGAGCCCCTGCCGGCCGTACTGACCGTCCTGGTCATGATCGGCGCGGCAGCGCTGGCGTCCGGGATCAGCGCCCTGCGCGTCCGCAAACTCGCCCCGGTGGACGCCCTGCGCGGCGGCTCGTCCGACCAGAACGCCGTCCGCAACCACTTCCCGCTCGACCGCACCCGCGGCGGCATCGACTGGGTGCTCGGGCTCAAGCAGGCCTCGCGTCGTCCAGCCCAGGGCTTCATGTTGGCGCTGGTCGCCGCGCTGCTGGCCTTCACCACGGTCTTCTGCGTGGGCAGCTACCGCTACATGAACGACCCGGTCGCGATGTACGACGTGTCGCTGGGCGACTGGGGCGACATCTGGGCCGCCCCCCTGCCCGGCGTCGACCACGAGACCCTGCGCCAGCAGGTCGCGGCCATGCCGGGCGTCGAGCGGGCCTACTACGACGACATGATGCTGCAGGCCAACACCCCGCACGGGGCGGTCGTCGTCCGCGCCACACCCGACTACTCGGTGCTGCGCTACGACAGCGTGATCGAGGGACGAGCCCCCCGCGCCGCGGACGAGGTCGCCGTCGGTGTCACGCTGCAGCGCGAGAACGACCTCGGGATCGGTGACCAACTCGAGGTGCGCTACGCCGGCCGCTCGGCGAGCTACCGGATCACCGGCGTCGTCCAGACCGGGTTCGGGCTGGGACGAGCGCTGTCGCTCACCACTGCGGGCTACGAACGGCTCGAACCCGGCTTCCAGCCCATGGCGCTGCGGGTCAAGCTCGAGCCCGGAGCCGACCTCGACGCCACCATCACCGCGATCCGCCAGCACCAGGGGGTGCTGGCCGCCCTCGACAGCGAGGTCTACCGGGCCTCGATGCTGGGCCCCACCCGCGACCTGATGCAGGGGCTGGCGGCGCTGTTCGTGGTGATCTGTGCGCTGCTGGTGGTGCTGGTGGTCGGGTTGGTCTCGGCGGGTGCGGTGCTGCAGGGACGACGCGAGGCCGGCATCAAGAAGGCGCTCGGGTTCAGCAACCGGCAACTGTCCACCCAACTGGTGGCCTCTCAGCTTCCGCAGGTGGTGCTGGGCGTGGTGGTCGGCGTGCTGGTCGGGTGGGCGACGACGGCACCGCTGGTCAGCGTCGTCGGCCGCTCGAGCGGGCAGGGCAAGGTGCCCGTCGACATCCCGGTGTCGATGCTGGTGGCGGTGGGTGTGGCCTTGGTCAGCCTCACGGTGCTGACCATGACGATGCTGGCCAGGAGGCTGCGCCGGGTCTCGGCACACGCCCTGATCACCGAGTGACCCAGCCGGGTGACCCAGGCGTGCAGGCCTGTCGTCGGCAGCACTGCCGGGTCTAGGCTGCACAGGTCCGAGGAGGTGCGATGCTGCTGACCCATGCCTGGCAGGAGATCCGCCGGCACCCGGGACGATTCGCCGCCACTCTGCTGGCGATCGTCGTCTCGGTGGCCTTCCTCGCCGCCACCCAGGTCTCCGGCGACACCGAGGCCAACGCCATGCGCCAGCGACAGGCGCTGTACGCCTCGAAGGCCGACATCGTCGCCGAGAGCTACCTGTGGCACTCCCGACAGGCCAGGTGGCGCCGCGACGACGGCCTCGAGACCCTCGAGAAGGCGCTGGCGGCCGATCCGCGGGTGGAGTACCTGGAGCGGTTCAGCCGCGCCTTCAGCCAGGTCACCCACGGTGACCGCTCGGTCGGGGTGACCCTGACCTCGACCCCGGAGTGGCCGCTGCGCTGGTTCACGCCCACCCGGGGCGAACTGCCGCGCGGCACCAACGACATCGTCCTCACCGAACAGACCGCGAAGACACTCGGCGTCGGCGTCGGTGACCAGGTCGAACTGAGTGTCACCGGCCTCGACGCCTTCACCGTGGTCGGGCTGACCGACGAGCGCGGCTTCGCCGACCCGCCGGCCTATGTCGCCTACTCGACGATGATGGCCGTCGACGCGTCGTTCCCCCCGCCGGACTACACCGTGCTGCTGCACCCTGATGCGGCCACCAAGCGCGCCACACCCGGCTCGTCCGGCGACGGTGTCGGTGTCAGCATCCTGATCAAGCTCAAGGATCCCGAGCACACCGACATCAACGCGATGGTCACCGAGCTGCAGACCGAACTGACCCGTCAGGCGGTGCTGCGGATCATCGTCCACGTCAAGCCCGCCGACCAGGTGCGCACCGAGGCGGCCCAGGCCACCACGACCAGCACCGACTGGATGGGCTGGATGCTGCGCGGCACCGGGGCGCTGGCGATGGTCGTCGGCGGGTTGATCATCGCCACCACCTTCCAGATCCTGGTCAGCCAACGGCGGCGACAGACCGGACTGCTGCGGGCGGTGGGGGCCTCGCGGGCGCAGGTGCTGTTGCGCTACGCCGCCGAGGCGCTGCTGCTGGGAGTGGCGGGAACGGCGATCGGCATTCCGGTGGGGATCGCCGGAGCAGTCGTGGCCTCACGTCTCGGTACCGACGGGGCCAGGTTCGGCTTGCAGGTCAACTGGCGCTGGCTGGCCCTGATCGCCGTGGTCGGCGTGGTGGCGACGGTGGTGGCATCGCTGGTCTCGATTCGCAGCGCGGTACGGGTGCGGCCCTTGGAGGCCCTGCAGCCGGCCTTGCCCGCCGAGGGGCGTCGCCGGTCGACGGTGGCGCTCGCGATCATCTGCCTCGTGGGCCTGGCGGCAGGAGTTGCTGGCCTGCTCTGGGGGCTGGACGCATCTCGTCCGCTCAGCCCGACCCGTCGCATCGTGGCGGTGACCGCCTCGGCAGCGGTCGCGGCAGTCGCGGTGATGGCGTCGTCGGCGTTGTGGGTGCCACTGCTCACCCGCGTGGTGGGCCGACTGGTCGCGCGGGCCCGTCCGACCGTGCGGCTGGCGGTCGCCAACACCGGACGAAGCCCCGCGCGCGTTGGCGCGACCGCCACCTCGCTGATGCTGGCGGTGGGACTGGTGGTGACCGTGCAGGTCGGGGCCAGCACCGGACGAGCGGCGGCGTTCGGGGTGGTCGACCAGCGTTACCCGGTCGACATCGTCATGCAGTCGGCGGTGCAGCCGCCTGAGCTGGCTGATCCGGGCAACGGGCAGGGGCCGCCCGGCGAGGTGGACGAGTTCGGCTACCTCAAGGGCTGGGACGAGAAGGCGCTCGCCCTGGCCCAGGCCACCCCCGGTGTCGCGCGGGCTCGCAGCTTCGCGTTGACCCAGCCGCTGCCGGTGCAGGCCGGGCTGATCACCTGGGACGAGATGCCGTTCACCCCGCTCACCCCTGAGGCGGTGGCGATGTACTCGCACCCGGTCACGTTGGCGCCCAACCAGGTGGGACTGTCGGCCGAGGACATCGGCCGGCTCAACCTGCGGCCGGGCAGGACGCTGCAGGTGTTCGCCTTCGTCGCCAGCCAGGACGACGCCGACAAGGGGCCGATGCAGCTCGAGGTGGTCGAGGTGAACCTCGCGCCGATGGTGGCGGTGGTCACCCCTGAGACGTTCGCCAAGCTCACCGACCCCGGCACGCGCCAGGGACTGATGCTGGTCGAGCTCACCGACGAGGGTGATGCCGGCACGGTGATGTCGCAGCTCAACGCCAAGCTGGTTCCCGACAACCCGGGGCTCAAGATGGCCGGCGGTGCCGAGCTCAAGGCCAACGTGGGGGCGCTGCTCGACTCGGTCACCTTGGTGCTCACCGGGCTGCTGGCGGTGGCGGCGCTGGTGGCGCTGATCGGGGTGAGCAACACGCTGGGTCTGTCGGTGATGGAACGCACCCGTGAGTCGGCCCTGCTGCGAGCACTCGGCCTGCAGCGGCGCGGCCTGCGGGTGATGCTGCTGATCGAGGCCGCGCTGCTCAGCTCCATCTCGATCGTGGTCGGGCTGGGGGCTGGGCTGGTGTTCGGCTGGGGGGGGGCGGCCACCATCGCCCACGTGCTGGGCTGGCCGACGCCCGGGCTGGCCGTGAACTGGACGCTCACGGTGCTGAGCTGTCTGGCGGTCGCCGGGGCCGGGGTGCTCGCCTCGGTGCTGCCCGGACGACGCGCCGCGCTCGCCTCACCCGTGGACGCGCTGGCCGACATCGGCTGACGCTTGCCGGACTCGGGTCACGGTGGTCGAGTGGCCGCCGAGGGACGAGGCTGCGTGTCGAGACCATCGCTGATCTCGACACGCTCGCTGGCGCGCTCGCCACTCGATCAGCGGCCGTAGGTCAGGCGTTCAGGCTGTCGCGGTCGAGCAACTCCACGCCGGTGACGCTGACCACCACGGGCTCGACCGGCGCGGACGAGCGTCCGGCCGGACCCTGCAGCGCCTGCACCTCACGCACAGCGCTGGTCAGCATCGCCACCAGGTACGACTGCGGGTCTCGGGTGCAGGCCTGGTCGACCGCCTTCACCGCCACCTGGAAGAACCGGAAGATGGCCTTGGCGTCCATCGGCTTCTTGCGGGGACCCAGCTCGGCCAGGTGTCGCCACGCCCAGTCGCGCGAACTGGGCACCTGGTCGAGCGCGAACTTCGTCCTCGCCGACACCAGGTCGGGACGAGGATTCGCCTCGCCGGCCAGGTGGGCCTCGGCGTTGAGCGCTGCCAGCGCCATCAGGTTCTGGTTCTCCTCGCTGGCCACCGGCAGCCCGGTCAGGGCCACGCAGCGCACCAAGGTGGGCATCACCGCGTAGTGGGTGGGGTTGAGCCCGACCACGTCGGGGATCAGCGCGGTGATGTGTTGGCGGTGCTCGTCGTCCAACTCGTCGTTGACCATGCGTGCCAGCGCCGCGACGCCCGGGTGGGTGCAGCTGGGGTGGTCGCTCCAGCGCTCACCGGCCAGGTACGAGGCCATCTCCATGAAGCAGGCACCGTGGCGAGGGTCGCGGTGGCTGCCGCGAGAGAGCACCGGCAATCCGTCGGGGATGAAGCTCTTCCTCGCCGACTCCGAATCCGGGCTGCGCCTCCAACCGAACATGTCGCCTCCTCGCCTCAGGGGGTCTTGTCAAGCATGCGTCATGAAACGCGATCTGACCAGACCCCCGAGGGGTGGTGGCTACTCGTACATGATGTAGACGGGCTTGAGCGCGAGCACCTCGGCAGGCGTCATCACCCGGCCGCCGGTGTCGACGTCCTCTTCGTAGAACAGCTTGAAGCCCAAGTGGACGAACTTCGGCGTCGACTTGATCACCCGGTGCCAGGTGGCGACCTTGGCCCCCGGGCTGCCGATGCCGTCGACCGACTTCACCCAGGCCACGCCGGGGTACTGCTTGAGCGTGTTCTCCTGGCGGACGACGCCGGGGTTCAGCTGGTGGTAGACCGCCACCTTCTCGGGCAGGCCGTGCTCGGCGACCAGTTCGGCCAGGTAGGCACCGCAGGCGTTGAGCTCGGCACCAGTGGTGTGGCCGAAGACCCGCCCGGGCACCTGACCAGCGGTCACCGCCCACTCCGGGTCGAGTGCGACCCCGACATCGGGTTCGAGCAGCCACTTCTCGTAGGCCTTGACCTCGTCGACGAAGCGGGCTCGTCCGGGCTGGATGTTGAGCAGCAGCAGCGCGCCGTGCTTGCGGGCCATCGCCAGCCAGGTGTCGATGTGTTCGCCGTCAATCCGGGTGCGGTACATGCCGTCGCGCCCCGGCACGGCGTGCACGGTGGTGACGATCAGCTCCATGATCGGGACGAGTGGCTTGTCGGCCTTGTACTTCGCCACCGTGGTCAACATCTCGCGGGTGCGCTTGTCGAGGTCGTTGCCCACGCCCAGTCGTCCCTGGCCGGGGGCACCGGGATGACCGCAGTAGCCGACCAGGCGGTGGCCGTCGGACAGCGCCGCCATGCCTCCGGGCACGTCGAACGTCGGTGTCGGAGTGGGGGTCGGTGTCGGAGTGGGTGTCGGCGTTGGGGTGGGGGTCGGCGTCGGGGGGGGCGTCGATGCGCTGGGCGTCGGCGCGGCCGAGCCCGTCGCCGCGGTGGCACTGCCGGGGGCAGGAGCCTCGGGGGATGTCGCGGACGGGTCGTCGCTGCAGCCGGCGACCGCGACCACGCCACCGGTCAGGGCGGCACTCAGCAGGGTCCGGCGGGGGAGGTGCATCGTCCCAGCATCGCAGCAAGCGTGTGACCGCCCAAGCCACCTCACCCTTTGGGCGTGCCGCCGTGATCGAAGTCACGGGTTCGTCTGGCACCCCGGGCACCAGTACAGGGTCTGTCGACCCGGCACCTGCTGCTGCTCGACCGTGGCCCCACAGCGCCGGCAGGGATGGCCTGCCCTGGCGTAGACCGCGTACCTCGCCTGCCATCTCGGCATCGGCGCTCCACGGGCGAACTGCAACCGCGCCGCCCTGACCTGTTCGACATCGGTGAGGATCGTCCCACTGTGCAGGCCCACTGTCAGCAACAGCGTCGCGTCGTCCCAGAGTCGGCGCAGCACCGGTGTGTCGACCGACGTTCCCGGTGCCTGCGGGTCCAGTTCGGCCCGCCACAACAGTTCGGCGCGGTAGATGTTGCCGATGCCCGAGATGATCGACTGGTCGACCAGCAGGTCGGCGATCGGACGATCCGAGCTCTGCAGCCGGGCCACCGCGACCTCGGGGTCGGCGTCGTCACGCAGCGGGTCGGGCCCGAGCCGGGCGTGCAGGGCTTGCTGGCCGGCGGGATCGAGCAGCTCGCAGATCCGGGGTTGGGTCACGTCGAGCACGTGGTGGTCGGTGACCAGGCGCCAGGCCAGGCCGTAGGACCTGTGGCTCAGCTGCTGGTAGTGGCTGCGACGATCGGGGGCGCGCTCGCCCGACGCGTGCAGGTTGCGCACCGTCACCGCACCGTCCATGCCCAGGTGCAGGTGCGCGGCGTACTCGGTGCCGTCGAGGTGGACGAGCAGGTGCTTGCCGTGGGCCTCGGCGTCGCGCACCGCGAGCCCGTCGAGCAGGGCGGGGTCGAAGTGCCGGGTGTGGCGTCCGGTCGATCGTCCGACCTCACCGGCCAGTTCACGCACCCGTGCCGCCCAGCGGTGAACGGCATGTCCCTCGGCCATCGCTCACCACCCCAAGGTGGGGAGCGCGGCCACCGTCGCCGCTTGTCCGATGCGCATGCCCCATCATGGACGCAACCTGAGGAGCGAAGATGACACAACAGCAGCAACCCACCCCTGCCGCGACGGCCAGCGACCCCGACGAGGTGGCCAAGGTCCACCGGATCATGGACGACCAGGGGGTGGCCATGGTCACCACCTTCGACTCCGGCACGCCGGGACGGCTGGTCAGTCGTCCGCTGACCACCCAGCGGGCTGAAGAGGACGGCGACGTGCTGTTCCTGGTGCAGGCCAGCAGCGACGTGGTGGCCGACGTGCAACGCAATCCCCAGGTCAACGTCGCCTACGCCTCGAAGAAGGCCTGGGTGTCGCTGTCGGGTGCCGCCAGCATCGTCGAGGACCGCGCCGTGGTCGAGCGGTTGTGGAACAAGGGCGCAGCGATGTTCCTCGAGGGTGGACCGGAGAACCTCGACAACGTTGTGCTCAAGGTCACCGGGGACACCGCCACCTACTGGGGCGGCGAGTCGTTGGTCGGCACCGTGGTGAGCACGATCAAGACCGTGACCGGCAAGGGCGACCAGTCCGACGCCGGGCCGGTGGAGGTCGACCTGCCCTAGGTTGGGGGCCATGGAGCCCGCACAGCCACAGGCCGGATGGCCGGCCGTGGCGGCAGCCTGCGGACTCCCCGGCACCGTGGTCGAGGTGGCGCAGGTCTCACGCGCCTGGTCGAACCGGCTGTACCGGGTGACCACCGGCGAGGGCGAGTTCGCCGTCAAGCACCTGCTCAATCCCTGGGCCGACCCGTTGTGGCGTGAGTGGTTGGACGAGGCGTCGCGCTTTGAGCAGGCGGCGATCGCTGCGGGCGTGAGCGCTCCCGATCTCGTGCTGAACGGCGATTCAGAGGTGCTCACCACCGTCGAGGGGGACACCTTCCGCGTGCACCGGTGGGTGGACGACGCCCGACCCTGCCCGGACGCCCCGACCGAGGCGGCGCTCGCCCGCCAGGTGGGGGCCGACCTCGCCCGGATGCACCGTCTGGACTGGCAGCCCGGACGCACCGACGTCTTCCCCACCCTCGACCCGGCCACGGCCAGGAGCTGGAGCGGGCTGGTCGCCGACCTCGCAGCGGTCGACCCGGAGTGGGCCGAGCGGGCGGCGGCGGTGCAGCCGCAGGTCGACCAGGTGTTGGCCTGGCACGCCGAGCATCAGGCCCGCCCCGAATCGACCGTGATGTCGCACGGCGACGTCGACCCCAAGAACCTCGTGGTCGACGGCGACCAGAAGGTCTGGGTGCTCGACTGGGACGTGGCCGCCCCTTGGCGCCCCTGGGACGAACTGGCCCGCACGGCCCTGAGCATGTCGGGCCACGACCGGCCCGACATCGCCCGTGAGGTGATCGAGGCCTACACCGAGGTGGCCGGCGTCAGGCCGCGCCTCACCCACCTCAACCTGGTCGCCGACCTGGTGGTCGGGCTGGACTGGACCGACCGCTGCCTTCGGCGAACGACCGGTCTCGAGCCCTGCGACGACCAGCGTCGCGCCGAGGCGACCGAGGGTGCGGCTGATGAGCTCGCCTCGCTCCCGGAGATCATCGAGATCGCCCGGAACCTGCCCGACTGGCTCACCAGCTGACCGACGTCGCGCCCCCTCAGCGCTGGGCCAACGACACCTCGCGGCGCATCCGCTCCACGTCGAAGGGATCGGCACCACTGCGCTCGAAGGCGTCGACCATCAACTCGACGTGGCGCCAGGCCCTCGTCCCCAGCTCGGTCGGCCCAGCCGCAGCCACCCGGGCGGCGAGCGCGATGGTTGGCCTGATCACCCGCATGTCGGACGAGCCGTGGGCACGCAGGTCGTCGAAAACCTCGTCGACCAGGTCGTCCGGCTGGGGACGCCGCAGCACCAGGCGCACGCTGCCGTCGTCGTCCACGTGCCCAGTGGGCAGCTCGCGGCAGCGCGCGATGACCACCAGGCCGGGGCCGAGTTCCTCGATGGCGTTCACTGCGGTGAAGGGGTCGTTGGTGCCCGGTGACAGCGCCCGGTCGGCGATCTCGAGCAGGTGGTGCAGGGCGCGGCGGACATCCTGGTGCGGGGTGCGCGCGTCGTCCACGGTGACGCTGCTGCCGATCGTGTTGGTCAGGTCGTCGTCGGTCTGGGTGACGCGTGCCAGGGGTTCGCCGGCCAGCACGTGGTCGCCGACCATCGGGAGCACCTCGACCACGGTGTCGTGCTTCCTGGCCGCCTTCACCAAGGCGTTGACGTCGACATCGGTGACGTAGCCCGAGCGATCGGCCGTCACCGTGGGCAGGTCGCCGCGCAGCGGCTCGGCAGCGACTCGCTCCTCGTCCTCGGGGGCGGGGTAATGGCGTTCTGCCACCCTGACCAGGTCGTTGCGCACGCGTTCGACCAAGGTGGAGATCTGGATCGAATCGGCGATGTGGTGGATGAAGTAGACCAGCGCGACCACGTTCAGCACCGCGATCACGATGGCCAGGTAGACCGCAATGTAGGGGACGAACGCCTCGCGCTGGTACTGCTCATTGGCTCCGTTCACCGAGCGCAGCACCACCAGCGAGTAGACGAATGACGAGACGAACACGGCGAGCACGAACTGGTTGCTGCGATCGGCCATGAAGTTGCGCACCAGCCGCGGCCCGTAGGCCGAGCTCGCGGTGGCAATCACCGAGATGGTGATCGAGAAGGCCATGGCGGCCACGCTCAGGGTCGACCCACCAATGATCTGCAGCAGTCCGCGCGACCCGTCGACGCCGAGCGCGAAAATGCTGTGGCGCCCCAGCCGAGAGGTGTCGAGCAGACGGTCGGCCCCGGTGGCGGCCTCGGCCAGCACGACCGCCGCCACCACCATCACCGCGGGCAGGAACCAGAAGCTCTCGCGGGCGCTGGCGTACCACTGGCTGGGGGTGCGGGCCACGGTCTCCTCCTCGACGCGGGGTCACTCGACCCACCCACCTTGTCACAAGGCCCGGATGAGCCTCACCCACTGCAGGCGTCAAACTCCACGTTCTGGCCGCGCAGCTTCATCTCGCAGGTCATGGTGGCCCATCCCTTGGGCCCGAAGTTGTCCTCGTGGGTGGAGATGTGGCGGGTGACCGTGCGCCTGCCCGCATCGCGGAACCAGAACTCGACGATCGGGTCGCCCTCGACGCTGAAGAAGGCGACCGCCATGTTGGCGGGCCGTGTGATGTCGTCGGTGAAGCAGGTCCGGGCCTCGGTGGGCAGGGTCTGGCCCAGGCTCACCACGTGCTGCCCGCAGGAGAAGACCCCTCCGGTGTCGGTGACGCGGCGGGGTGCGTCGTCTCGCCCCATCGCCTTGGCGATCGGATTGTCGGCCGGGAGGGTGTTGGCCCAGGTCGACGACGGCCTGGGCGTCGGGCGGTGCGCCCCGGTCGCCGAACCACTGGCCGAACCTGCCGAAAGGGCCTGCTCGTCCGGCCCACCGAGTTGCTGGGATGCCACGATGGCGCCGCCGGCCAACACCGCAACCACCGCTGCGGCAGCCAGCACTCGCCAGCGGGACCGTTCTGGCGCACCGGACGACACCTCCTCAGGCTCGATCGGGTCGGTGGCAGGGTCTCGTGAGGCGGCCCGGGCGAAGGCGTCGCGGAAGGCCTGTTCGGGATCGGTCATGATCGCTCCTCCAGTGCTTGACGAAGGGTTCCGAGCGCGCGGTGCACGTGCGAGCGGGCCGTGGCCTCGGGACACCCGAGCACCTCAGCGATGTCGGCATAGGTCAGGTCGTCGTGAAAGCGCAGCACGACTGCCGCCCGCTGCACGGGTCCGAGTTCGGCGCACAGCCGCCACGCCTCGTCCGCGGCCGCCACGCGGTCGGCCGGGTCACCGCCGGGTGCCGGTGGCAGGGCGGACTCGTCGGCCAGGGGCAACGTCTTGGGGCGACGGCGCAGTTGCCGCAGGCTGGCGTTGACCACGCTGCGGCGCAGGTAGGCATCACGAGCCGCCCCTTCGGGGAGCCGTGCCCAACCTCGGTGGACGCCGATCAGGGCGTCCTGCACCGCGTCACGGGCTACGTGCCAGTCCCGGGTGATCATGTGGGCCAGGCGCAGCCAACGGTCCTGGCCCTCACGGACCAAGGCATCGAACTCCGCCTCGCGCCGCATGCGCACCTCCTCGACGACCGTCACACCCTTCAAGAGTCTGCTGGGACCCGTTCGCGTTGCACTCAGGTGCGGATTCGTCCAGCCAGTGCGCGGAACTCCTCTCGCAGGCGCTCCACCGCCTCGTGCGACAGGTAGGGCAGGTAGAGCGGGTACTGCAGGGCGATGGCCTCGAACTGCTGGCGACGGACCGCTCGCTCGACCAGAGCTCGGTCGAGTCCGCGGGCCCCGGCGTAGCGGTCGAGCATCGCCTCAACCGGCGGACGAGCGCCGACCGGTGTGGCCCTGGCCAGCACGAACGCCAGGTCACGAGCGGGGTCACCGAGGCCGGACTCGGCCCAGTCGGCCAGCACCATCGAGTCCTCGTCCAGCACGACGTTGTCGACGTGGCAGTCGCCGTGGACGAGCGTGGGGGGCAGGCTGTCCGCCGGATCGAGCGCGGCCAGCGCGGACGCGAGCAGCCGCTGGTCGTCCTCATCGGGCAGGAACGTCACCACCTCCGGATCGTCCGGGAGAAGCAGGTCGGGTGGTGGCAGTGGGACGAGCCCGTCGGTCGGTGAGCTGTGCACCCGCACCAACAGGTCGACCAGGGTCATCCAGTCCTGGTCGCCCCACTGGTCGGCCGGAGGAGGTGGCACGAGCCGCTCGAAGACCAGCACCGAACGCTCCTCGACGTGGGTTTGGTCGAGCAGGCGCGGGGCCAGGCCCCCGAGTCGTGGTTGCATCGCGAGTTCGCGCTCGGAGCGCGCCCGGTCGAGGTCGGAGGTCAACGGGACGATCTTGACCACCACCGCTCGTCCTGCGCGGGTACCGGCGACGACGGTGGCCCCCGACATCGCACCGGGCAGGGGCTCGTCACCGGCGGTGATCACTCCCAAGGCGTCCAGGGTGCGTGCGAGGTCCATGCAGGTCACGCTATTGGTCGCCGGTGACAGTCACACGGCGGGCGTCAAGGTCTCCATGCGGCGGGTGAGGCGTAGTCCGTCGGGATCCTTGGTGCCGGCGGTGACCATCATTTCGTAGCCGGCCCGGCGCTTCACGGTGTTCTGCAGCACGTGCGCGGTCTCGTGGGCGATCACATTGGTCGGGGCCAGTTCGCTGACGTAGGAACCGCTCCACACCTTGCTGAGCAGGATCTCGTCCGGGTAGCTCATCGCGCCCATCCCCACGGCGGCGCACCGCTCGTTGCCGCGGATTGCTGAGCTGTTGAAGTCGACGAACAGTTGCGCCTCGGAGGCCGACATCGTGCTGAAGTCGAGCGTGCCGTTGCCGGTGCTGGACGACGGGCCGTAGGGCAGCATCGGAAAACTCGGCTTCGGCAGTCCGATGTCGCGCGAGCCGACCCTGGCGACGGGAGCGGGTCTCGTGGTGGCGCTCGGTGCGGGGGTGGTCACCGCAGGTGAGGTGGGTTCGGGTGTGGGTCCAGACGTTGATGGCCGCTCCTACGCAGTGCTGCCCGTAGTACGCCGGATGGGGTCGGCGGGTTCCGCGGGTGCAGGTGGGCAGGAGGCGATCTCGACACGCAGCCTCGTCCCTCGGCTGCTACTCGGTCGTGGCGGGAGTGGCTCAGTCGCCGTCGGACTTCTTGCCGCGGCGCACGATCAGCGGGTCCGGTTCACCGACCACCTCGTGGTCCTTGCCGTCATAGTCGAACTGGCTCAGCACGAACCGCATGGCGTTGATCCGGGCTCGCTTCTTGTCGTTGGAGCGGATCGTCGTCCAGTTGGCGTGCTTGGTGTCGGTGCGGGCGAACATCGCCTCCTTGGCCGCGGTGTACTCGTCCCAGCGGTCCAGCGACTCCAGGTCCATCGGCGACAGCTTCCAGCGCCGCACCGGGTCGATCTGGCGGATCGCGAACCTCGTCCGCTGCTCGCCGCGGGTCACCGAGAACCACAGCTTGTTGATGGTCACACCGGCGTCGACCAGCGAGCGCTCGAAGCCCGGCACCTGGTTCATGAAGATCTCGTACTCCTCGGGCGTGCAGAAGCCCATGACCTTCTCGACATTGGCCCGGTTGTACCAACTGCGGTCGAACAGCACCATCTCGCCGGCGGTGGGCAGGTGCTGCACGTAGCGCTGGAAGTACCATTGGCCCTTCTCGCGCTCGGTCGGGGTGGCCAATGCCACCACGCGTGCGGCGCGGGGGTTCAGGTGCTCGGTGAACCGCTTGATCGTGCCACCCTTGCCCGCGGCATCACGGCCCTCGAAGACGAACACGTGCTTCAGGCCGTGGTCCTGCGTCCAGTACTGCAGCTTGAGCAACTCCACCTGCAGCCGGTACTTGAGCACGTTGTACTCCGAGCGCTGCATGCGGGTCTCGTAGGGATAGTCCTCGCGCCAGGTCTCGACGCGCTTGCCGTCGGGCCCGATCAGGTCGGGATCGGAGCCGTGCTCGTCCCCCTGCACGGTGTAGCCCTCCCGGATCATCTGCTCGATGAAGTCCGCGACGCTCTGCATGGCAATCCCTTTCGTGCTGGTGAGGACGACGCTACCGGCGCCACGGCCGGTGGGCGGGCAATCGGCGGCGAACCGCTCAGCCGTCGGTCGAGTCGAGGTGGCGGGGACGACGGAATTGGGCGTCGTCGGGTTCGTTGGCGGACGAGGTGGCGGCCGGGGTGTCGCTGTCGTGCTCGACCTCGACCTCGGTGGGTGAGTCGTGGCTGGGACGACTCGCCGGTCGGGCACGCACCGCTGCCGGGGCGACGTCGACGGTGCGCACCCGCTGGATGCGGCCGATCCCTGCTGCTGCCACACCGACCGCGGTGGTCACCGGCACGGCCAGGATCAGTCCGATCGACCCGACCAGGGTGCGGATGATCTCGGCCGAGAACATCTCGGTGGCGATCACCTGCCCGATCGGACGCTGGTAGACGGTCAGCAACAACAGCACCGGCAGCGCCGCACCAGCGGCGGCGAACGCAATGGTGTAGACGGTCGAGGCGATGTGGTCTCGTCCGATCCGCATGGCCGAGGTGTAGAGCCGGCGCTTGTCGTGCTCGGTACGAGCCAGTTCCCAGACCGCCGAGGCCTGGGTGATGGTGACGTCGTTGAGCACACCCAACCCGGCGACGATGATCGCGCAGATCACGACCGAGGTCAGCCCCATGTCGGGGGTGGTGGCCGCCAACGAGTAGTCCTCGTCCGAACTCACCCCGGTCAGGTGGGCCGCCTTGGCCACCCACCACCCCAGCCCGGCGATGATCAGCAACCCGAACAGCGTGCCGACCAGCGCCGTCGTCGTTCTCAGGGTGAACCCGTGCGCGGTGTAGAGCACCACGAACATGATCGCCGCACTGCCGACCAGACCCACCAGCAGCGGGTCTCGTCCCATGATCAGCGCCGGCAGCATGAACTCGATCAGGATCCAGAACGCGAAGCCCAACCCGAGCAGCGACAGGAACCCCCGCCGCCTGGCCACCACGACCACCAGCAGGGCGAACGCACCCGCCAACAGCCACAGCGGAGTGCTGCGCTCGAAGTCGATGAACTGGTAGGCAGCAGGCATCTGCTCGATCGGGATGCGCCACATCACCACGCGCTGCCCCGGCTCGACACCGGAGTCATAGATCGGTGGGGTGACCTGGAAGGTCTGGCTCTGGCCCTGCTCGGGGCCGGTGTCGAGCACCGCCACCACCGTCGCACACACGCTGTTCTGCCCCGGGACCGAACCGATCAGCCCCTCGCAGTCCATCGGTTCGACCTCAGTGATGGTCGCCTTCTCCTGCGTGGCCCCCGGCACGGCCAGATTCAGTCCGTCGTTCTGGATGTGGTCGGCGACGTCGCGTGGCCACAGCCAGATCAGGGCGGCCAGCGTCCACACCGCCAGTGGCACCAGGATGACGACCAGGGCCCGCAGCGCCTTGCGCCTCTGTTCGCTCTCCTCCTCGGTGAGCGGGAGGTCGTCGTCGCCGTGGGAGTGACCGGCCGCCATGGCTCCACCTACTCTGGTCGAATGGGTCAGGACGCGACACCGGTGCCAGCCCACGTGGGCGAGAGCACCGACACCGTCGAAGCGACCCTACAGCCGCAGGCGCGCACGATCGTGACCGGTGGCGCCGCCGGGCTGTGGAACCTCGGCCGCCTGCAACGCGGCCATGGCGACCCGACGCTGCGCCGCCACGGCCAGGTCTGGTGGCGTGCGTCGTCCACTCCAGACGGCCCGGTGCTGCTGCGGCTGGCCGCCAGCGGGGCCACCGAGGGGCCCGGGGCAGGGGGCGACGATGTCGAGGCACGCGCCTGGGGGCCGGGCAGTGGCTGGGCCCTGCGCCAACTGCCGCGGCTGCTGGGCTGCCACGACGACGCCGATGCCTTCACCACCGACCACCCGGTGATCGGGCCGCTGCTGCGTCGCCACCGGCTGCCGCTGGGTGCCACCGACCTGGTGGCCGAGTCGCTGGCCCCGAGCGTGATCGAACAGCGGGTGACCGGCCGTGAGGCCTTCGACTCGATTCGCATGCTCGTCCGGCGGTTCGGTACGCCCGCGCCCGGTCCGGCCCAGCTGGACGAGCACCCCGCCCGCGGCATGGTCTGCCCGCCCACCGGGGCGCAGTGGGCGGCCATCGCCAGCTGGGACTTCCTGCAGGCCGGTGTCGAGCACACCCGGGCGCGGACCCTGGTCGGGGCGCTCCGTCGCACCGACTCCCTGCAGCGGATCCTCGTCGAATCGGCGGACGAACCGACCACCACCCGAGGCGAACGGCTCGAGCGGGCGCTGGTCAGCCTGCCCGGGATCGGGCCCTGGACCGCGTCCCAGGTGCGCCAGGGCGCGCTCGGCGACCCCGACGCCTGGAGCATCGACGACTACCACGTGCCCGGCATCATCGCCCGCGGCCTCGGCGGGCCGGACGCTGCGGCCCACTCGGCCCAGGCGCTGCTGGAGCTGCTTCGTCCCCACCGTTACCGGGTGGAACTGCTGCTGGAACGCTCAGGGGTGGGGCTGGCGGAACGGCGCGGCCCCCGGCGCAGCCTGCCCACCCACCTGCCCGTGAGCCGTTGGCAGGCCCGCTGACCAGGCCGGCGCCGGCGCCACTGCCGGGACGGGACCGGGCGGTGGGTCGTCACTGATCCGGGCGGTCCAGGCGGTGATCAGGAACGGGGCCAGCATCGCCGCCAGCATCAAGGGCCCACCGATCATGCTGTCGCCGAGCTCGACCCAGTTGTTGACCGCGGTGAAGGGTGCCTGCCCGCCGCCGAGGGCGACGACCGCCAGCACCATCATGCCGACCGCGGTGTTGGCCACCAGCAGCAGCACCCGCGAGGTGCGCGGGAAGGCGTCGTTGTCACCCCGGACGAAGTTGCCGTCGGTGGCCAGGCGCCACAGCAGCCCGAGCAGCACCAGCGCGATCGGAGACACCAGGCCGGCCAGCTCGGTGGGGTCCGACATCACCTGGCGGAACTGGTAGAGCTGCGGCAACAGCCACACCACCCACACCCCCAGCAGCACGCCGTTGTGCAGTCGTCCACGAACAGCGGTGACGACCAGCCAGACCACCGCGACACCCGAGGTGACCAGCGCAAGATCACGCACGTTCCAGTCGACCGTCAGTCGCCCGCCGGTCACCAGGTTCATCATCAGGGGCAGCCACAGCGCCACGGTGCACGAGGCCAGCAACACCAGGGCGGCGTTGCCGCGCCTGGCCCGCCGCCACGCCAGCACGAACAGTCCGACGGCGAAGCCCGCCCGCACGGCCGCCCGTGCCACCGCGCCGCCGACGCCGCGCTGCACGGCGTCGATCGCCTGGCGCACCGACTCGGGTACGTCGAAGACCCCCAGGATCGTGCCCAGCGACGCCAACAGGTTGTGGGGCCACAGCGTCACCGCCAGCGAGACCCCCATCAGCAGGGTCCACGGGCTCCACACCTCGGCGAGCTGGGCTGGTCGTCCGACCGGCCACACCGCCCGACGCTCGCCCGATATCAATGGCGAGCGGTTCCACAGCAGCAGGCACAGCCCGACCGCGGCCGCCACGATCAGCACGGTGGAGACGAAGTCCGACCACACCCATCCCCGCTCGTCCGACAGCAGGCTGCGCACCACACTCCAGCCCCGCCAAGCGCCGGTGAGCAGCACCGCCACCAGCAGCCAGCGACTCACCGGTGCACGCACACCCAGCCGGCGCAGGTCGTGGGCCAGCCACTGGCTCGCGTTGACCGTGATCTCGACCGCCGCATAGCCGGCGGTGGCCAGCGCCGGTGCGGCCAGGGCGGTGAGCGCCAACTGCATGTTGAGCATCGACAGGGTCCGGGCGTCCAGACCCAGCCCCTGGGCCGGCGACAGCCACAGCGGCAGCAGCACCGCCACCTGCAGCATCAGCCAGACCAGCACCACCTCACCCACGTGCCAACGCCGTCGCCGCACCACCCACGGGGCGACCGCGAGCACGAGCATGGCCAGCAACGCCATTCCCATGCCGAGCGCCCCGCCGGCAGCCGAGAGCATCAGCATCTGCGGCGCGACGGTGAACCAGACCACCACCGTCACCGCCCAGTGGGTGCGCAGGGTGGCGCTGAACAGCAGCGTCATCACGAAGACGCCGATCCACAACATCGGGCTGATCGCCCAGTTGGGGAAGGTCATGAAGTGGTCGACGCTGATCAGGGTGCCCAGGGCACGCAGGCGGTCACCGAAGGCGGCCACCAGTCCCAGCGTGAGGATCACCGCCGTCGCCAGCGCCACCACCCAGCGCAACGGCTGGGGCCACTGCGAGGGTTGCGGCGCACCCTCGCTGACCGGGGCCACGAAGACATGGCGCAGCACCGAGGCGAAGACACCGATGACCTCCCTCACGGTGTGCCCCAAAGCCACAAGGCACCGTCGCTGTCCAGCCCCACCGTGGCGCCGGCGGTCCTCGTCCCGTTGGATTCGGTGGTCACCGAACTGACGCTGCGGATGACCGTGGTCCAGCTGCGCGAATCGTCGCGGGCGAGCACGGCGGTATCGGCACCGACCAGCGTCCATCCGCCCGACTGGACGGCCAGGACGACCGGTCGTCCATCGACCACGAACGGCACAGCATGGTCGGCGCGGGTGTTCACCGGCCGACGTCGTCCGGTGGCCAGGTCGACCACGGCGGCACCGTCCTCGCTGACCACCACCGCCGACGAGTCTCCGACCAAGGCGCCGTCGCGGTAGCGGGCGCTGGCGATCACCGTCTCCCACCGCAGGCGCCCGTCGTACCCGAGCAGGGCCAGGTGGCCGGAGTTGTCGTACAGCAGCACCCCATCGGGGGTGGCGGTCGCGAAGTCCACCCCGGACGGCAGGTGCCGCTGGGTACGGGTCTCGCCGGTGCGCACGTCGAGCACCCAGAGCGACTCCTCGAAGGGGATGACCACGGTGTCGCCCCACAGCGTCGGCCGTGACTGGCGATCGGTGCCCAGGTCACGAGTCCACACCACCTGCCCGGTCATCACGTCGTGCACCGTCACGGTGCCGGTCGCGGTGAGCGCGAGCAGACGCTGCGGCGACACCGCGAGCGCATGGGTGACCACGTCGTCGGTGGCCTGCTCCCAGACCCGGTGGCCGACGGTGGTGTAGGCGATCAGCCGTCGTTGCGTGGTGCCCACCACGACCAGGTCGCCGAAGCCCGTCAGCGTCAGGGACGCTCCGCCGGGGTGGCGTTCCCACAGCACGGTCAGTTGGTCACCGCGGGCCACCCCGACCATCAGGTTCCCCGTGCTGCGGTTGACCAGGGCGATCGCCCCGTTCATCACGACCGGGGCCGCTGACACGATCGGTGAGGTGGTCTGTCCGGTGTGCTTGACGGTCAGGCGCTGCGGGGTGAGAGAGGTCGGTGCCGTCGAGGTGGGGGTGAGGTTGATCTCGGGCAGGTCGCCCACTCGTCCCGGGATCGGCATCAGGCCGCGTCCGTGGTCGGCGACGATGCCTCGTCCCGGACACCGCTCGAGGTCGTTGGTCTGCTGGTGGCCGTTGCTCCAGGTCTCACTGATCCGGAAGCGCAGGCAGCCGGCCTGGGTGCCCGCCAGCACCTCTCCCTGGCTGGTCCACTGCAGTGCCTCGTCGGTCTGGGTGCGCAGCAGACCCTGCTGGCTCCAGGTGCGACCGACCTGGGGATCGGCGGGGATGTCTGTGCGTCCGGGGTGGTAGAGCGCCCAGGCCGTGGTGTGCACGGTTCCCAGGGTGGCGATCCCCTGGTCGGTGACCCCGAGCAGTGAGGTCGACAGTTCGGTCTCGGGGCCGCGGCGTTCCAGCACCCAGGTGGCCTTCAGCGCCTCTTCGAACGGCGGTGCCACCAGCACGAACATTGGGTAGGTGTTGACGAACGGCTGCCCGCCCTTGGCCAACTGGGTCTCGACGGTCTCCGACGTGGACTGGTTGCCCATCCACGAGACCAGGCCGTCGGTGCCGATCCAGGTGGCGGCGCCGGCGCCGTCGTGTCGTCCGCCCTGGGCGGTCAGCCGGGCCAGGCCGACGCTGGTGACCATGGCCAGGCAGAGCAGGACGACTGACAACCACGGAAGTCGCCGACGTGGAGGAGTGGACGCGAGAGCCTGCACCGGCGGGGGTGCGAGCACAGGTCTGGCGCCCGGTGGTGGGGGAGGGAAGCTCCCGGCCGCCGGGGGCCGAGGTGGTGGCCACGCAGACACACGGTCAGCCTAGGGTCCCGGGGTTCAGGTGCTCAGTCGCGCACCACAGGCTGGCGGCCGGACTCGTCGGCATGGTGGCTGCTGCTCACCGGCAGATGCACGGTGAACTCGGCACCACCGCCGGCTGCGCGTCCGGCCTGGACGGTGCCGCCGTGGGCGTTGATGGTGTGCGCCACGATTGACAGGCCCAGGCCAGTTCCCGGGGTGTTGCGGGCCCGGTCGGAGCGGTAGAAGCGGTCGAAGACGTGGGGCAGGTCCTCCTCGGCGATGCCGGGACCTTCGTCCGAGATCCGCAGCCGGTCGCCCTCGAGTTGCACCCGGATCGTCCCCCCGGGTGGTGAGAACTTCACCGCGTTGTCGAGCAGGTTGGTGACGGCGCGTTCGAGGGTGTCGGACTCGCCCATCATGAACAGCGGGTTGAGTTCGACGTCGAACACCAGACCTGGGCCGCGGCGGCGGGCGCGCACGATCGCCGCCCGCACCACTTCGGCGAAGTCGAGCGGCTCGGGGGCGGGGAAGACCCGTTCGTCGCGCGACAGTTGGACGAGGTCGCCCACCAGCGCGGTGAACTCGGCCAACTGGCCGGCGATGTCGTGCAGGATCTCACCGCGGGCACCCTCGGGCAGCATGCCGGACTGCTCGTCGGCCACCAGCAACTCGACATTGGTGCGCATCGAGGTGAGTGGTGTGCGCAGTTCGTGACCGGCGTCGGCGATCAGGCGGCGTTGTCGTTCGCGTGAGCTGGCGAGGCTGAGCAGCATGGTGTTGAACGACAGCGTCAGGTTGGCCAGGTCGTCGCGGCTGGTGACCTCGATCGGGCGCAGGTCGTCGGTCTCGGTGATCCGGGCCACGGCCTGCGACAGGCGCCGGACCGGGGTCATCGCCGACCGGGTGACCGCCATCGCCATGGCGCCGATGCCGATCAGGCCGGCGGCGCCGACCGAGACCAGCACGAAGCCGAGGCTGACCAGTGTCTCGTCGGTCGGGGCCAGTGGCCGGGCGATCATCAGTGCATAGCGTTGGTCGTTGATGGTCAGTGGCACCGCGAGTGCCCGGTAGCGGACGCCGCTGGCCGTGGTGGTGGTGTGGGCCGGGGCGCCGCTCTGGGTGCGGGCCACCGCGAGCTCACGGCTGCCGGGCGAGACGATCGTGTCGAGGCCCGGCACCGAGGTGATCTGCCCGTCGGCGCTGACGACGACGATCTCGACCTGGTTGGGGGTGAGCGACTCGGCGGTCAGGCCACCCATGTTCTCGAAGTCGGCCAGGATCGCCGGTGCGGCATGGTCAGCCAACGACTGCAGCTGCGCGTCGACCTCGCGATAGAGCGACCACCGGGTCGAGAACCAAGCGGCCAGACCGACCACGACCAAGGCCAGGGCCAGGCTGGTCAGGGTGAACACGACCAAGCGCCGCCCCAGACCGAGCCGTGGGGGGTGCGCCCAGCGGGGCAGCCAGAGCCGCCAGTCTGGGAATCGGATCACGGGGGCGTTTCACGCAGCACGTAGCCGATGCCGCGCACGGTGTGGATCAGGCGGGCCTCGCCCTCACCCTCGGTCTTGCGGCGCAGGTAGCCGATGTAGACCTCGAGGGAGTTGGCGGTGGTCGGGAAGTCGAAGCCCCACACCTCGTTGAGCAGCCAGCCGCGCTCGAGCACTCGGCGGGGGTGCTCCATGAACACGTGCAGCAGGGCGAACTCGGTGCGGGTCAGGCTGATCCGCCGGCCGGCGCGGGTGACCTCGCGGGTCTGCGGGTCGAGGACGAGGTCTTCGAAGTGCAGGGTCTCGGAGTCCGACTCCGGTTCGGGGCGGGAGCGACGGGTCAGTGCACGCAACCGGGCGAGCAACTCGTCCAGCGCGAACGGCTTGACCATGTAGTCGTCGGCGCCGGCGTCGAGTCCGTCGACCCGGTCACCGACGGCGTCGCGGGCGGTGAGGATCATGATCGGCACGTCGTTCTCGGCCTGGCGCAGTATGCGGGTGGTCTCGAGCCCGTCGAGGCGAGGCATCATCACGTCCATGATCACCGCATCGGCCCTGACCGCGGCCAACTTGGCGAGCGCCTCCAGCCCGTCAGCAGCCGTCGCCACCTCGTAGCCGGAGTACTGCAGCGAGCGCGCGAGCGAGTCCCGCACGGCCTGGTCGTCGTCCACCACGAGGATCTGCATGGGTCCAGCCTGCCATCTGGTCGGTGTTGGGGCGCAGTTGGGTCACGCGTGGCGCGCGCTTGGTGACAGTCGTCCGGTGCCTTGAGGGGGACGAGGCGTAGCCTCGCGCCATGGCGGACATCGTGGTCGTGGGCTCGATCAACCTCGACCTGATCCTGCGTTGCGCACGCATCCCGAACCCGGGGGAGACCCTGCACGCCCACTCCCGATCACTGGCTCCCGGCGGGAAGGGGGCCAACCAAGCGGTGGCCACTGCTCGTCTGGGTGCCCGGGTGGCCATGGTCGGCGCGGTCGGTGACGACCCGTTCGCCGCGCCTGCCCTGGCGCTGCTCGACTCGGTGGCTGGCCGAGGGTGACCAGGAAGTGGTCGCGGCGTTGGTCGACGCTGGAGTGCGGTCGGTGGTGATGACCCGCGGGGGCCGCGGTGCTCTGGTCGCCTGCGACGGTCGAATTGGCGAGGTGGTCTCGCCCCAGGTCGATGTCGTCGACAGCACGGGGGCCGGTGACGCATTCGCCGGAGCCCTGGCGGTACGGCTCGTGGAGGGCGACGACCTGGTCACCGCTGCCGGGTTCGCCGCCCGGGTGGGCGCCTTCGCATGCACCGGGCTGGGGGCGCAGCCCAGCTAGCCCTGGTCGGACGACGAGCTGCCCGGCTGATCGTCCTCGGGGGTGATGACCGGCTCAGGGGTCTCGACAGGCCCAGCTTCTTCGGTCTCGGGGTTGTCGGCCGGCTCAGCTGCTTCCACCTGATCGGGGACCTCAGGGGATGGGGGCTCCTCGGTGCGCACCAGAACACCGGCGTGCTCCCGGGTGAACCAGCGCAGTCGTCCAGAACCCAGGCGCGCGGTGCGTCCGGTCACCGGATCGACCGCCAGACAGGTCTGTTCGTCGATGCTGACCGCGTGCTGGCCGTGCCCGTGCTCGAGGGCGGTGATCACCACGCCCTCGTTGCTCCAGGTGTCGGTGTGCACCTGCACCATCGGGGTGACCAGTGCCAGGCCGTCCTGGATGGTGAGTTCCGCCAGGCCCTCACCCGAGATCTCCTGCTGCACCTGGATGCCGCGAAACTGCCAACCACCGACCAGGGCATGCCGGCTGGCGATCGAGGCGCCGGCCGAGAAGCCGAGGTAGGGCACGTCACGGCGCACCATGCGGCCGATTTCGTCCCGGTGGGGACTGAGCGCGCTCAGGTAACCCGGCGTCCAACCACCGCAGACGACCAGCCCGGCCGACCGCTCGACGTCTTCGGGCCAGGTGGTGGTGGCCGAACCGTCGTCGTCCGGGTCGGTCAGGTTGACCACGACCGGCTCGACTTCGGCCCAGCGCGCCCGGATCGGGTCGAGGTAGGCGGGCAGGTAGGGAGCCGTCTCATCGGCGGTGCCCAGCATGCAGATCACCAGCCGGTTGGTCTGGTCGAGCCGGGCACGCTCACGGGCACTGGCGACGAAGGCGTCCCACACCTCGCGCATGCCGGAGTCGTCGTCACCCGGGCCGCTGCCCACCAGGAAGATCGTCATGGGGCCAGCCTAGGTCAGGCCTCGCCCGGGCCCCTCCCGCGGTTCGTGGCGCGCAAGTTGCTGTCAGTCGCGTGTTTCACGCCACCAATCGGACGACCTCGCGTGGGCACCAGCGGTTCGTGGCGCGCAAGTTGCTGTCAGTCGCGTGTTTCACGCCACCAATCGGACGACCTCGCGTGGGCACCAGCGGTTCGTGGCGCGCAAGTTGCTGTCAGTCGCTTGTTTCACGCCACCAATCGGACGACCTCGCGTGGGCACCAGCGGTTCGTGGCGCGCAAGTTGCTGTCAGTCGCGTGTTTCACGCCACAAACCGGGTGCGGCCGCACCCCAGATCGGACGAGCCCGCCCCCGACGTCACCCCAGCGAGCCCGACACCTCGTCCAGGATGTTCGGGATCGCCACCTCGAGCACCTCGAGGGTGTCGACGAAGTCCTCAGGGCCGCCGTACCACGGGTCGGGCAGTGGCGTCCCGGGCGTCGCACCCGGGACGAAGTCGGTGACCAGGCGGATGTTGGTGGCATCAGGGACGAGCCTGAGCATCCGGTCGACGTGGATCTGCTCGGCGGCCACCAGCAGCGTGGTGTTGCGGATGTCCTGCTCGGTGATCCGGCGCGCCACGTGCTGACCGGGCTGGTAGCCAGCCCGCTCGAGCACTGCCCGTGCCCGCCGGTCGAGCGGGTTGCCGGACTCCTCGGCGCTCACGCCGGTGCTGTCGATGTCGATGTCGAGGCCCCGCTCGTCGGCCAACGCCTTCGCCATCACCTCACCCATCGGGCTACGGCAGATGTTGCCCCAGCAGACGAACTGCAGGCTGGATCGTGGCATGGCAGGGCTCCTCGTCGATCGCGTCCGAAGGTCGCGGGTCGTCCGGCCATTGTGTCCCATCGGCAGGGCTGGTCGTTCAGACACTAGATTTGGCCAATGACCTTCACCGGACGCCACTTCCTCAAGGAACTCGACTTCACCGTCGCCGAGTGGAACAGCCTGCTCGAGTTGTCGGCAGAGCTGAAGGCGGCCAAGAAGGAGCGCCGCCAGCAGCCCCTGCTGGCCGGGATGAACATCGCCCTGGTCTTCGAGAAGACCTCGACCCGCACGCGCTGCGCCTTCGAGGTGGCCGCCCACGACATGGGTGCGCATGCCACCTACCTCGATCCCTCGGGCTCGCAGCTGGGTCACAAGGAGTCGGTGGCCGACACCGCAGCGGTGCTCGGCCGCTACTTCGAGGGCATCCAGTACCGCGGCTTCGACCAGTCGGTGGTTGAGGAGTTGGCCGCCCATGCCGGGGTGCCGGTGTGGAACGGGCTGACCGACCAGTGGCACCCGACCCAGGCGCTGTGCGACATGCTCACCATCCGCGAGCACGCCACTCGTCCGCTGGACGAGGTGGCGATCGCCTACGTCGGCGATGCCCGCAGCAATGTCGGCAACTCCGTGCTGGTCGGCTCGGCGATGATGGGCCTCGACGTGCGGATGGTCTCACCCGGCCCGTTGCAGAACAGTGCCGAGGTGGTCGAGTCGGCCCGCGCCGTGGCCGCCGAGACCGGCGCCCGGGTCACCGTCACCGACGACCTGGCCGCGGTCGAGGGTGCCGACTTCGTCTACACCGACATCTGGGTGTCGATGGGAGAGCCCAAAGAGATCTGGGCCGAGCGCATCGAGTTGCTTCGTGACTATCAGGTCAACGCCGACCTGATGGCACGTACCGGACGAGCCGACGCCAAGTTCCTGCACTGCCTGCCGGCCTTCCACGACCGTCGCACCACGATCGGTGAGCAGATCTTCACCGAGTTCGGGCTCGACGGCATCGAGGTCACCGACGAGGTGTTCGGTTCGCCGGCCTCGGTGGTCTTCGACCAGGCCGAGAACCGGATGCACACCATCAAGGCGGTCATGGTCGCCACCTTGACCTGATCGATTCGCCGCCCCCGCGGCGGTGCCGCGGCAACAGTTGGCCACAAGGCAACAAGTGGTCACACCCTGTTGCTTTGGTCCTCCCAGCCTCAGACTCGACCTGGTCACCTACGGCGAGAGCGGCATCGGCTACACCGACGAGGCCGCGGACGAGGACCGCGACTTCGTCCCCCCCGAAGAAGCGCACAGCCGGCACGGTCGCCCTGGGCATCTCCCAGTCGATCGACAACTCCGAGGGTGGCGTCTCGAACTGTGACCGATGCCGAACCGTGCGGCCACCGCGGCCGCGCGTCCCTCGACCGGGTCGCAGACGCTCTGCAACCTGACCTTGCCCGCCCTTCGTCGAGTGCGAGGTGGGGGATGATCCCGCGTTGCGCGATCGTGCCCGCGCCGGCGATTCCCATCCGAACGATGTCGCCCATGATCGACTCTCCCTTGGACTCGTGAGCTGTCCACAGCACCCTGGCCGGGGGTACCCTCGGCGGGCGGGGAGCAGGCCCGACTCAGCCGCGGCGTTCGAGCGCAGCCAGGATCCGGCTCCACGCCTGCTCGAGGATCTCTGGTGAGGTGGCCAGGTTCATCCGCACGTGGCCGTCGCCACCGGGGCCGAAGGTGGGCCCGGCGTTGAGTGCCACCTTGGCGTGCTCCAGGAGCCACGGGCCCGGCTCGTCCGGCAGGTTCAGGGCGCGGAAGTCGAACCAGTGCAGGTAGGTGGCCTGCGGGTTCCAGTGGCCCACCTCGGGCAGGTTGGCGGCCAGGAAGCCGTCCAGCCACCGTGAGTTCGCCTCGAGTTGGTGCAGGCACTCGACCAGCCACGGCTCACCATCGTTGAAGGCGGCGGTGTTGGCGGCAATGCCGAAGGTCGAGGCGCCGGTCAGCTTGGGGGAGTGGGAGTCGACCAGCTTGTTCCACACCGTGTCGTCGTGGGCCATCATCACAGCGCAGCGCAGGCCCGGCAGGTTCCAGGCCTTCGAGCCCGAGGTCACCGTGACGCAGCGTCGCCGTGCCACCTCGCCCACCGAGTGGAACGGCACGGTGTGCGGACGCTCCTCGCCGGGGGCGAAGGGCAGCAGCGGTGCATGGATCTCGTCGGAGATGATCCAGGCGTCGTGGCGTTCGGCGACCTCGGCCAGGGCCCGCAACTCGTCCGCGGTGAACACCCGGCCCAACGGGTTGTACGGCTGGCACAGGATCATCGACCGGGCCCCGGCCTCGAAGGCGGCCTCGATGCCGGCCAGGTCGAGCGCAGGTCGGCCCAGGTCGTCGGTGACCATCGGCACCGAGATGATCTCGCGGCTGACGATACCCGGCACCACCCAGAACGGCATGTAGGCCGGCGACGGCAGCACCACCGGGGTGCCGGCCGGCGACAGTACCTCGATGCCGACCTCGACACCGCGCAGCACGTCGGGCAGGACGAACATCTGCTCGGGATCGAGGTCGAGCCCCAAGGTGCGCCGGCCCCAGTCGCTGATCGCCCGACGCAGTTCGGCGCCTCGGCCCGGATAGCCGTAGACCTGTGCGGCTGCGGTCTGCTCGATGGCCCGCTGGATCGGCGTGGCGGCGGCGTAGTCCATCTCGGCCACCCACAGCGGCAGCACGTCGTCGGGATACATGGTCCACTTCATCGCGCCCCGGGCCCGCAGTTCGGCCTCGGTCAGCATCCGGAATCCACTGCTCATGGCCCTCACCCTGCCACCCGAGCCGCTCGCCGACGAGATCGTCCACGGCTGGTCGTGGAATCGTCCATGTCGTGTCCTCATGCCGAGACCAGCTCATGAATTACTTGCACAGGTTAATCAATCAACCTAGACTCGACCGAGCGTCCCCGAGGCCCGCACCGTGGTCACACCACCGGTAGCCCGCCCCCTGCGACGCAGCAGCCCCCCACCAGCAGATCACACTCATTCGAGGATTCCCTGTGTCTTCAGCGTCCGGCTCGGACACCACGTCGAGCGCGCCCAACCACACCGTCCGGCTCTACGGCGATGCCCTCGACCGGCCGCCGCTGATCGACCCCAGGCGCACCAGCACCCGCCGCAACCCCGCGGCGTCGCTGATGCGGCTGACCCCCTACCTCAAGCCCTACGCGGTGGTCTTCTTCTCGATGCTCGGCCTGGCGCTGGTCGCGGTGCTGCTCAGCATCCTCACCCCGCTGATCACCCGCCGGATCATCGACGGCCCGGTGGTCGAGGGCGACAAGGAGTGGCTGTTCGCGCTCGGCGCGGTCGCGCTGGTGATCGGCCTGGGTGAGTCGATGCTGAACTTCATCCGCCGCTGGACGATGGGCCCGGCGATGCTGGGCATGGAGACCGGCATCCGCCTCGACATGTACGCCAAGCTGCAGCGGCTGCCGATGAGCTTCCACTCACGCTGGCAGTCGGGCCAGTTGCTCAGCCGCATCATGAGCGACCTGTCGACCATTCGGCGGTTCTCGGCCTTCGGCCTGACGTTCATGATCGTCAACACCGTGCAGATCATCGTGGTCACCATCCTGTTGATCAACATGTACTGGCCGCTGGGTGTGGTGGTGCTGCTGTCGGTGATCCCGGTGGTGTGGCTGTGCCTGGCCAACGAGCGGGTCTACACCAAGCTGTCGCGTCGCATCCAGGACGAGACCGGCGACGTCGCCAGTTCGGTCGAGGAGTCGATCCAGGGCCTTCGCGTGGTCAAGGCGTTCGGCCGGGTCGACCACGTCTTCAACCGGTTCACCAAGCGGGCGCAGTCACTGCACGACACCTCGATCGAGCGCGTGCGGAACGTCTCGAAGTTCTGGACCTTCCTCGAGGTCATCCCCACCCTGACGATGATCATCGTGCTGGCGATCGGCGCGGTGGCGGCCGCCCAGGAGCGCCTCACCCTGGGCACCCTGGTCGCGTTCATCACGCTGATGCTGTCGCTGATCTGGCCGATCGCCGCGCTGGGCTTCCTGCTGTCGATGGCCCAGGACGCGATGACCGCCGCCGACCGCATCTGCGAGATGTTCGACGCCGAAGAGACCATCGTCGGTGGCGACGTCGTCCTCGATGACCCCAAGGGGGCGCTGCGGTTCGAGAACGTGGCTTTCCAGTTCCACGACGCCGACCGTCCGGTGCTGCACGACCTCAACCTCGACATCCGCCCCGGCGAGACCATCGCCCTGGTCGGCGGAACCGGGTCGGGCAAGTCGACACTGACCGCGCTCGTGCCCCGTCTGGCCGACGTCACCGCCGGCCGGATCACCCTCGACGGGGTCGACATCCGCGACCTCGACCTGGTGGCGCTGCGCCGCATGGTGGCCACGGCCTTCGAAGACCCGACGTTGTTCTCGATGTCGGTGCGCGAGAACCTCACCCTGGGTCGTCCCGACGCGACCGAGGACGAGATCGCCGAGGCGATCGAGGTCGCCCAGGCCGGTTTCGTTCACGACCTGCCGTGGGGTCTGGACACCCGGATCGGTGAGCAGGGCATGAGCCTGTCGGGCGGTCAGCGCCAGCGGCTCGCCCTGGCCCGCGCCGTGCTGGTGCGTCCCGCGGTGCTGGTGCTGGACGACACGCTGTCGGCCCTCGACATCCACACCGAGGCCCTGGTCGAGGAGGCGCTCAAGCGCGTCCTGGTCGGGGTGACCGGCATCGTCGTCGCCCACCGGGCCTCGACGGTGCTGCTGGCCGACCGGGTGGCCATGCTCGAGGACGGCACGATCACCCACGTCGGCACCCACCACGACCTGCTGGCGACGGTGCCGGAGTACCGGGAACTGCTCAGCGCCGACTTCGACGCCGAAGAGGTGCTCGACGGCATGTCGCCCAGCGAGCGAGAACTCGCCGAGATGGAAGGGAGCCTGCGATGAGCCAGGGCACCGAGAAGCTGTCTCGCCGCGAGCGCCGTCGCCTCGAGCAGGAGCAGCAGCAGCGGATCACCGACGTCGACACCGGTCGTCCGGTCGACCGCGACACCCGCGACGGCCGAGACGAGCGACTCGACCGCGGTGAGCTCGACTGGCGCGGCGTCAGGGCCGAGGAGGCCCAGGACGGCGAGATCACCGAGAAGGCCTCGATCCTCCTGCGGGATCGTTCGCGCCGGCTGCTGGGCAGCCTGCTCAGCCCCTACGCGAAGTACCTGTGGGTGCTGGTCGCGGCGATCGTCGCCGAGAACATCGCCCGGCTGAGTTCGCCGTGGCTGGTCAGCCGCGGCATCGACCTCGGTGTGCCGCCGCTGATGCAGGGCGGCTCGGCGCGGATGCTGATCGAGACCGTGCTGTTGATGGTCGTTGCGGTCACCATCCAGGCCACCAGCCGGATCTTCTTCCTGCGGGTCAGCGGACGCATCGGCCAGGCGGTGCTGCTCGAACTGCGCAAGCGGGTGTTCCGCCACTTCCAGCGCCTGGACGTGAAGTTCCACGACCGCTACACCTCGGGACGAGCCGTCTCGCGCCTGACCAGCGACATGGACGCGATCGCCGAACTGATGGCCGGCGGCTTCGACGGCCTGATCACCGCGGTGCTCACCCTGATCGGTGTCTCGATCATGCTGATGGTGCTCGACTGGCGCCTGGGCCTGATCTGCCTGCTCAGCCTGGTGTTCGTCGGCATGCTGGCCCGCTGGTTCAGCCGCGCCAGCTCTCGCACCTGGCGCAAGGTTCGCGAGGCCTCGGCCATGGTCATCGTCCAGTTCGTCGAGTCGATGACCGGCATCAAGGCGGTGCAGTCCTACCGCCGCCAGCCGCGCAACCAGGAGATCTTCACCGACCTGTCGCACCGCTTCCGCCAGATCAACATCAAGACCTTCCACCTGTTCGCGATCTTCCAGCCCGGCATCCAGGCGATCGGCAACATCACCATCGCGGTCATCCTGGTGGTGGGTGGCCTGTACGTGATGGACGGGTCGATGACGGTCGGTGTGCTCGCGGCCTTCCTGCTCTACCTGCGCCAGTTCTTCCAGCCGATGCAGGAGATCGGGCAGTTCTACAACACCTTCCAGTCGGCGATCTCGGCGCTGGAGAAGCTGTCGGGCGTGCTCGAGGAGCAGCCCGAGGTCAAGGAGGCCACCGACCCGGTGCCGCTGCCCAAGGCCCGCGGTGACGTCACCTTCGACCACGTCGACTTCAGCTACGTCGAGGACGTGCCGGTGCTGCCCGACCTCGACCTGCACATCCCGGCCGGGCAGACCGTCGCCCTGGTCGGCACCACTGGCGCCGGCAAGACCACGATCGCCAAGCTGATCAGCCGGTTCTACGACCCGACCGCTGGACGGGTGCTGCTCGACGGCGTCGACCTGCGCGACCTGTCGGACGACGACCTGCGCCGCGCCGTGGTGATGGTCACCCAGGAGAACTTCATGTTCGACGGGTCGGTGGCCGACAACATCGGTTTCGGACGACCCGAGGCCAGCCGGGACGAGATCATCGCAGCTGCCTCGGCAGTGGGTGCGCACGCGTTCATCAGCGCGCTGCCGCAGGGGTACGACACCGACGTGGCCAAGCGTGGTGGACGCCTGTCGGCCGGCCAGCGCCAGTTGGTCGCGTTCGCCCGGGCGTTCCTCGCCGACCCGGCAGTGCTGATCCTGGACGAGGCGACCAGCTCTCTCGACATTCCCTCGGAGCGGCTCGTCCAGCAGGCGCTGCAGACGATCCTCGCCGACCGGACCGCGGTGATCATCGCCCACCGGCTCTCGACGGTCGAGATCGCCGACCGGGTGCTGGTGCTCGAACACGGCCAGGTGCTCGAGGATGGCCCGCCCGCCCAGCTGATGGACACCTCGGGTGGACGCTACGCCGCCCTGCACGAGGCCTGGGTGAAGTCACTCGCCTGAGGCTGCGATCGCAGTTTCGGCAATTGCCGCGACTGCCCGCAATCGCCGCAACGCTGATCCGGCGGGTTGGTGGAAATCGCTGGGTGGACCCATCAATGCCCACCAAACGGATCGCGCACCCACGACGCGCCTCACTCACCAGGGCCACGTCGTCTGGCCCCAGGACACACCTGACCCGAGACGCTGGGGAGTGCTTCCACTGTGGAAGCACTCCCCAGCGCCGTGCTCATGCACTCGTCCGGCCGCGCAGGTGATGACGCAGCCCCGAGACTCAGACGTGCTGCCACCCCAGGTAGGCGTCGAGTTCGATCGTCCAGTTCGAGGGACGCCCCTTGACCGCCAACTCGGAGAGGTCGCCGTCCTCCTCGCTGTCGGCCAGCACCCGTCCGCGGTCGTCGACCACCCGGACGGCCTCGATGAAGCCCCACTCGTCGTCGACCTCGAGCCGAGACCTGAGCAGCCCCGTGCTGGGCCGCAGCACCACACCCTCGAGCCGAGGGTCGGGGACGACGAACTCGTCCGCGGGCCATGGCACCCGGATGGTGCCGCGCTCGACCCGAACCAGCATCTGGAAGTCGACGAGCAGACGCACCGGGGTACCCGAGGCATCGACTCCCCAGAACGCCGGGTAGGAGCCGTCACCCCAGCCGCTCGAGCTCACCGCACCGAACGGTCGGCCGGTGCTGAAGTCGAGCAGCGACGCCGCCGGCGACGGCAGCTGCGTCCACGCGTTGTAGGCGGCCTCCTTCACCCGCAGGCTCACCTCGGCCAGATCAGCCAGGTCGATGACGGCGAGGTTGGCGTAGTCGACGCCGACGACGTTGCCCGCGCCCACCGCGTCCGCCGGGTGCCAGGCGACGGGATCGCCGTCAGCCAGTCGCACCCGCAGCGCACCGACGCGTCCCTCGACGATGGCGACGTCGGCGGTGAATGTGCCCGGCGCGACGCGGCGGGCGAACGGCTCGGCGTCGTCTCGTCCCAGGTCGAACACGGTGAGCACGCCCGAGCGGCACTCGAACCCACCCAGCTCGCGCACCTCGATCACCGTCTGCTCGCCGGTGGCCAGGGTGACCTGGCGCCCCGGCGTGAACAGCCCGTCGCCATCGAGGCGGTAGCGCGGCGACAGCGGTGCCATCGGGGCGTCGAGGGTGGCCTCGTCCACGCGAGCAGCGAGTCCCTCGATGGCGGGCCCGAAGGGATCGGAGAACATCGTCGAGACCGTGTCGATCCGCCAACCGTCCGCCTCGTCGACCAGTCGGTACTCCTGGTAACGCTCCCGGGCGCCGGTCGAGCGAGTCACCACCGTGGCCACGCCGTCCTCGACCTGGCTGTCGATGATCTCCTCCGAGGCCCCATAGGGCGGCTCGAAGCCCGAGTAGCTGCTGCCGATGCTGAGGGTGCCGGTGGTGTGTTCGCGCTCCACCGGGTCGATCGCGGCACGCCAACCCTCGAAGAAGGCCGAGAAGTCGTCGTTCAGGTCGAGGTCGCCGCCCTGCATGCCCTCCCACGCAGTGCGAACGCCGGTCCAGAAGGCAGCCAGGCGGTCCTGGGGTGAGCTGATCGGCATGCGGTCAACGGCAGGGCGGCGCGGGTTCGCCGCCCGCAATCTGGTGGTCGGTACTCAGGACGGACGCGCTGTCGGTGCTCATCTTGCTGCTTGGTCGCCCCGACCTGGACGCGGCCATGGGTAGCGTCGCGAGGGTGGACATCATCGCCAAGCTGCTGCGCACCGCCGATGCCTACGAGGCTGAGGCGCGACGCATCCGTGCAGCCCGTCGAGGCGGCGAGGAGGCCACCGCCGGCATCACCGTGCAGGTCACCACCGAGGCCGTCATCGAACGCGTGCGGTTCTCCAGCGCCGCCACCACCTTGTCGCCAGCACGCCTGACCGAAGACTTCTGGCGGGTCTTTCGGGCCGCCGTCCGCGACGCCGAGCGCGCCACCGTCGAGGCCACACCGGTTGAACTGCGCGACGCCGAGGCCGCCGAGATCGTCCTCGAGACCAGCCCGGACGACGAGGCCGGTGCCCGTCAGCTGCCGCGGCCGACGCAACCCACCCCGTGGACTGACCAGGCCGACCTGTGGCCCGAGGGCATCCCCGATGGGGCTCCGGTGCAGGTGATGGCCGACCTCAAGGCGCACATTCAGCGGATCGTCGACGACGCCGACGCCGTCGGCCCCGCCATCAATCAGTTGCGTGGCCACGGCGAACACCCCGCGCAGCGACCCACCGTGCGCGCCGAGGTGACCGCCACCGGCGTCCCGACCCAGGTCACTTTCACCGCCCAGGCCCAGGGCAGCGACACCGACGAGTTGGCCGACCACGTGCTGGCTGCCCTGCAGGCCGCCAAGGACGACGTGGCCGAGCAGGCCGAGGCACTGTGGCGCCAGGCCGGCATGACCGGACGAGCCCAGGACCCCTACACGATGCACCACGTGCGCCCGGGCGAGATGGGCCCAGACGAGATGGGCCCAGACGAGATGAGCCCCGGCGAGATGGGTCCCGACGAGCGGCGAGGGGAGCGCTGAGGTGAGCGACTTCACCGTCGACCCGGACGAACTCGACGCCGCGGCCAGCTCGGTCGGCGACGAGACCTCGACCATCACCGGCCTGGCGGCCGGAGTGCATGCGCCCTCGTCACAAGCCTGCGGCATCCTGCTCTCCCAGGCGTTCCGGATCACCTTCCCCTCGGCCACCGACGGTGCCACCGACTTCGTCACCGCCCTCGGTGGGGCGGTCGACTCGATCAGCACCAGGCTCACCCAGTCGGCCACCCACTACCGCCAGACCGAGGCCGACGCAGTCGAACTGGCCGACACGGTGTGGGAAGGCCCCTGATGGCGACCGAGGTCGTGACCAACGAACGTTTCGTCCGTGCCACCGCGGTGCTGGGCGAAGGTGCCTCATCACGCAGCAGCAACCCTGGCCTGGAGAACGACCCGTTGTCGATCCTGCTGCCGCAGGGAGGGCTGAGCTGGTTGTCGGCCCCCGCGGCGCTGTGGGAACTGGTGCCCAACCTGGTCGGCGGTCTGACCGCTTGGATCATCAGCCACATCGGGCCCATCGACGAGGCGCTCGACCAACTCACCGGCGACGCCGACGAACTGCAGCAGACGTCGGCCGCGTGGAGCCAGACCGGGCAGGCCCTCGACCTGCACGCCAGCGCCATGGTCGGGGTCGGCAGCAGGGTCACCCAGAGCTGGACGGGCGACGCCGCCGACGCCTTCACCACCCACAACGCAGCCGAACAGGGCTGCGCCCGGGCCGCCACCGGGGTGTTCGAGACCATGGGCACCCGACTGCTCGGCGTCGGCGACTACGTCGGCAATGCCCGCAAGTCGATCATCGCCATCGCCAGCAAACTGATCGGCGACCTGGTCAGGGCCGCGATCAGGGTGGCCAGCCACTGGTGGAAGCCCTGGGCCTGGGCCAGTGCGATCAGCGACTTCATCGCCTGGGCACTGGACTTCATCGCCAACACCCTGCGCGAGATCGCCGCGATCCTGCAGGACGTGGTGGCCCAGGGGACGATGCTGCTCGGGCAGATCGGGGGCATGGGGCAGGACCTGCGCCGCGCCGCGTCGATCCTGCGTGACGGATCAGACCCCGGGCTGGTCGGCGACGTGGCCGACGGCTCGTTCGGCGACACCATCCAGGGCGACACTCGGCCCCAGGACCGCGACCTGATGAGGCTCACCAACCACGAGACCGTCGACGGCTACACCCCGCTCACCGACGACCAATTGCGCGAACTCGGCATCGACCCGGCGCTGCTCACCAACGACGAGACCGGATTCGTGTCCAAGGTGTTCCGCGGGCCCAGCGGCGAACTCGTGGTGATGTTCGAGGGCACCGACTTCGGCACCGTCGAGGACGTCACCGAAGATCTCTACGGCACCACCGTGCTGTCGGGACAGTCGGCTGACGCGTCCCGGCTGGCGCAGGCGCTCAACGGCTCACCGGCTGCTGACGACGTGATCTACACCGGCTACTCGCTGGGTGGACGGCTGGCGGCCGTGGCGTCGATGACCAGCGGCAACGGTGCGGTGACCTTCAACGCTGCCGGGGTCAGTCCGGCCACGCTGGACCACTTCGCCCAGCAGAACAGGATGGACCCGACCGACTACCGCCAGCAGTTGCAGAGCGGGCAGGTGCGGCTCTACACCACCGCCGACGACCCGCTCACCAACGTGCAGGAGGACTTCTCACTCACCAAGCACACCGCTCCCGACGCGGTGGGCCAGCAGTACTACCTGGGTGGTGACCACAACTGGGTCACCGAGGCGGTGGACGGGCACGACATGGACAACGTCATCGCCGAGTACGACGAGGCCACCCCGGTTGGCGCCGGCGACCGCAGCCTCAACCCGGAGTGAGAGCCTGTCGTCCGTCCACCGTTCGTACGGCCCCGCCCCTGGCTGAAGCACACCTCACTGGCTGAGGCACAGGCAATTGCGTGTGCCTCGCGCAAGATGTTGTGCCTCAGCGCGAGAGGTGGGGTGCCTGCGTACGAAGGATCGCCCGAGCCACTGCGAGGGAGGGCGACCTCAGAGGGCGACGAAGTCGAGTTCCTGGAAGTCGGCGACCTCGGCCTGCCACCGGTCGCGGACGAACGCCACGTGGTCGGGGTGCTCGTTGTAGGCGGTGTAGGCGTCCTGGTCGTCGAACCACATCGTGAACCAGAAGGTGTGGTCGCTCTTGGGGCTCACCTGGCGCAGTTGCTGGTAGTCCTCAACGCCGGGGATGGCGGTCAGGGCAGCGGCTGCGGCCAGGAAGTCGCGCTCGGCCTCGGACCCGGGCTCATGGTGCAGCCGGAACGAGACGGTGTGCTGGATGCGGGGATCGGCCGTGGTCATGCCCCGAGCGTATCGACGCCGAGCCCCGGTGCCCGTCCGTTGGGCCATGGTCCGGCCGAGCGGCTACCGGGTGAGCCAGCCGCCCTCGACCAGGAACGCCCGGGTGGCGGCGTCGCTGGTCCACAGGTGGGTGCGCCAGCCGACGGCCTCGGCGCCGTCGAGGTTGACCTGGCGGTCGTCCACGAACACGATCTGGTCGGCAGGCACCCCGAGGGCCTTCTCGACCAGCGCGAAGATCGCCGGATCGGGTTTCGACTCACCGAGCACGCCCGAGACGAACACCTCACCGACGTGGCGCCGCCACGGCATCGCCTCGAGGGCGGCGAGCAGGTCGACCGGGGCGTTCGACAGCAGCGCAGTCGGCACCCCGGCCTCGGCCAGGTCACGCAGGATCGCCTCGGCCTCGGGACGAATCGGTGCCCATGCCTTGGCATCGGCGCGTCCCAGCCGGTTCGCCAGCTCCTCGTCCATCGGCTCACCGAGGTCGTCGGCCACCGCCGACCAGTAGGCCAGGTTGCTGCAGCCCTCGTCATAGGGCTGGCGGTGCCGCCAGTACGGGCCTTCCAGTGCGACCGGATCAACACCCCAGACAGCGGCGACCACCGCCTCCTTGCCCTCGGGCTCCGAGAGCACCCCACCGAAGTCCAGCACCACCACGCTCATGCAAGCCAGCCTTCCAGCCTCAGCCGCGGGCCGCCAGCACCTGAGCAGCGACCGTGCGTCCCGACGTGATCGCCGACACCACACCGGGACCGTCGACCGGGGCGCCGGCCACGTGCAGCCCGCCCAGCTCGGCCAGCGCCGCACGTGCCTTCGCCACCCGGTCGGGGTGCCCCGGGGCCAGTTGCGGCATCACCCGAGGCCAGCGCACCACGCGGGCGAACTGCGGTTCGGCCCGCAACCCGATGAGAGCCCCCAGTTCGTCGGCGCAACGGCGCACCATCGTCTCGTCGTCCAGCGAATCGACGGTCGAGCGCTGCGCATTGCCGACCGCGATCCGCACCAGGTGGTGCTCGGCGTCGGCGTGGCGTGATGGCCACTTGCGGCTGAGGTTCGTCATCGAGCGCATGGTCTCGGCCTGCCGGCTGCTCAACAGCACGGCGTTGGCGGTGCGCAAGGTGCGGTTTCGTCCAGCTGCTGCGCGGTCGTACCCGAGCACCACGGTGGCCACGGTGGCGGTGCGCACCCAGGCCATCGCGCGGGCCAGCTCGGAACAGTGCGGCCGCACCAGTTCGGCGGTCGTCGTGGTCGGAGTGGTCAGCACCACGTGGTCGGCCCGCAGGGTATGGCCGTCGGTGTGGACGAGCCAGTCCTCGCCGTCACGCTCCAGCGAGCTCACGGCTCGCCCGTACTGCACCGAGGCCCCGCACTGTTCGGCGAGCGCCTCGGCCAACGCAGCGACCCCGGTCGGCCAACTCACCGCGCCGGGACGAACCGGACGCCCCGCGACGGGCGCCTTCCTGCCCGACCCCACCAGGGCGCGGCGCAGCAGCGACTCGCCGTCGCGTGCCACCGGGACCAACTGCGGCGCCGTCGCCTGCAACGACAACCCGTGCACGTTGCCGGCGTGGATGTTGCCCAGCAGCGGGTCGACGAACCGGTCGACCACCTGGCCCCCGAACCGGTGGTGCACGAAGGCTCCCACCGAGATGTCGCCGGTGACCTTGCGGCAGAAGAGAGGTTCCAGACCGGCGCGCACCAGCCCCGGCAACGACAGCATCCCCGAGCGCAGCACTGGCCAGACCTGGGTGGGTCCGGTGGGTGAGACCCCAGCCGGCAGTGGGACGAGGCGTCGTCCCGACTTCAGCAGCACGGGTCCGGGCTCGGGAACCACCGCAGTCGCGGTGAGCCCGAGTTCGTCGACCAAGGTGGCGACCGGCGGCACGCTCAACGGCACCGACTCCGCACCCACGTCGACCAGCACCGGCTCGTCCGTCCGGCGACTGGGCACCTCGATGGTGGCCACCTGACCGCCGGGACCCTCGCCCGACTCCAGGACGGTGACCTGCAGTCCGGGCACACCAGACAGGGCACGGGCCGCCGTCAGGCCGCTCAACCCACCACCGACGACGACCACCTGGATGGGGGAGTTCACACGGCTCACCCTAGTGCGGTGCCGCTTGACGCTGATGGGGGGCTGCGGCGTATCCTCGTCATGAAACGATTCATCGTCGGTGTGGTCCGACTCGTCGGGCCCCGACCGCAACGGAGCGAGGACGACCATGACCATCCCGCAGCAGGTGCTCGACACCCTGGCCACGCTCACCATCGAGGTGCCCTCGTGGGCCTACGGCAACTCCGGAACCCGGTTCAAGGTGTTCGGCTCACCCGGCGTGCCCCGCGACCCGTTCGAGAAGGTCGCCGACGCCGCCCAGGTGCACCGGATGACCGGTCTGGCCCCCAAGGTCGCCCTGCACATCCCGTGGGACAAGGTCGAGGACTACGACGCCCTGAAGCGCCACGCCGCCGACCTCGGTGTCGGCATCGGCACCATCAACTCCAACACCTTCCAGGACGACGTCTACAAGCTCGGGTCGCTGTGCCACCGTGACGCGGCCGTGCGCCAGCAGGCCATCGACCACCACCTCGAGTGCATCGAGATCATGGACGCCACCGGCTCGTCCGACCTGAAGATCTGGCTCGCCGACGGCACCAACTACCCCGGTCAGGACGACATCCGC
Source organism: Aestuariimicrobium ganziense (assembly GCF_015352975.1). Lineage (GTDB taxonomy): Bacteria > Actinomycetota > Actinomycetes > Propionibacteriales > Propionibacteriaceae > Aestuariimicrobium > Aestuariimicrobium ganziense. The sequence goes on along the minus strand of NZ_JACYIZ010000007.1, from coordinate 10,911 downwards.
GCCCGTCAGGACCACCTCGCCGAATCGCTCAGCACGATCTACGACCGGCTCGGCCCCGAGCAGCGGCTCGTGCTGGAGTACAAGTTCTTCGAGCCGGCGTTCTACCACACCGACGTGCCCGACTGGGGCACCTCGCTCGTGCACTGCCTGGCCCTGGGTGAGCGCGCCAAGGTCTGCCTCGACACCGGCCACCACGCCCCGGGCACCAACATCGAGTTCATCGTCGCCCAGTTGCTGCGGCTCGGACGACTCGGCAGCTTCGACTTCAACTCCCGCTTCTACGCCGACGACGACCTGATCGTCGGGGCCGCCGATCCCTACCAGCTGTTCCGCATCCTGTGCGAGGTGGTGCGCGGCGGCGGGCTCGAGCCCGACTCCGGCGTGGTCTTCATGCTCGACCAGTGTCACAACATCGAGCCCAAGGTGGCCGGCCAGATCCGCTCGGTGCTCAACGTGCAGGAGATGCTGGCCCGCGCCCTGCTGGTCGACCGCGACGCGCTCACCACTGCCCAGTTGGCCGGCGATGTGCTCACCGCCAACGAGGTCTTCACCGACGCCTTCCAGACCGACGTGCGCGCCGACCTGGCCGCGTGGCGCGAGTCGCGTGGCCTGCCGGCCCAACCGATGGCCGCCCATGCCGAGTCGGGTTACCAGGACCAGATCTCGGCCGACCGCCAAGGCGGCACCCAGGCCGGCTGGGGCGCCTGAGCCGCTCGTCCACCCACAGACCCACAGACCACACCGACCCGAGGAAGCCACGTGACCCACGAGACCGTCCGGCAACTGATCGAGCGCTCCAACCGACTCGGCGCTGACCCCACCACCACCAACTACGCCGGGGGCAACACCTCGGCCAAGGGCACCCAGACCGACCCGGTGACCGGCAGCGACACCGAACTGCTCTGGGTCAAGGGCTCCGGCGGCGACCTCGGCACCCTCACCGAGGCCGGCCTGGCCGTGCTGCGCCTCGACCGGGTGCAGGCGCTCACCGGCGTCTACCCCGGCGTCGAGCGCGAGGACGAGATGGTGGCCGCCTTCGACCACTGCCTGTTCGGCAAGGGCGGTGCCGCCCCTTCGATCGACACCGCCATGCACGCCCTGGTCGACGCCCCGCACGTCGACCACTTGCACCCCGATGCGGGGATTGCGATCGCTGCCGCCGCCGACGGCGAGGCGCTCACCCGCGAGATCTTCGGCGACACCGTCGCCTGGGTGCCGTGGCGTCGTCCCGGCTTCCAACTCGGCCTCGACATCGCCGCCATCCACGACGAGCACCCCGAGGCGATCGGGGTGATCCTGGGCGGCCACGGCATCACCGCCTGGGGTGCCACCACCGAGGAGTGCGAAGCCAACTCGATGCGGATCATCCGCACCATCGAGGCCCACATCGCCGAGCACGGTCGCCCCGAGCCGTTCGGCGCGCTTCGTCCCGGCTTCGAGGCCCTCGCTGAGGACGAGCGTCGCGCCCGTGCCGCAGAACTCGCCCCCGCGCTGCGCGCCATTGCCTCGCGCGACAAGGCGATGGTCGGCCACTTCAACGACTCCGAGGTGGTGCTCGACTTCCTGTCGCGCGAGAAGGCCCCGGCGCTGGCCGAACTCGGCACCAGTTGCCCCGACCACTTCCTGCGCACCAAGGTCAAGCCGATGCTGCTCGACCTGCCGCCATCGGCGCCGCTGGACGAGACCCTGGCCCGCCTGGACGAACTGCACGCCGCCTACCGCGATGCCTACGCCGGCTACTACCAGCGCCACGCCCAGCCCGACTCGCCCGCGATGCGGGGTGCTGACCCGCTGGTGATCCTGGTGCCGGGCGTCGGCATGTTCAGCTACGGCGCCAACAAGCAGACCGCACGCGTGGCCGGTGAGTTCTACGTCAACGCCATCAACGTGATGCGGGGCGCCGAGGCGCTGTCGACCTACCAGCCGATCGACGAGAGCGAGAAGTTCCGCATCGAGTACTGGGCGCTGGAAGAGGCCAAGCTGCAGCGGATGCCCAAGCCCAAGGCGCTGGCCACCCGGATCGCCCTGGTCACCGGTTCGGCCTCGGGCATCGGCAAGGCCACCGCCGAGCGGCTGGCCGCCGAGGGTGCCTGCGTGGTGATCGCCGACCTCGACCTGGCCAAGGCGCAGGGCATCGCCGCCGAGATCGGCTCGTCCGACGTCGCCATCGGCGTGCAGTGCGACGTGACCAGGGCCGACCAGGTCAGGGCCGCCGTCGATGCCGCCGTGCTGGGGTTCGGTGGGCTCGACCTGGTGGTCAACAACGCGGGCTTGAGCCTGAGCAAGCCGCTGCTCGAGACCACCGAGGCCGACTGGGACCTGCAGCACGACGTGATGGCCAAGGGCTCGTTCCTGGTCAGCCAGGCCGCGGCCCGAGTGATGATTCCGCAGAAGCTCGGCGGCGACATCGTCTACATCTCCAGCAAGAACTCGGTGTTCGCCGGACCCAACAACCTCGCCTACTCGGCCACCAAGGCCGACCAGGCCCACCAGGTGCGGCTGCTGGCGGCCGAGCTCGGCGAGCACGGCATCAAGGTCAACGGCATCAATCCCGACGGGGTGGTGCAGGGTTCGGGCATCTTCGCCGGCGGCTGGGGTGCTGCCCGCGCCAAGGTCTACGGCGTGGACGAGGCCGACCTGGGCAAGTTCTACGCCCAGCGCACGCTGCTCAAGCGCGAGGTGCTGCCCCGAAACATTGCCAACGCTGTGTTTGTGCTGTGCAGCGCCGACATGTCGCACACCACAGGTCTGCACGTGCCGGTCGATGCCGGCGTCGCGGCGGCGTTCCTGCGGTGAGCACCGTCGTCAGGGCCGCAGTCGACCTGGGCGCCAGCAGCGGACGGGTACTGGTCGGTCGCCTCGAGCGCGACCGGATCGACCTCGCCGAGGTCGCCCGCTTCCCGACCGCGCCCCGGCGACGGACGACCGGCCCCTCCGGGCCGGGGCTGTTCTGGGACTTCGACGCCCTGCTCGGCCACATTCGGCGGGGGCTGGACGAGGCGGCCCGGCAGCACAGTGACCTGGCCAGCGTCGGCATCGACAGTTGGGCGGTCGACTACGGGCTGCTCCGCCAGGGGGAGCTGATCGACGACCCGTTCTGCTACCGCGACGAGCGGTGCCAGCGCGGCGTCGACTGGGTGCACCAGCGGGTCGGCTTCGAGCAGCTACACGCCCGCAACGGCCTGCAGTTCCTGCCGTTCACCACCGTCTACCAGTTGGGTGCCGAGTCGCCACCGGGACGAGGAGCCGACGCGCTGCTGCTCGTCCCCGACCTGGTCACCCACGCCCTCACCGGGCATCTGGCCACCGAGCGCACCAACGCCTCGACCACCGGCCTGCTCGATCCTCGCACCGGCGACTGGGACACCGACCTGATGGCAGCCCTCGGCATCCCGAGGGCACTGTTCACCGGGCTGGTCGATGCTGGCGACGAGCGCGGCCACACCAGGGTCGGGCACCGTGACCTGCCGGTGCTCACCACGGCCAGCCATGACACGGCGGCAGCGATCCTGGCCACCCCGATGGACCCCGAGCGCTCCGCCTACGCGTCGCTGGGCACGTGGGGCCTGGTCGGCGTCGAGCTTGAGCACCCAGTGCTCAGTGAGGCGGCCAGGCGGGCGAACTTCACCAACGAAGGGGGTGTCGCGGGCACCACCCGCTTTCTGCGCAACGTCATGGGCACCTGGTTGCTCTCCGAGGTGCTACGGGAGTGGGGACGCGAGGACGACCTCGTCGACCTGCTCGCGGCAGCCGCGGCTCAGCCCGCGCCACGCTCCCTGGTCGATGTGGACGACCCTGCGTTCCTCGCCCCCGACGACATGGCCACCCGGCTCACGGCGTGGCTGCGTGAGCACGACCAACCGGTGCCCGAGAGCGCTGCGGGCGTCGTCCGCCTGGTGGTGGAGAGCACCGCGGCGGCGCAGGCTGCTGCCGTGCACCGCGCCGGCGAACTGACCGGACGCCGGGTCGAGCAGGTGCACGTGGTCGGTGGCGGGTCACGCAGTGAGTTGCTGTGTCAACTCCTGGCCGACCACAGCGGCTTGACCGTGCTGGCCGGTCCGGTCGAGGCGACCGGGATCGGCAACCTGCTGGGTCAGTCCGGCATGACGACCCGCGACGACGTCGAGCGGGCCAGGTCGTTGGTCAGTGCGAGCACCCGGGTCAGGGTGCACCAGCCGGGCGGGTCAGTGGATGACGCCCAGTACCGCCGATGAGATCAAGTGGTCCAAGCGTCGGACGTCGACGCCCTTCCCCAAGTTGACCTTGATGTGCCCACTTCTGGTCCACAGTTCCATCTCGGAGTTGAGATCGAAGGTGCCTGCGTTTTCCGACGACCACATGTTGATCGCGCTATAGGGCAGGGAGTAGATCTCCACCTTCTTGCCAGTCAGCCCTTGGGCGTCGCGGACGATGAGGCGCTTGGTGGTGAAGACTGCGGTGTCCCGAAACGTCTTGTAGGCAGCGATTGGCTGCTCGCCCTGAACGAGCACTGGTGCGATGTCAGGTGGGATGGCTACCTCAGCCTGGAAGGTCCAAGCGGTGATGGGCGCGAGTTCGGCTACCACGGCGTTCTCCTCGATCTGGTGGCGCTTGTGCGTCAACGCCTTCAGGTTAGGGGCGTGCAAGACGGGAGCAGACGCGGCGCGCGAGTCTCTCAGCGAGGCGGTGACGGCGGTGTCGCGGGGGTGATCGGCGACTGGGTGGTGCGAGGCTCGCGCCCCATGCCATGGCCGATGCCCCAGGCCACGGCCTGCGAGCGCCGCACGACGCCGATCTTCTTGTAGGCCGAGCGAATGTAGGACTTCACCGAGTTCGGGCTCAGGTAGGTGCGCTCGGCGATGTCGGCATTGGTCAGGCCTCGGGTGATCAGGGCCACCATCTCGGCCTCGCGCTGGGTCAGGCCGGCTTCGCGCCCGGGCCAGTCACCGTTGCGGCGCGGCTCGGCCGACTCCTGGTCACGGTTGCGCGGATGGCTCGCGCTCACCAGTCGCTGACCGGCACTGATGCGCTCGAGCGCCGAGACCAGGGCAGCGCCGCCCATGGCCTTGCTGAGCACCCCTGACGCGCCGGCGCCGAGTGCAGCGTCGACGTAGTGCGAGTCCATCGTCCACGTGTAGAGCACGACGTGGCGCACCTGCTGGTCGCGAATCAGCTCCCGCACCCCGTTCAGTGACAGTCCCTCGTGGGCGAAGCTGTCGTAGAGGGCGATGTCGACCGGGGTGTTGATGTCTTTGTGGGCGACGTCGAGTTCGACCACGTTGACGCGTTCGGCATAGGGCAGCAGCATCTGCCGCAGGCCCTTGACGACAACCTCGTAGTCGTTCACGAGCGCCACACGCAGGGGGGTGGGGCCGTTCATGGATTGACTATCTCACAGCCAACTTTGGCCCCGCAGCCACCCTCGTGTTCACATCAGCAGACCTTCAAGTGGGCCTGACAAGCGACTGCGCCGCCGGAGCTGAAGTCCGGGGGCGCAGATCGTGTGGTGTGTCGGTTCAGGCGAACAGCCGCATGCCGTTCCATCCGGTCCCCGCCCTGCGGGCAGTGCCCCACCAGCCCTGCAGGTTGGTGAAGGAGTACATCTCACCGTTGGACTTGCGGCCCAGCAGGTCGGGCAGTCCGTCACCGGACAGGTCGCCCGGTGAGAACATGGCCGTCCAGCCGTTCCATCCGTGGCCCACCTGGGTGCGTCGCACCACCACTCCGTTGCGCGTGTAGTAGGCGTACAGGATCCCGTCGTTGCTCACGGCGATGATGTCGGCAGTCTTGTCGTCCTTGTTGAACGACCCCACGCTGGTCAGGTAGCGCATCATGTTCCATCCGTGCCCGATCTTCGTGGTGTTGCCCATCCACGTCGGGGTCACTCGATAGCGCATCAGGTCACCGGTGGCGGTCACGCCGACCACGTTGATCTGCCCCGTGCCGAACATGTCGCCCACCACAGTCAGGTTGCTGAGCCCGTTCCAACCGGAGCCGACCTTGCGGCGCGCCCCGTAGCTGCCCATGCCACTTCCCATCCACAGGTACAGGGTGCCGTCACTGTGGCGCCCGAGCAGGTCCTCGCGACCGTCCCCGTTGATGTCGGGGGTGTGCGCGATCCAGGTGTAGGGGGCCCAGCCACTTCCGACGACCCACCCGTTGCGGATCACACCGGGCTTCGCGCCCTTGTAGATCTTCAGGTCGCCGGTGGAGGTGACAGCGACCACCTCGGCGATCCGATCACCGGTCTGGTCACCGGGCGCACGAGTCACCGGTGCCCAGGTCGTGAAGTCGATGTCGAGCGAGACCGGGGTGCTGGTCCCGTCCTTCACCCCGGTGGCGGTGACCTTGCCGGTGTAGTGCGAGCCCTGCACCAGAGGCGCTGTGGGAATCATGACGACCACCGCATCGAGCTGCTCGGGCAGGTTGGTGGTGAGTCGGCAGTAGCTCACCGGCACGCCGTCGCGGAACAGCGAGCTCTGCACGTTGGTGAGGGAGTCGTACTTGGTGTAGTCGAACTGTGCGGTGATCGGGTAACCCCAGGCGTTCGACGTCTGGGGGCAGTTGCCCGTGTACAGCGGCGCTGCCGAGGACTCGAAGGCCATCTTGCCGTGGCGCTGACCCGCGGGGAACACGGCCTGCGGGCTGACTGTCGATGAGGCGGTGTTGAAGGCCATCACGGTGAAGTCGGTGGTGCGGGTGATCGCGAACCCGGACGAAGTCGGCCGCAGCAGCTGGTTGCTTCGCTCCCACGGGTCCATCATCAACAGGTCGATGGCCGCGGAGTAGCTCGGCGACTGGAAGGTGACCGAGGTCCAGGGGGCGATGGCTGCACCCTGAGCCGTGTAGCCGGGGTAGCCCACGACCTCGGTGTAGGGATCGAGGTCGGGGCGGTTGATGTTGAGCTGCAGATAGTTGGCGTGGGCACGCAGTGCGGCGTCCAGCGTCGTGTCGTAGAACATCGCCTTGGCCCCGACGCGGGTGCGGTAGTTGTTCAGCAGCGCCAGGGCGGTCGCGGACTCGCTGGCCGCCGGACGCACCTGGGCCTGCGGCACCACCTCGGTGCTGCGGGCAATGTGCTTGCTGCGCCCGGTCGGAGCGGGGTCGTTGTCGGCAGGGGGCTCGGCGCTGGCGACGAACGAGGTCGCGGCCAGGACCAGGCTGAGCGCGGTCGCGACCAGAGCACGCAGCCCTCGTCGGACGCGTGGGCCGCTGGGGCTCGGGTGGCGCTGCATGGTGGCTCCTGGGAAGTCAACGGAGTGGGAGACTGGCGTGTCGAGTCTAGGCGGCACCCGGCCGAGAGGCCATGTTGGGCCTCGACCCACGCCTGAGTGTCTGCCGCAACCCACCCCCAGGGGGATCCGCCGTTGGGCGTTGTCACCAAGCCAGGGGGCTCAGTTTCGTCCGATTCCTCCACCTACGCGACCGTAACCTTACGCTACCGTAGGTTTCCGAGGCGTGGACGTCGAGAGGACTCATCCCATGACCAACCTGATCGGCCATCCCGATCACGGCAGCTTCGAACGCGACCCCCAGGACATGGTCCAGCTGCTCACCCCCGAGGGCGAGCGGGTCGAGCACCCCGACTTCGCGTGGTGCGGCGACGACGACCTGGCCAAGCAGCTCCTCCGCGACATGGTGCTCGCCCGACGCTTCGACGTCGAGGGGACGAACCTGCAGCGCCACGGCGAGCTGGGGGTGTGGCCGCCTGCTCTGGGGCAGGAAGCCGCCCAGGTCGGTGCGGCACATGCGATGCGAGCCGGTGACCATGTCTTCCCGACCTACCGCGAGCACGTGGTCTGCCTGCTGCGTGGGGTGACCCCGGCCGACATGCTCGGCATCTGGCGTGGCACCACCCAGTCGGCCTGGGACACCGTCTCGACCAACACCCACATGTACACCCTGGTCATCGGGGCACAGACGCTGCACGCCACCGGCTACGCCATGGGCCTGCAACTCGACGGCATGGTCGGCAACGACGACCCCGAGCGCAACGCCGGCGTGCTGGCCTTCCACGGCGACGGCGCGTCCAGCCAGGGCGACGTCAACGAGTCGTACGTGTTCGCGGCCAGCTACCACGCCCCGGTGGTGTTCTTCTGCCAGAACAACCAGTGGGCGATCAGTGAGCCGATCACCCGCCAGACCACGATCCCGCTCTACCAGCGAGCCATGGGCTTCGGCTTCCCGGGGGTGCGGGTCGACGGCAACGACGTGCTCGCAGTGCACGCGGTCACCTCGTGGGCGATGGAGCGGGCCCGGCAGGGGCAGGGGCCGGCCTTCATCGAGGCCTTCACCTACCGCATGGGTGCCCACACCACCGCGGACGACCCGACCAAGTACCGCCTGGCCGAAGAGACCGAGCACTGGCGGCTCAAGGACCCGATCGAGCGCCTGCGCGCCCACCTGCTGCGCAGCGGCAAGATCGACGACGCCTGGCTGGCCGAGTTGGACGACGAGGCCGAGCAGTTCGGAGCCGAGGTTCGGGCTGCCTGCCATGCGCTGCCGGTGCCCAAGTTCAGTGAGATCTTTGCCACTGTGCACGCCGAGTCCACGGCCGAACTCGAGGCCCAGCGCGAGCAGTACCAGACCTGGGCCGACAGCTTCGAGTCGATCGGTGCCGACTCCCACGGTGCCGCGAACGGGCAGGGGGTGTCGCCATGAGCGCCCAACCGCAGGCGGTGCCGAACGGCACCAAGCAGACCCTCACCCTGGGCAAGGCCCTCAACGCCGGCCTTCGTCGCGCGCTCGAGGCCGACCCCAAGGTGCTGCTCGCCGGGGAGGACATCGGACGTCTCGGCGGCGTCTTCCGGATCACCGAGGGACTGCAGAAGGACTTCGGTGAGGACCGTGTCATCGACTCCCCCTTGGCCGAGTCGGGCATCGTCGGCACCGCGGTCGGCCTCGCCCTGCGCGGCTACCGCCCGGTGGTCGAGATGCAGTTCGACGGCTTCGTCTTCCCCGCCTTCGACCAGATCACCACCCAGGTCGCCAAGATGCACTTCCGCTCCGGCGGGCGCATTCCCATGCCGATGGTGATCCGGATCCCCTACGGCGGGGGCATCGGCTCGATCGAGCACCACTCCGAGTCGCCCGAGACCTACTTCGCCCACACCCCCGGTCTCAAGGTGGTCACCTGCTCGACCCCGCACGACGCCTACTGGATGATCCAGCAGGCGATCGCCTCGGACGATCCGGTGGTCTTCCTCGAACCCAAGCGGCGCTACCACGAACGGGGCGAGGTGGACGAGACCACCGCCCCGATCGCCCTGCACCAGGCCCAGGTGGTGCGCCACGGCAGCGACGTCACCCTGCTGGCGTACGGGCCGATGGTCAAGACCTGCCTCGAGGCCGCCGCCGTGGGCGCCGACGAGGGCCGCTTCATCGAGGTTGTCGACCTGCGCAGCCTGTCGCCGATCGACATGGTGACCGTCTCGGCCAGCGTGCGGCGCACCAAGCGGGCGATCGTCGTCCACGAGGCCCACCGCACCCTGGGGCTGGGTGCCGAGCTGGCCGCCCGCCTGCACGAGGACCTGTTCTACGTGATGGAGTCGCCGGTGCTGCGGGTGACCGGCTACGACACGCCCTATCCTCCGAGCAGGATCGAGGAGGACTACCTGCCCAACCTCGACCGCATCCTCGATGCGGTCGACGAGTCGATGAGCCGCTGAGGAGCCTGACATGCAGCACTTCCGCCTGCCCGACCCCGGTGAGGGTCTGGTCGAGGCCGAGATCGTGTCGTGGAAGGTGGCCGTCGGCGACGAGGTCAAGGTCAATGACATCGTCGTCGAGATCGAGACCAGCAAGTCCTTGGTCGAACTGCCGATTCCCTGGGCCGGCCTGGTCACCGAGATCCACGTCGCCGAGGGCCAGATGGCCGAGGTCGGCACCGTGATCATCTCCATCGACGACGGCCGTCCTGGCGAGGCCGAGTCCGCCGCGCCGGAGCCGGTGCTGGTCGGCTCGGGGGCCAAGGCCGCGGCCACCAGCCGGCGCTCCCGGCGCGGCCGCGGCGCTGGCGGATCGTCGGGCAGCGAGTCGCTGGACGAGACCCACCGGCTGATGGCCGACGTCTACGGCCAACACGCCCCGTCGCGGCGCTCGGACGACGTGCAGGAGCCGCACGCCGTGCGCGCTGAACCCACCGGTGACCCGCTGCCTCGTCCAGGACAGGCACCGCGAGGCACCGACCTCGTCCTCGTCGGCGGCCAACGCGAACCGCTGGCCAAGCCACCGGTGCGGCTGCTGGCCAAGCTGCTGGGGGTCGACCTGTCAACGGTCACCGGCACCGGCCCGGACGGCACGATCACCCGCGGCGACGTCGAGGCGGCTGCCGCCTGGGCGGAGCTGGGGTCGCGGCCGAGCGCTCGTCCGCAGAGCTCGTTCGTCACCGATTCGGCCGGCGACTTCGGCGACGACCACGTCTCGAGTGCCTACGGCCCCCGCAACGACCGTCCCTGGGGCGAGCGCCGGGTGCCGATCAAGGGTGTGCGCAAGGTGACCGCCCAGGCGATGGTCGAATCGGTCACCAAGCACGTGCACGTCACCGAGTGGACCACCGTCGACGTCACCCGCACGATGGAGATGGTCGAGACCCTGCGCAAGCGGCGCGAGTTCGCCGACCTGAGGGTCAGCCCGCTGCTGCTCTACGCCAAGGCGGTCTGCCTGGCGATGGCCAACAACCCCGACATCAACTCGTCGTGGGACGAGGAGAACCAGGAGATCGTCTACCACGGTGACGTCAACCTGGGCATCGCCGCAGCGACGCCACGAGGGCTGATGGTGCCCAACATCAAGGGTGCGCAGCGGATGAGCCTGGTCGAACTGGGCCGGGCGATCACCTCACTGGTGCAGGTCAGCCGTGAGGGACGCCTGCAGCCGGCCGACTACAACGGCGGCACCTTCACCCTGACCAATGTCGGCGTGTTCGGCATC
>NZ_JACYIZ010000066.1 GCF_015352975.1 Aestuariimicrobium ganziense | reverse complement strand
AAGCAATGTGTACTCCATGTTGTAGTCCTGATGAAGTAATATTTGGTCCTGACTTCCACCAATCCTTGTACTGCCACCTTTTGTGTGGGCTCATTTTCCGCGATGAAGTTCAAGTTGTTTCGTCTACCTTTGCCCATAGCATTGTCCATGCTTTTCGATCTTTTGAACAAGTATGGGAAGCACTTGTTGTTGACATAAGAGAGGGA
>NZ_JACYIZ010000065.1 GCF_015352975.1 Aestuariimicrobium ganziense | reverse complement strand
ATATTTCTGAGTCCAGCTACGAGCAGTGGTCTCGTATTTAGACCTTTCAGTCTTATACATGTGGGCAATTTCTGGTACAAGTGGATCATCTGGATTTGGGTCAGTCAATAGGGAGCAGATGGAGAGCAGGACCTTAGATATGGTTAACGCTGGACTCCACTGCTCTTTTAGAATATCCAGACAAATACTTCCATTGCTATTGATGTTAGGGT
>NZ_JACYIZ010000063.1 GCF_015352975.1 Aestuariimicrobium ganziense | reverse complement strand
TCTGTATGTGTAAGAGCAACATGATCATTGCATGCAATGCAGTTCCCCAGGGCCGATAATCGCTCGTCAATGCGCTGAACCACAACTCCATCAGGCAGACTGTTCCTCAAGTGCTGAAGTTCTTGATCTGTAGTAGTGTGAGGCAAGAGAAGCCCATTTTTGTTTCCAGCACAGAGTCTTCCAATTATCCTCGTTCCTCCAATGGAGGTTTTGATCACTGGGATGATGCC
>NZ_JACYIZ010000062.1 GCF_015352975.1 Aestuariimicrobium ganziense | reverse complement strand
TAATGGAGATCTCGAAAATGAAGAGTTTAGGTCTGTTGCTACTAATTGCAATCTCAGTTATTGGTTGTGTGAATGGAGATGAGAATGAGTCATTTAAGAAACGACCAACAATAGTGAAAATGGTGAAGGGTACGAAGATGTGTGTGAAGGATTGGGAGTGTAACAAATTGTCAAAATTCTGTTGTAATTTGACAATAACTGATTATTTGGACGTAGACCAATTTGAGCTGCTTTTCACTAAGAGGA
>NZ_JACYIZ010000061.1 GCF_015352975.1 Aestuariimicrobium ganziense | reverse complement strand
AGAGCCATTGCTGCTGGGCTTGACATGCTTGCTGCTACTGCTGCTGCCATCATTGATGCTGCTCCCATTCCCAACTTTGATGTTTCCCCCTCTGACTTCACCTCCATTGAACATCTCACCTTTCCAACTTTGCTCATGGATGGCAATCCAAGAAGAGATGAGGGGCGGGATACAGATCCATTTTGCACGAGGGCGGCACGTGCCAGTGAAGAGGTTGTAGTGCAAGCACTGATAGTGGCCATTTCTTTAT
>NZ_JACYIZ010000059.1 GCF_015352975.1 Aestuariimicrobium ganziense | reverse complement strand
ATACCACATTCTTCTGCTGCATTTCTAAAAAGAACAATGGCTTCGGCTGCTCTCTCAGTAGCCAACTCTTCTCTTCAGGTCAGCAACAAAGGATTCTCTGAATTCTCAGGGCTGCGCACGTCATCAGCTATTCCATTCGGAAGGAAAACCAACGATGACTTGCTCTCTGTTGTTGCCTTCCAAACCTCTGTTATTGGAGGAGGGAACAACAAGAGGGGAGTAGTGGAGGCCAAGTTGAAAGTGGCCATCAATGGATTTGGAAGAATTGGAAGGAATTTCTTGAGGTGT
>NZ_JACYIZ010000058.1 GCF_015352975.1 Aestuariimicrobium ganziense | reverse complement strand
TTTGAAACAGGAAGGTGTTTCAAGAAGAAAGTACTTTCCCAGTCCAAATCCTTAATTTCAGTCTGAACAGCTTCAAGCCCTTTACTTGCTACCATTTCCTTAAACCTTTGTTCCATACACTTCTTGTAGTGTCCCTTTGTCAACTTCTCCACTGTGTCCAGAAGCTCATGACAGATCCCATGATTTACCACCTCAAAGAAGCCCCAGTTCTCACAAGCATCCTTAATTTTCTCCATTGTTGCAGCCCTTTGTTCAGTGTTAAGCAACTCCATGTTAACCACTGGGAAACTCTCCA
>NZ_JACYIZ010000006.1 GCF_015352975.1 Aestuariimicrobium ganziense | reverse complement strand
GCGACTGTTGGCCTCGGAGTTCGCCCGGCGAACCCTGCTGACGGGGGCGCCCCCGACCTCTGCGCTCGAGCTGGCGCTGGCCACCATCTGGAGAGATGTACTGGGCACCGAACCCGAAGACACCTCAGCCCACTTCCAGGTGCTCGGCGGCGACTCCTTGGCCGCAGCTCACCTGGCCAGCGAGCTGCGCGCCTGTCTCGGGGTGAGTGTGCCTGCGGCCTTCGTCCTCGACCACCCGACGCTTGCCGCCCAGGCCCACCAGTTGCACCTGCTGGGCGCTGACCCCGAGATCGAGCGCGACGACGAGGGATCGTCCGGTCACCGGGAGCGCCCCAACCAGGCCCCTGCGTGGCCCTTGCAGGAGTACTTCCACGCCTGGTCGCAGGCGATCGACCCGGTACGGGTGGTGCTGCCGGTCACCGCCGCGCTGCGCGTGCGGGATTCCGTCGACGTGATGGCTCTGGCTGACGCCGTCGCGGCGGTGGTCGCCCGCCACGACGCACTGCGCACTGGGCTGCAGGTCGTCGATGGCCAACTGCAGCAGATGGTCGCTGGCCGTGCCCGGATGCCCGTCAACGTGGTCGAGGTGCCCGACGTCGGCGATCAGCAGGCCCGCGAGCAGTGGGTGCGTGACGACTTCAACCTGCTCACCCGCCGGCCGTTCGACATCGCTGCGCCCGTGTTGGGGCGGGTGGTGCTCTATCGGTTGGGGCCCAGCGACAGCGTGCTGCTGGTCACCATCAGCCACATGGTGATCGACGGGGCCAGCCTCGGCATCGTCCTGCGCGATCTGGGCATCGCCTATGCCGCGGCCCTGGCAGGACGACCGGTGCAGTGGCCCCTGCCGGCACCCTCGGCCGCACTTCTTGCCCATGACGAGGCCGCCGACCACGAGCGCACCGTGGCCTACTGGCGCCAGCAACTGGCCGACGTGCCCGCTCACCCGGGGGCACCAACCGGCCTCGCCCACAGCGCGGTGAGAGTGCCCGAGTTCCACGAGGACGAGATCCCGGTCGAGTTGGCGGCCCGGCTCGACGGGGCAGCCCGCAGGCTGGGCGCGACGCCGTTCATGCTGCTGCTGGCGGCCTGGACCAGCGTGCTGCCACCGCTGGCCGGTGTGGACGACGTGGTGGTCGCCTCACCGGTGGCCGCCCGCGGTGACCGGGTGCACGCCGACACTGTCGGTTGCCTGGCCCGCAACACCCTGCTGCGGGTGAGGCTGCACACTGCCCGCACCTTCGCCGACGTGGTGACCCAGGTGCGTGACGCCGTCTTCGGGGCGGTCGAGCACCAACGCCACCCGCTCGAGCAGTGCCGGCAGTGGGTGCCCCACGTGTCGAGGGTCAATGTCGAAGACATCGCTGCACCCCAGGTGCTGCCCGGCATCTCGTCCGAACGCTTCGACCAGGGCCACGGCGAACCGATGCTGTTCGTGCCCGACGACGGCATCGACCTGCGCGTCCCCGACCTGCTGGTGCGGGTGGCCGAGGGGCCATGGCAGGTGACCCTGATGCACGACCCCGACTGGGTCACCCATCCGGCTCAGATCTGCACCGACTTCATCGAGGCCCTCCGTGACGGCGTCGATGACCCCCACCGACCACGAAAGGGTCAGCAGTGAGCACCCCGTCGCCTCGTCCCCTCACCGCCATCCCGGCCGGCATCTGGCTGGCTGAGCAGTCCGGCAACGCCGGCACCAGCTACCTGATGCCGCTCGCGATCCGCCTGCGCGGCCCGCTGAACCTGCCGGCCCTCGAGGCCGCGTTGGCCGCAGTCGTGGCCAGGCACCCGGTGCTCGCGGCGCGGGTGGTCGAACACCAGGGCATCCCCGTGTTCGAGCCCGCCCCGGAGCCAGTGCGGCTGCAGCACCGGGCAGGGCTGGACGACGAGCAGGTGCGTCAGGAGTGCCGTCGACCGATCGAGGTGGCCACCGGCCCGATGCTGCGAGCCAGCCTGTGGCAGCAGGACCCTGAGCGGCACCTCCTGCTGCTGGTCGTCCATCACCTCGCCTTCGACGGTCACTCCAAGAACGTGCTCGTCGCCGACCTGGCGGCCTCTCTGGCCGGTGAGGTCCTTTCCGCGGCCGGGGAGTACCCCCTCGCGGCCGACCCGGACGAGGACGAGCTGATCGCAGCCCAGACCCACTGGCAGCAGGCTTGGCGTGAACCGCAGCCGCTTCAACTGCCGCACGCAGCGCCCCCCAACCAGGATGATCCGACCGTGGTGGTGGCGCTGGACTGGGCCGCGGTGGTGGCCGCCGCCGATCGGTTGGGTGCCTCGCGCTTCGAGGTGTTGACCGCTGGGTTCGTCGCCCTGCTGGGACGACTGGGCACTCCCGAACCCACTGTCGCGCTCGACCTCGGCACCCGCCACGGTCACCAGCAGCGCGAGGTGGGTGTCTTCGTCACCGAACTCCCGCTCACCCTCGCCGTGGACGAGACCCTGACCGGTGCCCAGTGGGTGGCACGGGTGCGCGCGGGCATCCGCGAACTCAACCCGCACCGCAGGGTGCCGCTGGCCCGCGCCCTGCCGGGCAGGGGGCAGCGACCGGCCCCCGCGTCAGTGTCGTACCGGCGCCGCGAGGCCACCCCGGCCTTCGGCGGGCTCGAGGCCGAGGTGACGTGGGCGATGCCAGTGGACGCCCCACGCACCGGGCTGCGGCTGCAGGTGGTCGAGGGTCCCGACGGGCACGAGGCGCTGCTCTCGGCACAACCCGAGGTGCTCAGCCAGCCCGACCTGGCAGCGCTGGCCGACCAGTTCGTAGTACTGATGGCCGGCCTCTGCGTGGCCTCCGATCAACCCTTGGCGCAGTTGCCGCTGCTCAGCGAGCACGACGTGCGCATTCAGGACGACATGGGTGACGGCGGCCCTGCGCCCCAGACAGAGCACGACACCCTGCCAGCGGCGGTGGCGGCCCAAGCTGCGCGCACTCCCGAGGCCGTCGCGGTCGAGGCTGATGGCGAGACGATCAGCTACGCCGACCTGCAGCAGCGGATCGCGCTGCTCGCCGACGAACTCACTGGTGCCGGCGTACGCCCGGGCGACGTGGTCGGGGTACGAATCCCGCGCGACGCCGAACTGATCACGACCCTGCTGGCCGTGCAGGCCACCGGAGCTGCCTACCTGCCGCTCGACCCCGACTGGCCCACCGAACGGCAGCGGATCCTGCTGCAGGAGGCTGGAGCCCGGGCCGTCGTCGTCGCCGGGGGCGCGACCACCGTGTTCGAGGCAGCCGATGCCTGCGTACCTGATCGCACCGCCTATGTGATGTTCACCTCCGGCTCGACCGGTCGCCCCAAGGGCGTCATGGTGCCGCACCGCGCGGTGCTCGAGTTCCTGGCCGGCATGCAAGAGGTGCTGCCGGGCACCGATCGTCCACAACGCTGGCTGGCCTCGACCGGACCCACCTTCGACATCTCGGTGCTCGAGCTGTTCGGTCCGCTGGTGGTCGGCGGCACGGTCGTGGTGCTGACCGCTTCGGCCAGCGTCGCCGCCCTCGTCGACCAGGTCACCCACGTGCAGGCCACCCCCTCAGGGTGGCGACACTGGCTTGATGGCGGGCTCCGGGCACCGCACGTGCATGCCCTGTGTGGCGGCGAGGCGCTGCCCGAGGAACTTGCCGAGCGGCTGCGCGGGCAGGTGACCAGCCTCACCAACGTCTACGGACCCACCGAGACCACGATCTGGTCGACCTGGGCGCCCGTGGACGGGCCGCCAGTGCACCTGGGCCGGGCCCTGCCCGGCGAGAGGGTGCGGTTGGTCGACAGCCAGAGTCGTCGCGTGCCACTCGGTCTGCCCGGTGAGCTGTGGATCGGCGGGGCCGGCCTTGCCTCGGGCTATCTGGCCAGTCCCGAGACCACCCGGGCGCGGTTCGTCCAGGCCGACGGGTCGCGTTGGTACCGCACCGGCGACCTGGTCGTCATGGACGAAGCTGGGCGACTGCACTGCCGGGGCCGGTTGGACGACCAGGTCAAGATCCGTGGCCACCGGGTCGAGCCCGGAGAGGTCGAGTCGGAACTCAAGGCCCTCGACGGGGTCGCTGCGTCGATGGCGGCTGCCCGCAACGACGCCGGCGGAGGGCGTCTGGTGGCCTGGGTGGTGGCTGAGCCGGGCGTCACCCTGGACCCGCGTGACCTGATCGACCGGCTCGGTGCCAAGGTGCCCGCGCACCTGGTGCCCTCACTGCTCGGCGTGGTCGACGCGCTGCCGCTGACCGCCAACGGCAAGCTCGACCGGCGGGCGCTGCCCGACCCGGCGCCGCTGCCAGCGGTGCAGCCAGAAGTCGAGAGCACGGGCACTGACGCCGCGGTCGGCACCCCCGACGCACCCGATGAAGCGCTGGGTGTGGTGCTCGAGGTCTGGAACGAGGTGTTCGGGGTCGACGGTGTGACCGCCGACTCCGACCTGTTCGACCTGGGCGGGCACTCCCTCACGATCACCGCGATCCTGGCCCGCATCCGGGAGCGCACCGGGGTCGACATCCCCCTCGACCTTGCCTACGACGAGCCCACCCCGGCCGCGATGGCCGCCGCCGTGGGCGGGGAGGGTAGCCGATGAGCACCCCGACCAGCATCGCCCTGTCATACGCGCAGGAGCGGCTGTGGTTCCTGGAGGAGTTCCAGCCCGGGACGGCTGCCTACACGATCCCGGCCGCGTTCCGGATCCGTGGCGAGCTCGACACCGACCGGCTGCAACGGGCCCTCGACACCGTCGTCGCCCGACACCTGCCGCTGCGCACTCGTTTCGGTGAGGACGGTGACGGGCGCCCCACCGCCGAGGTCGTCGACGACGTCGGTGTCGACCTGCGGGTGGTCGAGGCGAGCCTGGACGAGGCTGCCGAGATTGCCTCCCGCGAGGCTGAACGCGGCTTCGACCTGACCCAGGTGCCGCTGATCCGCTCCGTGCTCGCCCGGGTCGGTCCCGACGACGCGGTGCTGGTACTGACCGTGCACCACATCGCCGCCGATGGCTGGTCGATGGACCTGATCGCCCGCGAACTGGCAGCCGCCTACGACGGCGAACCTCTCGGTGATCTGCCCACTAGCTACGCCGACCACGCCGCCAGCCAACGTGCCGCCGAGGATTCCGCTGCCCTGGCCCACTGGACCCAACAGCTGGACGGGGTCGCTCCGCTGGAACTGCCGACCCGTCCTCGTCCCGCCGTGGCCACGAGCAACGGTGAGGCGGTGCAGGTCGAACTGGACCCTGAGCTGGTCAAGCGCCTCGGGACGTTCGCCGCGCGGCAACGTTCGACGCTCTACATGGTGGTGCTGGCCGCGCTCGAGGTGGTGCTGTCGAGGTTCAGCGGCCAGGACGACTTCGCCGTCGGCTCGCCCGTGGCCGGACGTGCCAGCAGCGACCTCGAACAGCTGGTCGGCATGTTCGCCAACACGGTGGTGCAGCGTGCCGACCTGAGTGGTGACCCGAGTTTCGCCGACCTGCTCAAGCGGGTGCGACGCACCGCCATCTCGTCCTACGCCCACCAGGACGTGCCCTTCGAACGCATCGTCTCCGAACTTGGTGTGCCTCGCGACCTGAGCCGCACCCCGGTGTTCACGGTCACCTTTGCGATGCAGAACTACCTGCAGACCGTCGCCGGCAACAACGGCCTGGCGATGGAACGCTTCCTGCACGACCTGCGGGTGACTCGCTACGACCTCGAGCTGTACCTGTTCGTGGACGAACACGGCGTCAACGGGCACCTGATGTACAACACCGACCTGTTCGAGCGAGGGCTGGCCGAACGGCTCCGCGATGCTCTGCTCTGCGTGCTCGAGGCCGTGCCCGACCAGCCCGACACCCTGGTGTCGAGGCTGCCGCTGCTGCCCGCGGCACAGCTCACCGACGTGCTGGCTGCCGGTGTGGGCCCGGCCGTCGAACCCACCGACGACACCCTGGTCGACCTGCTGGCCCGTCAGGCGGCTGCCACTCCCGATGCGGTGGCAGTGACCTGCGACGGGGCGAGCCTCACCCACGCTGAACTCGTCGAACGCTCCTTCCACGTGGCGCAGGCGCTGAACAGCCGCGGCGTCGGCCGCGACGATGTCGTCGGGCTGTGCGCCCAACGTTCGCTGGCCCAGGTGGTCGGGTTGGTCGGCATCCTGCGGGCTGGTGCCGCCTATCTGCCCCTGGATCCCGACCTGCCCCCGGCGCGTCGGGAGTTCCTGGTCACCGACGCCGGTGCCGTGGCCGTGTTGGCCTCGGCGCCGGGGCTGCAGGACGGCGCGCTGCTGGTCGACGATCTCGTCGCCCGGGCTGCGAGCACCTCGGCCAACGACTCAGCCGGGTCGGTGGCGGTCGGGCCACGTGATGCCGTCTACGTCATCTACACCTCCGGCTCCACCGGGCAGCCCAAGGGCGTGCTCACCGAGCATCGCGCCATCGTCAACCGGATCAACTGGATGCAGCGGCTCTATCGGCTGGGGGCAGGTGACGCGGTCCTGCACAAGACCCCGGTCGGCTTCGACGTGTCGGTCTGGGAGCTGCTGTGGCCCCTGGTCAGCGGAGCCCGACTGGTGCTCGCTGTGCCGGGTGGGCACCGCGACACCGCCTACCTGCGAGATGTCATCCGCGAGCAGCAGGTGACCACGGTGCACTTCGTCCCCTCGATGCTCAGCCTGTTCCTGTCAGAGGAGGGCGTCGACCAGCTCAGCTGCCTGCGCTGGCTGTTCAGTGGTGGTGAGCGCTTGGCGCCCGACCTGGCCCGACGGGCCGCCGAGGTCACCGGCGCACAGGTGCACAACTTCTACGGCCCGGCCGAGTGTGCCATCGAGGTCTGCGAATGGCCGGTGGCCAAGGTGGACCCCGACGCCACCACCGTGCCGCTCGGCCCACCGATGGGCGGGGTCGACGTCCGGATCCTCGATGCCGGGTTGGCCCCGGTGCCGTTCGGTGTGGTCGGCGAGCTCTGCATCGGTGGCATCGGACCGGCGCGCGGCTACCTGAATCGCCCGGAGCTGACCGCCGCGTCGTTCGTGGACGACCCGTTCACCCCCGGGGGCAGGCTGTACCGGTCCGGCGACCTCGGCCGGCAGCGCCCAGACGGAGTGATCGAGTTCGTCGGACGGCGTGACGCCCAGGTCAAGCTACGCGGACAGCGCCTCGAACTCGGCGAGATCGAGGCTGCTCTGCGCACCGTGCCCGGGGTGGTGGCGGCCGCCGCCGACGTGCGCGGTGACCTGCTGGTCGGCTACGCCGTGCCCGGCTCCGGGGCCGACCTCGAGGCCGACGAACTGCGCGCCGGAGTGGCGTTGCAGCTGCCCGAGACCATGGTGCCTGGCGCCTTCGTCGTGCTGGACGAGTTGCCACTCGGCCCGACCGGCAAGTTGGACCGGGCCCGCCTCCCCGAGCCTGAAGTCGTCCGGGTGCAGGCCGCCGAACGCATCCCACCGAGCACCCCGGTGGAGAAGGCCATCGCCTCGGCCTGGCAGCAGGTGCTCGAGGTGGACGAAGTGGTTCTCGACGACGACTTCTTCCACCTGGGTGGCCACTCGCTGGTGGCGATCCAAGTGGTGGCCAAGCTGCGCTCCACGTTGCCCGAAGGGGCGCGCGGGCTCAGCGTGATGGACCTGTTCAGGCTGCGCACCGTGCGCAGGATGGCCGAGTTCGCGGTCTCGGACGAGGTGGGCGAGCAGCACTTGCTGCACGAGCTCACTGCCGAGGTGGCGCGTCCGCTGTTGACGGTGGTGTGTGTGCCGCACGGTGGTGGTTCCGCGGTGATCTACCAGGGCATGGCCGACGAACTGCCCCGCGACGTGGCGTTGTACGCGCTGGCGATCCCCGGTCATGACGTCGGTGTCACTGAAGAGGCGCTGCCGTTCAAGGAACTGGCCGCCCGGGTCTGCGACGAGGTGGTCGAGCGGATCGAGGGCCCGGTGGTGCTCTACGGACACTGCGGTGTGGGCAGCGCAGTGATCGTCGAGTTGGCGCTGTTGCTGCAGCAGGCCGGACGAGCCGCCGACGCGGTCTACATCGGTGCCTCGTTCCCGTTCGCACGCCCCACTGGCTTGTTCGGACGACTGGTCGGCCTGGTCTCGTCCGAACGACTCACCGGCGACCGGTCGTACGAGAACTGGATGCGTGCCCTGGGGGCTGACCTGTCCGACCTGGACCCCGAGCAGGCCCGGTTCATCATCCACAATGTGCGCAAGGACAGCCAGACCGCCGAGCGCTACTTCACCGACCTGTTCGAGACTCAACTCGGTCGGCTGGAGGCACCCGTGGTCTCGGTGGTCGGTGAGCACGATCCGGCGACCGACTACGCCACCGAGCGATACCGCGAGTACCACCGACTGTCGCCGGTGACGGCGCTGGTCGAACTGCCGGCCGCCGGACACTACTTCGTCAAGTACCGCCCCGGTGACCTGGCCGAGATCGTCACCCAGGTGCACCCGGCCCTGGCCCGGGGAGGCAGCGACGTCGGTTCGTCCAGTTGGACGCTGTCGCAGGTCTCGCGCGAGGACGAGGCCCCCGTGCTCGCTGGGATCGAGGCCGCGGATGCCCGTCCGGGCCTCTCGGCCGGTCCTGTCAGGAAGGCGGCTGTCGGTGGGCAGCCGGGCGAGGGCCGGGGGACGGCGCGACCCAGCATGGGGCGGTTCGCGATCATCGCCGGCTCGCAGTTGGTGTCGAACCTCGGGTCGGCCCTGACCGACTTCGCGCTGCCACTGTGGGTGTTCCTGCAGACCCAGTCGGTGACCCAGTACGCCATCCTGTTCACCCTGGCCATGGTGCCCGGCCTGCTGGTGGCTCCCCTGGCCGGGGCCATCGTCGACCGGCACCGCCGCAAGGTGGTCATGCTGGTCTCGGACACGGTCGCCGGGGTGCTCGAGGCCGGGTTGGCCGTGCTCTACTTCACCGGCAACCTGTCGGTCTGGCACGTGTACCTGCTGGTGGCGTCGATGTCGATGGCGCTGACCTTCCACCGGTTGGCCTACCAGTCAGCGATCCCGCAACTGGTACCCAAGCGCTACCTGGGTCACGCCAACGGCCTGTCGCAGATGTTCGGGGGCATGGCCCAGTTGGCGGTGCCGCTGGTCGCAGCCGGCGTGATGGCCGCAGCCGGACTGGGAGGCATCATCACGATCGACATCTCGACCTTCCTGTTTGCCTTCGTGATCCTGGTGCTGGTCCGCTTCCCGATGACGATGCCGTTCAGCCGCAAGGAGACCCTGCTGCACGAGATGAAGCTCGGCTTCCAGCACGCCACTCGCACCAGCGGGTTCCGCGCGATGCTGGCGTGGTTCGCGCTGCTCAACATCTTCCTGTCGCCGATGGTGTTGCTGCTGTCACCGTTGGTGCTCGGCTTCAGCGACCTGCGTGGGGTCGGCATCGTGTCGGCCGCCGGCGGTGCCGGCGCCTTCGTCGGTGGCCTGGTCCTGGGCATCTGGGGCGGGCCGAGGGAGCGCAAGATGCGCGGGGTGCTGGTCAGCGCCGTGGCGATCGCCTGCTTCGCCTTCCTGGCCGGCACGACCCCGAGGGTGAGTGTCGTGGCGTTGGCGTTCGCCGGGCTCTACTTCAGCCTGTCGGTGATGAACGGCATCTACGCCACCATCGTTCAGACCAAGGTGGCGCCACGCTTCCATGGACGAGTGTTCGCCGTGCAGACCTTGGCCGCCTGGTCGACCTTGCCGCTGGCGTTCCTGGTGGTCGCCCCGGGTCTCGCTGCCTGGTTCGAGCCACTGATGTTGCCCGGTGGTGTGCTGGCCGACAGCGTGGGCCGAGTGATCGGTGTCGGGCCGGGCCGCGGAGTTGGGCTGCTCTACCTGGTGCTGAGCGTGGTCATCGCGGTGCTGTCACTGGTGTCGCTGGCCAATCCCCGGCTGGCCAACCTCGACGTGGAGATGCCTGACGCGGTGCCCGACGACGTGATCGGCCTTGCCGAACTCGAGGCGGCTCACGGTGGCCCGACCTCACCGGTCTCACCCGACGGCACCTCGACGGCGGCGGCAGCGAGGTCACGCGCCACCGTGTGACGCCCCCACCAGAGCTGCCCGTCCACCGTGGTGGCGGCGAACCGATCTGGCTCGAACCGCACCGACACGTCGGTGAACTCGAGCAAGGCGCCGGTGAGCGGGTTGGCCGCCTTGTGCACGGCCTCCTTGGCGCAGAACAGCAGCGTGGGCCAGTGAATGCCCGGGTGTCGGCGGGCCAGGTCGGCCAAGTGGTCGCGCTCCCCGGGGGTGGTGATGAACTCGTCCACCCCGTCGGGCAGTGGGCGATGCGGTTCGACGTCGAGCCCCACCGAGGCGACGAGCTCTCTGCGGGCCACCGCCACCCCTCGGTAGCCGCGGCAGTGGGTGATTGTCCCGACCGTGCCGGTCGGCCACTGCACGCGGCGGTCCGCCCCCGGCACCAGCGACGCTGCAGGCACCGACAGCCTGGCCAGTGCCCGGCGGGCGAGCGCGCGCGAGGTGGTGAACTCGGCGCGGCGCTCGGCGCCGGCCCCGGCCAGGTAGGCCAGTTCGTCCGCGAACAGCGCCATCTCGATCTCGGTGAACGACTCGGCGACCACGACAGCCGGACTGAACAGTGTCGTGGCGAGTCCCATGCCGACGATTGTCCCGCTCAGGTGGGGCTCGGCGTGGGGGTGTGGACGCGGCTGCCGGACTTCGGGGTCAAGCAGCCCCACCCCGCTCAGTCCCAGCGGATCGTCCCGGAGATGAATCGTGAGGTCGGACGCCTCGTCCACCTCGCTCCCGCGTCGGCGATGATCGCCTCGATGTCGCGGTCGACGTGGCACCCGCCCGCGAGGCGCCCCCAGACCGGCTGCACCGCCTTGGCCAGGCCCACGCCGAACGCGGTGTCGGGGATGGTGTGCTCGACCACCTGCATCGCCCCTCCCGGTCGGAGCACCCGCCGGGCCTGGTCGAGTGCCGCTGGCAGGTCACCGATCGTGCACAACGTCCACGTGCTGACCACCGTGTCAATCGAAGCGTCGTCCAGGTCGAGTGCGGCAGCATCGTCCCCGACCAAGGTGACCGGACGACCGAACTGCGCCCGCGCCTGGGACGAGCGCTGCCACGCGACGCGCGACGGCTCGACCGCGAGCACCTCACTGACCGCATCGGGGTAGTGGACGAGGTTGGCGCCAGCGCCGAACCCGAACTCGACGACGCGTCCGACAGCCTCTGCGCAGACCGGGCGACGCCACCTGGCGGTCACGCTGTCGCGCATCAACCACTCGGCGGCCACTGGCACCAGGTGCTCGCCCCAGACGGTCACTGGCTGCCCCCAGGGCTGCGCGACCACAAGGTCTTGACCACGGCGATCGAGTCCTCAGCACCCAGTCCGGCTGCGACGGCATCGTCATTGAGGGATTGGCTCGCCTCGACCACCCGCAGCGGAACCCCCACCTCGGCGGCCAGGTCGAGTGCGAGTTGGGCATCCTTGCGCATCAGCGCCGTGCCGAACACCGGGGCGAAGTCACCAGACACCGCCCGCGGTGCCACGTCACGGAACAGGCCCGAGACGCTGGCCGCCCCGGAGTCGATCACCACGTCGACGAAGGTCCCGGCGTCCAGTCCGGCTGCTTCGGCGAGGGCGAGTGCCTCGGCGGTGACCGCATTGATCGCCGACAGCATCAGGTTGTTGCACACCTTGACCGTCGCGCCTGACCCGGACGCACCCACCCGCACCACCCGTGCCGCCAGTGGGGCCAACACCTCGGCCACCAGGGGCTCGAGCGACTCGTCGCACCCGACCGGCATGGTCCAGCGGCCGACGGCGGCTGGTCGTCCCAACACCGGGGCATCGACGAACCGGCCTTGCGCGGCCAAGGTCCTCGACGTCAACGGGTCGGTGGTCGAGGTGTCGACCACCACCAGACCGGGGGAGTGGTGCCACAACTGCTCGGTCACCTCGACCACCACTGCCGGCGTGGGCAGCGACAGCAGCACCATCTCGGCGTGCTCGGCCACCTCGGCCAGCGACTCTGTCACCGCCACTCCGGCTTCCTCCGCCGTTGCCCGAAGGTCGGCCACCACGTCGGTGGCCAGCAGGTCGGCGCCAGCCGCCACCAGGGCTGCCGCCATCGGGCCACCCATCGTCCCCAACCCGACCAGCCCCACGCGTGTCATGTGCGAGAGTCAAGCATGCGGACACCCATCCAGTACGGCGATGGCGAGATCGAGGTCGAGCTGCCCGACAGTGCACTCGTCCTGACCGCCGACCTGGCCCACGAACCCACCCCGCTCGACGACCCGGCCGCGGCCACTCGCGAAGCGCTTGCCGCCCCGCAGGGCATGGCCCCGATCGGTGACCTGGTCGGCCCAGGCTCGACGGTGACGATCAGCTTCCCCGACCGGGTCAAGGGCGGCACCCAACCCACCTCGCACCGACGGACCACCATCGCGATCCTGCTGGACCAACTCGCCCGCGCCGGGGTCAGGGACTGCGACATCACCTTGGTCTGTGCCATCGGCCTGCACCGCAAGAACCGCCCTGACGAGATCGGGGAGCTGCTCGGACCCGAGGTCACCGCCCGGCTGGCCGGCATCCGCGTGGTCAACCACGACGCCGAGGACCCCGACGGGATGGTCGATCTGGGCACCAGCGCGCTCGGAGACCCAGTCGAGGTCAACCGGCACGCCATCCAGGCCGACCTGTCGATCCTGATCGGGCACGCGGCCGGCAACCCCTACGGTGGCTACTCCGGCGGCTGGAAGATGCCCGCCACCGGACTGACCTCGTGGCGCTCGATCGCCGCCCACCACGCCCCGCGGACGATGTTGCGGCCCGACTTCGTGCCTGCCACGCCCCACGGACGCTTTCGCGAGCAACTGCGTGCGATCGGCCAGCGGATGGAGCAGGCGATGGGTCGTGCGTTCCTGGCCGTCGACGCGGTGCTCGACTCGCAGTCACGCCAGTTGGCGGTCCGGGCCGGGGCGATCGACGAGGTGGAGAAGACCAGTTGGCCGCTGGCGGCGCAGCGCACCGACCTCGACCTCGAGGGCGAGCCGTACGACGTGCTGCTGCTCGGCATGCCACGCACCTTCCACTACGGCCCGGGCATGGGGTCGAACCCGATCCTGATGATGCAGGCCGCCGGCGCCGGCATCGTCCGGGCCAAGCAGGCCTTGGTGCGCAAACCGGTGGTGATCGCGGCGTCGATCTGCGACGGCTGGTTCAACGACGATGACTTCCCCAGCTACCGGCCGGCCTTCGGCCTGCTGCAGAGCGTCGACCACCCCCGCGACATGACGCGCTTCCACGACGACCTCTCGACCGATCCCGACCTGGTCGCCAAGTACCGCCACGACTTCGCCTACCACCCCTTCCACGCGTTCTCGATGATCTACATGGGTGGGGTGGCGCTCGACCAGAGCGCGGCCGTGATCGTGGCCGGTGCCCAGCAGCCCGGGCTGGCGCGGGCGATGGGGGCCCGCACCTCGCCCAGCGTCGAGGACGCCCTGCGGGTGGCGGCCGACCTGGTCGGACGAGAGCCGCGGGTGCTGGTCGTCCCGAAGCTCACCGCGCCAGCGTTCCACCCCCGGATGGCCAGCCGAGGGTGAGCGGGATCGGCGTCACGCGATCCTGCGTGCGACGTACTCCTCGACCACCACGCCCGAGCTGAACGGGCGGGCCTTGACCAGGTCGAACCGGCGCGGCTCGTAGGGTGCGCTGCCGAACATGGGGATGCCGGTGCCGAAGACGAACGGGTTGCGCTTCAGCACGAGTCGGTCGATCTCGGGCAGCAGCGCGCCCGCGAGCTCACCGCCTCCGCACAGCCAGATGTCCAGGCCTGGCTGCTGCTTGAGCTCCTGGATGGAGGCATGGCCCGTAACGAGGAACGCCGCTCAGTGCTTGCAGATGCAGGCATCCGGGTGCTGGCCGAAGAGGGCGCCCGTGGACTCACCCACCGTGCCGTCGACGCTGCGGCCGGCGTCCCGCGTGGTACGGCCTCGAACTACTTCCCGACCAGGGACGACCTGATCGCCGCACTGGTCGACCGCATCGGGGTGCGGCTGACGCCTGACCCCGACGCCATCGCCTCGGTCGAGTCGCGCTCGCCCGACCGGTCGCGGTTCGCCGACTACCTGCGCGATGTGGTGAGGCGGCTCAGTGCAGACCCGCACGTGTCGCTCGCGCTGTTCGAACTGCGGCTCGAGTCCGCTCGACGGCCTGCGGTCGCGAGGACGCTGGGAGCCTGGCGGCAACGAGCCTTCGACGACGACGTCGAGTTCAACGACCGCGCCGGGCTGCCCGGCGGACGCACAGAGATCGCCCTGTTGCACCACGCCATCGACGGACTCATGCTCGACCGGCTCACCGTTCCGCTCGACACCGGTCTGACGACCGATGACGCTGTCACCGCGCTGGTCGAGCGGATCCTGCCGCGGTGATCGGCTCGGGCGAGGGCTGGTCGCGGTGTCGACCGTCGCCCGAACCCGATTAGGCTTCGAGGCGTGACTGGGCTGACCGTGCTTGTCGTCGGTTCGGGGGGACGCGAACATGCGCTCGCCCGGGCCATCAACGCCGACCCCGCCGTGACGACCGTGCACGTCGCCCCGGGCAACCCGGGCACGGCCACTTTCGCCACCAACCACGCCATCGACCCGCTCGACGGTGATGCTGTCGCCGCGTTGGCGGTCGAACTCGGCGCCGACCTGGTGGTGGTCGGTCCCGAGGCCCCGCTGGTGGCCGGTGTCGCCGACGCCGTCCGTGCCGCGGGCATCGCCTGCTTCGGTCCCTCGCGTGAAGCCGCCCAGCTGGAGGGGTCGAAGGCCTTCGCCAAGCAGGTGATGGACGAGGCCGGGGTGCCGACCGCGGCCTCACGGGTCTGCCGCACTCCCGACGAGGCCGCTGCCGCTCTCGACGAGTTCGCCGCCCCGCACGTGGTCAAGGACGACGGTCTGGCCGCCGGCAAGGGGGTCGTGCTCACCCTCGAGCGCGAGGTCGCCCTGGCCCATGCCGCCGGCTGCGACCAGGTGGTGATCGAGGAGTTCCTCGACGGGCCCGAGGTGAGCCTGTTCGTCATCACCGACGGAACCACCGCCCTGGCGATGCAGCCGGCCCAGGACTTCAAGCGGGTCGGCGACGGCGACCTGGGCCCCAACACCGGCGGCATGGGCGCCTACTCACCCCTGCCGTGGGCACCCGACGACATCGCCGACCAGGTGCTGAACACCGTGGCCCTGCCCACCCTGCAGCGGATGGCCGAGCGCGGCACCCCGTTCGCCGGCCTGCTCTACTGCGGCCTGGCCCTCACCTCGAAGGGCCTGCGGGTGATCGAGTTCAACGCCCGGTTCGGTGACCCCGAGACCCAGGTGCTGCTGGCCCTGCTCGACAGCCCACTGGGCCAGGTGCTGCACGCGGCCGCCACCGGACGCCTGGCTGAGATCGGCGACCTGCGCTGGCGCGACGGCGCGGCCGTTGGCGTCGTGGTCGCTGCCGAGGGCTACCCCGACAAGCCGACCAACGGCGCATCGATCGTCCTGCCCGAGGACACCGACCGGGCCTGGACGATCCACGCCGGCACCGCAGTGGCCGACCAGACGCTGGTGGCCGCCGGTGGGCGGGTGCTCACCGTCGTCGGACGAGGCGACTCGCTCGCTGGTGCCCGGGCCGCGGCCTACGCCCACCTCGAGCGGATCGAGTTCCCCAGCGGCTTCCACCGCCGCGACATCGCCGCAGTCGCGGCCGAGCAGGAGAGCAACCGATGAGCGTCCCCAACGTGCTGGCCACCCGCTACGCCTCCGCGGCGATGCGCGACATCTGGAGTCCCGAGCACAAGGTGGTCGCAGAGCGGCAGCTGTGGCTCGCGGTCATCGAGGCCCAGCGTGACCTCGGCGTCGACTTCGGCGGGGACGACCCCGACCAAGTGCTCGCCGACTACCGCGCAGTGATCGACACCGTCGACCTCGACTCGATCAACGCCCGAGAACGGGTCACCAAGCACGACGTCAAGGCCCGCATCGAGGAGTTCAACGACCTCGCCGGCCACGAGCACGTGCACAAGGGCATGACCAGCCGCGACCTCACCGAGAACGTCGAGCAGTTGCAGGTTCTGCGCTCGCTGCAACTCGTCCGCTCGCGAATCGTCGCGGCCCTGGCGATGCTCACTGACCTGGCCGTCCGGTATGCCGGGCAGCCGATCGCCGGCCGCTCCCACAACGTCGCCGCCCAGGTCACCACCTTGGGCAAGCGGTTCGCCACCGCGGCCGACGAACTGCTGATCGCCCACGCCCGGATCGATGAGTTGATCGAGCGCTATCCGGCCCGCGGCATCAAGGGCCCGGTCGGCACCAGCCAGGACATGCTCGACCTGCTCGGTGGCGACGAGGCGCGTCTGGCCGACCTCGAGCAGCGGATCGCCACCCACCTCGGCTTCGCGCAGGTGCTCACCTCGACCGGTCAGGTCTACCCCCGCAGCCTCGACTACGACGTGGTCACCGCGCTCGCCCAGGTCGCAGCCGCCCCGAGCAATGTCGCCACCTCGATCCGATTGATGGCCGGCCACGAACTGGTCACCGAGGGCTTCAAACCCGGCCAGGTCGGCTCGTCCGCGATGCCGCACAAGATGAACACCCGTTCGTGCGAGCGGGTCAACGGGCTGGCGGTCATCGTCCGCGGCTACACCTCGATGGTCGGCGAACTGGCCGGCGACCAGTGGAACGAGGGCGACGTGTCGTGCTCGGTGGTGCGCCGGGTCGCGCTGCCCGACGCCTTCTACGCCCTCGACGGGCTGTTCGAGACCTTCCTCACCGTGCTCGGCGACTTCGGTGCCTTCCCCGCGGTGATCGAGGCCGAACTGGCCCGCTACCTGCCCTTCCTGACCACCACCAAGGTGCTGATGACGGCGGTGCGCAGCGGGGTCGGACGCGAGCAGGCCCATGAGGCGATCAAGGAGCACGCCGTCGCGGTGGCGTTGGGCATGCGCGAGACCGGTGCGCGTGAGAACGACCTGCTCGACCGGCTCGCCGCCGATGCCCGTCTGGGGCTGTCGCGCGGGGCGCTGGACGAGGCCCTCGCCGACCCGCTGTCGCTGACCGGCTCGGCCCGCAGCCAGGTCGCAGCGCTGGCCACCCGTGTGGGTGAGTTGGTCGACGCCGACCCCGAGGCGGCCGCCTACCGTCCCGGCTCCGTCCTCTGAGCTCGACCACCACCGTGGCACCATGGGTGGTGCGGCACGGGAGCGTGAGGAGGGACGATGAGCTTGTGGCCACCGCCTGGCGCTGACCAACGTCCTGCCCACGTGCCCACCCCACCCTCCCCGCAACGGGGCGGCCCCGGGAACGCCGGCTGGGCTGGAGCGATGCTGCTGGTCGTGATGGCTGTCCTGCTCAACGCCGGAATCGCCTGGCAGCAGCAACCGTCGGCACCGGTGGTGACCGGTCCTCCGATCAGCCCCACGGCCACGAGCCCTGCCCCGACCCCTCCCCGCACCGCCCCCTCCAGTCCGACCACCACGTCGTCCAGCCCCACCCCGGCCTCGCCGACCCCCAATGCGGCCACCACTCCTCGTCCCAGTGTCACTCCCACCCTCGAGACCCTGAGCCGCGGCATCGTCCTGATCAAGGGTGAGGTCGGCAACGGCATCTCCACCGGCACCGGGATGATCGTCGACGCCTCCGGGTTGGTCGTCACCAACTACCACGTGGTCGAGGGCACCCAGAAGGTCTTCGTCAAGGTCGCCACCACCAAGGACGAGTACGAGGCCAAGGTGCTCGGCTCCGACCCGACCCGCGACGTCGCCCTGCTGCAGTTGCAGGGCGCCGGCGGCCTCGACGTCGTCCAGTTCGACCCCGACCCGCTCGCCGTCGGCGACCCGCTGATCCAGGTCGGCAACTCCGGGGGCCAGGGCTACCTCGACATCGCCAAGGGCGTCGTCGTCGACCTCAACACCTCGGTCACCGTCAAGGACGAACTGTCGCCGACCGGCCGCTCGACCCTGTACGGGGTGGTCGAGAGCGACACCGCCGCGGTGCCCGGTGACTCGGGCGGACCGATGTACGACGCCGAGGGCCAGGTCGTCGGGATGACCACCGCCGGCAACCAGGACAACGCCACCACCAAGGGCGCGACCATCACCTACCACCTGCCCTGGCCGGTGGTGCTCACCATCGCCGACTCGGTCAGCGACGGCAACGGACGAGGCACGCTGCGGGTCGGCGGGCGTGCCTACCTCGGCGTCACCCTGTCGGGGACGAGCCTCAAGGTCGCCACGGTCGAGGACGGCGGGCCTGCCGACAAGGCTGGCCTGAGCGTCGGTGCCGTCATCTCCGCCATCAACGGCGACGCCGTCAAGACTCGCGCCGAGCTCTACACCGTGCTGTCGGAACTGCGCCCCGGCGCCAAGGTGACGGTGGTCTGGACCGATGCACAGGGTGGGCAGCGCACCAGCCAGGTCACCCTGGGCACCAGCCCCACCAACTGAGTCACCGCCGATGGCCCAGCGCATCCCGCTCACCCCGGACCTGATCGCCCGCGTCGCGGCGATCATGGCGCCGCTGCCCGAGACCTACGAGGAGGACGCCTGGGTGGGCGTGCGCTGGCGGGTCGGGCACGCGACGATCGTCCACCTGTTCGGTGGTGAGGACCAGCAGTACCGGATCATCTTTCGCGGTGAACCCGACGAGGTGCTCGCCTTCGAGCACATGGGCGATCCCTACTTCCGTACCGGTTGGGGCACCAACGTGATCGGGATGATCATCGACGACGACACCGACTGGGACGACGTTGCCGAACTGCTCGCCTCTTCCTACCTGATTCAAGCACCGAAACGGCTGGCCGCAAGGGTGGTCATCCCCCAGGGCCAGCCGCGACGGTGAACTGAACCGGCTCGATCAGGTCTCGCGCTGCGACGGCGAACGGGTCGCGGTGATCGAGGCGTCGCGCTCGACCACGTCACCGACCACCCCGTCGATGCGCGCCATCAGTTCCTCGGGGATCTCCACACCCGAGGCTGCGGCGTTGTCAGCCACCTGCTCGGGACGAGAGGCTCCGACGATGGCGCAGCCGATGTTGTCGTTCTGAAGCACCCAGGCCACCGCCAACTGCGCCATGCTCAGGCCCAACTCGTCCGCGATCGGCTTGAGGTTCTGCACCCGGGTGAGCACGTCGTCGGTCAGCCAGCGCTTGATCGCACCGGCGCCACCCTTCTCGTCCGTGGCGCGCGAACCCTCGGGCAGCGGCTGGCCGGGCAGGTACTTGCCGGTCAACGCACCCTGGGCGATCGGGCTCCAGACCACCTGCGAGACGCCCAGTTCCTTCGAGGCTGGGACGACCTCTTCCTCGATCACGCGGAACAGCATCGAGTACTCGGGCTGGTTCGAGATCAGCTGCACGCCCAGATCCTTGGCCAGTTCATGTCCCGCCCTGATCTGGTCAGCGGTCCACTCCGATACCCCGATGTAGAGCACCTTGCCCTGCCGCACGCAGTCGGCGAAGGCCTGCATGGTCTCTTCGAGCGGGGTGAAGTGGTCGTAGCGGTGGGCCTGGTAGAGGTCGACGTAGTCGGTGTGCAGCCGCTTCAGTGAACCGTTGATCGACTCCATGATGTGCTTGCGGCTGAGCCCGGCGTCGTTGGGGCCCTTGGGTCCGGTGGGGCCGAACACCTTGGTGAAGATCTCGAGCGACTCACGCCGCTGGCCCTTCAACGCCTCGCCGAGCACGGTCTCGGCCATGGTGTTGGCGTAGACGTCGGCGGTGTCGAAGCTGGTGATGCCGGCATCGAGCGCAGCCTTCACGCAGGCAGTGGCGGTGTCGTTCTCGACCTGGCTGCCGTGGGTGAGCCAGTTGCCGTAGCAGACCTCGGAGATCTTCAGGCCGGAGCGGCCCAGGAACCTGTGCTTCATCGGGGCACCTTTCGTGCAGGTGAATGGGGAGGGGGAACACCTCAATCCTTTCACCGCACCCACCGGTGGCGTGCCGACATCACAGAAGGCGGCACCGGCATGACAGGGCCGGACAGACCCGTGGTCTCCCCGGCCCTGTTCGAAGGGCTCGCCGCGATCCAGCTCAGCCGATGATGAACACCTGGGTGGTCGTTGTTGGTGGTGTAGTAGCCGGCCCACCGCAGGTACTCCGGGAAGCCCCGGAAGTCAGTGGGCATGTTGGCGATCGCGCGCATGTTGTGCGCCGGGCCGCAGGTCTCGGCCGGAACGCCGGTGAGGTAGCTGAAACGCGACGGGGCGCAGACCGGGGCGGGGGAGTAGGCAACCTCGTACAGAGCCCCCTGGGCCGCCAGGCGGTCGAGCACCGGGGTGTTGGCGACCTCGTCGCCATAGGCACCGATGCAGGGATTGTTGTCCTCGGTGAGCAACCAGACGATGTTGGGCCGGGTGAGCGGATCCGCGTGGCCGGGTGCGGCCGAGGTGCCCGCGACGGCGATGGCAGCACCTGAGGCCTGAATGAGGTTTCGACGTGACAGCCGTGGATGGGTCATGACTCTCCTTTGAGTCGGGCATACCGCTGAGGTCACGCTAAGTCGACTGCTGGGCTTAGTCAACGGCCCTCCACCTGCTCGGGTGACTGCATCTCGACCATGGTTGCCTCTGGCCCCATGGTCGGCGAGGATCGAGTCCATGCCCCGCATGCTGCCGTTCTCCGTGGTGTCCAAGCCCACGGGTGCGGCCTGCAACCTCGACTGCAGCTACTGCTTCTTCCTGTCCAAGGAGGCGCTGTGGGGGCGTGACCAGGCGATGGACGACGCCACGCTCGAGCGCTACGTGCAGAACTACCTCGACGCCCAACCTGACGGCCCCGTCAGCTTCGTCTGGCAGGGCGGTGAGCCCACCCTGCGGGGGGTCGACTTCTTCCGCCGGGCGATCGCGTTGGGTGAGCAGCTGCGTCGTCCCCGTCAGCAGGTCAGCCACGCCCTGCAGACCAATGGCACCCTGCTCGACGACGCGTGGGGCGAACTGCTCGCCGAGCACCAGGTGCTGGTCGGCCTCAGCGTCGATGGACCCGCCCACCTGCACGACCACCACCGGGTCAACAAGGCCGGCCGTGGCACCCACGAGCAGGTGATGCGTGGCTGGCAGGTGCTGCAACGCCACGGCGTCGAGACCAACGTGCTGTGCACGGTCAACTCCGCCAACGCGGCCCACCCGCTCGAGGTGTACCGGTTCTTCCGCGACCAGATGCAGGCCCGGTTCCTGCAGTTCATCCCGATCGTCGAGCGGGTCGCCCCCGGCGAGCAGGACGCCGCCGAGGCCGGTTGGCGCGACGCCGACGGCGACTGGGTGCTCTACCGCCAGGACGGCGACCAGGTCACCTCACGCTCGGTACCCCCGGCCGCATGGGGTGAATTCCTGTGCAGCGTCTTCGACGAATGGGTGGCCCGCGACGTCGGCACCGTGTTCGTCCAGCACTTCGACGTGATGCTGGCCGCCCGGTTCGGCCAGTACTCACTGTGCGTCCACGCCCCCGAGTGCGGCAACGCGCTCGCGCTGGAGCACAACGGTGACGTCTACGCCTGCGACCACTACGTCGAGCCCGGCTACAAGTTGGGCAATGTGCACACCGACGCCTTCGCCGACATGCTCGCCAGCCCCGATCAGGTCGAGTTCGGACGATCCAAGCGCACGGCCCTGCCCGGCCAGTGCCAGCGCTGCCCGGTCAGGTGGGTCTGCCATGGCGGCTGCCCCAAGGATCGCTTCGCGACCACCGCTGACGGCGAGCCCGGTCTCAACCACCTGTGTGAGGGCTACTACCGGTTCTTCACCCACGCCACGCCGGCGATCGTCACCATGGAGCAGCTGTATCGGCAGGGACGAGCCCCCGCCGAGATCATGACCCTGAACCGGGAGGCCTGATGCGTGCGGTGGTGACCACCGGCCCCCGCCGGATGGAACTGCGCGAGGTCGACGAGCCGGCGCCTCGTCCTGGCTGGGCGGTCGTCGAGGTCGAGGCGGTCGGGCTGTGCGGCTCGGACTTCCACATCGTCGACGGCACCCACTTCGCGTTGCACTACCCGCGCGTGCAGGGCCATGAGGCGATCGGACGCATCGCCGCGCTTCCCGACGACGCTCCGACCAGTCTGGCCGTCGGTGACAGGGTCGCCGTCGAGCCACTGCAGTCGTGCGGAGTCTGCTACGCCTGCCGGCGCGGCCGGACGAATGTCTGTGCCGACCTCGACGTGCTCGGCGTGCACTCCGACGGTGCCCTGCAGGAGCGCTACCTCGTCCCGGTCGGCAAGCTGCACCCGATCGGCGATCTGGCCTGGCCGGCGGCGGTGCTGGTCGAGCCGGTGACGATCGCGTTGAACGCACTGGGACGAGTCCGCGCCGGCATCGGTGCCGACGACCGGGTGCTGGTGCTGGGTGCGGGTCCGATCGGACTGGTGACCGCCATCGCCTGCCTCGAAGCTGGAGCCGAGGTCTTCGTGGTGGACCGCGAGCCGATGCGCCTGCAGTTGGCACGCGAGGTCGGGGTCGTCCGCGTCGCGGACTCGTCGGTGGTCGACGTCTCGGCCTGGGTGCGTGAGCTCACCGACGGTGAGGGGCCGGGGGTGGTGGTCGAGGCCACCGGCGTGGCCGACCTGCTGCGTGGCGCGATCGATCTGGTGGCGCCCTCGGGTACCGTGCTGGTGGTCGGGATGAGCGACCAGGAGCTGACCGTGCCGCTGACCTGGTTCTCGCGCAAGGAGGTCGACCTGCTCGGAGCCCGCACCAGCGTCGACATGTTCCCCAGCGCCGTGGCGCTCGCGCGTCGTCAGGCAGATCGGCTGGCGAGGTTGGTGACCCACACGTGGCCGCTGGAGCAGGCCGGCGAGGCCGTTCGGTACGCGATGGCGCACCCGGACGAGGTCTGCAAGGCCGTGGTGCGGGTCAGCGCCGAGGGCGCCGGGACGAGTCAGGCCTGAGCGTCGAGGTCGATGACCTCGACCCCGGTGGGCAGGTACTTCACCAGCGCGCAGTTGCGCTTGACAAGTTCGTCACCGACCCGCTGACCGGTGCGCCGGTCGACCAGGTCGCGCCAGATCTCGTTGCGCCGGAAGTACTCCCCGCCCTTGTGCAGGAACTGTTCGTCGCGGGCCGCGACCTTGTAGCTGAACTCCATCTCACGGTCGGCGCGCAGTTCGCCCTCGAGGTAGCGGCTGCCCACGCCGGTGAAGATCTGGAAGGTGGCGTCGGTGTCGTTGCGGACGACCAGGTCGACGTAGTTGTAGGCGATCGAACAGCCCACACCCCACGGCAGCACGCGTCCGTTGTCGGGGAACGGGTCGAACGAATGCTCTGAGCGTTCGACCACGGTCAGCGGCGAGTGCAGGAACATCCAGTGCAGCAGGTTGGCCAGCTGGCAGATGCCGCCACCGACACCGGGATGCGCGTCGCCATTGCTCAACCGCATGCCCTCGACGAAGCCCCGTGCCTTGGTGCAGTTGCCGACCACCTTGTTGAACGAGAACGACTCGCCGGGGCGGATCAGGATGCCGTCGACCTCGGCCGCGGCCAGTCGCAGGTTGGTCACCTTGTTGTGCTGCAACCACATCTCCGACTCACCCATCTGGCGGATCAGCAGCGACTTGTGCTGCTTCACCCGATGGGCCAACGGTTCAGCCTGGTGCTCGTGGGCCCAGCGCTCGCTCCCGAACTGCCAGTGCAGCCAGCGACGCACCTGGTGGGCCTTGACCGCGATCGGGTAGATCCACGGGTGGCGCTCCGACAGCGGCGCGCCGGCCTGCAGCCGGGTGGGGAGTTCGAAGGTGGTGCCAGTGGGCTGCGTCGCCTCGGCTGCCTGCGCGGTGCTCGTGCTCATGACCTCAGTACGCCACAACGGGTGTGCCGGTTCCGCGCTGGACTCGGTCATTTCAGCCGGATGTCAGCCACCTCACCTCGGCGGCTGATCGGGCCCTCCCGCCAACCCATTGCGCGCCTCTTCTACGACCCGGGACACCCTGGTGCACCTGGCACAGGTTTCATCGTGTGCTCGGTGAACCAAGCTGTGCCGGGTCGTGCGGCGTAGGCGAACCCTGCCGTCACTACGCTCTTCCGGCGGGGGCAACCGGTGAGGAGAAGATGTCCATCTGGATCGCACAGGGCCAGTCGGCCCTGGTCAACGCCCTGATCGTGTTCGTGGTCACCTTCCTGCCGGTGGTGGCGTGGCAGTACCGCCGCTACGGCAGCCCCAACCTTGCTCGGCTGCTGGGTGCCTTCGGGCTGTCGTCCTACACCACCGCGCTGCTGACCTACACCTGGCTGCCGCTGCCCGACCGCGACACCCTCGACTGCACCCGGGCCCGACGCGGGCAGTTTCGTCCCTTCGGCATGGTGGACGACCTGGGGCGTGCGTTCGAGCGCAGCGGATTCCCGGAAGGGTTGTGGTCGTTCACGGTGCTGCAGATCGTGTTCAACGTGCTGCTGTTCGTACCCTGGGGCTTGGTGGTGCGGCAGTTCCTGCACCGTGGGCTGCTCACGGCGACGCTCAGCGCGCTGGTGGCCTCGACTGTGATCGAGGTGGCGCAGCTCACCGGGCTGTACGGCATCTATCCCTGCGCCTACCGCACCTTCGACGTGGACGACCTGCTGACCAACACCCTGGGTGGGTTGGTCGGGGCGCTGGTGGCACCGCTGCTGCTCGGCTGGATGCCGCGGGCCCGTGAGCTGTCGACGCAGCGCACCAGGCCTCGTCCGGTGACCATGGTGCGACGGTGGCTGGGGATGGCTGCCGACGGGTTCGCCTTCATGGTGCTGTCGGCGGTGATGTCGGTGGTGACCTTGGTCGGGGCGTTGGTGCTGGGCTTCGACACCACTTCGGGCATCGTCGGACTGGGCTGGGCCGGGTTCGTGTTCACCGTCGTGGTGCCCTGGATCGTCTGCTTCGTCGTTCCGCCCTGGGGTGGCTACGCGGCCTCGGGTGCGCAGTTCGCGGTCTGGCTCACCCCGATGTGGCGTGACTCGTCCGGGGCGCTGACCCATGGGACCCTCGCTCAGAGGTTGGTGCGAGCCCATGTGGTGCCCGGCCCGATGCTGCTCACCTTGGTGCTGGACGAAGCCCTCAAGATGGGCCCGGCGGCGAGCGTTGCGTGGGTGCTGGTGGTGATCGCTGCCGTGGTTGCCGTGCCGTTCACCCGGACGCGGCGATCGCTCAGCGGCGTGTTCACCCGTGCCGAGATGGTCGACATCAGGGCGATCGAGGAGGCCGACGCCGAGCGGCGGTGAACGAGTGGCCCCCGGCGGCGGGGCCCAGGTCACACGGCATTGCGAGCTCGGGTTGTTGGAGATCGCTGCCTCCACCCAGCAGTTCCTCACCAACGGACTCGGGAGAGTTTCGGCAATTGCCGGGCTGTCGCGGCCATCGCCGAAAGCATGATGGGACGCAGGAGGGCGGTCTCGACACGTCCGCTCGTTCCTCGCGGACTACTCGACCAGCCAGAAGACGCGGCGCCTGGGCTCGACACGTCCGCTCGTTCCTCGCGGACTACGCGACCAGCCAGAAGACGCGGCGCCTGGTCTCGACACGGCCGCTCGTTCCTCGCGGACTACTCGACCAGCCAGCAGACGCGGCGCCTGGTCTCGACACGTCCGCTCGGTCCTCGCGGACTACTCGACCAGCCAGAAGACGCGGCGGTCACCCCACCGAGGCGAGTGCGAACGGCATCACCGAATCGGCACCGGCCAGTCGCAGCAGGCGTCCGGCCACGGTCATCGTCCAGCGGGAGTCGACCAGGTCGTCCACGAGCAGCACCGGCCCGTCGAGTCGGGCCAGCTCGTCGGCGAGGCCAGCAGGGACGACGAATCGTTCCCACAGGTCGCGCACCCGGAACGCCGAGTTGGTCGGCCCGGAGAGCTCCGGGGCGCCCGGGGAGAGCCCGAGCGACCCAAGGTCGCGGAGGCGCCCCGCAGCAGCGATCCCACCAGCCAGACTGTCGACCAACTCAGGCCGGGACAGGCTCGGCACCCGCACCACCGCGACGGGCCGCTCGTCCCACGCCCACTCCTTGAGCACCCGCAGGCACGTGGTCGCCAACTCGGGCGGCACGGGCTGGTCGACGGGTCGTCCATCACGGTCGGCGGCGAACAGCTCACGCAACCGGCCGCCCCAACCCAGGTCGGTGAGTCGGGCCACGACCCGACCCTCGGCGCACTGCTCCTCTGCGGAGATCTTGCCCTTCGGCCCCTGCGACAGCCCGGTTGGCCACAGCGCTCGGGGGTCGACAGGCACGCCCACGTGGTCGAGTTGCTGCCTGGCCTGCTGCCCGAGCGCCACGTCGACGTCGACCGGGTACCAAGGCTCGGCGCAGACATCGCACCGCCCGCAAGGAGCGGAGGTCGGGTCGTCCAGCGCACTGGTCAGGAACTCCATGCGACACTGCTCGCCGCGCTCGTAGGCCAGCATCGCCTGCTGCTCGGCCACGCGGGCCTCGGCGATGCGCTGGTAGCGCGGCTCGTCGTAGGTCCACGGCACACCGGTCGAGACCCAACCACCCTTGACCATCTCGACCGCACCATCGACCGCGAGCACCTTGAGCAGCAGTTCGAGCGGACCACGCCGGATCTCGACCCGGGTCTCGAGCGCTGCGACTGACAGCGGCCCGGTGGCCTCGGCCAGTGCGGTCAGCACCGCATCGGCGCGGGCCTGGGTGGGCATCGCGTTGGTGGCGAAGAAGTGCCAGATCTCGCGGTCCTCGGTGCCCGGCAGCAGCAGCACGTCGGCGCTGGCGGTGGCGCGCCCGGCTCGTCCGACCTGCTGGTAGTAGGCCACCGGCGAACTCGGGGCACCGAGGTGGACGACGAAGCCCAGGTCGGGCTTGTCGAACCCCATGCCCAGCGCCGAGGTG
The DNA here is from genome assembly GCF_015352975.1 of Aestuariimicrobium ganziense. Lineage (GTDB taxonomy): Bacteria > Actinomycetota > Actinomycetes > Propionibacteriales > Propionibacteriaceae > Aestuariimicrobium > Aestuariimicrobium ganziense. The sequence continues at coordinate 190,029 of NZ_JACYIZ010000006.1, read as the reverse complement.
GCCACCAGCGCCTTCACCCGGTTGGCCTTGAGCGCCTCCTCGGCCTCGAGCCGCTCGGACGGGTCGGTGCGCCCGGTGTAGGGCAGCACCTCGTGGCCGGCCTGGTGCAGCGCGGCAGCGGTGTCATGGGCGGCAGCCACGGTCAGGGTGTAGATGATGCCCGAGCCCGGAAGCTCGGCCAGGTGCTGGGTGAGCCAGGCCAGCCGCCGCCACGGCGTTCCCAGCTCGAGCACGCCCAGCCGCAGCGAGTCACGAGCCAGTGCGCCGCGCAACGTGAACACCTCGTGGTCACCGATCGCCAACTGCTCGGTGACATCGTCGACCACCCGCTGGTTGGCAGTCGCGGTGGTGGCCAGCACCGGGACGTCGGGCGGCAGGTCGGCGATCAGGTCACGGATCCGCCGGTAGTCGGGGCGGAAGTCGTGGCCCCAGTCGCTGATGCAGTGGGCCTCGTCGATCACGAGCAGCCCGGTCGCGCTCACCAGCCTGGGCAACTGCTCGGCCCGGAACCGCGGGTTGACCAGGCGTTCGGGTGAGACGAACAGCACGTCGACCTGGTCGGCACCGAGCATCGCCTCGACCTCGTCCCACTCGGTGACGTTGGCCGAGTTGATCGCGACTGCCCGCACTCCGGCGCGGGTGGCGGCCTCGACCTGGTCGCGCATCAGGGCCAGCAGCGGCGACACGATCAGTGCCGGTCCGGCGCCGGCCTGACGGCGCAGCAGGGCAGCGATGAAGTAGACCGCCGACTTGCCCCAGCCGGTGCGTTGCACCACCAGCGCCCGCCGCCGGTGCGCCACCAACGCCTCGATCGCCTCCCACTGCCCGGCATGGAACTCGGCGTCGGCGCGTCCGGTCAGGTCGCGCAGGATCGCCAGCGCCCGCTCGTGCAGGTCGGGCTGGTCGGTGTCTGGTGCGGGTTGGCTCACCTGCCCGAGTCTGGCACGGGCCCCTGACAGGTTCGCGTCAGCGTTGCAGACCCGGCAGCGTGAGCAGGTGCTCGACGCTCGAGCGGGCCCAGTCCGCCTCCTGGCTGACCGTGGACGACAAGTCGTCGCCCAGCGGCGTCCACAACTCAAGGATCGCGGTGTGGCAGCGGCCGGTCGAGCCGACCGTCTCGACGATCGAGGCCAGGTCGAGCATGCCGGACCCGGCCGGGGTGCCCGTCACCGAGAAGCCCAGGTGGCTCGGGTGACGGCCGATGGTGACGTCCTTGATGTGCAGGTTCACCGTGAGCGGCGACAGCGCTTCGACCACGCGCGGCGGGTCCTCGAGTGCGCCGAGTGAGTTCACGGTGTCGAGGCAGACCGCACCCCACCCCTCGAGCCGCTCGACCAGCCAACACAGTTCGGCGACGGTGAAGTCGTCGTGATTCTCGATGGCCAGCACGATCCCGGCATCGCGGAACGCCTGGGCGTACGGGGCAAGTCGGTCCAGGGCCTCCTGCGGTCCGGGCCGGTCGTCACCCTGACTGACCACCACGCGGACGAAGCTGGCCCCGACGTCGACCGCCATGGCCAGGTGGGTGGCCAACTGCGCACCGATCCCTCGGGTTCCCACCTCGAGGGTGACCGCGCTCTGGCGGGCATGGTCGACCACCTCGTCCCACTGCGAGGACGACAACTCCTCCAGGTGCACGTTGTCGGCCAACTGCAGCAGGCCCAAGCCGGCAGCGGTGGTCGCCTCGATCAGGTCGTGGGCGTCCCAAGGCTGTTCGGGTTGGTGGCCGGGGATGCCGACGGCCCAGGGATAGGTGAAGCTCGACAGCCCCAGGCGCACTAGTCGCCGCCGGTGATCTGGCGCAGGCTGGCCTGCACCCGCTCGTGCTCGAAGATCGCGTGCCAGTCGTCGCGGAACAGCGCCTGGCGCGACTGCTCGAGGGCCATCTGGGCGCCTTCGGAGAGCTTCCAGTCGAGCTGGTCGAAGATCAGCGCGATGCCGATCTGGAAGTGACCCATCAGGAAGTCGGTCGCCGCCTCGCGGGGGACGCCGAGGTCGATGACCCGCTCGAGTCCCTCCTTGATGATGGCGACGCAGCCGTTGGTGAGCGTCTCGGTCAGGGCTGGCTCGAGCAGCGCCATCTGGTCGACGGTGATCCGGTGGCTGCGGCTGATCGGGGCGAACATGTCGACGCAGAGCGCCTCGACTCGTTCGGCGAGGGCCTCCTCGCCCCAGGCCAGCGAGAAGACCAGGGCCTGGTGGGCAAGGCCGCCACCCCAGTAGTCGCGCCGTGCCTCGGGCGACTCCTCGTCCATCAGCCCGTAGAGCGGGGGATGGGTGGGGTGCACGACGCAGCAGGTGATGTCTTCGCGGTGGGGGATGCGTCCGGCGGCCACGGCAGCGGGGTCGAGGAACAGGATCGCGGTGCGGGGCGCCAACTTCGGGACGATGTCGGCGGCCACCTGGCGCACGATGCGGTCGGGGACGGCGAAGACCACGACGTCGGTGCCGTCGAGCGCCTGCTCGAGGTCGATCGGGGTGCGGCACTCGGCCGCCATCTTCTCCTGGCCGATGGCGCCCGGCTCGACCAGGCGCAACTCGTGGTGGGGGAGCTGTTCGAGACTGCGTGAGACGCGTCGGCCCATGTTGCCGCCGGCTCCCAGGATCGTGACCTTCATCGGCGGCTCCTTTGGTGGTGGCTGGTCTGAGCCATCATATGGTCTGACCGAATGCCATGGCTTGTCAACACTCTCATCACCGCTTTCAGCGGGCCGTCAGGCCGCCGTCGACGGCGTACGAGGCGCCCGTGGCGAACCTCGACTCGGACGACAGCAGCCACGCCACCAGGCCGACCAGGTCGTCGGGCTCGCCGAGGCGACCGACCGGTGTGCCAGCCAACAGGTTGGCCCTGGTCGTCTCGTCGGCCAGCAGGGGCTCGATCAGGGGAGTGCGCATCGTGCCCGGCACCACGACATTGGCGCGAAGCCCCTCGGCGGCGTGGTCGGCGGCCATCACCCGGGCCAGTGCCATCATTCCGGCCTTCGACGCGGCATAGGCGGCATAGCCCGCCCCGCACATCGTCACTGCGGTCGGTGACCCGATCAGGACGACCGACGAGGTTTCGCGCGTGAGCAGGTGGGGGACCGCGGCCTTCAGGCAGAGCCACGCGCCGGTGAGGTTCACGTCGATGGTGCGCTGCCAGGTCTCGAGGCTGACCTCGGCGACCGGGCCGTCGTCGCCGTGCATCTGCACACCGGCCGAGACCACGATGCCGTCGAGCGGATCGCCGATCGTCTCGAACGCCGCCGCAACGGCATCGGGATCGGTGACGTCGACGACCTGCCGCTGGGCCGGGCCGGCATTGGTGCGGTCGAGTCCGACGACGTCGAGTCCGCGTGCCTCCAACCCCAGGGCGATCGCGGCGCCCAGCCCGCTGGCCGACCCGGTGACGACGATGCGAGGTGGACGATCCATGGTGACTCCTGACGTCTGGTATGCCATCCTACGAAAGGCATCGTGCCACACGAGGAGACACCATGAGCCGCTTCGCCGTCGACCCGACGGGCACGCACCTGACCCGTGACGGGGTCCCCTGGCCACTGGTGGCCGACACCGTGTGGGGGGCCTTCGCCGACGTTCAGCCCCAGGAGTGGCGCGACCACCTCGAACTGCGCCGCCACCAGGGCTTCACCGCGATCGCGGTCAGCGCACTGCCGATCCTGCACGACCGCTCGATCTGGGACGGCGCCCTGAACCCCTTCGCCGCGCGCGAGGCCGGCACCTGGGACCTGGATCGTCCCGAGCAGGCCTACTACGACCGGGTGCGCGAGTACGCCCAGGTGGCCACCGAGCTGGGGATGGCGCTGGTCGTGATCGCGCAGTGGTGCACCTACGGCACCGACACCTGGGCGTCGAAGATCGTCTCGTGGGGTGTGCTGGACGAGGGCCAGCGCCGCGCCCACGTCACCCGTCTGCTCGCCGCTGTCGAGGGCTGCGACGTGATCATGTCGGTCACCGGTGACGACCGCTACGACGGGCCGGCCCAGGCGGAGTGGCTCGACCTCGCCCGCCAACTGCGCGCCGAGGCCCCTGACCTGGTGCTCACCACCCACCTGACGCCTGAGGTCATGCCGGCCGAGGAGTTGCTCGAACAGCTGGACTTCTTCACCTACCAGTCCGGCCACGACCGTGCCCACCCCGAACTGGCCCACACCCTGGCCGAGCCCTTCCTGGCCAGGTCGAAGCCTGCCCCGGTGGTCAACCTCGAGCCCTGCTACGAGTTTCACGGATTCGGGCACGTGCGCACCGGCCGGTTCAGCGCCCACGACGTGCGCACCGCCGCCTGGGCCTCACTGCTCGGTGGGGCGGCCGCCGGCATCGGCTACGGCGCTCACGGTGTGTGGCAGTGGCACCGCCGCGAGGGGCGGTTCCTGAGCTCTGAGTGGTCGATGGAGCCGCTGCCCTGGTCGGTCGCCGCCCGGCTGCCCGGCGCCGACGGCATGGGTCTGCTGGGCAGGCTGTGGCTGGAGCACCGGATGTGGCGGCTGCTGCCAGCCCAGCACCTGGTCACCGACGACCACGGCAGCCTGCGGGTGGGTGCCTCCAACGACCAGTCACTGGTCGCGGTCCACCTTCCGGCGGCGCGTCCGGTCGAGATCGAGGCCGACCTCGCAGGGCACCGGGTCAGGGCCTGGGACTGCGCGACCGGCGCCGAGTTCACCCCCACCGTCGAGGTCGTCGACCAGCGCACCCTGATCAGCCAACCGGAAGTGTTCTCCGACTGCCTGGTGGTGTTCACCGCGGAGACGACGTGACGCACCGGGCGGCCACCACCGTCCGGCCCGGACAGGTTGGCTTGGTCGAGCGCGACGACCTGCATCCCGGCCCGGGCGAGGTGGTGCTGCAGGTCGAGGCGGCAGGACTCTGTGGCTCCGACCACGCCCTGCACGCCGGCACCCACCTCGACGGCGGGTTGGCCCAGCAGGTGCTCGTCCCCGCCAGTGCGCTGCACGCTCGGGACGACCTCGACGCCGAACTCGGCGCGCTGGTCGAGCCTCTCGCCGTCGCCTGGGGCAAGGCGGTGGTGCTGCCATGAACGCACCCTTCAGGAGCCCGCTCCCGGGCCACACCATCAGTCACGCCGGCTTCGTCGCCCGCACCGGCCCCGGCGCCAGCCTGCGCGAACTGCGACACCACGGGCTCCTGCTGCTCGACGGCATCGAACTGACCATCCGCGACGACCACTGGGGCACCATCGACCACGAAGCCACACCGGTCGAGCCGGCCGCCGGCGAACTCGTCCGCTGGCGGATCGGGGGAGGCAACGCCTCCGGTCACGTCGTGGTGCGTGGGTTGGACGGCGGACTGGCGGTCGAGGTCGACCTGGTGGCCGAGCGCCACCTCGTCACCTGCCGCGTCGGGCTGGTCGTCCTGCACCCCCTCGACCAGGTGGGGCAGCCGGTCCGGTGGTGGCAGGGACCCTCGTCCGACCTGGTCACCTGGCCGGCGCGGGTCAGCCCATGGCCAGTATTCAGCGAGATCGACGCCGTTGACGTCGGCCAGGGCGACAGCACCGTACGCCTGGCGTTCGGTGGCGAACGGTTCGAGACCGAGGACCACCGCAACTGGTGCGACGCCGGCTGGAAGTCCTATGCACCGCCTCTGGCTCGCTCCCAGCAGGCCCCCTGGCCGGCCGGCACGGCCCGTCGCGCCGAGGTCACCGTGCAACGCGTGGACGAGGTGCTCCAGCGCCACGAGCAGGCAGACATCAACCCGGGCACAGGGGTCCCGGCCACCTGGTGGGTGGTCGGGCCGGGCACCGCCGACGCCCTGGCATCGATCGGCGCTGGCGACCTGTTCGTCGAGGTGCTCGACACCGCCGCTGGTCGGCAGCGGTTCGAGCAGGCGGCCGACCTCGCCGAGGCGAGCGGACGCCGACTGTGGTGCACCTTGGCCCTGGATGCCCCCAGCCAGGCCTGGCGAGACCTGCTGTCTTCTCGTGCGAGCGTCCTGGCCGGGGTGTGCGTCGTCGACCGGCCCACCCATGGCACCACGCCCGTACTGCTGCAGTGGGCTCGTGACACCGCCCAGCAGCGCTGGCTCACCGGCTCGGGCACCCGCGGCTACCTGGCCGAGTTGGGTCGCTCGTCCATGCCCCACCGCGAGGCTGACTACGTGCAGCTCAGCGTGGCCGCGCAGGTGCACCACACCGACCCCGAACGTGTGCTCGACACCCTGCGGGCGCTGCCCCACGTGGTCGCCACTGCACGGAGCATCGCGGGCGGGCGTCCCGTGGTGCTGGCGCCGGTCAGCGTGCCCCAACGACTCAGCGTCCATGTCGAACCGGACGACCACTACGCATCGTGGTGCGAACCCGTCGCGCCCCACCCGGACCCTGCCCTCCAGCGCGCCTGGCTCACCGACGTGGTGGGCGCCAGCACCGGCGCCTGGGCGGTGGCACTCGACCCGACCTCACTCGATGCGGCGCCGCGAGGGGACAGAATGGAGCAACCATGACCGAGGCACTCAAGCTCTCCACCGTCGACCGGGCCCCCACCCTCGTCGAGACCGTGAGCGAGCGGCTCACCCAGGCGGTGACCGCGACCGGGCTCGAAGCGGGAGCCCGGCTCCCCTCCGAACGTGAACTCGCCGAGCAACTGGGGGTGTCGCGCACCGTCATCCGTGAGGCGATCCGGCACCTGGCCGCCAAGGGCGTGCTCGAGGTGCGGTCGGGGTCGGGCGTGCGGGTGGCTGCGGCGAATCCCGAGGCGGTCTCGCAGTCGATCGGGCTGTTCGTCAGCCGCAACCACGACCTGAGTCCGATGCACATCCACCAGGTGCGCAGCACCCTCGAACTCGCCACCGCCGAACTGGCCGCCCGCAACGCCACCCCCGAGGAACTGGACGCCATCGACGCCGAGATCCAGACCATGGCCGCCCTGACCGACGACCCCGAGGCCGCCTCGCAGTCCGACGTGGCGTTCCACCGGCTGATCGCCAGGGCCACCCACAACCCGCTGTTCCTGGTGCTGGTCGACTCGATGTCTGACGTGCTGCTCGAGATCCGACGCGCCACGTTGACCGAGCCGGGTCGCGTCACCGACACCATTGCCGCCCACCAGGCCATCGCTGACGCCATTCGCTCCGGCGAGTCCGAGGCAGCCACTGCGGCCATGGAGGCCCACCTGGTCGACTCGCTGGAGATCCTGTCGCGGCACTGGTGATCGCGGTGGTCGTCGCCACCAGCCCTGCCGCGGGCTTGGTAGGCTCAACCAACCCCACCCCCGGCTACCAGGAAGGGCCCCCGCGTGCTGCTGACGCTGATCATCGCCCTGTTCGTGGTGGCGACGATGGCGCAGGTCTGGACCCGGTGGTTGGGACGCAACTCCTTCGCGCTGGTGGCCCTCGCCCCCGCTGTCGCGTTCGGCTGGGCGCTGACGCTGGCGCCGAAGATCTCGCGCGGTGAGCACCACACAGAGACCTACCCATGGATCCCCACGCTGGGGGTCAAGTTGTCATTCCACATCGGTTTGGTGCAGTGGCTGCTGATGCTCGTCGTCACCGGCATCGGGGCGCTGATCCTGCTCTACTGCCGCTGGTACTTCGCCAACATCCAGACCCGCACGCTCGGGCTGCTGGTCGCCTTCGCCGGGGCCATGGTGGGCCTGGTGACCGCGGACGACCTGGTCGTCCTCTACGTCTTCTGGGAGTTGACCACGGTCTTCTCCTACCTGTTGATCGGCCACGACTCCTCGCGCCGGGCCAACCGCGCCGCTGCGATGACCGCCCTGATCGTCACCACCTTCGGCGGTCTGGCGATGCTGGTCGGCATCGTCACCCTCGGCCTTCACGCCGACACCTTCAGCCTGCAGACCATCCTCAGCCACCCGCCGACCGGTGCCGCGGTCACCGTCGGAGCACTGTTGATGCTGGTCGGCGCACTCAGCAAGTCGGCCCTGGTCCCGTTCCACTTCTGGCTGCCCGGCGCCATGGCTGCCCCCACCCCGGTCTCGGCCTACCTGCACGCCGCCACCATGGTCAAGGCCGGTGTCTTCCTGGTCGCCATGCTCGCCCCCACCTTCGCCGGTGTGCCCGGCTGGCGGGTCGCGGTCACCCTGCTCGGCGCCACCACGATGATCATGGGCGGCTGGCGAGCCCTGCGCCAGAACGACCTCAAGCTGCTGCTGGCCTACGGCACGGTCAGCCAACTCGGTTTCATCACCATGCTGGTCGGGCTCGGCACCAAGGCCGGTGCCCAGGCCGGCATCGCCATGCTGCTGGCCCACGCGCTGTTCAAGGGCACCCTGTTCCTGGCCCTCGGCGTGGTCGACCACTCCACCGGCACCCGTGACCTGACCAAACTGTCAGGGGTCGGACGACAACTGCCCGTGCTGGCGGTGCTCACCGGCTTGGCCGCGGCCTCGATGGCCGGCCTGCCACCGCTGTTCGGCTTCGTCGCCAAGGAAGGCGCGCTCGACGCGCTGGTCAAGCTCACCGGCGGCGACGGTACGGGTGCGCTGCCCGCCCCCACGGTGCTGCTGCTCGCCGCCGTGGTGCTCGGTTCGGCGCTGACCATGGCCTACTCGCTGCGCTTCTGGTGGGGTGCCTTCGCCCCCAAGCCCCAGGTGGCCACCACCCCGGTCACCCATCGTCCCGAAATCGGTTTCCAGATCGCCCCGTGGCTGCTCGGCCTGGCCTCGCTGGTCCTCGGCTTCCTCGGCGGCCCGCTGACCCGGCTGCTGTCGGGCTACGTCGACGCCGTGCCCACCGGTAAGCAGCCGCACTCGCTGGCCCTGTGGTACGGGTTCACGTGGCCGCTGATGCTCTCGCTGGTCGCGCTCGGTCTGGGCGTGCTGCTGTTCTGGTTCCGCAGCGAGGTCAGCCAGATCCAGAGCACCTTCCCCGAGGTCGCCGCTGCCGACGAGATCTACCGCCGGGTGATGCGGATGATCGACGGCATCGCCGTCGAGACCACCGCCCGCACCCAACGAGGGTCGCTGGCCAGCACCCTGTCGATCATCCTCAGCGTGTTCGTCCTCGGTGTGGCCGGAGCCCTGGTCACCCGCCGCAACTGGCCGGACGAACTGCTGGTCGCCGACTCCTGGGCGCAGGCCGCCGTGGCACTGCTCACCTGCGTCGCCGCGCTCAACCTGATGTGGGTGCGCGGACGCGTTCGGGCCGTGCTGACCGTCGGTGCCACCGGCTACGGCACCGCCCTGCTGTTCCTGCTGCACGGCGCCCCCGACCTGGCCCTGACCCAGGTGCTGGTCGAGACCGCCAGCGTGCTGATCTTCCTGCTGGTGATGCGCAGCCTGCCCAAGTACTTCACCGACCGGCCCTTGCACTCGTCGCGCTGGTGGCGGCTGCTGCTGGCGGTGGCCGTCGGCGCGACGGTGACCACCGCGATCATGGTCGCCGCGTCGTCGCGCACCCACGACCCGGTCTCGAAGGGGCTCGAGACCGTCGCCTACGAGTTCGGCTACGGCAAGAACATCGTCAACGTCATCCTGGTCGACACCCGAGCCTGGGACACTCTGGGTGAGCTCACCGTGCTGGTCGCCGCCGCCACCGGTGTTGCCGCGCTGATCTTCCTGCGCGCGCGGGTGACCGAACGCCGCCACGGCGGTCGCCGACGCGTCGGGCGTGACTCGACCGGTGGGTGGCTGCGCGGCACCGTCAGCCTCAACCCCGGCTCGCGGTCGCTGATCTTCGAGGTCACCACCCGGTTGCTGTTCGGCATCATGATGATCGCCTCGATCCACCTGTTGATCGCCGGCCACAACAGTCCCGGCGGCGGCTTCGCCGGCGGACTGGTGGCCGGGCTGGCCCTGGTGGTGCGCTACCTGGCCGCTGGGGCGGCAGAACTCGAGGAGGCCGCCCCTATCGACGCCGGCCGCCTGCTGGGTGCCGGGTTGCTCGTCGCCATCGCCACCGCGCTGGTGCCGGCCTTCTTCGGTGGCCGGATCTTCCAGAGCTACCACATCACCATCGGTTGGCCCGACGTGCCCAGGGTCGGCTCGCTGCACCTGGTCTCGTCCACCGCCTTCGACATCGGTGTCTACCTGATCGTCGTCGGCATGGTGCTCGACGTGGTCCGCAGCCTCGGCGCCGGCATCGACCAGCAGGCCTCTGACCAGAAGACGCCACTGCCACTGCCCGACTCGACCACCGCGGTGCCCGCCTCGGCGCGCGCAGACTCGACAGGAGGCTCACGATGACCAGCAGCCTCGCCCTCGCCGTCACCGCCGGAGTGCTGATCGCCGCCGGTGTCTACCTGCTCACCGAACGTTCCCTGACCCGCATCCTGATGGGGGTGCTGGTGATGAGCAACGGGGTGAACCTGCTCTTCCTGGTGGCGATGGGACGAGCCGGGAGGCCCGCGATCATCGGCTCGACCGATCCCGAGGCGATGAGCGATCCGTTGCCCCAGGCCATGGTGCTCACCGCGATCGTGATCACCATGGCGGTGTCGGCCTTCGTGGTGACCATGGCCTACCGAAGCTTCCAGCTCAACGGCAACGACGAGGTCTCCGACGACGTCGAGGACGCCCGCATCCGGGCGCTCGCCGAACGCGACGACGTGTCGGACTCCTACGAGGACATCAAGTTCTCCGACACCGGTGAGGACGTGGTGAGCGAGTGAACAACCTGCTGACCATCCCCGTGCTGCTGCCGATGCTGGGCGCTGCGCTCACCCTGATGCTGGGCCCTCGTCCCCGGGCGCAGCGCTTCGTGTCGGTGGCCGTGCTGGTGGGCGTCGTCGCTGCCGCAGCCACGCTGGCCGTCCAGGCCCACACCATCGGGGTCCAGACCCTGTGGGTGGGGGCCTGGCCACGGGGTTTCGGCATCTCGCTGGTCGCCGACCGCTTGGCCGGCATCATGCTCACCGTCGCCAGCCTGGTCACCTTGGCGGTGCTGGTCTACTCCACCGGCCAGGACGAGGCGGAGTTGCGCCAGGAGACCCCGGTCTCGATCTTCCACCCCACGTTCCTGGTCATGTGTGCCGGCGTCTCGGCAGCCTTCCTGGCCGGTGACCTGTTCAACATGTTCGTCGGCTTCGAGATCCTGTTGTTCGCCTCGTACGTGCTGCTGACGATGAGCGGCACGAGGCCCCGGATGCGAGCCGGGTCGACCTACGTGGTGGTCAACCTGCTCAGCGCCAGCCTGTTCCTGACCGCACTGGCCACGGTGTACGCAGCCACCGGCACGGTCAACCTGGCCCAGTTGGCGATGCGGCTGCCCGAGATCGACCCCGGCACGCAGGCGATGATCCAGTTCATGCTGCTGCTGGTGTTCGGCATCAAGGCCGCGGTGTTCCCGCTGTCGGCCTGGCTTCCCGACTCCTACCCGACCGCGCCGGCCCCGGTCACCGCAGTGTTCGCGGGCCTGCTCACCAAGGTCGGTGTGTACGCCATCCTGCGCACCCAGACCCTGCTGTTCCCGCACCGCCCACTCACCGACCTGCTGCTGTGGGTGGGTCTGGCGACCATGATCGTCGGAATCCTCGGCGCGGTCGCGCAGTCGGAGATGAAGCGACTGCTGTCGTTCACTCTGGTCAGCCACATCGGCTACATGGTGATGGGCATCGGTCTGGCCACCGACGCCGGGCTGGCGGCCGCGATCTACTACACCGCCCACCACATCACCATCCAGGCCACGTTGTTCCTGGTCGCGGGGCTGATGCAACGCGTCGGCGGCAGCACCTCGTGCGACCGCGTCAACGGTCTGGCCACGATCTCACCCTTGTTGGGGGCGCTGTTCATCGTCCCTGCGATGAACCTGTCCGGCATCCCACCGTTCTCGGGGTTCATCGGCAAACTCGGCCTGCTGAACGCCGGCATCGCTGTCGGCACACCACTGGCCTGGGCGGTCGTGGTGGCGGCGGTGTCGACCAGCCTGCTCACCCTGTACACCATGGCCAAGGCCTGGAACCGTGCCTTCTGGGGCAAGCCGATGACGGCCTCGCAGATGCCCGACACCCTCGAGGAGGACGACGACGTGCACGAGGGTCGTCCGATGCCCGGCGTGATGGTCGGCTCGACCCTGGCGCTGATCGCCTTCAGCCTGGTGCTGACCGTGGCTGCCGGGCCGCTGTACGACTACACCTACCAGGCCGCCATGACCCTGCGCGGCGGCGACTACGTCCGCGCCGTGCTGGCGGTGGTGGAGCCATGACCCCGCAGGTCGGACCCGCGGTCAAGCCCCCTTCACGCTGGCGCGTGCAGTGGCGGCAGGTGGTCGCGCTGGTCGCCGTCTGGCTGGTGCTGGTCGGCAACGTCACCGTGGTCACCGTGGTTGGTGGCTTCCTGCTGGCCTGGCTGGTGACCGTGATCTTCCCGCTGCCGCCGGTGCCCTACAAGGGACGACTGAACCCGTGGGGCGTGATCAAGCTGCTGGTGATCCTGGTCCGCGACCTGGCCGTGGCCTCGTTCTCGCTGGCGCTGTTCGCCTTCGGACGCAAGATGCCGCCCACCGCGATCGTCCGGGTGCAGCTGAGGTCGGACTCCGACGTCTACCAGGTGATGGTCGCCCAGCTGAACACGATCGTGCCCGGCACCATCGTCCTCGACGCCCGCCAACGCACCCGGATGCTCTACCTGCACGTCTTCGACGGCTCCGACCCGACCAGGCTCGAGGCCGAGGTGGCCGACGCCCTGGGCATCGAGCGCCGCGTGGTGAACGCGATGGGCTCGAAGCAGGAGCGCCTCGACCTGGCCGAGAAGTCCAGGCATCCCTCGGTGGAGGACCGCGTCACGCCCAGCGAACAGCGGGCAGCCCTGGCCGAGGAGGACATGTGACGCCCGCCCAGATCCTGCTCGTCATCTCCGGGGTGATGCTCGCGGTTGCGACCGGCTTGGCCCTCTACCGGCTGGCCAAGGGGCCCTCGAGCCTTGACCGCGGTGTCGCCTCAGACGTCGTCCTGGCCATCGTGGCTGTGGGAGTCGCCCAGTACGCGGCCTGGACCCACCAGCCGATGGTGCTGGTGATCAGCCTGGTGTTGTCGCTGCTGGGCTTCACCAGCGCAGTCGGCCTGGCCCGTCTGATCACCGGTGCCACCGAGCAGGAGCGACGGTTCCGTGAGGCCGAGGCCGCGGCCGCCTACGCCGAGTCGCCGGTCAAGCCGTCCGCACAGGCGTCGGCCGACGACAGCGAGGTGGCCTCGTGAGCACGGTGCTGGACGTGATCGGCGCGGCGATGGTGCTGATCGGTGCCTTCTTCTGCCTCGCGGCAGCGCTGGGCATCGTCCGCTTCCCCGACGTGCTGACCCGCATGCACGCTGCGACCAAGCCGCAGGTGTTCGGGCTGATGGTGGCCCTGGCCGGCGTGACCCTGTCGCTGCGCTCGTGGTGGGCGGCGGCGCTGTGCACCCTGCTCGTCGCGCTGCAGATCGTCACCTCGGCGACCTCGGCGCACATGGTCGCCCGTACCGCCTACCGCACCGACCAGTGGGACGACGACCACGCCACCGTCGACGAACTCGCCGAGGACCTCGAGGAGGCGGGCTTCCGGCAGCGCGTCGAGGACACCGGCCAGGTGCCGGGAGGCTGAACCCTCGCTGGTTGCCGGGCACTAGAGTCTGGCCCGTGAGCCGATACCCGGAACTGGGCCTGCCGCTGATCCACGCCGGCAAGGTGCGCGAACTGTACGACCTGCCCGCAGCCGACGGCGTCGAGCGGATGCTGATGGTGGCCACCGACCAGGTCAGCGCCTTCGACTTCGTCCTCAGCCCCGAGGTGCCCGACAAGGGCGCAGTACTGACCCAGATGTCGCAGTGGTGGTTCGCCCAGTTGACCGACCTGGTCGACAACCACGTGCTCTCCACCGACGTCCCCGCCGCCGTCGCCGGGCGTGCGGTGGTCTGCGAGAAGCTCGAGATGCTGCCGGTGGAATGTGTCGCCCGCGGCTACCTCACCGGCTCGGGCTTGACCGAGTACCAGCAGACCCAGAGCGTGTGCGGGGTGCCACTGCCAGCCGGACTGCACGACGGGGCACGGCTGCCCGAACCGATCTTCACACCCGCCACCAAGGCCCCGATGGGCGAGCACGACGAGAACGTCGACTTCGACACCATGGTCGCCCACCTCGACCAGCACGGCCTGGCGGGGCGAGAGCTGGGTCAGCGGCTGCGCGACCTCACCCTGAGCGTCTATGCCCGCGGTGAGCAGTTGGCTCGCCAGCGCGGCATCATCCTGGCCGACACCAAGTTCGAGTTCGGACGACGTGCCGACGGCACGATCGTGCTCGCCGACGAGGTGCTCACGCCCGACTCGTCCCGATTCTGGGACGCCGACGCGTGGGACGCGGGCCAGGTCGTCAGCTTCGACAAGCAGGACCTGCGCGACTGGCTGCAGCACGAATCCGGCTGGGACAAGGCCTCGAACACCCCACCACCGGCGCTGCCCGAGCACGTCGTGGCCGCCACCCGGGCCCGCTACCTCGAGGCGTACCGGCGTCTGGTCGGCGCCGACTTCGCGTGAACGACCTGATCCCGGACGGGTTCGGTGAGCACGTGCGCTGGCAGTACGTGGACGAGTCGTCCCGGACCTGGTTCGAGGACCTGCCGGAAACCATCGAGGCGGTGCTGGCCGACTGGGGACTGGTGGTCGACGGGTCGTCCCGGTTCGGCGCCGAGGGCATCGCGGTGCCGGTGCGCCGCGGTGACGAGGCGCTGGTGGTGAAGTTCCAGCAGGCGACGCCGGAGTTCGCGCAGCAGGCCCAGGCACTCGACGACTGGGATGGGCGCGGGATGGTGCGGCTGCACGAGGCCGACCTGGTGCGAGGAGCCCTGCTGTTGGAACGCCTCGACGCGAGCCTGCACCTGACCGACGAGCCGATCGAGGTGGCGTTGGCCGAGGCGGCGGCACTGTTGCGGCGCGAGGCGGTCGAGCCGGTGGCCGGGCACCGCTACCCGCTGACCCGCGACCTGGTCACCGACCTGAGCCGCGAGCTGGACGAGCGCAACGAGGCGGTCGCTCGTCCGATCGACGAGTCGACGGTGGCGGCGATCAGGCGGGCCTGCGACTGGTTGCTCGAAGGGGACGACCCCGGGTTGATGGTCAACGCCGACCTGCACCACGAGCAGGTGATGCCCAGGATGGACGGTGGCGAGTGGACGGCGGTCGATCCGCGTCCGATGGTCGGGGACCCCGCCCACCAGTGCCCGCAGCTGCTGTGGAGCCTGGAGGATCGGCTGCCGACCGACTCGTCCGAGATCAGGCAGAACTTGGCGCTGGTCGCCGCGCACGCCGGTTTCGAGCCCGAACGTGCCCGGAGCTGGACGTTGGTGCGCGGCGCGGACTACTGGCTGTGGGGTCTGGCCAACGGTCTCACCTGGGATCCGGAGCGCTGCCGGCGGATCATCGCCGCGGTGCTGGAGCGCTGAGTCCATCCAGTCTGGTGGATGCGGACGAGGCCGGGCCCGCGCGATAGTCTCGCACCCATGGCACGAATCGTGGTGGACGTGATGCCCAAGCCCGAGATCCTCGACCCCCAGGGCAAGGCCGTGACCGGTGCGCTGCAGCGGCTCGGGCACCAAGGGCTGACGGTGCGTCAGGGCAAGCGCTTCGAGATCGAGGTCGACGGCGAGGTCACCGACGAGCGGCTGGACGAGGTGCGCCAGGCCGCCGAGACGGTGCTGGCCAACACCGTGATCGAGCAGTTCGACGTGCGCGTCGAGGAGGCCTGATGGCGATCAAGATCGGGGTGGTCACCTTTCCCGGTTCGTTGGACGACCATGACGCCCTGCGTGCGGTGCGGCTGTCGGGTGCTGAGGCGGTGTCGCTGTGGCACGCCTCGGACTCCCTCGACGAGGTCGACGCGATCATCCTGCCGGGCGGGTTCTCCTACGGCGACTACCTACGCTGCGGGGCGATCGCCCGGTTCTCTCCGGTGATGTCGTCGGTGATCGACGCCGCCAATGCCGGGATGCCGGTGCTCGGGATCTGCAATGGCTTCCAGGTGCTGTGCGAGTCGCACCTGCTGCCCGGGGCGATGATCCGCAACGAGTCGCGACACTTCATCTGCCGCGACCAGCGCCTGCGGGTCGAGTCCAGTGACACCGCCTGGACCGGTGACTTCGCCGTCGGTGACGAGATCACCATCGTCCTCAAGAACGGGGAGGGCAACTACCAGGCCGACTCCGAGACGCTGAAGCGGATCGAGGACAACGGCCAGGTCGTGTTCCGCTACCTCGACAACCCCAACGGATCGATCAACGACATCGCCGGCATCACCAACGAGCGTGGCAACGTCGTCGGCCTGATGCCCCACCCCGAGCACAACGTCGAGGAGCTGACCAGCCCCTCGCTGGACGGGGTCAAGTTCTTCAGCTCGGTGCACAGGTTCCTCGCCGGCGTCGGCGTCTGAACCGCTGACGTTGGTCTAGGGGACGAGCGCCGTCTCGCGTCGGTCGAGCGTCTTGAGACCTTGACGCACACCATCCGTCGCCGACGGCCACCGTGATCACCGACGGGCATGGCATGCAGTGCCCGTCGACAACTCAACTGACCGTCGCCGCACGAAGGTGCCCGTCGAGGTGCGCGGGTGGCCTCGACATGCTGGCAGGGGCCGTCCACTCGGCCACCTGGAGCGCTCGCCACTCGATCGGCCGGTGCGAGCCAGTGTTCAGGCGCGGGCGATGCGTCCGTACAGCGCCGAATCGGGCCCGACCGTCGGCAGTTGGGACGCGCCGGCCAGGCCTGTGCCTCGGGGTGCCACCACTCGGGCGCCGGCGTGGGTCGCCAGCACCGTCCGGCGAAACGACTCCTCCACCAGCGGGTTGAGGAACACGTTGCCCACCTGCGAGACCAGCGGCTCGTCCACTTCGTGCTGGCCCACCAGGCGCAGCCCGGTCAGGGCCGACCAGGCCAACTCCTCACCGGCCCGGCGCGAGATCTCGATGCAGACCTCGTCACCAGCGCCGGCATGCTCCGAGACGACCTTGGCCCATCGGGCGATCCGGCTGACCTTGAGCCCGTCGGCCTGCAACTGCAGGTAGGCGTCGGCCAGGTCACCGAACTCGGCCTCGGCCAGAGGCGTCAACGAGGTGGCGGGGCCTCGTCCGTCGAAGGCCCGCATCACCGCGTCGAGCGCGGCACGTCCGATCCAGAACCCCGACCCGGCGTCACCGATCAGGTAACCCCAGCCGTCGACCCGGCAGACCTTCTCGACACCGACCGCCAGCGTCACCACCCCGGTGCCGGAGGCGGTCACCACCCCTGGCTCAGCGCCGATCGCGCCGACGTAGCTGGTCACCGAGTCGTGGGCCATGAACACCCGTTGCACCCCGTGCGGTCGCACCAGGGCCAGCAACGCCTCGGGGGTGTCATCGTCGGCCAGGCCCGAGATGCCACCGGCGAACGACTCCACCGATCGCCCGGCATCAGCCAACGCCACCGCGACCACGTCAGCCAACTGGGGCAACACCGGACGATCGGTCAGGATGCCGGGGTGCGCACTCTCGGCCACCACGGTTCCCGACTCGTCCACCAACAACGTACGGATGCCCGACTGGCCCCCGTCGAGGGCCAACACCGACCCGGCAGCGCCCTCACTCACCGACGGCCTCGGCGGCACCGTCACCTGTGGCAGCGGGGGCACGCGTGCCGGCGATCACGTCGTTGAGGCTGGCCAGCGCACGCTGGGCCCCGTCCTCGTCGATCTCGGCGCCGGAGACGTGGAAGGTGATGTGGTCACCGGGCAACAGGTTGATCATGCCCACGTCGACCCGGGCGTTCGGGTCTGCCTTGTCGACCAGCAGAGTCAGGTCACGCACCAGGTTGCGCGCCTTCACCTTGACCTTGTTGCCGTCGACCTTGACCTTGTAGTCGGCTGCCTCGAGCGCCGACTCGCGCGCGGTGGTGAAGAACCACCAGCCGCGGGCGCCACCCAGTTCGGCGAGCACCAGTTCTTCACCGGGCACCTCACCGGGCTCGGCCACCGCCGCACTCGCCCAGACGTGGACGATGCCCCGGGCGGCCACCATCACGTCATGGCTCTCGTAGGCCAGGATCTCGCCCATGTAGGAGCGGCGGGTGATCACCAGGTCGCCGGTCAGCGGCTCGTCGGTGTCGTTGAGCACCGCCACCCGCAGTCCACCCGCCTCGGGGACGACGGTCAGCAGCCGCGGCTCGTGCACCTGCTTGAGCGTGTGCAGCAGCGGCTTCGGACGACCCATCCCGTCGACGGCCGCCCAACTGATCACCGGCCAGCAGTCGTTGATCTGCCACATGATCGTGCCCATGCAGTGCGGATAGATCGAGCGGTACCACTCGATGCCGGTGCGCAGCGAGTGCGCCTGGTTCCACTGCATCGCCCAGTGCCACAGTTCGAAGTCCTGCGGCAGGGGTGCCTCGGGCAGCAGGCCCGCGGTCAGCTTGTCATTGCCCTGGGGGGCCTTCTGGTGGACGAAGATGCCCGGCGACTGCGGGGTGATCGGGTCGTCGTCCACCGCCTCGGTCAACGTCGTCCACGTCGGTGGGCCCTGCCAGCCGAACTCGGCCACGAACCGTGGCGAGTAGTCGCGGTAGTGCGAGGCCGGCAACCGGTTCCAGGTCTCCCACAGGTGCACCGAGCCGTGCAGTTCGTCGTTGGGGTGGGTGTTGGGGCGCTCCTGGTGACCCTCGCCGGAGGGCGACCACGGCGAGCCGGGGGTGTAGCAGACGCCCGGCGCCAGGTCGGCGACCGCAGCCGGGAAGGTCTCGTGGTAGTACTTCCAGCCCCAGGTGCGGTTGTCGAGCAGTTGGTCCCAGCCCCAGTCGACCCGGCCCCACAGGTTCTCGTTGTTGCCGTTGAGCACGACCAGGCTGGGGTGGTGACCGATCCGGGCCACGTTGTCGCGGGCCTCGGCCTCGATCTCGGAGTACAGCGGGTCCTCCTCGGCGTAGGCCGCGCAGGCCAGCAGGAAGTCCTGCCAGGTCATCAGCCCGAGTTCGTCGGCGAGTTCGAAGAAGTTGTCGTCCTCGTAGATGCCGCCGCCCCAGACCCTGATCAGGTTGACGTTGGCCTGCAGGCACTGCTGGAACCGCTCGTGGTAGCGGCCTCGGGTGATCCGGTGCGGGAAGGTGTCGTCAGGAATCCAGTTCACGCCCTTGACCAGGATCGGACGCCCGTTGACCACCAGCGCGAAGGGGGTTCCGGACGAGTCGGGGGTGATCGTGAGGGTCACCGTGCGGAACCCCAGTCGGCGCTCGACCCGGTCGAGTTCGGTGCCGTCGGCCGACAGCGTCACCGTGATCGGGTAGAGGGTCTGGCCGCCATGGCCGACCGGCCACCAGCGCTCGACCTGCCCGACCGCCAGCGCCAGGGTGGCCTCGGTCTGACCGGCACCGACGACGACCTCCTGGTGGACCAGTCCGCCCATCATCTCGGCGCGGACGGTGACGTCGACGTCACGGGCGCGCTCGATGCGCACCCGCACAGAGACCGCGCCCTGGTCGAGGCCGTCGACCTCGGCGACCGTGGCGTCGGTGAGCACCTGGTCGAGCCGGGCGACCGACCAGCCCTCGAGCCGGATGTCGCGCCAGATGCCCGACGACGCGGTCTCGATGCCCCAGTCCCAGCCGAAGCTGCAGGCCATCTTGCGCAACGCGTTGTAGGGGTGGTTGTTGCCGACCTGGGGGCGGGCGTGCAACTCGACCGAGCGGCGGTCGGCCTCACTGATCGGCGAGCCGAAGTCGACGATCAGCACGCCGCCGCGGGCAGCCTGTTCGGTGACGTCGAAGCGGTAGCGGCGATGCATGTTCTGGGTCTGGCCGACCTCGGCGTCGTTGACCCGCACGGTGGCGACGGTGTCGAGACCGTCGCAGACCAGGTCGACCCGGTCGTGGCCGGTGGTGGCCGGCAGCGGGGCGGCGTAGCGCCACGGCGTGCGCCCGATCCAGGTCAACAGCTTCTCGTTCTCGCCGAAGTACGGGTCGGGGATCAGCCCGGCGTCCTGCAGGTCGGTGTGGACGCAGCCCGGCACGGTCGCTGGTACCGATCCGGGGAGGTCGACCGGCGTGGGAGCCAACCCCGACAGGGTCCAGTCCGACAGGGTGACTCGCGTGGTCATGACACACTCCGTTGTTGTCGCCAGTACCGGTTGGGGCCCACTCTAGCCACGCCGGTCCGGCCCGGCTGGGCGGGGTCCGGACCCTCGTCCGGCACCGGGACTGATGTCGTTCGGCCGGGTCGGTCGATGACCGGGAGGGTCGTCCGTGGTTGGCTTGCAGGGTGAGTCCCACCAACCCGGCCAGCCCCACCAACTCGGCCCGCCCCACCAACTCGGCCATCGCCAACCTGTCCCGCGTCGATGCCCAGGCCCGCAGTGCCGCGGTCGCTCCCGGCGTGCTCGAGGTGCACCTCGACCTGTCCGGCGCCGCCGACGCCGACCAGGCCTGGTTCGGCACCCGCTCGACGCTGCGGGTCACCGCCCTCGAGCCCGAGACGTTCGTCGACTTCCTCGGCGAGGTGCACCAGGTCAGCATCGACGGCGCCTGGACCGAGGTCGACTTCGACGGCGCCCGGGTGTGGTTGCACGACCTGCCGATCGACAGCGAGGTCACCGTCGAGATCACCGGACGAGCCCGCTACTCCCGCACCGGGCAGGGCCTGCACCGCTTCGTCGACCCGGTCGACGACACCACCTACCTCTACACCCACTTCGAGCCGTCGGACGCCCGCCGGGTGTTCGCCACCTTCGACCAGCCCGACCTCAAGCAGAAGGTGAGCATGCAGGTGGTCGCCCCCGCCGGCTGGACCGTGCTCGCCAACGGGGCCGCACGCTCGTCCACGACCTTGGACGAGCGCACCACCCACAGCTTCGACACCACCCCTCCGCTGTCGTCCTACCTGGTGGCGGTCGCCGCCGGGCCCTGGCACACCGCCAGCGACGAGTGGCTCAGTGAGGACGGGATGGTCGTGCCGCTCGGGTTGGCGTGCCGGGCGTCACGAGCCAGCACGCTGGACGCCGAGGCGATCTTCACCGTGATGCGCCAGGGTCTGGACTTCTTCGACGAGCACATGGGCCACCCCTACCCGTGGGGCAAGTACGAGCAGGTGTTCGTGCCCGAGTACAACCTGGGCGCGATGGAGAACCCGGGCCTGGTCACCTTCACCGAACGGGTGCTGTTCCGTACCGCGGCCACTCGCGCACAGTACTCCTCGCGCGCCAACGTGGTGCTGCACGAGATGTCGCACATGTGGTTCGGCGACCTGGTCACCCCGCAGTGGTGGGACGACCTGTGGCTCAAGGAGTCGTTCGCCGAGTTCATGGGCACCCATGCCGCGGTGACCGCCACCGAGTTCACCGACAACTGGGTCGCCTTTGCCGGCCGCCGCAAGGCCTGGGCCTACCAGCAGGACGAACTGCCCACCACGCACCCGATCATCGCCGACATCGCCGACGTCGAGGCCGCCCGGCAGAACTTCGACGGCATCACCTACGCCAAGGGTGCGGCGGTGCTCAAGCAGTTGGTGCACCACGTCGGGCTGCAGGCCTTCCTGGCCGGGTCGCGACGGCTGTTCGCCCAGCGTGCGTTCTCATCGGCGACCTTCGCCGACCTGGTCGCCGCGCTCGAGACCGAGAGCGGACGCGACCTGTCGTCGTGGGTGCAGGCCTGGCTGCGCACCAGCGGGCCGGACCTGCTGCGTCCGGTGGTCGAGGTCGAGCAGGGACGCATCGTCCGGTTCGCGGTCGAGCAGACCTCGGTCGACGCCCTGACCGGTGAGCACGTCGGACGACCGCACACCCTACGGGTGGCGTTGTACGACGTCATCGACGACCGGTTGGTGCTGCGCGAGAGCGTGCCGCTGGAACTGGCCGGCGATGGCGCGTCGCTGACGCGGCTGGTCGGCCGACCCGCGCCGGCGCTGGTGCTGGTCAACGCCGACGACCTCACCTACGCCAAGGTCGAGTTCGACGAGGCCTCGCTGGCGACCCTGCGCGAGCACCTGTCGAGCTTGGACGACCCGCTGGCGCGCGCGCTGGTCTGGACCAACCTGCAGACCAGGGTGCGTGACGCTCGCCTGCGGGTCGACGACTTCCTCGAGGTGGTGGTGCGGCATGCGCGCGCCGAGTCCGACACCGCGTCGCTGGCGTCGCTGCTGGCCGAGGCGTCGTCGATGATCGAGAACTACCTGCCCACAGAGCGGCGGGCCGCGGCCAGGCTGCGGCTGGCCGAGGCGCTGAGTGCCTGGGTGTCGCCGGGGGAGGAGCCGGCCGACGACCGGGCGGTCGTCCTCGATCGGGCCTGGGCGCTGGCGATGGCTCGCACGCCCGAACTGGTGACCCGGGTGCAGGACGCCTTGGAGACCACCACCAATGTCGAACTGCGGTGGTCGATGCTGCGCGCGCTGGCTGTGCACGGCCGGATCGATGCCGACGGTCTGCAGGCACACATGGAGGCCCACGACGACACCCTCGACGGACGCACCGAGTTGCTCGGGGCGCGGTCGGGACTGCCTGATCCGCAGGGCAAGGCCGAGCTGTTCGACACCCTCCTGACGCCGGGGGCGCTGACCAATGCCCAGGTCGGCGCCGCGCTGGCCGGTTGGGGACAACCGCTGCACCGCGACCTGGTCGCCGGCTTCGACGACCGCTACTTCTTGTCGCTGGTGACGATCTGGGACGAGCACCCGCAGGAGATCGCGGGCCGCCTGGTGGAGGAGTTGTTCCCGGCGGACGCGAAAGTGGGCGCCACCCGAGGCCGGACCTGGCTGGACGAGCACCCGGACGCGCCCGCGGCACTTCGCCGGACGGTGGTCGAACTGGTCGACCAGGCTGAGCGGGCTGGCCGGGCGCAGGCGTTCAACGCCTGACTCCGTCCACGTGGGTCGAGTGGTTCGCGAGGGACGAGCGAACGTGTCGAGACCCTGCTGGTCGTCGGCTGACCACCCCCACCGGTCGCCCGTTCGCCCTTCCACCGGTTGCGGCTAGATTGGTCGCCGTGGCAGACACTGTCGAGCATGCGCAGAACACTCCAGACGTCGAGCAGCCGTGGGCCGAACTGGGCCTGAAGGCCGACGAGTACGCGAGGATCCGCGAGATCCTGGGTCGTCGTCCCACCGGCGCCGAGCTGGCGATGTACTCGGTGATGTGGTCGGAGCACTGCTCCTACAAGTCGAGCAAGGTGCATCTGAAGCGGTTCTCGGTGCTCAAGCAGGAGACCCCGCGCGGTCCTTTGCTGGCCGGCATCGGTGAGAACGCCGGTGTGGTCGACATCGGTCAGGGCTACGCAGTCACCTTCAAGGCCGAGTCGCACAACCACCCGTCCTACGTCGAGCCCTACCAGGGCGCGGCCACCGGGGTCGGCGGCATCGTCCGCGACATCCTGGCGATGGGTGCTCGTCCGATCGGTGTGATGGACCCGCTGCGCTTCGGCCCGCTGGACGCCCCTGACACCGCTCGGGTGCTGCCCGGTGTGGTCGCCGGCGTCGGCGGTTACGGCAACTGCCTGGGCCTGCCCAACATCGGTGGCGAGGTGGTCTTCGACCAGACCTACCTGGGCAACCCGCTGGTCAACGCCCTGTGCGTGGGGCTGCTGCGCCACGACGACCTGCACACCGCGCACGCCTCGGGTGTGGGCAACAAGGTGATCATGTACGGCGCGGCCACCGGTGGTGACGGCATCGGCGGCGCCTCGATCCTCGCCTCGGAGACGTTCGAGGACGACGGCGGCAAGCCCAAGAAGCGCCCCAGCGTGCAGGTCGGCGACCCGTTCATGGAGAAGCTGCTGATCGAGTGCACCCTCGAACTGTTCGGCGAGAACCTGATCAGCGGCATCCAGGACTTCGGGGCGGCCGGCATCTCGTGCGCCACCTCAGAGCTGGCCAGTGCTGGTGACGGCGGCATGCACGTCGACCTCGACCTCGTGGAACTGCGCGATCCCTCGCTGGCGCCCGAGGAGATCCTGATGAGCGAGTCACAGGAGCGGATGATGGCGGTGGTCGAGCCGGCCAACGTCGACAGCTTCCTCGAGATCTGTGCCAAGTGGGACGTGCTGGCCACGGTGGTCGGCGAGGTGATCGAGGGCGACCGGCTGATCATCGACTGGCACGGCGAGACGATCGTCGACGTCGACCCCCGCACCGTGGCGCACGACGGACCGGTCTACGAGCGGCCGATCTCTCGTCCGGACTGGATCGACGACGTCAACGGCGATCCGGCCGAGGCACTGTCGCGGGCCCAGTCCGGCGACGAACTGCGGCGCCAACTGCTGGCGATGGTGGGTTCGCCCAACCTGTGCGACAAGTCGTGGGTGACCGACCAGTACGACCGCTACGTCCGCGGCAACACCGTGCTCGCTCAGCCCGAGGACTCGGGGATGCTCCGCATCGACGAGGAGTCCGGCCTGGGCATCGCGCTGGCCACCGACTGCAACGGCCGGTTCTGCTACCTCGACCCGTATCTGGGTGCCCAGTTGGCGCTCGCCGAGAGCTACCGCAACGTGGCCACCTCGGGTGCGGAACCGGTGGCGATCACCGACTGCCTCAACTTCGGCTCTCCCGAGGACCCCGAGGTGATGTGGCAGTTCGTCGAGTCGATCAAGGGTCTGGTCGACGGCTGCCAGGTGCTGGGCACCCCGGTCACCGGCGGCAACGTCAGCTTCTACAACCAGACCGGCAACGTGGCGATCCTGCCCACGCCCACCGTCGGCATGCTCGGCGTGATCGACGACGTCGACAGGCGCACCCCGATCGGGTTCGCCAACCCTGGCGACGTGGTCGTCCTGCTCGGCACCACCAGGGACGAGTTGTCCGGCTCGATCTGGGCCGACGTCGTCCACGATGGCCACCTCGGCGGCAACCCGCCCAAGGTCGACTTCGCCGCCGAGAAGGCTCTGGCCAAGGTGATGATCGCCGCCAGCAAGGAGCAGGTGCTGACTTCGGCCCACGACCTCGCCGACGGCGGTCTGGCCCAGGCGCTGGTCGAGTCGTGCCTGCGCCGCAACCTCGGCGCCTCGGTAACGCTGCCCGACGGCTGCAACACCATGCACCTGTTCAGCGAGTCAGCCGGCCGCGTTCTGGCCTCGGTGCCGGTGGACAACCTGCACCAGTTCGAGCGGCTGTGCGGCGAGCGCAAGGTTCCGGTCGTGCGTCTGGGCGAGGTGACGGCCGAGCCGGTGTTGAAGGTGGAGGGGTTGTTCAGCGTCTCGCTGCACGAATTGCGCGAGGCTTGGACCGCCCCCATCCCCGCCGCCATGAACGCCTGACGACCGCCAAGCCGTCCGCGTCGGGCTCACGCCCGTGCCCCGGCAGCCTCGGCAGCCCCTCGGCTTCCGCCGGGCGGCTCGTGGGCGCGGTGGACTGGGTGGACTCCATTCCGTGGGGAGTGCCTCCGCAACGGAAGCACTCCCCACGGTCTGGAGTAGGCACTCGTCCCAGAAGCGCCCGGTGAGAGAGGCGCCAGGCGGGTCTGCGCCGGCCCATGGAACAGAAGTGTCAGTGCTGCCTGCGACTGTCGTGTCGAGATCTTCAGGCAACCTACGTGGGGCGAGTGGGGGGACGGACAAGTGCAGACAACAGATCGATCGAGCCACCGCGGCGGGTGGCGTAGCGGTGCGCATTCGACCGGCCTCGACGTGCCTGGGCTGATCCGACGGGTGAGGCGCATCCTCAGAGTCAGCCAACGAGGGCTGGCTGGCCTGCTCGGGGTGGCGCCCGGCACCGTTGGCCGGTGGGAGAGCGGCGACCGCGAGCCCTCACTCTCGATGTACGCGCGGATCCTCGACCTGGCTGGGCTTCGGATGGATGTCATCGATGTGGCCGAGGTCCGAGCAGAACCCATGGGCACGCCCGACTCGGTGCGCGACAGCGTCGGCCGCCGATTCCCTGCCCACCTCGACGTGGTGGCCGCCTCGCCGTGGGCCAACCCCTCGGGGCAAGGGGGCTTCAACTACCGGCCGGTGGCGGCGTCTGTGGGCCGGCGACGTCGTGGTGCTCGGTCGCTCGCGGAGCAGCTCGCACTGGGAGCCTCCGCTGAGCGGGCACTCGCCACGCAGCACCCGACCAGTCAACAAGTCATGGCCCAGCGCAACGAGTGGCGCGAACAGGTTCGCGAGCGCACGAGGCTTCGATCGATCGCCCTGAGTCGGAGCGAGGGGCCGACGCCCACCCTGAGTGAGTGGCTCGAGGGAGTGGACGAGGCGGACGAACTCGACGAAGTCGACGAACTCGACGAACGAGTTGCCGGCGACCGCGAACTCGGGCGCCACCCCGAGGGCGAGCCCGCCTTCGAGCCGTCGCCCGGCCGGTGAGGTCAGCCCTTGTGTGTGGCGGCGATGGCGACCACGGTGTCGCCGGGCACCTCGCTGGTGATCTTGCCGTCGTCGCCCACGCTCACCTTCTCGGTGCAGCCGGGCACCGCCAGGTTGCAGTAGGACCCCGGGGCCATGCCGGTCTCCCACGGCACGGCCGTCGCGCCCTCGCCGGCGTTGATCGCGACGAAGCCGTGGCCTCCGCGCTGGATGCCGACCAGGTTGCCCTCGGCCATCGTCGTCACCGGTGCGTCACCGACCGCCTTGTGGAACTGGATCATGCCGACATTGGCGGGGGAGCGGTGGTTGCAGGTCCACGGCGGGGTGCCGCACTTGGCGTCCTGCACCCGTGACCCGTCACCGCGCGGAGGGCCGGCGTCGGTGACGAAGTTGAACTCATAGCCCGTGTAGAGCACGGGCGTGCCGTAGCCGTAGCCCAGCAGGAAGGCCTGCGCCAGCCGGTAGGGGCCGGGGTTGGCGATCGACAGCGACTCGCCGTTGCGCTCGGTGTCGTGGTTGTCGACGAAGCTGATCGCACTCTTGCTGGGCAGCCACGACCCGATGCCGAAGGTGTTGACCGAGTCGAAGCTGTAGTTGCCGAAGATGTTCATCAGCTCGCGCGAGATGCCGAACTCCTGCGACGGGCCGATGTTGACGTACTGCTCGGGCTGCACTGGCTCGTTGTCGGCTCCGCGGATCACCTCGAGGATCAGCTTCGGCTCCACCTTCACCAGGTCGATGATCGCGGCCAGGTCTTCAGCACTGATGTGCTTGGCCGCGTCGACCCGGAAACCGACCACCCCCAGCGACATCAGGTCGTCCAAGTAGGCCGCGATCGTGCGACGCACCTTGTCGGACGAGGTGTTGAGATCGGACAGGTTAAGCAGCTCACAGGTCTGCACCTGCGCCTGGTTGGAGTAGTCGACGATCTCGTTGCCCTCGGTCAGCCCGCACTGGTGAAAGTCAGCTGGCTCGTAGATGCCCGGGTAGCGGTAGTGCTCGAACTTCGACCCGGCCGTGCCGGTACCGCCTGTGTCCTGACCGGTCATGTGGTTGATCACCACGTCGGCGAACACCTCGACACCGACCTCTTGGCAGGCCTTCACCATGGCGGCGAACTCCTCGCGGGTGCCCAGCGTCGACTCCAGCTTGTACGAGACCGGCTGGTAGACGATCCACCACGGATCGCCGGCAATCGACTCCTGGGGCGGCGAGGTCTGCAGGAACGAGTAGCCGTCGCGCGCCAACTGCGGGCATTCCGCGGCGATCGAGCGCCAGTTCCACTGGAACATCTGCACCCCCACCGGCATCGCCGGCCCGACGGGGCTCAGGGGGGTCGTCGAGGCAGCGGACGTCGGGCTCGGAGTGGGCTGCCCGGCATCCTGACGGCACGCTGACGCCAGCAACGACAGTGCCAGGGCGAGGACGAGGACGATCCATCGGGGGCGGGTTCTCACCCCCCTGATCGTGCCAGAGCGGGTCAGCTCACGGTGAGGATGGAGCCCTTCGAGGCAGAACTCGTCCCCTGGCTGGTGGTCACCCGGACGACGACTCGTCCCTTCACACCGGCCGGGACGACGAACCACAGGCTCTCCGGCGAGACCGTCGTGACCTCGGCCGGGGTGCCCGACAGGTCGACCGTCGCACCGGGCAGGAAACCGCGTCCGGTCACCTGGATCACCGCCCTGGCTGCGGCGGTCGTGGTCGGCAGCGACACCACGCGCGGCAGGTCGACATAGCCGACGTCGACCCGGCCGGTGGTCGTCACCATGCCGTTGGACACCTTCACCGGGTAGCGGCCCGGAGCCAGGTGGGCGGGGGCGCGCACGACCAGGCGGTTGTCGCCGCTCCTGCCGACGATCGGCGCGTCGAGGCTGCCAATGGTCACCGAGGTGACCCTGGCCAGCCCTGCACCGAGCAGCACCATCTCGCCGCCGGGCAGGCCGGTGTGCGCGAACCCGAGCGAGCTCACCGTCGGCAGCCACGACAGGGCCAGATTGGCGTCGACGATGCCCGCACCGCACCCACTACAAGTGTCAGCACCTTCGGCGGTGCGGGTGAGCAGCGTCTCGAGTTGGGCCAGCGTCAGCGACGGATGGGCCGCCAGCAGCAGCGCCGCCACCCCGGAGACGTGCGGTGCGGCGATGCTGGTACCCAGGACGCCGACGGTGGTGTAGGCGCCGTTGTTCGTGGTGGCGGCATCCAGCCCGAGCGAGGGCACCGGCGCATTGGTCTCGCCGCCGGGGGCTGCCACCCTGACGGGCCCGCCGTAGTTGGAGAAGCTGGACCGCTGGGCCGAGGGGTTGCTCGCCGCGACCGTCATCACGCCCTGGCAGTTGCCTGGTGAATAGCTGGCTGCGGGCGCGTACTCGTTGCCGGCCGCGACCACCACCAGGGCATTGCGCCCTCGCACTCGGTTGATCGCGTCCTGCATCGCCGGCGAACAGGCCTCCGGCTGCACCGAGGCGAGCGACAGGTTGAGCACCCGAGCCGGGTACGCGTTGGCGGGTGCGCCGGGCACCGCGATCCCCGCCGACCACAGCATCGCGTCGATCAGGTCGGAGACGTAACCACCGCATCGTCCCAGCACCCGCACCGGGACGACCCGGCTGGCGGGCGCGACGCCGGCGATGTCGCGGGAGTTGTTGGCGAGGGCGGCGATCGTCCCGGCCACCCCAGTGCCGTGCCAGCTGGACGGGTCGCTGTTGCAGTAGTCACCGGTGTCGGTCGCGTCGCCGTCGCGCCCGTTGCCGTCGCCGCCGGCTGTCGGGTCGGAGACGAAGTCGTAACCACCCAGCCAGCGTCCCGACAGGTCGGGGGGGTTGGTCCTGCCACTGTCGATCACGGCCACCCGCGCACCAGAACCAGACGTTCGCTGCCACGCGCTGGTCACCGACAACCCGGGCAGCCCCTCCTGCAGGTTCCACTGTGACGACCAGTAGGTGTCGTTGGTGGCCCGGACGATGCGGGTGTCGGGCACTGCCCATTCGACGTCGGAACGGGCTTGGAGTGTGGCGATCAGCGACCGGGGGTTGCCACCGCCGCTGACCAGGGCGGCCTCGTTGCCGAGCACCCGCTTCGCGCGCGCGGCCTGGGGCAGTCTGGCGCGGTTGCTGGCCGCGCGGATGGCGCCCTCGCGGCCGGCGGCGGTGCGCTCGGCCGGCGTTCCGTCGCGGAACTTGACGATGACGTCACCACTCCAGTGGGCAGGCACCTCAGCCGGAAAGGGGTTCTGCGGCATCGGGGGAGGGGTGGCCTGCGCCAGCGAGGCGAGCGACATCGAGAGCGCGCCGACGACCAGGGCCGCCGCCGCCCGTCCAGCACGCCTCCACCTGCTCACGATCCCTGAGTGTACGGTGTCGCCGTGACAGTTCCCCGCCGGTGACCTTCGACGGTCAGCCGTGCCGCCCGGGCCGGCGATAGGGTCAGCTTCATGGCCCACGACGACGCCCTCCATGACGACGATGCCCTGCGCGCCCGAGTGGAGCAGGAGCTCCCCGGCACGCTCGACGACCTGATCGCCCTGTGCGCGATCCCCTCGATCTCGTCCATGCCCGACCACATCGCCGATGTGCAGGCCAGCGCGCTCTGGGTGGCCGAACAGCTCAAGGAACTCGGCTGCCCCGACGTGCAGGTGGTCGCCGAGGGCGGCCTGCCCGCCGTCATCGCCCGCTTCCCCGCACCCGAGGGCCAGCCCACCGTCTGCCTGTACGCCCACCACGACGTGCAGCCCACCGGCGATCTGGCGTTGTGGACGAGCGAACCGTTCGAGGCCACCGAGCGTGACGGGCGCCTGTTCGGACGAGGCACCGCCGATGACAAGGCCGGCATCGCGGTGCATCTGGCCGCGCTACGCGCCTTCGACGGCAAGCCGCCGGTCGGAGTCACCCTGTTCATCGAGGGTGAGGAGGAGATCGGCTCACCCAGCTTGGCCACCATCCTGGAACGCCACGCCGATCTGCTGCGCTCCGACGTGTTCGTGATCGCCGACTCCGGCAACTGGGACGTCGGCGAGCCCGCCTTCACCACCACCCTGCGCGGGCTGGCCGACTGCGTCGTCGAGGTCGCCACGCTCGACCACGCACTGCACTCGGGACAGTTCGGCGGCATCGTCCCTGATGCGCTCACCACCCTGTGCCGACTGCTCGCCACCCTGCATGACGACTCCGGACGGGTCGCGGTCGAGGGCCTGCAGCACGGTGAGGTCGCCGACCTCGACTACCCCGAGGACCGCCTGCGCACCGAGACCGGCATCCTCGACGGCGTCGAGTGGATCGGCGAGGGCAGCGTGGTCAGCAGGCTGTGGGGCCAGCCCTCGATCAGCGTGCTGGCGATCGACGCCACCTCGGTGGCCAATGCCTCGAACACCCTGGCCCCGAAGGCCCGCGCCAAGGTCAGCCTGCGCGTGGCTCCCGGCGACGACGCGAACCGTGCCATGGACGCCCTGCGCACCCACCTCGAGACCCACGCCCCGTGGGGTGCGAAGGTGACCGTCACCGACGGTGACTCCGGTCAGCCCGGCCTGATCCCGTTCGAGGGACATGTCGCCGACGCTGCGGCCGACGCCTTCAAGGTGGCCTGGGGACGAGACGCCGTCCAGGTCGGCCAGGGTGGCTCGATACCGATGGTGGCCGACTTCCAGCAGGCCTTCCCGGACGCGACGGTGCTGGTCACCGCGGTCGGCGATCCCGACTCCCGCGCCCATGGCATCGACGAGTCCCTCGACCTGGGTGACTTCGGCAAGGCCGC
Organism: Aestuariimicrobium ganziense; assembly: GCF_015352975.1. GTDB lineage: Bacteria > Actinomycetota > Actinomycetes > Propionibacteriales > Propionibacteriaceae > Aestuariimicrobium > Aestuariimicrobium ganziense. Next base: position 159,106 of record NZ_JACYIZ010000006.1, on the reverse strand, counting down.
CGTCGCCGAGGCGCTGCTGCTGGCCCGACTCGCCCGCTGAGCCTGTTTCGACCCTGACGGAAACGGCGAGGGACGAGGCTCAGCGGCTCATCAGCACGTCGAGCGCCACGCCCATGGCGGCGGCGACCCGGAAGTCGACGCGCTGGTCGGGCACGGTGACGGTGTACTTGTCGCGCAGCGAGAACTGGCGACGCACCCGCATCAACGGCTCGCCCTGCTCGGAGGTGAACGCGAAGTGCACCGGTAGGAAGTCCAGTTCGGTGAACCGGCGCAGCAGGGCGACCGCTTCGTTCTCCTCGTGGCCGCGTCCCTGGTAGCCGGGGCCGGCGATCTCGAAGGTGGAGCGCAGCAGGCTGGCACCGAAGACCTTCTTGATGTAGCCGATCGGTTGGCCGTACTCGTCGAAGACGTCGTACTGCGCGCCCAGGTCGACCACCTGGCGGGCGGCGAAGCTGAACACCGGCCGGGTCTGGGTGTCGTCGGAGTAGAAGGTCACCTTCTCCTTTAAGGCCAGCCGCTTCTGCTGGGCGAAGGCCAGCATCTGCCCGGGCTGGCCGTCGGGTCCGGGTGCGAGCACCTCGTACCGGTTGACCAACATGGTGATGCGCTGCTTGACGAAGAACTCGGGTACGTACACAGCCGGAATCGTATCGATCCGCAGGGCCGACTCGAGGGGCGTGGCGCGTCCGTAGACTCGACCCATGTCCCATCCCGGCCAGCCGCGCTCCGAGACCTGGGTCGAGCGCCAGATCCGCGAGGCGATGGAACGTGGCGAGTTCGACAACCTGCCCGGCGCCGGCAAGCCGATCGACCTGGGACGACCGGGCGATGCCGACTGGTGGTTGCGGCGAAAGCTCGAGAAGGAAGACCTCACCGGCGCCATGCCCACCTCGCTGCGCCTGCGGCGCGAGAAGCAGGACATCCAGCAGACCCTGGCCGACGTCCGCACCCGCGAACTGGCGCGCGACCTCATCGAGGACCTCAACGCGCGCATCAAGGACTCCAACGCCCGCCAGGTCGAGCGGGTACCGATCTACACGCGTCCCCTCGACGTGGACGAGGTGCTCGCCGAGTGGCAACGCCGCCGCGACGATCCTGAGTCACCCAGGCCGGCCCGATGAGCGCCCCGATGGACGAGGTCGTCCGCTCCCGGGTGCTGCGCTGCGCCGCCGACGCAGGCATCGACCCCGACCACTTGGGTGACATCGTGCCGAGTTGGTCGAACCACGCGGTCGCCGTCAACGCACCCGAGCGCGCCTTCCTGCGGGTGTGCTGGATCGGCAACCGCTGCGCCTGACCGCCGAAGCCCTGGTCATGCGCGAGTTGCCCGCCGAGGTCGGCTGCCCCGAAGTCCTCGACCACGGCCGCGTCGGCGAACTGACTGCCCGTGGTGCTGATGGAACGCCTGAGGCGACGCCGGGGCACGCCCGGTCGCTACGACAGCGTAGGAACCGACCATGCCAGGGGGCTGAGCTCGCCATCGAGCACCTGCTGTGACAGGGGCACGCGCACGTGCACTCCGACCTCGAGGCCGAACCACTCAGCCTGCGCCTGCGAACAGCCGGTCTGCGGCTGGGTCACGACGTGTCGATGATCGCTCAGGACGATGTGCTCGCCGCTGACCTCGACCCGCCGCTGACCGCGGTGGCGGCTCCGCGTCGGCGGGGTCGGGCGACTGGCGGCGCAGGTGCTGGCCGAGCGGTTGCGCCACCCCGGTAGGGGCGGCCCTGCGCGGGCGGTCAGCCTGGAGCCCGAGATCGTCGAGAGAGGCTCGGTGGGTCCACCTCGCGGGGCGTGACGGCCGACACCATGACGACGATCACGTGTGTCTCTCATGGCCGTCTCATCGCCGGGCCATAGCGTCGAGGTATGGAGCGCACCCGGCGGCCGACACCGCACTCGATGCTGCTCGTGCTGCTGCTGCTCACTGACCTCGGCTACATCACGCTGCACGTGCTGTATCGGCTCGACCCCACCCGGTCGCTGTCGCGCTACCAGATCGACATGGACAATGGTCTCGCCGAGCACTACCAGTATCTGAAGTGGGCCTGGCTGCTGGTGCTCACGGCGCTCGCGGTGATACTGCATCGCACCCTGCGACTGGTCGGCTGGGTCGTGCTCTTCCTGGCCATGGTGGCCACCGACGCGCTGCGACTGCACGAGCGATTCGGGCATCGGATCGCCCGAGCTCAGGTGCTGCCCTCGAACGGCGTGCTCTCAGCACAGGAGTTGGGCGAACTCGGCCTGGTTGCCCTGGTCGGTCTCCCGCTGGGCTTGGGGCTGCTGGCTGGTCTCTGGCGAGCCCCGAGGGCCATCAAGGCGTTCACCGGCGATCTCTTGGTGCTCCTCGGAGCCCTCTTCACAGTGGGCGTGCTGTTGGATGCCGTCGGATCGGTACTGCCGGCCGCGTCGAAAGCTTCCCACGTGACGCAGGTGCTCGAGGACGGCGGGGAGATGATGGTGGCCTCGGTCATGGTCGCCTTCGTCTTCGGATGGGTGTGCACGGGTGGTCGACTGAGGCTCCTCAGCCGCCAAGGGTGGTGGGCAGCACGGTCAGGGGCAGGTGAGCAGGCGGTAGGGTGAGCGCGTGCGCCGTCCGGATGGTCGTCTGACCCACGAACTCGATCCCCACGACCGAGGTCCCCAGGACCAGTGCGGTGTGTTCGGGGTCTTCAGCCCGGGCGAACACGTCGCCCAACTCGCCTACTTCGGGTTGTTCGCCCTGCAGCACCGTGGTCAGGAGTCCGCGGGGCTGGCGGTCAGCAACGGCCAGCGGATCATGGTCTTCAAGGACATGGGGCTGGTCTCGCAGGTCTTCGACGAGTCGACCCTCAACTCCCTCCAGGGCCACCTGGCCGTCGGCCACACCCGCTACTCGACCGCCGGCTCGTCCAGTTGGGGCAACGCCCAACCGACCTTCCGCGAGACCGGCGACGGCGGCCTGGCGTTGGCGCACAACGGCAACCTCACCAACACCGAGGAACTCGAGGCCATGCTGGCCACCCAGGCCCCCTGCAGCGAGGTGCCCCACAAGCAGCGGATGGACTCCACCTCTGACACCGCGATCCTGTCGGCACTGCTGGCCACCCACGGCGAGGACGACATCGAGAAGGCCGCGCTGGCGGTGCTGCCGCACCTGCGTGGCGCGTTCTGCCTCACCTTCATGACCGAGAACACCCTGTACGCCGCGCGCGACCCACAGGGGATCCGCCCGCTGGCCCTGGGACGGCTGCAGAACGGCTGGGTGGTCGCCAGCGAGACCGCGGCCCTCGACATCGTCGGGGCCACATTCGTCCGCGACATCGAACCAGGCGAACTGCTGGCGATCGACGCCGACGGTCTGCGCTCGAACCAGTTCGCCGAGCCGGCGCCGAAGGGTTGTCTGTTCGAGTACGTCTACCTGGCCCGGCCCGACACCACGCTCAACGGTCGACGCATCCACAACGTCCGGGTCAAGATCGGCAAGTTGCTCGCCGAGGAGTGCCCGGCCGAGGCCGACCTGGTGATCCCCACCCCCGACTCGGGGACGCCGGCCGCGATCGGCTATGCGGCCGAGTCGGGCATTCCCTACGGGCAGGGCCTGGTGCGCAACGCCTACGTCGGACGCACCTTCATCCAGCCCTCGCAGACGGTGCGCCAACTCGGCATCCGGCTCAAGCTCAACCCGCTGCGCGACGTGGTCGAGGGCAAGCGGCTGGTCGTGGTCGACGACTCGATCGTGCGCGGCAACACCCAGCGCCAGGTGGTGGCGATGCTGCGCAGCGCCGGCGCCGCCGAGGTGCACGTGCGGATCTCGTCGCCGCCGGTGCAGTGGCCCTGCTTCTACGGCATCGATTTCGCCACCCGCGCCGAGCTGCTCGCCCCCGGCATGGGGACCGACGAGATGTGCCGCGCGATCGGCGCCGACTCGCTGGGCTTCATCTCGCTCGAGGCGCTCGTGCAGACCACGCACCAGCCCATGGACCAGTTGTGCCGAGCCTGCTTCGACGGGGTCTACCCGGTTCCGGTGCCGACCCGCCTCACCCCCAAGGAGTGACCATGAGCCAGTCCGCCTACGCCCGAGCCGGCGTCGACATCGAGGCCGGCGACCGCGCCGTCGAACTGATGAAGCAGCACGTCGCACGCACCCGCCGCCCCGAGGTGCTGGGCGGGTTGGGGGGCTTCGCCGGCTTCTTCGACGCCTCGGCCCTGGCCGGCTACAACCACCCCGTGCTCGCGACCTCGACCGATGGGGTGGGGACGAAAGTGGCCATCGCCCAGGCCCTCGACAAGCACGACACCATCGGCTTCGACCTGGTCGGCATGCTGGTCGACGACCTGGTCGTGTGCGGGGCCGAGCCGCTGTTCGTGACCGACTACATCGCCTGCGGGAAGGTCGTGCCCGAACGCATCGCCGACATCGTCAAGGGGATCGCGGCGGCCTGCGAGCAGGCCGGCGCGGCACTGCTCGGCGGCGAGACCGCCGAACACCCCGGGCTGCTCGGACCCGATGAGTACGACGTGGCCGGCGCCACCACCGGGGTGGTCGAGAAGGCCAAGATCCTGGGGCCCGAGCGGGTCACCGAGGGCGACCTGGTGCTGGCGGTGGCCTCGTCCGGGCTGCACTCCAACGGCTACTCCCTGGTGCGCAAGGTGTTGCTCGACGACGCCGGATGGACACTCGACAAGCACGTGGCCGACCTGGGCACCACCCTGGGCGAGGCGTTGCTGACCCCGACTCGGGTCTACGCCAGCGACCTGCTGGCCGTGCTCGACGTCTGTGAGCAGATCGGCGAACCGGTGCACGCGCTGAGCCACATCACCGGTGGCGGCTTCGCCAACAACCTGGCCCGCGTGGTGCCCGAGGGGCTGACCGTCGAGGTCGACCGCGCCACCTGGACCCCGCCGCCGGTCTTCTCGCTGGTGCAGCAGGTGGGTCAGGTGTCGCAGGCCGACATCGAGGCGACCCTCAACCAGGGCGTCGGCATGGCCATCGTCCTGCCGCAGAACGCCGTGGCAGTCGCCCAGGCCGAGATGCGCGGACGAGGGCTCGAATCGTGGGTCTGTGGCGTCGTCCACCCGGTGCGCGAACACGGTGAGCGGGTCGTCCTGCAGGGGGCGCATCGCTGAGCGCCTGACCAGCGCCGACGCCGGTTTCAGCCCTCAGCGTTGGCGGGCGTGGATTGCTTTGGCTCATCTGGCGTGCTCCGGTAGTCTTGCCGTCACGACAGCAGACCAGACATTCCGCGGGCACACCCCGCGATGACCAAGCGAGGGGGTCGACCCATATGGGGCGCGGCCGTGCAAAGGCAAAGCAGACCAAGGTTGCCCGAGATCTCAAGTACCGTCCGGTGAACACCGACTTCGCGTCGCTGGAACGAGAGCTCCGCACCGAGTCAGGCGGCCAGTACACCTTCGACGAGCCGGACTACTCCGACCTCGCTGACCGGTATGCCGATGACGAGTTCGACGAGGACGATGACGAACTCGACGAGGACGACGAGCAGGACGTTCGTCGCACCTCCTGATGCCTGAGGACGAGGGCGCCGACTGGCGCCCTGACACCAAGCTGTCCGGGTTTGAGTGCCTGACCCTCGAGCTCCCGCTGGCGACCTACGCCCCCGACGAGCCCGAGACCGATCCGCTGGTGGGCACGCTCGTGCGCCGTGGGCCGGCCCGGCACCCGCGCGCGGTGCTCTACGTGCACGGCTGGAGTGACTACTTCTTCCAGACCCACCTGGCCAAGTTCTTCGACCAGGAGGGTTTCGACTTCTACGCTGTCGACCTGCGTCGCTACGGACGATCGCTCGGCGAGGGACAGTTCGCGGGCTTCATCACCGACCTAGACGAGTACGGCCAGGAGTTGGACGCCGCCCTCGAGGTGGTGCGCGCAGACCACGACCAGATGACCGTCATGGGCCACTCCACCGGCGGACTGGTGGCCTCGCTGTGGGCGAGCCGCCGACCCGGGGAACTCAACGGGCTGATCCTCAACGCCCCGTGGCTCGACATGCACGGCACCGAGGCGTTCCGGGCGGTCACCTCACAGTTCCTCAAGCAGATGAGCAAGCGCAACGCCACCTACGTGATCAACCTGCCCGACTCGGGGCTCTACGTGCGCAGCATCCACGACTCGCTGGACGGGGAGTGGGACTTCGACCTCGGGCTGAAGAAGCACCCGTCGTTCGTGCTGCGGGCCGGGTGGCTCGCCGCCGTGATGCAGGGGCAGAAGCGGGTCTCGGCCGGGTTGGCGATCGACTGCCCGGTGCTCACCCTGATCAGCGATCGGTCCGACTTCCGGCGCACCTGGGACGAGTCGCTGTTCGAGGCAGACACGGTGCTCGAGGTCGACAAGCTGGCCAAGGCGGCGGTGCGGCTGGGTCCGCACGTGACCGTGGTGCGGATCAAGGGCGGCATGCACGACCTGACCCTGTCGCGGCTGCCGGCCCGCACGGCCTTCTTCGACGAGGTGCGGCGCTGGGCGCATGCCTACGTGGTCGACCGCGAGTCGCTGCCCGAGGCCGTCTCCGCCATCTGAGCCCTTCGTTGGCGCTCGTCCCCGCCCTGCGACACCGTGATGTCGTCAGTCCGCCGTGGCACCCTCGGGACAAGGAAGGGAGTCATCGTGGAGATCACCATCGTCGGCACCGCGCAGGCGTCCGTCGCGCCCGAGCGGGCCACCATCCACCTCAGCCTGGGGCACGAGGGGGGTGACCTTGGGCCGGGTCGAGTGGGCCCTGACCGAGAAGCACCGGGTCGAACAGGAGGCCAGGGTGCTGGCCGCAGCGGTGTTCAACGCCAGGGAACGCGCCCAGACCATGGCCACTGCCGCGGGACTGGGTGAGGTGCACTGCCTCGAGGTCTCCGACCCCGGCATGCTGTCAAGCAGGGCGAGGGTCGAGCACCAGTTCGACAGTGGGGGACCGGCGGCCTTGCGGGCGGCGATGCCCGCGGGTGCGCCCGGATCGTCCAGCTCGGGCTCGTCGGTGAGTCCGGAGGACATCGAGTTCTGGGAGTCGGTGCATGCCCGGTTCGCGGCTGACCAAGCTCGTCAGGGCTGAGTCGCGAACTTGGGTCCGACGCCACCGGGGTGCGACGATCGAGGCATGCCACTTCGTGATCAGCACGTCGTCATCGTCGGCGGAGGGTTCGCCGGCCTCAGCGCCGCCACGGCTCTGGCCAAGGCCGGTCTGCGGGTCACCCTGGTCGACAGGCACCCTTACTCGGTCTTCCAGCCGCTGCTCTACCAGGTCGCCACGGGTGGGCTGAACCCCGGCGACATCACCTATGGGCTTCGCCGGTTCGCGGCGAACCACCGCCTCGGGGCGATCACCTTCCGTCGGGGCTCGGTCACCGGCATCGACACCGAGGCCAGGGCCGTCCGGGTCAGCCATGGTGCCCCGATCACCTACGACCACCTGGTGCTCGCACCCGGCGTGGGGCCCAACCACTTCGGCATCCCCGGGGCGGCCCAGCACTCACGCTCGATCTACACCCGCGGTGCCGCGCTCGACGTCCGCGACCGGATCTTCTCCGGTCTGGAGGCACTCAGCGCCCAGCACGACCCGGATCGGCGCTTCACGGTCGCTGTGGTCGGGGGTGGCGCCACCGGGGTCGAGATGGCCGGCACCTTGGCCGAACTCAAGTCCGAAGGGCTGCCGGCGGTCTACCCCGAGATCGCCACCGACAACTTCCGGGTCGTGCTCGTCGAGATGGGTGATGCCGTGCTGGCCCCGTTCGAGCCGGAACTGCGTGACTACACGCTGGCGCAGTTGCGGCGGCGCGGCGTCGACGTGCGGCTCGGCACCACGATCGACCGGGTCGAGCAGGACCGGCTGCACTTCGCCGATGGGGGCAGCCTCGAGGTCGACGTGGTGATCTGGGCGGCCGGCGTGGGCGCTCACCCGGTCGTCGCCGACTGGGGACTGCCGCAGGGGCGCGGCGGTCGCATCCTGGTCGACCGCCGGCTGCGGGTTCAGGGTCTGTCCGACGTCTACGCCGTGGGTGATGCCGCCCTGGTCGTCGACGACCCGCTGCCGCAACTCGCGCAGCCCGCCATCCAGATGGGACGCCACGCCGCCGACCAGATCGTCGCAGCGGTCAAGGGACGATCGGGCACCGACTTCGGCTACGTCGACAAGGGGACGATGGCCACCATCGGACGCAACGCCGCGGTCGTCGAGCTCGCACTGCCCGGCGGGCGATCAGCCTCGGTCACCGGTGTCATCGCCTGGCTGCTCTGGGTCGTGGTGCACCTGCGCAGCCTGTTGGGCGGGCGCAACCGGTTGACCGCGATGATCAACATGGGTGTGCGCTACCTGACCTGGCCCAAGTCGGCCAACGGCATCATCGGCGACATCGTCGATCCCGGGACCCCGGGCGCCGTCCACGACGACGACTGAACCGCCGGGCGACCTGGTGCGCCCTGCGTGCGGTCGCGGCGCACCGCTGACCGGCTGCGTACTCAGCCGAAGGGTCGAGGGGCCTGCGGCTGCTTGCGCGCCTGCATCAGCCGGAAGCCGGTCCAGCCGACGTAGCCCAGGGCGACGATCGCAGCGCCATAGGCCAACCACCGTGTGATCAGGAAGATCACCAGGATCACGGCAAGCACCCCGACCAGGATGATCAGCGACTCCTTGAACTGCTTGTCGGCTGCCGTCGCGGCGTCAACGGGTGCCGGTGACTGGCTCCACCCCATCGGCTGCTGTGGGTACTGCTGACCCATCGGCGCCGGACCCATGCCGCCTGGGGGACCCTGGCTCGGGTACGGCGGCGTGGGCTGCGGCTGGGGGAACTGCGGGGCTGGTCCACCCTGCTGGCCTGGATGTGGCTGGCCGGGGAGAGGCTGTTGAGGTGGGTAGGGCTGCTGGGGCTGCGGGTGCTGGCCCTGCTGTGGAGCCTGAGGGGCCACCGGCTGCTGGGTGGGCCACTGGTTGGGCTGCCACTGCCTGGTGGGCTGTTCGGCCGTGGGCCAGTTCGCCGAGTTGCCCGACTGGGGATAGGGAGTTCCCGGGCCGGACTGCGGGGGCCCGGGCTGGGACGGCGGCCCGGACTGGGGGCCAGGCGGGTAGCCCTGCTGCGACATGCTGGTCTCCTGGTGTCGAACTGGCCCCACTCTACGGGCAGTGCGGACCTCACAGACGACGAAGGCAGCCCCCGCGATGTCGTGGGTGCTGCCTCAGACGTGGCCAGGGCCGGGTTCGAACCGGCGACCTTTCACTTTTCAGGCGAACGCTGCTACCAACTGAGCTACCTGGCCTGGTGGTGGGGCGGGGTGGATCGTCCACCCATCGCCTCGCGACCCCGACGGGACTCGAACCCGCGACCTCCGCCGTGACAGGGCGGCGCGCTAACCAACTGCGCTACGGGGCCTTGGGCCTGTTCTCCCAGACCAAGACCGCCGCCATCTCTGGCGGCTTGGAAACTATAGCGTGCCGTCTTCGGGGTTCGCCAATCGGCGCAGCACCGCCCCCAGGTGGTGCGACATCTCGACCCCGACCGCGGCCATCGCCAGCGTGTAGCGGATCTGGTCGCCCTCGCGTTCGTAGTGTCGCTCCACCCCATCGATCGGCTTGCCACCGGGCACGCTGGGCAGGGGACCCGCCACCAGATCGATGCGGTGCTCGTCGCCGCTGCCCTCGGCGATCTCGGTCGCCCCGAAGGCGTGGGCCAGCACCAACTGCACGCCGGAGGGCGTGCGCCTGAGGTAACCGGTCTCGGAGTGGCGAGGGTCGCCGGAGACCTCGTCGCGGGTGCGGCTCGTCCACAACGCCAGCGGTCGTCCCGGGACGGGGGCGATCACCAACTCCTCGGTCCAGGCGAAGTCGTCGATTGTGGGGTACTCGCCGTCACCGCGACCCCGCCACGTTCCCGCCCAGTCCTGCCACACGTGCGTCATGGACGAAATGATACGTATCCCCAACGGGATTCGAACCCGCGCTGCCGCCTTGAAAGGGCGGAGTCCTAGGCCGCTAGACGATGGGGACCAGCGCCCCCATGGTAGGGGACAGCCGCGGTGCCTGACCAAATGCCGACCGGCCGTGACGGCCGACCTCGTCCGCCACGGCCGGTGTCACCTTCCCCGGTCAGGGCTGCACAGTGATGTGCACGTGATCCTTGTGGTTCGCGGTGGAACCGCCACGGTCGGCCATCAGGCGCCAGCCCTCGGCGTCACGGGTGACGTTCCAGATCTTCTGGTCCCAGATGATGTACTGGATGCCCAGTCGCTTGGCGTTGGCGCGGTAGTAGGTGGCGACCTCCCAGCCGCGGGCGTTGCCGGCCGAGGTGCTCCAACTGGGGATCATCAGGTCGACCGCGCGTCCCGACGGATGGTCGGGCAGCGGGTCCTGGCGCACGCCGTAGATGGTCAGGATGAAGGGGAACTTCTCACGTGCCTCGGCCACCACGACCTTGGCGCGGGGGGTCAGCCCGTCGAGGCCACTGCTCCAGCCCAGGTTCTGGCCCAGCGGCGGGTTGGCGCTGAGGTACTGCGCGGTGACCCAGCGCGAGGCGCCGTTCCAGACGATCTCTGCGCGGCCGTTGGCCACGGTGCCGGTGACCTTGAGGGCGGTGCCGAAGGGCACGTCGGTGATCACGTAGGCGCTGGAACTGGAGCTGGAGCGGATGCTGAGCCAGGTGGCCGTCGAGTACTGCGTGCCGATGGCGACCGGAACCTTCGGCACCGCCGGGGCCGGATTGGTGCTGACCGAGACGAGGTAGTTGGCGTTCACCCAGCGGTACTCGCCGCGCCAGACCACCTGGGCCACGCCGGGCTCCACCAGGCCGGTGAGGTCGAGCACGGTGCCACGGGGGATCTCGCCGAGGGTGGTGAAGTTGCGTCCGGGGGACGAACGCACCAGCAGGTCGGCGGTCGCCCTCGCGGTCTCGCCCGAGGTCTTGGGAGTCGAGGTCGAGGTGGACGAGGTGGCGGCATCGCCGAGCCAGGCGGTCGAGATCCAGACCCGCTGGTCGCGCAGCGTGACCTGGGTCCAGCCCTTCGCCACGAGTCCGGTCGGGCTCACCTTGGTGCCCTTCGCGAGCACGGTGATCGACCGGTAGGCGGTCGAGGGCCCGGTGCGCACGTTGACCGGCGCGAGCGTGACCAGGGTGGCCCGGCTGCCGCTGGTGCTGGCGGGCGCGTCAGCGGTGGCCCGTGCGCCGATCAGGTAGTTCTGCGAGACCCAGCCCTTGATGCCGTTGACCTGCACCGGTACCCAGCCGTTCTTGGTCGAGCCGGTCTGGGTGGCCTTGCTGCCCTTGTAGAGAACGGTGAGGATCTTGCCGCTGGTCGACGGGGTCGAGCGGACGTTCACGGCGGTGACAGCACTCACGGTGCCGAACTGGGCGTCGGCCAAGGGCCCCACCACCAGGCCGGCCGTGGTCAGCGCGGTCGCGAGCGAGATGCTGGCTGCGAAGGCGCGTAGACCTCGAAGCGGCTTGTTCATCTGGGATCCCTCCGATGCCCAGCGGTCGCTGGGACGTCATGGCTTGTCCAACGGGTCGGAATCTAGGTCGGGCCCCCTACCGCCACAAGCCGACAAATTGGGTGGCGCATTAGACCGCAAGCCGACACGCCGGAGGGTGCGAGAAAACTACATCTGTGTGATTCGCTCAGGCTGAGCTGTCTGCTCGTCGGTGTCGCACCTGCGCGTGACAAGGACTGACAGCGACCCCTGACGGTGTCGACTGTGAAGAAGTAACTGCCGAACTCTCAGGAAGCGTCGAGTCAGGGCCCGTGATTGTGAGAGTTCACAGCTCAGGTGAAGTCTCCATCGACAGTTCAGGCTTGAACCTCGCCCGGCACGGGGACGAAGCGAGCGACGGCCTGGTCGACCACCAGGACCGAGGCCGTGCCGTAGGCGCTGTGCGGCACGTAGCCGCTCTGCAGGTCGGCGCGTCCGACGGCGTGCCCACCCAGCGACTCGGCCACCTGCAGGCAGTCACCGGCGCCGACGATGACCGCACCCCCTTCGAGGGTGCCGCGCGCAGTGTTGACCACCAGCAGGTCGACCACCTCGACGTCGATGGTGGGCGCCAGCAGAACGACCGGTGTCTTGTCGCGGGCGGCCCGCTCGAGGGTCTGCATCACCTCACGCGCCGAACCGATGCCCTCGGGGCACGAGAGCACCCGTGCTTGGAAGGCGACCAAGGTGCCGCCGCTGTTGGCCAGCCGCGGATCGGGCAGTTGCGCCGAAACCTCGACCACGTCTTCTGAGCCGTCGCGCAGTGCCTCGACCCGGGCACGCTGCTCGTCGGTGAGCGCGGTGTCTGCCCCGGGTCGGTGGGCCTGTTCGGACGAGACGTACTCGGGGGTGGGTGGGGGAGCTGCCGGGGCGTCCGACTCGTCCGCGCCCGGCAGGTCGGGCACCTGCTGCAACGCACGATCGGCTCGGCGGGCGCTGCGCCGGTCGAGGGTTGCGGCGATCGTCAGCACGACCAGACCGACGCCCAGGATGATCAGCACGCCACGCAGCGTTTCGGGGGACACGTGCCCCCAGCGGGGCTCGAACCCGCGACCCATGGATTAAAAGTCCACTGCTCTGCCAGCTGAGCTATAGGGGCTCGGCAATCCTAGCGGGGCGAGGCCGCCGGACGACCGAGACCTGGCCCGGCATCTCCGGCCGCAAGGACCTCTAGCGCTATCCCTACCGGCCCAGCCTGGTGGTGGACTCAGTCGCCGAGTTGCGCGACATGCTCTGAGGCCGCACGCGGGTGGGCCTCGGCCGACTGCCACCACTGCTCGGCGTCCTCGGGCAGCACCTCGGGCCTGACCCGGGTGAGCAGGTGGCGGATCCGGGTCTTGACCTCGGCGAGTTCGTCGAGGGTGTCGGGCTCATCCAGTGACTTCCGGGCGGCGAGCCGTGCTGCCTCTAGGGTGTGTGCGTGGCAGCGCAGTTCGATGATCTCGCGGTGGATGGAGCGCTCGGCTCGGCTCAGTTCGAGGTGGGCTTCGGCAGCGCGCAGCCAGCCGTAGTCGCGGGCGATCCTGATCAGTCCGGGGTCGACAGTGAGCGGGTCGTGCACGTTGAACTCGGGCTCGATCACCATGGCACCGGCGTTGCGGGCATAGGCGACCTCGTCGCGTGAGCCCTCGTCTGACAGGATCTCGGTGGCCCGCATCATCACGGTGAGCATCGACTTGGTGTCGAAGCCGGTGGCCGGCTGCAGCCCGGTGGCGCCCGAACTCACCACGTAGCAGCGGCTGGCGCCGAGGTGTCCGATCGCCATCTCGGCGGGCAGGTACTCGCGGGTGCCACCGTCGATGTACCACTCGCCGCCGATCTCGACCGGGCGGAACACGGCGGGGATCGAGCACGAGGCCAGCACGCCGCGCGACACGTCGTGCACGTCGTCGGACAGCAGCCGGTCGTCGCGGTCGACGATCCGGCCGTCCTCACGCATGAAGTGCAGCGCACCCGAGTGCAGGCCGACGATCGCGAAGCGGGCGGTGATGCCCGAGCGCGACACGGCGTCGGCGGCGAACACCTCGGGGTCGAGCAGGGCCGCGAGGATCGGGCCCGGGTGGTACATCGAGCGGGTGGCGTCGGCGCCGCGCAGGATCAGCGACAGGTCACCCGAGGCCCCGCGGAGCCTCGGCAGCATGCTCATCAACCCCATCGCCATCGACGGGGTCCAACCCAGGCCGGTGGGCACGGTGTCGTCCATGGCCAGGCGCAGGGTCTCGGCCTGTCCGGTGAGTTCCTCGGGGTCGGCGGTCTGTTCGCCCACGACGGACGAGTCGGGGTGCTCGGCGGGGTCGGCGTCCTCGTCCCGGCTGAGGAACGGGACGTTGAGTCGGGGCAGTGACCAACTGGGTGCCGGACGAGCCGCCTCGCGCTGCAGCAGCGCCATCCAGTCGGTGCCGCGGCGGCGCAGCCGGGTGAACCAGGGGCGTTCGGTGAACATGTCGGACTGCTGGTCCATGCCGTACCAGAGGCGCTCGATGGTGCGCACCGCCTGGGCCTGGTCGTCCGGGTCGGCGTGCTGGGCGATCATCGCTCCCAGGATCGAGCCGGCCGAGGTGCCGACCACCACCTGGGGCTTGATGCCGACCACGTCGTAGAGGTAGCGCAGGGCCCCGATCTGGAAACTGGCGCGCGAGCCTCCGCCGGAGAGCACCAGCCCCTCGACCACGTCGGGATGCCGGTTCCACGGCAGGCGGGGAAGACCATTCCAGACTGACGAGGCCATGTTCTCCAGAGTACGCCGCAGTGCCACACTGTCTGGCGTGAGCAGTCCGTCCATGCACGTCCGCAGCGCCCCGGTCGACCTGAGCAAGTTCGCGTGGTTGTCGATCGCGGCAGCCCTCGTCACGATCTTCCTCAAGGGCGGTGCCTGGTGGGTGACCGGTTCGGTGGGCCTGCTGTCGGACGCGGCGGAGTCGCTGGTCAACCTGGCGGCGGCGATCGTCGCCCTGGTGGCGCTGAAGGTGTCGATCAGGCCCCCGGACAAGAACCACAACTACGGCCACGCCAAGGCCGAGTACTTCTCGGCCGCCACCGAGGGGATCATGATCTTCGTCGCCGCGGCGGTGATCCTGTACACCTCGGTGGAGCGGTTCTTCTCACCGCAGCCGCTGGAGAATGTCGGCGTGGGTCTGCTGATCTCGGTCGCGGCCTCGCTGGTCAACGGCTGCGTGGCCTGGGTGCTGTTGCGGCAGGGACGACGGCACCGGTCGATGACGCTGGTCGCCGACGCCAAGCACCTGCTGACCGACGTCTGGACCTCGGTCGGTGTGCTGGTCGGCGTGGGGCTGGTCTGGGTCACCCACTGGAACCGGTTGGACGCGCTCGTGGCCTTCGCGGTCGGCATCAACATCCTGGTGACCGGGTGGAAGCTGATCACCGAGTCGACCGCCGGGCTGATGGACGTGTCGTTGCCCAAGGAGGAGAACGACGGCATCCGCGCCGTGCTCGAGGGCTTCAAGCGAGACAACGTCGACTTCCACGCCCTCCGGACGCGTGAGGCGGGTCATCGTCGGTTCATGGAGTGCCACATGCTGGTGCCCGGGGCCTGGACGGTGCAGGCCGGCCACGATGCGGTCGAAGAGGTGACCGAAGCCCTGCTGGCCCAGTACCCGGAGTTGCGGATCACCATTCACCTCGAGCCGATCGAGGACCCCAAGAGCTACGAGGACATCGAGATCTGAGGGCGGACTCCTGGGATCCCCATGGGTGTGCGAACCCTCGCATGCGCCCTGGCATCGCGTCGCGACCTATCACTGAGGCACACCTTGCTGAGTGAGGCACAGGAAATTGCCTGTGCTTGACGCACCAAGGTGTGCCTCACCCTGTGGGGGCGAGGGCCCGCTTCGCGGTACGCCTCGTCGTCAGAGGGCTCGCCTTGGAACGCCATGAAGGTGCACGGCTCCAGGTCGATCACGTCGAACCCTTCGGGCAGGTCGCCTGCCCAGTCGGCAGGCACCTCGACACCGTGCGCATAGCTGCCGGTGCCTGCGGGGCGCATGGCTTCGGGCAACCAGAGCCCGACCGGCTCGTCGATGGCCTCAGTGATCCGCACCAGTTCGTCCCACGGGGCGGAAGCGTCACTGGTGCCGCAGCCGACCTCGTCGACGTAGCTGAAGTAGTCGTCCGCCGATCTGCTGCGCTTGAGGACGAGCCGGCGGGCGGGCCGCTCCAGCACCTCGGTCACGATGGTGGCCTCGGTCATGGGTCGCCCTCCTGTTGGGTACTGACCGCGTGATGCTACGTGTCGCTGAGTCTAGATGCCGGACGAGGCGGCATCGCTGGCGCCAAAGCACAACCTGCTGCGTGGGGCATTGGCAATTGCCTGTGCCTCGCACAGCAACCTGTGCCTCAGCGAACGGCTCGGGGCCTGCTGGGGTCGTGCTCAGCGGTTCACGAGTGCTGGGGGGTTTGGGGACCCGACCTGTCAGGCGACACGGGCGCGGCACTCGTCGATGGCAGCGTGGATCCGGCGTCGCAGCAGCGGCAGATTGCCGAGTTGCCCCCACAGCATGCGGACGAAGACCAAGCCGATGCTGCGCAGCGCCTCTTCCCGGACCTTCTGCGCCTCAAGAGCACGACGCTGTTCCAGGGGGTCGGCCCCGTACTTGGCCAGACCGTCCATCTCCAGCACAACCGGCCAGTCGTCCAGCTGACGATCGACCCGGTACTGAACGCCGTCGATGATGTGCTCAACCTGTGGAGTCGAGGCGAGCCCCAGCAGGCGAGTCGCGAGTCCGAGTCGCGTTTCGCCGGCGCTCTCGTGGAGTGGCTCGGCGAAGGCCAACTGGTGCACCCGTGACATCCCCCGGAACCCCCGATGCCGCGTGGTGGCTTCGTCCAGTTCACCACGTGTGACCAACTGCTGTCGCAGGGCGTGGTCGGCGGCGATCAGCATGTCGATGCCGTGGGGCGAACGGTCCAGCAGACCGACACCGACGATGGCGTCGGCGATCCCGACGGCCAGTACACCATCGACGTTCTGTAGTGGTTGATCGGGGATCTGGCGGTGCAGGACGGCACCCGATCGATGCCGGGAGTTGCGGTCGGCGACCCTGGTCAGGTGCACGTCGTCCAGAGACGCTCGCCACAGCGGCAACTCGTGGAGCACCGCAGCGCTGGTATGGCTGGCGGCGGCGCGTCCGTCGAACTGATTGACCAGGGCGGCCGTCGTGCGGCGGTGCAGCAGCCGCGCACGTGCGAACCTGTCAGGTGCAGCGTCGAGAACATGGCCAGGTAGGTAGGCGTCGCGAGCCAGTCGGACGAGCTCACCGGAGTTCAGCAGCTGCCTGATTTCGCTGACACCAAGGCCGTGTCGGCACAGCTCCGCCCAAGTCAGATCACCGTCGAGAGGCAGATCGCGCAGTTCCATGCAGCACAGCTTTGTGCTGGAGGAGACATGGCGACAGCCCCCCTGCCAGGGCTGTGGACAACTGCTCGAGCAACCCTCGAGTTGTGGATGACGTGCCACTGTGCCCCGCACACGCCCGGTGAGGCACAACCTGTTGCGTGACGCATAGGAAATTGCCTGTGCCTCGCGCAACAACCTGTGCCTCAGCGAGTCCGGGTGGAGGCAACGCCCTCAGTCGTCGCGGCCGCGCCACCAGGCCCGGATGCCCTCGCGGTGCACTGCGGCCACCGCCGCAAGGCTGATCCCGGCCGGGCAGACCTCGGCGCACTCGCCGTAGGTCGAGCACGGCCCGAAGCGTTGCTCCAACTCGTCCACGATGGCGCGGGCCCGTCGTCCACGCTCGAGTGCCGGCTGGGGCAGCATCGCCAGGTGGGCCAGCTTCGCCCCGGCGAACAGGTGCGCCGCCCCGTTCGGGCAGGCGGCCACGCACGCCCCGCAGCCGATGCAGGCGGCGAAGTCGAGCGCGGTCTCGGCATCGTCGTGACCAATGGGGAGTGCCTCCGCATCGGAGGCAGTCCCCGAGTTGATCGCGACATGGCCGCCAGCGGTCACCAAGGCGTCCAGAGCAGATCGGTCGATCACCAGGTCGCGCACCACGGGAAACGCCGCTGAGCGCAGCGGCTCGATCCGCAGCCGGGTCGCGCCGTCGAACGAGCGCAGGTGCTGACGGCACGACGGCGTCCTCGGCACCGGCCCGTGCGGCACCCCGTTGACGGTCACCCCACAGGCACCGCACGCGCCCTCGCGGCAGTCCGACTCGTAGGCCACCGGCTCACCACCGGCGGCAGCGATCTGGTCGTTGAGCAGGTCGAGCAGGTCGAGCAACGACAGGTGGGACGCGGCGTCGTCCACCTCGTGACGCTCCCAACGCCCCGCGTCAGCCGGGGATTCCTGGCGCCAGACCTCGACGGTGAGCTTCATCGGTAGTCCCTCTCGGCCATCGGTACGGCGCTGAAGTGCAGCGGTTCGTGGTGGCGCACCGGCGGCGACCCGTGCTCCCACGCCGAGACGCTGCACCAGCGATCGTCGTCGCGCTTGGCCTCACCGAGTGCGGTCTGGAACTCGTCACGGAAGTGGGCGCCGGCCGACTCGGTGCGGTCGAGCGCGTCCAGGCACATCAGCTCGGCCAGGTCGAGGAAGTCGGCGACCCGACCGGCTGACTCCAGTTCCTGGTTGAGTCGTCCGCCGTCGCCGGGCACCCACAGGTCGGCCCAGAACCGCTCCCGCAGCGCAGACACCTCGGTCAGCGCGGCGCGCAGCCCGGCCTCGGTGCGGCTCACCCCGCAGCCTCGGCGCAGCACCTCGCCCAGTTCACGGTGGAAGGACGAGGCACGGGTTCGTCCACCGACCGCCAGCAGCGCCTCGACCCGTTCACGCACCGACGCGACCGCCGCCGCAACCTCCGGGGCGTCGGAGTCCAGCACCGGCTCACCCAGCAGCCCGGCCAGGTGGTGGGGCACCGTCAGCGGCAGGGTGAACCAGCCGTCGACGCAGGCCGACAGCAGTGAGTTCGCTCCCAGCCGGTTGGCGCCGTGGTAGCTCGAGCCGGCCTCGCCGCCGACGAACAGCCCCGGCACCGAGGTCATCAGGTCGAAGTCACTCCACAGCCCACCCATCACGAAGTGGGCGGCAGGTGCGATCCGCATCGGCTCGACATAGGGGTCCTCGCCGGTGACGTCGGCGTACATCGCGAACAGGTTGCCGTAGCGCTCGGCGATGGTGGCTCGTCCGAGCCGGGCGATCGCGTCGGAGAAGTCGAGGTAGACCGAGTTCTTCTGCGGACCGACTCCTCGTCCGGCGTCGATCTCGACCCGGGCTGCTCGCGAGGAGATGTCGCGGGGGGCGAGGTTGCCGTAGGCGGGGTAGCGACGCTCGAGGTAGTAGTCCCGCTCGTGCTCGGGGATTTCGTTCGGACGCCGCGCGTCGCCGGGATGCGTGGGTACCCAGACGCGTCCGTCGTTGCGCAGCGACTCGCTCATCAACGTCGTCTTGGCCTGGTTCGGGGAGTCGGCGGGCAGGGCGGTGGGGTGGAACTGGACGAACGAGGGCGACGCGAACAGTGCCCCGCGCAGGTGCGCCCGCCACACCGCGGTGGCGTTGGAGTGCACGGCCAGCGTGGAGTGGTGGAACACCGACCCGTAGCCGCCGGTGGCCAGCACCACGGCGTGGGCGGTGTGGGCCCTGATCTGGCCGTTGACCAGGTCGCGGGTGACGATGCCCTGGGCGCGTCCGTCGGCCACGACCAGGTCGAGCATCTCGTGCCGGGTGTGCAGGGTGACCCGGCCGGCCTTGACCTGACGCAGCAGGGCCTGGGCGGCTGCGACCTGCAGCTGCTGGCCGGTCTGCCCACGGGTGTAGTAGGTGCGCGACACCTGAACGCCGCCGAACGAGCGGGTCGACAGGCTGCCGCCGTACTCGCGGGCGAACGGCGCGCCGATCGCGTTGAGGTGGTCGATCACCCGACTCGACTCGGCCGCCAGGCGGAACACGTCAGCCTCACGGGCACGGAAGTCGCCGCCCTTGACGGTGTCGACCACGAACCGGTGCACCGAGTCGTTGTCGACCGCGCGGGCCCTCGCGGCGTTGATGCCCCCTTGGGCAGCCACGCTGTGGGCACGCCGCGGGGCGTCGTGGAAGGTGAAGGCGTCGACGTGGTAGCCGAGTTCGGCCAGCGCGGCCGCAGCACCAGCACCGGCCAGGCCAGTGCCGACCACGATCACCCGGAAGTGGCGCCGGTTGCCCGGGGACACCAGGCGGTGCTGGCTGCGCCGCACAGCCCAAGCCTGGTCGGGGGCGACGTCGGGGACGCCCGGGTCAAGGGCTCGTCCCACCTGGCGCAGGGCATCGATGGTGGTGTCGGCGAGGTCGGTCATCACAGCAACCCCGTCCAGACCCCGATCGGTAGGGTCAAGTTGCCCACCGTGATGCCGATGGCGAGCACGTAGGCGATCACCTTCCAGGCCTTCCGGGTGCGGCGGCCGGTCAGTCCGAACTCGGTGGCGCTGCTCCACAACCCGTGGACGAGGTGGACGAGCAGCACCAGCATCGCCAGCAGATAGGCGGCTCCGGCGAGCGGACGACCCATGCTGGCGACGGTGTTCTGGTAGGCGAAGGACTCATCGGCGGTGGCGGCGCGGTACTCGGCAGCACCGGCGATGCCCAAGGTCAGGTCGAGGATGTGGAAGGTGAGGAAGGCGAGCAGCAACAACCCGGTCCACGGCATGGTCGCCGCGGCCCAACGGTTGTGGCCGCGCCGCCGGAACCGGCCGCGCGCTCGTCGTCCCCGCAGGTACAGCACCAAGGAGGCGACCACGTGGACGACCAACGCGACCGCCAGGACGATCCGCATGATCCACAGCAGCCCGTCGCGCGGCAGCAGCGGGTAGAGGGCGTTGTGCAGCCAGTGGGCGTAGCCGTTGTAGGCGTCGGCACCGAACCAGGCCTTGAGGTTGCCGTACATGTGCACCGCGGCGAACAGGGCGAACAGCCATCCGGTGACCGCCATCGCCAGCTTCAAGGTGAAGGTCGACACTCGGGCTCGCGACGTCGTCGCCGAACGCAGGGTGGTGGACGTCACGGGGCATCACCTCACCGACCATGCTAGTGAGCGGGCAGTTCGCCCAGTCCGGCGGGTCGCTTGATCACGATCGTCCCACCGAGCTGCCCACGGCCGTGACACCATGTCCGACGCGATCACCCTCAGCTCCGTCACCGTGAACTGCCCTGACACCAGGCAGCTCGCCGACTTCTAAGCCGACATCACCGGCGGCGAGGTCACCTTCTGCCGCGCCTCGTTCGCCACCATGCACAGCGCGGGCGGCCGCATCGACTTCCAGTACGTGGACGACTTCACGCCGCTGCCCTGGCCCGAGACGAGTGGGCTCATCCACCTCGACTTCCTGGTCGACGACCTCGAGGCAGCCGAACGCCGGGTGCTGGCCGCGGGCGCGACGAAGTACGACACGCAGCCGAACCATGAGCACTGCCTGGTGTTCGCCGACCCGGTGGGGCACGTCTGGCCCGGGTGCGGTCAGCGACCACTGCCCCCGAGCGTCCGGCGACGTCGGATGCCGAGGGACGAGAGGGACGACTGGCCCCGGTCAGCCCGGTGAGGGCGGGTAGCTCTTCCGCGATCAGCTCAGCGGGTGGGCACGGGGTAGCCCGTGATCGTCTGCCAGATCAGTCCAGGCGCTTCGCTGGGTCGCCCGGACGAGTGGTGATCGAGGTCGCCCTCAGCCCTGCCTCGGGGTGGGCCGCCCGGTGTCGCTCCAACCATGCGGCGGCGAACTCGTCCGCACCGCTGGTCGGCACCAACGCCCACACCGACCCGCCGAACCCGGCGCCGAACGCCGAGGCGGCCAACGCCCCCAACTCGCGTGCCTGCGCCGCCAGCGACACGGTCTCGGGCACCTGGTTGCCCAGGTCAGTCTGCGACAGCTTCTGCGACTCGTCGACCATGGCGCCGAACCCCTGCCAGTCGCCGGCCACGAACGCGTCGCCAGCCGCGGGGACGATTCGGGTCGACTCCTCCAGGAACTGGTGCAGCCGCTTCGACAGGTAGTCGTCGTCGGCCACCAGCGCGCGCAGGCGGTCGGCGGCATCGTCCCCGCCTGCCAGCACGTCGGCGATCACGACCTCGTTGCTGCCGGTCGACTCGTTCCAGCGCTGGACGATCTCGCGCGTCGCCAGTGACGCCCGGTTGTAGAGGTCACGCGCCGCACCGGTCTTCTCGGCCGACACCCCGCTGACCATCACCGCGAAGCTCAGGTCGTCGGGGAACGGTAGGTCGCGCTCGTGGCGAATCGGACAGAACGAGAACTGGCCGAGCATGTGCGGCTGGGTGCACAGCATGCCGGTGTGGTCCTCCGAGCCGCCGAAGGTGCCGACGCCGCGGTGCCCCTCGAGGTTCTTGAAGGTCATCCCGTTCTCGACGCAGGCGAGATAGCCCGCCAAGTCGATCCGGTCGGTGATCGCTGCCTGCCACACCTCGGTCTCGGGCAGCCCGTTCAGTTCAGCCAGCGCCATCGACAACCCGACGATCAGGGCGGACGACGACGACATGCCCGAGGCCAGCGGCAGCGTCGAGGTCACCTCGAGGTGGGCTCCGGCCAGCTCGCCGAAGTTGAGCGTCAACCGTTCGATCGCGGCCTGCAGGTAGCCGCCCCAGTGCCCGGGCGGCAGCTGCGGATCGATGCCGGCGGCCAGGGTGATGTCACCCTCCAGTGAGGACGAGCGCGCCGAGACCCCGCGCTGGTCGCGGCGTTCGGCGCGCACGGTGACCCCACGGTCGACTGCGGCCAACAGCGATCGTCCCCCGGCGTAGTCGGTGTGCTTGCCCAGCACCTCGATCCGGCCCGGGGCGAACCAGGCCACCTCGTCGAGTCCGGTGGTGGTGGTGTTCAGAGCTGGCACGGCTTGCCCCCCAGTGCTGCCACGACGTCGGCGATGTCTGCGCGGCTCGACATGTCGAGCACGCCGGCCTTCACCGGAACCACCTCGATCACCTCACCGGCGTCCTTGGCGGCACGCACGGCGTCGACCAACTCGTACTCACCGCGTGCCGACAAGGGGATGTGCCGCGCCGCCTCGAGCACCGCCGGCCCCAACAGCCAGCAGTTCATCGACACCATCGGACGCTCGCCGACCGCGGCCCGCTGCTCGGCGGTCGGCTTCTCGACGATCGTGTCCAGGTGCCGGTCGTCGTCGGTGGTGACCAGGGCGAACGCGTTCACCCGGTCGGCGGGGATGTTGCTCTTCGCGATCAGCGCCTCGACGTCGAAGCCCAGGCAGGCCGAGTGCGTTGTCTGCTGCAGCAGCGCCACGGCGTCGGTGGGGTAGTGGTTGTCGGAGTTGATCACCAGCACCCGGTCGTCACCGGCGAACTCGGCGGCCGCCAGGTAGGCGTTGGCGGTGCCCAGCGGCTCGTCCTGCACGGCGTAGCTGATGGTCACCCGCTGCTTGTCGAGGGCGGTGTAGTAGTCGCGGATCACGTCGTGCTCAGGCCCGATCACCAGGCAGATGTCGGTGAAGCCGGCGTCGGCGATCGCCGAGATCACGTGGTCGAGGAACGGACGACCGACCGAGATCATCGCCTTGACCCCGGAATCGGCCGCAGCCTGCTGCTCGGGGGTGAGCTCGACGCCATCGGCCTGCTTGCGCATCCGCGACCCGAGGCCACGGGCCATGATCACTGCCTTGTGGGGTGCCGTCTGGGGTGACTGGGACATGCCCGTCAGCCTAGGGAAACCTGCCCTCGCGACGCACGAAGGCGACGGTGCCGCTGCGCGCTCAAGGCCGGTCAGACCCCAGCGACGTCAGATGAGGGTCGCGCCACGCACGGCAGCCTTCACCAGACCGACCAGCGGCGGACGAACGCTGAGCTCGGTCACCCCGAGCCCCACCAGCGTCGCGGTGTGGTCCGTGTCGCTGGCCAGGTCACCGCAGACCGCGACCGGCACCCCAGGCAGGCCCTCGCAGGTCATCCCGATCAGCGCCAGCACCGCAGGGGAGTCGGCTCGTCCCAGCGAGGCGACGTGGGCGTTGCCGCGGTCGACGGCACAGGTGTACTGGGTCAGGTCGTTCGTCCCCACCGAGACGAAGTCGACCAAGGGCGCGAACTCGGCGATCCGCAGCGCCACGGCCGGCACCTCGACCATGATCCCCACCGGCACTGAATCGGCACCCACCTCGGAGGTCACCTCGTCGAGCACCGAGCGTGCCCAGACCACTTCCTCGGGTTCGGTCACCATCGGGAACATCACCCGCACCGGGGTGCGCTGCGAGGCCAGGACGATGCCGCGCAACTGGTCGCGGAACAACTCCGGTGCCCGCCGCATCGCACGGAGGCCGCGCTCACCCAGGAACGGATTGAGTTCGGGCTCGGGTTCGGGCAGGAAGGGAAGTGGCTTGTCAGCGGCGCCATCCCAAGTGCGCACCGTGATGGTGCGACCACCGAGCGCCTCGCCGATCGCGACCAGGTCGTCGGCCATGGACTGCACCGCCGGGGCATCGGCGCGGTGCCCCCAGAGCAGTTCGGTGCGCACCAGCCCCGCCCCGTCCGCACCGGCCAGGGCGGCCCGCTGGGCGTCGGCCAGGCTCGAGATGTTGGCCTCGACCAGCACCTGCACCGCCGACACGGTGACCGCGGGTTCGTGGGAGTCCTCGGCGGCGCGGCGCTCGTCGTCGGCGCGCGCGGTGGCGGTGCGGCAGATCTGCTCGACGGTCGCCTCGTCGGGACGAAGCCACAACTCCTGGCTGACCGGGTCGAAACCGATCAGGTCACCGTTGGTGAGGTCGGCCGCCTCTGCGCGTCCGGTGAGCACCGGGACGCCGCGGCCCGTGGCCACGATCACGCCGTGGCCGGTCGCGCCACCGGTCAGGGTCACCACGCCCAGGCACAGGGCCGGGTCGAGGGTGGCGGCTGTGGCGGCGTCCAACTCGTCGACGACCAGCACGTGCGGCTGGTCGACCACCTCGAGGTCGCCGTCGGGTTGCCCGACCAGGGCGCGCAGCACCTGCCGTGACAGGCTGCGGACGTCCTGGCTGCGTTCGCGCAGGTAGGGGTGGGGCAGTGAGTCGAAGTCGGCGGCGACCGAGGTGAACACCGTCCTGACCGCCTCGGTGGCCGACCTCGTCGAGGTGAGCGCGCGTCGCATCGCCGGGCCCAGTTCGGGGTCGGTGAGCAGGGCTCGTTGGGCGGCGAAGATCGCACCAGCCGACTCGTCCGCCCGGGCCTGCAAGGTGTCGGCGACCTGGCCGAGCGCCTCGCGCAGGCGAACCGCCTCGGTGGGGCCGGGCTCGTAGCCGGAGGTGTCGACCTCGCCGTCGACCACGACAGCGGGGGCCAGCACCACCTGTAGCCCGGTGCCCTCGGCCATCTGCTGGGCAGGCTCGTCGAACTCCGAGCGGTCACCGAAGGTGTCGGCCGCCATCGCCTCGAGCCTGGCCACCGCGTCGTCGGCCTGGGGGCCCCAACTGCGGGCGAGCAACTCGTCACCCCGGCGAAGGCCGAGGCTGGCGACCTTGTTGACGCTTCGTGCGTTGACCGGGCCGCGTCCGGTACTGGCGTTCATCAACTCGACCACGGCATCAAGTCCGGCCAGCCCAGCCACGAGCACCGCCGCCGGACGGGCGTGCAGACCGTGGGGGTTGCGCACCGGCCAGCGGAACTCGCGCACCTGACCGGGGGTGGCCGGGGCCATCAGCACCGGGCTGGCACCGGGCAGGTTCCAGTCGCTGCCATGGCGTGCCTTGCCCGAGAGCCCTTCGCGGGCCTCGGCCTCGACCTCGTCCAGACCGGCACCCCACGCGGCGGTGACCACTGCCGAGACCAGACCCTCGACCAGCGGTGCCGGGGTGAGCCGGACCCGCTCGGCGACCTCGGGGTCGATGAACTCCAGCGCCATCTCGGCCGACATGATCGCGCTGCCCAGATCCATCAGCACCAGCACGCCGTCAGCGGAGTCGACCTGGCCGATCGCCTCGGCGATGGCGGCGGCGTCGGTGCCGTAGGTCTGCTCGTCCAGCCCTGCCGCGACCGCAATCGGTGGACGATCGCCGTCGACCATCTCGCAGGCCAGCGCGACCGCCGCCTCGGCGAGCGGACGGCTGTGCGAGACGACGACGATCCCGACCATGGACGACGCTCCTGCTCAGGCCAGGGTGCGCGCGGCGCTCTCGACCAGCATGGTGATGCTGGTCGCGCCGGGGTCCTGGACGCCTGCGGAGCGGTCGCCCAGGTAGGAGGCACGTCCCTTGCGGGCGACCATCGGGATGGTGGCGTCGCGTCCGACGGCGGCGGCCTCGGCGGCGGCGGTCAGGGTGTCGGCCAGGCTCGCGCCCTGGGACGCCTTCTGCTCGGCCACCCGGACGGCCGGTCCGAGCGCGTCGACCACGGTCTTGTCGCCCTCGGTGGCCTTGCCACGCTGCACGATGCCGACCAGGCCGGCCCGCATCGCCGCAGCGACCACGGTGGCGTCGTCCCCGGGCTCGTCCAGCGCACCGGCGAAGCGCAGGAAGAAGGTGCCCCACAGCGGGCCGGCGGCGCCACCCACGGTGCTGACCAGGGTCATGCCGGCCTTCTTCAGCAGCGAGGCGGCGTCGGGGTACTCCTCGCGTGGGATCGCCTCGACCGCGGTCATGCCGCGTTCGAGGTTCGAGCCGTGGTCGGCGTCGCCGATCTGGCGGTCGAGGTCGGTCAGCCACGCGGCGTTCTCGTGGATGACGCGGGCGTAGTCGTCCAGCCAGGCGGCGGCCTTCTCGGTGGTCAGCATGGACATCCCTTCGCTGTTCAGGCTCCCCAGCGTAGGCCGGGGGTGTTGACCGGGGCGTCCCACAACGTGAGCAACTCCTCGTCCGCCTCGAGCACGGTCAGGGAACAGCCTGCCATCTCGAGCGAGGTGATGTAGCTGCCGACCAGAGTGCGGGTGGGGACGATTCCCCGCGCGGCAAGCAGTTTCGCGACTTCGCCAAACATCAGGTAGAGCTCGAGCAGGGGAGTGGCGCCCATGCCGTTGAGCATGACGATGGCCGCACGCTCGCGGGCTGAGACGGTTCCCAGGTCGTCCAGTACCGGGTCGACCAGCATCTGGGCGACCTCGGCGGCGGTGGTGAGGCTTCGACGCTCCCGGCCGGGCTCGCCGTGGATGCCCACGCCGACCTCGATCTCGTCCTCGGCCAGATCGAAGGTGGGACGACCAACCTCGGGCACGGTGCACGAGGTCAGCGCGACCCCCATCGAGCGGCCACGGTCGTTGATGCTGCGGGCCAGGGTGGTGACCGCGTCGAGGTCTCGTCCCTGTTCGGCGGCGGCCCCGACGAGCTTCTCGAGCAGCACGGTGAGGCCGGTGCCGCGGCGTCCGGCGGTGTGCAAGGAGTCCTCGACAGCGACGTCGTCGTCGACGACCACGGACTCGACCTGGATGCCGGACTCGGCGGCGAGTTCGGAAGCCATGTCGAAGTTCATGACGTCGCCGGTGTAGTTCTTGGCGATGTGCAGCACGCCGGCGCCGGCGTCGACGGTGGTGGTCGCGGCGAGCACCTGGTCGGGGACCGGTGAGGTGAAGACCTGCCCCGCGCAGGCGGCGTCGAGCATGCCGAGCCCGACGAATCCGCCGTGCAGTGGCTCATGGCCCGATCCACCGCCGGAGACCAGCGCCACCTTGCCCGGGCGGGTGGGCTCGGCGCGATACACCACGGCGTTGTCATGGTCCACCCGGAGCCGGTCGGGGTGGGCCAGGGCCAGTCCGACCAGTGCCTCGGCGACCACGTCACGCGGGTCGTTGATCAGCTTCTTCATCGCTGCCCATCCAACCACCTCGGGCAGGCCGTCGCTGGGTGCGGGAGTGAGCGCCGTCGCTCGCACTCGACGGGTACCTTCTGGTCGCGACGGGCACCAAGGTTCGCGACGGGTAGTGCATGCAGTACCCGTCGACGATCGAGGCGCCCCTCGCTGTCGGTAGGTGGCCGCCAAGGTCTCGTGAGGCTGGCGGGTGCTGGCCCCTGGACCGACGTCCCCTCAACCAGCCGGCTGAGCGGCTGCGGCCTTGAGCGCCTCCTGCCAGATCGGCCAGAGCTTCTCCGCTGCACCGGGCGGGGCGATCAGCAGACCCCCAGAACTGGGGAACAGGGCATCGTCGCCGTCGGAGTTCATCACCCGGGCCCCGGCCTCGGCGGCGATCAGCACCCCGGCCAGGTGGTCGATCGCCGAGAAGCCGGGCACCAGCCCGCCCACCGACGAGTTCGCGGCGACACGGGTCATCGTCAGAGTGCCCGAGCCCATCACCCTCACCGCGCAGTGCTCGCGCGCCAGCCCGTCCACCAACTCCAGCAGGCCCGGCCACAGGCCCAGGGCGCTGGTCTCGACCAGCAGCGCCTTGCCGGCCAGCGAGTCGACCTTCTTCACCTGCAGCGGCACACCGTTGCGCGCCGCACCCATGCCGCGGGCGGCCAGGAACAACTCCCCGGTCCAGGGCTGGGTGGTCGCGGCCACCAGTGGCTGGTCGTCGATCGCCAGCGCCAGGCTCATCGAGTTCCACGGCAGGTTGTTGGCCAGGTTGGTCGTGCCGTCGACCGGGTCGATGTACCAGGTCGGACGACCGGGCTCGGCTCGTCCGCCGTACTCCTCACCAACCACCAGGTGGTCACCGAACTCAGCGGCCAGCACCTCGCGGAAGTGCCGCTCCACGGCGGTGTCGACCTCGGTCACCACGTCAGCCGGATTGGCCTTGTCGTCGATCCGCCCCAGCGACGCGGTGCGCACGAACTCGATCTGCCACTGCGCCAGCTGCCGGGCCACGTGCACCCAGCGAGCCATCTCGAGCTCGACGCCCGTGCGCGCGGCCAGTTCTTCCGCTGACGCCCACGCCATGCCCAGGGACGAGTGGCCACCGGTGACCAACTGGTGCAACGTCCGGGGACGGTTGGTGGTGATCGCATCGACCCCGGCGTCGATCAGCCAGGTCATCTGCTCGCCGTCGTCCACGGTCCAGACCGCGATCTCGAGCCCCAGCCGGTGCACCTGGTCGACCAGTGCGGCGTCGATGCAGGTCCACTCGCAGTTGACCACGCTGGGACGAGTCCGCTCCAGCAGCTCGAGGTCAAGCGGGCCGCCGTAGTGGTTGTGGCGAAGGTCGGCCTCGGCGTCCAACTCACGGATGCGCTGCATCGCCGCACTCAACCCGCACCACGAGATGCGCACGGCGTCGTCCCTGACCCCGGGATGGGTGCGCAGTTCGGTCCACGCCACCACCGCGTCGTCCACGTCGACGGTGTCGACCAGCAGGTGCACGGGGCGTCCCAGGTCGGCGAGCGCCTGTACCAGTTCACCCAGCGTCGGGATCCGCGTGCCGCTGACCCCCAGCTCCTGCAACTGGGCAACGGTCTGCTCCGAGGCCAGCTGGGCTCGTCCCCACAACCGCAGTGTCGACGCGTCGTGCAGCACGACCGAGCGCCGGTCGGCGCTGGTGCGGATGTCGATCTCGATGGTGTCGGCGCCAGCCTCGACGGCGGCCAGCACGGCTTCGATGGTGTTCTCACGGGCAGAGAAGGAGTCGCCTCGGTGGGCGATCGTGCGCAAGCTCATGCCACCAGCCAACCAGACGCGTCGATCAGGTGACCCGGTTGCCCACGTCCTCGGTCACGGTGCCGCGCACCAGGCGGATCCACGGCGCCTTCTTGCTCGAGTCGAAGCGCAGTCGCAGCCCGTCGTGGAGCATGATCCACCAAGTCACCGCCACGAAGGCGATGCCGACCGGCACGGCCTGGGCGACCACGGTCCATCGCGGCCCGAAGGTGTCACCGATCCATCCGATCAGTGGGGCGACGAACGGGGTGCCGCCCAGGATCAGTGCACCCCACAGGCTCATCACGCGGCCACGCATGCTGGGTTCGACGCTGATCTGCACCAGCGCGTTGGCGGTCACCATCACCGTGATCAGCGCCAGGCCGATCGGGATCTGCAGCAGCGCGAAGGTCCAGTAGTTGGGGGCCAGCGCCGAGATCAGCATGATCACGGTGAACGCGGCCATCGCCTCGAGCACGAACCGCAGTCGGGGCCGGTTGCGGCGGGCCGACATCAGTGCGGCCGCGAGGGCGCCGACGCCCATCCACGAGCCGAGCATGCCGTACTCGCCAGGGCCCTTGTCGTACTCCTGGGTGGCCATCACCGCGTTGCTGATCGCGCCGTTGAAGGCGAAGGCGCCCATGACGAAGGCGATGGTCAGCAGCACCAGCAGGTCGATGCGTCCACGCACGTAGTGCACGCCGGCTCGCAGGCCGCCCTCGCCACGCTTGGCCCGAGCCGGGTTGAGCTGGGCCTTGTTCATCGTGGCCAGCGAGAAGATCAGGGTCGCGAACGACAGCACGTTGATCGCCAGGACCGGTCCGGTGTCGACCAGCGCGATCAGTGCGCCGCCGATGCCGGGCCCGAGCAGGCGGGCGGCGTTGAAGCTCGCCGAGTTGAGGCTGATCGCGTTCGACAACTGCGACAGCGGAACGATCTCGCTGACGAAGGCCTGGCGGGCCGGGCCGTCGAAGGCCGCCGCGCAACCGTCGAGGAAGGCCACCAGGAAGACGTGCCACAGCTTGACCGCGCCGGTCAGCACCATGATCGCCAGGAAGCCGTTGTGCACCATCATCGCCGACTGCGCGATGTTCATGATCTTGCGTTTGCTGACCCGGTCGGCGACCGCTCCTGCCCACGGTGCCAACAGCAGCGTGGGGACGAACGCCAGGCTGGTCATCCAGCCCAGTGCGCTGGCGTTGCCGCCGGTCAAGGTCACCAGCACCAACCAGCTGGTGGCGGTGCGGGCCATCCACTGGCCGATGTTCGAGACGGTGAAGCCGATGAAGTAGCGCCGGTAGTTGGGGACTGACAAGGATGCGAAGGTCGCACTCACTGACGAAGCATCCCCTCGAGGATCTCGGTGGCCTTGGCAAGCACGTCGCGCTGCTCGGGCGGCAGTTCGCGGACGCGTTCGATCATCCAGTGGTCGCGTGAGCGCCGCACCTGCTGCACCATCTGCTCGCCCTCACCGGTGAGCGTGAGGATCTTGCGGCGGCGGTCGGTCTCGCTGGTCTCGTGCTGCACCAGTCCCTGCTCGGTGAGTTCCCTGATGGTGCGCGACATGCTCGGTGCGCTGACCTGTTCGCGAGCAGCCAGTTCGCTGGCGGTGTGCGGGTGGTGGTCGAGTGCGGCAAGAACTGCGAACTGGTGAGGGGGCATGCCGGAGGCCTCGAGTCGGACTCGCCGCGTGATCCGCATGCAGGCAGCACGCAGTTGCTGGGCGATCTGGAAGTTCTCGGGCATCGGGCTTCCCGCAGAGGAGGGGGCAACGGCTGACCAAACGGTTAACCACGCTAACGGTACCGTACGCTGTCAGCGTGCTGCGCACTTGTCCTCCTGAAGAGATCGCCTCGTTGCTGCCGGGTGCGCTGGCCGGCGAGTACTGCCTCGCCCCCCTTCCCAGCGGGACATCGTCCGACCACCTCGACCCGACCGACCCCCTCGTCCAGACCGCCGCGGTGGTGGTCAGCACCTCCGGATCGACCGGACGCCCCAAGGGGGTCGCGCTCACCGCCGACGCCCTGCTCGCCGGGGCCCGCGCCACCCACGAACACCTCGGACGACCGCTGACCTGGGTCAGCCCGCTGCCCGGGCAGTACGTCGCCGGGCTGATGACCATGGTCCGCGCCCTCGAGGCGGGCACCCGGGCGTTGCGCTGCGCCAGTGACCTGTCCGATCTCGACGTGCCGGACGAGCCGTCGGCGATCTCGCTGGTGCCCACCCAACTCGTCCGTGCCTTGGCCCAGCCCGGGCTTCTCGACCGGCTGCGTACCTTC
The DNA here is from genome assembly GCF_015352975.1 of Aestuariimicrobium ganziense. Classification (GTDB taxonomy): domain Bacteria; phylum Actinomycetota; class Actinomycetes; order Propionibacteriales; family Propionibacteriaceae; genus Aestuariimicrobium; species Aestuariimicrobium ganziense. Next base: position 127,912 of record NZ_JACYIZ010000006.1, on the reverse strand, counting down.
CACACGATCCTGCTCGGCGGGGCCGCGGCCTCGTCCACGCTGCTCGATCGTGCCCGTGAAGCCGGCCTGTCGGTGGTCACCTCGTACGGCATGAGCGAAACCTGCGGCGGCTGTGTCTATGACGGTGTCCCGTTGCCCGGCCTGGAGGTTGCCGTCGACGAGACGAGGGGCCGGGTGAGGCTGCGCGGACCGATGCTGTTCGCCGGCTACCTCGGCGACCCCGTGCTCAGCCGCGAGACCCTGCACGACGGCTGGCTGCACACCCAGGACCGCGGCACCTGGGCCGACGACCGCCTCACCATCCTCGGACGGATCGACGACGTGGTGATCAGCGGGGGAGTCAACGTCGACCTCGCCCACCTGCAGCGTGTCGTGGACGACCTCGCCCACGGCAGCGCCGCCGTGGTCGCCGTGCCCGACCCCGAGTGGGGGGCCACCGTCGTGCTGGTCACCGACGACCCGACGGCCACCGACCTGCAGGCCTGGCGGACGAGGTTGGCCTCGCTCGGCATCGAGCCCGCAGGCCTGCCGCGACACGTGCTGCTGGGCCCCCTGCCCCGGCTCGCCTCTGGCAAGATCGACCGGCAGGGGCTGGCGGCCTGGGCAGCCGGCCGACATGCAGCACACCGCCTGGAGGACTGAGTGGCCACGATCGCCGAATGGGTCGAGGGTGCTCGTCCGCGAACGCTCCCGGCTGCCGTGTCACCGGTGCTCGCCGGGTCGGCCACCGCGCTGGTCGCGCTGGGTCGCTTCGAGTCGCGTCACGTCGTGGTCGCTGCGCTGTGTGCCGTGATCGCCCTCGCCCTGCAGATCGGGGTGAACTTCGCCAACGACCACTCCGACGGGGTGCGCGGCACCGATGACGAGCGGATCGGCCCGATGCGCCTGGTCGGCTCGGGAGCCGCCACGCCGAGCACCGTGAAGGCTGCAGCCTTCACTTGTTTCGGAATCGCCGCGGTCGCCGGGCTGGTCGCGGTCTGGATGACCGGGCTGTGGTGGCTGCTGGCCGTGGGTGCCGCAGCCATCCTCGCCGCCTGGTTCTACACCGGCGGACGACACCCCTACGGCTACCTCGGCCTGGGCGAAGTGTTCGTCTTCATCTTCTTCGGACTGGTCGCGGTCGCCGGCACGCACCTGCTGCTCACCCGCTCGACCTCGATCGCGGCCTGGATGCTCGCAGTGGCGATCGGCCTGATCGCCTGCCTGATCCTGGTCGCCAACAACCTGCGCGACATCGAGGGCGACACCGCCTCGGGCAAGCGCACCCTGGCCACCCGCATCGGCGACCCCGGGTCGCGCACCCTGTTCATGGTGATGGCCAGGTTCACGCTGTTCTTCGTCGTGATCGCCGCCGCCACCAGCCACCCCTGGCTGCTGCTCGGCATGGTCGGCGGCATCCCGCTGATGCTGGCCAACGCCACCGTCAGTCGTGGCGCGACCGGCAGGGAACTGATCGGCGTGCTCAAGCTCACCGGCATCGCCGAACTGCTCGTGGGCCTGGGTGTGCTGTTCGGAGCCGTACTCGCGGTCGCCTGACTTCCCGGGTTTGGCGCGCAGACAGGGTTTACTGGACTCAGGAGGTTGACCAGTGCCGGTCTCACGACGAACCAAGTGGCTCACCGCGATCGCGGTCGGGCTGGGTGGTGCTGCGGTCGTGGCCTCGTCCATCGACCAGGGCTCGCTGGCCCGCACCTTCGCTCCGACCAGGCGCCCCCGTGGACTGCCCGAGGGCTTGGCCGGTGACTTGGAGTACCTGCGCAAGGTGGTCGAACGCCACGAGTGGGGCGCCACCCAGTCGCAACGCCAGGCATTCGACACCGTGCTGGAGCGGCGTCGTCCGCTCGACATCGACCAGTTGAGCCTGGCGGCGTGTGAGGCGTTGGCCTGCTTCGACAACGCCGCCACCGTGGTGCTCACCACCCGGGCGCACCGGCTGGGGGTGCGGTTCGGCTGGGTCGCCGACGCCCTGGTCGTGGTCAAGGCGCGGCCGGAGTTGGCCAACCTGCTCGGCCACCGGGTCACCTCGATCGCCGGTGGTGACCCGCTGGTCACATGGCCCTTCTTCGAACGCTTCGTCGGCGGCGGCACCCCGGCGTGGCTGCGCAACCGCAGCGCCTGGTTCTTCAGCGTGCCCGAGGCGCTCAGCCAGGTCGGTCTGGCCACCGCCGACGGCGTCCGGTTGGTCACCGAGTCACCCGAGGGACTCACCCAGATCAGCCTGTTGCACGCCGAGGCCGAACCGACGCCCGGCGGCCCACTGGCCGACTTCCGCGACCGGTTCCCCGACGACGAGGCCTTGGGGACGACTGGCTGGGTCAGCCTGCTGCACCAGGACGCCACCCTGCCGCTCTACCTGCAGCACACCGACGAGTTGCTGTTCACCGCCTCGGTGCCGCTGCCGGCAGGTCAGGAGGCTCTCTACCTGCGGCTGCTGGGCACCCCCGAGTCGATCGACCCGCCGGCCAGCCGGGTCGAGCAGGTCGAACAGATGGTGCGCGAGTCGAGCCCTGCCCGGTTCGTCGTCGACGTGCGCTACCACTCCGGTGGTGACTACCGGGTGGTGCTGCCTCTGGTCCGCCAGGTCAGCGAACGCGCCCGCGAGATCGGGGTGCCGATCAAGTTGCTGGTGGGTCCCAACACCATCGGTGGGGGCCTGATCGCCGCGTCGCAGTTCCTCGCCCACGCGGGCGAGCGCACCACGGTCATCGGTAACCACGTCGGTGACAAGCTGCGGGTTCGTGGTCAGGGTCGCACCTTTCAGCTGCCTCGGTCGGGACTGCTCGTGCAGCTCTGCCACGACTGGCACGACCTGACCGGCGACACGTCGCTGTGGCACGACGTGTGGCTGCCCGACAAGTTCCTGCTGCAGGGCGTGGGCGAGTTCTTCCCCGACCAGGTGGTGCAGAACTCCTGGCACGACTTCGTCGACGGACGAGACCGCGTGCTCGAGGCGGCGTTGTCGCCGTGACGCGGTCGCAGTCGTCCGGGCAGCCCACCAACCTTCGCCAGGTCGCCGAACTGGCCGGCGTCTCGGTGGCGACCGCCTCACGCGTGCTCTCGGGCAGTGACTACCCAGTCACCGAGCAGTTGCGTCGCCGGGTCGAGGGTGCCGCCACCGAACTCGACCACGTGCCCAACGCCCGGGCCCAGGGCCTGCTGCGCCGCAACCCCCGCTCGGTCGGGGTGATCGTCGGCGACGTCGGTGACCCCTACTTCGCCGAGATGGTCGAGGGCCTGCAGCAGGTGGCGCCGAGGTGCTGGACGAGATGCCCGACCTGACCGCGATCGCCGCCACCGCCGACCAGATGGCGATGGGCGCCCTGGCCCAACTGCGTGCCCGCGGACTGCGCTGCCCCGATGACGTCTCGGTGATCGGCTGCAACGACATCTGGCCCTCGCGCGACACCTGGCCGCCGCTCACCACGGTGCACCTGCCCCTGGCCGAGGCTGGGCGCCACGCCCTGCGGCTGGGGATCGCTGCCCTGGCCGGTGAGGTCACCCGTGACCACCTGCCGGTGCACCTGGTGGTGCGCGAGTCGACCGGACCCGCACGTCGATGACCCGTCCCACCGCCGCTGCGGTCGGCGTGCACAGCTGCCACCAGATCGCGATGACCACCCGGTTTCGTGGCATCACCGTGCGCGAGGGGCTGCTGGTGCAGGGCGAGGCCGGGGTGGCCGAGTGGAGCCCGTTCTGGGACTACGGCCAAGAGGAGTCCGCGACCTGGTGGCGCGCCGCCGTCGAGGCCGCAACGCTGGGGTACCCGACCCCGGTCAGGGACGAGGTGCCGGTCAACGTCACCGTGCCTGCGCTCGACCCTGAGACGGCGCACGCGCTGACACGCGGTTCGCGGTGCCGCACCGCCAAGGTCAAGGTCGCCGAGCCCGGACAGTCGCTGACCGACGACCTCGCCCGGGTCGAAGCTGTGCGCGATGCGCTGGGCGCTGATGGTCGGGTTCGTGTCGACGCCAACGGCGCCTGGTCGGTCGAGGATGCGGTGACCGCCCTGCGCGAACTCAACCGGTTCGACTTGGAGTATGCCGAGCAGCCCTGCGCCGACGTCGAGCACCTCGCAGACCTGCGCCGCCGCCTCGTCCGGGCCGGCATCGACGTGCCGATCGCGGCCGATGAGTCGATCAGGCGCAGCGGTGACCCCGAGCGGGTGGTGGCCCTCGACGCGGCCGACATCGCCGTGCTCAAGGTGCAGCCACTGGGTGGTGTGCGGGCCTGCCTGGAGTTGGCCGAACGGCTCGGGCTGCCGGTGGTGGTCTCGTCCGCACTGGAGACCTCGGTGGGACTGCGGATGGGGGTCGCGCTGGCTGCGGCCCTGCCCGACCTGCCCTACGCCTGCGGACTCAACACCGCCGCCCTGCTCACCGACGACGTCGCCACCCCAGCCACCCAGGTCACCGCCCTCGATGGCAGCATCCGGGTCAGCGACCTGGTGCTGGACGAGGCCGCCGTCACCCGCCTCGCCGCACCGCCCGAGGTGATGGGACGATGGGTCGCCCGCCTGGGTGAGGTGCTGGCCCTGGAAGGAGCCCGATGAGCTCGCCCGTGGTGGCGCGCACGGTGGTCGCAGCGCTTCGGGCTGCCGGCGTGCGCGACGTGGTCTGTTCACCCGGTTCCCGCAACGGCGGACTCTCGCTGGCCCTCGCAGCCGCCCACGCCCGTGGCGACCTGCGGCTGCACATGGTGCTGGACGAGCGCGGCGCCGGCTTCCTGGCACTCGGGCTGGCCAAGGGAACCTCGTCCACGGTCGCCGTGGTGACCACCTCGGGGACGGCGGCAGCCAACCTGACCCCTGCGGTCGCCGAGGCGTTCCACGCCGGGGTGCGGCTGCTGCTGGTGACCGCGGATCGCCCGGTCAGCCTGCACGACTCGGGCGCCAACCAGACCACCCGGCAGTGGGGACTGTTCGGCGACCTCGTGGTCGGGCGAGCGCGGATCGCGTCGGACTCAGGCGACGAGGCGGCGTGGGCGTTCGTTGTGCGCCGAGCGGTGGCGCTGGCCTCGGGGGTGCGAACGGGGCGTCCGGGACCGGTGCACCTCAACGTCGAACTCGCCGAACCCCTGGTCGACGCCGACCTGCTCGGACCCTTGAACGACCTGCCGGTCGAGCACCAGGGGCTCCCGGGTGCTTCGGCGGCGTACCGGCTGCCGACGGGACCGCGGACCGTCGTCCTCGTCGGTGACGCGACGCCCGATCTGGGACGACGGGCCCGGGAGTTGGCCGAGTCGGCGCGCTGGCCATTGCTGGCCGAGCCGAGCAGTGGTGCCCGGACTGGTCAGTGCGCGATCACGGGCTACCGCCTGCTGCTGGACGAGGCGGTGGGGCAGGAGATTGAGCGCGTCGTGCTGGCCGGGCATCCCACCTTGTCGCGGCCGGTGACGAGGCTGCTGCGCAGGCCCGAGGTCGAGGTGGTGCTGTTGGCCGACCGGGCGCTGCCCGATGACCCCGGCCAGCGCGCCGTGGTGGTGGCCGATCGGTTCGAGGCCGAGCCCGATGACAGCGACTGGCTGGCCCGGTGGCAGGCTGCCGACGCCGCGCTGGATCGTCTGAGCGGGTGGTCGGCCCGGAGCGTGGCCGAGCGGGTCTGGCAAGCCTGTCGCGGCCAGCAACTGGTGGTGGGCTCCTCCAACGGCATCCGCCACCTCGACCTCGCACCGGTGGTGGACGACCCGCCGCTGACCTGGGCGAACCGAGGGCTCGCCGGCATCGACGGCACCCTGCACACCGCCGCCGGGCACGCTCTGGCCAACGACCTGCCGACCACGGTGCTGCTCGGCGACCTCACCTTCCTGCACGACCTGACCGGTCTGGTGGTTGGGGAGGGCGAGCGGCGCCGACCCCTGCGCATCGTCGTGCTGGATGACCACGGCGGCGCGATCTTCTCCGGCCTGGAGCAGGGCGACGCGGCCTACGCCGAGCACTTCTCGAGGGTGTTCACCACCCCGCAGCAGGTTGACGTCGCCGAGGTCGCTCGCGGACTCGGGGCTGGAGTGGTCGAGGTGTCGTCACTGGAGGAGTTGGACGTGGCCCTCGGGGGTGAGCTGCAGCGCACCACGGTGGTCGTCTGCCGTCTGCCCGCCTGCTGAGGCCAACCCGCATCGTTGGTCGAGCGTGTCGAGACCAGAGCGCCAGCGATCACAGCTTCCGGGATTGCTGCGACAGCCAGGCACTTCCGAAAGTGTCCCCGACGGTTTGTGAGGGATTGCTGGGTAGACCCAGCGATTTCCTCCACGGCGATCCGGCCGGGGTGGGGGAGCAGCGCGAGCCTCGCGGGTCGCCGGGCGATCTCGACACGCCGCCTCGTTCCTCGGCTGCTACTCGATCGGCAAGAGGGAGCGTCGTGAGTGGCAGGTGATCTCGACACGCAGCCTCGTTCCACGGCTGCTACTCGATCGGCAAGAGGGAGCGGCTGCTACTCGACCAGCTAGGGAGACGGCACTAGTCGATCAACCGGCGTCCGGTGGTGGCCGCCGCAGCCAGGCCCGCACGGCGTGGGTGGCGCGCACGTCGTCCTCGTTGTACTCCAGCACCCTGGTGCGGGCGGCCTCGCGCAGGGCCTCGTCCTCGGCGTCGCAGGCCTCGGCGAACCAGGACTGCGAGGCCAGACCGCTGGGGTCCTCGTCGCGCCAGGCGAACCCCGGCCCCTCGGCCGCGACCACCTTCAGCCCCAGCCCTCTGACCCCGAAGTAGTGGTCACGTACGGTCAGGAACAGGTCGTGGAACAGCTCCCGCCGACGGGTCAGCAGGTTCTCGAGCACTGGGTGCCGGTTGCGCTCGGCCAGCTTGCGCAGGTGCACCAACTCGTAGTCGGAGTAGTGGTGCACCTGGGCGTCGCGCCCCTCGACCAGGTCGGTGAGCCACTGCATCGCCTCGACCGCCAGCGCCTCCTCGCGTGCCGGGTCGAGCCGGTCGAAGGCGACGAAGGCCTTGTAGTAGGGCGGTTGGCCGGACGCGCGGTCGTCCACCAGGAAGCCCCACAGGTAGATGGTGTCGTCGGCGGAGGTCTCGATGTCGACGTCGATCTCGAGCTCATGACCCGGCAGGGGCAGCTCGCCGGTGCTGATCCGCTGCAGGTTCACTCCGGCCTGCAGCAGTTCGGCGCGGCGCTTGGTCAGCCGCAGTCGGTCCTCGGCGCGATCGCGGTGGCGCACCTCGGGCAGGTAGGCGGGCAGTAACTCGTCCAGATCGGCCTTGACCAGGTCTTCGAGGGTGGAGACACCGAGCTTGCGCAGCACGCTGATCTCGCGCACGTCGAGCGGGGCCTTGTCGATGCGCAGGCTCAGGTCGTCCTCGGGCAGCTTGGGGGCGCAGCGTTCCCACCAGCGGCAGCTCTCGCACTCACGGATCCGGATCGGGTGCACCATGCTCGCCGGGCGACCGTCGGTGCTCGCCTCGGCCCGCTGGGCCACCGTCACCCGGAACCCGAACTCGTGGTCGTAGCGCTCCAGCGCCGAACGCAGCCGCCAGCCCTCGGCCGAAGTGCGCGAGAAGGTGCGCAGGAACTTGGTGGTCAGGTTCACCCAGACGACTGGATGGGCGCCGTCGATGGTGTCGGTGCCGATCAACCCGGCAGTCGGCGGCAGGTCGGGGTCTCGGCCCATCGACTCGAGCATCCGCCAGTAGTGGGCGACCTGGATCAGGTCGGCCTCGCGGCTGGAACGCAGACTGGTCTCGGTGGTCGGGGTGGCGGTCTCGAGCCGGGGCGTGGCCAGTGGCGCCAGCGCCAGGTGGTCGGCTGGGCAGACCCGCTTCTCGAGCAGCCGGTGCCGCTTCACCTGCACCGGCAGGTAGCCGACCCGACCCGACGTCGCGTTGACGTGGCGCACCAGCACGTCGGGGGAGCCGCGGCGGTGGCCGGCGTCGTCGTGGGGCAGCCGTGGCCCGATGACCACGTCAACACCCTCGTCCATCGCGGCCAGGGTGGCTGCAACCTTGTCGTGCGGTGGTAGGGGACGAAGGTCGACCACACCGGCGCCGCTACCGTCGAGCCCGCCCGCGACCACGCCGAGCACCTCGTCCTTGAACACCTGCGACCCCAGGAACACCTCGACCATCACCTGGTCTTCGCGCAGTTCGGGCGCGGGGACGGTCGGATCGTAGGCGTTCTGGGTCTTGACCGGGCAGTTCCGGGCAGCGTAGGCGTCGAGGAGGATCAAGCAGCCCACCCCCGGTGCAGGGCGACGAAGCCCTGGGTGAGGTTGCGCCACCCGACGGCCTTCCAACCGGCCTCGGTCATCAGCTCGGCGAGCCGACGCTGATCTGGCCAGTCGACGATCGACTCGGCCAGGTAGTCGTAGGCGGCCGGGTTCGAGGCCACCTTGCTCATCAACGGCATCACCGTGCGCAGGTAGCTGTGATAGCCCCAGCGGATCGCGCCATTGGTTGGGGTCGAGAACTCACACACCAGCAACTGCCCGCCGGGCTTGGTGACCCGGCGCATCTCGGTCAGTGCGGCCACGGTGTCTTCGACATTGCGCAGCCCGAAGCTGATGGTGACGGCGTCGAACACCTTGTCGGCGAAAGGTAGGTGCAGTGCGTCCCCGGCCACGAAGGTCAGGTCGGGCTGGCGCTGCTTGCCGGTCTGCAACATGCCCCACGACATGTCGGCGGCCACCGCGAACGCGCCGGCGTCGGCCAACGGACGAGTCGAGGTGCCGGTGCCGGCAGCCAGGTCGAGGATCTTCATGCCCGGACGAGGTTCGAGCTCGTCGGCCACCGTGCGACGCCACTGCTCGACGCCGCCGAAGGTGAGCATCGAGTTCAGCAGGTCGTAGCGCTTGGCCACGCCGTCGAACATGGCGGAGACCTCAGCGCGGCGCTTGGTCAGGGTGGCTCGGGACTCGGACACGTCGCCCAGAATTCCACATCCGACCGACAACGGCTGCCACTCGTCGACCCCGGGCAAGCGACCACGGCCCGCCCACACGCCCACAGCCGGTTCTGACCCATTACCGCTATGGGTCAGAATGGAGCCCATGGCCTCACGCGACACCGTGCTCAAGGTGACCAACCTCAGCAAGTCCTATGGACCCACCACCATCGTCGACAACTTCAACCTCGAGGTGCGCGAGGGTGAGGCCGTCGCACTCACCGGACGCAACGGTGCCGGCAAGTCGACCGTGTTGCGCTGCCTGGTCGGCGCCGACCGCCCCACCGAGGGGAGCGTCGAGGTGCTGGGGGTCAAGATGAGCGAGACCAACCCCGAGATCCGCCGCAACGTGGCCACCGTGATCGACGACCTCGACTTCTTCCCCGACCTGTCGGTGGTCGAGCACCTCGACCTGCTCGCCCGGGCCCATGGCTTGGACGAGGCCGACCAGCTCGTCGACGAGGTTCTCGAAGAGGTGCAGTTGGTGCCCCAGTCGGGCCAGCTGCCCGGCACCCTGTCGTCGGGTCAGCGTCGCCGCCTGGCCCTGGCCACCGCCTTCGTCCGCCCGCGCCGGTTGCTGGTGCTGGACGAGCCCGAGCAGCGACTCGACGTCGAGGGCGTCAAGTGGCTGGGCGCGAGGCTGCGCGCCGAGAAGGAGAAGGGCCTGGCCATCGTCATGGCCTCGCACGAGCCCGCCCTGGTCGAGGCGCTGGGCTGCCGCATCGTCGAGCTGGGCGGGCCGCGCGGATGAGTCGTCCCGGCAAAAAGTCGCGCCGCCAGCCCCAGCAGCGTGCCCCGCAGCCCGAGCCGCAGGTCGTCCCCGCCGAGGTGCAACCGGCCTGGGGCGACGTGCCCGAGCCCGTGCTCGTCCTGCACCAGGACGTCAACCAACTGCACGGCCACGAGGTGGACGAACGCCAGCTGCAGCTGTTGGTCAAGGACTGGCGCCGCGGACGAGCGACCCGCAACATCTGGCAGGCCCTGGGTGACGCCTACGTCGCCCTGTTCAGCTTCGCCGTGATCGCCGCCATGTTGATCTCGTCGATCGCCCGCGCGCAGGCGCTGGCCGCCGAGTGCTCCACCGAGGGCTGCACCACCGCCCGTGGCCTGCTGCCCTGGGCGATGCTCGCCGGCGTGCTCGGCCTCACCCTGGCCGCCGCCCGGGTGTTCGGTCCGGTGCTGGCCTCGGCCGCCGAGGGCTTCTGGTTGATGGACGCCCCGCTGCAGCGCTCGAAGATGCTGGCCCGACGGCTGTGGGCGATCATCGTCGCCGCCCTGGTGATCGGCGCCCTGGTCGGTGCGCTCACCGCCGCCCTCACCGGCGGCAGCCTGATGGCGGTCGGCGCCTGGGCGCTGGGCACCGGCCTTGCCGCCGCTGGCATCACCGCCTTCGCCGCCGCCGAGCAGGGTGCCGAGCGCATCTGGCTGGTTCGCATCCTGCAGGCCGTGATCAGCCTCGTCGGTCTGGTCGTGCTGCTCGCGGTCGTGGCCACCGCCTCGGGCTGGATCAGCCTCACCGTCACCGATGCGCTCGCCGTCGAACTCGGCTTCGCCGTCGCCGGCGTCGGCCTGCTGCTCTGCATCGGTGCCGGGCTGATCGCCCGCGCCCGGCTCAGCCAGATCCGCCGCGCGCGCCTGCAGTCCGGCGGATCGCTGGTCGCCGGCATGCAGGGCGCCATGTTCGCCATGGACTTCGGCCTGATGCGCGACATCCTGGTCGAGCGCGAGGCCGTGGCCCGCGGCCACGTGCGTCCCACCCGCGGACGCTCCACCGGGCTCGCGTCACTGATCTGGCGCGACGTGCAGCGTCTGTTCCGCTACCCCCGCCCGCTGGTGCTCTACTTCGCCAGCATGGTGGTGCCCTATGCGGTCCAGGCGTTGGGCCTGGGACGACTCACGGTCCCGATCTCGGCGCTGGTGCTGATGGCCGCCCTGGTGCCCTTCTTCACCACCCTGCGCGTGCTGTCGCGCACCCGAGGACTGGCCCGCACCTTCCCGTTCTCGACCTCGCAACTGCGCACCGCCGCCAGCGCCGTGCCGGCCATCCTCGCCGGCATCTGGGGTGTGGCGGTCACTGCCGCGTTCGTCGGGGTGGGCGGCTCGTCCATGCTCGGCAACAGCCCCGCGCAGGCCGCGATGTGGGCTCTGATCACCGCCTTCGCCGGGTTCTTGGCCGGCATCCGCTGGGTGAGCGCCAAGTCGGCCAACTACAACACCCCGATGGTGGCCACCTCGATGGGTGCCATGCCGCCGGGGCTGATGTTCAACCTGATTCGCGGTTTCGACATGGTGGCGCTGATGAGCCTGCCGGCCATCGTCGGCTGGTCGCCGTGGATCAGTGTGGTGCTCGGCGTGATCATCTTCAGCTTCCTGCGCATGGGCGGCATCGACCAGGAGGAACTGAAGGCGATGCAGGAGGAGAACAAGCGGCAGGCAGCGGAGGCCCGCGCCAGCATCCGTGGCGAGGCACCCGCCAAGAGCACCGAGAAGATCAAGGTCACCCGCACCAAGCGTGAGGGGACGAGGCGGTGAGCCGGGTCATCCTGCTCAACGGCACCCCCGGCTCGGGCAAGTCGACACTGGCCGAGGCCTGGATGCTGGCCAATCCCGAGCGGCGCGCCGTGGTCGAGGTCGACCGGATCAAGCACGCCCTGCCGATGTGGCCCGAGGACGCCCAGGCTGCTGGACTGCGCGCCCGCGAACTGGCCCTGATGGCAGTGGTGGCCACTGTCGAGGAGGGCCACGACGTGATGCTGCCGCAGTTCCTGGCCCGCCCGGAGTTCGCCGACGCCCTTGCCCAGGCGGCCGCTCTCACCGGCGCCGAGTCGGTCGAGTTGGTGCTCGACGTCACCCCGTCGCAGGTCACCGAGCGGCTGATCACCCGTCGCGAGACCCCGGATCGTCCCGAGCAGGCCACCAACGACCTCGGCGTCACCCCCGACGAGGCGGCCGACCTCGTCGAGCGCGTCCAGGCGTGGGCGAAGGCTCGTCCGCAGGTGCGCATGGTCGACGCCAGCGGCACGCCGGACGAGGTGCTCGCCCGGATCGAGGTCGCGCTGGCCTGAACGGCGGCCTGCTCCGACAGGTCAGTCGGACAGACCGCGCCGAGGAGTTCCAGCCGGAGTCTCATCAACGTCCGGACCCAGCCCCAGCAGGGCGCGCACGCGTTCGGCACGCCGCTCACCTGCGTGGGGCGAGAACGACGGCAGTGCACTGAGCACGACCTCGCCGTCCTCGTCCGCCACCACCACCTCGCTGGTCAGCCGGTGCCTCACCGCGTCGACGGCGCCGATCTGGTCGGCGGGGACCCGACGTCCGAGAACCGGTCGGACCCCTCGCGCATCCACCCGCCACAGACATCCCGGCAGCACCAGCACGACTGACAGCAGCCACGCTGCCACCGCTGCTCCGATCACTGCCGCGAGCGGCCACACGTCCTCACGCACCACCCACCAGGCGCCGGCCCCCAGCACCAGTGCCGGCAGCAGCGCCCCGGCCACCAGCCAGGCACTCCAGACCAGACCCCGGCGCCCCTCGTCGGCGACGACGGCATGTCGCGGGGTGGTGCCTCCGGGATCGCTCACGGCCACATCCTCACAGCTTCTGCTTGGCCACCAGCTTGGCCACGGCCTGCTCGGCGCGTCGGTCGCGGGTGGCCTGCTGCTTCGCCTCGCCCACCCACTGGGCGTAGGCCTCGTCCAGCTCGATCACCACGTCGTAGCGCTCGCCGCTCTCGACCCCGAGTTCGGTGCGCAGTTCACGCCGCAGCCCGATGATGTTGCACCGGCCCATCGACGCCAGCCGCACCCGGGCGGTGCGGCCACCGACGGTGACGGTCACTGGCGACCGCTTGGACGCCCCGAGGTCGGCGAGTTGCTCGTCGGTGAGGATGAATGCACCCGCAGGTCCGGCGGGCTCGAGGACGAGGTTCCACTCCATGCGGCATCGTTGCACCCAAGAGGTCCGGCCGTGGGGCGTGACGAGCAGTTCACTCGCTTCGTGGTCGACCACTACGACGATCTGCGTCGCACCGCCTACTTCGTCTGCCGAGACTGGAAGCAGGCCGAGGACGCCGTGCAGAACCCTGTGCGGTGCGCGGCACCGGAACCCGGACGGTGTCCTGGTCGACCATCTCGACGGTGAGGTCGAGCGCGAGGGGTCGCACTGTCACCTCGTCAGCCGAGCCGATGGTCTGGCCGGTGGTCAGGCTGACCTCGACCCAGACGTCCTCGTCCTGCAGGAAGGACGACCAACACATCGTCATCCTGGCCTCCGAGGCGAACTCGGCACCGTCCTCGTCCGCGTATCCCTGCTTGTCACGCCCACTGCGGGGGATGCTCATGTGGACGAAGGAGTCGAACAACTGCTCCGGTGCCGCAGCCGAGGCCACCCGGACCTCGTAGAAGGACGAGCGACGCACCGCCTCGTCCGCGACCGGTCCCTCGGCGTTCTGCTCGTGGTCGTCGAACCACCAGGTCTTGAGGGTGGTGCTGTCGGCCGTGCGGGCCCTGGACGAATCGGAGCCCTCCCACGGCTTGACCAGGGCCAACGCCACCAGCGCCAGCACGGTGACCATCAGGACGAGGGCGAGGATGCGACGGTTCACCTGGACATCGGCGGAGCCTTCCGGGTGGCGGCAGTGACCTCTACTGTGGGCCAGTGTCGGCCCTCGGCGCAGCGATCGGGTCAGGCTCGACCCCAGCGGGTGGGGGAGTGCGTCGGTGGAATCGGCGGGAACCTCAACCGCTGAGCGCGTCACGCATCGGGACGAACTTGGCCACCGTCTCGGCCAACTCGTCCTCGGGCACCGAGTCGGCCACGATCCCGCAGCCGGCGAACAGCTGGATCTCGTTGGGTCGCGCCGGGTGGATCTGCCCACCGCGCAGGGCGATCGACCACTCACCGTCGCCGTGGGCGTCGATCCAGCCCACCGGGCCGGCGTAGCGTCCGCGGTCGAGGTTCTCGAGCTCGTTGATCAGGTCGCGGGCAATGTGGGTGGGGGTGCCGCACACTGCCGCCGAGGGGTGCAGGGCCGCTGCCAACGCCAGCGAGCTGGCTTCGGGTTGGGCGACGCCGGTGATGTCGGTGGCCAGGTGCAGCACGTTCGGCAACTCGAGCACGTAGGGGGCCTCGGGCACGTTCATCCCTGAGCAGAACGGCGCGAGCGCATCGGCCACCGAGGCCACCGCGAACTCGTGCTCGGCCAGGTCCTTCGACGAGGCGTTGAGGGCAGCAGCCAGCCGGGCGGCGTCGGCGTCGGGGGTGCCGCGTCGGATCGTGCCGGCCAACACCCGTGAGGTGGCCAGTCCGCCCTGTCGGCGTACCAGCATCTCGGGCGTGGCGCCCACCATGCCGTTGACCAGGTAGGTCCAGGTGGTTGGGTACGTGGCGGTCAGCCGGTGGACGAGCCAGCGCGCCTCGATCGGCTCGGCGGCCGAGGCCACCAGGTCGCGGGCCAGCACCACCTTGTCGGCCTTGCCCGCGCGGATCATGGCGACCACCTCGGCCACCAGTGACTCCCACAGCACCGGTGACATCGACCCGTCCGACCACGACAGCTCACCCGGGCCGGTCGGTGCCGGCTGCGGGGTGGGCAGGCCGTCGGGCACGGTTCCCCACCCCATCCGGGTGCACCACGAGACGCCATCGCGTCGTCCCACGATCACCTCTGGCACCACCAGCACCGACGGCTCGGCCGAGTGGTCGGGGTCGAAGGCGAACGAACCGAAGGCCACCGGACCGGCACCGAAGACGTCGTAGAGCTCGGTCTCGTGCTCGATGGTGGCGGCCAACTCGGTCCACTGGATGTCGGCCGCGTCGAGCGAGTCAGTGGTGAACCGGGTGATCTCACCGATGCCCACGACACCGTCGCCGCGGCGCAGGAAAGCCATCGCCTCGCCCGTTCCCAGGTAGGCCTCGAGCGGTCCCGGATCGGGAATCGCCACGGTTCGCGCACACAGGCGCGACGAGCCGGGGTTCACGATCACCCCCGCATGCTACAAGGTGCACATCGCGGTGGTGACCGCGCTCGGTGGGGCGGACCACCGTCAGGGGTGGGGGCCCGAGTCACACAGCCGACCCCGGCTGGGAGGGTGCAGTGGTGCCCTGACAGGATGGGTGGACCACAAGGCCAGTCGATCCCCCCGGCCGCCCGACCCCCGAGGAGCAGCGATGTCATCCCTGGAGAGCAATGTCCACGTCTACCTGGGGGCGGCGCGGATGTTGGAGAACCTGCTGCACGACGTCGACGCCGACATGCTCGACAAGCCCGGACTCGGTCAGTGGAGCGTTCGCGACCTGATCGGCCACGCCAGCCGGGCGCTGCTCACCGTCGAGCACTACCTGAACCAGGCCGAACCGGATGAGGCCGACCAACTCACCCCCGGTGGCTACTACTACGTCGGACGAACCAGGGTCGACTCCGAGTTGATCGCCCAGCGCGGCGTCGATGCCGGTCGTGACCTCGGCGACGACCCGGTCGCCTTCGTCGCGGACGTGGTCGGACGAGTCGAGGCCAAGCTCTACGAGGTGCTCGACCACGAGCCCCGCCACGACCCGCTGGTGCCGACCATTGCCGGTGGCATGCGGCTGAGCGCGTACCTGCCCACGCGCACCCTCGAACTCGTGGTCCACAGCCTCGACCTGGCTCGCGCCCTCGACCTGCACCCCGAGGTGCCGGCCGACGCGATGCGCCAGACCCTGGGCGTGCTCGCCGACCTGGCCGTGCTCGACGGCAGCGCAGGCGACCTGGTGCTCGCGGTCACCGGCCGCCAGCCGATGCCCGACAACTACGTGTTGCTGCGCTGATTGGTGCGGGCAAGCACTCCCTGCACCCCCAGCAGTGGAGCACGAGCCCGCCCGTCGGGGGAGCGCCCTCACCCCAAGGGCTGTCGGGCCCTGCGCCCGCCAATTAACCAACCTCAGCGTTGCCTATTTGGGCGACAACGTGCCTAGTCGCCGGGGAATCACCGGCGACGAGACCCCATTAGCAACCACCGGCGACAAGCCCTAGACTCAAGTCGACCGGGCCCAGTCCAGCGCAGAAGAACCCAGCGCAGGAAGACACAGCCCAGCCCCCCCGCAGGAGAGAACCGATGACACACAGCGAGGCCGCAGCCGCGGCTGGTTCTGGGGCAGTCTCGGACCCCGCGGCAGGGCGCTCCGCCGACGTGGTCGTGGTCGGGGCCGGACCCGCTGGATCGACCACCGCAGCCCACTTGGCCCGCAATGGACTCGACGTCGTCCTGCTCGAGAAGGCCACCTTCCCGCGCGACAAGATCTGCGGCGACGGCCTCACCCCGCGCGCGGTCAAGCAGTTGGTCAACCTGGGCATCGACACCTCGCCCGAGAACGGCTGGCACCGCAACAAGGGTCTTCGTGTCTACGGCGGACGAGTCGAGCCCTTCGAGATGCCGTGGCCCGAACTCAAGGACTTCCCCAACTACGGCCTCGTCCGCAAGCGCGAGGACCTCGACCACCTGCTCGCCGAGCACGCGGTGGCCTGCGGCGCCGACCTGCACACCGGCACCGCTGCCAAGGCGCCGATCATCGACGACGCCTCCGGTCGGATCATCGGCGTCACCACCAAGGACGGCACGCAGTACCGCGCCCCGGTCGTGGTCGCTGCCGACGGAGTCTCGTCCCGGCTGTCGGTCGCGATGGGCATCACCAAGCGTGAGGACCGCCCCATGGGCGTGGCCGTGCGCGCCTACTACGAGTGCGAGCGCGGCGACGGCGACTGGATGGAGTCCTGGCTGGAACTGTGGGACGGCGAACCGGGCTCCTCGACCCTGCTTCCGGGCTACGGCTGGGCCTTCCCGACCGGCACCGGGGTGAGCAATGTCGGCCTGGGCATGCTGAACACCTCACCGGCGTTCTCGCGCACCGACTACAAGGACCTGATGACCCGCTGGCTGGCGGCCACCCCGCCCGAGTGGGGATTCACGCCCGAGAACCAGCGTGGCGAGATCCGCGGGGCCGCCCTGCCGATGGGCTTCAACCGTCAGCCTGCCTACAGTCGCGGACTGCTGCTGGTGGGCGATGCCGGCGGCATGGTCAACCCGTTCAACGGTGAAGGCATCGACTACGCCATGGAGGCCGCGGTGTTGGCCGCCGAGGCGATCAGCGAGGCCCGCAGCCGCGGATTCGGCAGCCACAACGCTGAACTTGCCCTGCAGGGCTACGTCACCAACCTCAAGGCCGACATGGGCGGCTACTTCAGGCTGGGCGGCATCTTCGCCAAGCTGATCGGCCATCCCGAGATCATGCGCATCTGCGTGCACCACGGGCTGCCGCGCAAGGGCCTGATGAAGCTCGTCCACAAGTTGCTGGCCAACCTCACCGACGCCCACGAGGGTGACCTCGCCGACAGAACCATCAACCTCTTGACCAGGGTGGCGCCCTCGGCATGACCAACACCTTGAGACCCGCGCGCCGCAGTGACCTGAAAAATCTGGCAGGAAGCGACAGGATGAGACAGCGGAGCCCACGACACCAGGGCCACGACACCACGGGAGGCCACCGATGAATCCCTACATCCCGATCCTGGGGATCGCTGCGCTCGCCGCGGTCTTCATCGTGGTTTCGGTGCTGCTGTCGATCAACCTCGGTCCGATGCGCTGGAACCGCGCCAAGTACGACTCCTACGAGTGCGGCATCCAGCCCACGCCCCAGCCGGTCGGTGGTGGCCGGTTCCCGGTGAAGTACTACATCACCGCGATGCTGTTCATCGTCTTCGACATCGAGATCGTGTTCCTCTACCCGTGGGCCGTCTCGTTCAACAGGCTGCCGGTGTTCGCCATCCTGGCGATGCTGCTGTTCATCCTGATCGTGTTCATCCCCTACTTCTACGTGCTGCGTCGCGGCGGCCTGGACTGGGACTGAGGAAGGAGACCCCACATGGGAATCGAGGAGAAACTCCCCAGCGGCATCCTGCTGACCAGCCTTGAGTGGGCCGTGGGATGGCTGCGCCAGGCGTCGTTCTGGCCCGCCACCATGGGTCTGGCCTGCTGCGCCATCGAGATGATGGCCTACGGCACCCCGCGTTACGACGCCGGACGATGGGGCCAGGAGGTCTTCCGCGCCTCGCCCCGCCAGGCCGACCTGATGATCGTCTCGGGCCGGGTCAGCCAGAAGATGGCCCCGGTCATCCGCCAGGTCTACGACCAGATGCCCAACCCCAAGTGGGTGATCTCGATGGGCGCCTGCGCCAGCACCGGCGGCATGTTCAACAACTACGCGATCGTCCAGGGCTGTGACCACTTCCTGCCCGTCGACATCTACCTGCCCGGCTGCCCGCCGCGTCCCGACATGCTGATCGACGCGATGCTCAAGCTGCGCAAGCAGGTGCACCAGACCCCGATCGGCCCCAACATGGTCGCCGCCATCGAACAGAAGGAGCAGGCCGCCCTCGAGGCGCCCTCGACGATCGAGATGAAGGGGCTCATGCGATGAGCGAGACCACCCCTGACGCCCCCGGCCCTGAGGCCACGGGCACCGAGGTCGAGGTTCCCCTCGACCCGGCCGCGCAGGCCCAGCAGTTGGGCACCCGCAGCGGCATGTGGGGACGAGCCGGCACCGGCGACACCTCCGGCTACGGCGGCATCACCCGCGCCCTCGAGATGCCCGGGCTCGCCCAGCGTCCGCTCGGCGGCTGGTTCGACGCGATCGTCGACCGGCTCGACGCCCTGGTTCCCGGCTGGGGCACCGGCCGCATCCTGGTCTACCGCGACGAGTTGACCCTGTTCGTGCGTCGTGAGGCGCTGCTCGAGGTCGCTCGCGCGCTGCGCGACGACGCCCAGCTGCGCTTCGAGATGTGCCCGTCGGTCTCGGGCGTGCACTACCCGGGCTCGATCGGTGAGGAACTGCACGCGGTCTACCACCTGCTCTCGGTCACCCACAACCGCCGGATCCGGCTCGAGGTCACCTGCACCGACGCAGACCCGCACATCCCCAGCATCGTCTCGGTCTACCCGCACGCCGACTGGCACGAGCGCGAGACCTGGGACATGTTCGGCATCCAGTTCGACGGCCACCCGTCGCTGACCCGGATCCTGATGCCGGACGACTGGAACGGCCACCCCCAGCGCAAGGACTACCCACTCGGCGGCGTCCCGGTGGAGTACAAGGGTGCGGTCGTCCCGCCCCCGGACGAGCGGAGGAAGTACTGAGATGACCGCCTCTGAGCAGATCAACGACACCCCCAACCCGGGCGTCAACGACCCCTACGGTGCCGACCCGTCCGGCGCCGCTGATGCGGTCTACCTCAGCCAGGGTGGCGACTGGGACGAGATCGCCCACGCCCAGGCCGAGCGCGGCGACGAGGTCATCGTCGTCAACATGGGTCCCCAGCACCCCTCGACCCACGGCGTGCTGCGCCTGATCCTCGAGATGGACGGCGAGACCGTGGTGAGCATCCGCCCGGGCATCGGGTTCCTGCACACCGGCATCGAGAAGAACATGGAGCACCGCACCTGGACCCAGGGCGTGACCTTCTGCACCCGTATGGACTACGTGGCCCCGCTGTTCAACGAGGTCGCCTACTGCCTGGGCGTCGAGAAGTTGCTCGACATCACCGACCGGGTGCCCGAGCGCGCCAGCGTGCTGCGCGTGCTGGTCATGGAGCTCAACCGCATCGCCAGCCACCTGGTCGCCATCGGCACCGGCGGCATGGAGATCGGTGCCCTCACGGTGATGACCATCGCCTTCCGCGAGCGCGAGATGATCCTCGACTTCCTCGAGGCGCTGTCGGGCCTGCGGATGAACCACGCCTACGTGCGCCCCGGCGGCGTCGCCGTCGACCTGCACGAGGGTGGCCTCGACCAGCTGCGCGAGCTGATCAAGTGGCTCGAGAAGCACCTGCCGGAGTACGCCACGCTGTGCAACGAGAACCCGATCTTCAAGGGCCGCATGGAGGGCATCTCCTACGTCGACCTGCCCACCGCCACCGCCCTGGCGATGACCGGCCCGCCGCTGCGCGCCACCGGCCTGCCCCACGACCTGCGCAAGTCCCAGCCCTACTGCGGCTACGAGACCTACGACTTCGAGGTGCAGACCTGGAACACCTGCGACGCCTACGGCCGTTTCCGGATCAGGCTCAACGAGACCTGGGAGTCGCTCAAGATCGTGCGCCAGTGCCTCGAGCGCCTCGAGAAGACCACCGGCCAGCCGGTGATGGTCGAGGACGCCAAGATCGCGCTGCCCGCCCAGCTCACCGTCGGCCCCGACGGCCAGGGCAACAGCAATGAGCACATCAAGCACATCATGGGCGAGTCGATGGAGGCCCTGATCCACCACTTCAAGCTGGTGACCGAAGGCTTCCGTGTGCCCGTGGGGCAGGTCTACGCCGCTGTCGAGTCGCCCAAGGGTGAACTCGGTGTGCACCTGGTCAGCGATGGGGGCACCAAGCCCTACCGTGCGCACTTCCGCGACCCGGGATTCCACCACTTGCAGGCGGTGCCGGTGATGTGCGAGGGCGCAATGATGTCCGACGTCGTGGTGGCCGTGGCCTCCCTCGACCCTGTGCTGGGAGGTGTTGACCGGTGAGCGGTCATGAGTTCCAGAGCCACTTCGAGAACTCCGGCTCGATCGACATGGACGACACGTCGACCAACATCGACGAGACCACCATGGACGAGCTGCGGCAGCTCGCTGCTCGCTACCCGCAGAAGCGCTCGGCGCTGCTGCCGATGCTCCACCTGGTGCAGTCGGTCGACGGCCGGGTCAGCCCGGCCGGCATCCAGGCCTGCGCCGACGTGCTCGAGATCAGCACCGCCCAGGTCTCGGGCGTGGCGACCTTCTACACGATGTACAAGCGTCGCCCGGCCGGCAAGCACCACGTCGGCGTCTGCACCACCGCCCTGTGCGCGGTGATGGGCGGCGACATCCTGCTCGACCGGGTGCAGGCCAAGCTCGGGATCGGTGAGAACGAGACCACGCCTGACGGCAAGATCTCGCTCGAGCGTCTCGAGTGCAATGCGGCCTGCGACTTCGCCCCGGTCATGATGGTCAACTGGGAGTTCATGGACCACATGACCCCGGCCAAGGCCGATGAGCTGCTCGACAAGCTGCTCAACGACGAAGAGGTGCACTCCACCCGCGGCGCCCGGATCACTTCGTGGCGCGAGGCCGAGCGCGTGCTGGCAGGCTTCCCCGACGGCCTGGCCGACGAGGGTCCCACCGCCGGCGATTCGTCGCTGGTCGGCCTTCGGATCGCCCAGCAGCGTGGTTGGAAGGCGCCCACCGCCGAGCAGGCTCCCGTCGAGCAGGCCGGTTCTGAGCAGGCCAGTTCTGGGGAGGAGACGAAGTGACCGACACGCTGACCCCCGTCCTCACCGCCAACTGGGGTGACGACAAGGCCTGGAAGCTCTCCAACTACGAGCGCCGTGGCGGCTACAAGGCACTGCGCAAGGCCCTCGAGATGCAGCCCGCCGACCTGGTCACCTGGGTCAAGGACGCCAACCTGCGCGGTCGCGGTGGTGCTGGCTTCCCGACCGGCATGAAGTGGAGCTTCCTGCCCAAGGACAACCCGAACCCGGTCTACCTGGTGGTCAACGCCGACGAGTCCGAGCCGGGCACCTGCAAGGACATCCCGCTGATGATGGCCTCACCGCACACCCTGGTCGAGGGCGTCATCATCTCGGCGTTCGCCTGCAACTCCCACCACGCGTTCATCTACTGCCGCGGTGAGGTGCTGCACGTCATCCGACGCCTGCAGCAGGCCGTGCGCGAGGCCTATTCGGCTGGCTACGCCGGCAAGAACATCCTCGGTACCGGCTACGACCTCGAGATCACCGTCCACGCCGGTGCGGGCGCCTACATCTGTGGCGAGGAGACCGCGCTGCTGGACTCGCTCGAGGGACGACGCGGCCAGCCGCGTCTTCGTCCGCCGTTCCCGGCCGTCGCGGGCCTGTACGCCAGCCCGACCGTGATCAACAACGTCGAGTCGATCGCCTCGGTGCCCGGCATCATCGCCAACGGCAAGGACTGGTTCGCCGGCATGGGCACCGAGAAGAGCAAGGGCCACGGCATCTTCTCGCTCTCGGGCCACGTCAAGACCCCCGGACAGTTCGAGGCCCCGCTGGGCATCACCCTGCGTGAGCTGATCGACCTCGGTGGCGGCATGCGTGAGGGGCACGAACTGAAGTTCTTCACCCCCGGCGGCTCGTCCACCCCGATCCTGACCGCAGAGCACCTCGACGTGCCGCTCGACTTCGAGGGCATGGCCGAGGCCGGGTCGATGCTCGGTACCCGCGCGCTGCAGATCTTCGACGAGACCACCTCGGTGGTGCGCACCACGCTGCGTTGGGTCGAGTTCTACAAGCACGAGTCCTGCGGCAAGTGCACCCCGTGCCGTGAGGGCACCTGGTGGCTGGTGCAGACCCTGCGCAACTTCGAGGCCGGCAAGGCGTCGCCGGGCGACATCGAGAAGCTGCTCGACGTCTCCGACAACATCGGCGGCAAGTCGTTCTGCGCACTCGCCGACGGTGCCGTGGCCGCGGTCACCAGCGCCGTGAAGTTCTTCCGGGACGAGTTCGAGGCCGGCTGCACCACGCCCGCCTGGGAACTGTTCCCCTACGAGAAGTCAGCCTTGTTCGCCGACTCTGAGCTTGGAGCACACGCATGAGCGTCAACAGCGTGACCGACAAGAACGCCGAGGTCGCCCCCCGCGAGGAGCTGGTCACCCTCACCATCGACGGCATCGAGGTCAGCGTGCCCAAGGGCACCTTGGTCATCCGGGCCGCCGAGCGCGTCGGTGTCGACATCCCGCGGTTCTGCGACCACCCGCTGCTCGACCCGGTCGGCGCCTGCCGCCAGTGCATGGTCGAGGTGCCCGACATGGGCAACGGACGAGGCATGCCCAAGCCGCAGGCCTCGTGCACCCTCGAGGCGATGCCGGGCATGAAGATCAGCACCCAGGTCAGTTCCCCGGTGGCCACCAAGGCCCAGGAGGGGATGCTGGAGTTCCTGCTGATCAACCACCCGCTCGACTGCCCGATCTGCGACAAGGGCGGCGAGTGCCCGCTGCAGAACCAGGCGCTCAGCCACGGCCACGGCGAGTCCCGCTACGAGGGCGCCAAGCGCACCTTCCCCAAGCCGGTCAACGTCTCGGCCCAGGTGTTGCTCGACCGCGAGCGCTGCGTACTCTGCGCCCGCTGCACCCGCTTCTCGGAGCAGATCTCCGGTGACCCGTTCATCGCCCTGGTCGAGCGTGGCGCACTGCAGCAGGTCGGCATCTACGCCGACGACCCCTACGACTCCTACTTCTCGGGCAATGTCATCCAGATCTGCCCGGTCGGAGCCCTGACCAGCGCCTCGTACCGCTTCCAGGCCCGTCCGTTCGACCTGGTCAGCACCCCGGTCACCTGCGAGCACTGCGCCGCGGGTTGCCAGCTGCGCAGCGACCACCGCCACTACCAGGTCAAGCGCCGCCTCGCCGGTGACGCCCCCGAGGTCAACGAGGAGTGGAACTGCGACAAGGGCCGTTTCGCCTTCGTCTCGGGTCGTCTGGACGACCGGGTGACCACGCCGCTGGTGCGCCGTGACGGACAGCTCGTCCCGGCCAGCTGGCACGAGGCCATCGACACCGCCGTCGCCGGGCTCAAGGCCGCCGGTGACAAGGTCGGCGTGCTGCCCGGTGGCCGGCTGACCGTCGAGACCGCCTACGGCTACTCCCGCTTCGCGCGGGCCGTGCTCGGCACCAACAACATCGACCACCGCTCTCGTCCCTCGTCGGACGAGGAGGCCGCCTTCCTGGCCCACGCGGTCGCCGGCCGCACCCTCGAGGAGTCGGTCACCTACCGCGACCTCGAGAAGGCCAAGAAGGTTGTCCTGGTCTGCTTCGAGCCCGAGGACGAGTCGCCGATCGTGTTCCTGCGGCTGCGCAAGGCCTACCGCAAGAACAAGCTCGAGGTCGTCACCATCGCCCCCTACAGCTCGCGTGGGTCGATCAAGCTCGGCGCCACCCTGGTGGGGTGCGTGCCCGGACGTGAGGCCGAGTGCCTCGACGGACTCACCGACCAGATCGACGGCGAGTCGATCATTCTGGTCGGTGAGCGTGCCGCCCAGTCGCCGGGAACCCTGCAGACCGTCGCCCGGCTGGCCTCGGCCACGGGCGCGAAGCTCGCGTGGATCCCGCGTCGTGCCGGCGAGATCGGTGCCATCGAGGCCGGCTGCCTGCCCGGGCTGCTGCCCGGCGGTCGTCCGGTCGCCGACGCCACCGCCCGCGTCGACGTCGCTGCCGCGTGGGGAACCGACTCGCTGCCCGCCACCGAGGGGCTGGACGCCGAGGCGATGCTCGCCGAGGCCGCAGCCGGACAGATGGCGCTGGTCACCGCCGGCATCGAGCCCCGGGACTTCGCCGACCCGCAGGCCGTGCGCGAGGCGCTCGACCAGGCCAGCTTCCTGGTCAGCCTCGAGAGCAGGCTCAGCGAGGTCGCCCAGCGGGCCGACGTCGTCTTCCCGGTCGCGCTGCTCGAGGAGCACGCCGGCAGCTTCCTCAACTGGGAGCACCGTCGTGGCACGGTCAACACCGTGATCCGCCAGGGCAACGCCCCGATGACCGACCTGCGTGTTCTGGGAGCCCTGTCCGACGCCATGGGCGCCGAGCTCGGCTTCCGCGGCAGCAAGGCCGCCGGCGCCTCGCTCGACGAGCTCGGGGCCTGGGACGGGGAGCGGGCCACCGCCCGCAGCGACGCCCAGCGTGCTGCCTCGTCCGAGGGTGCCGTGCTGGCCACTTGGCGCCAGTTGCTCGACGACTCCGCCGGCAACGACGGCGAGGTCGCGCTGATGGCCACCGCCCAGCCCGCCGTGCTGCGGGTCAGCCCGGCCACCGCCCAGCGCTACGGACTGGCCGAGGGCCAGCAGGCCACGGTCAGCGGTGTCGCCGGCTCGATGGAGCTGCCGGTCGCCGTCGTCGACGACATGGTCGACGAGGTGGTCTGGGTGCCGACCAACACCGGTCGCCCGGTCCGTGAGGCCCTCGGTGTCGGTGCGGGTGGCTCGGTCACCGTGGCCGCCGCCGGCGCTGATGCATCCGTTCCCGATTCGCCGTCGACTGATGGAGGTGCGGCATGAATCCACTCGAGAACCCGATCTTCGGGCCCGACCCGTGGTGGATCGTCCTGATCAAGGTGGTGGGGCTGTTCGTCGTCCTGCTGCTGTGGACCATCTTCAACGTCTGGTACGAGCGGCGCGTCGTCGGCAAGATGCAGCACCGCCTCGGCCCGATCATGAACGGCCCGTTCGGACTGTTCCAGGCCCTGGCCGACGGCGCGAAGCTGATCGTCAAGGAGGACTTCCGCCCGGCCAAGACCGACAAGTGGGTCTTCAACCTGGCGCCGTTCCTCACCGGCGTCGCCGCCTTCACCGCGTGGGCGGTGATCCCGTTCGGCGGTGAGGTGACCATGTTCGGTCACAGGACCCGTCTGCAGCTCACCGACCTGCCCGTGGCCACCCTGTTCGTGCTGGCGATCGCCTCCATCGGCATCTACGGCATCGTGCTGGCCGGCTGGGCGTCCAACTCGGTCTACTCGCTGCTCGGTGGCATTCGCTCGACAGCGCAGATGATCTCCTACGAGATCACCATGGGCCTGGCCCTGGTGGCGGTGTTCATGTACAGCTCGACCATGTCGACCTCCGGCATCGTCGAGAGCCAGGCCAACGCCTGGTCGATCGGGCCGGTCGAGATCCCGCAGTGGTACGCAGTGCTGCTGTTCCCCTCGTTCGTGATGTACGTGATCTCGATGGTCGGCGAGACCAACCGCGCCCCCTTCGACCTGCCCGAGTGTGAGTCCGAACTGGTGTCGGGCTACCTCACCGAGTACTCCGGCTTCCGCTACGCCCTGTACTTCCTGTCCGAGTACATCAACATGGTGACCGTCTCGGCGGTGGCGACCACGCTGTTCCTAGGCGGCTACCGGGCCCCGTTCCCGTTCAACAACATCGAGTTCCTCGACTCCGGCTGGTTCGGCCCGATCTGGTTCATGCTCAAGGTGCAGTTGCTGTTCACCGGTTTCGTCTGGTTGCGCGGCACCCTGCCCCGCATGCGCTACGACCAGTTCATGCACCTGGGCTGGAAGTGGCTGATCGAGATCTCGCTGGTCTGGATCCTGCTCGTGGCCCTGCTCAAGGTGAACCAGCGCGAGGGCTGGGTCTCGCAGGGTGTCGTGCTCGGCATCGGCGCCGTGATCATCCTGGCCGCTGCCGCCTACCTGTTCTTCGGCGGCAGACCGGACGACCGCACGCCCGGCAAGCTCGAGGTGCCCGACGGCGACTTCGACGCCTTCGCCGGGGGCTACCCGGTGCCGCCGCTGCCCGGGCAGACGCTGCCCGAGATGGCCGGCGTCGTCCACTCGACCGCTCAACCGCTGGACGAGGAGTCGTCCGTCACGAAGGGGGATGAGTCCTGATGGGGCTGTTCGACGGCTGGGCGGGCTTCGGTCTCACGTTCGAGACGATGTTCCGCAAGACCTTCACCCAGGACTACCCCCACAAGGGTGAGAAGGTCACCGCACCGCGCTTCCACGGCCGCCACCAGCTGAACCGCTGGCCCGACGGCCTGGAGAAGTGCGTGGGCTGTGAGCTGTGTGCCTGGGCGTGCCCGGCGGACGCGATCTACGTCGAGGGTGCTGACAACACCGAGGACGACCGCTACTCGCCCGGTGAGCGCTACGGCCGGGTCTACCAGATCAACTACCTGCGCTGCATCCTGTGCGGGTTGTGCATCGAGGCGTGTCCGACCCGGGCGCTCACCATGACCAACGAGTTCAAGCTCGCCGACAACACCCGGGCGTCACTGATCTACGAGAAGGACCAATTGCTCGCCCCGCTGCTGTCGGGCATGGAGCAGCCGCCGCACCCGCGGCGACTGGGTGCCGACGAGCAGGCCTACTTCCTGGGCCTGCCCTCCACCGGCAAGCCCGACCTCCGCACCCCGCAGTCCAAGGGAGCCGCCCAATGACCCCGCTGATCCCCATGGCCACCGCCTCGGTGGTCGCCTTCTGGGTGCTGGCGCCGCTGGCGGTGCTGCTGGCCCTCGGCATGGTGCTGGCCCGCAAGCCCGTGCACTCGGCACTGTCACTGGCCGGCATGATGATCTGCCTGGCGATCCTCTACGCCACCTTGCAGGCACCCCTGCTGTTCGTGGTGCAGATCATCGTCTACACCGGCGCGATCATGATGCTGTTCCTGTTCGTGGTCATGCTGGTCGGCGTCGGCAGTTCCGACTCGACCATCGAGACCATCAAGGGCCACCGGGTCGCCGCGGTGATCGCGGTGTTGGGCTTGCTGGGTCTGCTGGCGTTCACCGTCGGCGGCACGATCCAGCGCGCCCCGGTGGGTCTGGACGGGGCCACCGCCCCGTTCGGTGGCAACGTGCAGGCGTTGGCCGACCTGTTCTTCGGTCGCTACGTGTTCCTGTTCCTGGCGACCTCGGGCCTGCTGATCATCGGCGCCGTCGGTGCCATGGTGCTGGCCCACGGCGAGCGGATCGTCCCCAAGCTCGGCCAGCGTGAGACCGCCGCCCGCAGGCTGCAGGCCTACGCCAACGACGGATCGCACCTGGGCCCGCTGCCCGCCTCCGGCGTGTTCGCCCGGCACAACGCGATCCAGACCCCGGCGCTGCTGCCCGACGGTTCGGTCTCGGAACTGTCGGTGTCGAAGACCCTGGCCGAGCGCGGTGCCTTCGTCGACGCCGACGAACTGCGTGCTCCGACCCGGGAAGCCTTCCGGGCGATCAGCGAGGCCCGTGGCCACGATGCAGGAGAACTGGAATGAACCCCAACTACTACCTCGTGCTGTCGGTGATCCTGTTCACCATCGGTGTGCTCGGCTTCCTGCTGCGCCGCAACGCGATCGTGGCGTTCATGAGCATCGAGTTGATGCTGAACGCCACCAACCTGGCCATGGTCAACTTCTCCCACGTGCACGGCAACCTCGACGGGCAGGTGGGCACCCTGATGGTGATGGTGGTGGCTGCCGCAGAAGTCGTGGTGGGGTTGGCGATCATCGTCACCATCTTCCGAACCAGACGCTCGGCCTCGGTCGACGACGCGAACCTGCTGAAGTACTGAGGGGGATTCGGTGTATCTTCTCGAAACCGTCGTGAACCCGGTCGCGGCCACTGGACTGTTCCAGTGGGCGTGGCTGATGATCGCGATCCCCCTGGTGGTGTCGGGCCTGCTCATGGTGAGCGGCAAGATCGCCGACGCCTGGGGCCACCTGCTGGCCACCCTCGCGGTGATCGCCTCGTTCGTGATCGGCCTGGTGCTGTTCCTCGACCTGCTCGGACGCACCGAGGCCGACCGGGCGGTGCGCGTGTCGATGTGGGAGCTGTTCAGCACCCCGACGTTCACCTTCCGCACCGACCTGCTGGTCGACCAACTGTCGATCCTGTTCGTGCTGCTGATCACCGGCGTGGGTGCGCTCATCCACGTTTACTCGATCGGCTACATGGCCCATGACGAGCGCCGTCGCCGGTTCTTCGCCTACCTGAACCTGTTCATCGCGGCGATGCTCACCTTGGTGCTGGCCGACAACTACCTGCTGCTGTTCTTCGGCTGGGAGGGTGTGGGCCTGGCGTCCTACCTGCTGATCGGCTTCTGGCAGCACCGCAAGTCGGCCGCCGTCGCCGCCAAGAAGGCCTTCGTGGTCAACCGTGTCGGTGACATGGGCATGGCCATGGCGATGTTCATCATGCTCACCCAGTTGGGCACCGTGAACTTCGCCGAGGTCAACGAGCGCGTCTCTGGCATGAGCTCGGGCATGGTCACCCTGCTCGGCCTGCTGATCCTGGTCGGTGCCTGCGGCAAGTCGGCCCAGGTGCCGCTGCAGTCGTGGCTGCTCGACGCCATGGAGGGCCCGACCCCGGTGTCGGCGCTGATCCACGCGGCGACCATGGTCACCGCCGGCGTCTACCTGGTGGTGCGCAGCCACGCCGTCTACGCCCAGACCCCGACCGCTGCCCTGGTGGTGGCCATCGTCGGTACCGTCACGCTGCTGTTCGGCGCCTGGATCGGTACCAGCAAGGACGACATCAAGAAGGTGCTCGCCGGTTCGACCATGAGCCAGATCGGCTACATGATGTTGGCGGCGGGCCTGGGCCCGATCGGCACCGCGTTCGCGATCTTCCACCTGATCACCCACGGGTTCTTCAAGGCCAACATGTTCCTCGGAGCCGGTTCGGTGATGCACGGCATGGACGACGACGTCGACATGCGCCACTACGGCGCGCTGGCCAAGGCCATGCCGATCACCTTCGCCACCTTCGCCATGGGCTACCTGGCCATCATCGGCTTCCCGGGCACGGCGGGCTTCTTCTCCAAGGACCACATCATCGAGGCCGCCTTCGACAAGGGCCTGTGGTTCGGCCTGCTGGCGCTGCTCGGTGCCGGCGTGACCGCCTACTACATGACCCGGCTGATGATGATGACCTTCTTCAGCAACAAGCGATGGCGTGAGGGTGTGCACCCGCACGAGTCGCCGCTGGTGATGACCATCCCGCTGATGGTACTCGCCGTGATGAGCATCATCGCCGGTGCCCTGATGAACAACTGGATCGGCGGCTGGCTGGCCACCTCGACCGGGTTCCACCCGCACGAGATGAGCCTGTTCAAGGTCACCCCGATCGGCTGGCTCACCATGGCCGTCGTCGCAGTGGGTGTCGTCATCGGCTGGTGGCTGCACAAGTCGGACGTGTCCGACACCGTCCCGGCCACCCGCAACCCGCTGGTGATCGCCGGACGCAACGACCTCTACGGCGACGCCTTCAACGAGGCCGTGTTCATGCGTCCCGGCCAGGGACTGGTCTCGGGTCTGGACTCGTTCGACCGCACCGTCGTCGATGGCGCGGTGATGGGTTCGGCCGGAGTCTTCGGCGGGCTGTCGACCGGGCTGAGGCGCCTGCAGAACGGGTACGCCCGAAGCTACGCGCTGACCATGGTGGCGGGCGTCCTGCTGGTCGCTGTCGTTCTGTACCTCGGCCGGTTGGCCTGAGGGGAGGAGTGAGATGACTTTCCCCCTGCTCACCCTGTTGGGCCTGGTGCCGCTGGTCGGCGCTCTGGTCACCTTCGCGCTGAAGGGTGCCGCCGCCAAGTACGCCGGCATCGCCTTCTCGCTGGTGACCCTGGCCATGGGCGTCTGGGCGTTCGCCCTGTCGGCCTCGGGCACCGGCTTCGACGAGCGCTACACCTGGATCCGCGCGATCGGTGCCCACTGGTCGCTGGGGTCGGACACCCTGTCGATGACCATGGTGCTGCTCACCGTGATCGTCGTCCCGATCGTGCTGCTCGCCGAGTGGACGATCGGTGACGACCCTGAGAGCGGCCGAGGCAGCACCGGCGCCTTCTTCGCGCTGGCGCTGATGCTGGAGAGCTTCGCGCTCTACTGCTTCATGGCCACCGACACGCTGCTGTTCTACCTGTTCTTCGAGGCCACCCTGATCCCGATGTACTTCCTGATCGGGCGCTGGGGCGGACCGAAGCGTGGCCAGGCAGCGCTGAAGTTCCTGCTCTACTCGCTGGCCGGCGGTCTGGTCATGCTGTTCAGCGTGGTCGGCGTCGGCGCCGAGGCCGCCAAGACCGGCCAGGCCAGCTTCCTGGTCTCAGACCTGGCTGCCGCCAACATCGACCAGGGCACCTGGGGACGACTGCTGTTCCTCGGCTTCTTCATCGCCTTCGCGATCAAGGCCCCCATGGTGCCGGTGCACACTTGGCTGCCCGACACCGCCGAACAGGCCAGCCCGGGCTCGTCCACGCTGCTGGTCGGCATCCTCGACAAGATCGGCACGTTCGGCATGCTGCGGTTCTGCCTGGCGATCTTCCCCGACTCCAGCAAGTGGGCCACCCCGGTGATCCTCGTGCTGGCCGTGGTGTCGGTGATCTACGGCGCGCTGATGGCGATCGGCTCACGCGACCTGCTGCGGCTGGTGTCCTACACCTCGATCAGCCACTTCGGCATCATGGTGCTCGGCATCTTCGCCTTCACCTCGACCTCGATCCAGGGCTCGATCTTCTACATGCTGAACCACGGTTTCTCGACCGCAGCGTTGTTCCTGGTGATCGGGTTCCTGGTGAAACGGCGCGGGTCGGCTCAGATCTCGGCCTTCGGTGGCGTGCAGAAGACTGCCCCGGTACTCGCCGGACTGTTCCTGGTCGCCGGTCTGTCGGCCCTGTCGCTGCCCGGCACCTCGAGCTTCATCTCCGAGTACATGGTGCTGGCCGGCTCCTGGCAGCGTCAGCCGATCTTCACCGCCATCGCGGTGCTAGGCATGGTGCTCTCGGCGCTCTACATCCTGCTGGCCTACCAGCGCACGATGACCGGACCGGTCACCGAGCAGACCGAGACCCACGTGTCGGTCGACCTCAACCTGCGCGAGCGGGCGGTCCTGGTGCCGTTGGTGGCCCTGCTGCTGGTGTTCGGCTTCTACCCCAAGCCGTTGGTCACCCCTCTGGAACAACCCGCGAAGGAAGCCATGAGTCACGTCGACATGACTGACCCCGAGACGGTCGTGAAGGGGGGCAACTGATGCTCACCCTGCTCGAGACCAATCTGGACTGGGGCGCACTCGCGCCGCTGATCGTCGTCTTCGTGGGTGCCTGCCTCGGAGTCGTCGTCGAGGGCGTGCTGCGTCGCAGCATCCGCGACGAGGCACAGCTGATCATCGCCGGGCTCACCCTGGTGCTGGCCTTCGGCTTCACCGTGCAGTTGTGGCGCGGTCGTGAGTTCGGCGTCGAGGCCGGCGGTTCGGTCAGCGTCGACGGGCCGGCGCTGTTCACATGGGGCGCGCTGATCATCTTCACGATCCTGGCGTTGCTGCTGGCCAGTGAGCGCAAGCTCAACCAGGGTCAGACCGACTTCGTCCCGATGGCGGCCTCGGTTCCCGGCTCGCCGCTCGAGGCGAGGGCGACCGCGCTGCGCCTGGAGCACACCGAGGTCTACCCGCTGGTGCTGTTCGCCACCTTCGGCATGATGCTGTTCGCGGCGTCGAACGACCTGATCACGATGTTCGTGGCGCTGGAGATCTTCTCGCTGCCGCTGTACCTGCTGTGTGGCCTGGCGCGTCGCCGCCGCCTGCTCAGCCAGGAGGCCGCGCTGAAGTACTTCCTGCTCGGGTCGCTGTCGAGCGCGTTCTTCCTCTACGGGGCGGCGCTGGTCTACGGCTACACCGGCTCGTTCGAGCTCAACCGGGTCGACGCCATGATCGGTTCGGCCGGTGCCTCGTCGCTGCTGCTGGCCGCGGGCATGGGCCTGGTCGGCGTCGGCCTGCTGTTCAAGGTGGGTGTCGTGCCCTTCCACAGCTGGACCCCCGACGTCTACATGGGTTCCCCCACCCCGATCACCGCCTTCATGGCGATCGCCACCAAGATGGCGGCCGTCGCGGCCCTGATGCGGGTGTTCTACGTCGGCTTCGGCAGCATGGAGTGGGACTGGCAGCCGCTGTTCGCGGTCCTCGCGGTGCTGACCATGCTGGTCGGTTCGGTGATCGCGCTG
The DNA here is from genome assembly GCF_015352975.1 of Aestuariimicrobium ganziense. Classification (GTDB taxonomy): domain Bacteria; phylum Actinomycetota; class Actinomycetes; order Propionibacteriales; family Propionibacteriaceae; genus Aestuariimicrobium; species Aestuariimicrobium ganziense. The sequence goes on along the minus strand of NZ_JACYIZ010000006.1, from coordinate 95,543 downwards.
ACGCAGAGCGACATCAAGCGGCTGTTCGCCTACTCGGCGATCGCCCATGCCGGCTTCCTGCTGGTGGCGGTGGCCGGTGCGGTGACCCCCACCTCGTCCAGCGCCTTCGGCGCACTGACCGGCTCGGTCGGTTCGATCCAGTTCTACCTGGCTGCCTACGGCCTGGCCACGATGGGTGCGTTCGCACTGGTGACCATGGTGCGCAAGGCCGGTGGCGAGTCGACCTCGCTGGCCAGCTGGTCAGGCATCGGACGACGCCACCCGGTCTTCGGTGCGCTGATGGTGCTGTTCCTGCTGAGCTTCGCCGGCATCCCGCTGACCGGTGGCTTCATCGGCAAGCTGCTGGTGTTCCTGGCGGCGTGGGCCGGTGGCTACGGCTGGCTGGTGCTGGTGGCGGTGCTCATGAGCTTGGTGGCCGCGTTCTTCTACCTGCGCGTCATCGTGGTCATGTTCTTCCGCGAGCCGAACGAGCACTCCGAGGGCGTCACCGTCGAGAAGCCGAGCTGGATGACCTGGACCGTGATCGTTGTCGCGGCCGTCGGCACTCTGGTGCTGGGTCTGTGGAGCGGGCCGCTGGCCGAGCTGGCGATCCGGGCCTCGGCCTTCCTGGGCTCCTGACCTGACCGTCTCGGACGAGGCCCCTGCCGCAGCCGCGGTGGGGGCCTCGTCCTGTGTGGTGGCGCTGGTGGCTACTTGGCTTCCCTCCTGCCTCGGGCGCCCCATCGGTTCGTGGCGTGAAGTCACTTGATGACCAGCAAGTTCACGCCACAGATCGGACGAGACCGCGGCAGGCCCGGGGCGTCCCTCGATTGCTGGCGTGAAGTCATCGAATGACCAGCGATTTCACGCCACCAACCGGGTTGGACGATCGGCGGGCTCGGCCGCTCGTCCGAGAGGCGGATCGCTCCGCGAGTACCCGGCGTGATCCGCCCATCAGGCCCACATCCACGCCCGGCAGCCATGTCGGCTCGGGTAGGAATCACCTGAGAGTCCACCGGACGCCTCTTGCCCCCACGCCGACCCGGGGGACAATGACCGCAATCCATCCAACGGGGGTGGCGGACATGAGCAGACGGGCCCTCAAACGAGGCGCCATCGCGGGAGTCATCCTGGCCAGCAGTGTGGCGGCTGCCCCCGTCGTGTTCGCAGACGGGAGTGGCGGGGGACCGACCAACCCCGCCGAGGCCATCGGCCAGAACGGAAAACCTGCCAGAGCAGGGCCGGTCTATCTCTCTGACGGAGTCACCCAGATCGGGGTCTTCGAGATCGAGGCATCCGATCCCTGAGGGGGGGTGACCTCAGCTGAGCCGCTCGACGACCACGTCGCAGAGTTCGTCCAGCTGGTGGCGCGCCTCTCCGGCCGGCAACTGGTGGACGAAGCCTCGCGCCACCTCGGCGCGGCGGCGCACCTCGGCGCGGGCCTTCTCGATGACGGCATTTGCTCGCAGCGCGTCCAGCGCCTGCGACAGGGCCTCATCGGTCGACAGGTCGCCGTCGATCCGCTCGAGCAGGGCCAGGTCGGCAGGGTCGGTGCTCTGGCGCAGCATGAGCGTCGCCAGGGTCGGCACGCCCTCGCGCAGGTCGGTTCCCGGTGTCTTGCCGGTGACGTCGCTGGTGATGTCGATCAGGTCGTCGGCCAACTGGAAGACGATGCCGATCTCCTCACCGAACTGGGTCAGGGTGGTCAGCACCTCCTCCGAGCTGCCCGCGACCATGCCGCCGAACCGGGCGGCGGCGGCGATCAGTGAGCCTGTCTTGTCGGTGAGCACGCTCAGGTGGTGCTCGATCGGGTCCTCTCCCTCGGCGGGGCCTCGGGTCTCAGCGATCTGGCCGTGCACCAGCCGGGCGAAGGTCTCGGCCTGCAAGAGCACGTAGTCAAGCCCGAGCCGGGCCACCGTCGACGACGCCTTGGCGAACAGGTAGTCACCGACCAGGATCGCCACCGAGTTGCCGTAGCGGGCGTTGGCGCTGGGGGCTCCGCGGCGCAGCGCCGCCTCGTCCATGACGTCGTCGTGGTACAGCGATGCCACGTGGGTCAGTTCGACCACACAGGCTGCGCCGACCAGGGCGTCCTCGTCGACCTCGCCACCGAACTGTGAGCACAGCGCCACCAGTTGGGGACGGAAGCGCTTGCCGCCAGCGGCGATGATGTGCTGGGCGGCCTCGGTGAGGAAGGGATTGCCCGCCACCGCCAACTCGTACAGGCGACGTTCGATGGCCTCGAGGCGCCGGGTCGTCAGGTCGTCCCGGGCGTCAGGCGAAGGCTCGCTCACTCACAACTCCCATGTCCGTCCGCGGACGAGGAGTCCGCCTGGGGCACGCCGCGCTGCAGCGCGCGGCACCGCCTCACAGCCTAGTGCTTGCATGCGGGCAGGGCGGAATCGTCACCCCGCCCGCAGGCAGGCGATGCTCACCAGATGGTGACGCGGTGAGCGGGATCGAGCCACATCTGGTCGTCCTCACCCACCCCGAAGGCGGTGTGGAACTCGTCAATGTTGCGCACGACCTGGTTGGCCCGGAACTCGGCAGGGGAGTGCGGGTCGGTCGCCAGGCGCTGCTTGAGCGCCTCGTCACGGATCTTGGTCTGCCACAGCTGCGCATAGCCCAGGAAGAACCGCTGCTCGCCGGTCAGCCCGTCGATCGGTTCGACGTCTCCGCCGGTGGCCAGCTTCCACGCCTTGAGCGCGATGCCCACGCCACCGAGGTCACCGATGTTCTCACCGATGGTGAGCTTGCCGTTGACCCGCAGATCGTCGTCCAACTGCTCGGGCGAGAGCGCGTCGTACTGGTTGATCAGCGACCCGGTGCGCTGTTCGAACGCCGAGCGGTCGTCATCGGTCCACCAGTCACGCAGCTGGCCGTCGCCGTCGCAGGTCGAGCCCTGGTCGTCGAAACCGTGGCCGATCTCGTGGCCGATCACCGCGCCGATGCCACCGAAGTTCACCGCGTCGTCGGCGTCGACGTTGAAGAACGGCGGCTGCAGGATCGCCGCGGGGAACACGATCTCGTTGCGCAGCGGGTGGTAGTAGGCGTTGACCGTCTGCGGGGTCATCAGCCACTCGTCCAGGTCGACCGGCTTGCCCAGCTTCGACAATTCGTGCTCGAGGGCGAACTTCGCGGCCGCCATCAGGTTGCCCACCGCGTCGCCCTCGACCACGGTCAGCGACGAGTAGTCGCGCCACTTGTTCGGGTAGCCGATCTTGGGACGGAACTTGCCCAGCTTGTCGAGTGCTTCGGCCTTGGTCTGCTCGGTCATCCAGTCCAAGTTGGTGATCGACTGGCGGTAGGCCTCGAGCAGGTGGCCGACCAGATCGTCCATGCGCTGCTTGGCCACCGGCGGGAAGTGCCGCTCGACGTAGATCCGGCCCACAGCCTCACCGAGCACCGACTCGACCAGCGCGACGCCACGCTTCCAGCGCTCCTTGAGCTGCGGGATGCCCATCAGGGTCTTGTCGTAGAACTCGAAGCGGGCCTGCACGAAGTCGGACGACAGCTGGCTGGCCAGCGACGACACGATCCGGGCGCGGGCCCACGAACGCCACGCGGGCAGGTTCTCGACGGTGGCCAGCTCGGCCAATCCGGTCAGGTACGAGGGCTGGGCGAGCACCACCTCGGCGACTTGGTCGGGGCTGATCCGGGCCCGGTCGGCGAAGTGGGCCCAGGGCAGCGGTGACTCGGCCAGCAGCTGGTCCCAGGTGCGCAGGTTGTACATCGCGCGCATGTCGCGGGTGCGCACCTTGTCCCAGTGCAGGGCGGCGATCCGGGTCTCCAGGTCGAACGCGGCCTGCGCGTCACCCTCGGGGTCGGCGACGCCGGCCAGGGAGAGGATGCGGGTCAGGTAGGCCCGGTACTGCTCGCGGATGCCGGCGTGCTCGTCGAGTCGGTAGTACTCCTCGTCGGGCAGGCCGAGTCCGGACTGCCACAGGAACAGCACCGGGCGCTTGGGGTCACCGGGGTCGGAGTCGACGTCAAGGCCGACCGCCTGGCCGATGCCGTGGCGCGCAGCCCACCCCCAGTGACGCACCAAGGCGTCGACGTCGGTGATCCGCCCGGCCCTGGCCAGCGGTGCGGCCAGCGGCTCGGCACCCTTGGCCTCGATGGCGTCGGCGTCCATGAAGGTCGAGTACAGCGTGGCGATCTTCCACGCCTCCGATCCGGCCTCGGGCTGCTCGTCGGCCAGACCGGTGATGATGTCGCGCACGGCCTGTTCAGACCCGTCGCGCAGCGTCATGAAGCTGCCTGCCATGTGCTTGTCGTCATCGATCGTGGCGGTGGCCAACCAGCCCCCGTTGACGTGGCGGTACAGGTCGTCCTGCGGACGGACCGCCTTGTCGAAGTGGCCGAACTCAAGTGCTGCAGTCATGGTCAGCACCCTAGAACTGGTGGGTCAGGAGCGCCACTCGGGGCGGATCTGCGACGCGTTGCTGACGGTCATGTCGGCCGAGACGGTGGCGTTGTAGCGGTACTCGTTGGCATTGACCCAGCTGGTCGAACCCGCCAACTTCACGGTGAACAGGAAGACCACCACCATGTTGGTCTCGGCGCGTGACTGGTCGGTGGCCGACAGCCCCGGACGCACGCCGGCGAAAGGATCGCCGACCAGCTCCCACTTGATCGTCGAGGCATCGACCGCGCGGGTGGTGGTCATCGAGTTCGGGCAGTTGGCCGGACGAAGCTCCTTGCGCGAAGCGCAGGCCTGCAGCGTGCGCCGGCCTGCCGCGACCAACGCCTGCTGGCCCTGGTCGGTCAGAGCCGGGGCCGCGTTGTGCACGGTCACCTCGTTGTAGTTCAGGTTGAGCATGGTCAGGTTGTCGCCGGCGTCGAAGGCGATGAACGGCAACCCGGTCGACAACAGATAGGTGCCCGGCACCAACTCCAGCGGGGTCTCCCAGTCGACCGTGACGCCGTTGACACGGATCGGCACGTTGTCGACCTTGGTTCCCTGGAAACGGAACGTGGCGGTGGTCTTCTCGAGCAGCCACGACCCATTGTCCTGCTTGGTCACCCGGAAGCTGGTGTTCACCACCTGGTCGCCCACACTGTAGCTGGCGGGGATCTCGGTGGCGTTGGCGTCTGTGGTGGGCACGTCGATGTTGCTGATCGGGGCAGCCTTGACCGAGTTGGCGTACGAGGCCTTCGTGAGCAGCATCTGCGACCCGTTGCCGCCGGTGGGCCCGAAACTCAGCGCGGTGGCCACGTCACCCTCGGCCAGGGCGGTCAGGTAGCCGCGCACGGCCTCATCACCCCTGAGCACCTTGGCCTGTGCCACCGAGGCCGACGACTCGGGCACCTTGACCGCGTCGTCCACCGGGGGCGTGCGGATGAAGTTCACGTAGATGACCCCAGCCGCCACGGCGGTGACCACGACCGCCAGCGCCCACGACAACACCTTCACCGCCGAGGGACGCTCCCGGCGACGCACCGGCTTCTCCTGCGGGGCAGCGAACCGATCCTCGGGCAGGTGCCAGTTCGACGGCGCCCACGAGCCGGGCCTGGTCGCCTGGGGCACGTCGCGCAGGCTGGTGGGCGTCCAACCCGACCCCGGGTGCTGGGGTGAGGCGGCATTCGGCCGAGCGGAGTAGTGGGTGGCGTCGTCGGCGCTGCCGGCCAGCGGCGGGGCGGGCGTGCGCGGGGCGTCGGGGGTGGCGTCGTCGGCGCTGCCGGCCCGCGGCGGGGCGGGCGTGCGCGGGGCGTCGGGGGTGGCGTCGTCGGCGCTGCCGGCCAGCGGCGGGGCGGGCGTGCGCGGGGCGTAGTGGGTGGCGTCCTCGTCCCCGGTCAGGGCAGGTGCAGGCTGACGCGGCGCGTAGTGCGTGCGGTCGTCGGCCCCGGGGTCCTCGTCGAACCGGCGGGGCGTGGCCTGCGAGGCCGGGTCCTGGTCGGTCATCGCACCGTCCAGGTGTCGTGGCCAGTCACCAACCTCTGCAGTGCATCGGGCCCGGTCACGGTGGCCCGGGCGGTCTCGACCTGTTGGCGGGCCTCGTCGTCGTAACTGGGGCGCTCGACGTCACGGAAGATCCCGACCGGGCTCTGCCGCAGCACCCCGGTGTCGGTCAGGCGCGACAACTGGAAGGCCAGCGACGGGTCGGGGCGGTGCGCGTCGTGGACGACGACGGCGTCCAGGCCCACGTCGGCGACCTTGGCCGTGGTCAGCTCGCCGTCGGCGCCGCGCACGATGCCGAACTCTTGGTCGACGCCGAACAGCACCGGTTGGCCGTGCTCGAGCGGGATCAGCGACTGTGCCGCCTCAGGACCCTTGAGGTTGTCGAACGCACCGTCGTTGAAGATCGGGCAGTTCTGGTAGATCTCGACCAGCGCGGCTCCGCGGTGCTCGATTGCGGCCCGCAACACCCCCGACAGGTGGTGGCGGTCGGAGTCGACGCTGCGCGCCACGAACGACGCCTCGGCACCCAGGGCCAGCGAGATCGGGTTGAACGGCACGTCGACCGAGCCGAACGGGGTCGACTTGGTGACCTTGCCCAACTCCGAGGTGGGGGAGTACTGGCCCTTGGTCAGGCCGTAGATCCGGTTGTTGAACAACAGGATGGTGATGTTGACGTTGCGGCGCAGCGCGTGGATCAGGTGGTTGCCACCGATCGAGAGCGCATCGCCGTCACCAGTGACCACCCACACCGCCAGATCGGGGCGGGTGATCGCCACCCCGGTCGCGATCGACGGCGCCCGGCCGTGGATCGAGTGCATGCCGTAGGAGTCGACGTAGTAGGGGAAGCGCGAGGCGCAGCCGATGCCCGAGATGATCACCGTGTTCTCGCGCTGGATGCCCAACTCGGGCATCAGGCCCTGGAACGCCGCCAGGATCGCGTAGTCACCACACCCGGGACACCAGCGCACCTCCTGGTCGCTGGTGAAGTCCTTGCGGGTGAGCGGCTCGAGGCTGAGCGGCACCCCGGCCAGCCCCGAGGTGGGCTGAGTCTGGGCGGTCACTGGGCATCCTCCTGGTCGGGGGTGTCGAGATTGTCGGCGGTGTCGGACGAGGCGTCGCCCTCGAGCCGGTCGATCCGGGTGACGAGGTCGTCGGCGAGTTCGCTCAACGAGATCGGCAGACCCCGCACCCGCGACCAGCACTCGGCGTCGACCAAGTACCTGGCCCGCAGGATCATCGTGAACTGGCCGAGGTTCATCTCGGGCACCAGCACCTTGTCGTAGCCGCGCAGCACCTCACCGAGGTTGGCCGGCAGCGGGTTGATCGAGCGCACGTGCACCTGGGCGACCTTGCGTCCTGCCGCACGCACCCGGCGCACCGCGGCGGTGATCGGCCCGTAGCTGGATCCCCAGCCGACCACCAGCAGCTTTGCCTCGCCCGAGGGGTCGTCCACGACCACGTCGGCCACCGGGATGTTGTCGATCTTGGCCTGGCGGGCCTTGACCATCGCTTCGTGGTTGCCCGGCACGTACGACACGTTGCCGGTGCCGGCCGACTTCTCGATGCCGCCGATGCGGTGCTCCAGACCCTTGGTGCCCGGGATCGCCCACGGCCGGGCGCCGGTCTCGGGGTCACGCAGGTAGGGCAGGAAGATCGGGTCGCCGTTGTGGTCGGTGGAGTTGGGCTCGGTGGCGAAACCCGGGTCGATCTCGGGGATCGAGGCGAGGTCGGGGATCCGCCAGGGTTCGGCGCCGTTGCCCAGGTAGCCGTCGGAGAGCATCACCACGGGCGTGCGGTAGGTGACCGCGATCCGCACCGCCTCGACGGCGGTGTCGAAGCAGTCCGAGGGGGACTGGGCGGCCAGCACCGCCACCGGCGACTCGCCGTTTCGTCCGTACATCACCTGCAGCAGGTCGGCCTGTTCGGTCTTGGTGGGCATGCCGGTGGACGGGCCTGCGCGCTGCACGTCGACGACCACCAGGGGCAGTTCGGTCATCACACCCAGGCCGATCGTCTCGGCCTTGAGCGCCATGCCCGGGCCGGACGTCGAGGTCACCCCGAGCGCACCGGCGAACGAGGCGCCCAGCGCAGCACCGACCGCGCTGATCTCGTCCTCGGCCTGGAAGGTGAGCACCCCGTGCGCCTTGCGGCGGCTCAACTCGTGCAGGATGTCGCTGGCCGGGGTGATCGGGTAGGTGCCCAGGAACAGGGTCAGCCCGGCCTTCTCGGCGCCGACCATCAGGCCGTAGGCGGTGGCCAGGTTGCCCGAGATCTGGCGGTACTCGCCCTTGGGCATCGGGGCCGGCGCCACCTCGTAGCGCACCGCGAAGGTCTCGGTGGTCTCGCCGTAGGCCACACCGGCCTTGAACGCAGCCATGTTGGCGTCGCGAATGGCGGGCTTGTCGGCGAACTTCTGCGACAGGAAGCGCAGCGTCCCCTCCTCAGGCCGGCTGTACAGCCAACTCAGCAGTCCCAGCGCGAACATGTTCTTGGCGCGGCTGGAGTCGCGTCGTCCCAGACCGAACTCGGCGACCGCACCCATGGTGAGCCCGGTCAGGTCGAGGGCCACCACCTGGTAGTCCTCGAGCGAGCCGTCCTCGAGTGGGTTGCTCTCGTAGTTGACCCGGGCGAGGTTGCGGCGGGTGAAGTCGGCGGTGTCGACCACGATCAGGCCGCCGCGGGCGAGGTCGGCGACGTTGGCCTTGAGCGCGGCCGGGTTCATCGCCACCAGCACGTCAGGACGATCGCCGGGGGTGACGATGTCGAAGTTGGCGAAGTGCAGCTGGAAGCTGGAGACGCCGGGCAGCGTGCCCTGGGGGGCCCGGATCTCCGCCGGGAAGTTGGGGAGTGTCGAGATGTCGTTGCCGAAGCTGGCCGACTCGGCGGTGAACCGATCGCCGGTCAACTGCATGCCGTCGCCGGAGTCACCGGCGAATCGGATGACGACTCGGTCGAGAGTGCGAACCTGCCTCACGCCGGTCCTTTCACGAATGTCTTGTGGGTGTTCATCGGGGGTGTGGATCTGTCGTGGCGGCACCGAGGGGGACGGGCAGCCACAGCCGCTCCAGCCTACCCCGTGGCGCGGCAGCACTAGGCTGAGCCCGTGGAGACCTGCATCGACTGGTTCGGCGACGGCTCGCTCGTCGTGGTCGACCTGTCGCTGGCCTGCTGCGCGGTCGAGAGCGAGTTCGCCGTCCCCGAGGGGGCGCCGCGCCTGAGCGCCGTGCCCGAGGGCGCCCAGGTGGTTGCCGTGATCTCGGGGACGATCGCCGCCCCGGTCGCAGACCTGGTCCGTACCCGCATCGACAGTCTGGGCGAACGGACCCACGTCGTGGCGTTCGGGGCCTGCGCCTGCGCCGGTGGCCCCTACTGGGACTCCTCGGCGATCGTGCCCGGAACCGGACGCCTGACCCACGTCGACCACCTGATACCCGGTTGCCCCCCACCCCCGTCGGCACTGGCTGAGCATGTCGAACGACTGCGCGACGGCGGTGGGGAGGTGACGTGAACCGACACGGCGACGAGATCGTCCAGACCACGTCCGAGCAGTGGCGCGACGCGGTGGCAGCGGCCCTGGCCGAGGGATTCAGTTGGTTCGACTCCCTGATCGGCATCGACGAGGTCGGGCGCCCCAGCGGTGGGGACGAGGAAGTGCGGGTGGTCGTCCGACTGGTGCGCCACGACCCCGAAGGTGATCCGCAGGGGCGGCAACTGCACGTGCGCATCCCCCGCGAACTCGACCAGGCCCGGCTCGACTCGATCGGCGACCTGGTCGCCGGGGCGGCCTGGTACGAGCGCGAGACCCACGACATGTTCGGGGTGAGCTTCACCGGCGGGGACGACCGGCCGCTGCTGTGGCACCTGGACACCCCCCGACACCCGCTGCGCAAGGACGAACTGCTGGCTGCCCGGCTCGAGACACCGTGGCCCGGGGCGAAGGACCCCGATGACGACACCGCCCAGGCCAGCCGTCGGCGCACCCTGCCGCCCGGGGTGCCTGACCCGCAGTTGCTGGATGATCCCAGCGTGACCCCGGCCGAACTCGTTGCCTCGCTGGGCCGTGCGCGCAGTCGACGGGCCCGGCGATGAACAACGACGACCGGACGACCCCCGGAGCTCCCACCCCTGACGCCGCGACCGGCCACGGGTCGATCCGCCTGATCGAGGAACGCTGCACCTCGTGCATGATCTGCGTGCGCGAGTGCCCGACCTGGTGCATCACCATCGAGGCCCACAGCGAGGTGCTGCCCGACGAGCAGGGCCACCACCCCAGCCGGCAGCGGGTGCGCACGGTGCACGTGCTCGACGAGTTCACCATCGACTGGGCGCTGTGCATGTACTGCGGCATCTGCATCGAGGAGTGCCCCTTCGACGCGCTGGAGTGGGCCGGCCCGCACGTGCTGGGGGCGGCTGACCTGGTCGGGCTGGTGCACGACCGTCACGCCCTGGCCGAGGCCGGGTCGCGATGACCACGCCCGCGGTGACGGGGCGCCGGCTGCGGCCCTGGCTTCGTCCGATCTGGGACGAACTGCGCCCACGGCGTCACCAACTCACCGACGCCTGGCGCGACTCGAACGTGCGTCGGGGCGTGCTGGGAACCGGTCTGATCGCGCTCGGGTCGCTGACGCCGGCCTACCTGCCGCGCAACTCGCCGTGGTGGCCGCTGATGCGGGCGATGCACCTCGACAACACCGCCAGCAAGATCGTCGGCACGCTGATGGTGCTCGGTGGTGTGGCGCTGCTGGTCGAGGCCTGGTTTCGGTTGCGTCCGTGGCGTGAACGCAGCGCGGACGCCGCACACGCCTACGTGCACCTGCGGCACTGGGCGGTGCTGCTGATCTGGGGCGCGCCGTTCCTGCTGGCACCGCCGATCTTCAGCCACGACGCCTACTCCTACGCCGCCCAGGGGTGGCTGATCCACAACGGCATCAACCCCTACGAGGCAGGTCCCGGCACGCTGCCCGGTGCGTTCGCCGACCAGGTGGCCTGGGTGTGGCGGTTCACCCCTGCTCCCTACGGCCCGTTGAGCCTGCAGATCCAGCACCTGCTGGTCGACCTGTTCCGCTACGACCCCTACGTGTCGGCGCTGGCGATGCGCATCCCCGCCCTGGCCGGAGTGGTGATGATCGGGGTGTTCCTGCCCCGGCTGGCCCGCCGGATGGGCATCGACCCCGCCGGCGCCGCCTGGTTCGGCGTGCTCAACCCGGTGCTGGTGATCGACTTCATCGGCGGTGCCCACAACGACTCGCTGATGATGGGGCTGGTCGTGGCCGGGTTGTACCTGGCCCAGCGGCTGCGCTGGGCATGGCCGCTCGCGGCGGTCCTGGTCGGGCTGGCGGCAGCGATCAAGCAGCCGGCCCTGCTGGCAGCCTGCGTGCTGCCGCTGCTGCACCGCGAGTGGCGCAGCTGGGAGCCGGTCGAGGTCTTCATCACAGCGGGGCGGGTGCTCGCCAGCCTGGCCGTCGCGGCCGCCACCTTTGCCCTGGTCTCGGTGGCCACCGGACTGGGGTTCGGCTGGTACAACGCGGTCAACGTGCCCGGCCTGGTGGTCACCGTCTCGCCGTCCACCGTGCTCGGACAAGGGCTGCAACTGCTGTTCGACGCCCTCGAGTGGGACCGTGCTGCCGACCTCGCCGTGCGCTGGTCGCGCACCGTGGGCCTGGTGGTCAGCGCGGTGGTGACGGTGGCCCTGTCGGTGACCGTGGCGAGGCGTCGTCCGATCACCTTCCTGAGCTGGAGTTGGCTGGTGATCGCGTTCGGTGCCCCCGCCCTGCACTCCTGGTACGTGCTGTGGGGTGGGCTGCTGCTGCCGCTGACGCGTCCCGGCATGAAGGTGGTGCGGATCGCGGTCTGGACCACGGTGATCCTGCTGGCCTACGCCGCGGTGAACCTGTCGTGGCGCAATGGGGCGGTGGCGCTCGGTGTGGCAGCGCTGGCCGGCTACGGCTGGCAGAGTCACCTGCATGACCGGGTGACGCTGCGTCGTCGGATCGCCCGCAGCATGGCCCACCATCCCAGCGCTCGCACCCCAGACCAGCCCGACAAGGAGCACGACCGTGACTGACACCTCCGTTGAGGCCGCCCCCGAACTGCCGGTCGTGGTCGAGGTGGTCGACCGGGTCGGACGCCTCACGCTCAACCGCCCGCGGGCGATCAATGCGTTGACCCGCGAGATGATCGCCCTGCTGCAGGCCGCCTTCGACGCCTGGCGCGACGACGAGTCGGTGCGCACGGTCGAGCTGACCGGCGCTGGCGAGCGTGGCTTCTGCTCTGGTGCCGACGTGCGGGCGCTGCGCCAGGACCTGCTGGACGACCCGGAGTTGGCCTTCGCGTTCCTCACCGAGGAGTACCGGCTGAACGCCACCATCGCTGACTACCCCAAGCCGGTGACCGCGGTGATGGAGGGCATCACCATGGGTGGCGGCATGGGGTTGTCGGCGCACGCGACGCACCGGGTGGGCACCTCGTCCACCCAGATCGCCATGCCCGAGGTGACCATCGGCTTCTTCCCCGACGTCGGCGTGCTGCACCCGATGTCGCGGATGCCGGGCGAGAGCGGAACCTGGATGGCGCTGACCGGTGACAGCCTGGACGCCTCATCGGCGCTGTGGGCCGGGCTGCTCACCCAGACCGACGAGCTCGAGGTGCACCCCGAGGAGTCGTGGCTGGCGCGCGCCAGTGGTGGGATCGACGAGTGCTTCGCCGGGGACGACGCCGGCGCGATCGTGGATCGGCTTCGCCGGCACGACTCGTCCGAGGCACGTGAGACCGCCGAGCTGATCGCGAGCCGGTCACCGCTGTCGGTCGCGGTCTCGCTCGAGGCGTTGCGGCGGGCGTCAGCGATGGGCAGCGTGGACGAGGTGCTCGCCCAGGACCTCAGCCTGGCCAGGGCATTCCTGGTCGGGTCGGACTTCGTCGAGGGCGTGCGGGCACAACTGGTCGACAAGGACCGCAGCCCGCGCTGGCAGCACGCCAGCGTGGACGAGGTGCCGCGCGACCAGGTGCTGGGCTACTTCGGCTGAGTGGGTTCTGCGGCGATCCGAATGGTCGGCGGTGGCTCTACCCGCCGTCCGGCGGAGGCTGTTGACCCCAAGGCTGCTGCCCCAGATCCTGCTGGCCCCACTGCTGCTGGCCCCACTGCTGCTGGCCCCACTGCTGCTGGCCCCACTGCTGCTGGCCCCACTGCTGCTGGCCCCACTGCTGCTGGGGCGCCTGCGGACCCCAGTGGTCCTTGCCGGGCTGAGGTGCACAGGGGGCGAACAGCTGGACCAGCCTGTCGAAGTTGGTGTCCTTGAGCATGTTCGAAGACATGGCCAACGGCGTGCCGTAGTTCTGCAGGTTGAACTGGCGGGCTCGTTGCGTGAGCTGGCTGCCCTGCTGGGTCCAGGCCTCGGGGTTTCGCACGTGCACCATGAGCAGTGACTGGCTGCCCACCTTCTGCGGGGCGATGCCGACCACCTCGGTCCACGGCACGAAGCCCAGCGGTGTGGCTGAGCTGTTGTCGTAGAAGCCCTCCGGGCCCAGCACCAGCGCCGGGGCCTTGTCACCCAGCCGCTTGGCCCACTGCCACCCGGTGAACCCGAAGAACACCACCGAGATCACTCCGATGCCCTTGATCAGCCACCCATCGGCAAGCACGAGGAACAGGACACCCACCACGATGAAGGCCGCCGAGCCGAGCGTCCCGAGCACGGTCTTGGTGGAACTCGGGAAGACCACGGTGTGCGGATGGGGGATGAACTGTGCGGGATCTGTCACCCCTCCAGTTCACCACGCGGGGTTGGGCCCTCGTCCGGCCCCTGGTGGCGAACCTGTCAGAGGGTCTCCGCCCCGCGCACGGTGGCCAGCAGCCGCGGGTCGATCACAGCACCCTGGCGGATCAGGCTGACGCTGCCATCGGTCTCCAGGACGAGGGCCCGCACGTGTTCGAGATCAGTGACCCCCGCCTGGCGGAGCCGCGCCCAGACCAGCCGCTCGTCCAGGTGGTACCTGCGCAGCGTCCGGTGGTCGAAGTCCCCGTCGCGGAAGATCACCACGGCTCTGCGGTGCCCGAACAGGCCGGCTCGTCGCCCGGTGCCGAACAGCGTCTCGAGCGTGATCAGGGTGGCGAGACAGAGCAGCCCCCCGATCAGGGTGGGGCCCGGTCCGAGCATCGAGCGACCGATGATCGAGCCGAGCACCAGCACGACCGCAAGCCCGGTGCCGGACCGGTTGGCGAACAACCGCTGCCCCCACACCCGCAGGATGACGGTCAGCGTGAGGTACAGCACCCCGGAGGCCAGCACGACGGCCGCCGCTCGTGGTGCAGTGATGCCGATCTCGTGCCACAACCGTGCCCAGAACTCCATGGCCCCATCCTGCTCCTGGGGCGGCGATGGTCGGGGCGTGTCCGCAGAGCACCGGACCCCTGCCGCGACCAGGTCACAGGGAGTAGTCGACGACCACGGGGGAGTGGTCGCTGATCCGCTCCTCGTAGGTGGCGTCACGGTGGGTGCCACCGGCGACCGCGCGCCGTGCCAGGCCCGGTGAGGCCAAGTGGTAGTCGATCCGCCAGCCGGTGTCGCGGTTCCATGCCTGTCCCATCCACGACCACCAGGTGTAGGGGCCCTGTTCGTCGGGGCGCAGGCGCCGGACGACGTCAACCAGGGTGCGTGGGCTGAGTTGGGCGGCGAACCACTCCCGCTCCTGGGGCAGGAACCCCTCGGAGCGGTTCTTGGTCGACGGGTTGTTCACGTCGAGGCGCTGGTGGGCGATGTTGAAGTCGCCCATCACCAGGTACTCGCGTCCGGCTGCCAGTGCAGCCCGGCGTGAGCGTGACATCTGCCGCGAGAACCCGGCCAGGAAACGCATCTTGCGCTCAAGGCGGGCCAGCGACACCTCGTCGGAGAACGGGGTGCCGCCCTTGGGCAGGTAGAGCGAGGCCACGGTCAGCGGGTGGTCGGCGAGGTCGACCTCGAGGTGTCGTCCCTCGTGGCCGAAGTGGCGCAACTCGCGGGCGAGGTCTCGTCCGACGGTGGCGACCGGCGCCAGACCGCCCGAGCCATGTGGGTCGAGAAGGTGCACGGTCTCACCCCAGATCCGCACCGCGGCCGGAGCTTGGCGGGTCATCACGGCCACCCCGTTGCGCCCGGGGATGACGCCCGGGTCGTAGGCGACGTGGTAGCCGGTGAAGGCCTCGAGTGGCAACTGGTCGACCGGGCAGCGCACCTCCTGCAACGCGACCACGTCGGGTTGGTGGGTCTCGATCCAGCGGCGGAACCCGCGGCGCAGCGCCGCTCGGATGCCGTTGACGTTGAAGGTGGCGATCCGTAGGTGTGGTGGGGTGTCGATCCGCAGCCCAGCCAGGGTGTCGGGGGCGGGACTCACCACCGGCTGTGAACGTGTTCGCGGACGAGGTCGTCGTAGATCGCCTCGCACTCGGCCAGTGCCTCGGCAGAGGTGGGCGGCAGTTCAGCGGCGGCGGCGTTGTCACGGGCCTGGCTGGGGCGTGACGCTCCCGGGATCACCGTGGTGACGCCCGGCTGGTCGATGATCCAGCGCAGCGCGCGCTGGGCCGGGGTGCCCTGGCCGGCGATCGCACCGAACCGGCGGGCGGCCACGAGCCCGACCTCGTAGGGCACGCCCGAGAAGGTCTCGCCCTGGTCGAACGACTCCCCGTGGCGGTTGAACTGGCGGTGGTCGTCGGCCGAGAAGGTGGTGGAGGAGTCGAAGCGTCCCGACAGCATGCCGCTGGCCAGCGGCACCCGGGCGATGATCGCCACCCCGGCATCGGCCGCGGCGCCGAGCACCTGCTCGAGCGGCTTGCGGCGCAGCACGTTGAGGATGATCTGCACACTGGCCACGTGCTCGCGGGCAATCGCGGTCAGCGCCTCGTCGCAGGTCTCGACCGAGACTCCGTAGGCACGCATCCGGCCCTCGTCGACCATCGCGTCAAGGGTGTCGAACACCTCGTCGGAGGAGAACACCGGGGTCGGCGGACAGTGCAGCTGCACCAGGTCGAGGGTGTCGTCGCCGAGCAGTTCGCGGGACCGGTCGTTCCAGCGGCGCAGGTTGGCGGGAATGAACGCCTCGGGCCCGTGCGGGTCGGCGCGGCGTCCCATCTTCGTGGCGACCACGAACTGGTCGCGACCACGGGCATGGACGAACTCGCCGACCAGCCGCTCGCTGCGCCCGTCGCCGTAGACGTCGGCGGTGTCGAAGAAGGTGATCCCGGTGTCAGCCGCCGCCGCGAGCACCTCGCGGGCGGTGTCGTCGGAGACCTCACCCCAACCGCCGCCGAGCTGCCAGCAGCCCTGGCCGATGACCGACAGGTCGCGTCCCAGACGCGGTGCATGACGGTGTTCCATGCCCACCACCCTGTCACGTCGGTCGAGGCGGTGCGCGATCGGTGCGCGGCTGAGGGGTGAGCGAGCGAGGCTCGAAAGCACGCAGGTGCTGGCTTCGAGAGGCTCGTGCCTCGCTCCTGGGATGGCGGGATCTCGACACGGTGCTCGTCCCTCGCACCTACTCGATCAGCCAGGTGGGCTGGTTTCGAGAGGCTCGTCCCTCGCACCTACTCGATCAGCCACGCGAGTTCCCCCGGACCAGCGGGTTCGCTGAACACTGGGGGAGTGCTCCGCAGAACGGAGCACTCCGCAAGCGAGTCAGGAAACCTCAGTTGTGGCCCATGATCTCGTGGGGCACGTAGGGCTCCTCGAGGCTGGCGATCTGCTCGTCGGTCAACTCCACCCCGAGACCCTCGATGGCGCTGGTCAGGTGCGACTCCTTGGTGGCGCCGATGATCGGGGCGGCGACCCCCTTCGCCCAGAGCCAGGCCAGCGCCACCGCGGCGCGCGAGACGCCGAGTTCGTCGGCCACGGCGGCCACGCGCTCGACGATCGCCCGGTCCTGCTCCTCGGTGGAGTCGTACTTGCGGCGCGCGATCACGTCGGTCTGCGACCGGGCGGTGTCGGCGGTCCAGTCACGGGTCAGGCGACCGGCGGCCAACGGCGAGTACGGGGTCAGCGCGACACCGGTCTGCTGGCAGAACGGCACCATCTCGCGCTCCTCCTCGCGGTAGAGCAGGTTGTAGTGGTTCTGCATCGAGACGAACTTGGTCCAGCCATGACGCTCGGCCGCGTTCTGCAGCATGCCGAACTGGTAGGCCCACATCGACGAGGCGCCGAGGTAGCGCACCTTGCCCGCGCGCACCACGTCGTCCAACGCCTGCATGGTCTCCTCGACCGGCGTGGTCGGGTCGAACCGGTGAATGATGTACAGGTCGATCCAGTCGGTGCCCAGACGCTTCAGGCTGTGGTCGACCTCGCTCATCACGGCCTTGCGCGACAGTCCGGCACCGTTGGCGCCCTCGTGCATGCGGCCGTGCAGCTTGGTGGCGAGCACGATCTCATCACGG
The DNA here is from genome assembly GCF_015352975.1 of Aestuariimicrobium ganziense. GTDB lineage: Bacteria > Actinomycetota > Actinomycetes > Propionibacteriales > Propionibacteriaceae > Aestuariimicrobium > Aestuariimicrobium ganziense. Next base: position 78,267 of record NZ_JACYIZ010000006.1, on the reverse strand, counting down.
TTGCCCAGGGCGCGCAGCGCCTTGCCCAGGATCTCTTCGGAGTTGCCGGCGGCGTAGACGTTGGCGGTGTCGAAGAAGTTGATGCCCTTGTCGAGCGCCGACTTCACCACATCACGCGAGGCGTCCTCGTCCAGCGCCCACTGACTGTGCACCCAACCCTCAGCGGTGCCGAAGCCCATGGCTCCGATGCAGATGGGAGAGATGTCGAGGCCGGTTCTGCCGAGCTTCACGTACTCCATGGCGATGTCCCCTCAGGTCGCTTGTGTGTCCCACGCCCGACGCTACTCGGCGGCGCGGTGGCGAGACAGGTTCCCGCATCACCACGCAGGTCGTCGCGCCTAGGCTGAGCACCATGTCAACCTCCCCGGTCACTCCGGGCACCGGCTGGCCGGGCGACCCCGCCACCAGCGCCACGCCGGTCGCCACCACCCCGGACGAGGTCGTGCGCCTGGCCACCACTGCCCCCGATCAGGCCGCGCTCGACGCCCGAGTCTCGGTCTGCCGGGCCTGCCTACGCCTGGTCGAGTGGCGCGAACAGGTCGCCGCCACCAAGCGCGCAGCCTTCGCGGATCAGCCATACTGGGGACGCCCGGTGCCGTCGTTCGGTGACCCCGAGGCCGAGGTCCTGGTGGTCGGCCTCGCCCCGGCTGCTCACGGCGCCAACCGCACGGGGCGGATGTTCACCGGCGACCGCTCCGGCGACTGGCTCTACGCCGCCCTGCACCGCGCCGGCTACGCCAACCAGCCGACCTCGGTCTCGGCCGACGACGGCCTGCGCCTGACCAACCTGCGCATCGTCGCCCCGGTGCACTGCGCCCCACCCGCCAACCAGCCCACCCCGACCGAACAGGCCACCTGCTCGGCCTGGCTCGACCGCGAACTCGCACTGTCGTCCGACCGACTGCGCTCGGTGCTCGTGCTGGGCGGCATCGGCTGGGCCAACCTGCTGCGTGCCGCCCGCCGCATCGGCTGGAGCGTTCCTCGTCCCCAACCCCGTTTCGGCCACGGCGCCGAGGCCACGCTGACCACCCCGGCTGGCCGCGTGATCCGTCTGGTCGGCAGCTACCACGTCAGCCAGCAGAACACCTTCACCGGCAAGCTCACCGAGCCGATGCTGGACGAGGTGATCGCCCGACTGCGCTGACCCTCAGGGGTGGGTCGCCGCCCTCGTCCTGCCTGCCGCCTTGATCGCGTCTGACATGGTGAAGGTGAGGAGAAGTCATGACTGACCCGACGTTGACCGAAGCCGTAGCCGTTGCCGAACAGGCAGGAACCGATCCGCAGCGGGGGTTGACGACCGACGAAGCCGCCCGCCGACTGGCTGCCGACGGACCCAACGAACTGCGCGCCAAGCCACCCGAACCGCTGTGGCGCAAGGTGGCGCGCCAGTTCCAGGACCCACTGGTCTACCTGCTGTTCGTCGCGATCGCGATCTCGCTGGTGGCGTGGCTGGTCGAGGGTGCCCACGATGCCCCGATCGACGTCATCGTGATCAGCGCGATCGTCATCCTCAACGCGATCATCGGACTGGTCCAGGAGAGCCGCGCTGAGAGTGCAGTCGCCGCGCTGGCCCGGATGACCGCGGCCACCTCCACCGTGCTGCGTGACGGCCAACTGCGCGACGTGCCCTCGTCCGAACTGGTCATCGGCGACGTGCTCGTGCTTGACGAGGGCGACGCGGTCGGCGCCGACGCCCGCCTGCTCAGTGCGACCGGGCTCAAGGTGCAGGAGTCGTCGCTGACCGGCGAGTCAGAGGCCGTCGACAAGAGCGCCGACACGCTGCCCGAGCCGGTCTCACTCGGCGACCGGACCAACATGGTCTTCAAGGGCACTGCCGTCGTGCACGGGGTCGGACGAGCCCTGGTCACGGCGACTGCGATGAACACCCAGATGGGCTCGATCGCCGAGATGCTCGACAAGACGGAGAGCGAACCCTCGCCGCTCGATCGTGAGGTCAGTTCGATCTCGAAGATGCTCGGCGTCGTGGTGCTCGCCATCGCGGTCGTCGTGATGGGCGTGCTGTTCGTCATCAACCGGCCCGATGACGTCTCGGGTGCGGTCTCGATCCTGCTGATGGGGGTGTCGCTGGCGGTGGCCGCGGTGCCTGAGGGACTGCCGGCGATCCTGTCGCTGGTGCTGGCGATCGGGGTGCGCAGACTCGCCGAACGCAACGCGGTGATGAAGCAGTTGCCCTCGGTCGAGACCCTCGGTTCGGCCTCGGTGATCTGTTCGGACAAGACCGGCACCCTGACCCGCAACGAGATGACGCTGCGCACGATCGTGACCGCCTCTGGTGAGGTCGAACTCAGCGGCACCGGCTACGACCCCAGCGACGGTGAGGCCACCGGCGACCACGACGACAACACGCTGCGCGAGGCCCGGCTGGTGCTCACCGACGGCTCGGTGGCCAACAATGCCCAACTCAGCCACGACGCCGACCACTGGACAATCACCGGCGACCCCACCGAGGCGGCGTTCCTGGTCGCCCAGCACAAACTCGACGGGGTGTACGAGCGGGTCAGCGCGCACGAACGGCGGGCCGAGGTGCCGTTCTCGTCCGAACGCAAGATGATGTCGGTGGTCTCGACCTGCCCCGAGGTGGGCCAGCGGCTGATCACCAAGGGCGCTCCCGACGTGCTGCTCAGCCACTGCACCGACGAACAGGTTGGTCCGGAGTCTCGTCCGCTGGACGACGTGCGCCGCCGCGAGATCCTCGAGGTGGTCGACCGGCTCAGCGGCGAGGGCTACCGCACCCTGGGCGTGGCCCATCGCAGGGCCGACGGCCTCAGCGACGACGTCGACGAGGACGACGAGCACGACCTCACCTTCCTCGGTGTGGTCGGCATCATCGATCCGCCGCGCGACGAGGCCCGCGCCGCGGTCGCCGAGGCGCACCGCGGGGGCGTCCGGGTCGTGATGATCACCGGCGACCACCCGGTCACCGCCGCCAGGATCGCCACCGACCTGGGCATCGTCGAGCCCGGGGCGAGGGCGATGACCGGTGCCGAACTCGACGAACTCAGTGAGGACGAGTTCGCGGCCGCCACCCGTGAGGTGTCGGTGTTCGCCCGAGTGGCACCTGAGCACAAGCTGCGGATCGTCGACGCGCTGCAGGCCGACGGGCACATCGTGGCGATGACCGGCGACGGCGTCAACGACGCCCCGGCCCTGAAGTCGGCCGACATCGGGGTGGCGATGGGCATCACCGGCACCGAGGTCACCAAGGAGGCCGGGGAGATGATCCTCGGCGACGACAACTTCGCCACCATCGTCGCCGCCGTCCGGCAGGGGCGCGGGATCTTCGACAACATCAAGAAGTTCATGCGCTACCTGCTGAGCTCGAACATGGGCGAGGTGGCCACGGTGTTCTTCGGCATCGTGCTGGCCGGGGTGATCGGCCTCAGCGACGCCGCAGCTGCGGGAACGATGGCGGTGCCGCTACTCGCCACCCAGATCCTGTGGATCAACCTGGTCACCGACTCCGGCCCGGCCCTGGCGATGGGGGTCGACCCCGACGACGGTGACCTGATGGCACGTCGTCCACGCCGCTTGGACGAACGGATCGTCGACAAGGCGATGTGGCAGCGGATCATCGCGATCGGCCTGGTCATGGGGCTGGTCAGCCTGGCCACGATCGACCTTTTCCTGCCCGGGGGACTGATTCCCGGCGGTACGGACTCGGTCGAGACCGCCCGCACCGCCGCGTTCACCACCCTGGTGATCGCCCAGCTGTTCAACGCCCTCAACGCCCGCTCGGTCGACCACTCCGCGTTCAGCCACCTGTTCACCAACAAGTGGCTGTGGATCACGATCGCCGGCGCCTTCCTGGCCCAGGCGGCCGTGGTGCACGTCGGCTTCCTGCAGCAGGCCTTCGGCACCACCTCGCTGGACCTGCGGCACTGGTTGATCTGCTTGGCCATGGCGTCGGTGGTGCTGTGGTACGAAGAAGTTGCCAAGTGGGTCCGCCGTCATCGGCGCCACGCTGACGCCTGACCTAGCGACGCTCCCACCCCGACCTGGGCACCACAACCCACGATGGGGGAGACCGACATGCGCTACCGCGACCTGGCCGACACCGGCGTGCAGGTGAGCAACCTGTGCCTGGGCACGATGATGTTCGGCGGCAGCAACAACGCCGACCGCGACGACTGCAGCCGCATCATCAACGCCGCGATCGACGCCGGCATCAACTTCCTCGACACCGCCGACGTGTACTCCAGGGGCGAGTCCGAAGAGATCGTCGGCGCCGCGATCCGTGACCGCCGCGACGAGGTGGTGCCCCTGCGTCGCTGAGGGCTCACTTGGCGCTGGGCTCGACCCCGATACCTCGGGGCAGGTCGACGGTGCGAGCCCAGCCCGCCATCCAGGCCGCCCCGCCCAGGGCAAGGCCGGCGATGCCGAAGATCGCCGCACCGACGCCCGACGCGGCGACCAGCGCCGACACCGTCGCTGGCCCGATCAGCACCCCGGTACCGCTGAACAGCGCCCAGATGCCGAGAAACTTGGCGCGTCCCACCGGTGGGCTCAGGTCGGCGCCGATGGTCATGTTGATCCCCGCACCCAGCCCGTTGCCGAGCGCCATCACGAACACCGCGGACACCATGCCGAACAGCGTGGGCAGGGTCGGCATCAGCACGAAGCCCAGGCCGTACACCACCAGGCAGGCGACCAGCACCGGTGAGCGCCCGATCCGGTCCTTGAAGTAGCCGCCGGGCCACATCATCACCAGTTCGACGGCTGCCCCCATCGCGATCAGCAGCGAGATCGTCGAGGCCGACTGGCTCAGGTGCACACCCCACAACTGGACGACCACCGGCTGGGCTACCCGGGCGATGGCCAAGGTGGCGACCGAGACGCCGGCGAGGGCAACCGCTCGCCACCGGACCACCAGGTCAGCGGCGTCGGGCTGCCGATCGCCCCCGGCCCGGGCTGCCGCAGCCTGGTCGTCCAGGGTGGACCCGCGACGGCTCATCAGGATCGCCAACGCCAGCAGGGCGCAGCAGATCGAGAACACGAACACCGACCACAACGGCAGCCAGAGCAGCAGCAGCGCGCTGGCCAGCGGTCCGACCAGGCTGCCGGCTCGCATCGTCCCGCCGAGGGCGGTCATCGCTCGTCCTCGCTCGAGCGGCGCGACCTGGTCGGCGACCAGCGCCTGGCGGGCCAGGCCCCACACGTTCATCACCGGTGCGCGCAGCATCGAGGCGGCGGTGAATAGCCACAGCGCTCCCGGACCGGCCCAGACCAAGGCGATCACGGTCAGCGCGGTCACCACGGCACCCGCCCCGGTCGACAGCAGCATCGCCCGGCGGTCGCCGATCCGGTCGATCAGCATGCCAGCGAACACGGTGGTGGCCAGCGCGGTGGCACCGACCATGGCGACGATCAGGCTGGCCAGTGCCGCCGAGGCGCCCAGTTCCATCGCGGCGAGCACCGACACCGGCACGGTGGCGCCGCTGGCGACGCCGAGCAGCATCGAGGGAGCCAGTACAGGCCAGAACAGCCGTCTGTACATCGCGCGCTCCCGGGGTGGGTCGGGGATTTATCTTGACATCAAGATATCACTGGGGTGGCCGTCGGAATCCGGTTCTCGACAAGCACTCCCATCCTCGACGGTAGCGTTCGATGCATGCTGCTCGCGCTGCTGGTCTCGCTGCTCGCGGGACTGGCCACGTCGGTCGGCGGGTTCCTCGCCCTCAGCCGTCGAGTGCTCGAGCGCACCTGGTTGGCGGTGAGCCTGGCCTTCGCCGCCGGAGCGATGCTGTTGGTCAGTCTGATGCAGGTGCTGCCACTGGGCATCGACTCGCTGTCCGACCGGTACGCACCGATGCCTGCCAACGCCCTGGGCTACGGCGCCTTCTTCGTGGGCATCCTGCTGGTGCTGGCGATCGACCGGTTCCTGCCGGGGGAGTTGAACCCCAACGAGACCGAGGGGCGCGAGGCCGAGGTCTCGTCCGGCGAGGCCCCGCAGACCCGCCACCTGCTGCGCTCGGGTCTGCTGGTGGCGCTGGTGCTGTCGCTGCACAACTTCCCCGAGGGCATGGCGACCTTCTTCACCACCTACACCGAGCCCCAGGTCGGCATCACGCTGGCGGTGGCGATCGCCATCCACAACGTGCCCGAGGGCATCGCTGTGGCAGCCCCGGTCTACGCCGCCACCCGCAGCCGGACGAAGGCCCTGGCCTGGGCCACCGTCTCTGGGCTGACCGAACCGCTGGGCGGGCTGTTCGCCGCGCTGTTGGTCTCGTTCGTCGTCCCGCAGACCCTGTTCGGCATGTTCTACGCGCTGGTCGCCGGAATGATGGTCTTTCTCGCGGTGGACGAACTGCTGCCCGGCGCCTGGCGCTACCAGACCGACAAGCACCAGACCATCTACGGCATGCTCGCCGGCATGGTGGTGGTCGCGCTCAGCCTGGTGCTGTTTGCCCGGTGACCCTCCCGTGCCACCGGTTCGTGGCGTGAAACGACGCACTGACAGCGCATTTGTCGCCACGAACCAGACCTGACCGGGGTCAGACTGGACGATGGGGCACGGACGAGGAGGTGGCCCATGCTGATGGCTGCTGTGTGGGGACTGCTGGGCGGTTCGGCGCTGCTGCTCGGAGCCCTGATCGCGCTGGTCGTCGCCTCGCCGCCACCACCGGCCTGATCGCTGCCGGGCACCGCCGCGGACGGGTGCTGGCGATGCTCTCCACCACGATGCTGCCCGAGGCGGTCGAGCACGCCGGCCGCTGGGTCGGTCTGGCCACGGTGCTCGGGTTCGCCAGCGCCGTGCTGCTCAGCGGGGTGTGAGCCGGGGCCTCAGCGGTAGTTGACGAACTGCACCGCGAAGTCGTAGTCAGCGGCCTTGATCAGGCGCTGCACCTCCTGCAGGTCGTCGCGGCTCTTGGACGAGACCCGCAGCTCGTCACCCTGGATCTGGCACTTGACGCCCTTGGGCCCCTCGTCGCGGATCAGCTTCGAGACCTTCTTGGCGTTCTCCTGGGTGATCCCCTCCTTGGTCGAGGCGGTGATGTGCCACAACTTGCCCGAGATCCGGGGGTCGCCGGCCTCGACAGCCTTGAGCGAGACACCGCGGCGCACCAGCTTGGACTGGAAGACGTCCCAGATCGCCTTCACTCGCTCCTCGCCGTTGGCGATCATCTCGATCGTCTCGCCCGACCACCTGATCGATGAGTCGGTGTTCTTGAAGTCGAAGCGCTGGCTCACCTCCTTGGCGGCCTGGTTGAGGGCGTTGTCAACCTCCTGCCGGTCGATCTTGCTGACCACGTCGAAGGAGCTGTCGGATGCCATGGCGGTCTCCTGTCTGGAAGGGCTGGCCTGATTCGGTGATGCGGCTTCGGCTTTGCTAAGGTAACCAATCGCTGCGCAGCAGCACGGCAGGTTGCCCGAGTGGCCAAAGGGAGCGGTCTGTAAAACCGTCGGCATCGTCCTACGTAGGTTCGAACCCTACACCTGCCACCAAGGCCCCTGAATCGGATGGATTCGGGGGCCTTGTTCGTTGTCCGGGCCCTGTACGAGTCCCTTCAACTCAGGCGAGCAGGCCGGCGGCCGCGATCTGCAGGGCGGTGGCGAACAGGGTCTCGCGCTCGTCCGAGGTGAGGTCGCCCGACCCGTCCTTGAGGTGGTCCGACACGGTGCAGACGGCCAGCGCCTCGCGTCCGGCCTTCATCGCACACGCATACAGCCCGGCGGCCTCCATCTCGACCCCGAGCGTGCCCAAGCGGTCGAGCGCCTCGGTGATGTCGCGGCGGTCGGAGTAGAAGAAGTCGGACGAGAACACCGAACCCACGTGCACCTTGCCCTCGGCGTGGGCGCGGGCCTCGTCCACCGCACCGCGGAGCATGTCGAAGCTGGCCGCCAGCGACAGCGACAGCCCCGGCGCCTCGAGCGTGGCGACCTGGGAGTTGGTGTGGGCGGCGTTGGCGATCACCACGTCTCGCACCGCAACGTCGGAGGAGATGCCGCCGCAGGTGCCGACCCGCACGATCCGCTGCACGTCGTACTCGCGGTAGAGCTCGGTGGCGTAGATCGACATCGACGGGATGCCCATGCCCGAGGCCATCACCGACATCGGCGTGCCCTGGTGGGTGCCGGTGTAGCAGCCGATGCCGCGCACCTCGCTGACCAGTCGGGCGTCGTCGAGGAAGGTCTCGGCGATCCGGGTGGCCCGCCGGGGGTCTCCGGGCATGATCACCAACGGGGCGATCTCACCCGGTTGCGCGGCGATGTGAGGAGTGGGCATGGGGGTCCTTCCGGTGGTGGACGAGCATGGGTCGAGGTGACGTGCAGATCCTACGGTGTGGCTCGTGAGGACGTTTTGCGCGTGGTGTCACCGCTGCTGTAAGTTGTTCCTTCGGCTGGCCCCTATAGCTCAGTCGGCAGAGCGTCTCCATGGTAAGGAGAAGGTCTGCGGTTCGATTCCGCATGGGGGCTCTGGTGCAGGTGGGCTCGGAGTCGTCAGGTTCCGAGCCCACTCACACCAAGTGGCGGGGTAGCTCAGGTGGTAGAGCAAGCGGCTCATAATCGCTGTGTCACGGGTTCGAGTCCCGTCTCCGCTACCACGACCCGCACCCACTGAAGGTCTGTCAGAAAGGAACGACAATGGCCAAGAAGGCTGGCGACGTCCGCCCCAAGATCACCCTTGCCTGCACCGAGTGCAAGGAGCGCAACTACATCAGCAAGAAGAACCGGCGCAACGACCCGGATCGACTTGAGCTGAAGAAGTTCTGCTCGCGCTGCGGCAAGCACACCGCGCACCGCGAGACCCGCTGACGCTGCTCGCGCACCACTGACCCACGCACGGGGTCGTCCGCCGCTGGCGGGCGGCCCCGTCGTGTCATTTCAGGTCCTTGCGCACCAGCCAGCACGAGCCCTTGGCGGTCGCGCTCGGTCCCACCACCGTGGCGACGTCAGCGAAGCGGTCGATGGTGGCAGGCGCGAACTCCACCTGCTCTGGGGTCAGCGGTTCCCTGGTGGCCAGGGCCACATCCTCGCAAGCTTCCGGGTCGCGACAGTAGCCTTGGGCCCATGCCCATCAGTGCCGAGCACGTCGGACGCCGCTATCCGGCCACCCTCCCGTACCGGGTCAGCCGCGCCAAGATCGAGGAGTTCGCCCACGCCGTCGGCGACACCGCGGCCCAGGCCGACCCCACCACGGCCCCGCCGACCTTCGCCATGGTGATCGCCGCGCAGGCCTGGCAGGCGCTCTTCGACGACCCCGACCTCGGTCTGGCCCTGCACCGCACGGTCCACGGCGACCAGCGCTTCAGCCACGTTCGCCCGCTGCGCGACGGCGATGAGGTGACCGCCGTGCTGTCGATCGAGAAGGTGCGCAGCCGCGGACTCGGTGACTGGGTCACCATCCAGGTCGAGTTGACCGTCGAGGACGAGGTGGTCTGCACCGCCACCTCGACCCTGCTGCACACCCGTGAGGAGGAGTCGGCCGCATGAGCACCCTCGCCAGCGTCACCGTCGGTGACCAGTTGCCCACCCGCAGCGTGCACCTGACCAGGGCGGACGCCGTCCGCTACGCCGGGGCGTCCGGCGACTTCAACCCGATCCACTGGTCCGACCGGGCAGCCCAGGCCCTCGGCCTGCCCGGGGTTCTCGTCCATGGCATGTGGACGATGGGACAGGCCGCCTCGGCGGTGACCGACTGGGCTGGCGGCGCCGAGCGGGTCGCCAGCGTGTTCGTCCGCTTCACCAAGCCGGTGCTCATCCCCGACACCGACGAGGGGGTGCTGGTCGAGTTCACCGGCGCGGTCACCGAGGTCACCGACGAGACCGTCGTGGTCGCCCTCGAGGCCACCTGCGGAGACGACAAGGTGATCGGGGCCGCCCGCGCCGAAGTGTGGCGCGCCGAGGTGCGCCGGTGAGCCCCGACCCGGTGAGGCCCATCCCGGTGAGCTTCAACCCGATCACCGTCGGCGAGGTCGGCGAGGACTGCTCGGTCGACCGGCTGTCGACCAGCGTCACCGCGGCCGAACCCGCCGCCGCCAGCGCACTGCTGGCCGACCAAACCACGCGGCGCCTGGGTGGCGCCGCGCGACGCCTGGTCGTGGCCGAGACCGAGGCCGACCTGGTCAGTGCGATCCGCGAGGCCGACGCCTCGTCCACCCCGGTGCTGGTGCTCGGCGGCGGATCGAACCTGGTGATCGGTGACGACGGTTTCGACGGCACCGTGGTCAAGGTGGCCACCCGTGGCGTCGATGCCGATGTCGGCTCCTGTGGGGGAGCGGTGGTCACCGTCGCCGCCGGTGAGAACTGGGACGACTTCGTGGCCTTCGCCGTGGCGCAGGGCTGGGTCGGCGTCGAGACCCTGTCGGGCATCCCCGGACTGGTCGGTTCGACCCCGATCCAGAACGTCGGCGCCTATGGCTGCGAGGTCAGCCAGACCATCGCGCGGGTGCGCACCCTCGACCGGCGCACCGGCCAGTTCGCCACCTTCGCCGCCGCCGACTGCGGCTTCGGCTACCGCTGGAGCCGGTTCAAGGCCGAGCCGGGCCGCCACGTCGTGCTGCAGGTCACCTTCCAACTGCCGCTGGGCGACCTCTCGGCACCGGTCCGCTACGCCGAACTCGCCAGCACCCTCGGCGTCGAGGTCGGCCAACGTACGCCGATGGCCGCGGTCCGCGAGGCGGTGCTGGCGATCCGGGGCCGCAAGGGCATGGTGCTCGACGCCGACGACCACGACACCTGGAGTGCCGGGAGCTTCTTCATGAATCCGGTGCTCACCGCCGATCAGGCCGCGACCCTGCCCGCCGACGCCCCCCGCTACCCCGCACCCGGCGACATGGTCAAGACCTCCGCCGCCTGGCTGATCGAACGGGCCGGGTTCGGCAGGGGCCATGCCCGTGGCCCGGTCAGCCTGTCGACCAAGCACACCCTGGCCCTGACCAACCGTGGAGGCGCCACCACCGACGACCTGCTCGCCCTGGCCCGCGAGGTGCGCGACGGGGTTCAGCAACGCTTCGGGGTGGTGCTCGTCCCCGAGCCGGTGATGGTGAACTGCCAGATCTGAACCAGTCACCCCGGGCGGCACCGCGCCCGGGTTGCACGGTGGTCGGGGCGTGCCTTGGTGGCATCGCCCGTGTCACACTGACCCCATGGCTGCACTGAGAGACCTCGACCGCGACGCCCTGGGCGACTTCCTGGACGAGCAGACGACCCTCTACGAAGAGCTCAAGGCCCACGGGCTCAAGCTCGACCTGACCCGTGGCAAGCCGGCCTCGGAGCAGCTCGACCTGTCGTCGGCACTGCTCAGCCAGCCGGTCGGCACCAAGGCCGCCGACGGCACCGACGTGCGCAACTACGGCGGGCTGCAAGGTCTGCCCGAGGTGCGGGCGATCTTCGCCGAACTGCTCAACGTGCCCCTCGACAACATCATCGCCGCCGACAACTCCTCGCTGTCGCTGATGCACGACGTGATGGCCTTCGCCATGCTGTTCGGCCTACCCGGCGGCCAGCCCTGGGCTGGGCAGACCATCAAGTTCATCTGTCCGGTGCCCGGCTACGACCGTCACTTCTCGATCACCGCCGGTTTCGGCGTCGAGATGGTCACCGTGCCGCTGACCGAGCACGGCCCCGACCTGGATGCGGTTCGGGCGCTCGCTGCCGACCCCAGCGTCAAGGGCATGTGGGCGGTGCCGATGTATGCCAACCCCAACGGCGTCACCTACGACGAGGCCACCCTGCGCGCCCTGCTCGAGATGGACGCCGCCGACGACTTCCGCATCTGGTACGACAACGCCTACGCCCTGCACCACCTGGGTCATGACGAGCCGCGGCCGGTCGACATCATCTCGCTGGCCGCGGAGTCAGGTCACCCCGACCGGGTGTTCGCGTTCGCCTCGACCTCCAAGGTCACCCTGGCCGGTGGCGGTGTGTCGTTCCTGGCCTCGTCCAAGGCCAACCTGGACTGGTACCTGGGCCACCTGTCACGTCGCACCATCGGTCCCGACAAGGTCAACCACCTGCGCCACGCCCACTTCCTCAAGGACGCCAACGGCGTGCGAGGCCTGATGCGGCGCCATCGCGACCTGATCGCGCCGAAGTTCGCGATCGTCCGCGACACCCTGCAGCGCCGCCTCGGTGAGTACGACGTGGCCCGCTGGAGCGCCCCGCGCGGCGGCTACTTCGTCACCCTCGAGGTCGACGGCACCGCAAGCCGAGTCGTCCAGCTCGCCAAGGAGGCTGGCATCGCGCTGACCCCGGCCGGTTCGTCCCACCCGTTGGGCAACGATCCGGACGACCGCTGGATCCGACTGGCGCCCACCTTCCCCAGCCAGGGCGAACTGGCCTGCGCCATGGACGGTGTGGCCACCTGCGTGCTGCTCGCTGCCGCTGAGAAGTTGGTGCGCGAGCGGGGCCAAGGCTGAGCGATGACCCAGACACCGCGCAGGGGCGAGGAGCCCGCCGAGGAGCCGACCTCGATCCTCGATGACCAGGACGAGACCAGCACCCCTCGTCGGGCCGACGACGCGAAGACCCGCAGTCGCGGCCGCAAGGTGATGACGGTCTTCTTCATCACCCTGCTCGCGGTCCTGGTGGCAGGCGGTGGGGTCGCCTTCTACTACCTCAACCGGGTCTCGAACGCGATCGACCACATCAACCGCAACCCGACGCTGATGCCCAGGGCCGAGACCTCGACATTGCCCGACGGCACGGTGGTGACCCGGCCGCCGACGCCGAAGTCGTCGGCCAAGCGCCAGCCGATGACCTTCGTGCTGATGGGTTCCGACAGCCGTGGCTTCGACCAAGGACGATCCGACTCGCTGATGGTGGCCTACCTGTCGGGCGATCGGCAGAAGGCCTACCTGGTCTCGTTCCCCCGAGACATGTGGGTGAGCATCCCGGGACACGGCAAGGCCAAGATCAACGCCGCCTACGCCTGGGGTGGACCGGTGCTCACCATCCAGACCCTGGAGCAGATGACCGGTGTGCGGATGGACCACGCTGCGGTGATCGACTTCGAGGGCTTCATCAAGCTGACCGACGTGCTCGGCGGTGTGACCGTGTACAACGAGCACGCGTCCTCGAGCAACGGGTTCAGCTTCCCCCAGGGCGAGATCACCATCCGCGGCGAGCAGGCGCTGGTCTACGTGCGCGAGCGCTACAACCTGCCCAACGGCGACCTCGACCGGGCCAAGCGGCAGCGTGCGGTCGTTCAGGCGATCATGGGCAAGGTGCTGACCACCGGCACTATCGCCAACCCCTCGAAGTTCGGCGCCACCGTCGACACCTTCGCCGAGTGCATGACCGTCGATGACGGCCTGAGCAAGAACGTGATCACCTCGACCGCCGCCAGCCTGCGTCTGACCGGGTCGGACGACATCCGCTCGATGCAGGCCCCGATCAGCGGCTTCGGCACCTCGGCCGACGGCCAGTCGATCGACATCGTCGACGAGGCCGGGTTGGCCGAACTGTCAGAGGCGATGAAGACCGACACCATGGAGGCCTACTACCTCAAGCACAAGAAGTAGTGGGTGCGCGAGCTGGTTCGACTCGACAGGCCGGTTCGACTCGACAGGCCGGTTACGCCTAGACTGTCTGTCTTGGTGGCACTTGCACCACGCTCGGGCGTGCTCGGGTTCGGTGCCGGAACCACTGAAGGGCAATAGCTCAATTGGCAGAGCAACGGTCTCCAAAACCGTAGGTTGGGGGTTCAAGTCCCTCTTGCCCTGCGATGCAGGATGGAACGCAGTCCTGTTGACCACCAGCATCCAGGTCTGGACCACTCGGCTGCGTGCACGGGCGGTCAGGCATGACACGACTAAGGAACACCCGTGACCGACGACAAGCTCTCGCCGCACGACGGCGAGGTCGATCCGTCGGGCGAGGACCTGGCCGCTGAGCTCTCCGACCCGGGCGACTACGAGATCGCTGCGGACGAGACCGAGGCCGAGGAACTCACCGACGCCGACGACGACGTGCTCGACGACACCCCGGACGAGGCAGACCCCGAGGACGTCGTCGTGGACGACCCTGAGCAGTTGGCCGCCGCCGAGACCGTGGCCGCCAAGGCTCGCTCGTCGCGTCCGGTCAAGCGCAGCGCCGGCTCGTCCACCACGGCGAAGAAGGCCACGGCGACCTCGAAGCGCTCGGAGCGCACCACCACCGCTCGCGTCAAGCGCACCACCCCGGCGGAGTTCGTGGGCCAGTCGGCCGGCGAGTTGCGCAAGGTGAACTGGCCGACCGGCGACCAGCTGCGCCAGTACTTCATCGTCGTGCTGGTGTTCGTGGTGATCATCATCACCTTCGTCGGACTGCTCGACCTGGCCTTCGGCTGGGCGCTGCTCAAGCTGTTCGGCGACGACCAGGGCCAGTGACCTACCGGCCACCCGACCTGACAACTGCGAGGAACTGACACCGTGACCCAGAACCCTGAATACGACACCGACACCACGCCCGAGGACGACATCCAGATCGACCTCGGCGAGGCCGACGACGTCGTCGAGGAGGACTCCGGGATCAACCTCGACTTCGGTGGCGAGGACGAGGTCGAGCCCGACCAGGTCGCCATCAACCTCGGTCTGGCTGACGAGCCGGAGCCGGCCGACGAGGCGGCAGACGACGACGGTGACGCCGACGAGGACGAGATCGCGGCCAAGGCCGTGGCCGAGTTGCGCGAGGAACTGCAGAGCAAGTTCGGCGAGTGGTACGTGATCCACACCTACTCCGGCATGGAGAACCGGGTGAAGCAGAACCTGGACGCCCGGATCACCACCCTCGACATGGAGGCCTACATCCACGAGACCGTGGTGCCCACCGAAGAGGTCGTCGAGATCCGCAACGGTGTGCGCAAGACGGTCACCCGTTGCGTGCTGCCCGGCTACGTGCTGGTGCGCATGGACCTGACCGACGAGTCGTGGGCCGCCGTGCGCCACACCCCGTCGGTGACCGGGTTCGTCGGCCATGCCAACACCCCAGTTCCGCTGAGCCTCGACGAGGTCGAGCGGATGCTGTCGAAGTCGGCGATCGCCAAGGCGCAGGCCGCGGTCACCGGCAAGCCCTCGAAGCGGGCCAAGAAGAAGATCGAGGTCGCCGACTACGCAGTGGGCGACTCGGTCCAGGTGGTCGACGGCCCGTTCGCGGGCGTGCACGCCACCATCACCGAGATCAACGTGAACAGCCAGCGGCTCAAGGCCCTGGTCGACTTCATGGGTCGCGAGACCCCGGTCGACCTGACCTTCCCGCAGATCCAGAAGATCTGAGTTCACGCAGGTCGTCCCAGCCCCACACCGCCAGGGTGGGCCTGGGCGGCCACCGGCCGGACGCCCGTCCGGTCGTCGTCAACACCACGAAGGACCCAACACATGCCTCCCAAGAAGAAGGTGGCAGCGCTCGTCAAGGTCGCCCTGAAGGCCGGAGCAGCCACTCCCGCGCCGCCGGTCGGTACCGCCCTCGGTCCGCACGGCGTCAACATCATGGAGTTCTGCAAGGCCTACAACGCGCAGACCGAGTCGCAGCGCGGCAACGTCGTCCCTGTTGAGATCACCATCTACGAGGACCGCACGTTCTCGTTCATCCTGAAGACCCCGCCGGCCGCCGAGCTGATCAAGAAGGCCGCTGGACTCGCCAAGGGATCGTCGGTGCCCAACAAGGACAAGGTCGGACGAATCACCGCCGCCCAGGTGCGTGAGATCGCCGAGACCAAGATGCCTGACCTCAACGCGAACGACGTCGAGCAGGCCATGAAGATCGTCGCGGGCACCGCCCGCTCCATGGGCGTCACCGTCCAGGATTGATCCCCCACGGTGGCTGGTCGAGTGGCGCGTAGCGCGTGTCGAGACCAACACCCCACGCAACACACATCTCACTGGGAGGGCCGCGCAGCCCGTACCAGGAACTGGTGGAGCAGCCCGCGAGGCTGACAGAGAGGAACCAGACATGAAGCGCAGCAAGACCTACCGCGCCGCCGCCGAACAGGTGGACGAGGCGCAGGCCTACACCCCCGAGTCGGCGATCGCCCTGGTCAAGAAGGGTGCCAAGGCCAAGTTCGACGAGACCATCGACGTGGCCGTCCGCCTCGGTGTCGACCCCCGCAAGGCCGACCAGATGGTCCGCGGCACGGTCAACCTTCCGCACGGTACTGGCAAGACGGCACGGGTCCTCGTCTTCGCCACCGGTGAGAAGGCGCAGGACGCCCTCGACGCCGGCGCTGACGAGGTCGGCGCCGACGAGTTGATCGAGAAGGTGGCTGGCGGCTACCTCGACTTCGACTCGGTCGTGGCGACCCCCGACATGATGGGCAAGGTCGGCCGCCTGGGCCGGGTGCTGGGTCCGCGTGGCCTGATGCCCAACCCCAAGACCGGCACCGTCACCATGGACGTGGCCAAGGCCGTCACCGACATCAAGGGCGGCAAGATCGAGTTCCGCGTCGACCGTCACGCCAACCTGCACTTTCTGATCGGCAAGGTGTCGTTCGGGCCTGAGCAGCTGGCGCAGAACTACTTCGCCGCGCTGGACGAGATCCTGCGGCTCAAGCCGTCGACCTCGAAGGGTCGCTACCTGAAGAAGATCACCTTCAGCTCGACCTTCGGCCCGGGCGTGCTGGTCGACACCAGCAAGCACCGCGCTGCTGAGGCTGAGGGCGCCGAGGCCTGATCGCCTGACCTGACCGGTCGAGTGACGCGAAACGCGTGTCGAGACCGAAAGACCGCGGCCCGGTTCCCCACGTGGGAACCGGGCCTCGGGGGCTGTGCGTGTGCGACGGCTCAGGCGGCCGGGCGCACCGCCTTGTAGTAGGGCATTGAGCTCATGGCGACCTTCTTGACCGGCACGCCGGGACGCGACGCGTGGATCACGTAGCCACTGCCGACGTAGATGCCGACGTGGCTGCCGCTGTAGAAGCCGACGATGTCGCCGGGGCGCAGGTTGGACTTCGAGACGGCGGGCAAGGTGCTCAGCTGGCCATAGCTGGTGCGCGACACCGAGACGCCGGCGGACTTCCACGAGGCGCCGGTCAGGCCGGAGCAGTCGTAGGCGGAGGGGCCAGTGGCTCCGTAGACGTAGGGCTTACCGACCTGGGCATAGGCGTACTTCACCGCGACCGAGGCCTTCGACACAGTGGCGTTGGGGTCGCCCGGGCCACCGGCTCCCACGCGCATGGCGTGGATGGTTCGGTAGTCGACGACGCCGGTGACCGGGAGCTTGCGCGAAGCCTGGTACCCCTTGACGGCTCTGACCGTGTAGGAGTTGTAGTGACCCGTGATCCCCACCGGCCACTTGGCCTGGGTCAGGGCGCGCTGCAGGTTGGTGACCGACTCGTTGCGCTGGTTGTACTTGGCGTAGTTGATGTTGGTGCGGTTGGCCCAGTACATCGAGCACCGGATCTCAGGCGTGGTGGGCATGCACGCCACCGAGGCCTCGGCCGGGGCCATCGGCCCGGCGACCAGCAGGCCGCCACTGAGCGCCACGGCCGAGGCGAAGGCGGCAACCATGTTGCGGAACTTGGACACGAGGTCCCCCTTGACTGTTCTTGCGGCGTCTCGGGGTGAGGACGCCCTGGGTTGGTGTTTGGGCGTCGCTGTCCGTTCAGCGACCGTTGAACTGTAAAGTCTCAGACTTTGTTAAGGCAAATCTCAGAGTCCATACTCAAGGGTGGGTTGAACTCTCAGGATTCGTCCGTGGCTGGGCCGATTTGGCTCGACGGGATGCATGTCCGTAGACTTCAGCACGTACCGAAGACCGCCGGTGGAGCGATCCCCAAGGTTCGAGCCAACACTCGGACGCCTGCGCAGGAACATGTCAGACCGCGTGGAGCACGCTCCGCCACCTGCCCTGTGCCTGAGCACGGGGCCTTCTTCATGTCTGGGGACTTCGGTGTCGATCCAGTAGTGGGAAGGAGACCCAATGGCGAGGCCTGACAAGGCAGCCGCGGTCGCGGAGCTGAAGGAATACTTCACCAACTCCGACGCCGTCGTGCTGACCGAGTACCGCGGACTCTCCGTCAAGAACCTCAAGGACCTTCGTCGGTCCCTGGGAGAGGACGCCACCTACGCCGTTGCGAAGAACACCCTGGCCACGATCGCTGCCCGTGAAGCGGGCATCGAGGGTCTCGACGACCAGCTCGTCGGCCCCACCGCGATCGCCTTCATCTCCGGTGACATTGCCACCGTGGCGAAGGGGCTGCGTGACTTCGCAAAGGCCAATCCGCTTCTGGTCATCAAGGGTGCCGTCCTGGACGGTCGCGTCCTGGACGCGGACGAGGCCAAGAAGTTGGCCGACCTCGAGTCGCGTGAGGTGCTCCTCGCGAAGCTCGCCGGCGCGATGCAGGCCAACCTGCAGAAGGCCGTCTTCCTGATTGCTGCCCCGCTGTCCCAGGCCGCTCGCGCCCTGGGTGCCCTCGAGGCCGCAGCCCAGGAGAACCCTGCCCTCATCGGTGGCGCCGGCCAGGCCGCTGCCTCCGTCGAGGAGACCAAGGAGCAGGACACCGAGTCTGACTCGGCTGTCGAACCCGCCGTCGAGGCGGAAACCGAGGACGCCCCCGTGGCGGCCACCGAGGACGCCCCCGAGGCGGCCACTGACGACGCCGCCGCCGCGGCAGACAACTGAGAAAGGACGCCCACCATGGCGAAGCTCACCAACGAAGAGCTCCTTGAGGCCTTCAAGGAGATGACCCTGATCGAGCTCAGCGAGTTCGTGAAGCAGTTCGAGGACACCTTCGGTGTCACCGCTGCCGCTCCGGTGGCCGTGGCTGCCGCCGCCCCCGCCGCCGCTGGCGCTGGTGGCGACGACGCCGCTGCCGACGAGGGCTCGGACGAGGTCGACGTGATCCTCGAGGCCGCCGGCGACAAGAAGATCGGCGTCATCAAGGAGGTGCGCGCCCTCACCAGCCTCGGCCTCAAGGAGGCCAAGGACCTCGTGGAGGCCGCCCCCAAGGTCGTGCTCGAGAAGGTCAAGAAGGACGTTGCCGACAAGGCCAAGGAGCAGCTCGAGGCTGCTGGCGCCACCGTCTCGTTCAAGTGACCTGACGTGGCGCCCAGTGCGCCACGCGCCCGGTTCACGAAGGCCGGTCCCTGCGGGGGCCGGCCTTCGCCATTTGCCCTTCGCAATTTCTGAGGATCCACTGACATGCGGCCCCGGGGGCTGGCGATCAGCCCCGGCGGAGTTACAGTGTGGGGGAGTGCTGGGCGTCCAGCAGTCCCGGACGAGGTGGTCGGGCAGTGTCGGACGCGGAGCCGGTGGAGCACCACCAGGCTTGACAGCCTCAGCCCCGCCGTGCCCGCTTTGCATGTTGGGGCTCAACCGCGTATCGTGGCTGTTTGCCCCATCGCTGTTTGCCGACCCGTCTTGACACGGGCCGTTCTGCATGCAAGCACCACCGCGTGATGAGTTCTTGGAAGGACCCGCATCTTGGCCGCCTCGCGCACCGCCTCAAAGAACACCAACGTCATCTCGTCCACCGGGCGGATCTCGTTCGCGAAGATCCCCGAACCCCTCGAAGTTCCCAACCTGCTGGACCTGCAGACGGACTCGTTCAACTGGCTCATCGGCAATGAGGCGTGGCGCACCAGCGTCGAGGAAGCCCTCGCCGCCGGTCGCACCGACGTCAACACCAAGTCGGGCCTGGAGGAGATCTTCGAAGAGATCTCGCCGATCGAGGACATGGCCGAAACCATGTCGCTGTCGCTGCGCGACCACCGCTTCGAGGACCCGAAGCACTCGATCGAGGAGTGCAAGGACCGCGACGTCACCTACGCCGCCCCGCTGTTCGTGACCGCTGAGTTCATGAACAACGAGACCGGTGAGATCAAGTCCCAGACCGTGTTCATCGGCGACTTCCCGCTGATGACCGACAAGGGCACCTTCATCATCAACGGCACTGAGCGCGTGGTCGTCTCGCAGCTCGTCCGTTCGCCGGGTGTCTACTTCGAGCAGACCCCCGACAAGACCTCCGACAAGGACATCTTCACCTGCAAGATCATCCCGTCGCGTGGTGCCTGGCTCGAGTTCGAGATCGACAAGCGCGACATCGTCGGTGTGCGTCTCGACCGCAAGCGCAAGCAGAACGTCACCGTGCTGCTCAAGGCGCTGGGCTGGACCGAGGACCGCATCCTCGAGGAGTTCGCCGGTTACGAGTCGATCCGCCAGACCATGGAGAAGGACCACGTCTCGACCCAGGACGAGGCCCTGATCGACATCTACCGCAAGCTGCGCCCGGGCGAGCCGCCGTCGCGTGACGCCGCCGAGACGCTGCTGAACAACTACTACTTCAACCCCAAGCGCTACGACCTGGCCAAGGTCGGTCGCTACAAGATCAACAAGAAGCTGGGGCTGAGCCTGCCGTTCGACCAGCAGGTGCTGACCGTCGACGACATCGTCTCGGCGATCCACTTCGTCTGCGCCCTGCACGAGGGCAAGGAGACCCTTGAGCCCTCGGCCGAGGCCAAGGAGGCCGGCTACGGCGACGTCATCGTCGAGGCCGACGACATCGACCACTTCGGCAACCGTCGCCTGCGCACCGTGGGTGAGCTGATCCAGAACCAGCTGCGCACCGGTCTCGGCCGCATGGAGCGGGTCGTCCGTGACCGGATGACCACCCAGGACATCGAGGCGATCACCCCGCAGACCCTGATCAACATCCGTCCGGTGACCGCGGCGCTGAAGGAGTTCTTCGGCACCTCGCAGCTGAGCCAGTTCATGGACCAGAACAACCCGCTGGCCGGCCTCACCCACAAGCGTCGTCTGTCGGCGCTGGGCCCCGGTGGTCTGTCGCGTGATCGTGCCGGCATGGAGGTGCGTGACGTCCACCCCTCGCACTACGGACGCATGTGCCCGATCGAGACCCCTGAAGGCCCCAACATCGGCCTGATCGGCTCGCTGGCCAGCTTCGCCCGGGTGAACGCCTTCGGCTTCATCGAGACCCCGTACCGCAAGGTCGTCGACGGCCACGTCACCGAACAGATCGACTACCTCACCGCCGATGAGGAGGACCGCTACGTCGTCGCGCAGGCCAACGCCAAGCTCGACGCCAAGGGCCAGTTCATCGAGGACCACGTTCTGGTCCGGGTGCGCCACGGTGACATCGACACCGTGCCCGCCTCCGAGGTGGAGTACATGGACGTGTCGCCGCGCCAGATGGTGTCGGTGGCCACCGCGCTGATCCCCTTCCTCGAGCACGACGACGCGTCGCGTGCCCTGATGGGCGCCAACATGCAGCGCCAGGCCGTGCCGTTGATCCGCAACGAGGCCCCGCTGGTCGGCACCGGCATGGAGTTCCGCGCCGCCACCGACGTCGGTGACGTCACCCTGGCCAGCAAGGCCGGTGTGGTCACCAGCGTCAGCGCCGACCTGATCGACATCGCCCACGACGACGGCACCTACGGCACCTACCGGCTGCAGAAGTTCCGTCGCTCGAACGCCGGCACCTGCATCAACCAGCGCCCGCTGGTCGAGCCGAACCAGCGCGTCGAGGTCGGCACCCCGCTGGCCGACGGCCCCTGCACCGACCAGGGCGAGATGGCCCTGGGCCGCAACCTACTGGTCGCCTTCATGCCGTGGGAGGGTCACAACTACGAGGACGCGATCATCCTGTCGCAGCGCCTCGTGCAGGACGACGTGCTCACCTCGATCCACATCGAGGAGCACGAGATCGACGCCCGTGACACCAAGCTGGGTCCGGAGGAGATCACCCGCGACATCCCGAACATGAACGAGGACATGCTCGCCAACCTCGACGAGCGTGGCATCGTCCGCATCGGCGCCGAGGTCGGCACCGGCGACATCCTGGTCGGCAAGGTCACCCCGAAGGGCGAGACCGAGCTCACCCCCGAGGAGCGCCTGCTGCGCGCCATCTTCGGTGAGAAGGCCCGCGAGGTGCGCGACACCTCGATGAAGGTGCCCCACGGCGAGACCGGAACGGTCATCGGCGTGCGCGTCTTCAGCCGGGACGAGGGTGACGAGCTGGCGCCCGGCGTCAACGAGCTGGTCCGGGTCTACGTCGCCCAGAAGCGCAAGATCTCCGACGGCGACAAGCTCGCCGGACGCCACGGCAACAAGGGCGTCATCTCGAAGATCCTCCCGGTCGAGGACATGCCGTTCCTCGAGGACGGCACCCCGGTCGACATCGTGCTCAACCCGCTGGGCGTGCCCTCGCGCATGAACGTGGGCCAGGTGCTCGAGAACCACCTCGGCTGGATCGCCAAGACCGGCTGGGACCTGAGCGGTGTCGAGGGGGAGTGGGCCGAGCGCCTGCGCGCCGTCGGCCTCGAGAAGGTCGAGGGCAACGCCCGCCTGGCCACCCCGGTCTTCGACGGTGCCAACGAGGACGAGATCTCGGGCCTGCTCACCCACGGCAACATCAACCGTGACGGTGACCGGATGGTCGACGCCGACGGCAAGGCCCGTCTGTTCGACGGCCGCTCAGGCGAGCCCTACCCCGATCGCATCGGTGTCGGCTACATGTACATGCTCAAGCTGCACCACCTGGTCGACGACAAGATCCACGCCCGTTCTACCGGTCCGTACTCGATGATCACGCAGCAGCCCCTGGGCGGCAAGGCCCAGTTCGGCGGCCAGCGGTTCGGCGAGATGGAGGTGTGGGCACTCGAGGCCTACGGCGCCGCGTGGGCCCTGCAGGAGCTGTTGACCATCAAGTCCGACGACGTCCCCGGACGCGTCAAGGTCTACGAGGCGATCGTCAAGGGCGAGAACATCCCCGAGCCGGGCATCCCTGAGTCGTTCAAGGTGCTGGTCAAGGAGATGAAATCGCTGTGCCTGAACGTCGAGGTGCTCTCCAGCGACGGCCAGGTGGTCGAGCTGCGTGACTCCGAGGACGACTACCGCACCGCTGAGGACTTCGGCATCGACCTGTCCCGTCGACCCGGGGCGGACTCGTTCGCCCTCGTCGACGAAGTCTGAGTTCACACTCAGTCACCACACACTCACATCAGTCACTGACAGGAAAGTGAAGCCAACGTGCTGGACGTGAACTTCTACGACGAGCTGCGCATCGGACTGGCCACGGCCGACCAGATCCGCGAGTGGAGCCACGGCGAGGTCAAGAAGCCCGAGACGATCAACTACCGCACGCTCAAGCCCGAGCGTGATGGCCTGTTCTGCGAGAAGATCTTCGGTCCCACCCGGGACTGGGAGTGCTACTGCGGCAAGTACAAGCGGGTGCGCTTCAAGGGCATCATCTGCGAGCGCTGTGGCGTCGAGGTCACCCGCTCGAACGTGCGCCGCGACCGCATGGGCCACATCGAGCTGGCTGCCCCGGTCACCCACATCTGGTACTTCAAGGGTGTTCCGAGCCGTCTGGGCTACCTGCTCGACATCGCGCCGAAGGACCTCGAGAAGGTCATCTACTTCGCCGCCTACATGATCACCTCGGTCGACGAGGAGGCGCGTCACCGCGACCTGTCGTCGCTCGAGGGCAAGGTGGCGGTCGAGAAGACCCAGCTCGAGAAGCGTCGCGACAACGACATCAACGCCCGCCTGGCCAAGCTCGAGGAAGACCTCGAGACCCTCGAGAACGAGGGCGCCAAGGCCGACGCCAAGAAGCGGGTCAAGGACGCCGCCGAGAAGGAGGCCAAGGCGATCCGCGACCGCTCGCAGCGTGAGCTCGACCGCCTGGACGCCGTCTGGAGCCGCTTCAAGACCCTCAAGGTGCAGGACTTCGAGGGCGACGAGGTGCTCTACCGGGAGATGAAGAACCGCTTCGGCAAGTACTTCGAGGGCTCGATGGGCGCCGACGCCATCAAGAAGCGTCTGGCCAGCTTCGACCTGGTGGCCGAGGCCGCCAACCTGCGCGAGACCATCCAGACCGGCAAGGGCCAGCGCAAGACCCGCGCCCTGAAGCGGCTCAAGGTCGTCTCGGCCTTCCTCAACACCGAGAACTCCCCGCTCGGCATGGTGCTCGACGCCGTGCCGGTCATCCCGCCGGACCTGCGTCCGATGGTGCAGCTCGACGGTGGCCGCTTCGCGACCTCCGACCTCAACGACCTGTACCGCCGCGTGATCAACCGCAACAACCGCCTCAAGCGACTGCTCGACCTCGGCGCTCCCGAGATCATCGTCAACAACGAGAAGCGGATGCTGCAGGAGGCCGTCGACTCGCTGTTCGACAACGGACGCCGTGGTCGTCCGGTGACCGGACCGGGCAACCGTCCGCTGAAGTCGATCTCGGACATGCTCAAGGGCAAGCAGGGCCGGTTCCGTCAGAACCTGCTCGGCAAGCGCGTCGACTACTCGGGCCGTTCGGTCATCGTGGTCGGCCCGCAGCTCAAGCTGCACCAGTGCGGCCTGCCCAAGGCGATGGCGCTGGAGCTGTTCAAGCCGTTCGTGATGAAGCGTCTGGACGACCTGAACCACGCCCAGAACATCAAGTCGGCCAAGCGCATGGTCGAGCGTCAGCACCCGGTGGTGTGGGACGTGCTCGAAGAGGTCATCACCGAGCACCCCGTGCTGCTGAACCGTGCACCGACGCTGCACCGCCTCGGGATCCAGGCCTTCGAGCCGCAGCTGATCGAGGGCAAGGCCATCCAGATCCACCCGCTGGTCTGCACCGCCTTCAACGCCGACTTCGACGGCGACCAGATGGCCGTGCACCTCCCGCTGTCGGCCGAGGCCCAGGCCGAGGCCCGGATCCTGATGCTGTCGACCAACAACATCCTCAAGCCGGCTGACGGTCGTCCGGTGACCATGCCCACCCAGGACATGATCATCGGCCACTACTTCCTCACCCCGGAGCGTGAGGAGGCCGGTTCGGGACGCGCGTTCTCGTCCATCGGTGAGGCGATCATGGCCTTCGACCGCGGCGAGCTGGCGATCGGGTCGCCGATCAAGATGATGCTGTTCGACATCGTCACCGACGAGGCGCCGCAGCGTCCCGACGGCAGCGTCATGCTCAACACCACGCTGGGCCGCGCGCTGTTCAACGACGCCCTGCCCGCCGACTACCCCTACGTCAACCGCGAGGTCGGCAAGAAGGTGCTCGGCACGCTGGTGAACGACCTGGCTGAGCGCTACCCGCGCCTGGTCGTGGCTGCCACGCTCGACAACCTCAAGGACCTTGGCTTTCACTGGGCCACCCGCTCGGGTGTCACCGTCTCGATCGGTGACGTGCAGACCCCGGCGAGCAAGCCCCAGGTGTTGGCTGCCTACGAGGACAAGGCCGGCAAGATCGACCGGCTCTACGAGCGCGGCGCGGTCACCGACGAGGAGCGTCGTCAGGAGCTCATCCAGATCTGGACCGACGCCACCACCGAGCTGACCCAGGCGATGGAGGCGAACTTCACCCGGACCAACCCGATCTACATGATGGTGCACTCCGGCGCACGAGGGAACATGACCCAGATGCGCCAGATCGCCGCCATGCGAGGACTGGTGGCCAACCCCAAGGGTGAGATCATCGCGCGTCCGATCAAGTCGAACTTCCGCGAGGGCCTGTCGGTGGTGGAGTACTTCATCTCCACCCACGGCGGCCGCAAGGGACAGGCCGACACCGCGCTGCGCACGGCCGACTCGGGTTACCTGACCCGTCGTCTGGTCGACGTCAGCCAGGACGTGATCATCCGCGAGGAGGACTGTGGCACCGAGCGTGGTCTGACCAAGCCGATCGCGGTCGAGGTCGACGGTGCGCTGCAGGTGCTCGACAACGTCGAGACCGCTGTCTACGCCCGCACCCTGGCCACCGATGCCACCGATGCCAAGGGCACGGTGGTGGTCAAGGCCGGCACCGACCTCGGCGACGCCGACATCCGGGCGCTGGTCGCCGCGGGCGTCAGCGACGTCAAGGTGCGTTCGGTGCTGACCTGTGACGCCACCTCGGGCACCTGCGCGATGTGCTACGGACGCTCGCTGGCCACCGGCAAGCTGGTCGACGTGGGCGAGGCCGTGGGCATCGTCGCCGCGCAGTCGATCGGTGAGCCCGGCACCCAGTTGACGATGCGTACCTTCCACACCGGTGGTGTGGCCGGTGACGACATCACCCAGGGTCTGCCGCGTGTCATCGAGCTCTTCGAGGCGCGTCAGCCCAAGGGCAAGGCGCCGATCGCCGAGGCCGCAGGCATCGTCCGGATCGAGGAGGGTGACCGCAGCCGCAAGATCATCATCGAGCGCGAGGACGGCGGCGACGACCTGGAGTACCAGGTGCCGCGTCGTGCCCGCCTGGAGTTCGACGAGGCCGACGGCGAGCGCATCGCGATCGTCGACGGGCTGCGGGTGAAGGCCGGTCAGCAGCTGACCGCCGGAACCATGGATCCCCAGGACGTGCTGCGGGTCAACGGTGTGCGCAAGGTGCAGGAGTTGTTGGTCGAGGAGGTGCAGCGGGTCTACCGCACCCAGGGTGCGCCGATCCACGACAAGCACATCGAGATCATCATCCGCCAGATGCTGCGCCGGATCACCGTCATCGAGTCGGGTGACACCACGATGATGCCCGGTGAGCTGGCCGACCGTCAGACCTTCGAGTCCGAGAACCGTCGCGTGGTGGCCGAGGGCGGCAAGCCCGCCGAGGGCCGTCCTGTGCTGATGGGCATCACCAAGGCCTCGCTGGCCACCGAGTCGTGGCTGTCGGCCGCCTCGTTCCAGGAGACCACCAAGGTGCTCACCGACGCCGCGATCCACGCCAAGTCCGACAGCCTGCTCGGGCTGAAGGAGAACGTGATCCTCGGCAAGCTCATCCCGGCCGGTACCGGTCTCGACCGCTACCGCAACATCAGGGTCGAGCCGACCGCTGACGCCCGGGCCACGGCCTTCACCATGAACTACGACCCCTACGACTACGACTTCGGGTCGGGTTCGGGGGCTGCGGTTCCGCTGGAGGACCTGGACTTCGGCGACGGCATGCGCTGATCCCGCAGCAACGACAGACCGCCGGCCCACTCCCTGACGGGGGTGGGCCGGCGATCTTCATCGTGCATGGGCATCCCCCTGATGGGGGAGGCAGAGCCGTCGCGACGCAGTCAATTGGCCCTGACCCTGACCATCATGTAGGTTCCGTGGAAACAACCCCCCACAAACTTCGGGAGAGCAGACATGGGTATTGGGCGTAAGCTCGCCAGCCTCGCTTCGGCCGTGGTGCTGGCGGGCGCCGGCGTGATTGGCCTCGGCCAGACCGCTTTCGGCGCGGCCGGTGTCACCGCAACCAGCGTCGACGTTGGCCAGGCGAACACCATCACCATCACCGGGTGCAGCGATGCCGCGGTGTACTCCGGCGCGGTCGTCCAGATCGTCCGTATCGAGGAGAACGACGAGGTTGTTCCGGTTCAGGAACTGCCGGTCGCGACCACGGGACAGGCTTCGGCCTCGGTGACTTGGACTGCTCCGCAGGCCGGCGCCTACTACCTGCAGGCGACCTGCTTGGGCTACAACGGCAATGAGGACTCTGCCGCCGAGGCAGGCTTCTTCGTCTACCCGACCTCGCTGTTCGTCGAGCCCTCGAGCTGGAGCGCCGGCGACCCGGTGACCGTCTCGGCCTACGGCTTCACCCCCGGCGAGACCGTCTCGCTCAAGATGGTCGATGTCAGCACCGGTGCCACCGTCTGGTCCGACGCGGCCGTGGCCCGGGCCAACGACGACGGCACCTTCAGCTACGAGCTCGTGCTGAAGTCCGACGTGCCTGAGGGCAGCTACTACCTGATCGCCACCGGTGACGACAGCGGCAAGACCCGCACCCTCGAGTTCTACTGGGGAAGCCCCGATGAGGACGACAACGGCGGCGACAGCGGCGGCCCGGTCAGCCCGAACCCCGGTGGCGGCGGTGGCGGTCTGCCTTCGACCGGCAACTGATCGGTAGCCACCTCAACGCTTCACCTGGACTGGCCTCTCCCTCACGGGGGAGGCCAGTCTCTTTGTTGGTGGGAGACGACTCAGCGGCGGCTGAGGTCACACCATGGTCAAGCCCGCGTGCGAGGCGTACGATTCGCCTCACCCGCCAACACCTGGGAGCGGACCATGACCCTTCGTCGTGTCCTCGTCGCCACAGCCGGCGCAGTCGCCCTGGCGGCCACGAGCCTCATCTCCACCACCATCACCGCATCGGCAGCCCCACCCTGAGAGTCACCTCGGTGGACTCGGGCAGTGCACCCACCATCACCGTCAGTGGCTGCGGCGACGCCACGCGCTACGCCGGAGCCGTCGTCCAGGTCGTCGGCCCCCAGGGCCGCACTGACGGTGGATCCCACCCACTGGGCGGCAGGTGACGTCGTCACTCTGTCCGCCGAGGGCTTCACCCCCGGCGAGACGATCTCGCTGACCATGTACGACCACAGCACCGGCACGGTTGTCTGGTCGGCCGACGCCGTCGCCACCGCCAACGCCGACGGCACCTTCACCCACGACATCGTCCTGAAGTCGGACGTGCCGCTGGGCGACTACCTGCTGGTCGCCACCGGCGACGACTCGGGCAAGGAGCGCTTCCTGAGGTTCTACTGGGGCAGCCCTGACCCTGACCAGTCCGACCCGACCGTGGTGAGCGACGGCGGGGGAGGGGGTCTGCCCTCGACCGGCAACTGAGGTAGCGTCGCTCAGGTGATCGTCCCAACCCAGGCCGACCCTCGCCCCCGCCGCACGGTGTGGACGAGGGTCGTCCTTATGGTCGTCGCGCTGCTCGTGGCGGCGATGGTGGCCGAGTCGTTGGTGCTCTCGTCACGACCGCAACGCGTCGAGGTCGCCCTGCCCGACGCCGATGGTGCGCCCACTTGGCTGATCGTGGGGCTGGACGACCGGGCCGAGGCGGCCGACCCCGACAACGGTGACTTCGGCACGGGCCCTGACAAGCCCATCGGCGCCCGCACCGACGTGATCGTGCTGGTCAGGCCCGGAAGAACAGCACTGTCGGTCTCGCGCGACATCGTCGTGCTGCAGCAGGACGGACGCCCCCAACGCCTGGGCAACCTCTGGCTGCGCTCCCCCCAGGCGCTGGTGGACGGCCTGTGCACCGGTCTGCAGGTGCCGGTCACCCACCTGGTGGCCATCGACATGCGCGGTTTCCAGACGCTGGTCGACACCCTGGGTGGCATCGAGGTCACCCTGCCCGAGGCGATGCGTGATCGCCGCACCGGACTGTCGATCGAGGCCGGCAGCCACACCATCGACGGACGCACCGCGCTGGCGCTCGTCCGCTCGCGGCAGGGCGAGGTGCTGCGCAACGGCCGGTGGGTGCCCGAGGGCACCGGAGAGGCCGGACGAGAAGCACGCGCGGCCACGGTGATGGCTGACGTGGTCGCCAAGGCCAAGGCGCGCGGGACTCGCAACCCGGCGCTCGCCCACACCCTGGCCTGGCGGGTGCTGCCCGATGTCACCCTCGACGCCGATACCCCACTGGCCGAACTGGCCAGCCTGCGCAACCTGCCCGCATTCACCTCGCTGCCTGTCGAGCGCACCCCCAACTCGAACCTGGCCGCACTCACCGACCAGAGCCGCCAGACCCTGACCGAGCTGGGCTGGACCTCCGGTTGCACCGTGCGGCGGTGAGCGGCGGCGTCGTCCGCTGGGGTGGGCTGTTTTGACCCTCCACGCCGTACCACGTAATCTTGAACCCTGTGCTCGGTGTTGCACGAGCATCTGTGCGTGCCCTGGCGTGGCGCCCGCCACCTGACGTTGCAAGGTCAAGGTGGGGCCAGTGCGGAGTTCGCACGGCAGTCTGAGCAGATTCCCACGGGTGACGGTGGCCGGGTGGGGTCTGCGGGGCTGCAAGCCAGGGATCACCCGTCAAGACAACGAAAGAGATACCAGCAGGTGCCTACAATCCAGCAGCTGGTCCGCAAGGGCCGCGCCGACAAGGTCAGCAAGAACAAGACCGCCGCGCTCAAGGGCTCGCCCCAGCGCCGCGGAGTGTGCACGCGTGTGTACACCACCACCCCCAAGAAGCCGAACTCGGCGCTGCGCAAGGTCGCCCGTGTGCGCCTGAGCTCGGGCGTCGAGGTCACCGCCTACATCCCCGGCGTCGGCCACAACCTGCAGGAGCACTCGATGGTGCTCGTTCGCGGTGGTCGTGTGCGTGACCTGCCGGGTGTGCGCTACAAGATCGTCCGCGGTGCGCTCGACACCCAGGGTGTCAAGAACCGCAAGCAGGCCCGCAGCCGTTACGGCGCGAAGAAGGAGAAGTAATGCCTCGCAAGGGACCGGCGCCGAAGCGCCCGGTGATGGTCGATCCCGTCTACGGGTCGCCGGTGGTGTCGCAGTTGGTGAGCAAGATCCTGCTCGACGGCAAGAAGACCGTCGCCCAGGACATCGTCTACACCGCCCTCGAGGGCACCCGCGCCAAGACCGGGGTCGACCCGGTGCAGACGCTGAAGCGTGCGCTCGACAACATCAAGCCCAGCCTCGAGGTGAAGAGCCGCCGAGTCGGTGGCGCCACCTACCAGGTGCCGGTCGAGGTCAAGCCCGCCCGCGCCACCACGCTGTCGATGCGTTGGCTGGTCAGCTTCTCTCGCGCCCGTCGTGAGAAGACCATGGCCGAGCGCCTGATGAACGAGATTCTCGACGCCTCCAACGGTCTGGGCGCTTCGGTGAAGCGTCGCGAGGACACCCACAAGATGGCTGAGGCCAACCGCGCCTTCGCCCACTACCGCTGGTGAGGTGATGCCCCTTCGCTCCGGCGGAGGGGCACGCCCATGCTCGGGGCCCTACGGCCCCGAGTCAGCGCCGCCCAGCAGGCGCACTGCACGACCCTGACGAGCCCCCGCAGACACGAAATTGAGGACGAGCGTGGCACGCACCACCGACCTGAGCAAGGTCCGCAACTTCGGCATCATGGCGCACATCGATGCCGGCAAGACCACCACCACCGAGCGCATCCTGTTCTACACCGGCATCAACTACAAGATCGGTGAGGTGCACGACGGCGCCGCCACGATGGACTGGATGGAGCAGGAGCAGGAGCGTGGCATCACGATCACCTCTGCTGCCACCACCGCCTTCTGGCACGGCTACCACCTGAACATCATCGACACCCCCGGGCACGTCGACTTCACCGTCGAGGTGGAGCGCAACCTGCGCGTGCTCGACGGTGCGGTCGCGGTGTTCGACGGTGTGGCCGGTGTCGAGCCGCAGTCTCAGACCGTGTGGCGCCAGGCCGACAAGTACCGCGTGCCCCGCATCTGCTACATCAACAAGCTCGACCGCACCGGTGCCTCGTTCGACCACTGCGTCAAGACCATCCGTGAGCGCCTCAACGCGACCCCGCTGATCATCCAGCTGCCGATCGGCGCCGAGGCCAACTTCATCGGCGTCGTCGACATCGTCGGCATGCGCGCGCTGACCTGGCGCGGCGAGACCAAGGTGGGCGAGGACTACGAGGTCGAACAGATCCCGGCCGAGCTCGCCGAGAAGGCGGCCGAGACCCGCGAGGAGCTGGTCCACGCGCTCGCCGACCTCGACGACGACTTCGCCGAGATCTACCTCGAGAAGGAGGACTCGGGCGAGGAGATCACCGTCGAGGAGCTCAAGGCCGCGATCCGTCGCGTCGTGCTGGCCAGCAAGGCCAACGCCGTGGTCTGTGGCACCTCGTTCAAGAACAAGGGCGTGCAGCCCCTGCTCGACGCGGTGGTCGACTACCTGCCGGCCCCCACCGACATCCCCGCCATCGACGGCTACAAGCCCGGTGACGAGTCGGTGAAGCTCGAGCGGCACCCCTCCAACGAGGACCCCTTGTCGCTGCTGGCCTTCAAGATCGCGGCTGACCCGCACCTGGGCAAGCTGACCTTCGTCCGCGTGTACTCGGGCGTGCTGCAGTCGGGCACCCAGGTGCTCAACGCCACCAAGGGCAAGCGCGAGCGGATCGGCAAGATCTACCAGATGCACGCCAACAAGCGTGAAGAGGTTGCCGAGATGGGCGCGGGCATGATCTGCGCGGTGATGGGCCTGAAGGACACCACCACCGGTGAGACCCTGTGCGACCCAGCCAACCCGATCATCCTCGAGTCGATGGAGTTCCCCAACCCCGTCATCGAGCAGGCGATCGAGCCGAAGACCAAGTCCGACCAGGAGAAGCTGGGCACCGCGATCCAGCGTCTGGCCGAGGAGGACCCGACCTTCAAGGTGCACACCGACGACGAGACCGGGCAGACCATCATCGCCGGCATGGGCGAGTTGCACCTCGAGATCCTGATCGACCGCATGAAGCGCGAGTTCAAGGTCGAGGCCAACATCGGCAAGCCCCAGGTGGCCTACCGTGAGACCCTGCGTCGTCCGGTGCACAAGGTGGAGTACACCCACAAGAAGCAGTCGGGTGGTTCGGGTCAGTACGGCCGCGTCATCATCGACCTGGAGCCGAGCGAGCCGGGTGCGGGCTACGAGTTCGTCAATGCCGTCACCGGCGGCCGCATCCCCCGCGAGTACATCCCCGCGGTGGACGCCGGCATCAAGGAGTCGCTGCAGTTCGGTGTGCTGGCCGGATACCCGGTCGAGGACATCAAGGTGACCCTGGTCGACGGTGCCTACCACGACGTCGACTCCTCGGAGCTCGCCTTCAAGATTGCTGGCTCGATGGCCTTCAAGGAGGCCGCCCGCAAGGCCGATCCGGCCCTGCTCGAGCCGATGATGGCCGTCGAGGTCACCACCCCCGAGGAGTTCCTCGGCACGGTGATCGGCGACATCAACTCCCGCCGTGGCCACGTGCAGGGCATGGAGGAGCAGCACGGCAACCAGCTCGTGCGCGCCCTCGTGCCGCTGTCGGAGATGTTCGGCTACGTCGGTGACCTGCGGTCGAAGACCTCGGGCCAGGCGTCGTACTCGATGGAGTTCCACTCCTACGCCGAGACCCCCAAGAGCGTCTCGGACGAGATCGTCGCCAAGACCCGCGGCTCGATCGACTGAGGCCCTGCACGGGCGGTACTCGTTTGACTATGGTCCGCCCGTGCACAAGACTTGGGTGGGTTCGCCGCGTGTTCGCACGCCGCGCGCACACTCATGACAGACCAGACTTCGCGGGTCGTCCATCCGCGAGATGCAAACCACAGCGCCGCCAGCCGCGGCGCGTCCATCAGAAGGAGCCCCAGTGGCAAAGGCCAAGTTCGAGCGGACCAAGCCGCACTGCAACATCGGCACCATCGGACACATCGACCACGGCAAGACCACTCTGACCGCGGCGATCACCAAGGTGCTGCACGACAAGTACCCGGAGCTGAACGCTGTGTCGGCCTTCGACCAGATCGACAAGGCTCCTGAGGAGCGCCAGCGTGGCATCACGATCTCGATCGCGCACGTCGAGTACCAGACCGAGGCGCGCCACTACGCGCACGTCGACTGCCCCGGTCACGCTGACTACGTGAAGAACATGATCACCGGTGCGGCCCAGATGGACGGCGCCATCCTCGTGGTGGCCGCCACCGACGGCCCGATGCCTCAGACCCGCGAGCACGTGCTGCTCGCCCGCCAGGTCGGCGTGCCGGCGATCGTGGTCGCGCTGAACAAGTGCGACATGGTCGACGACGAGGAGCTCATCGAGCTCGTCGAGATGGAGGTCCGCGAGCTGCTGTCGAGCCAGGAGTTCGACGGCGACGACTGCCCGGTCGTCCGCGTGGCAGCCTTCCCGGCCCTCAACGGTGACGCCAAGTGGGGCGACTCGATCGCCGAGCTCATGGACGCCGTGGACTCCTACATCCCGCAGCCGGAGCGCGACACCGACAAGCCGTTCCTGATGCCGGTGGAGGACGTCTTCACCATCACCGGTCGTGGCACCGTCATCACCGGCCGCATCGAGCGCGGCATCGTCAAGACTGGCGAGACCGTCGACATCATCGGCATCCGTGAGGCCAAGCAGTCCTCGACCGTCACCGGTGTGGAGATGTTCCGCAAGATCCTCGACGAGGGTCGCGCTGGTGAGAACGTCGGCCTGCTGCTCCGTGGCACCAAGAAGGAGGACGTGGAGCGTGGCATGGTCGTCATCAAGCCGGGTTCGACCACCCCGCACACCGACTTCGAGGCCAACGTCTACGTGCTGACCAAGGAGGAGGGTGGCCGTCACAAGCCGTTCTTCTCGAACTACTCGCCGCAGTTCTACTTCCGCACCACCGACGTGACCGGTGTGGTTCAGCTGCCCGAGGGCACCGAGATGGTCATGCCTGGTGACAACACCGACATGACGGTTCACCTCAACAAGCCGATCGCCATGGAGGACGGGCTCAAGTTCGCCATCCGTGAGGGTGGCCGCACCGTCGGCGCCGGTCGTGTGACCAAGATCCTCAAGTGATCTGACCCAGCCCCTGGCTGGACAGCCCTGAGCTGAACGAGGGCCCCGTACCCCTGGTGGGTGCGGGGCCCTCGTCCATTTGGCGGGAGCGGGCTTCCGTCCACTTGGTGGGGGCGGCGGGGCGTCCGTGGTGCTGCCCATCCTCCTGTCCGTCACCTGTCGTCCACCCACCCCGACGATCACCCACCNCTTCCGTCCACTTGGTGGGGGCGGCGGGGCGTCCGTGGTGCTGCCCATCCTCCTGTCCGTCACCTGTCGTCCACCCACCCCGACGATCACCCACCCGCGTCGACGGGTAGCTCGGTGCTCGACGGGCATGGTGTGCAGTGCCGGTCGGCGTCCTGGATGAGCGTCGGGGGGACGAACCTGCCCGTCGCCACACGCGCAGGGCTGCTCGTTCCTGAGCTCCGTCGTCTTGCTCCGGGTGTTTGGCTCGTGGGGTGTGGCGACGATGGCGCTCTCCTCGACGACGATCACGTCCTCGCGTCGACGGGTAGCTCGGTGCTCGACGGGCATGGTGTGCAGTGCCCGTCGGCGTCCTAAGTGAGCGTCGGAGGACGAACCTGTTGTTCGAGACCAGCGATGTGTCGTGTAGGCGCGCTGATGCGGCAGAGGGCTCAGGCAGCGTGCGCACCGTGGGAGGCAAACTCACCTCAGCCAGACACTCGGCCGGTACTGGGCCCGCGCCGCTGCGACCTTCTTGCGTACGATCTTGGGTGAAGCCAGATCGCTCCACAGGATGCGGACGACGATGTACCCGGCACGCCGGAGGGCGTCCTCGCGGACCTTCTCCAGCAACAGGTTCTTGTGCACATCGTCAGGGGACACCCCGTACTTCGCCAGCCCGTCGACCTCGATGATGATCGGCTCGTCCTTGAGCATGAAGTCGACTCTGTAGCGCTTGCCTTCCGCGGGGATCACGACCTGGGGTGTGACGACCAGTCCCAGCAGCCGAGCGGTGTGGGCGAATCTTGTCTCAGCCACGCTCTCGTGGCGCGCGTCCAGTAAGGGACGATGGCTTCGGACCGCAGCGAGGCCCCGTCCTCCGGATCGAGCTTCGATGGCTCCGTCGATCTCGTCGAGGGTGGTGAGGCCATCTCGAAGCGCCTCATCGCCAGCAATCAGGAAGTCGAGTGGCGCTCGTCGGGCCATCACCTGCCCGAGGCCGACCAGAGCATCGGCGACGCTCACGCAGGGAACCCCCGACTGCTGGCTGATCGTCTCCGGGCCCGCTTGGTGCACCGTCAGGCCGAGCCGTGCGCGGGACTGGTTGTCGTCGACACGGACGAGGTGGACACGGTCGAGCGGTGTCGACCACAACGGCAGTCCGTGGAGCACCACCGCAGAGATGTGGCTGGCAGCGACTCGCGGGCTCATCTGTTGGATGAGGGCGATCGTCCGCAGCCGGTGCTCCCTGCGGAGCGCTTCGTACTGGGTCTCCTTGGGGGGTGGTGTGGTCCATGCCCCACGGGAGACTGGGACGAGTAGTCCTTGACGCTCCCACGCACGCAGGATGGCCGGTGGCAGCCCGACGGCTCTCGCCCGGGACGACTGCAGGATGTCGTTGTCCAGCAACTCTTGGATCAGCACGCCTTCACTGTGGGCGTCTGATGGCCCAAAGTGTCGCTCTCCACAGGACGAGCCTCGACATCGGCCAGTTGTCCACAGGTGCGCCACAGTCGTCCTAGGTGGACGATGCATGCGCTGGAGACCTGCTGCGACGGGCACCACCACAAGT
Source organism: Aestuariimicrobium ganziense (assembly GCF_015352975.1). Taxonomy (GTDB): domain Bacteria; phylum Actinomycetota; class Actinomycetes; order Propionibacteriales; family Propionibacteriaceae; genus Aestuariimicrobium; species Aestuariimicrobium ganziense. The sequence continues at coordinate 42,385 of NZ_JACYIZ010000006.1, read as the reverse complement.
CGGCGGGCACCTGGGTACCCCACGGGCATGGCACGCAGTACCCGTCGATGACCATGGTGGCCGTCGGCATGGAGAGGTGGCCGTCGCAGGGACGACGCAGGGACCCTTCTGGTGGGGGAGGGGCGGCAACCCGAGCGACGTGACCCCGGGGTCAGCAGGCGTGTACGCCGGGGTCAGCAGACGTGGGCGCGGGCCTCGTCCACCAACGTGCGGACGACCCGTACCCGGGCTGCCAGTGAGGACGAGGTGTCCGTCCGGTCGTGGGAACCAGATCCCGCCTCTGGGAACCCGGACATCGCAGCCGACGCTCGCTCGCCCCAGCCTCGGGGCGCCCCGGGCAGGCGCTCCACACCGGGCACCAGGCCCTTCTCGTTGGTCACCCAGACGCCAGCGGCGGCGTGCAGCGCGTGCGCGCAGATCATCAGCGCATGCGACAGGCACAGCATCACGAAGGTCGCATCACCCCTCGAGACACCCTTGGCCACGATCCCCAGGTCGAAGTCGGCCTCCCACAACCGTCCGACCATCTGCTCGCGCAGCGCCTCGGGGTACACCAGACAAGCCTCCCGCCGCCGCCCGAGTTCACCGGAGGGGTCGGCCAGCACCACCGACAGCGCCAGTTCGCCGCAGTAGGCCGCGTCCCAGAACCCGAACGGGTGTCCCGGCTGCGTGTGGAACGCGCTTCGTCCCTCACACGCCCGGCCCCACGCCTCGTCCACGCGCCGCAGGTCACGCACGATCCAGTCGACCGGCACCTCGTCCACGGTCAGCCAGCCACCATGGTCGACCCACGGCCCCCACGAGCCCGACGGCCCGATCTCGACCGGCGTCGAACTCCACCGCGCCGCGACCGCGTTCAGCCCTGCCAGATCCAGCCCGCCGCCGTGGTGCACCCCGAGGTCGACGTCCGACCCGGCGACGGCATCCCCCCGGGCTCGGCTTCCACCCAGGCTGACCCCGACCACGCCGGGCACGCCGACCAGGTCGTCGGCCATCGCCTGCAGTCGCGCCTCGTCCACGGGCCCCAGCCTCACACGTCCAGCAGCAACGCGACCGGCAACTCGTCCAACACCTGCGCCACGTAGACCCGGCCCGAGAACTCCCGCCCGGTCAGCACGTCGACGCAGGGCCGTGGCAGCAGCACCGAGGTGTCGCCCCAGCCTCCGCGGGCCGCCAGGCCCACCGGCAGCCTGGTCGCCAGCGTCACCGCCCCACCCCGGTCGAAGCCGAACAGGTGGTCCGAGGCCGACCCGGCGGCCAGCAGCGGTGTGTACGCGGTGAACGCCTGCGGACGATTGCGGCGCGCGGTCAACGCCTGGTGCACCAGCCACTGCTTGGCCGCCCCGGTCTCGTCCACCGCCGGCGCGCCGTCCTCGACCGCCGTGCCAGGCCACGGCATCGCGTCCCACGCGACCGGACGCCGGTTGTCGGGATCGACCAGCGAGTCCTCCCAGACCTCGGTGCCGCGGTAGACGTCGGGCACCCCCGGCATGGTCAGCTGCACCAGCTTCTGGGTCAGGCTGTTCGACCGAGCGGGTCCTTCGACGAGCCCCAGCAGGGTCTGCCAGGCCTCGTGCAGCACCGGGTGGTCGTGGGCGATGTCGACCGCATCGAGCACGCTGCGCTCGAACACCTCGTCCGAATCGGTCCAGGTGGTCTCCTCCGACGCCTCGCGCATCGCCTTGACCAGGTACTCCTTGATCCGCTCACGCACGCCAGCGTTGTCGAGCCCCAGACCGACACCGACCAGGGTCTGCGCCACGAACCGCGAGAAGCGAGGATTGCTGATCCTGGTGTGGGCGTCGAAGACCTCGCGGAACGCCGGCCACGCCTCGGGCAGCTCGGTGAGCACCGCCAGCCGGGCCCGCACGTCCTCACCGCGCTTGGTGTCGTGGGTCGACAGCGCCGTCATCGAGCCGGGCAGCAACCGCTGGCGACGTTCCAGGGCGTGGTGGGCCTGGGCGAGTGTGCAGCCCAGCTCACCGGGGTGCCCGCCGACCTCGTTGAGGCCGACCTGGCGGGTGTAGCGGTACCAGGCGGTGTCCTCAACGCCCTTGGCCATCACCGCACCGCTGAGCTGCTCGAACCGCTTGGCAGCCGGCTGGTTGGCGTCGATCAACGTGGGCTCGAGCTCGTCCACGGTCAGCGCCAGGTCGGGACGCTCGTCTCGCAGACGGGCGATCGCCCTGGCCAGGGTGCCGGCGTTGTCGGGCAGGTACGACCGGTAGACCGGCACGCGTGCCGCCAGTTCGCGCAGGGTGTCGGCGGCGTCCTCGACGTCGGCGGGGACGACCGGCAGCTCGCGCAGGATCCGGTTCACCTCGGCCGAGAACATCGTCTGCGCCACGAACCGCTTGCCCTCGAGCACGTGCTCGGCCACGGATCGTTCGTCCCCGGTCGACTCGACGTACTCGGCGGTCATCCACGCGTCGGCGCTCGGGTCACCCAGCAGCAGGTTGACCTCGGCCATCGCGTCGTAGCCGGTGGTGCCGTCGATGGGCCAGTGGGGCAGCGGCTCGTCGGTCTCAAGGATCTTCTCGCCCAGCAGCCAGACGTCGGGGCCGACCGCCTCACGCAGCCGGGTGAAGTAGCCGCGGGGGTCGACCAAGCCGTCGGGGTGGTCGACCCGCAGCCCCTCGATGCCGTCCTCGTGCACCCAGCGCAGCACCCGCTCGTGGGTGGCGGCGAACACGTCCTCGTCCTCGACCCGTAGCCCGGCCAGGGTCTCGACGGCGAAGAAGCGACGATGGGTCAGCCGTGACCCGCCAGTCCAGGGCACCAGCCGGTAGACCTGCCGTTGGGCCACCACCGCGACCGGGGCACCGTCGTCCGCCGTGCCCGGGGCGATCGGCAGCCGGTCGTCGTAGAACCGCAACTCGGTGCGGTCGTCGTTGAGTTCCAGCCCGTCGAGCGAGCCGTCGGCCGGCAGGAACGGCAGCATCAACGCCGGACGCTCCCAGTCGATGTCGAACCAGTGCGCGTAGGGGGAGTGGCGGCCCTCACGCAGCACTGACCACCAAGCCTCGTTCTCCCACGGCTTCGAGATGCCCATGTGGTTGGGGACGATGTCGACCACGATCTTCAGCCCGGCCTCGCGCGCAGCCTGGACGAAGCGTCGCCAGCCTTCCTCGCCGCCGCGCTGCGGGTCGACCTGGCGCCAGTCGGTCCAGTCGTAGCCGTGGTCGGAGCCCGTCGTCGAGGTCAGCAGCGGCGACAGGTAGACCGCATCGGCGCCCAGGGCAGCGATCCGGGCGCAGTGGTCGGCAGCCTCGTCCAGGGTGAAATCGGGCGAGATCTGCAGGCGGTACGTCGAGGTGGGGATGGTCACGCCTCCTGACCCTATCGACTGCTGCCCCTACCCTTGAACTCGTGAGCATGCCTCCCCCTCCGGCCACACCCCCGGCCGACGCCCAGGCGACACCCCCGCCACACGTTCTCGACCCCGCACCCGCCGACCGCCCAGCGCGCTCGACGGTGCTGCTCAGCAAGGTGCTGGACGACCTGATCCCGATTCCGGGCACCAAGCAGAGCATCGGTGCCGACGCCATCGCCGCGTTCGTCCCCGGCTTCGGCAACGCCGCCGGCACCGCCATGTCTGGCGTGGTGATCGCCGACGCCATCAGGCTGCGGGTACCGCTTCCGATCCTGGGCCGGATGCTGTTCAACATTGGCATCGACGCCGCCGTCGGCTACGTGCCCGTGATCGGACCGGTGCTCGACGCCGCCTGGCGGGCCAACCGGCGCAACATGAAGCTTCTCGAACGCACCCTGATGGACGAGCAGAAGACCGCCCAGTCGTCGGTGGTCTACCTCGTGGTGGCGGTCACCCTGAGCGTCACCGTGCTGCTGGCGCTGCTGGCCTCGGCGGTGTTCGCGATCTGGGCCGTCGTCCAGTTGCTCAACGGGATCGCCTACTGATGCCGGTCGGGCTCACCACCGTCTGGGGCGAGAACCTCGACCCCGACGCGGTGCTGCCCGAGTACCCGCGCCCGATGCTCGAGCGCGACGAATGGCTCAGCCTCAACGGCCCCTGGGACCACGCCGTGCGCCCCGACACCGGAACCACGACGCCGCCCGAGCGCTGGGACGAACCTCTGCTGGTCCCGTTCGCGATCGAGACCGCCGCATCGGGGGTGCAACGGGCGCTGCGCCCGGACGAGGTGCTGTACGTGAGTCGACAGATCGTCGTGCCGCCGGTATGGCGCGGACGACGGGTCGTGCTGCATGCCGAGGCGGTCGACCACGACTGCACCGTGCTGGTCAACGGGGTCGAGGTCGGACGCCATCGCGGCGGCTACCTGCCGTTCAGCGTCGAGTTGCCGCGTGGGGACGCCGATGTGGTCGACGTCTGCCTGGCGGTACGCGACCCCAGCGACGCCGGGCTGCAGCAGCGGGGCAAGCAGTCACTGCACCCCGACTCGATCTGGTACACCGCCACCTCAGGTCCGTGGCAGTCGATCTGGCTGGAGCCACTGCCCGAAGCCGCCATCACGCGGGTGGTGGCCACCACCGACGACCTGCGCAGCCTGGAGGTGCTGGTCGAGGCCGAGCGCCCCGGGACGGTCAGGGTCGCGGTCGACCTGCCCGACGGTCCGCTGGTCGTCGACGGCCGCACCGACCAGCCGATCTCCATCCCGCTGGCAGACCCACACCCCTGGACCCCCGACGACCCGCACCTGTACCGGCTCACCGTCACCACTGAGCATGACCGGGTGACCACCTGGGCCGGTCTTCGCACCATCGCCATAGGACCGATCCCCGGTGCCGTGGACGGCCAACGCCACGCGATCCTGCTCAACGGCCGGCCGATCCTGCTCAACACCCCGCTGTGGCAGGGCTACTGGCCAGAGTCGGGCATGACCGCCCCGGCCGACGCCGCCCTCGTCCACGACCTCGAGACCATGAAGGCGATGGGCTTCAACGGCGTGCGGGTGCACGTCAAGGTCGAGTCGCGTCGCTTCTACCATCACGCCGACCGGCTGGGGCTGCTGGTTGTCCAGGACGCCGTCAGCGGCGGACGACCGATGACCGGGCTCACCGCCTCGGGCGTCGTGCAGGCCCTCGACCTGACCATGGACGACCGCTCGGCGCTGGCCATGCGCCTGGCCGGACGAACCGACGCCGCCACCCGGCAGGAGTTCACCGACGAACTGTGCGCCATGGTGACCCACCTGGCGCCGCACCCGTCGATCGTGATGTGGGTGCCGTTCAACGAGTCGTGGGGCCAGTTCGACGCCCGCGGCGCCGCCCGGCTGGTGCGCCGGCTCGACCCGACCCGGCTGGTCGACCACGCATCGGGCTGGTTCGACCAGGGTGACCCGGAGTTCCGCTCCCGGCACCGCTACGTGCTCAAGCTCCGCCGACCACCGCGGCGCGACCGTCGTCCATTCTCGCTGTCGGAGTTCGGCGGGCTCAACCTCGCCGTACCCGGCCACCTGTGGGACGAGCAGCGCCGCTTCGGCTACCGCTTCTTCGACGACGCCGACGGGTTGGCCGAGGCCTTCACCCGGCTCTACCGCGAGCAGTTGGTGCCGCTGGTCGCCCACGGGCTGCGGGCCGCCACGTACACCCAGGTCAGCGACGTCGAGATCGAGACCAACGGGCTGCTCACCTACGACCGGGCGGTCACCAAGCTGCCGGTCGACCTGGTCGCCCGACTCAACCGCGAACTCGACGACGCCCTGGCTGCGCTGGGACGCCGATGACCACGCCCGCTGGTCCGACCACCCGGACCAGGCTGCCCGGACGCACCTGGCTGGTGGTCGTCCTGCTCGGCCTGTCGGGCCAGATCGCCTGGAACGTCGAGAACAGCTGGCTCAACACGTTCGTCTTCGACGAGATCACCCCCGACCCGCGCCCGATCGCGGTGATGGTCGCGGTCTCGGCGATCGTTGCCACGGTCACCACCTTGGTGATGGGCAACGCCTCCGACCGGTTGGGACGACGCAAGCCGTTCATCCTGGTCGGCTACATCGCCTGGGCGCTCACCACTGCCGCGTTCCCGGTGGCCAGTTGGACCGACGCGGTCGCGGTCGGGGTGTTCCTGGTGATCGCGCTCGATGCGCTGATGACCTTCTTCGGGTCGAGCGCCAACGACGCCACGTTCAACGCCTGGGTCACCGATGTCACCGGACCGGGCAACCGCGGCCGGGTCGAGGGCGTGCTGCAGGTGATGCCGGTGCTCGCCACCGCCATCGGCATGGGCCTCTCGGGTCTGATGATCGAACGCTTCGGCTACGCCACCTTCTTCGGGCTGCTGGGCGGACTGGTGCTGCTGATGGGCCTGGTCGGCGGGCTGATGCTGCGCGAGTCACCGCACCTGGCCCCGGCTCCTGGTGGAGCCGGACTGCGCGAGGTGGTGGGGCGCATCCTGTCGTCCGAAGAGCGACGCGAACGCCGGCAGTTGTACCTGGTCTTCGCCGCGATGGCCATCTTCGGGATCGCGGTGCAGGTCACCTTTCCCTATGAGCTGATCTACCTCGAACGCCACGCCGGGGTGTCGAAGGCCACCGCCGGGGTGATCGCCGCCATGGTCGCGCCGGTGCTGTTGCTGTTGGCGCTGCCGGTGGGCTGGCTCACCGACCGAGGCCACGGCCGCGCGGTGCTGCTGGTCGGCTACCCGGTGGCAGCGGTGGGCACGGTGCTGTTCGCCAGCACCACCAGCATCGTCTGGCTGGCGGTGTTCGCGATGGTGAAGTCGGTGGGCTTCCTGATGGCGGTGGTGCTGATGGCTTGGCACCGCAACCTGCTGCCGACCGATGCCCGCGGCGCCTACCAGGGCGTGCGGATGGTGTTCACGGTCCTGCTGCCGATGACCATCGGACCGGCGCTGGGCGCGACCGTCACCGGGCTGTTCGGGGCCTCGGTGGTGGTCGGGCAGAACGTCGGGACCGCTCCGCCGCCCTCGATCTACTGGTGGAGCGCGGCGGTCATGCTGGTCACCCTGGTGCCGGTGTTGCTGCTCAGGCCTTCTGCTGTCGCCGCTGGATCGCAGCCCACTCGTCCTTGAGCCCCACCGTGCGGTGGAACAGCCCCGGCTGGTCGGGGTCGGCCGCGAAGTAGCCCAGGCGCTCGAACTGGACGACCTGACCGCCCTCGACGTCGGCCAGCGAGGCCTCGCCCAAGCACCCGGTGAGCAGCTCTCGCGAGTTCGGGTTGAGGTCGTCCAGCGACTCGCCGGTGGCCTCACCCGGCACCTCGGCGGCAAAAAGCCGGTCGTACAGGGCGGCGGTCAGCGGGGTGCTGTGCGGCACTGACACCCAGTGCATGGTCGACTTCACCTTGCGTCCGTCGGGGGCGTCGCCACCACGGGTCTCGGGATCGTAGGTGGCCAGCACCTCGACCACGTTGCCGTCGTCGTCGGTGACCACGTCGGTGGCGGTGACCAGGTAGGCGCCACGCAGGCGCACCTCTCGTCCCACCGAGAGCCGGAAGAACTTCGGCGGCGGATCCAGGGCGAAGTCCTCGCTCTCGATCACCAGGTTGCCGGTGAAGGCTACCCGGCGGGTGCCGTCGTCGGGGTTCTCGGGGTTGTTGGTCAGGTCGAACCACTCCACCACCGGGGTGCCGTCGTCGTTGGTGGGCCAGTTGGTCAGCGTCAGCTTGATCGGACGAAGCACCGCCATCCGGCGCTGGGCGACCGCATTCAACTGGCGACGCACCACGGCTTCGAGCGACTCGATGGCGTGGCGGGCGTTGGTGCGGGCGGTGCCGATCTCGACGCAGAAGGTGGTGATCGCACTCGGCGGGTAACCGCGGCGACGCAGCCCGGCCAGGGTCGGCATCCGCGGGTCGTCCCACCCGTCGACGACGCCCTCGGCGACCATCTTCTTCAGCCGCCGCTTCGAGGTGACGGTGTGGGTGAACTCCAGGCGCGCGAACTCGATCTGCTGCGGCTGCTCGTAGGGCAACGGCAGGTTGTCGAGGCACCAGTCGTAGAGCGGACGGTGCGAGTCGAACTCCAGCGTGCAGATCGAGTGGGTGACGCCTTCGATGGCATCGGACTGACCGTGCGCCCAGTCATAGGTGGGATAGATCACCCAGGCGTCGTGGGTGCGGTGGTGGTGGCCGTGGCGGATCCGGTAGAGCACCGGGTCGCGCAGCCACATGTTGTCGGACTGCATGTCGATCTTGGCGCGCAGGCACATCGCGCCCTCGTCGAACTCACCAGCCCGCATCCGGGCGAACAGGTCGAGCGACTCGGCGACAGGACGATCGCGGTAGGGGCTCTCGATGCCCGGCCTGCCGTAGCCGCCGCGCTGCGCCGAGATGGTGTCGCCGTCCTGCTCATCGACGTAGGCCAGGTTGTTGCTGATCAGGTGGAGGGCCCAGTCGTAGAGCTGCTCGAAGTAGTCCGAGGCGTAGAACACGTTCGCGGGGTGGAAGCCCAGCCACTCGATGTCGGCCAGGATCGACTCGACGAACTCGACCTCTTCGGTGTCGGGGTTGGTGTCGTCGAAGCGCACGTTGCAGATGCCACCGAACGATTCGGCGGTGACGAAGTCCTGGGTGATCGCCTTGGCGTGGCCGATGTGCAGGTAGCCGTTGGGCTCGGGTGGGAACCGGGTCTGGACCCGTCCGCCGAAGGTTCCCTGCTCGATGTCGCGCTGCACGCGCTCGCGGATGAAGTCGGAAGCGGCCGGCCTCTCGGTGGCGGCCGGCTTGGCGCCTGCGCTCGGCTTCGCGCCGGCGCTCGGCTTCGCGCCGGCGCTCGGCGTCGCGCCGGCGCTCGGCGTCTCGGGGGAACCTGCGGTCATGGCGGCGACTCTATCGAACGGGGACGATCCCACCGCTCCCGGTAGGCTGGTGCCCCGTGAGCCAGCAGCAGGAGCCCTCGTCCACCAGTCCCGCCACCTCGGCGCCCCCCGCGTCGGCACCCACACCCTCATCTGGGCCGGCGCGCACCCGGGTGGCCCCGTCGCCCACCGGCGACCCGCACGTGGGCACCGCCTACCAGGCGTTGTTCGACCTGGCCTGGGCCCGCCGCACTGGCGGACAATTCATCGTCCGCATCGAGGACACCGACCGCGCCCGTCTGGTCGATGGGTCGCAGCAGCAGATCGAGGACTCGCTGGCCTGGCTGGGGCTCGTCCCGGACGAGGCGCCGTGGCTGGGTGGGCCGCATGCGCCGTACCGGCAGTCGGAGCGGCTCGAGACCTATCGTCCGGTGGTCGACCGACTGATCGCGGACGGGCATGCCTACCACTGCTGGTGCACCCCTGAGCGGCTGGCCGAGATGCGCGCCGAGCAGGAGGCGTCGAAGGCCGAGGTCACCGGCTATGACCGGCTGTGCCACGGCAAGACCGCCGAGCAGCGCGCCGAGCTGCCCGGGTTCCAGCCCAACCCGGTGGTGCGGATGCTCGTCCCCGACGACGTGCCGCTGACCTTCACCGACCTGATCGGAGGGGAACTGTCGGCGCCGCGTCCCGACGACCAGGTGATCTTCAAGGCCGACGGCTTCCCGACCTACCACCTGGCCGTGGTGGTCGACGACCACCTGATGGGCATCACCCACATGGTGCGCGGCCAGGAGTGGATCAGCTCGACCCCGAAGCAGGTGCTGCTGTACCAGTGGCTGGGTTGGCAGGTGCCGCAGTTCGCGCACACCCCGCTGATCCGCAACACCGACCGCTCCAAGCTGGGCAAGCGCAAGAGCCCCTGGGCCAAGCTGGTCTGGTTCCGTGAGCAGGGCTACCTGCCCGAGGCGCTGCTGAACTTCCTCATGCTGCTCGGGTACCCGCCGGTCAACCAGGGTACCGAGGTGCAGACGTTGGACGAGTTCATCGCCGCCTTCGACTGGTCGCGGATCAACCCCGCGGGCGCGATCTTCGACATCAAGAAGCTGGACTGGCTCAATGGGCACTACCTGCGGGCGCTGACTTCGGAGGAGTTGGCTGAGCGAATCGTGGCGCACCACGTCGAGACCGGTGGCGAGGCGTTGTCTCAGCGCGACCAGGCGACGCTGGTGAAGGCCGTGCCGCTGGTGCAGGAACGGATGGTGCTGCTGGGCGATGCCCTGCCCAAGCTCGGCTTCCTGTTCAGCGAGGGCGTCGAGGTCGAGGACGAGGCACGGGCATCGCTGGGGGAGGACGCCGGTGCGGTGCTGGACGCCGCTGTCGGTGCCCTCGAGGCGCTGCCCGAGTGGTCGACTGCCGAGATCGAGGCGGCGCTGCGCGCCGCGCTCGTGGATGGACTGGGGATCAAGCCGAAGTTCGCCTTCGGGCCCGTGCGGGTGGCGATCACCGGTTCGCGGGTGTCGCCACCGCTGTTCGAGTCGATGGAGTTGCTGGGCCGTGAGGCCTCGCTGGAGCGGCTGAAGGCCCTGCGCGGCAGCCTCTGAGCGTTCGCCGGTCCGCAGGACGAGTTGGAGTTCCGCCGTGCTCAACGCCATGCAGCGGCCGGCGGGGAGCGAGCGCCGGAATCCCCTTCATCCCGCGCCCCGGCTTCGTCCGATTGGCGGATCGCCGCGGGTACTCACGGAGTGATCCGCCACTCGGGGGGCATGCCTCACCGGTTCGTGGCGAGAAACAGCGGGTCATCGCGTCGTTTGTCGCCACGAATCGCCAGAGGCGGCACCGCACTCCCGAGCCGCCAGCGGTTCGCGGCGTGAAACGTGTGGTCTCTGCGCCATTTCCCGCCACGAATCGTGGGAGCCCCAGGCGCTGATCAGAACCTGCGCGGGTCGTTCTCGGGACGATCGGTGAGCGGGTTCACCTCGTCCTCAGGCGACGACCGGGTGAACCGCTCAGCCAGGTGCACCACCACCACGAACGCCGCCAGCGCCAACGCCCACCAGGCGTGGCCGGTCAGGGCAAGGCCGAGGACTGCCGCGGCGTAGACCACCAGCTTGGTTGCCAGTGAGACCGCTGGCGACGCGGTGGCCCGGGGTGAGGCCAGCTTGCCCCACGCGACCAGCACCAGCAGGACGACGACCGCGGCGATGGCCGCCGCCGTCCAGTCGCTCCCGGCGATCCGATACACGGCGTAGCCGATCGCTGCCCAGGCGAAAAGCTCGGCGAGCATCACGAACAACAAGCCCATGGCCCGCAGCGGTTGCAGTGTCGGACGAGTGCGATCCATGCCCTCCACTGTGCCCTGTTCACACCCTCAGGTCAGTTGGGCGTCACGAATCGCCCAGACATCGCCCGGGCGTGGCGCCTTCTGCCTACGGTGGTGCCACCCACGATCACCACGCTCACCACAGGGAGAAGCGATGCTCAACGCCGAGCAGATGGCCGACTACGAGCGCGACGGCTTCGTCCTCGTCAAGGGAGTGCTCACCCCCGAGGAAGCCGCCGCACTGCGCCAGGAGGCGCACGACGTGCTGGCCAGGATCAACGACACCTCCGACCCCACGTGGGGCTCGGCCCGGGAGGCCGCCGGCGGACGCCAGACCCGCCTGCAGCACTGCCACGACACCCAGTTCCACTCCGCAGCGTTCAGCCGGCTGCTGGTCGACCGACGCTGGACCGAGGTCGCCGGTCAGACCATCGGCACCCCGAACGTGCAGTTGCACCACACCAAGCTGTTCGTGAAGCCGCCCGAGAACGGCTCCCCGTTCCCGATGCACCAGGACCACCCGTTCTTCCCGCACACCCACCACCGGATGGGCGCGGTGATCTTCTTCCTCGACGGCGCCAGTGAAGAGAAGGGCTGCCTGCGGGTCGTTCCCGGCTCGTACAAGCAGGGTCCGCAGGAGCACCTCGAAGAAGGCAGCTACCACCTCAGCGCCGAGACCTGGCCACCCGAGCAGGCCGTCCCGGTGCCCTGCGAGCCGGGTGATGCGATCTTCTTCAGCTACCTGACCGTGCACTCCTCGGGGGTGAACACCTCGTCCGAGGCCCGCACCACCTGGCTGATCCAGTACCGCGACCCGGCCGACCCGCCGCTGACCGACCAGCACACCCACTCGCTGGGGCAGGGCATGATCCTGGCCGGCATCGACCCCACCGGACGCAAGCACGCCGCCGCCGGCGACGCCACGGGCGGTCCAGCGATGGGCGGTCCGGCGATGGGTGTGATGGGGACGATGGGCGGCTGAGTCCAGCCATCACTTCGGGACGAGCCGCCCGCACAGCTCAGGGACGAAGCGACTTCAGCGTGCCTCCGGCACCGGGTTGCTGCACCTGGGCCAGGTAGAGCTCGGCACAACTGAGGGCATCGCTGAGCGCGTTGTGGGCGGCGTGTCTGGGCAGGTTGTACTGGTCGCAGGCCCCCCACAGCCGCAGCGCGCCCCGAGGCGGGTCGGTGTCACGCTCCCGGCTCAGCAGTCGGTACTGCAACTGCATGGTGTCGACCACCTCGAACAGCGGTTCTGCCCCCCACAGCCGACGACAGGCGGCCGACAGGAACCCGACCTCGACATCGGCGTGATGGGCCAGCAGGACGCGGCCGGCCAGCGCGGCCAGCGTCGTCGTGACCGCCTCCTGCTCCGAGCGACCTTGTCCGAGCGCGTCGTCGGTCAGGCCGTGGATGGTTGCCGAGTCACCGACCGAGCCCTCCTGGTCCTGACGGATCACCACGTGCCGGGCCGACCCGACCACCACCTCGTCCCCGTCGACCTCGACGAAACCGACCGACAACAGCCGGTCGCTGGCCGGGTCGAGACCGGTGGTTTCGAGGTCGATGGCGAGCAGTCGCAGGTCAGCCACGGGTGTCTCCGGTGCCGGAACCGCGGCGAGGACGAAGTCGCGCAACGGACCGGGGGAGAGCTTGCCGGCCAGCCGCTCACGCTTGGCCGCCGCTGAGAACCACCACGCCATGTCAGCTCGCCGCTTCAGTTCATCAGGTGGGTCTGGTAGCGCTGGGCGAGTGCCTTCTGGGCGGCCGAGACCACCCCGAAGGCCTCCTTGAGGTGGCGCTGCTCGAACCCGGTGAGCAGGTCAGGACGGACGTGGTTGTCAGGCCCCTCACCTGCGCGCACCTGCGCCGCCTGGTGGGTGAGCCGTACGTGGCTGAGGAATTCGAAGGCCTCGACCAGTTCTTCGGCACCCTCCTGGCTGAGGCCGCCGACGTGGGCGACGGCCACGAGCCGGTCGGTGGTGCCGACCTCGACCACACCGTTGGCCAGGGCGTGTACGCGGGCGAGTTCGATCACCCCGTGCAGGCCGCCGGCCTTGATGTCGAAGGTGTCGGCGTGCTCGCCGCCCTTCTCGAGCACGAAGCCCTTGAAGAAGCCCAGCGGTGGGGTGCGCTCGACCGCCATCGCCGCCATGTGGCCGAGGAAGCGCTGGTTGCCCGCGGCTTGGGTGACCACGGCTTGGCGCAGGTCGTCCAACAACGAGGTCTCGCCGTGCACCACGCGCATGTCGAAGAAGATCTGGGCGTGCAGCACCTGTTCCGACCCCGGCTGCTGGATCCACTGGCTGAACTGGCGCCGCCACTGGGCCAGGCTCACTCGCCAGCGCGGGTTGGTGGCCATGGCGTCGCCGGCGCAGCGGGGCTGTCCGCAGGCCTCGAGTCCGTCGACCACCCGCGCGGCCAGTTCGGCGAACCAGCCGTCGTCGTCGGTGGTGTCGGCGGTGATGATCGCGTGGTCCTGGTCGGAGGCCAGTCCCTGCTCGTGGCGGGCCTGTGAGCCCATCGCCACCCAGCACCACGGCTGTGGCGCAGGCCCGATCTCGGCCTCGACCAGCGCGATCAGCTTGCGGGTCAGCGAATCGGCCAGGGTCGACAGCAGCCTGGTGATCTCGTCGGCGCTGACGTGCTGGTCGGAGTAGGTGGCGACCACGCCGGGGATCCGGCGTGCGACTTCGGCCACCCCGGCGACCGTGGTCTGCCGGTTGATCTGGCTGGTCAGGCTGATCGGGTGCGAGCGCTCCAGTCGCATCACGTCACCGGAACTGACCAGGCCGATCGGACGACCGTCGGCCACCACGGGCAGGTGGTGGAAGTTGCGGCCGGTCATCTCGAGCAGCACCTCGAAGGCCCGGGTGTGCGGGGTGGTGGTGACCGGGTCGGCGGTCATGATCGTGCGCACCGGGGCCGAGGTGTCGGCGCCTGCGGCCACCACCTTCGAGCGCAGGTCGCGGTCGGTGACGATCCCCTCGAGGTGACCGTCGTCGTCGACCAACAGCAATGCTGAGACCCGGTGTTCGGACATGGTCGCCGCGGCCTGCTGAATGCTGACCTCGGACGACGCGGTGACCGGGGCACGGCCCAGGATCGACTCCACGGTGCGCGACAGCGAAGGCTCGCGGCCCATCGAGATGCCGCCGCGGGACAGGTTGTGCCGGTTGGCGCCCTGCAGACGTTTCTGCGCAGTGGACGTGTAGTGGGCAGCGAACGTGGCGTCGTCCTCGGCGACCTGGCGAACCACGTCGCCGGGGAAGACCACGACCAGGGTGTCCTCGATCGCGGTGACGGTCACAGCAGAGGCGGTCTGCGCCAGCAGCGACGAGGTGCCGAACGACCCGCCAGGCTCGACCCGTTCGACCAGCACTCCATCCGCGCCGTTCAGGTCAACCCCACCCGAACGCACCACGTGCAGGGAGTTGTTGGGTTCGCCGTGGCGGTAGAGCACCGTGCCGCGACGGTGGTAGCGGATGCGTGACTGCTGGACGAGGCGGTTCAGCAGGGGGCCGGGCAGGTCGGCGAACGGGGCGTGTCGGCGCAGGAAATCGGCCACCTCGACCAGTTCGACGTCCATCTGTGGCTCCTTCGCTCACCGTGAGTGTGCCACGGGTGCCCGGAAGGCGGGAGCTGCTGATTCATGTCCTGACATATGTGGAAGGATGACCGGCATGACCGAGGTACGACCGCTCGACCAGCGCATCGCCGGGGCCCCGATCAGTTGGGGTGTGTGTGAGGTTCCCGGATGGGGATTCCAGCTCGGCGCCGACACCGTGCTCACGCAGATGCGTGAGGTGGGGATCGCGGCCACCGAATACGGCCCCGATGGGTTCCTGCCCGATGACCCGACGGCCAAGGCCGACCTGCTGGCCCGCTACGAACTGCAGGCCGTGGGGCAGTTCGTCCCGGTCGTGCTGCACGACCCGAGCGTCGACCCGATGCCCACCGTGCAGGAGGCGATGACCGGCCTGATCGCGACGAACGCGATGGTCGTGGTGATCGCCGCCGCGACCGGCGTCGACGGGTACGACGATCGTCCCGTGCTCGACGACGAGGGCTGGGCCACGCTGCTCGGCCACCTGGACGAGATCACCGACGCCGCTGCGGCCCGGGGCCTGACCGCCACCGTCCACCCGCACGTCGGGACGATGATCGAGACCGGTGACGAGGTCGCCCGGGTGCTCGCCGGGTCGCGCATCAAGCTGTGCCTCGACACCGGCCACCTGCTGATCGGTGGGGGAGACCCCGCGGCGGTCGTCCGTGACCACGCCGACCGGATCGGCCACATGCACCTCAAGGACGTGCGCGTCGACCTGGCCGCCAAGGTCGGATCGGGTGAGCTCAGCTACACCGACGCGGTGCGCGAGGGCATCTACGTGCCGCTGGGGCAGGGAGATGTCGACATCGCCGGCATCATCGGCCGGCTCGAGCAGGCCGGCTACGACGGCTGGTACGTGATGGAGCAGGACACGATCCTGGCCGCGGCGCCGGACGAGGGCGGCGCTGACCCGCTGGACGACATCCGCTCGTCCATCGACTTCTTGCTGGCTTCGGCCAAGGCCTGAGAGGACGACCATGCTGCGCTTCGGACTGTTCGGCGCCGGCCGGATCGGGCAGGTGCACGCCGAGACCCTGTCGACCCATCCGGGCACCCGGTTGGTCGCGGTGCACGACCCGGTGCCCGAGGGCGCTGCCGCCTTGGCCGGACGCACCGGCGCCCGGGTCGCTGCCGACGCCGACGAGATCATCGGTGACCCCGAGATCGACGCGGTGCTGATCGGCTCGCCGACCCCGACCCACGTCGACCTGATCACCGCTGCGGTCAGGGCGGGCAAGAAGGTGCTCTGCGAGAAGCCGATCGACCTGTCGCTGGCTCGCGTCGACGAGTGCTGGCACGAGATCTCGCCGCTCGACCCGACCGTGATGATCGGCTTCAACCGGCGCTTCGACCCCTCGTTCGCGGCCGTCAAGCAGCGGGTCGACCGGGGCGACATCGGCGACCTGGAGCAGTTGGTGATCACCTCGCGTGACCCCGCGCCCGCGCCGGCGGAGTACATCAAGGTGTCGGGTGGGATCTTTCGCGACATGACCATCCACGACTTCGACCTCGCCCGGCACTTCCTGGGCGACGTGGTCGAGGTGACGGTGTTCGCGGCGAACCGGGTCGAGCCCTACATCGCTGAGGCTGGCGACGTCGACTCGGCCACGGTGGTGCTCAAGAGCGCCAACGGGACGATCGCGACCATCATCAACAGCCGCCGCTGCGCCTTCGGCTACGACCAGCGGCTCGAGGCCTTCGGCTCGAAGGGCATGCTGCAGGCCGGCAACCAGACCGCGACCACGGTGACCTGGTCGTCGGCGGCCGGCACGGCGCAGGCCGACCCTGCGCTGGACTTCTTCCTGCAGCGCTACATGCCTGCCTACCGGGCCGAGCTTGACCACTTCGTCAGTGCTGTCGAGCAGGGGGTGGCGCCGTCGCCCGACTTCACCGACGGACGCGAGGCGCTCGCCCTGGCCGAGGCCGCGAACGAGTCACTGCGGACCGGCTGCGTCGTCAAGTTCTGAAGGCCGCCACCCTCATCGC
Organism: Aestuariimicrobium ganziense; assembly: GCF_015352975.1. GTDB lineage: Bacteria > Actinomycetota > Actinomycetes > Propionibacteriales > Propionibacteriaceae > Aestuariimicrobium > Aestuariimicrobium ganziense. The sequence continues at coordinate 25,731 of NZ_JACYIZ010000006.1, read as the reverse complement.
TGGCTGGTCGAGTGGCTCGCGGGGGACGAGCGAGCGTGTCCGAGGCATGCGAGCCGTCGTCGCGGCGGCTGCGTGGAGGTCCTTCGCGGCTACCCGCGGGCGCGAGCCCGTGGGCGGGCACCTGTGTGGGGGACGCCGCTTCCGGACGCTCCCCGCACCCCCGCTCGCCCTCGACCTGCGGACAGCCCCTCACAGGTAGTGGCGCTGGCCCTGCTTCTGGTGCTCGTACTCGACGCGTGCGGTCTGGGTGCTCTCCAGGGTCGAGACCTCGGCGACCGGCACCTCCCACCAGGCCGACCCCGGCGGATTCGGACCCATCAGGTCGGTGTGGATGTGCAACACCACCGGGCCGGACGAGGCCGCAGCTGTGACGTAGTTGGCCCGGAACTGCTCGATGCCGTCGCAGCGCAGCACCTCCAGCCCCCACGAGGCGGCGTTGGCGGCCAGATCGAACGGAATCACATCGCCGTCCAGCCGGCCGGTCTCGCCACCGGAACGCATCCGATAGCGAGTCCCGAACCGCTGCGAGCCGCGCGACTCCGACAGTGCCCCGATCGAGGCGAAGCCACCGTTGTCGAGCAGGACGATGATCACCCGCAGCCCCTCCTGGACGATCGTCGCCAGTTCCATCGGAGCCATCTGGTAGGTGCCGTCGCCGACGATGGCGACCACCTGCACGTCGTCGTCCACCGCGAACCGGGCACCGATCGCCGCCGGGATCTCATAGCCCATGCACGAGTAGGCGTACTCCACGTGGTACTGCTCGGGCGTCGAGGCCCGCCACAGTGCCTGCAGGTCGCCCGGCATCGAGCCGGCGGCGTTGATCACCACGTCCCGAGGACCCATCAACTCGTTCAGCGCACCGAACACCTCGGTCTGGGCCGGCAGGGGAGTGTGGTCGCGGTGGTAGCACTCGTCCACGTCGCGCTGCCACGCCTCGTCCAACTCAACCACGCGTGCCCGGTAGGCCTCGTCGGTCTGCCAGCCCGACAGTGCCTCGGTGAGCGAGGTCAGTGCCTCCCGGGCGTCTGCCTGCACCATGGTCGCGCCGTGCTTGGCGGCGTCGAGGCCCAAGGTGTTGACGTTGACGAAGCGCACGTTCGGGTCGGCGAACACGGTGTGGCTGGCGGTGGTGAAGTCGCTGTAGCGCGTGCCGACGCCGATCACCACGTCGGCCTCGCGGGCCAAGGTGTTGGCGGCGGTCGTCCCGGTCGAACCCACGCCTCCGACGGCGCTGGGGTGGTCCCAGTTGATCGCGCCCTTGCCGGCGGGGGTGTCGGCGACCGGGATGCCGGTGGCCGAGGCGAACGCCCGCAACTGCTCCGAGGCCTCGGAGTAGACCACGCCACCGCCGGCGACCAGCAGCGGACGCTCAGCCGAACGGATCACCTCAACCGCACGCGCCAGCGCCGCCGGTTCGGGCACCGGACGACCGATGTGCCAGGTGCGCTCGGCGAAGAAGGCCACCGGCCAGTCGTACGCCTCGGCCTGCACGTCCTGGGGCAGGGCGATGGTCACCGCGCCGGTGTCGGCGGGGTCGGTGAGCACGCGCATCGCGTTCATCAGCGAAGGGATCGCCTGCTCGGGTCGCAGGATCCGGTCGAAGAACCTCGACACCGGGCGGAAGCAGTCGGTGACTGCGGTGTCGAGAGTCTGCGGCGACTCCAACTGCTGCAGCACCGGGTCGGGAATTCGGCTGGCGAACTGGTCAGAGGGGAACAACAGCACCGGGATCCGGTTGGTGGTGGCCAGCGCCGCACCTGTGACCATGTTGGTCGCTCCCGGACCGATCGAGGTGGTCACCGCCATGGTCTGGGTGCGGTTGCGCTGCCGTGAGAAGGCCACCGCGGCGTGCACACCGCTCTGCTCGTTGCGCACCAGGTAGTAGGGCAGGTGTCCCTCGAGGCTGCCGTCTTTCTCGGCGGCCACCTGGTCCTCGAGCAGCGCCTGCCCGACGCCGCAGACGTTGCCGTGGCCGAAGATGCCGAACATGCCGGTCACCAGGCGCTGGCGCACCCCGTCGCGCTCGCTGTACTGGGCGGCCAGGAAACGGACGATGGCCTGTCCCACCGTCAACCTGATCGTGTCGCTCATCATGGTCCTCGTCTCGAGTGGTCGTGGTCAGGGCCTGGGGCCCAGTGTCAGGGGGCGGGGTGCAGCACGTCGCGGACGAGGTGGTCGAGTTCCTCGTCGGCGGCCAGGAACTGCCGCAGGGTGGTGCGGGTGGCGCCGAAGCTGTCGAACTCGTCCGGGGTCATTCCGTCGGGTTCGTAGGCGCGGCGGAAGTCGTCGAAAGCCGCCAGCAGGCGCTCGACAATCGCGGGGTCGACCGGCTCGTCCATCCGGTCGACCGGGTCGATGCCGGAGTCCTGGATCTTCTCCTGCCAACCGAACGGGGGAGAGATCACCACGTCGCCGCCGACGAACTCAGACCAGTGCCGGGTGGTGCGGAACGCCGCCGACAGCAGGCGCGAGCGGTAGCCGCGTTCGGTGAACAGGGCGTAGGCCCGCTTGAAGGCCGCCACACCCGCCCAGTCGAGGTCGTCCTCGTCGAGTTCGACGCCGGGATTGACCTCACCGCGTGAGGCGAGCACCTTCAACCAGTCGTCCAGCCGGCCGACCATGATGGTGACCACGTGGCCCATGTTGCTGACGTCGTGACCGTCGGCGGCGCGGGCATCCAGACCACGCTCGATCGCCTCGGCGGCAGCCACGGCCTGCGGCACGGTGAACGAGACGGTGACGTTGATCGACACGCCGCGGCGCACGGCCTGCTCGATCGCCACGATGCCGGCGGCGGTGGCGGGGATCTTCACGATCACGTTTGGCGCCAGGCTCGAGAAGTGCACGGCCTGCTCGACCAAGGCTTCGGGGTCGCGCGCGAGCCGTGGGTCGGTCTGCATCGACAGCCGACCGTTGCGCCCGCCGTGGGCCTCGAACGCCGGCTCGAGCAGCTTGGCTGCTTCCACCGAGATCTCCTCGACCACCTGCCAGCCGATCTGCGACTCGCTCGCGGTCGGACGCTCGGCGGCGATCTCGGCCATCCGGGACGACCAGCGGGGCAGGTCGTTCTTGACGCACTGCACCGCGATCACCGGGTTGCAGGTGGCGCCGACCGCACCCCAGGCCAGCGACTGGCCGAGCTCGCGGGGATCGGCGGAGTCGTTCCACAGCACGGTGGGACCGCCCTTGGCCGTCATCTTCTCCAGAATCATGGACGCACTCCTCGTGGTGCCAGACCGGTGGTTTGTCCTGACATTATCACTCGGGTCAGGCGCGACCACCGGGGCGGTCGGGCTCATGCACAGTCACGTCGAAGGCGTACTGGTCGTAGCGGTAGCAGTGGTCGCCGAACTCGACCGGCGCGCCCTCGGCGTCGAAGGCGCGCCGACTCATCGTCAGCAGCGGATCACCCGCGGCCAGACCGAGCAGCCGCCGCTCCGCGGCGGTCGGACGACGGGCGCCGATGGTCTGGTGGGCCACCACCGGGTGGGCGCCGCGATCGCGCAGCACGGCGTACAGCGACGACGCGTCCAACTCCTCGGCGGTCAGGTCGTCGTAGCGCGGTGGCAGCCAGTTGTGCATCAAGGCGGTGGGCACCTGGTCAGCCATCCTGAGCCGCTCGACGAACAGCATCGTGGTCTCGATCGGCAGGCCCAGTGCGCGGGCGGCCACGGGATTGGTCTCCTTGCGCAGTGCCAGCACCCGGGTCTGCGGCTGCTGCCCGCGGCGCAGCATGTCGTCGTGCAGGCTGGTCAGTTCGTCGCGGCGGTGGATCACCGCACTGGCCACCGTCGTGCCCACACCACGCCGGCGCACCAGCAGTCCATGGCGCACCAGGTCGGCGATCGCCTGGCGTACGGTCGGGCGCGACACGTCGAGTCGACGCGCCATGTCGACCTCGTTCTCGAACGGGTCGCCCGGCTTGAGCAGGCCGTCCTCGATGGCTGCGACCAGCTGCTCAGCGAGCTGTTGGTACAGCGGCACCGTGCTGGAACGGTCGAGGACGACGGGGATCTGCACACCACGCACCCTATGCCGCCCGCGCTGGTCAGAATGGGTTCCATGACCGTTCACCAGGATCCGTGGTTCCACCCCGCAGGCAGTTCGACCGAGTCGGGATGTGATGTGTCGATCCGTCCTGGCGTCACCGAGGGCTGGTCGCACACCGGCCTGCTCGTGGTCACTCTCGCGGCCGGCGAGCGCCACGACCAGCCGGCCACCGAGTGCGAGTGGGTCATCGTCCCGCTGGAGGGTCGCGACTGGCAGGTGCAGGCCGGTGAGGAGTCGTTCGCCCTGCACGGACGAGAGTCGGTGTGGGTCGGTGCGACCGACGTCGCCTTCGTCGGACGAGGTGTGGGCTTCGCCGTGTCGACGGCCACGGGCGGACGTGTGGCCCTCGCTCACGCTGTGGCCGCCCAGGAGCGCCCCGCGGTGCTGGTGCCGGCGGACGAGGTGCCGGTCGAGACCAGGGGAGCCGGCATTGCCACCCGCGAGGTGCGCAACTTCGGCACCCCGGCCGTGCTCGAGGCCGACTCGATCATCGCCTGCGAGGTGCTCACCCCAGCCGGCAACTGGTCGAGCTATCCGCCACACAAGCACGACGAGGATCGCCCCGGCGTCGAGACCAGACTGGAGGAGATCTACTACTTCCAGGTTCGTCCCGAGGCTGGCGCTCCGGGTGAGGCCGACCCGATCGCCTACCAACGGGTCTTCGGCGACGATGATCGTCCGATCGACGTGCTGCACGAGGTGCGCACCGACGACGTGGTGCTGGTGCCGCACGGTTGGCACGGGCCGTCGATGGCCCCGCCCGGGTACGACCTGTACTACCTGAACGTGATGGCAGGACCGGGTGCGGAGCGAGCCTGGTTGATCCAGGACCACCCGGCGCACGCCTGGGTGCGCAGCACCTGGCCGGCACAACCCACCGACCCTCGGGTGCCGTTCTCCGTAGGAGGTGGGGGATGACCCCCTGCACCCCCACGCGGGGGATGACCCCCTGCAACCCCACGCGGGGGATGACCCCCTGCACCCCCACGCGGGGCAGCTCGCCCATGTCTGATAGTTTGTCCTGACAAAGTCCCCTCAGTCTCGCGGAGGAAGCCATGCCCACGCGCATCACCCACCTGATCAGCGGAGCCCCGTGGCAGGGCACCGCTCAGCGCACCAGCCCGGTCTACAACCCCGCCACCGGCGAGCACACCGGCGATCTCGACCTGGCCGACGCCGCCCTGGTCGACGAGGTGGTCGCCACCGCGCACCAGGCGTGGCAGTCCAGCTGGCGCTCGTCCACGCTGGCCAAGCGCAGCCAGGTGCTCTTCCGGTTCCGCGAACTGCTCAACGAGCGCAAGGACGACATCGCCGCGCTGATCACCGCCGAGCACGGCAAGGTGCTCTCGGACGCCCTCGGTGAGGTCACTCGTGGCCTCGAGGTCGCCGAGTTCGCCTGCGGCATCCCGCACCTGCTCAAGGGGGGCTTTTCCGAGAACGTCTCGACCCGGGTCGACTCCTACTCGATCCGCCAGCCGCTGGGCGTGGTGGCGATCATCTCCCCGTTCAACTTCCCGGCGATGGTGCCGCTGTGGTTCGTCCCGGTGGCGATCGCGACCGGCAACGCCGTGGTGATCAAGCCCTCTGAGAAGGACCCGAGCGCGGTCAACGCGATCGCCGCGCTGTGGGCCGAGGCCGGCCTGCCCGAGGGTGTGCTCAACGTCGTCCATGGCGACAAGGAGGCGGTTGACGCGCTGCTGACCCACCCGCTGGTCAAGGGCATCTCGTTCGTCGGCTCCACCCCGATCGCCCAGTACGTCTACGAGACCGGAACCGCCCACGGCAAGCGCGTGCAGGCCCTGGGTGGGGCGAAGAACCACATGCTCGTGCTGCCCGACGCCGACCTCGACCTGGCTGCCGACGCCGCGGTGAATGCCGGCTTCGGGTCTGCTGGGGAGCGCTGCATGGCGATCTCGGCCCTGGTCGCGGTCGAGCCCGTCGCCGACGAGTTGGTCGCCAAGATCGTCGAGCGGATGGACAAGCTGGTCACCGGTGACGGCACCCGGGCCTGCGACATGGGTCCGCTGGTCACCCGCCAGCACCGCGACAAGGTCGCGTCCTACCTGGACGCCGGCGTCGAGGCCGGCGCCACCCTGGTCGTGGACGGTCGCGAGGGATCGGTCGACGCCGACGGCGACGGCTTCTTCCTGCGTCCCACGCTGTTCGACCACGTCAAGCCCGGCATGTCGATCCACTCCGACGAGATCTTCGGCCCCGTCCTGTCGGTGGTGCGGGTGGGCTCGTTCGACGAGGGCCTCGACCTGATCAACGCCAGCCCCTACGGCAACGGCACCGCCATCTTCACCAACGACGGCGGTGCGGCCCGGCGCTTCCAGCACGAGGTCGAGGTCGGCATGGTCGGCATCAACGTGCCGATCCCAGTGCCCATGGCCTACTACTCCTTCGGAGGCTGGAAGGCCTCGCTGTTCGGCGACACCCACGCCCACGGCATGGAAGGTGTGCACTTCTTCACCCGCGGCAAGGTGGTCACCTCACGCTGGCTCGACCCCAGCCACGGTGGCATCAACCTGGGCTTCCCCCAGAACACCTGAGCCAGCGGCAACGGCGGCCCCATCCTCAACCGGGAGGGGGCCGCCGCTGTCGTGTGGAACGCCGGAGCCTGAGTTCAGACCTCGATGGTGGTGGTGAAGCCGCCCGCACCCTTGGCGGTCACCTGGTTCGCGGTGGTCTTGATGATCTCCATGCCGTACTCCTCGGCCCGGGCCACGGCCTCGGCCAGGTCGGCGGCGGTGTCACGATCCGGGCCGTAACCCTTGATCCGCTTCCAGATCACCGGCGGGGCACCACGCTCGGCCCGTTCGCTGTGCACCCACTGCACACCATTGGCGATCACCCGACGGATGTCGGGGTCGAAGTAGATCGGGTACTCCTGGTCGCCGGGGGAGAAGTAGAAGATCTTGCCGTGGCCGCGACGGAAGGTGCAGCCACCGCGGAAGACCTCCCCGCCGTCGAAGCTTGAGACGAAGATCAGGTCGTCCGGGGTCGGGATGTCGAAGAACTCTCCGTACATCTCGTGGCTGGGCAGGATCATCGGGCTGGGCACACCCTGGGCGATCGGGTGGGTGGGGTTGACCGTCCAGATCAGCTCGCGGTTCTCACCGCCACGCCAGCGCAGGTTGCAAGTGGTGCCCATCAGCTTGCGGAAGATCTTGGAGTGGTGGCCAGAGTGCAGCACGATCAGGCCCATGCCGTCGAGCACCGCCTGGTGCACCCGGTCGACCACGGCGTCGTCCACGTGCTGGTGGATCCAGTGACCCCACCAGGTGAGCACGTCGGTGTTGGCCAGCACCTCTTCGGTGAGGCCGTGCTCAGGCTCGTCCATGACGACGGTGCGCACCTCGACACCCTCGCCCAGCAACTCGTTGAGGCCCTCGGCGATCGCGCCGTGCAGGCCGTTCGGGTAGAGCTTCTGCACGCTCTCGTCGTGCTGCTCGTGATAGTTCTCGCCAAAGACGGTGACCCGGATGGGTGCAGCCATGGTGTGTTCTCCTGTGCTCGAATGGATGCCCCGAGCCTATTGCCCCACGTCGCGCAGGGGGAAGCGACCCCGATTTTGTCTGCGTGGTGCTGACGTGACAAGATGGTCCGGTTGCTCCGAGCAGGAGCCGCCGCATGCGTGCGAGGACTCGCCGGCCCTTTCGGGGGTGGTGAGGCCGGGCGTGATGGTGGTTCTTCCGTGCGAGGTGTGTCACCCGCGCAGGCGCCCAATCCGACTCAGACGAGGACGATCGCGGCCCCTGAATGCGCGACACGCCCGACCGCGGGGGTCGGAGAAGCCAAGCCGGCGAGAGTCGGACCAAGCGACGCACCGGGACCGGTGAGTGGCTCAGGACGAGAGAAGGAACAACTGTGGCGGGACAGAAGATCCGCATCAGGCTGCGGGCCTATGACCACGAGGTCATCGACTCGTCGGCGCGCAAGATCGTCGACACCGTGACCCGTACGGGTGCCAAGGTCGCCGGCCCGGTGCCGCTGCCGACCGAGAAGAACGTGTTCTGCGTGATCCGTTCGCCCCACAAGTACAAGGACAGCCGCGAGCACTTCGAGATGCGCACCCACAAGCGGCTCATCGACATCCTCGACCCGACTCCGAAGACCGTCGACTCGCTGATGCGTCTCGACCTTCCGGCCGGTGTCGACATCGAGATCAAGCTTCCGTGAGGTCTGACATGAGCAACGAACGCAAAGTGAAGGGGCTGCTGGGCACCAAGCTCGGCATGACCCAGCTGTGGGACGAGAACAAGCGAGTCGTCCCCGTGACCGTCATCCAGGCCGGGCCCTGCGTGGTGACCCAGGTCCGCACCCCCGAGGTCGACGGCTACTCCGCCGTCCAGCTCGGCATGGGCGCGATCAAGGCCAAGAAGGTGACCAAGCCGGCCGCCGGCCACTTCGACAAGGCTGGCGTGACCCCGCGCAAGCACCTGGTCGAGCTGCGCACCTCTGACGCCTCGGACTACACCCTGGGCCAGGAGCTGACCGCCGAGGTGTTCGAGGCCGGACAGGTCGTCGACGTGACCGGCATCTCCAAGGGCAAGGGCACCGCGGGTGTCATGAAGCGCCACGGCTTCGCCGGTCTGCGCGCCAGCCACGGTGTGCACCGCAAGCACCGCTCGCCGGGTTCCATCGGCGGCTGCGCCACCCCTGGTCGCGTGTTCAAGGGCCTGCGCATGGCCGGCCGCATGGGCAACGACAAGGTGACCGTGCAGAACCTGTCCATCCACAGCGTCGACTCCGACCGGGGCCTGATCCTGGTCAAGGGCGCCATCCCCGGCAACAAGGGTGGCCTGGTCGTCGTGCGCACCGCAGCCAAGAAGGGTGACGTGGCATGAGTGAGACCGTGAAGGCCGCGACGTCGGCCGAACTGCCCGCCGAGTACTTCGACGTGCAGACCAACATCCCCCTGATCCACCAGGTGGTCGTGGCCCAGCAGGCCGCTGCCCGTCAGGGCACCCACGCCACCAAGACCCGCGGCGAGGTCCGCGGCGGTGGCGCCAAGCCGTGGCGCCAGAAGGGCACCGGTCGCGCCCGCCAGGGTTCGCGCCGCGCCCCGCAGTGGACCGGCGGTGGCGTCGTCCACGGCCCGCAGCCGCGCAGCTACGCCCAGCGCACCCCCAAGAAGATGATCGCTGCCGCCCTGCGCGGTGCGCTGTCCGACCGGGCGCGTGACGGCCAGATCTACGTCGTGGACGAGATCGTCGCTGGCGAGGTCCCCTCGACCAAGTCGGCGCTGGCCACCCTGAATGCGATCGGTGACCTCGGCAAGCTGCTGGTCGTCCTGCACCGCGACGAAGACCTGGCCTGGCTGAGCCTGCGCAACGTGGCGAGCGTCCACGCGCTGGCGGTCGACCAGCTGAACGCCTACGACGTGCTCTGCAACGACCAGGTCGTCTTCACCCGCGCCGCCCTTGACGCCTACACGTCGGGTCCGGCCAGGGGGAAGTCGGTCAAGGCCGTCGCCACCGAGTCCGAGGCTGACGAGGAGAACGAGAAGTGAGCGAGTTCAAGATCAAGGACCACCGCGACATCCTGCTCGCGCCGGTCGTGAGCGAGAAGAGCTACGGGCTGCTCGACGAGAACACCTACACCTTCGTCGTGGCTCCCGACGCCAACAAGACCGAGATCAAGATCGCCGTCGAGAAGGTCTTCGACGTCAAGGTCACCTCGGTCAACACCCTCAACCGCAAGGGCAAGGTCCGTCGGACCCGCTTCGGCCTCGGCAAGCGCGCCGACACCAAGCGCGCCATCGTGACCGTCGCCGACGGCCAGCGCATCGACATCTTCGGTGGACCGGTCGGCTGACCGGCGCACGTTCGAGACGTTAAGGAACGAGACACCTCATGGGTATCCGCAAGTACAAGCCGACAACGCCAGGCCGTCGCGGCTCCAGCGTCGCCGACTTCGTCGAGCTCACCCGCTCGACTCCCGAGAAGTCGCTGCTGGCGCCCAAGCCGAAGACCGGTGGCCGCAACAACTCCGGCCGCATCACCACCCGTCACATCGGTGGTGGCCACAAGCAGGCCTACCGCCTGGTCGACTTCAAGCGCTACGACAAGGACGGCGTGCCGGCCAAGGTCGCTCACATCGAGTACGACCCCAACCGCACCGCCCGCATCGCGCTGCTGCACTACGCCGACGGCGAGAAGCGCTACATCATCGCGCCGGTGGGTCTGACCCAGGGCGCGCAGGTGCAGGCCGGCGAAGGCAGTGACATCAAGCCCGGCAACAACCTTCCGCTGCGCAACATCCCGGTCGGCACCACGGTGCATGCCGTGGAGCTGCGTCCCGGCGGCGGCGCCAAGCTCGGCCGCTCGGCCGGTGCGTCGATCCAGCTGGTCGCCCGCGAGGGCAAGATGGCCACGCTGCGCATGCCCTCGGGCGAAATGCGCATGGTCGACGTGCGCTGCCGCGCCACCGTGGGTGCGGTCGGCAATGCCGAGCAGTCCAACATCAACTGGGGCAAGGCCGGCCGCTCCCGCTGGAAGGGCGTCCGCCCGACCGTGCGTGGTGTGGTCATGAACCCGCACGACCACCCGCACGGTGGTGGTGAGGGTCGTACCTCGGGTGGTCGTCACCCGGTCTCGCCGTGGGGCAAGCCCGAAGGCCGCACCCGCGACAAGAACAAGGCCAGCACCCGCCTCATCATCCGTCGCCGCAAGTCCGGCAAGAAGCGCTGACAGGGGAGCCTGAACAATGCCACGCAGTTTGAAGAAGGGTCCCTTCGTCGACGAGCACCTGGCCAAGAAGGTCGATGCCCAGAACGAGAAGGGCACCAAGAACGTGATCCGTACCTGGTCGCGTCGCTCGATGATCGTGCCCGACATGCTCGGCCACACCATCGGTGTGCACGACGGACGAAAGCACGTCCCGGTCTTCGTGACCGAGAACATGATCGGCCACAAGCTCGGAGAGTTTGCGCCGACCCGGACCTTCCGCGGTCACATCAAGGACGACAAGAAGAGCCGCCGGCGCTGAGCCAGCTGACGAGGAACGAGAACACATGAGCACCACTGAACGGGCCAGCCGTCGGTCTGCCCTGCTCGGCGACCGTCCCGGCTCCTACGCCATCGCCCGCCACGTCCGGATGAGCCCCACCAAGGTTCGTCGCGTCGTCGACCTGGTTCGCGGCATGGACGTCAACGCCGCCCTGACCACCCTGCGGTTCGCCCCGCAGGCGGCTTCCGAGCCGGTCTACAAGGTCGTCGCGTCGGCCGTCGCCAACGCTGAGCAGACCGAGGCCCTGCGGGCCGAGGAGCTGTTCATCTCGCAGGCCTACGTGGACGAGGGCGTCACCATGCGCCGCATCCGTCCCCGCGCCAAGGGCTCGGCCAGCCGGATCCTGAAGCGCGCCGCGCACATCACCGTGGTCGTCGAGCCGCGTGAGGACGAGCCGGTGGCTCCGGCCAAGCCGAAGTCGAGCAGGGCCAAGTCCACCAAGTCCGAGAGCAAGAAGGGGGCCTGAGCATGGGCCAGAAGATCCACCCCACTGGCTTCCGCCTTGGGATCAGCACCGACCACACCACCCGCTGGTACTCGGAGAAGAACTACGCCGAGTTGGTCGGTGAGGACGTCAAGATCCGCGCCTACCTGAAGAAGACCCTGGAGCGCGCCGGCATCAGTTCGATCGAGATCGAGCGCCGGTCCGAGCGGGTCACCATCTTCCTGCACGCCGCGCGTCCGGGCATCGTCATCGGCCGCAACGGCGCCGAGGCCGAGCGGGTTCGCGCCGAGCTCGAGAAGCTCACCGGCAAGCAGATCCAGCTGAACATCCTCGAGGTCAAGAACCCCGAGATCGATGCCCAGCTGGTCGCCCAGGGCGTCGCCGAGCAGCTGGGGGCCCGCGTGGCCTTCCGCCGTGCGATGCGCAAGGCACAGCAGACCGCGATGCGCTCGGGTGCCCAGGGCATCCGCATCCGCTGCTCGGGCCGTCTGGGTGGCGCTGAGATGAGCCGCTCCGAGGGCTACCGCGACGGTCAGGTGCCGCTGCACACCCTGCGCGCCGACATCGACTACGGCTTCTACGAGGCCAAGACCACCTTCGGTCGGATCGGTGTCAAGGTCTGGATCTACAAGGGCGAGGTCACCGGCAACCGTGCCGAGCGCGCCGCCCAGAAGGCCGCCCGCAACGCGGCCCCCGGTGGACGCCAGCGTCCGACCCGTCGTCCGGGTCGTGGCGAGGGCCGCACCGATCGTCCCGAGCGTGGCGGACGCCGCCGCGTCGAGGCCGCTGAGGGCACCTCGCCCGAGGCGACCGTCGCCACCGAGAACGCAGGAGCCTGAGTCACATGCTGATTCCTCGTCGAGTGAAGTTCCGCAAGCAGCACCACCCCCGGCGTACCGGCCAGGCCAAGGGTGCGACCAAGCTTGCCTTCGGTGACTACGGCATCCAGGCCCTCGAGGGCTCGTACCTGACCAACCGTCAGATCGAGGCCGCGCGTATCGCGATGACCCGTCACATCAAGCGTGGTGGAAAGGTGTGGATCAACGTCTACCCCGACCGCCCGCTGACCAAGAAGCCTGCTGAGACCCGAATGGGTTCCGGCAAGGGTTCCCCCGAGTGGTGGATCGCCAACATCAAGCCCGGACGCGTGCTGTTCGAGCTGTCAGGCGTGCAGGAGGACGTGGCCCGCGAGGCCATGCGCCTGGCCATCCACAAGCTGCCGTTCAAGGCTCGCTTCATCAAGCGGGAAGCAGGTGACCTCTGATGCCGAACACCACCACGGCCGCTGATCTGCGCGGCCTGAGCCGTGACGACCTCAACGCCAAGGTTCGCGAGCTGAAGGAGGAGCTGTTCTCGCTCCGCTTCCAGTCCGCCACCGGCCAGCTCGAGTCGCACGGACGCCTCCGCGAGGTCCGCAAGGACATCGCGCGGATCTACACGGTGCTCCAGGAGCGCAACCTGGGCATCACCGTCGACCCTGACGCTGAGAAGAAGGCCTGACCATGAGCGAGAAGACCACCGAGACCGCCGTCGAGGCGCGCGGCAACGCCCGCAAGGTTCGCGAGGGCGTCGTCGTCAGCGACAAGATGGACAAGACCGTCGTCGTGCAGATCTCCGAGCGTGTCAAGCACGCGCTCTACGGCAAGGTGCTCACCCAGAGCACCAAGCTGAAGGTGCACGACGAGAACAACGAGGCCAGCACCGGCGACCGCGTGCGGGTCATGGAGACCCGTCCGCTGAGCGCCACCAAGCGCTGGCGTTTGGTCGAGATCATCGAGAAGGCCAAGTGAGGCCTCGCTGATCCCAGCACCGAATGTGAGACGGCTCGCCCCGACCGGGGCGAGCCGTTTCGCGTTGTGATGGCGGATCCCTGTGTACCGGAACCCTGCGCCGACGGGCGACGCCGGCGTCAGTCGGCCCGTCGCCGGGTCTCGGTGACGCTGCGGTCGCGTGAGCGGTACTGGCTGGGGCTGACTTGGTGGATGCGGCGGAACTGGCGTGAGAAGTACAGCCCGTCGGCATAGCCCACCTCGGCGGCGATCGAGGCGATCGTGCGGTCGGTGGTGTCGAGCAGGGTCCTGGCGATGCTCATCCGCAGCCGGGTCTGGTACTCCAGCACGCCATAACCGGTCGCCCGACGGAAGACCGCCGAGAAGTGCGAGGTGCTCCAGCCAGCCAGTGCTGCCAGGTCCGGCACCGACAGGTGCTCGCTGACGTGGTCGCGGATGTGGGCCACCACCTCGGGGATCGGGTCGACCCGTCCCGACCCGTGGCGCGGGCGACCGTCGGCGGCCAGTGCCGTGACCAGCGCCCATCCCAGGCCCGACGCAGCGCTCAGCGAGGTCATCGTCTCGTCGGTCTCCATCCGGCGCAGGATGCTGTCGACCAGGCTCGCCGCCCGGGTCACCTCGGCCAACCGGAAGACCGGAGCCTCGATGGTGGCTCGGGTTCCTGCCACCAGGTCATCGGCCTCGCGACCGGTCAGGTGCACCCACCAGATCGTCCATGGGTCGTCCGGGTCTGCCCGGTAGCGGTGGGCGGCCCCGGCAGGGATGACCAGCACCTCCCCGGCCCTGACCTCGTGGCGGGTGCCCTCGAGCACGCACTCGCCGGCGCCACTGGTGCACACGATGAGAATGTGTTCCGGGCACGAGCGGCGCGACCTGCCGTGGTGGCGGGCCCGCGGGAAGTAGCCGACATCGGTGACCAGCAGGTGCCGGGTGACCGGGGCACGCAGGGCTTCGGCCACCAGAGGGCGGGGCAGCACCCGCAGGCGTTGCCCCGGGAATCCGTCGGGGACCTGCGCAACCTCGTCCAGCTCGGACGCGCTCATGGCCTCAAGAATGACAGATGATCCATCTGCGCGTGCTGATTACGCTCGATTTCCACCAGCGGGTGCGTGGAATTGTCCATGATGGTGTTCGATCACCCCCTGTGCGTCACCGGTGCCGGCCCGATAGCGTGGGGACACACCCGCCTGCGAGGAGGAGCCATGTCAACGTTGACCCACCTGCGTCGCGACGGTGTCTCGGTGGTCGTGCTGACCGACGAGCGCCTGCCGCGCATCCTGCACTGGGGGGCCGACCTGGGCGAGTTGGACGACGCTGCGCTGGCCGGGCTGCACAGCGCCACCGCCGCGACGGTCGGGGACTCCGCGGTCACCTTCCCGCAGCCGGTCAGTGTGCTGCCGGCTCTGGCCGAGGGTTGGTTGGAGCGTCCCAGCCTGTCGGGTGCCCGCAGCGGGGGACGGGCCTGGTCACCGCTGTTCGCGGTCACCACACGCGAGGCCGGCGAGCACCACCTGCGGGTCGAGGCCCGCGACGAGGCGTCCGCGCTCGGCCTGGTCGTCGAACTCACCCTCGAGGTCGGGGGAGTGCTGGCCGCGCGAGCCATCGTGACCAACACCGGAGACGACGACTACCACCTGCACACCTGCGAACTCAGCCTGCCGGTGCCCGCCCAGGCCCGCGAGCAGGCTGACTTCGCCGGCCGCTGGGCCCAGGAGCGGCAGTTCCAGCGCCGCGAGTTCCAGCCCGGCCAGTGGGTGCGCGAGTCCCGCGGTGGCAAGCCGGGCTTGGAGAACCAGTGGTTGGTGATGGCCGGTGAGCCCGGCTTCGGCCACCGCCGGGGGCAGGTCTGGGCTGCGCACCTGGCCTGGAGCGGATCTCAGGCCGTCGCCGCCCAACGCACGCCCTACGACACCCGGGTGCTGTCGGCCGGTGAGCTGATCGCCCCCGACGAGGTCGTCCTCGCCCCCGGTGAGAGCTACTACAGCCCCACCCTCTACGGCAGCCACGGCGTCGGGACCGACCGGGTCGCCCACCGCTTCCACCGACTGGTCAGGTCGTGGGGCCACCAGCAGCGGGCCACTCGTCCGGTCACCTGGAACTCCTGGGAAGCGGTCTACTTCGACCACGACCCGCAGGTGCTCGCCCAGGCCGTCGAGCGGGCCGCTTCGATCGGGGTCGAGCGGGTCGTGCTGGACGACGGCTGGTTCGGCAAGCGCCGCGACGACCACACCTCGCTGGGTGACTGGACCGTCGACCGCGAGCGCTGGACCGAGGGCCTCAAGCCGTTCGCCGACCTGGTCCACTCCCTCGGCATGGAGTTCGGGCTGTGGGTCGAGCCCGAGATGATCTCGGTCGACTCCGATCTGGCCCGCGCCCACCCCGACTGGTTCTTCGACGCCGGGCACGGCATCGGGCTGCCTTCGCGCCAGCAGTACGTGCTCGACCTCGGCCACCCCGAGGCCAAGCGCCACATCCTCGAGGCCATGTCGGCGCTGATCACCGAGATCGGCATCGAGGCCTTCAAGTGGGACCACAACCGCTACCTGCTCGAGGGGGGCCACCAGCCCACCGGCGCGGCCGGCCAGCGCAACCAGACCCTGGCCGCGCTCGAGATCATGGACGAACTGACCCGCCGCCACAGCGACATCGGATCGGGGGGCTTCCAGATCGAGTCGTGCGCCTCCGGTGGCGGACGCGCCGACCTGCGGGTGATGGCCAGTTGCACCCGGATGTGGCCCAGCGACTGCAACGACCCGCACGAGCGGGTGCAGATCCTCACCGGCACCGAGATGCTGCTGCCGCCCGAGGTGATCGGCACCCACGTCGGCGCCTCGCCCGACCACATCACCGGCCGCACCATGGCGCTCAACTTCCGCGGCACCATGGCCCTGATCGGCCACTACGGCATCGAGGCCCCCCTGGAGCGGGTCGACGAGGCCACCCTGGCCGAGTACGGACGATGGATCGCCCTGCACAAGCGGTTCCGCGGACTGCTGCACACCGGCGAGGTGCTCCACCTCGACACCGATCCGTCGGTGGCGGTGCGCGGGGTGGTCGCCGAGAACGGCAGCCAGGCCCTCTACAGCTACGCGGTGCTGCACCGGCCCACCACCTGGCCGCCCGAGCGGCTGCGCCTGGAAGGGCTGGACGACGACCGCACCTACCGCGTCGAGGTGGTGGAGCGACCCGAGGGTCAGGCCCTGCCGCCGTGGGCCGACGCCGCCGTTGAACTACCCGGACGAGTGCTCGCCACCGTCGGGCTCGAGGGCGCTTCACTGCGTCCTGACCACTGCATTCTCGTCCACGCCCAAGAGGTCGACCGATGATCCGCCACGACGCCCCCAACCTGCCGGCCCGCCCCAGCGACCAGGCCGAGGCCCGGGTGGCCTGCTGGAGCGAGCCTGTCAGCATGCCCACCTACCACCCGCACACCCCTTCGGCCTACCCCGACTTCATGCCCGGGCGGGTCTACCAGGGGTCGTCCGGTGCGATCTACCCGCTGCCGGTCTACGAGGCGATCGACACCGAGCCCACCCCACACGACTGGCAGGCGGTGCACCTGGAGAACGACTGGATCCGGCTGATGGTGCTGCCCGAACTGGGCGGACGCATCCACCTGGGCTTCGACCGTCTGCGCGGCTACGACTTCTTCTACCGCAACGAGGTGATCAAGCCTGCCCTGGTCGGCGTCACTGGGCCGTGGCTGTCAGGTGGGGTGGAGTTCAACTGGCCCCAGCACCATCGACCGGCCACCTACCTGCCCACCGAGGTCGAGATCGAGACCGACGACGACGGATCGGTCACCGTCTGGTGCTCCGACCACGACCCGTTCAACCGGATGAAGGGCATGCACGGCATCCGGCTGTCGCCCGACCGTGCGGCCATCGAGTTGCTGGTGCGCGTGCACAACCGCACCGAACTCACCCAGACCTTCCTGTGGTGGGCCAATGTCGCGGCCCGGGTCGACGACAACTACCAGTCGTTCTTCCCCAACGACGTGCACTTCGTCGCCGACCACGCCAACCGGGCCACCACGGCCTTTCCCGAGGCCGATCGCCCCTACTACGGCATCGACTACCCGGCGAGGGTCGACGCCGACCACCCCGACGCCGCGCGCCTCGACTGGTACCGCAACATCCCGGTGCCGACCAGCTACATGGTGCTCGAGACCGACGACGAGTTCTTCGGTGGCTACGACCACGCCGCCAAGGCCGGGTTCGTCCACTGGTCCTCGCGCGAGGTGTCGCCGGGCAAGAAGCAGTGGACCTGGGGCAACCACGAGTTCGGCTGGGCCTGGGACCGGGCGCTCACCGACGACGGCAGCCACTACATCGAACTGATGGCAGGCGTGCACACCAACAACCAGCCCGACTTCACCTTCCTGCAGCCCGGTGAGACCAAGACATTCACCCAGCTGTGGTACCCGATCGGTGAACTCGGCCCGGTGCAGCAGGCCAATCCCGATGCCGCCGGCCGGATCACCGTCGCCGACGGTGTGGTCGACCTGCGGCTGCAGAGCACCCGCGACCTGAGCGAGGTCAGCGTCGACCTGATACTCGGTGAGCAGACCCTGGCCCACTGGGACGTCGCGTCGCTCGAGGCCGGGCAGCCCTGGTCGGTGACCCACCAGGTCGACGCTGCCGACCTCGACCTGGACGAGTTGGTCGCCGTGCTGCGCAGCGAGGGAACCGGCCTGCTCTGGGTGCGTCCCGCCGTGGGCGTCGACGACTTCGAGGTGCCCCCGCCGGCCAAGGAGCCGCCGGCCCCCGAGACGGTCGCCAGCAGCGACGAGCTCTACCTGATCGGCTCTCACCTGGACCAGTACCGCCACCCCAGCCGGTCGCCCGAGACCTGGTGGACCGAGGCGCTGCGCCGCGACCCCGGGGACTTCCGCTGCAACGTCGCCATGGGGCTTCGCCGCTATCGCTCCGGTGCGCTGCAGGAGGCTGAGCAGCACCTGCGCACCGCGGTCGAGCGGCAGAGCATGCTCAACCTCAACCCACGCGACGCCGAGGGCCACTACCTGCTGGGCCTGGCGCTGTGGCGTCTCAACCGGGTCGAAGAGGCCTGGAAGCTGCTCGCCCGGGCGGGCTGGGACGGCCACTGGTGGGTGCCGGCGCAGCTGGCCATGGCCAGGATCGAACTGTCCTGGGACGACGACCAGGCCGCCACCGACCGGCTGCTCAAGCTGGTCGAGTTCGCACCCGTGCAGCTCGAGGCCCGCAACCTCGCCGTCGTCGCGCTGCGTCGTCTGGGCATGGCGTCCGAGGCCGACGAGCTGCTCGCCGGAACCCTCGAGATCGACCCACTGGACGCGTGGGCGCGGGTGCTGGCCGGCCGCGAGCCCGCGCTCGATCCGGTGACCTGGCTCGACGTGGCCAAGGAGTTCATCCGCTGCGGATCTGCCGACGAGGCGCTCCAGGCGCTCGACCGGGCCGCCGCAGCCGATCACGTCGAGGGCATGACCGGGGTCGCCCCGCTGGTGGAGTACCACCGGGCGTGGGTGCTGGCCTCACGCGACGACGACCCGGCTCCGGCCTTCGCCGCCGCAGCCTCGGCCGACGCCACCTGGTGCCTGCCGATCGACCTCGATGACGTGGCCGTGCTGGAGTGGGCCTCGTCCGAGCGCCCCGACGACCCGGTGCCGCCGGTCCTGCTGGGCAGCTGGTGCCACCACTGGCGTCGCTACGACGACTCCCGGCGGCTCTGGCAGCACAGCTGGGACCTCGAGCCCAGCGCACTGGCCGCCCGCAACCTTGGGCTGTGGCACCACAACCAGGGCAATGACGCCGAGGGGGCGTGGCAGCTGCTCAGCACCGCCTTCGAGCTCGAGCCCGAGGACGCCAAGCTGCTGGTCGAGCTCGACCAGCTCGCGGAGCGGTTGGCCCATCCGGTGGCCGACCGCCTGCAGCGGCTCGAGCAGCACCGTGACCTGGTGGTGCAGCGACACGACCTGTCGGTCACGATGGCGCGGCTGCTGGTGCTCAGCGGACGAGCCGACGAGGCCCTCACCCTGCTGGCTGGACGGTCCTTCCAGCCGTGGGAGGGTGGCGAGGGCGTGGTCCTCTCGGCCTGGGACGCGGCCTCCCTCGCGGCCGCGGGCACCGAGCCTGAGCGGGCCCTCGAGCTGGTCAAGGGTGCGTTGCGTCCGCCGCTGACGCTGGGGGAGGAGCGACACCCGCTGGCCAACCGGGCCCACCTCGACCTGGCACTGGGCGATGCCTTGGCAGCCGCCGGCGACAGCGAAGGTGCCGAGCGGGCCTGGCGGGGCGCGGCCAGTGCCACCGGCGACTTCCGCGAGATGGCCACCACCGCGCACTCCGACCTGACCCTGTTCCAGGTGCTGGCCCTGCGCCGACTCGGTGAGGACGAGCGGGCCGAGGCCCTGACCGGTGAACTGGCCGAGTTCGCCGACCAGGTCGAGCGCACCCCGGCCACGATCGAGCACTTCGCCACCTCGCTGCCGCAGTCGGGGCTGTTCGTCGGGCCCGAACGCGACCGGGACGAGCGTGTGCAGGTGATGCGGGCCCAGGTCGAACTGCTCAACGGACGCAGCGACGGTCCGGCGCTGGCCCAGGCCCATCGCGAGCAGCCGCACCACGTGCTGCTGTGGCTGAGCGAGCAGTCGGTGTGAGCACCACCCGGGTGGAGGGCCCTCGGGGCTCGATGACCATCGAGGCGCAGCGAGGCGCGAAGATCACCTCGCTGCGCGGCGTCGATGGCACCGAGTGGCTAACCACCGAGCCGCGGCGGCGTGTCGAGCTACCCGGCCGGTATGGCTTCACCGAGGCCGAGATGTGCGGCTGGGACGAGTGCGCGCCCACCATCGACGCGGCGACCCTGGCGGACGGACGTGAACTGAGCGACCACGGCGACGTCTGGGACGTGCCCTGGCAGGTGCTGCACCAGACCGACGACGAGGTCGTCCTCGAGGTCGTCGTCGACCGCTTGGGCTTCGCGCTGCGTCGCCGGGCGGCCGCCACCTCGACCGGGTTCGTCCTCGAGTACGAGGCCCGGGCCACCGATGAGCGCTCGCTGCCGTGGCTGTGGGCCGCTCACCCGCAGTTCGCGGCACCCGACGACCTGGTCGTCGAGGTGCCGGGCCTGGAACGGGTGCGCCAGGTGTACCCACCCGACGCCACCGGCGACGACCGGCCCTTCGCGCCCATCGCGGCCCCGATCACCGCCTCGGCCAAATACTGGGCAGTGGCCCCCGCACTGCCGCCCGGGGCGGTCCTGCGCCGGGGCGAGGCCTGCTTGGAACTGCGCTGGTCGGGTGAGGCACTGCGCGGCCTGGCGCTGTGGCTCGACAGCGGCGACGTCGCCGATCATCGCTGTGTCGCGGTCGAGCCCGCCACCGGTCGCGGCGACCGGGTCAGCGACCTCACCACACCCGCCGAGGTGGCCCTGCTCGAAGCGGGGAACCCCTTGTCGTGGCGGCTCGAGCTGCACCTGTGAGCACCGCTGTGCTCGATTTCTTTCCGGTGCAGGGCCTCGTGTAGGCTGGACAGGCTGTCCTAGGACTGTGCCCTCGCATCGACTGGTCGCCGAGGGGACCTCTCCTGGTCGGCCACGCGCCGTGGGCGCAATGTTCACCCCTCCTGGCCAAATCCAGGGGGACAACCACGAGTTTCACCAGGCCTCCCCCGAGTCTGTCAGGACGCGGGACGGGGAACCGGTGAGACAGGAGAAGAAATGATCCAGCAGGAGTCGCGACTCAAGGTCGCCGACAACACTGGTGCGAAGGAACTCCTCTGCATCCGTGTGCTCGGTGGCTCACGTCGTCGCTACGCCGGCCTGGGGGACACCATCGTGTGCAGCGTCAAGGACGCGATCCCCGGCGGCAACGTCAAGAAGGGCGACGTGGTCAAGGCCGTGATCGTCCGCACCACCAAGGCCCACCGCCGCGGTGACGGTTCCTACATCAAGTTCGACGAGAACGCTGCCGTGATCCTGAAGACCGACGGGGAGCCTCGCGGCACCCGCATCTTCGGCCCGGTCGCCCGCGAGCTGCGCGACAAGCGCTACATGCGCATCGTCTCGCTCGCCCCGGAGGTGATCTGAGTGAAGTCGCTCCATGTCAAGAAGGGTGATCGCGTCAAGGTCATCGCCGGCAAGGACAAGGGCACCGTCGGTGAGGTCATCGCCGTCGACGTCGCCAACAACCGGGTGACCGTCCAGGGCGTCAACATCGTCAAGCGCCACCTGCGCGACTCGTCCACCCAGCCCCAGCAGGGTCGTCAGACCAAGGGCGGCATCATCGCGTCCGAGGCCCCGATCCACGCCTCCAACGTGCAGCCCGCCGTCGGCAGTGGCAAGGACGTCACCGGTAGCCGCGTCGGCTACCGCCGCGAAGAGGTGACCAAGCGTCGTCCCGACGGCTCGGAGTACACCTCCAGCCGTAGCGTGCGCTTCCTCAAGAAGGAGGCCAAGGCCGAGGCCGAGGCCAAGCCCGCGAAGAAGGCCGCGAAGAAGAAGGAGGCCGACAAGTGAGCACCGAAGCCCCCGAGAAGGTCGAGAAGACCGAGCAGGTCGACAGCAGCAAGGCTCCCGCCAAGGAGATGCCCCGCCTCAAGAAGCGTTACCGTGAGGAGATCGCGCCGAAGCTGAACGAGGAGTTCTCCTACGACAACGTCATGCAGATCCCCGGTCTGGTCAAGATCGTGGTGAACATGGGTGTCGGCGAGGCCGCTCGCGACTCCAAGATCATCGACGGAGCGATCCGCGACCTGACCGCGATCACCGGGCAGAAGCCCCAGGTGACCAAGGCCCGCAAGTCGATCGCCCAGTTCAAGCTGCGTGAGGGCATGCCGATCGGCTGCCACGTCACGCTGCGCGGTGACCGGATGTGGGAGTTCGCCGACCGTCTGCTGACCCTGGCGCTGCCACGCATCCGCGACTTCCGCGGCCTCAACGGCAACCAGTTCGACGGCCTGGGCAACTACACCTTCGGCCTCAACGAACAGGTCATGTTCCTCGAGATCGACCAGGACCGCATCGACCGGGTCCGCGGCATGGACATCACCTTCGTCACCTCGGCTCGCAACAACGAGGAGGGTCGGGCGCTGCTGAAGCACCTCGGCTTCCCGTTCAAGGAAGTCGACGACCCCAAGAAGACCGGCCCCCGCCGCGGCAAGGCCTTCTATTCCAAGAAGAAGAAGTGAGCTGAGGAGTACCGATGGCCAAGACCGCTCTCAAGGTCAAGCAGTCGCGCAAGCCGAAGTTCGCGGTGCGCGCCTACACCCGGTGCCAGAAGTGCGGACGACCCAAGGCGGTCTACCGCAAGTTCGGGCTGTGCCGAGTGTGCGTCCGTGAGCTCGCCCACCGCGGTGAGCTGCCCGGCGTGATCAAGTCCTCCTGGTGAGTGACGCAGACCTTCAAGAATCGACGACGCCACAGGTCCGGACCTCGTCCGGAAACCGGGGTGAGAAAGAGGCTGACAAGCCATGACCATGACTGATCCCATTGCGGACATGTTGACTCGCCTGCGCAACGCCAACCAGGCGTACCACGACCAGACGAGCATGCCGCACTCCAAGATCAAGGTTCGGATCGCCGAGATCCTCAAGACCGAGGGCTACATCGCAGACTTCGCGGTGAACGAGCCCGCCGAGGGCGAGGTCGGCAAGACCCTGACCCTGACGCTGAAGTACGGCGACTCACGTGAGCGTTCGATCGCCGGCCTGAAGCGCATCAGCAAGCCCGGCCTGCGGGTGTACGCCAAGTCGACCAACCTGCCCAAGGTGCTGGGTGGCCTCGGTGTGGCGATCATCTCGACCTCGCAGGGCCTGCTCACCGACCGACAGGCACACGAGAAGGCCGTGGGCGGCGAAGTCCTGGCCTACGTGTGGTGACCCGACGAGACTGACAAGGAGTAGAAGATGTCGCGTATTGGCAAGCTCCCGATCACCGTCCCGTCCGGGGTCGATGTGAGCATCGACGGCCGCAACGTCGAGGTGAAGGGTCCCAAGGGCACCCTGAGCCACGTCGTCGCCGAGCCGATCACCGTGAGCAAGAACGACGAGGGCCAGCTCGAGGTCGCTCGTCCCAACGACGAGCGCCAGAGCCGCTCGCTGCACGGCCTGACCCGCACCCTGGTGGCCAACATGGTCACCGGTGTGACCGAGGGCTACGAGAAGAAGCTCGAGATCGTCGGCGTGGGTTACCGCGTGATCTCCAAGGGCCCGGCCCAGCTGGAGTTCAACCTCGGCTTCTCGCACCCGGTGGTGATCGACGCCCCCGAGGGTGTCACCTTCACCGTCGAGACCCCGACCCGGTTCTCGGTGCAGGGGATCAACAAGCAGGTGGTGGGAGAGGTTGCGGCGAACATCCGCAAGCTCCGCAAGCCCGAGCCCTACAAGGGCAAGGGTGTGCGCTACGCCGGCGAGCACGTGCGCCGCAAGGCTGGAAAGGCTGGTAAGTGACCATGGCGATCTCTCTGGGAGTGCGCAAGGGTCTGGCTTCGAAGACGGCGTCGCGTGTGCGTCGCCAGTCGCGTGGCCGCAAGAGGATCCATGGGTCGGCCGAGCGTCCTCGCCTGGTCGTCACCCGTTCTGCCCGCCACATCGGCGTGCAGGTGATCGACGACGTCCGCGGGGTCACCCTGGCCAGCGCCTCCACCATGGAGGCCGGCCTGCGTGGCATCGACGGCGACAAGTCGGCCAGGGCCGCCAAGGTCGGTCAGCTGATCGCTGAGCGCGCCAAGGCTGCCGGGGTCGAGCAGGTCGTCATGGACCGCGCCGGCAACAAGTACCACGGTCGGATTGCTTCGCTGGCGGACGCCGCCCGCGAGGCCGGCCTGAGCTTCTGAGAAACGACGAAAGGTAACGAGACGATGAGTGGAACCCAGCGCCGCGGTGGCGGTGCAGGTGGTGATCAGCGTCGTGGCCGTGACGATCGTCGTGGCCAGGGCCAGCAGCGCGAGGAGAAGAGCCAGTACCTCGAGCGCGTTGTCGCCATCAACCGTGTGGCGAAGGTCGTGCAGGGTGGCCGTCGGTTCAGCTTCACCGCGCTGGTCGTGGTGGGCGACGGCGAGGGCACCGTGGGTGTCGGCTACGGCAAGGCCAAGGAAGTGCCCGCGGCGATCGCCAAGGGTGTCGAGGAGGCCAAGAAGCACTTCTTCAAGGTGCCGCTGATCCAGCGGACGATCCCGCACCCCGTGCAGGGCGAGAAGGCGGCCGGCGTGGTCATGCTGCGTCCGGCGTCGCCGGGTACCGGTGTCATCGCCGGTGGCTCGGCCCGCGCCGTGCTCGAGTGCGCCGGTGTGCACGACGTGCTGGCCAAGTCCCTGGGCTCGGCCAATGCGATCAACGTGGTGCACGCCACGGTCGCGGCCCTGCAGGGCCTCGAGCAGCCCGAGCAGGTGGCCAAGCGCCGCGGCAAGGCTGTCGAGGACATCGCTCCGGCGGCCCTGCTGCGCGCGGCCAAGGAGGAGGTGGCTCACTGATGGCACGACTCAAGGTGACCCAGACCAAGTCCGGGATCGGTGGCAAGCAGAACCAGAAGGAGACCCTGCGCAGCCTGGGTCTCAAGAGGATCGGCGACGTCGTGGTGAAGGAGGATCGTCCCGAGATTCGCGGGATGATCCACACCGTCACCCACCTCGTGGCCGTGGAAGAGGTGGAGTGAGATGGCGCTGAAGGTGCATCACCTGCGTCCTGCCCCGGGCGCCAAGACCGCCAAGACCCGTGTGGGTCGCGGTGAGGGCGGCAAGGGCGGCAAGACTGCCGGCCGTGGAACCAAGGGCACCGGCGCACGCAAGAACGTGTCGCAGGCGTTCGAGGGCGGTCAGATGCCGCTGCACATGCGGATGCCGAAGCTCAAGGGCTTCAAGAACCCCTTCCGGGTCGAGTACCAGGTGGTCAACCTGGCGAAGTTGGACGAGTTGTTCCCCGATGGCGGCGACGTCACGGTGGACGACCTGGTGGCCAAGGGTGCCGTGCGCGCCGGTCACCTGGTCAAGGTGCTCGGCAACGGCGAGATCTCGAGCGCGGTCAACGTGACCGCGGACGCGTTCTCGGCCTCGGCAAAGGAGAAGATCGAGAAGGCTGGTGGTTCGGTCACCGAGCTGTGACCTGAACGCCGACCACATGCCCGTCGGGCCGCCGGAGAACGCTCCGGCGGCCCGACGGCATTTCACGCCCTTGAGGGTGAGGGTTTTGGTCACGACTGGATCAAGATGTCGTGTNGGGCCGCCGGAGAACGCTCCGGCGCCCCGACGGCATTTCACGCCCTTGAGGGTGAGGGTTTTGGTCACGACTGGATCAAGATGTCGTGTCCCAGATGGCCCACTGCACTGCGTCGGGGCACGATGGAAGGTACACCCGGGTGAATCGCCTGGGATGAACCAGGAGGAAGAATGAGCACGTTCACTCGACGAAGTCTGTTGAGCACTGCTGCTGTGGGTGGTGCCGCGTTGACGCTGGCCGC
>NZ_JACYIZ010000057.1 GCF_015352975.1 Aestuariimicrobium ganziense | reverse complement strand
CTGTCCTTGTAGACATAAAGCTGGAAGAAACGGATGCCAGGTCCTGTTGAAGCAACCTCCTCGACACTGGAAGTGGCCCAAGATGACAATGTCATGATTGTCCCTGCTGCTGATGCTGCTCTTGCTGTAGCATACTCCCCTTCAGGATGTGCCATTTTCTGCATGGCTGTTGGTGCAATCATGATAGGCATTGAAATCTTGAATCCTAGCACAGTGGTGCTCATGTCAATTTTGCTCACATCAATTAGAATACGGGGCCTAAACAGAATTCTTGAGAAGGCATTTCTGTTCTCAGCCAGAG
>NZ_JACYIZ010000056.1 GCF_015352975.1 Aestuariimicrobium ganziense | reverse complement strand
CTCTTTTTTGATCAATAGATTCCTAATCTTTTCCTAAGAAAAAAACATGTCTTGCTGTGGAGGAAGCTGTGGCTGTGGATCTGGCTGCAAATGCGGCAGTGGCTGTGGAGGATGTGGGATGTACCCCGACATGGAGAACACCACCACCTTTACCATCATTGACGGAGTTGCACCTGTAAAGAACTATGAGGGATCTGCTGAGAAAGCAACAGAAGGAGGAAAAGGCTGCAGGTGTGGAGCAAACTGCAAATGTGACCCTTGCAACTGTGAGAAACATGGTCACTAGCTGACCCAAAAATATATGTG
>NZ_JACYIZ010000055.1 GCF_015352975.1 Aestuariimicrobium ganziense | reverse complement strand
CTCAAATTCAGGTTTTACATATATAACATATAGTAACATTCTTAGCATGGCCTAGTACAAAAACAACGGCGACGGAGTCCACGGCAGTCACCACCGGAAAATCCTTCGGTCTCACAAACGGCGGCACAATTTTTCACTCTAACACATGGTCCCTTAAAACGTTGGCTTTTCGACTCGCAACGTCTTGCCTCGGCAACTGTCATTGGTCCCATCTCAGTAGCCATGACAAGCATTGCCAGAAGTAACACAGTGGCAAAGAAGCGCATGGATTTTGCCATTTTCACAGACAAAAGTATTTTTTGACAGAGAGAGGCAGCTTAGCT
>NZ_JACYIZ010000054.1 GCF_015352975.1 Aestuariimicrobium ganziense | reverse complement strand
TCTAAATCATTTCAAAATTCCAATGGCCATTTCTAAAACTCTCTTTGTTTCATTAGTTCTCTGCTTGCTTCTCCTTGATGAAGTCCAATCCATTCAAACTGATCAAGTGACTAGCAATGCTGTTTCTGAAGCCGCTTATTCCTACCCGAAAATTGATTGTGGAGGAGCATGTAAAGCAAGGTGCCGTTTATCAAGTAGGCCAAGATTGTGTCATAGAGCATGTGGAACATGTTGTGCAAGATGTAACTGTGTACCTCCTGGCACTTCTGGCAACACTGAAACCTGCCCTTGTTATGCAAATATGACTACTCATGGCAACAGACGCAAATGCCCTTAAAATCCT
>NZ_JACYIZ010000053.1 GCF_015352975.1 Aestuariimicrobium ganziense | reverse complement strand
TCCGCACCGGGGCGCCGTGGCGCGATGTCCCGGAGCGGTTCGGGAACTTGAACTCGATCTATCAGCGGTTCTCCGAGTGGTCCGCGGACGGCACCTGGGCCACGCTGCTCGCGACAGTCCAGACTCGGGCGGCTGCCAGGGACGAGGTGGAGTGGACGGTCTCGGTGGACTCCACGATCACGCGTGTACACCAGCATGGTGCGACGCTCCCGCGCCACACAGGGGGCTGGGTCGAACTACAAGAAATCCCTTCGTTCGCAGTGCAGATCCCGAGCCGCCTGATCACGCGATCGGTCGTTCGCGGGGCGGTGTGACCTGCAAGATCCACCTCGCCGCCGACGGCGCC
>NZ_JACYIZ010000052.1 GCF_015352975.1 Aestuariimicrobium ganziense | reverse complement strand
TCTTCTAATTCTCAAAACAAAATCTCCTTTCTCAAGATCTCAAGCTTTGTCTATGGCAACCATGGCATCAACCTTGGCCTCCTCTATTGTTACCAAGACCAATTTCTTGGACACCCACAAATCATCTTTCTCTGGTGTTCCTCTTTTTTTCCCAAGCTAGAGTTAAACCTGTTAAATATGCCCAGCAAAACATGACCATTTCCATGTCTGCTGATTCCTCTCCTCCACCTTATGATCTTAACGCTTTCAGTTTTAACCCAATCAAGGAATCCATTGTTTCTCGCGAGATGACACGTAGGTACATGACCGACATGATCACCTATGCTGACACTGATGTCGTCATCGTTGGC
>NZ_JACYIZ010000051.1 GCF_015352975.1 Aestuariimicrobium ganziense | reverse complement strand
TGCTCGAGATCCGCGTCCAGGAGGACGAGACCGCCGAGGTCGGCGCCGTCCTGGCCGTGATCGGCGAAGCCGGTGAGGGTGGCGGCGAGGAGCAGGCCGAACTGGCTGCGCCTGAGGCCGAGGCCGAGCCGCCCGCCGAGGGCCAGGACACCACGGGTGCCGCTGCCGCGGAGCCCGAGAAGGACGAGGCCCCGGACGCGGTGACCGAGCCCGAGGAGCCGTCCACCGAGAAGGAGCAGCCAGCGAAGGCTCCTGCTGCCGAGGCCAAGCCCGCTGGTGGTGGCGAGGGCACTGAGGTCACCCTGCCCGCACTGGGTGAGTCGGTGACCGAGGGAACCATCTCCCGCTGGCTCAAGCAGGTCG
>NZ_JACYIZ010000050.1 GCF_015352975.1 Aestuariimicrobium ganziense | reverse complement strand
GTCTTCTTCTTCCTTCAGAGTTCAAGCTAGTGGTGTCAAGAAGCTTAAGACCGACAAGCCTTACGGAATTAATGGAAGCATGAGCTTGAGAGACGGCGTTGATGCCTCAGGCAGGAAGCCCAAGGGAAAGGGTGTTTACCAATTCGTTGACAAATATGGAGCAAATGTTGATGGATACAGCCCCATCTACAACACAGATGACTGGTCTCCAAGCGGTGATGTCTATGTTGGAGGCACCACTGGCTTAGCCATATGGGCAGTCACCTTGGTTGGCATTCTGGCTGGAGGTGCTCTCCTTGTTTTCAACACAAGTGCTTTGGCACAGTAGATCATTATCCTTGTACTCCTATTTCAGTTGTATTCCAGCTCGC
>NZ_JACYIZ010000049.1 GCF_015352975.1 Aestuariimicrobium ganziense | reverse complement strand
TGAAAAAGTATTAAGAGAAGCAAAAATGGCAGCAACAATGTCCACTGTTGTAGGCTTAGTTACTTCATCTCTTTCTTCTCCAAAGAAGGCTTGCCTCAGCTCAGGCTTCTTGAAATCACCAGTGACAGCAAGAAACCCTTTAAGGGTAGCACAAGCTTCAGGAGGCAAATTTACATGTAATTTTCAAAGAGATTGGCTGAGGAGAGACTTGAATGTGATTGGATTTGGTTTGATTGGATGGCTGGCTCCTTCTAGCATTCCAGTAATCAATGGCAAGAGTTTGAGTGGGCTTTTCTTTGATAGCATTGGCACTGAACTCTCTCATTTCCCCACTGGACCTGCTCTCACTTCTCAGTTCTGGCTATGGTTGGT
>NZ_JACYIZ010000005.1 GCF_015352975.1 Aestuariimicrobium ganziense | reverse complement strand
CCCCGCCCCGCTGGCGGCCCGACCGGGTCCTTTTCGTGGGGCGAGGCAAACGTTGAAGTCTCTTTACTTTCTGGCCCGCCCAGGAGCAAGGAGTCTGCCCGAAGCGCTTCGCGAGGTCAAGCGCAGCGCGGTCGTGGTCAGCAAAGGCGGCTACGTGTTCGTCGATCGCAAGAGCGCAAGGGACCTGTTGTCCATGTGGTCTACGGTCTTCCCGCTTGTGTTCGCCCACCGTGTGGGTGTGCCCGTCGCCGCGTTCCCCACCAGCATCAGCCCGCAGGAGCACCGGGGGTCTAGGTGGCTGAACCGCTGGCTGCTCTCTCGGATGGAGCTTGTCTTCCCCCGCGACCCCTTGTCAGCAGCCGCCGCACGTCACTTGGGAGCCAGCGAAGCCGCTGTGGTCGAGGTGCCCGATATCGTTCTGGGAATGGCTCCCCCGAACGACAGGGCCGTCGCGGAGGTCTGCCTACGAACGGGCGTCCGCCGCGGTGGGTTCGCGACTATGACCGTCCAACTCAAGAATCGCGGGGACCGGCGTGACCACGACCTCGCAGCCCTGCACCGCACCGCCGATGCGCTCCTGGCTCGCCCCGAGGTGGAGACGGTCCTCGTCATCAATCAGGCCGGGGACGACCGCGACAGCCGCGATCTCGTGGCCTTGATCGGGCCCGGCGCCCGGCTCGCGGGCGCCGACCTTTCGCCCGAGGAACTGGTGGCCCTCTACGCGGGCTCGGTCCTGACGGTCGCCTGCCGGCTCCACTCGGCCATCTTCGCGTTAGTGGCAGGGACGCCGGCGATTGCCGTCTCGGTCACTCCTCTCAAGGCGGAGGGTGTGTACGCGTCCGTGGGGCTTCCCTCCGAGTGGGTGGTTCCCATCGATGATGTCGATCGCGCGCCCGGCCTCGTGGACCAGGTGTTGGCGCACCCCGCCGCGACTCGGGAGCGCATCCGCAGCGCCGTGGCCTCCACAGCCACCCGCCTTGCACCAGTGAGCGAGCGGCTCACGGAGCTGCTCAGAGCCCGCCACTGAGAGCGCGGACCAGTGTCGGGTGATCTCTAGCAGGGTGGGGCCACTCCATCTACCGAGGCGCCAGAGTCGAGCCCCAGTCGCGACAAGACGCTTTACCGAGCTATACCGGTGGTGCAAGAGGAGGTCGCCAGGCTAGCCGAGTCCCGTCGAGGGGCAGCACTCCAACGCCTCCAGCGAACCATCCGGTCAGGTCGGTAGTCCCGACGGCTCCGCGGCAATCGCTCGCGCCTTGGGGCCTCTCCCCGAACAAGGCTGGTTCCACGCCCTTGTCGGACCCTGCCAGAATTGCGGGGTGCGTATCCTCCACGTCATTGACTCCCTCGGCTTCGGCGGAGGTGCCGAACACGCCCTTCGATTACAGCTTCCTGAATTGCAGCGTCGCGGCATCGAGTCCAGCGTGGTCTGCCTGCGCGCGCGGTCAGGGCCACTAGCCAATCTGGTCCGGAGGGAGGGGACTCCCGTGACCGTCCTCCGGCCGGGCAGCCGCTTGGCTCAAGCTTCCGAGCTGAGGGACATGATTCGCTGGCGGGCACCTGACGTGGTCCACGCCACCCTGTTCGACTCGTGCTTGCTAAGCCGCCTCGCGACACCCCGCGGCATCGGGCTCGTCAACAGCCTCGTCAGCACCAACTACGCACGAGTCCGCGTCCAGGAACTGGGTGCCGCCCCACTGAAGCGTCGAGCCGTGTGGGCGGTGGACCGGCTGACAATCTCACGGGTGACCCACGTCCATGCGCTCACCGGGTCTGTGGCCCTGGAAGCCCAAAACGTCTTGGGCGTTCGGAGAGACCGCATCACGATCGTCCCACGGGGCCGCTCCGCGGCTGCTCTGGGGGAACGCAGCGAGGAGCGGCGGTCCCGCGTACGCGCCGGCCTCGGTCTTGAACCGAGCCGCTTAGTCTTCGTGAATGCTGCGCGCCAAGAGCCTCCAAAGGCACAAGCCCTTCTGGTCCGCGCCTTCGCCCGGGTGCTCGCCGACCGACCCGACGCAACCCTGCTCGTGGCTGGTCGTGAGGGGAATGCCACGGCTGACCTTCGTGCCGCGATCGAGGAGACGGGGACAGGCGAGGCCGTACGGATGCTGGGCTACCGCGAGGATGTGGCCGACCTCGTGGCCGCCTCAGACATCTTCGTCTTCCCATCGCACTACGAGGGTTTAGGCTCCGTGCTCATAGAGGCGATGGCCGTCGGTACGCCGATTGTGGCTAGCGACATACCGGCCATCCGCGAGGTGTTGGCTGACGGGGAGGCGGGACGACTGACCCCCCGAGGCGATGCGGATTCCCTCGCCACGGCCTTACTAGAACTCGCTGCGGACCCGGAACTTCGTGCTGACCTAGCGCGCCGGGGCCGCGAACGCTTTCTGAGCACGTACACGCTGGAGCATGTGGTCGACCAGACGGTCGCGCTCTATCGTCGCGCGGCCCCGACGGCTTGACTTGACGCCTGCGGATGCTCAGAGCCGCATGTCCGCTGTTCCCGCCGGAAGCACGTGCTTGAGATCGAACACGACGTGCTCGGGTCGCCCCAAGTTGTGGACGACGTCGGGGTCCGAGTCTCGATACTCGCCGTGCGCCACGGCAATGATAATGGCGTCATAGGTTCCCGGTGACGGTACGTCCACCAAGTCCAGTCCGAAGTGCTCCTTTGCCTCAGAGGCGCCCGCCCACGGGTCGTGGACGTCGACGGTGATGCCGTACTCCTCGAGCTCGGTGATGATGTCGACCACACGAGTGTTACGGAGGTCCGGGGTGTTCTCCTTGAATGTCAGGCCCATGATCAGCGCACGTGCGCCGCGCACTGTGATGCCCTTCTTCGTCATCCCCTTCACGAGCTGCGAGGCCACGTATCCGCCCATGGAGTCATTGAGGCGGCGTCCGGCCAAGATGATCTCCGGGTGGTAGCCGACCGATTGGGCCTTGTGGGTGAGGTAGTAGGGATCAACGCCGATGCAGTGTCCACCGACAAGGCCTGGGCGGAAGGGGAGGAAGTTCCACTTCGATCCCGCGGCCAGCAGGACCTCTTCGGTGTCAATTCCGAGCTTGTTGAAGAGGATCGCCAGTTCATTGATGAGGGCGATGTTCACGTCGCGTTGGGTGTTCTCGATGACCTTCGCGGCCTCTGCCACCTTGATGCTGGGGGCCTTGTGCGTGCCGGCCGTGATGATGCGGGCATACAACTCGTCCACGAAGTCGGCGGCCTCCGGCGTGGAGCCCGAGGTGACCTTGACGATCGTGCTGACCCGGTGCTCCTTGTCGCCGGGGTTGATCCGCTCCGGGCTGTAGCCGACGTAGAAGTCCTCGTTGAGCGTGAGGCCAGACAACTCTTCGAGGACCGGGACGCAGTCCTCTTCGGTGGCGCCCGGGTAGACCGTCGACTCGTAGACGACCACGTCACCGGGCTTGAGCACGCTAGCGATCGTCCGGGTGGCTGAGAGGACGGGGGAGAGGTCCGGGCGCTTGTGCTCGTCGATCGGTGTCGGTGTCGTGACGATGTAGACCGTGGCGTCCGCGATGTCGCTGGGATCCGTGGTGAAGCTCAGCCGGTCCGCCTGGGCAAGTTCCTCGTCCGAGACCTCCAGGGTTCGGTCGTGACCCTGACGCAGTTCGTCCACCCGCCGTGGTTTGATGTCGAAGCCGACGACATCAAACTGCTTGGCGAACTCCACCGCCAACGGCAGGCCGACGTAGCCGAGACCCACGATGGCGATCCGGGCGTCATTTACTCGCTGCATTCAGGTTCCTCACTCCAGCGTCCGGGGACGCCCTTCACCACCACAACCGGTGGCACGTTCCTCGTGACCACGGCGCCGGCTCCGACGACCACCCGCTCACCCACCGTCAGATTCTGCAGCACCGTGGCGGCAGCGCCGACCAAGGTGCCCTCGCCAACCACGACCTCACCCGAGATCACCGCGGCGGGGTTGACCGAGACGAAGTCGCCCAGCTCGGCGTCGTGGCCGATCGTGACGTTCGGGTTCACGTGCACGTGGCGGCCCAGCCGCACGTTGGTCGAGATCGCCGCCCCTGCGCACACCACAACGCCTTCGGCCAGGGTCGTCCGGGCGCCAAAGGTCGCGGACGGGTGCACGGCGGTGAACGGCCTCAGCCCGGCTGCGTCCAACTCGTCCACCAGCTGGCGACGCACCGCGGGGTTGCCGATCCCGACGACGTACGAGGCGCGGTCAGTCCCACTCTCCAGCCAGTCGGCGCGGGTGCCAAGGTAGGGGATGTCACGCTCGGCCAGCCGGCGCAGATTCACTGCCGACGGACTGTCGTCGACCACTCCCAGCACCTCGAGCCGTTCGCCGGCGGCCATCATCGCTTCGAGCGCGTCCAGGCACTCGCGGCCGAAGCCCGAGGCGCCGATCACCACCACCCGCTCAGTCATGGTCGGCCACCGTTCGTGCCCCGGAGCCTTGGAACGGCTGCATCGTGGCGTGCCCGTCCTGAGTGATACCTCGACGGCTCGCCACCGCCGCCACGGTGCGCAGCAGGATCGACAGATCGAGGCCGAGGCTCCTCCGGTCGACGTACTGCACATCGAGAGCGAGCTTCTCGTCCCAGCTCAAGCCGTTGCGCCCCGAGACCTGCGCCAACCCGGTGACCCCCGGCCGCACGTCGTGCCGGCGCGCCTGCTCGGGGCTGTAGCGGGGCAGGTACTCCACCAGCAGCGGCCGTGGCCCCACCAGACTCATCTCGCCCCTGAGTACATTCCACAGGGTCGGCAGCTCGTCCAGGCTGGTCGAGCGCAGGAACCGGCCGACCCGGGTCAGTCGCTCGGCGTCCGTGACGTAAGTGGCGTCGGGTTCGCGCATCGTGCGGAACTTCACCAGCTCGAAGACCTCACCGTGCAGGCCGGGCCTGGGCTGGCGGAACAGCACCGGGCGTCCCTGCACCGCCCAGAGCGCGACGGCGATGGCCAGTTGCACCGGCAGGGTGACGACCAGACCGACGGCGCTCACGGCGACGTCCAGGGCGCGCTTGACCGCGTCGTCGCGTTCAGACGCTGGCACGGGCACCTGCCAGGAAGTTCGTGAGTACCTCGTGGACCCGCTCGACCTGGGCGTCGGTGAGCGCCGACCCGCTGGGCAGCGACACCCCGGTGCGGAACAGACGCTCGCTGGTGCCATCAACGCAAGACGGGGCGCCGGCGAACACCGGCTGCAGGTGCATCGGCTTCCACAGCGGACGGGCCTCGATGTCGTGCTCGGCCAGCGCCAGCCGCAGCTGTTCGGCGGTGAACGGGGCGACCCCGGGGTCGACCAGCACCGAGGTGAGCCACACGTTGTCGCGGGTGCCGGTGGACTCGTCCTGTGACGGCTCCCCGAAAATCGTCACGCCGGGGACGTCGGCGAACAACTCGGCGTAGCGGCGGCGGTGCTCACGACGGCGCGCGATCATCTCGTCCAGCCGGGCCAGCTGCGCTCGTCCCAAGGCGGCCAGCAGGTTCGACAGCCGGTAGTTGTAGCCGACCTCGGTGTGTTCGTAGTGCACCACCGGCTGGCGGGCCTGGGTGGCCAGGTGGCGCACCCGGGTGGCCAGCGCCTCGTCGTCGGTGAGCAGCGCACCGCCGCCCGAGGTGGTGATGATCTTGTTGCCGTTGAACGACACGGCGGCAGCGCGTCCGAACGCCCCCGACGACCGACCGTCGCGGGTCGCGCCCAGTGACTCGGCCGCATCTGAGAGCACCGGCACGCCGTGCCGGTCGGCCAGCTCGCCGATCCGGGCGTGGTCGGCCACCTTGCCCAGCAGGTCCACCGGAACCAGTGCCGCCACCCGGCGACCCTGGGCGGCCAGGTCGGCCAAGGCGTGCTCGAGCAGGTCGGGGTTGAGGTTGCCGGACTCATCACTGTCGACGAACACCGGCTGCGCACCGGTGTAGGTGATCGCGTTGGCGGTGGCGGCGAAGGTCATCGACGCGGTCAGCACCAGGTCGCCGGGCCCGACCCCGAGCGTCAGGAGCCCCAGGTGCAGGGCAGCGGTGCCCGAACTCAGCGCGACCGCGTGCTCACGACCGCTGAGCTGGGCCAGCTCGTCCTCGAAGGCGTCGACCTCGGGCCCCAGCGGGGCGACCCAGCCAGAGCGGATGGCACGCACCAGCGCGGCCTCCTCGGCCTCGCCCACGTCGGGCGACGAGAGGTAGATCCGTCCGCTCATGCGATCGAGCGTGCCAGCACGCGTCCCTCGACCGAGTCCGGTGCCAAGGGCTGGACGGATACCTGGCTGATCAAGGGGTGGCCGACGCGTTCGGCCCGCTCCTCGGAGCTGAACAGCACCTCGTGCAGCTTCTCGCCGTGGCGCAGCCCGGTGAAGACGATCTCGACGTCCTTGCCCGACTGGCGGATCAGCCGCTGGGCGACGTCGAGGATCTTCACCGGCTCGCCCATGTCGAGCACGCACACGGCACCGGGCTCGCCGATGGCGCCGGCCTGGATGACCAGCTGGCAGGCCTCGGGGATGGTCATGAAGTAGCGGGTGATCTCAGGGTGCACCACCGTCACCGGGCCACCCGCCTCGATCTGGGCGCGGAAGGCGTGCAGCACCGAGCCGCGCGAGCCCAGCACGTTGCCGAACCGCACCGACAGGTAGCCGCCGGCGCCCTGCTCGGCGAACCAGGCGGTGAGCTCCTCGGCGGTCCGCTTGGTCTTGCCCAGCACGCTGGTCGGGTCGGCGGCCTTGTCGGTGGAGATGTTCACCACGTGGCGCACCCCGTACTGGCGGGCGGCCTCGAGCACGTTGAGGGTGCCCAGCACGTTGGTCTTGAACCCCTCCTCGGGGTACATCTCGAGCATCGGCAGGTGCTTGAGCGCGGCCGCGTGGAAGACCACCTCGGGACGATGCTCACCGAAGACCCGGCGCACGCTCTCGGCATCGCGGATGTCGCACAGCACCATGTCGCGGGTGTCGAGCAGACCCTGACCGTAGATCGACAACTGCACCGCGTGCAGGCCCGACTCGTCCCGGTCGAGCAGCACCAGCTTCGAGGGACCCAGCCGGTGCACCTGGCGGGCCAGCTCGGAGCCGATCGACCCGCCGGCGCCGGTGATCAGCACCACCCTGCCGTTGAGGTACTGCGAGACCTGGGTGAGGTCGGTGTC
Source organism: Aestuariimicrobium ganziense (assembly GCF_015352975.1). Classification (GTDB taxonomy): domain Bacteria; phylum Actinomycetota; class Actinomycetes; order Propionibacteriales; family Propionibacteriaceae; genus Aestuariimicrobium; species Aestuariimicrobium ganziense. The sequence continues at coordinate 327,541 of NZ_JACYIZ010000005.1, read as the reverse complement.
GACCTGGCCACGACCCAGCAGGTCGGCCACGTCCACCTCGTGCAGGTGACCCAGGCTCACCCGACCACCCACCATCTCGCGCACCGAGGGCAGCACCAGCAGCTTCAGGCCCGAACCCTCCAGCTCGTCCACCAGGTCGCGCAGGAAACTCGTCGGCGCGCTGGGAATGGCGAGGATCACGGTCTTGACGTCATGGAGTTCGGCCAACCGGACGAGGTCGCCGCGGCGCCCGATCACCCGGCCGGCGGTGAGGTGCAGGTGGCGGTTGAACGGGTCGTCGTCGATGTAGCCGACCACCGAGTAGGGGGCGTCGGGATCGCCGACGAGGAGTCGTCCGAGCTGGCGCCCGGCATTCCCGGCGCCGTAGATGAGCACGCGCTCGTCGGAGGCACTGGCCTTGCGGCGGCTGGCCCGGGTCAAATAGGCGCGGGCGACGAAGCGACCCGCCGCCATCACCGTCAATGCGCCCATGGGAACGGTGAGGGCGATGCCGCGCGGGAAGTCGGGGACGACCGCGATGAACGCGGTGCCGATGCTGAAGCCGATGACGATCGCCAACACCGCCAGCGCCGAGGCCTCTTCGAAGGAGCCGATCCGGGAGTGGCCGCGGTAGAGCTTCATCCACCAGGCCCCCACCAGCTGGGCCACGCTCACCAGGAGCACGTAGGCCAGCGCGGCCTGCCACTGGACGGCGTTCAGGCTGAAGTCGTAGCGGGCAGCGGCAAGAGCCAGCGTGGCGATGAACCAGGCGCCCAGGTCCCAGGCGGCCAACAGGGCGCGCTGGACGCGCACGTCCTTGCCAACGAATGCCCTCACGCGGTGCCCCCCGGCTCGAATATCGGCTGGCGTCAACCGATCGACGCTTCATCGTACGAAGCTGGTGCGCCATTGCCGAATCCGGGGTTCACATTGCGGGCACAGGTCCCCCAAAGGAGGGCGGAGTCTCCACCCAAGATTCACCCAGGTGCAAAGTGGTAACGCAATCAGATTGTCGTCCGAGGCAATTTCTGAAGGCTGGCTGAAGCGCATTGCGGAAGAGCTGATGCTGTGCCGCGGTGACGTGTCACGCGGTCGGCCGCCCGGGCGGCGGGATGGAGTCGCGGGTGGGTGGGGCGGAGCAGCCCGGTGGGCAGGGGCACGGCGATCCGCCACCCCGGTGTGAGCGAGTGCGCGCTGCCGTGGTGCGATTCTTCGCGTGCCCGACCCCGGTGGCCCAAGATGGGCCGCGGAAGTCGCACCCGGCTGTGGTGCGGGGTCGCAGCAGGAACTCACTGAGGAGTGGTCGTGAAGGCGTTGGTCAAGACTCGTCCCGAGCCCGGACTCGAGCTGGTCGAGGTGCCGATGCCGACCGTGCGTCCCACCGACGTGCTGATCAAGGTGCGCCGCACCGGCATCTGCGGAACCGACCTGCACATCGCCAACTGGGACGGCTGGGCCCAGGCCAACATCACCACCCCGCTGATCGTCGGCCACGAACTGTGCGGTGACATCGTCGAGGTGGGGGCAGCCGTCGAAGACCTCGAGGTCGGCATGTTCGTCTCGGTCGAGGGCCACTACGTCTGCGGACGCTGCCGCGCCTGCTTGGCGGGCAACCGCCACCTGTGCATCAAGACCCGCGGCATCGGCGTCCAGATCGACGGCGCCTTCGCCGAGTACATCGCGGTGCCCGCCGGCAACGTCTGGGTACACCGCCACGACGTCGATCCCGATGTCGCCGCGATCTTCGACCCGTTCGGCAACGCGGTGCACACCGCCCTGCAGTTCAACTGCCTCGGTGAGGACGTGCTGGTCTCCGGCGCCGGCCCGATCGGCATCATGGCCGCCCTGGTCGCCAAGCACGCCGGCGCCCGCCACGTCGTGATCACCGACCTGTCGGACGAGCGGCTGGCCCTGGCCACCAGCCTGGGCATCGACACCACCATCAACGTGGCCCGCGAACGGGTCAAGGACGTCTGGGACCACCTCAACCTGCGCGAGGGCTTCGACATCGGCCTGGAGATGAGCGGCGCCGGCCCGGCACTGCGCGAGATGATCGCCAACATGACCCATGGCGGCAAGATCGCCATGCTCGGCATCCCCAGCCAGGAGATCAGCCTCGACCTGGCCAAGGTGGTCTTCTCGATGCTCACCATCCGCGGCGTCTACGGCCGCGAGATCTTCGAGACCTGGTACGCGATGAGCGTGCTGCTGCAGTCGGGCCTGGACATCTCCGGGGTGATCACCGACCGGTTCAGCCACACCGAGCACGAGGCCGCCTTCGCCGCCGCCGCGTCCGGCGGCTCCGGCAAGGTGGTCATGAGCTGGGACGACTGGCCACCCCCACCCCCAGCAACGAGAGGACGACGACATGAACGACCGCCTGCGTGACGACCTGCGCGCCCAACTCGACCAACTGCGCGCCGACGGGCTCTACAAGGACGAGGCGCCGCTGACCACCGCCCAGGCCGCCCACATCGGCGTCGGCGCCGACGGTTTCCCCGCCGAGGCGATCAACCTGTGCGCCAACAACTACCTCGGCCTGGCCAACTCGCCGGTGCTGATCGACGCTGCCAAGCAGGCGCTCGACCAGTGGGGCTTCGGCATGGCCTCGGTGCGCTTCATCTGCGGCACCCAGACCCTGCACCAGCAACTCGAGCAGCGTCTGACCGGCTTCCTCTACGGCGAGGGCGCCCAGCACCGAGACACGATCCTCTACTCGTCGTGCTTCGACGCCAACGGCGGGTTGTTCGAGGTGCTGTGCGGTGCCGAGGACGCGATCATCTCCGACGAGCTCAACCACGCCTCGATCATCGACGGTGTGCGGCTGAGCAAGGCCGCCCGGCACCGCTACCGGAACCGTGACATGGACGACCTGCGCGACCAGTTGGTCGCAGCCAAGGACGCCCGCTACCGGGTGATCGCCACCGACGGCGTCTTCTCGATGGACGGCTACGTCGCCCCGCTCGACGACATCTGCACCCTGGCCGACGAGCACGACGCCCTCGTCATGGTCGACGACTCCCACGCCGTCGGTTTCGTCGGACCCACCGGCGCCGGCACCCCGGAGCGCTTCGGCGTGCAGGACCGGGTCGACATCATCACCGGCACCTTGGGCAAGGCCCTGGGCGGCGCCTCGGGTGGCTACACCAGCGCTCGCGCCGAGATCGTCGAGATGCTGCGGCAGCGGTCTCGTCCCTACCTGTTCTCGAACTCGCTGGCACCGGCGATCACCGCCTCGGCCATCGCCGCGCTCGACCTGCTGGCCACCTCGAGCGACCTGCTCGACACGCTCAACGACAACACCGCGTGGTTCCGCGCTGAGATGACCTTCCGCGGCTTCGAGATCCCCGAGAGCGACCACGCGATCGTCCCGGTGATGGTCGGTGATGCCGCCAAGGCAGCCCGGATGGCCGACCTGATCCTGGGCGAAGGGGTCTACGTGCGGGCCTTCAGCTTCCCGGTGGTGCCGCGAGGGCAGGCCCGGATCCGCACCCAGATGTCGGCCGGCCACTCCCGGGCAGACCTTGAGAAGGCGGTCGAGGCCTTCGAGAGGGCGCGTATCCTGACCGCATGACGAGTCCAGTCAACGGGGCCTCGCGGGTCTACCCGATCATCGGCGACCCGATCAGGTTCGTGGAGTCGCCGGTGTGGCTAACCGCCACCTTCGCGAGTCGGGGTCACAACGGTGTCTGCGTTCCGCTGCAGGTGCCGGAAGGCACCCTCGACCAGGCGATGGCCGCGCTGGCGGCCATGCCCAACGTGGACGGCCTGCTGGTCACCATGCCGCACAAGCAGGCGGCGTTCGCCCACTGCTCCACCAGCACCGAGACCGCACGGCTGCTCGAGGTGGTCAGCGTGATCCGCCGCAACCCCGACGGCAGCTGGCACGGCGACATGCTCGACGGTCTGGCCTTCGTCAAGGCCCAACGCGACCATGGCGCGACCATCGAGGGACGACGCGCCCTGCTGGTCGGTGCCGGGGGAGCGGGCAGCGCCATCGCCATCGCGCTGCTCGAGGTCGGGGTGGGTGAGCTGGTCGTCCACGACACCGACGATGCCCGCGTGGGAACCCTGCTCGGTCTGCTCGCCGGTGTCGGCACCGGACGCGCGCGGGCCGGCGATGCCGACCCCACCGGGTTCGACCTGGTCTTCAACGCCACCCCGCTGGGGATGGACGACGGCGACCCCCTGCCGGTCGACGTCACCAGGCTGTCGCCGGACGCGTTCGTGGGGGACGTGATCTCCGGCCACGGGACGACCGCCTTCATCGCCGCCGCGCGGCAGCGCGGTTGCGGCACCGCCACTGGCGGCCACATGGTCGAGGCGGTCCAGGACCTGATGGCCGACTTCATGCTGGGAGCCTCGACGGGCCAGGTCGTCCCGTCATCGTCGTCGACCTGATGCACCTCGCGGCGTGAGGATGACGCGTTGCGCGGCTACCCTTGGGCCTCGTGACCGAGCTGCCTGAGCCGATGCCGACCGCCGCCGAGGCGGTGGGCAAGGACGAGCCCCGCCCCAAGGAGTGGTGGGAAGAGGCTGGCATGCCCTGGAAGCACAAGCCCACCAAGGCCGACAAGCAGGCCATGGGCTGGATCATCTTCATGGGCCTGTTCGGGCTGGCGATGCTGCCGCTGCGCGGCTGGCTGCTCGGACTCGACCCGCCGCTGCTGTTAGCCCTGACCGGGTCGCGGACGGGCGCGGCCGCCACCGGTGCGCTGGCGTCACAGAACTTGGCCCCCAGCTGGTGGCCGTGGGCGTTCGTGCTCGGCTCGCTGATGAGCATCAAGTTCGACTGGGTGTTCTGGTGGGCCGGCAAGCTGTGGGGTCGCGGCATGATCGAGGTCTGGGCCGGACGATCGACCCGCGCCGCCCGCAACTACGAACGCGCCGAGCGCTGGGCCCACAAGATGGGCTGGGTCGGCATCTTCGTGGCCTACGTGCCGATCCCGCTGCCGCTGATGCAGGTGATCTTCGTGCTGGCCGGCGCCTCGGGCATGAGCTGGAAGAAGTTCATGGCGCTCGACTTCGTGGCCTCCACGGTCTGGCTGCTGGGCTACTTCGCCTTCGGCTGGGCGGTGGGGGAGCCCGCGGTCGAGCTGCTCAAGCAGTACGCCAAGATCGCCAACTGGGTGGCCATCGGCCTGCTGGTGTTCATCTTCGCCCAGGTCTTCTGGAGCCAGCGCAAGAAGCCCGCCGCGTCGTGACTGCTGCCCTCGAACCCGTCGGCGCCGACCTGTGGGTGATGGACGGGCCGGTCGCGGTCGACCTGCTGGTGGTGCCCTACCCGACCCGGATGTCGATCGCCCGCCTCGACGACGGCGGTCTGTGGATCAGTTCACCGATCGCGGCCACCTTCGAGCAGCTCACCGAGGTCGCTGCCCTGGGTCCGGTGCACCACCTGCTGGCCCCCACCCCGCGGCACCACTGGCGACTGGAGCGCTGGCACCAGCTGTTCCCCGACGCCCGGCTGTGGTCGAGCCCGATGGGTCCGTTCACCCTGGGACGACGCCGACTGCCGGCGACCACGCTCACCGATCAGCCACCGACCGACTGGGCCGGCCAGCTCGACCAGGCCTGCTACCGCGCTCCCGGATTCACCGAGCTGGCCTTCCGCCATCGGCCCTCGCGGACCCTGCTGCTGGAGGACATCCTGCAGTCCCACGACCACCACCCCGGACGCCCTCTGGTCAACGCCCTGGTCCACCTTGGCGGCATCGCCCAGCCCGGTGGTGTGCCGCGCGACATCAGGGCCCTCACCCGCGACAAGGACGCCGCTCGAGCCTTCGCCGAGCAGGTGCTCGGTTGGGACTTCGACACCGTGGTGCTGGCCCACGGACCGGTCATCCGGGAGGACGCCCACGCGCTGGTGCGGCACGCGTTCGCCTGGTTGCTGGACGACGGCTGATACCCGGACATGACGAACCCCCGACGGTGGGGGACACCGTCGGGGGTTCGGGACGCGGCCAGTCACCGCAGCGGGCGCGTCGTGCCAAGCGTCACTTGGCCTCGGTGCGCAGGTAGCGCCACGTGCCGAGCACGACCGGGAGCACCACCCAGATCAGCGATGCGGTGAGCAGCTGCCACCCGTCGTTGGCCTTCCACTCGCCCAGCAGCAGGGGCACCGATGCCGTGCTGAGGTCGACCCAGTTGAGCACGGCCTGCACCTTGGATCCGGCCAGGCCCAGGGTCGAGACCACCATCGGCAGCGCCATGTAGGTGACGATCGCGGCGGCGGTGTTCATGAACAGCATGCCGAACCCGGCAGCCATCGCCATCGACATGATGTAGGCGGCCAGCGAACCGGCCAGGATCTTCCAGTCCATCGACCAGTCGACGTCGATGTGGTGGACGGCGCCGCCGATGGCCGAACCGACGGCAGCCATGCCGTACTGGAAGAGCCACAGTGCCAGCGCCACGGCCACGGCCACGACGCCCTTGGCGGCCACGACGCGGCCACGGCGGGGTTCGAGGCTGAAGGTGGTCAGCGTGGTGCGCTGGGTCCACTCGGTGGTGAACATCAGGATCACCATCACCGGCACCAGCAACTGCACACCGAAGCCGACGAAGCCGGCCAGCATCGTCCACGACGTGCCGGTGATCTCGGTCAGTTGGCGGTAGAAGACAGCGCAGATCAGGGCGATGCCCACCGCGCTGGCCAGCCCGATGCCGAGCAGCCAGGCGCCGGCGCGGGTGTCGAGGAACTTGCGCATCTCGACCTTGACCAGGGAGCCGAAGCCGACGCGGTCGAAGACGGTGGTGGGCTTGAGCAGTTCGACCTTCGGGGCGGGACGAGCCGCCATCTGGGTGAGTGGGTGGGCCATGGGGTCAGCCGCGACGGGCTGGGTGGAAGTCATCTCAGTACCTGTCTGGTCGGAGGGATGGGTCGGGGTCAGGTCGGCGGTCACGCCGCGAACCCTTCGCGAGAGGTCGTGGCGGTGCGCTCGAGGAACATGTCCTCGAGGTTGCCGTGGTCGGCGATCAGCTCGTCCACGGTGCCGTCGGCCACGATCCGGCCGCGGCCGATCATGACGATGCGGTCGGCGATCAACTGCACCTCGTGCAGCAGGTGCGAGCTCAGCAGCACGGTGCCGCCGGCGTCGGCGAAGCCGCGCAGCAGACCGCGCATCCAGTGGATGCCGTGGGGGTCGAGACCGTTGGCCGGCTCGTCCAGGATCAGCACCTCGGGGTTGCCGAGCAGGGCGTGCCCGATGCCCAGGCGCTGGCGCATGCCGAGCGAGTAGGTGCCGACCCGAGCCTTGGCCTCCTTGGGGGTCAGCCCGACCAGTTGCAGGACCTCGTCGACGCGAGCCTTCGGGGCGCCGAGGGTCATGGCCCCCAGCGTGAGCACCTCGCGGCCGGTGCGGCCGGCGTGCTGGGCCGAGGCGTCCAGCAGGATGCCGACCCGGGCGGCCGGGTTGGGCAGGTCGCGGTAGCGCTGGCCGAGGATCGTGACCTCGCCCGAGGTGGCCGGGGTGAGCTCGACGGCGCAGCGCATCGTGGTCGACTTGCCGGCACCGTTCGGGCCGAGGAAGCCGGTGACCGATCCAGGAGGGGCCTGGAATGACACGTTGTCAACGGCGAGCACGTCGCCGTAGCGCTTGGTCAGGTTGGTGACAGTGATCATGGGACTCATGCTGGTCAAGCCACCCGGGTCGGCGCCACCGTCACAGGGCTGAGTCGCCCCCCGCAGTCCTCGACCAAAGTCGGGGTGGTCCCAAACCTGCGTCCATGTCGCCACTGCTTGGGGCTCACTAGGCTGGCTGCATGGTGGGGGGACTGTGGCGGCGGTGGCGTGCCGACGTTCGGGCCGCCGGCTGGCAGACGATCGCAGGCTATGTGGTCTGCGTGCTGTCGTGGTTCCTGACCCTGACCACGGTGGCCTTCGTCTCGTTCGTCATGCCGGCCGACGGGCAGTCGCCCGCCATCTCGCCGCCCTGGATCGTGCTCGACGCCCTGATCGGGCTGGCCATGATCGTGTGGATGCGGGCCCGTCACCGCCACCCGCTCGCCCTCGCCTTGGTCTACGGACTGCTGAGCGGGGTGGTCTCGACCGCAGCAATGCCCGCGATCTGGGCCTTCATCCACCTGGCCACCAGGCGCAGGGCGCGCGACGTCGCCCTGGTCGCGGTGGTGTTCACCGGTTCGGGGCTGTTCGCCGACATGGTGCTACGCCACTTCATCGGCGGCGCCTTCCTCGCCCCGGCTGCCGAGGACCTTCCCCCCTCGTACTACGTGCTGACCACGACGTTGGCCCTGCTGTTCACCATGGTGCTGATCGCCATCGGCTACTACATCGGAGCGCGCCGCGACCTGCTGACCACGCTGCGTGAGCGGGCCGAGACCGCCGAGCGCGAGCAGGAACTGCGGGTGATGCAGGGGCAGGCATCGGAGCGCAACCGGATCGCTCGGGAGATGCACGACGTGCTCGCGCACCGGATGAGCCTGGTCAGCATGCACGCCGGTGCGCTGGCCTACCGCGACGACCTCAGCAGCGACGAGACCCGCGCGATCGCCCAGGTCATCCAGGAGAACGCCCACGCCTCGCTGTCGGAGTTGCGCGGTGTGCTCGGCTCGCTGCGCGGGGACGAGCCCACGGTCTCGCTCCCCCCGGAGAAGCCCCAACCCACCCTGCAGCAACTGGGCGAACTGCTCGACGAAGCCCGCTCGGGCGGACAGCGAATCGAGGTGAAGGACAGCGTCGAGCACCCGGAGTTGCTGCCCTCGCTGACCGGGCGGCACGCCTACCGGGTGGTGCAGGAGGCGATCACCAATGCCCGCAAGCATGCCCCCAACGCCAAGCTGACCCTCGACCTGGCAGGTGGTCCTGGACGCGGACTCACGATCACCGGTCGCAACCCCCTCGACCGCAGCCTGCGCAGGGGTGATGCCCTCGCCGTTCCGGGCTCGGGCGTGGGCCTGCTCGGGCTGCGCGAACGCGCCCAGATCACAGGTGGACGCATCCGCCATGCGGTTCTCGACGATGGCACCTTCGAACTGACAGTCTGGCTGCCATGGTGAAACCCATCCAGGTGCTGCTGATCGACGACGACCCGCTGGTGCGGGCCGGTCTGCGGCTCATCCTGGGCGGCCAGGACGACATTCAGGTCGTGGCCGAGGGCAGCGATGGTGACGAGGCTGTGGGGCTCGTCCAACAGCACGCCCCCGACGTGGTGCTGATGGACATCCGCATGCCCCGCATGAACGGGCTGGCCGCAGCCGAGCAGGTACTCGCCCTGCCCGGGGCGCCCAAGGTCGTCATGCTGACCACCTTCGACGCCGACGACATGGTGCTTCGGGCACTGGGTGTCGGGGCGTCAGGGTTCCTGCTCAAGGACACCCCACCGCCGCGGATGGTCGAGTCGATCCGTCAGGTCGCCGAGGGGGAGCAGTCGCTGTCACCGTCGGTGATCTCGCAGGTGATCGCCGTCGCCACCCGGGGCGCGGCGTCGTCCCGGCTCGACCAGGCGCGCGCCGACCTGGACTCGCTCACCGAACGCGAACGCGAGGTCGCGATGGCGATCGGTCAGGGCATGACCAACGCCGACATCGCCAAGACCCAGTACATGAGCCTGGCCACGGTCAAGGCCCACGTCACCAAGATCCTGGAGAAGTTCGGGGCCAGCAACCGGGTGCAGATCGCCATCCGCGTGCACAACGCCGAGCTCGACTGACCCTTTCGCTGACTCAGGCGCGTCCGAAGATCGCCACCAGGAAGTTCGAGTCCTCCTCGAAGGGGCGAAGGTCCCAGGTCGACAGCGCCACCTGCAGGGCCAGTCCTGAGGCGTGCGCGTCCTGGACGAACTCGGCGAACTCGTAGCCGCGGCCCGCACCGAAGCCGACCACCGCTCGTCCCTCGGGTGCCAGGTGCGCGGCGAACGCGGCCAGCACGTCACGCCGGGTGCTGGCGGCCAGGAAGGTGATCACGTTGCCGGCGCACACGATCACGTCGAACGGCTCGGCCACCCCACGCGCGGGCAGGTCGAGTTCGGCCAGGTCGCCGACCAGCCAGGTCGGGCCCGGCTCGTCCATTTCGGCGGCCTCGATCAGCACCGGGTCGACGTCGACACCGACCACCACGTGACCACGGCGGTGCAGTTCGCCACCCACCCGACCGGGCCCGCAGCCGGCGTCCAGGATGCGCGACCCGCGCGGCACCATGGCGTCGACGAAACGGGTCTCACCGTGCAGGTCGGCACCGTTGGCGGCCATCGTCTTGAACCGCTGCACGTAGCGGTGCGAGTGGTCGGGGTCGGCCTCGATGATTCGCTGCCACTGTGATTTCTCGGGGCGGGACTGGTCTTGACTCACGAGCCCCCTGCGGGAGTCGAACCCGCGACCCTCTGTTTACAAGACAGATGCTCTGGCCGCTGAGCTAAGGAGGCGTGCGACCTCGGTCGCGTCCACCATTGTGCCGCCAGCCAAGCGGTGCCGCGAACCCGCTGCACCGCACCCACTCCCGGGCCAGTCGTGCAAGCCCCCTAGGATGCCACCCATGAATACGCTTTCCCGCGTACGTTTCGCCATGACCCCCCGCTTCACCGACCAGCTGTTCCGGCCCGAGATGCTGGCGCCGCTCGACCTCGCGCGGGTCGAGCCCGAGCAGGTGGTCAGGTCGTGGGACGAGGTCGGCGACGACGAACTGGCCGAGGTCGAGGTGGTGGTCACCGGATGGGGCGCCCCTCGGATCGATGCCGACGTGCTGCGCCGGATGCCCCGGCTGCGCGGCATCTGCCACTCGGCCGGCACCGTCCGCGCGATCATCTACCCGGTCGTCTACGAGCGTGGCGTGAGGGTCACCACGGCTGCGGCTGCCAACGCCGTGCCGGTGGGGGAGTTCGCGTTGGCGATGATCATCCTGGCCTGCAAGCAGGTCTTCCGCGCCAACGTCGAGTACCGCCCCGGGCACTCTGTCGACCACCACCGCGACTTCTCCACCTCGGGTACCTACCGGCGCCGGGTCGGTCTGGTCGGCGCCTCGACCATCGGACGACTGGTCATCGAGCACCTGCACCGTTCCACCGACCTCGAGGTGTGGGTCGCCGACCCCTACCTGACGGCCGAGGAGGCCGGTCGTCTCGGCGTCACCAAGGTCGAACTGGACGAGCTGCTGGCCGGTTGCGACGTGGTCTCGCTGCACGCGCCACTGCTCGACTCGACCCGCGGCATGATCACGGCGCGCGAGTTGGCGCTGCTGCCCGACGGGGCCACCTTCATCAACACCGCCCGTGGCGGACTGGTCGACCACGCGGCGCTGGAGTCCGAGCTGGTGTCGGGACGGATCTGGGCTGTGATCGACACCACCGACCCGTTCGAACCGTTGCCCGATGACTCGGTGCTGTACGGGCTGCCCAATGTCTTCCTGACCCCGCACATCGCAGGATCGCAGGGCAACGAGCTGGCACGGATGGGTGACCTCGCGCTGCGCAACGCGGCAGCGCTGCTCTCGTCCGACGACCCGACCACCGTCGTCCTCGAGGGTGAGGTCACCCGCGAGCTCTACGACCGCCTGGCCTGAGTCAGACGCCGGCAGCGGCCAGGAAGGCGGTGCCGTTGCCGTCGAACTGCACACCCTCGCCGGCGGGCAGGAAGACCGAGCGGCCCTGCACCAACTCGACCGTGCCCGAGGACGAGCTCGCCACCACGTGGCCCTGCAGCACGATCGCGATCCGAGCCAGGTCGGGTGCCGGCGAGAACAGCGAGGACGAGCCGTCGGGCGTGAGTTGCCACAGCGCGAACTCGGGCGCCGGGGTGCGGTAGCGCCAGATGCCCGGCGACTCCTGGTCCACCTCGACCAAGGACGGCGTGCTGGGGCTGAAGTTGACCACGCGGACCAGTTCGTCCACGTCGATGTGCTTGGAGGTCAGGGCCCCGCGCAGCACGTTGTCGGAGTTGGCCATGATCTCGACGCCGGTGCCGTGCAGGTAGGCGTGCAGGTTGCCCGCATCGAGGAACAGTGCCTCGCCGGGGGCCAGGCTCACCCGGTTGAGCAGCAGGGCGGCGATGATGCCCGGGTCGGAGGGATGGTGGGCGTCCAGTTCGACGGCGGTGCGGGCGAACTCACCCACCGGTCCTTCGTCGTCCTGGCGGCGCACAGCGGCGGCGACCAGTTCGTTGGTCCAGGTGCGCCGGTCGGACGAGGAGCTCAGCGCGTCGAGGAACACCTCCGCGATCCCGGCCTCTCCGCCACGCTGCACCAGCGGCCCGATGACGGCGGCGAACTCCGCCGGCAGTGACAGTGCCTCGAACAGTGCCGTCGACTCGGCCGGGTCGCGGAACCCGCACAGAGCGTCGACTCGGGTCAGCGCGACCATCATCTCGGGCTTGGGCCAGGTGTCGCGGTAGATCCGCTTCGGGTCGTCGACGGCGATCCCGGCGGCCTCTTCTCGAGCATGGCCCTGCTCGGCCTGCTCGCGGGTGGGGTGGGCCTGCAGGCTCAGCGGTTCGGCAGCCGACAGCAACTTGAGCAGGAACGGCAGCCGGTCTCCGAAGGCGTCCCTGCTGCGGTTGCCGAGTGCGTCCGGGGTGTTGCTCAACCACTGGGCCAGGTCGCCGTCCTGCTCGACCAGCGGACTCGGCGCCGCCGGATGGGCACCGAGCCAGTACTCGGCCTGGGGCTCGCTGGTGGCCGAGGTGCCCAGCAGGGCAGGGATGGCGTCGTGCGACCCCCAGTGGTAGGGCTGGATGGTGCCGGTGATCTCGATCACGCGTCGTCCTCGCTCGCAGTGTCGGGGTGGGAGTCGTCGGCGCTGCGGCGGACGCCGTCGATCCAGTGTTCCAGCAGCCACGCCACGTCGAGGGTCGACTGCCAGGGCACCAACTCGCTCTCGGTGCGCCCCAGACGCAGGCTGCGGTGCACCTCCTGGGCCTGGAAGGTGTACCCACCGGGCGGGTAGCTGGTGACGAACTGCTGGGGTTGGCCACCGTGCGGGGTGAACGTCATTCGGTCGGGCTTGACGAAGTTCTCGATGGCCAGGGTGCCCGCGGTGCCCACCAGTTCGAGCCGCTGCAGCCCTTCACCCTCGAGGCTGGTGACCAGGGTGCCCAAGCAGGTGCCCTTCGACGACTGCCACGTGAGTTCGGCGACCGAGGTGTTGTCGACGCCGGTGTGGGTCAACGTGCCGAAGGCGCCGACGCGGTCGGGTCGACCCAGCAGGGCATGGGCGAGGTGGGCCGGGTAGACGCCCAGGTCGAGGATCGCGCCCCCGGCCAGGTCGGGGTTGAAGATCCGGTGCTCGTCGGGGGCCACGAAGCGCACCGGGTACGAGGCCTGGAACAGCCGCGGATCACCGAGCACCCCACGGCTGATCAGGTCACGGGCCTGCAGGATGATCGGGTTGCAGCGCGTCCACATCGCCTCCATCAGGAAGACCCCGCGGTCGGCAGCGGCCTCGATCAGGCGCAGGCTGTCGCCCATAGTCGGCGTGGCCGGCTTCTCGACCAGCACCGGCTTGCCGGCCTCGATGGCCAGCAGCGCGTGCTCGAGGTGGTGGGAGTGCGGCGACGACACGTAGACCACGTCGATGTCGTCGCGGGTGACCAGGCTGCGGTAGTCATCGGCGACCTCGCTGACCCCGTGCTGCGCCGCGAAACTGGCTGCCTTCTCGGTGTCGCGCGAGGCGACCGCGATCAGGTCGGCCTCGCCGGTCAGCAGGTTGAGGGCGTTGGCCCACTTGTTGGCGATCCGCGACGCGGTGAGGAAGCCCCAACGCACCGGACGATCGCTCGGCACCGGCTCCGCGGCAGGCGACGGGGGTGCCTGCGCAGGCGTCGAACCTGGCGTCGTGGTCATGGTTCCCAGTCAATCGTGCGCGCCTCGGGTCGGCAAGACCGGGGGAATGACATCGGTGTGATTCAGCAGTTAGGATGGCTGGCATGTCAGTCGCGCACAACGAGGTCAACCCCGCCGCGCTCAGCGAGCGCGAGGCCGAGATCCTCGACTTCGAGCGCTCCTGGTGGGCTGCCAGCCGGTCGAAGGACGACGAGATCCGCGAGCGCTTCGAGTTGTCGTCGACCCGCTACCACCAGATCCTGAATGCCCTGCTCGACAACCCGGCTGCGATGGCCCACGACGCACTGCTGGTCAAGCGCCTGCGTCGTCAGCGTGACTTGCGTCGCGATGCCCGTTCGGCGTCGCGGCTCGTCCAGCACGGATCCCGCTGAGCCCTCGCGCTCGTCCCCGTAGGTCGGCCAGGGCGGCACTGAACGGACGAGCCTGCGCCTCGACGTAACCGCCCAGTTCGAGGTCGGCAGCGCGCTCGAAGAAGTTGCCGGACGCCCGGTCGCCGGTGCGCAGCCACGACCAGCCCATGCTGGCGGCGTAGGCCGGCAGGAACGGCAGCCCCAGCATGTAGGCCCACTGCCAGCTGTGGTTCTCCTCGTGGGCCAACGTGCCCGGACGCGCCGCTTCGAGCCGCTCCCAGGACGGGTGGGCGGTGATCAGCACCGAGCCGACAGCGAACGCCCCGGCCACCGGGAACGAGGAGCGGTAACCGTCGGCGAGCCAGGTGCCGTTGGCGCCGCGGGCGACCCGCGCACCCCCGAGCCGGGCGACCAACAGGCCCAGTGGGGTCGACAGGTTGCACCAGTTGGCGAGGTTGCGCACCCGGACCATCACGTTCACGGCGTCATCCTTCCACGTGGTCCCCGTCTGCAGGGGCGAGGCCAGCCCCTCGTCCTTTGCACTCGACGGTGGTGAGTGCTAAAACTGATGTTGGCACTCGCAGCGTCAGAGTGCCACGTCGGGTGTGGGCGATCCCCATGGATCTGCCGTCGCGGGCACCACCTCCGACGTTCCGATTCCACGACGCGGGAGGATTCCCCAACAACCATGGCAAAGCTCATTGAATTCAACGTCGAGGCCCGCCGCGGGCTCGAGCGGGGCATGAACGTCCTCGCCGACGCGGTGAAGGTCACGCTCGGCCCGAAGGGCCGCAACGTCGTCCTGGAGAAGAAGTGGGGCTCGCCCACCATCACCAACGACGGTGTCTCGATCGCCAAGGAGATCGAGCTCGAGGACCCGTACGAGAAGATCGGGGCCGAGCTGGTCAAGGAGGTCGCCAAGAAGACCGACGACGTCGCTGGCGACGGCACCACCACCGCCACCGTCCTGGCCCAGGCCATGGTGCGCGAGGGTCTGCGCAACGTGACCGCCGGCGCGAACCCGATGTCGCTCAAGCGCGGCATCGAGACCGCTGTCGCCGCCATCTCGGACGAGCTGACCAAGCAGGCCACCCAGGTCGAGACCAAGGAGCAGATCGCTGCCACCGCCTCGATCTCGGCCGGCGACGCGTCGGTCGGCGAGATCATCGCCGAGGCGATGGACAAGGTCGGCAAGGAAGGCGTCATCACCGTCGAAGAGTCGAACACCTTCGGCATCGACCTCGAGCTCACCGAGGGCATGCGGTTCGACAAGGGCTACATCTCGCCCTACTTCGTCACCGACGCCGAGCGCATGGAGGCCGTCCTGGACGACCCCTACGTGCTGATCGCCAACTCCAAGATCAGCTCGCTCAAGGACCTGCTGCCGGTGCTGGAGAAGGTCATGCAGACCGCCAAGCCGCTGCTGGTGATCGCCGAGGACGTCGACGGTGAGGCCCTCGCCGGCCTGATCGTCAACAAGATCCGCGGCACCTTCAAGTCGATCGCGGTCAAGGCTCCCGGCTTCGGTGACCGCCGCAAGGCCATGCTCACTGACATCGCCATCCTCACCGGTGGCCAGGTGATCAGCGAGGAGGTCGGCCTGTCGCTCGACGGCGTGACCCTCGAGCTGCTCGGCAAGGCCCGCTCGGTCATCGTCACCAAGGACGAGTGCACCATCATCGACGGTGCCGGCGACGCCGACCAGCTCGCCGGTCGGGTCAGCCAGATCCGCAAGGAGATCGAGAAGACCGACTCCGACTACGACCGCGAGAAGCTGCAGGAGCGTCTGGCCAAGCTGGCCGGTGGCGTGGCCGTCATCAAGGTCGGCGCGGCCACCGAGGTCGAGCTCAAGGAGCGCAAGCACCGCATCGAGGACGCCGTGCGCAACGCGAAGGCTGCCGTCGAGGAGGGCATCGTGCCCGGCGGAGGCGTCGCGCTGGTGCAGGCTGCCAAGAGCGCCAAGGTCGAAGGTCTCGAGGGCGACGAGGCGACTGGTGCCCGGATCGTCTTCACCGCCTGCAACGCCCCGCTGCGCCAGATCGCGGTCAACGCGGGCCTGGAGGGTGGCGTCGTGGTCGAGAAGGTGGCCGGCCTGGGTGCCGGCGAGGGCCTGAACGCCGCGACCGGCGAGTACGTCAACATGCTCGAGGCCGGCATCCCCGACCCGACCAAGGTGACCCGCGCGGCCCTGCAGAACGCCGCGTCGATCGCCGCGCTGTTCCTCACCACCGAGGCCGTGATCGCCGACAAGCCCGAGAAGGCCCCGGCCGCTCCGGCCGGTGACGGCGGCATGGGCGGCATGGACTTCTGAGTCCACGCCAGACACGCTCACACGAGGGGCGGTCCTCCACCAGGAGGGCCGCCCCTCGCGGCGCACTCCGGCAAGTGAGTCGCGCTACTCATCTGGATGCGGGCGCTGCCTGGGATGGCCCGGCCGGATGCCAAGCTTGGACTGAAGGAGGGGCCCATGACGATCTCAGTCGAGACCGAGAAGCTACAAGCCCTCGGCAAGAAGCTCACCGACGAGGCCACCATGTTCAACGACACCGTCAAGCCGCTGATCGAGCAGGCCGAGATGGGCTGGCAGGAGTGGCCGCTCCTCGGGCTGGGGACTCGTGGTGCGGTGGAAGGGGCTCGCGAGCAGTTGCTGGACGCGGTGACGGCCATGGCCACCTGCTTCTCGAAGCTGGGGGAGTCGATCACCGCAGCGGGGAAGCTGTACCAGACCTACGAAGAGCAGCAGGGCTGAGAGGATCGGACAATGGCAGTGGACCTGACGACGGTTGCGACCGCGGCCGTTCTCGGTGGAGCCGTCAAGGTGGCCGTGGGCCTGTCGATGCCTGTGGGAGCCGGTGTCGCTGTGGCAGCCATCGACGCCGCCGTGATCCTGACGGCTGTGGCCAGTCCATTCGCGTTCGGCAAGACCGCGCAGCAGTACCTGGACATCCAGCTTGGGGTGGTCGCCGCTGGACAGCAGATGGTCAGCCCACTCAATCAGTTCCAGGAGTACTGGGAGGGTCCCGCTGCCGTGGCGCTGGACGAGTTCTGGACGGAGACCCTCGCACCGGTGCTCGAGCAGCTGGGTCCGTTGGCCCAGCAACTCGCGACCGTGATGGAGAACGTGGGTGCGGCCGAGGCCACTCTGATCAAGAGCCTGTTGGGCGCGACGATCGCCATGTGCATCGGGATGGCGGCGGCGTGGGCGGTGCCGCCGGCGGCCCCGGGCATCATCTGGCCCGCCGTGGTTGCCTGGGGCACGTTCGTCGTCGCCGTGGTCGGCATGTTGATCGAGTTCCTGTCGACCATGGGAAGGCAGTCGAGCGGCATCAACCGCCAAGCAGGATTCCTGGCATCGGCGTTGTACACCAACCCGATCCAGCGAACCGGCAACGTGCTGACGCCGCCCCCTGCCGCCATCCCCACGCTGCAGGGTGAGGTCGACGCCCTCGCCAACTACACCAAGAAGGCCTGATGAGCAGCGCATCGCTCAATGACCTGGTCGAACAGATCCGACGCGCCGGGGCGTCCGAGGACATTGACGGCGTCAGGGAGGCGATCGAGCGACTCCAGCGACGTATGGAGCAGTTGTCCGAGATCCAGCAGCAGGGCGACGAGGGACAGGCCGACGGGGTGCGCATGGTCGAGAACCCCGTCGGTCAGGTGCTCGGACTTGCCGTCGAACCGCACCTGGTGACCAAGCCCGAGCCGCTGTCGGACGCGATACGCGCCGCCCAGCGGGCGGCGCGTGAACTGGGGGTGGAGCGCGTCAAGCGTGGCTTCACCGAGGTTCTCGGTGTTGAGTTTCCCGACCTGCCCCCGGACACTGGGGATGCGCGGAGTCACGTTCAGAACGCTGTGGCGGATCTGCCCGCCGAACTGGATGCGTTGCGTCAGGGCCTGCTCGAGGTCGCCGAAGGCGCTGACCGCATCGTCGCCACCGACTGGACCGGCCGCAGCGCCGATGGCTTGGTGACCGTCCACGTGACCGGCAGCGGAGAGTTCTCACACCTTGAGGTGGACAGGTTTGGTCTGCGTGACGTCGACAACCTCACGTTTGCCGACACGGTGCTCGAGGCATGGCGTCAAGCGCTTGACGCCCGGTCGGTCGCCCAAGGACAGCTGAACGACTCGATCATCCTCGACGGCGCTGCCGGAAGCGCCCAAGAGTTCCGCGACCAATTGCCCTGGTGAGGTTCAGCCCCTGAAGTCCGTTGTCAGCGGCTTCACTCTGCCGCCTTCCTGCAGGTGCACCTGCGCCTGCTCGGAGGTTGCCGCCGTGACGGTGATGGAGGCATCGCTGTGTGAACTCTCGGCGACCCGGTGCCATGCATTCCGCCAGGCCAGTGCGCTCGTGTCGAAGGTGGCTCGTCCGGCGGAGCTGCCCTCGTTGTTGGACACCATCGATCCGTCCCTGGCCAGGTGCCGCACTAGCCGACTGTCGCAGTCGAACAGCGCGGTGACGCCGAGCTTGTTCACCGTCACCTCGACCGCCCGGTTGCACCCGGACCGTTTCGCCATCTCGGCGATGGCCGCAGACAGGTCGTCGCCCGTTCGCAGGTGCAGACCACCCCTGCCCGACCTTGCGGAGTAGGTCGCCAAAGCAACGACGAGCGCGACCACCGCGATGATCGTCACCGCCACCCACACCAGTTGGCCCTGCTTCATGGCGCTCCTCCCGGATGCACTTCATGCTAGCCATCGCTTGGTGCAGCGAGTCCCGGCGAGTCCCGAGCCCATCTCGTCCACACTGGTGACATGTCAGGACTGCTGGAGGTCATCGCGCTGCACGAGCACGACGCCAGGCGTGCCGAAGAGGGTGGCGCCGATCGGGTGGAGCTGCTCGGATCGATGGACCACGAGGGCACCTCGCCCGAACCGGCCATGGTCGAGAAGGTGCGCTCCCTGGTCTCGATCCAGATCCGGCCGATGATCCACCTGCGCGAGGGCTGGTCGACCGACGGCGGTGAGGCCACCCGGTTGATCGGGCTGATTCGCAGCTACCTCTCCGCAGGCGCTGACGGGGTCGTCCTGGGCTTCCTCAACGCCCTCAACGAAGTCGACCGGGGCACCTGCGAGGCGATGGTGGCCGACATCGACGCCCCGTGGACCTTCCACCGTGCCATCGACTGGGCGTTCGACTACCGCAAGGCCTGGCAGGTCGTCCCTACACTGCCGGGAGTGGACCAGGTGCTGACCGCTGGCTCGTCACGGGGTCTGGGTCACGGTCTGGACGAGGTGTTGTCGGTCTGCCGGGAGGTGCCTGGTGCTGCCGACCTGGTGATGGCCGGTGGGGGTCTCAAGCCCGACCACGTACCCTGGCTGGTCCGCGCGGGCGTGCGGGCCTTCCACATCGGGACTCCGGCTCGTCCGCAGGGCTCGTACAAGGCCTACGTGGACGCCGGACTCGTGCACTCGTGGCGCACCCTGATCGACGACGAGGTCGCTGCCCACCGTCCCCACTGAACGTGGGCGGCGGTCAGGCCAACGCGACTCGGCAGGAGAGTGTCAGCTGCGCCCCGTACGCTGCGGTGGTGACCTCAGAGGAACTGGTGATCCGGGCGCGCGGACTGACCAAGGCGTACGGAGACTTCGTGGCCGTCGACGGCATCGACTTCGACGTGCGCCGTGGCGAGTCGTTCGGTCTGCTCGGGCCCAACGGTGCCGGCAAGTCCACCACCATGCGGATGATCGGCGGCACGTTGGGGCGCACCGCAGGCGAGTTGTCGGTGGTCGGTCTCGACCCCGAGACCCAAGGACCCCAGGTCAGGGCGCACCTGGGGGTCGTCCCGCAGCAGGACAACCTCGACGACGACCTCAAGGTGCGCGAGAACCTGATCATGTACGGGCGCTACTTCGGCTTGCCCCGGTCGTACCTGGTGCCCAAGTCGGCCGAGTTGCTCGAGTTCGCCCAGCTCACTGACAAGGCCAGTGCTCGCGTCGATGATCTCTCTGGTGGCATGAAGCGCCGGCTCACCATCGCCCGGGGTCTGGTCAACGAGCCCGAGGTGCTGCTGCTGGACGAACCGACCACCGGCCTCGACCCGCAGGCCAGGCACACGCTGTGGGACCGGCTGTTCAGGCTCAAGGAGGCTGGTGTCACCCTGATCGTCACCACCCACTTCATGGATGAGGCCGAGCAGTTGTGCGACCGGCTGATCGTCATCGACAAGGGCACGATCATGGCCGAGGGGTCGCCGGCGCAACTGATTCGCCAGTACTCCACCCGTGAGGTGCTGGAACTGCGGTTCGGGTCGCAGCGCAACGCGCAGGTGGTGGCCCAACTCGAGGGCCTGGCCGAGCGCATCGAGGTGCTGCCCGACCGCATCCTGCTCTACAGCGCCGACGGTGAGGCCACCCTCGAACGGGTCAGCGGCGCCGGCCTGCACCCGGTCACCTCGCTGGTGCGTCGCTCGTCGCTGGAGGACGTGTTCCTCCGACTCACCGGGAGGACCCTCGTTGACTGACATCGACGTCTCACGCCTGGCGGCGTCCGGGCGGGCCGGTGAGCCGACCGAGTTGGCCGGCCGGGCCCGCCGCTTCGGGGTCTGGTACTACGCCGAGACCTCGCTGCGGTCGATGCGGGCCTACCTGTGGACGGTGGTCGCGGTCGGCGTGGGTCAGCCGCTGTTCTACCTGGTCGCGCTCGGGGTCGGACTGGGCGCGCTGGTCAGCGCCAACGGCCAGACCGTCGACGGGGTGAGTTACCTGGTCTTCGTCGCGCCGGCGGTCATGGTCGCCACCATCGTGGCTGCCGCCTCGGGGGAGTTGACCTACCCGGTGATGGCCGGCTTCCGGTGGAGGCGCACCTACTACGGCCCGGCCGCGACCCCGGTGACCCCAGCGCAGATCTCGTTGGGGCACCTGCTGGCGGTGACGCTGCGCTTCGTCGCGCAGGCGATCGTGTTCTGGTTGTTCATGCTGGCGTTCGGGGCCACGAGCAGCCCCTGGTCGTGGCTGACGGTGCCGATCGCAGCGCTGTCCGCGGTCGCCTTCGGTGCACCCCTGCAGGCCTACGCCGCCACCCTCAAGCGCGACGGGATGGCGTTCAACTTCGTCCAGCGGTTCATCGTGATGCCGATGATGCTGTTCTCGGGCACCTACTTCCCTCTGTCGACCATGCCGACCTACCTGCAGTGGATCGGCTGGATCTCCCCGGTCTGGCACGGCACCCAGCTCGCCCGCTGGGCCAGCTACGGCCTGCGCGAACCGGCCTGGCTGGTGGTCGTCCACGTGCTGGTGCTGGTCACCATGGCGGTCGTCGGGGCAGCGCTGTCATGCCGCTTCTACACCCGCAGGTTGACCCGATGAGCCGCGAACTGTCACCCACCCAACTGGCCGTCGAGCGGCTGGCCCGCCCGCGCCCGGCCCCGGGGATCTGGTCAGGGAACATGGTCGCGGTGCTCGAGCGGGGCTGGCAGGCGATCAAGACACAGAACTGGGGCATCATCATCTCCGGCTTCTTCGAGCCGGTGTTGTACCTGCTGGCGATGGGCTGGGGCCTTGGCGCCTTGGTCGGTGAGGTCGAGGGCCCGGGCGGGGCGAAGGTGAGCTACGCCGCCTACATCGCCCCGGCCATGCTGGCCACCTCGGCCATGAACGGCGCCATCTACGACTCGACGATGAACGTGTTCTTCAAGCTCAATTTCGGCAAGCTCTACCAGGCCATGCTGCAGACCTCACTCGGCCCGCTCGACGTGGCGCTGGGCGAGATCATGCTGGCGCTGTTCCGGGGTCTGCTGTACGCGGTCGCCTTCCTCGCCGTGATGGCAGCGCTCGGGCTGGCCACCTCGTGGTGGGCGTTGTTGATGGTGCCGGCGGCGGTGCTGATCGCCTTCGGTTTCGCCGCGGTCGGCATGGGCGTGACCAGCTTCGCGCAGCGCTTCCAGCAACTCGACCTGATCATGTTCGCGATGCTGCCGATGTTCCTGTTCTCGGCGACGCTGTACCCGATCAGCGTCTACCCGAGCGCCGTGCAGTTGTTCATCCAGGCGCTGCCGCTGTGGCACGGGGTCGAGCTGATGCGCCATCTCGCGGTCGGTCACCTGACCTGGGCCACGCTGGGGCACGCCACCTACTTCACCGCGATGACAGCCCTCGGTCTGTGGGTGACCACCGTGCGAATGCGAAAGCTGTTCCTGCGATGAGCGGACGACTCGACCCGGCCGGGATGGTCGCCGCCGTGGCCGAGGCCCACGGCTTGGGCGGGTCGTTCGCCCCGCTCGAGAGCACGGGTGTCACCAACCACGTGTACGCCACCGACGAGGTGGTCGTCCGGTTCGCCCGCGACCCGTTGCGCGGCACGGTCAGCGATGTCGGGGAGTTCGTCAAGGAGGCCTGGTGCGCCGAGGCGGCGCGAGGCGTCGGTGTACCCACGCCCGGGGTGGTGGCGGTCGGCGAAGTCGACGGCGTGCCGCACATCGTCCACGAGCGGGCGCGGGGACACCACCCCGACCCGGCCTCACCCGAGCTGTGGCAGCGCCTGGGGGAGTATGCGACCCGGCTGGCCACCATCGACCTAGATAGCGCCCCCGAGCACCTGTTCTCCCGGTTCGGACGAGACCTGCCCTCGGCCTGGCAGCAGCACGTCACCTACAACCGGGCCGCACTGGCCCCCGGCGACGCTCTGCGCGGGTTGGGCGTCTACGGCGCCGACGACACGGGGTGGTTGGACGAACAGTTCGCCACACTGGCAGAGGTGGAGCTCGTCCACGGCCTGTGCCACGGCGACCTCAATCCCGGCAACGTGCTGGTCGCAGACGACGGCGAGCTGGTGCTGCTCGACTGGGGGTCGGCGGCGGCGGGTCCAGTGCCATGGGCGGACCTGATGCACCTGCAGGAGGGTCACTTCCGGCATGCCGCAGGCGACTTCGCCGCACCCTTCGGTGTCGAGGGTGACGACCTGGACCAGACCCTGGCCAGGATGCGGCTTCTTCAGGCGGTCGACCTCGTGCGGTGGTCGCTGGATCGCCGGGCCGACCTGCTGGAGCACTATGTCTCGCGTGCGACCGCGACGGTCAACGCAGCGCGGCCGGCAGGTCGACGGAGTGCAGCACGGTGAGGCTGCTCACGGCTCGGGTCAGGCAGACGTAGAGCCGGCGCAGCCCGGTCACCTCGTCTGGTTCGGCCTCGGCCATCGTGGCGGGTTCCAGCAGCAGCACGTGGTCGAACTCCAGACCCTTGGCCAGCTGGGAGTCGACCACCTCGACCCGGGTGATCAGTTCGCTCGGGAGCACGTCGGACTCGTTGGGCCCTGCAGCTCGCTCGCGCCCCAGGACGCTGTGCGGCACCTGCGCCCGGTCGAGGCGATCCGACACCTCGTCCACCCACGACGGCGGCACGATCACACCCAGCGTGCCCTCACGCTCCAGCAGTTCTGCGGCCACCGGCCCCACCTCGGACAGGGGGTCGGCGCGGCGCACCACCAGGTCGCCCCGGTTACGACGCACCGAGCGTGGCAGGGTCAGATCGGGCGCGATACTGGGCAGCAACCGGGCCGCGAACTTGATCACGTCACCGGGCACCCGGAAACCCTCGACCAGTTCGTTGACCACCGCGTCGGTGTGCCCGATGTGCGACAGGGCTGCGGTCCAGTCGCGCAGCCCCCACGGCGTGGTGGCCTGGGCCAGGTCACCGAGCAGCGTGACTGATCCGGTGGTCGCGCGGCGTCCGGCAGCCCGCAGCATCATCGCCGAGAGGTCCTGCGCCTCGTCCACGATCACGTGCCCCAGGCTCGGGGTGCGGGTGAGCAGGTCGACCACCTCGTCGACGAGCACCAGGTCGGCCAGGGTCCAGCGACGTGAGCCTGGACTGCGGGGCGGCTTGGTGCCGATCAGCAGCGACTGCTCTCCCGCCTCGAGCAGCCCGTCGGCGTGGGTGGCGAGGAAGCCGGCATCGCTGAGCAGTTGGTGCACCAACGTGGTGGCCTTGACCGCCGGCCACAACTGCTTGGCCATGGCCTTGACCGCCGGGGTTCGGGCGACCGCCGCCTGCACCCGGTCGTCGGTGGTCTCACCGGCCACCTCGAGGCGCAGCAGCACCTGGTGGGCCAGCCGTTGCGGCACCATCACCCGGCCGGCCTCGTAACGCACCCCGCGCTCGACCACACCGTGGACGGCCTCGACGACCTGGTGGGTGGGCACGCGCACCTGCCGGTGCCCGACCGGGACGACCAGCATCTCGCTCGGTTCGCCGACATGTGACCACAGCGCCCGGTGCAGCAGGGTCGCCATCCGCGGATCGCCCTTGAGCACGCCGACCGCCGGCTCGTCGGCACCCTTGACGCTCAGGCCAGTGGCGGCGCTGACCAGCGACTCGACCGTCTCCTGGGTGGCGTCGATCTCGCCGAGCGCGGGCAGTACGTCGCCGATGTAGCCCAGGAAGGCATCGTTGGGACCGATCACCATGACCCCGGTGCGCGACAGTTGCTGGCGGTGGGCGTAGAGCAGGTACGCGGCTCGATGCAGTCCGACGGCGGTCTTGCCCGTGCCGGGCGCCCCTTGGATCGCCATCGACTGCTCCAGCGGGGTGCGCACCAGCACGTCCTGGTCAGGTTGGATGGTGGCGACGATGTCGCGCATCGGTCCCGTGCGCGGACGCTCGATCTCGTCCTCGAGGATCGTGGAGTGCCCCGCGGCGCCCGAGGTCAGGGACTCGTCCTCGTAGGCGGTGATCTGGCCGTGGTGGAAGCCGAACCGACGGCGCAGTCCGATGCCCATCGGGTCGTCGGGGCGCGCCCGGTAGAACGGCAGCGCCATCGGCGCCCGCCAGTCCATCACCAGCGGGTCACCGCCGAGTGAGGCCGCGACATGCCGGCGTCCGATGTGGCAGGTCTCGTCCTCGTCGGCCCCGAGGTCGGCGCGGTAGTCGATCCGTCCGAAGAACAGCGGCACGGTCGGGTCGTCCTGCAGCGACTTCATCCGCCGGAACAGCATCTGCTTGAGGATCTGGGTCGAGACGTGGTCACCCGCGCTGGCCGTGCGCCAGTCGGCGGTGTCGCTGCGCATGCCGGCCAACGCCTCGCGGGCTCGTTCGAGGTGGGCGCGTTCGGCGGCGATCACGGCATCAGGCATGGCGGTCTCCCGGCAGGTGTGGGACGAAGCTGCTGCCCGGCGGGTGCACCCGACCGGGCGACCCGCGTCGGGCGCGGGTTCTGGGAGGGATCAGGACTCTACGCCCACCGGGTCACCGGCGCCACCCGGCAGCAGCCCCTGCAGCGCCGAGTAGGGCAGCACGACCAAGTCCTCCTGGTCGATCACGGTCTGGATGCGCGGGTCGCGCATCGCCTCGAAGTTGGCGACCCGGCCAGCCCAGTCGGGGGTGGCGGCGCGCACCTCGGGAGTGTCGACGACCGGATGGAACAGGAAGTGGGTGATGCCGGGCTGCAGCTCACGCAGGGTCTGCTCGGCGATGCCCAGGTGGTCGTCGGCGTGCTCCAGTGGAAGGCTGCGGATGTGGTCGATCATCGGCAGCCCCTGGTCGGCCAGGCGACGGATGTGGTCAGCGGCGGCGGTGGCCGACTGTTCGTCGAGTCCGCGGTCGTGCCACTGCTGCTCGTCGAAAGCCACCGTCAGCGGCCACAGTTGGTGATCGAGGCCGACCTCGAGCGCGACCGGCTGCAGTCGCGGGGCAGCCAGGGTGCCCATGTGGGTGTCGGCGTGGGTCACGGTCAACCCCCATCCCTTGAGCAGGTCGACCTGCGCGGCCAACTCTGCCCGCACCGCCTCGGTGGTGGCATTGGCCCGCGCCTGCTCGACGGTGCGCGGCAGTCGTCCCTCGTCGTCGAGCAGGCTCGGGTCACTGGTGAGCGGTGGCCACCGGTAGGCCGGCCACTCGCTGGTCAGTGTCCAGTGGGCGCCCAGGTCGGGGGCGTCAGCCTCGAGCAGTTGCTCGGCGGCGACCTTGGCCCAGGGGCAGGGAGCCATCAGCGAGGCCGACGAGATGCCGCCGCAGGCGAACAGTTCGATGGCGGCAGGGATGGTCGCGTGGCACATGCCGACGTCGTCGGCGTGCAGCACCACCGCCCGGGTGGAGGGAGAAAGGCCAAGTCGCTGCAGGGTTGAGTGCATGCTGCCATGATTCCATCCAGGGCGAACGAGGGGGAGACAATGCTGGTCACCGACGCCACGGTGCTGCGCGACGAACTCGGACGACAGGTGCTGTTCCACGGCATCAACCTGGTCAGGAAGGGTGACACCGGGGCGCGGGCGGGAGACCCGTCGTTCCGTGGTGACTGGACGAGCACCGACCTCGACTTCCTCGCTGGGGAGTTGGGCATCAACCTTGTCAGGCTCGCAGTGATCTGGGCTGCCGCGGCACCCGCACCGGGGGTGTGGGACGAGCCCTACCTGGCCTGGCTGGGCGAGCAGTTGGACGAGTTGCATGCCCGGGGGATGGTCGTCGTCCTCGATGCCCACCAGGACCTGTACTCCCAGCAGTTCAGCGACGGGGCCCCGCAGTGGGCCACCCTGACCGAGCAGACCTTCGACGCTGCGGAACTGTGGAGCGACGGCTACCTGCGCTCGCCGGCGGTGCACGAGTCGCTCGACGCCTTCTGGTCGAACGCTGAGGTCGCCGGGCGCGGCCTGCAGGACCACCTGACCGAGTTCTGGCTCGAACTGCTGGCTCGCTTCGGCAACCATCCCGCCGTGATCGGCATCGACGTGCTCAACGAGCCCACCCCGGGCAGCGAGGCGCCGCTGCTGGCCGGGCACCTGCTCGGCGCCGTGGCCGCCGCCACCGGCCAGGACCTGGACGACGTCATGGCGTCCTGGGGCAGTGACGAGGGCAAGCTGGAGCAGTTGGCCCACCTCGACGACGTTGCCGTGCACCGCGCGGTCGGCGACCAGGTGGCGCCCGCGCTGCAGCCGTTCGACGAGGTCGTCCAAGGCTTCTACGACCGGGTCTGGTGGGCGGTGCGTGCAGCCGGGTTCGCCCGCCTGCTGCTGCGCGAGCACACCTACTTCTCCAACACCGGGGTGCCCTCATTGGTCGAGGTGGGCGGTGACCAGGTGGTCTACTCCCCGCACGGCTACGACCTGGTGGTCGACACCGACGCCGTGCCGCTGGCCAGCAACACTCGTGCCGAGACCATCTTCACCCGGGCGCAGGAGGCCCAGCAGCGTTGGCAGGTGCCGGTGATCGTGGGGGAGTGGGGTGCCTTCGGCCGCCACGTCGGGGTCACCGACCACGGTACGCACCTGCTCGACCTGTTCGACCGGTTCGGCTGGTCGCACACCTACTGGTGCTGGGAACGCGACTTCGCCGACACCGAGGCCGCCCGGGTGTTGCGCAGGTCTCGTCCGAGGGCCGTCGACGGCACGATCGACCACTTCGGCAGCGACAACGGCACCTTCACCGCGCGCTGGACCGGGGCCGGTGAGGCCGAGTCGGCTTTCTGGCTCGCCGAACCGGGCGCCGAGGTGACGGTCACCGACGACCAGGGGGCGGCCGTGCCGCTCGTCCTCGACGGTCGACAGGTCACCGTCGAGCCACGCACGGGAAGCCTCGAACTCCGGGCACGGTGGTGACCGCCGGCGTCGTCGCCGAGCAGGGCCGGCTCACCCTGCGGCAGCGGGCACGGGTGGCCGCACCCCTGCCTGCCATGTGGATGAGCAGCGTCATCATCCACAACGTCTACGTGAAGTTCTACACCGACGTCCTCGGACTGGGCGCCGACAAGGTGGGTTGGGTCTACTTCTGGTTCAACCTGTGGAACGTGCTGAACGACCCCGTCTTCGGGGTGCTGCTCGACAAGATGCGCCACAAGCCCGGACGCGGCAAGTTCGTCCCGGTGATGCGGCGCACCGTCCCGTTCATGGTGCTCGGCCTGGTGGCGATGGCCTGGAGCCAACCCGACTGGAGCCAGAACACCTTGTTCCTGGTGTTCCTGGCCGAGTTGTTCATCTTCGACGTCGCCGCCACGTTCTACCTGATCTCGGCCACGAGTTGGTTCTACCTGGTCGCCCCCACCCGGCAGGACCGGGTCGACGTCGAGGTCGTCCGCACCTGGATCGGCAACGCGATCAGCTTCCTGGCCACGGTGGTCGCCACCCAGTTGCTGGTCGGTGACCTCGTCAACGACCACACCGTGATGGCCCTGCTGCTCACCGGTGTGGTCGCGGTCAACGCCGCCGTCTACGCGATCGCGGTCTGGCGACTGCCCGATCCCGATCACCTGTACGAACACGGCGACAACGGCGGAACGATCAGCCGGGCCGAACTCAAGCAGGACGTGCTGTCGATCGTGCGGATGCGCGCGTTCTGGGCCTGGTTCGGCTACCAGTTGCTGGCGATGGCCCCGATGGGCATCTACTTCACCGGCTTCCTCTACTTCATGGACCACGTGATCCGGGCGCAGGGCTGGCAGGCCACCGTCGCCGACTCCGGATCGATGCTGATCGTGTTGGCGGTGCTTCCGCTGCTGGCGAGGGTGGTCAAGCGCCTGGGCGGACGCACCTCGATCTGGGTGGGGTCGGTGCCCTACATGCTGGGCTTCGCCGCGCTGTTCTTCGCCTCGACCTGGTGGGTGGTGCTGGGCTGCTACGTGGCGATCATGGCCGGCCGGCACGTGATGTCGATGGCTGGGGTGGCGCTGGATGCCTGTCTGGTCGACGACAACGAGCGCCAGTCGGGCACCCGCAAGACCGGGCTGTTCGCCTCGATCCGGGCGCTGTTGTCGGCGCCGCTGTCGGGGGTGCAGTTGGTGCTCTACATGGCGATCCTCAGCCGGTTCGGCTTTGTCGAGGGCGGCGGGTTGCAGGGCGAGACCGCACAGTTGGGCATCCGGGTGGCGACCGCCCTGGTGCCGATCGCCTTCTGCCTGGTCGGCCTGGTGCCGCTGCTGTTCCTGCCGTACGGACGACGGCTCGAGGAGGAACTCAGCCAGTGGAGCCGGGGGCGCCGCGAAGGTGGTCTGGAGACCCCGGTGCGTCCGGCCTCAGGCGTCGCCGGCTGAGGCTCGTCCCCAGAACTGCTCGCGGATCGCCTCGATGGTGTCGACCTGGTCGACGGTCTTGTCGTCGCGGTAGCCGACGACCCGGGCGAACCGCAGCGCGACCCCGCCGGGGTAGCGGGTGGAGCGCTGGATGCCGTCGAGGGCGATCTCGACCACCTGTTCAGGACGCACCGGCACCACCCAGCCGTCGGTCGGGCCGGTCGCCAACTCGGTGAAACGCTGGGTCTGCCAGGCCAACATCTGGTCGGTCATGCCCTTGAAGGTCTTGCCCACCATGACGAACTCACCGGTGGCCGCACTGCGGGCGCCGAGGTGGATGTTCGACAGCCAGCCGCGGCGGCGTCCCGAACCCTGCTCGACCGCCAGCACCACCAGGTCGAGGGTGTGCACCGGCTTGACCTTGATCCAGGACGAGCCCCGGCGCCCGGCGTCGTAGGGTGCCTCCACGTCCTTGACCACCACGCCCTCGTGCCCCTCGGCGAGCACACGCCACTGGAAGGACGCGGCCTCGTCCGGGTCGGCGGTGACCAGTCGCTCGACGCGGAACCGTTCCGGGACGAGGCGCTCCAGGGCGGCCCAGCGCTCGTGGGCAGGGCGGTCGAGCAGGTCAACGCCGTCGAGGTGCAGCAGGTCGAAGAAGAACGGGGTGACCGCGCCCCCGTCGCTCTGCGCGGTGCGCGAGGCGGTCTCCTGGAAGGCGCGCGGACGACCGGCCTCGTCCATCCACAGCGCCTCACCGTCGAGGACGAGGTCATCGGCGGGCAGCGCCTCGACCACTGCCACCACCTCGGGCAGCCGGTCGGTGATCACGTCGAGGCTGCGGGTGGCCAGCACCACCTGACCGGCGTGCTTGTGGGCCTGCAGGCGGATGCCGTCGAGCTTGGCGTCGACCGCCACCTGCTCGTGGCCGGTGGGGGACAGCCGGTCCAGTGCGGTCGCCAGATCGGGGGCACTCGAGGCGAGCATCGGCAGCACCGGTCGGCCGGGGGTGAGCGCGACCTGTGCGAGTGCCGGTGCGCCGCCGCTGAAGGCGAGCTCGGCCACCGGGGGCGTGCCACCGGCCAGCATCGCCGCGCGCCGCACCGTCACCAGCGGCGCGGCGGTGGCCACCGCCAACGCCTCCTGCACCAGGGCGTCGAGCGCGCCCTGGCGCACCTCGCCGGTGATGATGCCACGCAGCCACTGCTGTTCGTCGTCCGTGGCAGCGCTGAACAGCTGCTCGACGGCGCCGCTCCTACTCGTCCGTGAGCCTTGGCCGGCCACGGCCCCGAGGGCGGCGAAGGTGTCTTCGACCTGAGCGGTGGTCAATGTGGGCGAGGCTGCGGGCGCGGGAAGGTCGTGCACCGATCGCCAGCCCACCCCGGTGCGGCGCTGGCGCAGGCGACCGGCGAGCCAACTGGCGATCACCTCGAGGTCGGCGCCCTGGGCATGGGCGCTGGTCAGGCAGGCAGCCAGCAGGGCGATCTTCTGCTTGCGCGAACGGGTCGACGCGACCTGACCCGATGTGGCGACGACCTCGTTCAGCAGCATGTGCCCAGCTTGTCGCAGGAACCCTCGATTGGTGCTCGCGGTGAGTGGACTCCTAGGCTGCCGGGATGGACATCGAGGTGCTGCGCGTCTTCACCGACGCCTCCGGAGCCCACGGCAACCCCCTCGGTGTGGTGCACGACAGTGCATCGATCGGGCACGAGCAGGCACAGACCATTGCTGCCGCACTCGGGTTCTCCGAGACGATCTTCATCGACGACGCCGAGTGCGGCTCGCTGCGGATCCACACCCCCACCACGCGACTGGCCTTCGCGGGACACCCCACGGTGGGTGCGGCGTGGCTGCTGCACGTCAACGGAAGAGGCGTCCAGGCCCTGCACACTGACGCTGGCCCGGTGCCGGTCGAGGCCACGCTGAGTGGGGCGACGGTGACGGCCAACCCGGCCACGTGCCCCGAGGTGAACCTGCTGCAACTGGCGACCCCCGCACAGGTCGACTCGTCCGAGCCGGGCACCAACCCGCGCGCCGACTACCTGTGGTCGTGGCTGGACGAGCCGGCCGGCCGGGTCAGGGCCAGGTTCTTCGCCCGGCACCTGGGCATCGACGAGGACGAGGCCACTGGGTCCGCGGCCGTGGTGCTGGCCGCCGCACTGGGACGAGAACTGCAGATCCTCCAGGGCGTCGGTTCGAGGATCGCCGTTGCGCCGACCGACGGTGGGCTGGTGCGGCTCAGCGGGCGGGCCGTGCGCGACGCCGAACTGACGGCTGCGGCGGTGGCCAGACTGTCGGTCTGACCAGCGCTGAGGCCGAGGTCGGGGCAGGATGGCCCCATGCAGACTGTGAACTGGGACGAAGGCCGCTGGACCCACGAACCGGTGTCGGCCGAGGTCGACCTGGACGGCTCGCTGCTGGTGACCGCGGTGGAGGAGTCGGACGCGTGGCGCACGACCAGCTACGGCTTCGTCCACGACTCCGAGCACGGGCTGGTCGCACCGCTGGCGGTGGGGGAGTCGATGGAGGTGGTCTTCGAGGCCGACTTCTCCGAAGAGTTCGACCAGGCCGGGATCTTCGTGGTGGCCGACTCGAACCGCTGGGTCAAGGCGGGGGTGGAGTTCGCCGACGGCGCGCTGCAAGTCGGATCGGTGGTCACCCACGAGTTCAGTGACTGGTCGGTGGCTCCGGTGCCGACCTGGTTGGGGCACCGCGTCCGAGTACGGGTCTCGCGTGGACCCGACAGCCTGACCGTTCGCGCGGCCCGCGACGGGGACGCGCTGCACCTGGTGCGGTTGGCGCACTGGCCCGGCGAGTACGAGACCTCGGCGGGGCCCCTGGTGGCGGCGCCCAGCCGCGCCGGGCTGACGGTGCGCATGGTCAGCTGGTCGCGCGGCGACGCCGACGCCTCGCTGCACTGAGAGCTGCCGCGATGGGCGCTCAGGGCGGCTGCCATGGGCGCTGAAGCACAACCTGTTGCCTGAAGCACACGCAATTGCCTGTGCTCGACGCACCAAGGTGTGCCTCAGCGCGTGGCTTGTCGCCGTGACGGGATCAGTGCTCGTCGAGCTTGTTGAGCAGGGACTGCAGGTGAGCGCGCTCTGACTCGTCCAGTGCGGCGAAGACCTCTTCGTGGACGAGGTCGCGCGCCCGGTCGGCCTGCTCGAGCACCGCGCGCCCCTGGTCAGTGACGTGCACCCTGATCGCGCGTCGGTCGTCGGGGTCGGGGCTGCGGATCGCCAGTCCCTTGAGGGTGCCGACGAGGTGCTCGTCCTCGACCACGGACGGGTGGCCGACCGGGGTACTCCCGCGCAGGTGCTGCCGCTCGCCCTGGCCAGCTGAGCCAGTTGAGCCCATCCGCGAAAACGTCCGAGCTGCGCGCTAGCGTCGGTGAGCATGAAGATGCCTGCAGAACTTGCCCCGCTGTTCGACGACCAGATCACCCTGGAGTTCGGTGCCGCGATCACCTACCAGCAGCTCGCCATCCAGGTCGACTCACTCGACCTGCCCGGCATGGCGCACTGGCTGCGCGCCCAGGCCGATGAGGAACTCGTGCACGCGAACAAGTTCATCAAGCACGTCGTCGACCGCGACGGCAACCCCTCGATCAAGGCGATCGCTGCCCCCAAGGTGGAGAAGTCGGCCACCGCCCTCGACGTGTTCGAGGCCGCCCTGGCCCACGAAGAGCTGGTCTCGGAGTCGATCCGCGAGCTCTACCGCTCCTGTGACAAGGCCGGCGACCTCGACGCCCGCCCGCTGCTGACCTGGTTCATCGACGAGCAACTCGAGGAGGAGGCCACCGTCAGCGAGATCATCGGCCGGATCAAGATGATCGGTGACGACGGCCCCGGCCTGCTGCGCCTGGACGCCGAGCTGGGCGCACGCACCAGCGAGGGCACCGAGGCCGAGTGACCATCCCACCCAGGTGAGCGAACCCTTCCGCACCCGCACCGGGGTGTGCCTGGCGCCGCAGGACCGTCCGCGCAAACAGCGCCGGGCCGCCCGCGTGGTCGTCGTCTCCCCGGCCGGCCGCGTCCTGCTGTTCGCCGACACCGACCCCGGCCTGCCCGGCTCGCAGTGGTGGGTCACCCCAGGCGGCGGACTCGACCCCGGTGAGACCCCGCGCGAGGCCGCCCGCCGCGAACTGCGCGAGGAGACCGGGCTGGTCGTCGACGACGCCGACCTCGAGGGTCCGCTCGCCCACCGGGTGGTCATTCACGGCTACTCCGACCAAGTGCTGGTGCAGGAGGAGTGGTTCTACCGGGTGCGGCTGGACGAGTTCGAGGTCGACACCTCAGGGTTCACCGAACTCGAGAAGCTCACCCTGCTCGGCCACGGCTGGTTCGCCCTGGATGACCTCGGCAAGCGTGAGGTCTGGCCGGCTCAGCTGGCCGAGTTGGTGACCGCCGACGACTCGTCCTGCCTCGAGTGGGGCGAGGTGGACGAGTCGACCGTGCCGGTGGATGCCACCTGGGCCAGTCGAATCAGTCCAGCTCATCCAGATTCTCGGAATCGATGATTCGGTAGGCATAGCCCTGCTCGGCCAGGAAGCGCTGGCGGTGCTGGGCGAACTCGGCATCGACGGTGTCGCGGCTGACCAGCGCGTAGAACCGGGCCACCAACCCGTCCTTGGGACGAAGGATCCTGCCCAAACGCTGCGCCTCCTCCTGGCGTGAGCCGAATGCCCCAGACACTTGGATCGCCACCTCGGCCGAGGGCAGGTCGATCGAGAAGTTCGCCACCTTGCTCACCACCAGCAGGTCGATCTCGCCGTCACGGAAGGACTGGTAGGTGCGTTCGCGCTGGCGGGTGGTGGTCTCACCGGTGATCAGCGCCGCCCCGGTGCGTTCAGCCAGGTCGTGCAACTGGTCGACGTACTGGCCGATCACCAGCGTCGGGGTGCCTCGGTGGCGTTCGACCAGGTCGAGCACCACCTGGTTCTTCGACTCCGCCGTCGAGGCCAGCCGGTAACGCACGTCGGGATCGGCCACCGCGTAGGCCAGCCGCTCGTCATCGGTCAACGTCACCCGCACCTCGACGCAGTCGGCGGGCGCGATCCATCCCTGCGCCTCGATGTCACGCCACGGCGCGTCGTAGCGCTTCGGTCCGATCAGGGAGAACACGTCGCCCTCGCGGCCGTCCTCGCGCACCAGGGTGGCGGTCAGCCCGAGCCGCCGCCTGGCCTGCAGGTCGGCGGTCATCCGGAACACCGGCGCTGGCAGCAGGTGCACCTCGTCGTAGATCACCAGCCCCCAGTCGCGGGCGTTGAACAACTCCAGGTGGGTGTGTTGGCCGCCGCGCTTGGTGGTCACCACTTGGTAGGTGGCGATGGTCACCGGACGAATCTCCTTGCGAGACCCGGAGTACTCGCCGATCTCGTCGGGGCTCAGGCTGGTGCGACGCACCAACTCGTCCTTCCACTGCCGGGCGGCGACGGTGTTGGTGACCAGGATCAGCGTGGTGGCCTGCGCGTGGGCCATTGCCGCCGCGCCAACCACGGTCTTGCCCGCCCCGCAGGGCAGCACCACCACACCCGACCCGCCGTGCCAGAACGAGTCCGCCGCCTGGGTCTGATAGGGCCTGAGTTTCCAGCCGTCCTGCTCGAGCGCGATCGGGTGCTCCTCACCGCGGACGAACCCGGCCAGGTCGTCGGCCGGCCAGCCCAACTTGAGCAGCACCTGCTTGAGGTGGCCGCGCTCGCTGGGGTGCACCACCACGGTCTCGTCGTCGATCCTGGCCCCGACCAGCCCCTTGACCGCCAAGGAGCGGAGCACCTCGGTGAGCACCGCCTTGTCGGTCGAGACCATCACCAGCCCGTGGGTGGGGTGCTTCTCGATCCGCAGCCGGCCGTAGCGGCCGATGGTCTCGGTGATGTCGAGCAGCAGCGACGAGGGCACCGGGTAGCGCGACCAGCTCAGCAGCGCGTCGACCACCTCCTCGGCGTCGTGCCCGGCGGCGCAGGCATTCCACAACCCGAGTGGGGTGATCCGGTAGGTGTGCACGTGCTCAGGGGCGCGCTCGAGTTCTGCGAAGGGGGCGATCGCGATCCGGCAGGCGTCCGCCTCGGGGTGGTCGACCTCGAGCAACAGGGTGCGGTCGGACTGGACGATCAGGGGTCCGTTGGGATTCATCGTCGCCCAGTATGCCCCTGCCCGCCGCGGCAGGTGTCGGTCAACCGATCGGCTGGGCGCGCACCACCCGGCTGACCGGCACGACCAGCTGCCCCGCACCGCGGCGCACCAGCCGCACCTGCCCGCCGGCCAGGGTGAGCACCCGCACCGTGGCACTGCGCTGGCGGCCCTGGTCGTCGACGTAGTCCAGGTCGAGCCAGGACGCGTCGCGCTGACCCGAGGCCAGTACTTCGACGAGGTCGGCCTGGGCCCGGCTGGCCCCCTGGCCGGCGTGCAGGGTGTTGACCAGCGCCCGCAACTGGTCGGTCGACGGTGTGCTGGGACGAGGTGCCACCCCCGGCGTGGGCAGTCGCCGCGCCGGTGGACGGTGCAGGGGTTCGCCGGTGCGTCCCTCGGCGATCGGGGCATGGCCCAGCTCGCGCAGGGCGAGCACCAGCTCCTCCGGTTCGGCGTCGGAGGCCAAGACGGTCGGGGCCAGCCTGACCACACCGAGCTCGGCGGCCCGAGGATGTCGAACCAGGGCCTCAGCGACCGCCTCGTCGTCCACTCTGACCACGCTGCTGGTGGCCCGCACCCTGATACGGCCGTGCTGGCGGGCGACGTCGTCGAGCAGGTAGGCCAGTGGCTGGGGGAGCGTGGTGGACGAGTGCTCGTCCAGCCAGACCCTCAGCTGCTCGACCGACCAACCGGCGTCCAGGGCGCGGCGCACCGACGCTGGCGTGAAGCGGTGCACACTCGCAGGCCCGGGCGACTCCCGTTCGGTGACCAGGGCCAGCGTGCGGGCCACCTCGAGGGTCAACGGGCCGGGGGAGACCGCGGTCAGGTCGGACTGCACCAGGAACTGGGTGCCGGCCGCCGGGAAGCCCGGGTCCTCGGTGGCCTCCCACAGGCTGGTGCGCACGCCCAGTGCCGACAGCCCCAACCGGTCGGCGTCCTGCAGCACCGCGGTCGCCACCCGCGCGACCTCGTCGACCGCGAGGTGGGGATGACGCCACAGCACCCGCTCGGTGAGCGTGGCCGCATCGACCACCATCCCAGCCGGGGCCGAGCGCAGTTCGTCGACGCCGGCGCGACGGATCCGGTCGTGGTCGGCGAGTTCCACCCACGCCTCGACCAGGCTCGCCCACCGGCTGAAGCCATCAGCGGCAGCCCAGGTGTCGAAGCGGGTGGTGGGCAGCCACGCCGAGGCCGACGAAGTGATCAGTCGCAGCCGGCCCAGCAGCGCGACCAGCAGCTCTGCCAGACCCGCGTCGCCCACCACCTCGGCCAGGGTGGCCTGGTCTCGCCGACTGATGCCGCCGGTGGCCAACGGGCGAGGAGCCATCGCTCCCAGTTCGTCGGCGAGCAGCACCGCGGTCGCCGCCAGGTGCACTGCGGTGCCGAGCCCTGCGTCCTCTGCCAGCGGGGACGAGGTGCCGACCGGCCAGTCGGGCGGACGGTCGTCCACGCGCTGCTGGAACAGTCGCCCCTCGCGCACCGCCAGGCTGACCTCGCGCGGCAGCACCACGTGGTCGTCGTCGCTGGGCCGCAGCAGGCGCCTCGCCAGCAGCCGTTCGACCGGTGACTGGGCTTGGGCGAGGTCGAGGGTGCGGGTGGCGTTGCTGACGCGACCGACCGGGCAGTCCCAGGTGAGCCGGTCGAGCACGGCGCGTTCCTCGTCGTCCACCTCGGCCAGCAGGGTGGCCACCTGGTCGGACGACAGCGGGGTCGGTGAGTCAGGTGCCAAGCCGGCGGGGTGTGGGCCCAGCGCGATCCTGGCGGCGGAGACCAGCCGCAGCTTGGTGTCAGGCCCCCAGAGCAGCGCTCGGGCACGCAGGGCTGCCACCGCCCTCGCGACCGCCCCGCGGTCTGCCTCGAGCAACGCAGCCAGGTGGCGCACAGAGATGGTGTCGAACGCGGCAGCGCCGGTCGCCACTCGGCGCTGCCAACGGTCCAGACCCTCCAGCGCGAGTCTCACTGAGGCGGGTGAGGTGGCGCGTTCGGCGACCTCACCGGTCGAGGAGGGGCGGGGGTGGGCCAGGTCGGGCCGTGCCCGCAACAGCGCGGTCAGTGCCTCGGCGTCCAGGCCTCGGATCACGTCGGCAATCGATCGGGGCGCGCCCTCGGTCACGGTGCGTCCGGCCCGGGTCAGGAGGGGCGCTTCGCCTGGGAGGCGAACAGGTAGGTGAGCACCAGCAGCACCATGCAGCACACCTGCGACCAGATGTTGATCGCGTCGAGCGGGTCTCGGGTCTGGTTGAGGAACAGGCCGCCGATCAGCGCCACCGAGGCGGCGATTCCGTGGATCTGCTGCAACCGGTTGCGGGCCACCTTGGTGCGCGTGGTCAGGACGATCGCCGCGATCAACAACAACCCTGACAGCGGACGAATCAGCACCCCAGCGGCCAGCACCGCGAACAGCGGCCAGCCGACCGACCTGATCACCGAGAGGGCTTGGTTGAGGGTGGGATTGGACGACTGCAGTCGTCCGCCAGGGGCGGGTGGGCCGAAGGTGCCCGGCGCTGGGGCACCGATCGCGGGCGCGACCGGGGTGCCGGTCGGGGGGGCGAACTGGGCGGGGCTGCCGCTGGGTGCACCGAAGGGCTGGTCGGGCTGCCAGGTGCTGACCGCCATCGGGGCGCGCGGGTTGAACGTCGGACCGGCCTGGGCGTGGGCGGCGCCCCAGGCTGCGGAGCCGTCGCTGATGTGCTCGGACGCGCTGTCGAACGCGACCAT
Organism: Aestuariimicrobium ganziense; assembly: GCF_015352975.1. Taxonomy (GTDB): domain Bacteria; phylum Actinomycetota; class Actinomycetes; order Propionibacteriales; family Propionibacteriaceae; genus Aestuariimicrobium; species Aestuariimicrobium ganziense. The sequence goes on along the minus strand of NZ_JACYIZ010000005.1, from coordinate 289,645 downwards.
GGGGTCGCGACTCGGGCCGGTCGCCGGCACCAGCGCCTCCAGCGGAGGAACGGGCGTGGGGTTGGGCTGGAAGGTGGCCGGGTGCTGCAGCGGGGCGCCAGCGGCCAGGTCGAGGCGTGGCGGCGGTGTCTCCAACGGTTCGGCGCGGGGGGTCGCGAAGCCGTCCGGTCGTTCGAGGGGTGCGTACTCAGCCCCATCGCGCCAGTCAGCCATGCCGACCAGTCTAGGACGTCTCAGGGCATGCATCCCGGCTGCGCGGTTCGGGCCATATCCGTGGCCGCCCGCTGCCGGTGCGGCTACGGTCGGGGCGTTGGGGCCAAGCCACACCAAGGAGGTCGCAGTGGAGGTCATCATCTGCTCCAGCGGCGAGGACGTCGCCAGGATCGCTGCGGAGCGCATCGTCGACGCGATCGCGGGCCGGGACGAGCCCGTCCTGGGGGTGGCCACCGGGTCGTCACCGCTGACGATCTACGCCGACCTGGCCCGCCGGATCGATGCCGGTGAACTCGACCTCAGCCGCGCCCACGCCTTCGCCCTCGACGAGTACGTCGGGCTGCCCGCCGACCATCCCCAGTCGTACGCCGCCACCATCAAGGCCACGGTCACCGAACCGCTGCGGATGGACCCGTCACGGGTGCACGTGCCCGACGGCATGGCCGACGACCTGATCGCGGCCTGCGAGGACTACGAGCAGGCGATCGTCGCCGCCGGCGGCATCGACGCCCAGATCCTGGGCATTGGCGCCAACGGCCACATCGGCTTCAACGAACCCACCAGTTCGTTCACCTCACGCACCCGGATGAAGACCCTGGCCGAGACCACCCGCGTCGCCAACCAACGCTTCTTCACCAACGGCGTCCCGGTGCCGGTCCACTGCGTCACCCAAGGTCTGGGCACGATCATGGAGGCGCGCACCATCGTCCTGGTGGCCATGGGGGAGGGCAAGGCCGAAGCGGTGGCCCAGGCCGTCGAGGGCCCGGTCTCGGCGATGTGGCCAGCGTCGGTGCTGCAGTTCCACCGACGCGCCAGCGTCATCGTGGACGAGGCCGCTGCCGGTCGTCTGGCGCTGGCCGACTACTACCGCGACACCTGGGACCGGCTGCCGGCGCACCACCGCGCCGACGGCTAGGCACCTGGCGGTTCGACGGATCGCTTCAGTCGGTCTCGGCCTGGAAGCGCTCTGCGCGTTGCAGGGACTCCTCGGCACGCGCGCGAGCCCGCTCGGCGTCGCTGAGCGCGTGCTCGGCGAGCCGCACGTGGCGAGGCACTGCGGGCTCCGAGATGGTGACGCCCTGCCTGCTCAGGGTCAGTCGCTGCCCGGCAAACCGGGCGATCAGCATCGCGGTGACCATCGTCATGATCAGCAGCAGCCCGCCGATGATGACCAGGGTGTCGCGCCCACCGATGCGCTGCACCACCGCACCGACCAGTGGTCCGGCCAGCGACATGCCGCCGAAGACGATCAGGGTGTACAGGCCCATCACCCGGCCGCGGGCCTCTGGGTCGACTGCGAGCTGCACCAGGGCGTTCGACAGCAACTGGAAGGTCAGCGAGACCGCGCTCAGCGCGGCCACCATGGCGGCGAACACCATCCATCCCGGGCTCATCGAGGCTGCCAGCAGGATGACCGCGAGAGCGGCCAGCAGGGCGGTCAGCCATCGCAGCCGAGGCTTGGTCGACACCCGCGCCGAGACCAGGGCGCCGACGATGCAACCCACGGCGCCGACCGAGTTGAACAGCGAGTAGCCCTCGACCCCGGTGCCGAACTGACGGTTGGCCATGTCGGCGTAGATCAGCGGCATGTTCAACGCGAGCAGGGCGAGGATGGCCGCCAGCACCATGGTCCAGCCGATCTCGGTGGTGTCGCGCATCGAGGCCAACCCCCGGCGCAGGCTCACGGTTCGGGCCGCGGTGGGCTCGGGGTCCTTGGTGGGGATGCGCCACAGCAGGGCGATGGTGATCGCGCAGCCCAGGCCGTTGGCGGCGAACGCCCACCCCGGGCCCAGCGAGGCCACGACGGCCGCGCTCAGGCCGGGGCCCCAGAAGCCGGCCAACTGGAAGGCGATGGAGTTGAGTGACAGGGCCTGCCCGATGTGCGGACCGGCGAGCTGGGCGATGGTCGAGGCACGGGCGGGCTGCTCGATCACCTGCATCATGCCGGTCAGGCCGGCGGCGACGAAGATGTGCCACGGCAGGATCGTCCCGCTGATGGCCAGCACCGCCAAGGTGGCGCTGACCGCCACCATGCCGACCTGTGACAGCACCAGCAGGGTGCGTACGTTGAACTTGTCGGCCAGCACGCCGCCGTAGAGACCGAAGACCAGCAGCGGCAGGAACTGCAGCGAGGTGGCCAGGCCCATGGCGGTCAGGTCTCCGGTGAGTTCGAGCAGCAGCCAGTCCTGGGCGATGCGGCTGATCCACCACCCGGTGGCGCCCTGCATCATCGCGATGACGTAGCGGGGGTATCCGGGGTTGCCGAGGACGCCGCGACGCCACAGGGGGACGCGTGCAGTGGCGGGTGGGGCAGGGGGGAGGGTGGATGCAGTCATGGCTACGAGAGCCACGCTAGTGGAAGGGACCGGCCGGAGTCGTCCGATCTCGTGCGAGCCTCGACGAATCTGTTGGGAATGCCCGGGTGCGGCCGATAGGCTTGTCGGACGACCGCTGCCGGGTGACCGGCTGACACAGGAGAGTTCTGGTGCCCATCGGCAAGGTGCGTTTCTACGACGCGGAGAAGGGGTTCGGTTTCCTCACCAAGGAGGACGGCGGGGATGTCCACATCCCCTCCAGTGCGCTGCCGCCCGGCGTAACAACCCTCAAGCCGGGGCAGAAGGTCGAGTTCGGCGTCGCCACCGGCCGCCGCGGCGAGCAGGCGCTGTCGATCCAGCTGATCGATGCCCCGCCCTCGGTGGCCAAGTCGCTGCGCAAGAAGCCCGACGCCATGGCCCCGCTGATCGAGGACCTGATCAAGATGCTCGACAGCGTCGGCAACGGCTACCGCCACGGCCGCCACCCTGACGCCAAGCACGCCGGCAAGATCGCCCAGGTGCTTCGAGCGGTCGCTGACGAACTGGACCTGTCGAGTTGAGTACCCCCAGCCTCACCACCCCCAGCACCACCAGATCGGCGCGAGCAGCCAAGGCGGACGCGGTGACGGCGGCCGCCGTCGACCTCGCCCGTCAGGCCGCCGAGGAGGCTGCCGCCGACTTCGGCGTCGGCGAGCACCTCGGCGTCGTGGTCGAGGGCGACCGGGTGGTCACCCACCTGTTCGCCTGCCCGCACCCGGCCTACGTCGACTGGCGCTGGGCGGTCACCCTGGTCCGGGCGTCCCGTGCCCGGATCCCGACGGTCAACGAGGTCGTCCTGCTGCCCAGCGCCGACGCGCTGCTGGCCCGCCCGTGGGTGCCGTGGACCGACCGCATCCAAGCGGGGGACCTCGCTCCCGGGGTGCTGCTGCCGACCCCTGACAACGACCCGCGTCTTGAGCCGGGCTTCACCGGCGCCGACCAGGCCCCCGACACCGACCCCGCCGAGGCCGCGATGACCCGTGTCGTGGTGGCTGAGCTCGGGCTGGGCCGCGAGCGGGTGCTGTCGCGTGAGGGACGAGAGCTGGCGGCCGACCGCTGGTTGCACGGGAACGGTGGCCCCGAGGTGCCGCTGGCCCGCCAGGCTCCAGCGCCGTGTCGCACCTGCGGGTACTTCGTCCGCCTGCAGGGTGGGCTCGGCACGACCTTCGGTGCCTGCACCAACGAGTTCTCACCCTCCGACGGGCACGTGGTCAGCATCGACCACGGCTGTGGGGGGCACTCCGACGTCGCCGCCGAGGAACGCGGCATCGAGTTGGACGACCCGGTGCACGACACCATCAGCACCGACGACGCGCTGTTCGACTGAAGGGTCGGTTCGACTGAGCGTCAGCCAGGCTCGCGGGCGAACAGCAACGTGAAGGTCGCCGTCACCAGCGCCAACACCCTGACCAGCCTGCTCGCACTGATGGCGTTGCTCGCGCTGGCGTTCAGCGACACTCGACGAGTCCGTCCCACCCGCGTCAGCTGAGGTCGTCGTCCGTTCGTGCCGGTGGCTGGTTGCGACGCCGCGCCACTCGCCAGCGGGTGTAGGCGACACCGGCCAGCCCCAGCATGGTGCCGGCCAGCCCGACCCAGAACCACCAGCCACGGCCCTCGTCCAACCAGGAGCCTCGTCCGAACCACAACACCACCGTGGCCACGGCGAACAGTGCCGTGCCGATGCCGGCGATGCCGACGCCGTCGACGTCCAGGGGCTGGACAGGAGCCTGCGTCAGTTGGTGGTGGGTCTCGGGCACGAGGCCCAGTCTAGGAGCCCAGCAGGGCCGTCCGCGTCTGACAGGTAGTCCGCTGTCGTCGAGGCTGCGCACTGGCCCTAGCATGTCGCCCATGGTCCAGAACTCCCCCAAGGCGGCACCGGCTCCGCCCCCCGGTGCCCCCGTGCAGTCCCTCGACGGCCTCGACCGTTGGTTCCACATCACCGCCCGCGGCTCGAACCGCTCGCGCGAGATCCGAGGCGGCCTCGTCACCTTCCTGACGATGGCCTACATCCTCGTGCTCAACCCGCTGATCATCGGCACGGCCACCGACAAGAACGGCAACCTGCTCAACGGGCAGCCGATGTTCCTCGACGCCGCCAAGACCCAGCTGAACAACGAGGCGATCGACGAGACCAAGCTGATGGTCGGCGCGGCCACGGCGCTGGTCGCCGGTGTGCTCACCATCCTGATGGGTGTCTGGGGACGCTTCCCCGTCGCTCTGGCCACTGGTCTGGGCCTCAACGCGCTGCTCGCCTACACCATCGCCCCGCAGATGACCTGGCCGCAGGCCATGGGGCTGGTGGTCTGGGAGGGCATCCTGATCACCGTCTTGGTGCTCACCGGTGTGCGGTCGGCGATCTTTCGTGCCGTCCCACCGGCACTGCGCACCGCCATCTCGATCGGCATCGGCCTGTTCATCACCCTGGTCGGTCTCGCCGACGCAGGCATCGTGCGCCCCGGCTCGCCACTGCTGAGCTTCGGGGTCAACGGCTCGCTGCAGGGCTGGCCGATCGCGGTCTGCATCTTCGGCTTCCTGCTGCTGATCGGGCTGTACGTCCGCAAGATCAAGGGCGCCATGCTGATCGCCATCCTGACCGCCTCGGTGGTCGGCCTGATCGTCGAGCGGATCTTCCACATCGGCCCCAAGATCGGTGCCGAGAACCCCACGGGCTGGATGCTCAACGTGCCCACGCTGCCCGAGGCCAAGGACTTCGTCACCCCGAACCTGGGCCTGCTCGGCAAGATCGACATGTTCGGCGCCTTCGCCCCCGACGGCCGGTTCAGCATCACCATCTTCCTCGGCCTGCTGCTGCTGGTCTTCTCGCTGCTGCTGGCTGACTTCTTCGACACCATGGGCACCGTGGTCGCGGTCGGCTCTGAGGCCGGGCTGCTCAACAAGGCCGGCAACCCGCCGCACCTGAAGGAGATCCTGCTGGTCGACTCGCTCGGCGCGGTCGCCGGTGGTCTGGGCTCGGTCTCGTCCAACACCTCCTACATCGAGTCGGCAGCCGGCGTCGGCGAGGGCGCCCGGACCGGCTTCAGCTCGGTCGTGGCCGGTATCGCCTTCCTGCTGGCCATCTTCCTCGCCCCGATCGTCAACATCGTCCCCTCCGAGGCCGCCGGCCCGGTGCTGGCCTTCGTCGGCTTCCTGATGATGAGCCAGGTCATCCACGTCGACTGGGACGACGTCGAGGACGGCATCCCCGCGTTCCTCACCATCGTGCTGATGCCCTTCACCTACTCGATCACCGTCGGCATCGGTGCCGGGTTCGTGCTCTGGGTCTTCATCAAGCTGCTGCTCGGCAAGGCCAAGCAGGTGCACCCGTTGCTGTGGGCGGTGGCGATCCTGTTCGTCGTCTACTTCGCCCAGGGCATCCTGTTCAGCCTGCTCGACTGAGGTCCGCCCGTCTGGCTGAGGTCGAGCGCCCGCTGCGCATGCCACTAGAGTTCGACCATGTTTGCGAAGGTTCTGGTGGCCAACCGCGGCGAGATCGCGGTCCGTGCATTCCGAGCTGCCTATGAGCTCGGATGCCGGACCGTGGCCGTTTTCCCTTATGAGGACCGCAAGGCGGTGCACCGGATCAAGGCGGATGAGGCCTACCAGATCGGTGAGGTGGGCCACCCGGTGCGGGCCTACCTCGACATCGACGAGATCATCCGGGCCGCGAAGCTGGCCGGGGCGGACGCTGTCTACCCCGGCTACGGCTTCCTGAGCGAGAACCCCAACCTGGCCGAGGCCTGCGCCGCCAACGGCCTGGTCTTCGTCGGGCCCCCGGCCAGTGTGCTCGAACTGGCCGGCAACAAGGTGCGCGCGATCGAGGCCGCTCGGGCGGCCGGGCTGCCCACCTTGGCCTCCAGCGCCCCCTCGACCGATGTCGATGCCCTGGTCGCCGCGGCCGACGAGATCGGTTTCCCGGTGTTCGTCAAAGCCGTCGCCGGCGGTGGCGGACGAGGAATGCGCCGGGTCGACACCGCCGAACAGTTGCCCGAATCGCTCAACGCTGCCATGCGCGAGGCGACCACCGCCTTCGGCGACCCGACCGTCTTCATCGAGCAGGCGGTGGCTCGTCCCCGCCACATCGAGGTGCAGATCCTGGCCGACCAGCAGGGCAACGTCATGCACCTGTTCGAGCGGGACTGCTCGATCCAGCGCCGCCACCAGAAGGTGGTCGAGATCGCGCCCGCACCGCACATCTCCGACGAACTGCGCGAGGCGCTGACCCGCGACGCGGTCAACTTCGCCCGCTCGATCAACTACTCCTGCGCGGGCACCGTCGAGTTCCTGGTCGAGACCGAGGGACCCCGCGCCGGTCAACACGTCTTCATCGAGATGAACCCGCGCATCCAGGTCGAGCACACCGTCACCGAGGAGATCACCGACGTCGACCTCGTCCAGTCCCAGATGAGGATCGCCAGCGGCGAGACGCTGACCGACCTCGGGCTGTCGCAGGAGACGGTCGCCATCCGCGGCATGGCCATGCAGTGCCGAATCACCACCGAGGACCCCTCCAACGGTTTCCGTCCCGACACCGGGCTGATCACCGCCTACCGGTCCGCCTCGGGTGCCGGCATTCGCCTCGACGGCGGCACCGTCTCGACCGGTGTCGAGGTCAGCGGCCACTTCGACTCGTTGCTGGTCAAGCTCACCGCCCGCGGACGCGACCACCACATGGCGCTGTCGCGCGCCCGCCGGGCACTGGCCGAGTTCCGAGTTCGCGGGGTGAGCACCAACATCCCGTTCCTGCGAGCCGTGCTCGACGACCCTGACTTCGAGGCCGGAGACATCTCCACCTCGTTCATCGACGAGCGTCCCCACCTGCTCACCTCACGGGCCCCGTCGGACCGCGGCACCAAGCTCATGCGCTGGTTGGCCGACGTCACCGTCAACAAGCCCAACGGTGAGGCGCGCACCACCCTCGAACCCGAGGCCAAGCTGCCCGACTTCGACATCAGCGGGCCCGTCCCCGACGGTTCGCGACAGCGGCTCGAACAGCTCGGCCCGGCCGGCTGGGCCCGGTGGTTGCGCGACTCCGACCACGTCGAGGTCACCGACACCACCTTCCGCGACGCCCACCAGTCGTTGCTGGCCACCCGGGTGCGCACCCGCGACCAGGCCATCGTCGCCCCGCACCTGGCGCGGATGGCGCCCGAGCTGCTGTCGGTGGAGTGCTGGGGCGGTGCCACCTTCGATGTCGCCCTGCGCTTCCTCGGCGAGGACCCTTGGGAGCGGCTGGCCAGGCTGCGCGAGGCGATGCCCAACCAGGCGCTGCAGATGCTGCTGCGTGGTCGCAACACCGTCGGCTACACCCCCTACCCCACCGAGGTGACCCGGGCCTTCGTCCACGAGGCCGCCGCCACCGGGGTCGACGTGTTCCGGATCTTCGACGCCCTCAACGACGTCGACCAGATGCGTCCGGCGATCGAGGCCGTGCTCGAGACGGGCACCACGGTCGCCGAAGTGGCGCTGTGCTACACCTCTGACCTGTCAGACCCGGACGAGAAGATCTACACCCTCGACCACTACCTGCGTCTGGCCGAACGGATCGTCGAGGCCGGGGCGCACGTGCTGGCGATCAAGGACATGGCCGGACTGTTGCGCGCCCCTGCCGCGCGCACCCTGGTCAGCGCCCTGCGCGAGCGGTTCGACCTTCCGCTGCACCTGCACACCCACGACACCGCCGGGGGGCAGTTGGCCACCCTGCTGCGGGCGATCGATGCCGGCGTCGACGCGGTCGACGTGGCTGCTGCGCCGATGTCGGGGACGACCAGCCAGCCCTCGGCCTCGTCGCTGGTGATGGCCCTGCAGCACGGCCCGCGCCAGACCCGACTCAATGCCCGCCACGTCGCCGACCTCGAGCCCTACTGGGAGGCGGTGCGCCGGGTGTACGCGCCGTTCGAGTCCGGCCTGCCCAGCCCCACCGGACGGGTCTACACCCACGAGATCCCCGGCGGGCAGTTGTCGAACCTTCGCCAGCAGGCGATCGCCCTGGGTCTGGCCGACCGGTTCGAGCAGATCGAGCAGATGTACGCCGCCGCGGACAAGATCCTGGGACGCCCCACCAAGGTCACCCCGAGTTCGAAGGTCGTCGGCGACCTGGCCCTGCACCTGGTCGCTGTCGACGCCGACCCGGCCGAGTTCGAGGCCGACCCGCAGCGTTTCGACATCCCCGACTCGGTGATCGGCTTCCTCAACGGTGAACTCGGCTCACCGGCGGGTGGCTGGCCCGAGCCGTTCCGTTCGAAGGCCCTGGTCGGACGCCGTCAGCCGCCCCGGCTCACCGAGGTGGACGAGGCTGACCTCGTCCTGCTCGAGCAGCCCGGACGCACCCGCCAGGAGACCCTGAACCGGTTGCTGTTCCCCGGACCGACCAAGGAGTTCCAAGCCGCCCGCGAGGAGTTCGGCGACCTGTCGCAGATGCCGACGATTCCCTACCTGTTCGGCATGAAGCCGGGGGAGGAGTCGCTGGTCACCATCGACAAGGGCGTCACCCTGATCGCCGCGCTCGAGGCGATCTCGGAGCCCGACAAGAAGGCCAAGCGCACGGTGATGTGCACCCTCAACGGACAGTTGCGGCCGGTGCGGGTGCGCGACCGCTCGATCAAGGCCGAGGTGCAGGCGGCTGAGCGCGCCGACATCACCAACCCCGGCCACGTCTCCGCCCCGTTCGCCGGTGCGGTCACCGTCGTGGTGAACGAGGGCGACCGCGTCGAGGCGGGCCAGCAGGTGGCCACGATCGAGGCGATGAAGATGGAGGCCTCGATCAACGCGCCCAAGGCCGGCACGGTCGAGCGCACCGTGCTGGTCGGCACCCGGCAGTGCGAGGGCGGCGACCTGATCGTGGTGATCGGGGGCTGAGGTTCAGCCCCTGATGTCGTCGCGCCAGACCACGAACAGGTCGGGTGCGGGGCGGTTGAGCTCGGTCGCCTCGGCGGTCCAGCGCGGGATGTCGGCGAGGAAGTCACGCAGTCCCTGGGCGATCGGGCGGTGCGACTCGTCCACCTCGTCGACGACCTGCTCGAGGCTGGCCAGCGTGGCCAGCACGTGCTGGTTCTTGGAGTAACCCACCCGCATGCCGGTGCCGGGGCGGATGGTGAGTTGCGGGTCGTCGGCCATCAGCTTGCGCAGCCCGTAGCGCGACGGCATGCCGGCACGGGCCAGGGCGAAGTCGAGGTCGTCCAGCCCACTTGGCGCGACCGGGGCCGTCCACGTGCCCCAGTCGAGGGCGTCGACCCAGGTGTCGATCACCTGCCAACTCACGTCGACCCGGTCGGGGGCGATGTAGCGGCCGGCGATCAGGTTCTCCCAGTCCGAGGGCAGCGGCATGCCGTCGGGGAACACCGGGGAGTCAGCCGCAGAGCGCTTGAGGAAGGGCCCGAGCTTGCCCAGCAGCCCCCGTTGCCGGTGTTGCGGCGCGGCCACCCGGAACCGCTCGCCGGCCAACTGGCGCAGCGTCCCGGCCAACTCGGTCGAGGCCCCGAACATGTCGCGGATCTCGATGATCGACAACGCGTGCATGCGCAACTCGCCCATGACCACACCGTAATGGCTCCGATGGGCAATGGCAGGTGCAGGGCTAGGCTGTCGGGCGTGGATCCCCGTACCCGACGCCTGATCGTCACCAGCGTCCTGGTGGTGCTCGTGGTCGCCGTCGTGGTCGGGAGCTTGCTGTGAGCCGTCTGCGAGGTCTCGCCACCCGACTCGGCGCCTCGCTGGCGGCAGGCGTGCTGGCCTGGTCGATCGCGGTGAGCCCGGCGTTCGCTGAGGACGTCGACTTCACCGTCAAGGACGCCGGCGAGATCTCGCTCACCGGGCTGGCCCGGGACAGCCGAAGCGACCTCTACTGGATGGTCAAGGGCGCCCAGAACTCCACCCTGGTGGCGGTCAGGGCCGATGGCACGGTCGCGGGCGAACTCGCGCTGGGTCACCGGGTGCTCGACCTGCAGGCGGTCTCGTACCAGAACGGCATCCTGCACGCCGGTGACGTCGGCGGTGAGCGCGACGAGGTCGTCGTGCTGGCGGTCGACAACCCGAGCACCGGCACGGCGACCCCCCGGGTCTACACCCTGCGCTACCCCGACGGCGCCCATGCCTCCGGGGCGATGATGGTCAGCCCTCGCGGCAACATCTACGTGGTCACCATCGGCCCCAACCCCGCCTTCTCCCGGCCGGCCCAGGTGCCGGTCACCGGCGGGGTGGTCGCCCTGCGTCGGGTCGCGTCAGCGCCCGAGGGGGTCACCGACGGCACCTTCCTCTCCGACGGACAGCACCTCGCGGTGCGCACCCCGATCGGGGTGCACCTCTACGACGCCTTCACCTTCCAGCGGGTCGCGCTGGGACCGACCCCCGACCAGGTGCCGGGTGACGCCCTCGCTGAGAGCCTGGACGGCGGCCGCCTCATGGTCGGGTACGGCGGTGCCACGCCGCGCGTCAGTGTGATGGACTACCCGACCGGCATGGTGAGCAGTTCGCCGCAGCCGTCGGTCACCCCGGTGGCCACGACGTCGTCCAGCCCCAGCCAGAGCCCGTCGTCCACGTCCACTGAGCCGACCCCGGACTCGACTTCCGCCCCGGCGACCACACCGCCGTCACGCGCGTCGGGCGCTCGCGGCACACTGGCCGCGATCGGCATCGCGGCGCTGGTGGCGCTGCTGGCCGCAGCGACCACCCTCGTCGGCCGCCGGCGCTGAGCGCCGCGGTTCAGCCGCGACGGACCTCGTCGCGTTCCAGCAGCCAGTCCAGGCAGCGGACGAGTTGGCTGACGTCGTCGGGGTCGATGGCGGCGTAGCAGGCGATCCGCACCTGGTTGCGGCCGAGTCGGCGGTAGGCCTCGGTGTCGACCACCCCGTTGTCGCGAAGGATGGACGAGACCCTGGCCGCGTCCACCTCGTCGGCGAGGTCGATGGTGCAGACGACGGGGGAGCGCAGTGCTGGGTCGGTGACGAACGGGGTCGCCAGCGGATGCGCCTCGGCCCAGGCGTACAGCTGGTCGGAGCTTCTACGGCAGCGTGCCGCGACCGCGTCGATGCCGCCGAGGTCGAGCATCCAGTCCAGCTGGTCGGCCAGCAGCACCAGCGTCGCCAACGCCGGGGTGTTGAGGGTCTGCTGGGCCGCCGAGTTGGACGCGGCGACCGCCAGGCTCAGCGACTCCGGAATCCAGCGAGTCCGGCCCAGTTCGTGGGCCCGCTCGAGCGCTGCCGGTGAGCAGATTGAGAACCACAGCCCACCGTCGGAGGCGAAGTTCTTCTGCGGTGCGAAGTAGTAGGCGTCGATCCCCCCCAGGTCGACCTCGACCCCACCGGCGGCCGAGGTGGCGTCGATGACCACCAGCGCGTCATCGTCGACCCCGTCGGGGCGCACGACTGGGGCGACCACGCCGGTCGAGGTCTCGTTGTGGGCCCAGCCATAGGTGTCGACACCGGCGACCGCGGTCGGCAGGGCCATGCCGCCAGGTGCCACCTCGGTGACCACCGGTTCGCCCAGGAAGGGGGCTCTGGCGGCAGCGACGGCGAACTTCGACGAGAACTCCCCGAACACGCCGTGGGCCGACCGCTGCCTGACCAGGGAGCTGACCGCGACGTCCCAGAACAGCGTGGAGCCGCCGTTGCCGAGCACCACCCGATGCCCCTCAGGGGCTCGGTGCAGCGTGAGCAACTGCTCCTGGATGCGCCCCACCAGCGACTTCACCGGTGCCTGCCGGTGCGAGGTGCCCATGACCGGGTCGGTGGCCAGGCGGGCCAGCGCCTCGGGCCTGATCCTGGTCGGACCACTGCCGAAGCGTCCGTCGGTGGGCAGCAGCTCGGCAGGGATGGTCAGGGTCATGGACCCGATTCTCGCAGGCGGTGCTTCAATGGCGCCATGAGCGACCACGCACCGAACCCCTCCACCCCCCGCACCGACCTGAGGGCCGAGCGGATGGACTACAGCGGTGCCCTGCTGCCCGACGACCTCGCCGGCTTCGACCCGTTCGCCTTCTTCGCGGCCTGGCTCGAGGACGCCTTCGACGAGCAGACCGCCGGGCGCCTGGCCGAGCCGGCGGCGATGGTGATGTCGTCGATCGACACCAGCCACGAACCCGCCCGGGCCACCGCGCGAGTCGTCCTGCTCAAGGAGTGGGACCGAGATGGTTTCGTCTTCTACACCCACACCGACTCGGCCAAGGGGGACCAGATCGGTGACAACCCGGGCGTGGGCCTGCTGTTCTGGTGGCCAAGCCTGATGCGCCAGATCAGGATCGAGGGCGTCGCCCAGCCGGTGTCGCGCGCCGAGGTCGAGGAGTACTTCGGTCAGCGTCCGCGTGGCTCGCAGGTGGGTGCCTGGGCGTCGCACCAGTCTCGCCCGCGGGATTCGCGCGCCGGCTTCGAGGCCGAACTGCACGAGGCCGAGGCCCGCTTCGCCGACGTCGAACAGGTGCCCTGCCCGCCGCAGTGGGGCGGCTATCGCGTGGTGCCCGACCTGTTCGAGTTCTGGCAGGGCCAACCGAGTCGACTGCACGAGCGGGTGCAGGCCGTGCTCGGTGAGGGGTCGTGGACGACCACCCGGCTCGACCCCTGAGCAGCCTCAGGCGAACTCGTTGAGGTCGATGGTGGTGGCCCTGGCCTGCTCGACGAAGGCCTCGAGCACCGCCAGCCGTGGGTCCTTGGTGGGCAGCACCACGTCGTGTCGCAGGTGTTCGAGCACCTCCAGCCGGGGGTCGGCGAAGACCTCGTCGACCGCACGCCGGTCGCCACCGCAGACCACGGCGTCCAACTCCTCGAGCACTGGCAACAGCCGCACCGCCACCTCGGTGGCCGCTTCGCCGAACGCCTTGGCGGCCTGGTTGTCACGTCGCCTGGCGTAGCGTTGCTGCGACCACCCGCCGGCCTTGGTGCGCCCCTGCACGTAGTGGGTGTCGATCTTCGACTCGACCAGGCGAGCACCCTGGGCGATGCCCACCGCGTGCGCGCCCTTGCGCACCAGCACCAGGCCCAGGGTCCGGTCGCGGATGAGGTGGGCCACAACGCCCTCGAGGTCGTCGCAGTCGCTTCGGCCCAGATGGTTCCAGCGGTCGCGCAGAACGGCCACGGCGCCGTCCGGGGCGACCAGTTCCCAACCTTCGGGGTGCGCCTGGACGATCGGGTCACCGTGGCGCTGGGCGTACCCCGCCACCCAGCGTGTCAGGCGCTCGGCGCTGACGCTGACTCGCCGCGGGTGATCGGGGGGCACGGCTACCAGTCTGGCCCACCGGCGGTGTGCGGCACCAGAGTCGGCACCTGTTTGGTGGGTGTGGTCTGATGTGATGGGACACGAGGAGGTGGGTCATGGTCTTGCTCGCGAGCACGCGCGTCGTCACCGGCAACGACACCGGATCGGGCCGCGCGGTGGCGGCTGCGGCCACCTTGAGCATCGAGGACGACCGAATCGTCGAGGTCACCGAAGGCGTGGCCGATGGTGCCACCCTGGTCGATGGCTGGATCGTCCCCGGCTATGTCGACTCCCACAACCATGGCGCGGCCGGCGCGTCCTATGTCGACCCCGACCCCGCGAAGGTGCAGGCAGCGATCGACCACCACCGGCGCCTGGGGGCGACGAGCCTGATCGCCAGCACCGTGACCGAGAGCCGTGACGACGTCATCGCCCAGGTGCGTCAGTTGCGGGCCCTGGTCGAGTCCGGCGAACTCGACGGCATCCACCTCGAGGGCCCCTTCCTGGCGGCCGCGAAGAAGGGCGCCCACAACGAAGCCCTGTTGTGCGACCCCGCCCCTGACTTCGTCGACGAGATCCTCGAGGCTGCCGGCGGCGCGCTCAGCATGATCACGCTGGCCCCCGAGCGTGAGCACGGCCTGGACGCGGTGCGCCGCTTCGCCTCAGCCGGCGTCGCCCCCGCCTTCGGCCACAGCGACGCCGACGAGCGGGTGACCCGCGAGTCGGTCGACGCCGGGGTGATCGTGGTGACCCACCTGTTCAACGCGATGCGCTCGATCCACCACCGCGAACCCGGCCCGATCCCGTGGCTGCTCACCGATGATCGGGTCGTGGTCGAACTGATCTGCGACGGCGCCCACCTGCACCGAGACGTCATCGACATGGCGATCGAGGCGGCCGGCGTCGACCGGGTCGCGCTGGTCACCGACGCCATGGCCGCCACCGGCCAACCCGATGGCGACTACGACCTCGGCAGCCTGAAGGTGCTGGTGCGCCAGGGTGTCGCCCGGCTGGCCACCCCCGACGGCAGCCCGGGCGCCATCGCCGGGTCGACGCTGACCCTGGCCAAGGCGGTCGAGTTCGTCGTCTCGACCGTGGGACGCACCGTGCCCGAGGCTGCGGTGATGGCGGCCACCACCCCCGCCCGGTTGCACCACCTCGACCAGGTGGGCGTGCTCGAACCGGGACGACTGGCCAACCTGTGCGTCGTCGACGACGCCGGGGTGCTGCAACGAGTGATGCGCCACGGTCAGTGGCTCGACGGAGGCCGCCATGAGTGAGCTGATCGACACCACCGAGATGTACCTGCGCACGATCTATGAACTGATCGAGGAGGGCATCGTCCCGATGCGGGCGCGGATCGCTGAGCGCCTGCACCAGAGCGGCCCCACGGTCTCGCAGACCGTGGCCCGGATGGAGCGCGACCGCCTGCTCACCGTCACCGACGACCGGACGATCGAACTGTCTCCCCAGGGGCACGAACTGGCGGTCGCGGTGATGCGCAAGCACCGGCTCGCCGAACGGCTGCTGACCGACGTCATCGGGTTGGACTGGGAACTGGTCCACGACGAGGCCTGCCGGTGGGAGCACGTGATCTCCGACCAGGTCGAGGCCCGCCTGGTCGCCCTGATCGACGACCTTGACGCATCGCCCTACGGCAACCCGATTCCCGGTCTGGTCGCACTCGGGGTCGACCGGCCCACGCCGGAGTTCAGGGCCGGCAATCGTCCGCTGCCCGAACTGATCACCGGGGCGCAGACCTCGACGATCGAGATCGTCCGGATGAGTGAACGCACCCAGGCCGACCCGGACGCACTCGCTGCGTTGGCCGGTGCGGGAGTGCGTCCCGGCGCGGTGGTCACCGCCCGGGTCGGTGGGCTCGGCTACCTGGTGGGGGCGGTCGGCTCGTCCCAGCTCGCCGAGGTGCCGCCCAGCCTGGCTGAAGGGCTCTTCGGTCGGCTCGTCGAGGACTGACCTCGTGGACGCCGCCAACCTCGTCCAACTCGCCCGCGCGCACTGGTACGACGCGGTCGAGTCGATGCTGAGGCGCCAGATCGCGGCGGGCGACAGCTCGCCACACCTGGCCGAGGCCTGTGAGCTGGCCAGCATCGCGCACCGGGTGATGTCGCTGGACGCCGAGGACTTCCACGAGCTGGCCCGGCAGCGCAAGCGCAGTTGGAACCGCGCCCTGGCCAGCTGTGCCTTCCCACACCAGCCGCGCGAACCCCAGCGGGGCGCGCTCGGCTCGTTGGTGCCGCTGTACGAGTTGATGCTCGAGGTGGTCGACCTGCGCGCCGAACGGGGCGAGCCGCAGTCGCTGGTGGTGACCGCCCACCTGCTGGGGGAGTACCTGTGCCAGCTGGGCTGGGAGGAGCGGTTGGGCCACGGTGGAGACCCGCTGCTGATGCGGCGCACCGTCGGCCAGCGATGGGGCACCGACGACCCGCTGTGCCCGCACAGTTCGGCGATGCGCTCGACGGCCCGCCGCTCGACCAACGCCGCCCACGGCGACCAACCGGGGTTCACCCGCTACCTCGACAAGTTCCACTCCCGCCTCGGCGACACCCTCGCCGTCTGTGCGATGAACCACGAGACGATCGGCGCGGGGCAACGTCCCGATGTCGGCCTGACCTGCCCGAACCCCTGCTCCTGGGTGCTCGAGGGCACCCTGGACGAGCGACGTGACCTCGATGCCAGGATGCGGCTCGCCCTGCTCTACCTCGAGTCACCGCTGGTGGCTCTGCGCCACCATGCCCCTGTGGGGCACTTCTTCGGGGTGCCGTCGGTCGCCGAGATCTCCAGGACCTGGGTGACCACCTGGGAGCGGTTGACCCAGCAGTGGCCCGACGGCAGCAACCCGCTGGTGGCCGCGCTGGCCGAGCGCGGCGAGAGCGGCCGCCGTCACCGGGCCGAGGCCGCCGACGAGGCGCTCCCGGGCCTGTCGCTGCTGGTGTCGGTGATTGCCGGCCAGTCGATCGGTGCCGGTCGTCTGCTCGAGGACATCGGTGACGACCTGGTCGAGGCATTGGAGCGCTGGCAGGACGCCTCCTGAGCCTCGGCGTAGGGTGGTGGGCATGCCGACGCACGCGAGTTGGGCGGACTACCTCGCCGACTTCCACGCCATGCGCACCGGTATCACCGAAGACGTACTGTCGAGGGCGATCGCCGGCAACCACACGCCCTACCAGTGGCTGGCCAGGGCGGTCTCGTCCTCGGCGACCACCGTGGTCGACCTGGCCTGCGGGTCGGGGGCGATGACCCGCAAGCTGGTCTCACCCGGTCGCGCGGTGGTCGGGATCGACATCTCAGAACCGGAACTGCGCGAGGCGCGTGCCCGCAGCACCAGCCCGTTCGTCCTGGCCGATGCGCGCCAGCTGCCGCTGCGCGACGAGTCCGCCGATGCGGTCGTCTCGTCGATGGGGCTGGCGGTCGTCCACCGCACCGGCGACATGCTCGCCGAGGTGACCCGAGTGCTGCGCCCCGGCGGTCTGTTCGCCGCGACCGTGCCGACCTGGCGACCGATCAACCGCACGGACATGATGATCGGCGGGCGGCTGGCCGCGATCCTGCGCACCCCACCCAGGTTCCCCGCGCACCTGGAGGTGTCGATCGAGACACTGCTCACCGAACACGGGCTGCGCAAGGTCGAGGACGCCCGTGAGCGTTACCGGTTCACCGTGACCACGGCCGAGGACGCCGAGCTGTTGATCCGTGGCCTGTACCTGCCGACGGTTGGGCCCTTGCGGGTCAAGGCCGCCGCCAAGTGGCTGGCCGACGAGGCCGAGCGTCGCGGTCAGGTCGAGGTGCCGATCCCGATGCGGCGCCTCGTCGCGATCAAGTGAGGGAACAACTGCGGCGCCGGCGCTGTTGACCCAATTGACCGGCCGGCGCGCCCGGCCCCTACAAGACGTCAGGACCCACCATGGCCACCATCGAGCTCACCGAGAGCAACTTCTCCAGCACCATCGACGACAACGACGTGGTGCTGATCGACTTCTGGGCCGACTGGTGCGGCCCCTGCCAGCGCTTCGCCCCGATCTACGAGGACGCCTCCGAGCGCCACGAGGGCGTGGTCTTCGCCAAGCTCGACACCGAGGCCGAGCGTGGCATCGCGTCGGCCCTGCAGATCATGTCGATCCCGACGATCATGGCCTTCCGCGCCGGCTACTTGGTCTTCAGCCAGCCCGGCATGCTCAACGGCAAGCAGCTCGACCAGCTGATCGGCCAGGTCAAGGACATCGACCTTGACGAGCTCAAGAAGCAGGCGGCCGAGCACCAGGCCGCCCAGCAGAACGGCTGAAGCCTCACACCCACCTGTTCGGCGATCCAGCGCAGGGACGAGCGCTCGTCCACCCCCCAGAACCCGAAGTCGAGCACGACGTTGCTGCCCAGTTCAGCGGCCCGCATGCCGATCTCGATCAGCTTGCCCTCGACCAGGTCACGCAGGTGCTCGGGGTTGGCGTCGCCGTAGAGCAGGATCTGCCATTCGTCGGGGGTGAGCCGCAGCGCCGGCCCTTCGGCCTCCAACTGCTTGGCGAGCGTGGTCTTGCCGGCACCGGGCAGTCCGACCACGAGATGGACGATGGGCCGGTGACCGAGTGCTTGCATGGTGCGCTGGAGTCTAGTGGGACACGCTCGTGGCGGACCGATGGGCGGCCCCGGGAGGATTCGAACCTCCGACACATGGTTTAGGAAACCACTGCTCTATCCCCTGAGCTACGGGGCCCGCGCTCGACCAGCGTAGGAGGTGCGCGACCGACGGGCAAAGTAGCCCTCGTTCACAAACTGAGATGCAAACAGTGTCCACGCCGGGAAATCACCACCCCAAAGGGGGGATCTTGGCCCTACACTGCGGTGCAAGAGCGCACTTGCACCGCGATGTCTCCTGGGGGTGGGTAGACGGCTTCGACCCGTGGTGCAGGTGCGCTCCCTCTCGTGCAGCACGCCTCGGCGCCAGGTCATAGGGTGGTCATCATGAGCGACCACGGTTTGGCAGCAGCCCAGGACAAGATGCGTGTAGCCGGGGTTCACCCGGCCGCGATCGAGGTTTTCACCCACTACTACCGCCAGCTCGAGTCCGGGGCCACCGGCCTGATTCGTGAGGCCGACATCGCCCCGATGACCGACCCGCCGATGCTCGAGGACGTGCAGGTCAGCGACGAGCAGGCGCGTGAGGCGCTCTCGAAGACCGTGATCATCCGCCTCAACGGTGGACTGGGCACCTCGATGGGGCTGGACCGGGCCAAGTCGCTGCTGCCGGTTCGCGACGGCAAGAGCTTCCTCGACCTGAACGTGCTGCAGGTGCTGGCCGCGCGCGAGAAGTACGGGGTCAAGCTGCCGCTGCTGTTCATGAACTCCTTCCGCACCCGCGAGGACTCCCTCGAAGTGCTCGCCAAGTACCCCCACCTGGCCGTGGACGACCTGCCGCTGGACTTCCTGCAGAACCAGGAACCCAAGCTGCTCGCCGACACCCTCGAGCCGGTCGAGTGGCCGGCCGACCCCACCCTGGAGTGGTGCCCGCCCGGCCATGGCGACATCTACACCGCGCTCGAGGCCTCAGGCCTGCTCGACCGCCTGGTCGAACTCGGCTACCGCTACGCCTCGGTCTGCAACGGCGACAACCTCGGTGCTGGCCCCAATGCCCAGATCGCCGGCTGGTTCGCCAACTCCGGCGCCCCCTACGCCGCCGAGGTCTGCCGCCGCACTGCCAACGACCGCAAGGGCGGCCACCTCGCCGTGCGCCGCAGCGACGGCCAGCTGATCCTGCGCGACACCGCGCAGACCGCGCCGGAGGAGATGGACTACTTCACCGACGAGTTCCGCCACCCGTTCTTCCACGCCAACAACCTGTGGTTCGACCTGGTGGCGCTGCGCGAGACCCTGGCTGAGCGCGACTCGGTGCTCGGGCTGCCGCTGATCCGCAACGAGAAGACCGTCGACCCCGCCGACAAGACCTCGCCGAAGGTCATCCAGATCGAGTGCGCCATGGGCGCGGCCATCGAGGTGTTCCAGGGGGCCACGGCGATCTGCGTGCCTCGCTCGCGCTTCCTGCCGGTCAAGACCACCAACGAACTGCTGCTGGTGCGCTCCGACTGCTACGAGTTGGACGAGATGAGCCAACTGGTGGCCCAGGGAGAAGCCACTCCGACCATCGAACTCGACCTCAGCCACTACAAGTTGGTCGACGACTTCGAGGCCAGGATCCCCGAGGCACCCTCGCTGCGGCAGGCCACCTCGTTGCAGGTGAACGGCGACGTGACCTTCGGCGCGGGTGTGGTGGTGGTTGGTGACGTCGTGGTCAACGCTGACGAGCCGACCACGATCGCTGACGACACCGTGCTGTCGAGTGGTCAGTGACGCAAGCCCCGACGCCGTCGGGGCCGTGGCCGGCGATCGGCCACGCCCTGACCGGTGAGTGGCTGGCGGCTGGCGACGACCAGCCCTTGGCCGCTGACCTGGTGGCCGACTGGCTGAAGCGGGTCGGCTGGGATGCTGTGAGGCTGCGCGAGCACCGCCAGGTGCTGCAGCAGGCCGAACTGCCGTGGCCGCACCCGGTGCCCGCGGACTGTCGTGGGGGACTGGGGGCTGCCCAGTTCCATGCCCTGCTCGCTGGCGTCAGGGCGGCCTGCGGCGTCGACGGGCTTCAGGCGACCCGACGGGAGGGCCCGGTCGTCCTCGGACCGGCCGAGCGTCGGCTGCTGGACGAAGTGCCGCCCCACCACGGCTGAACTGGCACGGCCCATCGCAGCGAATGGCACGAGGCCCCGACCTGTG
The DNA here is from genome assembly GCF_015352975.1 of Aestuariimicrobium ganziense. GTDB lineage: Bacteria > Actinomycetota > Actinomycetes > Propionibacteriales > Propionibacteriaceae > Aestuariimicrobium > Aestuariimicrobium ganziense. The sequence continues at coordinate 269,123 of NZ_JACYIZ010000005.1, read as the reverse complement.
GTCGGGGCCTCGTGACGTGATGCGTGTGGCGTGGCCCTCAGGCGCGGGTGCTCAGCAGGTCGCGGATCTCGGTGAGCAGCACAGCCTCGGGGCTGGCCTCCTCGACGACCTCGGGCTCCTTGATGAAGCGCGCCTTGGCGGCCTCGTAGGGCTTGACGATGAAGAAGTAGACGATGAACGCCATGATCAGGAAGGCGACCAGCGCGGTCAGGAACGGGCCGACCGACACCATGCCGCCGGGGGTCCAGTCGTCGAAGTTGGGGGCGCCGCCGGCCTTGGCCAGCGCCTCGATGATGATCTTGGTGAAGGCGGTGACGACCGTCGCGAAGGCGCCGCCGATGATGAAGGCGACCGCAAGCTCGATGAGGTTGCCGCGCAGCACGAACTCCTTGAAACCCTTCATGGTTTCTTTCTCCCTTGATTGTGTGAAGCGGGGGGCCCACTGTGAGCCCAACCACGCACTCCGACGCAACACCGTACCCGCAAGGGTGCGTTCGACCAAAATGCCAGCGCGCAACGAGTGTCGTCAGACCCACATCAACCCCACCTGACCCACCGCGGCAGCCGACACCAGACGGGCCCCGGTCTCGGTGTCGGTCTGCACCAGGACGAGCCCTCGTCCGTCGTCACCGCCGGCCAACGGACCGCCCTGTGCGGGTTGCGGCAGGGCCGCCACCCGCACCCGCGGGGCGAGGACGACCGGTCGTCCCTGCGCGTCGGTGCTCACGACCGAGACCTGGTCACCGACCCGCAGCAGGGTCGCCACCGACGTGTCGCCCAGCCGCAGAGGCACCAGCACCTGGCCCTTGGGCAGGGCGCGACCGGCCTCGACCAGCGACTGCGGGGTGAGCACTTGGCCGCGGGGCAGTGGGGCGATCGCGGTGGCCCCCAGCGCCGCCGACAGGTCAGTCAGGGCGCCGTCGGGCACGGCCTTGACCGGAAGGGCGACCAGGCGCAGGTGGTCGGGGGTGAGCTTCGTCCCTGCAGGAATGACCCCGGCAGCGACCACGACCTCGACCGTCGGCGGTGAGGCGGGGCGCAGCGCCGAGATGGTGGCGAGCACGGCCACGGCGGCGGCCAGTGCTGCGAGCCCTCGCCGGTGCCACCGCACGGCAGTGCCCAGTGAACTGAACAGGTTCCTCACGCAGGCACTGTGGGGGCCGAGCGGGGTCTGGCGTCAGGAATGTCGCTGGTCCACAGGTGGACATCGCCACCTGTGCACAACCCGCTGGGGTCTTGACCGGGTCAGTCGGATGTGCTCGTGGTGCCCGACGAACTGGACGAGTCCGACGAACCCGAGGAACTCGACGAGGTCGACGACTCCGACGACGTCGAGCTCGAGGAGTTGCCGTTCGACGAACTGCTGGTCGACGAGCCGCTGGTCGAGCTGGCGCTGCGTGCGTTGCGCGAGTCCGTGGCGTAGAAGCCGGACCCCTTGAAGTGGACTCCGACGGCGTTGTACACCTTGCGCAGTCGGCCCTGGCAACTCGGGCACTCGGTCAGCGCATGGTCGGTGAACTTCTGGACGACCTCGAGCTGGGAGCCACAGTCGGCGCAGCGGTACTGGTAGGTGGGCATCGCGGACCTTCTTCGTCAGGCCCGCCTCGCGCGGACCGCGGACGAGTCTACAGCCCGACCCGCACCAGCCCGTCCGCCGTCGCCACGGCATCGACGCGTTGGTCGAGGGGGCCGTGCGGCACCGTGTCGGCCAGGTGGTCGGCAAGGGTCCACACCGGCACCCCGGGGCGACGGTGGGGCAGTGCCCGGTCGTACCAGCCGCCGCCCGCCCCGAGCCTGCTGCCGTCGCGGCCGGCGGCCAAGCCCGAGCTGAGCACCAGGTCGACCCCGGCCAGGGCCTCGGCGGGCAGCGCGTCGCCGGCGGGTTCGCCGATGCCCCACAGGCCCGGGCGCAGGTCGTCCACGCGGTCCATCCACGCCCAGGCAGGCTCGCGGCGCGGCACCCCTTCGGCCAGCGGCGTCAGCACCGGCAGCAGCACCTGTTGACCTCGATCCGCCAAGCGGGCGAGCAGGTCGAGCGTGCCGGGTTCGTCCCCGATCGACGCGTAGGCAGCCACGGCACGGAAGCCGGCCGCCGACTCGAGCAGCCACCCGGTGCGGGCCGCGTCCCGAGCGCGCCTCGCCACAGGGTCGAGCGCGGAACGCTCCCGTCGAACCTGATCGCGCAGAACCTTCTTGGCGGCGGCCAGTGCTGCGTCGTCGCCGTGGGGCATGCGCCTATCGTAGGCGGCATGGCTCTGTTCCAGCGCAAGAAGCGAGTGGTCGTCGACGAGGTGGTCGAGCAGCGTCCCCCCTTGCCAGATCCCCCTGCGCCGAACGCTGACGGACTGCGTTCGATGGATGACCACCGCCACTACCTGCTCAGCCTGGTCGAACCGCTGCCGCCCTTCGGGATGGCCCTGCTCGACGCCGTGGGCCTGGCGCTGTGCGAAGACATCACCTCGCCCCTCGCACTTCCACGGCACCCGATCTCGCACATGGCCGGTTACGCGGTGGTCGCCGACGACATCGCCGAGGCCAGCGCTGACGAGCCCGCATCGCTGACGGTGGTCAACGGCGAGGTCTCACCCGGTCAGGCCGGGATCGTCCACGAGCAGGGCCGGGTGCCCGACGGGGCCGACACGGTCGTCCCGCTGGCCTCCACCGACCGGGGCGAACAGACCGTGCGGGTCTTCGCCCCCGTCGAGGCCGGCAGCCACCTGCGATCCACCGGCAGCGACGTCACCGTCGACGCCCCGCTGGCCACCGCGGGCCAGCTGCTCAACGACCGGAGCGTTGGCCTGCTCGCCGGGGTGGGCATCGACAAGGTGCTGGCCAGGCCGCGTCCCCGGGTGGTCGTGGTGAGCCAGGGCGCCGACCTGGTCGAACCAGGACGAGACCTGCGCGACGACGACGACCTGCACGACGCGACCGGGGTGTTGGTGGCGGCTGCTGCCAAGCAGGCCGGCTGCCAGGTCTGGCGGGTGAGCGTGAACAGCGCCGACCCGGCCGAACTGAGCGAGGCGATCACCGACCAGCTCATTCGTGCTGACCTCGTGCTCACCACTGGAGGTGCCCTCGACCCCGACAACCACGTGCTGCGCGGGGTGCTCGCCGACCTCGGCCAGTGCGATACCGCCGAGGTGGCGATCCGTCCGGGACGAAGCCAGGTCTTCGCCCTGGTCGGCGACGACCGGGTACCCCTGGTGGTGCTGCCCACCAACCCGGTCGCGGCACACGCCAGCTTCCACGCCTTCGTCTGGCCGATGCTGCGCAAGCTGGCCGGCGCCCATCAGGTCGAGCAGGCCAAGGTGCGCACCTACCCCTCGACCGTGGTCCGTTCGCCGCTCGGGCTCACCTCGATCCAGCGTGCGGTCGTCCACGACGAGGGCGGACGGCATCGAGTCGAGCTGATCCCTCACACCCCGGACGACCAACTCGCCGGCCTCGCTCGGTGCAACGCGCTGGCCGTCATCGACGAAGATGTGGAGTTCGTCAACGCCGGCGAACCGATCGGCTGCTGGCTGCTCGAAGGTCCCTGAGGTCGGTTCGGCCCCTGACTTCGGCTCTTTGTCGCCGACACACCCCCGAGGGTCGCCGATCGTCCGACGGGCTCATGGCACCGTGGTCGGCATGGGTACGGGTGTGATCTTCGGCGTGGTAGCGGTGGGTTTCCTCGCCTACCTGGTGCCCTGGTTCATCACTCGTCGCGGCCAGGAGCCCGATGATGCCGCCGAGGAGCGTTTCGCCTCGTCGATGACCCTGATCAGGAACGCCACCAACGCCTTCTCCGACTCCGCCGATCCGCTGCTCGAGGTCTCGACCCCGATGACCCGCCGAGCTGGCCTGGCCGAGGTCGCTGCCACCCACCGCCGTGCGGCCGTGCGTCGTCGCCGTGCCCTGTTGACCCTGGTGCTGCTCACCGGCGCCACGGCCGTGGCCGCGGCACTGGTCAGCCGGCTGCCCTGGTGGTCGGTCGCCGTGCCCGGCGGTCTGCTGGTCGCGTTCCTGCTGGTGGCACGCTTCTCGGTCGTCACCCTCAACCGACAGCTGGACGAGCGGGCCGCCGAGGTCAACTCCGGCTGGGAGGAGGACACCATCAGCTTCGCGGTGCCTGCCGACCTGCGTGCTGAGGGCGACTCGGACGAGTTCTCGATCGAGCTGAGCGGCCCGATCCAGACCGGTTCGCTGTGGGAACCGATCCCGGTCACCGCCCCGACCTACATCTCCAAGCCGTTGGCACCGCGCACGGTGCGCACCATCGACCTGTCATCGCCGGTGGCCGCGCTGAAGCCCGCACCGGTGGTGGCCGAGGCGCCCGAGGCCTCGTCCGCGCAGAGTGCCGACGAGGTCGAGACCCCGCGCGCGGTCAACGAGTGAGGCGTCAGCGCTGGGCCACCCAGTAGCCCTTCGGGGCGAGCGACTGGCCCTCGACGCCGTGGCCCACGAGAACCTCCCAACCTTCGTGCTGGTCGATCGGGAGTTCGATCGGTTCGGTGCCGGTGGCATTGACCACGAACGCGACCTCGCCCTCGTCGTCGGCGCGCACCATCACCACCAGGTGCCCGCTCGGGTCGGCCTCGAGGTCGAACCTGCCCGGGTTGTCCCACAGCCCGGGACGCAGCCGGCGCAACCCGTTGACCAGCCGCAGTTCGTCCTCGGTGCCCTGCTCGCCCCCGGTGAACATCATGTAGGGCCCGTCGAGGCAGCCGAAGGTCACCGTCAGCGCCCGCAGCGTGTCGTAGCCGAACTGCTCACGACGCCACTTCTTGCCCCACTGCGGCCACCAGAAGGTGTCGTGGGAGTCGATGTGATGGGCGGTGAGGCTGCCCAGCGGCAGGTGCGCATCACGGTCGGCGATCCACTGCATGAACTGCTTGGCGGTGGTGACGCCACGCGGCGAGACCTGGTCGGGCACGGCGAGTGAGCTGACCAGCCACTGCTCGTCGTAGTTGTAGGTCAGGTCCATCGTGCGTCGCAGCAGGTGGCCCGACGGCTCGGTGTACATCAGGGCGTCGGGCTTGAGCGCCTTGAGGTCGTGGCGCAGGTGGACGAACAGCGGCAGGCACCCCAGTTCGGACAGGCTCGCCCAATGACGAGCCCACGGCGCCCAGTTGGGGAAGTCGTTGTAGGTCGGGGCGTCGAACCGGAAGCCGTCGACGTCGAGGGTGGTGACCAAGTGCGCCACCGCATCGCGGAAGTGGCGCTGCCAACTGAACGACCGGGCGTCGAACGCCTTGGTGTAGACCCCGGTCACCTCGCCGGAGCTGTCGCGGTAGAACCAGTCGGGATGCTCCTCGATCAGCGGGCTGTGCTCGGGCGAGCCGCCCTTCCAGTACGGCGCGAAGTCGTGGATGTGGCGTGACCAGGCGATCAGGTAGTTGCCGCCGTCGTCGGAGTCGCCGAAGCTGTCGCCGGTCTCCTCGTCCAGCCGGTCGGCCAGCGGCCCAGCCGCGATCCCGTCCAAGGCCAGGTCGACCGACTCGTTGTCGAGCACGCCGTGCAGCAGGATGTCGAGGATCACCTTCATGCCACGCTCATGGGCCAGCGCCACCAACTCCTTGACCTCGGCCTCGTCGCCGTAGCTGGTGGTGATGTCGGCGTAGTCGTGCACGTTGTAGCTGGGGTAGGGCTGGCGCGGCATCAACTGGATCACCGAGAAGCCCAGCGACTGCACCCGGTCGAGGTCGGCGATCAGGTCGCGCACCTCCGGGTAGGCGCAGTAGCTGTTGCCGCCCCAGAAGTAGGACGTGCCGATCTGCACCTCGTAGATGCTGGCCGAGGCGGTCCAACCGGGCTTGGCCGGCGGCGAGGTGAGCCCCTGGCGGGTGGCCCACTGCGGCCACTGGGTCCGCAGGGTGTCCTCGTCGCCGGGCTGCAGGTCGAGTGCCACGAGGGTGACCTCGTTGGCGCAGTCGGGGGTGATCGCGGCGGCGAACCCGGTCTCGATGCGCACCCGCAGTCCGTCGTCCACCAGGGTGGCTTCGGTGTCGGCGATCTCGGCCTGCCCGATCGGCCAGACCGAGGTGAGCCAGCCCTGCTCGAGCGTGGCCACGATGCCGCTCGACCCGCGCAGGCCGCCCAGAGCCGACACGGTCAGCGGCCGCTCGCCCAGGTCGGCGACGCGGAGCCCGCGATGTACCGGGTTGCCGGGGGCGAACAGTTCCTGGTCGGCCGTCTTGCCGACCACCTCGACCTCGAAGGTGAGCCCGCGGACGACCACCTCGCCGTCAGGGCTGGCCAACCGGATCGCCGTCTCGACCCACGGCGAGGTCGAGAACAGGCGGTGGTAGGGGTGGCTTGTGAAAAAGTGAATTATCCGACGCGAAGGTTTCGCTGGGCGCCGTAGCGGCCTGTATTTGCCGGGTTTGATGTGGTTGGCGCGCGGCCAGGTGTAGTCACCGGTGAGGTTGATGTGTTCCCATCCCAGGGGTGAGAGGTACCGCAGTAGTTCAGGGTCTGTGGTGTTCTCGTCTTTGTTGAGGGTGGTGATGGTGCGGTCGAGGTAGACGGTGTTCCAGAGCACGATGGCGGCGGTGAGGAGGTTCAGCCCGCTGGCGCGGTAGCGCTGCTGCTCGAAGGACCGGTCGCAGATTTCGCCGAGCCGGTTGAAGAAGACGGCCCGGGCGAGGGTGTTCCGGGCTTCGCCTTTGTTCAGGCCGGCGGTGACTTTGCGGCGCAGGTTGGGGTCTTGGAGCCAGTCGAGCAGGAAGAGGGTCCGTTCCAGTCTGCCCAGTTCCCGCAGAGCGGTGGCGAGCCCGTTCTGGCGGGGGTAGGCGCCGAGTTTTCGCATCATCAGGGACGCGGTCACGGTGCCGGTTATGATGGACGCGGCGAGGCGGAGGATCTCGTCCCAGTGCGCGGTGATCGTTTTGGTGTTGAGGGTCCCGCCGATCAGCGGCGTCAACGTGGCGTGCCCCGGATCGTTGGTGGGTGTGTAGAGGCGGGTATCGCCGATGTTGCGGATTCGGGGTGCGAACCGGTATCCGAGCAGGTGCATGAGAGCGAAGAGGTGATCGGTGTATCCGGCCGTGTCGGTGTAGTGTTCCTGAATCGCGAGGTCGGACTCGTGGTAGAGCAGCCCGTCCAGGACGTAGGTTGCGTCGCGGTCTCCGACGTTGATGAGTTTGCTGTGGAAGGGCGAGTACTGGTCGGAGACGTGCGTGTAGATCAGTCGTCCGGGCTCGGCACCGTATTTGGGGTTCACGTGCCCGGTGGATTCGGCTTTGCTGCCGGCACGGAAGCGCTGCCCGTCCGAGGACGAGGTGGTGCCGTCGCCCCAGTGCGTGGCGAAGGGGTGGACGTGCTGGGTGTTCACCAGCTCCGACAGGGCGGCACTATATGTTCCGTCCCGAATGTATGAGGCTTGGTGGCGGTCCAGTTGGGCGTAGGTGACGCCGGTGCAGGACTCGGCCATCTTCGTCAGGCCCAGGTTGATTCCGTCGGCCAGGATGGCGGTGAGGAGAAGTTGTTTGTCCTTGGACGGCTGGCCGGATTTGAGGTTGGTGAAGTGGCGGGTGAATCCGGTCCAACTATCGACTTCCATCAGCAGATCGGTGATCCGGATGCGTGGGAACATGGCACTGGCCTGGTCGATCAGGGGCTGGGCGTGCGCGGGGACGATCGTTTCCAGCGGGGTGATTCTCACGCCCTTGCCGGTGATCAGCACCCCGGGTAGTTCATCGCGGGAGGCCAGCTTGTTGACTTCCTTCAGTCGTTCCTGAAGGAGGGCCAGCCGGTCCTGGAGGTATCGGGTGTTTCCGTCGGCCGTGACCAGAGGCAGTTTCCCGGTGGTTTTCATGCCGGTGTAGGCGGCGCCGGTGAGAAGGTAGTCATCGAAGTCGCGGAACTGGCGGGATCCGGTGACCCACATGTCTCCGGAGCGCAGCGCGTTCTTCAGTTCCGCGAGGGCACAGAACTCGTAGAAGCCCCGGTCCAGGCCGGTGTGGGTGAAGACCAGCGGTTTCCACCGGGGCCGGATGAACGAGGTGGGCGCATCGTCCGGGATTTTCCTGGCGCCGGTGCTGTTCAGGGTTCGGATGACGTTGATCGCGGCCAGCAGGTCGTGTGCTGCGGGCGCTGCGTGGAGGTCACGGACGGCAAGAAACGCCGGGGTGTAGCGGCGCAGCGTGGTGAAGTGGGTGCTGACGAGAGCCAAGTGGTCTTCGAGGCCTGGCCGGGTGAGTTCCTTGGCGTGGGCGATGCTTGTTGCCAGGGATTCCCAGCCGATGGCCGTTTCGATCGCGGCGAAGGGATCTTCGCCGTTTTCCTTGGCCTCAAAGAGGGCATCCCCGAGCTTCGAGTGCAGGCGCATCATGGCTGTGACGGTGGAACGGGATGCCAGGGTGGTCTGGTTGTGCTTGTTCTGCGCGGTTCGGATGAGCCGGCCGATGATCCGGTCGTGCAGCTCGATGATTTCGTCGGTGACGGTTGCCATGCTTTCGGTGGCCAGGGCGAAGAGGGTCGCGTATCGGCGTGCGGGTTCGAATTTGGACAGATCGGCCGCGGTCATGGAGGCACCTTCACGGGCAAGCTTGAGCAGCCTGTTCCGGTGCACCAGCCGGCTTGCCGCCCAGGGCAGGTCCAGCGCACGCCAGGTAGTGAGCCGGTCGATGTGCTCATTCATCGACCGTGCGTTCGGTCGTAACGGCGCCTGGCGCAGCCAGCCGATTTCCGTTAGGGAACTGTCGGGGCGGCGGCGCAGCAGCCCGTCGAGCCGTTGCCGGTGGTCCACGGACAGTTGCTCACCCAAGGTGGCGTAGATTCGCCGATTCGCTCTGGTCAGCGCTTGTGCACAGGCCCTTTCAATAATCCCGATCCCGGGCAGCGCGATCTTCTGTGCCTGGAGGAAGTCCATGGCGCTCTTCACCAGGAGCAGGCCCTTGTCCGTGTGTGCGGCCACATCACTGACGTGCTCCACGAGCTGGCGGAAGTCCGCGATGCCGAACGCGGATATGCCCAGATACGCGCGGATCTCGCGTCCGTGTTCCTGCCGCGTTTCCTCACGTGTTCCGTACTCGTCCCACGCCTCAATAGAAACGGCCAGCCGGGAGGCCATCCATGAAATCAGCTCAGGAGCCACCTCAGTGTCCTCGGCCAGCGCGATTCCCGGGTGGCGCAGCAGGCACAGCTGGATGGCAAAGCCCAACCTGTTCGCGTCCCCGCGGCGTTGCCGGATCAGCGACATGTCCCCATCGCTGGGTGTGTAGTGGGCTTCAAGGTCCTCCGTCCCGGTGGGCAGTGCCAGGATCTGGCCGCGCTCGGCCACCGTGAGCAGGGAACGCAAGGCCACCTCAGATTTCCTGTGCCGCTACGTTGCCGCCCCACGGGGACACCATCTCTACCTGCAGCGGATTTACCTGCAGCGCACGGGCACCGCTCATGGTTTCGCCAGATGCCGGTAGATGGTGGGCCGGGTGACGCCGAATTCCTGGGCAATGTGCTCTACCGTGTGGGTCCGTTTCCCATCGGGGCCCTTCTCGTCATACATTTCGCGGGCCAGCCTGACTTGGCGCGGGCCGAGTTTTGGTTTCTGCCCGCCGGTCCGGCCCCGCGCACGGGCCGCGGCCAGCCCGTCACGGGTCCGTTCGGACATCAGAGCGTGTTCGAACTCGGCGATCGAGCCCAGGATCTGGAAGAACATCCGACCGATCGCTGTGGAGGTATCGATGCCCTGGTCCAGGACGACCAAATCCACACCGCGTTCCTGCAGCGTCTTGGACAACTCGATGAGGTTCTCCAGCGACCGGCCGAGCCGGTCGAGCTTGGTGACGACAAGCTGATCCCCTGCCCTGTTGGCCGAGAGCAGGGCCTTGTCCAGTTCGGGCCTGCGTGCCAGTTTCCCTGAGGCCATGTCGAGGAAGATCTGCTCGCAGCCGGCCGCAGTCAGGGCGTCGTGCTGGGCTTCGGGGTGCTGATCGCGGGTGGAGACCCGTCCGTATCCGACTCGCATCACCAAAACGTATCACCAAGGCGGGTTCCCGTTACATTGGCGCGTACACGGGAACCGTTACATATAAGACCCCGGATTTTCGCGCAGCCTCGAACGTCAGTGGGAGTGTCTCGCAAACGATCGTTACCGGTCAGTTCGGGCGATGACATCCAGGAAGTCCCGTACATGAGGCGGCGGAGCCGTCCCCGCCCAGATGGCGGTGAGCGGGCGGGTGATCTGGAGATTGTTGATCCGAACTCGGACGAGTCGGCCGGCACGGGTGTCCTCGGACACTGCGAGGGAGCTCAGCGCGCCGGGGGCGATGCCGGCCATAATCGCGCTGCGAACGCCGAGCGTGGTCGTCAGCACGGCTGCGGGCTCGGCTGCGAGTGGAAAGCCCGCCACGGCGAGGGCGTTCTCGAGCGCTCGTCGGGTGCCGCTGCCGGTCTCGCGGAGCACCAACCCAGTGGCCGCCAGTTCACGAACGGACACCTGGCGGGTCTTCGCCCACCGGTGACCGTGCTGCACAACGACTTCGATGGTGTCGTAAGCAACAGTGACTGACCGGAGGCCGGCGGGAACGACAGGGGTCTCGATGAGCCCGAGGTCTGCGGTTCCCTCGCGTATGGCCTCGACGACCGTGCTGCTGTTGGCGGCTGTGAGCTGAACGACCGGGCCGTCATCGCCGTGAGAGATGCGCCACCGGGCGATCCATTCCGGTAGGAGGTGTTCTGCGATCGTGAGGCTCGCGGCGATGCGCATCATCTTCCCGCGATCCGTGCGGAGCGAATCGACAGCATCCGAGAACTCATCGGCCGCCGTCAGCAGCGTTGTTCCCCAGCCGACAATCAGCTCGCCCGCCGGAGTCAATCGCGAACCCCGTGCAGAACGCACCAGGAGTCGCACGCGCAAATCTTTTTCCAGTTTCCGGATGCGCAGAGACACCGCCTGCTGACTCACGCCCAACTGCGTGCTTGCCGCCGACATGCTGCTTTCCTTCACGACGAGCGCCAAGGCTCGCAGTGCCTCCAAGTCCGGCCCGTTGCGCATCTTCCGCCTCCCAAGCACAAGCATAACTTGTATGGCGGACGGTATCTGCCTCTACTCGCACGAGCGGTCCGAGGAAATGATGGATGCATGACCCATGCCCAGGACGTTGCGACCGCCCGACCGGAACACACGCTGCTTGCCCGAGTCCGCGCGCTGCTGCCCGGGCTTGTCCTCTGCCTCGCCGCGGCCGGAGCATCGTACGGGGTCAGCCTGCTGCTGCCGGGAGTCAGCCCGCTCATTATCGCGATCGTGCTTGGCGTACTCCTGGCCAACGTCGTCCGGCTGCCAGCGGCAGCCTCCGACGGCATAGACTTCTCCGCGAAAAAGCTCCTGCGCGCCGGCATCGTCTTCCTCGGACTCCAACTGGTACTGACAGACATCCTCGAACTCGGAGCCCCGATGCTGGTCGTCATCGTGTGCATTGTCGCCGGCGGACTGTTTGGCACCGTTCTCCTGGGGAAGCTGCTACGGGTTCCATCCGGGCTCTCGCTGCTAATCGCCTGCGGATTCTCCATCTGCGGCGCGGCAGCCGTGGCGGGCGCGGCAGGGGTCACCGATCCGGACGACGAGGCCGAGGAAGACACCATCACCGCGGTCGCCCTCGTGGTGATCTTCGGAACGCTGATGATTCCCCTCGTCCCACTGATCACGGACCTGCTTGGCCTGGGCTCCGAGACGGCCGGGATGTGGGCAGGGGGTTCCATCCATGAAATCGCGCAAGTCGTCGCCGCTGGAGGCATCATCGGTGGCGGAGCGCTCACGGTCGCGGTCATCGTCAAACTCGCCCGAGTGCTGCTGCTCGCCCCTGTCGTGGCCATCCTTAGCATCCGGCAGCGCCGTCTCAGCCGTACGGCAGGCGAACCCGGTCAACAGATGTCGCATTCGAAGCTGCCGCCCGTCGTCCCGCTGTTCATCATCGGGTTCATCGCGATGGTGTTCGTGCGTTCCTTCATCCCTCTGCCGGGCACCGTGCTGATGGCCGGTGGGCTGCTGCAGACAGGACTGCTGGCTGCAGCGATGTTCGGACTCGGCTGCGGCGTCAAGGTTCGGAACCTCGTCAAGGTGGGCCTCAAGCCCTTCGCCCTAGCCGCACTCTCCACCGTTCTCGTCGCAACGATCGCCTACTGCGGAGTCACCTTCGCAGGCTGAACATGGCCAGCACCAGGGCGTCATTANTCTCGTCGCAACGATCGCCTACTGCGGAGTCACCTTCGCAGGCTGAACATGGCCAGCACCAGGGCGTCATTATCACCCCTGGGATGGGAACACATCAACCTCACCGGTGACTACACCTGGCCCCGCGCCAACCACATCAAACCCGGCAAATACAGGCCGCTACGGCGCCAGGCAAAACCTTAGCGTCGGATAATTCACTTTTTCACAAGCCACCCCTGGTACAGCACGACGTCGAGCTCACCCAGGCGCCCGGGCAGGGCGAACTCGTCGAAGGTGCCGCGGTGCACGCGGTTGGTCTCGCCGGTGACCGACAGGTCGTCGCAGGTGGCGGTGTCGAGGTAGCTGAGACCGCCGGTGGCGCCGCGGGTCTCGGTGCCGCCGGTGGTGACGGCCAGGCGCGAGCGCAACTCGCGACGCGTGTGGTCAAGGGCGAGGGCGAGCGGCAGGCCGCGGCCGTCGAGTTCGAGCTCGATCGGGGAATCAGGGCTGGTGAGAGTCAGGTTCGCGGGCATGGTTGTCCTAGGTAGACGCGGGGTTGTTAACGTTACCCCACTCGGCCGCGGATGGCCATGGCCCCACCCGCATCCTGACCGCGCAACGGGCCGGCGTCACGAGCGTGCCCTTCTTCGCGATCGGCACCCAGGGCATGGCCGGTGCCCAACCGGTGCAGACCTTCCGCAACTTCATCGACGCCGCCCTGAAGGAGGCCTGAGCAGTACCTGCCAACCCCTGGCCCCGGGGGGCTAGGTTGCGGGTGTGAGCACAGTCGCCCCCGAACGCAGGTCGGCGTTCAGCCCGTTCCGCCACCGGATCTTCTTCGTGATCTGGCTCGGCATGCTGGTCTCGATGATGGGCACCTGGAGCCAGACGGTCGGCGCCCAGTGGCTGTTCGTCAACGACCCGCGCGCGGCCACCATCGTCCCGCTGGTGCAGACCGCGTCGACCTTGCCGATGATGCTGCTGGCCCTGCCGGCCGGCGTGCTGGCCGATGCCTTCGACCGCCGCCGGATGCTGATCGCGGTGCAGGTCTACGTCATCGTCATCGCGATCCTGCTGGCGGTGCTGACCTTCATGGGCATGATGCCGCCGGCGTTGCTGTTGGCCTTCACCTTCCTCACCGGTGCCGGTGGCGCGATGGCCTCACCGACCTGGCAGGCGCTGATCACCGAGTTGGTGCCCCGCGACGAGATCGCCGGCGCCACCCGGCTCGACCAGGTGCAGGTCAACGTGTCACGAGCCGCCGGCCCGGCGCTGGCTGGTCTGGCGATCGCTGCCTGGGGTGTGCCGGTGGTGTTCGCGATCAATGCGGTGGCCACCAGCCTGTTCGTGGTCGCTCTGATCGTCGCGGCCCGGCGTTGGAAGCCTGCCGTGGTCACCGAGCGGGTCCGTGAACGGTTCCTGCCCGCGATCGGCACCGGCTTCCGCTACGTGCGCCACGAGCCGGCGATCAGGACGATCCTGATCCGGTTCGCCATCTTCATGGCCTTCGCCTGCACGATCTGGGCCCTGCTGCCGCTGGTCGCCAGCCACCACCTCGACCAAGGCGCCAGCGGGTACGGCCTGCTGTTCGGCTCGATCGGGGTCGGTGCTGTCTTGGGCGCGTTCGGCAGTGGCACGCTGCGCAAGAAGCTGAACTCTGGTGGCGTGCTGGTGGTCTCGGGTCTGGCCTTCGCCGGTGCGCTGGCCGGGGTGGCGCTCACCCACTCGGTGTGGGTGGCCATCCCGCTGCTGGTGATCTGTGGGTTCGGCTGGACGGCCACGGTGACCACGGTGGTGGCCGACCTGCAGGTGATCCTTCCCGGATGGGTCCGGGCGCGGGTGCTGGCGATCTACCTGATGGTCTTCCTGGGGACTCAGGCGCTGGCCTCACCGGTGTGGGGTCAGGTGGTGGCCCGCTGGGGCATCAAGACTGCACTGTTGGTTGCTGCCGCCGGACTGGTGCTGAGCGTGGTCGTCGTGGTGCTGTGGAAGGCGCAGTCACCCGAGGACGTCGATCGCACGCCGCAGGCGTACTGGGGGACGACCAGCTTCGACGAGCCCGACCCGATGGCTGGGCCGGTCGTGGTGAGCGTGGAGTGCTTCGTCGAGGAGGAGAACCTGGCGGGCTGGCTCGAGGCGATGCAGGAGATGCGGCGCTCCCGGATGCGCTCGGGCGCGACCCGCTGGGCGTTGTACCAGGTGGGGGAGAGCCCCGGTGTCTACGTGGAGCAGTTCGAGGTGGCCACCTGGGCCGAGCACGCCAAGCAGCACGACGGACGACTGACCGCCGAGGACCAGGCGATTGAGCAGCGAGCCTTCTCGTTCATCACGGGCCCGACCCGGACGAACCACCTGATCGGCATGCCGATGGTGGTGCCGGAGAGGCGAGGCTCAGAGCGCTGAACCCAACTGGCTCTTCACAGAAGAGGGTGTAGGTCGGTAGGCGGGGTGCGGGTGGTGACAGGGATCGAGGTCCTTGGATGATGGAAGTTCTCACACAGCCATCGCCAAAGACCTCGACATGGACAACGCTACCTTCACCACCCCTGATCTGACCACGTTCTGCCGCCTCGACGACCTCGGTCTGGCCGTCCTGGGCCAGTACCTTAGCCCGCAGCGGGCCGTGCTGCTGTGTCGCCCGGTCGAGCCGGATGACTGGTGCCACCGATGCGGCTGCCACGGATCACCGCGCGACAGTGTGACGCGTGAGCTGGCGCATGTGCCGTTCGGCTGGCGCCCCACCACGTTGAAGGTCCGGCTGCGCCGCTACCAGTGCTCTGGCTGCGGCCATGTCTGGCGCCAAGACCTCACCAGCGCCGCGTCGCCGCGTTCCTGCCTATCACGAGGCGCGTTGCGGTGGGCGCTGGAAGCGCTGGTGGTCAACCACCTGTCGGTGTCCCGGATCTCGGCCGCGCTCGACGTCGCGTGGAACACTGCCAATGGCGCTGTTCTGGCCGAAGGACAGCGAGTCCTGATCGACAAGCCCGGCCGTCTCGACCAGGTGACGGTTGTCGGGGTTGATGAGCACGTATGGCGTCACACCCGCCGCGGTGACAAGTACGTCACCGTGGTCATCGATCTCACCCCGGTCAGCACTGGCACGGGTCCCAGCCGGTTGTTGGCGATGGTCGAGGGCCGCTCCAAGCAGGCCTTCAAGACCTGGCTCGCGTCGCAACCCCAGACATGGCGTGACAGCATCCGAATCGTTGCGATGGACGGCTTCACCGGATACAAGACCGCCACCACAGAAGAACTCCCCAAGGCTGTGACGGTGATGGACCCCTTCCATGTGATCCGACTCGCCGGGGATGCGCTCGATGTCTGCCGTCGCAGGGTTCAGGTCGAACTGCACGGGACTCGGGGCCGCAAGCACCATCCGCTCTACCAGAACCGCCGAACACTCCACACCGGTGTCGATCTGCTCACTGACAAGCAACAACAACGTCTGGATGCGTTGTTCGCCGATGATCGCCACGTCGAGGTCGAGGCCACCTGGGGCGTCTACCAGCAGATGATCGCCGCCTACCGCACCACCGCGAGGTCAGAGGGAACGAAAACGATGGCGCGACTGATTGACGCGCTCGGCAAGCCCATCCCCACCGGCCTGGTCGAGGTCGCCAAGCTCGGCCGAACCCTCATGAAACGCCGAGACGACGTCCTGGCGTTCTTCGATCACCACGGTTCCAGCAACGGCCCCACTGAGGCAATCAACGGCCGCCTCGAACACCTACGCGGCACCGCCCTCGGCTTCCGCAACCTCACCCACTACATCGCCCGATCACTACTCGAAGCCGGCGGATTCAGACCAGATCTACACCCTTGATTGTGAAGAGCCACCCAACTCCACCCCCGCCGCCGCGGCGAGCAGGGCGAGCACCAGCATGCCGACGCCCAGCGCCAGGGCTGTGCGTACCCGGCCCCGTCTGGCCAGCCAGACCACCTCGACGCAGGCGGTGCTGAAGGTGGTGAACCCGCCCAGGAATCCGACCCCGGCCACGATCGTCCAGTCGGCGGGCACTGCTCGTCCGGATTGCCAACCGACCAGCAGGCCCAGCAGGAACGAGCCGACCACGTTCACCACCAAGGTGCCCAGCGGTACCGCCCCCCGGTGGCGTTCGGCGACGGCGCCGTCGACCAGGTAGCGAGCCAGGGCGCCCAGACCGCCAGCCAGCGAGACTGCGAGCAGCAGCATCACGACCCGCCCTCTCGCGGGCGACCCTGCCCCAGCCAGGTGCGCCCGACCAGGTCAGTGACAACCGCCCCGAGCAGGGCGGCGATGACACCGACGGCCAGGCTGCCCGCGTCGTAGACCAGGGCCAGGCCGAGGTGGTCGGTGCGGGTGAGCACCACGGTCTCGACCATGAAGCTGCTGTAGGTGGTGAATCCACCCAGGACGCCCACGCCGAGCGCCAATCGGATGGCCCGGGCGGCGGTGGTGCGGCGTTGGGTCCAGCTGACCCCCTCGTACAGCACGCCGAGCATCAGGGCGCCGACGACGTTGATCGCGAAGGTGGCCAGCGGGAAGGCGCCGTCAGGCGTCGGGAAGTGGGTCTGCAGCGAGTACCGGGCGGCGGTGCCGAGCGACCCACCGAGCACCACGAGCGCAAACAACCAGATCGGGTGGCGGGTCCGGTGGGTCGCAGCGGCAGGTGCGGTCATCTGGTGGAGCTAAGGGGATTCGAACCCCTGACCTTCTCATTGCGAACGAGACGCGCTACCAACTGCGCCATAGCCCCATGCCGCGTTCAGCGGCATCAGAAAGGGTAGCACCAGTGTTCCGGTGGCCCAACACCGCCAGTGTCGGCTCCCATGCGGGTCAGGTCATCCACAAGTCGCTCATGCGCCGCGGTGCAGCTCGAACAGAAGGAGCTCACCATCGATGGAGCCCTCGACCGGGGGCGCACCTCCATCCCGTAGGCGTGCTCTGCCGCCTTGCAGCGCGCGAGCCATCACCTCGTACTCGAACCCATCAGTCGCCAGGACGTCAAGGTCTTCGATCACTTCGCTGAAGATGACATCCCATGTCAACGCGTAGTGTTGCCGCTCAGTTACGACATCGCACGGACGCGTTCCAGCACGTCAGGCCGAGCCAGCAAGTCCCAGAAGTCCGCCTCAGTGGCGCGCTGAGCAGTCCTCACGAACGTGGGCAAACCCTCGCGCCACGACAACAGGGGCTCCGCTGCCGGGGCGACGCTCCTCTCACGCCTGGTTTGCCGCAACCTCTGAGGAACTGCCAGCCCAATGTCACCAGCGATACGCCCCAGCACTTGGTGCACGAGTGCGACGAGCCCACTGGTCAGAATCTCCGCCGAGGTGTCTCTTGGAACAGCCATCGACATGTACACGACTGCGTGGGTGAAAGCGCCCCCTGAGGGGTTGATGACATCCGTGACTTCCCCGGCCACGGCGGGTCCAGCCTTCAGTTCAACGTTGATCGAGAACTGGTACCCCTCGGCCCACTCGCGCCAGGATGATTCATCCAGTTCCCGCAGCAACAAGTCGCAGCGAGCGACCAGGGGGAGGTAGTTCGGGGCACCTCTTGAGAACTTGTTGATCTCAATGACTTGACTCATCGACAGACCCACCTATGACCAGGAGGGCAGTTGCCATGGACAAGGTAATAGCCGGCTATCTTTCCATACTCCCAGAGTCGAGCATTATAGTATCCGACCCTGGACCCGTGCCAGCGGAATGTGCAACCCGAGTCGTCGCTGCTGGGGGTCACAGTGCTCGGAGCTCTCAGCGCGGCGACCAACATCTACGTGATCGCCACGCGCTACCAAGTCGGCGAACGGGTCGCCCGCGACTCGGTGTTCTGGTCGACCATCCTCTGCATGCCGGTGATCATGGCGATCACCGCGCTGTTCCACTGACCGGCCACACCCCCGACGAGCCGCGCCGGTGCGACCCGACCAGGTGGGTGTCGACGATGCCGATCGCCTCCATCATCGCGAACATCGTCGTCGGCCCGACCCGGCTGAAGCCGCGCGCCTTCAGCGCCTTGGCCAGGGCGTGCGACTCCGGGGAGGTGGTCGGCACCTCGTCCTGCCGTATCGGACGAGGGGTGTCGTCGGGCTGGAAGCCCCAGACGAAGCCGGCCAGCCCGCCCTCGTCGCGCAGTGCCTGGGCGGCCCGGGCGTTGCCGATGGTCGACTCGATCTTGCCGCGGTGGCGGACGATGCCGGCGTCGCCGAGCAGGCGGATGACGTCGTCCTGGTCGAAGGCCGCGACCTTGTCGACGTCGAAGTCGGCGAACGCGGTCCGGAAGTTGTCACGCTTGCGCAGGATGGTCGCCCAACTCAGGCCTGACTGGAAGGCCTCGAGGCTGAGCCGCTCGAACACGCCCCGTTCGTCGCGCACCGGCATGCCCCACTCGGTGTCGTAGTAGTCGCGCATCAGCGGGTCGGTCGCGGCCCAGATCGGACGGGCCAACCCGTCGTCCCCGACCACCAGATCCTTGTTGCTGCTCATTCGCCCAGTGTTCACCGTGCAGCCCTAGGCTCGCCAGAGTGAGCACCACCCCCACCCTGGCCCGCCGCCTGGGCCTGCTCGACGCCACCGCGATCGGCGTAGGTTCGATGGTCGGCGCCGGCGTCTTCGCAGTCTGGGGTCCAGCGACCTCGTCCGCCGGACGTTGGCTGCTGCTGGCACTTCTCGTCGCCGCGATCGTCGCGTTCGCCAACGCCACCAGTTCGGCGCAACTTGCCGCGGTGTACCCGGTCGCCGGCGGCACCTATGTCTACGGACGCGAGGTTCTCGGGCCCTGGTGGGGGCACGCGGCGGGCTGGAGTTTCGTCATCGGCAAGACCGCCTCGTGCGCGGCGATGGCGATCACCTTCGCCGCCTACGTGCTGCCCGGCGAGGGATCGGGGACGAGCCGTCGCCTGCTGGCGGCAGCCGTGGTCGCGGTGCTGGCCGGCATCAACTGCCTGGGGGTGACCCGCACCGCCCTGCTCACCAAGGTGATCGTCACCGTCGTGCTGGCTGTCTTGGCGTGGACGGCGGTCGCGGGTACCACCATCCCCACCCTGCTCGAACGGCCGGGCGACCGGGTTCCGGCGCCTGACGCCTCGTGGTACGGCGTGCTGCAGGGTGCGGCGCTGCTGTTCTTCGCCTTCGCTGGCTACGCCCGGATCGCCACCATGGGCGAGGAGGTCACCAACCCCCGCCGCACCATCCCGCGCGCCATCGTGATCGCGTTGGGTGTGGTGCTGGCGGTCTACCTGCTGATCGGTGTGGTGGTTCTACGGGTGCTCGGCGGCACCGCGGTCGGCAGCGACCAGCCGTTGGTGCTGGTCGCCCGCGCCGCCCAGTACCGCGAGCTTGAGGTGGCCCTGGGAGTGGCCGCAGCACTGGCCACCGCCGGTGCCCTGCTCAACCTGATGACCGGCATCGGCCGCACCAGCCTGGCGATGGCCCGCGAGGGAGACTTCCCACGATGGCTGTCCGCTGTGCATCCCCGCACCAAGGTGCCGCACCGGGCCGAACTGGTGCTGGGTGCCGTGGTCATCGCTGTGGTGCTCGCTGTCGACCTGCGCGGGGCGATCGGCTTCTCGAGCTTCGGGGTGCTGCTCTACTACAGCGTCGCCAACCTGTCAGCGCTGCGCCAGCCGGACGACCAGCGCCGCTACCCGCGCTGGCTGCAGGTGCTGGGCGTCGTCGGCTGCCTCACCCTGGTCGCAACCCTGCCCTGGCGGGTGCTGGCCGTCGGTGTGGTCGTCCTCGCGATCGGCCTGGGTGTGAGGGCCGTGGTTCAGCGGCGACCGCGGGCCGCGTAGAGCACCAACCCGCCTGCCGCTGCCAGGACGACTCCGAGCCCGATCACCGCGACCGGCAGCCACTCGATGCCACCGCCGACGGCCCCGACCGGACCCTCCAGCGGAACGTCCGGGCCCAGGTTCGTCCGGACCTCGCCCTCGACCACCGCCACCAACTGGTAGGGGATGGCCAACTCGACGCCATCGGGGCCGAGGGTCTGCACCACCAGCACGTACTGGCCCTGCATGTTGTTGCGCTGGGTGGAGTTGTAGGCGGTCTGGGTGGGAGTGCGGTCACTGATGTCACTGCCCGAGTGCAGCGAATAGGCCTCGGTCGCCGCGCCGGCACCACCCATCGGGTTGACCAGCCACGAGTGGGCGGTCACCCCGTGCTTCTCGATCTGCTCACGCACGCTCGGTGAGGCCTCGGGGAACACCACCATCCAGCGCAGGGTCTGCCCCCACCGCACACCGATCCGGTAGGTGTGTCGCTGGTGTGCACCGATCGACGAGGCCACCGCTCGTCCCGACTCGAGGGTGCCGGCATCACCCAGCCACGTGCCGGGTTCGCCCTCGGTGGTCGAGGCGACGGTCAAGGCAGCCCCAGCCTCGGTCGGCTCGACCTTGGGGTAGTTGTCGACATTGGCGACCGCCGGAGTCTGGGTGACCCTGAGCCGAATCCGGCGGGTGTCGGTGCCGTTGGTCCGCGCGACGGTGAGGACGAGCCGCTGGGCCGAGGCGCAGGCCTCGCTGCTGCGCACCCGGGCACTGACCTCGGCCAGCACGTTGAGCTGCGGCTCGACCGACGACCCGTAGGTCTGGTCGCGGTCGGAGTTGCAGACCTCTGAGCCGTGGATCAGCTTCACCTCGATGCCGTCCTCGACAGCTGCCTGGGGTTCGAGGCTGATACCGGCGGCCACCCCGCCATTGGGTTCGCCGCGGTCGACCAGGTAGACGCGCACCCCCTGGTCAGTGCCAGCGGGGCCCAGTTCGTCCCACCAGTCACCGGGTGAGACCTCGGCGGCGCTGTTGGCGTCGGTGCCGCCCTTGGCGCGTCGTCCGTCGTCGGCCGCGGCAGCACCGGGCGTGCCGGTGAGCAGGGCGGTGGCCAGCAGTGATGCCGCCGTGGTGGCCGCCAGTGCCCGTCGAAGGCGGGGGAGTGCGGCCAGGACGATCATGGGGACGAGTCTAGGCATGCCCCGGACCGGTGCTACTGGCATGCTGGTCTGCGATGGGTGAGGTCTTCGGAGGTCGCTACGAGCTGGTCGACCCGCTGGCGAGCGGGGGTGCCGGCGTGGTCTGGCGCGTCTGGGACCGGCGCGAGGGCGAGTACAAGGCCGGCAAGGTGCTCAAGCAGTCCGACTCGGCCTCGCTGCTTCGGTTCATGCGCGAGACCGGCTGGCGGATCACCCACCCGCACGTGGTCACGCCGCTGGGCTGGGTCGGTGAGGACGACCGGGTGATGTTCACCATGCCGCTGATCCACGGCGGCAACCTGTCGGGGTTGATGCGGGCCCACGGCCCGCTGCCGCCTCGCTGGGCCCAGCAGGCCACCGATCAGTTGCTCGACGCGCTCGAGAAGGTGCACGGTCAGGGTCTGGTGCACCGCGACGTGAAGCCGGCCAACCTGATGCTGCAGCCCACCCGTGAGCACAGCGTGCCGGACGAGCCGCCGCACGTGCTGCTGTCGGACTTCGGGATCGCCGCCCCCGTCGGCGAGCCCCGGATGACCCGGGTGAGTGAGGTGATCGGCACCCCGGGCTACATGTCGCCCGAGGCCGAGTTGGGGCTCGACCCCGAACCCCGGCAGGACCTCTATGGCGTCGGCGTGGTGCTGCTCGAGATGCTCACCGGCCAGCGTCCGCCCAAGCAGGGGCGTCCGACCATCCCGCCGGCCGCCGCGCAGGTGCCGCTGGGCCGGTTCATCGCCGACCTGCTCGCCGACGAGGCCGACCGGATCCCCACCGCCAGCGAGGCCCGCTCCCGGCTGGCCGAGACACCGCTGCCGGCCTCGCGTGCGGTGCCGGTGCGGGTGCTCGACATCGTCCCTCCGCTGCCCGAGGGCTGGACCGAGAATGGCCCGTCGGATCGTCGTCCCGGGCTGGGACCGACGCCGGCGGTGCCGCCGCCGGCCTTCGCGGCGACGACGCTTCGTCCGCCCTCGGGTGGGACACCCTCGACCGGGCCGCGCTCACGCAACGTCGGCGCGCCGCCTGTGGGATGGGGAGGAACCCAGACGCCGCGGCCCCAGCAGCCCATGCCACGGCCGGTGCCCCAGCAGCAGCCGGTGCAGCACCCGATGCCACAACAGCCGATGCCCCAACAGCCGATGCCCCAACAGCCGATGCCCCAGCAGCGCCCTGCGTTCCAGCAGTGGGCACCGCCGCCACCGGCCCAGCGTGCGCAGGGCCAGCCTCAGCGTTGGACCGACCGACTCGGCAGCCTGGGCACCCCGGCCGGGCTCAGCCTGCTGATCCTCGGCGCCTGCATTGCGGTGGCCGGGCTGATCATGTTGTTCACCTGACGTCGTCGTCGTCGGTGTAGATCCCAGGTACGTCGATGATCAGGTTCGCCCCACCCGCGGCGTCGGAGAGTTCCTTGGGGGCCAGCCACTTGGCCAGGTGGTAGAGCGCCACGGCGACGATGGTGCCGAACGCGATGCCACCCAGGACGAACGAGTCGGTCACGTGCATGGTGACGTCACCGATGCCGATGATCAGGCCGGCACCCAGGGGAACCAGGTTGATCGGGTTGCCGAAGTCGACTTGGTTCTCCTTCCAGATCTTGGCGCCGAGCAGGCCGATCATGCCGTAGAGCACGACGGTGATGCCGCCGAGCACACCGTTGGGCGTGGCCGAGATCACCGCGCCGAACTTCGGCGAGAAGCCGAACAGGATGGCGATCAGGGCGGCGACCACGTAGGCGGCGGTCGAGTAGACCCGGGTGGCCGCCATCACGCCGATGTTCTCGGCGTAGGTGGTGGTCGGACCGGCGCCCACGGCCGAGGCGAGCATCGAGGTGGCACCGTCAGCGGCGATGGCGCGGCCCATCGAGTCGTCGAGGTTGGTGTTGGTCATCTCGGCCACGGCCTTGACGTGTCCGGTGTTCTCGGCGACCAGCGCGATCACCACGGGCAGCGCGATCAGGATGAACGACAGGTTGAACAGCGGCGCGTGGAAGCCGACCACGTTGGTGGCAACCTCACCGGCCTTCCACGTGGTCAGGTCGGTCATCGGCGGCAGGCCGATCCAATCGGCCTTCTGCACGTTGGTCCAGTCGACCCGGTAGGCCTGCTTGCCGTCGACGGTGAGCGGCCCGAAGGCCTTGTCGAACACGAAGCTCAGCACGTAGCCGATGATCAGGCTCAAGAAGATGGCGATGCGTCCCAGGAACCCTCGTAGCGCCACCGACAGGGCGACCACGATCAGCATCACCAACAGCGCGGTCCACTCGTCCTTGGGCCAGTAGACCCCGGCCACCACCGAGGCCAGGTTGAAGCCGATCAGCATGACGACCGCACCGGTCACCGCCGGCGGCAGCACCCGGTGGATGACCCCAGCACCCATGAAGTGGATGATCAGGCCGACCGCCAGCAGCGCCAGGCCGACCACCAGCAGCGCACCGCTGAGGTGGCGTGGGTTGCCGCCCAGGCCGTAGATCGAGGCCGCGACACCGACGAACGAGGCGGACGATCCCAGGTAGCTGGGCACCTTGTTGGCGGTCAGCAGCAGGAAGAGCAGGGTCGCGACGCCCGACATCATCACCGCGAGTTGGGGGTTGAGACCCATCAGCAGCGGGAAGACGAAGGTGGCGCCGAACATCGCCACGACGTGCTGGGCGCCCAGACCCACGGTCTTGGGCCAGCTCAACCTCTCGTCGGCGGCCACCACCGCGCCGGGCTCGAGTCGTCCGTTGTTGTGCAGTCTCCAGATCATGGCTCTCCCTCACCCGCGCCCCATCGGCACAGCGTCCGCGCTGATCGTAGAGGGACAACGCGGGGTGCGAAACCCCGCGGTCGGGCTTTGGTCAGCGTCCGGCCAGCTTGGCGTACATGTCGGCCATCATCAGCCGCACGTCGATCTGTTCCCAGACCCGGATCGTCCGACCGGGGGCGAGGGTGCGCACGCTCGACCGGGACGACGACGGCCACGGTTCGAAGCTCGACTGCAGCGCGGTCAGCAGCACCAGCGGGGAGTCGTCCAGGATGTAGGTCTCACCCAGGTCGAAGCCGGCCTCGGCGCCCTTGGCCTGCACCGCCTCGAGCGTGCCGACCAGCGCTCGTCCGACCGGGCCGGTCAAGTTGGCGCGCAGTTCGTGCATCGAGGCCAGGGCCTGCCGGTAGCTGTCACGGGGCACCTGCCAGACCTCGATCGAGGAGTCCTCGAGCACGACCTGGACCGCGATCGGGTCGATGGCGGTGTTGTACTCGACCCAGTCGGGGTCGTCGGTGCCGCCGATCCAGACCGCGATGATCCGCTCGTCGATCGGGGTGTGCCGGTCGACCAGTGCAGTCGTGCCATGGGTCACCTGCCTGTCGTCGTGGTGGCTGTCGTCGTGGTGGCGCGGACGACCAACTCCGGCACCACCAACGGCAGTGTCGGGTCGTCCTCACCGGTCAGCGCGCGCAGGGCCAACTCGACCGCTCGTCGGCCGATGTCGGCGAAGTCCTGGCGCACGGTGGTCAGCGGCGGCCAGCAGAACTCGGCCTCCGCGGTGTCGTCGAACCCGATCACCGACAGCTGATCGGGCACCCTCCGCCCGGCCTCGTGGGCGGCGCGGAGCAATCCTTGGGCCATGGTGTCGTTCGCGACGAAGACCGCCGTGGTGTGCTCATCGCTGAGCACGTCGACCCCGGCGCGGTAGCCGCTGAGGGCCGACCAGTCACCCTCGAACTCGCGTCCCGGTTCCAGGCCCCGGTCACGGTGCGCGGCCAGCCAGCCCTCGCGTCGTTGGCGCGCCTCGATCCACTCGCGGGGTCCGGCGACGTGGGCAACGCGGGTGTGTCCCTGGTCGAGCAGGTGGTCGACCGCGAGCCGGGCACCGAGTTCCTGGTCGACCCCGGCGGCCATCGGCATGCCGGGGGTGACCCCCTCGACCAGCACCACCGGCACGGTGAGTGCCAGCGAGTCGGTCAGTTCCCGGGCGGCGCTGTGGGCGACGGCGACGACCACGGCTTCGACGAACTCGTCCTGCAGGCGCCGCAGCGCCTCGGCCAGGGAGTCCGCCGACATCGCCTCCAGCCCGATCGTCGACACCTCGAGACCTGCTGTTCGGGCGGCCGACTCGACCGAGGCCGCGATCGTCCTCGGCCCGTGCAGGTTGAGGTGGGCCGCGACCACCCCGAGCCGGTTGGAGCGGTTGCTGGCCAGTGCCCGGGCGGCGACGTTGCGGCGGTAGCCGAGGCGAACGACCGCGTCCTCGACCCGCTGGCGGGTCTGCGGACGCACCTGGTCGGAACCGTTCAGCACCCGTGACACGGTCTGGTGCGAGACCCCGGCCTCGCGGGCGACATCGAGCATGCTCGGTCTCGCGCTGCCCGTCCGCACCCGCTGGTTGCCCATCTCAGATCCAGCTGGTGAACCACATCCGCAGGCTCCACTGCCGGCGGGTGAGCAACTGGTCGGTGAGGATCGGGTAGATGAAGGCGAAGTTGGCGATCACGCCGCCGACCGCGGCACCAACCAGCCAGCCCGCTGAGCGCCGGTCGCGAGAGTTCGCCGCACCCAGCGCCTTGCCCAGGCACAGCGCCAGACCAATGGTGGTGAACGGGATGATGCAGATGGCGTAGAAGAAGAACAGCGGACGATCGGCGTAGCGGAACCACGGCAGGTAGGTGCCCATGGCGGCCAGGATCGGCACGCTGAACCGCCAGTCGCGTCCGGCGAGCCAGAACCACAGTCCGGCGACCAGGGCGATCAGCGCCATCCACCACAGCACCGGGGTGCCGACGCCCGAGATCACCCGCAGGCAGGTGTCGTTGACCAGGTCGGCCGGGCAGCCCTGCTCACCGGGCTTGATGCCGTTGACCGCGTCGATGCCGATCGGACGCTGGATCACCAGCCAGCCCCACGGGTTGGCCTCGTAGGAGTGGGTCTGCTGGGCCATGTAGTCGCCGGTGTGGAACTTGTAGACCTCTTCGTGGTACTTCATCAGCGACGCCAGCGGCTTGCCGAACATCTTCACCAGGATGTGGTCGGGGTTGTTGGCACCCCACTGTCGGCCGTGGCCGCCCTGGGTCTGGAACCAGCGCACCCAGGTCGCCAGGTAGACCGGCACCGCCAGCACCACCATGGCCAGGAAGGCGGGGATGCCGTCCGACAGCAGCGCCCACCAGGAGCGGCGGCGGGCACCGGCCAGACGGCGGGCGCCGAAGTCCCAGAGCACGCTGAGCACGCCCATCACGGCGAGCACGAACATCGAGTTCCACTTCACCGCGATGGCGCAGCCGAACAGCACACCGGCAGCGATCCGCCAAGGACGCCACCACAGTCGCGGGCCGAACGCGCCGTCGAGGTCGGGGATGCCGGCCGTGGTCAGGTGGGCGGCCAGCCGATGTCGGAACCAGTCCCGGTCGGCGACCACGGCAGCGACCCCGGCGACCAGGAAGAACGCCTGGAAGATGTCGAGCAGTCCGATCCGGCTCATCGTGAAGGCGAGACCGTCGAAGGTGAGCAGGATGCCCGCCAACGCACCGACCAGCGTGGATCGTCCGAGCCGACGGGCCAGCCGGATGGTGACCAGGATCAGCAGCGAGCCGAACACCACTGCACCGAAGCGCCAGCCGAGGGAGTTGAAGCCGAAGAGCCACTCACCCCAGGCGATCAACCACTTCCCCAGCGGGGGGTGCACCACGTAGTCGGACTGGCCGTCGAGGAAGATCCCGGTGGTCTGGCCAGCGGCGATCTTGTCGTTGACCTTCTCGACCATCTTGGCCTCGTAGCCGTAGTTGAGCAGGCCCCAGGCGTCCTTGGGGTAGTAGGTCTCGTCGAAGACCAGGTTCTTGGGGTAGTCGACGCTGATCATTCGCAGCACGAACGCGAATGCGGTGATGCCCAGGGTGACCGCCCACGACAGCCAGCGATCGTTGGGTGGACCGTCGAGCAGGCGATCGATCGCGCTCGGGTGGTGCGGTGGCGGCGGGGGAGGCAGCACCAGGAACTCGCGCTCTCCGGGCACGGTCGACGAGCTGGCGTCGTCGGTCGTCTCGGGCTGCACGCGCCCATGCTAGTGGGGCTGGTTCAATGACAGTCATGACCGGGGCAGCCAGATTGGGACGGGTGGTGCTGGCCGGCACCCCGATCGGTGACCGGCGCGACGCCTCGTCCGCCCTGGTGGAGTGCCTGCAGGGGGCCGAACTGATCGCCGCGGAGGACACCCGTGCGTTCGCGCTGCTGCTCAAGCGGCTGGGCATCGAGACCCGCGCCCGGGTGGTCAGCCACTTCGACGGCAACGAGGCCGGACGCACCCCCGAACTGCTCGAGGTGCTGCGGCGCGGTACTGATGTCGTCGTGGTCAGCGACGCGGGCATGCCGCTGGTCAGCGACCCGGGCTACCGCCTGGTGCGGGCCGCGCTGGACGCCGGGGCCGAGGTGACCGCGGTGCCGGGCCCCTCAGCGGTGCTGACTGCGCTCGCCGTGAGTGGGTTGCCGGTCGACCGGTTCTGCTTCGAGGGGTTCCTGCCCCGCAAGGGTGAGGCCCGTCGACGCCGGCTGGACGAGTTGGCGGCCGAACCGCGCACGATGGTCTTCTTCGAGGCCCCGCACCGGCTTGCCCAGTTCCTCACCGACGCCGCCGCGGCGCTCGGGGACGATCGTCCGGCTGCGGTCTGCCGCGAACTCACCAAGCAGTACGAAGAGGTTCGTCGTGGCGGGTTGGCCGAGTTGGCTGCGTGGGCGCTCGACCATGCGCGCGGTGAGATCACCGTGGTGGTGGCCGGACGAGCCGCCGACCAGTTCGGGCCGGACGACGCGTTGGCGCTGGTCAGGGCACGGATGGCCGACGGTGAGAAGCTGTCGGCAGCCGTCACCGAGGTGGCGGCGATGACCGGCGCCCACCGCAAGCAGCTCTACCAGGCAGCGCTGGCCGACCGCGCAGCCGCCAGCGAGGAGTCACGATGAGCAGGCCCGAGCCGATCCGCACCCGCGAGGAGTTCGAGGCCTCGGGGCTGCCCGGGCTGCCCGAGACGCTGCCTCGTCCGGTCGCCGACTCGCACACCCACATCGACTCGACCACCGAGTACTCGGGGTTGGACGCCGCGCTCTCGCTCGACCTGGCCGCCGAGGTCGGCGTCAGCCATGTCGTCCAGATCGGCTGCGACGTCGACTCGAGCCGGTATGCCGTCGAGCTGGCCGCCCGCGAGCCGCGGGTGGTGGCCGCGATCGCCATGCACCCCAACGACGCCGCCCGCGCTGGCGACAACCTGCCCGCCCACCTCGAGGCGATCGCCGCGTTGGCGGCTGCCGGGTCGCACGTGCGCGCGGTGGGTGAGACCGGGCTCGACTTCTACCGCACGCGGGACGCCGACGCGCAGCAGCGCCAGCGCACCTCGTTCGCCTTCCACATCGACCTGGCCAAGCAGCACGACCTGACCCTGGTCGTCCACGACCGGGACGCCCACCCGGCGATCCTCGAGGTGCTCGACGCCGAGGGTGCTCCCGATCGGGTGGTGATGCACTGCTTCAGCGGCGACGCCGAGTTCGCACGCCAGTGCGTGGAGCGCGGGTTCTGGCTGAGCTTCCCCGGCGTGGTGACGTTCAGTTCGGCGGGGTCGCTGCGTGAGGCGTTGGCGGTCACCCCGGACGAGCAGTTGCTGGTCGAGACCGATGCCCCCTACCTGACGCCGGCGCCGGTGCGTGGACGACCCAACGCCCCCTACCTGGTGCCGCACACTGTGCGCTTCGTCGCTGACCAGCGCGGTGTGGGTGACCCGGACGGGCTCGCCGGGCTGTGCGACCAACTGCTGGCCAACACCTTCGCGGCCTTCGGCGGGGCGTGGGGTGCAGCAGCCGACGGGGGAGCGCAGCATGGCTGAACTGCTGGGCGCCAGCGCCATCGGTGAACTCGCCGAGCGGGTCGGGCTTCGTCCCACCAAGCAGCGCGGGCAGAACTTCGTGATCGACGCCAACACCGTGCGCCGGATCGTCCAGCTGTCGGGGGTGGGGGCCGACGACGTGGTGGTCGAGGTCGGGCCCGGGCTGGGTTCGTTGACACTCGGGCTGCTCGAGACCGGCGCCCAGGTCACCGCGATCGAGATCGAGCAGGCGCTGGCCGACCAGTTGCCGGTGACCGTCGACGAACGGATGCCCGAGGCAGCAGACCGGCTGCGGGTGGTCTCGTCCGACGCCCTGCACGTCACCGAACTGCCCGGCCCCGAACCCACCGCCGTGGTCGCGAACCTGCCCTACAACGTGTCGGTTCCGGTGCTGATTCACCTGCTCGAGCGCTTCCCGAGTTGGACGAGCGGTCTGGTGATGGTGCAACTCGAGGTCGCCGACCGGATCGTCGCCCCGCCAGGGTCGAAGGTCTACGGGGTGCCCTCGGCCAAGATCGCCTGGTTCTGTGAGGCGACCCGGGTGGGCGTGGTGCCACCGAAGGTGTTCTGGCCGGTGCCCAACGTCGACTCAGGTCTGGTGCGGCTGGTTCGCCGGGAGCCGCCGCAGACCTCTGCCAGCCGCGAGCAGGTCTTCCGGGTGATCGACGCCGCGTTCGCCCAGCGGCGCAAGATGCTGCGTGCGGCGTTGTCAGGGCTGTTCGGGTCGAGTGCGGCAGCCTCGGCGGCGATCGAGGCGGCAGGCATCGACCCGCGGCTGCGGGGCGAGACGCTCACCGTGGCGGAGTTCGCCAACATCGCAGCACAGCTGGATTGACCATTGGCTAGGTTGGCGACATGAGCAGCAGCCCGAGCCATCCCCCGACCTCGTTGGACGAGGTGCGGGTGCGGGTGCCGGGCAAGCTCAACCTGGCCCTGTGCGTCGGCGACCTGGCCGACGACGGCTACCACCGGCTGGGCACGGTGTTCCACGCGGTCAGCATCTACGACGTGGTCACCGCACGCCGGTCAGCGCTGGCCGGGGTGAACCTGCACGTGAAGGGCAACGGCGATGCCGCCGACGTGCCCGCCGACGACACCAACCTCGCCGTGCGCGCCGCGAACCTGTTGCTCGACCGCTTCCACGTGGCCGAACCGGGAGTGGAACTCGAACTGCGCAAGGCGATCCCGGTGGCCGGGGGCATGGCGGGAGGATCGGCCGACGCCGCAGCCACCCTGCTGGCCTGCTCGATGCTGTGGGACCTGGACACCGGCCCGTCCGAACTGCACGATCTTGCCGCAGAACTGGGCAGCGACGTGCCGTTCATGCTGCACGGCGGCAACGCGCTGGGACGAGGACGAGGAACCGACCTGGTGCCACTGTTGTCGCGCGGTTCGTACCACTGGGTGCTCGCGCTGGCCCATGGGGGGCTGTCGACGCCGGAGGTCTTCCGGCGCTTCGACGAGCTAGGCATTCCCGGTGACACCACGGTGCCCGAGGGGCTGCTCAACGGGCTGGCCGTGGGAGATGTCGACATGGTTGCGGCGAACCTGCGCAACGACCTGCAGGCGGCTGCGATCGACCTGCGTCCCGAGATCGGTGAGGTGCTGCAGGCCGGGGTCGACGCCGGAGCACTGGCGGGGGTGCTGTCGGGGTCGGGCCCGACCTGCGCGTTCCTGGTGCGATCCGAGGCCCAGGCCCAGGACGTGGCTGCGGCGCTGAGCCGGCACGAGCAGGTGCGGGCCACCAAGTACGTCGAGGGTCCGGTGCCGGGTGCCCGGTCCATGAGCTGAGAGACTGGCGGGGTGAACATCCTCTCAGCCCTGCCGTCCATGCTCGCCTTGTTGCCTCCGCTGGTCGGGCTGGTGTTGGCCGCCATGCACGCCGACCGCCGCCCGTGGCGCATGTACGCCCTGTCGGGCTGGGGGCTGATCGTGGTGGCCGACATCATCCTGATCGTCATCCAGCAGATGATGCTCTCGCCCAACAGGCGGTGGTCATACTCCTCGTACGGAGCGATGATGCTGCTGCCCGGTCTGCTGGGTCTGGTCGGCGCCTGCCTGCTGGTGCCTGCGGTGCTGAGCGGACGACGATCGCAGCAGCAGCCAGTCAACCAGCAGCCGTACGGATACCCGCCGAACCAGCCGCCCACCGGTTGGCAGTGACGGTGCCACACTGGGCCCATGCACGACGACACCGATGAGGTCGACGGCCTGGTGGCCGCCTGGGGACGCGAACGCCCCGACCTCGTCCTCGACCCGATGGGCATCTGGTCGCGGGTGAAGCGACTCGAGCAGTACTTGGACTCCGCGCGCAGACAGGCCTACGCCGAACACGACCTCGAGGTCTGGGAGTTCGACGTGCTGGCAGCGCTGCGACGGGCCGGTGAGCCCTATCGGCTCAGCGCCGGGCAACTGGTGCGCGAGACCCACGTCACCTCGGGCACGATGACCAACCGGGTGTCACGCCTGGCCGAGCGTGGCCTGGTCGAGCGCAGCAGCGACCCCGACGACGGGCGCGGCGTGCTCGTGCAGCTCACCGGCACCGGTCGCCAGTCCGTGGACGCCGCCCTGGTCAGCCTGCTGGCCGCCGAGGAGGCCCTGCTCGAAGGCCTGCCGGAGGAAACACGCCAGCGCCTGGCCGACGACCTGCGCGCCCTGTTGCAGCGTCAGGCCACGGACGCCAGCGCCTGACGCAAGCGCTTCTCGACCGGGCTGGACGACGGTTCGGCCGGTGGCAGGGATCGGGGCAGCCTGACCGTGCCGAACGGTCCGGTGAGGAACTCGGTGCCGACCGGTGAGGTCCACAGCAGGATGCCGGGGACAGGTTGGTGCACCAGCCAGCCCGCGTTGGTCTTGCCACGGTGTGCTCGTCGGGCCAGGGGAGCGAGGTTGCCCGGTCGGGTCTGGCCCGGTGGTGCTCCCGAGGAGTGCTGGTAGGGGACCGTGTGGTCGAGGTCGCACGAGCGGGCGCTGCGTCGTCCATAGGGGAAGGCGTCGACCGGGTTGCGGTGGACGATCGCCTCGCGCATCCGGTCGGGCACCTCGTAGGCCTCGACCGGGGCCATGCCTGCGACGTCGATGACCGGCTGCAGCCGCACCTTCGCGTGGTGGCGAAGCAGGTCGCCCAGTTGCTGGACGAGTACCGGGCCCATCCCCTCGACCCGGGCGACGGCGTCGGTGGGCTCGCCGAGGGATTCGGCGGACACGTGGACGACCACCGTGGCCGCGGGGCTCGAGGTGTGGGTGGGCAGGTCGGTGCCGTTCAGGACGGCGAGTGCAGTCGCCGGGTCGGCGAGCATGCCCAGGGCCTGGGCCAGGCGCTGCGGAAGGGTGGACTCGTCCCCGGCGAGTGCCAGTTCGTCGGCGAGACGGTCACAGGTGGCGCGAAGCCGCAGGGCGTCCGCCAGGTCGAGTCGGGCGTTGACCATGCCCACGCCGAACTCCGGCAACGGGGTGACGTCGACCGAGCGAGCGTCTCGCTCCTGCTGGGCACGCTCCCGGGCCAGCGCCGGATCGGCCTGCACGACCAGACCCTTGGTCAGGCGGACCAGTCGTCCGATCGGGGCGGTGGGGTAGCGGGCCTCGAGGCGACGATCGACCCACAGGGCGGCGTCGAGGCTGAGGTGGCTGGTCAGTGAGGTCAGTCGGTCGGCCTCCCACACCCGCACCTCGAGGCGCTGCACGGCGGCCCACAGCCGCGGCATCCGGTGGCGCAGGTCGAGGGCGCGGTGAATGCGCAGCGCGCCCTGCTCGGGTGCGATGCCCAGTTCGGAGCCGACGATCAGGCAGAGGTACTCGGAGATGCTCGGAGTGCCGGACGAGCCGCCGGTCAGGTAGCGCTCGCCCGCGTACTCGAGGAGGTCGTCCCCGTCGGGACCGGCGGTCGGCAAGGTGTGGGCGTCGCACAGGTCGAGCAGCAGGCTGACTTGGTCGACCTGGGCCCTGCGCTCGAGTTGGCCGGCCTGATGCAGCGCGGCAGCCAGGCGGTGGCGTTCGTCCACCTGACGCTCGTACGCAACATCGATCATGTGTACGATTCTACTCCTGTCAAACCTCTTCCGACAAGGGGTGTGGACGAGTTTCCGGGTTGCCCGTCGCAGCTGTCGACAACCTCGATAGCCTGATCCTGCAACGGCGCACACGAGCGGGAGGGCTGTGGTCATGTACCTGGAGGAGATGTTCGGACTCAAGGGCAAGGTGGCGATCGTCACCGGCGGCGGACAGGGCATCGGGCAGGTGGTTGCGCAGGGCCTGGCCAGGGCCGGCGCCACCGTGGTCGTGGTCAACCGCAACAACGTGCACGACACGGTCAAGCTGATCGAGGACGCAGGAGGCACCGCGCTCGGGGTGCGGGCCGACGTCACCAAGGAGGAGGAGGTCGACGCGGCGCTGAAGACCGTGATGGACACCTACGGTCGCATCGACATCGTGTTCAACAACGCCGGCATCTGCATGCACCAGTCGACCGCCGAGATGACCCCGGCCGACTTCAGGTATGTGATCGACGTCAACCTGACCGGCATCTTCATCGTCGCCCGGGCGGCCGGGCTGATCATGATCGAGCAGGGCATCAAGGGCACCATCGTCAACATGGCCTCGATGTCGGGTTCGATCGTCAACTTCCCGCAGTGGCAGGCCAGTTACAACGCCTCGAAGGCCGGGGTGATCCACCTGACCAAGTCGCTGGCGATGGAGTGGGTCGAGCACGGTATCCGGGTCAACAGCATCAGCCCCGGCTACATCGCCACGCCGATGTCGACCGAGAACCCGCCGGAGATGAACGACGCCTTCATCCGGCTGATCCCGCAGAAGCGGATGGGCGATGCCGAGGAACTGATGCCGACCGTGCTGGCCATGGTCAGCGAGGCGTCGGGCTACACCACCGGCAGCGATTTCATCGTGGACGGCGGCTACACCTGCCTGTGAGGCAGGCGGGGTTCACTGGCGCGAGGTGACCAGTTCGGGGTCGATCTCGAGGTTGCGCATGCCGTTCCAGGCCAGGTTGACCAGGTGGGCGGCGACCACCTCCTTGGGCGGTTCGCGCACGTCGAGCCACGACTGGCCAGCCATCGCGACCAGTCCGACCAGGGCCTGGGCATACATGCCGGCGAACTCGGAGTTGAAACCGTGCCGCTCGAACGGCTCGGCGAGCAGGTCCTCGACCGAGCCGGCGATGTCGCTGAGGATGCTGGCGAACGAACCACCGGACGAGCCGACCGACGAGTCGCGGGCCAGGATCCGGAAGCCGTCGGGCTGCTCGTCGATGTAGTCGAGCAGCGCCATCGCACCCTGCTGGATGAGCTCGCGGGACGAGGCGCCCTCGACGGTGAGCGCCGAGCGGATCGCCTCGAGCAAGGTGCGCGACGCGCGGTCGACGACCACGGCGTACAGACCTTCCTTGCCGCCGAAGTGCTCGTAGACCACCGGCTTGCTGACCTGGGCGGTGGCCGCGATCTCCTCGACCGAAGTGGCGTCGAACCCGAACTGGGCGAACAGCGAGCGTGAGACCTCGATCAACTGCTCGCGTCGCTGTGCCGAGGTCATGCGCACACGACCACGACGGGCGCGGGCCGGTCGCTGGTCAGGTGTGGGTTCGGGCACGGGCCCATCCTAAGGTGCACCCGGTCGGGGGTGCGTCTATGGTGGTGGCGTCGGGGAGACCCGACGTTCCCCGGTTGGTCTGCCGGCAGGGCCCGCCTGACTTTGAATCAGGACAAGCGACGTAGGTTCGACTCCTACCCGGGGAGCAACTCCTCCTCGTGCTCGGTCGGGGCGTGCGTGGTCACCCAGAACCGGCCGGCGGCGATGATGCCGATCACCAGCAGTGTTGAGGTCAGCAGGAACGGCCAGGTGCGGTTCATGTCCGACAGCCAGCCTGAGATCCAGCCGAACGGGGCGCTCACCAGCATCACCAAGGTCCGCTGGATCGCCATCACCCGCGAGCGCTCGGTGGCGTCGACGTGCAGCGCCACCAGCGACTCCGACAGCATGAACAGCACGCCGGTGCCGAAGGCGTCGAGCAACAGGCAGACCGCCAGCATCAGGTAGGTGAGGCCGGTGGCCTCGTCCGCGGCCGGGATCGACACCAGCAGCAACTGGCCGGCGAGGTAGACGACCAGGCCGGCGATGGTGGACGACCGCAGCCGCGAGCCGTGGGTCAGCCAGTGGATCACGGTGAAGAACAGCAGCAGCGACAGCAGCGAACGCACCATCGGGAAGAACGGCAGCAGTGCGTCCGGCACGCCCAGGCGCTTGTTGACCACGACCTGCCAGAAGGTGGAGTTGACCAGCCACACCGCCGAGTAGATGGCCGAGATCAGCAGCGCGAACAGGGTGCCCTTCGACGCGACGATCAGCCGGACGACCTGCGGGTACCCGGCCAGCGCACTGCGCAGCGACACCCCCTTGGTCTGCTCCTTGCGGATGCGGCCCATCCTGGTCTCGGTCGAGAACCGGTAGAGCAGCAACAGCTTGGCGAGCATCACGAATGAGGCGTTCACGTAGAGCAGGCGCACCGCGAACACCAACCCGAACTGCGACACCAGCAGCGCGGCGATCGGGGCGAACAGCGCCGACAGGTCAGCGGCGATCTTGACCAGTGAGTAGACCTTGGGAATCGTGCTGCGCGGCACGTCCTCGACCAGCAGGCAGTCCCACGAGTTCTGCGACACCTGCCACACGCCGTTGATCGTGGCGGCGATCAGGAACCACCAGAAGTTCTGGGCGAAGGCCCAGATCATCGCCGGGATGACGAAGGCGATGAAGTCAGAGACGGCCGTGGTCAGCCGTCGTCCGAACTTGTCGGTGATCGCGCCAGAGACCAGCCCCGACACCATCTGCGACAGCATCGAGACCGAGGCCAGCAGGCCGATCTGCTTGTCGTCGAGCCCCAGTGCCAGCATGTAGACCGAGGCATAGGGCAGCACCAGGGCCATCGACAGGCCCCACATCGGCTCGGTGTAGACGCAGGCCCGCCCGTTCCCGCGCAGGTTGGTCAGGGCATGGATCAGGGGGTGGCGGGCTCGGGGCACCCTTGAAGTATTCCCTGACCAGCCCATGGAGTCGCCAGCGGGTGCCTACCATCGGGGGCATGACCACCCGCGAACATGACCTCGCCGAGCTCTCCCGACGCAAGTGGGAGTTGATGTCGGCCAAGGACGTCGCCGCCCTGACCGAGATCTTCCACGAACAGGGCGCCTTCGTGCACATGGGCGCCACCATGACCACCGAGCAGGAACTCGCCGTCATCGAGTCCGGTGGCATCCACTACGCCACGGCCGTGGTCGAGGGCGTCGAGGTGCGCGTCGTGGACGAGGTCGCCCTGGTGCTGTCGACCGTGGTGCTGACCGCAGTGGTGGGCGGCAACGAGGTGACCAACCCGTTCTCGGTCACCGAGACCTGGGTCGCCCAGGACGAGAGTTGGAAGCTGCTGGCGATGGCGTTCACCCGGTTGGTGAACCACCCGGCGTCGTAGGGTCAGACCTCCTGGTCGTCAGGGACGAGCGACCCCGAGCAGCACCCCTGGGGTCGGCAGTGTCTCGATCCGGTTGTTGCGCACGCTCACCCGGGCGCAGTAGGTGATGTTCTCGGCCACGAACCGGTCGGGCTCCAGGCCTGAGGGCAGGTCACGGTCGAACTCGACGTGGTGCACGTGCGGGTCGTGCTCCTGGTCGGTGCCCGTGGGCCCGTCGACGGCGGTCACCACACCGGTCCAGTCGGGCAGGTCGAGCAGGGTCGTCCGCTCGACCAGCACCACATGGCCGCCGGCCACGGCACCCGCCAGCAGCGTCCGGTGCGCAGGTCGGTGCGTTGCACATAGTGGTTGGTCTCACTCCCGAGGGCCCAGTATGTCCAGGCCGGTGGTTCGGACGGGTCGTCCGGGGCGAGGCAGACACCCCCGTCCCACCAGATCCTGTACCCGTCGGGCACGCGCACGTCGAGGTGACCCGGCCCGCTGCCCAGGCGATCACCTTGACCCGGTGGTCGGGGTTGGCGCCGACGGTGTTCGACAGGTGCAACTCACGACGGTGGGCGCCGTGGGAGTACAGGTGGTGCTCACCCGGTGGCAGGACGACGCGTACCGGGCTCTCGGTGCGGCAGGCTCGCCCCAGTGCCTCACGCAGCGCAGGTCCCAGGTCGTCCCCTGGGCTGGCCGGAGCCGGCACCTCGATCACGTGGGTCACACCGACGACGCTGGACCTGTCGGTGGCCCGATGCCTACCATGGCCGACATGTCGAGCCCCTACCGAGGCGCGGCTCCGCACTACGTGCGGGGCCGGGTGCCCTACCCAGCGGCGCTGTTCACCGAACTGGCCGGCCGGCTCGGGCTCAACGGCACCCGCCGGCTGCTCGACCTGGGGTGCGGACCGGGTTCCCTCACCCTGCCACTTGCCCGGTTGGTCGGACGAGCGGTCGGTGTCGACGTCGATGGCGGCATGCTCGCGGTGGCCGCCCACCAGGCTGCCCTCGCCGGGATCGGCAACGTCACATGGCTGCGGTGTCGCGCCGAGGACCTGCCCGCCGACCTGGGTGAGTTCGACCTGGTGACGTTGGCGCAGTCGTTCCACTGGATGCATCGCCCGGTCGTGGCCGAGTTGGCGCACAGACGGCTGCGCGGCGGGGGAGCCCTCGTCCACGTGCACGCCACCACCCACGAAGGTGTCGGCGACCCTTGGGACCTGCCCCATCCGACGCCCCCGCGGGACGCGATCCGCGACCTGGTCGGGCAGTTCGTCGACATCCCCGCGTCAGGTGGGCCGACCCCACCCGACCAGGTCGGTGCCATCGAGAGCCCGATCTACGCTGCTGCTGGCTTCCACGGGCCGGAGCGCTTCACCGTCACCGGTGAGGTGGTCGAGCGCACCACCGACGAGGTGATCTCGTCGGTGCTCTCGCTGTCGTGGGCCTCGCCCGGGAGACTCGGCGAGCACCAGGCCGAGGTCGAGACTGGCATCCGCGCCCTGCTGGCTGACGCCAGCCCGACCGGGACCTTCAGTGAGCGGATGAGTGACGTCGTGGTCGACATCTGGCGCCGGTGACTGCCGATAGGGTGAGGCCGAGTTCCCTCCCAGGCAGGAGCGTGTTGATGACTTCCGACCCGTCCACCACCCAGACCGACCCGGAGCAGAGTTCCCGTTCGGTCGCGGCCGTCGTCGTCCTCGCCGCCGGGGGCGGCACCAGGATGAAGTCGTCCACCTCGAAGCTGCTGCACAAGGTGGCCGGGCACTCGATGCTCAGCTACGCCGTCAGCGCAGCCCAGGCACTGCAGCCCCAGCGGCTCGTGGTCGTCGTCGGCCACGAGCGCGAGCAGGTGCTGGCCCACCTCGACGACATCGCCCCGCACGTGTCGACCGCCGTGCAGGACCAGCAGAACGGCACCGGCCACGCCGTGCAATGCGGGCTGGCCGACCTCGGTGAGCTCGACGGCGAGGTGGTCGTCACCTACGGCGACGTGCCGATGCTCACCGGCGAAACCCTGGTCGAGCTGGTCGAGGCCCACCGGGCGGCCGGCGCCAAGGCGACCGTGCTCACCGCCCACGTGGACGACCCGTACGGCTACGGACGCATCGTCCGTGACGGTGAGCGGGTGGCCAGGATCGTCGAGCAGAAGGACTGCAGCGACGACGAGGCCTCGATCACCGAGATCAACTCCGGCATCTACGTCTTCGACGCCGACACCCTGCGCCACGGCCTGGGCAACCTGACCACCGACAACGCCCAGGGCGAGCTCTACCTCACCGACGTGATCACCATCGCCAACCAGCGGGGCGAACTGGTGACCGCCAAGATCATCGACGACGTGTGGCAGACCGAGGGCGTCAACGATCGTGTGCAACTGGCCCGGATGAACCGCGAGATGAACAACCGGATCGTCGAGGGCTGGATGCGCGCCGGCGTCACCGTGGTCGACCCGGCCACCACCTGGATCCACGCCTCGGTCGACCTGGCCCAGGACGTGACGATCCTGCCCAACACCACGCTCGAGGGCGCCACCTCGGTGGCCACCGGCGCCACCATCGGACCGGACACCACCCTGGTCGACGTCGAGGTGGGCGAGGGCGCCACGGTGATCCGCACCCACGGCACCCTCGCCGTGATCGGTGCCGGTGCCGACGTCGGTCCTTTCAGCTACCTGCGCCCGGGCACCCAGCTCGGCGCCAAGGGCAAGATCGGCGCCTTCGTCGAGACCAAGAACGCCGTCATCGGCGACGGGGCCAAGGTGCCCCACCTGGCCTACGCGGGCGATGCGGTGATCGACGCCGGTGCCAACATCGGTGCGGGCACGATCTTCGCCAACTACGACGGGCTCAACAAGTCGACCACCCACGTCGGCGCCAACGCCTTCGTCGGCTCGAACTCGGTGCTGGTCGCCCCGGTCGACATCGGCGCCGGTGCCTTCGTCGCCGCCGGCTCGACCGTCACCGACGACGTCGGGGCGGGCAATCTCGCCGTCGCGCGTGGACGACAGCACGCCAGCGAGGGTTGGATCGGCAAGCGTCGTCCCGGTTCGAAGTGGGACGAGGCCGCCAAGGCCAGCGACGGCCAGGTGCACCCCAAGGTCACCGAGTCGCGCGCCAAGGCAGCCGAGAAGAACCAGCAGGCCCTCAACACCCAGCAGGCCCAGGAGGGTGCCCAGTGAGCGGGGTCAAGCGTCCCAACGACAAGCACTTGATGCTGTTCTCGGGCCGCGCCTACCCCGAACTCGCCGAGGAGATCGCCGAACTGACCGGTGTCGAGCTGACCCCGACCCGGGCGATCACCTATGCCAACTCCGAGATCTACGTGCGCTTCGAGGAGTCGGTGCGTGGGTCGGACGCCTTCGTCATCCAGAGCCACTGCGCCCCGGTCAACGAGTGGATGATGGAGCAGTTGATCATGGTCGACGCGCTCAAGCGCGCCTCGGCCAAGCGGATCACCGTGGTCGCCCCGTTCTATCCTTACGGCCGCCAGGACAAGAAGCACCTGGGCCGCGAGCCGATCTCGGCACGGCTGATGGCCGACCTGTTCCGGGCAGCCGGTGCCGACCGGATCATGTCGGTCGACCTGCACGCCGCCCAGATCCAGGGCTTCTTCAACGGCCCGGTCGACCACCTGTGGGCGCTGCCCGCGCTGGCCGACTACGTCGTCGAGAAGTACGGCGAGGACGAGATCACCGTCGTCTCACCCGACGCGGGACGAGTCCGACTGGCCGACATGTGGACCGACAAGCTCGACTGCCCGCTGGCGATCGTGCACAAGCGGCGTGACCCCGACAAGGCCAACACCGTCGCCGTGCGCGAGGTGGTCGGTGAGGTCGAGGGCCACACCTGCCTGCTGGTCGACGACATGATCGACACCGCGGGCACCATCTGCCAGGCCGCCGAGGCGCTGCTCGAGCGTGGCGCCAAGCGAGTGATCGCCGCTGCAACCCACCCGGTGCTGTCGGGGCCTGCTGCCCAGCGGCTCAACGAGTCGGTGTTCGAAGAGGTGATCGTCACCAACACGCTGCCGGTGACCGCCGACATCCCCAAGCTGACCGTGATCTCGATCGCGCCGCTGATCGCCAAGGCGATCCACGAGGTGTTCGAGGACGGCTCGGTGACCAGCCTGTTCGACGGCAAGGGCTGAGGTGAGCGAACAGCGCGTCGTCGCCGGTCTCGAGGCGGCGGGAGTCGAGTTCGTCCTCACCCGGCACGGCCGGGTCGGCTCGTTGGCCGAGGCTGCCGCTGCCCGAGGGGTCGAGCCCCGCGACATCGTCAAGACGCTGGTGTTGCGCCGCGGCGAGGGCGACTTCCTGTTCGTCCTCGTGCCCGGTGACCGCGAGATCAGCTGGCCCAAGCTGCGCGCCCTGCTGGGGGTGAACCGTCTGTCGATGCCCGACGCCGCCACCGCCAAGGAGGCCACCGGCTACGAGCGCGGCACGATCACACCGTTCGGCTCGACCACCGCCTGGCCGGTGGTCGCCGACCTGACCATGGTCGGACGACGGGTCTCACTCGGTGCCGGTGCCCACGGCGTGGCCGCCACGGTCGACGCGGACGAGGTGATCGCCGCGCTGGCCGCGCAGGTCGCCGACGTCACGGACTCCACCGAGTGATACTGGAGTGGTGAGCGGAGACCTGAGGGCGTCCTTCGAGGAGCGCGACCAGTACCTCGACCTGCTCTCAAAGGCCTATGCCGAGGGCCGGTTGGACGACGACGAGCTCAACCGTCGGCGCGACCTCGTGCTCAGGTCGGTCACCCACAACGAGATGCTCCGCAGCTTTGACGGGCTGCCCCAACCGCGGGTGAAGTTCACCGGCACGCCGAACCGGGCGCCGGTGCAGATCCGGCCACCGCAAGTGCCGGTCTCGCAGGGGGTCAACCGTCGAGACCTGCTGGCGGTCGCTGCCGGAATCGCTGTCGTCGGTGGCGTGGGCATCATGGGCATGAACGTGCGCAGCGACTCCTCCGGCGGACCCGCCACGGAGATCGCCGACCCCGGCTACCCGCCCGTCGACCCCCACGAGAACCCGCTCGAGACCCTCAACGTCGAGCCGGTGATCGCCGAGCTCACCCAACAGGGCCTCACCTGGATCATCGAGATGACGGTGACTGCCTCCGGGATCAAGGGCGTCGCTCACGCCGAGGGGCAGCCCGAGGTGGCCTCGACGTTCGAGACGGTCAACGGGCTGGTCGTGATCGGTTCGCCTTCCGCGCGCAAGCAGGCTCCGAGCTTCATGATCGACAGCGTCCACTTCGACCAGCTCTGGATGATGCACGAGCGCGCCATGCAGGTGTTCGAGGGGCAAGCCACGAAGATCACCTTCCTTCCCGATGGACGCGGTGGTGCGGTGGCAACCTTCACCTACCCGGACGGCACCATCCAGTTCAGCGGTGACGGGACTCGGGTGCTCAAGGTCGACAAGCAGCGCTGAGGCCTCAGCCGTCTGCCTGGTCGCGCGGCAGTGCCCTCTGGCCGCTGATCCGGGCGCGGTCGGCCGCGGTTCGTCCGGCCTCGTGGGCACGACGACCGGCGTGGCCGCCAGCGACGCGGGCCCGGGTCGTCCGGGTGGCCAGCCGGGGATAACTCGTGCGGATGAAGTCGTCCACCTCTTGCCGCTTGGCGCGCAGGGCGAGCGCTGTGGACGACAGTTCGTCGCCACGTGGACGCAGCACGCGCTCGCGCAGGCTCTTGGCCGGCCCGGGGTCGGCCTGCCACAGTGCCTCGTCTCGGGCCTTGACCAGGCGGGCGTGGATGCGCGCCACGAACCCCTCGTAGAACATGGTGCGCGCCTGGGTGGTGTGCAGCGGTGTGCCCGACCGCCGGATCCACTCGTCGGCGGCCCGTGTCATCTGCGCCTCGAGCGAGCGATAGATCGCCTCGACCACGTCGAGGTCGCTGGGGAAGCCGATCGGGTAGAGCGTGGCCTCGGTGCCGCGCAACAGCACGGTGACGTCGTTGACCTCGGCGACCGCCCCGAACAGCCGTCGGCGCAGCACCAGATGGGGTTGGCGGGGACGACCGATCGTCACCACCCGCTCCTCGACGCCTTCGCGCCGCTCACGCTCGCTGTGCTCGAACCGGGCGACCGCCAGGTCGATCGCATGTCGGGTCGCCAGCGCCTGTGCCTTGGCCATCAGCGCCTCGGCCTCGTCGACCGAGTCGGTGGTTTCGGCCTTGCGCAGCAACTTGCCGATCGTGGCCACGATCTTGTCAGTCATCAGGTGGGTGAACTCACTGCTCGAAGACCTCGAAGGTGTGCTGCAGCGCATGGGCCTGGCCAGGCAGTCCGAGGTGGCGCAACAGCCCCACGAACGCCTCGCGGAACACGCGTCCGTGCCCGATGTAGCCGTCGGCCTTGGTCCAGGTGTGGTGGTGTGCCAGCTCGTGGACGACCACCAGCTTGGAGTTGCCCCACGACGCCAGGGCGATCTCGGCTGGCCGCTCGCGTCCGTGCGAGGTCACGGTGGCGGGGGAGTAGTGGCTCTGGGTCTCACCGGCGCGGTGGCGCACCGACACCGGGGGCAGACCCAACTCGGCGCAGATGAGGGTGCAGAAGACCCTGGCCTCGGCCAGCGAGGCGAACTTGTGGTCGGGCTCGGGGCGCAGCACCTTCCCACCAGCGCGCACCGGGGCCCCGGTCGCGATCATCGCCGCCACCCTGTCTTCACACAGGTAGACCGTGGACCGGTCTGGATCGTCCATCTCGCCTCCCCGACGAACAGGCTATCGGCGCGACGTAGGCTGGCCACAGGAGGGCAGCGATGACCCCTGAGGGACGTCGAACACGTGAACCTGCGGTCGCCGGCATGTTCTATCCGCGCGAGGCGGCACGACTGCGCGCCGAGGTGGACGAGCTGCTGCGCGCCGCACCGCCTGCGTCGGAGGGGCCTCCGCCAAGGGCGTTCATCGTCCCGCACGCCGGGTACGTCTACTCCGGCCACGTCGCCGCGCACGTGTACTCCGCGATCCGTGCCTCCCCCGACGCCTGGAGGAGGGTGCTGCTGCTCG
Organism: Aestuariimicrobium ganziense; assembly: GCF_015352975.1. Taxonomy (GTDB): domain Bacteria; phylum Actinomycetota; class Actinomycetes; order Propionibacteriales; family Propionibacteriaceae; genus Aestuariimicrobium; species Aestuariimicrobium ganziense. The sequence goes on along the minus strand of NZ_JACYIZ010000005.1, from coordinate 225,729 downwards.
GCCCCACCCACCGGGTGGCCTCCCGCGGCGTGGCACTGCCCGGCACCGACGTGTGGCACACCCCACTGGGCGACAGTGCGCTCGACACCGCCCTGGCTGCTCGACTGGCCGCCCTGGACGAGGTCGAGGAACGTCCTGACGTGCACCTGGACGAGCACGCGCTCGAGGTGCAACTGCCGTTCCTGCAGGTGGTCGCCCCGCAGCTACCGGTGCTGCCGGTCTGCTGCGGCGTGGCCAGCCCCGACCTGGTCGGCCAGGTCATCGATGTCGCCCTCGAGAACGACCCCGCCACCCTTGTCCTCGCCTCGAGCGACCTGTCGCACTACCTGCCCGACGAGCAGGCCAGGCGCGTCGACGAGGCCACCCTCACCCAGGTGGTCGACCTGGCCGGACCGCTGGCTCCCGAGCAGGCCTGCGGCGCCCGGGCCGTCAACGGCCTGCTCGTGGCTGCCCGTGCCCGTGGCTGGTCGGCCAGGGTGCTGGCCTCGGCCAACTCGTCCGACACCATAGGTGACCGGCAACGCGTGGTCGGCTACGCCGCAGTCGCCTTCGACGGAGGTGGGCGGTCATGACCCTGCCCCCGGGCGCCGGACCGGTGCTCACCGGCTGGGCCCGCACCTCGATCGACGACCAACTGGCCAAGCGCTCGTCGTCCGCCCCGACTCATGCCTGGCTCGAGGACGAGGCCGCCAGCTTCGTCACGCTGACCGCCGACGGTCGGCTACGGGGCTGCATCGGCAGCCTGCGCCCCCACCGCCGACTGGTCGACGACGTCGCCGCGAATGCGGTCGCCGCCGCCGTGCACGACCCCCGCTTCCCGCCGGTCAAGCCCGAAGAACTGCCCGGCCTGCACGTCGAGGTCAGCGTGCTGTCGCCGCTGGAGCTCTTCGAGGTGACCAGCGAGGACGACCTGCTGGCGAAACTACGTCCCGGAGTCGACGGGCTGGTGATCGCGCACGGGAAGCGCCGGGCCACCTTCCTGCCCCAGGTCTGGGACCAACTGCCGCAGCCGGAACTGTTCCTGGCCCACCTCAAACGCAAGGCCGGGTTCGCCGACGACTGGTGGGACGAGGGTGTGCGGTTGCAGCGCTACACCGTTACCGAGTTCGAGGAGGCGCTCCCATGAGCCACCCGGCGCGGTACTGGCACACCCTTGACGACGGCCGGGTGCAGTGCGACCTGTGCCCGCGGGAGTGCCGGCTGCGGGATGGGCAGCGCGGGTTCTGCTTCGTCCGGGCCCGCGAGGACGACCAACTCGTGCTCACCACCTGGGGACGATCGTCCGGCTTCGCGATCGACCCGATCGAGAAGAAGCCGCTCAACCACTTCCTGCCCGGCAGCACCGTGCTCTCGTTCGGCACCGCCGGCTGCAACTTGGGCTGCAAGTTCTGCCAGAACTGGGACATCTCGAAGTCGCGCGCTGACGACCGGCTGCAGCAGGAGGCCACTCCTGCCGAGATCGCCAGTGCCGCCCTCGCCCACGGCTGCGCCTCGGTTGCGGTCACCTACAACGACCCGGTGATCTTCGCCGAGTACGCCATCGACGTTGCTGGGGCCTGCCACGAGGTCGGGGTGCGCACCGTGGCGGTCACCGCCGGCTACATCTCGCCCGAGGCCCGCCGCGACTTCTTCGCTGTGATGGACGCCACCAACATCGACCTGAAGAGCTTCGACGACGACTTCTACCAGCGGATCACCGGAGCCAGGCTCGCCCCGGTGCTCGAGACACTCGTCCACGTCAAGCACGAGACCGACACCTGGCTCGAGATCACCACGCTGCTGATTCCCGGCCACAACGACTCCGGCGACGAGCTTCGCCGGATGTGCCGCTGGGTGGTGCGCGAACTCGGTCCGGACGTTCCCCACCACTTCTCCGGCTTCCACCCCGACTGGCGGATGCGCGACGTGCCCGCCACTCCCACCGCCACCCTGGTCCGGGCCCGCGAGATCGCGCTGGAGGAGGGTCTGCATCACGTCTACACGGGCAACCGGTACCACCCGGCCGGCCAGGTCACCCGCTGTTCGTCCTGCCAGACGGTGCTGGTGCAACGCGACGGCTACGACATCAGGTCATACCGTCTCGGGCTCGACGGCCGCTGCCCGGAGTGCAACGCCGCCATTCCAGGTCGATGGGCCGATGCAGGTGAGGCGACCACCCGCAGGGGTGTGAGGCTTTCACGCTTCCTCAACCGTGGGGTGCAGCCGACCTAGCCTTGGTGTACCGCCCGCCCCCCGGGTGGACCACTGAAGGGAGCACCAGATGCAGGACACCCAGAACACCTGTCCCGTCTGCGGGATGGCGCTGACCGACAGCACGGCCGCGCACCAGCTCGAGCATGAGGGCACGACCTACCGCTTCTGCTGCCAGGAGTGCATGGACGCCTTCGCCAAGGACCCCTCCGCCTACGTCAAGGCCTGACCACAGGCCCCCACCGCGAGCCCGTCCCCGTCGGGGGCGGGCTCGTTGGCGTCCAGGGCTGCACTGCGGCTAAACTCGCAGGGCTGCTTGGCGAGGGACGACGTGGTCCGTGATCGACACGCTCCGCTTGGATCGCGCGTCGGTCGTGCCCTCCCTCGCCAGCCCATGAGTGAACGAGGTTGAGGAGAACCAATGGCTGAGATCAAGTTGAACGCTGCTGCCCGCAGCGAGTTCGGCAAGGGCGCTGCCCGCCGCCTGCGCCGTTCGGGCCAGGTGCCCGCCGTGCTGTACGGCCACGGCGCCGAGCCGGTGCACGTCGCGCTCCCCGGGCACGACACCCTGCTGGCCCTGCGCGCGGCCAACGCGCTGCTCGACATCACCATCGACGGTGGCAAGAGCCAGCTGGCCCTGCCCAAGCAGGTGCAGCGCGACCCGGTGCGCAACACCATCGAACACGTCGACCTGATCATCGTCCGTCGTGGCGAGAAGGTGACCGTCGACGTGCCGGTGACCGTGACCGGTGAGGCCGAGGCCGACGCCCTGGTCGTCCAGGAGCTCAACTCGCTGTCGGTGCTGGCCGAGGCCACCCACATTCCCAGCGAGATCGTCCTGTCGATCGAGGGTGCGACCGTCGGTACCCAGTTCCACGCCGGTGCCATCGAGCTGCCCGAGGGTGTCGAGCTGAACACCGATGCCGAGGCACTGGTCGTGAACGTGTCGGCTGCCGCGACCGCTGAGGAGCTCGAGGCCGCCCTCGCCGGTGACGGCGAGGGCGCCGAGGCTGCCGAGGACGAGGACGAGGCCGCCGACTCCGAGGACGACGAGGCCTGAGCGGCATGACCTGGCTGCTGGTCGGGCTCGGGAACCCGGGCCCGACCTACGCCATGACCCGCCACAACGTGGGCTTCTTCGTGGCGGACGAGCTGGCGCGACGCGCCGGCTCGTCCTTCACCGCCCCCCGGGGCATGCACGCCGAGGTGAGCGTGACGAGGATCTCGTCCGCCGGGCTCGGTGCGGTGGGGGCCGACGCCACCAAGCTCGTGGTGGCCAAGCCGCGCACCTTCATGAACGACTCCGGGCGCGCGGTGCGCAAGCTGTGCGACTTCCACCAGATCCCGCCTGAGCGGGTGGTGGCCGTGCACGACGAACTCGACATCGACTTCGAGACGCTCCGGGTGAAGTTCGGCGGCGGCGACAACGGCCACAACGGGCTCAAGTCGATCCGCGCCCACCTGGGCACCGGCGACTACTACCGGGTGCGTTACGGCATCGGACGACCGCCCGGACGCCAGGACCCGGCTGCCTACGTGCTGCAGCCGATCCCGTCGTCGCTGCGCGAGGCCTATGCGGTGCAGACCACCCACGTCGCCGACGCCGTGGAGTCGCTGCTCACCCAGGGCTTGGAGCGCACCCAGAACCTCTTCAACAGCTGAGGCTCGTCCCCGATCCGCACGCTGGACGGCACCGGTGACCTCAACGGCCTGATCAGCAAGCTCGACCACTTGGCCTGGTTGGGCGTGGACTGCATCGGGATCTCGCCGTTCTTCCCCTCGCCCGAACGCGACGGCGGCTACGACGTCGCGATGTTCACCAGCATCCAGGTGCAACTGGGCACCCACCAGGGCATGCAGTAACTGCTCGAACAGGCCCACGCCCGCGGCATGCGGGTGATCAGCGACTTCGTGGTCAACCACACCTCGTCCGACCGCCCCTGGTTCATCGCCTCACGTGAAGACCCCGACGGTCCCTACGGCGACTACTACGTGTGGCGTGAGGACGACACCGCCTACTCCGACGCCCGGATCATCTTCGTCGACACCGAGGAGTCGAACTGGACCTTCGACCCGGTGCGCAAGCAGTTCTACTGGCACCGCTTCTGCAGCCACCAGCCCGACCTCAACTACGACAACCCCAAGGTGGTCAGTGGACTACCGGATCGAACGACCGCCCTATGGGTACGTGTGGCCGCTGTTGCCCGACCCGCCCGCCCACGAACCGGTCCGGAACTAGGCATGATCGAGGCATGAGCGCCACGATCGGAGTCCTCGGCACCGGCTGGAGGGCTGAGTACTTCCTGCGGATCGCCTCACTGCTGCCCGAACGCTTCACCGTCGCGGGCATCCTCACCCGCAGTGAGGAGTCGGCCGAGCGGGCTGCCGCGCGCTGGGCGGTGCCGACCACCACCGACTGGGACGAGTTCGTCGGCCAGGCCGAGTACGACTGGGTCGTGGTCTCGGTGCCATGGGACGCCGCCCCGGTGCTCACCCGCCGGTTCGTCGAGCGCGGCACCCCGGTGCTGTGCGAGACCCCGCCCGCACCCGACCTCGACGGCCTCCGGCAGTTGTGGGCCGATCTCGGCCCCGACGCCCCGGTGCAGGTGGCCGAGCAGTACGTGCACCAGCCCCACCACGCCGCTCGGATCGCGGTGGCCCGCAGCGGACTGCTCGGCCGGATCGGTCACGCCACGTTCTCGTCAGCCCACGGCTACCACGGGGTCAGCCTGCTGAGGGCCGCGTTGGGTGTCGGCTTCGACCCGGTGAGCGTGACGGCGATGAACTTCGACGACCCGGTGCTGAAGGTGCGCGGACGAGACGACTGGCCCGACGAGATCGAATCGGCCGTGGCCCTGCGGGTGATCGCCACCCTGCGCTGGGGTGACCGGATCGGCATCCACGACTTCAACGGCGAGCAGTACACCTCACCGATCCGGCGGCGCCACGTGCACCTGACCGGCGAGCGCGGCGAACTGTTCGACGACGAGGTCGTCCACGTTGTCGGGCCAGGTCAGGTCGCGCACGGACGACTGCACCGCGAGCAGGCTGGCGTCGACGGTGACCTCGAGGGGCATTTCCTGCGCTCGATCACACTCGGCGAGCGGGTGGTGTACCGCAGCGAGTTCGGCCGGGCCCGTCTCAACGACGACGAACTGGCCGTGGCCAGGGTGATGGCGGGCATGGACGAGTTCGTGCGCACCGGCACGCCGATCTATCCGTTGGCCGACGCCTGCCACGACCACTACCTCAACGAGCTGATGGACCGGGCCCGCAAGGGCGGTGGCAAGGTCGTCTCAGAGCCACAGCCCTGGGGTGACCAGCGCAGCCTGTTCGATCAGGACAGCTCCCACTGACCCGTCGGGCCGGCGATGACGAGGGTGAACCCGGGCTCGTCAGCCTGCTCGATCGGCAACGACACGTCGAGCAGCGCGTACTGGGCCGACAATGCCTGCGGGTCGGGGTGACGGACGACCAGGCTGACCAGCTCGGCGGTCGCCGACACGGTCTCGGCCGGTGAGGTCGATCCCTCCCACGAGATCAGGAACGGCACCGCGCCGTCGCGTCCAGCAGTCAGGGCAGGGGTGAGGCGCCACTGCAGCAGGTCGCCCGACGGGGTGCGACGCGCCCCGTCGCCGACCGGGCCGACGTTGAGTCCCGCGTCGAGGGCAGCAGCGGCCTTGCCGTCGATGTCGTCGGGGTGGGCCGCCCAGGTGGCGACCACGGCATGGGTGCGCTCATCGATCAGGAACGGACGCTGCTCGACCGGTTCCGGCTGGTCGGAATCGACCCCGATGATCTCAAGGTAGTGGCCCTCGCCGAAGGTGACCAGGTGGTTCCTGGTGCCCCGGTCGGGATGCGCGCCGCCCGGTTCGGGCCGCACTCCGGTGGCCTGCTCGAACTCCGCGACCGTGGCCGACAGGTCGGGAGTGGCCACGACGACGTGGTCGAGGTTACGGATCTCGTTGCTGGTCATGGGCAGGTCTCCTGTTCGTCGCCCCCAGTCTGCCTGCTCGCGTAGCGTGGACGATGAGCCTGTCGTCAAGGAGGACGTGTGAAGATCAACATCATCGGAGCCACCGGCATGGTCGGGTCGCGGGTCGCCGCCGAGGCCGCCTCGCGCGGACACGACGTGATCGCCTACAGCCGCTCGGGGGGATCGGTCGAGGGCGCCAGCGACGCCCACGCGCTCGACCTCGCCTCGACGGCTGCGGTCGTCGAGGCGGTCAACGCCGCCGACGCGACCCTGATCACTGTCGCGATCAATCCCGAGGACGCCTACCAGCCGCTGCTCGACGCCCACCAGGCCCTGATCGACGCCCGCCCGAGCGGCAGGGTGCTGGTCGTCGGCGGTGCCGGGTCGCTGGTGGTCGACGGGGTGATGCTCAAGGACGCCAGCTACACCGAGGAGTGGAAGGGTGTCGCCGACACCTATGCCGCCGTGCTCGAGGCCTACCGCGCCAGCGACGGCATCGACTGGACCTACCTGTCGCCACCGCGGGTGATCGAGCCCGGCGAGCGCACCGGCAGCTACGTCGTCGGCCAGGACAGCCCGGTCGGTGAGCACATCAGCGCCGAGGACTTCGCGGTTGCCATCGTCGACGAGTTCGAGAGCCCCCAGCAGCGCAACCGTCGCTTCACAGTCGCCAACTGAATCGGCGTAGGCTTCGCGGGTGACTCTGAGCGGTGTTGTCGATCTGCTGGCGCAGGATCCGGCGATCAGTCGTGCCCTCGACCGGGCCGGCGACGGTGATGCCTCGGCACTCGACGTCACCATCGCCTCTCCGGCTCGTCCAGGGCTGATCGCCGCGCTGGCACGCTCGTCCGAGCGGATGCTGCTGGTCGCCACCTCGACCTACCGCGAGGCCGAACAGCTGGTCGCCACGCTCGGCTCGTGGCTGGACGAGGACGAGGTCAGCTACTACCCGGCGTGGGAGACGCTGCCGCACGAGCGGCTCTCGCCCCGCTCGGACACCGTCGGACGACGCCTGCAGGTGCTGCGCCGGATCGCCGGCCACGAGGGCACACCGCCCAAGGTCGTGGTCGCCCCGGTGCGGTCGCTGCTGCAGCCCCAGGCGGTCGGGCTGGCCGGCCTTCGTCCAGTGACCATCACCGTCGGCGAGGACTTTGACATCGCCGACCTGGCCACCGCGCTGGTCGACGGCGCCTACACCCGGGTCGACCTGGTCGAGCGCCGCGGCGAGTTCGCCGTGCGCGGCGGCATCGTCGACCTGTTCCCGCCCACCGAGGAACACCCGGTGCGCATCGACTTCTTCGGCGACACCGTCGACGAGATCCGCTCGTTCACCGTCGCCGACCAGCGCTCCACCGACCACACCCTGCAGACGGTCACCGCCTCGCCCTGCCGCGAACTGCTGCTCGACGACCGGGTCCGCGCCCGGGCGCGGGCACTGATGCCCGACCACCCCGAACTGCTCGACCTGCTCGATCGGATCGCCGAGGGCCAGGCGGTCGAGGGCATGGAGGCGCTCACCCCGGTGCTGGTCGACGGGGTCGAACTGCTGGTCGAGGTGCTGCCCGCCGACGCGATGGTGCTGGTCAGCGACCCCGAACTGGTGCGCACCCGCTCGTCGGAACTGGTCAAGACCAGCCACGAGTTCCTGCACGCCAGTTGGGCCGCCGCGGCTGGGGGAGGCCGGGCGCCGATCGACCTGGGCGCGTCCGCCTACCGCGAGTTGGCCGAGGTGCGCACCGTCGCCATGGGACGAGGCCTGGCCTGGTGGACCATGTCGCCGTTCAGCGCCGGCCCTGATGGCGAGGCGGGCCCGGTGTGGTCCGAGGACGGCACCGAGATCGACTTCTCGTCCGTGCTGGCCGGCCACGACCGCGACGTCGACTCATTGAGCCCGGCGATCGAGGCCGCTGAACCCTGGCACGGTGACCTCGACCGGGCCACCCGCGACATCCAGACCGCCCACAGCCAGGGATGGACCGTCGTCCTCGCCGTCGAGAGCCACGGCCTGGGCACCCGGATGGCCGAGGTGCTGCGCGAGGCCGGCCTTCCCTGCACCGTGCTGGACGACCTGCCCGGAGCGCCTGATCCGGCCCTGGTCACCATCGTCCCCGCGGGGCAGCCGCACGGCTTCCGGGCCACCACCATCAACCTGGCCGTGTTCACCACCGGCGACCTCACCGGCACCGCTGCCGACAAGTCGACCAGGCGCATGCCCAGTCGGCGCAAGAATCAGATCGAGCCGCTCGAACTGACCCCCGGCGACCCGATCGTGCACGAGCAGCACGGGGTGGGGCGCTACGTCGAGATGGTCACCCGCACCGTGGGCGGGGCGACCCGTGAGTACCTGGTCATCGAGTACGCGCCCAGCAAGCGCGGCCAGCCCGGCGACCGGCTCTACGTGCCGATGGACGCCCTCGACCAAGTCACCCGCTACGTCGGCGGCGAGAACCCGGCTCTCGACCGGATGGGCGGTGCCGACTGGCGTCAGCGCAAGGCCCGTGCCCGCAAGGCGGTGCGTGAGATCGCTGCTGAGTTGATCAAACTGTATGCGGCGCGGCAGGCCTCCCGCGGGCACCAGTTCGGGCCCGACACCCCGTGGCAGCGCGAACTCGAGGACAGTTTCGCCTTCGTCGAGACCCCTGACCAGTTGGGGACGCTCGCCGAGGTCAAGGCCGACATGGAACAGATCGTGCCGATGGACCGGCTGGTCTGCGGCGACGTCGGCTACGGCAAGACCGAGATCGCGGTGCGGGCGGCGTTCAAGGCGGTGCAGGACGGCAAGCAGGTGGCGGTGCTGGTGCCGACCACGCTGCTCGTCCAGCAACACCACCAGGTGTTCGCCTCGCGCTACGCAGGGTTCCCGGTGCACGTGGCGCCGCTGTCTCGCTTCCAGTCCGACGCCGAGGCCAAGGCCACCCGTGAAGGCCTGGCCAGCGGCAAGGTCGACGTGGTGGTCGGCACCCACCGGCTGATCTCGGGTGAGGTGAACTTCAAGGACCTGGGCCTGGTGATCATCGACGAGGAGCAGCGCTTCGGCGTCGAGCACAAGGAGGCCCTGAAAAAGCTGCGGCTGAACGTCGACGTGCTGTCGATGAGCGCCACCCCGATCCCGCGGACGCTCGAGATGGCGATCACCGGCATCCGCGAGATGAGTGTGATCGCCACCCCGCCCGAAGAGCGCCACCCCGTGCTGACCTTCGCCGGCCCGTACGACGAGGGTCAGGTGGTGGCCGCGATCCGGCGTGAGCTGGCGCGTGAAGGGCAGGTGTTCTTCGTGCACAACCGGGTGCAGTCGATCGAGAAGACCGCCGGCCGCATCCGCGAACTCGTCCCCGAGGCCCGGGTGGTCAGCGCCCACGGGCAGATGGGGGAGCACCAGCTCGAGGGCGTGATGAGCGACTTCATCGAGCGCCGGGCCGACGTGCTGGTCAGCACCACGATCGTCGAGGCCGGGCTTGACATCTCGAGTGCGAACACGCTGATCATCGACCGGGCCGACCTGATGGGGTTGAGCCAGTTGCACCAGATTCGTGGACGAGTCGGTCGCTCGCGTGAGCGCGGCTACGCCTACTTCCTCTACCCCAAGGACAAGCCGCTCACCGAGGCCGCGCACGACCGGCTGGCGACCATGGCAGCGCACACCGACCTGGGTGCCGGCATGGCGATCGCGATGAAGGACCTCGAGATCCGTGGCGCGGGCAACCTGCTCGGCGGGGAGCAGTCCGGCCACATCGCCGACGTCGGCTTCGACCTCTACATCCGCCTGGTCGGTGAGGCAGTGGCCAACTTCCGCGGTGAGGACACCGAGGGCGAGGCCGAGATGCGCATCGAACTGCCGATCGAGGCCCACCTGCCTACCGACTACGTCGAGTCGGAGCGGCTGCGTCTGGAGATGTACAAGCGGCTGGCCGAGGTGCGCAGCGAGGAGGACGTCGCCGAGGTGGCGGCCGAACTGGTCGACCGCTACGGCGAGTACGGGCCCGAGGTGGCCGCCCTGCTCGACGTGGCCAGGTTCCGGCTGTTCTGCCGCGAGGCGGGTGTCACTGAGGTGGTCACCCAGGCCGGCTTCGTCCGGGTGGCGCCGGCGGAGCTGCCCGACTCGCGGCAGGCCCGGTTGGCCAGGCTGTACCCGGGGGCCAAGATCAAGGCCGAGCAGGGATGGGTGCTGGTGCCTCGTCCACGGAAGACCTCGGTGACCGGGGGACTGATCGAGGGCGAGGAGTTGCTGGGCTTCGCCACCAAACTGGTCGCCGACATCTGGGCCCCGGCCACGAGTGGCTGATCGAGCCCATCGTTGATCGAGTAGGAGCGAGGAACGAGTCCCCAGCTCATGGTTGATCGAGTAGGAGCGAGGAACGAGCGACGTGTCGAGATCCACTGAACTGCACCGCCTGCACGAGGTCATGCACCGGCTACGCCGCGAATGCCCCTGGGACGCCGAGCAGACCCACCGGAGCCTGGCCACCTACCTGGTCGAGGAGACCGGCGAGGTGCTCGACGCGATCGAGTCCGGGGACGACACCGACTTGGCCGAGGAACTCGGTGACCTGCTGCTGCAGGTGTACTTCCACGCCGCGATCGCCGAGCAACAGGGACGTTTCACCCTCGACGACGTGGCCCGCGGGATCAGCGACAAGCTCGTCCGCCGACACCCCTACGTGTTCACCGACGCCGAGGTCCCCGACGACCTGCACGGCACCTGGGAGGCGCGCAAGCGCGCCGAGAAGCAGCGTGACTCGGCCCTGGACGGGATCGCCGGGCACCTGTCGGTGGTCGCCCGGGCCACCAAGGTCGCCAGCCGCACCCGCCACCACAAGGTGCCCATCGACCTGCCCGACGAGCCGATCGCCGCCGACGAGGTGGGGCGAGCGATCGTCGACCTCGTGGTACGAGCCCAGGCCAGCGGCATCGACGCCGACCAGGCCGCCCGCGACGCCCTGCGCGAACTCGAGGCGAGAGTCGTGCAGGCCGAACAGGGCCAGGGCGATGACTGATCCGGCAACGCTGTTTCCCGGACGACCGGCTGAACTCCACGACGCCTTCGTCGAGGCGATCGAGGCCGAACCGGGGCACCGCCGCTCGTCCAGCCCGGCCCCACCGGTAGGCTGAGCTCTGACCACAACATCCTGGAAAGGTTGAACCAGATGGCACTGATTGAATTCGTCCACGCGCGCGAGATCCTCGACTCCCGTGGCAACCCGACCGTCGAGGTCGAGGTGATCCTCGAGGACGGTGCGCAGGGCCGCGCGGCGGTTCCCTCCGGGGCCTCCACCGGCGCCTTCGAGGCGGTCGAGCTGCGTGACGGCGACAAGGGCCGTTACCTCGGCAAGAGCGTCACCAAGGCGGTCGACAACGTCATCGAGGCGCTGGCCGAAGAGGTCACCGGCTTCGAGGCCTCCGAGCAGCGTGCCGTTGACAACGCCATGCTCGAGCTCGACGGCACCGACAACAAGGGCAAGCTGGGCGCCAACGCGATCCTGGGTGTCTCGCTTGCCGTGGCGCACGCCGCCGCCGAGTCGGCCGACCTGCCGCTGTACAAGTACATCGGTGGCCCGACCGCCAACGTGCTGCCCGTGCCGATGATGAACATCCTCAACGGTGGTAGCCACGCCGACTCCAACGTCGACATCCAGGAGTTCATGGTCGCCCCGATCGGTGCGGAGTCGTTCGCCGAGGCGCTGCGCATGGGCGCCGAGGTCTACCACTCGCTCAAGAGCGTGCTCAAGGAGAAGGGCCTGGCCACCGGTCTGGGCGACGAGGGCGGTTTCGCCCCCAACCTCGAGAGCAACCGCGCCGCGCTCGACCTGATCGTCGAGGCCATCAAGCGCGCCGGCCTCGAGCCCGGCAAGCAGGTCGCCCTCGCGCTCGACGTCGCCGCCAGCGAGTTCCACAACGAGGACGGCAGCTACACCTTCGAGGGTGGCAGCAAGTCGTCGGACGAGATGATCGCCTACTACACCGAGCTGGTCGACAACTACCCGCTGGTCTCGATCGAGGACCCCCTCAATGAGGAGGACTGGGACGGCTGGAAGAAGATGCAGGCCTCGCTCGGCGAGCGCGTGCAGCTGGTCGGCGACGACCTGTTCGTCACCAACGTCACCCGACTGCAGCGCGGCATCGACGAGAAGGCCGCCAACGCCCTGCTGGTCAAGGTGAACCAGATCGGTTCGCTCACCGAGACCATCGACGCGGTCACCCTGGCCCACCGCAACGGCTTCTCGACCATGATGAGCCACCGTTCCGGTGAGACCGAGGACACCACGATCGCCGACCTCGCCGTCGCCCTGGGCTGCGGCCAGATCAAGTCGGGTGCCCCGGCTCGTACCGACCGGGTGGCCAAGTACAACCAGCTGCTGCGCATCGAGGAGGACCTCGACGACGCCGCAACCTACGCCGGAGCTTCGGCCTTCCCGCGTTTCAAGGGCTGATCCTGGCGGCTCATCGTCCAGACTGGAACGGTGAGTCCCTCGACACCCAAGTCACGTGGTCACAGCGGCCCGGGACGTGGAACTCCACGATCCCGGGCCGCTGTGCGTCGTGGCGAACGTGCCAGTCGCACCTCGTCCGGTGCGCGCAGTGACGACGCTGCGCCCAGCACACCGCCCTCGAGGCTGACCGCCCAGGCGGCCACCGCCGCGGCGTCCGCCCGGGTGAAGGGGTCGGTCGCCGCGGTCCGCGGGCTCGGGTTCACCCGCCGGATGGTGGCCGTGCTGGTCGTCCTCGGAATGCTGGCCCTGTCGTACGTGTCGAGCCTGACGGTCTACTTCCGCCAGCAGCAGCAAATCGGGCAGGCCAAGGCCGAGATCGCCGCCAGGGAGTCGCAGATCACGACCCTCGAGGACGAGATCACGCGCTGGAAGGACCCCAACTTCGTCAAGGCCCAGGCTCGCTCGCGGCTGGGCTGGGTGATGCCCGGTGAGACCGGCTACCGGGTGATCGGTCCTGACGGCAAGCCGCTGGGTGGCGGCGTGCAGATCGAGAGCGAGTCCGACCTGCCCTCGGACGAGCACCCCACCGTGTGGTGGGAGCGGATGGTCGGCTCGGTCAATACCGCCGACAACCCCGTGCCCGAGAAGGAACAGGCCGAACCGCCGGTGGTCAAGCAGACCCCGTCGCCCAAGCCCACCCCCTCACGCTGAGCCCAGCAGGGCCGGGCCTGCAACAATGGCAGGCGTGCCTGACCTGGAACCCATGACGCCCGAGGACGAGGCGGTGATCGCCCGCCAACTCGGACGCGAGCCCCGCGGAGTCGCCGGGATCGCCTGGCGCTGCCCGTGTGGCAAGCCCGGCGTGGTGGCCACCGAACCCAGGCTGCCCAACGGCACGCCGTTTCCGACCACCTACTACCTGACCTGCCCGCGGGCCACCTCGGCCACCTCGACGCTGGAGGCGTCCGGGCTGATGGCCGAGATGTCGCAGCGGCTGACCGAGGACGAGGCCCTGGCCGCCTCGTACGCAGCAGCCCACGAGTCCTACCTCGCAGATCGGGCAGCGCTGGGCGAGGTGCCCGAGATCGACGGCATCAGCGCCGGTGGCATGCCGACCCGGGTGAAGTGCCTGCACGTGCTGGTCGGGCATGCGCTGGCCAAGGGTCGGGGGGTCAACCCGTTGGGCGACGAGGCCGTCGACCTGCTCGGCGAGTTCTGGAGCCGACCCTGTCTGGACGACACCCCCACCCCCGAAGGACAGAGCTGATGACCACCGTCGCCGCCATCGACTGCGGCACCAACTCGATCCGCCTGCTGATCGCCTCGCAGGGGCCGGCCGGAGAGCTGGTCGAGCACACCCGGATCACCACGATGGTTCGCCTCGGGCAGGGGGTCGATGCCACCGGCGAGTTCCACCCGGACGCGCTGCAGCGCACCTTCGCCGCCTGCGACGCCTATGCCGAGGCCATCCGCGAGCACGGTGGCGTCGACGCGGTGCGCTTCGTCGCGACCTCGGCGGCCCGCGACGCCCGCAACCGGGACGAGTTCGCTGCCGGGGTGCGGGAGCGACTCGGCGTCGACCCGGTGGTGGTCGATGGTGAGGAGGAGGCGCACCTGTCCTTCACCGGCGCGGTGACCGGGGTGCCGACCGCCCTCGACCCGGTGCTGGTGATGGACATCGGCGGGGGTTCCACCGAACTGATCCGGGGCGAGCAGGGCCGGATCGTGGCCGAGCAGAGCCTCGACATGGGTGCGGTGCGACTGCGGGAGCGCTTCCTGACCGACGACCCGCCCACGCCCGAGCAGATCGAGGCAGCCCGGGCCTACGCCCACGACCTGCTCGACCAGTGCGAGGTGCCACTGGACGGCATCGGCACCTTCATCGGGGTCGCCGGCACCGCCACCACCATGGCCGCGGTCGACCTGAAACTGCCCACCTACGAGCGCAGCCTCGTCCACCAGCACGTGATCGCCCAAGGCCTGATCGACGAGAACGCCGAGCGCTGGTTGGCCAGCACCGTCGAGCAGGTGCGCACCGAACCGGCCATGCACCCGCAGCGCGCCGAGATCATCTGCGCTGGCGGGCTGATCCTGCAGGCGGTCGCACAACGGGTCGGGCGCGCGATGGTGGTCAGTGAGTCGGACATCCTCGACGGCATCGCCATGGACCTGCTCGCGTCAGGGACCACCCCAAGCGCGGTCACCGAGGCGTGATGCCACAGCCCCCGTGGCCCAACTGGCAGAGGCAGGCGGCTTAAACCCGCCACAGGTACGGGTTCGACTCCCGTCGGGGGCACCAGACGATCAGGGTTGGTTCAGGGGCGCTGATGCGGAACATGTGGCCCTGTTCGCACGTTGGATAGAATGGTTGAACCACCAACAGGAGGACCCCGCCACATGGCCAATCCCATTCTCTCGCAGTCGGAGACCTTCAACTCCGCCCGGCCGCAGGCCAACCCCTACCAGGGTTACGGTCAGGCCCAGTACCGGCAGGCTCAGTACCAGCAGGCACCGCAGGGTTGGGGCCAGCCCCAGCAGCAGTGGCAGCAGGACCAGCAGATCCCGCAGTGGCAGCAGCAGATGCCGCAGTCGCAGCAGGGCGTCATGACCATGGACGACGTGCTGGTCAAGACCGGTCTCTCACTGGGCGTGGTGGCTCTGACCGCCGTGCTCGGCGCCGCGTTCCTGCCCACCAACCTGCTGCTCGTCGGCTCGCTGGTCGCCGCCTTCGCGGCGATGGCGATGTCGTTCGTGCTCGCCCGCAAGCGCACGGTGCCGGCTGCCGGTGTGATCGCGTTCGCGGCGGTCGAGGGCGTCTTCGTCGGCGGCATCAGTGCCTTCCTCGAGGGCATGTTCCCCGGCATCGTCGCCACCGCGGTGATCGCCACCTTCGCCGCAGCCGCCGCCACGCTGGCTGCCTACAAGTTCTTCAACATTCGGGTCACCCCGAAGTTCCGCAAGATCACCACCATCGGCCTGATCTCGTTCGTCGTGCTCATCCTGGTCAACCTCGGACTGTCGTTCGCGGGCATCGACCTGGGTATTCGTGACATCGGCGGCGGGGCCAGCATGATCTCGATCATCATCTCGATCATCGCCGTGGGCCTGGCGATCATGTCGCTGATCAGCGACTTCGACATGGTCGAGCGCGGCCTGGCCAACCGGGCGCCGGCGACCGAGTCGTGGCGTGCCGCGCTGGGCATCACCGCGACCATGGTGTTCCTCTACGTCGAGCTGCTGCGGATCGCGTCGTACTTCCGCGACTGATCTCGTCCAGTCCTGACACGATGGCCTCGCCTACGGGCGGGGCCATCGTCCATTTGCATGGCGTGTGGACGTGAGAGCGGTGCCCGCATCGCCTGATGACGGTTCGTGGCGTGAAACGACGGGCTGACGGGTGCTTTCCCGCCACGAACCGGACGAGCCTCAGCGGGTGGGAACCGTCGAGGCGTACTTGTCGAGAATCGAGCGTGAACCGCTGGTCCACGGCAGCATCCGCCAGCGCCACATCGGGATCCAGGCGGCCTGGGCGGTCGTCCCGTCGATGTCGACGACGTCGGGGTCACTGGGCTCCAGGCAGGTCGCGGAGTAGAAGATCCGCAGGGCGTGGAAGTCCTCGAGCAGGCCGTTGGGGGCTCGTCCGACCCAGTGGTCGGACTGCAGGTCGAGCAGGTGGTTGATCCGCACGGTCTGGCCAGACTCCTCCATCACCTCGCGCAGCAGGGCCTCCGAGGGGGTCTCGCCGGGCTGCAGCCCGCCACCGGGCAGCTGCCCCAACCCCGGCCCCGCGGTGCGCTCTGAGCACTCGGTGCCCAGCACGCCCATCGGCGAGCGGATCACCGCGTAGGCAGCGATTCGCTGGTGCTCCACCGGCTCCTCGCCGGGGGCGACCACCAGGTCGGGATCAGCCGCGCGGTGCTTGACCTTGGGCGGACGAGACCGCGACGTGCGTCGGGTGACCCGGGCGGTGAGGACGACCTGTCCGTCGTCCATACGGCAACTGAGCAGTCCGTTCATCAACCAGCCCTGGCGCCACAGCAGCACCCGCGGGTGCTCGCCGTGGGCGACCTCGACACGGGTCAACTCGGCAGAGCCCGGGGAGGCGACACCGATGATGACCATCCGCCCATCATGGCATCCCCGGCCACCAGCCCCCCAGCTCGCCACGTTCACCCTGAGAGAGACCCACGCCTGACGAGCGTCACAACCCTGCGAAGCGGGCGCCCACCCCCTACCATCGGGGAGGAAGGGCGCCCCCGCCCCGCAGCAGGAGGTTGTGATGGATTTCAAGGACGATGCACGGCTCGACACCGGCTCGGTCATCAGCAGTGGTGGCGGCGGTGGCGGGCGAGGTGGTGGCATCGCGGTCGGCGGCATCGGCGGTCTGATCCTCATGCTGATCGCGGTGTTCCTGGGCATCAACCCCGGCGACATCATGGGTGGTGGGGGAGCGGGACAGCCTGCCGACACCTCTCAGCAGACCCCGGCCAACAGCGAGTGCAAGACCGGCGCGGACGTCGACCGCAACCCTGACTGCCGCTGGCAGGCCTACATGACCTCGCTCAACCAGTACTGGGAGTCGACGGTCAGCCAGGGCTACCAGCCCACCAAGATGGTCACCTTCAGTGGTGCGGTCAACACCGCGTGCGGCCAGGCCAGCTCGCAGGTGGGCCCGTTCTACTGCCCCGGTGACAGCACGATCTACATCGACAAGGCCTTCGCCGGCCAGCTGCTCAAGCAGCTCGGCGCCAAGGGTGGCCCGGCCGCCGAGGCCTACATCGTGGCCCACGAGTACGGCCACCACATCCAGAACCTCACCGGTGTGCTGCAGCGTTCGCAGCAGGACCGCAACCCCGGCCCCGGCTCGCCCGGTGTGCGCGTGGAACTGCAGGCCGACTGCTACGCCGGCGCTTGGTTCCGTTGGGCGTCCGACAACCCCAACGACGTGATCGAGAACATCACCAAGGACGACCTCGACCGCATCGTCGACGCCGCCAAGGTGGTCGGCGACGACCACATCCAGGAGCAGCAGGGCGGCTACGTCAACCCCGAGCAGTGGACCCACGGCTCGTCGGCCCAGCGCAAGTACTGGGTGGCCAAGGGTTTCAACAGCGGTGACCCGAACGTGTGCGACACCTTCGCCACCAACGACCTCGGCCCGCAGAGCTGAGCTCGACCCGGGCCCCTGCAGGGATCAGTCGCCGACCTCGGCAGTGATGTCGAGTCCTTCGAGGTCGGTGACCACGGTCTGGCCACCGACGTCGAGGGTGATCGTCGGCTCGGGACGGCCGTGGCGGAAGTCGATCGTCCAGTCGACCTTGACTGGTGGCTGTTTGCCGAGTCGCGCCGGCAACTGGGTGACCAACTTCGACAGCACCGCCGGATCGATGTCGACCGGTGAGAACAGCTTCTCGGGTGCGTCCTCCTTGCGCTGCGAGGTGTAGGCGGGCAGCTTGGCCGGCCTCGTGCGACGCACCATGACGCCGGCCTCGGTGGGGTGCGGTGAGTCGACCCAGAGTCCCTGGCCGGTGCTGAACCCGATCGCGGCCACCTGCAGCCGGTCGCCGACGGCATCGGCGAGCCCTTCGCGGATGGATTCCTCGGAGACGTAATCCAGTTCGTGGATCGGGCTGCCGTCGGGGCGGAAGAACACCGGACGAGACTCCGGACG
Organism: Aestuariimicrobium ganziense; assembly: GCF_015352975.1. Classification (GTDB taxonomy): domain Bacteria; phylum Actinomycetota; class Actinomycetes; order Propionibacteriales; family Propionibacteriaceae; genus Aestuariimicrobium; species Aestuariimicrobium ganziense. The sequence goes on along the minus strand of NZ_JACYIZ010000005.1, from coordinate 207,464 downwards.
CGTGGTGACGGTCATCATCACATCGCCCTGGTCGTGGTCGACGATTTGCAACTGCTGGTTCGACAACGAACCCGACAGGGCGCCGGCGATGCCGAACAACTGCTGCAGGTCGTCGAAGGCGTACAGGTCGGGGTCGAAGCTGGTCTGCCCGACGTAGGCCACGTCGCTGCCCACCTCGGTGATGGTGCCCTCGCGCCAGGCGTAGGTGATGGCCTTGCCGTCGACCAGCACCGACAACTCGGCCTCGTCGGCGGTCAGGCCGACCTTGATCACGGGATGGTCGCCAGCCCTGGCCCGCAACTCGTTGACCACGCGCCTGGCCACCCCGGCATCGGTGAGCTTGGGCACCGGGGTCGGCACTGCACTGCCCGATCCCGAGCCCTGGGGGGACGAGGGGACGGCCGAGCCGGTGGGGGCGGGGTCGAGGTCGTCGGCGCAGGCAGCGATCGCGCTCATCCCGACCAGGGTGAGCAGCTTCCGACGCGTCCAGACCACAGCTCAACGGTACCCAGCGCGGGGGCAGGGCAGCGCCCCAGTTGGGGGCTCGCCCGCAACTCTGGCCGAAGGTCCAGTGAGTTTGTTCACAATGGTGCGCGACCCCTTCCCGGCCTTGACCGGGGCGGACTAGTGTTTCGGTACGCCGGCCCGCCAGCCGGACCGGTGTGACAGTTCGTACACGACGTCACGGAAAGAAGGTCCGCCATGTCAGAGACGACCATCAGCGAGGCCCCCGGCGAGGTGCAGGACACCGCCGTCAAGGTCAGTCGGTCGGTGTCCCATCCCCTGTCCAGCGTGTGGAGCGCGCTGATGACCACCGAAGGAGCAGAGGCCCTGCTCGGTGAGGGAGGTCGCCTGGGTGACAAGGGTCACTCATGGAGCGCCACCGACGGCACCCACGGTGTCACCCGCAGCTTCCATCCCAAGGAGCAGATCCGATTCAGCTGGCACGCCGACGACGACGCGCCCGCCACCATCGTCGACCTGCACCTGGCCGAGGCCGACGAGGGCAACACCCAACTCGAGATCGTCCACGACCACCTGCCCGCCGACAGCGACCGCGATGCGCTGCAGGACCACTGGTCGGCCGCGCTCGACCGGATCGACGCGCTCAGCCTCTGAGAGCGAAATCAGTGGCCGACCCGGTGTGCCCCAGTTAGCCTTGGGGGCACACAGGAAGGAGGTGGTCCACTGATGTTTTCCCAATGGACTCGTGAGGTGGTCTGCCACTGAGGCAGGCCGATGACATCGGACTGGTCGAGGTGAATCCCACCAGACCACCGGAGCCCGCAGGGTCGGCACTCGTCCAGCCGACAGCCGTCACGGCAACCTGCGGGTCTCTTCATGCCCTCGTCGGTGCGAGACGGCAGAATGGGACGCATGGGAACCAAGACTCCACTGCGCATCGCCATCGTCGGCGGCTGGCACGTCCACGCCGGTGACTACGCCCGCGACACCGTCAACCACCCCGACACCGAGATCGTCGCGTTGTGGGACGACGACCCCGAGCGCGGCGCAGAACTCGCGGAGCGGTTCGGCACCGAACTGACCGACGACCTGGCCGGCCTGCTGGCCCGTGACGACGTCGACGGCATCACGGTGACCACCTCGACCGACCAGCACCGTGACGTGATGGTCGCCGCGGCGAAGGCCGGCAAGCACATCTTCACCGAGAAGGTGCTCGCCCCGACCGTCGCCGAGTGCGAAGAGATCATCGCCGCCTGCGACGAGGCCGGTGTGAAGCTGGTGGTCTCACTACCCCGGCTCTACCACGGCTACACCCAGGCGGTGAAGCAGGTGCTCGAGTCAGGCGTGCTGGGACGAATCAACTACTCCCGGGTGCGGCTCGCCCACGACGGCGCCACCCGCGGCTGGCTGCCCGAGCGCTTCTACGACCCCGCCACCGCGATCGGCGGCGCGTTGACCGACCTGGGCTGCCACCCGGTCTACCTCACCCAGCTGATCCACGGCACCGACGAGGTGCCGGTGCGCGCCACCTACGCCTCGGTGACCGGGAAGGCCGTCGAGGACCATGCCGTGGTCACCTTCAGCTACCCCGGTGGCGCCATCGGCGTCGCCGAGGCCGGTTTCGTCACCCCGCACTGCCCGTTCAGCATCGAGATCATGGGTGACAAGGGCGTGCTCGTCCATGGGCTGCTCGACCAGGGTGTGCAGGTCAACACCGGCGACGGATGGCAGCCGGTCGAGATCCCCACCGAGGGGCCGGACGCCTATGCCCAGTGGGTCGATCACATTCACAGCGACACCCGCGCCGACGACAACATCGCCCGCGCTGTCGCCCTGACCCGGGCCGTGGTGGCCGCCAACGCCTCAGCGGCGCAGTGAACTCAGACTCGTCCAGTCGTTGACAGGGCGGTGCGCATCGCGTTGCGGCGGCGCTCGTGGACCAGCGACGGCTCTTCGAGTGCCCACCGCACGGCGGTGGTGCCCAGCGCTCCCAGCGGGCCTGCCAGGGCCGGCGTCCGGACGCCCAGTTCGTCGCGCACCCAGTCGGGCAGGGTGGCGAGCGCTCCGGCGGCCAGCAGTTGGTAGCCGGGGCGGGCGATGCCGGGCACCGGTGGTTCCTTGAGCAGGAAGGCCACGGTGTCGCGGCAGGCCTCGGTGACGGCGAGTTCGGGCCGGTAGGTGTCGATGGCGGCCTTCAACTCGTCGACCGTGGTCGGCGCCTCGACCACGCCGAGCCGCTCGGAGACCGAACCGATCTGGGCGACGTAGCGGTCAGCCTCCGCAGCCGTCAGCCGAGGACGCGCACCGTAGCGCTGGTGGGCCACCAGGAAGCTGTCGGCCTCGGCCAGGTGCACCCACTTCAGCAGGTGGGGGTCGGAGGCCCGGTAGGGGCGACCGTCCTCGGCCTTGCCGCGCACCCGCTGGTGCACCCCACGGATCCTGGCCAGCAAGGCCTCGGCCTCGCTGATCGGGGCGAAGGTGGTGATGCCGATGTAGTGGTTGGTGCGTTGCAGTCGTCCCCACGGGTCGGAGCGGTAGCCCGAGTGGCCCGCGACGCCGGCCATCGCCAGCGGGTGCAGGGCCTGCAGCAGCAGGGCGCGAAGCCCGCCCACGAACATGGCGGCGTCGTCGTGCACACGGCAGATCGGGTCGTCGGGGTGGAACCAGCGCTCGCCGGGGGCGATGTAGACGTTGGCGACGAGTGCGTCGGTGTCAGGGCCACCCACCCGCGAGCGCAGCATGGTGGCGAACCGACGTCGGGGTGAGATCACCCCTCCAGTGTTGCCCAAGCCACCCAGAGCCACAGCAGGTGGGGCAGGGTGGAGGCATGGAATACCGCTTGATGTCAAGCACCGGTCTGTCGGTGTCACGTCTGTGCCTGGGAACGATGACCTTCGGCCACGAGGCCGACGAGGCCACCTCGCACGCCAGCCGTCTCGGCGAGAACCCCGAGCGTGGCATGGAGGGCTGGACGAAGCGCAACCAGGACGAGTCGGTGTGGAAAGTGATCGACGCCGTCGGCAAGGTCGCCGAGCAGACCGGACTGACCCACGCCCAGGTGGCACTGGCCTGGCTGGCGGATCGCCCGGCGGTGACCGCCCCGATCATCGGCGCCCGCAGCACCGAGCAGCTCACCGACCTGCTGGTCGCCGGTGAGGCCCACCTGGACGACGAGCAGACCGATGCGCTGACCGCTGCCTCGGACCGTGAGATTCCCGACTACCCGTACGGGGTGGCCGGGACGAACCAGCGGTCTCGTCCGGTGGCGGGGGGACGCGCCAGCTGAGGCTCAGCCGCAGCGCACCCCGGTGGCGTGGATCGGGCAGTAGCCGTTGGGGTTCGCGTCCAGGTACTGCTGGTGGTAGTCCTCGGCCAGGTACAGCGGGCCGGCCTCGACCACCTCGGTGGTCAGGGCGGGGTAGCCGGCCTCGGCGAAAGCTGTGGAGTACTGGTCGAACAGCTGGCGCGCGGTTTCCTCCTGCTGCGGTGAGGTGGTGAAGATCGCCGACCGGTACTGGGTGCCGATGTCGTTGCCCTGGCGGTAGCCCTGGGTGGGGTCGTGGTTCTCGAAGAAGATCCGCAGCAGTTGCTCGTAGCTGACCTGGCTCGGGTCGAACGTCACCCGGACGGTCTCGGTGTGCCCGGTCAGGCCCGAGCAGACCTCTTCGTAGGTGGGGTTCGGGGTGGTGCCGCCCTGGTAGCCGACGGCGGTCTGCAGCACGCCGGGGGTGTTCCAGTACAGCTTCTCCACCCCCCAGAAGCAGCCGGCGGCGAGGTAGGCCACCTCGGCGCCCTCGAACTGGCGGTCGAGGCGGTCGCCGAAGATCCGGTGGAAGGTGGTGCCCGGATCGAGCACGGGGGTGGCGCGTCCGGGCAGGGCCTGGTCCGGGGTCACCATGGTGGGTCGTCGTCCGAAGATCATTCGTGGCTCCTCTATGGCCAATGGGGGAGGGTTTGATGTCCGACTGGGAAACGCTGGGGTCGATGTTGACGGGGCGTGGCATGCTCGGGGGCGTGGATGCGACGAGGACCGATGGCCGGGCGGCGCTCGCGTTCGCGCGCCTGACCCAACGCATCCATGCCGTGCTCCCGGGTGCCCTCAAGGCTATCCCGGTCACCTTCATTGGCTACGCGATCATCAACGGCAGTGCGTTCGGTCTCGACATGGCGTTCCTCAGCGTGTTCCACGGGTGGGGGGCGATCACCTACCCGATCGCGGTCACCCTGGGTTACGCGCTGGCCTCGGTCTACGCCTTCCTGCTCAACCGCTGGCTCAACTTCCGCGCCCACGGGCAGTTCGCCCGGCAGTCGGCGCGCTACACCTTCACCATCGTGAGCAACTACGTGATCTGGATCCTGGGGTTCAGCACCCTGCTCGAGCACCTCGGCGTGCAGTACCAGGTGGCCCGGTTCACAGCGGCCTGCATCGAGGGCATCTACATCTACGTGCTGCTGCGCTGGTGGGTCTTCCGCAAGGCCCGCAGCAACGCCGCCGTCGTCGAACTCGACGAGGCCGCCCCAGTGGTCGTCGGCGAACAGGCAGCCTGAGCGCACCGGTCGACGACGGGTCTCAGTGACCCGGGCGTGGGTCCCAGCTGCGGTCGATCTCACCCAACCACAGGTCAGGACGAAGCTGCTCAACCTGGGTGACGACCTCGTCCAGTCGCGCCCCGGTCAGCCCACGAAACCGCAGCCTGTTCTGGGTCAGCCCTTCGCGCGGCGGCGGTTCGGCGACCCACTCGGCCACGCTCTCGTCCACCTCGATGTCGGCGTCGGTGAGCACCTCGAGCGAGCGCGCCAAGGTGGTGGTCACCCCCGGACGAGGGTTGATCTTGCGCGCCTGCCCCAGCCCGGCGACCTGCGACCAGTCCAGCACCACCTCGTCGGGGAACAGCGCGTTGCCCGCGCGCAGCCCGGTCTCGTCCACCTCGACGGTGAGCACCTTGTTCCCGCCGGTCAGCAACGGGTCGAGGCTGAACAGCGCGATGCCGAGGAAGCCCAGACCGACCACCCAGGCCACGATCGCGCGGGGACCGCTCATCGAGGTGGCAGCGATGAGGGTGATGATCCCGAAGGTCACCAGGAGCACGGTGACCACCCAGAGCACGATCACCATGGTGCGTCCGGCATGCGCCACCGGCAGCGGCGCGTACGACCAGCGCCGGGCGGGACGCCGGGGGGCGGGCTGGGCGGTCATCGCTCGTCCGCCAGTCGCCAGTCGATCGGATCGCCACCGGCCGCGCGCAGCAGTTCGTTGGCCCGGCTGAACGGCCGCGACCCGAAGAACCCCGCGCGGGCCGACAACGGCGAGGGGTGCGGGCTGGTGATCAGCGGCACACCCTGCAGCAGTGGGGTCAGGTTCTGGGCGTCGCGTCCCCAAAGGATCGCCACCAGCGGACCGCCGCGCGAGGCGAGGGCGGTGATCGCGCACTCGGTGACTGCCTCCCAGCCGATGCCTCGGTGCGAGCCGGGGGAGCCCGGACGCACGGTCAGCACCCTGTTGAGCAGCAGGACGCCCTGCTCGAACCAGGCGCTCAGGTCGCCGTGGCTGGGTCGTTCCACGCCCAGGTCGTCGACCAGTTCGGTGTAGATGTTCTCGAGGCTGCGTGGCAGGGGACGCACGTCGCGTTCGACCGAGAACGACAGGCCGACGGCGTGCCCGGGTGTGGGGTAGGGGTCCTGGCCGACCACCAGCACCCGCACGTCGGCCATCGGACGAGTGAACGCGCGCAGCACCCGGTCGCCTGCCGGTAGGTAGCTGCGTCCGGCGGCCAGTTCGGTGCGCAGGTGGTCGCCGATGGCGTGCACCTGCTGCTCGACCGGGGCGAGTGCTTCGGCCCAGTCGGCGGCGACCAGTTCAGACAGTGCTCGGGGCACCAGCATCCTCCTGCTCGGTGGTGACCGGAGTCCGGGGAGCCCCGAAGACCGGCGACATCCGCCAGGCGGCGATGGCCGAGGCCAGCAGCAGCACCACTCCGACCGAGAACGCCAGCGGCATGCCCGAGGCGTCGACCAGCAGACCGGCCACCAACGGGCCGGCGATCGCACCCAGGTCGGAGACCATGGTGAACACGGCCACCGGCTGGCCACCGTGCCCGCCGACGACGTCGCCGACTGCCGCGGTGGGGGCGGTGCCCTGCATCGAGGCGCCCACCCCGTACACGCACAGGGCCGCGGTGAGCACCCAGAAGTTCGGCGCGAAGGGCATGGCCAGGGCGGCCACCGCGCAGATCGCGCCAGACAGCATCATGATCGGGCGGCGCCCGACGGTGTCGACCGCTCGGCCGACCGGCCCGATGGCCACCGTCTGCGCCACCGCCGCAATGGCGAAGGCGATCCCGGTCCAGGTCGACTCGAGCAGCAGGTGCTCCACCACGATCAGCGGCACCAGCGCCGAGCGCACCCCGAACGACTGCCAGCCCGCGGCGAAGTTGGCCAGTAGCGCGGCCCGGTAGCGTCCGTCGCGCAGGGCCTGGCTCATCGAGGCCGTGCTGCGCTTCTGGGTGGCCACCACGGTGCGGTCGTGACGGGGCAGCATCGCCAGGCCGACAGCGCCGGCGACCCCCAGCATGACGGCGTAGAAGTAGAACGGGGCGGTGAGTGAGATGGCTGCCAGCAGTCCGCCGATCGCCGGACCGGTCATGCCACCCAGCAGGAAGCCACCCATGTAGAGGGCGCCGGCTCGTCCGCGCTGATGGTCGGGTGCCGAACGCAACAGGATGACCAGCGCCGAGACGGTGAACATCGCCGACCCGACACCGCCAACGGCCCGCAGCAGCAGCATCTGCAGGTAGGTCTGCGACAGCGCCATCGCGGCGGTCGACCCGGCCACGATGAACATGCCGGCGCCGAACACCAGCCGCTCGCCGACCCGGCGGTTCACCCACGGCAGCACCGGCGTGGTGACCAGGCGTACCAGCGAGAACGACGAGATCACCAGCCCGACCATGAAGGTGGTGGCGTCGAACGAACGGGCGAACACCGGCAGCACCGGCACCATCACGCCGAAGCCGACCGAGACGCAGAACGCGCAGGCCGCGAGCACCCACACGTCGCGCGGCAGGTCGCTGCGTGCCCGCAGACGTTGCTTCACCCCCGCGATCACCACGACACCACCGTAACGACTCCGGCCACGCTCCGAGGCACCCCCGGTTCGACCCTGAACATGGAAAGTCACCCCTTCGAATGTGCCAAGGCGCGCTTTACACTCGTGGGCATGAGTGACTTGAACTCCATCCTTGAACAGCTGGCCCAGGGCCGCATCGACGCAGCCGAGGCCGCCCGCCGAATCGACGCGCTCAAGTCCGAGCCTGCCGCCGCCCCCAGCGAGGCTCCCGCCGCCGAGCAGCCGACCGCCTCAGCGCCGCCCGGAAGCGAGCAGGGTGGTCGTCCGCAGTACGCGACGCACACCCGCGAGAGCTTCCGCTCCGAGCCCGACGCCGAGGCCGAGCCCACGCCCGAGCCGACCCCGTCGAAGCCGGTCGACCCCGACGACCTGCCCGACGAGGGTCCCCAGACCAGCGGACGCCCCAGCGGCGCCAAGGGCGTCGACCGGGTTGTCGTTCGCGCGGTCGGACGACGGGTGCGGATCATCGGCGACCGCAGCGTGGCGACGCTGTCGGCCGAAGGGCCGCACGTGCTGCGCCGCAGCGGCCGGACCATCGAGGTCACCAGCGACGGTGACATCGGCCCGTCGCTGGGTGGGTTCAGCATCGTGCGTCCGCCGCGCAGCGTCGAGGACCTGCGCACCCTGGGCCTGGGCAAGGAACTGGTGGTGCGGATCAACCCCGACATCGCCGTCGACGCCGAGGTGACCGCGGGCAGCCTGCACTGCAGCAAGGTGCCCGTGCTGGGCAAGGTGCGGGTGACCGCCGGCGGTGCCACCCTCGAGGACGTCGCCGAGGTCGGTGACGCCTTGGTGCAGGCCGGTTCGGCCAACGTCAAGGGCGCCATCCGCCAGGGTCGCTCCCGGGTCAAGGTCGAGTCGGGGTCGCTGAACGTGCACCTGTCGGAGGGTGCCAACGTCACCGTCACCGGCGATGCCCAGCTGGGCCGGATCTCGTGGCCCGGTGAGCACGGCCAGGTGGACGAGTACGTGGTCGGCAACGGTTCGGCCCGGCTCGACATCGGTGTGGTGATGGGTCACGCTTCGCTCAAGGTCGCCGAGGACGAGGCCGATGCCAAGGACGCCTGAGTCGTCCGCGGGCCACCGCGCACCGGGTGACTGCCCGGTGTGCGGTGAGGCCTTGGCCACCACCCGGCTCGGCTGCCACCACTGCGGCACCGAGTTGGTGGGTGACTTCAGGCCGTGCCCGTTCTGTTCGCTCGGCGATGCCGAACTCGACCTGCTGACCACCTTCCTCGCCTCACGGGGCAACCTGCGCGAGGTCGAGAAGCACCTGGGGGTCTCCTACCCGACGGCCCGGTTGCGACTCACGGCGCTGCTGACCCGGCTGGGTCTGACCGATGAGGACTCGTCCGACCCGCCGCTCACTCGTGAGCAGGTGCTGGCCGAGGTCGCGTCCGGGGTGCTGACACCTCAGGAGGCTGCCGGACTGATCGCCGGCCTGCCCGGCGTCGGCAACCCCGCCGACGCCCACTGATCCCCACAGACGCGCCAGCGCCTGCCACCTCATGTGGCAGGCGCTGGTGTGTCTGAGTGGGAGGCGTCAGCCGCGGAAGGCCTGCACCTTCACGATGGTGACGTTGATGGTCTTGCCGTTGGGGGCCTCGTAGCTGACCTCGTCGCCCTTGCTGCGCCCGAGCACGGCCGCGCCCAGCGGTGACTGCGGTGAGTAGACCGACAACCCGTCGACCGAGTCGTCCAGGCCCATCACCTCGCGGCTGCCGAGCAGGAAGGTGTCGGTGTCGTCGGGGTCGCCGTCGTAGGCGACGGTCACCTGGGTGCCAGGGACGACCTCGTCGGGGTTCTTGGGGGCCTCGCCGACCTCGGCGTGGCGCAGCATCTGCTCGAGCTGGCGGATGCGGGCCTCCTGCTGGCCCTGCTCCTCGCGAGCGGCGTGGTATCCGCCGTTCTCGCTGAGGTCTCCCTCGGCGCGCGCGGCGGCGATCTTGTTGCTGACAGCGGTACGGCCCTCGCCCTTGAGGTACTCGAGTTCCTCGGTGAGCTTGTCGTAGGCGTCCTGGGTCAGCCAGACGGTGTTCTCGGCGTTCTCAGACATCGAATCAGAGTACAACACCCACCCACGAGGCGGCGGGCTCAGAGGGTGCGGCAGTTCTTGAGGATGGCGGTGGTCGCCCGCAGGTAGGTCTTCAGCTCGACCTGGTGGGTGGTGTCTGCCTCGCCGCCGGCCGGCACCGGCACCGTCATCTCGCCCACGATCTCGCCAGTGGTCGACTGGGCCTGCACCACGCACTCCCCGGCGACCTTGGGGTCAGGGCGGTGGACGACGATTGCGACCTCGACGAGGTGGTTGTCCACGACCCGGAAGCTGTGCAGTTGACCGGTGATGCCCGGGTTGGCGCGGTAGAGGCCCGCCCACAGGATCCACGCAGCCAGGGCGATAGCCAGCACGGCGACCAGCGGCACCAGCAGCCGACGCCGGTTCGAGCTGGGGTAGCGCTCGGCGATGCGGCGTTCGTCCTCGGTCACGGCCCCCATTGTGCCCGTCGGTGTGCGCGCAGCCCGTGGTGGCGTCCACAATGGTGCGCATGCCCACCACCGGTCTACGCCTGCTGCACGTCCACGCCCATCCCGACGACGAGTCGTCCAAGGGAGCAGCGACGACGGCGCGCTACGTGGCCGAGGGCGTCGAGGTCGTGGTGGCCACCTGCACCGGTGGTGAGCGTGGCAGCGTGCTGAACGAGAAGATGGACCGCCCCGAGGTGTGGGCGAACATCGCCGAGATCCGCCGCGCCGAGATGGATGCCGCCCGCGAGATCCTGGGCATCGAACAGGTCTGGCTGGGCTACGTCGACTCCGGCTTCCCCGAGGGTGACCCGCTGCCGCCGCTGCCCGAGGGCTGCTTCGGCCTGATGGACCCCGCCGAGGCCAGCAAGCCCCTGGTGGCGCTGATCCGTCGGTTCCAGCCGCAGGTGATGACCACCTATGACGAGACCGGCGGCTACCCCCATCCCGACCACATCATGTGCCACCTGATCTCGATGGAGGCCTACCGCCAGGCGGCCGATCCTGACCTGTGGCCCGAACTCGGCGCACCGTGGCAGGTGAGCAAGCTCTACTACCAGATGGGCTTCCACCGGACGAGGATCGCTGCCCTCGACGCAGCCATGCACGAGCACGGACTGGAGTCGCCCTACACCGAGCGGCTGGCCCAGTGGGAGGGTGTGGAGTTCCAGAACCGGGTCACCACCTACGTGCGTTGTGGGGAGTACTTCGAGGTGCGTGACGACGCCCTGCGCGCACACGCCACCCAGATCGACCCGGACGGGCCCTGGTTCAACGTGCCGCTGGAGATCCAGGTCAAGACCTGGCCCAGCGAGGACTACCAGCTGGTGCACAGCACCGTCGAGACCTCACTGCCCGAGGACGACCTGTTCGAGGGCCTGCGCGAGGAGCCGTTGAAGGCCTCGGCCCACGACACCGGCGACGACTTCGAGATCTGACGAACCTCGCCCGGCGGAGTAGCGTGAGAGCCGTGATCGTCCTCGAGATCGGTGCCGGCCTGCTGAGCTTCCTCACCTTCGTGGTGCTCTTCACCCTGGTGTTCATCGGCTACCTGAGCCTGCGTCGCCACGTCCGCCGGATCGAACTGCCGCTGACCGAGGACGACGCCGCGGCGCCCGTGACAGCGGACGAGGAGCCCGCCAAGCGCTCCGACTAGGCTCTCGGGCATGGCGAACCGTCTGGCCGAGGCCACCAGCCCCTACCTGCAGCAGCACGCCCACCAGCCGGTGGACTGGTACCCGTGGGGCGACGAGGCCTTTGATGCAGCCCGCGACCTGAACCGTCCGATCTTCCTGAGCGTGGGCTACGCCGCCTGCCACTGGTGCCACGTGATGGCCCACGAGTCGTTCGACGATGCCGAAGTCGCCGCCCTGCTCAACGACAACTTCGTCAGCATCAAGGTCGACCGCGAGGAGCACCCCGACGTCGACGCGGTGCACATGTTCGCCACTCAGGCCCTCACCGGTCGCGGCGGCTGGCCGATGACGGTCTTCCTCACCCCAGACGGCGACCCCTTCTTCGCCGGCACCTACTTCCCGCCCGAGCCTGCGCAGGGCCTGCCGTCGTTCCGCCAGATCGTCGAGGCCCTCGCCGACGCGTGGACGAGCCGACGTGGCGAGGTGCTCGACAGTGCCTCGACGCTTCGCCAGCAACTCGGCGACCTCGCCCAGCCCCAAGTCGACGGCCGCGACCAGCCCCCGGGCTCCCGGGAGACCCTCGAGAAGCTCGGCGAGGGCTACGACATGATCCACGGCGGCTTCGGCGGCGCCCCGAAGTTCCCGCCGGCGATGGTTCTCGACGCGCTGCTGGTCAAGGGCGATCCGACCAGCCTTGACATGGCCCAGCTCACCTGCCGGGCGATGGCTGCCGGCGGCATCCACGACCAACTGGGCGGGGGCTTCCACCGCTACTCGGTCGACGCCGGCTGGGTCGTCCCGCACTTCGAGAAGATGCTCTACGACAACGCGCTGCTGCTGGGCACCTACACCCGGGTCTGGCGCCGCACGGCCGACCACGACGCCACCATGCGCGCGCTGTTCGAGCGGGTGGTCTACGGCATCGTCGACTGGCTGCGCGACGAGATGCGCACCGACGGTGGCGGCTTCGCCTCGAGCCTGGACGCGGACTCCTGCGACATCCGCGGAGCGGTGCACGAGGGCATCTTCTACGCCTGGAGCCCTGACCTGCTGGTCGATGCGCTCGGTGAGGACGACGGACGCTGGGCAGCCGAGGTGTTCCACGTCACCGAGCACGGCACCTTCGAGCACGGTCTGTCGACCCTGCAACTGCGGGGACGACCCGACTGGGCTCGCCTCGATGCGGTGATCGCCACCCTGCGTGCTGAGCGGGCCACCCGCTTCCCTCCCGCCCGCGACGACAAGGTCGTGGCCGCATGGAATGGCTACGCCATCGACTCGCTGGTCACCGCCGGCATGATCTTCGGCGAGGCCGACTGGATCGCGCTGGCCAAGGGTGCAGCCGACCACATCTGGCGAGTGCACCGTGTCGGCGACGGCCTGGTGCGCACCTCACGCGACGGGGCGCCCGGCACCGCCCCCGGCGTGGCCGAGGACTACGGCGCACTGGCTCTCGGCTTCGGGGCCCTGGCCGGAGCCACCGGTGAGGCGGTCTGGCTCGAGCACGCCCAGTGGCTGCTCGAGCAGGCCATCGTCCGCTTCGGTGCCGACGACGGAGGGTTCCACGACGCCGAGGCCGAGCCGCGGCTGGCCCGTCGTCCCCGCGACCTGACCGACAACGCGACCCCGTCGGCCACCGCGGTGCTGGTGCAGGCACTGCGGCGCACCGGGTTGCTGGCTGCCGACGACGCCCTGCTGCAGCGCGCTGACCAGGCCGCCCGCACCACCTGGCCCACGGTCGAGGCCACCCCGCGGTTCGCCGGCTGGAGCCTCGCTGACGCGCTGGTGGTCGAAGAGGCCCGACGCGGCCTGCGGCTGGGCACCGCCGTGCTGGTGGCCGACGACCCGCTCGACCCGTTGGCGATCGCTGCCTGGCGGATGGCGCCGGCCAGCATGGCCGTGGTGACCGCTCCCGAGGGGACCAGCGGGTTCGGCGACCAGTTCGACGGTCGAGGGATGCGCGCCGGACGAGCCACCGCCTACGTGTGCCGAGGCCAGGTCTGCTTCGACCCGGTCAGCGACTACACCGAGCTCAAGACCCCGCTGTGGAGCCGCTGCTGACTCGCTGCGGGTCGGTGCTCAGCGCCCGTAGCGGCGCTCACGGGCGGCGTAGGAGCGCAGCGCCCGGATGAAGTCGACCTTGCGGAAGTCGGGCCACAGCGCCTCGCAGAAGTAGAACTCGCTGTGCGCGCTCTGCCACATCAGGAAGCCCGACATCCGCTGCTCACCGCTGGTGCGGATGATCAGGTCGGGATCGGGCTGGCCCTTGGTGTAGAGGTGGCCCGAGATCTGGTCGATCTCGAGGGTCTCGGCCAGGTGCTCCAGGGTGTTGCCCTTGGCCGACTCGTCGGCCAGCAGCGAGCGCACCGCGTCACGCAGTTCGTGGCGTCCGCCGTAACCGACGGCGATGTTGATGTGCATGCCGGCTCGTCCGGCGGTGGCGGCCTCGGCCTCACGCAGGTGGTCGGCGAAGTCGTCGGGCAGCAGCGAGGGATCACCCACCGCCTTGACCCGCCAGTCGGGGTGGCGTACCAGCCGGTCGACCAGTTCACGGATCGCGACCAGGATCGGGCCCACCTCGTCCTCGCCGGAACGCTTGAAGTTGTCGGTCGACAGCACCCACAGCGTCACCACCTGGATGCCGACCTCGTCGCACCAGTCGCAGAACTCGGCGATCTTCTCCCCCCCGGCGCGGTAGCCGGTGAGCAGCGGTTGGTGGGGGGCGTTGAGCTTGGCCCAGCGCCGGTTGCCGTCGGCCTGCACCGCGACGTGGCGGGGGAGGCGGTCGGGATCGAGTTCGGCCAGCAGCCGTGCCTCGTAGGTGCTGTAGAGCAGGTTCGAGGGATGCAGGCGGTCGACGACCTCCTTGAACCGCTCCCAGCGAGACATGCCGCACAGCCTATCCATCGGGGTGGGGATCTTGGTCTGCCGAGAAACCTACGGTAGCGTAGGTTTCGTGAGTGCAGCACCCCACGACCAGCGTCCAGCCCGGACGACCCGTCGTCCCTCGCTGCCCGACCCGAGCCAGATTCCCGAGGCCGTCGAGCGTGCCGTCGAGGCGGTCAAGCCCAAGCTGCGCGGCTGGCTGCACACCGTGATGGCCCCGATCACCCTGTTCGGTGGGCTCACCCTGCTGGTGATCACTCCGACGCTCGGTGGACGAGCCGCCGCCGCGGTCTACCTGCTCGCCTCGCTGGCCCTGTTCGGCCACAGCGCCCTGTACCACCGCGGCCACTGGACCGACCGGGTCGGGGCAGTGTTCCGCCGGGTCGACCACGCCAACATCTTCGTGTTCATCGCCGGCACCTACACCCCGCTCACGGTGCAACTGCTCGAGGGACGATCACGGGTCGTGCTGCTCACCCTGATCTGGTCGGCGGCGCTGCTGGGCGTGGCGTTCCGGGTGCTGTGGCTGGGTGCCCCGCGCTGGCTCTACACGCTGCTCTACGTCGCCATGGGCTGGGCGGCCGTGGGCTGGATGGGGCAGTTCTGGACGGCTGGTGGCCCCCTGGTGGTCGCCCTGATCGTGGCCGGGGGACTGGTCTACACCGTCGGTGCGCTGGTCTATGCCCGCAAGCGTCCCGACCCGTGGCCGACCTGGTTCGGCTTCCACGAGATCTTCCACAGCTGCACCGTGGTCGCGGCCGCCTGTCACTTCACCGCGATCGTCCTCGCCACCGTGCGCTGACCTGCCTGGCCCACCCACTGGTGGGTGAAGTGTGGGTGAATCCTCGGCGTGGCGCACTCGGCTGCGCACCGGCTCGTCCTAGCGTCACTGGCAGGGAGCGCTGCACGCCAGGCCCCATGGCCACCTTCCCCGGGTAGCTCCCGCCACGCAGGAATGACGCACCGCACGGCCAGGTGTGGATCCCTCCGCACCGGCGGCGAGGGAAGGATCATCCGTGCTCGACAGCGCTCACCCCCATCTGGACGAGGCCACCACCGCTGGCGACCAGCAGACTGGGGTGGCCCGCCACACCGAGTCGGCGACACAGCTGACCAGCTACGTGATCGACACCTCGGTGTTGCTCAGCGACCCGAAGGCCCTGCTGCGGTTCGCCGAGCACGAGATCATCCTGCCCGTGGTGGTGATCACCGAACTCGAGGCCAAACGCCACCATCCAGAACTGGGCTACTTCGCGCGTAGCGCCCTGCGTCTGCTCGACGACCTGCGCGTGGAGCACGGACGACTCGACATTCCGGTCCAGGTCACCGACCAGGGCGGCATGTTGCACATCGAGCTCAACCACACCGATCCTGAGCGGCTGCCGCTGGGCTTCCGGCTGGCCGACAACGACACCCGGATCCTGGCGGTGGCGCTGAACTACCAGGCTGAGGGACGCCACGTCGTGGTGGTCAGCAAGGACCTGCCGATGCGGGTCAAGGCTTCGTCGGTCGGCCTGCTCGCCCAGGAGTACCGGGCCGAACTGGCCGTCGACTCCGGCTGGACCGGAATGGCCGAACTCGACGTCACCGACGACGTGATTGACGACCTCTACAAGGAACAGACCGCGATCGTCGAGGCCGCCGACGACCTGCCCGTGCACACCGGCCTGGTGCTGCACGCTCCCGGTGGTTCGGCGTTGGCCCGCAAGCTCAGCAACGGCGACGTGAGGCTGGTGAAGTCCGATCGGGAGGCGTTCGGGCTGCACGGACGATCGGCCGAGCAGCGGGTGGCGCTGGAACTGCTGATGGACCCCTCGATCGGGATCGTGTCGCTGGGCGGACGAGCCGGCACCGGCAAGTCGGCCCTGGCGCTGTGCGCGGGTCTGGAGCAGGTGCTGGAGCGCCGACTCTTCAGCAAGGTGATGGTGTTCCGGCCGCTGTTCGCGGTCGGCGGGCAGGATCTGGGCTACCTGCCGGGCGGCGAGAACGAGAAGATGGCGCCCTGGGGGCAGGCGGTGTTCGACACCCTGTCGGCCCACGCCAACAAGTACGTGGTCGACGAGATCATGGAGCAGAACATGCTCGAGGTGCTGCCGCTGACCCACATTCGTGGACGCTCGCTGCACGACGCGTTCGTGATCGTCGACGAGGCCCAGTCGCTGGAGCGCAACGTACTGCTGACGGTGCTCAGTCGGATCGGGCAGAACTCGCGCGTGGTGCTCACCCACGACATCGCCCAGCGAGACAACCTGCGGGTCGGGCGCCATGACGGTGTCGCGGCGGTGGTCGAGCGGCTCAAGGGCAACCCGCTGTTCGCCCACGTGACCCTGACCCGCTCGGAGCGCTCGCCGATCGCCGCGCTGGTCACCGAGATGCTGGAGGACGCGATCTGAGTCGTCACCCTGATTTGGTCGACGTGGGCTGGTCTCGGTCGGGGTCGCGGGTCGTGTCGGGGTGGTGGTTGACTTGTGCTCCACCCCCTGACCCCCACCGTTCACGACCCCTCGAAGAGGATCCATGTCGCAGTCTGCCGACTTCCCCTACCGCCTCGTCC
This sequence comes from Aestuariimicrobium ganziense, assembly GCF_015352975.1. GTDB lineage: Bacteria > Actinomycetota > Actinomycetes > Propionibacteriales > Propionibacteriaceae > Aestuariimicrobium > Aestuariimicrobium ganziense. Next base: position 190,774 of record NZ_JACYIZ010000005.1, on the reverse strand, counting down.
GCACCGGCGTGGTGATGCGTCCCGACCGGGACGACACGTTCGAGGTCGAGGGGGTGCTCAACCCGGCTTCGGCCACCGCCCCCGACGGCACCCCGCTGCTGTACCCGCGGATCGTGTCGAAGGGCAACTACTCGAGGATCGGCCTGGCCGAGGTCGAGATCACCGACGGTGTACCGACCGGCGTGCAGCGCAAAGGAGTGTTGTTGGCGCCCGATCGCGGCTGGGAGCACGGCACCCACCACGGTGGCGTCGAGGATCCCCGGGTGACCCGGATCGAGGCGCTCGGGCAGTACGTGATGGCCTATGTCGCCTACGGCCCGTACGGCCCGAAGGCGGCGCTGGCGGTGTCGTCCGACGCGGTCGAGTGGCGCCGGCTCGGCCCGGTGCAGTTCGCCTACGACGACGCGCTCGACACCGACATGAACCTGTTCCCCAACAAGGACCTGGCCTTCTTCCCCGAGGCGGTGACCGGGCCTGACGGCACGCCGTGCCTGGGCTTCATGCACCGCCCGATGTGGGACCTGTCGATGGCCGTCGGTGACCAGACCCCGCCGCTGCCCACCGGGGTCGACGACGAGCGCGAGGCGATCTGGTTGTCGTACGTGCGCCTCGCCGACGCCCAGGCCGACCTCAACGCCCTGTGCCGCCCGTGGGGACACCGCGAGATCGTCTCGTGCGAGTACGAGTGGGAGTCGCTCAAGATCGGTGGTGGCACGCCCCCGATCCGGGTGGACGAGGGCTGGCTCACCTTCTACCACGGGGTGTCGGGTTCGATGAGCAAGAACCCGTTCGAGCCACAGAAGGAGGTCCGCTACGTCGCCGGCGGACTGATCCTCGACGCCGACGACCCGAGCGTGGTCGTTGCCCGAAGCGCCGAACCGCTGCTGGTGCCCGAGACCGAGGACGAGCGGGTCGGTGTGGTCGGCAACGTCGTCTTCCCCACCGGCGTGCTCGAGGTCGACGGCGTCACCTGGGTGTTCTACGGCATGGCCGACCAGGCCATCGGCGTGGCCCGGGTCGAGCGGGTCTGAAGGACCGCAGGCGTGCCGGTCGAGATCAGTGACGACGAGTTCGACGCCTGCGTCGAGGACGCCCTCGACCAGGTGCCGGACGAACTGCTCGACCTGGTCGACAACTGCGTGGTGCTGGTCGAGGACGAGCCCCCACCTGACGACCCCGGCCTGCTCGGGTTGTACGAGGGCGTGCCGCTGACCGAGCGTGACAGCCACTACGCCGGGGTGCTTCCCGACCGGATCTTCATCTACCGCGGACCCTTGACCCGGATGTGTGAGGACCGTGACGACCTGGTCGACGAGATCACCATCACCGTCGTCCACGAGATCGCTCACCACTTCGGCATCGAGGACGAGCGGCTGCACGAACTGGGCTGGGGCTGAGGCTCGTTCAGTCGGGCCAGCTCAACCCGGCCAGCGCAGCCAGTGGATGGCCTGGTCGAGCACTCGTCCCTCACGCTCGATCCTGACCTCCTCGATGCCGCTTCGGCCGGGCAGTTCGGTGAGGGCTTGGGCGAGCGGTTCACTGCGGTGCTGGCACCACAGCGCCAACAGACCATCAGGTGCGAGCTGGGAAGCCGCTCGCTGCAGCATGGTGTGGCCGTAGAGGCCGGCATTGTGCTGGTGGATGAGGAAGTCCGGGCCGTTGTCGACGTCGAGCAGGATCGCGTCCCACGGACGCTCAGTGGTCCCGCTCAGGGCGTCGGCGATGTCGGCGTGCACGAGGTCGACCCGGGATGAGGTCGCGACCCGCGCGAGGTCAGGGGTGAGGCTCTGTCGCGCCCAACCGATCAGCGCCGACGACAGTTCCACCACCTCGAGCCAGGCCCCGGGGCACCGGTCGAGCAGTCGTCCGGCAGTGATGCCGAGGCCGAGCCCGCCGACCAGGACGCGTTCCGAACCGGGATCGACCAGATCTGCGAGTGCCATCTCGGAGGTGGGGTCCACCGAGTCCATCGCGAAGGCGCCGTTGACGATGAGCTCGTGGACGATCAGGTTGTCCGCTTCGCGTCGGCGCAGGCAGATCTCGAAGCCATCGGTGTCGTCGCGACCCAGCTCGACGACCTGCTCCATGCCCACCACGGACCCATCGTAGGCAGCGCGCCCAACCGTCCCAGATCTCCTGGGCTGGCGATCTCTGGGCGAGGCTCGGATTCGTCCAGCCGCCACCGGTGCGGGCAGAATGCACGGGTGGCCGGCTACAACCCTCGTGCGAGCGCACGCGACATGCTGCTCTCGATGGCGGTGCTGTTGGTGCCGATCCTGCTGATCTCGTGGTTCTTCACCCGTGAACCGGACGAGCCTCCGCTGGAGAACCTCGACTGGAAGGCGGCGGTGGCCACCGCACGCGCCGAGGCCGACTTCCCGGTGATGGCGCCGACCGAGGTGCCGGCGAGTTGGCGCGCCACCTCGACCTACTGGCACAAGCCCGGCCAACAGGTCGGGGACCGGTCGCTCGCCGGTCACGAGTGGTCACTGGGACTGCTGGACGACAACCAGCAGCACCTGTCGCTGAAGCAGAGCGACGCCCCGGCTGCCGCATGGCTGCGAGCTGTGATGCGTGACGGGCGCGAGGACGGCACGGTGAGGGTCAAAGACCACACGTGGACGAAGTGGGTCTCGGCCGACGGCCGCACCCACTACCTGAGTCGTGCCGTGGGGGATTCGACGGTGCTGCTGGCCGCAGATCACGACGCCGAGGCGCTGGTCACCTTCGCCGGCATGCTCAGCGAGGGCTGAGCTCAGTCGCTGTCGGGCGAGGCGGCCTGCGACTGGGCGCGAGCGGCGTCGACCTTGGCCTTGGCGCCGTCGAGCCACTGCTGGCAGATCGCCGCGAGTTGCTCACCGCGCTGCCACAGCTCCATCGACTCGGCGAGCGGAACCCCGCCGGACTCGAGCTTCTGCACCACCTCGACGAGCTCGGCGCGGGCCTGCTCGTAGCTGATGTCGGGATCGGTCATCAGTGTCCTTCCTGGGTCAGTTCGGGGTGGGCCTCGACCTCTCGTACCTCGAGCACCACCGTGCCGTCGGCGAGGTAGGCCATCAGGTCGTCGCCCTCGTCCACCTGTGCGACCGAAGTGACGCCGTCCCCACCACCGTCGACGAGGATCGCGTACCCGCGCTCGAGGGTGGCCTTGGGTGACATCGTCCGCACCCGGGTGAGGGCATGCTGCAGGCCGGTCTGCTCCTGGACGAGGTGGCGCTCGATCGCCCGGTCGAGCCGGTCGCGCAGAAGCGCGATTCGCTCGTGATGAACGGCGAAGCTGGCCGTGGGATCGCGCAGCACCGGGCGGGTCCGCAGCTGGTCGAGGTCGTCCTGACGGCGGACCAGGCCCGCGACCACGGCCCGTCGCAGCCGGTTGACGGCGACGTCGACCCGCTCACGCTCCTCGGCGGCGTCAGGCACCACCCGCTTGGCGGCGTCAGTCGGGGTGATCGCGGCCACGTCGGCGACCAGGTCGAGCACGGGGGAGTCGCTCTGGTGGCCGATCGCACTGACCACCGGGGTGCGACAGGCAGCCACGGCGCGGACCAGCCCCTCGTCCGAGAAGGGAAGCAGGTCTTCGAGTGAGCCGCCGCCCCGGGCGATGACGATCACCTCGATGCGCGGGTCGGCGTCCAGCCGGCGGAGTTGCTCGATCACCTGAGCAGCAGCCTCGGGGCCCTGGACGACGGTGTGGGCGAGTTCAATGTTGACTCCGGGCCAGCGCGAGCGGCAGGTGGTCACCACGTCCTTCTCGGCTGCGGAGTTGGCGCCGGTGACCAGGCCGATCGCGCGGGGCAGGAACGGCAGCCGCTTCTTGCGATGGGCATCGAACAGGCCCTCGGCCTGCAGCTTGCGCTTGAGTTGCTCGATCTGGGCGAGCAGGCGTCCCTCGCCGACGATACGCAGTTCGCGGCACTCGAACGAGAAGCTGGCGTTGTTGGGCCACAGCACCGGCTTGACCCAGGCGGCCACCTGGGTGCCATCGGCGATCGGGCCGGCCTGCTCGAGCACCAGGCGGGTGCAGGTGGCGCGAGCGGTGTCGCCGCTGCGCCGGTCACGCAGGGTGAGGAACTGGGTGGCGGTCGGGCGCCGATTGAGTTCGGTCACCTCGGCCTCGACCCAGACCCAGCCGCAGCGCTCGATCCAGCCCTTGACCGCGGCGATGACCCGCCCCAACGGTTGGGGCTGGTCGGCAGAACTCTGCATGGCCATAGGCTCCACCGTAGTGGCCGCTACTGACGCTGACCGATGTGGCAGTGCGCCCGATGTGGTGTGTGGGGTCGACGTGGCTAGTGGGACGCGCACGATCGGGGGATGGCACCCACGCCGTTGTAGACCGGTGCCGCCCCGTGCCCGTCCGGCCCGTGGCAACGCCTGGTCGGGTGGAAGCGTCCCGCAGGGAGGCCGGCAGCGCGGTTTCGTCCCGCTCGGGGGCGGCGACCTAGACTGGTCGGCATGTCTGAGACCAGCAAGCGCGTCGTCGTGGCTGCCCCCCGTGGGTACTGCGCGGGCGTCGACCGTGCCGTGATCACCGTCGAGAAGGCCCTCGGCCTGTACGGGGCCCCGGTGTACGTGCGCAAGCAGATCGTCCACAACAAGCACGTGGTCGAGAGACTCGAGCAGCGTGGCGCGATCTTCGTCGAGGAACTCGACGAGGTGCCGCTGGGTGCCACAGTGGTGTTCAGCGCCCATGGGGTGTCGCCGGCGGTGCACGCCGAGGCGTCCGAGCGTGGTCTGAAGGCCATTGACGCCACCTGCCCGCTGGTCACCAAGGTGCACCACGAGGCCAAGCGCTTCGCCAAGCAGGACGTCGAGATCCTGCTGATCGGCCATGCCGGTCACGAGGAGGTCGAGGGCACCACCGGTGAGGCTCCCGAGCACATCACCCTCGTCCAGTCACCTGACGACGTCGCCGACGTCGAGGTCAAGGACCCCGAGAAGGTGGCGTGGCTGTCGCAGACCACCCTCAGCGTGGACGAGACCCTCGAGACCGTGCGCAAGCTGCGCGAGAAGTACCCGCTGCTGATGGACCCGCCCAGCGACGACATCTGCTACGCCACCTCGAACCGGCAGGCCGCGATCAAGCAGATCGCCGGCCACTCCGACCTGGTGATCGTGGTCGGGTCGTCCAACTCGTCGAACTCGGTGCGCTTGGTCGAGGTCGCACTCGAGGCGGGCGCCAAGGCCGCCTACCGTGTCGACAACGCCTCCGAGGTGATGGACGAGTGGCTCGAGGGCGTCGAGAGCGTCGGGGTGACCTCGGGTGCCTCGGTGCCGGACGAACTCGTCGAGGGTGTGCTCGCTCACCTGGAGTCGAAGGGCTTCCCGCCTGCGGTGGAGGAGCGGCTGACCGAGGAGAGCCTGGTCTTCGCGCTGCCGCCCGAGCTCCGCAAGGACCTGCCGAAGAACGCCCTGCGCCACTGAGCGGAGCGGAACAGCCTGCTACACGAGGAAGCGGTGCATCGGTGAGTCGGGGGCGACCACCTCGAACTGCACCGGCCCCTCGCTGAGCCTGCGCAGCAGCGCGGGGTAACTGAACGGGTCGCCCAGTTCGATGCCGACCAGGGCAGGCCCGAGTTCGCGGTTCGACCGCTTCACGTACTCGAAGTGGGTGATGTCGTCGTCAGGGCCGAGCACCTCGTCCAGGAAACGGCGGAGCGCCCCGGGTTCCTGCGGGAACTGCACCAAGAAGTAGTGCTTGCGGCCCTCGTGCACCAGTGAGCGTTCGACGATCTCGGCATAGCGGGAGACGTCGTTGTTGCCACCGGACAGGATCGCCACCACGATCGCACCCGGGGGCAGTTGCAGGTGCTCGTCGAGGGAGTGGGTGGGCAGGACGGAGGAGGCGAGTGCCCCGGCCGGCTCGGCGATCACCCCGTCGACCTGGTAGAGGTCGAGCATCTCCGAGCAGATCTGGCCCTCGGGCACCGTGAGCATCTCGACGTCGGCCTGACGTACCAGCGGGAAGGTGACCTCGCCGGTACGACGCACAGCTGCTCCGTCGACGAAGGTGTCGATGTCGCGCAGGGTGACCGGGCCACCCACCAGCAGCGCCTCACTCATCGATGCCGCCCCGGCGGGTTCGACCCCGATGATGCGGGTCTGCGGGTGGTGGGTGCGCAGCCAGGCCGCGCAACCGGCGAGCATGCCGCCGCCCCCGACCGGGACGATCAGCACGTCGGGGGCTCGTCCCAACTGTTCGACGATCTCGATGGCGACGGTGCCCTGGCCCGCGGCGGTGCGCAGGTCGTCGAAGGCGGGCACCATCGTGGCGTCGCTGCTCTCGGCAGCGCGAGCAGCCTCTGCTGCGGCCTCGTCGTAGGTCTCGCCCCCGACGATCAGCTCGATCCGGCCTTGGCCGAGGTCGCGCATCCGGTCGCGCTTCTGGCGCGGGGTGGTGCTGGGGATGTAGATCCGGCCCTCGATGCCCAGTCGTGCACAACTCCAGGCCACGCCCTGGCCGTGGTTGCCCGCCGAGGCACAGATCACGCCGGCAGCACGTTCGTCCGCGCTGAGTTGGCTGATCAGGTTGTAGGCACCGCGCAGCTTGTACGAGCGCACCGGCTGCAGGTCCTCGCGCTTGAGGTGCACCGAGGTGCCGGTGGCCTCCGACAACCGCAGGCTGAGCTGCAGCGGGGTCTTCGAGGCCACGCCGCAGAGGGTCTCGCGGGCACGCTCGACCAGGACGGAGAGTTCGGACAGGGTCGTCACGCCCACCATTGTGGACCCCAACCGCTCAGGTGGCGTTGCGGCGCCGCCTGTCGTCGAGCAGTGCGGGCTGGGACTGGTCGACCAACTCCTCGGTGCTGGGCTCACCCCGGGTCAGCTCCAACTGCTCGCTGCGTCGCTCCCGGCCGACCAGCATCTCGACCTCCTGGGCGTGCTCGACCAGCTCGGGGGCGGTCAGCTGTCGCACCGACTCCTGGCTCGGGCTGACCTCGGCGAGCTCGGCCTCGGTGACCTTCAGGTCGCGGAACCGGCGGGCTGACACCAGCACGCGACCCTCGAGCGAGCCGACGGTGGAGTTGTAGGACTTCACTGCCGAGGTGAGGGCGCGGCCCACCTTGTCGAAGTCGGAGCCCATCTTGCCCAGCCGCTCGTACAGTTCTCGGCCGAGAGTGAAGACCTGGGCGGCCGACTCGGCGAGAGCAGCCTGCTTCCAGGCGTAGGCGGCCGTGCGCAAGGTGGCGATCAGGGTGGTGGGCGTCGCGATGATGATGTCTCGCTTGGCGGCGTAGTCGTACAGGTCGGCATGCTGCTCGAGCGCTGCGGCGAGGAACGACTCGTTCGGCAGGAACATGATCACGAACTCAGGGCTGGTGGCCTCGAGCTTCCAGTACTGCTTGGCCGACAACTGGTCGATGTGGGTGCGCACATTCTTGCCGAACTGGGCGAGGAACTGGTCGCGTTCGCGGTCGTCCTCGGTGCCGTGGGCGTCGAGGAACGCCGACAGGGGCACCTTGGAGTCGACGTAGAGGAACTTGCCGTCAGCCAGGTTCACCCGCATGTCGGGACGCAGGGTGCGCTCGTCGGTCTGGGCGGTCAGCTGCAAGTCGAAGTCGCAACGGTCGACCATGCCGGCGATCTCGGCGACGCGCTTGAGCTGGATCTCACCCCAGGCCCCGCGAACCTGGGGCTTGCGCAGCGCGGTGACCAGTGACTGGGTCTCGCGGCGCAGGTTCTCGCCGGTGAACTGCACGTTCTTCACCTGCTGGCGCAGTTCGGCGGCGATCTCGACGCGCTCCTTCTCGACCTCGGTGAGCCGTTCGTTGAACAGCCGCAGGCTCTCCTGCACGGGGGCCATGAGCTGCTCGGTGGCCTTGAGTCGGGCCTCGGCCGAGGCGTCGGCGCGCTTGCCCTGGGCCTCGAGCGACTCAGCCGACAACGCCTTGAACTGTGTGACGAGGCTCTCGCGGTCAGCGGCCAGTTCTTCGGCGCGCAGGACGGCGGCTTCACGCTCGGCCACGGCCTTGGCGACCTCAGCCTGCACGCGGGCCGCCTCGGCCAGGGCGAGGGCCGCCTCCCCTCGAGCGTGGGCGGCGTCCTCGCGCGCTTCTGCGACCAGCGACTGCGCCTCGGCGTCACGCTGGCGCACCCCCGCGAGTTCGGCCCGAGCACGTTCGGTCTCGCCGCGGGCGCGTTCGGCTTCGCCGCGAGCCTCGGCGATGGCGGTCTGGGCGTGGGCGCCCTCGGTGGACTGCCGGCTGCGTGCGAGCACCCATCCGACGCCACCGCCGACCAGCAGTCCGAACAGCAGGGCCATCACCGTCAGGAGTTCCATGCCTCCACTCTCGCAACAGGGTCTGACAATTCCGGGCAGGCCACTCCGTGGGGCGGGGACTGGTTGGATGGAGCCATGTTCGCCGACGCCCGTACCCACATCGACGACTTCGCCGAGTTCATCACGTCCTCGCCCAGCAGCTACCACGCCGCCGCCGAGGTGGCGCAGCGGCTCGATGCCGCAGGCTTCACCCGGATGGACGAGCGCCGCCCCTGGGATCGCTGCCGCGGTGGGCAGTACGTGGTTCGCGACGGAGCGGTGATCGCCTGGCTGGTGCCCGACGTGGTCGACGACACCACCGGGTTCAGGATCGTCGGCTCGCACACCGACTCACCCGGCTTCAAGCTCAAGCCGCTGCCCGACTCGTCCACCGTCGGCTGGCACCAGGTCGGCATGGAGGTCTACGGCGGTCCGCTGCTGAACTCCTGGCTCGACCGTGAGTTCGGACTCGCCGGCCGGCTGGTCACCCGCGACGGCGAGCAGAGGCTCGTCCAGACCGGGCCGCTGCTGCGGATCGCCCAGGTCGCCCCGCACCTCGACCGCAGCGTCAACGACAACCTGCACCTGGACAAGCAGCAGCACCTGCTTCCGTTGTGGGCGGTCGGTGAGCGGCCGCAGTCGATCCTCGACCTGCTGTGCGAGATCGCCGGCATCGAGCCCAGCGACCTCGGCTTCCACGACGTGATGGCCTTCACCACCCAGCAGCCGGCCCGCTTCGGCCACGGCGAGCGACTGTTCGCCGCGCCGCGGATGGACAACCAGTCATCGGTGCACGCCAGTCTGACCGCGCTGACCGACGTCACCCTCGGTGACGACATCGCCGTGCTGGCCGCCTTCGACCACGAGGAGGTCGGCTCTTCCACCCGAAGCGGCGCCTGCGGGCCGTTCCTCGAGGACGTGCTGGCCAGGATCGCCGCCAGCCGCGACCTGACCGGCGACCGATTCCGCGCGATGATCGCCCGCTCCAGCTGCATCTCGGCCGACGCCGGGCACGCGGTGCACCCCAACTACGTGCACCTGCACGACCCGGACACCCGTCCGCTGGTCAACAACGGGCCGCTGCTCAAGATCAACGGCAACCAGCGTTACGCCACCGACGCGGTCGGCGGGGCGTTGTGGGTGCGAGCCTGCGAGGCGGCCGAGGTGCCGACCCAGCCGTTCGTGTCGAACAATGCCGTGCCGTGCGGGTCGACGATCGGTCCGCTGACCGCGACCCGGCTGGGCATCACCACCGTCGACGTCGGCATCCCCCTGTTGAGCATGCACTCGGCGCGCGAGATGTGTGGGGTGGACGACCCGTGGTTCCTGTCGCGGGCACTGGAGGCCTACTGGCAGGGAGCCTGAGCCCCCGTCATGGCTGGCAGGCTCCCAGCTCAGAGGGCGTCGGTGCGTGACTGCTCGGCGTGGGCCAGTTCGGCGCGGACGAGTTCGGTGCGTCGGGCGGCGGGCATGTAGTACTGGGCGATCGGGCAGCCGCCCTCGACGCTGACCGCGCAGTTCACGCCGAAGACGTGGTTGAGCATGGCCGAGTCGACCACCTCACGCGGACTGCCCTGGGCGACGACCCGGCCGTCCTTCATCGCCACCAGGTGGTCAGACCAGGCCGAGGCGAAGTTGATGTCGTGCACCACCATCACCACGGTCTTGCCGAGGGCATCGGCGGCGTGGCGCAGGCGCTCGAGCATGGCCAGGGCATGGGCCATGTCGAGGTTGTTGAGCGGTTCGTCCAGCAGCAGGTAGTCGGTGTCCTGGGCCAGCAGCATGGCCACGAACGCGCGCTGGCGCTGCCCGCCAGACATCTCGTCGAGGAACCGGTCGCGCAACTCGTCGAGGTCCATCGTGTGGATCGAGGTGTCGACGATGGCGTGGTCGTCGGGGCCAAGGCGACCGCGGCTGTGGGGGTAGCGGCCGAAGCTGACCAGGTCGTGCACGGTGAGCCGCAGCGGCATCGAGTTCTCCTGCTTGAGGATGCCCAGGGTGCGGGCGAGCTCACGCGGGTCGGCGCTGCTCACGTCGAGGCCTCCGACGCTGATGTGTCCGTCGTCCATGCCGACCAGGCGGGCGATCATCGACAGCAGGGTCGACTTGCCGGCCCCGTTGGCGCCGACGATCGAGGTGATGCCCCCGGGTTGCAGGCTGATCGTCACGTCGTCGACGACGACGGTGCGGGCGTAGGCCTTGGTGACACCGCTGACTTCGATCATTTCCTGCTCCCTCGCAACACCAACCAGATGAACACGAGCCCTCCGCCGAACTCGATGATGACGCTGAGCAGGGTGGCCAGCCCGAACACCTGCTCGAGCACGGCCTGCCCTCCGACCAGTGTGGTGATCGCGATCAACCCGGCCATCGGCATGGTGTGGCTGTGCCGGCCGGTGGTGGTCACCTCGTAGGCGATGTTGGCCACCAGCAGGCCCAGGAAGGTGATCGGGCCGACCAGCGCAGTGCTCACGCTGACCAGGACCACGGCCACCAGGAGCACCTCGCGCACCATGCGGGTCCAATCGACGCCCAGGCTGGTGGCGTGGTCTGGTCCCAGGCGCATCACGTCGAGTTCGTGACGGCGGTGCCACAGCCACCACGAGCCGGCGACGGTGAGCACGCCTGCGGGCAGCAGCAGCATCGGCTGCACGGCATTGAACGAGGCGAACAGGTTGCCCTGGACGACCAGGAAGGTGGTCGGGTCCATCATGCGGGTGAGCAGGCTCGACAACGAGCGCAGCAAGGTGCCCAGCACGATGCCGATCAGCACCAACAGGTGCACCTGGCTGCCCTTGCGGGTGAGCACGCTGGTCAGACCCAACCCGAAGACCACCATCAGCACCAAGGTGATCGCGAAGCTGCCGTAGGGGCCGAGCTGCCCGGTGAAGGTCACCCCGAGGACGAACGCGAGCAGGGTGACCAGGAAGGCGTAGAGCGCGTCCAGCCCCATCACCGACGGGGTGAGGATGCGGTTGTTGGTGATGGTGTGGAAGGCGACGGTCGAGACGCCGGTCGCCCAGCCGACCAGCACCATGGTGGCCACCTTGGTGCCGCGCAGTTGGGCGGTGAAGGCGAGGTCGCCCCCCGAGCCGATGGCCAGGAAGGCGATGATCGAGGCGAGCGCCAGGGCGGCGAGCAGCAGCAGCCGCCGGCGCGACGTCCAGCGGGGTGCGGTTGCGGTGGTGCCGGGGGTGGCGAGCGCGGTCAACGTGACACCGCCGGGGTGCGCTTCCAGAGCAGGACGAGGAAGACCGCGGCGCCGACGACGCCCGCGATCGTCCCGACCGGGATCTCGTAGGGGAAGTTGATGGTGCGGGCGACCAGGTCGCAGGCCAGGACGAATCCCGCGCCGGCGAGCGCCACCCAGGGCAGTGACCGCCGGAGGCGGTCGCCGAGCACCATCGAGACCAGGTTGGGCACCACCAGGCCGACGAAGGCGATGTTGCCGACCACGACCAGGCAGACTGCGCTGGCCACCGAGACCAGGGCCAGGCCGAGCCGCATGGCCTGACGGTGGTTGAGTCCCAAGCTGGTGGCGTGGGCCTCGCCGAGCGAGGCGACGGTGAACCGGTCGGCGAAGAACCAGACCGCGACGAACACCCCGGCCACCAGCCAGAGCAGCTCGTACCGACCGCGCAGCACGCCGGAGAAGTCGCCGGCCATCCAGACCCCAAGGGTCTGCAGCAGGTCGAGGCGGTGGGCGACGAAGGTGGTGGCGGCCGAGACCATGCCGGCCAGCATCATGCCGACCAGCGGCACCGCGATCAGCGAGGTGGTGGGCGGCAGCGAACGCACCAGGCGCAGGAATAGCGCCGTGCCGGCCAGGGCGAACACCACGGCGATCGCCATCTTCACCGCGAGCGGTGCTGCGGGCCAGAGCAGGGTGACCGCCAGCAGTCCGGCGGCAGCCGACTCCGAGGTGCCGACCGTGCCGGGTTCGACGAACTTGTTGCGCACCAGCAACTGCATGAGCATGCCTGAGAGTGCGAGGGCTGAGCCGGCCAGCAGCACGGCGGTGGTGCGCGGGATGCGCGAGGCCATCAGGTTGAGCCACTGGTCGTCGGTGGCGGTGCCGCGCAGGAAGTCGAGCGGGTGCAGGTCGGCCACCCCGACGAACAGGCTGACCAGCGAGGCCACCACCAGGCACAGCACCGCCAGGGGCAGCATCCAGCCACGCGGGCGGATGCCGACCCCGGCGGGGCTGACGAGGCTGGTCACAGGCCAGTCGTGAGACCCTCGGCCATGGCCAGGGCGTTGTCGAGGCCGTGGATCATGATGTACCAGCGGGCGCCGTCGAGGTAGACGACCTGTTTGTTGCGCCAGGCGTCGGTGGTCGCGACGAGTTCGTTGTCGAGGACTTCGGCTGCGGCCTTGCCCTCCTCACCGACGGCGGCGTCGCGGTCGAGCACGAACATCACCTGGGGGTTGGCCTTCTTGATGGCCTCGAAGCTGATCGGGTCGCCGTGCGAGGCCTCCTTGACCTCGGGGATGGCGGGGGTCAGCCCGAGGTCGCGGAAGATCGCGCCGTAGCGGGAGTCCTTGCCGTGCACGGTGACCTTGCCGGCGGTGGTCATCAGCACCATCGCCGTGGTGCCGGTGCTGAAGCGGGCCTTGGCGGCCTCGAGTGACTTCTTGATGGCGGCGACCTTGTCAGGCACCTGGTCGGCCTTGCCCAGGGCGGTCGCGACGATGGTGGCAGCCTTTTCGACGCCGTCGACGAAGTTCTGGGTGTAGGCGTAGGTGACGTCGATGGTGGGGAAGTGCTGGGCCAGGGCGGCGTGGTGCTTGGCCGAGCGGAAGCCGATGATCACCAGGTCGGGCTTGAGCTTGTTGATCGCCTCGAGGTTCGGTTCGGCCAGCGTGCCGACGTCTGCGTAGCGGTCGTCGGCGAACTGCTTCAGCGGTGCGGGGATGTTGGTCTTGGGCAGGCCCACGACCTTGTCGGCCAGTCCGAGGGCGGCCACGGTGTCGAGGGCGCCGAAGTCGAGCACCACGACCTTGTTGACAGTGGCCGGCACCTTGGCGGTGCCTTGGGCGTGGGTGACGTCGATGGTCGGACCGGAAGGAGTGGCCTGGTCGTTGCCGCAGGCGGTGAGGGTGACGGCGATGGCGGCCGCGGCTGCACCGAGGGCTCGGCGGGAGAGCTGCACGAGGGGTCTTCCTGCTTGGACGCGTGAGCGTGTGGTTAGGTGAGCCTTACCTAAACACAGCCGATTAACGATGCGCAAGTGTTGTCATATTCAAATGTGACGGTCACGCCCCTGATCAACGGCTCAACAGGTAGGGGCCGATGGTGCTGAAGAACAGCGCGAAGGCCGACAACACGACCGCCGCCGCGATGTGGCCGCTGATGGGCGTTCCTGGGTGCCGGATGGTCAGCAGCAGGATGCCGACGAACAGCGGAACCAGCGCGAGCAGGGGAACGAAGATGCTGAGTGCCGCCAGCCCGAGCAGGATCCACCCGGCGATGGCTGACTGGCGCTTGACCACGTGTGGTGGTTGTGGCGGCGGCCATGGCCGGTGCCCTGGAACGGCAACGAGTGCCGCGGCTCGCGCGGGGGCCAGTAGGGAGCCGGGGCGTCCCCTCGGTGGCAGCGGCCCAAAGGCGCACGGTCGAGCAGGTGGCGGGGGTGTGACGTGCTGTGGCCCTGGGGATGGGCGTGCCGGGGCTGGCCGTGCGGGCACCGGTCGTGCTGGCGCGGGTGGTTGCCGCGTCGCCTCCGGCGACGTCTGCCGGGCCTACTCGGCCTCGCGGGCATCGTCCACGCTGGTCTCGCCGCTGAACAGGGACGACTCGTCGTCGCGTCCGCTGAACAGCTCATCGCGTCCTCCCATCGCCGGCGGCGGTGGTTCGTCCATCGTGACACGTGGCGGGTCTGGGCGAACTACTGTGCCCGCATGAGCGATCGGACGATGCCGCCCTGGGAGCCCCCACTGGCAGCAGACGAGCAGACGCACCTGCTGGCCATGCTCGAGCGGCTGCGCGCCACCTTCCGCTGGAAGGCCGACGGTCTGGACGAGCACGGCCTGCGCACCACCATCGGCCCGTCGACGCTGACCATCGGGGGCCTGCTCAAACACTTGGCCGGCGTCGAGGCCACCAAGTTCACCTGGTTCGCGTTCGGCGCCGACCCCGGTGAGCCGTGGCGCTCGGTCGACTGGGAGGCCGAGCCGGACTGGGACTTCACCTCGGCCGCCGACAACCTTCCCGAGGAGCTCTACGAGTTGTACGACCGTTCGGTTGAGCAGTCTCGTCGAGCGCTGCTGCGCGCCATCGGTGAGGGCGGTCTCGACCAGGCGGTCCAGTTGGCCGATGACGAGGGCGACCACGCCAGTCTCAGGCGGCTGGTCTGCGACGTGATCGAGGAGTACGGACGCCACACCGGGCACTGTGACCTGCTGCGCGAGGCCGTTGACGGCCGGGTGGGGGAGGACCCACCGTGGGAGTGGAACCCTCCGTGGTTCCGAGATGCGCGCTGAGCTCAGCCGCGGCGGCGCTGACGCAGCCGGTCCAGTTCCTTGCGCTCTGACGACGTCAGTGAGTGGATGCCCTGGGCGCTGATCTTGCCGAGCAGGTCGTCCATGCGCTGGTCGTCCGAGACCCGCTGCTGGGCGGCACGCTGCTGAGCGCGACTGACCTTGGGCGCCCGAGCGGTCGCGCCAACGGTCTGCGGGCGTCGTCCCGGAAGCCAGTTGTACTCGCCGAGCAGACCGGCAGCGCGGGCGACGATGGCCACCAGGCCCATGCCCATGATGAAGCTGAGCAGGTCTGACCAGCGGCGGGTGCCGAGCATGGTGAGAACCTGCAGGCCGACCAGGAAGGCGCCGAAGGCCCATGCCGGAACGTTGAACAGGAAGCGGCGCGACGGCCACTCCGCGATCCACAACAGCAGGATGGCGAACTCGATCATGCCCATGCCGGCCAGGGCGGCGCCGGGCAGGATCAGCCCGATCACCGTGGTCGCCACGGTCAGGCTCGCCCAGGCGCCGAGCAGCAGCCACGCCATCCGCCTGCGCCCGATCTGGGCCTCGATGTCTCGTCCGAAGTACCACAGCAGGACGAGGTTGAGGATGCTCCACAGGCTGATCGAGTCGGCCAGTGGCCAGGTGACGATCCGCCAGACCTGACCGGCGAACAGATGCTGCGGGGCGTAGAACAGCCACTGTGGCAGCACGGGCATGATCACCCAGACGAGGATGCCCAGGGTGCCGATCGCCACCGCGATCAGGGTGCTGGTGATGTCGATGCGCCCGATGCGGAACCAGGAGTCACCGCTCGGGTCGGGTGCCCATGCTCTGTTGCTCACGAGTCAAGGGTGCCAGACCGGCGCGAGAAGGCATGGGTGTCAGGCCGGTAGGATCGTCGCTCGTGGCACTCACCATCGGCATCGTCGGGCTCCCCAACGCGGGCAAGTCCACCCTGTTCAACGCACTGACCCGCAACAACGTGCTGGCGGCGAACTACCCGTTCGCGACCATCGAGCCCAACGTCGGGGTGGTGGGCGTGCCGGACGAGCGGTTGCCGGTGCTCGCCGAGCTGTACAAGTCGGCACAGATCATTCCGGCGACGGTGAGCTTCGTCGACATCGCCGGCATCGTGAAGGGCGCCTCGCAGGGTGAGGGCATGGGCAACGCGTTCCTGGCCAACATCCGCGAGGCCGACGCGATCTGCCAGGTCACCCGGGTGTTCCGCGACCCCGACGTCACCCACGTCGACGGGGCGGTGAACCCGGGCAGCGACATCGAGACGATCACCACCGAACTGATCCTCGCCGACATCCAGACCCTGGAGAAGGCGTTGCCCCGGCTGGAGAAGGAGGCGCGGATCAAGAAGGAGGCGCAGCCCCGGCTCGCCGCGTGGCAGCAGGCGCTCGAGGTGCTGAACTCGGGACGAGGGATCCACGCGGCGGGGCTCGACAAGGAGCAGCTTCGCGACCTGTTCCTGCTGACCGCCAAGCCCTACCTGTACGTCTTCAACTGTGACTCCGACGAGTTGGCCGACGAGGAACTCAAGGCGCGCATGCGCGAGATCGTCGCCCCGGCCGAGGCGATCTTCCTTGACGCCAAGATCGAGTCCGAGATGGTCGACATGAGCGAGGACGAGGTGCGCGAGTTCCTCGCCGACATGGGCGTGGACGAGCCCGGCCTCGACGTGCTGGCCCGGGTCGGCTACGAGACGCTGGGGCTGCAGAGCTACCTCACAGCCGGGCCGAAGGAGGCCCGGGCGTGGACGATCCGCCAGGGCTGGACCGCGCCGCAGGCAGCTGGCGTGATCCACACCGACTTCGAGAAGGGCTTCATCAAGGCGCAGGTGGTCAGCTTCGACGATCTCGTGGCCGCCGGGTCTGAGGCGGCGGCGAAGGCCGCGGGCAAGATGCGCCTGGAGGGCAAGGACTACGTGATGGCCGACGGCGACGTGGTCGAGTTCCGGTTCAACGTCTAGTTCCGGCACTCGAAAGCATGAGGGTTCGTCGTCTCCAGTGGCCAGGGGATCCTGGGCGATTGTCAGAGCGACCTTGCCACCAGTGGCCGCGGCTCCGCCCCGGGTAGGAGGCCGATGGCAATCTCCGCCGCGATCGCTCCGACCGTGACAGCCGCGGCGGCGACACTCACGGCGGGCAGGTAACGCTGCTCCAACATTCGGATGAGTTCCTCGGGGGTGGCGTCCTCCTTCTTGCGATGCAGACGCGGACGTAAGCGCGCGCGATGCCTTGGCGTCGGCTGACGGCAGCGACGATCTCGGACTGGGCTGCGTGTCGTACCCAGACGTTGGCCTCGACGTACTCCGCGTAGTCGTGCTCGACGCCTGTCTCGACCGGGTTCAGTGCGCCGATCGTCAGATGCCATTGCTTCGGTCAGTGCCTTCGGCGTGATCTGTCAGGAGAGGCCCCAGCGATCCTTGCACCAGCCACACTCGCTCTCCTGTCCGCCGTTGCCGACGATGGCGTCCCAGTACGTGGCGTCCTGTGCCGCGCGAAGGGCCGAGGGCACGGGTGCCACCACGAGCACCGTCACCACGACGAGCGATCCGATGAGCAACGGCGCGGTCCACCGGTCACTGGCCCCCATCACGGCGGCGATGAGAAACACGATCGCGACCACGAGTGCCAGCACCGCCGTCGCTGCGATCCAGGGCAACACGCGGCGGTGGGCTGCCTGCCACGCCTCATCACTCGCCATGGTCGCGGGCAGGCGGATCCCCATCCAGTCGTTGCGGTGCAGCGTTGCGCGACTGATCTTCAGCGTGAACGCTGCCATCAGGACACCGATCACCAGGAGCATCACCGCTCCAGTCCACGCCATGCATCGACGCCTGCGCGTGCTGCACCTGTTCAGCGGCCGTGTAGAGATCACCTGATGTTGTCGAGATCACCAGCCCGCCCGATTCGTGGCGCGAAACACGCGGCTGACAACGCATTTCCCGCCACGAATCGGGGCGGCTTGGTGGGTCTGGGGCTCGTCCAGCTGGTTGGTGGCGACAATTCACCCAATGACAGCCGGATTCACGCCACAAACCACTTGGGCCGAGCGCCCGATTGGCGAATCACTGCGCGACTACCCGGAGTGATCGGCCACTCCAGTGCACTGACCGTCCCGGCGAGAACTCGTGCGAGGTCGCTGCCCACCCCGCCAGAAGTCGTGGACGAGCTTCGCCACGCTGCTGACCGCTGAGACCTGGCGCCGCAACCGCGACTGAGGCGCTCCCGGGCGGCTGTTGGTGCCAGCGGATAGGCTCGCCGGATGACCGATGCCGCACCCCCGCGCAAGCGCCGCATCCTGCGCACCGCCACGGTCACGGGCACCGAGCGCCTCACCCCTGACCTGGTGCGGGTTCACCTGCGCGGCGACGACTTGCGTGCGCTGGAGCCCTCCGACCACACCGATCGCTATGTGAAGTTGCTCTTCCCGCCCGCAGGCGCTGACTACCGCTGGCCCTTCGACCCCGATGAACTGCGCGAATCGAGGCCGCGTGAACAGTGGCCGGTGACCCGCACCTACACGATTCGCAGCCTCGACATCGAGCGGGGCGAGATGGCGATCGACTTCGTCGTCCACGGGGACGAGGGGTTGGCCGGGCCCTGGGCGGAAGCGGCCCAGCCCGGTGACGGGATCGGCTTCCACGGGCCCGGCAGTGGCTGGGGACCCGACCCGAGTGCGGACCACCACCTGCTCGTGGGGGACGAGTCGGCGGCTCCGGCCATCGCTGCGGCGCTCGACGCCCTGCCGGCCGATGCGCGTGCTTCGGTGTACTTGGAGGTGGCTGATGCCGCGTCGCACATCCCGTTGCCAGACCTGCCCGGAGCCGAGGTCATCTGGGTGCACCGTGATGATTACGCAGGCTCGTACGGCACCGGCCTGGCGGCTGTGGTCAGGGCGGCCGGGCTGCCCGACGGCGACCTGGCCGTCTTCGTCCACGGCAACGCCGACATGATCAAGGACCTTCGTCGGTACCTGTTCGTCGAGCAGGGCGTGCCCCGAGATCGCGTCTCGATCTCGGGCTACTGGCGCACCGGCCAGGACGAGGACGCCTGGCAGGCTGGCAAGCGAAGCTTCGTCGCAGCCATGGAACAGGAACAGGACGGGCGCGCGGCCCAGCGTTGAGCGATCTTGGGCGGTCGCTCGGCTGACCGTCGGTGAGGTGACCCTCGGCACGCCAGGATGAGCCGACTTGATCACCTGCGGCCCCGAGACCGTGAGTCGAACGCGGCGTCCGCTGACGAGAGGCGATGATGCTCACCGAGCTCCTGCGCGACCAGACGTTCACGATCGCTTGGTTCGGCCTGATGACCGGGGCCTGGCTGGGGTGGGGCCAGGAGGACCCACCGGAGCCATGGCGATGGAAGCTCGGCGCGGGCTCCGTGGTCGGGCTCGTGATCGCTGGGCTGTTCGGCTATGCCCTGGTGACCAGGTGGAACAGTGCCACGGCCCTTGAAGGCAAGTACTGGTGGTTCGGACTGGTCGTCGCGCTCGAGGTGATCGTCGCCGGCGTCGGTTGCCTGGTGCTCGCGCGCCGGGGCCAGTCCCGCTGGCTGGCCTGGTGGGTGGCCCTGATCGTGGCGCTGCACTTCCTGCCTCTGGCGTTCTTCCTTCGCGATCTCTCCCTGGCTGCGCTCGCGATCATCCAGACCATCGGGTTGTTGGTCCTGCTGCCCCGCCTGCGCAGGAACACCCACCCCACCAGTCGTCTGGTCGGGCCGGTGATGGGTGCCACCCTGCTGTTGTTCGCGATCGCGTCCGCGATTCTCTTCGGCGTGCGCCACGGCACGCCTTGGGCAGCATGAGCCTGGAGCCCTGTGGATTCGCCGAGGTCGACAACGTGCCGATCGGCCACCAATTGCGGGCGCCCAGCGAGTCTGCCTAGCGTGCGTTCGTGAGGAAACCACGGTCGTCACCGTTCGCGCGCTTCTGGGCGGGCGAAGCCGTGTCCGCGATCGGTACCCAGGTCACCCTCGTGGCCCTGCAGTTCGTCGTCCTCGACCTGCTTGCGGGATCAGCGACCGAGGTGGGCTGGGTGACCTCGGCCAGGTGGCTGCCCTACCTGTTGTTCGGCCTGGTGGTGGGGGCCCTCGTCGACAGGGCGCGCCGTCGCCCGACGATGATCGCCAGCGACCTCGTCCGGTTCGGCGTGCTGGGTGTTCTGGCTGTGCTCGGGCTGTCGGGCACGCTGGATCTGCCCACGCTGCTCGTCCTCGTCATGGTCCTTGGTGCGGCCGGGTTGGTCAACGATGCGGCATCGATGGCCTTCGTGCCGCGACTGGTTCCCGGCTCTCGCCTTCAGCATGCCCATTCCCGGATCGACACGTCCGACGCCGTGGCCCAGGTGGGTGGCCCGGCACTGGCCGGTGTGCTCATTCGCACGCTTGGGGCGCCGGTGGCCCTGCTCGCGGACGCCGTCAGCTACCTGTTCTCCGCGGCGGTGGCAGTGTCGTTGCGCGATGTCCCCGATCCATCCCCGGCCCGGGAGCGTGCGCGACTCTCTGGCGACATCCTCGAAGGACTTCGCTGGGTCTACCGCACCTCAGGGTTGGCCAAGGTGGCCATCGCGACCCATGTCTGGTTCGTGGCGCAGGCGCTGCTCATGGTGGCGCTGGTGCCGTTCGCGGTGCTCGGACTCGAACTCTCCGCCGCCCAGGTCGGAGTGGCGCTCGCTGTGGGTGGCGCTGGAGCCGTGGTGGGCGCCTCGGTCACGACGTGGGTCGGCCGGCGTCTGGGCACGATCGGGACGATCGCCACCTGCTACGTGCTGTCTGCCGTCGGCGCTCTCGTGGTGGCGTCAGCGGCACTCGCGCCCGCCAAGTGGGGGGCGGTCGGCCTTGTTGCCCTGGGACAGGCGCTCCATGGGATGGCCATGGGCGCCAGCAACTCCCATGAGATGAGTTTCCGCCAACTGCTGACCCCCGATCACCTCCAGGCCCGGACGAACACCTTCCTGCGATCGGCCAACCGGGGCGTGCTGGTCGTGATGGCACCCATGGCGGGCGTGGTGGCGGATCGGCTCGGTTTCGTCGTCGCGCTGGCCGCGGCCGGTGTCGTGTTTGCGGTCGCAGCGGCGCTGCTGCCCAAGGTCCGCCGCTCGGGCTCGACGTCAGGAAGGCTTGAGCACGACTGACGATGGGTCTGGTGGTCGCGGCAATGACGACTTACGATGAGCCATGTCAGAGAGCCATGGCCTGGCCTTCACCGATGTCGGTAGTGGTCCCTGTGTGGTGCTCATTCACGGTCTGACCTTCAATCGGTCTGCCTGGTCACCGATCATCGACCGTGTGAGTGGGCTTCTGCGTTGTGTCGCAATCGACCTTCCAGGACACGGCCAGTCCACGGGATCAATGTCGCCCTGGGAACTCCCCGCACGGATCGACCAGCTGGTGCGAGAACTGCAGATCGAGGCCCCCGTGGTGGTCGGGCACTCGTTGGGCGGGGCGGTGGCCATGGTCAGCGCAGCCCACGTCCGTACCTCTGGGGTGGTCACGATCGACCAGAGCCCCGACGTCGCCTCGATGGCGCCGATGGCCCGCGCCATCGCCCCGGCTCTCGACGGCCCGGGGTTCGACCAGGCGTGGGGGATGGCCCGTCAGTCGATCGGACGACACCTGGTGGCTGAACCGCTGCGGACGCAGCTCTTGGCAGAGGACGAGGCGAAGCCCGAGGTGATCCGGGCCTACTGGGCGGACTTGATCGCTGATCCCGAGGCATTGCAGCGCCGCGTCAATGGCGACCTCGCTCGAGTCACCGTGCCGGTCCTCGCCGTGTTCGGGCACCAGCTCGAGGAGGTTGAGACCACCGCGGTCAGCGCCGCATTGCCACAGGCTGACGTGCAGATCGAACAATGGCCCGGCGCCGGGCACTGTGCACACCTGGTTGAGCCCGATCGGTTCGCACGTCTACTCGTGGACTTCGTCTCGCGCTGCGCGACGTGAGTTCCGCTTGTCACGGCCGCACGGGGGAGCCAACGGGAACAACCCGCAGCAGCGAGCCGGCGGGCACCAGGCTCAGTGCCTGGTCGAAGGCGTCGACCTGCAGGCACAGCGCCAGATCGTCGCGGTGAACACTGGGGCAGCTCTCGTCGGCCCCGCACGCCAGGCACTCTCGACCCGCCTCTGAGTTCCTCACTCGGACGAGGTACGGAACCGGGTCCGAAGTATTCGTCGTGGTCAAGGCCTCGGTCAGGAAGTCGGCAAGGGCGACGTCCTCGTCCCCCTCGGTCGGGACCAGCAACACCCGCTGCCCATCGCCACACAGTGCATGAGCGGTGGCCGAGGCGTTGGCGAACGACGCACACAGGACGAGAGCCGCCTCTCGTACGGCGTGTGCGCCGCGAGTCCCGTTGCCGGTGGTCTGGATCAGAGTGCGTCCGGTCAGGTCGGTCCCGGACACGATCGCGGGGGAGTTGGGAAGGTCGAACAACGGGTGCGCGGGTCCGTCCTTGAGCAGCAGTGCGTGTGGGTGGTGGGCATCGCGAGCGGCCATTGCGGTCTCGACGTCAGGTGCCAGCAGCAACTGGGCCGCGCCCATGCGAAGTATCCACGGCGCCACGGTGAACGCACGCACGACGTCGATAACGACGGCGACCTCACACCAAGCGACGTCGCGTGGCTCGAGCTCGTTGACGTGGACCGTCCGGATGGTCACGGCAACTCGAGGACCGTGACGTCACCGCTGCCCAGGATCTGCTTGAGCTCGTCCGCGCTGACACCCTCGACCCACCCCAGCCGGGTGAGGCTCCAGGAGTTGGTGTCGTAGTAGATGACGAACTTGTCGCCCTGGTAGAGGATCAGGTGGCCGGCAGCGGTGCTGATCTGTTCGTCATTGGTGGGCAACGTCGTGCCCAGGTTTCCGACCTTCTCCATGCTGGCGTAGTCACTCATCGCGATGGTGACCGGCCCTTGGCTGAGCAGGTCTTTCAGGGCTCGTGCGGACGAGTTGTCGGCCAGCTTCGCTGTCAGGGTGCGGTCGCCGATCCTGATCTGCATGGTGTCTCCTTGGGTGCGCGGACTCGTCGGTGTCGTCGTGGGCGAACTGCAGCTGAGCAACCCCAGCGCCACCATGACCACCTCGACGACGATCGGCAGGCGGCGGCTGCGATCGGCTCGAGCCCGGTTCATGCCGCCAGACTAGGCAGCCGACTCGACCGGCGCCCAGACCTCGTCCATGTCAGCGCAGTAGAACCCGAGCAACTCGACCCCGACTCGGCTCAGTTCGCGGCGTGCGGTGTCGAGCCACCGCAGCACCACCCCCGGGTTAATCGGCTTGCGCGACGAGACCGCGACCACCACCGAGGGGATCTCGAGGTGTTCGAACAGGTGGAACAGTTGGGCACGCTCGTCGGCGATGGCGTGCCAGTCGACCTGTTCGATCACCACCGGCTGCAGGAGCCGGCCTTCGTGGTCGCAGAGCAGCAGCAGTGCCGAGTCCTGCATGCGGTCGGACAGCTTGAGGCACAGGTCGACGACGTCGGGCGTCAGGGACGGGTCGGAGAGTGATCGGGTGGGCCAGTCCTTGGGCAGTTGTTCGAAGGTCATGGCCACGATGGTGCAGGCAGGGCGGGCCGTTCCGCCGTGAGGTGCTGACGACCTGTGGAAAACTCCGTTCTGCCACTGGTGGTCTGCCGCCGGGGCCAGGTGCAGCAGTGTGCCGTCAGCCGACCCGACTCAGCTTGTAGTGCATGCGGACGACCTCGGCCGACCACAGCTTCAACTCGTGGTCGGTGCGCACAGAACCTTCGTCATCGACGCTCAGCCGGAACGTCTCGTGGATCGGAAGGCGGGCCGCGTGGGTGCCGTGTTCGTCGACCACCACGTAGGCACCGTTGCCGCCGAAGGGGCCGGCCGGCGAGCTGAGCTCCAGGCCGCCCCCGGCCAGCACGCGGGGCTGGAGGAGCACTTGGATGTTGCCCGCCTCGAGCGGGAACGTCACGTGCACGCTGGGTTGACTGGCTCCCGGGAGCAGTCGCGTCGAGTAGCAGCCGCTGTAGACGTAGCCACCGGTGGCACGCAGGGTGCGCATCCAGCCCGCAGCCACCTGCTCACCGGCTGAGTCGAGGATCGGCACCACCCGACTGTCGACCCCGTGCGCGACCTCGAGGGGCCGCATCGGCAGGGCGAGTTGCTGAACCCTTCGGGCGAACAGTCGCGAAATCAGTTCACCGCCGAGCTGGAAGAGGGGGTTCCACTGCGTCCAGACCTCCATGCGCCACTGCGAGGTGTGCTCGTAGAAGTGCCGGATGTCAGGATGCAGGTCTCCGGCGGGAAAGGTGGGGCCGTCGAGCCTCGACATGTCGCCCAGCAACCCTGCCGTGGTCACCTCGCGGCCGAGCCGCCCGCCCAGGTCGGCAGCGGTCTGCTCCAACCACCCGTCACCCCCGGGACGCCCCGCTCATCGGTGCCGCCAGCCAACTGTGGGCGCCCTGCAGGTCGACCCGTCGTCCGCGCAGTCGCCAGAACACCCGCGTGGCGCGGTCAAGGGTTGCGAGCGCAGGCAGCACGCGACGAGTGTGCCAGTGCTGAGGACGAGGCGGTCGGCGAAGCCGAGTCGACGCTCAGCGGGCGATCTCGGCCTCGGCCTGCTCCAGGGCTTGGTAGGTGGCCTCGAAGGTCTCGCACACGTCGTCGGGAATGGCGTAGCCGCTGGTGACGGTGCGCAGTTCGCTGAACAGCGCCGTGACATCCGCCCCCGGCGCGGACAGTAGCTCGGTGATCTCGCGGACGCGGGTCAGCTCGGGGTGGTGCTCGCCATGCACGCGCTCGATGATCGGTGCCAGTTCCAGGGCCTTGGCCAAGGCGGTCATGTGGGGGTCCGTCCTTGCGTGGGTTGTGCCTCGAAGCTACGGACACCTCGGCCACGCATCCTTGATCTGGGTCAAGTTCTGCCGCTGGCTCCGTGGACGACGGGTATGGACTGGTGGGCGCTGACCCTGATGATGGGGCGATGACGACCTACTCCAGCACCAACGAGTTCGAGGGCGCGACCTTCGTCCGCACGAGCTTCAAGGACGCCACCATCCGCTCATCCGATGTCAGCGGCCTGACCCTGCGGGCGGTCGACTGCGACGGTCTCGACATCGACAGCCACGACCTGTTCTTCGGGACCCTGATCGTCAACGGGGTCGACGTCGTCCCGCTGGTCGAGGCTGAACTCAACCGCCAGTTCCCGGGCCGTGAACTGCAGAAGGCCGAGACTCCCGAGGGCCTCCGCGAAGGCTGGCTCGCGGTGCAGGCCGCGTGGCAGCAAACCGTGGACGAGACCCCTGCCGAATTGCGTGACGCCCACGTGCCGGACGAGTGGTCGCTGTCGCAGACGCTGCGCCACCTGATCCTGGCCACCGACGCCTGGCTGCTCGGGGCGATCCAGGGCACCGAGCGTCCCTTCCACCCGATCGGGCAGATCTTCACCGGCGCTGACCGGATGGGGTTCGACATGTCGATCTTCGGTGAGCCCGAGTCGTTCGACGAGATCCTCAGCGTGCGCGCCCAGCGCCAGCAGATGGTCACCGACTTCCTCGCTGACGTGACCCCGGAAGTCCTTGCCGAGGAGCGTGCGAACCCCTGGGGTGGGGGAGACGACTGGCGACCCACCGTGGGCGACTGCGTCCGGGTGATCCTCGAGGAGGAGTGGGCTCACCTGCGCTACATCAGGCGCGACCTGGCCCTGCTGCACCAAGCCGGCGCAGCAGCCGCAGCGCCTGAAGCGTGATCCACGGGTTGGCCGTTCCTGCTCGTCGGGAGGACACATGGGCGACACC
The DNA here is from genome assembly GCF_015352975.1 of Aestuariimicrobium ganziense. Classification (GTDB taxonomy): domain Bacteria; phylum Actinomycetota; class Actinomycetes; order Propionibacteriales; family Propionibacteriaceae; genus Aestuariimicrobium; species Aestuariimicrobium ganziense. The sequence goes on along the minus strand of NZ_JACYIZ010000005.1, from coordinate 165,272 downwards.
GGCAGCAGTCGATCATCAGCGGTGACGCCAGCTTGAGCATGTCGGGGTGCAGTGGCTCACCCGTGGCCTTCACCTGGAAGAGGCGACGAGCCAGCAGGCACTCCACCGCCTCGTCCAGGGCCGTTGACACCTCCTCCGATCGATGCGGGCGGTCGGCGCGCAGGTACTCGGTGAATCCGTCGATCACCGAGGCGGTGGTATGCACCGCCGAGACCCGGCACACCCAACGGGTGCTGCGGCAGTTGAAGCCGCCGTCGTTCATCTGCTGGCCCAGCGCCCCAGTGGCCGTCAGGGCGACGGGCGGCCAGATCGTGGCCGCAGAGCCCTCGCCTGACAGCCGGGCGAGAGCCTCGGGATCGTCATCGTCCAGCAGGTCACGGCGGGTCTGGTAGGCCACGGCCGGGTCGGCGTCCAGCAGCCAGTCGAGCACCGCATCGTCCACACCCACAGCGTCTCAGACGCGAACTGGCCACGAACACCCATTCGTGGGACCCGCGCCGTCCGAAGCTGACGGTACTTGCGACGCCGTCCACCCAAGGAGGGGACCGACATGGCCGACAGTGGTTTCAGCAAGGCTGAACTCGCCGCGATCAAGGATCGGGCCGAACAGTCGCGCGCCAAGAAGGGCGGCAAGAAGAATGCCGACAACCCGGCTGCGTTGCTCGACAAGATCGTCGAACTGCCTGACGACGAGAAGAAGATCGCCACGGCACTGCACCAGGTGGTCAGCGAGGTCGCTCCCGACCTGGCGCCGCGGGTCTGGTTCGGCATGCCGGCCTACGAGAAGGACGGCAAGGTGCGGGTCTTCCTGCAGCCGGCCAGCAAGTTCGAGACCCGCTACTCGACCCTGGGCTTCAACGACGGTGCCCACTCGACAGCGGTGAGATGTGGCCTGCCGGCTGCACCTGCGCCGCCACTAGTCGGCGAACGCCTTGGCCAGGGTGATCATCCGGGTCAGGAACTCGCTGTTGCCCGGCGCATGGCAGGCGGTGTCGACCGCGTTGCGCACCAGACGGACGAACGTCCAGGCCCGCACCCGGTCGGGGTCGAGCCCGGCGACGTCGCCCACGATGTCGGCCCGCAACCGGGCATGCACCCGCAGGTCGTGAGCGCGGGCCAGGTCGTCCGGGCGGTTCCAGACGATCGGCGCGACGGCGTAGGCCCACTCGCCAGCCACCACCTTGGGGTCGATCGCCAGCCACTCGCCACGCTCTGGGTCGAGCGGAGCCAGCACGTTGGCGTCGTGCAGGTCGGTGTGCACCAGCGAGGTCTGTGGTGCACTCGACAACAGGTCCGGTTCGCTCGCAGCAGCCTGCTGGACGAGTCGCTGGGGCACCTGCGGTGTGACGGAGGGGGACTCCCACGGCGAGAGGTGGTCGGCCAGGGCTGGCGCCTGAGGTGTCGCGAGCCGCCCGAGTGCACCGAAGAGGCCGCCGATCACCTCGCACGCCTCGAAAATCGAGACCCCGGTCAGCGGCCGGGTGGGGTCGAGCCGTTCCAGCAGCAGCACCTGCGGCGTCGGGTCGGCGGCCAACAGTGTGACCGCACCGCCGCCGGCCCACAGGCGCAGGGCCAAGTGCTCGAACTGGGCCTCGTGGTGCGGCCACGACAGCTTCAGCGCAGCGAGTTCGCCGGTGTCCCGCCGCACGGGCAGGACGAGCGCGTTCTCTCCGGCGAGCGGGGTGCCGTCGGGCGTGAGGTTCCAGCGGTCGAGGTACTCGTCCACCTGGACAGGGAGCCGGACGAGCCAACGGTCGCCGTCGATCGGGTGCGCCACGCCCGAGTCGGGCTGTCGGCCGGCGACACTGGCACGCAGTGCGCTCGGGATGAGATCAGTCGGCCAGGAGTTCATCGACCGGTACTCGCTTCGACCACCATCAGCCGCTCGGCTGCGGTGCCCGTGAAGGGGGTGGAGTGCCAGTCTCGCGACACCCGGCTCACCATGACACCGGCTGCGGCGAGGTCGGCGGTGATCCGGTCGAGGTCGCGGAACTGCAGGCGCAGGTCGAAGTCGACCACCTCGCCGTCGTCGAGGAACTCGTTGTGGCAGTGCATGGTGACCACGCCGTCGGCATCGGGCGCAGTGGTCGTCGACGACTCGCGCAAGCGCCCGGCCGGGGTGTCGCGGTCGGTCAGCGGATCGTTCCACTCGCGCCACGCCTCAGCCGAGGGATTGCGGGTCTCGAAGGCCAGTCGTCCACCCGGACGAAGCCCAGCCGCGATGCGACGCAGGGCGTGGTGCCACTCGTCTCCGATCAGGTGCATCGCCACGTTGCCGCTCATGATCACCACGTCGGACGAGGCCTGCTCGATCTGGTCGCTGGTGCCGAGCCGCCACTCGACCTGATCACCGCCGGGTCGAGCTGCTGCCAGGGCCAGCATCGAGGGGGCAGGATCGATCCCCACCACCCGTCGTCCCGGACGAGCCAAGGTCACCGTGAGCAGGCCGGTGCCACAGCCCAGGTCGGTGACCACGGCAGGGGCAGCGTCGTCCACGAACCGGCGGAACCAGTCGTGATCAGGGCCATCAGGATTGTCATGGTCGTAGATGGCGGCGAGGCTGGGATGGTCGTAGCTCACCATCCCAGCCTGTCAGAGCGGCTGCTCAAGAGCTCTGCGATCGTCCGACAGTTGTGACGCCAGTCCGGTGATGATGACCTGGGCGGCCATCTCGGTCTCTGTCGCCACGTCGTCACGTCGGTGGTCGAGTGAGGCCGAGTAGGCGGGAAAGGTCTCTGGGCGGCCTCGTCCTTCCGAATCAGATTCGGTTAATGCCAACACCGTGCCGTGAGGTCTCGCCACACGAGGGTGATGGCGTCAGCGGGCGAAGGCCCGGAAGGGGTTGGTCCGGGTCAGCGTGGTGATCGTGTCCTCGTCCACGCCTGGGGCCCGCAGCGCCGGCAGGAACGAGTCCACCAAGTGGGTGAACGGCTCGGGTGTGCCTCCGCCGGGCTTGTCCGGGTCGTACCAGCCACGGTCCTGGCTGATCATCACCTGGTCGAGCAGACCTGTGTCCAGCGCACGGTTGACGTGGGCGACGTACTCCTCGTCCGGGCTCCAACCGATGCCGTCGTACGACAGCCACGCCCCGCGCCCGGGCGCCCTCGATGCCTTCCTGCAGTTCGGCGAGCATCCAGTCGGCGATCTCGGCCTCGTCCGCGCCGTACGCCCAGTCCGGCACCCACGGCTCGCGGTAGAGGCCGGTCGGCAGCACCGTCGGCATGCCCGCCGCGTCGGCCACCGCGCGGACGATGTCGGGGCGTCGTCCCACCCCGACCGGGGTGCAGTCGACCATGGCGGTCACACCCTGCGCCTTGGCGCGGGCAACTTCGGGTGCCATCACGGCCACGACGTCGTCGACCTCGGCGACCCCGTGTTCGGGGTGCTGTGGCACGCGGAAGTCGACGAACACGTGCTCGTGGGGCAGGACGAGCTCGACCTCGTCGGCCGACAGGTCGCCAGCGGTGGTGATCAACTGCTTCACGTCTGCATCATCGCAGCGCGCCCGAGCCTCGCGGGTCGAAGCGGGCTGTGTTGGGTGGTGCGACCTACCCTTGACAGTGACCGCGCAGAGGGAGGGAACGCCGTGAAGAAGGTGTGGAGCATCGCCGGAGCCGTGGTGGTGACCGCGGTCGTGTTGACCCTGCTGGCGGTCTGGGCGGTGCCGAAGCTGTTCCCGAACACGGGGGAGTCTGCCGAGGCCCGTGACGAGAAGGTGGTGCGCTCGATCACCCAGGAGGAGAAGGTCATCCTGCTCAGCCTGGGCATTCAGGGCATCGCCGAGGAGCGGGTCAAGTCCGAGGTGCTGGGCGTCGACGTGCCCGGCAGCGAGCGTGCCCTGTTCCTGCAGTACAGCTACACCGCGCTGCTCGGTGTCGACGGTGCCGACGTCAGGATCGCGCCGGCAGGTGAGGGCAAGTACCTGATCACCGTGCCCGAGTTCAGCCACCTCGGCCAGACCGACCTCGGCGTCAAGATCGCCGTCGAACGCAACGGCGTGCTCAGCTGGCTCACCCCCGAGATCGACAAGGTGGCGGTCATCAACAAGGTGCTCAACGAGTCGACCAAGGCCGAGCACATCACCACCAACCGCAAGCTGCTCGAAGACCAGTGCCGCACCTTCTACACCCGGATCATCAAGGCGGTCGACCCCACCCTCGAGGTCGAGTTCGTCTTCACCCAGACGTGACCGGACCAGGGCTGGTCGGGTCGGACAGTTCCACTGTCGTCCCCATCGGGTCGAGCACCACGAAACTCCAGTAGCCCACCCAGAACGGTCCGTCCCTCAGCGAGGTGACGTCGTGGGCCCGTAGGCGTGCGACTGCAGCGGTGAAGTGGTCGGGATCGAGCGCGATGCTCCACGACGTGGGTGCGTGTGACGGTTCCGGCTCGATGCCCAGCCCGTACACCCAGCCGGGTTGGTGCGACCACTGTGACTGCGGTCGCACCCCGGAGTCGTGGGTGATCGAGAACTGCACGCTGTCGACGACGTAGGCGATGTCGTCGGCCTCGTCCCAGACCTGCTCGAGCCCGATCAGGTCTGTGTAGAAGTGGCGCGATGCGGCGATGTCACTGCTGGCGGTGTAGAGGAAGAACGTCCGCTGCTGCATGGTCGTCTCAGCTCGCCTTCACGGTCAGGCTCATCACGCAGTTCCCCTGGCCCTTGGGGCGCAGGTAGGTGAACCCCAGCCGCTCGTACATCGTGCGGGTGGCGTTGTAGAGGAACGATGACGAGATCTTCTTGTCAGGCGGCAGGCCGTGCGGGTAGGCCTCGACCAATCCGCCGCCCTGGCCGGCGATCAGGGCCAGTGCTCCCTTGACGGCGGTCTCGGCCATGCCCTTGCGGCGGTAACGGCGATCGACGAACAGGCAGGTGATCCGGAAGTCGGGTACCTGGGTGGTCTCGGCCTCCCACTGCTTGCGGTGGTGGATGTTCGGCAGTTCCTCGACCGTGCCGAACTGTGCCCAGGCCACCGCGCGGTAGCCGTCGACGATCAGTTGGGTGGATGCCATGCCTCACGGTATGTCAGGCCATCGCGCGAAGTAGCCTGTCGGCGTGAGTCGGCTGATCGTGGTGTCCGGTCTCCCCGGGACGGGCAAGACCACGCTGGCACGCGCCCTGGCGCGCGACCTGGCTGCGGTGTACTTGCGCGTCGACGTCGTCGAGACGCCGCTGGTCCAGGCGGGCATTGACGTCGGGCCGCTGGGCTACCAGGTGGTGCGCGAACTCGCGGCCTCGAACCTCGGCCTGGCTGCTGAGGTGGTGGTCGACCTGGTCAACCCAATTCCGGTCACCCGCCAGATGTGGGTCGACCTCGCGACCGAGGCAGCCGTGCCGCTGGTGGTCTTCGAGTGCACCATCGCGGACGAACACGAGCACCGACGTCGTGTCGAGGGGCGCCGACCGGACCTGCCCGGTCAGGTCGTCCCGACATGGGACGAGGTGGTCGCGCGCGAGTACCTGCCGTGGGACGAGGACCGCGACGGCTCTCGTGTCGTCATCGACGCGACCGACAGTGACGCCGCCCTGCGCGACGCGATGGCAGCCCTCGCGGGTCAGCCCAGGCGTTGACGGACGAGGTCGCTGAGCGCCGCAGCGAGTGACGGATCCATCGATCGCTTCTCGGCGCGGGCCCGTCGTGCCAGTCGAGTGAGCCCAGGATCGCCTGCCGAACACGGTCAGCTGGAACGGGCGGTACCACCTGATCGCACCGCGGCCCGACCAGCGGCACCCCCGCCTGCCGAGCGGCAGCCAGATCGAGCACCGACCACCAGTTCGGTGAGTCATCGGGACCGATCTGCACCGCCCGGTCTCGTTCGGGCCCACCGTTGACGTTCAGCTGGAACTTCACCGGGTCGTCCAGCTCGACCAGGTCGGGCAGGGCGTACCAGACGAACTCCAGTCCGACTGCGGGGCAGGGCAGTGTCGGGTGCACCAGCGAGTCGCCCAAGCTCTGGCGCTTGGCCACCTCGCCAGGATCGTTCGAGACGGCCAGGACGTCGACATCACTCACCCCGTGCTGGTAAGCGCCCTGGGCGGTGCCGCCGATCAACCAGACCCCCAGCAGGTCGTCCCCCAAGGACCGGCGCACACGTCGGACGACCTCATCGAGGTACGGAGCGATCTCCGATGGAAGTGGCACGCGACGAGGCTATCGAGTTGGGTCAGCGGCCGGTTGTGGGAGCAGCACGCCGAGCAGCACCTGCACCAACACCAGTTGGGCCACTCCGAGCCCGCCCCACAACGCGTGGGGCCAGATGAAGCTGTTGAGCACCAGGCACTCGCCCGCGATCCAGCCCACCATCACCAGCCCGGCGAGGGAGTGGGCCACTGCCAGCCAGCGCGGCCGGCGACGGTGGACGATGATCGCTGCCCACTGGAAGCCACCGACCACCACGCCCAGCAGGAGGGCTGCCAGCACGTACTGGCCGGCGAACACCGTCCGGTCGAGCATGGGCGCATACCACCGCGGCACCACCAGCAACTGGACAGAGCCGACCAAGGTCGACAGCGCCTGCAGCAGGGCGATGCCCAGGAGCACTCGTCGCACGACTCTCATGCTCATGCCTCGCCCTCGCTGTCGCGGACGACGTGAGTGAGAGTGAAGTGCTCCAGGTGAATCTGCAGCATCCGGCGCGCTGCGGCCTCGCCACCAGGAGCCTCCGCAGTGGCGACGATCGCGAGGATCGGCCCCCAGAAGGCGAGCGCCACGGCCTCGGGATCTGCGGCGCGGAACCCTCCCGCGGTGATGAGCTGGGCGAACAGATGTGTCTGGAAGGTCAGGGGGCGCACGATCGTCAGCTCCCTCAACAGGGCCCCTGCCTCCGGCGTGCGGTACTGCTCAAGCGCCAGCATTCTGCGCACAGCCACGAGGTCAGGATCGTGCAGCCACATCTCGAGGAAGCCCACGGCCATCTCGCCCAAGCTTTCCGTGCTGATGTCCTGGTAGTGGGAAAGTGCTGCGGTCGGATCATCGACCGAAACGCCCCATGTGGCTGCCACCGCGTGGACGCGCTCGGTGGCGCGCTCCAGCAGTGCCGCGAGGATGGCTTGCTTGCTGGGGAAGTGCTTGTAGACCGAACTCTCTCGAATGCCGACTGCCGAGGCCAGCTGGCGGATCGACGTGCCGGCGTACCCCCGGCTGGCGAAGCGGTCCTGGGCTGCGTCGAGCAGGGCGGCGCGGGTGCTGGTGGCCATGACCCTCCTGAGGTGGCTGGCTAACGTTCGTTAGCCTAGTTGATGTGGGGGTCGGAAGGGCTAGGGTTGCGGATGAGAAAGGGAGTGCGGCATGCGGATCGTGATTGGGGCCCCATCGAACGGGGTCGTGCTGAAGGACGCGCTGCTCGCTTCGCTGCAGGCTGACTCGCGGGTGAGCGAGGTGGTCGACCTGTCCAGCGACGACATCACCTACCCCGAGGTCTCGTTCAAGGCGGCGGAGATGATCCGAGACGGCAACGCCGACCGGGCGATCCTGGTCTGCGGCACCGGGGTGGGCACCGCCATCGCGGCCAACAAGGTGGCTGGTGTGTGCGGCCACCGCCCACGACCTGATCACGGTCAAGGGTGCCGTCGAGAACTACGACGCCCAGGTGTTGTGCATGGGCCAGAACGTGATCGCGCCTGTGGCTGCGGTGGCGCTGGTCGACCTGTGGCTCGACCTGCGCCACGATCCGGCCAGCAGCTACGGGCCCAAGTTGGGTGAGATCGAGGCCTACGAGAACCGAGGCTGACTCCTCGTCGGACCCTCGTCCTGACGCGATCGACGTCAGTGGGTGTGCTCGTTCCCGACCGCGTGGTCGTACTCGTGGGTCCACTCGTCGATCTGGTCCCAGGTCTCGCCGTCGAGGGTGACCGCGGTCGCCGGGAACAGCCCGTTCTCCTCCTGGTCGATGTGGCGGCGCAGCGTGTGCTCGAGTTCGGCGTAGACCTCCCACTCGCCCGCACGGATGCGGGCCACCTGCTGCTTGAGCAACACGTGCTGCTCTTCCAGGTCGGCCACGGTGGCCTGATAGTACTCGCAGTGCTCGGGCAGGCAAAGGCCGCGGAACAGGCCGGCCTCTTCGCAGCCGTTGTGGGTGAACAGGTGCCCGGCCATGGCGGTGAGCGCCTTGTCGACCTCGGCCGCATCGCCCGACTCGATGCCTCGTCTGACCCCGCCGAGGGCGTTGATCGCCCCGTAGTGCTCCTCTGACAAGCGCCCAATGATCGGGATGTCGCGGCAACCGCAGTACTCGCACATGCCGCCATTGTTGCCCAACGCGAGCTGTCGTACTGGATCTGGTGCCGCGTAATACGAACCGGCCCACGTATTACTCTGGGTGTGGAGGTGGTGGTCGTGAGCGCAGGACCAGCCCAGGTCGTCCCCGTACGCCTTGATCGTGAGCTGCTTCAGGCCGTGGACCGCCGAGCTCAGGCTGAGGGGGTGACTCGGTCTCACCTGATCCGTGCCGCCCTGCGCGCCCACCTGGACGAGCCCAGTGCCGCGCGCGGCATGGATCTGCGGCTCTCACCGCGGCAGATCTCCCAACTCGGGGAAGTCTGCGAGCGCTACGGCGTGCAGACCCTTGAGGTCTTCGGGTCGTTCGCACGGGGGGACGCAGCCGCCGACAGCGACGTCGACCTGCTCTACACCTTGCGGCCCGGAGTGCGACTGGGCTGGGCGATCGAAGGTCTCGCCGATGAGCTCAGCAGCATCCTTGGCCACCCTGTCGACCTGGTGGGGCGGACTGGGATCCATCCGCGGATCAGGACCCAGGTGCTGGCCGAGGCAGAGGTGCTCTATGCGGCGTGAGGGTCTGCTGCTCGAGGAGATGATCGACGCCGCAGAACAGATCATGCTGCTGCTCGGCGGCATTGATGCTGCCGCGCTGCAGGCGGACCGACTCCGGCGTGATGCGGTGCTCTGGAACTTCTCCGTCCTGGGCGAGGCCGCCGGCCGACTGCCAGCCGACTTCCGGTTGGCCCATGCGAAGGTCGACTGGATCAGTCCGACGCAGATGCGCAACCGGATCGTGCACGGCTACTGGACGATCGAGGTCGAACGACTGCTGGACACCGCGGCAGTTGATCTTCCCGGGTACGTGCAGCAAATGCGAGCAGTGCTGGCAACCGTCGACGACCAGTGACTCAGACCAGGCCGGGTGCGAACTCGACCAGCATCAGCCCGCCGAGCACGACGAGCGCGGTACCTGCGGAGACCAGGGCGATTCGGTACCCGGTCTGGTGCAGGTGGCGTCGTCCGCCGGCGACCACAGCGGCCAGCGCCACCTTCGAACCAACCAGCGTGAGGTAGACCCCACCACCGGGAGCACGCCCGACACCGACGAGGCCCGCCACGTCGCCATTGTCAACGGGCCGAGCACCGTGATCCAACTGATCCATGGGTGGGGGCTGACCAGGTTGATGACGACACCCTTGCGCAACGTCGCTCGGAGCGAGCCAGCGTCGTCACGGCCGATCTCGTCCAGTGAAGCGCGTCGGCCCTGCCATATCGTCTGGACGCCGATGGCGACCCCCAACAGCCCGCCGACGACGCCCAGGGCGCTGAGCACCCAATCCGGCACCTGGCCGAGCACCGCGATGACCACGGCCACCGCCACCAGGTCGCTGAGCAGCGGGGCGGCGGCCACCGCCGTGCCGTGGCGCCATCCGCCGCGCAGGCTGGACGAGATCACCAGCATCAGCAGCGGCCCTGGGCTCACCCCGGCGGCCAGCCCGATGCCGAGGCCCAGCAACAGTGCGTCCACCCGGCCATTGTGGCCGAGCGCCCGCCCGGGTCAGTCAGGTGTCGCGACGGTGAACATCCACTCGATGCCGTAGCGGTCCTTGACCAGCCCGAACTCATCGCCCCAGACCTGCTTCTCCAACGGCATGCCGATGCTGCCGCCGGCGGCCAGTTGGCCGAAGATGCTGTGGACCCGCTCGGCATCGGGGCTGGTGAACGACAGGTAGACCCGGGTGCCGCCCCAGGACTCCTCGGCTCCGGGCATGGCGTCACTGGCCATCAGGACGAGGTCGTCGGCGACCAGCGAGGCGTGCATCACCCCGTCGGCCGGCATCTCGGGCATGTCGTAGTCACCGAAGGTGAACACGGTGAGCTCGCCGCCGAACAGGTCGCGGTAGTGGGCCATGGCTTCGGCAGTGTTACCGGCGAAGTTGAGGTATGGGTTGAGTGCCATGGCACAGCCTGAATCGTGGCCGGACCCGATGGCAAGAGGTGGGCAGTAGTTTGGCCCTCATGCTGCTGCTGATCTTCGGCCCTCCGGCCGTGGGCAAGATGACGGTCGGTCGAGCGGTGTGCGCTGTCAGCGACTTCAGGCTGTTCCACAACCACATGACCATCGAGCCCCTGATCGAGACCTTCGGGTACGGCACCCCGGCCTTCAACGTGCTCAACGAGGAGTTCCGGTACAGGGTGCTCGAAGAGGCAGCCCGTCACCACGTGAACCTGGTTCTCACGCTGGTCTGGGGGCTCGAGCTCGAGTCCGACCTGGAGATCGTGCAGCGCTACGTCGACATCTTCGACGGTGACGTCGCGTTCGTGGAACTGCGGGCTGACCTCGACACCCGGCTGTCCCGCAACCGCACCGCGCACCGGCTGGAGGAGAAGAAGTCCAAGCGCGACGTCGACTGGTCTGACCAGAACGTGCGAGGGCTGGAGCGCCACGTGATGACCACCGAACGGCCAGCCCCTGTTGCCGAGCCGTTGCTGGCACAGCACCGCCACCTCGTCCTCGACAACACCCACCTGACCGCCGATCAGGCAGCCCAGCGCATCGTGGCATGGTTGGCCGACCCGGGCGTCGGTACGCTGCCCGCGTGGAGCCCGGCGACCTGAGACGACAGTGGGGAAGTGATCCCCTGACGCGCCGAACCGCTCTCGCCGCCGTACTGGCGCTCGTCGGCTGCGCGGACGAACAGCCCCAGGTGTCGACCACAGCGCCCACGACCAGAGCGCCCACGACCCCAGCACCGCCGACCCCCAGCCCGACTGCCTCAGCGGGCCACGTGTCTGTGACGCCTTCTCGTTCGCAGCCCTCGAGCCCTGGTGTCGCGGCGTCGTCGGGGGGTGCCTCCACGACGTCACCCAGCCCCGACCCTCGACAGGAGGTGCTTCGTCGTCACCGCGGAGTGGAGCCACGGGCCTGGGGACTCGACCTGCCGGGGATCGTGAGCAGGACCGACTCGACATCCGTGGCGCTCACCCTCGATGCCTGCGGTGGCCGGGGAGGGGAGGCCCTGGACGCTGACCTGATCGCGTTGCTGCGTCGTGAGCGGGTGCCGGCCACGTTGTTCCTGAACGCCCGGTGGGTGCGGGCCAATCCTCGACTCGCCGACGACCTCGCCGCCGATGACCTGTTCTGCATCGCGAACCACGGGACGAGCCATCGCCCCTTGTCAGTGGATGGACGATCGGCCTACGGCATCGCCGGGACGAGGTCGGTCGAGGAGGTCATTCACGAGGTGATGGGCGCCCAGGAGGTGCTCACACGCTTGAGCGGGACCCCCCCGCGCTTCTTCCGCTCCGGCACCGCCCACTACGACGACGTGGCCGTCAGGATCGTCAACGACCTGGGTCTGGTGCCGGTCGGTTTCGACGTCAACCTCGACGCGGGCGCGACCCTTGGCGGTGCAGCGGTGGCGCGCGAGGTCCGGTCGCTGCGGACCGGCTCGATCGGCATCGGGCACATGAACCAACCCTCGGGCGGCACCGCCGAGGGATTGGCAGCGGCGCTGCCGGGCATGCTCGCCGACGGCGTGACGTTCGCCAGACTCGACCACGTGATCCGGTGATGGTTTCGTGCCACGCGATGGCGAAATCCGGCCCGAACGGTGCCATCGGGCCGATCCTGTGGCACGAAACCATCAACGGGTGCCGGCAACCAGTCCAGGAGAAGAAGCCATGATCGATGACTGCCCGTGCGGGGGCGGTGCTTACGCCGCTTGTTGCGGTCCACTGCACCTGAGGGCCCGCGTGGCCGAGACCGCCGAGGAACTGATGCGCTCGAGGTACTCGGCCTTCGCGGTGGGGGACTCGGAGTACCTGATGGCGACCTGGCACCCTCGCACCCGTCCCAGGTCGGTCGATGCCTCAGACCTGGGCTGGGCCGGCTTGGAGATCCTGGACGTGGTCGACGGCCAGTCCTGGCAGGCCAGCGGCCTCGTCGAGTTCATCGCGCGCCACCGTGCCGGGGACTTGCGTGAAAGGTCGGTCTTCGAGCGCCGGGCAGGCCGGTGGTTCTACGTGGACGCGGTGACGACCTAGAGCGGCGCCAGCAGGATCGCGAGCGTGAACAGGCAGTAGGCCTGGATGAAGGCCCCCAGCATCAAGATGCCCGCCACGCGGCTCGCATGATCCACGGGGCGGCGAAGGCGGCATAGACCGCGAACACGGTGGTCTTCTGGCTCTGGGACGCAACTTGCATCCACCCGTTCATCAGTGCTGCGACGCCGGCCAGTTGCGCACCGGTCCACACTCCGACCAGCAGCAGCGCCCGCTTCCAGGTCGGCATGATCCGCCCGACCAGCCGGTCAAGGTACTTGCCGACCCGAAGGCGATGATCGACCCGTAGACCACTGAGCCGATCAAGGCCCGCAGGTAGAAGTCACTGGTGCTCATCAGGCCACCGGCTTGGGTGTTTAGCCGGGGTACCGTGCGAACAGCCGCCGCAGGGCCATCAGCGCACCGAAGATGATCACCGCGCCGAGGAACATCGGCAGCCCGGGAACGCTGATCGGTGCCGCATCAGACGTCGCCCAGCCGAACAGGCCTGCCCACATCAGGGGGCCGATGATGGCGGCCAGGCTGATCAACGAACTCATCGCGCCCTGCACCGCACCCTGGTGACCGCTGGGGGCGTGCGCGGCGATGAAGGTCTGCACTGCGGTGAAGGCGATACCCGCCAGTGCACCGATCACCACCACGGCAGCGAACATCCAGCCCTTCCAGGCCAGGCCGTAGAGCACCATCGAGATGCAGCTCACGGTGATGCCGACGGTGATCGCCTTGCGCTCACCCCACAGCGCGATCAGTCGCGGTGTGATCGAGGTCTGCACCACGGCGGTGCCCAGCCCGACCAGCGCCAGGCTCAACCCGTTGGCCAGTTCGCCCCAGCCGTAGCGGTGGCTGGTGTAGAGCACCCACAGCGTGTTCAGACCCATCTGGCCCAGTTGATAGAAGGCGAACGCGATAGCCACACCGGCCAGCAGCGGCCAACGCCGCAGCACCGCCAGCCCGCCGATCGGGTTGCCCTCGCGCAACTGGAAGGGTCGGCGCTTGTCGACCGGCAGCGACTCCGGCATCACCAACAGCCCGTAGACCGCGGCCAGCAGCGACAGTCCGGCCGCCGCGTAGAACGGCAGGTGCAGGTCGATCGAGCCAAGCAGTCCACCCACTGCCGGCGCGATGATGAAGCCCAGGCCGAAGGCGGCGCCGATCATGCCGAAGTTGCGCGCCCGGTCACGGTCGGTGGAGACATCGGCGATGTAGGCATTGATCGTGGCGGGGGTGGCGCCCATGATGCCCGAGATCACCCGGCCGGCCAGCAGCCAGCCGATGGTGGGCGCCCAGGCGAGCAGCAGGTAGCTGAGGCCGTAGCCGGTGAGGCAGACCAGGATCACAGGACGTCGCCCGAACCGGTCAGCCAACGCCCCGAAGGTCGGCGCGAACAAGAAGGTCATCAGCGCGAACACCGACGTCATCACCCCGAACCACAGGGCGGTCTGGGTCTCGTTCGCCACCAGCCGACGCACCAGCTCGGGCAGCACCGGGATGATCAGGCCCAAGCCCATGACGTCGAGGAAGATCACGACCAGCGCGAACCAGATGCCCGCCTGTCGCGACTGCCGGGTCTTCGTTGGCGGTGCCGAGGTGCCGGCATCAGGGCTGGTCAAGCGCACTCTCCTGCCGTGGGGGTGTGTTCGCCCAGTCTTGGGGACCACCCACCGCGCGCCTCGCCCGGGGTGCCGGTATTCGGCTCAGTCGAATCGGACGAAGGCCCTGATCGGGTGCTCGTGGTCACGGATCTCGGTGAATCCCATGGCCTCGTAGAAGGCGCGCTGACGGGGCTCGTCGTCGGTGATCAGCACCTTCTGCCTGACGTCGGCATACGGCTGCAGCACCCGGTCGAGCATCGCCCTGCCCATCCCCGTGCCCTGCAGGTCGGGGGTGACCAGGATGTCCTGCAGGTAGACGATGGTCAGCCCGTCACCGACCACCCGGGCCAGGCCGACGAGTCGTCCGCGCTGCCGGGCGCAGACCACGCGCAGCGAGCGGTTGACCGCGTCGTAGAGCCGGTCGGGATCGCGGGTGTAGCTGGTCCACCCGACGCTGTCGTAGAGCGCGACCAGTTCGTCGCGCTGCGGCAGGTCGTGATCGCTCAGGGTGAAGGTGGTGGCCACGAAGTGACGCTAGGTCTCCCGGGTCGGCGGCGCAAGCCCCTTCTGCTGGGTCAGTGCCCGGAGAGGACGAATTCCAGCGCCTCGTCGAACAGGGCCAGACCCTCGTCCAGCGTCTCGTCGTCGATGGTGAGCGCGGGCATGAACTTGGCGACCTCGTCCAACGGCCCGGAGCGTTCGATGACCAGCCCCTTGTCGAAGGCGGCTCGTCCGACCTCGGCGGCGACCACGTGGTCGGCGAAGACCAGCCCCTGCAGGTAGCCCCGACCGCGTGCCTCGACCAGGTGCTCGGGGTGCTGGTCGACCAGCGCCTCGAGGTGTTCGGTCAGCCGGGCGGCGCGGCGCTTGACGTCGTCCATCAGCGTCGAGTCACGCCAGTAGGTGTCGATCGCGGCGGTGGCGGTGACGAAGGCGTGGTTGTTGCCGCGGAAGGTGCCGTTGTGCTCGGCGGGACGCCAGATGTCGAACTCGGGGCGAATCAAGACCACTGACAGCGGCAGGCCGTAACCCGACAGCGACTTCGACAGGGTGACCGCGTCGGGGACGATGCCGGAGGGCTCGAAGCTGAAGAAGGTCCCCGAGCGGCCGCAGCCGGCCTGGATGTCGTCGGCGACCAGCATCATGCCGCGCTCGCTGGTCAGGTCGCGCAGCGCCTGCAGCCACTCCGGGCGGGCAGCGTTGATGCCGCCCTCGCCCTGGATGATCTCGACGATCGCGCCACCGGGCAGGTTGTCGGGGTCGAGGCTGGCGAACCCCTGCTCGAGCGTGGTGCGCGGGTCGGGGTCGGTGGGGTCGTCGTAGGGCAGGAACACCACGTGCTCGAGCGGCACACCCGCGACGTTGCGGAAGTGCTCGTTGCTGGTGGCGGCCAGCGCACCCAGTGACACCCCGTGGAAGCCACGGGTGAAGGCCAGCATGGTGGGTCGTCCCGACACCTTGCGCACCAGCTTGAGGGCAGCCTCGACGGCGTTGGTGCCGGTGGGGCCGGTGAACATCAGCCGGTGGTCGAAACCGCGTGGGTTGAGCACCACCTCGGTGAAGGCCTGCACGAAGCGCTGCTTGGTGACCGTGGTCAGGTCGAGGCTGTTGCAGATGCCGTCGTCGCTGATGTAGTCGATCAGGGCCTGCTTGAGCGCCGGGGCGTTGTGGCCGGAGTTGTTGGCGCCGGCGCCGGAGAAGAAGTCGACGTAGGCGCGTCCGTCGGCGTCGTACAACCGCGAGCCGACCGCCTTGTGGAACACCGCGGGGAAGGCGGCGTTGTACGACGCCACCACCGACTCCCGCTCGATCCGCACGCTCGGACGACCACCCGCGATCTGCTGTTCAGTCATGCCAACCACCCTAGGCAGATCCACCCCAGCGGCGGGAGGGTGCCCGAGGTGTGGCACCCGACGGCAGGCCTCATGCCAGACTCACAGTGTGTTCACACCAGCAGATCCCAACCGTCAGCTGTGCTGGGGCATCCTGGGCCCCGGTGCGATCGCCCGCAGCTTCGCCACCGGCCTGGCCCAGTCCCGCAGCGGGACGCTGGTGGCCGTCGGTTCGCGCGACCACGGACGCGCAGCCGCCTTCGCTGACGAACAGGCGGCCGCTGGCAAGGGGCAGCAGGTGCGGGCCCACGGCAGCTACGAGGCGCTGCTGGCCGATGCCGAGGTCGACGTGGTCTACGTCGCCACCCCCCACACCGAGCACGCCCGTTGGGCGATCGCTGCGGCCGAGGCCGGCAAGCACCTGCTGATCGAGAAGCCGATGGCGCCCAGCCTGGCCATCGCCGAGACCGTGTTTGCCGCCGCCGAGCACGCTGACGTGTTCTGCATGGAAGCCCTGATGTACCGGTGCCACCCGCAGACCGCGAAGCTGCACGAGGTGGTGGCCGATGGGGCGATCGGACGCGTGGTCTCGGTCGAGACCGTGTTCTCGTTCAGGTCGGACCACGACCCGAGTTCACGGCTGTACGACCCGGAGCGGGCCGGCGGTGGAATCCTCGACGTCGGCGGCTACCCGGTCTCGATGGCCCGGTTGGTTGCCGGGGCTGCCCAGACCCAGCGTGAGGGTGGAGAGGCTCGCTGGTTCGCCGAGCCGGTCGGGGTGGTCGGCGGGGGACACCTGACGCCCGAGGGCGTGGACGACTGGGCGGTCGCCTCACTGCAGTTCGAGGGCGGGATGAACGCCCATGTCGCCACCGGGATGGGGCTGGGCATGGAGCACATCTGTCGCGTCTATGGCACGGGGGGCTTCATCGACGTGCCCAACCCGTGGAACCCGTGCCACGAGTGGAGCCCGGCCGGGTTGGTGCTGCACCGCACCCACCGCGACGACGAGCAGATCGCAGTCGACACCCCGCAGCTGTACGCCGCCGAGGTCGACCATGTCGCCGCGTACGTCGACCAGCGGCAGGCGCCGGCGATGAGCTGGGACGACACCCGAGGCAACCTCGCGGTGCTCGACCAGTGGCGTGAACGGGTCGGGGTGCGCTACCCCTTCGAGTGATCGCCGTCGCCCATGCCCTTCTCCCGCAGGAGGGCTATGACGAGCGGACGAGCACCCGGCCCTTGTACGTGGTGCCGTCGACGACCCAGACCATGACCTCGTCGTCAGCAATCTGCGGGTGATCCGCGGGCAGCGGTTCCGATGGGGACGACTCCGCGATCCACAGGCGTGCCGACTCCGACGACGGCCAGGGATCGACGCGGGTGACAGGGAGCTCCACGGCTGTGTCGGACGGATTCACCAGGCAGACGTCGACCCGCTTGCCGACGAAGCCGTCACCGATCGTGACGGTGAGTTCGGTGGCGGTGGCCAGCCCCTTGACGCAGGCGGCTCGCACCTGGGCCGCCTGCTCGGCGGAAAGGCTGACCTGGGGCACTTCCTCCCGGGTCGATGCGCTGGGGCTCGGGGTCGGGGCGATGCTGCTTGGTGTGGGTGGCGTCGTCGGAGCCTCGCCCGGCCCTGCGCCGCACCCCACGACGAGGGCGAGGCACAGGGCGCCCATCAGCCATCTCGTGGCGGTCACCAAGTGATGCCGTTGTTCCATGCCTTCACTCCAACCAGTGACGTGTAGTAGTACTTGCAGGACCAACTGCCCAGCCATACCCACGTCTGCCCACTGACGAGCCCGTCGTAGGTCACGGTGTTTGGCGTCGTTCCGTTGGAGTGGTAAACGGCACCTCCTGAGTCACCACCGCGATCGTAGCCGTCAGGGGCCTCGCCGTTCTGGCCGGTATATAGACACTTGCCCTCGTCAGCTGGGTTGCCTGTGTCTCGGATCGTAGCGTATTGCTTCCCTATTGTCGTAGAACCATAGGTTGGATCATTAATAGTGTACTGCGAATCGATGTATAAGATTCTTGCGCGACACCACTGACCCGTCGTCATTCCTGAAGAGCATAGAAACAGACCTCGGGCGCGCCAGTTGGTGTTCAGGCCCGTCCCTTGGAGACTGGACTTGTCGTTATATGGGGCACCGTTGAACACCCAATCCGAGTAGTCTGCCCCTTTGATCAGCTGCCAGTCCCCATAAATGTCCGCGTTCCCGGGATACGCGGTCGTATGTCGGGTGCCTATGACTAGATTACTGCCACTGCCGGTCCTGTACTGCGTCGCAAACCCGCAATGCCCAGCAGTCAAGATCATCTCGGTCCCGTCAAGCTTGACACGCGGCCCCAAGCTACAGCCGCTCGGATTTACGATCCCGCCAGCCTGGAAAGGTTCATAGTCTGAGTTCCTATCGCCCCAGATCGTGGACGAGGCACCAAAGCCCTGACGGGCTTCGACCCGGACCAAGCTCGACCGAGCGAGACGGTCGGCAGCCCTCTTGCCACCGGTAGATGATGGGTTTAGTTCAACAAGGATCTCCTCGCTATTCGGATCGATCTCCATTGCGTTCGACACATCCTGCATTTCGGGGAGTGCAGCGATTCCGGCTCGGACCTGCCTGAGCTGTGCTATCGAATGACGAGAAATGACCTTGTGGAAACGGACGCTTGGATGCGCCTTCCTCACTGACTGACGATTGCGTCCAGCTCACTCACGTCTAGCCCCTTGACCATGATCTCCTTGGAGTCGTGGCAAAGTGCAACGTCCAAGAGGAGGTCGGGGCGATCCGTGAGTGCCTGCCCGGCATCGTCCGCGGCCAGAACGACGCTCTGGTCAGGTGTTCCCGTCCACCTCTGCGTCCCGCTCTCGTCTATGACAACTTTGCAGGCGGCGTCACCTGCCGTGTCAGCGTTCGCGGGTCCCGCCGCAAGGCCGGATTTGGCCAAGACAACGAGACCAGCGCCAAGTGCAACCAGCGACCGAACCCGTGACTTCATGTACGCATTGTGTACCTCGTTGTTCCTCCGCGCAATGGCCTAGGTAGATCTGACGGAACGGAGTCACGGTCCGTTCGCCCGTGCAGGGTGATTGGACCATCGCAAAGCGCACCGACGCTGGACTCAGCGCACTTGGGCCATGATCTCCAGAGCGCGCAGCCGGTCATCGAGCGACGGGGCGGCGTTGGTGACCATCACCTCGTCGGCATCGGCGAGGTCACGGAAGTCGGCGAGCCCCTGGGCCACCGACTCCTGGTCTCCCACGACGGTGTGGCGCATCATGTGTCGGGCCTGGGCGGCGACGGGGGAGTCCATCAGGGCGTCGACGGCCTCGTCCTGCTCAGCCTCGGGGCCACTGAACAGCGCCGCGTACCCGGGCACCCGCTCGGCCAGGCTGCGCACTCGTCCGCGCAGCACCTGCTCGGCCAACTGGTCGGCGCGGAACGCCTCGTCGGCGGCCACCACGTTGCAGGCGGCAATCACCTGCGGCTGCTCGCACTGGGCGCTCGGCTGGAAGCGCTCCCGGTAGACCGCGACCGCCTGCTCGAGGTAGTCGGGGGCGAAGTGCGAGGCGAAGGCGTAGGGCAGGCCGAACGCCGCGGCCAACTGAGCACCGAACAGGCTGCTGCCCAGGATGTACAGCGGCACGTGGGTGCCTCGCCCGGGATGGGCGACCACCCCGGGCACTGGGCTCTCGTCGCCCAGGAATCCCTGCAGTTCACGCACGTCGTCGGGGAACCGGTCCGACGCGTAGGGGTCGCGGCGCAGTGCACGCACCGTGGTCTGGTCGGTGCCGGGTGCCCGCCCGAGCCCCAGGTCGATGCGTCCGGGGTGCAGCTCGGCCAGGGTGCCGTACTGCTCGGCGATGACCAGCGGGGAGTGGTTGGGCAGCATCACGCCACCTGATCCGAGCTTGATCGTCGAGGTGTTGGCCGCGACGTGGGCGATCAGCACCGAGGTGGCCGCCGAGGCGATCTGGGCCATGTTGTGGTGCTCGGCGTACCAGATGCGCTCGAACCGTCCGGTGGCCTCGGCCGCCTTGGCCATCGCGACGCTGTCCTGCAGCGCCTCGGCAGTGGTCTGATGGCGGCCCACGAAGGCGAGGTCGAGCAGGGACAGGCGTAGCTGGGGGCTCATGTGGCCAGCCTAGTCACGCCCCCGCGCCTCGGTATCGTGGCCGCCATGTCCTTGGTGCGCACCGACTCCTTGACCGAGCCGCTGACCGCTGGGGAACTGCAGGAGCTGAAGCAGCGCCGGCGCCGCGGTGACTTCGGTCCGCAGGCCGGGGTTCGCCAGCTCGTGCTGGGCGCGCTCGCGGTGGTGTTCCTGGGTACGGTCACGGCCACCGGCGTCGGGCAGGTCGCCGACGTCGTCAGGCACGGCCACTGGAACCTCTTCGGTGTGGTGTGGCTACTCGCCCTGGCGAGCATGGTCTTCGCCCTGGTCCGTCGGTTGACACCGATCGGTGGGTGGCGCGCCTGGGCGAAGCTGGCTCGGTTCGCCGACCACAACGGGCTCACCTACCGGATGCGCTCGGCCGACCCGAGCTATCCGGGACTGCTGTTCAACCTGGGGCACTCGCGGGCTTCCACCCACCACATCTGGGCGCCCCAGGGTGTGCTCGCTGACGTCGGTGGCTACACCTATGCCACCGGTTCGGGCAAGCACCGCAAGGACTTCGAGTGGCACTTCGCGGCCTTCCGGCTGCCCCGGAGGCTTCCTCACCTGCTGCTGGATGCGAAGTCGAACAACATGGCCGGCTTCAGCAACCTGCCAGTGGTGTTCGCCGCCAACCAGCGGGTGAGCATGGGTGCCCCGTTCGACGACGACTACACGCTCTATGCGCCAGAGGGTTACGGGCTCGATGCCTTCTACCTGTTCGGTCCGCACGTCATCGAGCGGTTGGTGCAGGCACAGGCCGACTACGACATTGAGATTGTGGACGACTGGATGTTCCTCTACACCCGCCAGCGCCAGGACCTGACCGATCCAGCCACCTGGCAGTTGTTCCAAGGGATCGCCGACGAGGTGCTGTCCCGGTTCTCGCGGGTGGCGCAGCGTTACCACGACCAGCGGGTCGAGGGCCTGGCCACGGGGGTCCTGGCCGCCGCTGCAGCGGCAGACGCACGGCGGGCCTCGCCGGGGCGTCCAGCCGTCGCACCCCAGGGCCAGCGGTTGCGCAACGGGCTCGACCTCAGGACCGTGATCGTCGTCGGCGCCATGGTGGGGCTGTGGGTGCTGCTGCAGGTGCTGCGGTGAGCGCGCCACGCCTTGCACCGGCCCCCGCCGACGAGATGGTCGAGGTCGCCCCGGGGGTGTTGCTGGCAACCTGGACGACCACTCGCCACGGTGCCGACTCACCGCCGATGGTGCTGCTGCACGGCGGGCCGGGACTGTGGTCGTCCCACGATGACCTGGTCGACCTGCTCGACGACGTCGCGGTCGTGCACACCTACGACCAGCGAGGCTGCGGCCGGTCCACGCCCACCCGCGAGCAGTCGATCGAGCACTCGGTCGCCGACCTCGAGGCGCTGCGCCAGCACTGGGACCAGACTCTCGGTGGACACCAGCAGTGGGTGGTGGTCGGGCATTCCTTCGGCGCCGACTTGGCGCTGGCCTACGCGGCCACCCACCCCGACCGGGTGCTGGCGGTGGGCTACCTGGCTGGACGAGGCATCGGCGACCGGACCGCTGAGAAGACCGAGCAGGCCCGTCGCCTGGGCGACCGACGGGCGCGGCTGGGCGTCCTCGATGCCAACCACGACCGCTGCTGGGACGAGGAGGTGGAGTGGCGTCAACTGCGCTGGGCCACCGACTATGCCGACCTCGACACCGGTCGCGAGCACAGCCTGCTGCAGGCCGCCACGTACCTCGAGATCAACCTCTACGCCAATCACCTGCTGCGCTGCACCGACGAGCAGCTCATCACTTGGGCCGCAGCGGTCGAGTGCCCCGTGCATGTGATCCATGGCAGCGACGACCCTCGTCCGATCGCCAACGTGCTCGAGCTGGCCGCCCACCTCGAAACGGTCCGCAAGCGGGTCGTCCAGGGTGCCGGCCACTTCCCGTGGGTCGAACAACCGGACGAGACCGCCGGACTGCTGGTCGAACTCGTGCGAGCAGGACGGCATCGATGACCGATCTGATGCGCGCCATGGTCGTCGACGCGGCCGGAGGCGGGCCCGAGGTGCGGCAGGTGCCTCGGGCCTCGGCGCCAGAAGGCGGGGTGGTGGTGCAGGTGCGCGCCACCGGTCTGTGCCGCAGCGACTGGCACGCCTGGGCCGGACACGACTCCGACGTGACCTTCCCGCACGTGCCGGGCCACGAACTGGCCGGAGTGGTGGGCGAGGTCGGCGAGGGTGTGACCAGGTGGCGGGTGGGTGACCGGGTGACCGTGCCGTTCGTCTGCGGCTGTGGACGATGCGACTGGTGCCGCTCGGGGCAGGCCCAGATCTGCCCCGACCAGGAGCAACCGGGTTTCACGCACTGGGGATCGTTCGCCGAGTACGTCGCCCTGCACGCCGCCGACACCAACCTGGTCGCGCTGCCCGACCGGGTCGACTTCGGTGCTGCGGCGAGCCTGGGCTGTCGCTTCGCCACCGCCCACCGCGCCCTGGTCGGACGCGCCCGGCTCGAGGCGGACGAATGGGTGTGCGTGGTCGGGGCTGGGGGCGTGGGGCTCAGCGCGGTGATGATCGCGACGGCGCTGGGAGCACGGGTGGTGGCTGTCGACCGGCACCCCCAGGCCCTGGCAGCCGCCGCAGCGCTCGGAGCCGAGGTCACCCTGGTGGCCGACGGCAGCGACGTCTCGTCCCGGGTGGTGGAGGCGACGGAGGGGGGAGCGCACGTCTCGGTTGACGCCGTGGGCAGCGAGCAGACCTGCGCCGGTGCCCTGATGAGCCTTCGGCGGCGGGGACGCCACGTGCAGGTCGGGCTGCTGCCACCGGTGAACGGTCACCCGCGGGTGCCGATGTCGCGGGTGATCGCCTGGGAGTTGGACGTGTTCGGCAGCCACGGCATGGCCGCGGTCGACTATCCGGCGATGCTGTCGATGATCGAGGCGGGTACGCTGCAGCCGGAGCGGTTGGTCGAGCGGGTCGTCTCGCTGGACGAGGCGGCTGCCCTGTTGCCGGTGTTCGACTCAGCCATCGTGGCGGGGATCACGCTGATCGATCCCGCGGCCGGCTGAGGCTGTTGGTATCACCCGTGGACGAGGTCGCGACGGGCCAACACCCAGCCCCCGACCCCGACCAGCAGCGCCGCTGCCAGCGACAGGACGATGGTCGCGCCTGCGTCGCCGGACTCGACCGGCACCCGGCCCACGAGTTCGGTCGGCGACAGGTTGATCGCCCACCGGGGAAGTCGCAGCGGTTCACCGAGCAACCCGACGACTGTGACCCAGGCCACCGGCAGCCACGACAGCGCCCGCCATCGTGGTGCCAGCGCGGTGACCGTGGCCGCCAGCCCGACCACGGCCAGGCAGGCCGGCAGCAACTCCAGACCGGCCCGCAGCGCGTCGTCCATCGTCGTCGACTGGTCGAGGACGATCCACTGCGTGACCCCCAGCGCCAGCGCCCCGGCCGCCAGCACGCCGGTGGTGGCCGCCACGGCGACCAGGCACCAGCCGAGCCACCAGCCGACCCGTGAGCGCCGGCCGGCGAGCAGCAGCCCGAGGCGCCCCTCTCCCTCCTCACCACCCAGGCGGGTGACCACCCCGACCCCGGCGGCCATGGCCATCGCGGCGGTGAGCAGCATCGCCATCACCTGCACCAACTGGTCGGCGTTGCCGCCCAGCGCCTCGAGCAGGGTCGGGTTCTTGGCGACGATGTCGACGAACTCGCGTGAGAGCGACCCCAGGGCGGCGGCCCACGCGATCGCCCCGATGGTCCAGCCGGCGATTCCCCCGCGGGTGATCCGCCAGGCCAAACCCATCGGGTGCGCGAGGGTGCCGCTGCCGGTGGCTCGTCCCGGTCGTTGCGGCAGGATGCCCTGACCCAGGTCACGACGGGCAGCGACCGTGAGTGCTGTCAGTCCGCAGGCCACGGCGAGAGCGGCGTGAGCCACCACCGGCCACCAGTGCCAGGGTCCCCACGGTCTGGCCTCGGCGGCCCAGCCCATGGGTGAGAGCCAGGCAGCGTCGAGCTTTCGTCCGTCGACCACGGCTCGGACGAGGTAGCCGCCCATGACCAGCGTCAGGCCGAGTGAGGTCGCCGAACGGGCAGACCCGGCGAGTTGGCCGAGCACCAGCCCCAGACCGCTGGCGGCCAGACCGAACAGGGCCATCGTGCCCGCATACCCCGCTGCCCCCGACACGGGCAGCCCCAGCACCACCAGACCGCCGTGCACCAGCACCGCGAACAGCGTCCAGACCATCAGTGACGTGGCCAGCGATGCCACCGGGATGGCAGTTCGGGCCACACGGGCCGAGGTGATCAACTCCAGGTGACCGGAGTCCTCCAGGGCCCGGGTCGTGCGCACTGACAGCAGCAGCCCCACGACCGGCAGCGCCAGCTGACCCATGAAGCCCACCTCGTAGGCACCGATGCCGCCGAGCGCCTCGAGGTCGTACCCGCGTCCGTTGAACGCCCAACTGGCCGGGGACTCACCCAGGGTGGCGGCATAGATCTGCCGTTCCACCGCGGTGGGGTACAGGTGCTTGACGCCGGCGAAGGTGCCGATGACCAGTGCGGCGAGCAGGGTCGGCGCTGCCAGCACCCCCAGCCAGGAGGTGCGCACCAGGTGGCGCAGCATGGTCGTCCAGCCGGTCATGCCGCACCCTCGTAGTGGTGCCAGAACAGGTCCTCCATGCTGGCTTCTTTCCCCGCGGGGGAGGTGTTTCGCAGTCCCGCGAGGGTGTCGGTGACCACAGTACGGCCGGCGCGGATGATCGTCACCCGGTCGCACAGGGCCTCGACCTCGGCCATGATGTGGCTGCTCAGCAGCACCGTGCGCCCCTCGGCGACTGCCTCGCGGACCACCTCGATGAAGCGGTGCTCCATGATCGGGTCGAGGCCTGAGGTGGGCTCGTCCAGCAGCAGCAGTTCGGCCGTGGTCGACAGGGCGGCGACCAGCGCGACCTTCTGCCGGTTGCCCTTGGAGTAGGTGGACGCTCGCCGGCGCGGGTCCAGCTCGAAGCGCTCGATCAGGTGGTCGCGGCGCACCTGGTCCTGGCTGCCCTGCACGCGGGCGATCAGGTCGATGCACTCACCGCCCGACAGCTGGGGCCACAGCACGGTGTCGCCGGGCACGTAGGCGAGGCGACGGTGCAGGCGGGGTGCGTGGCGCCAAGGGTCCTCGCCGAACAACCGCAGGGTGCCCGCGTTGAGTCGCACCTGGCCCAGGACCGCGCGGATGGTGGTCGACTTGCCGGCACCGTTGGGGCCGATGAAGCCGTGCACCTCGCCCCGGCGCACCTCGAGGTCGAGGCCGTCGAGGGCCTGGACGCTTCCGAACCGCTTGACCATCCCTCGTCCAACAATCGGAGAGTCAGTGTCTGTTGCGAGTGACTGTCTCATGTCTTGAGTGTAGGGAACTGAGAGTCACTTGCACAAGGCATCAGCTGTCACTGTGTGGCAGAGTGATGAGCTGAGGTGAGGCACCTTACTGCGTGTGGCACAGGCAATTGCCTGTGCTCGAGCCAGCAGCATGTGCCTCAGTGAGTGTCGGGGCGAGGGGAGTAGTCGTGGCAGGTCTGAGGGCACGCAAGAAGGCCGCGGCCATGCACCAGATCCAGACCACCGCGCTCGCCCTGTTCGCCGAGCGAGGGTTCGATCAGGTCACGATCGAGCAGGTGGCCGAGGCAGCCGAGGTCTCACCGTCGACGGTCTACCGCTACTTCGGCACGAAGGAAGGGCTGGTCATCCACGACGAGTACGACGACCGGCTGCTGGCAGCGGTCGAGCAGCGGCTGCCGTCGGGGATGCCGATGCTGCAGGCCGCACTCGAGGCACTGGCCGAGATCTCGGACGAGCACTTCGAACTCGACCGGGGGCCGACGATGCACAGGATGCGGCTGACCATGGAGCACCCCTCGATCCAGGCCGCAGGAGCTCTCAAGGTCGCCCAGCTCAGCGCCAGGACCGCCGAACAGCTGGCCCGGGCCCGTGGAATGGCCATCGGTCAGGCCCGAGTCGTGGTGGCCTCGCTGATGGCGGCCTTCCTGACTGCGGTGGTGAACTGGTACCTCGACGAGGCCTCACCCGAGGTCGAACCGCGCGACTTCGACGAGTACCTGTCGGACGCATTCGTCGGTCTTGCCTCAGTCGGGGCGGAAGTGAGGATGGGCGATGACCCTGGTCGATCGGATCGGTGAGCGTCTCAAGCAGGCCATGCGCGACCGTGATCGCGACGCCGTCACCTTGTGGCGGACGACGCTGAGCGCGGTCTCGAACGCCGAGGCCGTGCCGATCGACACCCTCCCACCGGCTGGTGCACTCGAGGGCATCCGGGTCGGAGCCGGCAGCGCCGACGCCGGGCGTCGTGAACTGACCGACGACGACGTGCGCGCGATCGTCCGCGGCGAGATGGACGAACTGCTGGCCGCCGCGTCCGAGATGGGAGCCCACGGTCACAGCGAGCAGGCCGACACGCTGCGGGCACGCGCCGCCACGCTTGGCGAATTCCTGGACGAGTTCGTCTGATCGGCTGTCTGGGGGGCACCAGCAGCACCTGTCGCAGGGTCGTCCCACGATGCTTGACTGGCACAAACCCGACGGCACAGGAGGCACCCCATGGAACAGGTCAGGCTCGGCAACTCAGGTCTGAAGGTCAGCCGCATCGCACTGGGCTGCATGAGTTTCGGCGACACCACCAGCGGGTTCAACGAGTGGTCGCTCAACGAGGAGGAGTCGGCACCGTTCTTCCAGCAGGCCGTCGAACTGGGCATCAACTTCTGGGACACCGCCAACGTCTACTGCCTGGGCAGCTCCGAGGAGTACACCGGACGCGCCATCAAGAAGTACTCCACGCGCGAAGAGATCGTGCTGGCCACCAAGGTGCACTTCCCAGTGCACTCCGGCCCCGGTGGACGAGGCACCTCGCGCAAGGCCGTGATGGAGAACATCGACGCCTCGCTGAAGCGCCTGGGCACCGACTACGTCGACCTGTACCAGATTCATCGCTTCGACCCCGAGACGCCGGTCGAGGAGACCATGGAGGCGCTGCACGACGTGGTCAAGGCAGGCAAGGCGCGCTACATCGGCGCGAGCTCGATGTGGGCCTGGCAGTTCTCGAAGATGCAGTACACCGCCGAACTCAATGGCTGGACGAAGTTCGTCTCGATGCAGAACCAGTACAACCTGCTGATGCGCGAGGAGGAGCGGGAGATGATGGGCCTGCTGCTCGACCAGGGCGTCGGCTCGATCCCGTACTCCCCGCTGGCCAAGGGCCGGGTCTGCCGCCCCTGGGGAGAGCGCACCGAACGGATGGACAACGACCCGGTCGGCAAGCGGTTCGACATCGACGAGGACGCCCCGATCGTCGACGCCGTACAGAAGGTCGCCGACGCCCGTGGGGTGCCGATGGCCCAGATCGCCCTGGCCTGGGTGCTGCGCCACCCGGCGGTCAGCTCACCGATCGTGGGTGCCACCAAGCCGCACCACCTGTCCGACGCCGCCGCGGCGCTCGAGCTGGAGCTGACCGACGAGGAAGTGGCCGCGCTCGAGGAGCACTACCGGCCGCACCTGCCCAGTGGGTTCTGATTCGGGGCTTCTGATTCGGGGCCTTCTCTTTCGGGGGGCATTCTGGCCATCGGCTCGTCCGTAGGTAGGATCAGCCTCGTTGGACGAGGCACGGCGTGGTGCCACACAGGCAAAGACACTCCCCGGAGGCTCCATGACGATTCTCACCGGCACGACTCCCGTCGGCCCGACCAGCCCGGTCACCCACCCGCTCGCACTGGCGGCGGTGTCGTCGCCGTCGCACTCGGTGGACGGCTTCGTCAAGGCGTTCCTGTTCGAGCTGAACACCCAGCAGGGCATCACCCTGTCGCGCTCGACCCCCAACGACCAGTACTTGGCGCTGGCCCGCACCGTGCGCTACTACCTGATGGCCCGCTGGCTCGAGACCGACCGTCAGCAGCGTGAGACCAAGGCCAAGATGGTCGCCTACCTGTCGGCCGAGTACCTGCTCGGACGCCAGCTGGGCAACGCCCTGCTGGCTGCCGACCTGCGAGACATCGCCGAGGAGGCGATGAAGGCCTGTGGACTCGACCTGGCCTCGCTCGCCGAGATGGAGGTCGAGCCGGGTCTGGGCAACGGTGGCTTGGGCCGTCTGGCCGCCTGCTACATCGACTCGTGCGCCACCAAGGACCTGCCCTGCATCGGCTACGGCATCCGCTACGAGTACGGCATCTTCCGCCAGACCTTCGTCGACGGTGCCCAGGTCGAGCAGCCCGACCCGTGGCTGGCGCTCGGCGCCCCGTGGGAGTTCCCCGACCCCGAGTCGATGGTCGAGGTCAACTTCGGCGGCCGCACCGAGACCTACCGCGACGAGCAGGGCCGCGAGCGTTCACGCTGGATCCCCGACTGGAACGTGCTGGGCATCCCCTACAACTACATGGTGCCGGGCTACCGCAACGGCCGGGTCAACACCCTGCGGCTGTGGAGCGCGCAGGCCACCAAGGCCTTCGACCTCAGCATCTTCAACGCCGGTGACTACGCCCAGGCCGTGCGGGCGCAGACCTTCGCCGAGAACATCACCAAGGTGCTCTACCCCGAGGACTCCACCCCCCAGGGCAAGGAACTGCGCCTGCAGCAGCAGTACTTCTTCGTGAAGTGCTCGCTCGAGGACTTCCTCACCCACGAGTTGGAGGAGGACTTCGACCTCACCAAGCTCGACGAGCGGATCGTCTTCCAGCTCAACGACACCCACCCGGTGATCGCCATCCCCGAGCTGATGCGCGTCCTCGTCGACGACCGTGGCCTGGACTGGGAGGACGCCTGGGCGATCACCCGCAAGTGCTTCGGCTACACCTGCCACACCCTGCTGCCCGAGGCGCTGGAGGTCTGGTCGGCCGAGCTGCTGGGACGACTGCTGCCGCGCCACCTCGAGATCATCTACCGGATCAACGAGGAGTTCCTCGAGGAGGTCCGTCAGGCCTTCCCAGACGACGAGATGCGCGTTCGCCGGATGTCGATCATCGCCGATTACCCCGAGCGCTCGGTGCGGATGGCCTACCTGTCGACGGTGGCCGCGATCAAGGTCAACGGTGTGGCCGAGATCCAGTCGCAGCTGCTGCGCGACCGGGTGCTCAACGACTTCGCCGACCTGTGGCCCGACAAGTTCACCAACGTCACCAACGGCGTCACCCCGCGCCGGTTCATCAAGATCGCCAACCCATCGCTGGCTTCGCTGATCACCTCGGCCGTCGGCCGCGGCTGGCTCAGCAACCTCGACCGGTTGCGCGAGATCGAGCCGTTCGCCGAGGACGAGGAGTTCCGCGCCCGGTTCCGTGAGGTCAAGAGCATCAACAAGGTGCGGCTGCGCGAGTTCCTGAGTGCGCAGAAGGGCATCGACCTGCCCGAGGGTCACATGCTCGACGTGATGATCAAGCGACTGCACGAGTACAAGCGCCAGTCGCTGAAGCTGCTGCACGTCGTCTCGCTCTACGAGCAGATCAAGTCGGGCAAGATCTCGGCCGACGGCATCACCCCGCGCACCGTGGTGTTCGGTGCCAAGGCCGCACCTGGCTACCGCTTCGCCAAGGAGACGATCCGGCTGATCAACGCCGTGGGTCGCACGATCAACGCCGACCCCGACACCAAGGACGTGCTCAACATCGCGTTCCCCGAGAACTACAACGTGACCGTGGCCGAGGTGCTGATCCCGGCCGCCGACATCTCCGAGCAGATCTCGCTGGCCGGCCTGGAGGCCTCCGGCACCGGCAACATGAAGCTCGCCATGAACGGCGCGCTCACCGTGGGCACCGACGACGGGGCCAACATCGAGATCCGCGAACTGGTCGGCGACGAGAACTTCTTCCTGTTCGGCATGCGCGAGCCCGACGTGGCCGCGTTGAGTGCCAAGGGCTACCACAGCCACGAGTTCTACGAGAAGGACGCCGACCTCAAGGCGGCGATCGACCTGATTGCCCACGGTGGGTTCTCCGGCGGCAACCACGGCGAGTTCGAGTCCGTGGTGTCGAACTGGGTGCACAACGACCGGTTCATGGCGCTGGCCGACTTCCGTGCCTACATGGACATCCAGACCGAGGTCGAGAAGCGCTACGCCGACCCCGACGCCTGGTCGCGCTCGGCGATCCTCAACATCTCGCGCACCGGGCACTTCTCGTCCGACCGCTCGATCCGCGACTACGCACGCGGCATCTGGGGCATCTCACCCTCGATGTGACCCCCTGGGCCTGCCCGGGTCAGCCCTCGCTGGCCCAGACAGCCCAGTCGGTAGGGGTGAGTGCGCCCAGCACCTGGGCGCGCTCACCATCGCCGCGCACCAGCACGCCGCCGCCCTCGGGCAAGCTCACGCCAGTGGCCGCGACGATGTTGGACGAGTGCCCGATCAGCACTGTCACCTGGCCGTCGGGCACCACCGTGGCCACCATGGCGGCGCCGTAGCGCTCTCGTTCCGGTCGGGTGTCGGTGTCCTGCAGCAGTGCCTGAAGTCCCCAGTCGACCTCGCCCCGACCGAAGGCCAGGGTGGCGGCGTCCCGGCAGCGCCACGACGGGCTGGTCAGCACCCGACCCGGTGTCGCACCGAGCCGCTCGAACGCGCCGCCCAGGTCGCGGGCCTGCTGCTCACCCTCGGGTGAGAGCAGTCGCTGCTGCTCACGAGGGGAGTGGGCATCGTCCACACCGCCCCGGTCGGTGGCCGGATGGCGCAGGTAGAGCGTGACCCCGCCGGCTCTCAGGGCCGCCTGCAACGACGGGGTGGACGCACTCGGGGCCGAGGTCGATGAGGCCAGCACGGCGCGCCTGCCCAGTGTGATCTCCATCGCCACCCAGCATCGCTGGTGCCGGACGGCGCGAACTGCTCGACGACTACGGCAGGATGGGCCCATGGCCAACACGCTCTTCAAGGGATCAGAAGTCCACACCGTCGGTGACCTGCCGAATGTCGGCGCCCAGCTGCCGACCTTCACCCTGGTCGGCAACGACCTGTCCGACGTCACGCTCGAGCAGTTCGAGGGCAAGCGGGTGGTGCTCAACATCTTCCCCAGCATCGACACCGGGGTCTGCGCGACCAGCGTGCGCACCTTCAACCAGAAGGCCGCCGGGCTGGACGGTGCCGTGGTGCTGTGCGTCAGCAACGACCTGCCGTTCGCCCTGGGCCGCTTCTGCGGCGCCGAGGGCATCGACAACGTGGTGACCGCCTCGGCGTTCCGCTCGTCGTTCGGCAGCGAGTACGGCGTCACCATGACCGACGGGCCGCTGGCCGGCCTGCTGGCCCGCTCGGTGGTCGTCATCAACGAGCGGGGCGAGATCGTGCACACCGAACTGGTGCCCGAGATCACCACCGAGCCCGACTACGACAAGGCCCTGGAGGCTCTGGCCTGAGCCGAGCGCGACGGGGTGGGGGTGGCCGGGCCGATCAGGCCCGGCCCTCCATCCGCTCGACGATGTAGTCGATGTCCTTGTCGCCGCGCCCTGACAGGTTGACGATGATCACGCCGTCGGGGCCGAGTTCGGGCGCCAGCTTGATCGCGTGGGCGACCGCGTGCGAACTCTCCAGAGCGGGGATGATGCCCTCGAGCCGCGACAGCAGGCTGAAGGCGTCCAAGGTCTCCTGGTCGGTGGCGCTGACGTAGTTGACCCGACCGATCTCGCGCAGCCACGCGTGCTGCGGGCCGACGCCGGGGTAGTCCAGGCCCGAGGCGATCGAGTGTACCGGCGCGGCATTGCCCTCGTCGTCCTGCAGGACGAGGGTCTGCATGCCGTGCAGCATGCCCGGGGTGCCCAGGGTGATGGTGGCGGCATGCCGGTCGGAGTCCAGGCCCTCACCGGCCGGCTCGACACCCCAGATCGCCACGTCCTCGTCGGGCAGGAACTCGGTGAACAGACCCATCGCGTTCGAACCGCCGCCAACGGCGGCGACCAGCGCGTCGGGCAGGCGCCCTTCGTCCTCGAGGATCTGCTGGCGGGCCTCGCGCCCGACCACCGACTGGAAGTCACGCACCATCGTCGGGTAGGGGTCGGGGCCGACCGCCGAGCCGATGCCGAAGAAGGTGTCCTCGTAGTCACGGGCGAAGGTCATGAAGGCCGAGTCGACCGCCTCCTTCAGTGACCGGCCACCCTCGTCCACCTCGACGACCTTGGCACCCAGCAACTGCATGCGCACCACGTTGGGGTGCTGCTTGGCGACGTCGATCGAACCCATGTGGATCTCGCACTCCAGCCCGAGCAGCGCGGCAGCGGTGGCCAGCGCCACGCCGTGCTGGCCCGCGCCGGTCTCGGCGATCATCTTGGTCTTGCCCATCCGCTTGGCCAGCAGGCCCTCGCCCAGGCAGTGGTTGATCTTGTGGGCGCCGGTGTGGTTGAGGTCTTCACGCTTGAGGTAGATCTTCGCGCCGCCGACATGGGCGGTGAGCCGCTCGGCCAGGAACAACGGCGAGGGACGACCGACGTACTTGGCCAGCAGCCGGGCGTACTCGGCCTGGAACTCGGGGTCGTTGCGGGCCCCTTCGTAGGCAGCCTTGACCTCGGCGATCGGGGCGACCAGGTGCGGGGGCAGGTGGGCGCCGCCGAAGCTGCCGAAGAAGCCGTCCGCGTCGGCGTTGAAGTCAGTCATGGGTGGTTCGTCTCCTGGAAAGGGTGTGCTCGCAGGTGAAACTACCGCCCCGGGCCGCACGCTGGCACACCGCCCACGCCATGGCGGGGCTGTCTAGACTCGGCGAGGTGAAGCCCACGACGTTCGACCTCGCCACCAATGGCATCACCCTCGGCGGCCACAGCTGGCTGCCCGAGGCCGAGCCCCGCGCCGTCCTGGTGATCTCGCACGGCATGGCCGAGCACACCGAGCGCTATGCACCGCTGGCCGCAGACCTGGTCAAGGCCGGGTTCGCCGTCTACGGAGCCGACCACCGCGGCCACAAGCGCACCGCGGGCACGCTCGACAAGGCCGGGCACATCGCCTCGCGGGACAGTTGGCGCCTGGTGCGCGAAGACCTGGCCGCGGTTGTCAAGCACGTCCGCTACCTGCACCCGGGTCTGCCGGTGGTGCTGCTGGGGCACTCCTTCGGCTCCCTGCTGGCCCGCGACCTGGTCACCACCCACCCCGGCCTGGTCGACCTGCTGGTGCTCTCTGGAGTGGTCGGGGATCCGGGCGTGATCGGTGGCGTGGGACGCCTGATCGCCCGCGGACAGCGCCGGGTGCTGGGAGGCAGTCGTCCCAGCCGGCTGCTCGACCGGCTCACCTTCGGCAGCTACAACTCTGCCTTCAAGCCCGTGCGCACCGAGTTCGACTGGCTGACCCGTGACGAGGCGGTCGTCGACGCCTACGTCGCCGACCCATGGTGCGGGTTCGTGTGCAGCAACAGCTTCTTCGATGCGATGATCGCGGCCACCCGACGGGTCAACTCCATCGAGCTGGCGGCCAGGACCCCCAGGAGCCTGCCGGTGTTGGTGATCGGTGGCTCCCACGACCCGGTCGGCCGCGCGGGTCGGGCACCCGAACAGATCGGTGAGCTGTATCGCGAAATCGGTCTGGACGACGTGACCGTCAAGGTCTACGACGAGGCCCGTCACGAGGTCTTCAACGAGACCAACCGCGACGAGGTGGTCGCCGACCTGCTGGCCTGGCTCGAGCCGCGGCTCAGCCGGGAAGCCCGCTGACCTCGACCACCTGACCGTCACGCCAGCGGCACGAGACCACGTGCCCACCCCGGGCTCGCAGGCCGTCGAACGACCCCTCGCGCCAGTGCGGTGGCAGCGCGGGCAACACCTCGACCTCGCCGTCATGGCTCTGCAGCAGGCACTCAGCCACCGCGGCAACGATGCCGAAGTTGCCGTCGTGCTGCATCGGCGGGTGGGTGGTGAACAGGTTGGGCATGGTGTTGTGAGTGAGCAGGCCGCGCAGCATCTGGGCCGCCCGGGCGCCGTCGCCCAGACGGGCGAACAGCGCCATCCGCCAGGGCCACGTCCATGACCGTCGTGAGTCGCCGACCACCTGGTCGTGGCGGTAGGCGTCGGCATCACCGGCGCGGCTCGGGGGTTCGCCACATCTGGCCTTGAGCGACACCAGCGCCGCCTGCGCCAGTTCTGGCGTGCGACGCCGGGTGACCTGTCGTCCGGGGTGTACGGCGAACAGGTGAGAGGTGTGGCGGTGCTCGTCGTCGGGGTCGTCGCGGTCGCTGACCCACTCCTGCAGCTGTCCCCAGCTGCCGACCTGTGGGCCCAGCAGCCGGTCACGCAACTCCCGGTAGCCCTGGGGCGGCTCGACCCCGAGCGCCTCGCAGGCCTCGAGCAGGTTGGTGAACAGGTCCCAGACGATCTGCTGGTCGTAGCTGACCCCGTTCACGCGGGGGCCGTGCTCGGGTGACCAGCCGTCGATGACCACCAGCCGCCCCTGGTCGTCGGCGGTGAGCCGGTCCTGCCAGAACTCGGTCAGGTCGAGCAGCAGCGGCAGCGTCCGCTCGCGCAGGAAGTCGAGGTTGCCCGTGAAGGCCCAGTGCTCGTGGAAGTGCTGGGCGAGCCAGGCCGCGCCGGTGAGGTTCCACTCCCAGACGTGGCCGCCGATCGCGCTCATGCCGGTGCGGGTGGTCCAGCCGCGCGTCTCGTCCCCGAAGGCGGCTCGGGTGGCGACCCGGCACGGCACCGCCATCTGCTCGACCCAGTCGAACAGCGGCATCTGCTGCTCTACCAGCCCTGTCGGCAGCGCGCCCCAGTAGTTCATCTGGATGTTGATGTTGCTGTGGTAGTCGCATCCCCAGGCGGGCTCGAGAGAGTCGTTCCACAGCCCCTGCAGGGTGGCCGGGAGCCCTCCGGGTCGTGAGGCCGAGGCGAGCAGGTAGCGACCGTACTGGAAGAAGACCTGCTCGAGTTCGGGGTCGTCACCCCCGGCCTGGTAGTGCTCGAGGCGTTGGTCGGTGGGCAGGGTGCGCAGCTGGTCAGGGCTGTCGCCCCACCACATCCGGCAGCGGTCGATGATCTCGGTCAGGTGGGCTTCGGCACGACGCTGGGCCTGGTCGACGTCCAGGTCGTCCAGGGCGGCGGCTGCCTCCGCCAGACGGGTGAGGGGGTCGGTGCCACGCCAGTTCGCCGTCGCGTCCAGCACGTGGTCGGTACGGGCGTCCAGTGCGAGGACGAGGTGGGTGGCGCCGTCGAAGCGCAGCGCGTCGTCACTCGCCTGCAGTCGCGCATCGCCGGCCACCACCTGCAGGCTGGCGGCGAACTGCATGTCGTTGGCCAGGGCGCCTCGGAAGAGCAGTTCGCGGTCGGACCGGGCCTCGGTGGGGGCGTTGTGGGCCGAGCGCAGGGTGATCGTGCCCGACAGCGGGCTGGTGCTGCGGTACTCGAACAGCAACACGTCGGGCTCTGGGCAGGCATGGGCGGTGCGCACCAGGCGGTCGTGGTCCGGACCGTCGGTGACGACGTGTCGTCCGGTGCGCAGGTCGAGTGCACGGCGGTAGCCATCGCCCGGCCGGGGCTGGTCGAAGCGCACCTCCAGCCAGCCCAGGTTCTGGTACGAACCGAAGCCGTCGTCACCGAAGGACGAGGCCCGCTCGTCATCGCCCATCATCGCGTTGTCGTAGTTGCGGATGCCACGCCACAGGCTCAGCTCGTTGAGTTGCGCCCGGTCGGCGTCGAGCCCGCCGTACAGCATGGCGCCGAGGCGCCCGTTGCCGATCGGCAGGCACTCCGACGCCCAGTCGGTCGCCGGTCGGTCGTAGTGCAGGACGAGATCGGTCATGGGTGCACCTCGGGCGTGGGGGTGGGCATGGGGGGGAGCAGTCGCTCGCGGCGCGAGCGCCGCGCAGTCATCGAGGCCTCGTGGCGTCGTCCGGCGATGCGCCGCCAACGCCGAACGGCACGCAGCTCACCGAGTACGCCGAAGGCAGTTGCAGGTCGATGGTCGTGCCTCGCTGGCCGGGTGCGGCGAGGCCGCACCGACGTGTCGGGCAACTCCATGCCGTCGCCGCTGATCTCTGCGGCCGCGGTGAGCGAGGCGCGCATCTGAGGGTCGTGGCCGAGCCATTCGCGGTGGATCGCATCCATCGCTGCCCTGGCGCCGGTGTGCAGGCCCTCGGACTCGCCCAGTGACCCCAGTTGCTCGGTGATCGCGTCGGCCAGGTCGTCACGGGTCTGGTCGTCCAGTCCGGTGACGTGGATGCTGAGGACGACCAGCTGCCGGTCAGGGCTGACGTGGCTGCAGTCGGACTCGACGTCCAGGTCGTGACCCAGCTCGATCAGCTGCTGGTTGAGGGCTGTGGCCATCGTGCGGGCGAGGACCTGGGCCATGCCCCACCCGCTGACCAGCACCGAGACCACCACGTGGTAGTCGGTGGGGTGGGCGTCGTCGGCCCTGGTGACGACTTCGGTGGCCACGGGTCCCACGGGTTCGCCGGTCAGCCAGGGTGGTGCCCAACCCGGGGGTGGGGTGGTGGTGGCCAGCAGCCGGGCGTTGGCGGTGGTGAAGTGGCGGGCCAGCTGGCTGAGTTCGGGTTGGTCGGCGAGCAGCCCCCAACTGGGCGCCACGGCCAGGCCCGATCCGCGCAGGCCGTGGCGGTGCAGGCGGGCGAGGTTGCGTGGGTCTCGGTCGGCACCGTGGTGCCAGCGTCGGGGGTCGTCACCGAGGTCGGGGTCGGCCAGGTGCTCCATCACGGTGCTCAGCCCTTGCCACAGGGTGCTGGGGTCGGCCCGGTCCGGGTCGTCATGGGGAGCACTCAGCGTGACCGAGCTGACGGTGGACGACACCAGCGCGCCGATCTGCAGGTCGGGGTGGGCCGCTGCCGCGTGCTCGACAGCCGCCGCGATGACTGCCTCGAGGCAACCGCTGGTGGCGGCGGTCTCGTCGGCTCGTCCGACCCGTACGAGCAGTTGCACGCGATCGGGTCCACCGTCGGCCGGGACGAGGGTCGGGTGCAGGGTCTCGTCCACGGCGCCAGTCTTGCACCGATCGTCGTTCGGGAGGACGGCGTGCGCTCAGGCCCTGCGCACGTTCCAGCCGCGGCGGGCGCGCAGTCGTCCGAGCGCGACGCAGACCAGGTAGATCGTGAACGAGATGGTGGTCACGTAGGGGCTGACCGGAAGGCCCGGGCCCAGTGAGAGCAGGATGCCGCCGACCGCGCTCACCACCGCGAACAGCACCGACAGCGCCGACAGCGCCAGGGGACGTACGCTCACCCGGGCGGCCGCGGCCGTGGGGGTGATCAGCAACGACAGCACCAGCAGCGCCCCGACCAGTTGCACCGCCATGGCGGTGACCAGACCGAGCACCACCATGAAGGCGATCGAGAGCTGCCGCACGGGCACGCCGCGGGCGATGGCGACCTCGGGGTCGACCGAGGCGAACCACAATGGACGCCACATCACCGCCAGGGCTGTCGCGACGATCACCGCGACCACCGACAGGGTGACCACCTGGGCCTGCTCGACCGCCACGATCTGGCCGGTGAGCAGGCCGAACTTGTTGGCCGATCGCCCCTTGTACAGCGCCAGGAAGAGCACCCCGAGGCCCAGGCCGAAGGGCAGCAGGATGGCAATGGTGGCGTTCCGGTCACGGGCGCGCACCCCCAACAGGCCCAGCACGATCGCGGCCAGCAGCGATCCGCCGATCGCGCCGCCAGCGACGTTCCAGCCCAGCAGCAGAGCAGCGGCCGCACCGGCGAACGAGATCTCGGAGGTGCCGTGCACGGCGAAGGCCAGGTCGCGGGCGTGGATCATCGGCCCGATGACCCCGGCCAGGATGCCCAGGATCAGGCCTGCGGTGAGCGAGCCGGTGACCAGGGGCAGCAGCTCGGCGAAGTTGTGGAAGTTGATGACCGTGTCGAAGCTCACGCCGCATCCTCGTCGTCGTGGTCGTGCGGGTGGTGGGCGTGGCCGGTGACCTCGTCGGCGCCGACGACGATGATCCGGTTCTGGTGGCGGATCACCTCGACCGGCGACCCGTACAGCTCGGTCAGCGACTCGGTGGTCATCACCTCGTCGGGGGTGCCGACCAGCGCCTTGCCGGCAGCGAAGTGGATGACCCGGTCGACCGCCGACAGGATCGGGTTGATCTCGTGGGTGACGAAGACCACCGCGATGTCGAGTTCACGACGGGTGCGATCGATCAGCTCGGTGACGGTGCGCTGCTGGTGCAGGTCGAGGCTGAGCAGCGGCTCGTCGCACAGCAGCACGGTCGGACGACGGACCAGGGCCTGAGCGATCCGCAGGCGCTGCTGCTCACCACCCGACAGCATCGACAGCGGGGCATCGGCGTAGGCCGTGGCCCCCACCTGTTCCAGCGCGGCGTCGACCTGGCGTCGCTGCTCACGGCTGGGCCACGGGGGTCCCCACCGGTCGCCGTCGAGGCCGAGGGCGACCAGGTCTCGTCCGCGCAGGGTGGCCCGGTGGTCGAGCGACTTCTGCTGCGGCACGTAGCCGATGAGTCGCGAACCGCGACTGACCGGGACCCCGCCGATCCGGGCCTGGCCGTGGGCCAGGTCGACCTGGCCCAGCAGCACCCGCAGCAGCGTGGTCTTGCCGGCTCCGTTCGGTCCGAGCACGGCGACGAACTCGCCGGGTTCGATGTCGATGTCGAGGTGGTCCCACAGCCGACGCTGGCCGAAGGCGACACAGGCGTCCTCGAGGCAGATCGCCGGCGTGCGGGTCGCGCTGGTGGTCACGCCAGGGCCTTGGTGAGCGCGTCGATGTGCAGCCGCATGTAGGCATCGTAGGAGTCGACGCCTTCGGGCATGGTCTCGTGCACCTCGACGGTCGGCAGCCCGGCCTGGTCGGCGGCCCGCTGCAGGGTGCGGCTGGCCTCGTCGACGGTCTGGGCGTTGACCAGCAGCGCCTTGGCCTTGCCGTCGACCAACAGCTTGCGGGTCTCTTCGAGCACTGCCACCGATGGGCCGTCGGAGGTCTCGGACTGCTCGACGTAGGCCTCGGGGGTGATGTCGTCGATGCCCAGGTCGACCAGCAGCAGACCAGCGACCGCCTCGGTGCTGACCACCGTCGCGCCCTGGTGGGCGGCCAGTTCGGCCTTGGCCTGCGTGAGCATGGTGGTCATCGTGGACGCGAAGCCGGCCGCGCGCTCGGTGTACCCGGCGGCGTGGGCCTGGTCGAGGGCACCGAGCCGCTTGGCGAGTTCGGCCGCCACGGCCACCGCGGTCGGGATCGAGGTGAAGACGTGCTCGTTCTCGTGGTCATGGCCGGCGTGGTCGCCCTCGTCGCCGTGGTCGTCATCGTCGTCGTGGTGCGCCTGGTCGAACAGGGCCTTGGCGTCGAGGGTGATCTTGTCGGCGTCGAGGCTGTCGACCAGCTTCTCGGCCCACTCGTCGTAGTGGCCGCCGTTGACCAGGATCAGTCCGGCCTTGCTGAACGCCAGCTTGTCCTGGGCGGAGGCCTCGTAGCTGTGCGGGTCCTGGTCGGGCCCGATGTCGGTGGTGGTGACCTCGGCGTCGTCACCGGCGACGGCGCGGGCGACGGCGGCCCACACCGGTCCGGTGGTGTGGACGAGGACTCGTCCCCCCGGGGTGCCGGACGGGCTGCCTGCGTCGGAGGAGCACCCGGCCAGGGCGGCCAGGCCGGCGGCGGAGATCCCGAGCAGGACGTGGCGGCGTGATGTCAGCATGAAGTGAACCTTCCCTCTAATGAGAACCATTATCAATGAGGGATGGGCACCGCGCAAACTCGCGGTCAGCGGACGAGCAGACTCACCGCCGCGACGACCGAGCCGAAGATCGCCAGGTTCTCGAACAGCCGCTGGGGCAGCGCCTTGAGCAGCTTGATGCCGACCCACGTGCCGAACAGCACCACGGGGGTCAGCATCAACACGGTGCGCACGGTGGGCCAGGTGAACAGCCCGAGGCTGGCGCTGAACGGCACCTTGGTGAGGTTGACGATCAGGAAGTACCAGGCCCCTGTGCCGACGAACTTCATCTTGTCGATCTTGGCGGCCAGCAGGTACAGCGTCATCACCGGGCCGGCGGCGTTCGCCGTCATGGTGGTGAACCCGGCCGCCAGGCCCGCGGCACCGGCGGCCGCGTGCGACCCGGCTGCCTTGCTGGGCTCGGTGCGACCGCGCTGGCGCCACAGCGTGATGAACTGCACGGCCAGCGAGATCAGCAGCAGCACACCGATCACCCGGCGCAGGGTCCTGTCGTCCACCTGGGACATGAACCAGGCACCCAACGCCAGACCGGGCAGCACCCAGGGCAGCAGCTTGACCAGCAACTTCCAGTCGGCGTGGGCTCGGTAGCGCAGCACCGCGACGACGTCGCCGAGGATCAGCAGCAGCAGGACGGCGGCCGTGGACTCCTTGGTGGGCATGTACATCGCGAAGATCGCCACCGAGACCGCGGCCAGCCCTCCCACGGAGGTCTTGGAGATGCCGATGATGAGGGCTGCCAGCCCCAGTGCGACCCAGATCACACCCCACAGCTTCGCACGTCGCCAGTGGTGGCGACGGTGCTGTCCGCAGCAATCAGCTGGGCTCGGAGTGGCGCCTGCGGTGCTGGGCTGCTCGGGGAACCCGCCACCGGGCCACGAGTGCGAACCCCACCCCGGCCGACAGCGCGGCGAGCACGGCGAAGGCGTCGTGGGTCCACCACAGGTGGCTGCCCAGTTGCGGTACGACCAAGGTGGCGATGGTCGACACTCAGGCCAGCAGCACCGACCGCACCAACCACGAGTCCGAGGGCATTCCCTGCGTCATCATCGTCAGCAGCGCCAGGGGGGCGATCAGGGCAGCCACGCCCTGCACGTGGTGATCGCGCCAAAGAACCCTAGCCACTGCGGCACGCCACAGCCGAGCCAGCTGCGTGACCTCTGTCACTGTTGCGTCGAGGGGCCGGTTCCGGTGACATGGGTCACGTGACACGTTCCACCAGTCGGGACGCCCGCGTGGCGTCCGGTCCCCGTATCGCCATCTCGACCACCACCGGGCAGGAGCTCTCCGGCCCCCTGCCCGGGTTGCCGCGCACCAATGTCTCGACCGACTACGTTGATGCTGTGCTGGCCGCCGGGGGCGTCCCGGTGATGCTGCCGCTGTTCGATCCCGAGCGGTACCCGATCGTGGACGACCAGCTCGAGGGCGTCGATGCCCTGGTGCTCACCGGCGGGCAGGACATCGACCCGTCCCGTTACGGGCAGGAGCGTCGTCCCGAGTGTGGTGAGAGCCTGCCGGTGCGAGACGCGTACGACCTGCGACTGCTCGAGGCGGCTCGGTCACGGGGCATCCCGGTGCTGGCGATCTGTCGGGGCTTCCAGCTGGTCAACGTGGCCGGCGGGGGCACCCTGGTCCAGGACCTGCCCACCGACCGCCCCAGCGAGGTGGCCCACTGGCAGAGCGGCGCCCCCGACCAGCCGACGCACACCGTCTCGGTGACCCCGGGCGGTCTGCTCGCCCAGGCCGTGGGCGAGGTCGACCTCGCGGTGGTCTCGTACCACCACCAGGGCGTCGACCAGTTGGGGCGAGGGCTGGTGGTCGAGGCGACCGCTCCGGACGGCTTGGTCGAGGCAGTCCGGGCCGAGCAGGGCTGGCTGCTTGCCGTGCAATGGCACCCCGAGATGAGCCATCGCCACGACCGGCGTGGCCTGGCCCTGTTCGAACTGCTGGTCAGCGCCGCGTCGGGCTGACGTCGGGGGTTTGGGCGGCGGCACGACGTGCCAGCATCACCACGGTGGCGATCGCGAACGCCACCGCCAGACCGGTGACCAGCACGTGCACGCCCCACAGGTCGGGCGTGGTGACAGGCAGCACCAGACCGATGATCACCGCGCCGAAGGTGGCCAGCGCCCACTTGAAGGTGGCGTTGTGCTCACCGATCTCGCTCAAGATCGTGCCCAGGGTGATCGGGCAGGTCAGCATGCCGACCATGGCCACTTACCGAGCCGGGGTCGCGACGTCAGGCTGGTACTCCGCCCACCAGCGCAGCCCGGCGACCAGCACCGTGTAGGCCAGCATCGCCAGGGCCCATCCCCACAGCGCCCGAGTTGGGCCGGGCTTGCGCCGAGGCCCGCGCGAGCCCTTGCGCCGCCTGCTCATGCCGCTTCAGCCTCCGCTCCCACGACCACGATCTGGGGTGCGTAGAGCCCCATCACCTGCATCGCGGCCGCATGGTTCTCAGGCGTCGAGCCCGCGCACCCCTGCTCGACAACGGTCACTGTGGCGCCGGCGTCGGCGGCCGCGAGCGCGGTCGAGATCACGCAGCAGTCGGTCGAGACCCCGACCAGCACGAGCTGGGGATGCTGCTCACCGGTGCGCTCGACCATCGCCTGGCCCCACTTGCCGAAGGTGGTCACGTCGAGGGTGTCACCGTGCACCCACGCACGGGCGGCCGGCACCAGGTCGAACAGCGGGTCGTCGTCGGGACGATCGGCGAAGCTCCACAGCGTGAAGTACGCCTGCCACGACCCCTGGTGGTCGGTGCCGGGCAGCCAACGGGTGACGATCGTCCGCTCACCGAAGTGGGCCACCAACTCGTCCACCACCGGCACGATGCCGTCGAACATCGGTGAGGCCCAGTCGCTGGAGGGATCGGCGAAGACCACCTGCGGGTCGATGACCACCAGCCAGGCGTCGTCGGGCGGGGGCAGGGTCGGGCGTTGGGCGCTGGTCACGACGCCACCACGTGGGAGTTCTCGTCGGCCTCGGTCTGGGTGGCCTCCTGGCGGCGGATCGTGCCGCGGCGGGCGACCAGGGTGACCAGGAAGCCCAGAGCCAGGGCGATGAACACGCCCAGGTTGGCCCACGGCCACGAGCCGTCCCACGACTGGCTGCCGTCCTCGGCCGTGGTCCTGGTGCCCAGTCCGAGCGGCTCGAGCAGGTAGCCCTGCCAGTTGTTCCAGGCGGCGTCCTTGGCGAACTGGTTGATCACCAGTCCCCAGCCGATCACCGAGGCGACCACCAACGTGACCAGCGACACCCAGTCGAAGGCCTTGTAGCGTCCGCGGCTGTCGAACAGTGCCTTCTCGTCGTAGGGACGACGGCGGGTGGCGATGTCGGCGCACATGATGCCCGCCCAAGCTGCCAGCGGCACGCCCAGGGTGATCAGGAAGCTCTGGAACGGGCCGAGGAAGTTCTCGGCGAAGAACACCACGTAGATCGTGGCCAGGGTCATGATCACGCCGTCGATGGCTGCCGCGGCCGGACGGGGGATGTCGATGCCCAGGCTGAGCAGGGTCAGGCCCGAGGAGTAGATGCCCAGCACCGCGCCGCTGACCAGGGTGAGGATGGCCACCAGCAGGTAGGGCAGCAGCAGCCAGGTGGGCAGCAGCCCGGCGAGCGCTCCGATCGGGTCGCCGCCGACCAGGCCGGCGAAGCCCTCGTTCGAGCCGACCAGCAGCAGGCCGAAGATCACCAGGATGATCGGGGCCACCGAGCCGCCGAAGGTGTTCCAGCCGACGATCGCCGCCGAGCTGGAGTCACGGTGCTGGTAGCGCGACCAGTCCGCGGCGATGTTGACCCAGCCCAGGCCGAAACCGGTCATCACCATGACCAGGGCGCCGATGGTGGCCGGCAGCGAGCCCGAGGGGATCTGGCTGACCGCGCTCCACGAGATCTTGGGGATGGTGACCAGCATGAACACGATGGTGAAGGCGCCGGTGACCCAGGTCAGGATCGACTGCAGCTTCATGATCGTGTGGTAGCCCAGCACGGACGCGGCGACGATGATGCCGGCGATCAGGGCGCAGGCGATCACCTTGGTGGTGGTGCCGTGGGCCCAGCCGAGGCGCTCGAAAACGGTGCCGATCGCCAGCGTCGCCAGGATGGTGAGGCTGGTCTCCCAGCCGATCGAGGTCAGCCAGCTGATGATGCCGGGCACCTTCTGGCCCTGGACACCGAAGGCGGCGCGCGAGAGCACCATGGTGGGCACCGAGCCACGCTTGCCGGCCAGGGCGATCACGCCACAGATGGCGAAGCTGAAGATGATGCCGATCAACGCGACGACCGTCGCCTGCCAGAAGCTGATGCCGAAGCCCAGCAGGAAGGCGCCGTAGCTCATGCCGAAGACGCTGACGTTGGCGGCGAACCAGGGCCAGAACAGGTCGCGTGGGCGGGCCGTGCGGTCGGCCTCGGCAACCACGTCGATGCCCTGGAGTTCGATCAGTCCGGGCTTGGCCGCGGGTACCGAAGCACCCGGCGGTGGGGTCTGGTCGTGGGTGGTGCTGCTCACGCGGGTCTCCTCGCCTCGGGACCGGGGGACTGGGGTGGTGTTTGTCGGGCCGCCACGGGTGATTGTGCCGCGTGCAACGCTTCCGCCACCAGCGGCAGGGCGGAGTGGGCCTCAGGCGGGGTCGGGGCCCTCGAAGGTGAGTTGCACCAGCACCAGGTCGAGCCATCGTCCGAACTTGCGGCCCACCTCGGGCATCCGGGCCACCTCGACGAAGCCCAGCGACAGGTGGAAGGCGACGCTGGCCTCGTTCGACCCGTCCAGGGCGCCGACCATCACGTGCACCCCGTGGCCGCGGGCGTGGTCGATCAACGCGCTCATCAGCATGCGTCCCACGCCGGAGGCGCGGTGGCCGTCGCGCACGTAGACCGAGTGCTCGACGGTGTAGTCGTAGCCGGCCTTCTCACGGAAGGTGCCGTAGGAGGCGAAGCCGACGGTCTGGCCGTCGTCGACGGCGACCAGGGTGGGGAAGTTGCGGCGCTGCTTGGCCTCGAACCACTCGGTGCGCTCGGCCACCGTCACCGGGGCCAGGTCATAGCTGGCGGTGGTGCCGACGCCGGCCTGGTTGTAGATCTGCGTGATCTCGGCGATGTCGTCCACAGTGGCCGGGCGAATGGTGACGGGCATGCCAGCACAGTACGCTCACTGCTCTGCCCCCCGGGCCAACTGCTGGAGGGGCGCGACGGGAAGAGACCCCCATGACTTCTTCGACCACGGCCGGGCAGCACGCACCGAGCCGCTCCGAGCGGCTCGACCGACTGCCCTTCACCCGCAAGCACACCAAGTTGCTGACCGGTTCCGGTCTGGGCTGGGCCCTGGACGCCATGGACGTCGGGCTCATCTCGTTCGTGATGGTCGCCCTGGC
Organism: Aestuariimicrobium ganziense; assembly: GCF_015352975.1. GTDB lineage: Bacteria > Actinomycetota > Actinomycetes > Propionibacteriales > Propionibacteriaceae > Aestuariimicrobium > Aestuariimicrobium ganziense. Next base: position 120,426 of record NZ_JACYIZ010000005.1, on the reverse strand, counting down.
CGCCGAGTGGAAGCTCAGCGCCACCACCCTGAGCTGGATCGGTTCGATCGGCTTCGTCGGCATGGCGATCGGTGCGTCGCTGGGTGGTCTGCTGGCCGACCGGATCGGACGACGCCAGGTCTTCGCCCTCACCCTGTTGGTCTATGGCGCCGCGACGGGCGCCTCCGCCCTGGTCGGGTCGGTGGCCGCGCTGATCGTGCTGCGATTCATCGTCGGCCTGGGGCTGGGGGCCGAACTGCCAGTGGCCTCGACCCTGGTCAGTGAGTACGCCCCGCGGCGGATCCGAGGACGCGTCGTGGTCGCGCTCGAGGCGTTCTGGGCGCTGGGCTGGATCATGGCGGCGCTGCTGGGCTACCTGTTGATCCCCAACGTCGACAACGGCTGGCGATGGGCGCTCGCAGTGGGCATCGTGCCGACGGTCTATGCCGCGGTGATCCGGTTCGGCATCCCCGAGTCGGTGCGCTTCCTGGAGTCGAAGGGACGCCACGCCGAGGCCGAGGCCGCGGTGCGTTCGTTCGAGGAGTCGGCCGGCGTGGCCGCCCCGGCCGAACCGGTCGAGGGCCCCAGTGCCCCGGCCGCCGACGTTCCGGTCGCCGACGACGACCGCGAGTCGATCTGGTCGTCGCGGCTCAGGCAGCGCACGATCGCGCTGTGGGTGGTCTGGTTCTGCATCAACCTCAGCTACTACGGCGCCTTCATCTGGCTGCCGACCCTGCTGTTCAACTCCGGCCACACCCTGGTGAAGTCGTTCGAGTACACCCTGATCATCACGCTGGCCCAGTTGCCCGGCTACGCGGTGGCAGCCTGGCTGATCGAGGTCTGGGGACGACGCGCCACCCTGGCCAGTTTCCTGGCCGGCTCGGCGGTGGCGGCAGGTCTGTTCGGCCTGGCCGACTCGCCCACGACGATCCTGGTCGCCGGCTGCGCGCTGTCGTTCTTCAACCTCGGCGCCTGGGGCGCGCTCTACGCCATCGGCCCAGAGATCTACCCGACCGAGATCCGCGGGTCAGGAACCGGTGCGGCTGCAGCGTTCGGCCGGATCGCCTCGATGATCGCCCCGCTGAGCGTGCCCTTCCTGATCAAGGGCGGCGGCATGCCCCTGGCCTTCGGGGTGTTCGCAGCGGCGTTCATCCTGGCCGCAGGGGCAGCGATGCTGCTGCCCGACCGCAAGGGCCAGGAGATGACCGAGTAGGCCGCTCGCGACTGTGCGTTGCTGACCCGATCCTGACCCGCCATGGGCTCGATGCCATGATGTCTACGTGACTTCTCGACCACGGGTGTCGCTGTTCATCACCTGCATCAACGACACGATGTTCCCCCACACCGGGCGGGCCGTGGTCAGCGTGCTCGAACGCCTCGGCTGCGAGGTGACGGTGCCGGCCAACCAGACCTGCTGCGGCCAGATGTTCACCAACTCCGGCTGGTTCGGTGAGGGCGTGAAGTCGGTGCGGGCGTTCGTCCGAGCGTTCGCCGACGCCGAGGTGATCGTCGGCCCGTCCGGGTCGTGCGTCGGGTCGGTACGTCACCAGCACCCGATGCTGGCCGACGACGCCGGCGATGCCGGGTTGCGCCACGAGGTCGACCAGATCGTGGCCCGCACCCGCGAGCTGAGCGAGTTCATCGTGGACGACCTGGGTCTGGTCGACGTCGGAGCCCACTTCCCGCACACCGTGACCTTCCACCCCACCTGCCACTCGGTGCGGGTTGCCAAGGTGGGTGATCGTCCGCAGCAGCTGCTGCGCGCGGTCGACGGCATCACCGTGGTCGACCTGCCGCACGCCGAGGAGTGCTGCGGCTTCGGGGGCACCTTCTCGGTCAAGAACCCCGATGTCTCGGCGGCGATGGGCACCGACAAGGTCGCGCACGCGGTGGCCTCGGGAGCCGAGTACGTGGTCGCCGGCGACAACTCCTGCCTGCTGCACATCGGCGGACTCGCTCACCGCACCAAGGCCCCGATCCGCACGATCCACCTGGCCGAGATCCTGGCCAGCACCCAGGACGCCCCGTTCATGGCGGGGGCAGCACGATGACCCGCCGCACCCCCGACGTCGCACCGGTCACCTGGCTCGGGATGCCGGCCTTCCCCGCCAACGCCAAGGTGCAACTGGCCAACGACCGGCAGCGCGCCAACCTCACCCACGCCACCCGCACCATCCGCGCCAAGCGTGCCGCCGTGGTCAGCGAGGTGGACGACTGGGAGCAGTTGCGCCTGGCCGGTGCTGCGATCAAGGACCGGACCCTGCGCCACCTCGACACCTACCTGGTCGAGTTCGAGAAGAAGCTCAAGGCCGCCGGCGCGACCGTGCACTGGGCCCGGGACGCCGCTGAGGCCAACCAGGTCGTGATCGACGTCACCCGCGCCGCCGGGGCCGACGAGGTGGTCAAGGTCAAGTCGATGGCCACCCAGGAGATCGAACTCAACGAGGCGCTCGAAGAGGCCGGGATCGCAGCCTGGGAGACCGACCTCGCCGAGCTGATCGTCCAACTCGGCCACGACTCACCCAGCCACATCCTGGTGCCGGCGATCCACCGCAACCGCAGCGAGATCCGCGAGATCTTCCTCACCGAGATGGGTCGCTACGGCCGGGCAGCGCCTGACGACCTGACCGATGATCCCGGGCGGCTGGCCGAGGCTGCCCGCATCCACCTGCGCGAGAAGTTCCTGCGCGCCAAAGTCGCGGTCTCGGGCGCCAACTTCGCCGTCGCCGAGACCGGCACGCTGGTGGTGGTCGAGTCCGAGGGCAACGGCCGGATGTGCCTGACCCTGCCCGAGACCCTGATCACCGTCGTCGGCATCGAGAAGGTGCTGCCGACCTTCGCCGACCTCGAGGTGTTCCTCAAGCTGCTGCCGCGCAGCTCCACCGGCGAGCGGATGAATCCCTACACCACGATGTGGACCGGCGCGCACGGGCTCGACGGTCCCCGCGACGTGCACGTCGTCCTGGTCGACAACGGGCGCACGAACGCGCTGGCCGACCAGTTCGGACGACAGGTGCTGCGCTGCATCCGTTGCTCGGCCTGCCTCAACATCTGCCCGGTCTACGAACGGGTCGGCGGGCACGCCTACGGCTCGGTCTACCCGGGTCCGATCGGCGCGGTGCTGACCCCGCAGTTGCGTGGCCACACCGAGGCGATCGACGCCTCGCTGCCGTTCGCCTCGAGCCTGTGCGGTGCCTGCTTCGACGTCTGCCCGGTGCGCATCGAGATCCCCGACCTGCTGGTGCACCTGCGCCGCCAGGTGGTCGACGAGCACAAGCGGGGCGGCCTCGGGCTCGAGCGGCTGGCCATGGGCGTGCTCGGTGAGGTGATGGGCAACCCTCACTCGTTGCGCGCCGCCCAGATCGCCTCGACCCTGGCCGGCAAGTTGCCGATCCCCGGCATCGGGCGCAAGCTCCCCGGCCCGGGCGCCTCGGCCTGGACGACCAGCCGCGACCTGCCGATGCCGGCGGCGGAGACCTTCACCCAGTGGTGGCGCAAGCGCAGCGATGCCCCCGGCACCGATGAGGAGCCCGACCGATGAGCGCGCGCGACGAGATCCTTGGCCGCATCCGCGGCGCGCTCGCCGACGTCGGCGAGCCCGACCCGGCGCGTGACGTCGTCCTCGACTGGAACTACGGACAGCCACTGCCGATGGACGACGTGATCGCCCGGTTCGTCCAGCGCGTCGAGGACTACCGAGCCGAGGTGGTGCGCGCCGACGAGGCGGCCCTGCCCGGGCAGATCACCGCCGTGCTGCAACGCCACGGTGCCACCGCGGTGGTCGTACCTGCCGGGCTGCCCGAGGCCTGGCGCGATGCCGCCGGTGCCGCGGCCGACGTGGTGGTCGAGCAGAGGCGCCAGCCGCTTCCCCACGACGAACTCAACCGGATCGACGCCGTGGTCACCGCCAGCCGGGTCTCGATCGCCGAGACCGGAACGATCGTCCTCGACCACGCCCCCGACCAGGGTCGACGCGCGCTCAGCCTGGTGCCCGACCTGCACCTGTGCGTGGTGCGTGAGGGTGACGTGGTCTCTGATGTCGGTGAGGCGGTCGGCCTGTTGGGCATCTCGGTGGCCAGCCATCGTCCGCTCACCTGGATCAGCGGGCCGTCGGCCACCAGCGACATCGAACTCAACCGGGTCGAGGGCGTGCACGGGCCGCGCACGCTGGTCGTCCTGCTGGTGGGTTGACGTGACCGACGACGCCCAGTTGCCGCGGCGCGAGTTCCTGTTGACCCTGCCCAGGAGGCGGCTCGCGGCCGGCCTGCTGCTGCGCGACGGCCAGGGTCGGGTCTGCCTGGTGGTGCCCACCTACAAGCCGAACAAGATCCTGCCCGGGGGCACTGTCGAGACCGGTGAGTCCCCGGCCGAGGCCACGGCCCGCGAGGTGGTCGAGGAACTGGGGCTCGACCTGCCGGTTGGCCGGCTGCTGGTGATCGACGAGGTCAAGCCCGACCAGGACGACGACCACGGCGCGATGATCCTGGGTTACGACGGGGGAGTGCTCACCGACGAACAGATCTCGGCCATCGGCTGGCCCGAGGACGAACTCAGTGGTGTGGTGTTCGTCCACCCCGACGACCTCGACCAGCACTGCACACCCGCCAACGCCGCCCGGGTACGCGCCGCGCTGGCCGCGCTGGCCGACGGCACCGTGGCTGAGTTGGGACGGTGACCATGACCCACGACGCCTACGTCTTCGACCTCGACGGGACGATCTACCTCGGCGATGATCTGTTGCCGGGGTCCGCGGAGACCATCGCCGAACTCAGGCGTCGCGGCACTCCGGTCCGGTTCGTGTCGAACAACCCCACCCGCAGCCCCCGGCAGTACGTCGACAAGCTGGGCCGCCTCGGCATCGAGGTCGACCTGGCCGAGGTGGTCAACACCGTGGTCACCACCGTTGACTGGTTGCGTGAGCACCACCCGCAGGCTGTGGTGTTCCCGATCGCCGAGCAGCCGCTGGTCGACGCCCTGACCGCTGCTGGCTTCGAGGTCAGCGACGACGCGTCCCGGGTCGACGTGGTGATCGCCAGCTACGACCGCGGCTTCGACTACCGCAAGCTGCAGGTTGCCTTCGACACCCTGTGGTTCCACCGCCGCGGCATCCTCGTGCAGACCAACCCCGATCGCTACTGCCCGTTCCCGGGGGGACGAGGCGAGCCCGACTGTGCGGCCATCACCGCTGCGATCGAGGCCTGCACCCAGGTGCCGTGCAGCCAGAACCTCGGCAAGCCCGACCCGGTGATGCTCGAGGCGGCGCTGCGCGGGCTCGACGTCGCTCCCGGCCGGGCGGTCATGGTGGGTGACCGGCTGGCCACCGACATCGCCATGGCCAAGGCCGGCGGACTGGCGTCGGCGCTCGTCCTGACCGGTGACTCGACCCGCGACGAGGTCGACGCCCTGCCGGCCGACGCCCGGCCAGACCTCGTCCTCGACCGTATCGACGCCCTGCTCGACTGACACCTGTCCGCCTCCCCCACGCATTTGTGGCGCGAAAGTCGTCACTGACGGCGACATTCACGCCACAAACCAGCAGCGCTCCACCCCCCAACAGGGCGACAACAGTTGGCAGCCCCGCATGCACGTCAGCCAGCCCGGCTAGGCTCGCAGGCGAGACGACGAGAGGATCAACCACGTGAGCACCCTGGAGTGGACCAAGGACGACCAGCGCGCGGTCGACACCGCCCGGATCCTGGCCGCGGACGCGGTCGAGAAGGTCGGCAACGGCCATCCCGGCACCGCGATCTCGCTGGCCCCGGCCGCCTACCTGCTGTACCAGCGGGTGATGAAGACCGACCCCACCGACAGCCTCTGGCTGGGCCGCGACCGGTTCGTGCTGTCAGCCGGCCACAGCTCACTGACCCAGTACTGCCAGCTGTACCTGCTCGACGCCGACATGCAGCTCGACGACCTCAAGGCGCTGCGCACCTTCGAGTCCAAGACCCCCGGCCATCCCGAGTACCACCACACCAAGTTCATCGAGGCCACCACCGGCCCGCTGGGCGCCGGTGTCTCGATGGCGGTCGGCATGGCCATGGCCCAGCGCAAGCAGCGCGGACTGTTCGATCCCGACGCCCCCGCCGGTGAGTCGCCGTTCGACCACCACATCTACTGCATCGCCGGTGACGGCTGCATGCAGGAGGGGGTCTCGAGCGAGGCCTCGTCGCTGGCTGCCACCCAGAACCTGGGCAACCTCACCCTGATCTACGACGACAACCGGATCTCGATCGAGGGCGAGACCAAGATCGCCTTCTCCGAAGACGTCTCGGCACGCTACGAGGCCTACGGCTGGCACGTGCAGCACGTCGACTGGACCCAGGGCGGCACCACCTACGAGGAGAACGTCCAGGAGCTGTACGACGCCATCGAGGCCGCCGAACAGGTCACCGACAAGCCGTCGTTCATCCGGCTCACCACCGTGATCGGCTGGCCGCTGCCGACCATGGCCGGCAGCCACAACGTGCACGGCAACAAGCTCGGGGCCGAAGAGGTCGCCGGACTGAAGAAGGTGCTCGGCTTCCCCGAGGAACCCTTCGCCGTGGACGAGGACGCGGTCGCCCACGCCCGCAGCGCCGCTGCCGAGCGTGGCCGCACCCTGCGCGCCGAGTGGGACGAGAAGTTCGAGGCCTGGAAGTCGGCCAACCCCGAGGGGGCCGAACTGCTGGCCCGGGTCAGCGATCGTGCGCTGCCCGACTTGGAGCTCAAGACCTTCGAGCCGGGCAAGATGAGCACCCGCAAGGCCTCGGGCGAGGTGCTGAACCAGCTCGCCGCGCAGCTGCCCGAGCTCTGGGGTGGCTCGGCCGACCTCGCCGGCTCGAACAACACCACGATGAAGGGCGAGCCCTCGTTCTTCCCGCCGGAGCGCTCCAGTGACGAGTTCACCGGCAACCTCTACGGACGCACCCTGCACTTCGGGGTGCGCGAGCACGCCATGGGCGGCATCCTCAACGGCATCACCCTGTCGGGGCTGACCCGGGTCTACGGCGCCACCTTCCTGGTGTTCAGCGACTACATGCGCCCGCCGGTGCGGCTGGCTGCCCTGATGGGCCTGCCCACGGTCTTCGTCTGGACCCACGACTCCATCGGCGTCGGCGAGGACGGACCCACCCACCAGCCGATCGAGCACCTCGCCGCGCTGCGGGCCATCCCCGGCCTCGACGTCATTCGTCCCGCAGACGCCAACGAGACCACCGAGGCGTGGAAGGGCCTGCTCAAGCGGGTCGACCACCCCGGCGCGTTGATCCTGTCACGGCAGGACCTTCCGATCCTCGACCGTGAGGGCCTGGGCGACGTCACCGGCGTCGACAAGGGTGCCTACGTGCTGCGCGAGGCCTCGTCCGACCCGAAGCTGATCCTGATTGCCACCGGTTCGGAGGTGCAGCTCGCGCTCGGCGCCGCCGACAAGCTCGAGGACGAGGGTGTGCCCACCCGGGTCGTCTCGATGCCCTGCCAGGAGTGGTTCGACCAGCAGGACGAGGGCTACCGCGAGTCGGTGCTGCCGCCGTCGGTGTCGGCCAGGGTCAGCGTCGAGGCCGCGGTCTCGATGGGCTGGTCGAAGTACGTCGGACCGGCCGGAGCCTCGGTGAGCATCGAGCACTTCGGCGCCTCGGCCTCGGGCGACAAGTGCTTCGAGGAGTTCGGCTTCACCGTCGACAACGTGGTGGCCACCGCCAAGGGCGTGCTGGGCTGATCGACCCCGACAACCGGGGCCCGAAGCCGTGGAGTGGTTGACCGGACGCGACCTGTACCGGGCCGTGATCACCGAAGGTGTGTTGCGTGCCCGCAGGTCGGTCTGGATCGCCACCGCCAACCTCAAGGACCTGCACGTGCCGGGACGAGGCCGGCGCTACCGGCCGATCCTGGAGGAGTTCGCCGCGATGGCCGCCGACGGCGTGCAGTTGCGGATCATCCATGCCGAACTGCCGTCGAGGCCGTTCCGGGAGACCTTCGACGCCTCACCCGACCTGGTCGCCGGCGGGTTGGAGCTGCAGATCTGTCCCCGCAGCCACTGGAAGATGGTGATCGTCGACGGCGAACTCGGCTACACCGGGTCGGCGAACTTCACCGGCGCGGGCATCGGGGCCAAGGGTGAGGGTCGCCGCAACCTCGAGCTCGGTGCGGTTGGACGCGAGCCGGAGTTCGTCGCCATGCTCGAGCGAGAGTTCGACACCTTCTGGATGGGGGAGCACTGCCAGGGCTGTGGCAGACGAGACGTCTGCCCCGACCCGATTTCATAGTTGCGGGGGAGGACCCCCTTGCACCAGCCCGGTGGGGAGGAGCTCCTACACCCCTCTAGATCCAACCCATCTCGCTGGCGCGGTTGGCGGCCTCGATCCGGTTCGAGGTGTGGGTCTTCTGGATCGCCGAGCTCAACAGGTTGCGCACGGTGCCCGGTGACAGGAACACCTGCTGGGCGATCTTGCTCACCTGTTCACCGGCGGCGGCCATCTTGAGCACCTGCTGCTCGCGCGCGGTCAGCGGGTTGGGCCCACTCAACATGTACTCCTGGGCCAGGGTCGGGTCGATCACCCGTCGTCCCTCGTGCACCTCGCGTACTGCCCGCGCCAACTCCGAGGCCGGTGAGTCCTTGACCACGAAGCCCATGGCGCCGGCGTCCAGTGCCTGGCGCAGGTAGCCGGGACGATTGAAGGTGGTGACGATCAGCACCGCCACCTTGGGCAGAGCACGCTTCATCTGGGCCGCCACCTGGATGCCGTCCATCCCGGGCATCTGGATGTCGACCAGGCAGACGTCGGGCTGGTGCTCGCGGGCTGCGCTGAGCACCTCGGTGCCGGTGCCGACCTCGGCCACCACCTCCATGTCGGACTCCAGTTCCAGCAGTGCCCCCAGGGCACCGCGCACCATGGCCTGGTCATCGGCCAGCAGAAGCCTGATCACCACGTCACCTCCATCCGGGTACCGCCATGGTCAGGGGTCGTCACGTTCAGCTCGGCACCAGCAGCGCTCAAGCGTTCACGCACCCCCTGCAGGCCCCGGCCCTCACCGACGCCCCTCGTCCCGACTCCATCATCCTCGATGGCGAAGTGTTCGTCGTCCACCTCGACCACCACCCGTCGTGCGTGACTGTGACGGAGCACGTTCGTGGTCAACTCCTGCACCACCCACCGCAGCGGGATGCTGACCTTCGAGGTCACCGACGCGGGATCGCCGACGAGGTCGACCACCAGACCCGCATCACGCAGGCTCGACACGGCCCCGTGCACCACGGTCGGGAAGGTGGACGAGTGCACGCCCTCGACGCTGAGCCTGATCCCGGCGAGCGCCTCCTTGATCGCGTCGCTGGCCTCGGTGAGCTCACGCCGTGCCCGGGCGGGGTCACGCTCGACCAACCGCTCGGCCAACTGCACCTTCAGCCCGACCACGGTGAGTGAGTGCCCGACCACGTCGTGCACGTCGCGCGCCATCCGGTCGCGTTCGGCGATCACCAGGTGCGCCCGCTCCACCTCACCCATCTGGCGGGTCCTGGCCAGCAGGTGCGAGGTGAGGTAGCCGGTCAGCATCAGCGCCAGCGCGATGACCAGCAGCCACAAGGTGTCGTCGAACTCGTCGCCTCGTCCGGCCAGGGCGAGGGCGAGCAGGCAGCTCACGCCCACCGTCCAGCGCCAGACCGATGACATGGCGAACGATGCCCAGGCCACCACGAACGGCAACAGCCCCATCGCGTGGTTGCCCAGCACCTGCACCGACACCGCCGACAGCACCGCCAGCCCGACCAGCACCCAGATCCGGGGCCAGTGGTCGGTCGAGATGGGCAACCACAGGTTGTAGGTGCGAAAGCCCCACAGGTACAGCGCAGCGAAGCCCAGGATCGTCACACCGGCCAGGTAGCGCCACTCGCGGTGGTGGTCGGCCTGGAAGACGTGGGTGAGCGGGAAGGCCAGGAACGGCAGCCAAGCCGCGGCGAACCACCACGTGAGACGTTGCCAGCCACGGGCACGGGCGGGGGCGCGGCTGGGCATGACTGTCATCCCACCATCGTCTGACCCCGCCCACAAGATGGTTGATCGATTGGAGTAGCGTCATCCACACGAGCGGCCCCTCGATCAACGACGAAAGAGCGACAATGACCGACCAGCGAGACATCACCCATCTGCCCGACCTGGCGCAGGGCGGCGGACGCGTCGGCCCGGTCCGGTCGCGGATGCCGATCTACGTCGACCTGTTGCCTCCCTGCAACGCGGCCTGCCCAGCTGGGGAGAACATCCAGGAGTGGCTGCGCCTGATCAAGCACAACGAAGAGGAGGCGGCCTGGCGCCAGCTCACCGCCGACAACCCCTTCCCTGCCATCCACGGGCGGGTCTGCTACCACCCGTGCGAGACCGGCTGCAACCGTTCCGGGCTCGACTCGGCGATCTCGATCCACGGCGTCGAGCGCTACCTGGGCGACCTCGCGCTCGAGAAGGGCTGGCAGTTCGACAAGCCCCGGCAGAGCTCGGGCCGGCGCATCCTGATCGTCGGCGCCGGACCCTCGGGCCTGAGTGCGGCCTACCACCTGGCCCGCCTGGGTCACACCGTCGAGATCCGCGACTCGGCCGAACAGCCCGGCGGCATGATGCGCTACGGCATCCCCGAGTACCGGCTGCCCCGTCAGGTCGTCGACGCCGAGATCCAGCGCATCGTCGACCTCGGCGTCACCATCACCCAGAACCATGGCGTCAAGGACCTGCTCGCCGAGCAGCGTGAGGGCAAGTTCGACGCCGTCTTCGTCGCCATCGGGGCGCACCTGTCCAAGCGGGTCGACATCCCCTCACAGGACGCGTCCAAGATCGTCGACGCGGTCACCTTCCTGCGTGGTGTCGCCAGCGGCGAGCGTCCCGTCATCGGACGACGCGTCGCCGTCTACGGCGGCGGCAACACCGCCATGGACGCCGCCCGGGTCGCCCGCCGGCTCGGTGCCGACGAGTCGATCGTGGTCTACCGGCGCACCATGGAACAGATGCCCGCCCACGAGCAGGAGCGCGCCCAGGCCGAGGCCGAGGGCGTCCAGATGAACTGGCTGCGCACGATCCAGGAGATGGACGAGTCCGCACTCACCGTCGAGATCATGGAACTCGACGAGAACGGACGAGCTGTCGGCACCGGTCGCTTCGAGAAGCTCGAGGCCGACACCGTCATCCTCGCCCTGGGGCAGGAGGCCGACTCGAACTTCCTCAAGCAGATCCCCGGCATGAGCTTCGACAACGACGTGGTGCAGGTCGACCCGACCACCCTGATGACCGACGTGCCCGGCATCTTCGCCGGTGGCGACGCGGTGCCCTCGGAGCGCACCGTGACCATCGGCGTCGGCCATGGCAAGAAGGCCGCACGCAACATCGACGCCTGGCTCAACCAGCAGCCGCCGTACTCGAGGATCAAGCCCCCGATCGCCGACCTTGACATGCTCAACCTGTGGTACTTCGGTGACCACGCCCGCCGGCAGGAGGCCGAACTCCATCCCGACGAGCGCAGCGGCTTCGAAGAGATCGTCACCACCTTCGACGCGACCACCGCCCACTTCGAGGCGGGCCGTTGCCTCAGCTGCGGCAACTGCATGGAGTGCGACGGCTGTGTCGGGGCCTGCCCCGAGGACGCGGTGATCAAGCTGGGCAAGGGCCTGCGCTACCGCTACGACTACGAGAAGTGCACGGGGTGTGCCTCCTGCTACGAGCAGTGCCCCGTCCACGCCATCGAGATGATTCCCGAGCACTGATCACTCGAGCCACTGATCACCCCCAACACTGATCAACTCGCACCAGCACTGAGACGACCGGAGCACCAAGATGAGCACCGACAGCCCCATCAACCCGGCGGCGACCGAGGCGGAGCGTCCCGACCTGACCGAGCACGCGGTACCCAAGCGCGCCGGCAGCGTGCCCACCGGCATGGACACCACCGGGCCGGAGTCGAGCACCGTCGCCCAGGAGGGTCCGGACGCCCCCGAGCCCCCGGTCGACACCCGGGCGATCATCGACGGCAACGAGGCGGCCGCCTCGGTGGCCTACCGGCTCAACGAACTGTGCTCGATCTACCCGATCACGCCCAGTTCGACGATGGCCGAACTGGCCGACGAGTGGTCGGCCCATGCCCGCACCAATGTGTGGGGCATGGTGCCGACGGTCATCGAGATGCAGTCCGAGGCCGGCGCCGCCGGTGCCATGCACGGTGCGCTGCAGGGTGGTGCGTTGTCGACCACCTTCACCGCCTCGCAGGGCCTGCTGCTGATGATCCCCAACATGTACAAGATCGCCGGCGAGCTCACCTCGACGGTGTTCCACGTGGCCGCCCGGTCGCTGGCCACCCAGGGGCTGTCGATCTTCGGTGACCACCAGGACGTGATGGCGGTGCGCCAGACCGGGTTCGCGCTGCTGGGCTCGGCCTCGGTGCAGGAGGCCCACGACTTCGCGTTGATCGCCCAGGTCGCCACCCTGGAGTGCCGGGTGCCCTTCGTCCACTTCTTCGACGGGTTCCGCACTTCGCACGAGGTCAACACGCTGAACATGCTCACCGACGACGACCTGCGCGCGTTGGTCAGCGAGGACCTGATCCGTGAGCACCGTTCCCGGGCGCTCACCCCGCAGAACCCGTTCATCCGCGGCACCGCGATGAACCCCGACACCTACTTCCAGGCCCGCGAGACGGTCAACCCCTACTACCAGCGCACTCCCGGCGTGGTCGCCGACGTGATGGACCGGTTCGCCGCCCACACCGGACGCCGCTACCACCTGGTCGACTACCACGGCGCCGACGACGCCGAGCAGGTCGTCATCGTGATGGGGTCGGGTGCCGAGACCGTGCGCGCCGCCGTCGACCACCTCAACGCCCAGGGACGCAAGGTCGGCGTGGTGCAGGTGCGGCTCTACCGGCCGTTCCCGGTGGCCGAACTGCTGGCCGCGATCCCGCAGACCGCTGGACGGATCGCCGTGCTCGACCGCACCAAGGAGCCCGGCTCCGGCGGTGAGCCGCTCTACCTCGACGTGGTCGCCGCCCTCGGCGAGGCCCTCGCGCGCGGGCAGCGCTCGTCCATGCCGTTGGTGATCGGTGGGCGCTACGGCCTGTCGTCGAAGGAGTTCACCCCCGGCATGGTGGTCGGCGTCTTCGACGAACTCGCCAAGGACGCTCCACGTGCCCGGTTCACCGTCGGTATCACCGACGACGTCTCCGACACCTCGATCGACTACGACCGCACCCTCGACCTCGAGGACGAGCAGACCCTGCGCGCGGTCTTCTACGGTCTGGGCTCCGACGGCACCGTGGGCGCCAACAAGAACACCATCAAGATCCTCGGCTCGACCAACCCCGAGGGCCATGACGGCCTGTTCTACGCCCAGGGCTACTTCGTCTATGACTCCAAGAAGTCCGGTTCGCGCACGGTCTCGCACCTGAGGTTCGGCCCCAACCCGATCCAGGCTCCCTACCTGATCAGCCAGGCCGGCTTCATCGGCGTGCACCACTGGTCGATCCTCGAACGGGTCGACGTGCTCGAGTTCGCCTGCGAGGGTACGACGCTGCTGCTCAACGCACCCTTCCCGGCCGAGGAGGTCTACGGACGCCTGCCCGAGCCGATGCAGCGCACCATCCTGGAGAAGAAGATCCGGCTGTTCACGATCGACGCCTCCGAGGTGGCCCGAGACGCCGGCCTGGGCAACCGCACCAACACCGTGCTGCAGACCTGCTTCTTCGCGATCAGCGGTGTGCTGCCACGCGACGCGGCCATCGCCGAGGTGAAGAAGGCGATCACCAAGACCTATGGCCGCAAGTCGATGGCGATCGTCGAGAAGAACCACCTGGCCGTCGACGCCTCGCTCGACCACCTGCACGAGGTGCCGGTGCCCGACCAGGTCACCTCGAGCCACGGCCTGATCCCGCCGGTGCCCGACCACGCGCCCGACTTCGTCCGCGACGTCACCGCGACCATGCTGTTGGGACGAGGGGACGACCTGCCGGTCAGCGCCCTGCCGGTCGACGGTTCATACCCCTCGGGCACCACCCAGTACGAGAAGCGCAACATCTCCGACATCGTCGCGGTGTGGGACCCCGAGGCCTGCATCCAGTGCGGCAACTGCGCCTTCGTCTGCCCGCACGCGGTGCTGCGCGGCAAGTACTACGACAGCAACCTGCTGTCGCAGGCCCCGAGCACCTTCGAGACCGCGCCGCTGAATGCCGCCGGCCTGCCGGGGGAGAACTACACCCTGCAGGTCTACTCCGAGGACTGCACCGGCTGTGGCCTGTGCGTCGAAGCGTGCCCGGTCAAGCCGATCGGCCAGCCGTCGCGTCGGGCGATCAACCTCGAGCCGGCGCCGGCCCAGGCCACCACCCGCACCAACGTGGCCTTCTTCGAGACCATCCCGCTCAACGATCGCTCCCGGGTCGACTTCGGCACGGTGCGCGGCACCCAGTTCCTCGAGCCGCTGTTCGAGTTCTCCGGGGCCTGCACCGGCTGTGGTGAGACGCCCTACCTCAAGCTGCTCACCCAGTTGTTCGGCGACCGCGCGACGGTGGCCAACGCGACCGGCTGCTCGTCCATCTACGGCGGCAACCAGCCGACCACCCCCTGGGCCAAGAACGCCCAGGGACGAGGGCCGGCCTGGTCGAACTCGCTGTTCGAGGACAATGCCGAGTTCGGTCTGGGCCTGCGGCTGGCCGCCGACCTGCACACCGGCCTGGCCCGCACCCGGGTCGAGGACCTGCGTGAGGAACTGGGCGCGCAGTTGGTCGACGAACTGCTCACCGCACCCCAGGCCTACGAGTCCGACCTGGCTCGCCAGCAGGAACGGATGAGCAGGCTCCGCGAGCGGATCGGCGAACTGCGCGGCACCGGCTCGGCCGAGTTCGAGGCCAAGCTGGCCGACCTCGACTCGGTCGCCGACCACCTGCTGCGCCGCTCGGTGTGGATCGTCGGTGGCGACGGCTGGGCCTACGACATCGGCTCCGGTGGTGTCGACCACGTTCTCGCCTCCGGTCGTGACGTCAACGTGCTGGTGCTCGACACCGAGGTGTACTCCAACACCGGCGGTCAGGCGTCCAAGTCGACCCCGCTGGGCGCGGTGGCGAAGTTCGCCGCCGGCGGCAAGGTGACCAACAAGAAGGACATGGCCCTTCAGGCGATCGCCTACGGCAACGTCTACGTGGCCCGCGTGGCCATGGGTGCCGACCCGCAGCAGACGCTCAAGGCGTTCCGTGAGGCCGAGGCCTACCCCGGCCCCAGCCTGATCATCGCCTACAGCCACTGCATCGCCCACGGCATCGACATGCGCAAGGGCCTCGACCAGCAGTACCGGGCGGTCAACTCCGGCCACTGGCCGCTGATGCGGTTCAACCCGGTGGTGAAGTTCGAGGGCGGCAACCCGTTCATGCTCGACTCGCCCAGGCCTCGGCTCAGCCTCAAGGACTACATCGGACGCGAGACCCGCTACACGATGTTGGCCAAGGCCGATCCCGAGACCGCCGAGCGCATGGTGGAGTTGGCGCAGGCCCAGGTGGTGCAGCGCTGGGAGACCTATGAGGAGTACGCCACCCGCAGTGCCTCGGAGTTCGCCACTGACGCTCGTCCCGAGCGCACCCGCGGCTGAGTGCGAGCGGATTCGGTAGGTGACCACGCCGCCGGCTGACTCGGCGCTGCCCCGTGATGCCCTGCTCTCGGGCGTGGCGGCCTACGCCATGTGGGGGCTGTTCCCGCTGTTCTGGGTGCTGCTCGCCGACGCCGGCGCGGTCGAGACCTTGGCCCACCGGATCGTCTGGTCGCTGGTGGCGGTCGCTGTCGCGCTGGCGGTGGGACGAGGCAGTTTCGCCTGGGTGCGCCCCACTCTGGCCGCGCACGGCCTGCAGATGATGGCCGCGGCAGCCCTGATCGCGGTCAACTGGGGGATGTTCATCTACGCGGTGACCTCGAACCACACCGTGGAGAGTTCGCTGGGCTACTTCATCAACCCGCTGGTGAACCTGGTGCTGGGCTGGCTGGTGTTCGGTGAGCGGCTCGACCGGTTCGGACGAATCGGCGCGCTGCTGGCCTTCGTCGGTGTGGTGGTGATCTCGGCGCAGAGTTGGCGCACGGTCTGGATCTCGTTGGTGCTGGCCGGCAGCTTCGGGCTCTACGGCATGGTGAAGAAGAAGACCTCGGTGCCGGCGCTGCAGACGCTGTTCCTGGAGTCGCTGCTGCTGCTGGTGCCCAGCCTGGCCTGGCTGGGCTGGTTGGCGGCGCGCGGCGAGGGCAGGTTCGGCACGGACTGGGGCCTGACCGGGCTGTTCCTGGTCAGTGGGGCACTGACCGCGCTACCACTGTTCTTCTTCGCACTGGCGGCCAAGGGGCTGCCGTTGGGCACCCTGGGCGTGCTGCAGTACATCGGGCCGACCGGGCAGTTCCTGATCGGCTGGCTGCTGTTCGACCAAGGCGTCAGCCTGGTCTGGTGGATCGGCATGGTGGTGGTCTGGTCCGGGTGCGTGGTCTACCTGGTCGGCATGGTCCGGCGACAGCGTCGGGTACCCCGGTGAGGGTGGGACGAGCCTCGTCCCGGTTGTCGGACACCTGATTGGTACTTAGCCTAGGTAACGGTAATCTTTACCTCTGTTAAGCACCAGGAGGGCCTGTGTCGACGGCGAGCACCCGCAACCCGACTCGGGTGTCGACGTTCGCGTCCTTCGCCATCCACAACTACCGACTGTTCTGGATCAGCGCGCTGATCAGCAACATCGGCGGCTGGATGGCCCGGATCGCCCAGGACTGGCTGATCCTGACCGAACTCACGCCGGGCTCGGCGAGCGCGCTCGGCATCGCCACGGCGCTGCAGTTCCTGCCGATCCCGCTGCTCACCCCGATCGCCGGGGCGCTGGCCGACCGGTTCGACAAGCGCAAGCTGCTGATCGTCGCCCAGACCGGGCTCGGGTTGGTGGCCCTGGTGCTCTACCTGCTGGTCGCCTCCGGGGCGATCCAGCTGTGGCACGCGTTCGCGCTGGCCTTCGCCACCGGTGTCTGTGCCGCCTTCGAGATCCCGACCCGGCAGGCCTTCGTCTCCGAGATGGTGCCGCTGGGTCTGCTCTCGAACGCGATCGGGCTCAACTCGGCGCAGTTCAACGGCGCGCGGCTGATCGGCCCCGCTGTGGCCGGCCTCCTGATCGCTGCGGTGGGCGTGGCGCCTGCCCTGTTGATCAACGCGATCAGCTTCTTGGCGACGATCACGGCGCTGATCATCATGCGGGCCGCCGAACTGACGCCGATGCCCAAGGCCAGGGCCGAACGGGCGATTCGTGACGGGTTCGCCTACGTGCGCAAGAGCCCGACGATCACCCTGATGCTGGTGGTGATCTTCACCATGTCGACCTTCGGCATGAACTTCCAGCTCACCAACGCCCTGATGGCGACCGAGGCGTTCGGCAAGGGCGCCACCGAGTTCGGGCTGTTGGGCACCCTGATGGCGATCGGCACGCTGGGCGGCTCGGTGTTCGCCGCGCGCCGGGCCCGCCCGCGCCTGCGGGTGTTGCTCGCCGCGCTGTGCGGGTTCGCGTTCTTCAACGCGCTCGGAGCGGTCAGCCCCTCCTTCGGGTGGTTCGGGGCCAGCCTGGTCGGCGTCGGGATCTGCGCCCTGACGGTGATGACCAGCTGCAACGCCACCGTGCAACTCGCCGCCGACCCGCTGTACCGGGGCCGGGTGATGGCGGTCTACATGGCGGTGAACATGGGGGGCACGCCGATCGGTGCACCGATCATGGGCTGGATCGGCGAGATCTGGGGGCCGCGGGCGATCCTCACCATCGGCTCGGTCGCCACCTTCATCGCCTTCGTGGCGGTCAGCCTCTACGTGATCCTGCACGACGGCATCCGGCTGCACCTGCAGGCCAGTTGGCCCCCGGTGGTGATCGAGCACCCCGAGGAAGCGCAAGTCACCGTCTGACCCCGCTGGATGGGCGCCGAGCGCCAGCAAAGCGTCTCGAAACCACCCCCCGGGACGAGTCGGTTTCGCCCACAGCATTGCCACCCCTGAGTCGACCCCCAGGCGGGGGCTCGTCCGGCGGGGGAGTGGATGCGGCCACCTACAGTGGAACGCATGGACGTGATTGGACTGATCAAGGGCCTGACCGGCGACCGCACCGCCGCGCCGCGCACCATCCTCGAGATCGACATGGCACGGGGTGTGCTGGCATCACCGCCCGACAACCCGCTGGCCGCGCTGCGGGCGATCAACTCCGCCACCCTCGGGGTGCTGCGTGAGGGCCTGCGCCATGCCGCCAAGGACGAGCGCGTGGTCGGGCTGGTCGTCCATGTCGCACCGTCGGGGTTGGGTCTGGCCGAGACCCAGGAACTGGCCGAGGCCATCGCGTCGTTCGGCGAGCACAAGCCGACCATCGCCTGGGCGCAGACCTACGGCGAGCTCGGGCTCGGCCTGGGCTCGTACCTGCTGGCCGCCCACTGCCACGAGGTCTGGCTGCAGCCGTCGGGTGAGCTGTCGATCAGCGGCGTGCACCTGGGCATCACCCTGATGCGCGGCCTGCTCGAGAAGGGTGGCGTCGAGCCGCAGTTCGGGCAGCGCCACGAGTACAAGAGTGCCGCCGACCAGTTCTCGGCCACCGAGATCACCGAGGCGAACCGCGAGATGACCCAGCGGCTGGCCGACTCCATCGTCGACGACGTGGTCGCCACCATCGCCAAGCGCCGGGGCAAGTCGGTCGAGCAGGTGCGCGAGGCGGTCGATTCGTCCCCGCTGAGTCCGCAGCAGGCCCTCGACGCCGGCCTGATCGACCACATCGGCTACCGCGACGAGGTCTACGCCCACCTGTACCAGGAGTGGAACGGCAGCCGCGAGAACCTCAAGTTCGTCACCCGCTACGACACCATCGCCCACGGCAAGCAGATCGCCAAGGAGGCGCTCGACCGCAAGGCACCGATCGTCGGTGTGGTGTCGCTGCGTGGCCCGATTGTCACCGGACGAGGCCGCCCCGCCGGCCCTGCTGGACCGCAGGCTGGCGGCGACGTGATCGCCGACCACCTGCGCGCCACCTGCCGCGACGACCGGATCAAGGCGGTCGTGCTCAAGATCGACTCACCCGGTGGCTCGGCGGTCGCCTCCGACACGATCTGGCGGGCTGTGCACCAGGTGCGCGAGTCCGGGCGGCCTGTCGTGGCAGTGATGAGCACCGTCGCCGCTTCGGGTGGCTACTACGCCGCCATGGGCGCCAACGAGATCGTGGCGCAGCCGGCGACCCTGACCGGCTCGATCGGCGTGCTGGCTGGCAAGTTCGTCACCGCCGGGCTGATGGACAAGTTGGCGCTCAAGCACGAGGGACGAAGCGCCGGTCGCCGCGCCCAGATGATGGCCTCGGACCGTGAGTTCACCGAGGACGAGTGGCACGTGCTGAACCGGATCCTCGACGACATCTACGAGCAGTTCACCACCAAGGCCGCGGCCGATCGTGGCATGGACCACGCCGACCTGGAGCGTCTGGCCCGGGGCCGGGTCTGGACCGGTGCCGACGCCAAGGAGAACGGTCTGGTCGACCACCTCGGTGGCGTCTCGGTCGCCCTCGACCGCGTCTGCGAGCTCGCCGGCCTCGACCGCGACCGGGCCCACGTGCGGGCGATCCCGCAACTGGGGCTGCTCGACCGGGTTCGCCCCGCCGACAGCACAGAGTCGCAGGCCGTCGGTGGCGGGCTGTGGGTGCCGACCGACCCGGTGGACGCGCTGCTGCAGCGCGGCATCGCGGCGCTGGGACTCGAGCGGGCCCTGGCCGGGGTGACCGGGCCGTTGTCGCTGCCCTGGAGCATCACGATCAAGGCCTGATGCGGGGGAATGCGGTGGTGAGGCGCGAGCGTGTCTCGAACCCCAGCGCCACCTGCTCAGAAGGTGTCGCGGATGTGCACGGCTCGTCCACCGAAGGCGACCGACCAGGTCAGGTCGCGGGCGGGGTCACCACCCCAGACCAGCCCCGCGGTGCGCAAGCTCGTCGCAGTCTGGGCCCCCGCGTAGAGGGCCGCCAGCCCTCGCGACCCCATCTCGAGCGGGACGACCCGGCTGGGGTGTGAACCGGTCTTCCCGATCCGGGTGAGCCAGGGGTGGCCGTCCTCGATGCGCAGCTTCCAGTCGCCGTTGTTGGCCTCGAGCAGGTCGTCCACCACCCGGAACGGCAACTCGACGTCGACACCCTCGGGCCAGAGCCGCTCGGTGAGGGCGGCTCGCAGGTCGACCACCTTGAGCATGTAGGGGGCATGGTGCTCGACGGTCCAGTGCGCCGAGGGCAGCACCAGGCGCAGGGGGTCGTTGCCCGAGGTGGCGAATCGCACGCTGCCGGTGACCGGCGCGTTGGTCGCCAGCATGGCCAGCAGTGCGGTGGCCGCATCGGGGGTCCGCCAGTGGAACTCCTCGATGTCGAGTCGGCTGTCGGACGCGTCCCCGCGGTGCCACGCCAAGTAGCCCTGCAGGACGCCGTCGCCGTCCTCGGCCAGCGTCACGCCGGTGAACTCCTTGAGCCACTTGCTCGGCTTGGTCTCGTACAGCACACCGCGGTGGGCCAGCGGTCCGTTCTGCGCCAGCGCCCACTCGTGGTAGAGCTCATGCACCCCTGTCACGTCGTCATTGCCCGCTCGACGAAGCGTGATCCCCGCCGGGACGCGCAGCCGAGCCAGCGCCGAGGTGGGCAGCGTGGCCTGTCCACTGGTGGCGATCGCCTCGTAGCCTGCCCCGCGGTAGATGCCTGGGGCACTCGGGTACAGCGTCGAGACCGCCACCCCGTGTGCGCGGGCATCGCTGAGCAACGCTGTGAACAACGGACGCAACAGCCCGGCCGAGCGGTGCTCGTTGCCGACCGTCACACCCGCGATGCCGACGCTGGGCAGGAACACCCCGCCGAAGGCGCTCTCGTGCTCCAGACCGACCAGTCGTCCCAGCAACTGCCCACCCTCGAACGCGCCCAGCCAGGTGTGTCCCGCGGTCTCGAGCACCGCGGGCTTCTTGGGCAGCTTGGCCGGCAGGCCGAAGGCCTCCCAACCCAGACGCCGCGACGCCTCGGCATCGTCGGGGGTGAGCGGGCGGATCTCGGGAGCCATGGCGCCCACGCTACTTGCCGTTCGAGAGGCGACGCGAACCGGTTCCTGCGTGAGTTGCCCCCACTTCGTAGGGTGGACGACATGATCACCCGCGACCAGGCCATCGCCCTGCGTGACTTGCTGCGGGAGCAGGGACGCCCGTGGGCCCCGGTCAACGGGGACCGCTTCATGGTGGCCGACGCGATCGACCTGGACGATGTCTTCGTGGTCGCCGACATGACCATCGAGGTGCACAACCTGCCCACCGGGTCACTGATCCGCTTCAACGGCACCACCGAGTGGGCGCTGGACAGCATCGGCTTGGAGCGTGCGGTCTGGTTGCCCTGGGAGCACCAGTTGCGCGACCTGCTGGGGGAGCGGTTCGTGTCGCTGGAGCGGCTGCCGGGTGACCCGGTCGGCTGGGCGGTGATGCTGGACGACGGCTCGCGTCATGTGGACATCGATGCCGAGCTCGCGCTCTTGCGGGCCCTGGGCATCACCGTGGCGGAGTAGTCAGTCCTCGAGCGGCGACGCCGGGATCAGCGCAGGTATTCCAGACCGGGCACCTCGTCCAACAGGTCGTCCAGCAGTCGCTTCGCCACGGTCACCGAGTCGACCAACGGGTGCAGGGCCAGCGCCCTCCACGCCAGCGTCCGGTCACCGGCGCGGGCTGCCTCGATCGTCGTCCGTTCGACGTTCTTCACCTGCTGCACCAGCCCCACCCCGTGCGCCGGGATCTCACCGATCGGCAGCGGCTGGATCCCCGTACCGTCGACCAGGCACGGGGCTTCGATCACCGCGTCGTCGTCCACGCTGGTCACCCGGCCGGCATTGGGCCGGTTGAGCACCAACCTCGCCGGACGATCGTGGGCGATGGCGTGCATGATCTGCAGCGCGATCCGGTCGTACCCGCCGCCGGTCAGGTCGTCCGGGTCACGCTCGAAGCTGCCGGCCGCCTCGCGGTTGCTGGCCATGTAGGTGGTCTCGCGAGCCATCCGGCAGGTCTCCCAGCGCTGCCAGGCGCCCGACGACGACGGGTCGTCCACACCGTAGAACGCGCGCTGCTGCTCGAGGATCACCTGCGCCCGGCTGGCCTGTGCCGAACGGTCGGCCGCCAGCGCCTCGCGGGTGAAGTAGTAGTGGTGCAGGTACTCATTGGGCAGGTGACCCAGTGCCTGCAGCCAGTCGGGCCCGAACAGGCGTCCCTCCTCGAACGAACCCAGCGCCTTGGCGTCGGCCATCAGCCCGGGCAGCAGGTCGCGTCCATCAAGCTGCAGCCCGGTCACCCAGCCCAGGTGGTTGAGGCCGACGTAGTCCAGTTCGACCCGCTCCCGGTCCTCGCGCCCCACACCCGAGGCCGCGATCGCCCGCCTGGCCAGACCGACCGGAGAGTCACAGATCCCCACCACCCGCTCACCCAGGATCGGAGCCAGCGCCTCGGTCACCATGCCGGCCGGGTTGGTGAACGAGATCAGCCAGGCCTCGGGTGCCAGCCGGGCGATCTCACGCCCCAGCCGCTCGACCACGGGCAGCGTGCGCAGGGCGTAGCTGATGCCGCCGGCGCCGACGGTCTCCTGTCCGATCACCCCGTGCCGCAGGGGGATCGCCTCGTCGCACGCTCGTCCGGCCAGCCCTCCCACGCGGATCGCGGAGAACACGAAGTCTGTCCCGGTGACCGCCTCGGCCAGGTCGGTGTGCAGCGACACCTCGATGCCGGGCGAGGACGAGGCCGCCGCCTGCTCGGCGCACACCGCCGCCACCGCCCGCAGCCGTGGGGCATCGGTGTCGAACAACCGCAGGTGGGTCACCCGGTTCGAGTCAGGGTCGTCCAACAGGGCCTGGTGCACCAGCGGCACCCGGAAGCCACCACCACCCAGGATGGTCAGGATCACCTCAGGCCCCTCTCGTCGGCATCACCGACGACGCTATCGTGAGTGCGCCGCGCCGCGAACGAGGAGGTTCAAGCCATGGCCACCGTCGGCCACCGCCACGACGTCGCCTGCCACGGGCTCTACTTCAACGACATGATCTTCTCGGGCCTGCCGGACGACGGCCTGTCGTTGGGCTGTGAGCACCGCACCGCCGCCTACCTCAGCGTGCCCGGGGGCATCGCGAACGCCTCGATCGCCTCGGCGAGGTTGGGCCTGCGCACGGCCATGGTCAGCGACGTCGGCGACGACGTGGTCGGCCAGGGATCACTGGTCAGGCTCCGGCAGGAGGGCATCGACACCGACGGCTGCCTGGTGCACGAGGGCTGGCAGACCCCGTTGACGGTGATCCTCAACTACCACGGCGACCGCACCATGGTCACCGCCGAGACCCCGCACCCCGGACGGTGCGTGTTGCGCCAGCAGACCCCGCCTGCTGCGCGCGTGGTGATCGCCCACCTGCAACCGTTCACGATGCCGTGGCTCATGGCCGCCGGCGCGTCAGGTGGGTTGGTGATCGGGTCGGTCGGCTGGGACGAGAGCGGTCGCTGGGACCTCGACCGGCTGCCCGACCTGCGCCACTGCCACGCCTTCACCCCCAACCTGACCGAGGCCCTGCACTACACCCGCAGCGACGATCCCGAGCGGGCACTGGACGCACTGCTCGACCACGTGCCGCTCGCGGTCATCACGCTGGGCGGCGATGGTGCAATGGCGGCCGACCGGCGTACCGGGGAGCGGGTGCGGGTGCCCGCGATCCCCGGCAGGTTCGTCGACGCCAGTGGTGCCGGCGACGTCTTCGGGGCTGGTCTGGCCGCAGGTCTGGTGGCCGGGTGGACGCTGGAGCGCAAGATCCGCTTCGCCGTCCTGGTCAGCGGACTGACCGTGCAGCGACCCGGCTCTGCCACCACCAGCCCGACCCTGGGTGAACTGCGCATCTGGCACGACCAACTCAACCGCGACGATCCGCTGGTCGAGCAGTACGACTTCCTGTCCGAGATCTCGACCCATGGTGCGTGGAGTTGATGGCACAGCCGCTGACTGCCGACGAGGCCGCTGCCCGCGCACGGGTGCTGTGGGGTGGGCAGGTGCCCAGCCCGGCCCACGTCGACCTCGTCCTTGACCTTCGCGACGACGACTTCACCTCGACCGCAACCTGGGCCTTCCCTGCTGAGGTTGGTTCGTCCACCTTCGTCGACGTCGACTGCCGCACGCTCGTGGGCGCCGAGCTGAATCAACGTCCGCTCGACCCGTCGGCGCTGTCTGGTCGACGGCTGAGGCTGGACGACCTCGCCGCCGACAACCGCTTGGCGGTGCAGGCGGTGATGGACTACTCCCACGACGGCGAGGGCCTGCACCGCCACGTCGACCCGGCCGACGGCGCGGTGCACCTGTACGCGATGAGCTTCCTCGACGCGGCGCCACGCTGGTTCGCCTGCTTCGACCAGCCCGACCTCAAGTTCGGCGTCGACATGACGGTGCACACCCCCGACCCGACCTGGATCGTGCGCGGCAACGGGCCGGTCGAGCAACTCGGGCCCACCTACTGGCACTGGCGCCAGCCAGAACCGCTGGCCAGCTACCTGGTCACCGTGGTCGCCGGACCGTGGCAGGTGGTCGCCGGCGAGCACGACGGCATCAGGCTCGAGGTGCTGGCCAGGCGCTCGATGGCCGAACAGTTGCACCGCCACGCCGACGACGTGCTCGCGGTCACCGCCACCAGCTTCGACGGGTTCCACGACCTGTTCGGGGTGCGCTACGCCTACGGCGACTACGCGCAGGTGTTCGTGCCCGACTTCAACGCCGGCGCGATGGAGAAGCCCGGGTGCGTGCTGTTCCGCGAGCAGATGCTGTTTCGCGGCGCTGCCTCGAGCGAACAGGTGCAGGCCCGAGCCAACACCATCGCCCACGAACTGGCCCACCAGTGGTTCGGCGACCTGGTCACCATGGCGTGGTGGGACGACCTGTGGCTCAACGAGTCGTTCGCCGAGCACCTGGCCGGACGGGTGCTCGAGGAGCGCACCCACTACCGCCCGCGGATCTCGTTCGGTGCGCGCAAGGCCTGGGGGCACGAGGCCGACCAGGCTCCCAGCACCCACCCGGTGGCCGGCAACGGTGCCGCCGACACCCAGGCAGCCCTGGCGAACTTCGACGGGATCTCCTACGCCAAGGGAGCTGCGCTGCTCGGCCAACTCGCAGCCCGGGTGGGTGACGAGGTGTTCCTGGCCGGACTGCGTGACCACATCACCGGTCACGCCGGGGGCAACGCCACGGCCGCAGACCTGTTCGCATCGTGGACGCGCGCCGGAGTCGACGACCTCGACCGCTGGGTCGACGTCTGGCTGCGCACCAGCGGCCTCGACCTGCTGCGGGTCGAGGCCGATCCCGACTGCGTCGTGCGTCTGGTTCGCGAGGCGCCCGAGTCGGCACCCCGGTGGCGCCCGCACGCGGTGCAGGTCGCTGCCCTGACAGCAGACGGACGAGAGCTCGTCCGCGTGAGCGCCGAGGTCGCCGACGAGCCGGTCGCCCTCGAGCCTGCGGCCTTCGGCCTGGTGGGGGAGAGGCCTGAGCCGATGGTCCTCGTCCCCGACGCGGCTGACCAGACCTGGGCCCGGATCAGGTTGGCCGACTGGCGGGTGCCGGCTTGGGCGGGCATCGACGACCCGATGGTCCGGGTGGTCATCCTCAACGCCCTGCGCGACGGCATCAGGCACGCCGACCTCGACTCGGGCGCCGCCTTCAGGATCATCCTCGATACCCTGACCAGCGAGGACGAGCCGGTGCTGTTCGTCCAGCTGGCCGAGTTCGCCCAGGGCTTGGCCGGACGCGCCGCTCGACCCGAGCACCGGGACCTGCGGCAGCAGGCGCTGGCGCGAGTGGCGCTGCGGCGACTGGACGACGCAGCCCCGGGATCGGACCTGCAACTGATCGCATGGCGGCTGTTGCTCGCCACCAGCTCGGACACCGGCCTGCTGGGCGACTGGCTGGCAGGCGATCGGCTGCCCCAGGGCCGTGAGCTCGACCAGGAACTGCGCTGGCTGGCGGTCAGGCGGCTGCAACAGCTGGGCGCTGAGCCCGGACTGGTCGACGACGAACTGCGCCGAGACCCGACCTCGGCCGGCGACCTGGCAGCGACCACCGCCCGGGCATCCCGCCCCGACGCCGGTGCCAAACGTGCGGCGCTCGAGGTGCTGCTGCACGACCGGGACGCCAGCAATGCGGTGCTGCTGGCCATCGCCGAGGGACTGTTCCTTCCCGGTCAGGACGAGTTCACCGCTGACCTGGTCGAGCCGTGGCTCGAGGGCATGGCCGCCAGCGCCGAGTTCCGCGGTGGCTGGACGCTGCAGCGGGTGGTCGCCGGCAGCGTGCCGTGGGGGCATGCCACACCGCAGACCCTGGCCGCCTTCGACCGGGTGCTCGCCCGCGGCGACCTGGCTGCCCCGGTGCGCCGGGAACTGGTCGACGCCCGCGCGAAGCTCGACCGCCTCGTCCGACTGCGCGAGCGGTCGTCAGCCGACTGAGCCGCCCCGTGCGTCGAGCGCGTCGACGAACCAGCTGGTGATCGTGGTCGGGTGGGTGATCGCCGTCCCGACGCAGACCGCGTGCGCGCCCCGGTGCAGGGCCTCGCCGGCCTGGTCGGGGGTGTGGATCCGGCCCTCGGCGATCACCGGCACCTCGGCCAGGGCCACCACCTCGTCGAGCACCTGCCAGTCGGGTCCGGGTGTGGGTGGCTGTTCGCCGGAGTAGCCGGCCAGGGTCGTGCCGAGCAGGTCGGCGCCGGCGTCCTGGGCAGCGCGGGCGTCGTCGGCGGAACCGCAGTCGGCCATCACGGTCACGTCGGGGTGGGCCTGTTTGAGTGCGGCGATGGTTGCGGCCAGGGTGCGTCCATCGGGACGGGGCCGCCGGGTGCCGTCGAGGGCCACGACGGCGGCACCGGTGGCAGCGACTGCCAGACAGTCGTCGAGCGTCGGGGTGATGAACACCCCGCTGGTGCCCACCTTGACCAGGCCGATCACCGGCACGGGCAGCACCGGCACGCCCAGCGCAAGGTCGTCCAACCCCTTCAGCCGCACCGCGACAGCGCCGCCGGCGACGGCTGCCCGGGCGATGCGCACCATCGTCGACGCGTCGAGCATCGGCTCGTCCGGATAGGCCTGGCACGACACGACCAGCCCTCCGCGCAGGGCCTCGACCACCTGTGTGCGTGCCCACGATGCGACCACGTCGTTCCCCTTCGGTCGATGCTCGTTGTCGACTCAAGCACACTCGGACGGCCTGAGTGATTCGGTCGTGTCCACCTGCTCACGTAGACTCGTCGGCGACCCCGCGCGTTGTGACTGGCAGAGCACTGTGCCCGGACGAAGCGGGGCACCAGATTCGTGCACACCGAGGAGCCCCCTTGACCATCGAGAAGGACGACGCCCCGCGCCGCAGCCGCGGCCCAGTGATCGCGGCCGGACTGCTGGGCGGAACCCTCGTGGTCGCCGGTGGCCTCTACGTTGCCGCCTACGCCATGGCTGGCGACAACACCCCCAAGAACGCGTCGGTCGATGGCATCGCGATCGGTGGCATGCCCAGTGAGCAGGCTGTCAGCGTGCTCAAGAAGGAACTCGAGCCCCAGGCGACCGCGCCGATCGTGCTCAGCGCCGACGGCAAGAACGTGTCGATCACGCCGGCCGCGGCCGGCATGACCGTCGACTACGAGGCCACCGTCGAGAAGGCCGGTGCCGGCAAGTCGTGGAACCCCTCCCACATCTGGAACGTACTGCGCGGCGGCCAGGAACTCGACCTGGTCACCACCGTGGACGAGAGCGCCGTCAAGGCCGCGGTCACCAAGGCCGCCCCCACCTTCGCCAAGCAGCCCAAGGACGCGGCCCTGGCCGTCGCCGACCTCAAGCCCAAGGTGACCCCCGGCACCGAGGGTGCCGAGTTGCAGGTGGACGAGGCGACCAGCAAGGTCGTCTCGGCCTGGCGCACCTCGACCGAGGTCGCCGCCCCGCTGGGCACCATCGAGCCCGAACTGACCACCGCCGAGGCCGAGCAGGTGGCCAAGGAGCAGATCACGCCGCTGCTGAGCGGGCCGATCACGGTCAAGACCACCAACGGCAAGTCCTTCCCGGTCGACGTCGCGGTGCTCGCCGACGCGACCACGGTCAAGGCCGAGAACTCCACCTTCACCGTCAGCACCGACATGAAGAAGGTCTGGAGCGGGTCGCAGAAGGCGATCGGCGCGCTGAAGCTGGCCAAGGGCCGCGACGCCTCGATCACCCTGCGCAACGGCAAGCCGGCGGTCGTCCCCTCGGTCGACGGCGAGGGCATCAAGGAGGCCGAGTTCGTCAAGGTCGTGCAGCCTGCGCTGAACAAGACCGGTGCCGAGCGCACGGTGACCGTCAAGGTCGAGAAGGCACCGGCCGAGTTCACCACCGAGATGGCCAACAAGCTGGGCGTCAAGGAGGTGACCGGGGAGTTCACCACCTACTTCCCGCACGCCGCCTACCGCAACACCAACCTGTCGCGCGCGGCGGCAGGCATCAACGGCACCTTCGTCAAGCCGGGTGAGATCTTCAGCCTCAACAAGACCCTCGGCCCGCGCACCGCGGCCAACGGTTACGTCGACGGCTACGTGATCAGCGGCGGCAAGCTGATCAAGGAGACCGGCGGCGGCATCTCGCAGTCGGCCACCACCACCTACAACGCCGCATTCTTCGCCGGCCTCGAGGACGTCGAGCACCACCCGCACACGCTCTACTTCCCGCGCTACCCGGCCGGCCGCGAGGCCACCGTCTACTACGGCTCGCTCGACCTGCGCTTCCGCAACAACACCCAGTACGGCGTGGTCATGCAGGCCTGGGTCAACAAGAGTGCCCCGGGCAAGCAGGGCTCGATCACGGTGCGGGTCTGGTCGACCAAGGTGTACGACAAGGTCACCTCGACCGAGCCCGCGAAGTCGAACTTCACCACCGGCAAGACCGTCGAGTCCAGCGATCCGAAGTGCGAGTACCAGGCACCGATCCAGGGCTTCGACGTGAGCTACTCGCGGCTCTTCCACAAGGGCGGCAGCGTGGTGAAGCGCGAGAACTACTTCTGGCGCTACCACCCCGGCGACGAGATCAAGTGCAAGACCGGCGGCTGATCGCCGCAACCTGTCGCAGCGCGGACACCAGGCAGGCCAGCCCCACGGCCGCACCGCCCAGGACCACCGAGGGCTCGTACAGCCAGAAGTAGCGCAGCGGGTAGCCAGCCACGCGCGGCGCCAGCACCGTCAGGGCCAGCACGACCACGACCGTGGCCGCCTCAGTAGACCAGCGTGCGGTGCTGAAGAGTCCGTCGAAGGTAGGCAGCGATCGCTGCTCCTGCTCCGATCGCCACGGCGGCACCGACGATCCCCCCGGGGGCGGCGAAGGCGTCGATGGTGAAGCCGGCGACGGCGGTGCCGATGGCGGCGCCGGTGGTCTGCGAGGCCGACAGCAGCGACTGTGCCTCCATCATCCGAGCGCGCGGCGCCAGTGCGTCCAGCAACCCCTGGAAGATGATCAGCGACGGGGCGATGGTCACACCGGTCACGAACAGCAGGGCGAACAGCACCGGCAGCGGAGGCTCGTCCAACCTCAGCAGGAACGGCCACGGCACCAGCGACGCGGCGAACACGCTCAGCAGCAGCACCAGCCGGCCGGGGTCGGTGCCGGGCCAGTCGCGTGAGCCGTAGGTGATGCCGCCGATCGCGCTGCCGCCGGCGATGAACATGAACAGGAACCCGAGCTTGGTGGTGCTGCCGAACACCGCCTCGGCGGTGGCCACGATCGCGGTGTCCATCTGCCCGAATCCGACGGCCATCAACGAGGCCACCAGCAGCACCACCGCGATCCCAGGGGCAGCCAGCGCAGTGCGGGGCACCCGATCGATCCGCTCGCCCTCGACCAGCGAGGCCAGGTCGGGCACCACCGGTGCCGGCGGGTGGCCGTCGGCGTGGACGAGCACGCGCCCCACCGAGCGTGCTGCCTCGGTGGTGGAGTACAGCAGCGTGCCGATGACCAGCAGTGCCGCCGAGGTGAGCAGCGGCACCTGCGGTGCGCTGAACGCGGCCAGCAACGACAGCAGCAGCGGTCCGAGGACGAAGATCACCTCGACTGCCGAGGCGTCCAGCGCGTAGCCCAGGCGTCGCGACGGGCCGTCGGTGAAGATCACCCGCCAGGCAGCTCGCATCGCCGGCGAGACCGGCGGGAAGAACACCCCCGCCGCGGCCGCGAGGGCGATCAGCAGCAGGTTCGACCCACCCAACACCGCGGCGACCGCGAGGGCAGCGATCGCCACACCACTGAGCAGCGCCGTCGGGACGAGCACCTTGGGCTGGCCGTGCTGGTCCATCAGGCGTCCCCAGATCGCCGCCCCGACCGCGGTGGCCAGTGCGAACACGCCGGTGACCACGCCAGCCACCGAGTAGTTGCCGCGCACCTGCTGGATCAGCATCACCATGCCCAGGCTCGTCATGCCGATCGGCAGGCGTCCGACGACGGCGGCCCCGAACGGGCGGATGGCCGGCCCGTGCGTGAGCACGCGGGCGTAGCCACGCAGGCCGGTGCCGGCCTCGAACTGGGACATGGAGTGGGGAATCCTTCGATGAACGCGGGCCGGGGGAGTGGGCCGACCTGGACCACCTCACTCTAGTCACGCCGATGCAGATCGCCCGCGTCGTGGTGGGTAACGTCCCAAGTCTTCGGCGCTAGAGTGGGCACCGCAAGGCCAACCGCACGTCAGAGGAGCCCTCGAGTGACCTACATCATCAGCCTGGACTGTGTCGACCTCAAGGACCGGGCCTGTGTGGAGGAGTGTCCCGTCGACTGCATCTACGAGGGCAACCGGATGCTCTACATCCAGCCCGAGGAGTGCGTCGACTGCGGTGCCTGCGAGCCGGTCTGCCCGGTCGAGGCGATCTTCTACGAGGACGACCTGCCGGCCGACCAGAAGGAGTTCTACGACGTCAACGTGCAGTTCTTCGACGACATCGGTTCCCCCGGTGGCGCGGCGAAGCTGGGCGTGATCGACAAGGACCACCCGATCGTCGAGGCCCTCGCCCCACGCGGCGAAGCCTGACCTGCACGGTGAGGCGCAGGTGACCAGCAGCCCTCGTCCGCGGCTGTCGAGCCGTCTGCCCGACTTCCCCTGGGACACCATCGCCGACGCCAAGGCGCGAGCCCAGTCCCACCCCGACGGCATCGTCGACCTCTCGGTCGGCACACCGGTCGACCCGACCCCTCAGGTCGTCCAGGACGCGCTGGCGCACGCCACCGATGCCCACGGCTACCCGACGGTGTGGGGGCCGGCGTCGCTTCGCCAGGCGATCATCGAGCACCTGCACGACCGCTGGAACACTCCCGTCCTGCCCGAGCAGGGCGTGCTGCCGGTGATCGGGACGAAGTGGCTGGTGGCCTGGTTGCCGACGCTGCTGGGGCTGACCTCGTCCGACACCGTGGTGATCCCGACCACCGCCTACCCGACCTACCGGGTGGGGGCCGAACTCATCGGCGCCACGGTGGTCGAGTGCGACGACCCGGCCGAACTGGGTGACCTGCGCCCCGGGCTGGTCTGGATCAACTCCCCGGCCAACCCGCACGGCGCGATCCTCAGTCGCGAGCAGGTGCAGGGCTGGGTCACCTACGCCCGCGAGGTCGGCGCGGTGCTGGCCTCGGACGAGTGCTACGGCGAGTTCGCCTGGGACGCCGAGCCCACCTCGGTGCTCGACGCCGACATCTGCGGTGGCGACCCCACCGGACTGCTGGTCGCACACTCGCTGTCGAAGCAGTCGAACATGGCCGGCTACCGGGCCGGGTTCGTCGCCGGTGACCCCGAGATCGTCACCGAGCTGCTCGGTCTGGGCAAGCACACCGGCATGATGCTGGCCGCGCCGATCCTGGCCGCGATGGAGGTCGCCCTGCGCAACCGTGGCCACGTCGATGAGCAGCGTGAGCGCTACCGCGCTCGGCGTGCGGTGATGCGTGAGGCGCTGGAGCGGGCCGGGTTCACCCTCGACCACTCCGAGGGCTCGATCTACCTGTGGGCAACCCGTGGCGAGGACTGCCGGGCCAGCGTGGACTGGCTCGCCGACCGCGGCATCCTGGTCGCTCCCGGCGACTTCTACGGCGAGGCCGGACGACTCCACGTCAGGGTCGGCCTGACCGCCTCGGACGAGCGGATCGCCGCGGCAGCGGCACGCCTGTCCGACGCCTGAGCAGCGCGCTGAGCGATCACCGGACGTACTCGGTTTCGTCCCTAGACTGGCGAGACACTTCCTCTCACCCGGTTCGCGACAGCGCTGTCGGGGCTGCCATCGTGGAGATCACAGGCCTGTCGTGCAGTGGCCTGCGCGGCGCGACGCCCGCTGGTGGCTGGGCCGAGGAACTCACCGCCGACGACAGTGTGCACACCCTGGTCGCCGTCCACACCGACACCCACGTCGGCCTGGGGAGCGTGTTCACCAGCGCGGCACTGGTCCGTGGGGCGTTCGAGGTGCTTCGTCCCTTCCTGGTCGGGCAGCCGGTCGAGCCTGAGCGGCTGACCGAGACCCTGCACCGCAACACCTTCTGGATGGGGCGCGGCGGGTCGATCACCCGCGCCATCTCGGGCATCGACCAAGCCCTGTGGGACCTGTTCGGCAAGCTCACCGGCCAACCTGTTCACCGGCTGCTCGGCGGCACGTACCGGCGCCGGGTGCGTCCCTACGCCTCGCTGCTGATGGACGCCGACCTGCGCTTCTGCGACGACCTGCGCGCATTGGAGGAGGCGGGTTTCCGCTCGTTCAAGATCGGCTGGGGGCCGTTCGGACGCGAGTCGCGCCACCTCGACGAGGCGATGGTCACCGCCGCACGTGGGGCGATCAGTGACGACTCGGAGTTGATGATCGACGCCGGAGCCAGCGACTCGGCCTGGCGCCAGGACTACCGCTGGGCGCTGCAGACCGCCCACATGCTCGCCGACCACGACATCACCTGGTTCGAGGAGGCGCTGCGTCCTGACCTGATCGACGACTTCGTCCTGCTGCGCGAGCACTCTCCGGTACCGATCAGCGGCGGCGAAGTCCTCACTCGACGGCAGTCGTTCGAGCCGTGGATCCAGCGCGGAGCACTCGACATTCTGCAGCCCGACGTCACCAAGTGCGGCGGCATCTCCGAGATCCGCCACATCGCCTGGCGCGCCCACGACCGCGGCCTCAAGGTCATCCCGCACGGCTGGAACACCGCGGTCGGGCTGGCCGCCGACCTGCAGTTGGCCGCCGCCCTGCCCGACACCGACCGCATCGAGTACATCGCCGGCTCGGCCTACGTCGACGACCTGGTCGCCGGCGGCTGGACGATGACCGACGGCCACCTCGACATTCCGGACGAACCCGGCCTGGGCATCGTCCTCGACCCCGACGCCGTGACGCGCCTGGGTGACAACCCCGACTTCCTCACACGCCCCGAAAGGACCAACTGACATGGACGACCCCCGCCTGGCCATCAACGGAGGCCCCAAGGCCGTCACCGATGACCTGCCCGAGATCTACCCCGGGGGCATGCGGATCGGGGAGGAGGAGATCGCGGCCGTCACCGACACCCTGCGCACCAAGCGGCTGTTCCGGTTCTACGGACCGGTCGAGGGGCCGTCGAAGGTCGAGGCCTTCGAGGTCGCCGCCGCCCAGGTCATGGGCACCAAGCACGCCCTGGCGGTGAACTCGGGCACCGCCGCCCTGTGCATCGCGATGGCCGCCCTCGGCATCGGACCCGGCGACGAGGTGATCGTGCCTGCCTTCACGTGGGTCTCGTCAGCTGCCGCCGCGACCACCGTCGGCGCGCAACCGGTGGTGGCCGACGTGGACGAGAGCCTGACCCTCGACCCGACCGCGATCGAGGCGCGGATCACCGACGCCACCAAGGCGATCGTCGTGGTGCACATGCGCGGCGTCCCTGCCGACATGGACGCGATCCTCGAGGTGGCCAACCGGCACGGCATCCCGGTCATCGAGGACACCGCGCAGGCCTTCGGTGCCTCCTACAAGGGGCGACGCCTGGGATCGATGGGCACGCTGGGCACCTACAGCCTGCAGTTCAACAAGATCATCACCTGCGGTGAGGGCGGGCTGGTCGTCACCAACGACACCGACCTGTACGAGCGGGCCCAGATGTTCCACGACGTCGCCGCGATCGAGGAACTCGACCGCCCCGACCGCTTCGTCGCCACCGTGTCTCGCATGTCGGAGTTGCAGGGAGCCGTGATCGGCGAGCAGTTGAAGAAGCTCGAGCCGATCCTCGCCGACTGCCGCCGACACGGGCGGACGATCGTCGAGCGCACCGCCGACGTCGTGGCTGCTGCTGGCTGCCGCTCCGCGGTCGAGAACGACCCGGAGGGTCTGGCCGGCATCTCGAAGATCTGGCTGGCACCCGATGCTGCCACCGCGCAGTGGGTGGCCGAAGCGCTGTCGGCCGAGGGCTGCGAGGCCAGGGCGCTGTTCACACCGAGTGCGTCCGACCTGCACGATGCCAGCCACTGGGGTCCGTTGCACGAGGGTGTCAGTTGGCGGGGCAAGAGCTTCCGCGAGATGGACGCGGCAGCCTGGGGGCGTTCGGACGAGATCCTCGGCCGCGCGATCCACATCGATGTCATGCCCGACCTGACCGACGCCCAGGTCGACCAGGTCGTCGAGGCCGTGACCAGGGTCTTCGGGGCGGTCGCCGAGAAGTCCTGAGCCTGCGGGCCGCCTGGCCGAGCGCGATCGAGGTGCCCCACAATCCCTCTTCGCCGCGCACTGGGGAGTGCTTCCACCACGGAAGCACTCCCCAGTGACGCAGCAGACAAGGTCAGCAGGCGTCGGCCGGGATCCAGCTGGCCACCAGCCACCAGGTGAGGCCGTAGGCCAGGCCCAAACCGGCGCTGCCGAGAACAACCGCCACGATCAAGTCGGGGTTGCCGAGAGGATGCTGGAACCGGTGCCAGGCAAGATCGAGCAGGGCACCGGCCTGAGCGGTGATGTCCCAGCTGTTGAAGCGGTGCACCCGGCCCAACCAGATGCCAACCGTGCTCAGCACCAGGGCAGCCGCACTCATCGTCCAGCCAGCCAAGGCGCCCAGATGGTCGGTCACGACATGCTGCACCAGCAGCAGTGACGCCAGCCCGACCGCCAACCCGACGAGTGCGAAGACACTGACCAGGGCGATGTCGAACACGGGTGATCGGGCATGCAGGTGCACCACGTCGGTGACGATGTAGGGAGCATTGGGCAGGAACGCCAGCCAGACCAGCCCGGCCAGCACCAGGCCAACCCCGGACGATCGAGCTCGGTGCAGGCCGGTGATCGCCAAGGCCAGCAGCAACGGAATCCAAGCCAGTACGAGGTTCCATCCCAGGAACCCGAACGTCGGGGTCCCGGTCGACAGCAGTCGTCCGACCAACAAGCCCGAAGCGACCACGCTGGCGGTCAGCAGGCCCATGGTGAGCCGCACCAGCGACCAGGTGCTGGACTGCGATGGGGTGGGCAGCTGCGGCATTGACCCAGTCTCTCGGTCTTGCAGGGGCGTGCGCATCGTCCCGAGGTCGCCAGCCAGTCGGACCGTGGTCGTCGGTGGCAACGACCACGGTCCGCGGTACTAGCCCTTGACGCAGAGCAACGTCTGCAGTCGGGCCACCACATCGACCAGGTCTCGCTGGGCAGCGATCACCTCGTTGATGTCCTTGTAGGCCGCCGGGATCTCGTCGACGACGCCGGAGTCCTTGCGGCACTCGATGCCCTGGGTCTGGGCGGCGAGGTCGTCCGCGGTGAACTGCCGGCGAGCCGCGTTGCGCGACATCCGGCGTCCGGCACCGTGCGAGGCCGACTGGTACGAGGCCGGGTTGCCCAGACCCCGCACGATGTACGACCCGGTGCCCATCGAGCCCGGGATCACGCCCAGGTCGCCGAGCCCGGCCCGGATCGCCCCCTTGCGGGTGACGACCAGTTCGGTGTCGTCGTAGGTCTCGACCGCCACGTAGTTGTGGTGGCAGCGGATCGGCTCGTCGAACGCGATGCCCGGCAGGCGGTGCTCCAACTCGTCGGTGATCGTGGCGAGCATCACGTCACGGTTGAGCAGCGCGTAGCCCTGGGCCCACCACAGGTCGTGCAGGTAGGCGTCCATCTCGGGCGAACCCGCGAGGAACACCGCCAGATCACGATCGGGCAGGTCGGCGTTGTGCGGCAACCGCTGCGCGGCCTCCATGTGCACCTGCGCCAACTGGTTGCCGGTGCCACGCGACCCCGAGTGCAGGGTCACCCACACCCGGTCGTCGTCGCCTGCGCACAACTCGATGAAGTGGTTGCCGCCACCGAGGCTGCCGGTCTGGGTGACCGCCTTCTGGGTCGCCTGTCCGCTCGCGGCCGCCTTGGTGAGATCACGCGCGCGCAGCCCTTCGAACCCGGCCATGGCCCGCTCGAACCGCTCACGCAGGTCGGCGCGCTTGCCCAGGATGCGGGGCTCGTCACGGTGGCCACCGAACCCGACGGGTACCCCACGCTCGATCCCACGACGCAGCTGGCCCAGGTCGTCCGGCAGCTGGTCGGGACGCAGGTTGGTGCGCACAGCGGTCATGCCACAGCCGATGTCGACCCCGACGGCGGCGGGTGCGACGGCCTGCTCCATGGCGATGACCGAGCCGACGGTGGCGCCCTTGCCGTAGTGCACGTCGGGCATGACGCGCAGACCGTGCGTCCACGGCAGCGAGGCGACATTGCGCAGCTGGGTGCGGGCGGCGTCCTCGATGGCAGCCTCGTCAGCCCACATGAGCGTGTTGTCGGTGCCTGACAACGGCACCGGGTAGCGGGTCACTTCTTCCTCCTGTTGGTTGGTACGAACAGGGGTGCAGACGCGGCTCACGCCGCGGATGGCACATCGAGTCTCGTCAGCACCCCTCGTCTAGCGCAGCTGCGCGCAGACGTTGTGGGGGTAGGCGCTCGCAGCAGGCTTCGACGTCGCGTGTTCGCGACGGAGCTGCGTGCTGCTGGTCATGCGCCTGACTCTCTGGGTCCATCGTCACCCCATCTGGGCAACGTCTTCGAGGGTGACAGAGTTGTGGCGCCGTGGGCAAGTGATTTCCTCCTCGCCGGCGCACGCCCTCAGACAGAGGGAAGCAGCAGCCGACGCAGCTCGTCCACCGTGTCGACCACCGCGACTGACGGCAGCGCCCGCAGCTCCTCGGACAGCCCTGCTCCCCAGGTGACCCCGATCCCGGCCATCCCGGCGGCATCGGCCGCACCCAGGTCGACGGTGGCGTCACCGACGTAGACGCAGTCGGCCGGCTCGGCGCCGATGCGCTCGGCTGCCAGCAGCAGCGGCGCCGGATTGGGCTTGTGCACGGGGGTGTCCTCCATGGTCACCAGCACCGGCAGGTGGGTGTGCAGGTCGAGGGCTGCGGCCAGCCGTTCCGCGCTGGGACGACGCCGCGAGGTGGCGACCCCCATCCGCACACCTGCCGCCCTGAGGTCGACCAGCAACTCGTCGATGCCGGCGAACGGCTCGAGCAGCTCCTCGACGTGCTCCTGCTGCCAGGCCGAGTAGGCGTCGGTCAGTTCAGGCTCACGCTCGTCCCCGACCAATTCGCCGAACATGTCGGGCAGGGTGCGTCCGATCCAAGACCGGATCGTGATGTCGTCGGCGGGGTCGAGCCCGAAGCGCTCGATGGTGTGGCGGTACGACGCAACGATCAGCGGGATGGTGTTGGCCAGGGTGCCGTCGAAGTCGAACAGCACGGTGGGCCAGTGCGGGTCACTCACACCGGCCACCGTAGCGAAGCGGTTCGCACCTTCACCCGGGCAGCGACACCTCGACCGGCTGACCGGTCTCGGCCGACTCCCTGGCCGCCTGGACGATCGCGGTCGTCAGCAGCCCGACGTTGCCGTCGGGGGCAGGGGCCGGGTCGTTGCCGCCGGCCAGTCGTCCCTCGACCGCGCCGACGAAGGTGCGCAGCAACTCCGCGTCCATGTCGGTGCCGAACGGCAGCCAGAAGTCGCGTCCGTTGTGGCGTGAGTCCCAGCCACCCACCCGGGTGGCGAAGGCGTCGACCTCGACCACGCCGGTGCGTCCGACCAACTCCAGGGTCAGCCCACCCCAGGTGGGGGCGTGCTGGGGCACCGACCACGAGCAGTCGATCGAGGCCTTGAAGCCGTTGTCGTAAGTGATCGTGACCAGGCCACCGGTTTCGGCCATCACCCCGGGCAGCTCGGCGTGCATGATCTGGTTCTTGACCGCATTGACGACCACCGGACGAGCACCCGTGATGTGGTGCAGCAGTTCGGCCACGTGCACGGTGTGGTCGACCAGGCAGCCGCCACCCGACCACTGCGGGTCGAGGAACCAGGCCCTGACCCCCACCGGGCAGTAGCCGTTGTTGGTGCCCAGAGCGGCCATCAACTCACCGACCTGACCGGACTCGACCGCGGCCTTGGCCTGCGCGGCCTGCGGCGAGAAGTGCACCGGGAACGCGGTCATCAGCAGCACGCCAGCCTGCTCGCAGGCCTCGATCATCGCCTCGGCGTCAGCCACCGTGGTCGCCAACGGCTTCTCGCACAGCACGTGCACCCCGTGCGAGGCGGCCAACTCGGTGTCACGGCGGTGGCGGGTGTTCTCCGAGCAGATCACCACCGCGTCCGGCCCCCAGGCGAACAACTCCTCGTAGGTGTCAACGTGGTCGACGCCCAACTGGGCGGCCATCTCCGCACCTCGCACCTCACCCTCGACCGAGGAGTCCCGGTCGGGATCGCAGGTGAGCACCTCGACACCCATGCCCTTCAGCAGGGTGGTGTAGCCCACCGCGTGGGTGTGCGCGAACGACATCACACCAATCTTCATCTCAGTTCTCCTCGACGGTCACCGTGCGGCCGGTGCGCAGGCTCTCGAGCGCCGCCTCGGCGATCTTCACGGCCTCGACGCCGTCGTGCATGGTCACCCTGGGCTCAGGGCCGCCAGCGAACGCGGCGGCGAAGTCGGCGATCTCAGCGGCGTAGGGGTCGAAGCTGGTCACCGACGGCAGGTAGCTGCCGTCGTCCTCGGCGGCACTGCTCGCCCTGGTGAGCTGGAAGCCGGTCTCGTGGCGGGAGTCGTAGCGCAACAGGCCGGTCGTCCCGGCGACCTGGAAGCTGTACCAGAACGGCAGGCCCGGGGCGCCCCAGATGCCGCGGCACAGTGAGATCGCACCGTTGCGGTGGGTCATCGTGACCAGACCGACCCGGGTGTCGCCCAGACCTCCCTCGGCCCCCGGCTCACCGCGGGTCTCAGTGGCGTACACGGTGGCGACCGGTCCGCCGATCCAGACGGCCTGGTCGAGGTCGTGCAGCATCTGGTCCATGATGATGCCGCCCGAGGCCTCGTCGTCGAAGAACCAGGGGGTGCGCGGCATCTGCCCGGCACGGTTGAAGCGCATCACCGCGAGCTGCCCGAGCTCACCGGCCTCGACGGCGGCCTTGGCAGCGGCGTACTGGGGGAACCAGCGCACCACGTGGGCCGGGTAGAGCTTACGTCCGTGCTGTTCGGCCAGCGCCACCAGTTCGCGGGCGTCGGCGAGGTTTCGCGCCATCGGCTTCTCGCAGACCACGTCCTTGCCGGCAGCCAGGGCAGCCTTGGCGATCTCGACGTGTGCCGGGGTGGGGGTGATCACGTCGACGATGTCGACATTCCCGAGCAGTTCCTCGAGGCTGGCGTACTCGGTCGCGCCGTGGCGTTCGGCGAACCGTGGCGCGTGCTCGAGTGAGTACACACCGATCTCGGCGCCCAGCGCCTGCCATCCGCCTCCGTGCGTCGGTGAGATGCCACCGGCGCCCACCACGCCCACTCGAAGCGTCATCCTGCCTCCTGCTCGCGCGACCACCCTGATGGCGGTGTCGTCCTCCATCTTGGCCCAGCCGACTGCTTGGTGCGGGGCCGATCCCCGGCCTGCCTCCGATTCGCTCATCGACCTGCGCAACGACGGCCCGAGCGGGGTCAGCGATGACTAGGTTTGAGCCCATGACCACCCTTGTTCGAGCCGATGTCACCGACCTGCGCTTCCCGACGTCGAAGTCGGCCGACGGGTCGGACGCGATGAACTCCGACCCCGACTACTCCGCCGCCTACGTGCGCCTGGTCACCGACGACGACACCGTCTACGGCTGCGGCTTCACCTTCACCATCGGACGAGGCAACGACGTCTGCTGCGCCGCCATCAGCGCGCTGGCCCAACTGATCATCGGCGAGTCGGTCGATGACCTCTGCAATGACTTGGGCGGAGTGCACCGCAGGCTCCGTGGCGACTCGCAGCTCCGCTGGCTCGGACCCGACAAGGGCGTGGTCAACTTGGCCCTCGGCGCGGTGATGAATGCCCTGTGGGACATGGCCTCACGCCGCGTCGGCAAGCCACTGTGGCAGTTCGTCGCCGACATGACCCCTGAGCAGTTGGTCGATGCTGCCGACCTGTCGCACCTGGGCAACGCGCTCACCCGTGACGAGGCACTGGCCATCGTCGAGCGCGGCCAGGTCGGCAAGGACGAGCGGCTGGCCGACCTGCAGGCCACGGGCTACCCCTGCTACACCACCTCGGCCGGATGGCTCGGCTACTCGGACGAGAAGCTGCGCCGGCTGTGCCAGGAAGCGGTCGACGAGGGCTACCAGCACATCAAGCTCAAGGTTGGCGCCGACCGGGTGCGTGACCGCGAGCGGCTCACCATCGCCCGCGAGGTGCTCGGTCCTGACCGCAAGCTGATGATCGATGCCAACCAGGTCTGGGAGGTGCCCGAGGCGATCGAGCGGGTCAACGAGCTCGCTGACTTCGACCTGTGGTGGATCGAGGAGCCCACCCATCCCGATGACGTGCTCGGCCACGCCGAGATCCGTCGCGCGGTGGCCCCGGTCAGGGTCGCCACCGGCGAGCACGGCATGAACCGCGTGCTGTTCAAGCAGTTGCTGCAGGCCGAAGCCATTGACTTCCTGCAGCTCGACACCTGCCGCCTGGCCGGCATCTGCGAGATCCTCGCGGTGCAGATGCTGGCCGCCAAGTACGGCATCCCGGTCTGTCCGCACGCCGGTGGGGTCGGCCTGTGCGAACTGGTCAACCACGTGGTCATGATCGACCACCTGGTGATCGCCACCTCGAAGGACGACCGGGTCGCCGAGTACGTCGACCACCTGCACGAGCACTTCGTCGACCCGTGCATCGTCCGCAACGCCGCCTACACCCTGCCCACCGCACCCGGCTACTCCGCCGAGATCAAGGCCGAGACCTTCGCCGAGTTCTCCTACCCCGACGGTTCGTACTGGCAGGCCAACCCGTGAGGGTCATCGACAGCCACGTGCACCTGTGGGACCGCACCGTCTCGTCCCACTCCTGGATGGACGGCTCCCGGTTCGATGACACCAATCTGGTCGGCGACCTGCCGCCGGCCGACCCGCTGGAGCGCGAGATCATCCTGGTCGA
Source organism: Aestuariimicrobium ganziense (assembly GCF_015352975.1). Taxonomy (GTDB): domain Bacteria; phylum Actinomycetota; class Actinomycetes; order Propionibacteriales; family Propionibacteriaceae; genus Aestuariimicrobium; species Aestuariimicrobium ganziense. The sequence goes on along the minus strand of NZ_JACYIZ010000005.1, from coordinate 79,062 downwards.
GGTCGACTCCGACCCCGACGCGGCGATGGGCGAGGCACGCTGGATGTCGCAGCAGGTCACCGAGCACGACGAACTGGTGGGTTTCGTCGCCAACCTGCCGTTCGCCAACGACGTCGAGGCAGGTCTGGCCGAGCTCGAGGCGCTGCCCGGCTGGCGGGGCGTCCGCTGGCTGTTCCAGGGCAGGAACGAGGTTTTCGACGCCGAGACCACCCCCACCGCTCTCGGTCTGCTCACCGAGGTCGGCGTGCCGTTCGACCTGTGCGTCACCCACGACCAGCTCAGCCGGGCGACCGAGCTGGTGCGCAGGCACCCGCTGCTCACCGTCGTCCTCGACCACTGCGGCAAGCCGCCGATCGCCTCGTCCGACCCGGCGGCGATGGGGCGTTGGGAAGCCGAGATCGCCGAGTTCGCCGCGCTCCCGAACGTGTACTGCAAGCTGTCGGGCCTGACCGCCGAGGCCGGCGGGCTGCGTGAGGACGAAGCGGTGCCGACCTACCGCAGGATCGTCCAGCACTGCCTGTCACGCTTCGGCGCCGAGCGCTGCCTGGTCGGCTCGGACTGGCCGGTCTCACCGCTGCTGCACGGACGCGCGGCGGCCTGGTTCGAGTTCGTCGCCGACCTCGTCGACCCCGAGATCGACCAGGTGCTCACCGGCACCGCTGAGCGGATCTATCGCGAGAGGAGAGCACTGTGACCACCATCGAGCAGTCCTTCAGCAGGCTGGGCTTCGGCGGGGGAGGGCTGGGCAACCTCTACCGTGCCATCTCCGACGAGCAGGCCGAGCAGACCCTGCAGACCGCCTGGGACGGCGGGGTGCGCTACTACGACACCGCCCCCCACTACGGCCTGGGGCTGTCCGAGAAGCGCACCGGTGCGTTCCTGGGCCAGTTCGACCGCGACGAGTTCGTGCTGTCGACCAAGGTCGGACGACTGCTGCGGCCCAGAGTGCCCCCGACCGAGCGCGACGACGACATGTTCGAGGTGCCCGGTGACCTGGTGCGGGTGCGAGACGACAGCCGCGAGGGCATCCGCGCCAGCGTCGAGGAGAGCCTCGAGCGACTCGGCCTCGACCGGATCGACATCCTGTGGCTGCACGACCCCGACGACGTCATGGAGGCCGCCCTGGCCACCGGCGCACCCGCGCTGCAGGAACTCAAGGACGAGGGCATCATCCGTGCCTGGGGCGCCGGCATGAACAGCGCCAAGCACCTGCACCGCTTCGTGCTCGAGTCGACCCCCGACCTGATCATGCTGGCCGGGCGGCACACCCTGCTCGAGCCCACCCAGTCGCTGCCGTTGCTGGCCGACTGCCAGGAGCGTGGGGTCGGGGTGGTGGCGGTCGGGGTGTTCAACTCCGGTCTGCTCGCCAAGGACGAGGTGCCGGTCGACGCCCACTACAACTACGACGAGGCGCCGCGTGAACTGGTCGAACGGGCGCGGCTGCTGGCCGACATCTGTCGCAGCCACGGGGTCAGCCTGCCGGCCGCGGCGATGGCCTTCCCGCGGCGACACCCGGCGGTGGTCAATGTCACCGTCGGCACCGGTCGTCCCGAGCAGATGCGGCACAACCTCGAACTCGAGGCCGCCGAGATCCCCGAGGCGTTGTTCGACGAGATCGCAGCGCTGCCACCCATCGACACCCAGTCCTGACCCCCATTCCACGAAGACCAGCCAGAAGGACCCCAGTGAAGCTGCTGCACATCGGTGACCGCGGAGCCGAACGTCCCGTGATCGAGGTCGACGGCGTGCACCGCGACGCCTCGAGCCTGGTGGACCGGTTCACCGGCGAGGCCTTCGGCGACCTCGACCGGCTGCGCGAGGCCGCTGCCGACCTACCCGAGATCGACATCAGCGGCCAGCGGATCGGTTCGCCCGTGCTGCGCCCGCAGTCGGTGGTCTGCATAGGCATGAACTACGCCGCGCACGCCGCCGAGTCCGGCGGTACCCCGCCGCAGCGTCCGATCATCTTCTTCAAGACCCCCAACACCATCGCCGGGCCCGACGACCCGGTCACCATCCCCCAGGGGTCGGTCAAGACCGACTGGGAGGTCGAGTTGGGCATCGTCATCGGACGAGCAGCCTGGCGGTTGGCCTCGCCGGACGACGCCGCGGCCCACATCGCCGGCTACGTGCTGGCCAACGACCTGTCCGAGCGCACCTGGCAGATCGAGGAGTCCGGCGGGCAGTGGTCGAAGGGCAAGTGCGCCCCCGGATACAACCCGGTCGGCCCCTGGGTGGCCACCCCCGACGAGTTCGACCCGTCCGACGTGGCCCTGCGCAGTTGGGTCAACGGCGAGCCGCGCCAGGATTCGCGCACCGCCGACATGATCTTCGACGTGCCCACCATCGTCCACCACCTGTCGCAGTACCTGCGGCTCGAGCCGGGTGACCTGGTGCTCACCGGCACCCCAGAGGGTGTCGCGCTGTCGGGACGGTTCCCCTACCTGAGCCCCGGCGACGTCGTCGAGGTCGAGATCGACGGGCTGGGACGCCAGCGCCAGACCTACGTGAGTGAAGGAGAACAGGCATGAGTGGAGAGTTCGAGGGCCTGGTCGCCCTGGTCACCGGCGGCGCGTCCGGGATCGGCGCCGCGACCGCCGACATGCTGGCCGCACAGGGTGCCAAGGTGGCCGTGCTCGACCTGAACACCGAGGCCAGCCCCCACTTTGCGGTGCGCTGCGACGTCAGCGATGCCGAGTCGGTCGACGACGCCGTGGCCGACGTGGTCGAGCAGTTCGGCCAACTCGACATCGTCATCAACAACGCCGGCGTCGGCGCGGCCGGTGACGTCACCGCCAACACCGACCAGCAGTGGCACCAGGTGCTCGACATCAACGTCGTCGGCATCGCCCGGGTGTCGAGGGCCGCGATGCCGCACCTGCGTGAGTCGAAGCACGCCGCGATCGTCAACACCGCCTCGATCGCCTCGACCGTGGGCCTGCCGCAGCGGGCGCTGTACTGCGCGTCGAAGGCCGCGGTGCTCGGGCTGACGCTGGCCATGGCCACCGACCACCTGCGTGAGGGCATCAGGGTCAACTGCGTGGCTCCCGGCACTGCCGACACCCCGTGGGTGGGACGACTGCTCGCGGCTGCCCAGGACCCCGAGGCCGAGCGTGCAGCCCTCGAGGCCCGCCAGCCCCACGGTCGTCTGGTCAGCGCCGACGAGGTCGCCCGCGCGATCTGCTACCTGGCCAACCCGAACAACTCCTCGACCATCGGGGTCTGCCTGGCCGTCGACGGCGGCATGGACTCGCTCAGGCCGCGCCCGCCACAGAACTGACCGCGGCCCGCACCTCTGGTGGGTCGAGTGGCGAGGAACGAGCGTGTCGAGATCCAGGCCCGCACCCCTCCGCCGAGGCACACCCTGTTGTGTGAGGCACAAGCAATTGCCTGTGCTTCACGCAACACCCTGTGCCTCAGCGGAGGAAAGAGGGGCAGGTCAGCCGAGCGCCAGCACAGCGGTGGTCGGACCTGACGCCGGCAGTGGCTCACTCGTCGAACCACCCGACGGCGACTCGCTGCTCGTACCGGGGGTGGGCAGGGCGCCCCACGCCGCCACCGAGTAGTCGTCGTGGGCCCAGGCTCGTCCCGCCACCTCGACGCGGACGAACCTCACCTGGTCGTACTGGCTCATCGCCAGGTGCACCGACGACCACAGCACCACCGGATCGCTCGCGGTGATCACCAGCCCCTGCGGGTGGGCGGTGACCTTCGCCTTCGTCCCGTGGGCCTTGGCGAGCACGGTGTTCAGCGTGGTCATCGTCGAGGCGGGGTCGTGGCGCACACAGCCGATGGCGCCGGGGGAGTGGCCGGTGAGTGCACTGGCCCAGGCGCGAGCCATGGGTTCGTGCTTGCGGTAGGCATCGGGATGACCCGAGCGCTGCACCTTCTGGGCGATGTCGTTGACGTCACCGGTCTGCCAGCCGGGCACCTTGACCAGCGCCTCGTAGAACTTTCCGGCCGAGTACCAGGGGTCCATGATCTGATCGACCGTGCCCCAGCCCTGCGAGGGTCGCTGCTGGAACAGCCCCACCGAGTCACGGTCACCATGGTCGATGTTGCGCAGGCTCGACTCCTGCATCGCGGTGGCCAGCGCGATCGTGACCGCCCGCGCCGGCAGCCCGCGGCGCATGCCCTCGGCGGCGATGATGCCGGCGTTGCGGGCCGGCTCGGGGTTCAGCCGGAAGCTCTCACCATTGACCGTGGCCACGCACTGCTCGTCCACCTCGATGCGCAGCGTCGGTGCCTGCTGGCTGCTGATCCAGCGCCACCCGGCCACGGCCATCGCGCCGATCACCAACAGCAGCACCAGGAAGCCGATCACCGGCTTCCAGAACGCCTCGCGGCGAGGTTCGGCCACGCGTGGCTCAGTTCTGGTGCAGCGCGTCGTTGAGGACGATCCGCCCACCCGCGCGTGGCAGCACCTCGACTGCCCCGGTCTGAGAGTTGCGACGGAACAGCAGGTCGCTCTGCCCGGACAGGTCCGAGGCCTTCACCACGGTCGGCTCGTCGCCGGACGAGTCGCGCACCGCGACCTTCGTCCCCGAGGTGACGTAGAGCCCGGCCTCGACCACGCAGTTGTCGCCCAGCGAGATACCCAGACCCGACTCGGCTCCGAGCAGGCAGCCCTGGCCGACCGAGATGACCTCCTTGCCGCCACCAGACAGGGTGCCCATGATCGAGGCGCCGCCGCCGACGTCGGTGCCGTCACCGACCACGACCCCGGCCGAGATGCGTCCCTCGACCATCGAGGTGCCCAGGGTGCCGGCGTTGAAGTTGACGAAGCCCTCGTGCATCACGGTCGTCCCCGGGGCCAGGTGGGCTCCCAGCCGCACCCTGGCACCGTCGGCGATCCGCACCCCCTTGGGCGTCACGTAGTCGACCAGGCGGGGGAACTTGTCGACCCCGTGCACGGTGACGTGCCCGCGGGCACCGCGCAGTCGGGCCCGGGTCTGCTCGAAGTCGTCGACCGCGCAGGGGCCGGCCGAGGTCCACACCACGTTGGTCAGCACCCCGAACAAACCGTCGAGGTTGATCGAGCGCGGCTCGACCACGCAGTGCGACAGCAGGTGCAGCCGCAGGTAGGCATCGGCCACGTCGGCCGGCGGTGCGTCCAGGTCGATCACGGTGAGCACCGCCTCGACCACCACCTGTCGCAGGTCGTCGCGGGTCTCGGCCGCACGCAGTGCACCTGGCGCCGACTCCTGGTCGTCGGGGGTGCCAAGGGCGGGTGAGGGGTACCAGGCGTCGAGCACCTGACCCGCGTCGTGGGTGGTGACCAGACCCCAACCCCAGGCCGGACGAGACGGTGCGGATGCAGCAGACATGCGCCCCATCGTAGGGCCCAGCACCACAGCTGCCGATCAGCCTGACCGTGCTCCCGACCGGACGCTCGGGTCACCGTCGGTGCGCCGTCCAGACGCTGGCCCTAGGCTCGAACCATGAGTCTGGACACCGGACAGGACCTGGTCACCATCCTGCGCAGCGTGGTCGACATCGAGTCGGTCAGCGGCAACGAGCGCGAACTCGCCGACCAGGTCGAGCACCTGCTGCAGGCCCAACCCCACCTGGCGGTCAGCCGCCACGGTGACACCGTCGTCGCCCGCACCGAGCTCGGACGAGCCGAACGCGTGGTCATAGCCGGGCACCTCGACACGGTGCCAGTCGCTGACAACCTGCCGAGCAGCCTCGGGCAGGTCGACGGTGTCGAGGTGGTCTTCGGCCGCGGCACCTGCGACATGAAGGGCGGCGTCGCGGTGATGCTCAAGGTCGCCTGTGAACTGCCCGCGCCTGCCCGCGACGTCACCTGGATCTTCTACGACAACGAAGAGGTCGAGTCGTCCAAGAACGGTCTGGGACGACTGGGCCGCGAGCGACCCGACCTGCTCGAGGCCGACTTCGCGGTGCTGATGGAGCCCACCGGCGCCAGCGTCGAGGGCGGCTGCCAGGGGACGATGCGCATCCAGGTGCAGACCAAGGGCATCGCTGCGCACTCTGCCCGCTCGTGGATGGGGCACAACGCCATCCACGACCTGGCCGCGGTGCTGCAGCGGATCGGTGACTACGACATCGGCGAGGTGGTGGTTGACGGCCTGACCTACCACGAGGGGCTGAACGCGGTCGCCGTCAGTGGCGGGATCGCCGGCAACGTCATCCCCGACCGTGCGCAGGTCAACATCAACTACCGCTACGCCCCCGACAAGGACGCGGCCACCGCCGAGGCGCTGATGCGGGCCCACTTCGCCGACTGGGACGTGGTGGTGCTCGACAACGCCGGCGGCGCTCGTCCCGGACTCGACCGCCCGGCGGCGAAGGCTTTCGTCGAGGCCGTCGGTGCCCAACCCCGCGCCAAGTACGGTTGGACCGATGTCGCCCGGTTCTCAGAACTCGGCGTGCCCGCGGTCAACTTCGGCCCGGCCGATCCCAGCAAGGCCCACGCCGACGACGAGTTCTGTCCCGTCGCCGACCTCGACACCTGCCACGAGGCGCTCGTCCGGTGGCTCACCCAGGAGGACTCATGACCGACCCGCGCAACGACGACGCAATCCAGGCCGACGCCGCAGGCACCGATGCCGAGACCGGGCGCAAGCCGGTCGACAACGCTCCTGCCCCCGCCCAGCCGCGCCGGCGCCAGGAACTGTCGGCGCCAGCGGTCGTCCAGGGGCCGGTGATCCGTCGCCGCGAGCAGGTGCAGGGCACCACGACCGACCAGCGCCTGCTGCAGGGCCCGGGCGGGGCCGACTGGGTGCACGAGGACCCGTGGCGGGTGATGCGCATCCAGGCCGAGTTCGTCGAGGGTTTCGGCACGATGAGCGCGGTGGGGCAGGCGATCTCGGTGTTCGGCTCGGCCCGCACCCCCGAGGACCACCCGATGTACCAGGCCGGTGTCGAACTGGGGCGCAAGCTCGCCGAGTGCGGCTACGCGGTGATCACCGGCGGGGGACCGGGCGTGATGGAGGCCGCCAACCGCGGTGCCGCCGAAGCCAATGGGGTCTCGGTCGGGCTCGGCATCGAGCTGCCGTACGAGAGTTCGCTCAACCCCTACGTCAGCCTGGGCATCAACTTCCGCTACTTCTTCGCCCGCAAGGTGATGTTCCTCAAGTACGCCCAGGGCTTCGTGGTCATGCCTGGTGGGTTCGGCACCTTCGACGAGTTGTTCGAGGCGTTCACCTTGACCCAGACCGGCAAGATGCACCACTTCCCGGTGGTGCTGTTCGGCTCGTCCTACTGGAAGGGTCTGGTCGAGTGGCTGCGCGACTCGACGCTGGCCGACGGCTACATCTCGGCCGCCGACCTCGAGGGCTACCTGGTCACCGACGACATCGACGAGGCGGTCGCCCACGTGACCAACGGACGGCGCGCCGGTGCCTGAGCTGATGTGGGTGCTGGCGGTCTTGGCCGTGGTGGTCGGGGTCGGTGGCGGCTGGCTGCTCTCGCGCGGCCGGCTGGGCGAGATGCCAGAGCTGGTCGACGACCGTCCGCAGCCGCGGCTGCCCGAAGGGCGGTTCACCGCGGACGACGTGCGCGCCCTGCGGTTCGCCCGCACCGGCCGGGGGTACGACCGGGTGGCGGTCGACGAGCTGCTGCGTGCTGCTGCACGCAGCCTGGACGACCCGACGGCCGACCCCGGCCAACTGGCCACGATGAGCCGCGAGACCCGGTTCAAGGTGGTGCGTGGGGGCTACCAGATGCAGCAGGTCGACGCGGTGCTCGACCGGCTCAGCCACCAGTGGAGCGTCGACGCGTTGACCTCGATTGCGCCCACGGCAGACGCCCCTGAACCCTCCGAACCGGCACAGCGCCTCCCGGATGCGGAATAATGGATGGAGTCAAAGCCCGGCCGACGTGAGGAATGAGCAGAGATGGCAGCGATGAAGCCCCGTACTGGCGATGGACCCATGGAGGTCACGAAGGAGGGCCGAGGCATCGTCATGCGCGTCCCGGTCGACGGAGGAGGACGTCTGGTCGTCGAGCTCAACGCAGCCGAGGCCACTGACCTGCTGAACTGCCTCAAGGAGGTCGTGGGCTGACGCCCTGACACCCCAGGACGTGAGGAACGGCTCGGATCCCCTTGGGGCTCCGGGCCGTTCCACCTCTCCGGGCGGGGGGGTGAGCGTCAGGCCATGGTGGCCTTGCGCTCGGCGTGGCGGGTCTGGGCGGCCTCGTAGACCGCCACCGTCTCCTGGGCGATCTTGGCCCAGCTGAACTCGTCGATGCAGCGCTGGCGTCCGGCCTTGCCGAACTGCTCGGCCAGTTCGGGGTTGCGGGTCAGCTCGTTGAGTGCCTCGGCGAAGCGGGCCTCGAAGTTGGTGATGAACTCCTCGTCGTCGGCCCTGGCCGGGTCGTAGGGGATGAGCGAGCCGGTCGTCCCGTCGACGACCACCTCGGGAATGCCGCCCACGGCCGAGGCGACCACGGCGGTCTCGCAGGCCATCGCCTCGAGGTTGACGATGCCCAACGGTTCGTAGATCGACGGGCAGGCGAACACGGTGGCGTGCGACAGCACCTGGCGCACCGACGCCCGGGGCAGCATGTCCTGGATCCAGATGACGTTGCCTCCGCGCTCCTGCTTGAGCTCGTCGAACGCCTCCTGGAACTCTGCAGCGATCTCGGGGGTGTCCGGGGCTCCGGCCAGCAGCACCAGCTGGGTCTCCGGGTCGAGCTGGCGAGCAGCACGCACCAGGTGGACGAGGCCCTTCTGCCGGGTGATCCGACCGACGAAGGCCACCGAGGGACGCGAGGGGTCCATGCCGATCTGGTCGAGCACGTCGGTCTCGGCCACCGGCTGGAACTCGTCGGTGTCGATCCCGTTGCGCACCACGTGCACCTTGTCGGGGTCGAGTTCGGGGTAGGACTCGAGCACGCCGGTGCGCATGCCGTCGCTCACCGCGATCACGGCGTCGGCACCCACGTAGGCGGTGCGCTCGGCCCACGACGACAGGGCGTAGCCGCCGCCCAACTGCTCGGCTTTCCACGGACGGTGCGGCTCGAGGGAGTGGGCGCTCACCACGTGCGGGATGTCCTTGAACAGCCCGGCGAGGTGTCCGGCCAGGTTGGCGTACCAGGTGTGGGAGTGCACCACGTCGACGTCGTCGCCGATGGCGGCCACCATCGACAGGTCGGCACCGAACACCCGCAGCGCGGCGTTGGCGCCCTCGGGGTAGTTCTCGGCGTGCGCGGTGGCACCGTCGCGGGGCTCGCCCATGCAGTGCACCTCGACGTCGACGAACTTGCGCAACTGGGGGACGAGTTGGCCGACGTGCACGCCGGCACCGCCGTAGATGTGCGGGGGGTACTCACGGGTGAGGATCGAGACTCGCATGGTTCGATCACACCACACCGCGGCTCTTCGTGTGGCGGCATCGGGTGTGCTCACCCAGCGGGAGTGAAAGCATGGATTCCCTTGTGCTGCGCGCGTGGTCACAATAGGTTCAAGCCATGGTGATGTCGCGTCCCAAGGTGTTGTCCATCGTGCTGGCCGGCGGTGAGGGCAAGCGGCTGATGCCGTTGACCGCTGACCGGGCCAAGCCTGCTGTGCCCTTCGGTGGCACCTACCGCCTGATCGACTTCGTGTTGTCGAACCTGGCGAACTCCGACCTGCGCCAGATCGCAGTGCTCACCCAGTACAAGTCGCACTCGCTCGACCGTCACATCTCGCTGACCTGGCGCATGTCGACGCTGCTGGGAAACTACGTCACCCCGGTGCCGGCGCAGCAGCGTCTGGGCCCCAAGTGGTTCCAGGGCAGCGCCGATGCGATCCACCAGTCGATGAACCTGATCCAGGACGAGGACCCCGACTACGTGGTCGTCTTCGGCGCCGACAACATCTACCGGATGGATGTCGAGGACATGCTCTACAAGCACATCGACTCCGGCCTGGGCTGCACCGTGGCCGGCATCCGGGTGCCGCTGCGTGAGGCCTCGGCCTTCGGCATCATCGACTCCGACCCGTCGGGCAAGATCGAGGAGTTCCTCGAGAAGCCCGACAACCCGCCCGCGCTCCCGGACTCCCCGGACGAGGCCTACGCCTCGATGGGCAACTACGTGTTCACCAAGGACGCACTGGTCACCGCGCTCAACGACGATGCGGCCTCGGAGGACTCCCGCCACGACATGGGCGGCAACATCATTCCCGGCTTCGTCAACGGCGGCGACGCCCAGGTCTACGACTTCACCGTGAACTCGGTGCCGGGTGCCTCCGACAAGGACCGCAACTACTGGCGTGACGTGGGGACGATCGACGCCTACCACGAGGCCCACATGGACCTGGTCAGCGTCGACCCCGAGTTCAACCTGTACAACCCGCACTGGCCGATCTGGTCACACCAGGTGCAGGCCCCGGGTGCGAAGTTCACCCTGCGCGGTACCGCGGAGGACTCGATCGTGTCGCCGGGCTGCATCATCTCCGGCGGTGACGTCGACCGCTGCGTGCTCAGCCCGAACGTGCGCATCCACAAGTGGGCACAGGTCGACTCGTCCATCCTGATGAACGGTGTCGAGATCGGTCGCGGCGCCAAGGTGCACCGCGCCATCCTCGACAAGAACGTCAAGGTGCCCGACGGTGTCGAGATCGGCATCAACCACGATCACGACCGCGCTCGTGGCTTCACCGTCTCTGACAGTGGCGTCACCGTGGTCGGCAAGGGTGTGAGCATCCCGCAGCACTGGTGAGCGGGCGCGCTGGCGTCAATCCTTGACGGCGACCAGCAGTCCGTCACCGACCGGCAGCAGGCTGGCGGTGAAGTGCTCGGTGTCGATCACCGACTGCAGTGCCTCGCGCAGGATGACGGCCTCGTCGTCCTCGTTGTCGGGGTCGGCGACCGCGCCACCCCACAGCACCTGGTTGAGCACCACGACGCCGCCATGGCGCAGCAACCGCAGCGCCTGAGCGACGTACTCGGGGTACTCGAGCTTGTCACCGTCGATCAGGACGAGGTCATAGGCACCGTCGCGCAGCTTGGGCAGCACCTCGAGGGCGTCGCCGGCGATCAGCCGGAACCGGTTGCTGGGCAGACCGGCGGCGGTGAACAGCTTGCGCGCCGAGGCCTGGCGGTCAGCCTCGGAGTCGATCGAGGTGATCACGCCGTCGGAGGCCATGCCCTTGAACAGCGCCAGCCCGCAGGCACCTGCGCCGGTGCCGATCTCGACCACGTGGCGGGCATCGATCGCCTTGGCCACGAAGGTGAGTGCGCTCAGGGTGCCGGCCGACGTCGGCGGCAGGCCGAGGGCAGCCGACTCCTCACGGGCCGCGATGAGGTGCTCGTCGAGTTCGACGAAGTCCTCTGCGAAGCCCCACGAACGAGCATCCACTGCAGTCATTCCACTGTCACCTTCCACGAGGCTTCCACCGAGGTCAACGCCGTCAGCCTAGCGTTACACTGGCCGCTGTCGTAGGGCCAGCTGCACAAGGAGGGCGCCATGAGCCACGTGGTCAGCGCGGAGATCGTCGCCAACGTGATGTCGATCGAGGTCGAGGTGGGCGCCACCGTCAAGGCGGACGATGCCCTGCTGGTGCTCGAGTCGATGAAGATGGAGATCCCGGTGCTCGCCGAAGTCGACGGCACCGTCACCGCTGTCTACGTGACCCCCGGCGACGTCGTCCACGACGGCGACCCGCTGGCCCTGGTCACCCCGGCCTGACCGGCCGGTCCTGGGTCAGGCCAGGTCTGACACCGCAGGCGTCGCAGCCAGCGCCGAGCGCAGCTTGGCCAAGTCGGCGTCGTCGGAGGTCACCAGCGGCATGCGCACCATCGGCTCACTGATCACCCCGAGCTCGGCCATGGCCGCCTTGGCCATGATCGCGCCCTGCGAGGTGTTCATGATCGCCTCGGTCAACGGCACCAAGGCCCGGTGGATCGTCCGAGCCCGGTCGAGGTCGCCCGAGCTCACGGCCTCGACCATCGCCCGGTAGTGACCGGCCGCCACGTGGCCGACGACGCTCACCACGCCGACAGCGCCCAGCGCCAGCAGGGCGAGGTTCATCTCGTCCGCGCCGCTGTACCAGGCCAGGTCGGTCTCGGCCATCACCTTGGTCGCGGCCCACAGGTCGCACTTGGCGTCCTTGACCGCCATGATCTGGGGATGCTTGGCGAGTTCGAGCAGGGTGGGGGTCGCGTACGGAATCCCGGTGCGCCCCGGGATGTCGTAGAGCATGATCGGCAACTCGGTGGCATCGGCCACCGCGGTGCAGTGGGCGATGAGGCCACGCTGGGTGGGCTTGTTGTAGTAGGGCGAGACCAGCAACCCGGCATCGGCCCCCATGTCGAGGGCGGCCTTGGCCAGGTGCACCGCGTGCGCGGTGTCGTTCGAGCCGATCCCGGCGACCACCTTGGCGCGTCCGGCCAGGTGGCTGGCCACCACCGCGATGATCTCGATGCTCTCGTCGGTGGTCAGCGTGGACGACTCACCGGTGGTGCCGTTCACCACGATGCCGTCACAGCCCGACTCGACCAGGTGGTCGGCGAGCTTGCGCGCATCGTCCAGGTGCAGCGACCCGTCGGCCTTCATCGGGGTCACCATCGCGACCAGGCAGGTGCCGAACGGGGACGTGGTCTCGGTGCTCATGGTGTCGATTCTTGCCCATCCGGTGCCAGATTCCGAGCACCGTCCCACGGATGCCCCCTGACGGTGACTGCTCGCCGAGCAGAAAGTGCGCCCCGCGAGGCAACCATTTGGCCCGCCCGAGCGTTGTAAGGGTGAGTCGCCTGTGCGGTCGTGCTGGGGAGTTGCGACCTCACAGGTGGCTCTCAGGCTCCTGAGGCATGATGGACAGCACGGCAGGGTCGGGTTGGCCTCATGCACCCGATCCCCAACCCAGAGGCGGCGGGTCAGCAGATGTTCGGCACCAGACGGCGCACGAACGATCCTGCCCCCACGTCGCCGGAGTGGACGACCCCCACCTGGGAGGAACTCGTCCGCGAGCACTCCGACATGGTCTACCGCGTCGCCCTGCGCCTGACCGGCAACCCCCACGACGCCGAGGACCTCACCCAGGACGTCTTCGTGCGAGCCTTCCGCTCGATCCACGACTTCGAGCCGGGCACCCTCACCGGGTGGCTGCGACGGATCACCACCAACCTGTTCCTCGACCAGGCCCGGCGCCGGCAGCGGATCCGGTTCGACCCGATGGCCGAAGCCCAGGAACGCATCGAGGCGTCGGCGCCCGGACCGGCCCAGACAGCCATCGAGGCGACGCTCGACCACGACATCGCCCGGGCCATGGCCGAGCTGCCCCCCGACGTGCGAGTCGCCGTCGTGCTGTGTGACGTCGAGGGTCTGAGCTACGACGAGATCGCCACCATCACCGACAGTTCGCTGGCCACCGTACGCAGCCGCATCCAGCGCGGCCGCAGCAAGTTGCGCACCCTGCTCGCGCACCGTCGTCCCCAACCCGGCCACGCCCACGTCATGGGCGCCCCGGACGAACTGCCCGGCCAGGCCCGCGACCTCGAACCCGACGCCTTCATCGACGAGGTGCTGCGTCGATGATCCGCCGCCAGAGCCCGTGCACCGACATCAGCGCCGACTTCGACGCCCTGCTCGACGAGAGCCTGCCCGACATTCGTCTGGACGAGGTGCGCGCCCACCTCGCCGAGTGTGACGACTGCTCCGCCGCGCTGGTGCAGCACCACGGCCTGCGCCGCATCCTGGCCGCTGCCCCCGAACCCCGCGCGCCGCAGGAGCTGTGCCAGCGACTGACCACGATCGCGGGGGAGTCGTCCGATCGTCCGTTGTGGATGGCAGGGATCGGACGCGGGCAACTCGACTCCCCACGCACCCGCCGCAAGGTGCGCCTGGCCACCGGGTCGGTGGCCGTGCTGATGGTGTCGGTGATGGTCTTCGGGCTGGGCCTGGTGCTCGCGCCCACACTGCCGACGGTGGCCGATGTGGACGCGGTCGCCAGCCTCGAGTACGACCTGTCGGTCGGCTCGGGCCCGGTGGCCGGTGCCGTCAGCGCCGTGCAGGCCACCTCACCGCACCTGCTGGCCACCACCCCCCAGGTCGACTCGCCACGCCTGGTCTCGGAGATCGACTGGCGCGTCATCGACGCCCACGCCGCCAGGGCACTGCTCGACCATGCCTCAGAGCCCACCGTCGGCTACCGCGGCGTGCAGCGGGTGGTGCTGGGCAACGGTGCCGACTTCGTCGTCGCTGCGGTCGAGGTGAGCCAACCGCTGGGCGAGCCGCTGACCGTCACCGTGCTCGACCGTCAGGGCGACCCGATCAACTCGGGGCTGCTCTCGATCCGTGGCGGGGCCGACCAGCCAGTGCTGCCCGCCGGCAGCGTGTCGTTCCAGCAGGCGCCCGGGGGCCAGATCTCTGGTGTGGTGACCACGGTGATCGAGGCACACCGCAGCGACGGCTCGTTGGCCGCCCGCTGGTGGATCGCCGAGGCGCTGGGCCTGGTGATGTGGAGCGAGTCGTTCGACACCGACCAGAACGTCGTCCGCTCGGCCGGGTTCACCTCGTTCGCCGAGACCTCGGGTGAGTCGGCCAGCAGCCAGTTGAGGCTCAGCCTCGCCAGCCAGACCGTCACCGGGGCACACGGACGAGTCTGTGAGGACGGTTTCACCTGCGCCACCGACCTGGCCGGCCTGCCGCTGATCGAGCTGCGCGCCGACTCGGCCAAGCACCCCATGGTGGTCTGCGCGCTCTACGGCAAGGGCGATGTGCGGGTCAGCGTGCTGATGCGTCGCGGCCACCTCGGTGCCCAGGGCCCCGGCTACGGGCTGAGCCCCGACCGATCCGTGCTGTCGTGGCAGTCGGGCACCGTGGTCTACGCGGTCACCACCAATGGCGGCCCGGGCGTGGCCAAGGCGGTTTCGGACGAGTTGCCGCACGAGCCGGCTGTGCGCAACACGGTCTGGCAGCGCGCGCGGATGGGGCTCGAACGGCTCTTCGGCTGAGCGTCGCGGGGCGCTCGCGACCCACCGTGGACGGGCAGACGGGCACTCCTTGGCCCATCCGGATAACCTGTGAGATGTGTTCGACGTAGGCGCCCCCGAGTTCATCGTTCTCGTGGTGCTCGCGATCATCTTCTTCGGCCCCGAGAAGATCCCCGAGATGGCGCGCAAGGGGGCCAAGATCGTCCACTTCCTGCGCGGAGTCGCCAACCAGGCGACCAGCCAGCTCAAGGACGAACTGGGCCCCGAGTACGCCCACCTCACCGCGGCCGACCTGAACCCCAAGACGTTCATCCAGAAGCACCTGTTCGACGACCTGCAGGAAGAGCTCAAGGAGATCAAGGACGATCTCGCCGAGATCAAGGGTGACCTTGAGGCCGACGCTGCCGACCTCAAGAGCATCGGCAGCGAGATCGATGCCGACCTGGCCGCCGACGGTGCGACCGCGACCGTGGCAGCCGCGGCGACCCCGACCCGCAAGGTGCCGTTCGACGACGAGGCCACCTGACCTCGTCACCGAACTTCTGGTTCGTCAGCCGTTGACGCTGAGGCCCAGCGGCATGCCCACCAGCCCACGCGGGCGGGTGTCGATGCCGGCAGCCAGTGCGCTGATCGCCTGCGCGGACGCCGACTCGGGATCTGCCAGCACGATCGGGTCACCCGCGTCGCCACCCTCACGCAGGGCCGGCTCGAGCGGGATCTGGCCCAACAGGTCGACGTCGTAACCGAGTCGTTCGGTGAGCACCTCGGCCACCTTCTGGCCGCCACCCTCACCGAACAGCGCCACCCGGTGGGTCTGCTCGCAGTGCGGGCAGGCGGTCTCGAGGTAGGACATGTTCTCGACCACACCGATCACCCGCTGGCGCATGATGCCGGCCATGCTGCCGGCGCGCTCGGCGACCTCACTGGCCGCCGGCTGCGGGGTGGTGACCACCAGCACCTCGGAGTTGGGAATCTTCTGGCCCAGGCTCATCGCGACGTCGCCGGTGCCGGGGGGCAGGTCGAGCACCAGGTAGTCCAGGTCGCCCCAGTAGACGTCGGCCAGCAACTGGGTGAGGGCCCGGTCGAGGATCGGACCTCGCCAGGCGATCACCTGGTCGCGGCTGGGCTTGAGCATGCCGACGCTGATCACCTTGAGCCCGCCAGGGCCGGGCACCGGCATGATCATGTCGTCGACCGGGGTGGGGCGGGCATCGCCCAGGCCGAGCATGTCGGGAATGGAGTGGCCGTAGATGTCGGCGTCGAGCACGCCGACGCTTCGTCCGCGTGCGGCCAGGGCGAGGGCCAGGTTGACCGTCAGCGACGACTTGCCTACGCCGCCCTTGCCCGAGGCGATGGCGATCACCTTGGTCAGGTTGCCGGGCTCGGCGAACGGGATCACCCGCTCGGGCTGGCCGCCACGCAGCATCTGGCGCAGGGCCGAGCGCTGCTCGTCGTTCATCACGCCCATCACCACGCGCACCGACTCGACACCCTCGACCGCGCCGACGGCGTTGACCACGTCACGCTCGATCGTGCTGCGCAGCGGGCACCCCTGGGTGGTGAGCAGCACCGTGACCGTCACGTTCGCGTCCTCGCCCACCTCGATCGCGTCGACCATGCCCAGGTCGGTGATCGGTCGGCGGATCTCGGGATCGATCACCGAGTGCAGCGAGGCACGAATCGAGGGAAGCAGCGGGTGCGCGTCAGTCATGGGTCTGGTCTACCCGGGGTCGCCGCGGTAAGCAAACGGGCTGCGGTGATGGTTTCGTGCCACACGATCGGCGAAATCGACTGAATCGGGGCCGATCCGGCCATCGCGTGGCACGAAACCATCACGATCCGTCTCAGGATCAGGGGCTGACCCGGTGCAGATCGCGCGGGAACAGGGTCACCCGGCGCACGTTGTCGGCCCCCACCAGCCGCGCGGTGAACCGCTCCAGCCCGATCGCGAAGCCGCCATGGGGTGGCATGCCGTGCTCGAACGCCTGCAGGTAGTCGGCGTAGGCCTCGGGTGACTCGCCACGGGCAGTGATCGCGGCCAGGTAGTCGGCGTGCCGGTGCAGCCGCTGGCCCCCGGTCACCAACTCCAGCCCCCGGAACAGCAGGTCGAACGAGTTCGACCAGTGCGGGTCGTCGGGCTGGGGATGGGTGTAGAACGGGCGCCTCACCATCGGATAGCCCTCGACCGCCACGAACTGCGAGCCGTGCTCGCGCTGCGCCCACTCACCCAACGCCCGTTCGTGGGCCGGGGCGAGGTCAGGTTCGTCCTCGGGCGCACCGACCAGGGCCAACGCATCACGAAAGTGGATGACCGGGAACTCCTCGGGCACCTGAGGCACCTCGAGGCCGAGCAGGTGTGCAGCGCGGCTCGCCGCCACCTCGTCCACCATCGCCGAGACCGTCCGCCGCAGCACCTCGAGCACGTCGCGGTGGTCGTCGATGAAGCCGACCTCGGCGTCGAGCGAGACGTACTCGGCCAAGTGGCGCACGGTGTCGTGGGGCTCGGCGCGAAACACCGGACCAACCTCGTGCACCCGCTCGAACACCCCCACCATCTGCTGCTTGTAGAACTGCGGCGACTGGGCGAGGTAGGCCGGCTGGCCGAAGTAGTCGAGCTTGAACACGTTGGCGCCCGACTCGGTGGCGTTGGCCACGATCTTCGGGGTCTGGATCTCGGACGAGCCCTGGGCCTCCATGCCGCGTCGGAAGCCACGCATGGCTGCCGACGACAGTTCCCACAACGCCTTCTGCCGGGGGTGTCGCCAGGCGACCGGGGCCCGGTCGAGCAACTGCGGCAGCGATGCCCCCGGGTCGGGTCGCCACAACTCCAGCCCGGTGGCCTCGGTGGTGGGGGAGAGCACCGTGATGGTCGGGGATGTGACCTCGACACCTCCGGGTGCGGCGGGGTTGGCCGTGGCGGTGCCGGTGACCTCGAGCACCGACTCCTCCGAGGCGTGCACGGTGGCAGCCTCGTCCGGCGTGAGCACCACCTGGGCCAGGCCGGTGCGGTCGCGCACGATGAGGAAGCTGACCCGGGACAGGTCGCGGCGACGATGCAGCCAGCCCTGCAGCCTCACCGTGGCTCCCGGTGGGCAGTCACTGAGCTCGGCAGCGAGCACGCGGGGCGTGGCATGGGGTCGGGACGACAGCGTCGTCTGGACGGGTTGTTGCATAAGGAGTTCACCTCCAGTTCGGCGTGGAGCCCTGGAGGTGTGGGCGGGGGCCAGATCGCGGTGCCACCACACCTTCGTCGGCATGACGCCGACCTCGTGGCCTCAGGCGGCCAACCAGTCCCGGCTCCGGGAGGTGTCTTCGCGTGGGGGTCTGCTCACCGCCATCTCAGCCACGGCGGTTCTCTGTGCAGCAGTGCCCCCGGCTACTTGGTCTCCCGTCGGACGCCGGTGCTGGGGCTCAGCGTACACACCCACGACGCTCGATCAGCCGGCGTTGTCGTCGCGGCGGTCGAGCTCGGCCAGCAGGTCGCGCAGCTCGGCACGCAACTCCGAGCGGATGTAGTCGCGGGTGGCGAGTTCGCCGATGCCCATCCGGATGCTGGCGATCTCGCGGGCCAGGAAGTCCATGTCGGCGCGGGTCTGGGCGGCCACGCGACGGTCCTCGTCCAGCGCGAACCGGTCACGGGCCTCCTGCCGGTTCTGGGCCAACAGGATCAGTGGCGCGGCGTAGCTGGCCTGGGTCGAGAAGAACAGGTTGAGCAGGATGAACGGGTAGGGGTCCCAGCGGAAGCCGAACAACCCGACCACGTTGAACACGACCCACACGATCACGAAGATCGTCATCCAGATCAGAAACTGCGGGGTGCCCATCACCCGGGCCACCCACTCGGCGAACCGACCGAAGGTCTCGGTGTCGAGCGAGACCTTCGGACGACGGAACCGGCTCACCCGGCCGGGAGTGTCGAGACGCTGCTCACTCATGACAACTCATCGGGGTCGGTGCCGTCCATCTGGTCGCCACGCCAGTCCTCGGGAAGCATGTGGTCGAGCACGTCGTCCACCGCGACCGCGCCGACCAGTCGTCCATCACCGTCGACCACCGGCGCTACCACCAGGTTGTAGGTGGCGAAGAACCGGCTCACCTCGGCCAGGCTGTCGTCGGGTGACATCGGCTCGAGCCCGGAGTCGACCAGCCCTGCGGCCAGCACCGACGGCGGCTCGCGCAGCAGGCGCTGGGTGTGCACCGCCCCCAGGAAGCGCCCGGTCGGGGTCTCCAGCGGTGATCGGCAGATGAACACCATCGAGGCCAGCGCCGGCGACAGGTCCTCGGCGCGCACGTGCGCGAGGGCGTCGGCGACGGTGGCGTCGGCGCCCAGGATCACGGGCTCGGGCGTCATCATCGCGCCGGCGGTGAAGTCGTCGTAGGCCAGCAGGGCACGCACGTCCTCGGCGTCGTCGGGTTCCATGCGCTGCAGCAGGTCCTCGGCGATCGCCTCGGGCAGTTCCTTGATCAGGTCGGCGGCGTCGTCGGGGTCCATCTCCTCGAGCACGTCGGCGGCACGCTCGACCTCGAGGGCCTGGATCAGCGCCACCTGCTCGTCCTCGGGCAGTTCCTCGATCGCGTTGGCGAGTTGCTCGTCGTCCAGAGCGTGGACGACCTCGACCAGGCGTTTCTCGGGCAGGTCGTGCAGTTCGCGGGCGATGTCGGCAGGCTTCATGTCGGCCAACCGCGCCATCAGGTGGTCGGTCGACTGCTCGGCGGTGTGGACGAGTTCGGGGATCTGTGACCAGGGCACCTGGACGACCGGCCCGCTGCGTCCGATCCGGAACCGGCTGGCCGGTGTGACCTCGCGCAGTGCCACCTGGGTGAGCTCCCACTCACGGCTTCGCACCTCGCGCATCGCGACGTCGTGGATGCGCGACGGTGCCTGCCCGGGACGATCGACGCGGCGGTCGAACAGGTCGTCGATGACCAGTTGCTCACCGCTTCGGCGCTGGAAGGCCCGGGTGTCGACGGTGCCCTGGATGGCCACCTGGGTGGGGTCGATGGCGTGCACCCGGTTCATCGGGATGAAGATCCGGCGCCGCCCCATCAGTTCGACCACCAGGCCGCGGGCGCGGGGAGCGCGACGGTTGGCGCGGCGCTGCACGACCACGTCACGCACCTTGCCCACCGGGTCACCGGAGGCGTCGAGCACCGGCAGACCCCGGGTGCGCGAGATGAAGATCGACGAGCTCACCGGTCCAATCTAGTGCGAGCCGCCGATTCCGGGCAGCGAGCCCGGCGGGGCGTCGTCTGCGCCGGGTCCGGTCCGGGCCTCCCAGCCCGGAATCGGCGCCGGGTCATCTGGGAGACTGACCCCATGAGCAGCCCTCGTCCCCGCCGCACCGTGCTCGCCGTGCCCGGATCGTCCGACCGCTTCATCGCCAAGGCCCGCACCCTGGCCGTCGACTGCCTGTTCCTCGACCTCGAGGACGCGGTGGCGCCCTCGGCCAAGGCCGACGCCCGCGACCGGATCGTGACCGCCCTGCGCTCGGACGAGGGCTTCGCCGCCCCGACCGTCACCGTGCGGGTCAACGACTGGGGCACCCCGTTCACCCTGGTCGATCTGACCACTGTGATCGGGCAGGCCGGCGACCGGGTCGACGCGGTGGTGCTGCCCAAGGCCACCCGTGCCGACGAGGTGACCGCCCTCGACCTGGTGCTCACCCAACTCGAGCAGGTGGCTGGTCTCGAGGTCGGACGGATCGGCATCGAGGTGCAGATCGAGGACGCGCTGGGCCTGCTGCACGTCGCCGAGATCGCCGCCGCCAGCCCGAGGCTGCAGTCGCTGGTCTTCGGTCCGGGCGACTACATGGCCTCGATGGGGATGGGTTCGTTGTCGGTCGGTGGGGAGTTGCCCGGCTACGTCGGCGACCACTTCCACCACGCCTTGGCCAGCATCCTGGTCGCCGCCCGCGCCCATGACCTGCAGGCGATCGACGGGCCCTACGTCGCGATCCGCGACGTCGAGGGCTTCAAGGCGTCGGCTCGCCGTGCTGCGGCCCTGGGCTACGACGGCAAGTGGGTGCTGCACCCCGACCAGGCCGCCGTCGGCAACGAGGTGTTCACCCCGCCCGCGGCCGACATCGAGCGGGCCAGCCGGATCGTCGAGGCCTACCGCGAGGCCGGTGCCCGAGCCGGTGGGGGAGTCGGGGCGATCGTCGTGGACGACGAGATGGTCGACGAGGCCGGGGTGAAGTTGGCCCGGGTCACCCTCGCCCGCGCCGGCCAGGCCCCTGCGTAGCGAGGTGACCGATGGCTCGTCCGCCTAGAGTGGAGCCATGAGCAACCCCCTCAACCCCGGCGGGCCGACCACGTCGGCGCTGGGTGCGGCAGGTCGTCCCACCCTCACCTCGCTGCTGACCCTGAAGTACCCGCAGTCGATCATCGTGCTCGACAGCTACGACGAGGCGTCCAAGGCGGTCGACTTCCTGGCCGACCAGAAGTTCCCGGTCGACCAGTTGTGCATCGTCGGCACCGACCTGAAGACCATCGAGCGGGTCACCGGCCGCAAGACCTGGGGCAGTGTGCTGCTGCAGGGCGCGACCTCGGGCGTGTTCATGGGTCTGCTGGTGGGCCTGATGCTCTCGCTGTTCACGCAGGGGTCGATGCTGGCGATGATCCTGGCCGGCGTGGTCTTCGGTGTGCTGTTCGGGGCGGTCTCGAGCGCCATGGGCTACGCGATGAGCGGTGGCAAGCGCGACTTCAACTCGATCGCCCAGACCGTGGCCACCAAGTACGAGGTGCTCGGCGAGCACAAGGTGGCGGCCCAGGCACGCGAGCTGCTCACCCAGATGCCGGGTCAGCGCGCCAAGATGTTCGAGTGAGCCAACAGCACTGGGACGAGCGCTACCGCGACGAGCGTTACCTGTTCGGCGAGCGGCCCAACGACTTCCTGGTCGAGGCCGAGATCATGCTGCCCCGACGCTCCCGGGTGCTGGTGCTCGGCGATGGTGAGGGACGCAACGGCGTCTGGCTGGCCCAGCAGGGCCATGACGTGACCACGGTCGACCTCTCCGAGGTCGGCGCGGCGAAGGCGCGTCGGTTGGCCGAGAGCCGCGGCGTGACGATCGAGGCCCACGTCGCCGACCTGGCCAAGTTCGTCGGCTCCCCGGCCGCGCGTGGGCCGTGGGACGGCATCGTGTCGATCTTCTGCCACCTGCCGGCCGCGTTGCGCGCCGAGGTGGGAAGGGCCCTCACCCCTGAGTTGTCAGCGCGGGGGTCGCTGATCATCGAGTCCTACACACCGGCCCAGATCGGACTGGGGACCGGCGGCCCGTCGGACGAGTCGGTGCTGCTGACCCGTGACCGGGTGCTCGCCGACTGGCCCGACCTGGTGCTCGACTGCAAGGTGCTCGAACGCCGGATCTTCGAGGGCCACGGCCACCAGGGGCTGTCGGCGGTCATCCAGGTGCTCGGACGCCGCCCGGCGACCACGCCACGACGAGGGGAGCACGCCGATGGCTGACCAGGTCTCACGGATGCCCGACCGGGTGGCCCAGTGGATCGTCGTGCTGAACATGTCGTCTGCGATCCTGATGGGGTTCGTGGTGATCGGACGAGCCGCCGCCGGCGACTGGTTCGGCGTCGCGATCAGCCTGTTCCTGGGGGTGGTCTTCCTCGGTCAGGCGTTCATCTGGCGGGGCAGCGTGCGTGCCGTGCTGCTCAGCGACGACCAGGGCTTGCGTCGTCCGGGGGTGGCCTGGGCGCCCAACGCGGCGGCGAGTTGGTCGCTTACCTGGGCCCAGGTGGACGCCGCCGGGGTGTTCGACGGACGACGCGGTCGGGTGCTGGTGGTGCGCCCCACTCCGCCTGCCCCGATCCACGCCTCCCGCTGGCTGCAGGGGGTCGACCGCCGGGTTGCGGCCGGTGCGGTGATGTGTCCTCTCGACCCCGACATGGTGGGTGAGGTCGAACGACTGCTGCGCTCGAAGGGTGTTCCTGCGCTCTGAGTTCACGCCCGATTCAGTCTGCTCAACCGATCGGCCAGCTGATGCGTCACAGCGCCACCGAGGTGGCATCGGCGATGACCCAGCTCTCCGAGCAGGCCGCCCAGGCTGCGCTCTGCGGGGGGGGGAGGAGATCCGGTGAACGCCCTGCACGTGGCCGAACTGCGCGGAGCACGGTTGGCTTGACTGTCGGTCTCGCTGACCTTCGTCATCGTCACCGCCGCCGCTGCACTGTCAGCGCTGGTGCGGGGCAGTGCGAGTCGGCACCGCCACCGTGCTGGCCTTCGTGATGGTCGGGGCGATGCTGGTGATCCCGGCGCGGCACTTCGACGAGGTGTTCGGTGCCTTCGCTGTCGGGCGGCCCTGGGGTGTCGTGGTCGGTGTGATCGGGGTGTGTGCGGCGATCGTGATCGCGGCGACCGCAGTGCCACCGTTCAGTTCACTGCGTCAGCCCGCGCCCAAGGTGATCGCCCGGTTGGTCGCCGACTGAGGTTCGTCCGCCCTTCTGCGCACCCAGCGTGCAGGGGAAGGCGCCAACGGGCTAGGCAGCGCCTGCCAGACCGCACGAGCAGCAGCGCCGTGATCACGGAGGTCTCAAAGCCAGCGGTTGCGCCGGAAGAACAGGTAGGCGACCACCATCGAGACCAGCATCACCGCGAGCACGACGAAGTACCCGTTCTGGGTGCGCAGCTCGGGCATGTTGTCGAAGTTCATGCCGTAGATCGCACCGATCGTGGTCGGGATCGCCAGGATCGCGACTGCGGCCGAGATCTTGCGCATGTCCTGGTTGTCGGCCACCGACGCCCTGGCCAGCGATGCCTGCAAGAGCGTGCTCAGCACGTCGTCGAACGAGGCGACGGACTCACGGATCTCGGTGTGGTGGTCGGCCACCTCGCGGAAGTAGTCCCGGTCGTGCTGGGGGACAGCGGTGAACTCGCGGGTGGCCAGCGCATTCAGTGGGGCGGCCAGGGGGACCACCGAGCGGCGGAAGTCGATCAGCTCGCGCTTGAGCTGGTAGACCCGGTCGACCTCGTGGGCGCCCTGGCGTGAGAACACCAACTCCTCGACCGAGTCGACGTCACGCTCGATCTGGGCCACCACGCGCTGGTACTCGTCCACGACGGTGTCGAAGATCCGGTAGAGCACGTAGCTCGGCCCCCGCGCCAGCAACTCGGGGTTCGCCTCGAGCTCGGCACGCAGGTGCCGCAGGGGAGTGTGCTCGCCGCGGCGCACGGTCAGCACCATCTGCTCACCCACGAACACCATGATCTGCCCGGTCGAGACGATCTCACTGAACTCGGTCAGGGTCTCGTGCTCGACATAGGCCACCGTCGACAGCACCGCGAACAGCGTCGGGTGGAACTGTTCGAGCTTGCTGCGGGTGTGGCCCTCGACGGCGTCCTCGATGGCCAACGGGTGCAGGTCGAACCTGCGGGCGAAGCCGGCCATGTCTTCGTCGGTGGGGTCCTTGAGGCCGAGCCAGACGAAACCCTCACCGGCATGCGCCCGCTCGACCGCCACCTTCAGGGTGTGGACCGGCTGGCGCACACCGTCGAGGTACCACCCCCAGGCCACCACCGAATCGGGGGCCCTTTGCGCGGGACGTGCGACCTCCTCGGCCACGTCAGGCCTGCTCACCACGCATCAGCGGCGCCATCCAGGCCTCCAGTTCGTCCGGGTCGCGGGGCAGTGCGGACGAGAGGATCTCGTTGCCGTCCTCGGTGATCAGGATGTCGTCCTCGATACGCACGCCAATGCCACGCAGTTCCTCGGGCACGAGCAGGTCGGTTGCCCTGAAGTAGATGCCGGGTTCGACGGTGATCACCATGCCGGGCTTGAGCACGCCCTGGCGGTAGTTCTCGGTGCGGGCCTGGGCGCAGTCATGCACGTCGATGCCCAGGTGGTGCGAGGTGCCGTGCACCATCCAGCGGCGGTGCTGGCCGCCGTTCTCCGACAGCGACTCCTCGGGCGTGACCGGCAGCATGCCCCACTCGTGCAGGTACTTCGCGACCACGGCGATCGCCGCGGCGTGCACGTCGGAGAAGGTGGCACCGGGCTGGGCAGCGTCGATGCCGGCCTGCTGGGCCTCGAGCACGGCCTCGTAGACCTTGCGCTGGTCAGGGGTGAAGCGACCGCTGATCGGCAGCGTGCGGGTGATGTCGGCGGTGTAGAGGCTGTCGAGTTCGACGCCGGCGTCGAGCAGCAGCAGGTCGCCGTCCTTGACGTCGCCGTCGTTGCCGATCCAGTGCAGGGTGTTGGCATGGTCACCGGCGGCGGCGATGGTGTCGTAGCCGACGGCGTTGCCTTGGTGGCGGGCGTGCAGGCCGAAGATCCCCTCGACCCAGCGCTCACCTCGTCCACGCTTGACCGCCTCGGGCAGGTCGGCGACCACGGCCTCGAAGCCGATCGCGGTGGCGGCACAGGCCTTGCGCATCTGCTCGGCCTCCCAGGAGTCCTTGACCAGTCGCAGTTCCGACAGGGCGACCTGCAACTCGTCGTCCAGTTCGCTGGCCTGCTCGGTGCCTGCGCGAAGCTCGTCCACCCGGGCGGTGATGGCGGCGTCGGCGTCGCGCAGCACCCTGATCTGGGTGGAGTCGGCGTTCTTGGCGAGGTGGTCGTCCAACTGGCTGATCGGGGCGCAGGCGAACCCGCACAGCGCGGCCATCTCGTCCAACGACTCACGCTGGCCGACCCACATCTCGCCGTAGCGGGCGTCGGCGTAGAACTCCTGGTCGGTGCGCGGGGCGCGCGGCTTGAAGTAGAGGGTGGGCTCGTGGCCGCCGGGGCCGTCCGGTCCGTCAGGGCCGTCGACCGGTTCGAGGACGAGCACCGCGTCCGGCTCGCGATCGGTGCCCAGGCCGGTCAAGTGCGCGAACGCCGAGTGCGGGCGGTAGCGGAAGTCGGTGTCGTTGGAGCGGACCTTGAGGCCACCGGCGGGGACGACGATGCGGGCGTCGGGGAACAGGGCCGAGATGGCGTCACGGCGCTGGGCCGCGAAGGCGGCGGCCTCGACCGGGGCGGGCAACTCGTCGGAGTAGGGCTCCCAGTCGGTGCAGATGAACTCCTTGAACGCCTCGGAGAACGGAGTCTGGCGGTTCGGGAGTTTCGGCTGCTCGTCGCTCATCGTTGGCTCCTGTTCGGGGACGGTCCCTGACGCTCAGGGCACCGCTCATCATAGGCTCACGCCCATGGACGTCACGCAGCGCCTGAATGAGATCGACTGGCCCACCCGCTGGCAGCAGTTGGGGGTGCACGAGGTCGATCGTGAGCCCCTGCAGCGCTTGGTCGACGGGGTGCTGACGAGGCCTGATGAGCTGGCCGTCGTGCAGGACCTGGCCGACCGGGTGCTGTTGCCCTACATCGGGCAGTACCTGACCGTGTTCGACGACGACCGCCCCGGGTTCGAGGACTCGCTGGCCGACCACGACCTGATGCGCGGGGGACTGCCGACGCTGGCGCTGCTGGCGACCGCCGACGAGGTGCACGCCGCGCACCTGCGGCGGGGGATCCCCGAGGACCTGTCGTGGCAGGCACTGGCCGACTTCGGCCACCAGATCGCCAAGGGACGAGCCGTTGAGGGCGTCACCTCGAACCACAACCAGAACTGGCTGCGCAACGCGTGGTCGGACGGCTTCCTGTGGTTGGGGCGCCTGGAGTTCGAGTTCAGCCACCACAAGGTCGACATGAGCGAGGACGCCGAGGCGGTCGACGTGATCGGGGTGCACATTCCTGACACCGGCCCGCTGGGACCGGAGGCGGTTGAGGAGGCCTTCCGGATGGCGGCCGACCTGATGCCGCGCTACTACCCCGAGATGGCGCACGTGGAATGGTTCACCTGCCACTCGTGGCTGCTCGACCCGCAACTGCAGGAGCTGGTGCCCGGCACCAACATCGCCAAGTTCCAAGCGCTGTGGGACCTGGGACGAGTGCAGGTCTCGGACCGCGACGGCTACTACTTCGCGTTCAACATCGAGCCGCCCAAGGGCCAGGAGTTGCCCTACATGCTGGACGAGTTGCCCTACGGGTCGCGGCTGCACCGCTCGATCGTCGACCTGTGGCGATCGGGTGGGCACATCCAGGCTGGGTCGGGTCGGATCCCGGTGAGTCGCTACCGATGAGTGGACCCACCTCGAGTCGGCCCAGCTTCGACGACCTGGGCCTGGCGACCGCGGCGCTGTGGGCGACCCGCAGCGCCGACGCCAAGGTGCAGGTGGGGGCTTGCCTGCTCGACCACAACAACCGCGTGGTCGGGGTGGGCTACAACGGACGAGCCGCCGGCGAGCCCAATGAGCGGGAGTCGATGGAGCAGGGGCTCAGCGGGTTCATCCACGCCGAGGTGAATGCCCTGCTCGCGGCCAACTGGAACGGTGAGCGGCACACGTTGTACGTGACCCACGAGCCGTGCGCCACCTGTGCCCGGCTGATCGTGAACTCCCGGCGGGTGGTCAGGGTGGTCTATGCCACCGCCTACGCCGAGCAGGCGCGCGTGGAGTCGGGGTTGCCCAGCGGAGCCCAGATCCTCACTGCCGCCGGAATCCAGGTCGACGCGCTGACCTGAGGGTGCTCGTCCCGGTGGCTGGCGCCCCACCTGCGGGGGAAGCGCGGGCGTGCGGCGGAAGCGAGTGCCCGTGCGGGCTGCGGTGCGGCGGAAGTGCGGTCAGGCGACGGCGGAGGCCAACTGGTTGAGCGAGTCCTCCAGCTCGGCCTCGCTGACCAGCGGCATCATCGCGAGGATGTCCTTGTCGTCCACCTTCGACCAGTCGTAGGCCAGCTCGACCTGGGTGCTCTGCGGACCCTGGGCGGTGAGGGTATAGACCCAGCTCCAGCCCTTGGGCTCGGTGCCGGCCGGCGCGGTCTGCCAGCCCACCACCTGGTTGGGGACGAACGCGATCACGTGGTTGTCGGTCTGGTAGTCGCCACCCATGTGGTCGCCGGACATGTTCATGGTGAACACGTCACCGACCGCCTGGATTCGCTGGGTGCGGTCGTCGGAGACGATGAAGCCCGACCCGTCGAACTCCTTGTGCCGCTGGGGCAGGGTGAGCAGGTCGAAGATGGCGTCAGCAGGGGCGTCGATGACGCGCTGGACGGTCAGCTTGGTCGCATCAGTCATCGTTCCACCCTGCCCGAGCACCCGAGCAAGGGCCACCGAAGGGTCGATCAGCCCACCCCAGAGGGTGCAGCCGCCCCAGGCTGCGGGCGAGCTCCCCTGAACCCCAGGCCCAGCTCCGTGGGGAGTGCTTCCAGTACGGAAGCACTCCCCAGTGCGGCGGCAGAAGCTGTCCTGGGCCCAGGTCCCGGATGCCTGCACGCAAGTGGCCCCGCCCGGCATCGGGCTCGGACGACCCGGAGTCCACCCGGCTCGCCTAGGGTCGGGGCATGAGCGAACTGCACCTCGTCCGTCACGGTGCCACCGAGTGGAGCCGCAATGGCCGCCACACCTCGGTGACCGACCTCGACCTGCTCCCTGACGGCATCGACCAGGCCAAGGCCGCGGGCGAGCGCCTGCGCGGCAACGACTACGGGCTGGTGCTCACCAGCCCACGCGTCCGGGCCCGGCGCACCGCTGAACTGGCCGGGTTCCCCGACGCCGAGGTGGACGAGAACCTGGTCGAGTGGGCCTACGGCGACTACGAGGGACTGACCTCGAAGCAGATCCGCGAGCAGCACCCCGGATGGCGGATCTGGACCCACCCCATCCCGGGCGGCGAGAGCCGCACCCAGGTGATCAACCGACTCACCAAAGTGGTCGAGCGGGTGCACGAGTCCGGGGTCGAGCGGGCCCTCGTCTTCGGCCACGGCCACTCGCTGCGCGTGCTGGCGCTGTGCTGGCTCGGCATCGACATCGCCCGCGGCCAGTCGTTCCCGCTCGAGACCGGCTCGGTGTCGGTGCTGGGCTACGAGAAGGAGTCGCCGGCGATCATCCGCTGGAACTCCTGACCGCCCGCGGGCAGGGCCTGCCCGCTAGAGTCGCAGACACACCACCACAGGGGAGGAACCCGCATGCAGGCAGCACCGGGCGACCAGCGTCGACTGCTCGACCTGGCCGGCATCGACACCTCGATCGCGCAGGCCACCCACCGTCGCGCCACCCTTCCGGTGCTCGCCACCCTCGCCGACCTGGGCCGCCAGCGCAGCCTGCTCAGCGACGAGCTCACCGCAGCCAACGCCCGCCTCAGCGACGTCGAGGTCGACCAGGAGCGGCTCGAGTCCGACCTCACCCCAGCCCGCGAACGCCTCGTCCGCAACCAGCAGCGCGTCGACGCCGGTGCCATCACCGACCCCAAGGCGTTGTCGGGCATGCTCGACGAGATCGAGCACCTCAAGGTGCGCATCGCCAAGCTCGAGGACGACGAACTCGAGGTCATGCAGGTGATCGAAGACCTCACCTCCGAGCGCGACGCCATCGCCGCCCGCCGTGCCGAGGTCGACGCCACCGGACGCGAGCAGGTCGCGGTGCGCAACGCCCACTTCGCGAAGATCGACACCGAGTTGGCCGAGTTGGCGACCGAGCGTGACCTCACCGCCAAGGACATCCCCGCCGAGCTGATCGACCTCTACGAGCGCCTGCGTGCACGGATCGGGTCGGGTGCCGCTGCACTCGCCGACGGCCGCTGCACCGGCTGCCAGCTCGAGGCCACCCTGGCCGACCTGCGCCGTTACAATGCCGCCCCCGCCGACGAGGTGCTGCGCTGCGAGGAGTGCGGCCGCATCCTCGTCCGCCCCGCCACCGCCTGACGCAACCACCACCCCGAGAGGACGCCATGCCCGCACGCAAGACCGTCGTCGAACACGGATTCCCCGACGAGATCGTGGCCGGATGGACCAACCTCAAGGACGAACTCGGCATCCCCGAGAGCTTCCCCGACGAGGTGTACACCGAGGTCGAGCTGGTGCTCGCCCGCGGCCACGACGCCTCGCTCGGCCACGTCGACCGCACCGACCTCGACTTCGTCACCATCGATCCGCCCACCTCGATGGACCTCGACCAGGCGATGCTGATCGAGCAGGCCGACGCCGGCGGGTTCCGGGTCTGGTACGCGATCGCCGACGTCGCGGCCTGGGTTCGTCCCGGCGGGGCGATCGACCTCGAGGCCAAGCGCCGCGGCCAGACCTTCTACGCACCCACCTCGCGCAGCCCGCTGCACCCGCCGGAGCTGAGCGAGGGCGCCGCCAGCCTGCTGCCGGACGACGTGGCTCGTCCCGCCCTGGTCTGGCGGTTCGACTTGGACGACTGCGGCGAGGTCACCGACGCCACCGTCGAACGCGCCCTGGTCAAGAGCCGCGCCAAGCTCAACTACGCCGACGTGCAGGCCGAGATCGACGCCGGCACCGCGCACCCGACGATGATGCTGCTCAAGCAGGTCGGCGAACTGCGCCAGCAACTCGAGGTCGAACGCGGCGGCGTCAGCCTGAACCTGCCCGACCAGGAGGTCACCACCGACGACGGCGTCTGGCAGCTGGAGTACCGCGCGCCGCTGCCCAACGAGGGCTGGAACGCCCAGATCTCACTGATGACCGGCTACACCGCCGCGAAGATGATGCTCGAGGAAGGCGTCGGCATCCTGCGCACCCTGCCCCCGGCCGACGACCGCACCATCGACACGCTGCGCAAGGTGGCCAAGTCGCTCGACCTGAGCTGGCCGCGTGACATGGACTACGCCGAGTTCGTCCGCTCACTCGACCCGACCCAGCCCGAGGACCAGGCGATGATGATGAGCTGCGTGCGGCTGTTCCGCGGCGCCGGCTACACCGTGATCGAGGACGGGCTGCGTGCCGAGCAACTGGTGCACGGGGCGCTGGCCGCCAACTACGCCCACACCACCGCGCCGCTGCGCCGCCTGGTCGACCGCTACGTGGGCGAGATCTGCCTGGCCATCTCGGCCGGTGTGGACGTTCCGCAGTGGGCCGTCGAGGCGCTGGACTGGCTGCCCGAGGTGATGGACGACTCCGACCGGCGCGCCAAGGCTTACGAGCGTGGCATCAACGACCTGGTCGAGGCGCTGGTGCTGCAGCACCGTCAGGGCGAGACCTTCACCGGCGTGGTGATCCAGGTCGACCAGAAGCGCAAGGGCTCGGGCATCCTGTCGGTGGCCGACCCTGCGGTCGAGGGTCCGGTGCGAGGACGAGCGGTCGAACTGGGCGACGAGGTGACCGCCAAGCTCACCCGGGTCAACCTGGCCGAGGGTCGGATCGAGTTCGAGGCCCGCTGACGCCAGGTGTGCCCACCCGCGCTCGGGCCGTAGACTGGACGACGGACGAGTCGGCCGGGTGATCGCGGCACCGCGAGGTGTTGAGGAAAGTCCGGACTCCACAGAGCAGGGTGGTCGGTAACACCGACCCGGGGCGACCCGCGGGACAGTGCCACAGAGAACAGACCGCCGGCGGCAACGCTGGTAAGGGTGAAACGGTGGTGCAAGAGACCACCAGCACCCCAGGTGACTGGGGTGGCTCGGCAAACCCCACCCGGAGCAAGACCAGACAGGACGCGACCGAGGGCTGCTCGCCCGAGCGTCCGGGTAGGTTGCACCACTTCGGTGGAAGGCGGTTGGCAACAGCCGTCGCAGATGGATGATCACCGGCTGCTTCGGCAGCCACAGAATCCGGCTTACAGGCCGACTCGTCCCCTCAGCCTTGGGCCGGCAGCCCGGTGGGGAACCCGTCGATACTGGCGGCGTTCTTGTCCTGCTGGTACTTCTCGATGCCCTCGGGTCCGCGGGCGTTCGCCCACTTCGGCATCAGGTCGCGCTGGTCGACGTGGTCGTACAGCGGCACGCCGAACCCGCACGAGGTCTGCACCAGGTCGACCTTGAGCGTGAACACCTGTCGGGCCCCGAGCAACGGCGGGAAGTGGGACGACAGTTCGTCCCACTGCTCGTCGCCGGGCTGGGTCATGGTCGCGGTGCCGTAGAGCCTAAGGATCCAGGGCTTGCCGGCGAAGCTGCAGAACATCACCGTCATCCGCGGGTCGGCGAGCACGTGCGCGGCGGTCTCGTTGCCCGAGCCGGTGCCGTTGAGCCAGATCACGGTGCCCTCGTCGAGCACCCGCAGGGTGTCCAGGCCCTTGGGCGAGACGTTGACTCGTCCGGTGGGTGCCGCGGTCGCGACGAAGTACATCTGCTGCTGTTCGATGAACTCGCGCAGTTGCGGCTCGATCGTGGCGTACTGGGTCGCCATGGCGACCGCCCCCTTCTGGTCAGTGCAACGTCAGTACAACGGTGTGGTGAGGCTGGGCACCGTCAAAACCTCGGCGCCGCTCTCGGTGACCGCGATGGTCTGCTCGAACTGTGCCACGCGCGAACCATCGTTGGTGACCACGGTCCACCCGTCGTCCCACTGGTGGTTGCTGGCATCGCCCAGGGCGAGCATCGGCTCGATGGTGAAGGTCATGCCGACCTCCATCTTCGTGTCCAACCGCGGCTCGTCGTAGTGCAGGATGACCAGCCCTGAGTGGAAGGCGGTGTGCACGCCGTGGCCGGTGTACTCCCTGACCACGCCGTAGTTGAATCGCTTGGCGAAGCTCTCGATGACGCGTCCGATCACCGAGATCGGACGACCAGGGCGCACCGCCTTGATCGCCCGGTTCATCGCCTCCTGGGTGCGTTCGGTGAGCAGGCGCGACGGCTCGTCCACCTCACCGCAGAAGAAGGTGCCGCAGTTGTCACCGTGCACGCCGTTCTTGAACGCGGTGACGTCGATCTTGACCAGGTCACCGTCCTCGAGCGGACGAGCGTCGGGGATGCCGTGGCAGATCACCTCGTTGACCGAGGTGCAGCAGGCCTTGGGGAAGCCGCGGTAGCCCAGGCTGGACGGGTAGGCGCCGTGGTCGAGGCAGAACTCGTGGACGATTCGGTCGAGTTCGTCGGTGGTCACCCCGGGCTCGATCGCCCTGGCTGCCTCGTGCATGGCGGACGCGGCGATGGCGCCGGACTCGCGCATCAGTTCGATCGTCTCCGCCGACTGCACGTGGGAGCCCATGTACGGTTGAGGAGCCGGACGACCCACGTAGTGGGGGCGCTCGATGTGGGCGGGCACGCTCCGCATCGGGCTCACCGGGAAGGGCTGTATGGCAGTCACGACAGTCGAGTCTATGGCAGTGGAGACCTCCACGAATGGGAGCACGATGAGCGACGAGCAGTGGTACTGGTGCCTGGAGCACAAGACCGTCGAGGTCCGTGAGGGTTGCAGGAGCGCCGACCGGCTGGGTCCCTACACCAACGCCGCCGAGGCCGCCCGCGCGCTCGAGCGCTCAGATGAACGCAACGAGGCCTACGACACCGACCCGCGGTGGAACGACGACACCGACGAGGACGGCGACATCGACGAGGACGACAAGCAGGGCTGGGGTCCGTTCAAGCACTGAGGTGCTGACCTACCCGACCTTGATGCTGTTCCTCGCCCGGTCGACCTCGGCGATCACCGGGCCGTCGTCGATCGTGGCGGACGAGAAGTAGATCGCCAGCGACTCCGGGCTACCGGTGTCGATCACGACCACGTCGACGATGTCGCCCTTCACGTTGGGCACACCCTGCACGTAGATCTCGCTGCGCAGGTGGAACCCGGGCTTGCCGTCGATGGTGACCTTCTCGGCCACCACGTCCTTGCGGCCGGTGAAACCGGTGTAGTAGCCCGAGCTGGCGAAGCAGCTCATCATCATCCGGGTCGAACGTTCTGGGTCCTCGAAGCCGTCCGCGACCGACACCGCGCCCACCGCCGACACCGAGAACCAGCCGGGCTGGATGGTCTTGGTCTCGGCCGACAGGTCGTGCACCCACGACAGCTGGATGCCACCGGGTCGCCAGCCCAGCGACTCGACCGAAATGCCGCCTCCCCAGAGCCGGCCGTCACGGGCCTGGCCCTGGCTGGTCTGGCCGCTGGGGCACTCGACCATGGTCGCGCCGGTGTCCTTGGGCTGGCTCGGGGTGGCCGAGGGGGACGAGGTCTCGTCCCACGCCGACACCGTCGGGGTCGAGGTGTTGGTGTCACCCTCGACGACCTGGTCGTTGTTGAACGACCGGACGACCAGCCAGCCCACCAACGCCAGCGCCAGCACGACCGCGACGGCTGCCGCGATTCGTCCCGCCCCGCCCCGGCGGGGCTCGTCGTAGGGACTGCCGCCGGTGCCACCGGGAGCGCCCGGAGGTGGGGTCTGCCCGGGGTTGGGCGTGGTCTCGGCACTCCAGCCCTGGCCGTCCCAGTAGCGGAACTGACCGGGCTGACCAGCGGGATCGGGGTACCAACCGGGCATCGACATGGCGCCAGTCTAGGTCCGGGGCGTTCACCGGCCCGGTCGCCTGTGGACAGGGGGTGTGCGGTCCTGATCCGTGGGTGCTGATCAGCCGGTGACCTTGAGCGCCGCTCGAGACTCGTCCACCAGCTTCTGCACCTGCTCGTCGCCCAGGTGCACCGCGGAGTGCCACACCGAGTAGCCCGCGGCGTTGCCGGTGTCGATCACGATCACGTCGACCCGGCCACCCCTGATCGTCGGGTTGTCGGAGTCCTTGACCGTCACGTCGGCGCGCATCCAGTAGCCGGGTCGTCCATCGACGGTGACCGCCTGCGCTTCGAGGTCAGTGCGGCTCTGCCGGCCGGGGTAGCGGTCCGAGCTGGTCCAGCAGTCCATCAGTGCTTTGGCCGACTGCTGCACGTCACCCAGCTTGGTGCCGGCGGGCAGTCGTCCCAGCGTGACGGTGTGCACCCAGGTGGTGTCGCCGATCCTCTTCCAGACCTGGGCGGTGCCGGTCAGCCAAGGCACCATCCGGTAGGTCGAGTCGAAACCGTCGGGCACTGGCGCCTGCAACCCGGACGCCCGAATCTGGCCGTTGACCACGTCACCCGGTTCACCGGGGTCGACCCCGGGAGGGCAGGCCACCGTCGTCACCCCCGATGGACTCGGTGACGAGGGAGTCGCCGAGGGAGTCGAGGTCTCGTCCCACGCCGAGACGGTCGGGGTCGAGGTGTCCACCCCGCCCCCGGCAGCGTCGTCGCCGCCGAGGTTGCGGACGACCAGACCGACCACCAGCGCCACCAGCAGGGCAGCGACCACCAGCACCAGCCCTCGCCCGCCTCGACGACCCCCGCCATCCCCGGGAGGGGCACCCGCGCCCGGCGGCGGACCAGTCGGGGTCGACTGGGTGGTCTGGCTCCAACGCGTGCCGTCCCAGTGGCGGAACTGTCCGGGCTGGCCGGCCGGGTCGGGGTACCAACCCGGTTGGCTCACCGTTCGACCTTGAGGCTGTTCATCGCCTCGGTGACGGCCTTGATGCTGGGTTCGTGCTCGATGGTCGAGTTCGACGCGTAGACGCTGAAGGTGTCGGCGTCACCGATGTCGAGCACCACGACCACGGCGATGTCGCCCTTCACGTCGCGACCCGACACGTAGAGCTCGCTGGTGATCCGCCAGCCCTTCGCGCCGTCGACGGTGACCTCTTCGAGGGCCTTGTCGACCCGCTTGGTCAGCGTGGGGTAGTAGTCGGACGAGGCCATGCACGACATCAACTGGCGGGCGGCGGTCTTGGTGTCGGCGTGCCGCTGCTGGGGCACCTCGCCCACCACCGCGATCGCGGCCCAGCCGGGGGTGACCGTGGTGCGCTGGCCGTGGCGGTCGTCGGCCCAGTCCAGCCCCCAGCCGCCGGTGACCTCCCAGCCGGGGATCTCGGCGAACGACAACCCGCCGCCGCTGATGCGTCCGTTGACTGCACCGCGAGGGCTGTGGGCGGTGCCCGGGTCGGGGCAGTTCACCTGCGCCCCCGACCCCGACGGATCGGGTGACGACGGGGTGGCCGACGGCGACGAGGTCTCGTCCCAGGCCGAGACGGTCGGGGTCGAGGTGTTGGTGTCCTCACCGACGGTGTCGGTGCCGCCGATCGCCCTGATCGCCAGCCACGCCACCAGGGCCACCACGGCGATGACGGCGACGATGCCGAGGGTTCGTCCGAGCCCACCGCGCTGCGGGGTGCCGTAAGGGGACGACGGCCCACCGGGCGCACCGGTCGGTGCGCCCATGCTCGGGTTGGGCGTGGACTCCTGGCTCCAGCCCTGTCCGTCCCAGTAGCGGAAGTGTCCGGGCTGGCCGGCGGGGTCGGGGTACCACCCGGGTTGACTCATCTATCCCTCCACCCGCAGCGACGCGGCTGCGGCCTCGGTCTTGGCGATCCGGTCCTGGTCGCCGATCGGTGCCTCGCTGACGAAGATGCTGAACTGGCCTTCGCGGCCGATGTCGAGGACGATCACCTGGATGACGTCGCCCTCGACGTCGTGGTCCTTGACCCGGATCTCGCTGACCAGCTTCCAGCCCGAGCGGCCGTCGATGGTGACGGCCTGCGACGAGGTGTCCTGGCGTCCGGTGATGTCTCGGTAGTAGTAGGACGACGCCAGGCAGCTGATCAGCTGGCCGGCGGCGACCTGGGGGCTGGGGAAGTGCTCGCGGTCGATCTGCCCGACGAGGGTCAGCGCCACCCAGCGCGGGTTGACGCTGTTGCGCTGCCCGTCGCGGTCGTAGGCCCAGTCGACGCCCCAGCCGGCGCTGGGCGTCCAACCGGGCACCTCGGCGTACGACAGCCCGCCGCCGTGGTAGCGGCCGGCGCGCGGTCCGGGGTCGGGGCGGGAGGCTCCGTAGTGGTCGGGGCAGCTGACCGGCTTGCCGCCGTTGTCGGGGTCGGTCGGGTTGGGGGTGGCGGTGGGGGACGAGGTCTCGTCCCACGCCGAGACGGTGGGGGTCGAGGTGTTGGTGTCCTCTTGGGCGGCATCACCGCCGCCGAGACCGCGGACGACCAGCCAGGCGACCAACGCGATGACCGTGACCAGGGCGATCAGGCCGATCATTCGTCCGCCGCCGCCTCGCGGGGGCGTGCCCGGCGCGGGTGGGCCGCCGGGGGTCGCACTGGTCTGCTGCCCCCAGCGCTCCCCGTCCCAGAATCGGAACTGGCCCGGCTGACCCGCAGGATCGGGGTACCAACCGGGCTGCGACATGCGGTCAAGTGTAGGAGCCGACGGTTTCAGTGGCCGTGAACGGGCAGTCGCGACCCCGGTGCGATCTGTAACCCCACTGAAACATGGCCCCCGGCAGACTGGGCCCATGAGCAAGCAGAGCGAGTACGTGTTGCGTGCAATGGAGGAGCGCGACGTGCGCTTCGTCCGACTCTGGTTCAGCGATGTGCTCGGGTCGCTCAAGTCGGTGGCGATCGCCCCGGCCGAGGTCGAGGGAGCCTTCGCCGAGGGGGTCGGCTTCGACGGCTCGGCGATCGAGGGATACGCCCGGGTCTACGAGGCCGACATGGTCGCCCACCCCGACGCGTCGACCTACCAGATGCTGCCCTGGCGCCAGCAGGTGCGCGGCACCGCCCGGATGTTCTGCGACATCACCCTGCCCGACGGCTCGCCCAGCTACGCCGACCCGCGCCACGTGCTCAAGCGGGCGATGAAGAAGGCCGCCGACATGGGCTTCACCTTCTACACCCACCCCGAGATCGAGTTCTTCCTGCTCAAGCCCTACCAGCCCGGCCAGCCGCCCCAGCCGCTCGACCACGGTGGCTACTTCGACCACACCACCCTCGGCGCCGGCACCGACTTCCGCCGCGACGCGATCGAGATGCTCGAGCAGATGGGCATCTCGGTCGAGTTCAGCCACCACGAGGGCGCGCCCGGCCAACACGAGATCGACCTGCGCTACGCCGACGCGCTGACCATGGCCGACAACATCATGACCTTCCGGGTGGTGATCCGTGAGGTGGCGGTCGGCAAGGGCATCCAGGCCACGTTCATGCCCAAGCCGTTCACCGACCACCCGGGTTCGGGCATGCACACCCACATGAGCCTGTTCGAGGGTGACCACAACGCCTTCTACGACGCCTCGGACGAGGCCCGGCTCTCGCCGGTGGGACGCCAGTTCGTCGCCGGCCTGCTCAAGCACGCCCGCGAGATCACCGCGGTCACCAACCAGTGGGTCAACTCCTACAAGCGGCTGGCCGGTGGGGGAGAGGCCCCGTCGTACATCTGTTGGGGACGCAACAACCGCTCGGCGCTGGTGCGCGTGCCGCGGTTCGGCCAGGACAAGCAGAGCTCGGCCCGGGTGGAGTTGCGTTCGATCGACTCAGCGGCCAACCCCTACCTGGCGTTCGCGCTGATGCTGAACGCAGGCCTGGCCGGCATCGAGAACGGCTACGAGTTGCCCGACGAGGCCAACGACGACGTCTGGAGCCTGAGCGAGCGCGAGCGTGAGGCGATGGGCATCGGCGAATTGCCGCGCAGCCTGGACGAGGCCATCCGCGAGATGGAGAAGTCGGAGTTGGTCGCCGAGACCCTCGGCAGCCACGTCTTCGAGCACTTCCTGCGCAACAAGCGCGCCGAGTTCGCCCAGTACCGCCGTCAGGTCACCCCGTTCGAGCTGGACCGCTACCTGCCGATGCTCTGAGTTCCGGCCGGGGTCAGACCACGGGCAGCAGGGTGGCCACCTCGGCCGCGTGCGCCCCGGACGACTGCACCAGGTGCTGGGCCTGCGCCTCGTCCCAGCTGAGCGCCCCGGTCGCCAACTGGACGAAGGTGCGGGTGTCGGTCTCGACCACGTTGGGCGGGGTGCCGCGGGTGTGGGTGGGCCCCTGCCCGAGCAGCGCCACCTGCACCGCCACCGCCGGGGGCACGCGCACCTCGATGCTGGCTCCCGGGTGGCGCTCGGCCAACACTGCCGCCAACGCCCGGCTCGCCTCGACCAGAGCATCATCGGGGCAGTCCAGGTCTTCCCGCAGGGCGACTCCGATCGCCTCGACCAGCACCCCGCGCAGGTAGTCGATCAGCTTCGCCGTGCCGAACAGCGTCTCGACCGAGGCCGGCAGGTCGGGTGCGGTGAGCTGCAACTGCAGGTCGGCGAACAGGCGCCCGGCTTGGGGAATCAGCACGTCGGCCGGGTCGTTGCCGACCACCGAGGTGGTGAGTTGCTTCATGGTGGCGTCGGCTCGTCCGCGGTTGGCCAGGTGCTCCGAGAGGCTCGCGGGACGACGGGCCGTGGGCGCGGTCAGGGTCTGCAACGCGTCGGTGAGCAGGAACATCACCTGACCGGCGTGTTGGCGGGCTCGCCCGGGGTTGGCCGGCACCCAACCGGACGCGGTGGGCGAGGGCAGGATCGAGCGCAGTTGGTCCAGGGTGGCGGTGCAGACTCGGCGCAGGGCACGGTCGCTGCGTGCTGCCACGATGGTCACCTCCCGCAAGCTACGCAGATCAGGTGTCGAGTCGGTGACGACTCGGTGACCTGACATCGAACGTCGTGCTCACGAACTCTATCGGCCACCGAGCCACTAGATTCGTTGTCGACAAGCAGCGACGAGGAGGGGCGGTGAACCGCATCCAGACCACCCCGGGCGAACTGGCTCGCCGCGGCATCACCGCGGCCGAGTCCACAGTGGCGCTGGAACGCCTGGCCACCGCAGGGCTCGTCCTCGACGACCAACTGGCCCTGTTCGAGCGGGTCCCCGACCCCGACCAGGCGCTGGCGCTGCTCGCCGACCTGGCCGACGCCAGCCCCGACCTGCCGGCCCGGCTGCGCGACGACCTCGACGCCCTCGCCCGACTGCTGGGGGTGTTGGGCGGCAGCCACGCGCTCGGCATCCACCTCGTCCGCCACCCAGCCGATGTCGAGGTGGTGCTGGACGAGCCGCGCCGCTGGTCGTCCGACGAGATCCGCGACGACCTGCTCGCCGCCGTGGGTGCCCAACCGGATCCTGAGCACCCCGATCTGATGATGGCCTCGAACGAGGTGGCTGAGGATGACGGGCCTCGTCCGATGGCTCCGGGCGACCGGCTCAGGTTGGCCAACCGTCGCCAGCTGTGTCGGATCGCTGCCCGCGACCTGCCCCATCCTGATCCGGTCACGATCATGGACGACGTCGCCGGTGAACTGTCCGACCTGGCCGACGCGGTGCTGCACGCGGCGTTGGCGATCGCCCGGCTCGAGGTACCCCAGCACGCGCGTGCCCGGCTTGCGGTGATCGGTCTGGGCAAGTGCGGGGCGCAGGAACTGAACTACCTGTCCGACGTCGACGTGCTGTTCGTGGCCGAACCGGCCGATGACGACACCTCGACCGAGGTGGCGATGCAGGTGGCCACCAAGGTCGCCGGGGCGATGACCCGGGTGTGCTCTGGGCATGGCCAGGGCGGCTCGATCTGGGAACTGGACGCCGCGCTTCGTCCCGAGGGCAAGGCCGGGCCGCTGGTGCGCACGCTGGCCAGCATGGAGGCCTATTACCGCAAGTGGGCGCGCAACTGGGAGTTCCAGGCGATGCTCAAGGCCCGTCCGGTGTGCGGCGACCTCGAGCTGGGCGAGGCGTTCGTGGCGATGCTGGCACCGATGGTGTGGAGTGCCGTCGAGCGTGAGCACTTCATGGCCGAGACCCAGTCGATGCGCCAGCGGGTGGTCGACCACATTCCCTCGCGAGAGCGCCCGCGTGAGATCAAGCTCAGCGAGGGCGGCCTGCGCGACACCGAGTTCACCGTGCAGTTGCTGCAACTGGTGCACGGACGAGCCGACGAGTCGCTGCGGGTGCGGGCCACCCTGCCGGCGTTGCACGCGCTGGTCGACGGTGGCTACATCGGACGAGCCCCCGCCGCCGAACTCGACCGGGCCTACCGGTTCCAGCGGACGATGGAGCACCGGGCCCAGCTGGCGAGGCTGCGGCGCACCCACCTGGTGCCCGATGATCCGTCGGCAGTGCGCGCGCTGGGACGCGCGATGCGGCTCGGGGTCGACGACGACCTGTTCGAGGCGTGGCGTGACAGTGCGAGGCAGGTGCGCCAACTGCACCAGCGGGTGTTCTACTCCCCGCTGCTCGAGGCGGTCGCGAGGATCCCGTCGCCGGAGTTGCGGCTCACCCCCGATGCGGCCCGCGACCGGATGCGTGCGCTCGGCTTCGACGACCCGGCGGCGGCGCTTCGCCACATCGAGGCACTCACCCGCGGCACGACCAGGGCAGCCCAGATCCAGCGGCAGTTGATGCCGGCGATGCTGGGCTGGCTGGCCTCGGCGCCCAATCCCGACCACGGTCTGCTGGCCTTCCGGCAGGTGTCGGAGGCGTTGGGCGACTCGCCGTGGTACTTGCGGGCGCTGCGCGACGAGGGCGCCATGGCCGAGCGGTTGGCCAGGCTGTTGTCGACCAGCCGCCTGGTGGTCGACCTGCTCAAGCGGGCACCCGACACCGTCCAACTGCTCGCCGACGACGCCGAACTCACCCCGCGCAGCGTGGACGACCTGACCGCCTCGATGCGGGCGGTCGCCGGACGGCATCGCGACCCGGCCGATGCGATCAAGGCGATCAGGGCGGTGCGGCGCCGTGAACTGTTCCGGATCGCGGTCGCCGACCTGACCGACCGGATCGACCTGACCGGGGTCGGGTACGCGCTCACCGACCTGACCTGCGCGACCGTCGACGCGGCGCTCGACCTGGCCCTGGCCGAGGTCGAGGACCCGCCTCGGCTCGGCGTGGTGGCGATGGGACGGTGGGGCGGCCGTGAGATGGCCTACGGGTCGGATGCCGACGCGATGTTCGTGGTGGCCGACTCCGACGACCCCGACGCGGTCCGCAAGGCCGGGCAGGTGGTCACCAAGCTGCGCTCGTGGCTCACTGCTCCCGGGCCCGACCCCGGCGTCGACCTCGACCCCGACCTTCGTCCCGAGGGCAAGGGCGGGCCGATGGTCCGGTCGCTGTCGAGTTACCTGGCCTACTACCAGCGTTGGTCCGACACGTGGGAGGCGCAGGCCCTGGTCAGGGCCGGGCACGGTGCCGGCGACCGCGAGACCGTGCAGACGTTGCTGGACGAGGTGGGTCCCCGGCGTCACCCGGCCGAGGGAATCAGCCGAGCCCAGCTTGCCGACATCCGCAAGCTCAAGGCGCGGATGGAGGTCGAGCGGGTGCCGCGTGGCACCGACCCGAACCGCAACGTGAAGCTCGGTCCCGGTGGGCTGAGCGATGTGGAGTGGACGGTGCAGTTGCTGCAGTTGCAGCACGCCGGACGGCTGGGTGACGAGCACCCCGGGCTGAGGACGACCGAGACCCTGGCGGCGCTGCAGGCAGCGGTGGATGCCGAGCTGATCGAGAGCAGTGCGGCGGCGACCCTGCGTGAGGCGTGGGTGCTGGCCAGTCGGATCAGGAACGCGATCATGCTGTCGCGGGGACGAGCCAGTGACGTGATTCCGTCGGACGCCGGAGACCTGCCGTCGGTGACTGTGCTGCTGGGGTACGGGCCGGGGCGCGCGTCGGAGCTGTTGGAGGACCATCGCAGGGCCGCGCGACGGGCTGCGAGGGTCGTCGAACACTACTTCTGGGGACGCGAGTGACACTTGTCATCAGGCCGTAGTGACCTCTGTTAACAACATCCTGATCGGGCTTCCAGTGCGACCTGAGCGGGCATAAAGTTTGCTGTGGAAGGCTCGTGTGGGGGCACGGACCTGACGAGGGGGTGTCTGTCCTTCACCCTGGGCAGACCAAAGACTCCGCTCGAGCGTTCACGCCGAGCGGAGTCTTCACGTTTGGCGCCGATTGAGGTGCAAGCGTCAGCGAGCATCTCGAAACCCCGAACAGGGCTCACCGCCGAACCGGCAGCCAACTCCTCGGTACTGCCTCGCTCGATGTCTGCGGACCGGCCTCCTGCCCCGGGTCGTAGAACAGCCCTCGGTCCAAGTCGACCAGTATGAAGTGATCGGGCTGGACGTGCACCACGGCGAGCCCTGTCACCTCGTCCCAGGTCTCGGCCGGCATGACCTCACCGTGCGCGATGCCGAGTGCGTCGAGGCCAGCCATAATCTCGGTCCAGGTGCTGTAGTGCACGCCCGGGATCGGCCAGTCGATGATCGCGGCGATCTCGTCGTAGGTCCGTCCGCTCAGCATCTGCAGGACCACCACCCCACAGCCGTCGTCGCGGGGGAGTTGAGTGACGAAGGTCAGGGGAGTGTTCACGCCGAAATTCCAGCACGCCCGGCAGTGGGATCGAGCCGCCGCCCCTCTTAGTACAGCTCCAGCTGCCTCAGCCTCGCCGGGCCATCGGCGGTCAGCCGCAGGGCCCGCACGGGCCCCTCGGGCTCCACCAGGTACGCCTGGGTCTGGTCGGCCCACAGCGCCGAACGCCACCCGACGTGCAGCGGCTGCCATTCCTCCGATCCCTCCAGCCGCACGTCGATCCGCAGTGGGGGAGCGTCGCGGTCGTCGGTGGTCAGGGTCAGCAGCGAGCACGCCACCGGCTCTTCCCAGCCGAGCAGCAGCCGGTCGCCACGCCCCCAGTCCTCGGCCTCCCCCTGGTCGTCCACCAGCCCGGTCGACAGCCTCGCCCCGCTGGCGTCGTGGCGCTCGACCTGCGCACGCAGGGTCAGGTCCGACTGCCACGTCCGCCACAGCGGTCCGGGCGAGCCGCGCCAGGTGCTCAATGACTTCGGACGCGACTCCTTCGCCCAGTCCGACGGCTCG
The DNA here is from genome assembly GCF_015352975.1 of Aestuariimicrobium ganziense. GTDB lineage: Bacteria > Actinomycetota > Actinomycetes > Propionibacteriales > Propionibacteriaceae > Aestuariimicrobium > Aestuariimicrobium ganziense. The sequence continues at coordinate 35,787 of NZ_JACYIZ010000005.1, read as the reverse complement.
GGCCCGAGCCCGACCTCGAGCAGCACGTCGTCCTCGAAGACCGAGATCGGCACGGTGACGTCGTCCCAGACCTCGCCGTTGAGCGCCACCGACTGGATGTAGCGGCACTCGCGCACGCCCATCCCCTCGGGCACGCTCGCGCGCACCTCGATCGTCCGGTCGTTGTCGCGGCGGAAGCTGAACCGCTCGAACAGTGGCGCGGTGATCACGTACTCGCCCGAGGCCAGGTGCAGTGGATAGAGGCCCATGGCGCTGAACAGCCACCAGGCGCTCATCTCGCCGTTGTCCTCGTCGCCGGGGTAGCCCTGGCCGATGTCGGAGCCGACGAACAACCGGTGCAGGATCTCGCGGGTGAGCCACTGGGTGCGGTGGTGCTCGCCGGTGAACGCGAACATGTACGGCGTGTGGTGGGCGGGCTGGTTGCTGATGCCGATCTGCCCGAGCCTCAGCGAACGGGCCTCGAGCCGTTCGTGCATGCCGGCGGCATAGTGCCCAGAGGTGGACGCGGCTGCGTCCTCAGGGCTGGCGAGGGCGAGTTCGAGCTTGTCAGCGAGTGCGTGTTCACCGCCGAGGCGATCGGCGAGACCGGCGCCGTCCTGGGGTGCGTGGAAGGCCATGCCCCAGGCGTTGGTCTCGGTGTAGTCGGTGCCCCAGACCCGTGGGTCGAAGTCGCCAGGCTCGACTCGGAAGCTGCCGTCGGTGCCTCGTCCCTGCAGGAAGCCGGTGCGGTCGTCGAACAGGGCCGACCAGCTGAGTCCGCGGTTGCGGAACATCAGGGCGTTGGCGCAGAACTCGGCGCGGCGCTGCGGTACGCCCAGTTCGTCGGCGCGTTCAGCCAGGTCGGACGACCAGCGCGCCAGGGTCGCGTCGCAGGTGGCGTTCTCCATCGACCAGCTGAAGCCCTCGTCGGTGTCGGTGTCGATCCAGCCGACGAAGCGTCCCTTGCGTATGCCCTTGCGGCCGACGACGTCGTTGGGGGCCGGGGTGGTGGCGTTGCGCAGGGCGGAGTCGTAGGCCGAGACCTCGTCGAAGCGGATGCCGTGGCTGGCGGCGTCGGCGAAGACCTGGTCTGAGCTGGTGCCGACCATGCAGTCCAGTGGACCCGGGGCGACCCAGCGTCCGGTCCAGCCGCCGTCGCGGTAGGCCTGCACCTGGCCGTCGAGCAGGGTGCGGGCCAGGCGCGGGGTGAACAGGTGATAGGCCGGCCAGCACGTGCGGTAGGTGTCCCAGTAGCCGTTGTTGACGTGCAGTTGGCCGCGGACGACATGGGCGCCGGAGTGGTGGCGGCCGTGGTTGTGGCGCAGGTCGCGCCAGGGGGAGGCGTAGCCCCAGGTGGGGTTGGTCGCGGCATCGGGGCCGGTGGCGAGGTTCTCGTGGTGCTCGTTGGGCCAGGAGTAGAGCCGAGCGAGGTTGGAGTAGGCGGTGGTGAGCTGGTCAGGCGTGGCTCCCTCGATCTCGAGCCGGTCGAGCACGTCGTGCCAGGCGGTTTCGGCGCGGGATCGGACCTCGTCGAAGCCGGCGTCGCCGACCTCGAGTTCGAGGGTGCGGCGCGCTTGGGCGGTGGAGATGAAGCTCATCGCGACGGCCACTTCGAGTGGCTGGGTGGGGTCGGTGGCGGTGAGGACGACGGTCTGCTGGCGTCGGACTGGGAGACGGGCCCAGCGCGGCCAGTGCCTGGTGATCCAGCGTCCGACGTTGCCGGGCAGTTCGGGGATGCCCTCGCGGGTCCAGGTGCGGCGGGCGGTGACCGGTTGGCGGGTCTCGCCGTAGACATAGCCCTGCAAGGCGGGGTAGGGGCCCCGGTTGCGCTCGAAGCCCGGGTCGATGGTGGCGGTGAAGGACGCGCGCCCGTCAGGGAGCTCGGTGACACTGAGCGAGCCCGAGAAGGCCTGGTCGAGGATGACGCCGAACGGCTGGTTGGTCGAGGAACGAGCGCCTTCCTGGTCGGTCGAGTGATCGCGAGGAACGAGCGACGTGTCGGGACCACCCATCCCCGGCGCGACGAACCGGAACACCCCCGCCCGCGAGGTCGGCGTCATCTCGGCCTGCAGCCCGTTCCCAAAAGTCACCGCGTAGTGGTGCGGACGATCCAGCTCGTTGGCGTGACTGAACCGGAGTTGTCGTCCGAACACGTCGGCGTCGGCCTTGCGGGCCCACGGCATCAGCTGGAACCCGAACCGGTCTGCGATCCAGGGAGAGGGCTGGTGGCAGAACGCGAAGGCCTGCAGGCAGGGACGCGGGTCGGGGTCGCGGGCGTCCCCATGCCAGGAGTAGAGCCAACGCGACGACCGCGCGTCGGTGACCGGGGTGAGGAAGTTGAAGCCGTGGGGGAGGTTCACGTGCGGGAAGGTGTTGCCCCGCGAGATCGAGGTGCCCGAGTGGTTGTGGCTGCCCCGGGTGGTTCGCACCCAGTCGAGTGGTTGGTCGAGTAGCTCGCGAGGAACGATCGACCGTGTCGAGACCCCGAGCGACCGTGTCGAGACGCCCTCCAACATCGAAGGCTCAACGACCTGCACCCAGCCGTACCCACGCGACGCTGCACCCGAGACCAGTTCGAACGTCGCATCCTCGTCGACCTCGGACAAGTCGAGCCGGACAAGGTTCCACTGGTCGGTGACCCAAGCGCCCATCGTGTCGGCGCTGAACGGGCCCCCGTGCTGGTCGGTCAGGGTGCGCCTCGTCCCGTCGGCAGCGATCACGTCCAGGCCGACCAGTAGCGACGAGTGGTTGGCCACCTCACCGGAGAAGGTCAGCGCCGGGAACACTGCCAGCAGCAGCTCGCCAGACGTTCCCGCGGGAACGTCCAAGGGTGCCGATCCTGCGCCATCCATCGCGTAATGCCAGACCTGGCCGGGCACCAGTCCGACATTGGCCGTGGAGCTGCTCGGGTCGTCCGGTCCGGACGACGGCGTCAGGGTCAGGCCGCTGGGGAGATCCATGGGCGACGAGTCTAGAACTCAGGTGGCGCGCTGGCTGGGCTGGTCAGTGACTACTCGAGTCGGAGGCCTTCGACCGAGACCTCCGGGACGGAGCCTTCTTCTGCTTGAGCCGAACTTGGCTGCGCGAGCCGTCTGCACGGGTCTCCAGGTACGCCTGCTCGCTCAGAAGGGTGCTGAGCTTCTGATGGCCGAAGGCACGCGGGTCGAAGTCGGCGTGGGTGCGGCTCAGATGCTCGCCGACTCGTCCGAGCCACGCCCAGCCGTCGTCCCCTGAAGTGGCATTGATCGCCTTGGTGAGCGCGCTCTGCAGGTTAATCTGCACGGTCGGCGGGGTTTCATCAGTCTCTGTGGCAGGGTCTTCAGCCAGCACGTCCGGCACTGGCGCCGGGTCGGGCCGAGTCGCCTCGTCCCGGTTCTCGTGCAGCAACTCGAGGAAGATGAACTGGTCGACCGCCCGGCGCAGGGATTCGGGGGTCTTGCGCATGCCCAAGCCGTAGACGCGCTTGCCGGACTCGCGCAGCCGGGTCGCCAGCCGGGTGAAGTCCGAATCGGACGAGACCAGGGCAAACGCCTCGACGTTGCCCTGCCACAGCAGGTCCATGGCATCGATGATCAGGGCGGAGTCGCTGGAGTTCTTGCCGACGGTGTAGGCGAACGGCTGGACCGGCTGGATGGCGTGCCGGTGCAATTCGTTCTTCCACCCGGCGAGGTTCGAGGTTGTCCAGTCGCCGTAGGCGCGCTTGATGGTGGGGGTGCCGAACTTTGCCAACTCCTCGAGCAACGCTTCGGCATGCCTGGGTGTGACGTTGTCGCAGTCGATGAGCACGGCGATTCGCGTCGAGTTGCTGTCGGTGTCCACGGCTCAACCCTAGGCCCTCCGGGCGAGAGCGTCGTTCACCCGAAGACTGAGATGCCCGGGACGTTCCCGCGGGAACGTCCGCGCTACTCATGGCCTGGACGCAGACGATGTCTTGTCCGCATTCGACGTTGGCAAGGATGAGCGGGGTTACGACCTACTCATCGTCGACGACGCTCATCGACTCAACCACCGAGTTCCCCAGTCGGCCGCCATGCTCAACACCGCCTTTCGTGCGATCAACGAGCAACTGTTCGGCACGGACGACCCGGAGCCCACGCAGATCGACTGGATCGCCAAGCAGAGCCGCCATCAGATCTACCTCCTTGACGGACTCCAAGCCGTCAGACCTGCTGACTTGGCGGTCGAGACCACCCGCAGCCTTGTCGAGGTCGTCCGGCACGAGGGCCGGCACCACCGGCTGGTCAGCCAGATGCGCGTGCGCGCCGACTCTGACTACGTCGGCTACATCAGAGATCTGTTGGACGCACGGGATCCGGCTCCGCGCGACTTCGGCGATTACGACCTGAAGCTGTTCGATGATCTCGGCACCTACGTGTACGTGTGCGACGCCGAGCTGAGGGCGTTTCTGCGGAGGTGCTCGGAATAGGGCCACCCACCCAGCGGAGTGCGGGTCAGCGACCCCACCGGACGGGCTCGGGCGTCTTCGACCTCACTTCTCGTATCTGCGTAGTTCGCTGACCCGCTTACGAATCTCGGTTGTAGGCATCTTCGCCAGATTGAGCGGGGGGTCAAGGGCCTTGAGCATCTGAGACTCGAGGTGATCGAGGACGTCCGCGTCCTCCACAGGCATAGTCGCAACCCGAAGGTGTGCCCTCATCCAGGTGGTGAGTGACTCCTCCCCGATACCCGGGGAGTTGCCTGCTGAGAGGATTGCGGCGAGCGTCCGCCGGAAGGTGGAGAAGGCTGCCCGTTTGCCCAAGTGCATGCCTTTGATACGACCCCAGAGGGTGTTACGGGACTTCCGACCACTGCCAGTGCGAGTGGCACCGGCCAGCCCGGCATAGATGAGACCCGGCTCCAAAGCGAGCCCTAGCCCTTGTTCGAGATCGGCGGCACCTGCTTCGTCGATCCACCAGGTGTAGAGCCCCGGGCTGCGAAGGTCGAGACCGCCGGTTGCCAGGAACTCGTCGGGGGTCAAAGCGCTTGCCTCCTGGAGTGCCTCGAGCGACATTGGCTGAGCGCTTTGTGCCTCGTCGTTGAGCCGCTCAGTTGCCAGCTGGTTGTACCACCCGAGTTGTTGCCCTATTCCCAGATGCGCGAGCGGGCTCGTGATGGTGGCTCCGTTCCGCTCAAGCAGGGAGGACAATGGTTTGACGTAGTTGTGACCCGCATGCGCTTCGAAGGTCAACCCGTCGAGGTTTCCGAGCCTGCCGTGCAGCTGTTGGACGACGAGTTCACCCCAGGCTTTGAGCTCCCGGGCGGTCGCCCTGGCGAGCACGACATCGTAGGGATCGATGACTGTTTCGGGGTCGACGAGGCCGTGCAGGGCCGAGAGTATGAACCATGGCTTGCCTGTGTCCTCGACGTACGATCGCCTCTTGAGGAACAGGGTCGAGGTGTAGAGGTCTTTGGCCTTTGCCGCTGTCGTTCTCTTCCCTGAGACGCAACCCACGAGGTACAAGTCTGGTGCGGATACCGAACGGGCTTCGGATGGCCCCCGCTGGAGGTGGGCGGGTGCTTTCCTGCGTGTGGGTAGCTCCGGTTCAGCAGTTCGCGATGGCCTCGTGTTGTCGCTGCCCGTGCTCATCGTGCTCACCCCCAGGCGGCGCACGAATGTGACTTGGTGTCCGATCACCACGTTCACCGTCCGGAAGCCCGGCCACCCTTCCCGACCCCCGGCCCAGAAGGGTCGATGCTTCGTTGCGGATGGCGGTAGTCCGCCGACGAGGGCCTCGAGTTCCCTCCAGGTCAGCGTGATCTCGGTATCGACGTCTCGTAGAAGATCCCGTAAAGGTTGCCACGAGGCGTTCATGCCGCTCCCAAGATCTTGCTCCGGCTTGTCTGTTGGACAGGGGGGTTAAGCCTCCTGTGCTGATGTTCTCACCCGCGTCGCCGCTGGTCAGCGCCGCTGTGTGAGATCTCACCCCGACCAGCCCTCGAAAACTGTCAGACCCCCACCCCAGACTGAACTGGGTGACCCTCCACCAGCTCAGCACCTCGATCGGGCCGGGCCCCGACGGTGGCGCGCTCGAGCTGAGCGTCGAATGTCGCAGCCACGCCACGACCAGCAGCCACGTCAGTCACCCGGTCACCATCCACCCCGACTGGACCGTCGAGACCCCGCACGACCTCGACGCCGAGCGGGTCGCGATGGCGTTCGGCGGCTACTCGTCCTGCCTGACCTTGGTCGAGCGCACCATCCCCGCGTTCCGCCGGATCCTTCCGCTGCTGACCCGCCACCAGGCACTCGACCTTGAGCACGCGTCCGCCGACAAGTGGCGACCTGCGCCCAGGCAACGCATCAAGGGCTGCTGCCACAACGGGACCTCTTGGACGATCACCATCGTCGCCGCCCACCTGCGATCCACCGCCCACCTGGCCCTGCAGCACGACGTGCCCGAGTGGCAACTGGGCAACCTCATCGATGGTGCCGCCAGGGCTTGGGGGACGTTCGATCGTCCACCTGCCACAGCTCAGCGCACCGCTGCACTCATCCGCGAGGCCTGGGGACTCACCGACCTGTGGCGGGCCGGTCTGCACCCCGACACCGTCCATGCCCTGGCAGTCGAGTTCGCCATCCCTGGCGAGCAACTGCCCGTCGACCTGCTCGTCCACCTCATCCACGGCACAGTCGATCGCACCTGGCTGCGACAGGTGATCGACCAGCACCCCGACCCTGACACCGCGGTGTGGCTGGCCAGCCTGCACGCGCCCCACCACCTCGCGGACGCCGACACGTGGGCAAGGTGGCTCGGGTTCGGCATTCGCCGCGCCGACGTCCTGACCGCCGTGCATGCCGGACTCGACCCCGACGACGTCGAACACCTCGCCACACTCCGGCGCTGGACGACCGCCCGCGCCGCCAGCTTCGTCATCGCCTGGAACGCCGCCGGCAGCACCCTGTCGCGCAGGGAACTCCTCGTCCTCGCCCAGGTCAGCGCCACCGACCCGCCCACCGCCGGCGCCCTCGACACCCTCGTCGACCGGGTCGTCCCGCCCGACGGCCCAGCCCAGTGTCCCGACCCACCGCTTCGCTCCGACCTCGGCGCACTGCTGGCCGTCCTTGGATCAGCCCCCGCCGTGATGCGAGCCCTGCGCGCCGGCGTCCGACGACTCGACGACCTCCCCGCCCACCTGGCCGACCTCGGCGACAACGCCCCGTCCGACCCCCAACGCCTCGCGACGGCCCTCGCCACCGCGAACAGCACGACGACCTGAAGGACGGATGCCATGACCATCACCACCCGCTTCGACTACGAGAACGCGCTCCAGGCGCTCGGCATCTGCGTCAGTGCCCGCATCCCCGCGCTGCTGTGGGGCAACCCCGGCGAGGGCAAGACCGCGGCCGTCGAGGCGGTGACCGACCAGGGTTGGCACGTCGAGACCGTCATCATCACCCACAGCGAACCTTCCGACTTCGCCGGCCTGCCGGTGGTCACCCCCGACGGGTCGGTCAACCTTGCCCCACCCGGCTGGGCCAAGCGGCTGGCCGAGCACGACGGACCCTCGATCGCCTTCTTCGACGAGTTCTCCACCGCCTCACCGGCGCTGCAGGCTGCGGCCCTTCGTCCGCTCACCCACTACCAGGTCGGCAACCTCGTGCTGCCCGACAGCGTCTCGTTCGTCGCTGCCGCGAACCCCGCCGACGTGGCTGCCGCGGGCTGGGAACTCGCCGCCCCCACCGCTTCACGCTTCGTCCACCTCGACTGGGCGCTGCCGCACGAGGTGTATGCCGAGAGCCTGGTCACCGGTCAGTGGCCGACCATGCCGGTCCACCAAGAACCTGCTGACTACCAGCGACACCTCGACCGCGAGCGGGTTTTCGTGTCGGGGTTCCTGCGGATCCGTCCGTCGCTGCTCAGCGCGATTCCCGGCGACACCACCGACCGCGGACGAGCCTTCCCCACCCCACGCACCTGGGACTACGCCGCGCGCCTGGCCGCGTTCGCCCGGGCCGTCGGTGCTGGGGACGACGTGAGGCGGCTGCTGGTCGAGGGGTGCCTAGGTAGTGCTGCGGCGTTCGAGTACCTGCGCTGGGCGTCGGTGCGCGACCTGCCCGACCCGGACGACCTGCTCAGCAACCCGATGCTGGCCGCCTTCCACGGGGTGCGGCCCGACCGGGTCTACGTGGTGCTGCAGTCGGTGCTGGCCGCGGTCGTCCGGGAACCCACCCCCGAACGCTGGACGGCCGCGCTGGACGTCTGCGGGATTGCCGCCAAGGCGACCAGCATCGACCCGGCGGTGCCGGTGGTGCGGGCACTGATGCGGCCCGAGATCCGCCCCGTCGGGTGCCCGGTGCCGTCGTCGATCAAGGTGTTCGCCCCGGCGCTCGCGCTGGCCGGACTGCTGCCCGGGGCGGCGTGATGGACCTCGACAAGATCGCCGCGGCCAAGTTGTGGCTGATCAGCCCGCCGGTGGTCGCCCGCCAGAACGACGCACCTCGCGACCTGCCCTACCTGACCCACGCCCTGTATGCGCTGGTGGCCGTGCCGTCGAACGAGGTCGAACGGATGACCTGCGACGAGTGGTGGCGGATCTACGTGAACCCCGACTGGCTCGACCAGACCCCGGTGCCTGACGTCGCCCGCGAGATGGCCCACCTGGTCTGGCACCTGCTGTCGGATCACGCCAACCGGGCCCGCGACCAGCGCGTCGACGTCACCAACCACGCCGCCTGGAAGACCGCCAGCGACCTGACCATCCGCGAGACCCTCACCCTGGACGAACTCGTCCCCGAACCCTTCCCAGCCCACGCCGACGACCGGCTGCCACTGGGACGCTCGGCGGAGGAGTACTTCGCCACTCTCACACGGATGCCAGCCAATGGGAGAGGGAATGACGGGTCGCTGCCCCACGGCGAGGGCTGCGGCAGTGGCGCCGATGGCATCCGACGCGCTGGTGAACTGGACCCCGACGCGGCGACGGCAGCGGTGACCCGGTTCGAGGCCGACGAGATCCGCCACCAGGTGGCCATCGACTTCCAGGGCCACATCACCGACCACGGGAACGTGCCGGCCAACCTGCTGCGCTGGGTGCGCGAGACCCTGCAGCCGGTGGTGCCGTGGGAGCCGATCCTGGCCCGGACCGTGCGTCGCTGCGTGGGGTGGGCGTCTGGACGAGGCGACTTCACCTACTCCCGGCCGTCGCGCCGGGCGGGGTCAGTGCGCGGCGTCGTCCTGCCCGGGCAGCACCGACAGGTGCCAAAGATCGCGATGGTGGTCGACACCTCGGCCAGCATCGACGACGGGTTGCTGTCACGGGCGATGGCTGAGGTCGACGGCGCGATCGCCGTGCTCGGGGTGGCTGGGACGCAGGTGACGGTCTACTCGGTCGACGCCGAGGTGCACACCGCAGGCCGGGTTTCGAGGGCCAAGGACGTGGTGCTGGCCGGTGGTGGCGGCACTGACATGCGCAAGGGGTTGGAGGCGGCGGTGCAGGCCCGCCCCCGGCCCGACGTGGTGGTCGTGATCACCGACGGGTTCACTCCGTGGCCGGCAAGACCTCCGCTGCGGGCGCCCGTGGTGGTGGCCCTGCTGGGACGACGCTCCTTCCCTCGTCCGCCGACGCCGGAATGGGCGGTGCGGGTGGAGTGCCTGGCCGACTGAGTCAACAGGAATGGGGGCGCGAGAGAGCTAGCTGGTGCGAGGGGTGGCCCACGCGCCCCTAACGGCCGCGGTCACCCGCTCGACGTGCTCTGGCTGCAACCGGGTCGGCTGCGAGGTGAGCCACTCCACCAGGTGGTCACCTGCAATGAAGGGAGTTCGTTCGCCGCTGATTCGTTCGGGAAACTCGGACCAGATCACCACCCCCGCGTTCACCCACTGGCGGATTCGGCTGACAGAGGCGATGCGGTCAGACGTCTGCCGAGCCAGGGAGAGCACGGCGGACGAACCATCCCACCGGTTCGGCCGCTTGGCACCCCAAGGAGTGATGAACGCCACCGACCCGGACACCTCGACCGTCCCTGACCAGTTCTTCGTGTCAAGGACGAACACCCCTGCCGGTCCCACGACCAGGTGGTCGATGTTGCCGCGTCCTGTGTCGATGTCGTGAAGGACCGTCCACTCCTTCGGGAGCTTGGCCAACTCCTTTGCCGTACGTTCCTCGCCCCACGCCCCGGTCTGCCAGTTCGCGATCGATGACGGCGGCGAGTCACGAAGGATCAGCCATCCCATGATCATCGCGCCCGCGATCAATCCGGCTCCCCAGATCACGGACCAGTGGGGCCGGTAGGCGTAGTAGATGATGCCGATGATCTGCGAGACGACGAAGAACGCCCACCAAGCCAGACCGAACAGAGCGAAGTAGCGGCGCTTGCGCCTCAGCCAGGCCTTGCGCATTTCGCGGTAGTTCTGGTGCGCGCTCGCCCCTGCCTTGCTGGGTTTGCCGTCCAGGCGCTTGTCGGGGGCCACTTCCTCAGTCTAGGCAAGCGGGCCCCTGGGAGCAGCCGGGTCTGAAGGGGTGTCAGAGACCGTGTCTCCGCTCAGGTCTGGCGCCTGCCTCCTCCGAGACCTGGGCCCGCCGCAGAATCCACGAGGCGACCGCTGCGGTCACCGCTCCGACCACGCCGATCCCCATGACCATCAGCACCACAGCGACCGCTCGTCCCTCGCCGGTCACCGGATAGCGGTCGCCGTACCCGACCGTGGTGACCGTGGTGCAGGCCCACCAGAGAGCGTCCCCGAAGTCGGTGATGTTGGCCTCGGGCGACTTCCTCTCCGCATCGAGCACCGCCAGAGCCCCCAGCAGCACGGCCATGCCCGCAGCGCCAGTCACGTAGACGAGCACGCGTCCGGCCACCGTGCCCGCCGCCGACCTGTCGAGGATGCGCAGAAGAGCCAACAGTCGCAGAAGCCGAAGTGGTCGGAGCATCGGCACCAGCACCAAGGCCACGTCGTACCAGTGACTGAGCGCGTACATCCTGCGGTTCTCTGCCAGGAAGAGCCGGACGACGAGATCGACTGTGAAGGCGCCCCAGACCGTCCATGTGCCGTCCAGACCTCAAAGGCCCCTGCGCCTAAGCCCACGACGACGAAGAAGGCGCCGGCGCCCAAGCCCACGACCGCGGCTCCGAAGGACGTTTACTACAAGAACTGCTCCGAAGCTCGCGCGGCAGGTGCCGCACCGATCTACCGCGGCCAACCGGGCTACGCGAGCCATCTCGATCGCGACAACGACGGCGTCGCCTGCGAGTGATCATCTGTGGGAACGCCGCGGCCCATCCCGCGCGTCCCTAGCGCCATACCCGGGACCTCGTCCGAACCCACTCGCCTCCAACGACGCAGCCTGCTCGCTGTCGCCGCTGCCTCCGCCACACTCGGTCTCGCCGGATGTGGCCTCGGCTCCTCGCGAAACAGAGCCACCAGCACCAGTTCAACCGTGCAGTCCGCACCGCCACGCATGCCGTCGTTGAACCAAGAAGTCGTGCTCGAGAACGCCGGTGGTCTGGTCGGCATCGGTAGCGTCTGGATGTCGTCCGACCTGGTGATGGTCACCGGGGCTTCCCGGACGCCGAGCGCTACGGCGCTGTGGCTTCGGTCGACCTGACCAGCGGTGAGCAGCTGTGGTCCAGCTACGCCAAGGATCCGCGGTGGCGTGCCGAACTCGAGATCGGCCAGAGCGTCTCGCTTGGCTTCCAGCTGCACGACACCACCGAGGCGCTGGCTCTGGCCGCGATCCAGGACATCCCCGACACCGAGAACGCTGGAGCCTCACTGATGGCCGTCGACGGACGGACCGGACGCACGCGCTGGGTCGTCCCGGTGGTGGCGCCCGAACCACGTCGGGACGGCCGGGTCAGGAGTTCGTTCGGTGTGGTCGGAGCCGCCGGCGATGTCGTGGTGGTGCAGAGCGGCCCTGCCGACGCCGTGGCCGGTGGCGAACCTCGGCCCGACGTGATGACTATCCGCGGCTTGTCGGCCAACGACGGCAGCACGTTCTGGGAGCGCAAGTACTTCGCCGCCCAGCACGTCGCACAAGGACGAGTGCTCGGCCACCACCCGCCAGACCCCGGTTGCTGCGTGATGGAGTCGTCTGGGTGCTGGGGTCCGAGGCCCGTCTGACTCCGCACGCTCGGACGGGCAGGCAGATCGGCGATCCGCTGCCCGCGCCGGTGAAGCTGTGGCGCGACGACCTGGTGGCCGTGGCCAGGCGCAACGAGGGCTGCACGGTGATCCAGCTGTCGTGAGCCTGGGTGGTTGGAGGCCAGAAGGGCCACGCCGCACGTAGGTTGGTGACAACCGCAGGCAAGGAGCACCCGATGGCCACCACCGTGCACCCCGATCGCACCGTCACCTTCACCCTCGCCGCACCCGAGGCCACCAGCGTCGGGTTGGTCGGCGGCTGGCTGCCGTGGCCACCGGAGGCGATCCCCATGGCCAAGGACGATGACGGCATCTGGAGCCTCACCGTCGGTCCGCTGCCGCCGGAGTGGTACGAGTACCACTTCGTGGTCGACGGCGTCCCCACCGCCGACCCCGACAACCCCACCGTCGTCCAGGCCCACCCGCAGGACACCATGCTGATGGTGCCAGGGCCGGGCACCGAGTTCTTCCAGGAGCGCGACGTCCCCCACGGACGGGTCGAGCCGCTCACCTACCACTCCGAGGTGGTGGGAACTGAGCGCCGGGCAATGGTCTGGTCACCGCCGCGAACCCACGACGAGCCGCTGCCGCTGCTGGTGCTGATGCACGGCGGTGGTGGTGACGAGCTCGACTGGGTCGTGCAGGGACGAGCGCCGATCATCCTCGACAACCTGCTGGCCGATGGCGCGATCACGCCGATGCTGGTGGTGATGCCGGCCATGATGCTGTCTGGCAACGTCGGACCCGGGCAGCTGGTCGTCCCACCCGCTGACAAGGCACCGGACGAGATCGTCGACAACCTGCTGCCCGCCATCGAGAAGGCCTACCCGGTCGCCACCGATCCCTCACGACGAGCGCTGGCTGGGCTGTCGATGGGCGGCTTCTTCACCTGGGACACGTTGATCATGCGGCCCGGGGTCTTCGCCTGGTACGGCGACTTCAGCTCCGGCTACTTCCCCGACGGCATCGACTGGCTCCGCACTGAGGGGCGTCACCTGCTCGACAACCCGGCCATCAACGACCAGACGATCCTGCACGCCATCTACTGCGACGAGATGGACGCCGCCTGGCCCAACAACGTCAACACCCGGGCTGTCTTCGACGAGTTCGGCGTCAGCTACACCTTCATCGAGGTGGAGGGCACCAACGGCCACACCTTCACCAGTTGGCGACGGCACCTGCGCGACTTAGCCCCCCGAGTGTTCCGCTCCTGAGGGAGCTGCGGCGCGCTGCGGGCGCACTCTGAGCGGGGCCCCGACCTACTTGCCGCCGCACGTGCTGGCAGCTGTTTGATGGTTTCGTGCCACGCGATTGCCGAAAACGGCCAAATGCGATCGATCCGGCGAATCGCGTGGCGCGAAACCATCAAACCCGGCAATTGACCGAGCTCCAGCCGTGCCACAGTGGCCCCATGCCAGAGACCCCGCGCCAGTGGTACGACCGCGTCGTCCGAGCGATCGAGGACGATGGCCACCGCGAGACCGACCTGCCCTCGTGGACCAGCTGGCCCTGGACTGGCGAACTCACCGTCAAGGCACTCGACGAGCCGGTCGAGACCGAACCTGATCGCCGCGGTGTCGGCGGGGTCGACTGCCACAGCTGCGCCACCGGAGCCGACCCCGCGACCGGGGGTGCGGTCTGGTGGGACGAACTGTTCTTCGTGGTGCCGGCCAGGTCGTCATCCCTGCCGTTCGCGATGTTCCTGATGCCGCGCCGCCACTGTGACCTGGCCACCATGACCCCCGAGGAGGCCCGCCGACAAGGGGAGTTGCTGACCGCCCTCGAGCAGACCGCGACCGCGACCATGTCGGTCCCTCGCATCCAGGTCGCCCGCTGGGGCGATGGGGGAGAGCACCTGCACTGGTGGGTTTATGCCCGGCCCACCGGCATGCTGCAGTTGCGTGGCACCTTCCTGTCGCACTGGGACGACCTGCTGCCGCCTCGTCCGCTCGACGACGTGGCCGCCGATGCCCGCGTGTGGGCGGCCGACCTGGTCACCCGGGTCGGCGGCACCGCCGCGAGCTGACGCCGTCAGCGGGGCAGAGCGATCCCGGTGCGCGACTCCAGCACCGCCAACAACTCGTCCTGGAAGTTCTCGTCCAGTGCCGATCGGTGCGGGGTCTGGGTGCTCCGGTGGTACCAGTACCCGCCGGTGCGCGGCTTCACGTTGTCGGCGGTGGCCAGCCAGGTCTGGGTCTGGTGCCCCGCGGTCAGGTCGTCCGGGGCGCCGGAGCCGCCCATCCGGGTCGGCACCCAGCCCGGGTCGACCGCGTGCGAGCAGACGTCGTCCCACAACCGGGCCACCGCCATCGCCAGTGCCGTCACGTAGAGCTTGCTGTCGGAGTAGCTGACGCGTCCTCGTCCAGACAGCCCGCGCAGCGACGCCGAGCCACCACGGTGCATGTCGCTGGACAGGTAGACCAACCGGGCAGGTCGCTCCATCAAGGCCGTCATCAGGTACGGGGCGTCGACGTTGACCTCGGCCACGGGGCCATCCATCACGCCGGCGTTGTGGATCACGGCGTCGAATCGTCCGAACGCGTTCGCGGCCTCGGCGACCGCCCGGGCGCCCTCGTGGGTGCCGAGGTCGCCGTGCACAGCACCGAGCAACTGCTGCAGCCACGGCTGACCCTCGATCCGCGCGGCCGAGCGGGCGTGCACCACCACCTCGTGCCCTTCGTCGACCAGCGCCTGCGCGGCGTTGAGACCAAGGCCCGTGGACGAACCGGTGACCAGGATGAGTGCCATGTTCCCACCCTACGAGGGAGCCGATGACCCCACCCGAGGACGACCGCTGGTTTGGTTGCTGGGCCTTGAGAATGGGCGGATACTGGAAGAAGACAAGGGAGAACCCCATGGGACGAGAAGTTCACCTCCTGCCGCAGGGATCGGTCTGGGCCGAGCGCTACCGCACGATCCAGACAGCACCTCGAGGGCAGTGGTTCACTCCCGAGCCCGAACCCGCTGCGATGCCACCGTTCGACGAGGTGCGCAGCCGCCTGCCCGGCCCCTACATCGACGGCCGGCCCGACTTTCGCGACTGCTACGACTTCTGCGTCGACGTGCTGTTCCGCAACCGACGCGAGCCCGACGAAGGCAGCCCGCTGGTCACCCCGTTCCTCGACGCCGCCTTCAACGGCAACATCTTCTTCTGGGACACCGCCTTCATCACGATGTTCGCCCGGCTGTTCCACCCCTACCTGCCCGGCATCCGCTCGCTCGACAACTTCTACGCCCGTCAGCACGACAACGGTGAGATCTGCCGAGAGATCTACGCCGACGACGGCCTCGACTTCCTGTGGTGGACCAACCTCGACGACGACGGCCTCTACTCGTTCTTCCACCGCGGCTGGCAGCAGGGGGCGATCGAGGCCGAGCCGATCGACCAGCGGCTGCACTCGGTGCGCCGCATCGACTTGGGACGCGAACCCAGCACCCAACCCCGGCTCACCCTCGACGCGCACAACAACTTCGTCTTCGCCTGGGCCGAGCTGCTGAGCTTCCGCCAGACCGGCGACATCGGACGACTCGAGCGGGTCTTCCCACCGCTGTACGCCTACTTCCAGGCGGTGGACGACCAGCTGCGGCACTCGTCCGGCTTCTATGCCACCGACTGGGCGAGCATGGACAACTCGCCGCGCAACCAGTACCTGGGCTTCGGGGTCGACACCGCCTGCCAGATGGTGCTGTTCGCCGAGAACCTGCTCGACATCGCCGCCACCCTCGAACGGCACGGACGAGGCACCGGCGCCGACCTCAGCCTGCTGGTCGAGCGGCAACTGGGGCTGCGTGACCTGGTCAACGAGCACATGTGGGACGAGCAGCGCCAGTTCTACTTCGATCTCGATGAGAACCTCGAGCGCTCCCCGGTGCGCACGATCGCCGCGTTCTGGGCGCTGATCTCGGGGGTCGCCCCCATCGAGCGGGCACACGCCCTGGTGCGCGCGTTGGAGGACCCCGACGGTTTCGCCCGCGTGCACATGGTGCCGACCGTGCCGGCCGACGAGCCGGACTTCGACCCCGAGGGTGGCTACTGGCGTGGGGCTGTGTGGGCGCCGACCAACCAGATGGTGGTGGCCGGGCTCGACCGCTACGGCTTGCACGACCTTGCCAGGCGGATCGCACACAACCACGTCGACGCCCTGGCCCGCATCCACGACGGCACCGGCACCGTCTACGAGTGCAGCGCGCCCGACCACGTTGGTCCCGGCGACAACAACCGCCGCGACTTCATCGGATGGTCAGGCATCGGACCGATCGGCTTCTTCGTCAGCCATGTGGTGGGGGTGACCGCCGACGCCGAGGCGAACTGCATCACCTGGCAGTTGCCCGAGCGCCAGGTGCGGGTCGGCATCGACAACTACTGGTTCTTCGGCAAGCAGGCAGACCTGGTCGCTGAGCCCACCGGCTGGGGGTGGACGGTGCGCCTGGTCACCGACGACGAGTTCATCCTGCGGGTGGTCTCGCCCAGCGGACGCGTCGAGACCCGCCAGATCAACGGCGACTCCACGTTCTGGTTCAGCGCCGAGTAGGGCGGGTCATTCTGGCCGCTGGGGGCTGTCCTCGCCTGGAGTCGTCCGCCTGTCACTCGACCTCGCGGCCACGCCTTCCCGCGCACCATAATCGAGTTCCCGCCCCAACGTTGGTGCGGGAACTCGATTTTGGGGCGGGGGAACGGGTTCAAGGCGGGGATGGAACGTCCTCAGGGGCGCCCACGATGGGTGCGCAGGTGGACGACCGCCTCGTCCACCAGCGTGCTCGCATCGAGCACGAGCGTGCTGGCGTTGCCCACCAGACCCGGCGTGATGCCGTGCCGAGCGCAGTGCTCGTCCAGGATGTCGTGGAAGCCCCCGTCGGAGTGGACCCACTCGGGGAAGGTCACCCACCGGCGCTCGCCCTCGACCAGCACGGCGGCCCCTTGGGTCTGCTGCTCACAGACGTCGGCCAGCACCTCGGCCAGGTGCAGGATCGTGCAGCGGCGGGTGCCCATCAGCACCACACGCGCGCCGAGGTTCCTGGCTCGGTCGAGCGGTGACTCGGGCCCCATCGACCAGGCCAGCGCGTGGTCGCGGGTGATCTCGTCCGCCTGCCGACCCCACGCGGCGAACGAGTTGTGCGGGTGGCTGCTGCGGCGAACCCCCGGCCAGGTGCGAAACGTCTCGGGCAGGATCCCCATGGCGCGGGTCGGCGTCAGCGCCGGGTCGAAGGCGGGTACCTCGTCCCGGATCACCGGAACCCACTCGGCCGGGACCGGGGGCGCCTGCCAGTGCTGTGGGTCGGTGCGGTCCGAGGTGTGGGTGGGGACGACCAGCGTGCCGGCTTCGGTCAGCACGTCCTGAAAGGCCTGCAGTACGGCGACCACACCTCCGGCGACCCAGCCGATGGACGAGACGCTGCTGTGCAGCACCACCACGTCACCAGCGGACAGGCCGAGCCGACGCAGGTCGTCCGCGATGGAAGTGCGGGTCCGAGGGGTGTCGGTGGCGGCGACCACATCAGCTTCAGCCATGGCGCCAGCATCCCATGCCTGCCGGCGGCCCCTCGTCCACCCTTCCCCCGCACCAAAAACGAGTTCCCGCACCAAAGACGGTGCGGGAACTCGATT
Source organism: Aestuariimicrobium ganziense (assembly GCF_015352975.1). Taxonomy (GTDB): domain Bacteria; phylum Actinomycetota; class Actinomycetes; order Propionibacteriales; family Propionibacteriaceae; genus Aestuariimicrobium; species Aestuariimicrobium ganziense. The sequence continues at coordinate 18,120 of NZ_JACYIZ010000005.1, read as the reverse complement.
TTCGTGCAGGAAAGGGCTCAGAGGTGCGCGATGGGTGACCCGGCGCCTCAAACAACTCGTGCCTCAGGCCACGCGTGACTCAGATCGCGTAGTAGAGCTCGAACTCGTGCGGGTGGGGACGAAGCCGGATGGCGTCGATCTCGGCCCGCTTCAGCTCAATCCAGGTCTCGATCAGGTCGGGGGTGAACACGTCACCGGCGAGCAGGAACTCGTGGTCGGCCTCGAGCGCGTCCAGCACCTCGCCCAGCGACGCGGGCACCTGCTGCACCTCTGCGTGCTCCTCCGGGGGCAGCTCGTAGAGGTCCTTGTCGATCGGGGCCGGGGGCTCGATCTTGTTCTGGATGCCGTCCAGACCGGCGAGCAGCATGGCCGCGAACGCCAGGTAGGGGTTGGACGAGGGATCGGGGCAGCGGAACTCGACGCGCTTGGCCTTGGGGTTCGAGCCGGTGATCGGGATGCGCATACAGGCCGAACGGTTGCGCTGCGAGTAGACCAGGTTGACCGGGGCCTCGAAGCCGGGCACCAGACGGTGGTAGCTGTTGACGCTCGGGTTGGTGAAGGCCAGCAGCGCCGGGGCGTGCTTGAGGATGCCGCCGATGTACCAGCGGGCCAGATCGCTCAGTCCGCCGTAGCCGTTCTCGTCGTAGAACAGCGGCTGGCCGCCATCCCAGATCGAGCTGTGCACGTGCATGCCCGAACCGTTGTCACCGAAGATCGGCTTCGGCATGAAGGTGGCGGTCTTGCCGGCCTCCCAGGCCACGTTCTTGACCAGGTACTTGAACTTCATGACGTTGTCAGCGCTCGACAGCATGGTGTCGAAGCGCCAGTTGATCTCGGCCTGGCCGGCGGTGCCGACTTCGTGGTGGGCGCGCTCGACGATCAGGCCGACAGCCTCCATCTGCTTGACGATGGTGTCGCGCAGGTCGGCGAAGTGGTCGACAGGGCTGACTGGGAAGTAGCCGCCCTTGTACTTGACCTTGTAGCCGCGGTTGCCACCATCTTCGACCCGGCCGGTGTTCCAGGCACCGGCCTCGGAGTCGATGGGGTAATACGAGGCGTTCTGCTTGGTCTCGAAGCGGATGTCGTCGAAGACGTAGAACTCGGCCTCGGGGGCGAAGAAGGCGGTGTCGCCCACGCCGGTGCTGGCCAGGTAGGCCTCGGCCTTGCGCGCGATGTTGCGCGGGTCGCGGCTGTAGGGCTCCTTGGTCAGCGGGTCGTGCACGAAGAAGTTGATGACCAGCGTCTTGGCCTTGCGGAACGGGTCGAGGAACGCGGTGGTCGGGTCGGGCAGCAGCGCCATGTCGGACTCGTGGATCTTCTGGAAGCCGGTGATCGAGCTGCCGTCGAAGGCCAACCCGTCCTCGAAGACCTCCGGGCCGAACGAGCCGGCGGGCACCGTGAAGTGCTGCATCACGCCGGGCAGGTCACAGAAGCGGACGTCGACCATCTCGACGCCCTCGTCCTTCAGGTAGGCGAGCAGGTCGTCTGCGCCCTTGAACATGTGTTCCTCCATCGTGGTTCGTGCTGAACACGTGTGAACCTATTTGGGGGGTGTTGCCCGGCAGTTTCCCGAGTGTTTCGGTCATGTAACGCCGCGTATCGTTGGTGCCATGAGGGGGCCGAAGATGCGCCACGCCACCCTCGTCGTGCTCGACCACCTGGCGTGGGGGACCAACCAACCCCAGTTCCCGCTCGAGATCAGCGAGGCCACCGGGGTGCTCAGTGGTGTGCTCATGCCGATCCTGGCCGAGCTGGAACGCTTCGAGTGGGTCACCAGCCGCTGGGACGGCACCGACCCGCGCGACACCGGTCGTCCCCGTCGTCGGCTCTACAGCCTCACCCCGATGGGCAACCAACTGGCCAGGCTCGAGTTGGCCGCGCGCGACAGCGAGGACGAGCGTTCGGTGCAGGACCTCGACCTTCCTCCCGAGCCCAACCTGAGCTTCATCGCCACCCGGCTGGACGACTACGTGCTGGCTGCGATCGTCCACCTGTTGCCGAGGCAGGTCCGGCAGCGTTTCGACGAGGAGGTGGGTGGCGAACTGGCCGCCAGCACCCACCCGATCACCGACGCCTGCTCGCTGCTGAGCCGGATCATCTGGTGGCGGCGTGCCCTGGCCATCCCGCACGTGCCCATGCCGTTGCGGTGTCGGCTTCGCCGCCACGACGATGTCAGGGTGATCACCGACGTGGCCAACCACCATGCCTACTACCTGCGCTGCCTGCGGTGTGGACGAGAGCGCCACCCCGACAGCGGCCACGACTTCATGCTGAACAACCGTCGGGGTTGGGCCAGCGTCACCGCAGCCTGAGCCGACCGGCACACCCGCGGCACGCGGCTCGAACCGTGCCGCGCCCGCTAGGCTCGCCCCGTGAGCCAGACCACAGAGGACGCACCCGCTTACCCGGGCCAGAGCATCGGCCTGCCCCGCGAGGGACGCGGCTCGCTGGCCTCGTGGCGGGCCCGCTTCGCCGCCCTGATCGTCGACTGGGCCGCGAGCCTCGCCGTCGCCGTCGGGGCCTTCGGGTCGGGCGTGCTCTACGACAACAACTGGCGGATGTGGATGCCGCTCACGGTCTTCTTCGTCGAGGCCACCATCTTCACCATCGTCACCGGCGGCAGCTTCGGCCAACTGCTGGCCCGCATCGGCGTCTCACAGCTGTCCGGCGCGCCCATCCGCTGGTGGCAGGCGATCATTCGCACCGCGCTGAAGTGCCTGGTCATCCCGTCACTGGTGATCGGCGCCGAGCGCCGCTCGATCGTCGACATCGCGCTCGGGCTGGCCGTGGTGAACCGCCGATGACCGAACAGGCCGCCCTGAGGGTGGCGGTGGTTGGACGAGGCCTGCCCTCGCCCGCCTCACCGCTGCTGGGCTGCTTCGAGCTCGACCAGGCCCGAGCCCTGGCCGACGCCGGGGCCAGCGTGGTGCACGCCGCGCTCGACCTGCGCTCGGTGCGGCGCTGGCGCCGGTGGGGGTTCGCCTCGTCGGTCGACGGCTCGGGCGTCCGGGTCGAGGCACTCTCGGTGCCGCTGGGTGCCCTGCCCACCCGGCTGCACCATGGCCTCGCGGGGCTGGCATGGCGGGCGCTGTACCGACGCATCGTCGCTCGTCACGGACGACCTGACGTCGTCCACGCCCACTTCTGCGCGTGGGGTGCGGCGGTGGCCGCCCACACCCCGCAACAGGACCGTCCGCTGGTCGTGGTCACCGAGCACTACTCCAGGCTGACTGCGCCGACCATCGCCGACGACCTGCGCTGGCTGGCCGAGCGGGCCTACCGCGCCGACCGGGTGCTGGCGGTCTCGTCCGCTCTCGCCCGGGTGATTCGCGACCGGTTCGGGGTCGAGGCCCACGTGGTCGGTGACGTCATCGACATCGAACAGTTCCAGCCCGAGCCCCGCACCGAACATGCCGGGGTGCGGATCATCTCCACCGGCAACCTGATCGCTCGCAAGCGGATGTCGCTGCTGGTCGACGGGTTCGCCCGGCTGGCGGACCGGCGCGACGACGTCAGCCTCACCATCGTCGGCGAGGGCCCCGAGCGCGAAGCGCTGTTGGCGCAGGTCAGGCGACTCGGGCTGGACGACCGGGTGCAGCTGCCCGGACGAGCCACCCGTGACGAACTCACCGCCCTCTACCGACAGCACGACCTCTTCGCCATGCTCAGCACCCACGAAACCTTCGGCGTGGTCTGGGCCGAGGCGCTGGCTGCCGGGTTGCCCGTGGTTGCTCCCAGGATCCCCGGGCCGGACGAGTTCGTCGACGAGACCGTGGGGGAGTGGAGCGGAGAGTCCCCCGACGAGGTCGCCGAGGCACTCGAGCGCGTGATCGTCCGCCTGGACGAGTTCGACCCAGCGGCACTGCGGTCGCATGTGTCCGAGCGCTTCAGCCCCGAGGCCGTCGCCGGGCAACTGCTCGAGGTCTACCGAACCGGCCTCCAGCAGGGCGCTGCAGAGCGCCCTGTTTAAACCTTTTCAAGACGTATATAAGTCCTAGCAGGGTGTTTTACGGTGGTGTCACCGAACAACCCTGGAGGACGAGATGAACCACCGCTCACTGCGTGTCGCCATCGCCGGCGGAGGCATGATCGCCGGTCTGCACCGGCGTGGCGCCCTGCTCGCCAGCGCCCAGCTGGTCGGTGTGCTCGCCTCGAGCCCGGAGCGCTCCCAGGCCGTCGCCGACGAGTGGGGCATCGACCGCGGCTACGCCTCGTTCGACGACCTGCTCGCCGACAAACCAGACGTCGTCCACATCTGCACCCCCAACAAGATGCACGCCCCGATGGCGCTGGCGGCCCTCGAGGCCGGCATCAACCTGGTCTGCGAGAAGCCGCTGGGCATGTCGGCCGCCGGGGCCACCGAGATGGAGCGCGTGGCCGAGCGCGCCGGCGTGATCGCCACGGTGCCCTTCGTCTACCGCTACCACCCGGTCGTGCGCGAGATCCGCTCGCGCGTGCAGTCGGGGGAGTTGGGTCGCATGCTGTTGCTGCACGGGTCGTACACCCAGGACTGGATGCTGCCGCGCGACGTCGCCAGTTGGCGCGTCGACCCGGCCGACGGTGGCGCCTCGCGGGCCTTCGCCGACATCGGTTCGCACTGGGCCGACCTGATCGAGTTCGTCAGCGGTGAGCACCTGGCCGAGGTGAGCGCGATGACCAGCATCGCCCACCCGCAGCGTCCGTCGGGCTCGGCAGCCGCCTTCAGCGGGGGAGCAGGCGGCGAACTGGCCGACGTCACCACCGAGGACATTGCGCTGGCCATGTTCCGCACCAGCAGTGGTGTGCCGGTGCAGACCACCGTCAGCCAGGTCTCGGCCGGCCGCAAGAACCGGCTCTGGTTCGAGGTCGACGGCTCCGAGGGCGCCGCGGTCTTCGACCAGGAGCACCCCGAGGAGGCCTCGATCGCCACCCTCAACCAGACCGCCGTGATCGTCCGCGACCCGCGCACCAACCACCTCGACGCGGCCCGGCTGTCGGCACTGCCTGCCGGGCACGCCCAGGGGTACGCCTACTGCTTCGAGGCGTTCATCGCCGACACCTATGCCGCGATCGCCGGGCACCGCCCCGAGGGGCTGCCGACCTTCGCCGACGGGGCACGGGCGGCACGCGTGGTCGACGCGGTGCTCACCTCGGCCCAGCAGCGCCAGTGGGTTGAGTTGGCGTGAGCTCAGCGGCTTCGGCGTCGTCCCGGCCGCAGCGCGGCAAGCCGGTCGTGCAGGGCAGCGGGTTCCATCGCCGCCTCCAGGCCGAGGGCGAGCCCCCCGTACAAGCCGGAGTCGTCCCCGAGTTGCGGGCCGGTGATGGTGAGGTTGCGGGTCGCCAGCGGCAGCGAGCGCTGGTAGACCACCGAGCGCACCGCGGCGAGCAGGTCGTCGGTGGCCGCAGCCATGGCGCCCCCGACCACGACGATCGCCGGGTTCAGCACGTGGACGAGGCTGACCACCACCTCACCGATCGCCGGGGCCCGGTCACGCAGCAGCGCCACCGCGCGGGCGTCGCGGGCGCGCAGGACGTCGAGGAACTGCTCGACCTGCTCCGAGCTGGCCTCGCCCTCGGAGTCGTCCACGCCGGCCAGGGCGCGCAGCGAGGCATACGCCTCGAGGCAGCCGGTGTTGCCGCAGGGGCAGGGGTCGTCCGATCCGACCACGCGCACATGACCGATGTCGCCGGCGGCACCATCGGCGCCGTGCAGCAGCATGCCGTCGGCAGTGACCAGGCCCGAACCGATGCCGGTTCCGCACTTGAGGTAGACCAGCGGCCCGATGGCCTCCGACAACACCCGCTGCTCGCCCAGAGCGCGCAGGTTGACGTCATTCTCGATCAGCACCTGGCAGCCGAGTGCCTCCGAGAGGGCAGCGACCACCCCGAAGCCGTCCCAGCCGGGCATCAGCGGGGGACGAACCACCGCCCCGTGCCGTTGGTCGACCGGTCCGGGCAGGCCGATCACGGCGGTGCGCGGCGCGTCGGCAACCCCCGCCTTCTCGACCAGGTCGGTGAACCCGGCGATCACGTCGTCCAGCACCGGCTGGGGACCGCGGGACAGGTCGATCGGCACCTGGCTCGAGGCGAGCACCTGCTGGCCGAAGTCGAACACCGCCAACTTGGCGGCCCGCACGCCGCAGTCGGCGACCAGGACGACCCCGTAGGTGGGGGCGATCTCGAGTTCCTCGGCTGGTCGTCCCCGACCGACCGCAGGACGAATCCCGGCATGGCGCACCGCGCCGGTGGTGAACAGCGGGGCGAGCGCGTTGTCGACGGTGGTGCGGGCAAGGCCGGAGACCCGCACGATGTCGGCCTTGGTCACCGCCGCCCGACTGGCGATCAACTTCATGACCGTGCTGGCCACAACGGTCGAACTCACTCGTGCCGACAGGGGTGGGGTGCTGAGCCTCAGGTGATGCTCCGCATTCGGCATGACGACGGATCAGACGTCGTCGTGGGCGAGCGAACTCGACAACTCGCGATAGGCGTCGGCCTGGGCGAGCAGGGTGTGGGCCTTCTGCTCGGCGACCTCGACGATCGCAGCCAGGGCGATGAATCGCTGTGGCGGGGTCGGTTCGTTGACGATGGTGACCAAGGCTCGGGCGAGCTTGGCGGGATCTCCCTCCTGGTGGCCGTTCATCGACTCGTAGTTGGCGACCTGGGCGGCGTGGCGCTCGGCGTAGTCGGGAATCGACGGGGTGGAGTAGCTGGCCGAGTCCTGGGTGAGCAGCTCGGTGCGGAAGAAGCCGGGGTTGACGATCGTGGTGTGGATGCCGAACGGCTCGACCTCGGGGGCGAGCGCCTCCATCCAGCCCTCCATGCCGAACTTCGCTGCCGAGTAGGCGGTGTTGAACTCGAACCCCATCAGCCCCGCACCCGACGAGATCGACAGCACGTGACCCGAACGCTGTTCGCGCATCACCGGCAGCACCGCGCGGGTGACGTTCATCGGACCGACCAAGGCGGTCTGCAACTGGTGGTCGATCTGCTCGGGGGTGAACTCCTCGAAGTAGCCGCCGTAGAAGTTGGCGGCGTTGTTGACCAGTACGTCGACGCGTCCGAAGCGTTGCTTGGCGGCGGCGACGGTGGCCTCGGCGTCGGCTGGCTGGGTCACGTCGAGCTTGGTGATCAGCAGGTTCTCGTGGTCGACGCCGAGTGCCTCGCGCAACGCCGAGGTGACCGTCTCGGGGTTGCGTCCGGTGGCCACGACCGCATCACCGGCCTCGAGGGCCGCCCGGACGAAGTGGACCCCCATCCCTCGTCCCGCTCCGGTGATCAGCCAGACTCGCTGGGCCATGGGGTTCCCCCTCGGTGGTGGATGTGTGTGTCGCACCAGCCTAGACGGGCCGTCACCCCTGTCGGCCACCGCCCACCGTGGTACAACGGCGCCATGGTGACAAGCTCCGTACAGAGGGCCGGGGCCCTGGCCATGCTCGACGCCGGACGAGAGGAACGCCGATGATCAACCGCTGGCCGACCCCACCGATCTCGGTGCAGCTGTGGAGCCTGCACGAAGAGATCCTCGAGACGATGGGCTGGGAGCCGACGTTGGAGCGCCTGGCCGAGGCCGGGTTCGCCAGCGTCGAGCCGTTCGGTGTGGCCCAGACCCGCCACCTGTTCGAACCGGCGGTGCGACGGCTCGGGCTGACCACGCCCAGTGCGCACGGCGAGATGGTCAGTGACGACCAACGCCGCGAGACCATCGGGGCGGCCGCCGAGCTGGGGGTGAAGCTGCTGATGCAGCCCATGTTCCCGGCCGAGCGGTGGGCCGACCGCGACTCGGTGCGTCGGATCGCCGACGACCTCAACGCCGCCGCCGAGATCGCTGGTGCCCATGGCATGCGGATCGCCTTCCACAACCATGACGACGAGGTGCGTACCCAGATCGACGGACGAGCTGCCCTGCTCGAGGTGTTCGACCACGTCGGGCCGGGGGTTGGGGTGGAGTTCGACCCGAACTGGGCCACCATCGGCGGGGCCGACGTGCCGGCCCTGATCGAGGAGTTGGGGGAGCGGATCTTCGCCTTCCACCTCAAGGACGGGCCGGCTGTTGGCGGCAGCAACGCCGACCAGGTGGCGGTCGGTGACGGCGAACTGGACTGGCCAAGGTTCCTGGCGATGGTGCCCGACGTGCCTCGGGTGATCGGGCTGGACCTGTTCGCCGGCGACACGCTGGATGCGGTGCTCCGCAGCCGTCAGTGGCTGCTGGACAACGACCCCGCCACTCGCTGATCGAGTAGCGACGCCTGAGACCCGGGGTCCACCTCGTCCCGGCACCTGGCACAGGGTTGCGCACCTGGCACACGTTCGAACCTGTGCCAAGTGACCCAAGATGTGCCGCGTCGGCGCGGGCTGCCGCGAGGCGACGCTCGTCCTTCGCGCACGACGCGCAGCCAAGTTGGACGACGCGCACCCAAGTTGTCGACGGGCACGGTGTGCAGTACTCGTCGGCAACCATGGTGCCCGTCGCAGTCGGAAACTGCCCGTCGCGGCCGCAAGGTGCCCGTCGCGGCCGGGTCGAGCGGCTGGCTGGCGCTCAACCAGCCGTGTCTCAGGCGACGGCGTTGAGTTCCCGCTCGCGGGTCAGGTTCTTCATCCAGTTGAAGCGGTTGACCTTGACCACGGCCACGAAGCACTTCAGGATCTGGTCGGACTTCAGGCAGGCGAACACCCACCAGGCCGGAGCCCCGAGGAAGGCCGAGATCAGTGCCGACGGCAACACGACGCCGAACACGAAGATCGTGTCGTTCTTGAACACGAAGGTGATGTCGCCGCCGGACTTCACCAGCCCGAACAGCACCGGCATCTGGTAGCCGCTGCCGACGATCGTGACCGCGATCACCCAGATCAGGATCTGGGCCTGGGCCGCCGCCTCGGCGCTGATGCCGTGGGCGTAGAGCGACACGAAGGGAAGGTTGAGCGCGGCCACCATCGCACCGGTCAACAACCCGACGACAAGGAAGATCACCTGGGTGGTGCGGGCGTACTCCTTCATCAACTCGACCTTGCCCGCGCCGACCGTCTTGCCCGTCATGATGCCGACCGCGGCTGCCAGGCCCGACAATGTGATGAACGCCAGCGTTGCCATGGTGTTGGCGATCGAGACCGCGGTGGCGACGGCGGCGTCGAAGAAGTGCCCGAAGATGATCGAGTTGACCATCAGGTTGATGCTCCACACCAACTCACCGGCCACCAGCGGGGAGCCGTATCGTCCGTAGTCGCGCAGAATGGCCGAACTCCGGCGGGTCAGGTCGCTCAGCCGAACGCGCAGCTTCTTGTCGACCTTGAGCACGTAGAACGCGATAGCAGCCAGCTCACCGATGCGGGCCAGCACCATGCTCCAAGCGGCCCCGGCGACGCCCCAGTTCAGGCCGAAGATGAACCAAGCGTTCAGGGTGACGTGGATCACCAGCGAGATCAGCGTGATCACCATGCCGATGACAGTGGTCTCGACCGCGCGCATCAGACTCAGCAGCGCCTGCGTCAGGCAGAAGAACACGTATGACAGCGCCACGACGCGCAGGTAGATCACACCTTGGGCGGCGGCCGCCGGGTCGGAGGTGAACACCGCCAGCACCTGCGAGGGGAACAGGATGCAGACCACCGAGATGATCGCCCCGACCAGCGCGGTCAGCCGCAGACCGATCGCCATGATGGTCTTGATGGTGTCGGTGTCGCCTCGTCCCCAGTACTGGGCCGACAGGATGACGATCACCGTGGCCAGACCACTGGCGAACATCTGGATGAGGATGTTGACCTGGCTGGCGAAGTAGACGCCCGAGACGGCGCCGTCGCCCAGCGAACTCACCATCAGGTTGTCGGCGAAGGTGGCCAGGAAGGCGATCAGCCCCTGCGCGGCGACCGGCAGCGCCAGCAGCACGAGGTTGCGGTAGTACGACCGGTCACGGGTCATCCAGCGACTCATCGGGAGCCGCCCCGCGCAGGCAAACTGATCACGCGTTCACCCTAGGGAAGTTTGGGCCCGGCGGGAAGGTACGGAGCCACATTTGTTGAACGATTCACCCCGGCGCCGCTTGGGTTGCTCACGGCGTGGTCCTCGGGTGGCTCGGTCGGGGTCAGCCGGTGGTCAGTTCGTCCTCTTCGCGCAGCCGGGGGATGGTGAAGTCATCAGCCCGGATACCGCGCTTGTCGGCGTAGAACTCGCGCAGCCGGTCCATGTCGGACGAGACGTCGCCGGTCAGGTGGATCGTCGGCCCGAGGCCGCTCGTCCGAGTGGCGGAGTCGACGTAACCGAGGACGAGCGGCAGGCCGGTCTCACGGGCGATCCGGTAGAAGCCGGACTTCCAGTGGGTGCCCTTGTGGCGCGTGCCCTCGGGGGTGATCACCAGCATGGTCCGGGGGTCCTTGCGGATGGCGGCCACGATCTCGTCCACCAACCCGGCGGGGTTCGCGCGGTTGACCGGGATGCCGCCGAGCGCCCGCATCACCGGGCCGAACGGACGCTTGAACAGAGTGTGCTTGCCCAGCCACTTGGGCTTGATGCCCTGGCGCCAGGCGATGGCGAGCATGAGCACGAAGTCCCAGTTCGAGGTGTGCGGGGCCCCGATCAGCACGGCGGACTGGGCCTGGGGTGCCTGGGAACGGAACTCGTACCGCGAGAGTGCCCAGAAGAGCCGCGCGATCAGGGGTCGGACGATCATGCGCCCAAACTTACGGTGCAGTAGCCATGCGGGGGGCTGGGCGCTCCAGATGAGACCCCCGGTGGGTGGGGCAGGGTCAGCCGGCGGCCTCGGCCGCCTCGAGCCACTGGGTCTCGAGGGCGTCGAGTTCGGCGCCGATGGCAGCGTCCTCGTCCTGCAACTGACTGAGCTTGGCGTAGTCAGAGGCGTTTTCTGCCATCTGGGCGTGCAGCTTCTCGCGCCGTGCGCCGAGCTTGGCGATCTGCGACTCGAGTCGGGCGAGGTCCTTCTTGGCCTGTCGTGCCGCCGCTGCGTTCACCGGCGCTTCCGAAGGAGCCGGAGCTTCGTCCTGCCCGACCCGTTCGGACTGGCGTGGGCCGACCTGACGTGCCCGCCGCGCGTCGAGGTACTGCTCGACCCCGCCGGGCAGCAGCACGCATCGTCCATCACCCATCAGCGCATAGGTGACGTCGCAGACCCGCTCGAGGAAGTAGCGGTCGTGGCTGACCACCAGCAGTGTGCCTGCCCAGCGGTCGAGTTGGTCCTCGATGACGGTCAGGGTGTCGATGTCGAGGTCGTTGGTGGGCTCGTCCAGCATCAGCAGGTTGGGTTCAGCCAGCAGCAGTCGCAGGAACTGCAGCCGACGCCGCTCACCGCCCGACAGGTCGGCCACCGGGGTGTGCAGTCTTCCCTGGCTGAACCCGAAGTCCTCGAGCAGTTGGGACGAGGAGATCTCTCGTCCGCCGGCGGCCACGGCCACCTGGCGCACGCGGTTGGCCGACTCCAGCACCCGGTCGCGGTCATCCAGTGGCGGCACGACACCCGAGGGTTCGGTGCCGGCGACGTTCTGGCTCAGGTGCGCCAACCGGACGGTCTTGCCGTGCTTGACCCGGCCGCGGGTGGGTTCCAGTTCCTTGGCCAGTACCCGCAGCAGGGTGGTCTTGCCCGATCCGTTGACCCCGACGATGCCGATCCGCTGGCCGGGGCCGATCGACCAGGTCAGGTTCTTCAGCAGGGTGCGGCCGGGTTCACCGTCCAGGCTGGGCAGGTCGACATCGACCCGGTCGACGTCGATCACGTCCTTGCCCTGGCGGGTGAGTGAGAACTGTTCCAGTTGCAGCCGGTCGCGGGGCGCGGGCTCGTCCTCGATCAGCACGTTGGCCGCGTCGATGCGGAACTTGGGCTTCGAGGTGCGCGCCGGTGCACCCCGACGCAGCCAGGCCAGCTCCTTGCGCAGCAGGTTGCGGCGGCGCGACTCGGTGGCCGCGGCCTGCCGGGCGCGTTCGGCGCGGGCGAGCACGTAGGCGGCATAACCCCCGTCGTAGGGGTCGACCACCCCGTCGTGCACCTCCCAGATGCGGGTGCAGATGGCGTCGAGGAACCAGCGGTCGTGGCTGACCACCAGCATCGCGGTGCCGCGCTGCTGCAGGGTGACCAGGTGGGTCGCCAGCCAGCCGACGGCCTCGACGTCGAGGTGGTTGGTCGGCTCGTCCAGCACCAGCAGGTCGTGGTGGCCGAGCAGCAGGGCGACCAGGCCGGCACGGCGCCGCTCCCCGCCGGAGAGCCGGGACAGTTCGGCGTCGAGGTCGATCTGGTCGAGCAACTCCTCGACCACGTCGCGGCGGTAGCTGTCGGCGGCCCAGACGTGGTCGGGGGCACCGTCGACGATCAGGTCGCGCACGGTGCGTCCCTCGACGACCTGTTCGGCCTGGGTGAGCACGCCGATCGAGATCGAGCCGGTGCGGGTCACTCGTCCGCTGTCGGGTTCTACCGACCCGGTCAGCAGTCCCAGCAGGGTGGTCTTGCCGTCGCCGTTGCGTCCGACGACGCCGATCACGTCGCCGGCGGACAGGCCGAGACTGACCTCGTCGAGCAGGGTGCGGGTGCCGTAGGTCTTCGAGATCTTCTCGGCGTTGACCAGGTTGACGCCGGCCACGTCAGGCTGCCGTCACGAAAGTCAGCGGCCGCGCATGGCGTTGCGCGAGACCCGGGTGGGCAGCGGGCCCTTGGGCAGCGGCACCTTGGGACGCATGGCGTCCAGGCCCTTGAGGCGCGAGGCCACGTCGGCGATCTGGGCGGCGTCGAGGGTCTTGGGCTGCTTCTTGATGTGCTGGGCGAGCTTGGGCAGCGGGACCTGTCCATCTTTGTCGCCCATGATGATCGTGGTGGGCTTGACGATCCGCGAGGCCTGCTCGTGGCGCTTGGCCTCGGTGGCCAGCAGTGCCTTGATCCGATTCGGGTCGCCCTCGCCGATCAGGTAGAGCCCGGTGGGGCCCAGAGCTCGGTGGACGACGTCCATCTGCCGGGTCACGGCGATCGCGGGGCTGGTCGTCCACTTCTTGTCGAGCATGTTGAGCGCGACCTCACCCGAGCCTGCCTGGCCGGCGAAGCGGCTGTAGGTGGCCTTCTTCGAGCGCTGCAGCAAGACGAACAGGGCGGCGGGTGCGGCGAACATCAGGCCGATCAGCGTCCACATCCACCACGGCCTGATCAGCAGGCCGAGCAGCACACCGAGCAGGATGCAGGCGACCACCGCACCGATCACGTAGAGGTGCAGCTTCTTGTCGTACTGCGCCGACAGCTTGTAGGTCTCGGTGATCTGCTTCCACTGGCCCCAGTCGCGGGGGTTGTCGGAGTTTTTCCTGCGCAGCTTCTCTGCCTTGGCCGCGGCCTTCTGCTGCCGGGCCAGTTCCTTGGCCTTCTCGCTCGCCATCGTCGTGCCTCTTCGTCAGTGGGTGGTGGTCGCGGTGCTGGCTTCCTCGACCGGGGTGCCGCGCGCCGCCATCGCCTGACGGTACAGCCTGCCGGCCCGGTAGGACGAACGGACGAGGGGTCCGGACATGACTCCGACGAAGCCGATCTCGCGGGCCTCCTGGTCGAGTTCGTCGAACTCCTCGGGCTTGACCCAGCGGTCGACCGGGTGCAGGTGCGGGCCCGGGCGCAGGTACTGGGTGATCGTGATGATCTCGGTGCCGGCGCCGTGCAGGTCGCGCAGGGCCTGGGAGATCTCGTCGCGGGTCTCGCCCATGCCCAGGATCAGGTTCGACTTGGTGACCAGACCGGCTTCGCGGCTCATGGTGAGCACGTCGAGCGAGCGCTCGTAACGGAAGCCCGGGCGGATGCGCTTGAAGATCCGCGGCACGGTCTCGACGTTGTGGGCGAACACCTCGGGACGGGTGTCGAACAACTGCTCGAGCAGTTCACGTCGTCCGGAGAAGTCGGGCGCGAGCATCTCGACGCCCACGCCCGGGTTCAGCTCGTGGATCTTGCGGATGGTCTCGGAGTACAGCCAGATGCCTTCGTCCTCGAGGTCGTCACGGCACACCCCGGTGACGGTGGCGTAGCGCAGGCCCATCTGCTGCACGCTCTCGGCCACCCGCAGCGGTTCGCCGGTGTCGTAGCCGGTAGGCTTCTTGGACTCGATCTGGCAGAAGTCGCAGCGCCGGGTGCACGAGTCGCCGCCGATCAGGAAGGTGGCCTCGCGGTCTTCCCAGCACTCGAAGATGTTGGGGCAGCCGGCCTCCTGGCACACGGTGTGCAGGCCGCCCTCACGGACGAGGTTCTGCAGGTCGCGGTACTCGGGGCCCATCTTCGCGGTTGTCTTGATCCACGAGGGCTTGCGCTCGATCGGGGTCTCGGCGTTCTTGACCTCGACACGAAGCAAGCGGCGGCCTTCAGGAGCAATAGTCACATCAGCCAGCTTACCCCGGCCTGACAGGGGCCTCCGCGAGCGTGGTGGGGTCGGTGGCCGGAGACGGGCTGGCCGGTGGGGCGTGCTTGGCCTCTGGGTGGGGCCGGGCGGATCGCCGGCGGGGCCCAGCGGTTTGTGGCGTGAAACGCGCTGTTATTCGATGGTTTCCCGCCGCTGATCGGGCTGGACGACCAGGTGCCTCGTCCGCTGCCCGGTTTGTGGCGTGAAAGTCGTGGTCATTCGAGGGTTTCCCGCCGAGATCAGGCCGACCTTGGTGTTCGCTCAGGCGCATCAACGGTCACCACGGTGGACGCGATTACGTCACTGCTGTCAGCGCGGGCCAGGTTGGCTCACCTGGCACACGTTTGCACATGCGCCGCGTGATCCAAGGTGTGCCGGGTTGCTGAGCGGGGGAGTCCGGTCGGCGAGCGACCAGCTGGACGAGGCTCAGCGCACCACGTCGGGGCTGGGGGTGTAGGGCTCGAAGGCGAGCAACTCCTCCAGCAGCGGGTGCAGCGCCTCAGCCGCCTCGAGCAGCGTCGGTGCCCGTCGACCTTGGCCTTGCGCGTCGAGTTCGGCCTGCACTGTCGTGGCGCCGGCGTCCGGGATGCCGCAGGGGATCATGTTCTCGAACGGGGCCAGGTCGTTGGTCAGGTTCAGCGCGAACCCGTGCATCGTCGTCCGCCGGCTCACGCGGATGCCGATCGCGCACACCTTGCGCTCGGGACGATCGCCGTCGGCGCCGAACCAGACCCCGGTGCGCTCCTTGATGCGTCCGGTGACCAGGTCGAGGGACGCCAGGTAGCGGATGATCGCCTCTTCGACACGCCGCACGTGGTCGACCACACCCACACCTTGAGGCAACCTCACTATGGGGTAGCCCACCAATTGCCCCGGCCCATGCCAAGTGATCAACCCGCCGCGGTCGACGTCGACCACGTCGGTCCCGTCGAACGGACGCTGCTCGGGGGTGGTTCGTCGTCCCGCCGTGTAGACCGGCTCGTGCTCCACGTACAGCACCGTGTCGCCACGAGCCTCCTCCGCCACCTCGCCCAGCACCTCGCGCTGGTAGTCCCAGCACGGCCGGTAGGCCAGCAGCGACGCGGGGTCGTCGGCGAATCCGAGGTACTCGCGCTGCAGCCTTCTCACGGCTGCGATGGTACCCCTCCACCCGCAGCGACAACCGCCGTAGGGTGGGCGGGTGACCCAGACCGCGCTCACCGCCCAGCCCACCCCCGAGTGGACCCGTCACGCCATCTGGTGGCACGTCTACCCGCTGGGTTTCGTCGGTGCCCCGATCCGCCCCAGCGACGGCGCTCCCGACGGCCAGCCGTGGCAGGCGCACCGCCTGAGCCGGCTCACCGCTTGGCTCGACCACGCCGTCGCCCTCGGCTGCTCCGGCCTGCTGCTCGGCCCGATCTTTGCCTCGACCAGCCACGGTTACGACACCACCGACCACTTCCAGATCGACCCACGCCTGGGCGACGACGCCGACTTCGACGCCCTGGTCGCCGCCTGCCGCGAACGCGGCCTGCGAATCGTCCTCGACGGCGTCTTCAGCCACGTCGGCCGTGAACACCCCGCAGTCGAGCAGAACTCGCCGCTGGTCAACCACGCCGAGGTCTTCGAGGGCCACGGCGATCTGGTCCGCCTCGACCACTCCACTTCCGAGGCCCGCGACCTGGCCGTCGAGGTGATGACCCACTGGCTGCGCCGCGGCATCGACGGCTGGCGCCTCGACGCCGCCTACTCCGTGCCCACTGACTACTGGCGCGAGACGATCGACCGGGTGCGCGCCGACCACCCCGACGCCTGGTTCCTGGCCGAGGTGATCCACGGTGACTACCCGGCCTTCGTCCGCGAGAGCGGCGTCGACAGCCTCACCCAGTACGAACTGTGGAAGGCGATCTGGTCGAGCCTGGTCGACGGCAACTTCTTCGAGCTCGAGTGGACGATGCGCCGCCACGACGACCTGCTCGCCACGTTCGTGCCGCAGACCTTCGTCGGCAACCACGACGTCACCCGAATCGCCACCAAGGTCGGCGCCGACCTCGTCCCGCTCGCCATGGCCGTGCTCGCCACCACCGCTGGAATCCCTTCGGTCTATGCCGGCGATGAGCAGGGTTACACCGGCACCAAGTCCGACGCCCTGGGCGGGGACGACGAGGTGCGTCCCCCCTTCCCGGACGGCCCGGACGAGTTGTCGCCGTTCGGGGCCGGCGCCATGCGAACCCACCAGGATCTGATCGGGCTGCGCCGCCGCCACCCGTGGCTGGTCAACGCCCGCAGCCGCGCGGTCGACGTCGCCAACCGCAGCTTCACCTACCGCACCACCTCGACCGAGTCGGACGAGGCGTGGCTCGAGACCACGCTGCGCCTGGACCCGCCCGGGGTCACCATCACCGGCCCCGAGGGCGTGGTCTGGCAGCGCTGACCTCGTCCAGCGACACACCCAGCCCAACGCGACCAGCACCAACAGCACTGCGCCCGGAGCAGAAGCCCCGGGCGCAGTTGCGTGGTCGAGAAGACCGGACGATCAGAACTCGCCGGCGAAGTCGCCTGCCTCGAGCCGGGCCTTGACCGACGACAGGAAGCGGGCCGCGTCGGCGCCGTCGACCAGTCGGTGGTCGTAGCTCAGCGAGAGGTACATCATGTCGCGGATGGCGATGGTCTCGTCACCGAAGGCGTCCTCGACGACCACCGGACGCTTCACCAGCGCACCGGTGCCCAGGATCGCCACCTGCGGCTGGTTGATGATCGGGGTGTCGAACAGGGTGCCGGCCGAACCGTAGTTGGTGATGGTGAAGGTGCCACCGCCCAGCTCGTCCGGGGTGACCTTGTTGGCCCGGGTGCGAGCAGCCAGGTCGGCGATCTTCTTGGCCAGACCGGTGATGTTGAGGTCACCGGCGTCCTTGATCACCGGGACGAGCAGGCCCTTCTCGGTGTCGACCGCGATGCCGATGTGCTCGGACTCGGCGTAGGTGATCGTGCCGGCCTCGGTGTCGATGGTGGCATTGACCTTGGGGAAAGCCTTGAGCGCCTCGACCGACGCCTTGGTGATGAACGGCAGGTAGCTCAGCGAGGCACCGTTGCGTGCCTTGAACTCGTCCTTGTGCTGGGCGCGCAGGCGTGAGATCGCGGTGATGTCGACCTCGACGGTGGCGGTGAGCTGGGCCGAGACCTGCAGCGACTCCACCATCCGCCGAGCGATCGTGGCCCGAAGGCGGGTGATCTTCTCGGTGGTGCCCCGCTTGCCCGACTCGTCGGCCGCAGCCGCAGCCTTCGGAGCCGCAGCAGCCTCGGCCTTCGACTCGGCAGCCGGGGCGGCCTTGGCCTTCTCGGCCTCCTCGGCGGCCTTCTTCTTGGCCTCGGCGGCGCTCAGCACGTCCTGCTTGCGGATCCGACCACCGACACCGGTGCCCTTGATCTCGCTCAGCTCGACACCCTGCTCGGCCGCCATCTTGCGCACCAGCGGGGTGACATAGGCATCGGAGGAGTCCGAGCCGCGCCGTGGGGCGACCTCGTTGGTGGCCGACACCTTCGAGGGCTCCTTGGGCTGTGGTGGGGCCTGCTCCTGGTTCTCGGCGGCAGCCTCGACCGGCTCCTCGTGGGCCTCGGGCTCAGCGTGCGCGGTCGCCTCGGGCTTGGCCTCGGCCTCGTCGCTGGCCGGTGCCTGCTCAGCCGGGGCCTCGTCCGCCGGTGCGGCGGGTGCAGCCTCTTCAGCCGGGGCAGCCGATGCGTCGCCGATCACGGCCAGGACGGCGCCGACTTCGGCGGTCTCGTCCTCCTGGACGCGGATCTCGAGCA
>NZ_JACYIZ010000048.1 GCF_015352975.1 Aestuariimicrobium ganziense | reverse complement strand
TTAGTCCTTGCGTGAGAGTTCGGTTGCCAGGTGCATGAGTTTTCAGCCATTCGGATGCAATAACATCATTACCTAATGCATCCTTGGCAGGGGTTCCACCACTACCACCCCCTGACCCAGGTGGTGCAAAGAAAGTAGCATAAGGTACCAACATCCCAGCAGTGGGTAGAGAAAGCGCACCCAAAAGAAGCAAATTCATTAGATTCCTCTTTTCCATATCAGGCACTCTATCATCTGCTGGAAT
>NZ_JACYIZ010000047.1 GCF_015352975.1 Aestuariimicrobium ganziense | reverse complement strand
CCCTGTTTTCAACAGACACAAGAACAATAAACTAGACATTTTTAAAACTATAGTTATTTGTTGTCTTAGCCATAAAAGGCTAACATCCATCTCTGCTTGATTAAGATTTAAATTGTTCATTTAGAACAAGTGCAAGGGTTACACTTGCAGTCAGATCCACATTTGCAGCCATTCTCAGCAGCAGGGGATTCACCCATTACCATTGTGCCGAAGCTTGTCTTCTCAGGTCCCACCCCAAGCACCAAACTCTCAGTTGTGGTGCTTTCGTTGTAGCTCAAATCTGGGTAATTCTTGCATCCGCCACAGCCGTTGCCGCACTTGCAGCCAGATCCACAACCACAGTTTCCTCCACAGCAAGACATTTTCAAAAACGAGAAAGTGTTTTGTTGATAAGATATATGCA
>NZ_JACYIZ010000046.1 GCF_015352975.1 Aestuariimicrobium ganziense | reverse complement strand
GTCCTGACCGCGTCAAGTACTTGGGCCCTTTCTCTGGTGAGTCTCCAAGCTACTTGACTGGTGAGTTTCCTGGTGACTACGGATGGGACACTGCCGGACTTTCAGCTGATCCAGAAACTTTTGCCAAGAACCGTGAGTTGGAGGTGATCCACTGCAGATGGGCCATGCTTGGAGCTCTTGGTTGTGTCTTCCCCGAGCTCTTGGCCCGTAATGGTGTTAAGTTCGGAGAGGCTGTATGGTTCAAGGCTGGATCCCAAATTTTTAGCGAGGGTGGACTTGACTACTTGGGCAACCCAAGTTTGGTACACGCACAAAGCATCTTGGCCATTTGGGCTTGCCAAGTTGTGTTAATGGGAGCCGTTGAGGGTTATCGTGTTGCTGGTGGGCCTCTTGGTGAGGTTGTTGACCCA
>NZ_JACYIZ010000045.1 GCF_015352975.1 Aestuariimicrobium ganziense | reverse complement strand
GAAACATATGGTTCAAGATATTGGAGGGCAGGTGCAATGTATAGAGGAAGTGCACCATCTCCTCTTAGGAATACTCATTGCTTCTCCAGCACTGTAAGCAAGAAGGAAGATACTATGCACGAGCACCAAAAGATAATGCATTATCCTGGGATGGAAGCTGTGGAAGTTATGTTAGAGTTTGTAGATATCAGAAACTTACCAGAAGGGCGCAAGGGAAGCCTCTTCGTCTCATTTAGCAAGACTCAGCCTGATAAAATATTTAATGCAAAGAGGAAACTTACTATTTTGTCTATCAGTGGGGAAAAACAGGTTGCTACTTTCCAGTGTGAACCTAATGGTCATCTTCTTCTTGATCTCATGTCCTACTCATCTTCTGGTTTGCCTATTCTAAATTCTGTGAAACTTATGGGTTCTGCTAAAGTC
>NZ_JACYIZ010000044.1 GCF_015352975.1 Aestuariimicrobium ganziense | reverse complement strand
TTGGTAGATACATTTGCATAGTTCACTTTGTTGAACCTTACTACAACTGGGTAGCGTGTGTTTGGATCCTGATCAACAGCTACAACTGAACCAACCCCCTTGTACCAGTAAGACTCCTTCCTTAAAACTCTCACTTTGGTTCCTCTCTTGGGTCCAATTGGAGGTGGCTTGGTAGCTTTGGCAGGAGGAGCTTCACCTTCAGCGGTGGCGGTAGCAGCTGGCGGCGCAGCCTCTTCCGCGGCCCTAACAACGAGCCTCGGGAAGTTGGTGGTGGTGTTGTTCTTGGAGGAGGAGAAGAATAACATAGAGGTGCGAGGAGCAGTGTTAGAGGTGGCAATATTGGGTGTGGCCACCATAAAACCAGATGCAGCAGAAGCCATGCTGCTACTTGCCATGTCTTAATTTGTCTCTGCTGCAAAGAAATG
>NZ_JACYIZ010000043.1 GCF_015352975.1 Aestuariimicrobium ganziense | reverse complement strand
CGTTGATCAGTGTTGAGGCTTCCCTTCAGTCACTTTATCCATGGCCTCACCTTTGTAGTAGCAACACCTGCTGCAGCCGTAGTAATTGCGGCGGCCGCAACAACCATAGCGGCAGTATCCTCCACGTCTACCACGACCACGGCCGCCACCTGGGTATCCACCACCACCACGGCCGCCACCAGGGTATCCTCCGCCGGGGTATCCCCCGCCTGGGTATCCGCCGCCGGGGTATCCGCCGCCGGGGTATCCGCCGCCGGGGTATCTGCCGCCATATTGATCTTCATGCACTTCATTCTTGTTATCAGATTTCTTTGAGTCCTCTTTTGTAGTGGTGGAAGTCTCAGCCAACTCCCTAGCTAAGACCTCAGAGCTTATCATTATAAAAATGGCCAAACAAAGGCCAAGAAACAGAAATGCCTTAGAACCCATTTTTCTTTTTTTGTATCCAAGCTTA
>NZ_JACYIZ010000042.1 GCF_015352975.1 Aestuariimicrobium ganziense | reverse complement strand
TCCCATATCCTTCATCCTGCTACCATAAGTTAACTCACAAATCTTACTGCACCGTGGAGCAGTCAATGGAAGGGCTAATCTTGTAGGGAAGGTTGACACCACATTTGCTAGGGAGACTACCAGCAAGACTGAGGTTGATGCCACTGATGCCTGCAGCAGCAGATTTAATACAGCTACAAGCCGTCTGTCGATCAGGAGTGCTGGTAGCTTGGTTGTTGAGGGAATTAATTCCACTGCAGCATGGTGCTGGAATAGCACCACCGTTCCTCACATAGCTAATGCATGGTGACAAGCTCGCAACAACCTGGCCACAAGTGATGGTAGCGTCTGCATGGGGCGTTAGCATCACAGCTACTGCTGCCATGCACACCACCACCAACAATGCTGCTTTAGCCATTTTTGAATGAGCTAGTTTAATTTTAAGATAACGTGTTGCAATGGAAGTTTTTAATTTTTGCAAG
>NZ_JACYIZ010000041.1 GCF_015352975.1 Aestuariimicrobium ganziense | reverse complement strand
GGCAGTTTAAGTACGTGTAAGACATTACAGCACTAATATATATGGTAATACAGAGAATTAAAAACACAGAAATATATGAAAATAGGAGTTCAAAAGCAGTTAAATTTAGAAGAGGTGGTGGTGTTTTCCTCCTTCAGCTTCCTTTTGCTCTTTCTTGGCATCCTTCTTATCATGGTGTTCATGGAATGCAAATCCACCTGCCCCAACTGCAGCAGCTGCTGCTATCTCTTCTTCTATCTTGTGTTTGTGTGCATGCTCTGGATCTTTCTTTGCCTTGTGCTTCTCATGCATGGCAAAAGCACCAGCAGCAGCAGCACCAAGTTCACCAACTTTCTCGAGATGACTATGGTGCTTGACTTCTTTTTCATAATCGACAGGACCCTCTTCCTCCTCCTTGTTCTTGTGGTGGAAGAGATGATGGTGCTTCTCTTCGGCCATATTGGTGCTAGCTAGTGGTTTTAAAG
>NZ_JACYIZ010000040.1 GCF_015352975.1 Aestuariimicrobium ganziense | reverse complement strand
GATGGCAAACCCTAAGGTGTTCTTTGACCTTACTATCGGCGGCACACCAGCTGGCCGTGTGGTGATGGAGCTCTTTGCCGACACCGTTCCCAAGACGGCGGAGAACTTCCGTGCTCTCTGCACCGGCGAGAAAGGCGTCGGAAGGATGGGCAAGCCTTTGCACTACAAAGGCTCAACCTTCCACCGTGTGATCCCAGGGTTCATGTGTCAAGGAGGTGATTTCACCGCCGGAAACGGTACCGGAGGTGAATCAATCTACGGCGCCAAATTCGCTGACGAGAACTTCAAAAGGAAGCACACCGGTCCTGGAATCCTCTCCATGGCTAATGCTGGACCTGGAACCAACGGTTCTCAGTTCTTCATCTGCACCGCTAAGACTGAGTGGCTCGATGGCAAGCATGTTGTGTTCGGTCAAGTTGTTGAAGGCTATGATGTGATTAAGAAGGCTGAGGCTGTTGGATCTGGATCTGG
>NZ_JACYIZ010000004.1 GCF_015352975.1 Aestuariimicrobium ganziense | reverse complement strand
CCCGATCCCCGAGATCGCCAAGCTGGGCCGCACCCTCAAGCAGTGGAAAGACGCCTTCCTGGCCTACTTCGACACCGGCCGCGCCAGCAACGGCGGCACCGAGAGCATCAACGGGCTCATCGAACTCCACCGCCGCATCGCCCGCGTCAAGTAGTTGGCAGGATTTCGGGCTGGGGAAAGGTGGGGACGGTGGGGGCTGCCAGGCCACGGTGGACCTCTGAGGGCCGGTTCCAAGCCAGGTGTTCGTGGGGTCGGACGGTGTTGAACTCGACCCGATAGGCATCGGCCTCGCGGACCAGGTCGAGCCCATCGTCGATCTGCTCGCGGTAGAGCCGCTCGTACTTCAAGCTCTGGAAGGCCCGTTCACGGACCCCGTTCTGACCGGGCGTCCTGACACGAGTCCGAACATGCCTGAGCTCCGGATGGGCCGCGATGAAGTGCTCGAACCGGAACGAGCGAAACGGCCCACCGTTGTCGGTGACCAGCGTGATCGGGACGACCTCACCGGTCTCTGGATCAGTGAGGTGGTCGACCAAGGACACGCCGCCGAGCATGGCTTCAGCCTTGGCGAGGGCGAGTTCCACCCCGGCGATCGCGTCGTGCTGGTTCGCCGTGGGTGACCAGTGCCAGGCGAACTCGTACTTGCTGAAATAGTCTGCGACGCCGGCGACCCGCCACGTCCCACCACCTGTGGTCTCGTACTCACTGAAGTCGAACTGCCAGACCTGATTCGGACCGGTCGGTGGCGCGGCGAACGCGGCCTTGCGCTGCTTGGCCAACTCCCGGCGCTGTTTCTGGTGGTCAGCGTGCAGCAGGAGGCCTTCGTCGGCCATGATCCGCAACACCGTCGATGGCGACAGCAGGTGTCCGTCGTGACGGACCATGGCCCAGATCTTGCGATGTCCCCACGCGGGATGCTTGCTGGCCGTCGCGGCCACGGCTGCCCGGTGTTGGTCGCGCGACGGTGCCGGCCACGGCCCCTTGACTGGTTTCCCTGCCCGGGCTTTGGCTTGCCAGCGTCGCCAGGTTCGTTCGGGAATGCCGAGCAGTTCGCAGAACTTCGAGGTCGACATTCCCTCGTCGATCCGGATTACCTCGAGGTCTTCGAAGGGCCCAGCCGGCCCTCCGCGCTCTTCTTCCAGACACGCAGTTCGACCGCTGCCTCGCCGAGGGCGAGGGTGAGGTCCTCGACCTGGGCCTCGAGTTGCGCCTCTCGGGTCGACGGCCCAGACTTTCCGGCCGCGAGTGCTGTCTTGCCCGCTTCGAGGAACTCGGCCTTCCAGCGGCCGATCGACTGCTCGGAAACCTTCTCCTTCCGAGCCGCCTCGGCGACGCTGATCTCGCCGGCCAGCACGCTCAACACGATCCTGGTCTTGGTCTCCGAGCTGAACACCGGTGGTCGTCCCATGGTCGGGTCCTCCTGCTCTCAGACGCCGATCATGCCCCCACAACCGGCCTGCCAGAAAGCTTGACGCGGGACAGCACCGCCCTCGGCTTCCGCAACCGAGACAACTACCGGCTACGCATGCTCCTCATCGGCGGCGGACTCACCCCGCCACCCCCACCGGAAGTGTGAAGAGCCACATTGGGGAATCTCCGTGACGTGTGCGGATGCGAGAGAGCCGGGTGATCGGTGTGCACCGAGATTCCTGTCACCTCGGCATCGAGGGACAGGAGCACGCGCAGGGTCTCCGCGGTGATCGCCGCACCCCCCCGGTTGACGTCACCAAACAGATTGCTTACCACGACCCGGAGGGGCGCGGCGTTCATGCTGGGGGTGGATGAGTGATCGATTGACATGGGTTCTCCTCGATGGCTCTGGGAATGTCACTTGCCTCGTGCGAGGCGTGCCAGCTGGGCCCCGGATTCCCGCACGGCACGGCGCGCGACAACCCAGCCAACGCTCAGGTAGAGCACGATGCCCGTTGCGACCCCGGCTGCGAGCTGAAGCACGGGAGGCAGCCCGGGCGTCAATGTGTTGATCACGAGATGGACGCCGCCAAACATGACGCCACACACGACCAAGATGCCAAACAGATCCCTGCCCAAAGTGCGGACACCTATACCGAGGGGGCGGGCGACGGTGAACTCCTGCACCAGCAGGGTGATCAGCGAGGCGACCAGAACAGCCAGGGCAACGGCCATCAGAGAGCGAAACGCCCACGCCGCCACGAGCGCCCCTACGGCGACGAGCAACGCACGCATTCCGACCAGTAGCGTCGCGCGGAATATCAGTCTCTTGCGCGCGATCGCCATCGTAGACACGGCGTGGATGGCGAGATCAGTGACACCGGCCAAGGTGACGAGCCGCATCGGATCAGCCGCCCCCGACCACTGGGCTCCGAACAATAGCTTTATGAGCGGCGCCGCGACTGCAGCAATGCCAAACATTGCGGGCAGGGCGAGAGCAAATGATGAGAGAGTGGCTCGACGCCACGCGCTGGCCTGGTCCTCGAACTGCTCGATGCCAGCGAGGATGGGCAGCATGACCTGTCGGAATATCCCGCTGATGCGAACACGCACGATGCTCGGCAAGACGTAGGCGATGTAATACACGCCGAGCTGGGCCGGACCCATGACGCGGCTGACGACCCAGTAGTCCGCGTTCTTTCCCAAATACCCGAAGACCGAATTCAGGCCCATGCTGCTGACGAGGGCGACATCCTCTCGCACCTCCGCGAAACGGGGCCGGTGCCTAGGGATCCACCTAGCGAGGGCGAGGCTGACAATCAGCGAGGCGCCGGCGCCGGCCACCTGTCCCCAGATCACCGCCCAAGCTCCCAACCCGAGCAACGCCAAGAGGACCTCGAGCACGAAGTAGACCACAGCACCCACGACGGTGACTGAGTTCATGCGGTTGAACTGCAGTCGCCGTTGCAGCAAAGCCTGCGGCACCAACGTAGTCAGCGATAGGGGGACGGTTACCGCCAGGACCATCACGTACGGCGCTGCCCCCGGTTGTCCAAGGGCTGCAACCAGTTGTGGGGACGCCACTGCGATGGCTCCGCCCATCCCCAAACCAGCCAGTAGCCCCACCCAGAAGTACGTTGCCGCCTTGCGCTCGACGTCGGCAGCCGAAGTGACGATAGATGCCGTGATGCCCGAAAGGCCGAGCAACGATGCCGCGCCGACCAGGCTCTGAGCCAATGCGATGACCCCAAACTCATCGGGAGCTAGGAGGCGCGCGAGCGCTATTGTGGCGAGCGCACTACCGACCTGAACGGTCATCTGGGCCAAGATGGAGGACCGGGCCCCACCGCGGGCCGAAGCCCCGATCGAGCGCTGGCGAGGTTCGTTCACGGACGCGTTCCCCGGGTCGAGGTGGGCTCCGCGAGCCGGGCCAGGAGACGCTCCCAGGCCTCGGCCGTGCTGGCGAGCGAGAAGAGCGCCACGCAGCGCGCCCGGGCTTGGGTCCCCATCGTGCTGCGCAAGTCGGCGTCGACGAGTAGACGGGATACGGCGTCCGTGATGTCGGCCAGCTCGGCGGGCCCCGGCTCGACGACCAGCCCCGTCTCGCCGTTGGCGACGACGTCGGTAACACCGGCGGCGAAGGTGGAGACCACGGGCAGGGCGGTCATGCCCGCCTCAATCAGGACGCCTGGCATCCCCTCGCTGCCCGGTGCGCTGGTCATAACCACCAGGTCGGCGCCGCGGAGCAGGTCGGGCACGTCCGTCCGCGTGCCCAGGATGTCGACGTTGAGCTCGCGCGCCCTGACCGACAGTCCCGCTCGCAGAGGGCCGTCGCCGACCATGGCGACATCGCACACGACCCCCCGGTCTCGCAGCGCGGCCACAAGGTCTAGAAAGAGGCCCGGACGCTTACCTTCCTCGAACTGGGCGATGAACAGCATTCGGGGAGTTGCCCGCGGCTCGGGTCCAATAGCAGGCCGATATACCTCGGGGTCCCGGCTATTAGGAATGAGGCTCATCCGATCAGCTGGCACACCCAAGGCTGAACTCTGGTCGAGTAGGTCGCGAGACACGCCGACGATGTGTGTTACCCGGCGGGATAGGGCACGGTAGAGCCTCCGGCGACCAGGTTGCTCCAGTTCCGTGGCGGAGAGACCCGTGCGCTTGTACACCGTAGGGGCCGAACTCCCGGCGGCCACGACATACTTCAGCGCCTCCCCGCCATGAGCCACCACTACATCGGGTGCCACTCGATTCAGAGCCCCCCGAAGCGCTAGCACGGCGCGTGGATCTAGACCGGCGCGCTTGAGCAGCCCCGGACGGACACTGAGGCGCACCTCAGCCTTCATAGCGGCTTCGCGCCCTTCGAACAGGGTGGCAATCAAATGGCGCTGCGATCCTGCTGCGTTGAGAGAGTCGCGCAGCCGGGCCGCGAAGACTTGGGCACCCCGGTCACGGTCCTGTGGAAGAACGTGGAGGACAGTCGGGACACGCCTTGAGGGCGTCGTGGACGCGGCGCGCGCATCGTAGCCACTACCGCTCGCCATCCGGTACGCCTCGAAGGAGGCCTGCGCCACAGATCGTTGGTCGAACTCTTCGCGAGCGCGCGTCTTCGCCGAGGCACCGAGTTGTTCACGACGCTCGGCGTCCCCAAGCAGGGAGGACACAGTGGTCGCGAGCGCTTCGGGGTCCCTCGGCGGCACGAGATTCAGGTGTTCGCCGTCGATCCCGATCTCACGGCAGCCGCGAATGTCGCTCAGCACCATCGGCAGCCCGCAGGCGGCGGCCTCCATCGATGCCCGGGAGAAGCCTTCGCGGTACGAGGCGAGGACAAACACGTCAAGGGCCGAGTAGACCGCTGGCATGTCGGTGTACTCACCGACGAAGCGGATGGCGTCCTGGTGAGGCACCTCAGTTGCGCTGTCAGTCTCGTCCTCGGGCCCAACCCAGACGAAGACGGCTTGGTCACGCAGGCGGTGGGCGGCCTCGGCGAACTCGGCGAGGCCCTTCTCGCGGACGCGTCGTCCGATCGTGCCGACCACCAACTGGTCGTCGGCGATCCCCCACTCAGCACGGATCCGGGCCCGCCCCTCGGGGTCGGGCTGGAAGCGATCCAGGTCGATGCCGTTGCCGACGACCTTCCACCGTCCCGGCTTCAGGAATCGCCGCATCGTGTGGGCATCTTCGGCGTTCTGGAACAGCTCGAAGTGGGAGAAGCGCGCCGCGAGAGCTTCCAGGGAATGCACGAACAGACGCTTCATCAGTCGATCTTCAGGGCGTGCCCACAATCCGTGACAGGTGTTCACCACCACAGGTACCCCGGCCAGTCGACCGGCGATGCGTCCCATCACCGCGGCCTTCGGGGTGTGGGTGTGCAAGACGTCCAGCTTGAGCCGGCGCAGCGTGCGCACCAGCTCCACGAACGCCTTCAGATCGCTCAGCAAGGACCACGACCGTGTCAAGTTGTGGATCGGCACGTGGGTGACCCCGAGTGCCTCCACACGCTCCACATAGGGTCCGGGAGCACTGATGCCGAACACGGTGTGACCCCGCTCCACGTCGACGGTGAGTTCCGTTCCGAGAAGCAGCGCGAGACTCATGTCGACCGTTGTTAGGTGCGCCAAGCGCCACGCCCCATTGCGTGGATCGGCAGCGGTGTCTTGAGTCGGCACCCGGCAATCTTCGCAGATGACCCCGAGTCGTCCGAAATGCACCGACAACATCTCCTGAAGAGTTGCCAAGGACGTGGCGAGCCAGCCGGTCTGGTGCCGGCCCGCGGCGCATCGGCCGGTAGAGTGTGGCGGGCATGCCCGGGGTTCGCGCACGTGTGCGGCCGACCGACGATGGGGAATTAAGACAGATGACATTGCGTGACTACCTGCGGATCTTCCGCCGACGGTGGCTCATCATCCTCGCGTGCACCCTGGTGGCCGCCGGCGTCGTGTTCGCGATCACCGACGAGTCGGAACGACCAGCGCTCGGCTACGCCGCCACCGCCACCCTGGTCGTGGACGGTGAGAACGCCCAGGGCAATCTCAGTCGGATCGCGCTCTACGTCACCACCGGCGACATCCCGGTGCGCGCCGCCGCAGCGTTGGGCCACCAGGGCGACCCGGCCGTGCTGGCCTCGGAACTGGAGGTCACCCCCGACCCGGCTGCCGGCGCCTTGACGATCACGGCCAGGTCCGACCAGGCCGAGCGTGCCACCGCGGTGGCGAACACGTTCGCCGACGAGACGGTGAAGTACTTCGACGCCAACCGACAGCTGGGCCAGGTGCGGGTGCTGCAGCGCGCCACCCCGGTCGCCGAGACCCCGTCAGGCGGGTTCGTCGTGCCACCGGGCCGTCTGCCCCGCACCCTGATCGCCGCCGCCCTCGGCCTGCTGCTCGGCGCGGCCCTGGCCCTCATCGTGGATCACCTCGACTCACGGCTGCGCACCCGCGACCAGGTGCACAAGGTGCTGCGGATGCCGGTCATTGCCGAGGTGCCGAAGCTGCTGCGGACCCGCAAGAACAGCCCCTTACCGGTGGTCTCGCAACCGTTGGGCCCCTACGCCGACGCCTATCGGTCAGCCCGCACCGCGATCACCCACCTGCCCGCCCAGCAGCTCGAGGGCAACGCCGCAGGTGAGGCCACCGAGCGCCCGGGGGCTGGCAAGGTCGTGCTGGTCAGCTCCGGGTTCGCCAGCGAGGGCAAGACCACCAGCGTGGCCAACCTTGCCGCCAGCTTCGCCGAGACCGGCAAGAGTGTGATCGTCGTCGACGGTGACCTGCGCAAGCCCGACGCTCACCTGCTGCTCGACGTGCCTGAGGGCGCGGGGGTCACCGACTACCTGAGCAACCCGACCGACTTCCCGCTGCGAGCCGTGATTCGCCCCACCAACGTGGCCGGGGTCGAGATGATCACGGCCGGCACCCAGCTGGACTCTCCCACTTCACTGGTCACCCGGATGGGCCCGCTGGTGGACGACCTGTGCCACCAGGCCGATGTGATCATCGTGGACAGCTCGCCCCTGTTGGCCGCCAGTGACGTGTACGACCTGCTGCCACTGGTCGACGCCGTGCTGCTCGTGGTGCGCAGCGGACGCCTCACCACCTCGGCGGGTGAACGGATCGCCGAACTGCTCGGACGGTTCCGCACCCCGGTGATCGGGGCGATGCTGATCGGTGCGCCGGTCTCCGACCAGGGGTATGGCTACGGCTACGGGTCGGGCTATGGGTACGGCAACAGCAAGCAGCGGGCCAAGAAGCGGCAGAAGGCCGCTGGCCGGGCCCCGGCCGCCCAGCCCCCCGCGGGTGCTGGCGAAGCCGGGGCCCCGCCGCCGCAGCGCGCCGCCCGGGCGAACTGAACTGCGGTGCGGGCACGCCCCCTCGACGGACTCGGCCTGACCGCCGCCGGCCTGGTGATGGTCGCTGGCTACGCCGCGCTGCTGGCGTGGGCGATGAACACCCAGACCTACAGCGTCTGGGGCGGTCTCATCGCGGTGCCGGTCGTCGTCCTGCTCAACGCCCTGCTGATCTGGGTCGTTGCGCGACGACACCAGCCCTGGCTGATGCGCGTCATGGCGTGGGGGTACCTGGCGAAGCTCGCCGGGATCACCATGCGCTACCTAGTGCTCTACGTGCTCTACGACGGCGGCGGTGACGCGGAGCGCTACAACCTCTACGCCGCGGCGAACTACCGGCTCTGGCGCGAAGGCGCGTTCGTCTGGGAACCGGGAGGTAAGCAGGGCACGCAGGTCCTCGAGCTGATCACCACCACGGTCTACGCCCTCACCGGACCCAGCCCGTTCGCGGGGTTCGTCGTCTTCGGCTCGCTCGCCTACTGGGGGATCTACCTGCTGTATCGGGCGTTCGCCACGGCCCTGCCGGCGGCTGATCACCGACGCTACGCGCTGCTGGTCTTCCTGCTGCCGTCGGTGCTTTACTGGCCCTCCAGCATCGGCAAGGAGGCTTGGTTGCTGCTCTTCGTGGGCGTGACAAGCCTTGGCGCCGCGCACCTGTTCACACAGCGCCCGACGTGGTTGCTCCTCCTGACGGTCGGCGGACTCGGTACCGCCCTGGTACGACCCCACATGGCAGTGCTGCTGGTCACGTCGCTCGTGGTCGCGCAGGTGCTCCGTCCGGCCAGCACCAAGCCGCTGGGGGTGTTGTCCAAGGTCGGGGGGCTGGTGGTGATGGCCGCGGCCGCCCTCCTCCTCACTCAGCAGTCGGCCGAGTTTCTGGGCATCGACGACCTCACCGCGCAGGGCGTCATCGAGGAGATCGGCTGGGCGAGCGGGCAAACCGCTCAGGGCGGGTCGTCCTTCACCCCAGTTCCGCTGACCAACCCCCTGGGTGTCCCCGTGGCCTTCGTCACGCTGCTGTTCCGGCCGTTCCCGTGGGAGTCAGGCAACATTCAGATGCTGGCCCAGAGCCTGGAGGGACTGTTCGTGCTGGGCTTGGTTGTGGCGTCCTTCTCGCGCTGGCGGGGCGTGTGGAGATCCCTCACCCGGGAGCCCTACCTGGCGTTCTCTCTCACCTACGTGGTGGCGTTCGTCCTGGCATTCTCCCAGTTCGCCAACTTCGGGATCCTCGCGCGGCAGCGGGTGTTGATGCTGCCGCTGGTCCTCGTGTTGCTGGCGCTGCCCAAGGCCACGCTGTTGGCCGACCGCCCGACCGAGGAGGTGACCCGTGACGTCACGGTTCCAGGCTGAGCGCCATCCGCGCACGGTGGTGAAGAAGATCCTGGCGCGGTTGGGAGGCAGCAGCTCCGCGAAGGGCGCCACGCTGTTCATCTACCACCGCATCGGGGGCGGCACCAGCAACGAGCTCGACCTCGAACGCGCCACGTTCGTGCGCCAGCTCGACCTGTTGGCCGATCACGATGTGGTCTCGCTCGATGAGGCGTTGGACCGACTCGACGCTGGCGACACCCGACCGACGTTCGTCCTCACCTTCGACGACGGGTTCGAGGACGTCTACGACAACGCCTGGCCGCACCTGCGCGAGCGCCGATTGCCTTTCCTCATCTACCTGGCGGCCGGATTCGTGGGCGAGGCCATGGTGTGGGAAGGCGCCACCGCGGAGGGGCCGCCCGGGCGAGGGCTCACCTGGGCGCAGCTGCGCGAGATGGTCGACTCCGGGCTCTGCACGATCGGCAACCACACGTTCTCCCACGCCCGCCCGGAGATTCTCACCACCGAGGAGTTGGATCGCTGCACAGAGGCGGTCGAGCGCGAGTTGGGGGTGACTCCCCGTCACTTCACCTATCCGTGGGGAATCGCCGTCCCCGAACTGGAGCCCGAAATACGTGCACGCTTCCGCAGCGCGTCCACCGGCGAACTGGGACGCAATCTGCCCGGCGTTGACCCGCTGCGGTTGCGCCGGGTTCCGATCCGCCGCACGGATCCTGAGGAGTTCTTCGCGGCGAAGCTACGCGGCGGTCTGCTGCCAGAGCGGCTGTACGCGGGAATGGTCACCGGCGCGAAAGCAAGTGTGCGCCTATTTCAGCGAGTCCGGCCGAGCTCGGCGTAAGCCGCCTCCTGCACCGCCACGGCCCGCCGGATGTCGTAGTCCCCGGCGCGGGAGGACGCCCCCGCCGCCAGCGCGGCCCGCACCGGCCGATCGCGCGTCAGCCGCACCAGCGCGGAGGCCAGTGCCTCAGGGTCACCGGCCGGAACCAGCAGCCCCTCACGCTCATGGCGCACCTGCTGCGGCACGCCGCCCACTCGTGTGGCCACCACCGGGAGTCCCGCTGCGAAGGCCTCCATGATCGCCACGGGCAGCCCTTCGTGTGCCGACCCGAGCACGAACACATCGGCCGCGGCCATCAGCTCGGCCACATCGCGGCGGAATCCCAGGAAGCGGAACGACTCAGCCAGACCAAGCTGCCTGTGCAGCGCTTTCAACTCCTGCTCCAACGGGCCCTGCCCCACCGAGACGACGCGGAGCCTCGGTTCTCGCCGCGTCGCGACCGCCGTGGCGCGCAGCAGGTTGGGGTAGTCCTTGTTGTGGCGCAGGTTCGCGACGGTGATCGCCAGCACGTCGTCCTCGGCGAGCCCCAACTCCTGACGCACCCTGGCTCGGGTGGAAGGGTCCACCGGCTCTTGGTGGGCGTCGATGCCGTGGATCAGCACCGTCGTCCGCTTCTGGGCCGATGGCCACATGGTGGCGAGCACCTGGTCAGACACGGCCCAGCGGCGGGCATCGACCCACGCCGTCAGTCCGTTGAGCCACCGTGTGGGGAGTCGGTGGCTGCTCCATTCGTTGTGCTCGGTGACGAGCAGGGCGGGCCTCGTGCTGGGCGGCAGGGTTCGGGTGATCAGCCTCGCCACCCCCGACAGCACCGGGGAATGGCTGTGCACGACGTCCGACTCCGACAATTCCCTGCGCAGATCGCGCAACCAGCCAAACCGACCCGTCGTTCGCTCGCCCAGTCGCTGCGGCATCACCCCGGCGGCGACAAATTCGTCCACGAGGTGGGTCTTGTCTGCACGGACGAAGCGCACCCGATAGTCGAACGATTGGTGATCTGCGACGGTCGCCGACAACAGCAACAGCTGCTCGGCACCCCCAGGACCCAAGCCCTTGATCAACCACAACACCCGCACCCGATCGAGCGGTGATTTCGACATGGTTGGCTCCATTCAGCGGCGGGCAGCACGCCCTAGACTCGAGGCAGCTTAGCAACGCCGAATGAAGGAGCCCTGTGGCCACGGTACGAGCTGATGACCTGCTGATCCGGCGGGCAGAGCCTGATGACGATCCGCAGGTGATTCCGTTGTTGCGGGCGGCCCTCAAGAAGTCCGAGGATCCCCACTACGAGGCATTTCTGCACTGGAAGCACCGGGAGAACGCCTTCGGACCTTCACCAGCGTGGGTGGCCGTGCATGACGGCCGGATCGTGGGCTACCGCACCTTCCTGCGGTGGCGCTTCCTGAACTCCGCCGGGAAGCCGGTCACGGCCGTGCGGGCGGTGGACACCGCGACCCACCCCGACTACCAGGGCCTCGGGATCTTTCGCACTGCCACCCTCCGCGGAGTGGCCGAGCTGACCCTCGAGGGCGACGGAATCGTGTTCAACACCCCCAACGACCAGAGCCGGCCCGGCTATCTCAAGATGGGCTGGTCGGTGGCACGGCGTCTGCCGGTCGGGGTTCTGCCCGCCAGCCCGGCAGCGCTCGCTCGGATGGTGTCGTCCAAGGTGCCCGCAGCGCTGTGGTCCGACGAGACCAGCGTCGGCAGCGACCCGAGCGTGCTGCGCGACGGCTCCGTGTCCACGGCACTGCTCGCCCACGCCCCGCGGCAGGGTTTCCGCACCGACCGCACCCCGGAGTACCTGGTCTGGCGAACCTCGTTCGCGCCTCTGCGCTACCGCGTGTTGTTCGCAGATGAGGGGGACCCGCCCAAGGGTGCGGTGATCTTCCGGCTGCGCCGACGCGGGTCGACCGTCGAGGCCGCGATTGTCGAACAACTCGTTCCGAACTGGCAGACCGGCGCCCGTCTGGTGCACCGCGTCGTCCGGGAGACCGGAGCCGACTACGCCATCGGACTGCGGACCGGCCCGGACGCGGGGCTGATCCCCCTGCCCGTGCCCGGGGCCGGCCCGCTGCTGACCACCCGGCCGTTGGCCGCCTCCCCGCCTGCCCCCAAGGAGTGGACGCTCACCCTGGCGGACGTGGAACTGTTCTGATGGACGCCCGGCTTCCGAACCCCAGGAGCACACCCGCCAGCAGCCCCAGTGCTGGGTGGTCGAACAGGTGGTCCATCAGTGAGTGCACCCACAGCGCAGTCCACGCGGCGAGGGTCACCAGCGCCCACGGCGCAGGCTTGGCGGCCGCCATCGCGAGCCCCCACACCACGAGCAGGCCGAGAAGGCTCGCTCCCACCAGCCCCAGCTCGCTGAGCACCTGCAGCAGCGAGGAGTGGGCGGCGGCCAGGTCGGGGTCGCTGGCGTACGGGTTCACCTCGACGTAGGCACCGGGACCTCCCCCGCCGACCGGGCTGGTCGACCACAGCTCAAGTGCTCGCTGCCACAGCACGCGGCGCACGTCCGACAGCGAGCTGGTGGCTACCTCGGGCCACGTGCGTCGCGTGGTCAACCACAGCAGTCCCGCCACGGCGGACCCGAGCGCCGCGACCGCCGGCAGCGTCATCCACCACGTGCGGCGAGGACGGGCGAGGACCGCGACCAGCACGGCCAGCGCCACCGGGGCGAGCACCGTGATCCCGGCCCACGACCCGTGCCACACCCCAGCCACTCCGGCCAGAACGGCCGCCGCGGCGAGAACCGCGCGGCGCACTCGTCCGGTCGTGCCGAGCAGCAAGAGCCCGCAGAACGCCATGACCTGGGTGGCGGCGGCGGTGTTCGCGTTCGCGTAGCCCAGCGGTGCGGGAACGGGCGCCAGGTGCACCGGGGTACCTGGCAGCACCAGCACGGCTGCGGCCACGGCCAGAGCATCCACCCACCGCCCGCGGGCGAGCAGCCAGTACAGCGGCTGGGTCCTCAAGTCGGGGTCAGGGGCGGGTCCTATGCGATCCACGCGACCGGCCAGGCGTCCCAGCACCACGCCCAGCAGGACGGCCGCAGGCGCCACCAGGTACGGGGATCCCCACAGCACCGATCGGTCGTGGATCACGCTGGAAGTCAGCACCCACGCCCACCACAACGCGACCGTGACCAGACCGGCCACCTCGACGCGGGTGAGCCGCCAGCCGGTGGCACCTCGCGCCACGGGCATCAGCGGGAGTAGTCGGGCAGGGTCCGGAACCAGTCGACGGTGGCGCCAATGCCCTCGGCCAGCGGCACCGCCTCGACATCGGGGAACAGCGACCGCAGCCGGGCGTTGTCGGCCTGGGAGTCGCGCACGTCACCGGCGCGCGGCTCGGTGTGGGCCACCTCGGGAGCGAACCCGAGAGCATCCCCGATCACCCCGATCAGCGAGTTGAGCGAGGTCCGCGAGCCGAAGGCCAGGTTGACCGGATCAGGGTCGGCAACCCCGCGCACCACGGCGTCGGCCAGCACCCGCGCCACCGTGCCGACGTAGGTGAAGTCACGGGTCTGCTCACCGTCGCCGTGCACGGTGAGCGGCACCCCGCGCAGCGCAGCGTCCACGAACGCCGGCACCACCGCGGCGTAGGCATGCCCGGGACGCTGCAGCGGCCCGTACACGTTGAAGAACCGGAAGGCCAGGGTGGGCAGCCCGTAGGTGTGCCCGAACGACAGGGCGTACGCCTCGGTGGCCAGCTTCGACACCGCGTACGGCGAGATCGGAGCCGTGCGCATGCTCTCACGCTTGGGTAGCTCCCGGTTGGCCCCGTACACCGAGGACGACGACGCCACCACCACCTGCAGGCCCCCCGCGCGCCGGGCCGCCTGCAGCACCTCGAGGGTGCCGGTGGCATTGGCGTGGTGGCTGGCCACCGGGTCCTTCACCGACCGCGGTACCGACGGCAGCGCCGCCAGGTGGATCACAGCCTGGGCGCCGTCGAGTGCTTCGTCCAGGGCGGCGGGGTCGAGGATCGTCCCCTCCTGCAGCCTCACCTCGGTGCCGTCGAGGTTGGCGCGGTTGCCGGTCGAGAGGTCGTCGAGGGCCACCACCTCGTCCACCTCGGAGCGGCTGAGCAGCTCCCGGCCGAGGTTGGACCCGATGAACCCGGCACCGCCGGTGACCACGATCTTCACGCGGCTCACTGTAGCGAGCATGGCCAGCAGCCCACCCGCTGCGGGAGGAGCCCGTCCTCGCGAGGCCGTCGCGGCCCCAGCGCGGCGGCTAGGCTTCCGACGGTGGAGCCCCCTACGCCAACCCCGCGCCGTGCCGCGGCGCGTCCGCTGCGGGTGCTGTTCGTCTGCACCGCCAACCGGGCCCGCTCGGTCTACGCCGAGCACCGGGCGCGGGCGCTCCTCACCGAGCCGGCGCCGGGGACAGTCGGTCAGGTCCGGGTCGCCAGCGCCGGGGTGCGAGCCCGTGACGGCGACCCGGTCGAGGACGGGATGGCCGCCCAGCTGCAGAGCCGGGGACTCTCAGCCGCCAGCCACGCCAGTGCGCCGGTCACTGACGAGCTGCTGAGGTCGGCCGACCTGGTGGTGACCTTCGAGTTCGCCCACCACATGGCGATCCTCGACGCGCACCCCGACCTTGAGACGCCGGTGCTCGGCTTCACCCAACTGATGTCGGCGGTGCAGTCAGCCGGTGAGGACGGAGGCCCGCCCACGATCGCGGACCTGCTCTCGGTGGCCCCCGTGAACTCGATGGGTCTGGACGTGGAGGATCCCTACCGGCGCGGCACCAAGGTCGCCGCCGCCTGCGCGCAGCAGATCGACGAGGGGCTCGCGGCGATCGTCCCGTTCCTCCGCCAGGCGGCAGCGCAGCTCGACCCGGCAGACGTCGAGGACGAGCATCCCGTCTGGGCTGAGCGCGCCGTGGAGACCGCGGAGCCCGAGCCGCCCCGCTGGTGGCAGGGCCTGCTGGGCCGGGGACGAGAGTGAGCAGCGAGCCGCGCGGCCTCACCCTGGACGAGGCGGTGCCCCTGTGCACCGTGGTCACCGCCCGCGCTCTCGAGGCGGCCGGGATCCGGGCGCTGGCCGTGAAGGGCCCGACCTTCACCGCACTCGGGGTTCGGCGCGGCCGGGTCTCGATGGACGTCGATCTGCTCGTGGACCCCACACGCCACCAGGACGCCGAACAGGTGCTGCGGACCCGCGGCTGGCAGCTGTGGGCCATCGAGTACGCCTACCGACCCTTCGGCGCCCACTCCACCACCTGGGAACACCCCCAGTGGGCCTGCTCGCTCGACCTGCACGTCGAGTTCCCGGGCTTTCTTGCCCCTGCTTCGGACACGTTCGAGGCGCTGTGGACGTCCCGGGTCAGCGTCCCGGTGGCCCACCAGCCCGTGGCCACTCCCTGCCGGCCGCACGCCGTGGCGCTCGACCTGCTGCACGCGCTGCGCGATGCTCGCCCCGAGCATGAGGACGAGGTGGTCGCCGCCGCGCTGGCCGCCATCCCGCAGCCCCTCACCCCGGACGAGATACGCCAGCTGGCGACGTTCCTCCCCGCCACTGGGTCGGTGGAGACGCTGGCTGCGCTGGTGCGGAGCCTGGACTTCCAGGTGGAGGGGGCGTCGACGCCGCTGCGATCCGAGGCCCTGGACCGCTGGCGGCTGCGCCAACGGGCCGGTGAGGCGCCGTTGGCCTGGTGGGCCTACGAGCTGCGCCACCACCCGTGGCTGGCAGTGCGCCATCTCGCCCGCGAGCTGTGGCCCACGGAGGGGCAGGCCCGGACCTGGGCGAAGTCGAAGCAGATCCCCTACCCCGGACGACGCCAGGTGGTGCAGCTGCGGGCCGCCAAGGCCTGGCGTTGGCTCACTCGGAGCGCAGCAGCCCGGCTGCCGCGGCGTTCCTGAGGAACTCCTCCACCACCATCCGCCGCCCCTCGGCATCGAGGCCGTCGACCAGGGCTTCGAGCTCGCTGGGAGTTGCGCCGTCGTTGGCCAGCGCGCGCCACAACCTCGCATACGGCTCCGGGACGAGCATCGTGGGAGTGGACCTGGCGGCGGGCTCGAGGATCGCGACGGCGACGGCGTCCGCTTCGACGTCCACCCAGGCGACCTCGGGGGCGATGGACCAGCGGGTGTCGGTGGTCACGTCGGCTCCTCGCTGAGGGTGAGAACCCGCTGGGCGACCAGGTCGGCGAGGGCTGCGGCCGCGGCCTCGTCCACGCTCATCCCCGGAGGAGGGCCGAAGGCCTCGTCCAGCCCTCGAACAATGGTCTGCTCAGCGAGCGGGGTCTCGGTGTGGACGACCAGCCACGTGCCGATCGGACCGAGCCGGACGAAGCGGTCCGGGTAGAGGGCGATGGCCTCGCCCCCCTCGACCAGGAGGTCGTCGGGCGGGGTGCGGACGTACCAGCGGGTCACGACGGGTCCCCTATGAGCGCGGCGGCGACGGCGCTGAGGTCGCTCGCCTCGCGGTAGGTGCAGCGCAGGACCGGTCCGTGCGCAGCGATGACGCGACGCAGGGTGCGCAGCGGCTCGTCGAAGGCACGGATCCACGAGGTCTCCGGGAGAAGGGCTGCCATCGCGTCGAGCGGAGCCAGCTCGGCGAGGTCGGGTGCTCCGACGTGGTCCGGCTCGCGGCGCAGGACCACGATGCGACCCACGCGCAGTTCGGCGGCAGCGTGCCGCAGCTCCAGGTCGTCCGGTGAGGTCTCGGACTTCTCGGCCTGGCCAGGAATCCGGAGTGACAATGGCTTGGGATAGGGGTGAATGCGTCCGGAAGCCGGATCGATCGCGACCGTTTCGTCGCTGACGTAGCCGAAGCGTTGACCCAAGTGACGCGAAAGGGTGGTCTTTCCGGTGCCACCGGGGGCGGCGAACACGAGACAGTCGCCGGTCGCGGGATTGCTCACCGCACCGGCGTGCAGCATGAGCCAATGGCCTGCCTGCGAGGTGATGAGACTCTCGGTGACGTCCTGCGTGAGTCGCTGCAGGGTGTGGCGCCGGGCTGCGTCGAAGGAGTCGCTCGGGGGCTGGACGTGGAGCGTTTCCGCTTGTCGTGAACTGGTTGCTGGAATCAGGCACCGCGACCAGACGTGGGTGGCCGCCTCCAGCAGGGTCCGACTGTCGGGGTCGGTGAACCGGAGCTCGACCGAGGAGTCAAGCCCGTGCACCCGCAGGCTCGGAACCATGCCCTGACCCTATCCAGCTTCAGTGATGCTGAAAGTCTCAACGTGTGGTGACCCCGATGTCGCAACTCAGCGAACTTTCGATAGAGTCACTCGCGACGAGGCCTCTTCCTGCCCGCAGGTGGCGGAGGGGTGCAGCAGAAGGACAAGGAGACCACCATGGCCGACCTCAACACCGTGCTCGATGACCAGACCGGCAAGGTCAGCCGCCGCAACGTCATGATCGGCACTGCCTGGGCCGTGCCGACCATCATGACTGTCGGTGCGGCTCCCGCTGTGGCTGCGTCCGGTCAGACCGGCTCTCTGGTGGTGACCAGGAACGGGAAGGACTTCACGTTCAAGTTCACCGTGTCACCGATCCCCCCCGAGGCGACGATGGAGATCACCAGCATCACCTACTCGCCCGACGACACCGCGACATTCTGGGCGAACTCGCCGGTAGGTGTCACAGGTACCACGAGCGGTGGCGAGGTGAATATCATCGGCAAAGCTGCGAACCCTGCCAACAAGAAGAACCCGATCGTCCTGACGGTGAGCTACACCCTCGACGGGGTGGCTCAGACTCCTGTGCAGTACACCTACGAGTGAGGCGCTAGGACTCCACTCGATCGGATGGCCCTGCCCATCGTCGCGCTACGACGGACGTTCAGGGCCCTCTTCACCACTGTCGTTCAGGACGTCTGGCGTGGGCCGCCGCCCGCTCCTGCATGTTGCTCCTGCCCACCGACAGCGAGC
Source organism: Aestuariimicrobium ganziense (assembly GCF_015352975.1). Lineage (GTDB taxonomy): Bacteria > Actinomycetota > Actinomycetes > Propionibacteriales > Propionibacteriaceae > Aestuariimicrobium > Aestuariimicrobium ganziense. The sequence goes on along the minus strand of NZ_JACYIZ010000004.1, from coordinate 405,154 downwards.
AGACTGCACCCGTGCCCGTCAGCGTCCTCGAGCTGTTCACCATCGGCATCGGCCCGTCGTCGTCCCACACGGTCGGCCCGATGCGAGCGGCGCGCACGTTCGCCGCTGAGCTGGTCGCCTCCCCCGCGGGGCCTCGGGTCACCCGCGTCCGGGCTGAGCTGTTCGGCTCTCTCGGCGCCACCGGCCACGGCCACGGCTCCGAGGCGGCAGTCCTGCTCGGGCTCGAGGGCGAGCACCCCGAGACCGTCGACACCGCTGCCACCGCCGAGCGGGTCGGCGCCATCCGGGCCATGCACACCCTGCACCTGGATGCCGTCGGCTCCCCCACGCCCGCAGCGGTCCGGTTCGACCCGGAGCGCGACCTCGTCCTGTGGCGCAACCGCAACCTGCCCGGCCACCCCAACGGCATGACCTTCACCGCCTGGGCCGGCGACGAACTCCTCGTCCAGCGCACCTTCTACTCCGTCGGCGGAGGTTTCGTCCTCGAGGCCGCGGACGACGGCAACCCGCGAGTGGCGCCTGACCCCACCGTCGTCCCGCACCCGTTCCGTACCGGGGCCGACCTGCTGCGCGCCTGCACCGAGCACCGGCTCACCATCCCCGAGGTGATGCTCGCCAACGAGGTCGCCCGTCGTCCCGCCGAGCAGGTCCGCGAGGGCCTGCTGCGGATCTGGCAGGTGATGCAGGAGTGCGTGAGGGCAGGCTGCTCCACCTCAGGCGTGCTGCCCGGCGGACTCAAGGTGCGCCGGCGCGCGCACCGGATGGCCCGCGACCTGCAGCAACGCTCCAGCCGACCCGGCGGCGACCCCGACCCGCTCGCCGCCCTGGACTGGCTCACCCTGTGGGCGTTGGCGGTCAACGAGGAGAACGCCTCCGGTGGCCGGGTGGTCACCGCCCCCACCAACGGCGCCGCCGGCATCATCCCCTCGGTGCTGCACCACGTCACCCACTTCGTCCGCGACGACGAGCAGACCGTCATCGACTTCCTGCTCACCGCCGGCGCGATCGGCGCCATCTACCAGCAGACCGCCTCCATCTCGGGGGCCGAGGTCGGCTGCCAGGGCGAGGTGGGCACCGCCTGCTCGATGGCCGCCGCCGGACTCACCCAGGTGATGGGCGGCACCCCGCAGCAGGTGTGCAACGCCGCCGAGATCGGGCTCGAGCACCACCTGGGGCTGACCTGTGACCCGGTCGGGGGTCTGGTCCAGATTCCCTGCATCGAACGCAACGCCGTCGGCGCGATCAAGGCCGTCACCGCCAGCCGGCTCGCCCTGGCCGGCGACGGCCAGCAGGTGGTCAGCCTCGACCAGGTGATCAAGACGATGATGCAGACCGGCGCCGACATGAAGACCAAGTACAAGGAGACCGCCCGCGGCGGGTTGGCGGTCAACATCGTCGAGTGCTGAGGGCCCGCGCCGAACAATCCTGTGGGCATCCCCCACGATCATCCATCCGTGTGACAGACTCACGGTGTGCCTCGAGCCACGAGGCCACCTCATGAAGTCGCACCCTCGGGAGCGCTTCCACTCGGATCGTCGGGCACGTACCTGCCCGTGGAAAGGACATGGCATGGCTGGAGTGACCTTCAAGGACGCCACGCGCGTCTACCCGGGCGCAGACCATCCTGCGGTCAACAAGCTCAACCTCGAGGTCGGTGACGGCGAGTTCATGGTGCTCGTCGGCCCGTCGGGTTGTGGCAAGTCGACCTCGCTGCGCATGCTCGCCGGCCTCGAAGAGGTCAACGCGGGCAACATCTACATCGGCGACCGCGACGTCACCGACCTTCCCCCGAAGGACCGGGACATCGCCATGGTGTTCCAGAACTACGCTCTGTACCCGCACATGAGCGTCGCCGACAACATGGGCTTCGCCCTCAAGATGCAGAACGTGCCCAAGGCCGAGCGTCAGGCCGCCGTTCTCAAGGCCGCCAAGATGCTGGGCCTCGAGGAGTACCTCAACCGCAAGCCGAAGGCCCTCTCGGGTGGTCAGCGTCAGCGTGTTGCCATGGGTCGCGCCATCGTGCGTAACCCGCAGGTCTTCCTGATGGACGAGCCGCTGTCAAACCTCGACGCCAAGATGCGCGTCTCGACCCGCACCCAGATCGCCGCCCTCCAGCGCCAGCTCGGCGTCACCACCGTCTACGTGACCCACGACCAGGTCGAGGCCATGACGATGGGTGACCGCGTGGCGGTCATGAAGGACGGCGTCCTGCAGCAGGTCGACACCCCGCTGGCCCTCTACGACAAGCCCAACAACCTGTTCGTCGCAGGCTTCATCGGCTCCCCCGCCATGAACCTGATGAAGGGCAAGGTCGTCGACGGCGGCGTCGCGCTCGGTGACTACACCGTGCCGGTGCCGCGTGAGGTGCTGGCCAAGGCCGGCCAGACCGTGACCCTGGGCATTCGCCCCGAGGTCTTCACGATCAGCGAGGGCGAAGGCCTCGGCGTTGACGTGGCCCTGGTCGAGGAGCTTGGCGCTGACTCCTACGTGTACGGCACCCTCGCGGGCCTGTCGGACGCGGAGAAGCTCAACGCCCAGCAGATCGTCGCCCGTATCTCGACCCGCATTCCCCCCGAGCGCGGCTCGCAGGTGCGTCTGGGCATCGACCCCGAGCACGTGCACGTGTTCAGCGACGAGACCGAGGATCGGATCTCCTGATCGCTCAACCACATCTCGACCCGAAGGCCCCACCGTCACCGGTGGGGCCTTCGGGCGTTGCCGGGGCCAGAGCCAGCCGACCCGCACGCACGGTCGTCCCGCTCACCGCCGCCTTGATCGGGTCGCTGGCGCTGCAGAGCGCCCTGCCGCCGTTCGCCACCGACATGTACACCCCCGCCCTGCCCCGGGTGGTGGCCGACCTCGACACCACCGCCGCCGCGGTTGGGTTGACGCTGACCGCATTCTTCATCGGCATGGCACTGGGACAGTTGGTCGGTGGACCTGTCTCTGACCAGCGCGGACGCCGTGCGCCGATGGTGGTCGGCGGCATCCTGTGCACGCTGGGCGCGATCGGCTGTGTGGTGGCCCCGAGCATCGGCACCCTGATCGCAGCCCGCCTGCTGTCGGGTTTCGGCGGCGGCATCGCCGCCGTGGTTGCCCGCGCGGTGATCGTCGACATCACCTCGGGTGACCAACTCGCCCGGTTGATGTCGGTGATGATGGCCATCGGCGGCCTGGCCCCGATGATCGCCCCGGTCACCGGCGGTGCCGTGCTCACCCTGGGTGGCACCTGGCGCACCGTCTTCGGCGTGCTGGTGCTGCTGGGCCTGCTGATGACCGCCACGGCAGCCTTCATCATCCCCGAGTCGCTGCCCGCCGAGCACCGCCATGGCGGCGGGGTGCGCACCTTCGTCCGCGACTGGGCCGAACTCGTGCGCATCAGGCCGTTCATCGGCTACATGCTCACCAACGCGTTCTCGGGCTTCGCGATGTTCGCCTACATCTCCAACTCCAGTTACGTGCTGCAGTCGATGAAGGGCATGCGGCCGATGTCGTTCGCGGTGTTCTTCGCCGCCACCGCCTTCAGCCAGGTGCTGCTCAGCCTGCTCAACGCCCGGATCGTCACCCGCTACGGGCAGCACCGGCTGATCACCCTCGGCATGTCGATGTCGAGCCTGGCCGTGATCGGCCTCACCATCGGGGTGTTCCTGTTCGACACCCCGTTGGTGTGGACCGCGATCTGCTTCCTGGTGATGATGGCCGTGCAGGCCTTCGTCTTCGGCAACGCGGGTGCGCTGGCGTCGTCTCAGGCGGTGCACATCGCCGGCTCGGCCTCGGCGATGCTCGGGGTCGTGCAGGCCATGGCCAGTTCGATCTCGGCCCCGCTGGCCAGCGCCGGAGGATCCACCACGGCCGCGCCCATGGGGGGGGTGATGATCTCGGGCATGGCCATGGCCTGGGTCGCCTACCTCGGCATCGCGCGCGGCGGACGAGCCGGGCTCACTCCAGGACGAGCCTGATCGGCTGCAGGCCGGGCACCGGGTCGGTGGCCAGCCGACTCATCGTCCGCACGTCGTGGCGCACCCCGTCGTACAACAACTTGGCGCGCTCGATGCCCTCGGCGATGAAACCGGCCCTCTCGGCGACCCGACCGGAGGCGAGGTTCTCGACCCGGTGACCCAGCTCGAGCCGGAACAGCCCGCCCTCGTCCAGCGCCCAGGTCGCCACCGTGGCGGCCGCCCGCGAGGCCAGTCCTCGTCCTCGGGTCTCGGCGCCCATCCAGTAGTGGAACCAGCCGTTGCGGTGGGCGTTGAGTGCGTCACTGATGCCCACGTTGCCGATCGGCACCCCGTTCTCGGTCAGTGCGAACGCTCGTCCACCTGGTTGCGCGAACCGCTCGATCAGCGCCCGGCAGGCCGCCAGGTCGTCCAACGGCGGCAACTGCCTGACCAGGTCGGGAGCGCTGCGCGACAGCCGGAAGAGTGCGGGAGCGTCGTCGATGGTCCACGGCCTCAGCAGCAAGTCGTTCACGCCTCAGACACTAGCCACCCCGGTGGTGCGGTCGGCGGGTAGGTTGACCCGCATGACTGAGCACGGCCACGGCGACCAGCCCTCCGACCTGCCCCCCATCGGGTTGCCACCGCTCAGCCGGCTGACCCGGGGCATCCGGCACGGCCTGGGCACCGACCGTGGCCACCACGCCATCGTCCCGCCGTGGTACCCCTCGACCAACTACCGGTTCTCGAGCCTCGACACCAAGGCCGGTGACTTCGACTACGCCCGCACCGCCAACCCGACCCGCGACCTGTTCGGCGAGGCCCTGGCCACGCTCGAGGGCGGAGCCGGTTGCGTGGTCGTCACCTCGGGCATGGCCGCCGCCACCCTCGTGGTCAACGCGCTGGTGCCCAACGGCGGACGAGTCGTCGCCCCCCACGACCTGTACGGCGGCTGCTGGCGGCTGTTCACCCGGCTGCACGAGCAGGGCCGGATCGTCGTCGAGTACGTCGACCTGACTGACCTGGCTGCTGCCCGTGAAGCGCTGTCGACGCCGGCCGACCTGGTCTGGATCGAGAGCCCCTCGAACCCGCTGCTGCGATTGACCGACATCGAGGCGGTGACCGGGTTGGCTCGCGAGGCCGGGGCGCTCAGCCTGGTCGACAACACCTTCTGTTCACCGCTGCTGCAGACGCCGCTCGCGCTCGGCGCCGACCTGGTGCTGCACTCGACCACCAAGTTCATCAACGGCCACTCCGACGTGCTCGGCGGCGCGGTGATCTCGTCCACCACCGACCTGGACGAGCAGGTGCGGACTTGGGCCAACACCCTCGGCCTGACGGCCAGCCCGTTCGACTCCTGGCTGGCGCTGCGCGGGCTGCGCACCCTGGACGCGCGGCTGAGGGTGCATGCCGAGAACGCCGCCGCCGTGGTCGACCTGCTGCGCAGCCACCCCGCGGCGAAGACGGTCAACCACCCCGGCTTCGGGTCGGTGCTCAGTTTCGACGTCGGTTCGCTCGACGCGGCGGCTCGACTGGTCGACGGCCTGCGCTGCATCGACCTGGCCGAGTCGCTGGGCGGGGTGGAGTCACTGATCTGCCACCCCGGGTTGATGACCCATGCCTCGATGCCTCCGCACGTGCAGGACGCCGCCGGGATCACCCCCGGGCTGCTGCGGCTGTCGATCGGCATCGAGGGAGCCGACGACCTGGTCGCCGACCTGCGGGCCGGGCTCGACCGGGCCCGAACCCTCCCGGCCTGACAGGGCCGCGTGCCACAATGAGCCGGTGCCCCGGTTCCTGTCCGCCAAGCCCGACCAACGGCTGATCCCCTTGCCGTGGGGCACCCCGCTGGCCGAGTGGCCCACCGAGCACCTGGTGGCACTGCCCCGCGGCATCTCGCGCCACGTCGTCCGGTTCATCAGGGTCGGCCACGAGGTGTACGCGGCCAAGGAGGTCATCGAACACCTGGCGATCCACGAATACCGGTTGCTGCACGACCTGACCCGACTGGACGCCCCCTGCGTGGAGCCGGTCGCTGTGGTAACCGGCCGCACCGCCGCCGACGGCACCGCCCTCGACCCGGTGCTGATCACCAAGCACCTGCAGTTCTCGCTGCCCTACCGTTCGCTGTTCCACTCCGGTGTGCGCCACGACACGGTGATGCGGCTGATCGATGCGCTGGTCGTCCTGCTGGCCAAGCTGCACCTGCTGGGTTTCATGTGGGGCGACGTGTCGCTGTCGAACGTGCTGTTCCTGCGTGACGCGGGCGCGTTCTCGGCCTATCTGGTCGACGCCGAGACCGGTGAACTGCACGACGAACTGACTGCCGGCCAGCGCGAGCACGACATGGTCATCCTGCGCACCAACATCTTCGGCGAGTTCTGTGACCTCGAGGCCGGTGGCCTGCTGGACGAGTCGCTCGACCCGCTCACCCTGGTCGACGCCATCGACACCCGCTACCGCGAACTGTGGGCCGAATTGACCGGGGTCGAGGAGTTCAGCGGCGGCGAACTCGACCGGATCGAGTCACGGGTCCGGCGACTGAATGCCCTGGGCTTCGACGTGGCCGAACTCGAGGTGACCACCACCAGCACCGGTGATCGGGTGCTGATTCAGCCCAAGGTGGTCGACGCCGGCCACCACTCGCGCCGGCTGATGCGGCTGACTGGCCTCGACACCGAGGAGAACCAGGCTCGACGCCTGCTCAACGACCTCGACACCTATCGGGCCTGGACCAACCAGGGCCACGTCAACGAGGCCGTGGTCGCCCACCAGTGGCTCAACGCCAACTTCGAGCCGGTGGTCGCCCAGATCCCGCCCGACCTGCGCGGCAAGCGCGAGTTGGCCCAGTTCTTCCACGAGGTGCTCGACCACCGCTGGTTCCGCTCGCAGCAGGAGAATCGCGACGTGCCGCTGGCCGAGGCAGCCCGCAGCTACGTCGACTCGGTGCTGCGCAACCTGCCGGACGAGGCGATGAGTACCGAGTCGATGGTGCAGGTCAGCCAGGGCAACACTGCCGGGCAGTTGCGCAACCCTTACGACCCTTCGCACGGCTTCATCGACCCCGACGAGGCCGACGACGAGGACGAGATCGACCCGTGGGAGGCTGCCGCCGAGCAGGTCGACCTGCGCACCGCGGGCATGCTCGACATCGCAGCCCTCCGGGCCAGGCAGGCCGACCAGGACTGACCCCCTAGACTGGCGCAGGTGAGCTTCCGCCTGTACGACACCGCCACCCGGCAGGTGCGCGACTTCGTCCCCCTGGTACCCGGACAGGTTTCGATCTACCACTGTGGGCTCACCGTGCAGGCCTCCCCGCACTTGGGCCACATCCGCAAGGAAGTCGTCTTCGACGTGCTGCGACGCTGGCTGACCGCCAGCGGCTACCAGGTGAGCGTGGTCGCCAACGTCACCGACATCGACGACAAGATCCTCAACCGGTCGGTCGAGCTGGGCATGCCCTGGTACGCCCTGGCCTACCGCTTCGAGCGTGAACTGCACGAGGCCTACGCCGCCCTGGGCTGCCTGCCACCCACCTACGAGCCGCGCGCCACCGGGCACGTGCCCGAGATGCTGGAACTGATCGGCGAGCTGATCGAGCGCGGGCACGCCTACCCCGCCGAGGACGGCTCGGGCGACGTCTACTTCGACGTGGTCTCGTGGCCTGACTACGGGCAGTTGTCGCACCAGCGGATCGACGACATGGAGCCCGCCGAGGACGCCGATCCGCGCGGCAAGCGTGACCCCCGCGACTTCGCGCTGTGGAAGGGCCACAAGCCCAGTGAGCCGGCCACCGCCAGTTGGCCCTCGCCATGGGGCCGCGGTCGTCCGGGCTGGCACCTGGAGTGCTCGGCGATGGCCGGCAAGTACTTGGGCGACGAGTTCGACATCCACGGCGGGGGCATCGACCTGCGCTTCCCCCACCACGAGAACGAGCTTGCCCAGTCGGCGGCAGCGGGACGAGGGTTCGCCCGTCACTGGATGCACAACGCGTTCGTCACCGCGGCCGGCGAGAAGATGAGCAAGTCGCTGTCGAACGGTGCCTTGGTCAGCGAGGTCACCAAGACCCACCCGCCGCGGGCGGTGCGGCTCTACCTGGCCGCCCCGCACTACCGCAGCACGATCGAGTGGTCATCCACGTCGTTGGACGAGGCCACCGCCCAGTTGGCCCGGATCGACTCCTTCCTCGACCGCGCCGAGTCTCTGGTCGGGATGTCGGAGACCGGTCAGGTGGTCAGCAGCGACCTGCCGGCTGCGTTCGTCGAGGCCATGGACGACGACCTGTCGACGCCCGCAGCATTCGCCGTGCTGTTCGGGGCGATCCGCGAGGGCAACCAGGCCCTCGACCGCGGTGACGACGAGCAGGTCGTCCGCATGCTGGGCCAGGTCAGGGCGATGCTGTCAGTACTCGGTCTCGACCCGCATGCCGACGAATGGCGTGCCTCGACCGGTTCGTCCACCGACCTGACCGAGGTGGTCGACGGGCTGGTCGCCGAACTGCTCAAGCAGCGAAACGACGCCCGTGCCCGCAAGGACTGGGCGACCGCGGACGCGATCCGTGACTCGCTGGGCCGGCTCGGGCTGGCTGTCGAGGACACCCCACAGGGCCCGCGCTGGACGCTGGCCACCACCACACCGACCCGGAACGGGGACAGCTGATGGCAGGCAACTCCCAGCGTCGCGGCGCCACCACCAAGGGCAAGGGCCGCACCGCCGGCTCCGGCGGGCGGATCCGCCGCTCACTCGAGGGCAAGGGCCCCACCCCCAAGGCCGAGGACCGCGTCTACCACAAGGCCCACCAGGCCAAGAAGGCCGCCGAGCGGCAGCAGGCGCGTCGTCCCAGGACGACCCGTCCGGGCAGCACCAACGAGTGGATCATCGGCCGCAACCCGGTGCTCGAGGCCTTGGAGGCCGGTCTGCCGGTGCGGCACGCCTACCTGGCCGAGGGCGCCGAGCGCGACAACCGGCTGCGCGACATCCTCACCCGGTGTGCCGAGTTGTCGATCCCGTTGATGCAGGTGACCCGGGTTGAACTCGACCGGCTCACCGGCGGCCTGGTGCACCAAGGGGTCGCGCTGCAGATCCCCCCGTTCGAGTACGACGACCCGCAGGACCTGCTCGGTGCTGCGGCCACGTCGCAGACGGCAGGGCTGATCGTGGCCCTCGACCAGATCACCGACCCGCGCAACCTGGGCGCAATCATTCGCTCGGCCGCGGCCTTCGGGGCTGATGGAGTGGTGATTCCGTCACGGCGGAGTGCGTCGATGACCGCAGCGGCGTGGAAGACCTCGGCGGGCGCGGCTGCCCGGCTTCCGGTGGCCCAGGTCGGCAACCTCAACCGCTTCCTCGAGCAGGCGTCGAAGGCCGGGTTCACGATCGCCGGCCTGGCCGGTGAGGGAGAGACCGACATCGCGGGCATCCCAGGGGTCGACGGCCCGCTGGTGCTGGTGGTCGGCTCAGAGGGCGAAGGCCTGGCCAGGTTGGTGCGCGAGCACTGTGACCACCTGGCCCGCATCCCGATCGCCAGCGAGGTCGAGAGCCTCAACGCATCGGTGGCAGCAGCGATCGCCCTCTATGAGGTCAACCGCTGCCGCGGCACCGCCTGACCCACCGGCGTTCCGTGGCAGCGGGTCATCCCCCGCCACGACTCAGCGGGTGATGGTGATGGCGAAGGTCGGCACCTTCGGGGCCTGCGTGAAAGCGGCCGATGCGGTGCCATTGGTGTAGCGCACCACCAAATCTGAAACGACCAAGTTGGCCACGATCGTGGCCGACCTCATGTAGGACGGGACCGACCACGTGACCGTGACTGGCTTGTCGTAGGAGAGCACGTAGTCCTGACCCTTGACCTTGCCGACCGACGTCTTGCCCGTCCGCTTCACACCGCTGTCGGGGGTGAGCACGTACGACTTCGACAGGTCGATGGTGCAGGTGGGGTTGAGAGGTCGCTGGGGCTTCTCGCTGTACTGGTACTGCGGCGTGAGCTGGATCTGCAACCAGAGTTGACGCTCAGGTGCCCAGCCGGCACTGGGCGTCCACGGCACCAGGGTCGTGGAGAACTGGCCGTCAAGCGCGAAGCGTAGCGTGTCGCTCTCGGCGATGAAGCGTCGGTCGTTGGTGCGGAAGGTGCGTGACCACGTACCCGACGTGGGCTTGGCGCTGACCTCTGCCCTGGTCAGGAAACCGTTGAAGGCGTTGGTGCCGGCGTCAGTGGCTCGCTTTCCCTTGCGCAGGTCGTAGAGCGCTGTCTTCCCCGCGTCGACGATGCGCAACTGGACCGGTTCGTTCCTCTTGGCCAGGATCACGACGCCGCGGTCAGGTTGGGTCCACTCCCCGACCGTCTTCGAGTAATCACCGAATGGCTTGTCGAGCCGGGTGCGCTTGGGACCGACGACGATCTCGAGCGTGGAACGGATGTCGCTGCCCCACGGCGGTTGCCCCGCGCGGAGTTGAACGCAGACGAACTCGCTGTCCGCTGGCGCGCGCATGGCAACCTGGTTGCCCTCGAGGTTGGCCACGTCGGTCAGGGTCAACCGGTCGACGCTGGCGAAGCCTGGGATGGTGAAGTCATGGTGAGCGGTGCGGATCGGTTCGCCGGCGTTGCGTCCAGCGGGACGAAGCTGCGGCTGCGTCGGCTGCGTCCAGGCGATGAAGCCGGTGGGTGCGGTCGGCTCCTGTGGGGTCTCGGGCGAGGACGGGGCCTCGCTGCTGGGCGGGGCGGTGTTCGGTCCGGGGGGGGCGCTCGACTGCGGGGGCTGCGTGGTGGGAACGGTGGGGTCGTCGCCTAGTTTGGCCTTGCCCACCAAACCGGCGGCCACCAGCCCAGCTCCGAGCAGGGCACGTCGGGTCGTCTGGTTCATGGCTCCATCGTAGGCAGTCCGGGTGCAGGCTATACATTGTGCCCGTGACGAACCCCGAAGCCACCAACGCCGAACTCGCCTCCGCCTACCGCACGATCCTGTCAGTGGTCGAGCGCACCGAGCCCAGGATCGCCGAGGCCACCAGGGCCGAACTGGCCGACCAGCGCTCGTCGCTGAAGCTGATCGCCTCGGAGAACTACGCCTCGCTGCCGGTGCTCGCCACCATGGGCACCTGGTTCAGCGACAAGTACGCCGAGGGCACCGTCGGGCACCGGTTCTACGCCGGCTGCCAGAACGTCGACACCGTCGAAGCGGTCGCCGCCGAGCACGCCCGTGAACTGTTCGGCGCCGAGTACGCCTACGTGCAGCCGCACTCGGGCATCGACGCCAATCTGGTCGCCTACTGGGCGATCCTCGCCCAGCGGATCGAGTCACCGGCGCTGCAGCAACTGCAGGCCAAGACCGTCAACGACCTCACCGAAGACGACTGGGAGCAACTGCGCCGCACCTTCGGCGAGCAGAAGGTGATGGGCATGTCGCTGGACGCCGGCGGCCACCTCACCCACGGCTTCCGCCACAACATCTCGGGCAAGATGTTCCACCAGCGCTCCTACGGCACCGATCCCGAGACCCAACTGCTCGACTACGACGTCCTGCGTGAGGCGGCGCGCGAGTTCAAGCCGCTGATCCTGATCGCCGGCTACTCGGCCTACCCGCGCCGGATCAACTTCGCCACCATGCGTGAGATCGCCGACGAGGTCGGTGCCACCCTGCTGGTCGACATGGCGCACTTCGCGGGTCTGGTCGCCGGCAAGGTCTTCACCGGGGACGAGGACCCGGTGCCGCACGCCCATGTGGTGACCACGACCACCCACAAGTCGCTGCGCGGGCCGCGCGGCGGCATGGTGCTGGCGACCTCTCAGTACGCGCCGTCGGTCGACCGGGGCTGCCCGATGGTGCTCGGCGGACCGCTGTCGCACATGATGGCGGCCAAGGCGGTGGCCCTGGCCGAGGCCCGTACCGCTGAGTTCCAGGACTACGCGCAGCGCGTGGCCGACAACGCGAAGGCGCTGGCCGAGGGCTTCCTGCGCCGTGGCGCCACCCTGGTCACCGGTGGTACCGACAACCACCTGGTACTGGTCGACGTCAGTGGCTACGGGCTGACCGGGCGTCAGGCCGAGTCGGCACTGCTGGACGCCGGTGTGGTCACCAACCGCAACTCGGTGCCCCGCGACCCCAACGGCGCCTGGTACACCTCCGGCGTGCGTCTGGGCACCCCGGCGCTGACCAGCCGCGGCTTCGGTCCGGACGACTTCGACGCTGTCGCCGGCCTGATCGTCGACGTGCTCTCGAACACGACGCCCACGGTGACGGCCACCGGTGCCCCGGGCAAGGCGAAGTACACCCTGGGTGATGGGGTCGCTGATCGGGTCAAGGCTGCCTCGGCCGAGATGCTGGACGCGCACCCGCTGTACCCCGGGCTCGAGCTCTGAGGTTCCCCGGGCAACAGTTTCGGGGATCGCCGCGACCACCCGGCGTTCCCCGAAACTGAACCAGTCTGCGGTGTGAGGAACCGAACGATCAGCGACCGAACAGGTGACCCTCGACCGAGGTGATGAAGGCGTCCATCGAGACCGGCAGGTGGTGCAGGTGCCAGGTCGACGGGGCGTGGTACCAGGGCAGGTCGGTGCCGTCGGCGTGCTCGTCGTCGTCCTCAGCGACGATCGCGTCCAGCCAGCGCTTCGACCCACCGAGCACCACCGCGTACGGCAGGATCTCGGACAGCTCGCTGTACTCGCGCCCCTTGGGCATCTGGTCGGTGCGGTGGTGCTGCAGTTCGGTGGCCAGCACGTGCAGGCCAGCCAGCAGCTCCGAGCCCTTGGACGAGCGGCGCGGCATCTCCTGCGCCACGAACACCAGTCCGAGCGCCAGCGCGATCAGCGCCAGACCCCACAGGCCCAGGGTGGTGAAGGCGACCAGCAGGCCGGTGACGACCACCGCCAGGGTCAGCGCCACCCAGCCGAACAGCGTCCAGTTGTTACGAGCGTCGTCCGGACGCTTGTCGAACCAGCCCAGTGACACCACGTCGTCGTAGAGCTTGGACTGCACCTCGGGAATGACACCGGAGATCGCGTTCGAGATGTTCGAGACGCGCACCGGCTCGCCGTCGGCAGGGGCCACGGCGTCACGCAGCAGCACCTCGTGGGGGCGAAGCTCACCCTTGCCGCCCTCGAGACGCTCGAAGTCCCAGTCGAGCGGGTGGTGCTCGCTCTCGCGGGGCAGTTCGTGGATGCGCAGGTGGCCACGCACAGCCAGGTCGAGCAGGGTTCCGGTGACGTCGACGGGGTCGACCCGCTCGTCAGCGACGGTGCCGATGTGGCCGGGGCGCACCTGCTCGAGCAGCAGGAACTCCTCCTCGCCCTCACCGACCGGAGAGAACTCCGCGATCCGGGTGGGGTGGTTGATGGCAGCGACATCACGGCCCGCGCGGCGGTGCATCAGCCACAGCACCGCACCGCCCAGCAGCAGCGACCCGAGCGTCAGCAGCAGCGACAGCGGGCTCAGGCTGAACGCCCGGTCGAGGCTCCAGTTGTGGGTGACCGACTCGGTCGAGGAGACCGACGCGGCATCGGTCTGCACGGTCAGGATGACCACCTCACCGGGGCCACGGGGACCATCACTGAAGGTGGGCTGCGGGGCATCGTGGGTGCCGGCCTGGGCCATCGAGCACACCACCGGGGCGACCGGAGGGCCGGCGAGGCACTCGATCTGGGAGACCATCGAGGGCACCTCGAGGGTGCCGCTCACCTCGGTCGCACCGACCGACAGCCCCTGCAGGAAGCGCCAGGCGATCGTGGTACGGGCCTGCTGCCCCGAGGCGACGGTCGTCTCGTGGGTGGCACCCTTGACCTTGTAGCTGATCGTGATCGGCTTGCCCTCTGCCTTGGCGGTGTCGACGGTGACCACCTGGTAGTCGCCGTCGCTCTCGACCGTGGCGCCCAGGTCGGCGCCCTCGGCGTTGGCCTTGATGTCGCTGATCTCGTAGTGGTAGGTGGCGTTGTCTGGAGCGGGTGCTGTGGTGGCCAGACGCTGGGTGACCGTCGCCGGTGTCCCTCCCTCGCCGAAGGTGATCGTCTCGTTGACGGTCAGGACGCCGTCGTTGGCGATGCTGGCCTCGTAGACCACCGTCTCGGCGGTGTCATCAGCCCTGGCCACCGGGGCCCCGACCACGAGTCCGACGCCGACGAGCATGGCCGTCAACAGGGCCAACAGGGTGCGGCGGACCCCGCTGCGAGAGTTTCGGAACACGCCTGACTTCCCCTTCTCAGCACTGGCACCGTGTGTGCCAGCCCTCACTATTCCACAGGCCAGTACCAGCGCCCGCCCTCGTGCGGACGACCCCAGTGCCCGGTACTGTTCAACCGGTGACGCAGCAGCAGTGGGGACAGCCCCAGAACTCGTGGCAGCCCCCTCGCGGGGCCCAGTCGCAGTGGGGCCAGCCAAGTGGGCAGCAGACCCAGTGGGGCGGCCAGCAGCAGGCGCCCTGGGGTGGCCAGCAGACCCAGTGGGGTCAGCAGGGCCAGTGGGGTCAGCAGGGCCAGTGGGGTCAGCAGCAGGCACCGTGGCCTGCGCAACGTCCGCAGCAGCCCTCATGGGGTGCCCCCAGCCAGCAGCAGCCCAGCGCCGCCGGTCCGTGGGGGGCGCCGCAGCCGCCTCGCCCCAAGCAGTCCGGGGGCATGTCGAAGGTCGCGCTGGGAGCGATTGCGGTCGTGGCCGCGCTCGTCCTCATCCTGGCCTTCAACGGGCTTCGAGGCGGCGGTGGTGGTGGTGGCGACATCGCCTACCAGAACGAGGACTACAAGGTTCCCCCGGTCGACACCAGCCCGCCCGACATCGTGGTGCCCACCAAGGAGTCGGAGCTCACCGAGCTGACCCAGAACAATCCGCTCTACCAGCAGTCGGTGCCCAAGCCGGTGCGCTGCGAGATGGGCAACCTCGACCTGACCCAGGCCTCGCAGTCGCAGGTGCAGGAGCACCTCAACGAGCTCACCACCTGCCTGATGCGGGTCTGGGGCAAGCCGATCGAGGACGCCGGCTGGGTTCCGGTGCACTTCAAGTCGAACGTGTACTCCGGTCCGTCGGTGCAGACCCCGTGCGGCAAGATCCCCGATCGCAATGCCGCGTTCTGCTACGCCAACCAGCAGATGTACTACTCGATGACGCTGCCGAGGATCCTGCCGGCCTCGCTGGCCAACCAGCCCTACGTGGTCGAGACCGTGCTCGCCCACGAGTTCGGCCATGGCATCCAGGGCCGGACCGGTCTGGCCGCCTCCACCATCATCGCCTCGGAGATGGAGGGCTCGAGTTCGGCCAAGCACCTGTGGAAGCGACGCCTGGAACTGCAGGCCGACTGCTTCGCCGGCCAGTTCGTCGGATCGATCGCCCAGAGCAAGCAGATGACCCAGACCGATGTCGACAACGTCAAGAGCCTGCTGCGGGCCATCGGCGACGACACCCTCACCGGTAAGCCCGACTACGACGGCGACCACGGCCATGCGGCCTCGCGGGTCTACTGGATGGAGATGGGCCTGGCCTCGACCTCGATCGGTGCCTGCAACTCCTTCGTGTCGCCCCCCGAGCGGGTGCGCTGACCGTGGGCCAGCAGGCAGGGTGGGGACGACCGCCGGCACCCGCCCCCCGCGCCGGCAACCCCGCCCAGCAGGGATGGAACCAGCAGGGATGGAACCAGCCCGAGTGGAGTCAGCAGCAGTGGGGCACCCCACCCGGCGTCGGACCTGAGGCCTACGGGCCGGCTCCGCAGTGGAACACCCAGACCACGCCCGCGCCGCAGCGTCGTCCCAACCTGAGCCTGGTGCTCGCCAGCATCGCCGCCGTCCTGTCGCTCGTTCTGGTCGCCGTGGTGGCCACCAGCCTGCACAACCCCGGCGGCAGCGACGTGGCCTACCACAACGAGGACTACCAGGTTCCCGAACCCAGCACTGTTCCCCCGCCGCTGGTGATCCCCACCTCGATGGACGAGGTGGACACCTACCTGCGCAACAACCGGCTCTACGGCCAGCAGGTGGCCTCGCCGGTGCGCTGCGACGTGCAGCCGGTCGACGTGCTCACCGCCACCGAGGTCGAGATCAAGCGCCAGATGGATGCGCTGACCGCGTGCCTGACCAGGGTCTGGGTCGATCCGCTGACCGCCGCCGACTACACCGTGGTGAGACCGATCACCAACGTCTACCGCGAGAAGGTCAACACCCCCTGCGGCAACAACATCCCCGGCGGCAACGCCTTCTACTGTCCCGCCAACCAGCAGCTGTACTACTCGACGACACTGCCGCGGGTGCTGCCCGCCGAGTTGCGGGGCAAGCCGTTCCTGTTCGAGGTGGTGATGGCCCACGAGTACGCCCACCTGCTGCAGGGACGCACCGGGCTGATCGCCTCGACCCGCATCGCGCAGCAGGACGTCTCGTCCAAGGCCGAGGTGAACCAGCTCAACCGCCGTCTGGAGTTGCAGGCCGACTGCCTGATGGGCCAGTTCATCCGCTCGGTCTCGCAGTCGATGTCGATGTCGCAGAGCGACGTCGAGACGATCATGCAGATCTCGATGGCGATCGGTGACGACACGCTGAGCAAGAAGCCCGAGGTCGACGGCGGTCACGGGCTGGGACGAAGCCGCGCCTACTGGTCGCAGATGGGTCTGGCCAGCGCCTCGGTCGGTGCCTGCAACACCTTCACCGCCGATCCGCCCCTGGTGCGCTGACCACGCTCGACCGCACTGTCAGTCGCGGGTGAGCAGCGCGGTGGCGATCGCCGCGACTCCCTCACCTCGACCGGTGAAACCCAGCCCGTCGGTGGTGGTGGCCGACACGCTCACCGGGGCCCCGAGCGCCTGTGACAGCACTGCCTCGGCCTCGCTGCGGCGCCCGGCCAGTCGCGGTCGGTTGCCGATCACCTGCACGGCGGCATTGGCGACCTGCCACCCGGCGTCACGCACCCGGCGTGCGGTCTCGGTGACGAAGGCCACGCCCGAGGCGCCCGCCCACGCCGGGTCGCTGGTGCCGTAGTTCGAGCCGAGGTCACCCAACCCAGCCGCCGACAGCAGGGCGTCGCACAGGGCGTGTGCCGCCACGTCACCGTCGGAGTGCCCCGACAACCCGGCCGGTTCGTCGGGGAAGGCGAGGCCGGCGACGTGCATCGGGGTGCCCGGGGCGAGGGCATGGACGTCGCTGCCGATGCCGGTGCGGATGATCATGGCTGCGGGCTCCCCGTGGCTCGTCGTTCGCGGTCGTCGAGCACAGCCCCGGCGACCACCAGGTCGATGCTCGTGGTGATCTTGAGGGCATCGGTGGAGCCCTCGACCAAGCTGACCGGGTGCCCCAGGCGCTCGCAGGCGGCTGCATCGTCGGTGACCACGACACCGGCGCAGGCGAGTGCCCGGTGGGCAGTGACCAGCACGTCGGGGTCGAAGCCCTGCGGGGTCTGCACCGCCCGTAGGCCCGACCGGTCGACGATGCGCGACCCGTTCTCGTCCACCGCTCGGATGGTGTCGGCCACGGCGACCACCGGGACGACGGCTGGGGCGCCCCCGCGGACGGCGGCGATCACCCGGGCCACGGCCTCAGGCGGCACCAGCGGACGAGCGGCGTCATGGACCAGCACCACACGGTGCGGTGGTGCCCATTCGCCGGCGACAGCCAGCCCGGCGGCAACCGAGTCCTGGCGTCGCGCTCCCCCGGTGGCCATCGTCCACGGCACCGGGCACCCCAGCAGGGCCACGCCGAAGGCGCGACGCTGGTCGTCCGGGACGACGACGACCAGGTGGGTCACCCCGCCGGCGACCAGGGCTTCGGCAGATCGGCGCAGCAGCGGCACACCCTTGAGCGGCACCATGGCCTTGGGCACCGAGGCCCCCAGGCGAACGCCAGAGCCGGCCGCCACCACGATGGCGACGACCGGCTCTGACATGTGTGTGATCCTAGTGGCCCCTTCAGGGCCCGGGCTCAGGAGGCGAGCACCTCGTCCAACAGCACCTCGGCGCGGTCCTCCTCGACCTTCTCGGCCAGAGCGAGTTCAGAGACGAGGATCTGGCGCGCCTTGGCCAGCATCCGCTTCTCGCCCGCCGACAGGCCACGCTCACGCTCACGGCGCCACAGGTCGCGGACGACCTCGGCCACCTTGAGCACATTGCCGCTGTGCAGCTTCTCGAGGTTGGCCTTGTACCGACGCGACCAGTTGGTCGGCTCTTCGGTGTGCGGTGCACGCAGCACCGAGAACACCTTCTCGAGGCCGTCGGCGTCGACCACGTCGCGCACGCCTACGAGGTCCAAGTTGCAGGCGGGAACCCTCACGACGAGGTCGCTCTGCCCGATGATCCGCAGTACGAGGTACAACCTGTCCTCGCCCTTGATCTGCCTGGTTTCGATGTCTTCGATGACAGCCGCCCCATGATTGGGATAGACCACCGTTTCGCCGACCGCAAAAGTCATGAGTTGCAACCCCTTTCGACCACTCATCATAGCATGGTGCGGGCCTCCGACAAAACCATATTCCCTAGCCAGAGCCCTGTTCCGGGGTGTGATCTACTCTTGACTTCCACAACCATCTGTGCCTGAACGCCTCCAACGTGGGCTGACTTGGACAAACACGATCAGTGACTTCTCCACTATGGTGTGCGCAACGACCCACAGGAAGGGGCTGCGAATGAGCATTCGCCCGTCACGATCCACCCGTTCGGTCAGGCTGGCCGTCGCTGCCGCGCTGTCGGTCGCCGTGTTCGCCGGATGCGGTGCTGCGCCGTCGGGCGACCCCAACACCCCCGCCGCCGGCGTCAACGTCGACCAGGGCCCGGTGCAGCTGCGTGGGTTGGTCATCGTCGCCAACGCCGAGGGTCGTGGCACGCTCAACGGTGTCGTGCTCAGCCGCGAGGACGACACCCTCACCAAGATCTCGGGCGCCGCCCACGACGCCACCATGACGCCGGCCGGCGCGCTCTCGGTCAGCGAGTCGACCATCCAGGTCGGGGCCAACCAGCCGGCGGCGATCAACCGCAGCCGCATCACGGTCTCGTCGCCCGACCTGAAGCCGGGCTTCACCGCACGGTTGGTCTTCACCTTCGAGAAGGCCGGCGACGTGCAGGTCACCGTGCCCGTCCTCGACTCCGAGCACCCCGACTTCCAGACCACCGGGAACTGAGCAGGCTCAGCCCTCGAACTTGTACCCCAGCCCTCGCACGGTGACCACGAGCACCGGGTGGGCCGGGTCCTTCTCGATCTTCGAGCGCAGCCGCTTGACGTGCACGTCGAGGGTCTTGGTGTCTCCGACGTAGTCCGAGCCCCACACCCGGTCGATCAACTGCCCGCGGGTCATCACCCGGCCGGCGTTGCGGATGAGCACCTCGAGCAGTTCGAACTCCTTGAGCGCCAAACGCACCGGATCGCCGTTGACCGACACCTCATGTCGCTCGACGTCGACCCTGACCCCACCGGCCTCGACCACGTCGAGGTTGAGGTCGAGTTCCTGACCGCGCCGCAGCACGGCCCGGATCCGGGCCACCAACTCGCGGTGGCTGAACGGCTTTGTCACGTAGTCGTCGGCCCCCAACTCCAGACCGACCACCTTGTCGACCTCGGAGTCGCGGGCGGTCACCATGATCACCGCGACGTTGCCGCGGCGGCGCAGCTGGCGGCACACCTCGGTGCCGGGCATCCCGGGCATCATCAGGTCGAGCAGCACCAGGTCGGCGCCGCTGCGCTCGAACTCGGCCAGACCGGCAGCACCATCGGCCGCCTCGCTCACCTCGAAGCCCTCGCGCCGCAGCATGAAGGCGGTGGCCTCGCGGTAGGAGTCCTCGTCCTCGATGATCAGGATTCGGGTCATGCCATGGCCTTTCTCGTGGGGGTGGTGTTCGGCTCGGGAAGCGCCTCGGGAACCGGGGCGGGCAGGGTGATGGTGAAGGTCGACCCCTGGCCCGGTCGGCTCCAGACGTTGATCGTGCCACCGTGCACCGACACCACGTGCTTGACGATCGCCAGACCCAGGCCAGTGCCCCCGGAGGCGCGGCTTCGTCCGTAGTCGACCCGGTAGAAGCGTTCGAAGATCCGCTCCTGGTCCTCGGGACGGATGCCGATGCCGTTGTCGGCGACCGCGATCTCGACGAACGGCTCGTCCCCCTGCTGGACGAGCCGGTGGCTGACCGCGACCCGCCCGCCCTCGTCGGAGTAGGCGATGGCGTTCTGGACGAGGTTGGTGACCGCATCGCTGAGCTGGCTCAGTTCCCCCATCACCACCACGTCGTCGTCCCCGGCGGTGACCACGTTGATCCGGCGCTTGCGGGCCTGCTCCTGGCAACGATCGATCGCCTCGGCGACCAACTCCGGCAACTGGATCAGTTCCGGGTCGAGCATCGGGTCATCGGCCTGGAGTCGTGACAGGTTGATGATCTGGGTGACCAACTGGCCCAGCCGGCCGGTCTCGATGTTGATGCGTTCGGCGAAGTGCTGCACCGTCTCGGGATCGTCGGTGGCATCGAGCACCGCCTCGGCCATCAGGCTGATGGCGCCGATCGGGGTCTTGAGTTCATGGCTCACATTGGTGACGAAGTCGCGCCGGGTCTCGTCGGCGCGCAGCATCACCGAACGGTCCTCGGCCAGGGCAACCATGGTGCCCTCGCCCAGCGGCGCCACCCGCAGGGTCAGCCGCAGGGGTGTGGTGCCGACCCCCCGGCGGATGTCGAGGTCGCGGATGACGGCCCGGTCGTCACGGCGGGCGCTGCGGACGAGGTCGAGCACCTCGGCGTGGGCGATCCGGTCACCCCGACTCAGCCCCCAGCTGCGAGCCTGCGGGTTCGAGCGCAACACGTGGTCGTGCGGACCGACAATCATGCCGCCGGAGCGCAGCACGCCCAACAACGCGGCCGCGTGTTCGTGCACCTGCGGCTCCTGCTCGGCCTGGCTGACCGCCGCACGATGGCGACGGCTGGCGACGACGGCGATGGTGACCACGACACCCACGACGATGCCGAGCACGGCAGCCAGCCAAGGATCCACAAGGTTGATCATAGGAGTCGGGCATGAGTCGGCTGGGCGACGGTTGGGCCAACGGCCGCCTTCGCGCCGCCTGTTCAGTCACTGTTCACCACCCGTTCAGGCGCCAGAAGCCGTCCCCCACCACGTCGCGGCTAGAGTCCTGCGGGAACGACAGCGGCTAGGCTTGGCGTTGGCCCAGTTCACGACTGTGACGAATCGAGGAAGTGGATGCTGCGCAACACGTACCGTGAAGAGCTCGAGACGCTGACCCATGATCTGGTCGCAATGACCCGCGCCGTGCAGACGGCCTGCGTCGACGCCACCCGGTCGCTGGTCAACGCCGACCTCGCGGTGGCCGAGCGAGTGATCGGCGACGACATCAAGATCGACGAGATGGGCGTCTCGCTCGAGCAGCGGGCCTTCACCCTGTTGGCCCGCCAGTCGCCGGTGGCCGGTGAGCTGCGCCAGGTGGTCGCCGTACTGCGGATGACCATGGAACTGGGCCGGATGGGTGACCTGTCGGCCCACGTCGCCAAGATCGCCCGGATGCGCTACCCCGAGAAGGCCGTGCCGGCCGCCCTCGAGTCGAACTTCGCCGAAATGGCCCGCGTCGCCGACCAGATGATCGGCATGGCCGCCCAGACCCTCGAGAACGCCGACGCCAAGGCAGCCCTGGAGCTGGCCACCGACGACGAGCGCATGGACGAACTGCGCCGTGACCAGTTCCGCGCCCTGCTGAGCAAGGACTGGAGCCACGGGGTCGAGGCCGCCGTCGACTGCGCCCTGCTCGGCCGCTACTACGAGCGGATCGCCGACCACGCGGTCGCCATCGGTCGCCGGACGATCTACATCGTCACCGGTGAGGCCCCCGAGGGTGAGGACTGGCCCACCACGTACTGAGTTGTTGCGGGGGATGACCCCCTGCACCCCCACGCGGGGGGAGGCCCCCTGCACCCCCCCGCGGGACCTCGACACGCGGCTCTTCCCTCGCCGCTACTCGATCAACAAAGCGAACGCCCGGCCCCTCGACTGAGGAGCCGGGCGATCGGCGTCTGGGCTGGTGAACCTACTTCTTGCCCTGGTTCTTGACGGCCTCGATCGAGGCGGCAGCGGCCTCGGGATCGAGGTAGCGGCCACCGGGGGTGACCGGCTCGAAGTTCTCGTCCAGCTCGTAGTACAGCGGGATGCCGGTGGGGATGTTCAGCCCGGCGATGTCGTCGTCGGAGATCCCGTCGAGGTGCTTGACCAGCGCGCGCAGCGAGTTGCCGTGGGCGGTGACCAGGACGATCTTGTCCTCGGCCAGGTCGGGCTTGATGTCGGACTCCCAGTAGGGCAGCATCCGGGCCACGACGTCCTTGAGGCACTCGGTGAGCGGACGCTCGTCCTCGCTGAGCTCGGCGTAGCGGGGGTCGTCCCACTGCGAGAACTCGTTGTCCTTGTCGATGGGGGGCGGCGGCACGTCGTAGGAACGACGCCACGTCATGAACTGCTCCTCGCCGAACTGGTCGCGGATCTCGGTCTTGTTGAGCCCCTGCAGCTTGCCGTAGTGACGCTCGTTGAGCCGCCAGCTGCGCTTCACCGGAATCCAGTGCCGGTCGCAACCATCCAGCGCCAGGTAGGCGGTGTGAATGGCGCGACGCAGCAGCGAGGTGTGCAGCACGTCGGGCAGCAGACCCTCTGACTTCATGAGCTCGGCGCCGCGCTTGGCCTCACCGACACCCTTCTCGTTGATGTCGACGTCCACCCAGCCGGTGAAGAGGTTCTTGGCGTTCCACTCGCTCTCGCCGTGGCGAAGCAGGATCAGCTTGTAGGTCATGGTGGGAGTCTATCGACGCCTGCCCCGTTGGCCCGGGGCCCAGTGCACAAACCCGGTCTGCACGCGGGCGGTTCCAACGGCGGTACGGTGCTTCGATGAACGCCGTCACCCTCGTCAGCGGCATCGAAGACCTGGTTCGTCCCTTCGACAACCGACCGCGAGCCCTCAAGGTGCTCAAGACCGAGTCGGCCCACGTCGTCGCCTTCGCCTTCCTGGCCGGTCAGCACCTCAAGGAACACCACGCCTTCCATCCGGTGATCATCCAAGTCGTCACCGGTCACTGCCGATTCAGCTGGGCCGACCAGAAGGCCGACCTGCGCCCCGGCGATCTGGTGCACCTGCCCGCGATGGAACGCCACGCGGTCGACGCCGTCGAGGACTCCCTGCTGACCGTCACCATGCTGGTCACCGCTCCCGGCGGGGAGGGCGCCACCGAGGTCGGCCAGATCCCTGACGCGATCGAGTGACCATGGCCACCCCTGCGGTCGCCGCCGAGGTGACCAGGATCCTTCGTCGGCACGGGCTGGGCACCAGCCACCCGATCGAGTCACTGGACGGCTTCGCCAACGTGGTCGCCGTCTGCGGATCGGTGGTGGTGAGGCTCAACACCGGACGACTGGCCGGCGCGTTCGCCCACGAGGCCGAGGTGCTCACTCACCTGCCCGACGACGTGCCGCACGCCCGGGTGATCGCGGTCGGGCAACGAGCCTCCGGCGGGGAGTACCTGGTGCTGGAGCGCCTCGACGGCCAGCCCCTGCAGACGGTCTGGAGCACCTTGGGCCGCGCCGAGCGCGACCGTGTCGGACGGGAACTGGGCACCACGATCAGCCACCTGCACGCACTCGAACGGCAACCATGGATGCACAACTCGTGGCCGACGGCGGCCGTGGCCGAGGGCCGCTGGGCCGACGCCTACCACGCCCCTGAGCAGTACGCACCCACCCTGCTGGCCAGCGCCAGGGGGCGCGTGGTCGACACCGATGGGCTGCTCGACGGGGTCGCGTGCTTCCTGGCTGACCACCCGCTGGAACCAGCCGGGAGCGAGGTCTTCGTCCACACCGACCTGCACCTGCGCAACGTGCTGCACGGCCGTGACGGGCGGTTGCACCTGGTCGACTTCGAGGGAGCCCGCTGGGGGCACCAGACGATGGAGTGGGACATGCTGCAGCGCTCATTGCGCGAGTTCGACCACCGCGGACTGGTGCCCGGGCTGCTGGCGACCTGGCCCGCGCTCGCCGCGGTGCGCTCGTCGATCAACCGAGTGGTCACCGCCGAGGCGATGTGGCACCTGATTCAGCTGCACCACTGGCAGCCCGGCCAGACCTGGACGCAGAGCCCGGTACGAGGGCTGCAGCGGGTGCTCGACGGCAGCTTCGTCGCTGAGGTGATGGACCTGGTCGACACCCCCGCCCGGTGATGGGCCAGAATCGGGGCATGCCCACTGCCCTCGTCACCGGCGCGTCCTCTGGGATCGGCGCCGCCACCGCCCGCATGCTCGCTGGTCAGGGGTGGGAGGTGATCTGCGTCGCCCGCCGCACCGAGCGGATCGAGGCCCTTGCCGCTGAGATCGGCGGTCGGGCGATCACCTGCGACGTCTCCGACGCCGACTCCGTGGCCGCGTTGGCCGACCAGGTCGGCGACCGGCTCGACCTGCTGGTCAACAACGCTGGCGGCGCCCACGGCCAGCAGCCGATCGCCGAGGCCGACTTCGATGACTGGACCACGATGTACACCTCGAACGTTCTGGGCGCCGGCCGGGTGACCAAGGCGCTGCTGCCGGCCCTGGTCGCTGCAGCGGGCACGATCGTGTTCGTCACCTCGACCGCCGCCGACGCCGCCTACGAGGGAGGGGCGGGCTACAACGCGGCCAAGGCCGGCGAGATGATGCTGGCCCGTGCGCTGCGGCTGGAACTGTTCGACCAGCCGGTGAGGATCTGCGAGATCGCCCCCGGCATGGTGCGTACCGACGAGTTCTCGCTGACCCGCTTCGACGGCGATCAGGCCCGCGCCGACAAGGTCTACGACGGGGTGGACGAGCCGCTGGTCGCCGACGACGTCGCCGACGCCATCGTCTGGGTGGCCACGCGTCCTGGTCACGTCAACATCGACCGGATCACGATTCGTCCACGGGCGCAGGCCGCCCAGCACAAGGTGCACCGGACGAACTGAGCCCAGACTCAGCCGTCAGCCCGCAGGGCCGCCGCTGCCATCGAGAAGCGGCGGTCGCCGGTCATCTGGGCCAGCACCTCCAACTGGTCGATCACCACGGTGTGGTAGTGGACGCTCGCCCGCCAACGGGCTGACTGGCAGTGCGGGTTCTCGGCGCAGTAGAACGAGCGCGCTCCGGGATCGCGGTACTCGGGGTAGGCATCGAGCATGGTCGTGGCACCGGCGTCCATCGTGATGCGAGCACGGGGGTCGCCGCTGGCCTTGTAGTAGTCGTACATGCCGAAGATCGCGAACACCTGCCCGTTGATCACCAACGGCGCCGCGACGTCACCGGCGTACTCCTCGAACCAGATCCGCCCATTGCCGTCCTCGATGGTCACCCAGGGCCGGCCCTGAATGCGGGGCACGGTGAAGGAGTTGAAGGTGCGCCGGGCGGCCTCGAGCCAGACCGGGTTGCGGTCGATCTGATACAGCCGTGAGAACACCGACAGCATGTGCCCCTGCCCCATGCCCGAGTACCACGGCGCGGGGATGTACTTCTGGGGCACCCCGCCGATCAGGACCGGAAAGTCATAGGCATAGAAGTCGGCCTCGCCCACCGTGTGCCGATTGGGGCTCTGCAGGAAGTACATCGCGTTGTTGCGCGCGATGTTGAGCTGTCGGCACCCCTCGGCAGTGGTGGGTTGTTTGGCGTAGCGGCTGATCGATCCCAGGGTCTGACCGGCCAACGAGACCGGGTGGAAGACGTTCACCCCGTCCCAGGCGCGGGTGTGGATGCCGTAGCTGGGGTCGGTGTCGTTGACGCAGTCGGTGCGCATGGGCACGGTGCCGGGCCCGACGTAGGGCATGCTGTCGACCTCGTGGAAGGTGTAGCCCGAGAACAGCTTGTAGGTGCCGCGCGAGGCGCAGGCGCGCGCTTGGTTGAGCACGGTGGCCGACACCGAGGCCGTGGAACCCAGCGCAATCACGTTGACCGGCACCGAGCGCCGCAGGTAGGTGCACACCGCCCGAGGCAGGGTGGTGGGCTGGACGAGAAGCACCGGCCCATCGTTGAGCGAGCCGGCGGCGGCGGCATCGCTGAAGACGTCTCCGCGGGCCAGGTAGACCGTCACCGGGCTCAGCCCGAAGGTGTGCTCGGCGATCGCCACCGAAGCGGTGTAGCGGTCGAACGAGCCGATCCGATCGGTGACCGGCACGTTGAGGTCGACCCAACCCAGTTGGTGACGCTGGGTGACCCCGAGGTCGCTGAGCAGCCGCGCGGTCGCGGGCTCCAGACCTCGCCGCGGATTGACCCACAGGATCGGGCCGTCCGAGACGCCGCCCGCCGACACGGCATCCGGTGAGCCCTGGCCACCGGCGCCGAACCCATGGGCCAAGTAGGCGTGCTGGGCACCTTGAGGGAAGGCGTACCTGGCCACCGCCACCGAGGTCGAGATGCGGTCGGGCCCCGCCAGCCGGGTGTAGGGACGACCGCGCGAGGCGGCCTTGGCGGTGGCGTCGCTCACCGAACCGGCGCTGCCGATGACCACGACCTTGGGGTTGCCCAGCCGGGTGATCTCGGCGTTGATGACGGCGGGCAGCGCATTGGTCTGGGTGAGCAGGATCGGCCCATCGCGCAAGGTTCCCGCGACCAGAGCATCGGTGAGCACATCGCTGCGCGCCAGGTAGACCACCGACGCACCCCTGGGAAACCCGCGCTTGGCGATGGCGACCGCCACCTCGTACCTGTTGGCGCCCCCGAGCCGCTGGGCCGTCGCCGAGTAGGTCGGCCCGACTCGCGAGCTGGTGTCCCAGAGCTCGGTCAGGTCATCGACCGTGGCGCTCTGCGGCTTCTGCTGGCCCCGGCGGCGATCAGCCTCGGGCGGCAACGGGTTGGTGGCCGCTGCCGGCAGGTCGGCGAACTCGCCGGTGGGCTCCGAGGGCGACCGCCCGTCATCCCCGATCGGGTCGCCAGCCACCGACAATGGCAGCAGGGACCCCACCAGCGCAAACACTGCGACCACGGCGGTCCGCCTGATCACAGGTCGTCCGATCACGGATCGTCTGAGCACGGACAGTCCCCTTCCCCGCTCGCCGTTGGCCTGAGCGTATCGACTAGACGCACGGCTGGTCACGTGTCCCACCCCGTGAGGGGTGCGTGTCAGTCGACGCGGATCAGCGGCTGGCCACCCTGCACGGCCTGGCCGGGCTCGACGAGCACCTCGCTCACCGTGCCGGCACTCGGCGCAGTGATCTCGGTCTCCATCTTCATGGCCTCGAGCACCAGCAGCACGGCGCCCGCCTCGATCGTGTCACCCTCACTGACGAGGATCCGGGCCACCGACCCGGCCAGCGGTGCGGTCACCGCGTTGGCCGAGGCGGCCGGCATGGACGCTCGCGTGGGGATCTGGTTCTGTCCGGTCCCGACCCCGCCGATGACGATTGGGCTGAGCGTCTGGCGCTCGTCCTCCTCGACCTCGACGTCGACGATGTAGTCGTTCCCGTTGATGGTCACCTTGAGCTTCATGGGTTGTTGATCCTCCTCGCGACGTCAGCGCCGCGCAACGGAACGGTCATGGACTCGGCCACGGTTCTCTGTGGCCCACCGGCGTCCGCCGGACAGCGAGATGGCGCGCACTTTGGCCTTGTGGCCCAGGAAGGCCGCCACGGCGGCGCTGATCGCCATCACGATGTCGTCGGGAATCACCTGCTGGGCCTTGAGTTCGGCCACCTGCGACTCGAGCTCGCCGAGGCGCTGCTGCATCTGGACGACCAGTTGCTGCAGGTCTTCGGTGCTCATCGGAGTTTCGGTCATCTCAGCACCCCGATCAGACCGGCCCGAGGCCATGCTTCTTGGCCGGACGCAACTCACGCTTGTTGGTCAGCTGGGCGAGCGCGCTGGCGATCTGGAAGCGGGTCTCGGCCGGATCGATGATGTCGTCGACCAGACCGTGGGCAGCCGCCATGTAGGGCGAGGAGAAGGTGGTGCGGTACTCCTCGACCAGTTCCTCACGACGGGCCTTGGGATCCTCGGCCTCGGCGATCTCGCGCTTGAACACCACCGCGGCGGCACCCTCGGCACCCATCACCGCGATCTCGGCGGTCGGCCAGGCGAACACCCGGTCGGCGCCCAGGTCCTTGGAGCACATGGCCAGGTACGAGCCGCCGTAGGCCTTGCGCATGACCACGGTGATCTTCGGCACCGACGCCGCCGAGTAGGCGTAGAGCATCTTGGCGCCGTGGCGGATGATGCCGCCGGCCTCCTGGGCGACACCGGGCAGGAAGCCGGGCACGTCGACCAAGTTGATCACCGGGATGTTGAAGGCGTTGCAGAACCGGATGAACTTGCTGCCCTTGTCGGAGGAGTTGATGTCGAGCACGCCCGACATCACCGACGGCTGGTTGGCGATGAGGCCGACCGTCTGGCCGACGATGCGTCCGAAACCGACCACCAGGTTGGCGGCGAAGCCGGCCTGCACCTCGAGGAAGTCCTCGTGGTCGACGATCAGCCGGATGACCTCACGGACGTCGTAGCCCTTGCGGTCGTCGGCGGGGATGATCGAACGCAGCGCCGGGTCGGGGTCGACGCTGTCGTCTGGATCGACGATCGGCGCCTCTTCGGAGTTGTTCTGCGGCAGGAAGCTGAGCAGCTTCTTGGCGATCAGGATGGCCTGGTCGTCATCGTCGGCGACGAACGAGACCACACCCGAGGCCATCTGCGCGTCGGCGCCACCGAGGGCGTCGGCGGTGACCTCTTCGCCGGTGACCTGCTTGATCACGCCGGGCCCGGTGATGAACATGTGGGCCTTGCGGGTCTGGATGATGAAGTCGGTCAGCGCCGGGGAGTAGGCCGCGCCACCGGCGCAGGGGCCGGCGATGATCGAGATCTGCGGCACCGCACCCGACAGCAGCACGTTGGCGTAGAACACCTGGCCGTAGCCCGACAGCGAGTCGATGCCCTCCTGCACACGGGCACCGCCGGAGTCGTTGATGAAGATGAACGGCGCACCGTTCTTCAGCGACTCGCGCAGGGCCTCGGCGACCTTCTTGGAGTGGGTCTCACCGGCCGAGCCACCAGCGACGGTGAAGTCCTGGCTGGCGATGTTGACCGGGCGGCCGAGCACGGCACCGGAACCGGTGACCACGCCGTCGGCGGGCATGTCGGCCTTGTCCATGCCGAACTCGGTGGTGCGGTTGCGGCGGAAGGCGCCGACCTCCTGGAAGGTGCCGGGATCGAGCACGGCGTCGATCCGCTCGCGGGCGGTCAGCTTGCCCTGCGACTTCTGCTTGTCGAGACGGGCCTGCCCGCCACCGAGCTCAACCGCTTTGCGGCGCTCGTTGAGCTGCTTGAGCAGCTCGTCCATCGACTTCTTGGTTGCAGCCATGGGTTTCCTTGTCAGCTCTCGTGGGAGTGGATGGCGGGGTCAGGCCGGCTCGACCTGCACAGTGTGGGTGCGTCCGGCCATGGTGACGTTGTACTTGATCGGGCCGCGCACAGCCTTCGACGATCCGTCGGCAGCAGCCTTCTCCTTCTCGATCTGCTCGGCGGTCTTGCCCACATTCTTGGGGCCCTCGGCGCGGCTGGCCAGGAACTTGCCCGCGACACCGGGGAACATGGCGTTGGTGAGCACGTCCTCGTCGGTGCCGTTGTAGCCGGCGAGCTTGGTGGCCTCCTCGACCAGGTGGTCCCACTCGGGGGCGAGCAGGTCTGCCGGGCGCTCGGTGATCGGATCCTTCTTGGCCTGGCCCTTGGCGATCTCGATCACCTCGGGGTTGCGCTCGCCCATGCACTCGCCGTAGTAGCCGAGCATCAGGTCGGCGAACTCGCCGGTCATCACCTTGTAGCGGCCCATCAACACGTTGAACACGGCCTGGGTGCCCACGATCTGGCTCGAGGGGGTGACCAGCGGCGGGTAACCGGCGTCCTTCTTCACCACCGGCACCTCCTCCATGACCTCACGGATCCGGTCGCCGGCGCCCTGGGCCTTGAGCTGGCTCTCCATGTTCGAGAGCATGCCGCCGGGGATCTGGGACGAGAAGATGTCGGTGTCGACCAGGGTGGCCGACTCGAACTCGGCGTACTTGGGACGAACCGTCGCGAAGTGGTCGCGGATCTTGAGCAGCCGGTCCATGTCGAGGCCGGTGGTGTACTCGGTGCCCTCGAGCATCTCGACCAGCGACTCGGTCGGGTTGTGGCCCGGGCCCAGACTCATCGAGCTGATCGCGGTGTCGACCACGTCGGCGCCGGCCTCGATCGCGCGCATCAGGCTGACCAGGGTCACCCCAGTGGTGGAGTGGCAGTGCACGTTGATCTGCACGTCGCCGTAGGTGTCCTTGATGCCCTTGACGATGTCGTAAGCGGGCTGGGGCTTGAGCAGGGCCGCCATGTCCTTCAGGGCGATCGACTCAGCACCCATGTCGAGCAGCTGGCCGGCGAGCTTCACGTAGCCCTCGGTGGTGTGCAGCGGCGAGATCGTGTAGCAGATCGTGCCCTGGGCGTGCTTGCCGGTGGCCTTGACCGCCTGCATCGCCCGCTCCATGTTGCGCGGGTCGTTGAGGGCGTCGAACACCCGGAAGACGTCCATGCCGTTCTCGGCGGACTTCTCGACGAACTTCTCCACGACGGTGTCCTCGTAGTGGCGGTAGCCGAGCAGGTTCTGGCCGCGCAGCAGCATCTGGAGCCGGCTGTTGGGCATCAGCTCACGGAAGGTGCGCAGGCGTTCCCACGGGTCCTCGTTCAGGAAGCGGATGCAGGAGTCGAAGGTCGCGCCACCCCAGCACTCGACCGACCAGAAGCCGGCGGCGTCGATGTCGGCACAGGCGTCAACCATGTCCTCCATCGCCATGCGGGTGGCCATCAGACTCTGGTGGGCGTCGCGCAGCACCAGCTCAGTCACACCAATCTTTCGCGTCATGGTGTCCACCCTGTCACGACGCGGTTCCCGACCCCACACCGGGGGTGGTTTCAGAGAGGCGCTCTGCGCACCTCGAGGCTGGGTCGCGTGGCGCCGGCGCCTTCGGCGCGGCGGCGCAGCTGGTCGGGTCCAGTCGTCGGCGAGGTCTTCACCGAAGATGGAGTGACCGGCATCTTCCTCCAGTTGGCGCAACCCTGGGTCACCACTTCCAGCACAGGCGGTTCAATGGAGTCATGAGCCTGCCCCCGACGCGTCCGGCACTGCACGTGATGAGCAAGAACTGGATCAACGATCCCAACGGCCTGTGCTGGTACCGGGGGCGCTGGCACATGTTCTTCCAGCACAACCCCAGCGGCGGTTCCTGGGGCAACATGTCGTGGGGGCACGTCAGTTCGTCCGACCTGGTGAACTGGGACGAGCACCCGGTCGCCCTGATGCATGAGGCCGACCACGGCTGCTTCTCGGGGTCGGCGGTCGTGGACGAGCACGACACCGCAGGCTTTGGGGCTGGTGCACTGGTCGCGGCCTACACCATGGACCACCAGCCCGGCAGTCCCTGGCACGGCCGCCAGACCCAGTCGATCGCCTGGAGCAGCGACGGCATCACCTTCACCAAGCTTGGCCACCCAGTGCTCGACCGCGAGTCGCAGAACTTCCGCGACCCGAAGGTTTCCTGGGACCACGAACGCGACCGGTGGGCGATGGTGGCGGTCGAGGCCCACGAGAACGCGGTCGTCCACCACCACTCGGCCAACCTGGTCGACTGGACCTACTCGGGCGAGTTCCGGTTCCCGGAGTTGGCCACCCCGACCTGGGAGTGCCCCGACCTGTTCCCCATGACGGTCGGCGGTCGGACCCGCTGGGTGCTGGTGCTCTCGGTCAACCCCGGCGCCATCCAAGGGGGCTCAGGCACCCGCTGGTTCCTGGGCGACTTCGACGGCGAGGTCTTCCGCGCCGCCGACGACGACCCGGGGCTGTGGCTCGACTGGGGCAGCGACAACTACGCCGGGGTCAGTTTCGGCGACGTGCCCGACGGACGACGGATCCTGGTCGGGTGGTTGAACAACTGGGACTACGCCCACGACCTGGCCGAGGCCGGCTTCCCCGGCATGCTCACCGTGCCCCGGCAGCTCAGCCTGGTCGTCGCCGACGGCGCGGTCGCGCTCGTCCAGCAGCCGGTGGACGAGGTGCTTGCCTCGCTGGGCGAGATGCAGGCGGTCGAGGTGGATGGCCAGGTGTGGCAGGCCCCGGCGGTGGGTTGGGTGGAACTCGACCTGGTCGCGCCCCAGGCGCTGACCATCGGCTCGCACGTGCTGACCTGGGCCGACGACCGGCTCGTCCTCGACCGGGCCCCGATGGCGGGGGTGGCACCGGCCAAGCAGGTCAGCGCGCCGCTGCGTCCCGGGTTGGATCGGCTGTCGCTGGGGCTGTTGGTCGACCACGGCTGCCTCGAGGTCTACGCCGACGGCGGCCGCACGGTACTGACCTCGTTGGCCCTGGACGACACCGGCCCGCGCGCGCTGACCTGGACCGGTCAGGTCGAGCGGCTGCGAGCCAGTTCGGCCGACTGAGGCGGTGCCACAGCCTCGACCTCGTGGACGAGGCGTCGTCCGGCCGCGACGATGACGCCCTCGCGCGCCTTGACAGCGGCCACCAGCACGAAGCTCAGGGTGACCAGCAGCGCCCACGAGCCGAACTTGTTGACGTGCACCATCGTCCAAGCCCCGGCCTGGTAGGGGTACTGCCAAGCCCCGAACAGCGTGGCCAGGTTCTCGGCCACCCACAGGAACCCGCCGATCAACACGAACGCCACCGCCAGCGGCATGCTCGAGCCCCTCTCGCCAACCCGAAAGCGCACCCAGGTGCCCCCACTGGCCACGACGATGCCGATGGCCAGGAACACCCGCAGGTCGAGGGCGAAGGCGTTGGTGAAGAAGTTGAGGTAGACACCGGCTGCCAGCAACACCTGCGGCAGCCACCGGAAGCCGTCGATCCGCAGGTCGAAGCGGCGGAAGGCCTGGCAGATGTAGCTGCCCACCGCTGCGTACATGAATCCAGAGAACAGCGGCACACCCATCACCGTGAACAGTCCCGGATCGGGGTACGACCACGATCCGACGTGGGTCTTCCACATCTCGAGCGCCAGCCCCAACAGGTGGAAGCAGCAGATCACCAGCAACTCTCGTCCGGTCTCGAGCCTGGTGGCCACGAACACCACCTGGACGACGAGCACGTAGGCCAGCAGCACGTCGTAACGGGCCACCGGCACCTCGACGACGCGCCAGATCAGCACGGTGGCGGCCAACCCGACGAAGATCGCCGCGGCGAAGGCGCAGCACTGCACCTGCGTCCATCCGAACCGCCACAACCACCGGATCACCTGTGCCAGTCGCTGGGTGCTTGCGCGTCCGGTTGCCATGGCGTCCATGCTGGTCGGCGTCGGGAGCTCGGGGCATCGGACCGTGGTCACCGTCGGCTCAGACCTGCGGATGCGCCCTCGCGGTGCGACAGACTGTCGCCCATGGCACGTGAACTCGCCTCGGGCGACTGCAAGGGCACCTGTTCGTGGGGTGCGGTGGACGACGAGATCGACGGCAGGCCGGTGTTCGCCTGTGCGTCCTGCGGCAGTGAATGGACGACCGACCAGACCTGGACGCCGCGCAACGCCGATGGCGAACTCGCCCCGGACGTGGCAGAGGCTCGAGCTGCCCATCCGGTCAGCTCGAGCCCCTGGTGACGCACCGCGTGGGTGAACGAGGGCGTCAGTTGTCGCGATCCACGGTCGCGTAGCCGACGATCACCTTGCCCGGGTTCCTCGACCCGCCGGCGACCAGCACCGAGTTCTTGGTGCTCGTCGACTGGGTGACCAGGGAGGGCGTGGTGGGTTCGCCGCAGGAACCGACGGCCACGACGGCGCGCTGCCCACCGGCGTAGAAGGCGACCAGTCCACGATCGAAGCCGATCCGCGGGATCTTCGTCCCGGTCGAGCCGCTCACCCAACCGAACTCAGAGGGACCGCACGATGCGGTGCGCGCCACGGACAGGGCCAGGGCAGAGACCCCTGCTCCGGTTCCGAGGACGAGGGCGCGGCGCGACAGCTGGTTGCTCATGGTTGACTCCATCGTCAGTGAGATGCGTGGGCTGTGCGTGTTCGACGCTAGATCAGACCGCGGTGCCCGAACGTGGGTTTGCGCCAGATCGGCCCTCTGTCACACCCCTAGGATCGGGGGTGACAACTGCGGCGAGAGGATCGGCTATGAGTGTTCTGGTGACCGGCGGTGCGGGCTACATCGGCGCCCACGTGGTGCGGCTGCTGCAGCAGGAGGGCACCGACGTCGTCGTGGTGGACGACCTGTCGTCCTCGATCGCCTCGCGCGTCGGTGAGAGCCCCTTGGTCGAACTCGACATCTCGGCCCCGGACGCCGAGAGGGTGCTGGCCGAGGTGATGCGTGAGCACCAGGTCGACGCCGTCATCCACTTCGCCGCCAAGAAGCAGGTCGGTGAGTCGGTGCAGCGTCCGCTGTACTACTACCGGCAGAACCTGGGTGGGCTGGTCAACGTGCTCGACGCCATGGAGGCGGCGGGGGTGCGCAAGATCATCTACTCGTCCTCGGCGGCGGTCTACGGCGAGCCCGAGGAGGCGGTTGTGCTGGAGGACTCGCGCACCTCACCGATCAATCCCTACGGTCGCTCGAAGCTGGTCGGTGAGTGGATCATGGAGGACTGCGAGCGGGCCTGGGGGCTGAAGTGGGTGGCCCTGCGCTACTTCAACGTGGCGGGCGCCGGCTGGGACGACCTGGGCGATCCGGCCATCATGAACCTCATCCCGATGGTGCTCGACCGGCTCGAGCGCGGGGAGCAGCCTCGGGTGTTCGGTGACGACTACCCCACCCCCGACGGCACCTGCATACGCGACTACGTGCACGTGCGTGACCTCGCCGAGGCCCACATCGCGGCGATGCGTGCGCTCGACGGTGAACTGTCGCACCACTCCTACAACGTGGGCACCGGACAGGGCGCCTCGGTCAAGCAGGTCGTCGACGCTGTCGGTGCCGTCTCGGGGCTCGACACCACCCCGGTGGTCGAGCCTCGCCGGGCCGGCGACCCGCCGAAGCTGGTGGCCTCACCCGACCGGATCGCCGACGACATGGGGTTCCGTTCGAGCACCGGCTTGGACGAGATCGTCGAGTCGGCCTGGAGCGCGTGGCAGGCGGGCCCCCGGCACATCGACGTCTGAGCTCGTCGGTCAAGACCTGCTCAGGCCTGCAGCCGACGCCGGACTGCCGGGATCAGCGCATCGCGCATCCTGCGGTGGTGGGCGCGGATCGTGGGCAGGCCGGGGGGATCTGGCAGGTCGGCGACGCTGACGAAGAAGCCGAGCTCGCCCGCCCAGAGGTTGGTGACGTCGTCGCGGGTGGCGCCGAGACCGGTGGCGTAGGCGTCCACGGCCGCATCGAGGTCGAAGTCGACCCCCTGGCCCACGGCGGTCAGCCCGAGCATCGCCCCGTCGACCCAGGCGGCCCCGCGGCAGGCCCACGGCCAGTCGACCAACCAGACCTGGCCCGACGCGTCGAGCACCATGTTGTCGGCGCGGGCATCGAGCTGGCACAGCGCGGTGCCCCGGATCGCCTGACGTGCGGCCGCGGACCGTTCGACCATCTCGTCGAGGTGCTCGGCCAGCCAGGGGTCGAGCACCGGCCCCCCACCGGCGGCGATGTCGTCGGCCAGGTGCGCCCAGCAGCCCAGGTCGCCCTGGCCCAGCGTGGAGTCGATGTCGGGCAGTTCCTCACTCGCCACCGGAACGCCCTCGGCCACCTGGCTGATCGAGGTCAGGGCGGAACCGAACTCGTCCTCACGCCATGGCGTGTACGGGTGACGCCCCTCGAGGTCGTCGAAGAGCAGTAGTACCCAGCCGTCGTCCCACTCGGCACTGTGCAGCATCGTCGGCACCGGCAACCCGTCGGGGATCGTGCGGTTGACCGCGATCTCGTCGCGGTACAGCTTCGCCGAGCCGGTGTTCATCGCCTCACTGACCGCCTTGCAGAAGATCCGTCGTCCGTCGTCGAACAGCAGCCGGTCTGCGGTTCCGGGCGAGAAGCCGCCGAACTGGCTCGACCACTCGACGACCGTGGCGCCCATCACCTGCTCGACCTCGTCGCGCACGTGGGGCGGCAGGTCGGGCCAGGTGATGCGAGGGGTGAACATGGGCCCAGTCTGCTGTCAGGACGACCGCCCCCGCCAACGGTTTCCCTTGTGGTTGGGTCGCGGCAAGCGTACAGTTGAAGTCTCAACTATCTGAGGAGTTCCCCATGAGCGAGCGCCAACCCGTGCTGTTCCTGAGCCACGGGGCGCCACCGTTGGCCGACGACGCCACCTGGACCGGCCAACTGCACGACTGGTCGTCGCGACTCGACAGGCCGACCAACGTGCTGATGGTGTCTGCCCACTGGGAGAACCAGCCGGTCACCGTCTCGTCCACGAAGCCCGGCACGCCGCTGGTGTACGACTTCTGGGGATTCCCGCAGAAGTACTACGACGTGACCTACGACGCCCCGGTCGCACCCGAGTTGGCCGACCGCCTGGCCGGGCTGGTCGACGGCCCGGTGCACCAGGACCCTGATCGCGGGCTCGACCACGGCGCCTACGTGCCGATGGTCGAACTGTTCCCCGAGGCCGACGTGCCGGTGGTGCAGATGTCGCTGCCCACGCTCGACCCGCAGGGCCTCTACGAACTCGGACGCCGGCTGGCGCCCCTGCGCGACGAGGGCACGCTGATCATCGGGTCGGGATTCACCACCCACAACCTGCGGTGGTTCAACCCCCGCGCCGGGGCCGACGCACCGGCACCGACCCCGTCGGTCGAGTTCGACCAGTGGGCAGCCGAGGCCCTCGAGCGGCGCGACGTCGACGCGATCCTGGACTTCGAGCGGGTCGCTCCCGCCGCGGCCGAGGCCCACCCGCGCACCGAGCACTGGGCACCCCTGTACGTGGCGCTCGGCGCAGCCGAGGCGAGCGGCCACGCCAACGAGGTGGCGGTCGACGGGTTCTGGTACGGGCTGTCGAAGCGGTCCTGGCAGTTCAGCTGAAGCCTGGCCGACCCGTCCATGGCGAACGGGCCGCCCCACTGGGGACGGCCCGTTCGTCGTTGTCAGCTCACTTGGCGAGCGTGGTACCTGCCGAGCGCAGGTTCTCGCAGGCCTCGACCACGCGCTTGGCCATGCCGGCCTCGGCCAGCTTGCCCCAGGCGCGGGGGTCGTACATCTTCTTGTTGCCGACCTCGCCGTCGATCTTGAGCACGCCGTCGTAGTTGCGCAGCATGTGCTCGGCGACCGGGCGGGTGTAGGCGTACTGGGTGTCGGTGTCGACGTTCATCTTGATGACGCCGTAGTCGACCGCCGCGGCGATCTCTTCGGGGCTCGAGCCGGAGCCGCCGTGGAAGACCAAGTCGAACGGGCTCTCCTTGCCGTACTTGGCGCCGACGGCGTCCTGGATCTCCTTGAGCACCTCGGGACGCAGCTTCACCGCACCCGGCTTGTACACCCCGTGCACGTTGCCGAAGGTCAGCGCGGTGATGTAGCGGCCCTTCTCACCCAGGCCCAGGGCCTCGATGGTGGCCATGCCGTCCTCGACGGTGGTGTAGAGCTTCTCGTTGATCTCGTTGGCGACACCGTCCTCCTCGCCGCCGACCACGCCGACCTCGATCTCGAGGATCATCTTGGCCTTCGAGGTGCGCGCGAGCAGTTCCTCGGCGATCTGCAGGTTCTCGTCCAGCGGCACGGCCGAGCCGTCCCACATGTGCGAGTTGAACAGCGGGTCCTCGCCGCGGGCCACACGCTCTTCGCTGATCGCGAGCAGCGGGCGCACGAAGCCGTCCAGCTTGTCCTTGGGGCAGTGGTCGGTGTGCAGGGCGATGTTCACCGGGTAGTTCTTGGCGACCTCACGGGCGTAGGCAGCCAGGGCGGTCGCGCCGCTCACCATGTTCTTGATGGTCGAGCCGGAGCCGTACTCGGCACCGCCGGTCGAGACCTGGATGATGCCGTCCGAGCCAGCCTCGGCGAAGCCCTGGATGGCAGCGGTGACGGTGGACGACGAGGTGATGTTGATCGCGGGGTAGGCGAACTTGCCTGCCTTCGCGCGATCGATCATCTCGGCGTAGACCTCAGGAGTGGCAATGGGCATGTCGTCGACGCCCCTTTCTACGTGTGTGCGGAGCCGAACGAGTCCAGTCTCTCAAACCCGGCTCGGTCGCGCCCGGCGGGTCGCCAGATTGCGGGTCCCGATCAACTGCCGGACCCGGGGTTTCAGAAGGCGTTGAGGCTGTCGAGGTTGCTCAGGTTCAACCCGCGGCGGCCCCCGGAGTAGGCACGCAGGGCTGAATCGATGGTTCCGGGAAGTGTGTCGAGGAACGACAACGGCACCTGGTAGCGCCCACCGGCGTGGTCGAGGACGAGCAGGG
Organism: Aestuariimicrobium ganziense; assembly: GCF_015352975.1. Taxonomy (GTDB): domain Bacteria; phylum Actinomycetota; class Actinomycetes; order Propionibacteriales; family Propionibacteriaceae; genus Aestuariimicrobium; species Aestuariimicrobium ganziense. Next base: position 366,987 of record NZ_JACYIZ010000004.1, on the reverse strand, counting down.
GGCCCGCTCCCCTGAGGCTGCCCTCGGCCTTGAGTTCGCTGATCTGCCCCCAGCCGACGACCTGACCGCTGTCGGCCAGGTGGATGCCGGCATGGTCGATCCGGAACGCCTCCCCGCTGCCCACCCTGGCCAGGTCGGCCCGGGCGCTGCGCAGCGAGACCAGCCGCCAGACCAGGAAGGCCGCCCAGATCACCAGACCGGGAATCAGGCTGACCAGGATCGAGCGTGCCGTCCAGCCCTGGTCGCTGACGAACTGCAGGACGACGACGATGCCCAGGAACAACGCCAGGCTGAAGAAGGTGCGCTTCAGCATCGCCTGGCTACGGGCGACACGGCCCGCGCTGCTGACGGTGCTGTGGCCCACCACGAACGCCTCCGGTGTCTGCATGGGCCTCATCGTAGGGCTCAGGGCTGGCTCGGCACGTGCTGCAGGGCCCAGTGGTACATCGCGATCGCCGCCGCCGCGCCCGCGTTGATCGACCGTGTCGAGCCGTACTGGGTGATCGCCACCACCTGCGCGCAGCCGGCCACCACGGTCTCGGTCAGGCCTGGCCCCTCCGACCCGAAGACCAGGCAGCAGGCCTCGGGCAGCGTGGCCGATTCCATCGGCACCGATCCGGGCAGGTTGTCGACGCCGACCGGGATGACGCCGTGCTCGTCGAGCCACCCGAACAGAGCAGCCTCGTCGGCATGGTGGTGCACCGAGAGGTAGCGGTCGGTGACCATCGCCCCGCGACGGTTCCAGCGTCGTCGTCCGACCACGTGCACGCCGGCGACGTTGAACGCGTTGGCGGTGCGCACGATCGAGCCTATGTTGAAGTCGTGCTCCCAGTTCTGAATGGCGACGTGCAGGCTGTGGCGCCGCTCGTCCAAGGCCTCGACGATCGCCTCGAGGCGCCAGTAGCGGAACTCGTCGGTGACATTGCGACGGTCACCCTCGGCGAGAAGCTCGGGGTCGAGGCGAGGGTCGTCCGGCCAGGGGTTCGGGTGCGGGCCGAGACCGATGCTGGGTGCGGTCGGGTCGTCGGGCATGGCCGACAACCTATCGGCAGGTCACGTGAAGGGCGCGGACGCGTACGATGAGCACCGCCCACGACGTCGAGAGAGGCACCCATGAGCGCCGAGCAGCACCCCACCATGCCCCCCGAGGACCACATTCGTCCCGAGGCACCCAGCGATTTCATCGGGGCTCGCGACAGTGTCGGCTCGTGGTTGGTCAGGTTGCTCAAGGGCATCGCCATCGGCATCGGCTTCATCCTGCCGGGCCTGTCCGGCGGCGTGCTCGCGGTGATCTTCAAGGTCTACGACCCGATGATCCGGTTCCTGGCCGACATGCGGAAGCGGTTCTGGGCCAATGTGCGCTACTTCATCCCGATCGGCATCGGCGCAATGATCGGCATCGTGCTGTTCTCGGTGGTGGTGGCCGCCGCCTTCGGCAAGTACGCAGCAGCCTTCGTCTGCCTGTTCATCGGCTTCGTGATCGGGACCTTCCCCTCGCTGTGGCGCCAGGCCGGCAAGCAGGGACGACGGGGTGTGCACTGGGTGGTCCTGGCCGTCTCGGCGGCCGTGATCTTCGCGATCATGCTGGTCGGCGGCTCGATCGCGCTCAACGTCACCCCGAGCATCCCGGTGTGGTTCGGCTCAGGAGCCCTGATCGGCCTGGGTGTGATCGTGCCGGGCATGAGCCCGTCGAACTTCCTGATCTACTTCGGGCTCTACGACAAGATGGCCGAGGGCATCAAGAACTTCGACCCGGCGGTGTTCATCCCGCTGTTCATCGGTCTGGTCGCCTGCGTGGTGCTGTTCGCCAAGGCCGCCAACTGGGCCTTCGACAAGCACTACGCCGGCATGTACCACTTCATCCTCGGCATGGTGGTCGGCTCGTCGCTGGCCATCTTCCCGACCGTGGTGTTCACCGACGAGGCCCGCGAGACCAGCGGCCTGGGACTGGGTGCCTTCCTCGCCTTCTGCACGGTGATGCTGGTGGTCGGCATCGTCGCCTCGTTGGCGTTCAGCCGGGTCGAGGACAAGTACGCCGACCAGCGTGAGGCGATCGACAAGGGCTGAGCGTCGTTGGGGCGGGCGAGGCACACTGGGAGGCATGAGAAGGACGCTGGTGGTGGTCGCGGCCCTGTCGCTGCTGTGTGCCTGCAGCAGTGCTGATCCCGACGAGGTCGTCGCCGAGAGCCCCTCGACCAGTGGGGCGCCCACCAGCGGTGCGCCGAGTTCGCGTCCGCCGTTCCAGACCGCCCCGACCGGGCCGGTGCGCACCAGCCCACAGCCGTCGACCTCGATCCAGCAGCCGCCCGCCGACCTGCTGCGCGCCATCGAGGACGACCTGCGACGCCGGGGTCTCGACCCCGCCGGCCTGGTGGTGGTCGAGTCGGCGCCGGTGTCCTGGCCCAACGGCGCACTCGGTTGTCCCGAGCCCGGACGCATGTACACCCAGGCCATCGAGCAGGGCTGGCGCGTGATCGTCCAACTCGACGGCCGGAGCCATGACTACCGCTCGGGCAACAGCGGCCGCCCGGTGCTGTGCACCCGCGGTGGCGGGGCCGTCCCGTCGAACCCGCACAGCTGAGCGACAGCTCGTCCGAGCCACGCCGGCATGCCACAGGGGGCGCCCCGGTCGCCCGGAACGCCCCCTGCAGATCGAGTGGGTGCTACTTGTTGGACGGGATCAGGATGGCCTGCTCAGCGCCGGCCTTGTTGTCCATCACCACGATCATCGATCCCAGCGGACGCTGCTTGGCCGCCTCGGCCTTGTCGAGCGTGATTCGCAGCGAGGCCTTGCCCCCGGCGGGGATGTCGACCCAGTCACCATTGGCGACCGCCGGCTTCCACGGGTTGTACTGGGCGACGCCGCTGACGGTGTCGTACCATTCGCCGCTGTTGAGCGAGTAGGACTCCGCGGTGTAGGCGAACTGCCCGGTGATGCCCAGGTCAGAGGCGTAGACCGGGATCAGCAAGGTGCTGACATCGGTGGCGCCAGAGGCCAGGAACCCGGCGAAGTAGGTCCTGCGGGTGTCGAGATCGTTGAAGAACACCCCGGTGCGACCATCGGCGTCGCCGGTGGCAACCAGTCCGTAGTCGACGGTGAACAGGACCTTGTCGACCTTGCCGTCACCGTTGCTGTCGATCGGGATGTCGTACTCCATCGACGACGGGTTCGACATCCTGTTCCACGAGCTCACCGCGAAGACCAGCAACTGGTCGTCACCGTCAGCGAACGACTGCACACCGACGGCCCGCAGGTCGTAGGGGGCATAGCTGTTCGCCGGGGCGTCCTTCGGGTCGCTCAGTCCCCACTGGTAGGTGTCGGCCGAGGTGGCGACCCTGCCCTTGCTCGACAGGGTCACGGTCACACCACCATCGCGCGGGTTGAGTCGACCGTTGGTCGAGGCCGTCACCTTGGCGTCGGGCCTGGGGACCATCAGGTAGGGGACCCGCAGCTGCGACGAGCCGGCGGTGAACACCACGTTGCCGCTGACCTCGTAGAACTTGTACTGGCCACCACCAGCGGCCAGTGCCGAGGGAATGTCAGCTGCGTTGACGGTCATGGTGACCTTGACCGTCGCCTGACCACCTGCGGGCACCGTGACACTCGCCGGCGAGACCGTGATCTGCGCCTTCTTCGACTGCGGCGTGGCCACCGCCTGCGCGGTGTAGGTGACAGCCTTGTCGGCCTTGTTGACCAGGGTGACCGCCTTGGTGCTGGTGTAGGTGGTCACGAACGACTGGAAGCCGAAGCTCAGCTCTGGCTCCTGGTAGTTCTTGCCGTCAACGGTGAAGGTGTCACCGGTGGCCAGCGCGGTCGCCGAGACCACACCCGCAGGATTCACCAGACCGACACCCGACAGGGTGAGCCGGTAACCAGCCACCTTGTTCGGCAGTGCGGTGCTGACCAGCGCGGACGAGATGTCGGTCGCCGACCAGGTCGGGTGTGCCTGGATGGCGAGCGCAGCCACGCCGGCCACGTGCGGGGTGGCCATCGAGGTGCCCGAGTTGAGCGCCTTCTTGTAGCCAGTGCCCACACCCGCCGAGGCGATCGAGACGCCAGGGGCGATCAGGTTGGGTCGCACGGCCGAGTCGGCAGTGCGGGGTCCACCCGAGGTGAACGACGACGCGGCCGAGAAGCCCGGGTTGGGCAGCGGCTTCGCCACCATGGTCAGGGTCGTGCCGTCAGCCGCCACCAGCGCAGGACCGTCGGACTGGCGCACCCCGAGGAACGGGATGGTGACGGTGTAGGCCTCACCGGTGTCGGGGTTCTCGGTGATCTCACCCTCGTAGGGCGGGTAACTCGGCTCGGAGTTGATCATGATCACCGCGCCGGCGCCGGCCTGCTGGCCGAAGATCGCCTTGGCGACACGGGCGCAGGCGCCACGCTCGACCACCGCGATGTCGGTCGAGGTCAGGGTGCCGTAGGAGGCTGCCGAGCAGCCCAGGGCCTCGTTCCCCGGGGTCGCCGGGTTGTCCTTGATGACGCGGATGGTGAACGGAGTGCTGGGCAGGGCGGCCCCGTTGGCATTGATCGCCGGGATCGGCTTGTCGTTGACCGTCAGTTCGGCGCCCGGGAAGCTCTCGGTGGAGTCGTTGGCGGCCACGGCCACCACGCCACGGCCAGTCGCCGGGGAGCCCACCATGTAGGGGTTGTTGCCGTCGTTGCCGGCAGCGGCGACGACGACCACACCGGAAGCAACCGCGTTGGTCGAGGCGATCGCGGTGGCGTCCTCAGTGGTGCCATAGGTCGAGCCCAGCGACATGTTGATGACGTCCATGCCATTAGCGACGGCCCAGTCGATGGCCTCGGTGGTCTTGTCGGTCGAGCCGGCGCAGCCGAAGACACGCAGGGCGTAGATGTCGGCCTCGGGAGCCACGCCGGGGCCGACCTCGAACTCACGCTGCGGCGTGGTCGCGTCGAACGGACCGGTGTAGGGGGTGCCGTCGGGGTTCACGCCACCGCCAGCGGCGCTGCCGGCGACGTGGGTGCCGTGGCCGTAGCAGTCGAGCGGGTTGGGGTCGGGCTTGGCCACCGAGTTGTCATCGCTGGCGTTGTAGGCGTCGCCGACGAAGTCGTAGCCACCCTTGACACGGGGGGCCTTGGGGCCGAACCATGCCGGGTCGGCCGCCTGATCGCTGGTGGCGTCGGCAGTCTTGAACGCCTCGACGGTGCCCGGGCCGCCGAAGTCGGAGTGGGTGTAGTCGACACCGGTGTCGATGATGGCGATCTTGACGCCCTTGCCGGTGTAGCCGGTGTCCTGCCAGACCTGGGGAACACCCAGGTAGGGAACGCTGGTGGCGTTGTTGAGCTCATACTTGATGACCGGGCGCAGCGCGCTCACGCCGGGCAGCTTGGCGATCTCGTCCAGCTTGTCGCTCGAGACCTGCACCTGCATCCCATTGTAGGCGGACTGCATCTGCGAGAGCACCTTGCCGCCGTTGCCCTTGATGCGGCCGGCGATGGCGTCCTGCTTGCCCTTGAGGTTCTTCTTGACCCGGTTCTTCTCGGTCGTGGTCAGGTCGCGTCCGGCCTTGGCCTGGACGACGGCCACGGGGTCACCAGCCATCTCGACCATGACCTTCACGGTCCTGGCCTGGCGAGCTCCCAGCGGTTGGTACTCGGACTGCAGCTTGATGGCGTCCGAGATCGGTCGGTGCCGGTCGGTGCCGGCAGGGTCCGCCGCTGCTGTCAGCGGCAGGACGAGGGTGGCGACTGCGCCCATGACCACAGCAGCGCGCCTCATCGACGTTCGTGACAAGTTGGTCTCCCTGTTCGTGCGAAGTCGGCGTTGGCTTCGCGGCTGCAGTGGACGCTAGGCCAGCCCCTTCGGGCGCGTCAATCATTTCCACCCCCGGGGTTGAGGGTTTTTCACCAAACCGCAACAACAGGCCAGACACAGACGTCCCCCGACCTGGCACGGTCCGGGGACGTCTGGAAGCTCGGGTTGCTCAGCCCTGCTGCGGGGGCTGGTAACCGCCCTGCTGCGGGGGCTGCTGCTGCCACTGCTGGCCGGGCTGGCCCTGACTCGGGGGCTGGTTCCACTGGGGCTGGGCCTGCGGCTGCTGGTTCCACTGGCCCTGTTGGGTCCACTGCTGGTTGCCCTGCTGCGACTGCGGGTTGGGCAGTTCGGTCGACGGCGACGCAGCCAGCTGGCCACCGGCCGACTGGGGGCTGCCGGCCTGGTCACCGCGGTAGGAGATCTCGCCGAAGTTCACATCGGGAGCGCGACGCACCTGCGGATCGTTGACCTCGAAGTAGGTGGCCTTCTCGAACTTGAACATGTTCGCGACGATGTTGCTCGGCACCTGCTCGACCGTGGTGGTGTAGGCGCGCACGTTGGCGTTGTAGAAGCGCCGGCCGGCCGCGATCCGGTCTTCGGTGTCGGTGAGCTCCTGCTGCAGGTGCAGGAAGTTCTGGTTCGACTTCAGCTCGGGGTAGGCCTCGACGCTGACGATCAGGTTGCGCACCGCACCCGAGAGCTGGCTCTCGACCTCGGCTCGCTGCTCGCTGGGCATGCCGCCACCGGACTGACCGGCCAGGGCCTGCGCCTGGTTTCGCAGCCGGGTGACCTCTTCGAGGGTGTTGCGCTCGTGGGCGGCGTAGGCGCGCACCGTCTCGACCAGGTTGGGGATCAACTCGTAGCGCCGGTTGAGCTCGACGTCGATCTGTCGCCACGACTCCTGGATGAGGTTGCGCATGCGCACGAAGCTGTTGTACGGCGCGATGAACAGCAGGGCGCCGATGGCCACGATCGCGATGAGGCCGATGATGATCCATTCCATGGCGTTCACCCTAGCGCCCGAGCGGGCCCGGGCCGGGCGAGCGTGTTCCACTAGGCTCGCCGACATGGACGACCGCACGCTCGCTGCCGACATCAACGCCGCCTGCCGCCTCACCGGCACCTTCACGCTCCGGTCCGGGCAGGTGGCCGACACCTACTTCGACAAGTACCTGTTCGAGGCGCAGCCGGCGCTGCTCGAGCGGGTGGCCGCGGCGATGGTGCCGCTGTTGTCCGACGACACCGAACTGCTTGGCGGCCTGGAGCTCGGCGGTGTGCCGATCGCCACCATGGTGAGCGCGAAGACCGGGCTGCCGGCGCTGTTCGTCCGCAAGGAGGCCAAGACCTACGGCACCTGCAAGCTGGCCGAGGGACCCGAGGTCGCTGGGCGTCGGGTGACGCTGATCGAGGACGTGATCACCACTGGCGGTGCGGTGCGCGACGCCACCCGCGCGTTGCGCGAGGCCGGCGCCATCGTCGAGACCGTGGTCTGCGCCATCGACCGCTCCCCCGAGGGGACGAACCCCTTGGACGATGTCGGCCTCGAGGTGCGCTCAGTACTCACCCGCGCCGACCTGGACGCCGCAGCGGCAATCGAGTAGACACGCCCTCCCCTCTCACTGAGGCACACCCTGCTGTGTGAAGCACAGGAAATTGCCTGTGCCCCACACAACAACCTGTGCCTCAGCGCTGGTCGCTCGGCTCCCGCCCTACTCAGCGATCGGTGCGGCTGGCCAGAGTGGCGATCGCGACGGAGCGCTCGCCGGTGGCCACCAGGTCCTGCGCGGTGGTGAGCGTCAGCAGCGGCTGGTGCGGCGGCGCCCCGGGATGGCCGGGAACTGGGTCGAGCACCCAGCCTGCGTCCTTGTCGACGGTCAGCTGCGAGGCGGGGACGACCACCTCGTAGCGCAGGGTCGCCCGAGCGGTCTCGACCACCACCTCGTCGCCCTCGACCAGGTCGAGCAGTCCGCGAAACGGTGACCCGTGGGTGACTCGCAGCCCCGCCATCGCGGTGTTGCCGACGTCGCCGGGCCACGCCGTCGTGCGGTACCAACCCACGCCGCGCTGCAGGGCGTCCTCGTCGGTGCCCACCACCACCGGCCATGCCAGTCCGAGCTTCGGGATGCTGATCACGCCGATCGGAGCACCCGGCGTGCTGGCGCCGACCGTGCTCGGCACAGCGGCCCAGTTCGCGCGCATGCTGGCCACCTCCTGACCGGCGCGGGTCCGGGCGCGTGCGTCGGTGCCCCAGACCTGCCAGCCCAGGAAGCCTCCGGCGGCGAGCACGACGACCAGCATCCCGACCAGGGTCCACGCCACTGGTCCGGGGCGTCGTCGTGCCTTGTCTCGTCTCGCCATCGCCGCCATTGTGCCGCAGCCAGACCCTCGTCCAGCACTGCACCACCATCGACACCACAGTGACGGCATTGTGGTGTTGATATGACACCATGACGACGCCATGATGGTGTCATGGAACTCGGACCCCACATCGAAGCCCTGCATCGCGACCTGGGCAACGCCGCCTCGCTCGGCGACGACGCCGCTCGCGACGCCGCCTCACGGCTGCTGGTCGCCCTCGACCCAGCCCTGCGGATGGCCATGCTCGACCTGCTCTCGCAGGCCGCAGCCCAGCTCTCGTCCGAACTGGACGACACCGTCGTCGAGGTGCGGATGGCCGGTCGCGAACCCCAGTTCGTGGTCACCCGCCACCAAGCCGCCCCCGCCCTTGACACCGAACCCACCGAGGTGCTCGGCGACGACCAGGCCACCACCCGACTCACCCTGCGCCTGCCCGACGGGCTCAAGGCCCGCGCCGAGGACGCCGCCACCCGCAGCGGCCAGTCGCTCAACACCTGGATCGTCGAGGCGGTCCGCGGCGCGTTCGGCTCCCAGTCGCGCCACCACCACAACCGATCCACCGGCCGCCGGCTCACCGGCTGGGCCTGACCCAGGAGACCACCACCATGACTGACACCACCTCCATCGTGCGGACCACCGCCGTCGACGCCCCGGTGCGCGTGCGCATCCGCAACGCCCGCGGTGACGTCGCCGTCCAGGCCGTCGAAGGACTCACCGAGGCACGAGCCGAACTGCGCTCGCGCGGCCCGGTCGACCTCGACCCGTTCGCCCCCGAGTTCCGCGACGGTGAACTCCACATCGACGTGCCGGCCCTGCTGGACGCCGAGGGCGCACCGGGGTTCAGCTTCTCGATCGGGCGCCACTCCTTCAGCTTCGGCTCGAACCAGCCCGAGGTGCTCGTGGTCGTCCACGTGCCCACCAACTCGCCGGTGCACGCCGAGACCAAGTCGGGCGACATCTCACTCGACGGCCGCTTCGCCGAGGTCGAGTTGTCGACCGGCCAGGGTGACATCAGCGTCACCGAGGCGGCCCGCGCCAAGTGCTCCACCGGCAGTGGCGACGTGTCGCTGCGGCGGATCGACGGCGACGCCGACCTGAACACCGGCTCGGGCGACATCAGCGTCGCCGACAACACCGGACGAATGAAGGCCACCACCGGTTCGGGCGACATCGACGTGCACGCCGTGCACGGTGAGGGCAAGCTCTCGACCGGCTCGGGCGACGTGTCGGTCGACCTGGTCGAGGGCACGGTCCGGCTCAGCAGCGGATCAGGTGACTTCTCGGTGCGCGAACTCGGGTCGGGCTCGGTCGAGGCCAAGACCGCCTCGGGTGACATCTCGATCGGCGTGCGCGGCGGCATCCCTGTGTGGACCGACTGCTCGTCCATGACCGGTGACGTCGACTCGAGCCTGCGCGGTGCGGGCGAGCCGAGCGAGGGTCAGCCGCACATCGAGATCCGGGCGACCACGGTCTCGGGCGACATCTCGCTGACCGAGGTCTGATCGGCCAAGCCAGACCGATCAGCGAAACGCGGTCAATCCACTGGGCGGGGCGGGCGAGGAGTCGCTCGCCCCGTCGTGGAAGGGCTGGGCTCCCCCGACCAGCGAGGTCAGGTGCTCACCCGACACCACCCGGTAGGGGAAGGGCGCGCCGGCAGCTGCCCGGTTCAGGTGCTGGATCGGTAGTCCGGTGGCCGACGCCCCGATCACCACGTTGCCGAAGCGTCGTCCCTTCAAGGTCGACGACTCGGTGCTCAGCGCCACGTGCCTGAAGTAGATCCGAAGGCCCGAGACCAGCCGCCTCGTCCACGCGAAGGGATGCATGTCGGTGACGTTGAGCAGCACTTGGGCATCCGGGCGTGCGATCCGGCGCAGGTCGGCGAAGAACTCCACGGTGACCAGGTCGGCCGGCACCCTCGCCCCAACGAAGGCGTCGACGATGACGATGTCGGCGTAGTCGTCAGGCATCGCCCGCACCCCGGCCCGGCCGTCGACCCCGCGCACCTTGATGCCACTGTTGCGCGGCAGGCCGATGGTCTCGCGCACCTCGGCGGTCAAGGTCTCGTCCGGTTCGCAGACGATCTGCGGCGAGGTCGGACGAGTGTGCGCCACGTAACGGGCCAGGCTCAGCCCTGCTCCCCCGATGTGGACGACCCGAAGCCGCTCGCCTCGTGGGGCATGGGCGTCGATGTGGTGCGCGATCCGCTGCATGTAGTCGAAGGCCAGGTGCTCGGGATCGTCCGGATCGACCCAGCTCTGGTCGGCCCCACCGACCCTGACGAACCACGCCCCCGGATGGTCGGGGTCGGGGACGACGCGGGGCTCGCTCACCCGGTCAGCCTACGGGTCGGGCGTGGGTTCAGATCAGACGGCCTCGAGTGGCAACTGTCGACCCATGACCACCTACCCTCGGCTGCTTGATCGCCAAGGCCGAGCAGGCACACACTTCAAGACATGAGCCTGCGCATCACTCGTCGCGCTCTGGTTGTGCTCGGCGCAACCCTGGCGCCAGCCTCGCTTGGCGCCTGCGCGGCCAACCGCACCCCGCTGGATGGCAAGTGGACTGTCACCGACGCAGCTGGCCCCGAGGCCGCCATTCCCACCAATGGCAGCAAGGCCACCATGGAGTTCAAGGGCAACAAGATGACGGGGTACGACAGTGTCGGTCCCTTCCAGGCGACGATCAGCATCGCCGGAGACAGAATCACCTTCGGTGAGTTGACCCACGGGGCCATCGGAAGTGTCGGCGAGATCGGCAAAGCCAAGATGTTCATCTTCGCGGTGATCAGCAGCAAACCTCGCTACCGGATCGACGGGTACACCCTGACTCTGACAGGTTCCGGAGGACGCATCCTGACCCTGAAGAGGTGACAGCGCCGGCCCGCCCCCATCCTGGTGAGGCCGGGGGCCACCCCGTGGGGCGGGATCCGGCCGCAGCTGGCGATCACCAGGCTGTCGGTGGCGTCGTCGCGGTCGAAGACCACGGTCTGGCCCTCGGCGATCTCACCGGCGAGCAGCTTGCGCGCCAACGCGTCCTCGATGGTCGACTGCACCAGCCGGCGCAGCGGACGAGCACCGTAGACCGGGTCGAAACCGGTCAGCGCCAACCACTCCTTGCCGGCCGGGGTCACCTCGAGGGTGATCCGGCGCTCGGCCAGACGACGGTTGAGCTTGGCCAGCGTGGTGTCGACGATGCGGGTCAGGTCGTCGGTGGTCAGCGGATCGAACATCACGATGTCGTCGAGCCGGTTGAGGAACTCGGGCCGGAACGAGCTGCGCACCACGTTCATCACCGCGTCGTGCTTGGCCTTGGCGTCGAGGTTCTGGTCGGCCAGGAACTGTGATCCCAGGTTCGAGGTGAGGATCAGGATCGTGTTGCGGAAGTCGACCGTGCGTCCCTGACCATCGGTGAGACGGCCGTCGTCCAGCACCTGCAGCAGGATGTTGAACAGGTCGGGGTGGGCCTTCTCGACCTCGTCGAGCAGCACCACCGAGTACGGTCGACGACGCACCGCCTCGGTGAGCTGTCCACCCTCCTCGTAACCGACGTAGCCGGGAGGGGCACCGACCAGGCGCGAGACCGAGTGCTTCTCGGAGTACTCGCTCATGTCGATACGGACCAGCGCGGTCTCGTCGTCGAACAGGAACTCAGCCAGCGACTTGGCCAACTCGGTCTTGCCGACACCGGTCGGGCCCAAGAACAGGAACGATCCGGTCGGACGGTTCGGGTCGGAGATGCCGGCCCGGGAGCGACGCACCGCGTCACTGACCGTGCGCACCGCCCCGTCCTGGCCGATCAGTCGCTGGTGGACGTGGTCCTCCATGCCGAGCAGCTTCTCGGACTCGCCCTGCAGCATCTTGCCGACTGGGATGCCGGTCCAGGCGCTGACCACCTCGGCGACGTCGGCGGAGTCGACCTCTTCGGAGACCATGGCGCTCTGGGCGCGCTGTTCCTCGGCCACCGTGGCCTCGTCCAGTTGCTTCTCGAGTGCCGGGATCTGCCCGTAGGAGATCTCCGACGCCTTGGCGAGGTCACCCTCGCGCAGGTGGCGGTCGGCCTCGGTGCGCAGCTTGTCGATCTGCTCCTTGAGGTCACCGACCGCGTTCAGACCCGACTTCTCGGCCTCCCAGCGAGCCTCGAGTCCGCGCAGTTGCTCGCGGGCGTCGGCCAGTTCGGCCTGCAGCCGCTCGAGTCGCTCCTTGGACGCAGCGTCGTCCTCCTTCTCGAGCGCGAACTGCTGCATGCTCATCCGGTCGACCGTGCGACGAAGCTGGTCGATCTCCTCCGGGGACGAGTCGATCTCCATCCGGAGCCGCGACGCGGCCTCGTCGATCAGGTCGATGGCCTTGTCAGGCAGCTGTCGCGAGGTGATGTAGCGGTTCGACAGGCTGGCCGCGGCGACCAGCGCGCCATCGGTGATCCGCACCTTGTGGTGGGCCTCGTAGCGCTCGCGCAAGCCGCGCAGGATGGCGATGGTGTCCTCGACGCTGGGCTCGCCGACGTAGACCTGCTGGAAGCGGCGTTCGAGGGCGGGGTCCTTCTCGATCCGCTCGCGGTACTCGTCCAGGGTGGTGGCACCGATCATCCGCAGCTCGCCGCGGGCCAGCATCGGCTTGAGCATGTTGCCGGCGTCCATGGAGGAGTCACCCGACGCACCGGCGCCGACAACGGTGTGCAGCTCGTCGATGAAGGTGATCACCTGGCCCTCGGCGTCACGGATCTCGTTGAGCACGGCCTTGAGCCGCTCCTCGAACTCGCCGCGGTACTTGGCACCGGCGACCATCGAGGGCAGGTCGAGCGAGACGACGCGTCGTCCCTTGAGCGAGTCAGGCACGTCGCCGGCGACCACACGCTGGGCCAAGCCCTCGACGACGGCGGTCTTGCCGACGCCGGGCTCGCCGATCAGCACGGGGTTGTTCTTGGTGCGCCGGGCGAGCACCTGGACGACCCTACGGATCTCGGAGTCTCGTCCGATGACCGGGTCGAGCTTGCCCTCACGGGCACGTTCGGTGAGGTCGACCGAGTACTTGTCGAGCGCGGACTCCCCGCCCTCGGACTCGGCACTGGTGATCCGCTTGTCACCACGAGCGGCCTGGAAGGCCTCGAGCAGCTTCTCAGGGGTGACGCCCACTTGCCCCAACACCTTCTTGGCGTCGGACGGTACGTGCGCGAGCGCGATCAGCAGGTGTTCGGTGGCGACGAAGGCGTCGCCGAGCTGGTCGGCGCGGGTCTCGGCCTCGGCCAGCACGCGGGCAAGAGCGCCCGACAGGTTCGGCTGCGAGACCGACGACCCCTGGGCCGACGGCAGCTTGGTGATGGCGCCCTGCGCCGCGGCGTCGACGACGGCCGGGTCTGCGCCGACGGCACTGAGCAGCGGCCCGACAGTGTTGTCGGGCACCATCAGCAGCGCGTGCAGCAGGTGGCTGGGTTCGGCCGAGGGGTTGCCGTGGGTGAGAGCGTTCCGCAGCGCCGCGGAGACGGCGTCGCGCGACATCGTGGTGAGCTTCTCGGTGTTCATGTACCTCATGCTTTCATGGCTGGGGTGGAAGTTGAGTCCACCTCACTCAACTTTGATCCGGGGTCCAGTATTCCGCAAGAGTGGGCGCATGGGGCAACGCGAAGTGCGCATCGAGGACGACCGGGTGGTGCGCCCTCGTCAGCCCTGGACGGCGACTGTCCACGCCGTGCTGGGCGAGGTCGGCCACCAGCTGTTCGCCTGAACGCACGTGCCATTTCGCCGCCGGTTCGTGAAGAAATCGCGGGATGTCGAGCAGTTCGGGCCACAAATCGCCACGCCTCACGCACGCGGTGAGATGTCCAGCCCGCTGGTGGCCCGAAATCGCCAGATGTCAGGGCCGTTCCCGCCACAAGTCGCGGGCGCCCGCTCGGCGAACGTCAGGCGAGGGGCACCACAGCCGCCTTCGGCAGAGCGCACTCCCGCTCACCCTTGAGCCGGGCGTGCAACGCCCAAGCCAGAGCCGCCACCGCGGCGATCGCCAGCACCGGTTGCACCGGGGCGAACCACTGCATCGCACCGGCGTAGCCGAGCAGCAGCAGGGCGAGCTTGTTGCAGACCGGGCAGCCGACGGCGAAGAAGGTGAGCAGCCCACCGAGCATGCCGCGTCGTCCGCCCTTCTGGCTGGCGCCAGCAGAGCCGGTCACCGCAGCGCGCGGGGGCTCTCGCACGTAGCTGGCCATCACCAGACCGCTGAGCACCGCGGCCACCACCAGCGTCGGCCAGGCCCACCAGGTCAGCCCGATCTCGCGTCCGAAAACCGGGTTGGGAATCAGCACCGTCGGCACACCGATGAACAGGATCGTCACCAGCACTCCGGCCAGCGCCGACCACCAACGCCGACGTGACCAGCCGGCCAACGTCATCAGGTGTCCGCGCAACATACCCCTGAGGGTATCCACTAGGGCAAGGGCGAGCCACCCGGGCGGGTGGGCAGGCACGCCAGCGCGGCATACTGGCGCTCGTGCGACGCCCTCCAACTCCGCTGCGCCCGACTCCCCTTCGACTGGTGCACGGCGAGGCCGGACCCACCATCCACGGCCAGGCCGGCAGCATCCGTCCCGAACCACGGCCCTGGAGCCGTTACGTGGCGATCGGCGACTCGTTCACCGAGGGCATGAGCGATCCCGATCCCCAGACCCCGAACGCGTTCATCGGGTGGGCCGACCGTCTGGCAGCCCTCCTGTCGTCGCACAGCGAGGAGTTCACCTACGCCAACCTCGCGGTGCGGGGCCGCAAGTTGGACGACGTCGCAGGCGCCCAGACCGAGGCAGCACTCGCCCTCGAGCCCGACCTGGTCAGCATCGTCGGCGGCGGCAACGACATCCTGCGTCCCCGCGCAGACGTGGACGCACTGGCCCAGCAACTCGACCAAGCCGTCGCCACGATCAGGGCGACCGGGGCCGACGTGCTGATGGCGACCCCGACCGACCCGGCCGGCGCCCTGATCATCGGCCGCACCCGCGGCCGGGTGGCCACCTACATCAGCCACATCTGGTCGATCGCCCAGCGCCATGGCTGCTACGTGCTCAACCAGTGGGCCTGCGACTACCTCAAGGACTGGAGGATGTGGGCCGACGACCGCATCCACATGACCCCCGAGGGTCACCGGCGGGTCGCGCTGACCGCCTACGTCACCCTGGGCCACACCGAGCAGGAGGCCGACTGGCGCGCTCCCCTGCCGCCCCAAGCACCAGCAGGCGCCATCACCACACTGCGCGGACACGCCACCTGGGCACGGGTGCACGGCGCCCCGTGGGTGCAGCGCCGGCTGCAGGGTCGGTCATCGGGCGACCTGGTCGACCCGAAGCGTCCGCGGCTCGCACCGGTCGTGGTGGAGCCGATCGGCGACGAAGGCCCTCTCAGCGGCGACGAGCCCGGGACGCCGCCTCGTGCCCACGGGTGAGCGCCGGGCGGCGTCCGCGGGTGAGGTAGCAGATCGGCACGATCCCCAGCGAGTTCGCCACCGACAACGACAGCGCCCACAGCGACTTGCGGCCGTTCACCTGCTCGGCGGGACGCCTGGCCAGGTCGACCAGGGCGACGATCCTCAACACGACGTCGGCGGCACCCAGCGCGAGCAGGATCCGGCGGATGCGGGGGTGGAGGTCAGACCAGCGGTTCATGACCCCATCCTCCCCCGCCGACCAAACAGTCGGGCGGAACCACGACAGACGCACAGCCGCCCTGCGGGGGTGCGCCAGACCCTGCCGAGGCTTGGCCAGCACGCATAGGTTGGAGGCGTGGCAGACCAGACCAGCACTCGTCCCGCCGACACTCCCCGTCCGCCGGACACCACCGTCGGTGAACTGCGCGCCAGCGGGCACACCGCCAAGCCCCTTCGCACCGAGGTGCGCGACAACCTGCTCGCCGCCCTCGCCGAGGGACGAGACCCGTGGCCGGGCCTGCACGGGTTCGCCCAGACCGTCGTCCCGCAACTCGAACGCGCGCTGATCGCCGGTCACGATGTCGTCCTGCTCGGTGAACGCGGGCAGGGCAAGACCCGCCTGCTGCGCACCTTGGTCGGCCTGCTCGACGAGTGGACGCCGGTGATTGCCGGCAGCGAACTCGGTGAGCATCCCTTCGAGCCGATCACCGAGACCTCACGCCGCCGGGCGTCCGCACTGGGCGACGACCTGCCCGTCACCTGGCGCCACCGCGACGAGCGCTACGCCGAGAAACTCGCCACCCCCGACACGTCCGTGGCCGACCTGATCGGCGACGTCGACCCGATGAAGGTCGCAGAGGGACGAAGCCTCGGCGACCCCGAGACCATCCACTTCGGCCTCATCCCCCGTAGCCACCGCGGCATCGTGGCGATCAACGAGTTGCCCGACCTGGCCGAGCGCATCCAGGTGTCGATGCTGAACGTGATGGAGGAGCGCGACATCCAGATCCGCGGCTACGTGCTGCGGCTGCCGCTCGACGTGCTGGTGGTGGCCAGCGCCAACCCCGAGGACTACACCAACCGCGGCCGGATCATCACCCCACTCAAGGACCGCTTCGGCGCCGAGATCCGCACCCACTATCCCACCGAACTCGGCGACGAGGTCGCCGTCATCCGCCAGGAGGCCAACCTGGTCGCCGAGGTGCCCGAGGTGCTGGTCGAGGTGCTCGCCCGCTTCACCCGGAGCCTTCGTGAGTCGTCGGCGATCGACCAGCGAAGCGGGGTCTCGGCCCGGTTCGCGATCGCCGGGGCCGAGACCGTGGCCGCTGCCGCGCTGCACCGCGCCACCACCCAGGGTGAGGACGAGGCCGTGGCCCGGGTCGTCGACCTCGACGCCGCCCTCGACGTACTGGGCGGCAAGGTCGAGTTCGAGAGCGGCGAGGAGGGTCGCGAGAGCGACATCCTCACCCACCTGCTGCGCACCGCGGTCGCCGAGACCGTGCGCGCCCACTTCCGCGGCATTGACCTGGCACCGCTGGTCGACGCGCTCACCGCCGGGCACACCGTGCTCACCGGTCCCCAGGTGTCGGCACTGGACTTCCTGTCCGGCCTGCCGCCGCTGCGTTCGTCCGCCGTGCGCGGCCACGGTCCAGACGACGACCCCGCCACCTACGACGAGGTTTGCGACCGGCTCGATGCCACCACCGACGGGCAGCGGGCCAGCGCGATCGAACTCGCCCTGGAGGGGCTCTACCTGGCGCGGCGGGTGAGCAAGGACACCGACGGCGGCCAGACCCTGTACGGGTGACCCGGGACTGGTTGGTCGACTAGAGGGAGGAACGAGCGACGTGTCGAGACCGAGCAACGCCCGCTACGGCCGCTACCGCGACGGGCCCGACCCGCTCGCGCCACCGGTCGACCTCGCCGAAGCGCTGGACGCGATCAGCGAGGACGTGATGACCGGCTACAGCCCCGAGCGTGCGCTGCAGGAGTTCCTGCGCCGCGGCGGACGGCAGCAGCGCGGGCTGGACGACTTGGCTGGTGACGTGGCCCGCCGCCGGCGCCAACTCACCCGCCGCCACCGCCTCGACGGCACCCTGCAGGAGGTCAAGGAACTGCTCGACCGGGCCGTGCTCGCCGAACGCAAGCGGTTGGCCCGTGATCTGGACGACGAGGCCCGGTTCTCCGAGATGCAACTTCAGACCCTGCCCCGCTCGACCGCGTCCGCGGTCAGCCAACTGAGCTCCTACGACTGGCGCGATGCCGAGGCGCGTGAGAACTTCGAGCAGATCCGCGACCTGCTTGGACGCGAAGCCCTCGACCAGCGCTTCTCCGGCATGAAGCAAGCGCTCGAGGGGGCCACCGACGCCGACCGCGAGGCGGTCAAGCAGATGCTCGACGACCTCAATGACCTGCTCGAGGCCCACGCCCGCGGCGACGACACGACCCAGCAGTTCGAGCAGTTCATGGACACCTACGGCCAGTACTTCCCCGAGAACCCCCGCAACGTGGACGAACTGCTCGACGCCCTGGCCCAGCGTGCGGCTGCGGCACAACGGATGTTCAACTCGATGAGCGCCGACCAGCGCCGCGAACTGATGGAGCTGTCGCAGCAGGCCTTCGGCTCTCCCGCACTGGCTGAGTCGATGGGCAGGCTCGACGCCAACCTGCGCGCGATGCGCCCCGGTGAGGACTGGAGCGGCTCGTCCCAGTTCAGCGGTGAGCAGGGGCTCGGCCTGGGCGATGGCACGGGAGTGTTGCAGGAACTCGCCGACCTCGACGACCTGGCCGAACAGCTCGGGCAGTCCTACCCCGGCGCACGTCTGGACGATCTCGACCTCGACAAGCTCGCCGCCCACCTCGGCGACGAGGCCGCTGTCGATGCCCGCACTCTGACCCAGCTCGAGAAGGCGCTGCGCGACAGTGGCTACCTGCGCCGATCCACCGACGGGTCGCTACGGCTGTCACCCAAGGCGATGCGGCGACTGGGCAAGGCACTGCTCAAGGACGCCGCCACCCGGCTCTCGTCCCGGCAGGGCCACCGCGACGCCCGCCTGGCCGGGGTGGCGGGCGAGCCCAGCGGAGCCAGCCGGGCCTGGACCTTCGGCGACACCGAACCCTGGGACGTCACCCGCACCCTGACCAACGCCCTGCAGCGCGGGGCCGGTGAGACCCGGCGACCCGGCGAGCCAGTGCGGATCGACATCCGTGATGTCGAGGTGACCGAGACCGAGGCTCGCACCCGGGCTGCGGTCGTGCTGCTGGTCGACACCTCGTTCTCGATGGCGACCGAGGGCCGTTGGGTGCCAATGAAGCGCACCGCACTGGCCCTGCACCACCTGGTCTCGACCCGGTTCCGGGGCGACTCGCTGCAACTGGTCGGGTTCGGCCGGCACGCCCGCGCCATGGACATCGAGCAGTTGACCGCCCTCGAGCCGCACTACGAGCAGGGCACCAACCTGCACCACGCGCTGTTGCTGGCCGGGCGCCACTTGCGCCGCCACCCCAGCTCACAACCGGTGCTGCTGGTGGTCACCGACGGTGAACCGACCGCCCACCTGATGGGTGATGGCGAGGCCTTCTTCGACTACCCGCCACACCCGCTGTCGCTCTCGCTGACGGTGACCGAACTCGACGCGGTGACCAGACTCGGCGCCCAGACCACCTTCTTCCAACTCGGGGACGACCCCGGGCTGGCCAGGTTCGTCGAGCAGATGGCCAGACGAGCCGGCGGCAGCGTCGTCCACCCCGACCTGGACGACCTCGGTGCTGCCGTGGTCGGTTCGTACCTCGGGTCGAGGTGGGGCTGGGAGCGCGACGACGACCTGTGGTGACGGGGGTGGCCGGCGCGACGTTCGCCAATGATGAGAAACCCCTCATCAAGCTCTCATCATTCCTCCCATCCCGTCGGGTCACGCTGGTGGTGTGAATGGCAGGACGACAGTGTTCATTGCGACAACGGGAGGGCTGGCCCTCCTGGTGCTCGCCGTGCTGTTCGCCATGCTCGGCCCACTGGGCGGGGGACCCAGCTTCGGTGGCCCGGTTCACATCGCGACGCCCGGACCCTCTCCGACTACGTCGGCATCACCCACCCCCACCCCCACCCCCACTCCGAAGCCGACTCCGGCGACCCCGCGGGCGACGCCCTCAGCGCCCCCTCCCAACACCGCCATTCCGGGGCCCCGGCCGACCAGGGTGCAGCCGCGTCCGAAGCCGCCGGTGCAGCCACCGGTCAACGACGACGACGAGTGGGACGACGACGAAGAGGACGACGATGACTGATCGTTCTTGGCTCGAACGCGTCGATGAGGCCACGTTGTCGATCCGCCCGGTCGATGACAGCGACTCCGTGCCGACCGCGGTCAGCCCACCCACCCCCGCATCGCCTCCTGACGAGGCAGGATGGATCTCCATGGGGGACGAGAAGTCGTTGGCGGGGGCTCCGGTGGTGGCTGCAGGCCCCGATCCGTCCGCCAAGCAGGCCGCCCCCCGCCGGTCGAGGTGGGCCCGGCTCAGCCTCTCGACCCAGGTGCTGTCTGCACTCCTGGCGATCGCGAGCCTCGGCTACGTGCTCACCGGTCTGGTCAACATCGCGATCCAGCGCAATGCTGCCGACGAGCGCATCGAGGCCTCGCTGGCCCAGGAGGTCGCCGAGCTTCGCACCCTCGCCGAGGGCACCGACCCGGTGACCGGGCAGCCGTTCTCGTCGGTCGGGGCGCTGCTCGAACTCGCCATGGAACGCAACATCCCCAACCTGCGCGAGGGCTTCGTGGCCACGCTCAACGGCCAGGTGCTGCCGGCCCCCCAGGGCTCGGGAGACCTGCACCTGGAGCGGGTCGAGCCACTGCTGCAGCGGATGGCCCAGGTCAGGGCCAATTCCCCGGTCACCCGCGGCAGCCTGGTGCACGAGGGGCGTGAACTGCAGTACGTGATCGTCGGGGTCACCGTCGGCGACAGCCCCGACCTGGGCGTGTTCGCCGCCGCCGTCGACGTCTCGGCCGAGTACGCGCTGAACGACCGGGCCGTACGCGCCCACAGCGCGGCCTCACTGGCGGCGTTGCTGTTGATCGCCTCACTCGGCGCTCTGGCCTTCAACCGGGTGCTTCGTCCGCTGCAACGACTGGGCGACACCGCCGAGACCATCACCGGCACCGACCTGAGCACCCGGGTCGACACCCGCGGACCCTCCGACCTGAAGAAGCTGGCCGAATCTGTGAACCGGATGCTCGACCGGCTGCAGGCCGCCTTCGCCGGCCAGAAGGCGATGCTGGACGACGTCGGTCACGAACTCCGCACCCCGCTCACCGTGATCCGTGGCCACCTCGAGTTGATGAACCCCGCCGACGAGGCCGATGTCGACGAGACCCGCACCCTGGTCACCGACGAACTCGACCGGATGTCGCGCCTGATCGACGACCTCGTGCTGATCGTCAAGTCCGAGGCCCCCGACTTCCTTCGTCCCACCCCCACCGATGTCGATGCGACCGTCGAGTCGGCGCTGACCCGGGCGCGATCGTTGGCTGATCGTGACTGGCGCCTCGACACCAGTTCTGGGCTGGTCGTCGAGGTGGACGAGCAGCGGCTCACCCAGGCGCTGCTGCAGTTGGCGTCCAACGCGGTGCGCTTCACCGACCCCGGTGACCTGATCGAGTTCGGCACCCGCCGTTCGACCGACGACGTGCAGGTCTGGGTGCGCGACGCCGGCGAGGGCATCCCGGCCAAGGAACTGGCCAACGTGTTCAACCGGTTCGAGCGCGGCACCAGCCTGCGCAACCGTGGTGAGGCCGGTCAAGGCTCAGGCCTGGGGCTGTCGATCGTGTCGGCCATCGCCCGCGCCCACGGCGGCCAGGTGACGGTCAGTTCGCAGCCAGGCGTCGGTTCGCAGTTCACGATCACGCTCCCCCGCAACGCCCCGACCATCCCGCTGGAGTTCGAATGAGCCGCATCCTGATCGCCGAGGACGAGTCACGCATCGCCTCGTTCATCCACAAGGGCCTCAAGAACGCCGGCTACTCCCCCGTCGTCGTGGACGACGGCTTCGCCGCCCTGCAGTTGGCCACCCACGGCGAGTTCGACCTGATGATCCTCGACGTCGGCCTGCCCGAGATGGACGGCTTCGAGGTGCTGCGCAGGCTGCGTGGCCAGGGCGGGACGATCCCGGTGATCATGCTCACCGCCCGCAGTTCGGCCGTCGACACGATCGCCGGGCTCGAGGGAGGTGCCGACGACTACATGGGCAAGCCGTTCAGCTTCGAGGAACTGCTGGCCAGGGTGAAGCTGCGGCTGCGCCCGGCCACCCAGGCGACCGCCGCACCCGAGGAGGCAACCAGCCGGCTGCAGGTCGGCGACGTCACCCTCGACCTGCACAGTCGTGAGGTCAGCGTCGACGGTGAGACCCACGACCTGTCGGCCCGGGAGTTCACCATGCTCGAGACCTTCCTGCGCAACCCGCGCCGGGTGCTCAGCCGCGAGCAACTGCTCAGCCGAGTGTGGGGGTACGACTTCGACCCCAACTCCAACGTGGTCGACGTCTACGTCGGCTACCTGCGCAAGAAGGTCGGCGCAGCACGCATCGCCACCGTGCGCGGAATGGGTTATCGGCTCGAGGCCTGAGCCTCGTCCCACCCTTTCGCGCAGCCCATTCTCCGGACGCCCTTGGCGGGCGTGGCTACCGTCGGAACCGTGGGCAAGCGCATCAGCATCATCTACAACCCGACCAAGATCGACGACCTCGACCTGCGGGTCGGCATCGCCTCGCGACTGGCCGGTGAGCACGGCTACGAGACGCCTGACTGGATTCCCAGCACTGAGGACGATCCCGGTTTCGGTCAGGGCAAGCAGGCTCTGGAGTCAGGGGCCGACCTGATCTGTGCGATGGGTGGCGACGGCACCGTGCGCCTGGTCGCCCAGGCCTTGCGTGGCAGCGGCGTGCCGTTCGGGGTGATCGCCGAGGGCACCGGCAACCTCCTGGCCCGCAACCTCGACCTGCCGCTCAATGACTTCGAGGACGCCCTCGAGATCGCGATGACCGGCGACGACCGACCGATCGACCTGGGGCTGGTGTGGTTCGACGACCAGGATGAGCGGGTCTTCCTGGTGATCGCCGGGGTCGGCACTGACGCCGACACCATGGCCAACACCCACGACAACCTCAAGAAGATGATGGGCTGGCTGGCCTACGTCGAGTCGGGCAGCCGGGCCATGCTGTCGCGGGGCTTCCGTGCACGGGTCGACAACGGTGACCTGCCCGGGCCCGACGGACGAGCGCACCACGCCCGCTCGTACATGGTCTGCAACTGCGGCATCCTCACCGGCGGCGTGGTGCTCGTCCCCGAGGCCGAGCCGGACGACGGCCAACTCGACACCCTGGTGCTGGCACCCAAGGGGCCGTTCGGCTGGGGCGGGGTGCTGCTCGACATCGCCACCCACCACCGCCGCGGCAGCAAGCGGATGCGGCACTGGACCACCCATCAGGCCACCGCCGAGTTCAACCGCCCGGTCGAAGGGCAACTCGACGGCGACGCCGTGGGCGAGGTGCGGCGGATGCGCACCGACATCGACCCCGGGTCGCTGGTCGTCCGGGTCGCCAAGAACGACTGAGTCCGGCGTCCGGCTGCCCTTGCACCGCGGCGCTGCGGCCCGGTTCACGGCCTTCCTGCGCACCAAATCGAGTTTGAGCACCAACGTTGGTGCGGGACCTCGATCTTGGTGCGGGGGAAGCGCCGCGCCACTATCTGAATGAGCAGTCAGTTCGGGCATCTGGGCGCCACAATGAGCAGGTGACCCACCCCGCCTCCACCCCCGAGGCCGAGTCACCCCCGGTGCCGAAGGGTGTCATCGCCTCAATCATCCTGTTCGGAGCCGTGGGGCCGCTGGCCACCGACATGTACCTGCCGGCCTTCCCGATGGTGGTGCGCGACCTCGACACCACCCCTGGCCTGCTCAACCTCACCCTGACCACCTTCTTCGTGGGCATGGCCCTCGGCCAGTTGGTGGGTGGCCGGTTCTCCGACCAGGTGGGGCGCAAGCGTCCGCTCGTGGCCGGGACGATCGCCCTGATGGCCGCCTCGGCGCTGTGTGCGATGGCACCCACCATCGAGGTGATGATCATCGCGCGACTGCTGCAGGGCTTCAGCGGTGGTTGGACGATGGTGATCGGACGCGCGGTGCTGGTCGACCTGGCCCGTGGTGCGCAGCTGGTGCGGGTGATGAACACGGTGATGGCGGTCGGCGCGATCACCCCCCTGGTGGCCCCGCTGCTGGGAGCGGCGATCCTGCGGCTGGGCACCTGGCACCACTCGTTCTGGGCAATCGCCCTGGTCGCCGCGGTGCAGTTGCTGGCGGCGCTGTTCGTCGTCCCCGAGTCGCTGCCGCCCGAACGCCGCCACGCGGGTGGGTTGGTCGAGTTTGGACGAGCCGCCGGCCACATCCTGCGCAAGCGTGCCTACGTCGGCTTCATGATGATCAACGCCCTGCAGGGCATCGGCATCTTCGCCTACGTGTCGAGTTCGCCCTACCTGTTCCAGACCCTCAACGGACTGAGCCCCACCCAGTACTCGCTGGTGTTCGCCTTCAACTCCGGCGCGATCATGATCTCGTCCACGCTGTCGGCCCGCCTGGCCGGACGCGTGCCCACCCACCAGGTGTTGATGAGCGGGCTGCTGCTGGCCCTGGCCGGCGGCCTGTGGATGATGCTCGGGGTGGCGGCCTTCGACGCCCCACTGTGGTCGGTGTGGCCGGCGTGCTTCGCGCTGACCTTCTCGATCGGGCTGGTCGGTGGCAACTCAGGCGCGCTCGCCTCGGCCGAGGTGCCCGACCACGCCGGCACCGGTTCGGCATTGCTCGGCCTGGCCGGTTCGACCGCAGCCGCCATATCACCGGTGTTGATCACGCTGATGGGGGCAGCCTCGGCCTGGCCGCCGGCGATCCTTCTGACACTGGCACCGATCGGCGGGCTGGCGATGCTGGTGTTGGTGGCGATGCCCGCGCAGCGGGCCAAGGCCGCGACCGCCTGAGCGACTGGCCGTCAGCCGAGCTCGTCCCTCGTCGGGGAGTAGGCGCCCACGTGGCTGACGGTGATCGCCGAGGTCTTGATCGCCCGAGCCAGCGCCTCACGCACCTGGTCGACGCGTGCTCGTTCCAGCCGCTCGACCGCCTCACGCGAACCCAGCAACCCCTGGTCGAGCAGTGACGACACCATGCCGGCCATGAACGAGTCGCCGGCACCGACGGTGTCACCGACGTCGACCACGTTGGGCGCGAGGTCGACCAACTCGGGCCGGCCGGCCATCCGCGCGGACGCACCGTCGGCACCGCGAGTGACCACCACCAGCTTCGGACCGAGCGCGATCCACCCATCGAGGACCGCCTCGGCGCTGCGATCGGGGTAGAGCCAGGCCAGGTCTTCGTCCGAGGCCTTCACCAGGTCGCTGGCGGCGACGATCTGTTCGATCCGCTCACGCACCAAGTCGGCCGTGCCCATCAGCGCTGGGCGGGCATTGGGGTCGTAGCTGACCGAGGCCGTGCGACCCATCGTCCGCACCGCCTCGAGCACATCCGAACCTCCAGGTTCCAGCGTCGCGGCAAACGAGCCGGTGTGCAGGTGGCCCACCTCGCCGACCCCGTCGAGCGCAGGCACCCGCCACTCCAGGTCGAAGTCGTAGGTGGCCTTGCCCTCGGCGTCGATGTGGGCGTTGGCGACCGGGGTGTGGGCGGCGCCGTCGCTGCCCTCGACCAGGCGGACACCGGCGACCGTCGCCGTCTCGGCGATCCTGACGCCGCGTTCGTCATGGCCGATCCAGGTGGCCAGCCGGGTGTCGTGGTCGAGGCGGGCCAAACCACTGGCCACGTTGAGGATGCTGCCTCCGACATGCTCGGAAGGGGCATTTCCAGTGCGGTGCACGACGTCGATCAGGGCCTCGCCCAGGCAGAGCACGCTCGTCATGGCCACACGCTAGCGCGCAGGCCCCGCCACTCAGCGTCCGGGCAGCGCCAACTGGCCGCGAACCACGCGACCCAGGTGCACCGCGCCAGAGGTCTCGGCGGTGAACACCCGAGGCACTCCGGTGCGCTCGTGGTGCAGTTCGGCCCTGGCCGCCTCGAGCCGGGACGACAACTCATTCACCTCGTCGCGCAGCCGATCGTTCTCGGTCTCCATGGCCAGGATGCGGCGGATGCCGTTGAGGTTGATGCCCTCGACCTGCGACAGGTGCTGGACGAGCCGCAGCCGGGCCACGTCGTGCATCGAGTAGCGCCGGCCTCGTCCGCGTGCCCGCTTCGGCTCGACCAGACCCATCCGGTCGTAGCCGCGCAGGGTCTGCGGGTGCATGCCGGCCAGGTTGGCCGCGACCGAGATCGTGAAGATCGGTGCGTCGCGGTCGAGTACCTGCGGCAGGTGGGCGCTCATGTCAGCTCCCCAAACCCCTCTCAGTTCCCGTAGAGGGCCTGGCGCGGGTTGGGGGCGCCGGCCAGCCGCACGTACTCCTCGAGCGCGTGCTTGGCGTCGTCGGTCAGGTCTTCGGGCACCTGCACGTCGACGGTGACCAGCAGGTCGCCGTGGGTGCCGTTGGCTCGTCCGACACCCTTGCCGCGCACCCGGAAGGTGCGACCGTTCGGGGTGCCGGCGGGCAACTTGAGTTTCACTCGCGGACCGGTCAGCGTGGGCACCTCGATGGTGGCGCCCAAGGAGGCCTCGGCGAAGGTCACAGGCACGTCGAGGGTGAGGTTGTCGTCCTTGCGGCCGAACAGCTTGTGGGGACGCACGTGGACGACCACGTAGAGGTCGCCGGCCGCCCCGCCGTTCTCGCCGGCCGAGCCCTTGCCCTTGATCCTGATCCGCTGGCCGTCGGACACCCCGGCAGGCACACGAACCTGCATCGAGTGGGTCGAACGCCCGCGCCCGGAGCCGTGGCAGACCTGGCAGGGGTCGTCCACGACCAGCCCGCGACCCTTGCAGTCGCGGCAGGGTTCGGTGACCTGGAAGACGCCACCGGCGGTGGAGGCCTGCATGCCCGAGCCCTGGCAGGTGGTGCACACCTTGGGCACGGTGCCCGCCTTCGCGCCGGTGCCCCGGCAGGCCGAACACGCCGCGTCGGAGACCATCTGCACGGGCACGGTCACGCCCTCGACGGCGTCGGTGAAGTTGATCGTCACCTCGCCCTCGACATCGCTGCCGCGGCGCGGTCCGCCTCGTCCACCGGCACTGGGACGACGCCCCGCCGCTTGGCCGAACAGGTCACCGAACAGGTCGGAGAACCCACCGCCGGCCTGGCTGGCGTTGCGGAACAGGTCGTTGACGTTCGGGCCCGCCCCGCCGGCACCGCCGGTCGGGAACCGGAAGCCGCCACCGCCGAACAGCCGGCGCGCCTCGTCGTACTCCTTGCGCTTGGCCGGGTCACTGAGGATGGTGTTGGCCTCGGAGATCTCCTTGAACCGGTTCTCGGCAGCCTTGTCTCCGGGGTGCTGGTCAGGGTGGTTGTCACGCGCCAGCTTGCGGAAGGCCTTCTTGATCTCTTCGGGCTTGGCGTCCTTGGAGACGCCCAGCACCTTGTAGTAGTCCTTCTCGATCCAGTCCTTGGTGCTCATCGGGGCCTCCTCTCGACGTCAGGTGAGTTGGTCAGGGTCACTGCGGGTCGGCAACGGCCACACGGGCCGGACGAAGCACCTTGCCGTGCAGGGTGTAGCCGCGCTGCATGACCTCAGAACAGGTGGTCACCGAGACCGGCTCGGGCAGCGGCATGTGCATCAGCGCCTCGTGGAACTGCGGGTCGAACTCGTCGCCCTTGGCGCCGTAACCGACCAGACCGTACTTGCCCGCGAGCTTCTCGAGCTCACCGGCGACCATGGCGAAGCCTTCCTTGACCTCGTCGTGGGCGCGGGCGGCATCGATGCTGTCGAGCACCGGCAGCAGGTCGAGCACGACCTTCTCGACGCCGGACTGCTTGGCCAGCTCACGGTCGCGGTCGACGCGGCGCTTGTAGTTGGCGTACTCGGCGCCCAGACGCTGCAGGTCAGCGGTGCGCTCGGCGACCAGCGCCTCGAGTTCGGCGATCCGTGCGGCCTGGGGGTCACCCTCGGCCTGCTCGGCCTCGCCGCTGAGCTCCGGCTCGGTGGTCGCCCCGGCCTCGGGCCCCACGGTCGTCGGGTCGGCCACGATCGGCGCCTCGACGCCCTCGCCCACGGCTTCGCCCTCAGGCACGTACTGCCCTCCCGCGTACTGCTCTGACACGCTGCTCTCCTCGGTTGTCACGGTGCTTGCTTCGATTCTGCCCTGCTGGTGGTCGGCCCGGTTGGTTGGTCGGATCGGGACGGTCCCGACGAGGGGCGGTCGGGGGCGAGGCTGGACGCACCGACCCCGACCCCCGACCAGCGGGACTCACTCGTCCTTCTTGTCCTCGTCGACGATCTCGGCGTCGACCACGTCGTCGTCACCAGAGGTTGACGAGTCGGTGCCGGCATCGGTCGTGGTCTCGCCCTCGTCCGAGCTGGTGGCCTGGTTGGCCTGCTGCTCGGCCTGCGCGGCGGCGTAGACCGCCTGACCCATGGCCGAGGCCTTGGTGTTCAGGTCGTCCATCGCAGCCTTGACCTCGTCGTCGTTGTCGGTGCCCTTCAGGGCCTCCTTCAACTTCTCCAGCGACTCCTGCACCGGGGTCTTGACGTCCTCGGGCAGCTTGTCGGCGTGCTCGTCCAGCAACTTCTCGGTGCGGAACGCCAGGGCGTCGGCCTCGTTGCGCTGCTCGACGGCCTCGCGACGCTTGCGGTCGTCCTCGGCGTGGGCCTCGGCGTCCTTGACCATGCGGTCGATGTCGTCCTTGCCCAGGGCCGAGCCGCCGGTGACAGTCATCGACTGCTCCTTGCCGGTGGCCAGGTCCTTGGCGTGCACGTGGACGATGCCGTTGGCGTCGATGTCGAAGGTGACCTCGATCTGCGGCAGGCCACGCGGGGCCGGCATCAGGCCGGTGAGCTCGAAGTTGCCCAGCGACTTGTTGTCGCGGGCGAAGTCACGCTCACCCTGGTAGACCTGAATCATCACCGACGGCTGGTTGTCCTCGGCGGTGGTGAACACCTCGGAACGCTTGGTCGGGATGGTGGTGTTGCGCTCGATGATGCGGGTCATCACGCCGCCCTTGGTCTCGATGCCCAGGCTCAGCGGGGTGACGTCGAGCAGCAGCACGTCCTTGACCTCACCCTTGAGCACGCCGGCCTGCAGGCTGGCGCCCAGGGCGACGACCTCATCGGGGTTGACGCCCTTGTGGGCATCCTTGCCGGCCAGTTCCTTGACCAGGTCGACGACGGCGGGCATGCGGGTCGAGCCACCGACCAGGATCACCTGGTCGACCTTGTCGACGCTGGTCTTGGCGTCCGAGAGCACCGCGTTGAACGGCGCGCGGACGCGGTCGAGCAGGTCCTGGGTGAGGCGCTGGAACTCCGCACGGGTCAGCTTCTCGTCCAGGTGCAGCGGGCCCTCGGCACCGGCGGTGATGTAGGGCAGGTTGATCGAGGTGTCAGCAGCGCTGGAGAGCTCGATCTTGGCGCGCTCGGCAGCCTCCTGCAGACGCTGGCGGGCCATCTTGTCCTTGGACAGGTCGACGCCGTTCTTGTTCTTGAACTGGGTCACCAGCCAGTCGACGACACGCTGGTCCCAGTCGTCGCCGCCGAGGCGGTTGTCGCCCTTGGTGGCCTTCACCTCGAAGACGCCATCGGAGATCTCCAGCAGCGAGACGTCGAAGGTGCCGCCGCCGAGGTCGAAGACCAGGATGGTCTGCTCGGTGTCGCCCTTGTCGAGGCCGTAGGCCAGCGCAGCCGCGGTCGGCTCGTTGATGATCCGGTCGACGGTCAGGCCAGCGATCTCACCGGCCTCCTTGGTGGCCTGGCGCTCGGCGTCGGAGAAGTAGGCGGGAACCGTGATCACCGCGTTGGTGACCGGCTCACCGAGGTAGGCCTCGGCGTCGCGCTTCAGCTTCTGCAGCACGCGGGCGCTGATCTCCTGCGGGGTGTACTTCTTGCCGTCGATGTCGACGGACCAGTCCGTACCCATGTGGCGCTTGACCGAACGGATCGTCCGGTCGACGTTGGTGACGGCCTGACGCTTGGCGACCTCGCCGACCAGGACTTCGCCACCCTTGGCAAAGGCGACGACCGACGGAGTCGTGCGGGCGCCCTCAGCATTGGGAATGACGGTGGGTTCGCCGCCCTCGAGAACGGCGACGACGGAGTTGGTGGTGCCGAGGTCGATACCGACTGCACGAGCCATGTGTGTGATCCTCCACTGTGTGGGTTGAGTCTTACGGGCTCAACTCTAGCGATCGTGAGTTCGAGCGCAAGTCGAAGTTGAGTGCATCAGGCTCAACCATGGAAAGGTCAGGGTTGTTCCCGATTCGCCGTGGGTGATCGGTGCCACGCCCACCTGCCTTCCCCCGCTCTAGGGTCAGGTGACATGAGGTGGGCGGCATGAAGCGGCGGACGATCGCGGCGCTGACATTTGCGGTGGCGCTGTCGACGGTGGCCTCGTGCGCGAGCCCCACGACCGCTCCCCCACAGGGAACCGCATCGGGCACCGCAGCCACGTCCGCGGCACCGCGGACGAGCCTGCCGACCACCGCCACGCAGACCTCGCGCCCTGCCGCCACCTCGGCCCGTCCGACCTCGACGCCCACCCCGACCGCGTCCCTGCCCGAGGGCACCATCACCCTGGCCTTCGCCGGCGACGCCAACGCCTTCGAACTGGCCCGCGACTCCACCGAGCTCGGCCTGGGTGAAGCTGGGCAACTGCTGGCCAGTGCCGACTTCGCCATGGTCAACCTCGAGACCGCGCTGGCCGACGACGCCACCGGCCTGACCAAGCAGCCCAAGCTCTACACCTTCCTCACCGACTCCGAGTTCCCCCGCATGCTCCAGGCCGAGGGCGTCGACCTGGTCAGCCTGGCCAACAACCACGCCATGGACTTCGGCGTCACCGGCATGCAACGCACCCTGGCGATCCGTGAGGCCTCGAGCCTGCCGATGATCGGGGTGGGTGCCACCGAGGACGAGGCCTTCGCCCCCTTCACCACCGAGCTCAAGGGCCGCCGGCTCAGCGTCTTCGTCGGCAACGACATCCTCGAGTCGAACATGGACTGGCGCCCGCGAGGCGGCCGCCCCGGCGTCGCCATGATCAAGACCGACGCCGGACTCGACCGGCTGGTCACGGGGGTGGCCGACGCCCGCCGCGCCGATCCCGACCAGGTGATCGTGGTCTACGTGCACTGGGGCATCGACTACCAGGTCTGCACCTCGCCCAGGCAGCAGATGATCGCCAAGAGGCTGGCCGAGGCCGGCGCCACGATCGTGGTCGGCACCCACGCGCACCGCGTGCAGCGCACCACCAAGGTCGGCGACACGCTCGTCGCCTACGGCCTGGGCAACTTCAACTTCCACTCCACCCGGGTGCAGACCCGCGAGACCGGCGTGCTCACCGTCACCATCGACCCCAGTGGCGCCACCGACCACTCGTGGGCACCGGGAAGGATCGTCGACGGCCGCCCGCAGTTGCTGACCGGCGACGCCAAGGCAGCTGCGCTCGGCCGCTACCAGGGGTTGAGCTGCTGACCTGATGGGTTCGTGCCACGCGATTGGCCAAGGGGCCCACTTTCGCCCCCCGTGCGTACTTTCCGTGGCACGAAACCATCACCACCTCCGGAGCACGGGCGCGACTACGGTGGGGTGATGAGCAGCCACAGTCTCGTCCTGGTCGCCGCAGCCGGCGACTCCGCGATTGCCGCCTTCCGCCTCGAGGGTGAGCAGGCCACCCCACTGGCCACCACGACCGGGCTGCCCGGCACCGGGTGCTTCGCGGTCGACGCCGCCCGTGACCTCGTCCACGCCGGGGTCAAGGCGGACGACGAGGCCGGCACCGGCGCTGCCGTGGTCACCCTGCGACTCGACCGGGCGACCGGGGCACTGGAAGAACTCTCTCGCCGCGAGGTCGACGACTCGTTCGCCTACCTGCACCTGACCGCCGACGGCCGCTTCCTGCTGGGCGCCTCCTACGGCGGCAACACCGGTCTGGTCTGGCCGGTCGCCGATGACGGCAGCCTGGGCGAGGCGACCTCACGCATCGAGTACACCCACCTGCACTGCGTGGTCACCCATGGCGACTCGGCCTACTTCGTCGCCCTCGGCGATGACCTGGTCACCCAGTACCGGCTGGACGACGACGGCGTGCTCAGCCCGCTCGACCCGCCCACCGTCAGCGCGCCCCGGGGCTCTGGTCCACGGCACCTCGTCGTCGATCCCGATGGCGCCAACGCCTACCTGATGACCGAGTTCTCCGGCGAGGCGATCCGGTTCGACCGCGACCCGAGCACCGGCGTCCTCACCACTGCTGAGGCCCTGCCCGCCTACGACACCAGCAGGGGACTCGGCCACAGCGAGCTCGGCGCCGACCCACTGGCCAACCACTACATCTGGGGAGCCGACCTACACCTGGCAGGCGACCTGCTGATCTGCTCCGAACGCACCGAGTCGACCTTGACCACGATTCGTCTCGACCGCGAGGGGCACCTGGTCGAAGTGCTCGCCCACACCCCCACCGAGCAGCAGCCGCGAGGCTTCTTGGTCACCGGTGACCCGGCGCTCGTCCTCGCGGTTGGCGAGAAGTCCACCGACCTGGCCGTGCACCGGGTCGAGCCCGACGGCAGCCTGCCGGTGGTCGACCGCGTACCGACAGGAAAGGGCGCCAACTGGGTCCGCGTGGTCTGAGCACACGCCGACCCCCGGCAGTGCCATTCTCGCAGTCATGAGCAGGCACCATCTCCGCGCCCTCACCACGCTGGTCGCCCTGGCCTGCATGGTGTCGGGCTGCACCCTGCTACAGGGCCGAACGCAGCCGACCATCACGGTCACCACGACATCAACCGTGACCGCAACGCCTGCTCCCAAGCCCATGACACCCGTCCCCACCACGACCACCTCACCGACACCGACACCGTCGGTGCGCACTGCCACAGTCGAGATCGGCATCGGCGACCAGATCCTGGTCGAGGTCGGTGAGGCCAACGCCAGCACCGGCTAC
Source organism: Aestuariimicrobium ganziense (assembly GCF_015352975.1). GTDB lineage: Bacteria > Actinomycetota > Actinomycetes > Propionibacteriales > Propionibacteriaceae > Aestuariimicrobium > Aestuariimicrobium ganziense. Next base: position 334,396 of record NZ_JACYIZ010000004.1, on the reverse strand, counting down.
GGCTGGACGATCACCGGCCCACCCGACGAGCAGATCGCCACCGCCGTGCTCAAGGGCCGCCTGCGCGACCGCAACTGCCCACCCGGTGGCTGCTTCGAGGATGTCTCGGTGCAGATCACCGGAGCCCGCAGCGGCACCACGACGATGACCATCAGCTACACCAGCCGGTTCGAGCCCAAGCCGACCGACCCGCCTCCACTGGTGCTGACGATCACGGTGAACCCATGAGAATCGCCACCTGGGGCGCGGTCAACCTGGTGCCCGACTACCTCGACCAACTGGCCGCCCTGGCTGACGGCCGCCGACTCGACTCCAACGATCCCGAGGTCGTGCTGGTCTCGACGCTCGACCCGATGACCGGTGACGACATCGCCCAGTGGCCCTCGCTTCGCCATGTCGTGGTCTGCGGAACCTCGAAGGGACGACTCGACCTGGCCACGTTGGCCGAACGCGGCATCGAGGTGCACAACGTCACCCACTACGGCGACCACCCAGCCGCCGAGGTGGTGATGATGCAGTTGGTCGCCCTGGCTCGCGGTCTGGGTCAGTACCAGTGGCGTGAGCACCCCCACGAGTTGGCCGGCAAGCGCTGCACCATCGTCGGTCTGGGCGACCTGGGACGATCAGTGGCCGACCTCGCGCTGGCCTTTGGCATGCACGTCAGCCACATCAGCCGCCAGCCCCGCCCCGACCTCGAGGCGCGTGGGGTCGAGCACGGTGACCGAGACCGCCTGCTGCCGCTGGCCGAGGTGGTGGTGCTGACCGGACCCACCGATGTCGAGGTGCTCTCGGCAGCTGACTTCGAGGTGATCCCCGACGGCGCGGTCCTGGTGCAGGCCAGCGGTGGAGACGCCTTCGACCACCAGGGGTTCCTGAGCTGGATCGCCCGGCCGGGCAACCACGCCATCTTCGACCTGGGCACCGGCGAGCAGGTGTACGAACGCTACGCCCGCCTGCCGCGAGTCATCTTTCCCCGGGTCGTGGCTGGGCTCTCACGAGAGACCCTCGAGCGGTTGGGTCGAGCCGTGGTGGACATCGTCCTATCGCTCGGCTGAGCGAGGACTGGCGAGTTCAGCGAACAGCGCGGCGCGGCTGGTGGTGCGGCTTGCCGTGTCGGGCCCACCAGCGGCGACGCTTCGGCACCACGTCGTCCGGGTGGCGGCGCGCCGGGGTGGCAGGCGACTCGGGCTCACCGAGCACCTCGCGCGTCTCGACCGGCGACGCCATGCCCTTGGCCTGCGCCTCGAGGTCGGTGAGCGCGTCGGCGACCTCGCTGGTGCTCGGGCGGTCGTCGGGGTCCTTTGCGAGCATCCGGTCGATCAACTCGTCCAGTTCGGCGGGGAACTCGGGACGACGGTCGCGCAGTCGCGGCGGCACGTCCGAGGTGTGAGCGCGGGCGGTCTCGATCGGGTCGGGGTCGACGAACGGGGGCTTGCCGGTGGCCATGGTCATCAGCAGGCAGCCCAGCGAGTAGACGTCGCTGGGCGGGCCAACGTCGAGGCCACGAGCCTGCTCGGGCGACATGTAGGCGGCAGTGCCGACCGTGGTCGATGCGACGGTGAGGGTCTGCCAGACCGCCTCACCGAGCCGGGCGATGCCGAAGTCGACGATCTTGGTGATCGAGTCGTGCTTGACCACGTTGCCGGGCTTGATGTCTCGGTGGGTCAGGCCGATGGCGTGCGCGGCGCTGAGTCCGCGCGCGACCTGGGCCCCGATCCGGACGACGCGCTGCAGGTCGAACTGTCCGTACTGCTTGAGCAGGTCGGCGACCGACGGGCCGCTGAGAAGTTCCATGACCAGGTGGTGACGCTCGCCCTCGCTGCCGGCGTCGTACACGCTGACGATGTTGGGGTGGGCCAGCCCGGCGGTGGCGATGGCTTCACGACGGAAGCGCTCGACGATGGTGGGGTCGCCGATACGGGTGCCGTCGACGACCTTGACGGCGACCTCTCGTTCGAGCACCAGGTCGGTCGCTCGAAACACTTTGCCGCTGGCCCCGAGGCCAACCTCATGATCGAGCCGGTACCGGCCCTCGATCAGCGAGTCATTCACGTGTTCAATCATCTCAGACCATGATGAGACGAACATAAACGTCACCCCCCGACGGGGGAGCCGGCCAGGGACTCAACCTTTCGCGGGCCTCTGAGCGTCTTGGAGGTGTCGGGCGCAGGGGAGGAGGGCGCGATGGCATCGACGCACAGCCGCGACCGCGAGTTCACCGCCTTCGTGGAGCGCAGTGCGGGGGCGTTGCGGCGCTACTGCCTGTTGCTGACCGGGTCGCTGCCCGCTGCCGATGACCTGCTGCAGGACGCCCTGCTCCAGGTCTACCTGGCCCTGCCGCGGGTCGACGACCTCGACCTGCTCGAGCCCTACGCCCGGCGCACCATCACCCGCACCCACATCTCGCGCTGGCGACAGTGGGGACGACGCGAGTTCCCGACCGAGGTGGTGCGCGAGCCCGAACCGGTCGACGACACCACCGTCGAGGACCGGGACGAGATCTGGCGGCTGCTCCAGGCGCTCCCCCCTCGCCAGCGCACCGCGATCGTCCTGCGCTTCTACGAAGACCTGACCGAGTCCGACATCGCCGAGACCATGGGTTGCTCGATCGGCACGGTGAAGTCCCACCTGTCGCGCGGTCTGGCCCGGTTGCGCAGCGACCTGACCGCCGACGACTCCCACTCCCCTTCCCATCCACTCCCGGAAGGACAGCTGCGATGAATCGCGATCCGTTGACCGACCTGCTGCGAACCACGCTGAGCACGCACGCCGATCAGGTGCCCGCACCCGACACCGACGACGTCGTCGACGGTGTGCTCCCTCGAGGGCACCGAGTGCTCCACCGCCGCCGCGCGGCCGCGGGCGTGGGCGTCGGTGGCGTGGCGGTGGCGCTGGCCACCGCAGGATGGCTCACCACCCGGGGCGACGGCACTGGCCCGACACCGACCATCGCGCAGTCGCCCAGCACCTCTGCCACGTCGACGCCGACCGTCACGGAGCGGTCGCAGGCGCCCGCCCTGACCGAGCTCGAGCGCTGGGAGCTGGCCCAGAAGCTGCCGGTCGGCCGTCCGATCCACAGCGCGTGGCGCGCCGAACGCACCGCCGACTGGCGGGTGCGCGTGGTCCTGCCTTACTGGGACGACCCCGCGGGGTCGAGCGAGACTCCCACGCGCGATGCCGCAGGCAACATCTTGGTCACCCTGCCCAAGGGCACCGGGATGGTCACCCAGATCATTCCGACTGCCGCCGGCTACCTGGTCGCCTCCCAGTCGGACTCGTTCACCGGCGGTGACATGGACCCCGGAGCCACGCTCTACCTGGTCACCCGCACCAAGGCGATCCCACTGCTCACTGGCATCCACGGGCCGGTAGCGGTCAACCCGACGGGTGAACGTGTCGCTGCGGTGGTGATCGTGGACGAGCGCGCTCGCACCTTCGGCCTGGTGGAGCGCCAACTCGTCCCGCTGCAGACCCACGGGCCGGCGCCCACCCCGCAGGACGACGTCAGCCTGCTGCTGTGGAGCGACGAGGGTCAGTGGACCAACTCTGGCGACAATTGGACCTTCGTGCGGGGCCCGAATGGCGGCGAGACGATCGGCCGGAAGGTGATGAAGGCGGTGCAGGTGGCACCATCGATGGTCTACAGCGTGGACCGGCAGCCCGACGGGCGTCAGTGCATCGTGGTGCAGTCGGGGCCACACGATGCGACCACGCTCGGCTGTGGGCAGTACGTCAGCTTGCTCGCGCTCTCGAACGCTCAGGCCGTGGTCACCGTCACCGACGACTCCGATGTCGTCTCGACATACCTGGCCGACGGCTACTCGGCACTCGAATCGCTGACGGTGCCGGACGCCATCGACCCGGTCAGCCTGATCGAGGCCGTCGAAGAGATCGAGGTCAACGGGGCCGGCGACACGTACCACGTACTGGTTCCGATCCGGCACCCCGACGATCCCAGCCGCCAGGTCTTCGTACGCTGGGACCCCGTCGCAGGCACGGCCGAGCAGGCGCCACTGCCCGACGGAGTCGAGCAGATCGTGGGTTGAGGCCGCTCAGCGCGAACTGGCGTCGAGCCCAAGCGTCGACACCAACGTGTTGACGTTCGACTCGATGCCATCACGGATCAGTCGCAGCCGGTTCAGCCCTTCGATGCCCCGGTGCGAGGGTTCGTCCAGCGGCCAGCGCTCGACATCACAGCGTCGTCCTGGTGGAGCGTCGAAGCAGGTGGACGAGCCCAGCACCACGATGTGGGACGACGTGCGCACCACGTCGTCGGTCAGTCTGACCAAGTCGCAGCGCCCCAGGTCCATGCCCAACTCGGCCATCACCGCTCTCTCGCCCGCGCTGGGAGCCGGCAGGTCGGCACCCTCGGCGACCCCAGCGGTCGTCGCGCAGGAGCGCGCCAGCGGCCCGACCTTGAGGTCGAAGAAGGTCGCGGCGATCGCTGAGCTGAGCAGTCCGGGAGCGCCGATGAACATCACCGTCTCACCCGTGGCCGGCCAAGGGATCACCTTGCCGCTCACAGACTGCGTCCGCGCACCATCACCCTGACGGGTGGAGTGGGGACGCGACCGGTTCATCACCCCAGTGTGGAACGTGGGGCCTTCGAATGTGGCAGCGAGGCACAACCTTCAGGGAAGACGCCCTCGCCCGACCGGCTCGTCACTGCCCACCACGCGAGCGCGGCTGGCTACTGTGGGGGCACCCGCCACCGGAAGGCCCTCACCATGACGTCATTCGTCCGCGTTCTCCAGGACATCGGTCTGATGCTCGCCCGGATCGCCACCGGCACCATCCTGATGCTGCATGGCTGGCGGCGTTGGCAGGACGGCATCCCCCACCAGGTCACCGTGCTCAACGGCCATGGGGTGCCCTACCCCGAGATCTTCGGCTGGGGAACGGTGATCTTCGAGCTGCTCGGCGGCGCACTGCTCGTGTTCGGGCTCGCGACACCGGTGATCGGCCTGGTGCTGCTGGTGCAGCAAGTGATGTTGATGGTCTACTCCACCTGGCGCCACGGGTTCTACCTGACCGGTGGGGGCTACGAGTACAACCTGGCGCTCGCCTCGCTGGGCACGCTGTTCATGGTGCTCGGCTCGGGACGCGCCGGCGTCGACAGCTTGTTCCGCCGCAGTGAGCACGACCCCGAGCGTCGGGTGATCAGGGACGCCGACCCGGCCTGAGCGACGCCGGACTCCACACACAGCGTCCGCACAGGAAACACACAGTCACCGCTGCGGTTGGCGTGCCAGTGTGAGCACCATGAACTCCCCGCACGAGCAGTTGCGTCGTCCCGACGGGTCGCCGATCACGGTGCTGACCGTCGACGACGAACCCAGCCTGACCGAACTGCTGGGGCTGGCCATGCGCTACGAGGGCTGGGAGGTGGTCAGCGCCGGCAGCGGGCTGGCCGCGGTCAAGGCCGCCCGCGAACACCGTCCGGACGCGATCGTGCTCGACATGATGCTGCCCGACTTCGACGGCCTCGAGGTGATGCGCCGAATCCGCGCCGACCAACCCGAGGTGCCGGTGATCTTCCTCACCGCGAAGGACGCTGTGAGTGAGCGGATCGCAGGCCTGACCGCCGGCGGCGACGACTATGTCACCAAGCCGTTCAGCCTCGAGGAACTGATCGCCAGGTTGCGCGGTCTGCTGCGGCGCAGCGGTGCCACCCAGCCCCGCAGCGATTCCATGCTGGTGGTCGGTGACCTGGTGCTCGACGAGGACTCCCACGAGGTCACCCGCGCCGGTGAGCCGATCACGCTGACCGCCACCGAGTTCGAGTTGCTGCGCTACCTGATGCGCAACCCGCGGCGGGTGCTGTCGAAGGCACAGATCCTCGACCGGGTCTGGAACTACGACTTCGGCGGCCAGGCCAATGTCGTCGAGCTCTACATCTCCTACCTGCGCAAGAAGGTCGACCACGGCCGCGAGCCGATGATCCACACCATGCGCGGAGCCGGGTACGTCCTCAAGCCGGTGGCATGAGCACCCCAGTGGTCTCGCCGTTGGCCCGAGGCACCCTGGGACGACGCCTGGTGGTGCGGGTGGTGGCGATCATCGCGGCGGTCTGCCTGGTGATCGGGCTCGCCACCCTGGTCGCCACCAACCAGGTGTTGGTCAGCCAGCTCGACGCGCAGCTCGACATCGTCCAGGTCCGCGAGCCACGCAGCGACCCCGGACGCGACCGTGAGGGGCGACCACCCGGCCAGGACGAGGTCGGCAACCCGATCGGCACGCTCAAGCTCGAGGTGCGCAACGGCCGTCCAGTGGCCACGCTGCTGACCGAGGACGGGCTGACGACTCCACCGTCGTCGGTGGTGGACGACCTGCTCGCCGTGCCCCGCGACGGCAAGCCCCACTCCATCGTCCTGGACGGGCTGGGGCCCTACCGAGCCGTGGTGACCCAGCGGGGGCCGACGCTGCAGGTGACCGGGCTCCCGTTGGGGTCGGTCACCCACGTGCTGGGCCGGCTGGCCCTGGCCGAGCTCGCCCTGGTCGCTGCCGCCCTGCTCACAGCGGTGCTGGTCACCCGACGAGTCGTGGCCAGCAGCCTTCGTCCGCTCAACCGTGTGGCCGCGACCGCCCACGCCGTCTCGCGGCAGGATCTGGGTCGCGGCGAGGTGACCGTCGGAGCCAGGGTCGCTGACGAGGACGCCGACCCCACCACCGAGGTCGGCCAGGTTGGTCAAGCTCTCAACCACCTGATCGACAACGTCGAGCACGCACTCGCTGCCCGACAACGATCTGAGACCCGGGTACGCCAGTTCGTCGCCGACGCCTCGCACGAACTGCGCAACCCGCTCGCCTCGATCCGCGGCTACGCCGAACTGACCCAGCGCCAACGCGACCAATTGCCCACCCAGGCCGGTGTCGCGATCGACCGGATCGAGGCGGAGTCGGTGCGCATGAGCGACCTGGTCGACGACCTGTTGCTGCTGGCCCGGTTGGACGACGACCAGGGGGTGGCGGCCGAACCCGTCGACGTCGTCGAGTCGGTGCTGCAGGCAGTGCAGGACGCCCGCGTGGCAGGGCCCGGCCACCGCTGGCTGGTGCAGGTGCCCGACGAGCCGGCGATCGCCATGGCCGATCCGCGGCGACTGCCGCAGGTGGTGGGCAACCTGCTCTCCAACGCCCGCAAGCACACCCCCGAGGGCACGCGGGTGACCACCAGCGTGGGACGAGAAGCTGGCTACGTCGTGGTTGAGGTGGCCGACGACGGCCCCGGCATCCCCGACAAGGTCAGCGGGCAGGTCTTCGAGCGGTTCGCCCGCGCCGACAGTGCCCGAGCCCACAGCACCGAGTCATCGACCGGGCTCGGGCTGGCCATCGTCCACGCCGTGATGGAGGCCCACGGCGGTTGGGCACGCGTCGACTCCGCACCCGGGCGCACCCGCTTCACCGTGGGCTTCCCGGCCGTGGACGAACCCTGAGGCTCACGAACCGTCAGCAGCCGGCCGGTCAGCAGCTGGCGTTCATGTCCTGCCAGCACGAGGTGCGCCAGTAGATGGCGCTGCGGTACTTCGTGCCCGAGCGGACCGAGGGGAAGTAGTCGAAGACGTAGCCGTCGGGGTCGTAGCCGTTGGCTCCGTAGTCGGCGTTGGCCGACTTGATGTAGGCGTTGACCCTGGACGCGAAGCCGTCGGGCAGCTTGCCGTAGACATTGGTGATCTCGGCGGTCAGCGCTGCGGTGACCGAAGCCTTGGTGGCGCCCTCGACCGAGACGCTCATCAGGGCCAGCCCGTCCGCGTCTCCGCTGAACCGGGCCTTGCTGGTGATGCCGGCGGTGGTCTTCTCGCACTCGGTGATGGTGCGGCTTGTGCTGGTGCAGGTGTAGCCCGCAGCCTTCAGGGTGCTGGTCTGGGTCGCGGCGGGCACCTCGATCACCTTGGGGGTGCCGCTGGCGGCGAAGGTCGGCGCGAACATCACGATCGAACCGTCGCTGCGCCCGCGGTACTCGAAGCCTGCGACGCGTCCGTGCTCGTACTCACCGCCGGTGCCCTTGGCCATGGTCGCCTTGATCGTCGCGACGCTGCCCGGGTCGGCGAACTGCTTGATGATGAAGTCCGACAACGCCTTCGAGACCTCAGGCTTCGAGGTCGACTGCACGTGCAGCGACAGCCGTCCGAGGCTGCCGTCGGAGTTCGAACCGATGTAGACCATCATCGACGGGGCCTGGCCGAAGCGGGTGCACAGCTGGGAGTTGAAGTCCTGACCGGGCTCCTTGGTGCAGGTGAAACCCTGCTTTGACAGTTCGGCCATCACGGTCGCCTCGGTACCCGGGCCGGGGCCCCGGTCACCCGAGGTGGGGGCGCTGGTCTGGGTGGTCGGGCTCTCGGTGGTCGGGGCCGGACTGGTGGTCGTCTCGGTCGGATCCTGACTGGTCTCGGTGCCGCTCGATTGGGTGACCGGAGGGCTGGTCGGCGCCGGCGCCGTGGTGGTCGGCGCCTGCGTCGTCTGGGTGGTCGAGGGGTTGTTCCGGTTGTTGAGCGCCAGGAAGGCGACCGTGGCCACCAGTGCGAGGCCGACGACGCCGGCGATGATCGGCATCAGCCGGTTCTTGTTCTGCTGGGGTGCCTGCTGGCCGAACTGCTGCTGCCCGTACGGCTGCTGAGCTCCGTACTGCTGTCCTGGCTGCGGCTGGCCCGGCTGCGGCTGACCCGGTTGCTGGGGCTGGGCGTACTGCTGCTGACCGTACGGCTGCTGGCCCCCGTACTGCTGCTGACCCGGCTGGCCGTACCCCTGCTGGGGCTGGTCCTGAGCGTGCCGCGGCTGGTTGGGGTAGGGCGGGGTGGGCTGGGGCTGTGCCGACTGGCCCGGGCGGGCGTAGGGGTCCCAGCCACCCTGCTGGCCCTGATGACCCGGTTGATTGGGCTGACCGGGCTGACCGGGCTGGCCCTGCTGTCCGTTCCAGGGCTGCTGACCGCCCCCGTACTGGTCGTTGCTCATTGAACGAGGCTACCCCGCGGGCGGCGCAACTCAGCGCCCTGAGCCTTGCGGACCAACCTCAAGGAGGGGTTGAGCATCGGCTTTCGCTGGTCAACATGCGTGGCCCACACTGGTCCGGTGGCCCGCACCCCCCGTCTGCTCCCGCTGCTGTTCGCTCTCGTCCTCGCACTCGGACTGACCGGCCAGGCGCGACGCGCCTCAGCACAGACCGCGCAGGAGATCTTCATCCAGACGGTCGCCGCCGGTGCCCAGAAGGGGTGGGACGACTACCGCGTGCCCGCCTCGGTGACCATCGCCCAGGCCATCCTCGAGACCGGGTGGGGCAGCTCGGAGTTGTCGAGCAAGTACCACAACTACTTCGGCATCAAGTGCGGCACCGTGAAGTCGCCCTACCAGTCGGGCTGCGTCGACATGCTGACCACCGAGTACCGGTCTGACGGCACCAAGTACACCGTCGTCGACAGCTTTCGCACCTACGCCAACCCCGACATGTCGATGATCGACCACGGCCACTTCCTGACCGCCAATTCGCGCTACGCACCGGCGTTCGAGTTCGCCAGCGAACCGGTCAAGTTCGCCGACGCCATGCACCGGGCCGGCTACGCCACCGATCCGAACTACGCCCACTACCTGTACCGGTTGATGAGCAGCTACAACCTGTTCCGGTTCGACTTCGGCAAGACCCTGGGGTCGCCGACGGTTCCGTCCACCGTGGTCGCCACGGGCGACATCGTCCACCCCCAGCGGGTGTCGGTCACCGGGGTCAACGACACCAGCGATGCAGCGACCGTGGACGAGGCTCCCGCCGGGACCGCCTCGACGCCAGAGCCCTCCGGCGACGACGCACCGCCGGACGAGCCCAGTGCCGAGCCATCGGTGAACGAGTGGGACGAGCCCCCAGCCAGCACACCTGCCTCCAGCGAGAGTGCCACCAGCGAACCAACGAGCACCGCGCCGTCGCCGAGCGGCACCCTGCCCAGCACCGGCGCCTGAGTCAGCGGTGCTGGCTGTCGTCCAGCAGCCACGCAGCCTCGCGACGCATCAGGTCGCGCCGGCTCTCGGACTGGTACGACCGGGCGTCGTGCCCCAGGCCGTCATAGACCACGCGCCCCCGCACCCAGACGCACGGATGGAAGATCTCGAGGGTCTCGTGGTGCACCAGCGGGGTGGAGTCCTCGACGAGGTCCATGTTCGAGTAGCGCTCGTCGTAGACGATGACCAGACCCAGGTCGTCGACGATCGGATGGTGCTCGTGCTCGGGCACGGCCTCGAACACCGCGACGCTGCGCTCGGGGTGGCTCGACACCCCGCGCTCCCACCGCCCGCCGAGGATCTCGCGCCAGCGCGGCCAGTCGGTGAAGGTGGCAGCCGCCGAGTGCACGCCGAGCACCGGGCGCCCCGCGTCGACCCACTCCCCCAGCCGGGCGTAGGCCTCGTCCCACTCACCGGGGACGTCCACCGGGTTGCGCGGGTCTGCCCCGACGCCGGTGTTGACCACCACCAGGTCGACGTCGTCGAAGCGGAAGGTGTCTGGCGAGGTGGTCTCACGCACCTCGACGTCGTGACCGGCTTCGAGCAGTGTGTCGGCGATGCCTGCGGAGGTCTGTGGGAGGGGATGCCACGGGTCGGTGAAGCGCCCGGTTCCTGACAGGACGAGGATGCGAGCCATGCCTCACCCTAACCACTAGCCTGTGGGGCATGCTGCTCTCCGACCGAGACATTCGCGCCCAGGTGCACGCGGGACGGGTCGTGCTCGATCCGTGGGATCCCGCCATGGTGCAGCCCTCGAGCGTCGACGTGCGACTCGACCGGTTCTTCCGGATCTTCGAGAACCACCGCTACTCGGTGATCGATCCCTCGATCGACCAGCCGGAGTTGACCCGCCTGGTCGAACCCGAGGGGGACGAGCCGTTCGTGCTGCACCCCGGTGAGTTCGTGCTCGGGGCGACCCTCGAGAAGGTGAGCCTGCCCGACGACGTCGCCGCCAGGCTCGAGGGTAAGTCGTCGCTGGGGCGCCTCGGGCTGCTGACCCACTCCACGGCCGGATTCATCGACCCCGGCTTCATCGGCCACGTCACCCTCGAACTGTCGAACATGGCGACGCTGCCGATCCTGCTGTACCCCGGCATGAAGATCGGCCAGCTCTGCTTCTTCACCCTCAGCTCACCGGCCGAGCACCCGTACGGCTCGCAGGAGAACCTGTCGCGCTACCAGGGCCAGCGTGGCCCGACCGCCAGCCGTTCGTACCTGAACTTCCACCGCACCACGATCTGAGCAGGAGGCACCGATGACCGAACGCCCCACCCGCGAACAGTTGGCCCGCATGGTCGACCACACCCTGCTCAAGACCGACGCCACCCCTGCCCAGGTCGACGACCTGGTCACCGAGGCCCGAGAGCTCGGCACGTGGTCGGTGTGCGTCTCACCGACCATGCTCCCCATCCGGGCCGAGCGCGGATCGGTGCTGGTGGCGACGGTCTGCGGCTTCCCCTCGGGCAAGCACACCGCCGCGGTCAAGGCGGCTGAGGCTGCCGAGTCGGTGGCCAAGGGCGTCCACGAGGTCGACATGGTGATCGACATCGGCCTGCTCAAGGCTGGTCGTCCCGAGGCGGTGCGCGACGAGATCACCGCGGTCAGGAAGGCGGTCCCCGCGCCGACCGTGCTCAAGGTGATCATCGAGTCGGCCGCCCTGACCGACGACGAGATCGTCCAGGCCTGCGAAGCGGCCGAGGCCGCCGGCGCCGACTTCGTGAAGACCTCGACTGGGTTCCACCCGGCCGGTGGTGCCTCGGTGCATGCCGTGGAACTGATGGCCCGCACCGTTGGTGGACGACTCGGCGTCAAGGCCTCTGGCGGCATCCGCGACACCGAGACAGCGCTGGCGATGGTGGCCGCCGGGGCCACTCGGCTCGGACTGTCAGGCACGCGCGCGGTGCTCGAGGGCACCACCTCGTCCAACGGCTACTGAGGTGACCGGGTCGAACGCGCCGGGGTCGCCACTGGTCAGCGTGGTGGTGCCCTGCCACAACATTCGCGGTGAGTGGTTGCACGAGACCATTGCCAGCATCCGCGCCCAGACCCACCCCGCCATCGAGATCATCGTCGTGGACGACGCCTCGACCCGACCCGACACGCTCGAGGCACTCACTGCGCTCGAAGCGAGCTGCACGGTCATCCGCAGGGACCGCAACGGCGGTGTCGGGGCAGCGATCAACACCGGCGTGGCAGCAGCCAAGGGTGTGTACTTCACCACCCTGGGCGATGACCTGATCGACCCGCCCTACCTGGCAGAGGCAGCAGCAGTGCTGACCAACGACCCCACGATCGGGATGGTCCACTGCCGTGGTGACCTCTTCGGCACCCAGTCAGGACCGTGGAACCTGCCCGACTTCACCATCGAACGGCAACTCTTCGAGAACTGTGTCTTCGCGCCCTCGCTCTACCGCCGTGAGGACTGGGTCACCGTCGGTGGTCTGGACGAGCAGATCAAGGGCTTGGTCGACTACGACTTCATCATGAAGCTGCTGTCACTGGGTCGTGGGGTGCACCGACTCGACCACACCTGGTTCCACTACCGTCGCCCCGGCGACTCGACGATCGACTGGCTGCAGGAGGATCGGTCGAGGGAGGTTGCCTCGAGAGCCCGCATCTTCCGCAACAGCATCGACCTCTATGCCGACAACGCCGAACCATTCTGGGAACAGATCCTCGACATGATGCACGAACTCAGGCGTGTACGTGGCGAGCGCAACGACCTCTACCACCGCTACCGCCCACTGGAGCGTGTGCGCCAGTCGCGGGTGGGCGCCAGGGCATGGACCCGTGCACGGGTGCTGCGACGTTCACTGCGACGAGCTGGTCAGCTCGTGCGTCGCTGATCGATCGCCCTCGAGCGCGCGGCCGACTCAGCCTCCGGCGGGACGACGCAGCACGGTGAAGCTGCGGTCTCCGAACGAGACCACCTGTCCCTCGCGGCAGCGAGCCTGGATGCCTGGCAGACAGGGCTCGAGCTCACCCTTGGAGTTCACCAGGGCGGTGCCGTTGGTCGAACCACGGTCTGTGACGTGCACTCCGCGCTGGTCGACCCCGATGGCCAGGTGGGTCTTCGAGACCGCGTGGCCGTCCTCACCGATGTTGACCACGACGATCGCCGGGTTGGCCTGCTCGCCGGGGTTGCGTCCGACCAGCACGGTCGCCTCGACCGGCACCATCCGGCCGTCGTCGAAGCGGACGAACCATCCCTCGGTTCCCGGGCGGGCCTGGGTCTGGGCGGTGTTGGCCACCATCCGGGTGCCGCCATACTCGTCGTCGTCGGCCATCGACGGGCGAGGGCGAACGCTGGTCTCCTCGCTGACCGCAGCCGCCGGGGGCGGTGCCCAGCGGGCAGGGATCTCAGTGGCCGAGGACTGCGCGGCCGGCGGCTGCTGCGGCTGCACCGACGGGGTCTGGACGGGCGGCTGCGACGGGGCACCCCACTGACCGGGCCGCGGGTACTCCTGCGGGGACGTGNCGGCTGCGACGGGGCACCCCACTGACCGGGCCGCGGGTACTCCTGCGGGGACGTGTGGCGCTGGGGTGGCTGCTGCGGGGCTGGCTGGCGCTGGGGTGGCTGCTGCGGGGCTGGCTGGCGCTGGGGTGGCTGCTGCGGGGATCCCTGCTGCGCGGATGGGGGCTGTCCCCCTGGGACAGTCGGCGGACGCCACCCGGACTCCTGCGCCGGCGCCTGACCGCCATAGGTGCTCGCCTGCCAGGCCTGCTGGATCGCGTCGGGCTGGGTGGTCTCGGCGCTTCGTCCCCGATCGTCGAACGCAGCGGCGATCAGGTGCGGGGGCAGCGCGACCGTGGTCGACGGCGCCTTGCCGCGCAGCTGCGCGGCGCCCGGGGTGCGGCGGGTGACAGCGGCTCGAGAGCGAGCCCTGATCACCACCGACTTGGCGGCCAGGTCGTGCCACCCCTGTCGGCGTTCGTGGATCACCAGGAAGATCAGCAGCGCGATGCCGCCGACCACGGTGGCCATCACCGCACCGAAGACGAGTTGGCGCAGGAAGTAGCGCCACCACCCGATCGACTTGCCGTCGTGCAGGCCGACCAGTTGCAGCCCGGCCACCCGGAAGCCGACCCCTGCACCGCGGCTGGCGTACCCCCACCACAGCAGCAGCCCCCAGGCCAGCAGCAGCAGTGCGACCACCAGTTGGGCGACCAGCAACTGGGTGGCCTCCAAAGCACCGGTGAGCCAGTAGCTGGCCCCACCGAGCAGGGCCGGCACCGAGGCGTCGACCAACCAGCCGAGCAGACGTCGTCCCAGCGGGGCCACCTCGACCCCGGCCGGCATGTTGCGCGCCATCACACACCCTCCCCGGCCGGCGTTGCTACCGCCGCTGGCCGCACACTCAGTTGCCCAGTCTGCCTCATCGATACGTTCGGAACGACCGGGTCGACAGCCGTCCCTTGACCCACGTCCAGGGCGAGACCGACTTGCGCAGGCCCCGCTCGGCGGCATGGATCGTCGCCCAATAGTTGTCGGCGTGCTCCTCGCTGATCGACTCCGGGGCGAACACCACGTGGTCGGCGCGCTTGGCCAGACCGATCGGGTCGGCCTCCTCGATCATGCTCGGGAAGGCCAGCACCAGCGCCTCGGCCTGCTCAGACCGGGTGGCCGTCGGCGGTGAGGCGTGCTTGAGGTCACGAGCCTTGTCGACCAACTCAGACCACGCTCCGGCCACGCGGTTCGGAATCACCGGATCGTGGCGTCGTCCCTTCCGGCGACGTGCCTTGAGGCCGAGGATCAACACGATCGGGCCGAACAGGGCGATCGCCGGGATTCCGGTGAGCGCGGCGTAGGTGCCGATCTTCTTCCAGTCGATCGGCGGGTCCTCCGCCGGCTTCTCGCCCTCGTCGACCGGCAGGTTGGTGTCGGGCGGCGGCTGCACCGGCTTCTTGGGCAGCGGGGGCGGGTTGTCGACGTGCGGACGAGGCTTGGGCGGGTTCTCCTGCGAGGGCTTGACCAGCTCGTGGTCCTGGGGCGGCGTCGGGTTGAACATCACCCACCCCAGCTCGTCGAGGTACAACTCGGTCCAGGCGCCGACATCTCGTCCGCGCACCTCACCGGAGCCACCCTCGGGCACCCGGTAGCCGTAGACGACCCGGGCGGGGATGCCGATGTGGCGAGCCATCACGGCCATGGTGACCGCGTACTGCTCCTCGTCGCCGACCATCTCGGCGGGGTTCGCGACCAACCTGAGGATCCGGTCATAGGAGTGACCGGACAACGACTGCGTCTGCTGAGGGAGGCCGTGGCTGAAGTAGCCCAGCTGCAGCTGCTTCTCGATCTCGAGCGCGGCAGCGCCCCGGGTGGGGCTGCTGGACGACCAGCGCACCGCGAGTTCCTTGACAGTGTCGGGCACCGGCCCAAGCTGCGGCTGGGCGAACTGGCCGGCGCCGGCACGCGAGATCACCGAGTCATCGGGGCGCACCGGGACGATGGCCTCAATGGTGTAGCGGTCACCTGCGCTCAGCCCCGCCGTGGTCACCCCGGTACCGGTCACCCGGTTGTAGTAGAACGTGTCGGCCAGGCCCACCTCACCGGGGCCGTGGAAGCGGATCCTCTCGGTCTGCCCCAGCGTCGGCACCCAGACCGTCGACAGAGCTGCGATCTCGACCTCGACCTTCGCGTGGGTGCCCTGCACCGTGGTGGGGATGCGGGCGCCCACCCGACGGAACTGGCCCATCTGGGCGTCGGCGTCGGAGGCGTTGGTGACGTTGTAGGTGAGACCGTCGTAACTGTCCATGGTGGCCAGCCGCACGATCGAGTCGCTGGGCGCACCCGAGACCGAGAACATCACGTTGTTCTCGTTCATGGTCAGCACCCCGCGCATCGACTGCAGCGGAGACCCGTAACGGTGCACCTCCAGCGGCTGGGCAACCCGGTGGCGCAGCACGTGTCGGGGTTGGGTGCCCTCCAGCGCCGGCGCAGCCAGCCAGGTCGCTCCGCCGACCGCGGCCACGACGACCGCACCGATCGCAGCCTGCACCAGCCCGCTGCGACGACGCTGCTGGACGAGGGTCTCACGCAGGTGGCGCCGGCGGTGGGCCGTCCAGACCAGCACCAGTGCCACGGTGGCGATCGCCACGGGCACCGGCTGCACAGTCTCGGAGGTGCCCAGCAACCAGGCCAGGCCGATCGCCACCACCCCCGGGAGCCAGGCCAGCACCGGGCGCTTGCTGCGCAGCGAGATGGAGATGCCGGCCATCGCCGAGACCAGGGCGACGCCCATCGGCACCGTGAGCAGGTTCCAGGTCTCGCCGATCGGTGGGTCGAGGGTGAGCATCGCCTTGGGCGCGGTCACCGGTCCGGTGGCCAGTCCACGCAGGGTGCGCATGGTCGGCACCACCCCTGCGGTCAGCGAACTGGGCATGGCCAGCAGCCCACCGAAGGCGAACCAGGCGACCACCCCGGCACCGGCCAGGGCCGCGGTGTTGAGTCGTCGCCACCAGCCCAGCACCCCCAGGGCCAACCCGAGCACCGTGGCGCCCATGACGGTGATGATCGGCCACCCCGCACCGTAGGTGGGCAGGAAGGCGACGGTGAGCAGCCCGGCCAGGGCGAGCAGCGCTGTCAGATCGACCAGCAGCCAGCGCAGTCGGCCCATCCCCTGGCTGCGGCTGAACGGCACGCCACCCCGCCGTGGCGGTGAGGTCAGGCTGATCCGGCGCGGGGCCGGTGCGTCAGAGGTGGCAGCGCGGCGGGGACGGGTCTGGGTGGCGGTGTCGGCGCTCACTGCATCGCCCTCCGCATCGCACGCGGCAGGTCGTCCAACGTGGGCAGCCGCAGCAACGAGACGTTGGCGACGGTGCGCACCGACAGCGTCGCGTCGGCGTCGGCGATCATCGCGATCACCCGGGTGTCGACGTCGAAGCTCGAGACCGCGCGGCGCACCCGGTCGATGCCGGCGGCAGAGCCGGTGGCGAGCATGACGATCGAGGCGCCGGGCTCGCGGTGGATCACCGCCTGCACCAACTCGAAGACGCCGCCGCGCACGCCCAGCTCGACCCGGGACAGTTCGTCCAGGGTGCGCAGCGGGCTGACCGCGGGCAGCACCTCATCCAGGGTCATCAGTGCGAGCGGGTTCTCCTCACGCAGGCACTGCAGGGCGGCGGAGCCCAGGGCGCTGACCGCCAGTTCGAACTCGTCCCCGTCGAGGTAGGACGAGGTGGCGGTGTCGAGCGCGACCACCACCCTCGACTGTCGGGTCTCCTCGAACTGGCGCACCATCAACTGCCCGGTGCGGGCGCTGGAGCGCCAGTGGATGTGGCGCCGGTCGTCGCCGGGAGCGTACTCGCGCAGGGCGTGGAAACTCATGTCAGAGGCGGTCAGCTGGTTGCTGGCGTGCCCCTCGAGATCATGGACGAAGCCGGTCTGGCGCCCGGGCAGGTTGACCGTGCGCGGGTGGACGAACAGTTCGGTGACCTCGGTCCAGCGCGCTGACCGCCCCGCCAGCGCGAACGGGTCACCCTGCACCGACTGTGCCGGACCCAACGCGATGACGCCGCGCCGCTCGGTGGGGATGACGAACGACTCGGCGTGCGCCGCGTGACCGGCCAGCGACGGAATCGAGAAGCTGGCGGCCTGCGGCCCCACCGGCAGGTCGAGCCGCGACGGCAGGGTGCGGCGGGTGGCGGCATTGCGGACGAACAGCTGCCCCTCGGCTCGTTCGCCGGCGACCACGCGCGCCGAGGCCAGCCGCAGCAGCACCTCGAGCCTGGGTCGTCCGATGGTGAACAGCAGCGCCGCACCCACCAGCAGCAGGGCCATCACCGCGACGACCTTGAGCTCGAGCCAGCCCGCCCAGAACCCGACGGCGGCAGCGAGTGCCGCCACCAGCAGGGCGGTCCAGCCCGCGGGCGTCAGGCCGAGCACCTCACTGAGGCGTGAGAAGCCCTGCCTGAACTCGCGGGCGCTGGGGGGCGCCACCGGCGCAGGAGCGACCCAGCGCTCCTCGCGCTCCGGCGGTGCCGGCGCGATCAGGTCGGTCATGCAGACGCGCGCTCCGTGGGCGGGGCGACCTCACCGATCACCCTGGCCATCACGTCGACCTGGGTGGTGCCGTTGAACTCGCTCTCGGCGTCCAGGATGATCCGATGGCTCAGGCAGGGCACGGCGAGCATCTTCACGTCGTCGGGCACCACGAAGTGGCGTCCCTGGCTGGCCGCCCACACCCTGGAGGTGCGCACCAGCGCCAGCGCTCCACGGATCGACACACCCAGGCGCACGTCGTCGGTGGTGCGGGTCGCCTCGACGATCCGGGCGATGTAGTCCAGCACCGAAGGCTCGATGTGCACCGAGGCGGCCAACTGGCTCATCTCGGCCACGGCCTGGCCGGTGATCACCGCCGGCAGCGCCGCCGACCGCGGGCGGGTGCCACCGGAGTTGAGGATGCGCAGCGTGCCCTCACGGTCGGGATAGCCCAAGGTGGTCTTCATCAGGAAGCGGTCGAGCTGGGCCTCGGGCAGCCGGTAGGTGCCGGCCTGCTCGATCGGGTTCTGGGTGGCGATCACCATGAACGGGTTGCCCACGGTGTAGGTCTTGCCGTCGACGGTGACCCGGTTCTCCTCCATCACCTCGAGCAGCGCCGACTGGGTCTTGGGCGAGGCCCGGTTGATCTCGTCGGCGAGCACGACCGAGGCGAAGATCGGACCCTGGTGGAACTCGAACTGGCCGCTCTTCTGGTCGTAGATGGTCACGCCGGTGACGTCAGAGGGCAGCAGGTCGGGGGTGAACTGGATGCGGCTGGAGGTGCCCTCGACACTCTGGGCCAAAGCCCTGGCCAGCGTGGTCTTGCCGGTGCCGGGGTAGTCCTCGAGCAGCAGGTGGCCCTCGGCGACCATGCAGGTCACCGCCAGCCGGATCGCCTCGGTCTTGCCGATGATGACCCGCTCGACGTTGCGGACGACATTGGCGAAGGTGTCGGAGAACCAGTGCACCTGGTCAGGAGTGATGGCCATTTAGAGGTCCTTCTCGTACGTGCGAACAGAGATGGGTGCGGTCACGGAAGACTCCCGGACTGCTGCATGGTGGTCTGGCCGGCTGAGCACGAGATCGCCCAGCCGGTACCCGGAGTGCCCTTGGGATCGTCTGCAGGGGGCGCCTGGAGAGTCACTCGCTGCGTGCCCTGGGCTCCGCTGACAGAAACCCACTTGTTCTGCAGCAACTCGGCATATCCTCCGCTCACTTCGCAGGAGACATTGCTTCTGGGCCAGTACTGCAAGGTCAGTACGAGGTCTCGCCCCGAGTACTCCACCCACATCGGCGAGTAGAGCGTGCTGGTGCTGCTGGCCGTGACCCCAGCGCTGGTGGTCGACGTCAGGGTGACTGGGATCGGACCGCCTGGGGTGGCGATCTGAATCAGGTCACCATGGTCGGCCGTTCCGGACTGACCGCCGCCGCTCCAGCTCAGGGAGATGTCGGACAGTGGGTTGCCGTTGTTGTACTCCACGCCCGCATAGCTGTAGTCGGACTGGTGCATGATCGTGAACTGCGACACCGGCACGTCATTGCTCCCCGAAGTGCCCAGACGCTGGCTCCAGACGGGAGCATAGGGGTCGCCCTTGGGTCGCACCTTCGACGTGGCTCCCTCATCGGATGCCTTGTCGTCGGTGTAGAGAGTGATCCACGCGTGGTAGGCGTGCCCATTCGACAAGCCCGGGTAGATGTCTCCCACGTCCATGACCCTCGTCGGGAAGGTCTTGCCGGTGTCGGTGTCCTCGACGCGCACCTCGATCTTGGTGATGTCGCCACCGCCGGCGCCGGAGTCCGGGATGCTGACCAGACGGACGCCACCGTCAACCGGCTCGATCCGGGCCCCGACGGGCCTGTCCGGGCGGCCGTAGGCGACCACCTCGTCGCTGGCGGCGCTCGTGGGGCTCGCCTTGGGCCCACGGTTTCGCGCCACGACCGTGAACACGTAGCCCTTGCCGTTGACTGCGTCACCCCAGTCGAGCGTCTGGCGTTCCTTGCCGGGTGCCGCCTTGTTGTCGCTCATCACCAGCTTGCCGTTGGCATAGAGATCGAAGGTGAGGATCGGGTCGACCGAGAGCACGGGCAGGTCGACGTTGACCCTGATCCATCCGCCACTGGCGTCGCCTCGATCGACTCCGGTCACGGCAGTCGCGGTGGGCGGCGCTCCGGTCGGGTGTTCCGGCGCCGATTGACCCGAGATCGTCGACCAACCGGCCTTGTTGCGGGCCTCGATCTGGAACTGGTAAGTCGTGCCGTTGGTCAGGCCAGTCCAGACCAGACTGGTGGCTGTCTCGCTGCGCTTCTCACCGGTGACGGTGTTGGTGATCCGGTACTCGGTGATCGCCGAACCACGAGTCGTGGCGGCGGTCCACTTCAGGGTGAGTTGGGCGTCACCGAACTCAACGCTCGGCGCCTGCATCCTCTCGGGAACGACGTCGGGCACCATCACCGCCGAGGTACCCGACGTGGCCTCGCCGATCTCGTTGGTCTGGGTGACCGTGAAGGTGTAGTTGCGGTCGTTGGTCAGCCCGGTGATGGTGCAGGTGTTGGTGGCGCACTCCTGGGTCACCGAGGCGCCGTTGGGGGCCGACCCGCGGACGATCCGCTTGAGAACCGGCAGGCCGTTGGCGGCACCGTCGGTCCAGTGGATCTTCACGAAACCGTCGCCCACTTCGTCCTCGATCGGGACGCCGGGCTTGCCGGGTTCGGCGCGCACGGTGAGCCGGATGAAGCCGTCGGTGTGGCGCAAAGGGTCGCGAGTGGCATCGACCACGGTGTAGCGCACCGACATCTCACCCACGTAGCCCGGCGGCGGGGTGACCACCACCTGGTCACCATTGACCTGGGCGCTACCAGCCCCGACCGGGGCGGCCGAGACCAGGTGCAGGGAGGTGTCGGAGAGCAGGTTGGACTTGTCGTTGGCCAGCACCGACACGGTCCGTGGCTCGCCGGCATTGGCATCGTCGATCACGTCGTTGACGACGGTGACCTTGGGCCTGGTCGAGCCGACCACGTTGATGGTGAGTTCGGCAACGGCGGTGTTGTTGGCCGCATCGATCACGGTGCCGACCAGCTTGATCGAGGTGCCGGCCTTGGCGGTCTCGGCCGCGGAGGCGCTGATCATGGAACGTCCGTCGGCGACCCGCCAAGTGACACCGTCGGCCGACCCGGTCTGCTTCCAATTGTCGAAGCGGATGTCCTGGCCATTGGGGTCGCGGTAGTACTGGGCGAGGTCGATCCGCTTCTCCTCACCGGCACCGACCACGAGCACCGGGGGATCGCCGATCAGTTCCGGTGGCAGCTCGAGGGTCTGCGACTTCTTGCGCTGCTCCGGGCTGATGTTGGGGGCGGGCTTGACCGTCACCGGCACGCTGATCACCGAGCGCTTGGCGGTCTTGTCGCCAGCGGGCACCTCGTCGCGCACCTCGAACACCAGCGCGGCCGGGCCAGAGAACTCGATGTCGGGGGTCCAGTCCATCTTGTCGGGCGAGGCGATCATGCGTCCGTTGGTGATGAACACCTTGTCGGCGCTGGGCAGGGTGACGCTTCGACCGTTGGTGCCTGCCACGATCGAGTTCACCTCGATGATGGTGCGCTCACCCGCGGTGACGGTCATCTGCAGCTTGGGGTCCTTGAGCACCGGGACGACGTCGTTGGTGCCCGGCACCGTCGCGACGGCCGTGGCCGAGCCACCCTCGTCGTCGGTGATGGTGTAGCGCACCTGCTGGGCGTGGGGGGCGACCTTGACCCGGACCACCTGCTTGGCGTCGTCGACCGTGGCCACGCTGGTCGGGATGTCGGTGGGCAGGGTGATGGTCAGCGTCTTCGAGGCCTGGTCGGGGTCGAAGTCATTGGTGAGCACCGGCACGTCGACGTACTCCTTGCCTACCACCTCCTGCACGTTGACCAGGTCGTCGACGGCGACCGGGGGCAGGTTGGGGGCATCGGTGGCGACCCGGATCGTGATGTCGCCGTCGGCGTTGCCGTTGCGCGAGTCCCTGACGTAGTATTTGCCACCGGTGGCACCGACCTTGGTGGGTGCGGTGAAGGTGATCGCCGAGCCGTTGAGGATCGAGGTCTTGAACGGCAGGTCGATGGCGTCCTTGGCGACGAAGCCGAAGCTGTCACCGTCGATGTCGAAGTCGTTGGTCAGCAGCGGCAGGGTCACCTGACGACCCGGTCGGACGACGATCTCGTCCGGCACGGTGGTGGGCCCGGTGTTGGCACCGACCGGCGGGGCGACGCCCACACGCACCTCGCCGACGCCCACAGCACCGAGCGCGTCGACCACCTCGTAGCGGAAGCTGTCGGTGCCCTGGGAGTTGGGGAAGGCCTCGTAGCTCAGGTAGTGCTCGCCGACGGCGGTGATCCGGCCCAGGTGGGGGCCGCTGCTGATGCCCAGCAGGCGCACGGCGTCACCGTTGGGGTCGAGGTCGTTGAGCGGGATGACCACCCGGGTGGTGGTGCCCGACAGCACCCGGGCCTCGACCATGGGGGCCGCCGGTGCCTCGTTCTGGGCATCGGGCGAGATCACGGTGATGTTGACCGAGGCGGAGTCGGTACGACCGTCGGAGTCCTTGATCTGGTAGGTCAGTGCGATCCCTGCGGCGGTGGCGCCACTGGGCACCGCGACCCGGATCATGTCGCCGTCGATCCAGGCCCGTCCGGCGGGACCCTCGACGATCTTGTCGATGCTCAGCCGCAGGCCGAGCGGCGAGGAGTCGTTCTCGAGCACCGGGATGCTGACGGTGGTGCCCGCGCGGGCGCGGACGTCGTCCTTGGTGGCCTTGGGCGCCTGCGAACCGACCTGCTTGACCGGGATCACCACGATCGTGCCGGGGGTGGTGGACGAGCCGTCGCTGATCCAGTAGGTCAGGGTGAGCGGCTTGGTCGGGAACTGGTCTGCGCTGATGGTCAGCACGCGACGCTGCTCCATCACCACGCGCAGGTGCGGATCCTCCGAGACGCTCTGGATGACCAGCACATCACCGTCGGCGTCGGAGTCGTTGAGCAGCGGGTCGACCAGCACCGAACCACCGGGGGGCAGCAGGACGACGTCCCGCGCAGCCACGGGCCGGTTGTTCTCCTTGGCACCGGTGGTGACGTCGATGCGCACCAGGCCGGTGCTGACCGGGCCGTTGGCCACCTTGTAGGCGACGTAGTAGGTGCCGGGCCGCTTGGCGGTGAAGCTGAAGGTGCGTTCCTGGAAGTTGGGCTGGACCAGTGCGTCCTGGCTGCCGCCCTCGACGGTCACCTCGCGCAGGGTGAGGTTGAGCCCGACGTCGTTGGCCAGCGGGTCGACGTTCACCGGCCGGTCGACCGCGGTGGTGACGTGGTCGCCGTTGGCGATCGGGGCGACGATGCGTCCCTTGACCACCTCGACCAGCAGTTCGCCCTCGACGACCCGGCCAGACGGGTCGCCGTCGGAGACCTTGACCAGTACCTTCTTGAGTCCGGTGGTCTTGCCGACGTCCTGGAAGGTGATCTGGCCGTCGCTGGTGAAGGTGACCTCGTCGTCGCCGCCGTCGACATCCGCGTCAACCAGGATCAGGTCGTCGCCGTCGGGGTCACGCCAGTCGAGCAGCACCCGCTTGGTCAGCCGCTGGGTCTGGCCGAGGACGAGCTTCTCGTTCGGGCGGAAGTGCAGCGGCAACTGGTTCGAGACCGACTGGTCGTCCGGCAGTGGCTTGACCCGGGCGCGGGCGGTGGCGGTCTTGCCGCGACCGTCAGAGATCGAGTACGAGAACTCGACGGCGTCGGAGTGGCCCTCGGGCAGGGTGATCTGCAGCCCGGTGCCGCCGCGGATCAGGTCGAGGGTGACCCCCTTGACCTGGGGCGGCCCGAGGATGGTGAGGATGTCGCCGTCGGCGTCGGAGTCGTTGTCGAGCACCGGCAGCACCGTCGAGCGGCCCACCCGGGCGCTCAGGTTGAGGTCGTTCTTGGCGACCGGCGGGGTGTTGGCCTTGGAGCGGTCGGGGTTGACGACCTGCTGGGTCTCTTCGGCGTCGTTGTCGTCCTCGTCCTTGGCCGGGGTGACCCGCGACCAGTCCTTGATCAGCTTGAGGTCCTTGTCGACCAGCCAGATCCAGCCGTTGGACGCGTCGTTGATGACCACGGCGCGGCGGTTGTTGGTGAAGCGCAACTGCGAGGTCGAGGTGGCCTCGGGGATGCCGGTGATGAGGGCCTCGTCATCGCCTGCGCAGCGCTTCACGAACTGGGTGCCGAAGGCGCCGTAGGCGCAGTCGTCGACGATCAGTGGAGCGATCGGGTTCTCGTTGACAAGGCCCGACAGCGAGCGAGGGCCGTCCTTGGTGAGGGCGATGAGGCCGGCGCGGGTGGCGTAGATGGCCTGGGCGCCGTCGATGCCGGCGGCGGTGGCCGAGGGGGGCGCGAGCTGCGCGGTCGAACCGGCGTCGACCTCCCACACCTTGTCGCTGCCCTCGAACCAGATGCGCTGGGTGGTGCGGTCGAGGACGACGGCGCGCTCACCGACCGCCGACAACTGCACGTTGGCGTTGGGGTCGAGCTGCATCGGGATCGGGGTCTTCTGCTCGCCGCGCACCAGCACCGACTCGGCCAGGCTCAGGCCGATCACCTGGCCACTGGTGGTGACCACGCCGAGGCCGGCCTCGCCGACGTCCATGTTGGCCTTGGCCAGCTGGAAGTCGGTCTTGAGCATGGTGTCGACCGACCCGTGCCAGACGCGTCCGTTGTCGGGGTTGGTGACGGCCACGACATCGCCACCCATGCTCACGGTCGCGTTGGGCGGCAGGTTGACCGGGCTGCCCATCTGGTTGGTGGCCGGGTCGTACGAGGCCAGCTGGTTGGGGCTGGTCGACTTGACCACCACGGTTTTCTCGCGCTGCAACACCTCGTAGTTGGTTGCTCCGACCAGCGCGCCGTTGGCCATCTCGTCCGACTGCAGGTTGAGGTTGCCGACCAGCGAGGCGTCGGTCTTGACCACGAAGACCGCAGCCTCGTCGAGGTGCACGTCGTTGACCCGTAGGCCGGGCACCAGCACCGAGGCGATCAGCACGGCCAGCCCGACGACGACCACCAGCAGGGCGCCCCAGAACCGCCGCACGAACCTCGAGGTCAGGCGGCTCGCCTTGGTCGAGGTCGGCGCGATCCGGGAGGGGGCGCGGTCGGACATGGTCAGGTGGCCTCTTCAGTCATGGGGACAGGGTGTGGTCAGTTCTGCGGTGCTGCGACCTCGATGGTGACGCCGTCACCCAGGTCGAGCACGGCTCCGGCTTCGATCGTCACACTCTCACCGGGGCTGAGTCGAACCGGCTGCTCCCCCGGGTGCTGGACGATCGTCCCGTTGGTGGAGTGCAGGTCGGTGACGGTGAGGTTCCACTGGTCGGGGGCGACCTTGCAGTGGGTGCGGCTGATGTCGGAGCTGGGGCTGGGCACCTTGAGGGTGACCGCGCCGGCGTCCTGGCCGGTGGCCGAGGGGGCTCGTCCGATCAGGACCGGGCCGACCACGTCGACGACGTCGCCGCTGGAGGTGCGCAGCACCCCGAGGGCCGGCCGGTTGACCAGGCGCGGGTTGTGCGAGTCGACCGGGGCCGGGCACAGCCGGCAGCGCGGGCTGCCCGGAGGGTTGGCGTGGCCCTGGGCGCACATGGCGGCCAGGACGAGGCCCTCGTCGTCGGTGCGCTGGGCGGCCGAAGGCTTGTGGGTGGCGGCGATACCGGTCATGAAGATGGTGTTGCCGTCGTGCTCGGACTGGTCGGGCGCGGCGGCGCCGGGACGAGGTCCCCACGCCTGCTCGGCCGGGGGCTGGGCCGAGGGCTGCGACTGCGGCTGGCCCCACTGCGGCTGCTGTTGCTGGGGCGGCTGCTGTTGCTGGGGAGGCTGGCCCCACTGACCCGGCTGTTGCTGGGGAGGCTGACCCCACTGCTGCTGCGGTTGCTGCGGCGGCTGACCCCACTGCCCGGGTTGTGGCTGCTGTTGCTGAGGCTGGCCCCAGGGCTGCTGTTGCTGGGGTGGCTGGCCCCACTGACCCGGCTGTTGCTGAGGCTGCGGCTGGCCCCAGGGCTGCTGGGGCTGGGACTGACCCTGAGGGGTCCACCCGGGCGGGGGCTGCTGACCCCACGCACCTGCAGGCGGCGCGGCGGGCGGCTGCCCCCAGCCACCGGCAGGGCCGGCGGAAGGGGGCGGGAACGGGACCGGAGCCGCAGACGGCTGCGACGAGGCCGAGGGCAGCGGGCTGGCGGACGGCTGGGAGGCCGACGGCTGTGAGGCCGACAGGTGGGGCGCGGGTGGGAACTGCGGCTGCGGTTCGGGTTCCGGCTGGGTCTCGGGGTGTGGTTCTGGCTCGGGCTCCGGCTCCAGCTCCGGCGTGGCCGGCGGGAACTGCGGCTCCGACTGCGGGGCAGGCTCAGGTTCGGGCTGCGGCTCGGGCTCGGGCTCGACTGCTGGCTGATCCTCGACCGCGGGCTCCGCCGCTGCCTCAACCTCCGCCTCGGGCTCGACCGCCGGCTGGTCCTCGACCGCGGGCTCCGCCTCGGCCTCGGGTCGGTCATCGAAGTCGGAGTCAGGAGCAGAAACCGGGTCGTCGGCGTCCTCGCCACCCACCAGGACAGGGACGAAGGGTGCAGCGACCTCGTCCTGGTCAGACGCGACCGAGTCGACCTCTCCCCCGCCGGGCAGGACCGAGAGCTCGGTGGTCGTCGGGAAGTTCGGGGCGACGCTCTCGGTGGCGTCCAGGACGATCGCCGAAGCCTGGACCGCGCCGACCATCAGCGGGAGTTGGAGCTCCTGGTCCTGGTCGACCGGTTCCATGTCGATGCGCACCAGCTGGTGGGGCACGCCCGCCTCACGCCACGTGATGACGCCTTCACCAGTGTTGACCAGGGAGCCGTCGCGGGGGTCGATGACCTGCAGCGAACCGCGCACCAGGGAATGCATGCCGTCGTCGTCCCAGTGGAAGGCGGCGAAGTTGGGCATCCGGTCGAGCCGGTATTCCGCCAGGCGCTGCACCAGGTCGGAGATCGATGAGGCCGCGGCCACGTCGTCCCAGATGGAGTTGAGCAGGCTCGACATCCGCGCCGGCGCCGGCTGCATGATCACCAGCGAGCGCGGGCCAGCGAGCACGACCCAGCGTCCGGGGGTGTAGGTGGCGCGCCATGGGGCGGAAGGCTGGGCCATGTGGCTCTCCTTGCGGGCTGTGGGCATTCAGGGGCCATTCTCCCCCGAAAGGGGAGCAGTTCCCAACCGCCGATATCGTTCGCCCATGCTTGGTCTGCTGTCACCGCTGGAGCGGTTGTTGCTGGACGAAGCGGGACCGGTGGCCTCGGCGTTGGTGCTGGACGCCCCCGCGCTGGCCGCGCATCTGGCCGGCGAGGGTGCCTCAGTGGCCGCATTCTGTGACCTCGCCGACGACCAGGCTTCGTTGGCAACACCGGTGGAGGTCGTCGAGCCCGGTGCGTTCGGCGAGTTCGAGCGGGCGCTCGTCCGACTGCCGAAGTCGCTCGACGCACTGGACGAGTACGCAGGCTGGGCGGTGCAGGCGGGGGCCGAGCACCTGCTGGTCGGGGCGCGGGTCAAGGACCTCACCAGGCAGGCCACGACGGTGCTGGAGCGTCACTTCCGCACCGTGCGGGCCTCCCTCGGACGCGACAAGGCGCGCGTGTTGCACGCCAGCGACCCGATCGCCCACCCCGCCGGGTGGCGTCCCGGCTGGCCACGGACGAGGACGATCACCCTGCCAGACGGTGGTGACCTGGTGGTGACGCACCACGGGTCGACGTTCGCTTCAGGACGACTTGATGCTGCGACCCGGCTGTTGCTGGAGCAGTTGCCCGGGCTGCTCGAGGGCCGCTCCCCCAGCCGCGTGCTCGACTGGGGTTCGGGAGCCGGGATCCTGGCCACGTGGCTTGCCGGCCGGTTGCCGGACGCGGAGGTGATCGCCGTGGACTCGTCGTGGGCAGCGGCAGCATCGACGGCGGCGACCGCCTCGTCCGCTGGGGTGAGGGTCAGCACCCACTGGGTGGACGGGGTGCGCTGGCTCTCGGAGATGCCTGACTCCAGCCTCGACCTGGTCGTGAGCAACCCGCCGTTCCACCAAGGGGTGGCCAAGGATTCCGGGCCGACGCTGCAGATGTTCGCTGAGGGTGCGCGTGCACTGGCACCTGGTGGGCGGCTGGCGCTCGTCCACAACTCGCACCTGCCGTGGGCGCGAGTGCTGTGTGATCTGCGCGTCGGTCAGGTGAGCCGACTCGCGCAGGATCGTCAGTTCACGGTGACGTCGTTGACGCGTTGAGTCAGCGCACGTCGGCGACGTCGCGGCGCCCGTGCACCCAGAGCAGCAGCTCGGACGGCTTGCCGGTGAGCGTTCGTGTGATCGGACCGCGTCCGACGACGATGGTGCAACCGTCCGGGCGGACCAGGGTGAGTCTGGGGGTTCGGCGTCCCCGGAGGATCTTGGCCGCCGGGGCGAGACGATCCCACAGGCCGTCCTCGAGCTCGTCCGACGGCGCCGGGAGCTCGACGCGGTTGGGTCTGGCGACGTCCTGGGTGTGCACCCAGTACTCCCCCAGCGGATGGAGGGCGGTGCGTTCGAGGCTCATGGCTCGAGGCTGGCGCGGTCCATGGCGCAGTTCGTGGACGATGGCCTCGAAGCTCGTGCGGGCACGGACTCGGGCGGCCCGTCGGGCCGTGAGGGGCGCGAACCTGCG
The DNA here is from genome assembly GCF_015352975.1 of Aestuariimicrobium ganziense. Classification (GTDB taxonomy): domain Bacteria; phylum Actinomycetota; class Actinomycetes; order Propionibacteriales; family Propionibacteriaceae; genus Aestuariimicrobium; species Aestuariimicrobium ganziense. The sequence continues at coordinate 305,746 of NZ_JACYIZ010000004.1, read as the reverse complement.
CACACCGATGCCGGGCCAGGCCAGCGGGTCGTGGGAGAGCTGCCAGACGTGGATGGCGAGTTCGTGGGCATCGAAGCCACCGCACAGGGTGGGGGCGTCGGGACCGACCTGTTCGAGCACGTCGCAGAGCTGGACAAGGGCGGCATCGCGCAGGCGGGCCGCCGGGCGAGGCCGGTTCAGCAGAGGTTCAAGACCGGGGAGCTGACGCAGCAGGCCCTTGGGCGTGGAGGCCGCCTCGCCTCCGCTCAGTTCCATGTGTGGGCCTCGGCACCGAACAGCTCAGGCGACTGGATGGGCACGACGCAGAAGGGGACGCCACCCGGGTCGGCCATGACGGCCCAGGTGTCGTGGTCGCTGATCACCCGGGCGCCGAGTGAGGTGACGCGGTCGATCTCTGCCCGGACGTCGTCGGTCTCGATGTCGAGGTGGAGCCGGGCCTGGTCGTCGTCGCCCAGCCGCTGCCCTTCGAGGACGACGGCGCCAAGCTTGCCCAGATGGGTGAAGGTCGGGTCGCTGCTGTCTGGTTCGGGCTCGAGGCCTTGAACGCCGGCCCAGAAGGTCATGGCGTGGTCATGGGTCGAGGTCGGATGGTCGACCAGCAGCAGTCCAATGCGGGAACGGTGCATGCCTGCAGTATCCGCCTGAGGTGGGGCCACCATGCGGCAAGCGGCGGCCGACGTCCGCTACCGTGCGCGTCTTCGGCGAGGGCCCGACCGGTCGCATCGGGCTTTCCGACCCGGGCGCGACCCGTCGTCCGCCGCCGACCCGGGGCTGAAGGCACGGCGGGCATGCTTCGCCGCCCTTCCCTGTTGGGGGTCGGGCGGCAGGCGAGGCGTGCTGTGCTGTGGTGCGTCACTTCGCTGGATCGGCGGCTGGGCGCCTTCGCCGCACGGTCAGAGCGCGGCGGGCACGTCACGGGGGCGACGGATCCAGGGGAACGGTTCCATCCGGGGTGACCAGGTACCTGTATCCCAGGGGTGACGTCCACAGGAAGTACCCCGGGGTCTGCTGTCTGACGCGCCACCCGGCGTGGGTCTTGGCTCGGTGCTCCTTGCGCGCCAGCGGACCGAGATTCGCCTCGTTCGTCTGCCCGGGCGCCCCACCGGGGTCGAACGGCACCGTGTGGTCGAGGTCCAGTCCGCGTGAGGACCGGGTCGAGAAGGGGAACACCGACACCGGACTCCTGAGCCTGACGGCCTCCTGCATCCGCTGCGGCACCTCGTAGGCGCTGGTCGCCGCCTGGCCACCCACCCTGAGCACGGGGGTGAGCCGCACGCGGGTGTGCCCGAGCAGCTCGGTGAGCATCGACCGAAGCATCGGACCGAGCTTCTCGACGCGGGCGACACCTTCGCTCGCCCCGAGGGTGCCATCGGCGGGCCGGCCATCGCGAGGACCGTCGGCGTCGATGCCGGCCGCGCACGGCGAACGTCCCATCAGGGTCTGCTCGGAAAGGTGCACGTAGACCACGGCCCGTGGCAGCAGCTTCTCGGGGTCGACGGTGACCTGGCCGCAGACGTGGCCGCGCTGCCCGGCGGCCGGGCAGGCGAGGTCGGTGCCGTCGGGCAGCTGCTGGTCGAGCAACGAGGCCTGAAGCAGCTGCAACGCGCGGGCGGGTGAGGCAAGCACACCCAAGGCCTTCGCCCGCCTGACCTGCCAGGCATCGGTGTCGCCACCCTGGCCCAGGACGCGGGCGAGCTGGTCGAGCTGGGCATCGAGGAAGTGACCATCGGCCTTGGCGAGGCTGCCGCTCACGTGGGCGACGAACTCGCCCTGGTCGACCCGGACATGGCGATCGGCCAGCGCCTGCTCGCTCGCGTCGAGGGTCGAGGCGCTGAGCAGCTGCATCACTGCAGCCTTGGCGTACTCGAGCAGCTTGGTGGGGGCGGTGTGCGTCGACATCGTGGCGAGTCGCGCCGACAACGCGAGGCAATCGGCAAAGGCGAGCTCGCGGGTGATCGAGGCCAGTTCCTGGACGAAGGGGACCTCCACTCGCAACTGGTCGAGCATCAGCCAGAACTCGGGCAGACGGTGGCGGACCGACAACGCGGAGTGCATGGTGGCGGTGGCCCACTCGTGGCGCGTGCCCAGCCGTGCGCCCATCTCGAGGCCGGCGAACTCGGCGACGTCGGGACAGCCCTCGCCTCCAAGACTGACGAGCCGCTCACCGTGGAGTGCCCACGGGGTCTCGTCGTCGACGACCGGGTAGAGGTCGGCGAACTCTGCGGCCAGCATGAACCGGTCGGCGTAGGCGCGATCAAGGACGCGCTGCCGCTCGCGCATCTGGTCGAGGACGGCACGCCGCCGCACGGCAAGGTCGAGCTGCGGGGCGTCCTCGGCGGCCTGGTTGGGCTGCGCAATCGCCATGATGCACCTCCTCGATCAATCGACTGTGTGCTTGATTCCTGACTCCATTCTGGCTGGTGGCACTGACATTTCGAGGAGCTCGTTCGAGCCTGTGGACAGGACTTCGAGCGGCCTGGAATTGTGGACTACGAGCCCTGCCCGCGAGTGGTTCAGGCGCGATTCGAGGCTCGCTGGCGCTCGCACCCGCGGTAGACACGAAGGACCTCCCCGAACACAGAGCCCGTGGTCTCGACACGCTCGCTCGTTCCTCGCGAGCTACTCGACCGGCGCTCACCACACCTAGGGTGGGACCGTGCGGTCATCCACCCTGTTGTGTCTGTTCGGACCCGGCGAGCTGCCGGTCGACCTCGCGGAAGCCATGGTCGACCTGGTCGATGCCGAGGTCGCCATGGTGCGCGGCACCTGGGGTTGGGCGCTGCGCGCCCGCACCGACGAGGTCGACGACGACCTGCGCAAGGCGTTCCTCAAGCTGGCCAAGAAGCACAGTGTCGACCACGCCGTGGTCACCGGGCCGCTGGCCACCCGCCCGCCGCAACTCATCGTCCTCGACGTCGACTCGACCCTGACCACCACCGAGGCGATCGACCTGCTGGCCGACGAGGCCGGCTCTGGTCCCGAGGTCGCCGAGGCCACCGAGAGGGCGATGCGCGGAGAACTCGACTTCCGCCAGGCGCTCGACGCCCGGGTTGCCACCCTCACCGGCCTCGACGGCGACGCGATCGAGCGCGCCCGGGCCCACGTCACCCTGCAGCCCGGCGCCGACGACCTCGCCCGCCGCGCCACCATCCTCGAGATCCCCATCGCGCTGGTCTCTGGCGGCTTCGTACAGTTCGTCCAGCCGCTCGCGGAGGCCCTCCCGGCCACCTTCTGGGCGGCCAACACCCTTGAGACCGACGCCGAGGGCAGGCTCACCGGACGAGTCCTCGACCCGATCGTCGACCGCACCGCCAAGGAACGGCTGATGCTCGAGTACGCCGCCCACCTGGGCATCGAACCTGCCCTCGTCCTCGCGGTCGGTGACGGCGCCAACGACCTCGACATGCTGGCCACCGCGGGCCTTGGGGTCGCCTACTGCGCCAAGCCGGTCACCGCGGCACAGGCCGACGTCGCCATCAGCTTTCCCCGCCTCGACGCCATCTGGGCCCTGGTCACCACGCCTGACGAACTCAGCCCCGGCGACGACGCCCACCACGACTGAGGAGGCCACATGACCGTGTTCACCGTCGAGGGTTTCGGCAACCACGACCACCACTGGTTCGTCGCCGACCACGGCGCCCAGGTGATGGCCTGGCAGCCCTTCGGCAACCACCAGCGTGTGCTCTGGAGCGCTCCTGACGACCTCTGGGAGGTCTCGCCCGACGACCCCGACGGTGGCGTGCTCCGCGGTGGCATCCCGACCTGCCTGCCCTGGTTCGGACGAGCCGACGAGCCGCTGCACGGCACCGCCCGCCGCCACACCTGGGAGCGCCTCGAGGCCGAACTGGTCGACATGGAACTTCACACCACGCACTGGCTGCTGCTCGACGGGCTCGAGGCCACCCAGCGCGTCACCATGACCGGCCACGATCTGCAGGTACGCGTGAGCATCACCAACACCGGTGACCAGCCGCGCCGGGTCGAGGCCGCCCACCACACCTACCTGGCCGTCGGCGGGGTCGACTCGTGCCGGATCAGCGGCTTGGGCGGCACACCGGTCTGGGACGCCGCCGCCGACACCGTCGGCACCCAGCCCGAGGGCGACCTGCTGATCGGGCCGAACACCGACCGGGTGCACGTCGCGGACGGTCCGCTGGAACTGGTCGACGACCCTTGGCAGCGCACCATCCGGATCGAGCGCGAGGGGTTCCCCCAGGTGGTGGTGTGGAACTCTCGTCCGGCTGTCGACGCGGGGTTGGGTGTCACCAATGACCGCTGGGACGAGTTCGTCTGCATCGAGTCGGCGATGGTGCGCGAGCACGCGCTCGACCTGGCCTCAGGTGCCACCCATGAACTGCTTACCAGGATCAGCCTGGTCTGACCCTGCCGCGCCCAGACGGGCTCGGCTTCGGTAGCGTTGCACCCACAGGGGTGTCCACCCGCGCGCACGCGCTTTCAAGGAGGAAATGGATGTCACGCATTGCCCACGAGGGCTTCCGTTCGAAGGTCATGTCGGCCGAGGAGGCCGCGTCCTTCGTCAAGGACGGGATGAGCGTCGGGTTCTCGGGCTTCACCGGCGCCGGCTACCCGAAGGCCGTCCCGGTGGCCATCGCGCACCAGGCCAAGGAGGCGCACGCCAAGGGTGAGCCGTTCAAGATCGGCGTCTGGACCGGCGCGTCGACCGCTCCCGAACTCGATGGTGCGCTGGCCGAGGCCGACGCGGTCGAGTGGCGGATGCCCTACCAGTCCGACCCGCAGATGCGCGCCAAGATCAACGACGGCTCGGCCTACTACTCCGACGTGCACCTGTCGCACGGCGCCACCTACGTCGCTCAGGGCTTCTTCGGCCCGCTGCACGTGGCCGTGATCGAGGTGACCGCGATCACCTCCGACGGCGAACTGGTGCCCTCGTCGTCCGTCGGCCTCAACCGCACCTACTTGGCCAAGGCCGAGAAGATCGTCCTCGAGGTCAACTCGTGGCAGTCCGAAGACCTGCTCGGCATGCACGACGTCTACTACGACATCGCCGTGCTCCCGCCGCACCGCAAGCCGATCCCGCTGACCAAGCCCAGCGACCGGATCGGTCAGACCACCCTCAAGGTTGACCTCGACAAGGTCGTCGCCGTGGTCGAGACCGACGCCAGCGACCGCAACACCCCGTTCAAGGCTCTGGACGAGGACTCCAAGGCCATCGCCGGCCACCTGCTCGACTTCTTCGACCACGAGGTCAAGCAGGGACGACTGCCCGAGAACCTGCTGCCGATGCAGTCGGGCGTGGGCAACATCGCCAACGCGGTGCTCGCCGGCCTGCTCGAGAGCAAGTACGAGAACCTGACCAGCTTCACCGAGGTGATCCAGGACGGCATGATCGACCTGCTCGACTCGGGCAAGGTCACCGTCGCCTCCGGCACCGCCTTCTCGCTGTCGCCTGATGCCGCACACAGGGTCAACGACAACGCCAAGAAGTACCGCGACCTGATCATCCTGCGCCCGCAGGACGTCTCGAACCACCCCGAGCTGATCCGTCGCCAGGGCGTCATCGCCTGCAACGGCATGATCGAGGCCGACATCTACGGCAACGTGAACTCCACTCACGTGATGGGCTCGCGGATGCAGAACGGCATCGGCGGTTCGGGTGACTTCACCCGCAACGGCTACCTGTCCGGCTTCGTCACCCCGTCGACGGCCAAGGGCGGCGCGATCAGCTGCATCGTCCCGATGGTCAACCACATCGACCACACCGAGCACGACACCGACTACCTGATCACCGAGCAGGGTCTGGCCGACCTGCGCGGACTGGCCCCGCGCCAGCGGGCCGAGGTGATCATCGAGAACTGCGCGCACCCTGATTACAAGGAGCAGCTGCGCGAGTACGTCAAGCTGGCCGAGAAGATGGCCAACGGACGCCACACCCCGCACGACCTGTCCAGCGCGTTCAGCTGGCACGTGCACTTCTTGGCCAACGGCACCATGAAGATGAACTGAGCACCGACAGCCAGCCTCTGACGAGGCACCGGTTGACGACTGAGGCCCACGCACCAGCGTGGGCCTCAGGTCATCTGGTGACGATCTCGGTGCCTACTCGGAGTAGCGCCAGACCACCGGCGGGTCGCCGAGGGAGTTCTGGTAGGTCAGCAGCATGGTGTCGTACGGAGTGTCGACGTAGCCACTGAAGTCGACCGACACGTAGCCCGTCACGCACTCGCCCACCGCCAGCGAGACAGTGTTGCTCTTGGGGTAGGCAGGCTGATGGCCACCCTCGGCAACGACATTGAGGTTCTGCCTGTCGGGCGACAGTTCCGAACGGAACGCCCCCACCCCGATCGGCAGCTTGCCGCTGGCCTTCGCCGAGTCTGGCAGCCCGGTGACACACAACCGCATGTTCCAGGCTTGCAGGAACTCGAACTCAACCGGAGCTTGGAAGTCAGCCGGCAACGGCAGCCGCTCGATGGTCAGGTACTTCAACGTCGCCTTGCCGTAGGCGCCCATCTCGATCACGCTCGGCTGGTTGGCCGGCGAGGATGACGACGCGCTCGAGGCGGCGGTGCTGGGTGCGGTGCTCGAGGCCGAGGTGCTCGGCGAGTTCGGCGCGCTGGTGGCGCTCGGCGTGGTCGACGGGGTGGACGAGTGGGTGGTCACCGGCAGGCTCGGCCCCGACGTCGGAGAGGTCGGCTCGACCTGCGAGGTGCTCGGCGTGACCGTCCCGGCAGGACCGCCGGCGTCGCGGTTGAGCAGCAGGTTGATGCCAGCTCCGACGGCGACCAGACCCAGGGCAGCGGCGACCGCAAGCGGCGCCAGCCAGCTGCGGCGGGCGCGCCGCACGGCCAGTTCGTCACGTTCGTCGAAGTCGCGGACGACGGTCTCGTCCTTGGTGGACGACCCGCCGGCCATGATCGCGGCGAACATCGCGTCGGGATCGGGGACGTCCCGCTCAGGGGGAAGGTGCAGGTTGTCGTTCATCGGTGTGCTCCCAGCAGGGTGGCGGCACGGGTGCCGGCCAAGGTGGTGCGTGCACGGAACAGACGCGACTTCACAGTGCCCTCGGCGACGCCCAGGGCCTTGGCCGCATCAGCCATGCTCAGCTCGGACCAGCAGACCAGCTCGATCACCTCGCGCTGCTCTGCAGGCAGGACGGCCAGCGCCTCACGGATCGCTACCATCGTGTCCTCCGCCGCCACCCACTCGTCGACGTTGTGGCCCTCGCCGCGATCGTGGAAGGCGATCACCTTGGTGCGAAGGTTGGCCTGGCGGCCGGTCGAGCGTTGCTGGGTCAAGCACTCCTGTCGCGCCATCGAGATCAGGATCGGGCGGGCCGTCTCTGCCTGGAGGGGATCGATGGTGCCTTCCTGGGCTCGGCGCCACAGGGCCATGAAGACCTGCTGGGTGGTGTCCTCAGCCGCCGACCAGTTGCCCAGGATCCTGAAGCAGTGGTTGTAGACGGCCTTGCGGTGACGGTCGAAGATGGCACGGAACGCGTCCTGGTCGGGATGCTCCACGAGCATCGACCAGTCCGCGACGTCGGAGTCGATGGTTGGCCAGGAAGCTATCGGTCCTCCTTCGTCCCGGGCGGTGAGGACCGCCTCCATCATCGCCGTCATGACCCGTGTATGCCACGAGACCCAGCATGGTTCCCGTCCAGTCTGGACCAGTTCGGGGCCATCGCTCGACTACAGTCACAGGGCAGACCAGACGGGCGAGCGAACGAGGAGCAGACGTGGGTCAGGCATCGATCACCAGGCAGTCCGCGGACCGATTGGCCGACCACTTGGTCGCCCTGCGGCGCGAACTGCACCAGATCCCCGAGGTGGGCCTCGACCTGCCCCAGACCCAGGCCCGTCTGCTCACCGAACTCGAAGGCCTGCCGCTCGAGATCAGCCTGGGCGAGTCGCTGACCAGCATCACCGCCGTGCTGCGTGGCGGTGCCGCACCCGACGACCTCGCCCAGCGCCCGGTCGTCCTGTTGCGCGGTGACATGGACGCACTGCCGGTCGACGAACAAACCGGGCTGGAGTTCGCCTCGTCCAACGGAGCCATGCACGCCTGCGGGCACGACCTGCACATGGCCGTGCTGGTCGGTGCGGTCAAGGTGCTGTGCGAACTCTCCGACGACCTGGCCGGCGACGTGGTGTTCATGTTCCAGCCCGGCGAGGAGGGCCGCAACGGTGCCTCGCACATGTTGCGCGAGGGCATTCTCGACGCGGCCGGCAAGCGGGTCGACGCCGCCTTCGCGCTGCACGTGTTCAGCGCCTTGGAACGGGCCGGCACCTTCGCCACCCGACCTGGGACGATCATGGCCTCGTCCGACCTGTTCCATGTCACGGTGACCGGACGCGGCGGTCACGGCTCGACCCCGCACCTGGCCCTGGACCCGGTGCCGGCGCTGGCCGAGATCGCCACCGCCTTCCACACCCTGGTCACCCGCAAGTTCTCGATCTTCAACCCGGTCGTGGTCACCGTCGGCCAGATCCATGCCGGCACAGCCGGCAACGTGATTCCCGAGAACGGCTTCCTCGAGGCGACGCTGCGCACCTTCGATCGCGACGTGCGCACCCGCCTGATCGCCGAACTCGAACGGGTGGCGGTTGGCATCGGTGAGGCCCACGGGGTCGAGATCACCACCAACCTCGAGGGCCTCTACCCGGTGACCGTCAACGACGACGATCAGTTCGCGTTCACCGCAGACACCATCCGCGAGCTGTTCGGGGACGACCGCTTCGTCGAGTGGGCGCAGCCCCTGGCCGGCGCCGAGGACTTCAGCCAGGTGCTGGAGGAGGTGCCGGGCTGCTACATCGGCCTCGGCGCGGTGCCCGACGACCTCGACCCTCAGACCGCACCGTTCAACCACTCCGCCTACGCGGTGTTCGACGACTCGGTGCTGGCTGATGGTGCCGCGCTGCTGGCCGAGTTGGCGGTACGCACCATCACCCGACTGAACAACCAGAAGGAGGGCTGAGGTGGCCGGCGCACGTCCCGGGCGCAGCCGGCTGAGCGGCCGTCGACCGACGCCCGGTCGTCCGAGGCGGATGAGCCCTCCCCCACCGGCACCACCGACCACCCACCTGCCCGCCCCCGAACGCCGGGCGCTGCGCGAGGTCGCCCGCACCGGCGAGGCCGAGGCTTCGGTGCCGTGGTCGCTGCGGGTGGCGGCTGCCTGGTCGTGGCGGCTGCTGCTGGTGGCTGCGGGCATCATCGGCATCGGCGCCGTGCTGATGCGGTTCTCGGAGGTGACGATCCCGCTGGCGATCGCGCTGCTCCTCACCGCCCTGTTGCGCCCGGTGATCACTCGGCTGCAGAAGTGGGGTCTGCCCCGCGGCCTCGCGGTTGCGGTCGGTGAACTCGGCGGCCTGCTGCTGGTGGGTGGAGTGATCACCCTGATCGGCTGGCAGATCGCGTCGAACTGGGACGACCTGGTGCGCCAGGCCAACGCCGGCTACCAGCGACTTCTCGGGTGGCTGAGTTCTGGCCCCCTGCACATCCCCACCGAGCAACTGACCACCTGGGGCACCCAGATCGCCGACTGGGCACGACGTTCCCCGTCGCTGCTGGCCGGCTATGCCGCCCGTGCGGGCACCAGCCTGGGTGCGTTCCTCGCCGGCATGGCGATCGCACTGTTCTCGCTGTTCTTCATGCTCTATGACGGACGCGCGATGACCCGGGCCGGGCTCGGCCTGCTCGACCCGGACGATCGTCCGCGCACCCTGCGCGCCCTGCACCGTGGCTGGGACTCACTCGAGGCCTACGTGCGGGCCACGATCGTGGTGGCGGCCGCAGACGCCCTGCCGCTGTTCCTGCTGGCGCTGATCCTGCGGGTGCCGATGGCCGCCGCCCTGGCCGCGCTGGTGTTCCTGGGTGCGTTCGTCCCGATCGTGGGCGCCTTCACCGCCGGATCGGTGGCGGTACTGGTGGCGCTGGTGACCGGAGGTTGGCTGAAGGCGCTGATCATGTTGATCGGCATCGTCGTCATCCAGCAGGTCGAGGGCCATGTGCTGCAGCCACTGCTGATGGGGCGCATGGTCGCCATCCACCCGCTGGGGGTGTTGATCGCGATCGCGCTCGGCATCACCTTGGGCGGCATCGTCGGTGCGTTGATCGCGGTGCCCGTGCTGGCCTTCGCGAAGGCCTTCGTCAACGGCTGGCGCCACCACCACGATGAGGGAGTCGACCCAGCCCACGCCGCGCCGTCGGCCTCCAGCCCCTGAGGACCGGCACGGGGAGCGACAGACCGTGGTCGCGCTAGTCTGGCCGGGTGACCGACCAGCACGACGACGACGCCACCGCTCCGCGTCCTCGTCGTGCCGACGAGGCGCCCATGTCCGAGACGCTGTCACCCCCGCAGCCTCCTGCACAGACCCCCGAGGGTGAGTTCGTCCCGCAGCAGTGGCCGATGCAGCCCGCCCCACCCCACTACGGGGCTGCACAGCAAGGTGCCCCCTACGGCTCACCTCCCTCACCGGACCAGCCAGCGGCGGCGCGTCCCAAGGAGATCCTGACCCTGCCGCCGCTGGACGAGTTGGAGCCCCAGCTGCCGATCAGCGAGGCGACCGGTCAACCACGGCGCGACACCACGATGTTGGTGGGCATGGGCCTGCTCTATGCCAGTGCGGTCGCGTCGGCTGTTGCGTACTGCATCGTGTGGTGGCGCTCGATCCACATGGAGACCTACTTCTCGGCCGCCCGGATGCTGAGGTTCACCCACGACCGGCCCGGCTCGTGGCAGTCGCTGATGTGGGCGGTGCTGGTGGCTCTGACCGCGCTGGTGATGGTGACCGCCCCGGCGGTGGCCGGGTTCCAGGCCTGGAACGGCTACCGCTGGAGCCGGATCGCTGCGATCGTCGCGGCGGTGCTGAGCTTCCTGGGGTTGCTGCTCAACCAAGTGGCCTGGGCTGCGATCCCCTTGGCGGTGCTCGGCGCTGTGGTGCTGTGGCTGCCGCAGGTGTCGCGCTACTTCGGCTACTGGGAGGCCTACCGGGCGCCGGTCCCCAAACATCCCCGCGACACCAGCAACGTCGTCTACGGACCACTGCCCCGCTACCGCTGACGCGTCACCGCGCACTCGGGCAGCAGGTCGTCCTCACTTGAGACGCCAGGCCGCGAACACCTTCTCGACGTCGGCTGACGGCGTCCACCGGTACCACTGCAGCGTGGTCGGGTCGCGCCAGAACAGCGGGGCATTCCTGCCACGAGCTCGGAGCACCTGCAACCGGTCGCCGCTGGGTTGGACGAGGCCCAGCACCACCTGCGGGTCGTCGCCGGGGCCAGCGGTGTCCTTGGAGGAGTGGGCGACCAGGTCGGCCACCACCAACCGGTGCTCGGCATCAGTGAGCAGCATGCCGCTGATGTGGCGCTCCTCGAAGGTGCCACCGGGCGGGGTGAAGTCGCAGAAGACCGTGCCAGTGGCGGTGGCGGGGCTCACCGGCATCAGTCCAACCTGGGGACCGAAACAGAACTTCGCCTCCTTGGCGCCACCGGGCGGCACGGAGCCAGCGTCGGCACGCTGGCGCCCCAACAGCCGGACGAAGGTGCGTATCAGGGTCGACTGCCCGGCGGCGCTGGGCTGCTCCGGCTCGTTGCCGGGGCAGTCCGCGCCCGCCGGCAGCCTGACTCGGCTGCCGTCGGCGTACTCGGCGACCAGGGCCTCGCCACGGGCGCAGCCTGTCGGGCTCTGGCTGGCGGCCACCAGGTCGTCCAAGCGGGTGGTGAGCGCATCCTGCGGGGCGAACCGGGACCCACCGCAGATCCACACCCGCACCGGGCCGTCGGGCAGCGGCTGACCGACCGGGAGCACCCGGGCCAGGCCCTGCTCGCACGGATGGGGCGATCCGGTCGACTCGTCCAGCACGGTGCGCAGCAACTGCAGGGTCGTCGGTGACGGCATCCAGCGGTACCAACGTTCCCCCACCCGCCAGGAGAACTCGCCGGTCGCGGTCTGGTGCAGGCGGAGCCGGTCACCGTCGACGGCCAGCAACTGCAGGTCGAGCCCACCCTGGGTGTGGTCCTCGGTGCCGGACTTGGTGTTGGCCTTCAGGTCGGCCAGCAGGGCCGTGAGCTGGGTCGAGCCGATGGTCGCGTCCGGGGTTGGCCCGACGCCATCGGTCCACCCGCAGATGACGGCACGGTCGACCTCGTCCACGCTGGGGGTCAGCAGCGACTCCCACGGGTCGCACGGGTAGTGGGGTACCGCGACCCGGGTGAAGCCGGCGCTGCGTTGCTGGGTGAACAGTGACAGGGTCAGCTCCTCGATCGAGCTGGCACCGCCGCGACCGCCGATGATGCCGCAGCCCGCGCGGCTGCCGACGATGGTCTGGGTGCTGCCATCGGCGTGAGCGAGCACGTAGACGTAACTCGGTGCGCCGACTCCCAGGCAGGGCATGTTCGACTTGGCCGGGGGAAGGGCGTTGAAGGTCGCCACCCAGCGGTCGAGCCCGGTGGTCAGTACCTCAGCCGGCGGATGCGTCGCCCCGTCGGCGGAGTCCTTGACCGGACACCACTGCAGGCTGACCACGTCGTCGGCGACCTCGACCGCATCGGATGGCCAGTCCGGTTCGCGCTCGGGGCAGCCCGGACGAGGCGTCGGGTCGACCTCGACCGGCCAGACCTCTGCCGGCAGTGGCTCGTCCTGACTGGGCCACAGCAGCAAGACTGCCCCAGCGACGACGGCGGTCAGGCAGACGATCCCGATGACCCACCCCACCCAGGGTCGCCAGGTCAGCATGGCGTCACTCGCCGGTGGTCGTCAGCCGGTCGAGGATCTTCTGCACCTGGGGCGTGGGGGTCCACTCGTAGGAGTCCTCGGCGCCGGGCAACTGCCAGTACAGGGTCTTGGCGTTGGCGTCGGCGTGGCGCACCCAGATGCGTTCGCCGTTGTCACGCAGCAGGGCCAAGGTGGCCCTCATGGCGGGGATCCGGGTCTGCCGACGGACCGAGTTCGCCCGCAGGTCGTCCATCACGAGCTTCTGCTCTGCTGGCGACAACAGCACTCCCGCGGTGTGGCGCTCGTCCTGCAGGCTCATGGTGAAGCGGCAGTGGCGCACCGTCGTGACGTCACCGAGCGCCATCGGCATCACGTTCTCGACCACGTCGAGGTCGCAGAGCTTGCCCATGTTCTGCAGGGGCTTGGCCAGCCCGGTCTCGGATCGCTGCTCGGCCAACATCCGGGGGAACTCCTGCATGGCCGAGACCTGCTGCATGCAGTCGGCCTTGGGAATCATCAGGCGGACGCGGCGGCCGTCGGGGTACTCGGCGATGAACGACTCGTCGCCCGGCTGGGCGATGCACGGCTCGATCGACCCGTGGGTGGTCTGGGCGAACTTCGCCGCACGCTCGCCCTCGAGCGGTTCCGGCGGCGCGTAGCGGTAGGTGGAACACATCCACACCTTGGTCGCCCCGAGCGGCAGCGGGTCTGTTCCGGAGGCTGACAACAACGTCGACATACAGGGATCGTTGACCTCCATGGGGACGCTGGGGGACGACGAGCTCGACGAAGGCGCAGGCGACGCGGCACGGGCGGCGGCCAGCACCTTCTGTGAGGTCTCGTTCGGCTTCCACACCTTCCAGGCGTTCGGGCCGTCGGCCATCAACCACTCAGCCTTCTCGCTGCTGAACTGCAGGACGAGCATCTCGCCGTTGTCCTGGTAGAGGTGCAGGGTGGGCCCGTCGAGGTTGGGTGAACCGAGGTAGCGCTCGAGGTTGTCACTGATGTCGCGCACCAGGGCTGCCACGGCGTCGGGAGCGATCAGCTTGGCGGTGTCGGGCCCGAAGGCGCAGAGCGCCGCCGAGGTCGTCTGATGGAGGCGGCCGGGGATGGTCGACTGGAAGGCCGCGCACGGGGTGAAAGACGCCTTGGTTGGTACGAATGCCTCTCCGCGCTGGCTCTGGTAGAGCTCGATCGTCTTCGAGCGCATGGTGTCGAAGCCGAGCCTGCCGCCAATCGTTCCGCAGCCGGCGGCCATGCCACCCACGGTGCGGGTGCTGCCGTCGGGGTAGGTCAGGACTGCGGCGCCGGGGGTCGAGTAGTTGGCCGGGCAGACCCGGTCGGCCGGGGCCGTCTGCAGCGCGTTGTAGGTGCTGATCCAGTCGTCGAGACGCTGGGTGAGCAGTTCGGGAGGCGTCCACTCGTTCATGAATGCACTGCCATCGGTCGCGGTGCACCAGCGCAGCGAGACCGCACCCGTCGGCAGGTCGCCCTCGAAGGGCTCGAGGTAGGCCTGTCCGTCGGCTGGGCAGCCGGAGTTCTGCACGGGGGCGTCGGGGTCGGACGAGGCAGCGCTCGTCCGTGGTGCTGGTAGGGCACTGCCACGGCCGGCCTCAGCGGGACCCACTGCAGGGCCGTTGGTCCCAAGTCCACCGAACTGGGTCATGGCAAGGGACACCGCGGCGATGACTGCGGCGGCCCCGCCGACGCCAGCGACGGCATTGCGCCGGCGCGACCGGGCAGACCACGTGTCGACGGCCTTGTCGGCCCACTCGCTGGTATCAGGATCGTCCGGCAGTGCCTGCTGGAGGCGGTCGCGGAAGTCGTTCATCGGTGCTCCTCAGTCCTTGCCCTGTGGGCGGTCGGTGGGGAGTGGGGGAAGCGCGGCGCGGTCGGCGTCGGCCAGGTGAGGAGAGTTGCGCAGGGCGATGATCGCCCGGTGGGCGTGCTGCTTGACCGCCCCGACCGAGATCCGCAGGGTCTCTGCGGTCTGCACCTCGGTGAGGTCGTCGAAGTAGCGCAGCACGATGACTGCCCGCTGCTGACGTGGTAGGTCGAGCAGCGCCCGGGCCAGGTCGCCGTCGGCATGCTGGTCGGCGGCACTCGTCCGCTCGGGCGTGGTCTCGCGCGGGGCCTCACGCCACGATCCGCGACGCCACCAGGCCAGGTGGGCGTGGTAGATCGAGGTGCGCACGTAGGCCTCGAACGAGTCCTCGTCGTTGTTGAGCCGGTCGAACTTCGTCCAGCAGCGAGACAACGCGTCCTGGACGAGGTCTTCGGCACGTTGCCGATCACCGGTGAGCAGCCAGGCCGACCGCCACAGCGCAGCACCCCGCAGCGAGACGAACTCCTCGAAGTTCGCCCAGACCCGCTGCTCGGGCTCGTGCACCATGGTGGCCATTGTCAACCCTCCTCACCACCCCAACGGGGGAGGCGGGCTCGTTTGGTTGACAGGGGCGGCGGGTTGGTGGCGGGCAGCTGCTCGCGGTCGGTGCCCCGGAGGTGGTTTGTGGCGTGAACCGCGCCTTCATTCGGTGATTTCACGCCACGAACCCGCTGGGCTGCGCCCACCTCAACCAACATGACTCGATCTGTGGCGTGAAACACGTGGTCAGCCGACGATTTCACGCCACGAATCGGTCGGAGCACCATCGCCTGGCCAAGCCCACCCCACCGGCGGGGGCCACCTCCGATCGGCGGATCACTCCGGGTAGTCACGGAGCGATCCGCCACTCGGGTGATTGGCCGCGATCCCAAGACGCCAGCAACCTCGTCCCACCGCGGACGACCCCAGTCTCAGCGAGCCCTGTTCACCCGTCCGATCAGGGTCTCGCCGTTGGCCAGCCGGGCCTCGTCGTCCGAGCCGGGCAGGTGCAGTCCGCGCAGCGATCGTCCCGCGGTCTCGTGGAAGAACACAACCGCGATCAGACCGATCAGACCCGCAGCCGCCAAGTAGATACCCGGCATGATCGTGATGTCGGTCTTGTTGATCAGCCACTGCACCATGAAGCCTGCGGTGCCGCCGAAGATCGCGGTGGCGATGTTGTAGCCGAGCGCGAAGCCCGAGTAGCGAACATTGGTCGGGAACAGCGCCGGCAGGGTCGCCGAGATGTTCGAGATCAGTGCCACCAACAGCAGTCCGAGAATGCCGATGCCGAGCATCTCGAGCACCGCACTCCCCTGCCCCATCAGCATCACCGCAGGAATCGACAGCACCGTGAAGCCGACCGCCGCAGCGATCAACACCGGACGACGCCCCACCCGGTCAGTGAGCGAGCCGATCGGGGCGATGATCGCCATCATGATCAGCTGGATCACCACGAGCATCCAGCCGGCCGAGACCTCGTCCTGGCCCAGCGAGTCCGACAGGTAGGTCGGCATGTAGGTGAGCACCAGGTAGAAGGCGACGTTGAGCATGATCACGAAGCCGGTGAGCTTGAGCAGTTGGGCGGTGTGGTTGCGCACCAGGTTGCCCAGCGCTGACAACGAACTCTCGGTCTCGCCGGCCTGCTCGATCTCGGTGAAGGTCTCGGACTCGGTCAGAGAGCGGCGCATCCAGATCGCCAGCAGGCCGAGCGGCAGGCAGATCAGGAAGGGCACCCGCCACCAGAACGAGTTCATCCCGTCCTCGCCGACGATCATGGTCAGCACGGTGCACAGCACGGCGGCGGCCGAGAACCCGGCCAGCGTCCCGAACTCCAGGAACGAGCCGTAGAAGCCGCGCCGGTCGTCCGGGGCGTGCTCCGACATGAACACCGCAGCCCCGGCGTACTCACCACCGGCCGAGAAACCCTGCACGATCCGCAGAAGGAAGAGCAGGATCGGCGCCCAGATGCCGATCTGCTGGGCGGTCGGCAGCAGTCCGATCGTCGCCGTGGCCACCGACACCAGGCCGATGGTGAGCACCAGCACGCGCTTTCGTCCGATCCGGTCACCCAGCGGACCGAGCACCATGCCGCCGATCGGGCGCATCAGGAACGAGATCGCGAAGCCGGCGAGCGCGAACAGTCGCTGCGAGCCCGGGTCGGACGAGAACGGCTCGAAGAAGTGGTAGCCGATGTAGAGCGTCAGGTAGCCGTAGATGCCGTAGTCGAACCACTCCAGGGCGTTGCCCATGGCCGACCCGGCAACCGCCTTGCGCATCCGGTGGCGCTGGTCGGGGCTGAGGTCGGCCTCGCGGGTGCGCGGCAGCGGGGCGGTCATCGGTGCGATGGTCATCGGGTGTCCTTCCCGGTCAGGAGGGGTTCCGCCACCGCCGCGTCGGCGAGGGCGTGGGCCAGCCCGAGGTAGGCGCGGGCGGCCGTGGCGAGGTCGTCGACGGCGACGGACTCGTCGGGTTGGTGGGCCTGGGTGGTGATCTCACCCGGCCCGAGGACGATCGTGGGCACGCCGTGGTGCTGGGCGAGGAACCCGCCCTCGCACGCTGCGGTCCAGCGCTGCAGTTCGGCGTCGGGACGACCGGCCGCGTGGACGGCGGTGATCGCTGCGCGGGGCAGCGGGTCGTCCTCGTCGCAGAGGAAGCCGGGCATGGCCATGTCGAGCCGGCCGGTGACCTCGATGCCGTCGCCGGTGATGCCCTCGGCGCGGATCGCCTCGAGCAGGTCTTCGAGCACCTGCTCGGGCTGCTCGTCGGGCATCAGCCGGCGGTCGACGTCGAGGGAGCAGTGGTCGGCGACGATCGAGGTGCCGTGGCCACCGACGATTCGTCCGACATTCCAGGTCGGGGTCCAGAAGTCGCCACCGGCGGCGTCAGCATGCTGGTCATGCTGGCGCTTGAGCAGGGCGACGATCTGGCTGGCGGCGATGATCGCGCTGGCCCCGTCGCTGGGACGACCGGCGTGCGCGGCTCGTCCGGTCACCTCGAGGTGCAGGTTGGCCGCCCCCCGGCAGCCGACGATCACGTCGAGGTCGGTGGGTTCGGCGACGATGCAGGCGAGCAGATCACGGGCTTCGGCATCGGCGAGGTGGTGCTGGACGCCGGTGGCCAAGTCCTCCTCGTCGACGGTGACCAGCAGTTCGACCGGGTGGGTGAAGTCGGGGTCACGGGCGAGGGTGTCCATGGTGGCCAGCACTGCGGCGATCCCGCCCTTCATGTCGGTCGAGCCTCGTCCGTACAGCCGACCGCCCTCGACCACGGGACCGAACGGGTCGCGCGTCCAGCCAGCACCGGCGGGGACGACGTCGCTGTGGCCGAGGAACACCAGCGCCGCACCTGGCCGGTCGGCGCCGGAGACGATGGTGAGGTTGTCGCGTCCGGCGACGACGGTCTGGCGGGTGACCTCGAAGCCGAGCGCGAGCGCCTCCTGCTCGAGTTGGTCGACCGCATCGGCCTCATGCGTGGGGTCGGGACGCAGGTCCGGGTTCTCGCTGCGCGCGGAGATCAGTCGCGAGGCGAGGTCGACGAGGCGTTCGGTGGACCAGTCAGCGAGCTCGGCAGAGCGAGTTCGTTGACCAGGTCCGCCGCTCACGACGCACCTCGACGGATCAGCTCGCGCGGTGCGCTGGTGAGCACCTCGGCACCGTCGGGGCCGACCCGCAGCGCCTCGGACAACTCACAGCCGTAGCCGTCCATCCACATGCCTGCGATGAAGTGGAAGCACATGTTGGTCTGCACCTCGGTGGTGTCCTCGCGGCGGATGCTGACGGTGCCCTCGCCCCAGTCGGGCGGGTAGCCGATGCCGATGGAGTAGCCCAGCCGGGAGTTCTTCGACAGTCCGTGGCGGGCCAGGAAGTCCCAGTAGACCCCGGCGACCTCACCGGCGGTGCGTCCGGGCTTGACCGCCTCGATCGCGAGCGTGAGGCCCTCGGCGGTGAGCGCGCCGAGTCGTTCCAGGTCGGACGAGACCTGCCCCACCGCGACCGATCGGGCCAGCGGGGCGTGGTAGCGCTGGTGCGCGCCGGCGATCTCGATCGAGACGGTCTCACCAGCGACCAGCGGGCGAGCCGACCAGGTCAGGTGCGGGGTGTCGGCGGCCTCGCCCACGGGCAGCAGCGGGACGATCGCTGGGTAGTCACCGTCGATGCCGTCGACGCCGGCGACCTGCGCGTGCTGGATGGCAGCGACCACCTCGTGCTGCGGCACACCGACCTCGATCGCGTCGATGCCGACGGCCATGGCGTTCGAGACGATCCGTCCGGCCTTGCGCATCAGGTCGACCTCGGCGTCGGACTTGACCAGCCGCAGCCAGTTCACGACACCGTGGCCCTCGACCAGGTTCCACTCGGGCAGACCGTCGCGCAGGGCGAGGTACGAGCGGACGCTGAAGAAGTGGGCGTCCCCCTCGATCGCGACCTGGCCGCCGGCGAACCGTTCGGCCCAGCCACGGGCACGCAGTTCGTCCGCTGCCCAGGTGCAGGGGTGGGTGTCACGGCGGTGGACGGTGGTCTCGGGGTAGCCGAGGATCTCGTCAGGGGCCAGCGCGGCGGTGCGGTGGGCGCCGTTGGCGTCCATCTCTCGCGAGACGAACAGGGTGGTGGCGTCGTCGGCGGCGATCAGCAGGAACTGCGGCATGTAGAACGACCAGGCGTTGTAGCCGGTCAGGTAGTACAGGTTGGCCGGGTCGGCGACCAGCAGGCCGGCGTAGCCCTTGGTGCGGGCGGCCTCGGCGGCACGCTGGCGGCGCTGGCGGTACTCAGCAGGATCGAACGTCATCGTGCCCCCATCCCGGTGTCGGCGCCTCGGCGGGGCGTGGCCGCGCCGTCGAGCCGCGAGTGCTGTGAGTTTATCGTTCGAGGTCTGACCGGGGGTGGCGTCCTGTCCCCGAGACACGCCCCCGGGTTGGTCGAGCAGGGCGAGGCACGAGCCCGTTGCCCTGGTTGGTCGAGTAGGGATGGTTGGTCGAGTAGGGCGAGGCACGAGCCCGTGTCGAGACCACCCCCCTCACTCCCCTGTACCGTCGCCCCATGAGCCAAACGCTGGGCAACCGCCTGCTGAACGCCCTGGGGCGGGCGCTGAAGGACACCTTCACCAAGCAGGTGAACCGCCGGACCACGGCCACCAAGCGTCGATCGACCACCAAGCGCAGGACCACCACCCGCGCCAGGCAGACCACCCGGACGACGCAGAGGACCACCCGGCGCAGCCCCGAACTGTCGCGTGACTACCCCGGCGACTTCACCGGCAGGCCCGACATCAGCTACGCACCGGTGCCCGGCAACCGGCCTGACCCCGGCGAGGTGGTCTGGTCGTGGGTGCCCTACGAGGAGGACCACACCGAGGGCAAGGATCGTCCGGTGCTGCTGATCGGACGAGACGGCGACTGGCTTCTCGGGTTGCCGCTGACCAGCAAGGACCACGACCGCGACGAGGAGCAGGAGCGCCGGGCCGGCCGCCACTGGGTCGACGTCGGCAGCGGTGCCTGGGACCGCTCGCGTCGTCCCTCGGAGGCCCGGGTCGACCGGATCGTGCGGATCAATCCCGATGACGTGCGCCGCGACGGCGGTGTGCTGGACGAGCACCGCTTCAACGAGGTGGCCACTGAGGTGCGACGCCACCACCCCTGAGCCCAGCACCGGCTGAAACTCGCTGTCACACCTCCTCACCCCCCTCGATGCGTCGGTAGGCCAAGGACCCCTTCACGAATCGAGGTCGACCGACGCGAAGCCCATCGATCCCCCCGGCCCCAAGGCCTACAGCTGGCTCGGTGTGCTCTCGAACAGTGCAGGTGCAGAAGAGGTCGAGTTCACCTACAGCGAGGACCTGGTCACCGACGACGGCACCGCGAAGAAGTACGGCAAGGGCTGGTACGTGGTCGAGGAAGCAGTGATCGCCGACGACAGTGCCCCTCCCGCAGATCCTCGGCGCGAAGCGCGCACGGTCTGGTTCGTCAAGGACGGCAAGATGGTGATCCTGACCCAGCGCACCAACCACCCAGAACTGCTCAAGAACAACCCGGTGCTCGACGAGCCTCTGATCACCGTCGAACAGGTGCTGCAGGTGCTCGACACCGTGATCTGAGCTCCCCTGGGGCGACGAGTCGAGACCACCTTCACCCGGGTGGTCTCGACTCGTCGTCAGTGCGCCCGGCACCACGGTGACAACGCCGAATGGGCATGAAGAGAGCGGGCGACGGGAATCGAACCCGCGTGTCCAGCTTGGGAAGCTGGCGCTCTACCATTGAGCTACGCCCGCGTGACCTGAGGTCGGACCCGACTCTAGCGCACCGAGCAGCCGGGCTCACCAGCACCCGTTGACCAACACTTGCACAGGATCAGGATCGGGCCATGACCGAAGAAGAACGCGCACTCAGTGGACAACTGTTCGCTCCCGGACACCCCGACCTGGTTGCGCTCAAGACGAAGTCGCACCTGCTCAGCCAGCAGTTCAACGCCCTGCCCGAGACCGACGCCGAGGGACGCCAGCGCATCCTGGAGGACCTGTTCGCCGGCATCGGCGAGAAGACCCGGGTTCAGGGCCCGATCCAGATCCATTACGGCTGCCACACCACGATCGGGCACGGCTGCTTCATGAACTTCAACTTCACCGTGCAGGACGACGGGCTGGTCACCATCGGCGACCACTGTTCATTCGGGCCCAACTGCACGATCGTGACCCCGCAGCACCCACTGATCGCCGAGGAGCGGCGCAGCGTGGTCGGCAGCGACGGGGTCGGACGGGCCCTGTGCTGGGCCGAGCCGGTGACCATCGGCAACGACTGCTGGTTCGGCGCCAACGTCGTGGTCACCCCCGGCGTCACGATCGGCGACAACTGCGTGATCGGCGCCGGCAGTGTGGTGACCAGCGACATCCCGGCCAACTCGATCGCCGTCGGGGTGCCAGCTCGGGTCGTCCGTCAGGTCAGCCCGGACGACACCATCCGCAACCGCTTCACCGACCTGCACTGACCAGTGGCCGCGGGCTGCTCGTCCAGTTCGCGGACGAGCAACCCGGCAGCCCAGTCGGTCTCGGAACCTGAGGTCACCAGACCAGACGCTCGGTGGGTGCGCTTCGCGCCGTGGCCGAGGCGTCGCGGTTGACCGAATCGCCCAGGACCTCGTCGATCCGGGTCAGCACGTCGGACGGCAACTCGATGTCGGCCGCGGCCGCAGCGGCGGTGATCTGCTCGGGCTTGGACGCCCCGGCGATCGCCGAGGCCACGTTGTCGTTCGCAAGGATCCAGGCCAGCGCGAGCTGGGCCATGGTGATCTCGAGTTCATCGGCGATCGGCTTGAGCTGCTGGACGCGCTCGAGCAGGGTCTGGTCCTGCAGCTTGTTGGTGAGGAAGGTGTTGACCCCCTCGGTGGCTGCGCGGGTGCCCTCGGCAGGGGCCTCACCCGGCAGGTACTTGCCGGTCAACACACCCTCGTACAACGGGGAGTAGACCACCTGCGAGACTCCGATCTCACACGAGGTCGGCACCACCTCGGGCTCGATCACGCGCCAGATCATGTTGTACTGCGGCTGGTTCGACACGAACGGGATGTGCAGTTCGCGCGCCAGCCGGTGGCCCTCGCGCAGCTGGTCGGCGGTCCACTCCGAGACGCCGATGTAGAGCGCCTTGCCCGAACGGACGACGTCGGCGAAGGCCTCCATCGTCTCTTCGAGCGGGGTGAAGTGGTCGTAGCGGTGCGCCTGGTAGAGGTCGACGTAGTCCATGCCGAGCCGCTTCAGCGAGGCATTGATCGACTCGTGGATGTGCTTGCGGCTCAGACCGGTGTCGTTGGGGCCCTTGCCGGTCGGGAAGTAGACCTTGGTGAACACCTCGAGGCTCTCGCGACGCTGGTCCTTCAGGGCCTTGCCCAGCACCTCTTCGGCGCGGCCCTCTGCGTAGGCGTCGGCGGTGTCGAAGGTGGTGATGCCCGCCTCGAGCGCGGCCTTGACGCATGAGAAGGCGATGTCCTGCTCGACCTGCTCACCGTGGGTGAGCCAGTTGCCGTAGCTGATCGCCGAGACCTTGAAACCCGAGTTGCCCAGGTAGCGGAACTTCATCGTGCATGTCCTCTCTGTCGTCCCGGCGGACGCCTGTCTCTGACGCTACTCGACCCTCACCCGACTAGCGGGTGGCTTGAGAGGTGCTGGGAGTGCCCCCTCCGCGACGGGCAGCGGACCCGGCGGTTCAGGACGTCCAGCGGCGCTGGTGCGCACCAGCGCCAAGTTCCTCCTGGCTGCCACCCGGACGACGCAGCACCGCCGGCACGTCGTCGGGGACGAGCACGTCGACCACGATGTCGTCGCCGTCGCGCCGCCAGGCGCACTCGACTCGTCCACGCGGGGTCTGGCGGGCAGCCTTCGCCCAGTCCAGTCCCTCACCGGGCACGGGCGCGAGCAGCACCGACGCATAGCCGGGAGCGCCGGGGCGGATCCCGCCGACCACCTGGTAGAGCCAGTCGCAGACCGCTCCGAGCGCGTAGTGGTTGAACGAGGTCATCTCGCCGGGGTTGATCGAGCCGTCGGGCAGCATCGAGTCCCAGCGTTCCCAGATCGTGGTGGCACCCATGGTCACCGGGTAGAGCCACGAGGGGCACTCCCTCTCGAGCAGTAGGCGGTAGGCCGACTCGGGATGACCGTGCTCGCTGAGGGCCCACGTGACGAACGCGGTGCCGGCGAAGCCGGTCGACACCCGGTGGTCGGCCTGCTCGACCAACTCCGCCAGCCGGTCAGCGGCCGCCTGGACGAGGTCGTCCGGCATCAGGCCGAAGTGCAGGGCGAGCGCGTAGACGGTGGCGCAGTCCGACAACACCTGCCCGTTCTCGGACACGTAGTGCTCGACGAAGGCAGCCTTCGTCTGATCGGCGAACTGCTGCCAGCGGGGGGCGTCGTCGTCCAACCCGAGCACTCGGGCGGCCTCGGCGGTGAACGACGCCGAGCGGTACAGAGACGCTGTCGCCACCACGCCCTTGTCGGCCTTGGCGGCGGCGGGGTCGTCCGGCGGGGCGTCCGGGTCGAGCCAGTCCGCGAACTGGAACCCGGTGTCCCACAACCCGGTGGGCGAGAGCACCTTCTCGACGCCCTCGAGGTGCTGCACCATGCCCGAGTACTGCTCGTCGAGCCGGGCCGGGTTGCCGTAGGCCCACCACAATGCCTGCGGCACCCACACCGACGCGTCACCCCAGATCGCGGTCGGGGTCTTCATGGCGAACGGCATCTTGTGGGCGACCAGCTTGAGCGCATCGGGAACCACGTTGGGCACCAGCCCGGAGTGGCGGGTCTCGAGCTCGAGGTCGACCAGCCACGAACCGAGGAAGTCGGCCACGTCGAACTGGCCCGCGGCGGTGGCGGCGTAGGCGGCGATGTCACCGGTCCAGCCCAGCCGCTCGTCGCGCTGCGGGCAGTCGGTCGGCACCGACAGGAAGTTGCCCTTCTGCCCCCAGATCGAGTTGCTGACCAGTTGGTTGACCTGGTCGTCGGAGCACTCGAACCAGCCGGTGCGCTCGAGTTCGGAATGGACGACCACGGCCTCGATGGCGCCGTAGTCGACCGCGGCGGCCAGGTCGCCCGGCCAGCCTGACACCTCGGCGTAGCGGAACCCATGGAAGGTGAAGGTCGGCTCGAACACCTCCGGCTGGCCCGAGCAGACGAAGGCATCGGTGGCCCGGGCCCCGCGCAGCGGACGCACGCCCAATTCGCCGTGCTCGAGCACCTCGGCGTGACGCAGGGTGATCTCGGCACCGGCAGGACCGTCGACGCTCACCCGCAACCAACCGACCAGGTTCTGACCGAAGTCGAGCAGCTGGGCACCGCTCGGCGAGGTGCTCAACGTCGGGCGGAGCACCTCGTGTCGGCGCACCGGCGGCGAGGCCTGCGCCACCAGGGTCTCGCGGTCGAGGTCGAGGGTGGTCACGTCGAGCGCGGTGGCCGGTTCATGGCGCAGCCGGGCGTCGATGGTCTGGCCGTTGTAGAGGGAGTTGGCGACCGTGTCGGTGGTGGTGCAGGTCCAGTCGGGGCTGGTGGACAGTCGCTGGATCGCGCCGTCGCCATGCTCGACCTCGAGCACCGCTGCCACCCCGATCCGGTCGCCGTAGTTGGCCTCGGCACCGAGGAAACCCAGGTCGCCCCGCCACCAGCCGTTGCCCAGCCGCAGCCCCACCTCGACGGCGTTGTCACCGCCCCGGACGAGGTCGGTCACGTCGTCCTCGATCACCTGCAGCCGCCATTCGTAGGCGGTCCAGCCGGGATTGAGCACGGCATCGCTGGTGGGCTGGTCGTTCACGGTGGCCTCGAAGACTCCGTGCGCGGTCGTCCACAACGTCGCGCGGCGGATCTGGTCGGCCGGGGCGTCAAGTTCGACTCGACCGGTGAACAGCAGCACCGCCCCGTGGTCGGCGTCGGCGGACAGCAGTTGCGCTTCGGCGAACAGTTCGGGCAGGGCGGGGGTGGGCGTGGGCATCAGGTGTCCTCAAACGGGCAGAAGTTTGGTCGGTCACACCAGCCTGCCCCGGTCACCGCCAACTTGTGCCGGTTTCCGGACATCAGATGACGGCCAACCCAGCTGGCTGCAACGGCCGAGGGCGCCCGCGAGTATTGAGTACATGGGTGTCGACGACGTCGAGCAGTGGTACCGCGACCACGGCCGCGCGCTGATCGCCTTCGCCCATCTCGTCGCGGGTGAGCGGGAGATGGCCCGCGACGCCGTCCAGGAGGCCATGTCACGCTGCCTTCCACACTGGCCTCGCATCGAACCGCGTGGCCGGCTGGCCTACGTCAAGCGCGCCATCGTCAACCACGTCTCGAGCGCACGCAGCCGCGGGCCGCATTTGGTCCTGGTCGACGACCCTGTTTCGCTGCAGGGCTCGGCGACCGACCCCGACCCGGCAGACGACGCGCTCTGGGCCCTGTGCCGAGAGCTGCCTGCCAACCAGTGGGCCGCCCTGGTGCTGCGCTACCACGACGACGCGTCCTACGACGCGATCGCCGCAACGCTCGGGTGCACCACCAGCACCGCCCGCTCACACGTCCACCGTGGCCTCGCCACCCTCAGGAAGCAGTTGGACCATGACTGACGACGACCTCGAGACCAGACTCCGCTCGATGATGGCGCGTCGGGCCGCTGATGCCGGTGCTCCGCCCCCGCTGGCGGCCCCTCCAACCCGCCAAGGCGGGGGACGACGCAGCCTGGTGGTGCTGGCCGCCGCGGCAGTGCTGTTGGTCGCCCTGGTGGTGGGCGTCTCGCAGTTGACGGGGGGTCGCAACGGCTCCCCCGCGCAGACAGCGGCTCCCGCCACGACCAGCACCGCCCCGAACCGCACGACTTCACCGTCGACGCCCCCACGTACCCCTGCGCCCACGTGGCGCACGGCCTCTCCCTCGCAGACCGAAGTCGACGGCAAGCGTCAGGAGAGCTGGCAGACCCCGTGCGGCCCGGTCAGGCTGGTCGACGGTCGCGTGCACCTCACCGACCAGCCAGCGTCGCTGTCGCCCGGGGCCACGTCGATGCTGCTGTGCGACGCCGGCTCCCACGGACTGCAGGTCCAGCCACCAGCCGAGGTCCTGACCACAGGTGTGGCCGGGATCATCGACGCCTACAACCAGAGCCCTGACGGTTCGTGTGAACCCGAACTGTTCCCCGCCGCCTTCCAACTGATGTTCAGCTATCCCGACGGCCACACCGAGGCGGTCACCGGCCAGCTCTCGTCCTGTGGGCCGGTCGGGAAACGCACCGGGGCGGCAGGAGTGATCACCGCGGTGCGAGCCGCCTTCGACCAGCAGCAGACGCCGTCTACAACGCTGGAACCACCCGCCGACCCGTGCTCGATCCCCCGGGACAGCTGGTTGCCCGCTGATCCGAGCACCACGGTGCGCGTGTACCGCTGTGCCTTCCCGCAGGTGGTGGGAAGGACCGCCACCCAGTTCGAGGTCACTGATCGTGCGACGCTGGACGAATTGCGGACGGGCCTGCGCCGACAGACGAGCGATGAAATGGGCGGCTCTGCCGATGGACCGTGGTTCGTCGCCGTCGACCAGCGGGGACGGACCTACCAGTTCGACCTGGTCAGCGACACGGTCTGGGCAGGCATCGGTGGGAAGGCTCACAAGT
The DNA here is from genome assembly GCF_015352975.1 of Aestuariimicrobium ganziense. Lineage (GTDB taxonomy): Bacteria > Actinomycetota > Actinomycetes > Propionibacteriales > Propionibacteriaceae > Aestuariimicrobium > Aestuariimicrobium ganziense. Next base: position 279,082 of record NZ_JACYIZ010000004.1, on the reverse strand, counting down.
GGCAGCCGTCGCCGACTGCACTGGCCGCCCTCAACGAGCCGTGCTCGTCCACCGTCGCCTGCCAGACGCCGACGGCACGGGCCCCGGGCCGCTGACCGGCGGCTGGGAGGGCACCCTGAGCGACCCCCGAGATCGTCCCTGAACAGCCTCACGCGGTGCTGACACCGACCCGACGGCCGCTTACGGTGAGTCCATGACCAGCCATCCGCTCCCCCAGCCCAGCCACGACCCGGGATCCATGCGGGTCTCCGACGCCGACCGTGACCTGGTCACGCAGGTGCTGAACTCGGCCTACGCCGAGGGGCGGATCACCCACGACGAACTCGACGAGCGGATGGACCTGGTGCTGGCGTCCAAGACGTTCAACGACCTGCGCCCGATCACCGCCGACCTGATGCCGTCGCCGATGACCGAGCAGTACGCGACTCGTCCGGCCGGCATGGTCAACCCGGTCGAGTCCACCGGAACCGGCCTGGTGGTGCTGGACGATCCTGCCGCGGGCCACACCAGCGACACGATCACCGCAATCATGGCCACCCGCCGCCGCGAACCCGGTTGGCAGATGCCGCGGCGCACCTCGATCAACGTCGTGATGGGCGATGCGATCCTCGACCTGCGCGGTGGGGTGATGCAGGCCCGCGAGTGCGAGATCAACGTCAACTGCGTGATGGGCGACGTCAAGCTGCACGTGCCCGACGGTGTCATCGTGATCGACCGCACCACCTCGGTGATGGGTGACATCACGGTCAAGGGGATGCGTCCTGCTCCGGTCGGCTCACCCACGATCACGATCACTGGCTTCGTGATGATGGCCGACGTGAAGGTCTACGGACCCGACCACGAGAGCTTGGGCGTGAAGCTGGGCCTGACCAAGAAGAAGTGACCACGCGGTTGTGCCCGTGACCGCCGGGGCTGGCAGGCTGACCGGCATGGACGAGCTCTTCGCACCCCCCACCGAGCAGTGGCGCCGGCTCTCGCCGCGCTACGCGTCGATGAAGCGGGTCAGCGTGCTGATCGGTTGGGGCATCTTCGCCCTGATCGTGATGACCCCGCTGGTGGTGTGGGCGCCGTGGTGGGTGTCAGTCGCGGTCGGTGTGGCGCTGCTCGTCCTGGTCGCCTGGCGCTACGTCCGTCAGGGACGGCTGGCAGCCTCGTGGGGCTACGCCGAGCGGGACGACGAGCTCTACGTCACCCACGGGCTGTGGTTCCGCCACCTGTCGATCGTCCCGTACGGCCGCATGCAGGTGGTCGAGGTCAGCTCAGGTCCGGTGATGCGCCACTTCGGACTGGCTCGCGTGCAACTGGTGACCGCGTCGGCGTCGACCGATGCCAGCATCCCCGGCCTGACCGCGGACGACGCGATCGCCCTGCGTGACCGGCTCACCGAGCGCGCCCAGCACCGGCAGGCCGGCCTGTGACCCAGCCACCTCGGTTCCCCGATCCGCCGTGGGGCTCGCAGCCCCCGCAGGTGCCGCCAGTGCCCCCGGTTCCGCCGGGGCCTCGGGCACCCGGCCCGGACGAGCGCCCCACACCCCCGACCGGCCACCAGCCGCCGGCGCACGGCCATGACCTGCAGCCGGGGCAGCAACCCCTCGCTCCGTGGACTCCGCCGGCACCGGCCTCGCCGCCCGACCCCGGGCAGCGCCCGCATCCGCTGAGCCCGTTCGTCCAGGGGTGGATCGGTCTGGTCGCACTGATCTTCTTCCTCGGCCGCGACGTGCTCGAGAACGGCTTCGACCCCGAGAACTGGACCGGGGCACGGTTGTGGGTGAGCCTGGGCGTGCTCGTGTTCATCGGCCTGATCACCGTGGTCATCGGCTACTTCAGCTGGCGCTACACCCGCTTCGTGCTCGACGACGACGGCCTGCGGATCGACCACACCTTCATCCAGCACCAGTCCGACCGGGTGCTCTACAGCAAGATCCAGTCGGTCGACATCGTCCAGCCGTTCGCCGCGAGGCTGCTCGGTCTGGCGGCGCTTCGCGTCGACGCCGGTGGCGAGGCCAAGAAGATCCAGTTCCTCAAGCGGACCGCCGCCGAGCAGTTGCGTGACGAGTTGCTGCGGCGTGCCACGGTCACCCGCCACCCCCAGACCGCACCCGCGATCGCGCCCCCACCGGCCCAGCCGACTCAGCCGGGTGCCGCACCGTCGTGGACGCCCGGGTCGACCGGTGCACCGGTCCAGCAGCCGGCACCGGCCACCTCGGGGCAGCCCGGTGACCCGGCACCGTGGACCCCACCGGGTCAGTGGCAGCCGACCGTCGTCCCCTCCGCACTGCCGCAGGAACCGACGCGGGTGCTCGTCCGGCTCACCCCCGCACAGCTGGTGCTCGGCGCGGTGACCTCGCCCGAGTTCGTGATGTCGGTGGTCGGCCTGCTCGCCTTCGGGCTGGTGCCCTACCTGATCACCGGCGAGGTCTGGAGCGCGGGCATCGTCGTCCCGGCCGCCTTCGGCCTGTTCGGGTTCATCTCGAACCGGCTGATCAAGGAGTGGAACTACCAGCTCAGCGAGTCGTCCTCAGGCACGGTGCGCATCGGACGAGGCCTGACCACCACGGTCACCCAGACCGTTCCGGTGCACCGCATCCAGGGGTTCTCGATCAGCCAGTCGGTACTGGCCAAGCCGTTCGGGCTGTGGCGGGTGCAGATCGAGGTGCTCGGCTACAGCGGTGAGGAGGCCGACGAGGGTGGCTCGACGGTGCTGATGCCGGCCGGTTACTGGCCGCAAGTGCTGACCGCGCTGCAGGCGGTGTGGCCGGGCTTCGACCCCGAACAGGTCGCCCTTGAGCCACTGCCCGAGCGTGGACGAAAGCTTCGTCCGCTCACCTGGCACACCCACCGCTGGGGCCTGGACGACCAGGTGCTGCTGCACCGGGGCGGGCTCGTCCAGCACACGGTGTCGGTGGTGCACCACGCGAGGGTGCAGTCGGTGCAACTGTCGCAGGGGCCGTGGCAGCGTCGTCTGGGGCTGGCCAGCGTCCATGCCCACATCACCAATGGCCCGGTGACGCTGTCGATCCCGTCGATGGACGCAGCCGAGGCCGGGCACCTCGTACGCACTGAACTCTCGCGTGCCCGGCAGGCCGCGGCCTTGGCTGCCACACCGGATGGGGAACGGCCGGTCGGTGGTGTTCCACCCACGGCGGCGCCGCCCGCTGCCCCCAGCAGCTGGGACGCACAGGCCCCGCACCCCGGGAACCCGAACTCGTCGCAACAACTGTGACGCATGGTCGAGGCTGATCCATTGTTCGGGTCGCCGCGTTCTGCAAACCCCCAGGCTCTAGGCTCAGCGCATGAGCATTGTTCTTGGCATTGACATCGGCGGCTCGGGGGTCAAGGGCGCCCCGGTCGACCTGGAGACCGGCGAGTTCGCCGAGAAGCGGCTGCGGATCGAGACGCCCTCGAAGTCGACGCCGGAGAACGTCGCGAAGGTCGTCAAGGAGATCGTCGACAACTTCGCCGACGTCATCGGCGACTCCCCGGTCGGCATCACCGTGCCGGCCCCGGTCGTGCACGGCAAGATCCCCTTCATCGCCAACCTGCACAAGGACTGGACCGGGCTGGAGGCCGAGAAGTTCTTCACCGAGTTCCTCGGGCGTCCGACCACGATCGTCAACGACGCCGACGCCGCGGGTCTGGCCGAGGTGCAGCACGGCGCGGCCAAGGGCGTGCCCGGGTTGGTGCTGCTGACCACGCAGGGCACCGGCATCGGCTCGGCGCTGATCTACGACGGGGTACTGATCCCCAACACCGAACTCGGTCACCTCGAGATCGACGGCCACGACGCCGAGAGCCGCGCGGCCAGCTCGATCAAGGACAAGGAGAACCTGTCGTACAAGGAGTGGGCCGAGGAGCGGCTGCAGCGCTACTACTCGTTCCTGGAGTTCCTGTTCTCCCCCGACCTGTTCGTGGTCGGTGGCGGCGTCAGCAAGGACCACGCGGAGTGGATGCCGCTGCTGAAGCTGAAGACCCCGATGATCCCCGCGGCGCTGCGCAACAAGGCCGGCATCATCGGTGCCGCCGCCCAGGCCGACTACCGGCGCGCCCACCCCGACATCGTGGTCAGGGTCGACTCCGACAACGAGGTCGTGTGAGGCCCAGCTCCTGAACTGATCTGCACGAGCGGCCGCCGGAGTGATCCGGCGGCCGTTGTGCATGATCAGGCCAGGGCCGACGTCACATCCGCTCGGGAGCCTCGATGCCCAGCAGGTCGAGCCCGGTCGCCAGCACCTTCTGGGTGGCTCGGCACAGCGCCAGCCGGGACGAGCGCACCTCGCCTTCGCTGCGCAGCACCGGGCACTGCTCGTAGAAGGTCGAGTAGGCACCGGCCAACTCATACAGGTAGCCACACAGCTTGTGCGGGGTCAGCGACTGCGCGACCTCGTCCACGATCTCGCCGAAGCGCGACAGCAGCAGCGCCAACTGGTGCTCGGCCGGTTCGGCGAGCACGCTGATCGCTCCGACGGCATGGCCCTGGGCCTCGGCGGTGCGCAGGATCTGCGAGCACCGGGCGTGAGCGTACTGCAGGTAGGGGCCGGTGTCGCCGGTGGTCTTGGTCATCCGCTCGGCGTCGAAGGTGTAGTCCTTCTGCAGCCCCGACGACAGGTCGGCGTACTTGATCGCCGCGATCGCGATCGAGGGCGCGGCATTCTGTTCGGCCAGGTCGAGCAGGTCGCTCAGCTTGGCCGCCGACCCGTCACGCGACTTGAGCGGACGACCGTCCTCACCCAGCACCATGCCGTAGCCGACGTGCTCGGCCACCACGTCACCGGGCAGGAAGCCGGCCTTGCGGGCGGCGGCGAAGACCTGGGCGAAGTGGCCGGACTGGCGGGCGTCGGTGACGTAGATGATCCGGTCGGCGTCCAGGTCACGCACCCGGTGGCGGATCGCGGCCAGGTCGGTGGTGGCGTAGCCGTAACCACCGTCGCGCTTGCGGACGATCAGCGGCGCCTCGAACCCGTCGACGAACACGCACAGCGCACCGTCGTCGACCACCGCGACCCCGGAGCGCTCCAGTTCGTCGACCAGCACCGGCAGGTCGGCGTTGTAGGTCGACTCACCGGCCAGGTCGTCGTCGGTGAGCAGCACGTTGAGCCGCTCGTAGGCGGCGTCGAAGCCGACCTTGGAGACGTCGACCAACTGCTGCCAGATGGCCAGCGACTGCTCGTCCCCACCCTGGAACTGCGAGACCCGGGCACGTGAGCGGTGGGCGAACTCCTCGTCGGCCTTGAAGTGGGCGGCGGCCCGCTTGTAGAGCTCGTCGGCCTCGGCCAGGGTCAGCGTCGAGGCGTCGATCCCCTCGTCGGTGATCTGCTCGATCAGCATGCCGAACTGGGTGCCCCAGTCACCGATGTGGTTCTGGGCGATCACGGTGTGGCCCTGGGCCCGCAGCACCCGGTGGAAGCAGTCGCCGATGATCGTGGTGCGCAGGTGGCCCACGTGCATCTGCTTGGCCACGTTCGGGGCGGAGTAGTCGATCACCACGCGGCGGGGCTCGTCGGTCTGGACGATGCCGGCGTGCGGGTCGTCCAACACTGCGGCGGCCTCGGCAGCGAGCACCTCGGCCTTGATCCGGAAGTTGATGAAGCCAGGGCCGGCGATCTCGAGCGGCTCGCACAGGTCGTCCAGGTCGAGTCGGCTGACGATGTCGGCGGCGACCTCGCGCGGGGGTCGTCCCTCGGTCTTGGCCAGGCGCAACGCGACGTTCGACTGGAAGTGACCGAACTGGGGCTTGGTGGCCGGACGCATCTCGGGATCGACCCCGGCGACGGCCTCGACCCGCTGGGAGAGCTTCGAGGGCAGAGACGACATGGGCGCCATTCTTCCACGAGCGAACGACTGCCCTGCGCGACCGTCTGACCGGCCACCGCAGCTGCCATAGGGTGGTGCTGAACCCCCATTCAGAAAGGTGCGGCATGTCTGTTCCCCAGATCACCCTCAACGATGGCGTCCAGATCCCCCAGCTCGGCTTCGGCGTCTGGCAGGTCACCTCGGACGAGATCGTCCCGGCCGTCTCGAAGGCCCTCGAGGTCGGTTACCGCCACATCGACACCGCGGCCGGCTACCAGAACGAGGACGGCGTCGGCAAGGCCATCGCCGAGTCCGGCATCGCGCGTGACGAGCTGTTCGTCACCACCAAGCTCGACAACCCCGACCACAAGCGTGACGACGCCCGTCGCGGCATCGAGAAGAGCCTCAGCCTGCTCGGGCTCGACCACGTCGACCTCTACCTGATCCACTGGCCGAGCGTCATCAAGCACGGTGAGGCCTACATCGAGGCCTGGGACGCGATGCAGGAGTTCAAGGCCGAGGGCCTCGTCCGCTCGATCGGCGTCAGCAACTTCAACATCGAGCACCTCGACAAGCTCAACGGCGCGGTGCCCAGCGTCAACCAGATCGAGATCCACCCGACGTTCGTGCGCGAGGACTTCCTGGCCCAGCTGCGCGAGCGTGGCATCGCCCCCGAGTCGTGGAGCCCGCTGGGCAACTCGACCGAGCCCAAGGACATCGACCACGAGGTGATCAAGGGGATCGCTCGTGAGCTCGGCGTCGAGCCCGCCCAGGTGATCATCCGCTGGCACCTGCAGAAGGGCCTGATCGTCATTCCGAAGTCGGTCACCCCGGCCCGGATCGAGCAGAACTTCGACGTGTTCGGCTTCGAGCTGAGCGATGCCCAGGTCGAGCGGATCACCGCCTTGGACGCCGGCCGCCGCATGGGTGGCGACCCGGTGACCGCCACCTGGTGACCCATTCCCCCGCACGACAATCGAGTCCCCGCACCAACGTTGGTGCGGGGACTCGATTCTTGTGCGGGGGAACGGGCTGTGGCGGTGCATCGTCCGCGCTGCACACCACGCGTTCGCTGACCACCCCACTACCCTCGGAACCATGAAGATCGCCATCGCAGGGCTCGGCTACGTCGGCATGTCGATGGCGGTGACCCTGTCGCAGCACCACGAGGTGATCGGGGTCGACGTCAACCCCGAGCGGGTGGCGATGGTCAACGAGCGCCGCTCGCCGATCATCGACGCCGACCTCGAGCGTTACCTCGCCGAGGTCGAGCTGAACCTGCGGGCGACCACCGACGCCGCCGATGCCTACACCGGCGCCGACGTCGTCGTGATCGCCACCCCGACCAACTACGACGAGGTGGCCAACTTCTTCGACACCTCCACCGTCGAGTCGGTGGTCGCCCAGGTCGCCCAGTACGCCCCGTCGGCCCTGGTGGCGATCAAGTCGACGATCCCGGTCGGCTTCACCCGCCGGCTGTGCGCCGACCACCCCGGGATGACCATCCTGTTCTCGCCGGAGTTCCTGCGCGAGGGACGAGCGCTGCACGACAACCTGCACCCGTCACGGATCGTGGTCGGTGACGTCACCGAGGTCGGACGACGCTTCGCCGACCTGCTGGTCGAGGGCTCACTCGAACCCGACGTGCCGGTGCTGCTCACCGGGTCGACCGAGGCCGAGGCGATCAAGCTGTTCGCCAACACCTACCTGGCGATGCGGGTCTCGTACTTCAACGAGTTGGACTCCTACGCCGCCGCCCACGGCCTCGACACCCGCCAGATCATCACCGGCGTCGGGCTCGACCCGCGCATCGGCGACCACTACAACAACCCGTCCTTCGGCTACGGCGGCTACTGCCTGCCCAAGGACACCAAGCAGTTGCTGGCCAACTACGCCGACGTGCCCCAGGTGCTGATCCGGGCGATCGTCGACTCCAACACCACCCGCAAGGACTTCATCGCCAACGACGTGCTCGCCCGTGACCCGAAGGTGGTCGGGGTCTACCGGCTCACCATGAAGGCCGGCTCGGACAACTTCCGGGAGTCGTCGATCCAAGGGATCATGAAGCGGATCAAGGCCAAGGGCATCACCGTGATCGTCCACGAGCCGGCACTGGAAGCGCCCGAGTTCTTCCACTCCGAGGTGGTCAACGACCTGGACGAGTTCAAGCGCAGGGCCGACGTGATCATCGCCAACCGCCGCACTGACACGCTCGACGATGTCGCCGACAAGGTCTACACCCGCGACCTGTTCGGCTCGGACTGACCGTTCGCGGGGAGTCGTTCGGGATGAGCCAGCCGGTGCGCGCACTGCGGGTGGTGTTCGTCTGCACCGCCAACGTCAGCCGCTCGTCCTATGCCGAGCACCGGGCCCGGCAACTGTTCGCTGACTTGGGCGTCGAGTACAGCAGCGCCGGCATTCCCGGCCTGGTCGACCAACCGATGGATCCCAACATCGCCCGTGAGATCGAGGCCCGTGGCGGGTCGGGAGCGAGCCACCGCAGCCGTCAGATCACCCGCGAGATCGTGGACGAGGCCGACCTGCTGGTGGTCGCGGCGCGACTGCATCGCAACCTGCTGCTGCAGCGCTGGCCGGACGTCGGTGCGAAAGTGGTGACCTTCGGTCAGGCCCGACGTGCGATCCGTGAGGGCGGCGAGGACGACGACCTGCTGGTTCGGCTGCGTGACCACCAGCCGCGCCCCCGCTGGAGGGAGGACGTGCTCGACCCGTTGTGGATCGGGCCTTGGTCACCGAAGCGCTGCGCGCGCGTGCTGGACGACCATCTGCGCACGATCATCCCGAGGCTGGCGAAGTCAGCGGCCCGTTGAGTCTGCGACTCTCTGGACACGGTGCTCGTACCCTCGCACCCACTCGATCACCCCGCGGGCGTGGGCCTCAGCCACCTGCCAGGGCGTCACGCACCGCACTCGACGGGGCACCCAACTCGTCCCCGCTGACCAGGTCGTAGGGCAGCTTGAGGTTGGCGGCCCACTCCCGCGAGACGCCGTAGTCCCAGGTGGAGCGGTAGGTCTTGACAGTCGAGTCACCCAGGCCCTGCACATCCAGACCCACCATGCGGCAGGTCGCCACCGCCCGCGGCAGGTGGTAGCTCTGGGTGACCACGGTCAGCCGGTCGACGCCGTAGACCCGCTTCGCGCGCAGGCAGCTGGCGTGGGTGTCGAGACCGCCGGGGTCCTCGACGATCCGTCCCTCAGGTACCCCGTTGGCGACCAACCAGCGCTTCATCGCCCGCGGCTCGTTGTAGTTCGACTCCCGGTTGTCGCCCGAGACCAGCACCACCTTGGCTCGTCCGGTCTCGTACAACTCGGCCGCCAACTGCAGCCGCGCCCGCAGGAACGGGCTGGGCTCACCCGAGGGCTCCACCCCGGCTCCGAGCACCAGCACCACGTCGGCCGATGGCACGTCACCGACCGCGTCGTGCACTCGGCCCGCGGCCAGCGCCCGCACCGCAACCTGGGGGCCGAGCCCTGCGAGCAGCGCCAGCACCAGCGACGACACCAGCAGCGTGCGCACCCAGCGTCGTCGCCGGGCCACCTCAGTCCTTCCGCTGGCTGCGGTACCAGCGCACCAGGGCAGCGGTGGACGAGTCCTGGCCCTCCAACGCCGACTCGTCCCCGTGCACCGCGGGGGCGATCTGCAGTGCGAGCTTCTTGCCCAGCTCGACACCCCACTGGTCGAAGGAGTCGATGCCCCAGATCACGCCCTGGGTGAAGGTGATGTGCTCGTAGAGGGCGATCAACTGGCCGACCACGCTCGGGGTGAGCGCGGGCGCCATGATCGAGGTGGTGGGCCGGTTGCCCTCGAACACCCGGGCGGTGACGATCTCTTCAGCGGTGCCCTCGGCGCGCACCTCGTCCTCGGTCTTGCCGAAGGCGAGCGCGGCGGTCTGGGCGAAGAAGTTGGCCAGGAACAACTCGTGGACGTCGACCTCGCCGTCCTTGGTGGGGTGCGCGGGGTTGGCGACGGCGATGAAGTCGGCCGGGATCAGCCGGGTGCCCTGGTGGATCAGCTGGTAGAAGGCGTGCTGGCCGTTGGTGCCGGGCTCGCCCCAGAAGATCTCGCCGGTGTCGCAGGTGACCGGGGTGCCGTCCCAGCGCACCGACTTGCCGTTCGACTCCATGGTCAGCTGCTGCAGGTAGGCGGCGAACCGGTGCAGGTACTGCGCGTAGGGCAGCACGGCGTGGGAGTCCGAGCCGTGGAAGTTGACGTACCAGATGTTGAGCAGACCCATCAGCAGCGGCACGTTGGACGGCGGCTCTGCGGTGAGGAAGTGCTGGTCGATGCGGTGGAAGCCGTCGAGGAAGTCGCGGAAGTTGTCCGGGCCGATGGCCACGGCCACCGCGGTGCCGACGGCGGAATCGACCGAGTAGCGCCCGCCGACCCAGTCCCAGAAGCCGAAGGCGTTCTCGGGGTCGATGCCGAACTCGGCGACCTTGTCGAGGGCGGTCGAGACGGCGACGAAGTGCTTGGCGATGGCGGCGGAGTTGCCGTCGAGGTCGCCGTTGATCGCACCCTGTTCGGCCAGTCGTCGCAGCAGCCAGTCACGGGCCATCCGGGCGTTGGTCAGGGTCTCGAGCGTGGTGAAGGTCTTCGAGGCGACGATGAACAGCGTGGTCTCGGGGTCGAGGTCGCTGACCTTCTCGGCCAGGTCGTTGGGGTCGATGTTCGACACGAAGCGGCAGGTCAGCCCTTCCTGCTTGTAGGGCAGCAGCGCCTCGTAGACCATCACCGGGCCGAGGTCTGATCCGCCGATGCCGATGTTGACCACGGTGCTGATCGACCTGCCGGTGACACCCTTCCACTCGCCGCTGCGGACGGTGTCGGCGAAGGCGTAGACCTTGTCGAGGGTGGCGTGCACATCGGCGACCACGTCCTGGCCGTCGACGCTCAGTTCGGCGTCACGGGGCAGGCGCAGGGCGGTGTGCAGCACGGCGCGGTTCTCGGTGACGTTGATCCGCTCGCCGCTGACCATGGCCTCGAGCCGGGCCTTGACCCCGACCTGGTCGGCCAAGGCCACCAGGGCGTCACGGATCTCGTCGTTGATCCAGTTCTTCGACAGGTCGACGTGCAGGTCTGCCGCGTCGAGGGTGTAGCGATGGGCGCGGTCGGGGTCGTCGGCGAAGGCGGCGCGCAGGTCGGGGGTGTAGTCGTCCGACAGCTGGGCCAGCCGGCCCCAGGCAGCAGTGGTGGTGGCGTCGACGGGTGCAGTCATGGCTTCAGACTAGTTGCCACCCGCTCGCAGCGTCAGGCGACCTGGAGGGTGGTGACGCAGGTGGGGGCGTCGTCGTGGGTGGTGATCGGCTGGCTGCCGGTACGGCCGTCGGCGGTGACCTTGAGCGTGCCCTCGATGCCGCGGGGCAGCCAGAACCCGACGAAGCCGTTGGCGTGGGTGCGGGTCTCCTCGTCGACCAAGGTCTTCCCGCTGGCGTCGGTGAGGGTCACGTGCACGGCCGCGTCGGTCAACTCGCCCTGGCAGGTGCCCAGGTTGTGGAAGAAGCAGTCGTGGGTGCGTGACGCGTAGGGCGCCAGCGACAGGTAGAACAGGTCACCTGGCAACGGCAGCGACTGGGTGAGCTCCCCCTCGGCCAACTGCACCTCGGTGACCCGCACCGAGGCGGACAGACCGGTGGGACGTTTCGCGTCACTCGCCTCGAGCGTCTCGACCACCTCGCGTCCGGACTTGCCGCCCAGACCGTGCTTGGTGAGCAGGTCGTCGGGGCTGGACGCATCGTCCTGCCCGGAACAGGCAGCCACAACGGGGACGAGCAGCGAGGTCAGGAGCAGGGTGCGTCGGCTCGGCATGGTCCGATCCTAGACGCCCCCCGGGGGTATCCCAAGAGGTGGAACGGCGTCAGCGTCAGCGGACGGTGACGTGCACGTGGTCGTAGTGGTTGGCGGTGGTCGAACCACGGTCCGACATCCAGCGCCAACCCTCGCCCGAGCGCTGGGTCGTCCAGATCTTCTGGGAGTAGATGACCTCGGTGATGCCGAATGCCCCGGCATTGGCCCGCAGCCAGTTGGCGATCGTCCAGCCCAGCGGGCCAGTGACCATGATGTCGAGAGCGCGCCCGGCGCCGTGGGCGTCGGCCGAGGCGCGCGCACCGCCGTAGCTGGTGATGCTGGGCCACTTGGCGCAGACGGCTCGGTGCACCCGGATCGCGTTCGAGACCAGGCCCGACTCGACACCTGAGCCCGACGCACAGGGCGCGGTGGAGTAGCCACCACTGCTCGATGACGAGGACGAGCTCGAGCTGGACGAACTCGACGACGTACTGGGCTTCTTGCTGGTCAGGTAGGTGTCCTTGACCCAGACGGGGCGCTGGTTGTGGGCGACCTGGCGGTAGCCCGAGACGACCGTTCCGGTCACCTTGACCGCAGTCCCCCCACCCAGGACGACCACCACGTCATGGCCGGTGGACGGGCCCGAGCGGGCGTTCAGCGACGAGGTCAGGTACCGCGTGCCGATGATCGGGCCGAGCCTGGTGGGGAACGACGCCTTGACGACCTTCTTCGTCTCGGGCGTGGCCTTGGTGCTGCTGGGCGCCGCGAGGGCCTTCAACGCCGGGGGCTTCGCGGGGGTGGTCTGGGTCGTCTGGCTCGGGGTGGCCGAGGGGGTGGCCTTCACCGACGCCGACGGGGTGACGGTGGCCGAGGGCGTGGGGGTGGCCGACCCGAGGGCGGGACGAGCGGTGTTGCGGCTCACGGTGGTGGACTTGCGCACCGCGTCGGTCGAGGTCACGGCCGGCTGGGCATCGAGCCCGTCGCTGGCGTCGCGGTTGATCGCGGTGGCCCCCAACCCCGTGCTCACCAGGGCGAGCAGGGCCAGCGGCAGCGCCACGCGAGGGCGCCACGACCGCGGCGCCGAGTCGGCGAAGTCGCCGTCGTCGGCCATCTCGACCGCAGGCGCCTCGATGGCACGCTGGGCGATGGTGGGAACGTCAGGGTCGACGACGGTCGCGGGGTCGGCAGCACGGCGAGGTGCCGTCGACCGGTTGCGGTGTGTCATGAGGGCGGGTGGCCTTTCGTCGCCTTGAGCTCAATGATGATTCCTGAGAAGAGTGTAGGTGTTTTCTCAGGATTTTCCACCTTTGAGCGAAGTGTTCCCTGTTCGCAGTCTCAGGTACTACTGTCTGTGCGAGCCCGACGACGTCGTCGGGTGGGCTGGGGGTCTGGTGAGGCGCGCCGCTGCAATCGTGGCTGCCGGGATGGTCGCTGCCCTGCTGCTGCTGTCCGGGGGGACGACCACGGCAACAGCGGCCCAGCCCAGCACCTTGGCCCTGGACGCCGCGCAGGCCAGCGGTGGCGTGCGCGTCACTGGCGCGCTCTACGACTCCCGCCGCCGCGCCATCAGTGGGCGCACGGTGACCCTGTCAGTCAGCCGAGGCGAGACCCGGGCGGTGACCACCGACCGTCGAGGACGGTTCCAGACCACGCTCCGGGTGCCCTCGTCGGTGCCCACCACCGTGCTCACCGTCTCGGGACGATTCCGCGGCGACAACCAGTTCTCGGCCACCTCGACGGCCGTCAACGTGACTTGGCGCAACGGCTCGTCCGGGTCGACCAAGCCGCCGCCCACCAGCGCGACCTCGACCCGGCCACCGACCACGACCAGCAAGCCGCGTCCCCCGACCACGGCGCCGCCCCGCACCACGGCCCGACCACAGGTGGTCGAGTTGCAGGCGACGGCCTCGGATGACCGGGTGCGCCAGGGCTACCCGTTCTCGGTCTCGGGCGTGCTCACCGTTGACGGCGTCCCCATCCAGGACGGGGCGATCAGGGTCGACGTGCCCGGGCTGGCCAGCCCTGACTTCTCGGTGCTGACCGGCCCCAACGGTACGTTCGTCAGCCACTCCCAGGTACCCGTGGACGCACGCCCGGGCCGCCGGCGGGTCACGGTGACCTTCCTCGGCGGGGGCGGTTTCCCCCAGACCCGTACGCAGGTGGTGATCACCGTCGTCAAGGCGCCCACGCCAACCCCGACACCCACCCCGACGCCGAAACCGAAGCCGTCGACCCCGCCGGTCTCCTCGACGCCGAGCACGGTCGCAGCGCCACTGGTGACCACCGGTTCCCCCTCGCCCACCCCGGTTCCGCAGGGCGTAGAACTCGACGTCAAGGGCCGTCGCACCCTGGCGTTGGGAACACTGGGACTGGTCCTGGTGCTGGGAGCGGCGAGCTCAGTGGCCTACTTGGCTCGCTCGCACGGCGGCGCCAGCGACCACACCCCCACCGACCACCTGATCGACTGAGGACGCGGAGCTGCCGCCGAGTCAGGCCTTGGGTTCGGCAGCCTTGAGGAAGGTCCGGCAGCGCTCGCGCAGGTGGGCCAGGTTGCCATCGGGGAAGACATCGGAGAACAGACCGTCGTCCAGGCCGCACGCCACGGCACCGGCCTCGTACCAGCGTCCGGCCGACCACCCACCCAGTCCCCCGCGAGGCACCAGCGCGACACCGGGCACCATCGCCGCAAGTGAGGCCGGGTAGGTACCGCCGAGCAGGTCGCCGGGCACGACCTGCACCGCCGCAGCGCCCCGGGAGGCGGCGCGGCGCACCTCGTTGGGGGTCAGCGCCGCCGGCAGCACGCACACCCCCGACTCGAGACCGACCTGGACGAGCTCGGGGTCGTCCACCTCGAGCAGCACGAACTCGGGCTCCATGGCCAACGCGTCGTCCAGCGCGGCACGGGTACCGACACCGTGCATGCCGAACCAGAGGCGGTGGCTGAACATCTCACGCAACTCGTTCAGCCGCGATCGTGAGCCGAAGGGCAGGCTGATCACCTCGATGCCCTCCTGCGCCATGACCTCGAGCACGACCAGCAGCCGCTCTGCGTCGCCGACCTCATTCAACGGCGGCAGCACGGCGAACAGGCGGCTGCGGGTGAGCACTTCCGGCAGCGCGGGTGGAGACGTGGGCTCAGCGGTCATGTCGCCCATCGTAGGGTGCCGCCGTAGGGTGACTGCGTGAGACTCGACCCGGCCCGGCTGCGCGGCCGCTCCCCCGACGAGGTCGGCGAGGCGGTCACGGCGGCGGCCACCGCTGACGGGCTCACCCTCTACCCCCACCAGGAGGACGCCCTGCTGGCGATCCTGGCGGGCAACCACGCGATCGTCACCACCCCGACCGGGTCGGGCAAGTCGCTGATCGCGGTCGCGGCCCACGCGGCCTGCGTGGCCGCCGGCGGCAGGAGTTGGTACAGCGCACCGATCAAGGCCCTGGTCAGTGAGAAGTTCTTCTCGTTGTGCGACATCTTCGGCGCCTCGAACGTCGGCATGGTCACCGGCGACGCCGCGGTCAACGCCGACGCCCCGATCATCTGCTGCACCGCCGAGGTGCTGGCCAACCTCACCCTGCGTCAGGGACCAGACGCCCCGGTCGACCTGGTGGTCGCCGACGAGTTCCACTTCATCGCCGACCCCGACCGCGGCTGGGCGTGGCAGGTGGCGCTGACCGAACTGCCGCAGGCCCAGCAGGTGATCATGTCGGCCACCCTGGGTGATGTCACCGAGTTGGCCGAGTCGCTGACGGCGCGCACCGGCCGTGAGACCTCGGTCGTCGCTGGGGCTCACCGTCCGGTGCCGCTGACCTTCGACTGGTCGCTGCTGCCGCCGGCCGAAACCCTGACCGAACTGCTGCACGACGGCAAGGCGCCGGTCTACATCGTCCACCCCAGCCAGGCGATGGCCACCGAGCGCGCCCAAGGGCTGCTGTCGACCCCCTTGGTCGACACCGACCACCGCCGCCGGATCAGTGACGCGATGGGGCACTTCCGGTTCGCACCGGGCTTCGGCCGTACGGTCGAGACGCTTGTCAGGGCGGGCATCGGCGTGCACCACGCCGGCATGCTGCCCCGCTACCGTCGCCTGGTCGAGACCTTGGCCCAGCGCGGACTGCTGCGGGTGATCTGTGGCACCGACACCCTCGGCGTGGGCATCAACGTGCCGATCCGCACCGTGCTGTTCAGCCAGTTGACCAAGTACGACGGACGACGGCAGCGCGTGCTGCGGGCCCGGGAGTTCCACCAGATCAGTGGGCGGGCCGGGCGGGCGGGGTTCGACACCTTGGGCCACGTCGTCGCGCAGGCCCCCGAGCACGTGGTCGAGAACGAGCGGATCGCTGCAAAGTTCGCCCACGACCCCAAGAAGCTCAAGTCGGTCAAGCGCAAGCGCCCGCCGGAGGGCTTCGTCAACTACACCGAGGAGACCTTCCTCCGGCTGCAGAACGCTGCGCCCGAGACATTGCACGGCCGGCTGACCATCACCCACGCCATGCTGCTGAACCTGTTGCAGCGCGATGCCGACACCGCGGCCGCCGTGGTCGGTCTGGTCGAGGCGTCGACCAGCGACCCTTCGGTGCGGCGCAGGCTGCTGCGTCGCGCGGTGTCGTTGGCACGGTCGCTGCTCGCCTCGGGCGTGGTCGTCCCGCTGGAAGAGCCCACGCCGGGCGGCAGGCGGTACCAGTTGGCGATCGACCTGCAGGACGACTTCGCGCTCAACCAGCCGCTGTCGGCGTTCGCCACCGAGGTGCTGGCGGTGCTCGACCCCGAGGCGCCGGACTACCCGCTCGACGTGGTCAGCGTGATCGAGGCCACTCTGGACGACCCGATGCCGGTGCTGCTGGCACAGCAGTTCCGGGCACGCGGTGAGGCCGTGGCCGAGATGAAGGCCGACGGCATGGAGTACGAGGAGCGGATGGCCGCCCTGGACGAGGTGAGCTGGCCTCGTCCGCTCGAGGAGTTGCTGGGGGCGACGTTCGCCGTGTTCCAGCCCCGGCACCCGTGGGTGGCCGACCACGACCTGTCACCCAAGTCGGTGGTGCGCGAGTTGTACGAGCGAGCGATGACATTCGGTGAGTACATCGCCTTCCACAAGCTGCAAC
Source organism: Aestuariimicrobium ganziense (assembly GCF_015352975.1). Taxonomy (GTDB): domain Bacteria; phylum Actinomycetota; class Actinomycetes; order Propionibacteriales; family Propionibacteriaceae; genus Aestuariimicrobium; species Aestuariimicrobium ganziense. Next base: position 262,393 of record NZ_JACYIZ010000004.1, on the reverse strand, counting down.
GCAGCGAAGGCCTGGTGCTGCGCTACCTGTCCGACGCGTACCGGGCGCTGCGCCAAACCGTGCCGGAGTCGTTGCGCACGCAGGAGTTCGACGACCTGCTGGAGTGGCTGGGTGAGGTCGTCCGGATGACCGACTCGTCGCTGCTGGACGAGTGGGAGGCGCTCACCGCCTGGGACGGACAGGGGCCGCTGCCGCAGGTTCGTCCGGTCGAGCGAACGATCACCAGCAACACCCGAGCGTTCCGGGTGCTGGTGCGCAACGCCATGTTCCGCCGGGTCGAACTGTGCGCCGACGACGACATGGACGCGCTGACCGCGCTCGAGGCCGACAACCCCGACTGGTCGGGCGAGGACTGGGACGCCGCCCTCGAGGACTACTTCGACGAGCACGAGACGTTGCCCGACGGCCCGGCAGCGCGCTCGCCGGCGTTGTTCGTGGTGGACGAGAGTGCGCCCAGGAGGTGGCGGGTGCGCCAGATCATCGACGACCCCGCCGGTGATCACGACTGGCAGATCCACGCCGAGGTCGACCTGGATGCCTCCGACGCCGACCACACCCTGGCGTTGAGGACGACCTGGTTCGGTCAGCTCTGAGCCCGTCCCCCGCGGTCGGGCTGCACTAGGCTCGAGACACTGGCCTGCGACGAAGCAGAGGAGCTGACATGTTGCTGGAGAGCACCGCGATCCCGGCCAACTCCGAGATCGCCCTGAAGTACACCGAGCCCGACTCCGGTGGCGAGAACATCGTCCCCGACCTGACCTGGTCGGACTTCCCCGCCGAGACCAGGTCGTTCGCCATCACCGTCTACGACCCTGACGCCCCCACCGGTTCGGGCTGGTGGCACTGGGTCGCGGTCGACATCCCCGCCTCGACCACCTCGATCCCCGAGGGCGGCCCGCTGCCCGACGGTGCCCGCGAGTGGGTCAACGACTACGGCTACGTCGGGTACGGCGGTGCGTGCCCTCCACCCGGACCCGCGCACCACTACATCCACACGGTCTACGCGTTGCCCACCGAGACCCTGGGTGTGCCGGACGAGGCCACCTCGGCCCAGGTGAGGTTCACGATCCTGGCCAACGCGATCGACTCGGCCTCGTTCACCGCGACCTTCGCCCAGCCCGAGAGCTGACCTTCTGGGTCACCGCTCGAGGTGAGGCAGCGAGCGCCGGCGAGTGGTTGGGGCCACGTGCTGCTGAAATGTCGTGAAATGCGTGACCAACCCTCTCCAGAGGGGCGTTGGTCGAGCCGGCGTCGACATTTCAGCAGCCGCTGGCCATGGCGGGGGGCCTGTATGCGAGTTCGGTCGTCGGCGCCGCTCTGCCGCGCCCTACAGTGGACGACGTGACCTCCACCCCCACAACCACGCGGCGCCGCCGTGCCCCCGGGACCCCCCGGGTGCTGGCGGCGTTGGTGCTGGCGGGGTGGCTGGCTCTCGTCCCCGCCACCCTCGGACGAGCGCACGCCGACCAGCCGACCGGCTGGCAGGAGGCGCCCACGGCCTCGTCCAAGGCTGAGGAGCAACCCTGCTCGGACTACCTGTTCATCGGGGTGCGCGGGTCGGGCGAGCGGGCACCCTATGGCCCCACCGTCACCCGGGTGCGTGACGGGCTGGCCCAGGAGTGGAAGCAGGGCGAGGTGCGCCAGGTCTGGCTCGAGTACCCCGCCGGCGACCCGCACACCCTGTCGCGAGTGCCGCTGCACCAACTGATCTTCGAACGTCCGATGCCCTCGACCACCTACTTCGACTCGGCGATCTCGGGTGGCCGGACGCTGGCCAGCCTGCTGGTCAGCGAGCACGCCCGCTGCCCCCACGAGCGGGTGGTCATGGCCGGCTTCTCCCAAGGTGCCCAGGTGATCACCAGGGCGCTGGCGCTCAACGCCGGCCACCCGCTCAACGTGGTGGCCTCGATCCTGGTCGGCAACCCCAGCCACTACCCCGGGCAGTCGGTCCGTGAACTCTCCGGCGACGCGAACGCCTACGCCACCGGCCTGGGCGCCTTCCTCTACGTGCTGCGCGAGCAGGCTCGGGTGGGTGACCAGACCAGCCGCAACGACGCCATCCGCAACCTGATCAAGGTCACCATCGAGCTCAGCGAGGGACGCATGGCCACCGCCACCGTGCGGGCCGCGATGCTGCGCGAGCACGCCGAGATCCCGCCCGACAGCTATGCCCGCACCTACTCGGTGTGCCGCGCCGGCGACATGGTCTGCGACGCCGGCCCGGCGATGGCCCAGATCATGGTGCAGAACTCGACCATGGCCGACGAGATCGACCGCACCCGCCCGATCCACGGCAACTACTCCGAGGCGGTGCTGGCCCCGACCCTGACCGAGGTCAACCGCTTCGTCGGCGGTCTGCCGCCGGTGCCCACCCCCACCCCGCCGCCGTCGGCTCCTCCAGTGCCCACACCCGCGCCGGACGACGACACCACCTGGTGGTGGGCCGCCGGTGCCGTCGCCGTGGTCTCGCTGGGGTTGGGCTGGTTGCTGGGACGACGCTCCGCCCGCTGACCGAGCCGAGGTCCTGGCGGGTGACGGCAGTCATGCAGTTCTGCAACGACGCGGCCCATTTGCATCACGCAGTGTTCACCTTGTGGTAGGCACGGTGCTGGTTCGTGTTCACTGGCCAAGACCCGGTTGCGGCTACGTTCGCAGTCGACCACCCCTTCGACAAGGAGTCCCCATGACCCTCGCTCGTCGTTCATTCCTCTCGCTGGCCGCGGCCGCGACTGCCGGCGTCGTCGCCGGTTGCGCCACCAAGTCCACCGAGATCGGCGCCACTGACGCCCCCGCCCCGACCACCTCCGGCTCGGCCGGTTCGGCCGGATCGTCCGCCGGTGGCGGCGCCCCGCTGACCGTCCACCTCTCCGGCGACACCAACATGCAGGAGCTGTGGGAGAAGGCGCTCGTCCCCGCGTTCGTCAAGGCCAACCCGGGCTACACCGTCAAGGTGCAGCTCGACCTGCACGGTGAGCGTGACGCCCAGACCCAGGCCAAGCTCACCGCCGCCCAGGCACAGAACCAGGACGCGGGCATCGACCTGGTCGACGCCGGCTTCGTCCAGACCCTGGCCGAGGCCGGGATCATGGAGCCGATCTCGGTCTCGAACGTGCCCAACCTCGAGGGCATCCCCGAGGACGTCGTCAAGGCCGGCAACGGCGGCGGCGTGCCCTACCGGGGCTCGTCGGTGCTGCTCGCCTACGACCCCGAGGTCGTCAAGGAGGTGCCCACCACGCTGGACGAGGTGCTCGCCTGGATCAAGGCCAACCCCGGCAAGTTCACCTACTGCCCGCCGAAGTCCGGCGGCTCCGGTGGCGCCTGGGTGACCACTGTGCTCGACCAGAACATGGATCCGGCCGATGCCGAGAAGCTGCGCACCACCTACGACCAGGAAGCCATGAAGGGCTGGGACAAGGGCTTCGGTGTGCTGCGTGAGCTGGGCCCCTCGATCTACCAGAAGGGCGTCTACCCCAACGGCAACAAGCAGGTGCTCGACCTGCTCTCCAGCGGGCAGATCGCCATGTGCACGGTGTGGAGTGACCAGTTCATCTCCGGCCAGAAGAGCGGTCTGGTGCCCGAGCGCATCAAGGCCACCCAGATCAGCAACCCGAGCTTCACCGGTGGCGCGGCCTACCTGGGTGTGCCCAAGGGCTCGGCCAAGAAGGAGCACGCCATCAAGCTGGTGGACTTCGTGCTGTCGGCCGAGGCGCAGACCCTGATCGCCAACCAGATCGCCGGCTTCCCGGTGATCCCGCTCGAGAAGCTGCCGGCCGAGACCCAGCAGATCTTCCGCGAGGCGCACCCCGACGTGCTGCGTCCGGGCTACCTCGACAAGGTCGGCAAGGACATGAACAACGAGTGGGACCAGAAGGTTCCGGGCAACTGAGCCGATGAGTTCTGATCCCGACGCGGGCGCACCCGTGGCGGGGGCGGTCGACGATGACGCGCCGGCTGCCGCACCGACCAGTGCGGCAGCCACCGGCACGCTGACCAACCCCCGACGGGTGCGCCACCGCGCCCGCGTGAGGTCGCTGCGCGGCCTGCTGATGGCCTCCCCGCCGCTGCTGCTGATCGCGGCGTTCACCGGCTTCCCGATCGTCCTGGCGATCGCCTACTCACTGGGCCACACCGGTGGACTGAACTCCACCACGGCCCTGATCGCCCAGCACCAGCACGTCAAGACCGAGTGGTGGGGCACGTTGGGCGCCTACCGCGAGGTGCTCACCAATGAGCGCTTCCAGCGTGACCTGCGGGTGACCCTGCTGGTCACCGTGGTGTCGACCACCGTGGTGCTGGCCCTGGCGTTGATCATCGCGCTCTACCTGCGCCTGGCCGGGGGCTGGGCGGCGAAGGCGCTGACCGTGGTGTCGGTGGTGCCGATGTTCATCCCGGTCGTCATCGCCTCGTGGGCCGTGCTGATGTTCTACGCCCCCGATGGGTTCCTGCGGTCACTGTTCGCCCAGGTCGGGCTCGAGGGTCCGACCTTCGGCTACACGGTGACAGCGATCATCATCGCCCAGGTCTGGTGCTCGCTGCCGTTCGCGGTGCTGATGTGCGCCTCAGGCGTACAGGCCGTGCCGGACGCGCTGATCGACGCCGCCCGCGACTCCGGTGCGGGCTTGGTGCGCACCACCTTCTCGGTGATCCTGCCGATGGCGTTCGTGCCGATCGTGATCGCGGCGACCTTCACCGCGATCGGCATCATCGGCTCGTTCACGGTGCCCTACTTCACCGGCCCGACCGCCCCGACCATGCTGGGCGTCGACATGGCCAACTACTTCACCGCCTACAACCGTCCCCAGCAGTCGATCGTGATGGCCGTCGTGGTGTTCGTCGCTGCCTCGCTGATCGCGGTGACCTACGTGTGGGCCAACTTCCGCTCGAGCAAGGAGAGCGGCGCATGAGGACTCTGGTGAAGGTGCTCATCTCGCTGTTCATGTTCCTGCTGGCGGTGTTCATCGTCGGCCCGCTGGTCTGGCTGGCCTCGCGGGCCTTCGCCGCCGAGTGGCGCTACCCCGACCTGTGGCCCACCGGCTTCACGCTGCGCTGGTGGCGCGTGGTCGTGGACGACCCGATGGTGGTCGTGGCACTTCAGAACTCGGCGACCTTCGCGTCGCTGACGGTGCTGATCTCGGCGGCGATCTGCCTGCCGGCGGCCTACGCCTTCAGCCGCTACCAGTTCCCCGGACGACGCTTCATGCTGGTGGCGCTGTTCGCGGTGAACGCGTTCCCCAAGATGGGCCTGTTCGTGGCGCTGGCCAGCCTGTTCTACGCCCTGCAGTTGATGCAGACCGTGCTGGGCGTGCTGATCGTCCACGTGCTGGGCACGGTGGTGTTCATGACCTGGATCCCGGCCGCCGCGTTCTCGGCAGTGCCGCGATCGCTGGAAGAGGCCGCGCGTGATGCCGGCGCCGGACCGTTCCGGGTGTTCTGGTCGGTGACGCTGCCGATGGCGCTGCCGGCGATCCTGGTGGCGGCGATCATGAGCTTCATCGCCAGCTGGGACGAGGCGCAGGGCACCTACCTGGTCGGCGCACCCGACTACATGACCATGCCGACCCAGATGTACTCGCTGGTGCTCAACTACCCCAGCCAGGTCTCGGCGGTGTTCTCGATCCTGCTCTCGGTGCCCTCGGCGGGCCTGCTGCTGCTGGTGCGCAAGCAGATCATGGGCGGACAACTCGCAGAAGGGTTCCAGATCAAGTGACCACAGGACTGCAACTGGAGGGCCTGCACAAGGAACTCGGCGGACGCACGATCGTCGAGAACCTCTCCCTCGACGTGGCCACCGGCGAGTTGGTCTGCCTGCTCGGGCCGTCCGGGTGTGGCAAGACGACCACGCTGCGGATGATCGCAGGGTTCCTCGAGCCCGAGAGCGGCCGCGTGGTGGTCGCCGGGCATGACGTCACCTCGCTGCCGCCCGAGAAGCGCCCCTCGGCCATGGTGTTCCAGAACTACGCGCTGTGGCCGCACATGACGGTCACCAAGAACGTGGCCTTCCCGCTGAGGCTGGCGAAGCGTCCTCGCGCCGAGATCGCCGAACGGGTCGCGAAGGTGCTCGAACTGGTCAACCTGACCCACCACAAGGACTCGCGCCCAGGCCGGATCTCGGGTGGCGAGCAGCAGCGCACCGCACTGGCACGTGCGCTCGTCCAGGAGCCTGCGGTGCTCTTGCTGGACGAGCCGCTGAGCAACCTCGACGCCAAGCTGCGGGTGCGCGTGCGCGAAGACATCCGCGAGATCCAGCAGCGACTGGGCATCACCACGGTCATGGTCACCCACGACCAGGACGAGGCGATGGCCATGGCCGACCGGATCGCGGTGATGAACGACGGCAGGATCGAGCAGGTCTCGAGCCCACAGGAGTTGTACTCCGACCCGCAGACCGAGTTCGTGGCGACCTTCGTGGGGTCGTTGAACAAGGTCGAAGGACGACTCGAGCCGCACGGGCTGACCCCCGAGGCGGGGTTGACGTCGGCGATTCGTCCCGAGGCGGTGGCGGTGGTTCCTGCCAGCTCCGACGGTGCGCTGGACGCCGAGGTGGTGCGGGTGACCCCGCACGGCCACTTCGCCGAGGTCAAGGTCAAGACGCTGGGTGAGGTCGAACTGGTGTCGTTCGTCACCGGTCCCCCGCCGGCCGAGGGCGACCAGGTCGGGGTGCGGCTGGGTGAGGTCTGGCGCTTCCGCGACGGCAAGCGGGTGCGCTGAGCCGTAGGCTCGTCCGATGAGGTGGACACACGTGGGCCCGCCGATCGCCGTGGTGACCGGGGCCTCGTCCGGCATCGGCGAGGCGATCGCCCGGCGAGTGTCGGCCGATGGCATGAGGGTGGTGCTGCTCGCCCGGCGGGCCGACCGACTGCAGGTGCTGGCCCGCGAGATCGGTGGGGTGGCGATGCCGGTCGACCTGTCGTCGGAGTCGGCTGTCGCTACGGTCTGCCGACGGATCCTGGACGAGGTCGGCGTACCTGATGTCGTCGTGAACAACGCGGGCTCTGGACGCTTCGTCAGCATCGACGAGACCGAACCGGGTGAGGCGCAGGCCCAGGTGACGTTGCCCTACCTGGCGGCCTTCTGGGTCACGCTCGGGCTGCTCGGTCCGATGCTCGAGCGCGGCACGGGCGTGGTGTTCCAGGTCAACTCACCGGTGGCGGTCGTCCCATGGCCCGGTGCGGCAGAACGCGTCCCCAAGGTCGAGGCGTTGGTGGGGACGATGACGCCCGAGCAGGTGGCCGACGCCGTGGCGACCTGCCTGCGGCACCGTGCGAACCGCGACTCGCACGCGCCTTGGCGGTGGGCGCTGATCGCACCGCTGGCGCGGGTGTCCCCCGGGGCGGTGGGGTGGCTGTTCCGGCTGACCGGGCACCGGCGGAGTGGGCGAGGGTAGCTGCTGGTCGGCGGCGTCCCTCGGTTGGCGAGCGCTCTCGACGCCGTGCTAACCTTCTACGGCTGGAGCGATCCAGTGATGCGCGAGTGGCGGAATGGCAGACGCGCTGGCTTCAGGTGCCAGTGTCCCTTGGGACGTGGAGGTTCAACTCCTCTCTCGCGCACAACGATGTATGGTCCCCTGACTACATCAAATCCCCTCTGACAAGGACTTCGGTCCTTCTCAGTTGTGGACTCTCATGGACACGGATGGCCTTCAGAGGCCTCCCATTCCCCACGGTTCCCCACGTATTCCCCACGACATCCGGGGCGTGGGGAACGTTGCGAGGGCCGCCCGCTGTCCACCCGACCGTCCTCGTGCCCGTTACGAGCGTGACGGGAGGGGCAGATCATGGGTAGGCCACGGGCCAAGGTCAAGCGAGGCTTCGGTGAGGTCGGCCAGTTGCCGAGTGGGCGCTACCGGGCGCGCTACACCGGCCCCGACGGCGGCCGGCACAGTGCTCCGATCACCTTCGTCGCCCGGATCGACGCCGAAGGGTGGCTGGTCGACCAGGAACGGATGATCAGTCGCGGCGAGTGGGAGCCGCCGGCGCGTCAGGTCCGGGAGGTTCCGGAAGCACCCCTGCTGCTCAGTGAATACGCCACCACCGTAGTGGCCCGCCGGCGGATTCGTCCGGGCACGGCGGCGCTGTATGCGAAGCTGCTCCGGCTGACCAATCTTCCGGCGTTCGCCAAGCAGCCCCTGGGCGAGATCACCGCCGCGGAGATCTCCACCTGGTACGCCGGGATGCGGACGACGCCCACCCAGCAGGCCAACGCCTACGGGCTGCTGAAGTCGATCTTCAAGGAGGCCGTCGAGGAGCGGCTCGTGGAGGTGAGCCCGTGCCGGGTGAAGGCGGGCACCCAGAAGGAACGGGCGCGTGAGATCGAGGTGCTCACGGTCGACCAACTCAACCGCTACCTGGCTGCCGTGCCCGAGGCGCGGCGAGCGCCCCTCTTGCTGGCCGGTTGGTGCGGATTGCGGTCCGGCGAGGTGCGCGGGCTCCGCGGGCGCGACCTGGATCTGGACATCGGCGTGGTGCATGTCCGTCAGGCCGTCGTGCGACTCAAGGGGCAACTCCTGATCGGTCCACCCAAAACGGACGCCGGGGTCAGGTCGGTGTCCATCCCTCCCCACCTCCTTCCGGCGTTGCGGGAGTGGGCGGCGCGCCAGCCGGTGCGTGAGCGGGAGGCGCTGCTGTTCCCGGCCAGGGACGGGCACTCCCCGCTCAACGACAGCGTTCTGCGTGTCGCCCACAACAAGGGCAAGGCGGCCATCCACATGCCCGGCCTGACGGTGCACGGGCTGCGTCACACCAGCGCGACGCTGGCGGCGCAGTTGGGAGCCACGTTGGCTGAGCTTCAGGCGCGGATCGGGCACAGCACGCCGAACATGACAATGCGCTATCAGCACGTCGCGGCCGAACGCGATGCCCCCAGTTGGCGGCCAGGATGTCTGAGTTCGCGACGGGTCGTGCCACCTGACAAGCCATGTCGGGGGGCGCGATCAACCCGGATTGCCGAGCGATGGTGGCGACATCGCGACAGCGAGGCAAGGAAGTCACGTCGGTGTCCAACCACAGGTCACCATCTTCGACGAAGCGGGACGGGGTCTTTGGGCGCGCCGATTCCGTCGGGGTGCATCACCCTGGCGTCGCTGCCGGACGTCCGTCCCTGGCTCCCGGCGGTTTGTGTGCCAAGGCCGCCACTCAGCGGACGATGAGTGGCGGCCTTGCGCGATCCGTAGGGTCGGGCTTGAATGGGGGTGGATCCGGGGACCGGCAAGTCAATGGGTCCACCCCCTACCTAATAGGGCTCAAGCGCGATCTTGAGCGTCGTGCCGTCCCACTCGATCGTGAGACGGAACTTCGTGACGCGCACTCTCATCACCTCCTCGGTGCACCGCCCTGAGGGGCGAATGCTGCTCGCTACTTGCCTCTCTTGCGGGGGGCCTTGAGGCGAGCTTCCTCCATGGGGTGTCGATGAGCAACCGGCACACCGTCACTTCGGTGGCGGTATGAGAGGGTCTTCCTTGGCGTAGAGAGAGGTACTGGGGACGCGGGGAGAGGAGTACTCTTCTGGCGGTATGAGGGGTGCACGTGTTGCGGCTATAGTTACACAGTAGGCCCTAGCACCCCTCAGCAGCCCATGCACCCCCGGCACTTCATGTGCCCCCGCTAAGCCCGTAGGGGTGCCCGTCACACAGGAGGTCAAGAGGTGCCCCCACCGAACTCCGAGGCCGTCCAGCGACTGGAGAAGGCGGTGACCAAGTCTCAACGTTCAAGGTCGGTCCGATTCCCAATTGACTTCGTCCGTGGTGATGACCCGCCATTGGCCAGGATGATGCGTGGCGGACAGGGAGGAGAGAGCCGGCTCCGGGTGTACCTCCTGATTCGAATGATCGCGACGGCAGCGCCCCACGACGTACCGATCACCGCGACCGACATCGCGTCTTGCCTGGGGTTCCCCGATCCCTCCGTCGTGGGTGCTAGGCGCGTCAACAGCGCTCTCAAGGTTCTCGCTAGCAATGACCACAGGCTCGTCGCGATCGAGGCTCCGCCGGGCCGCACTCGGACCATCAAGATCCTGCGGCCAGATGGGTCGGGAGAGGAGTGGAACGACGCTGACCTGAAGGCCCCCTACGTCACGCTGCCAATAGCGCTCTGGAAGAAGGGATGGCTCCTTGCCCTGTCTGGCCGCGCCCTCGCCATCTTCATTGTCCTCAGGGAGTTGACCGGTGGGCGCAAGACCAAAGGCGCGTGGGCCGACGGAATCCGCAAGCGACAGTACGGCTTCTCCGACGATACGTGGACGCGCGCGACAGAGGAACTGCGGGACCGAGGTTTGCTGACGGTCGAGCGTGAGACTTATCAGTCGCAGGGGGAGCCCCGTCAACGCAACGTATATCAGCTCCACTTGGACGTGCTGGAGACCTTCAGGCCCTTTGAACACCCCCTTGACCCAATGACGCAGAAGGCCCGGCCTCGCAAGCAGGCAAAGCCCGCAGAGGTTCCCATTCGCAAGGCTGCACGCATCCACGTCTAGCGTCGCTTTCTCGCCTCAACCCCGACCGTTACGAATGGGTTCGGTGCCAGAACGCTTTCGGTCCTGTGCCCCCCGGTCGGGGGTCCGGCGTCGCGGTAGCGGACACCGGTGGTCAGGGCCAGTACTTGCTCGGCGGGTCGGTGGCCGGGTTGGAGACGATGAAGCGCTTGGTCCGTGCCGAGATGGCCGTGATCTTGACCACCCGCTGTGAGTTCACGGGTTCGAGTGCCTCGACGATGGGTCGGATTGCAGCGCATATGGATGCGGAGGCGCGAGCGAGCCCATCGAGTCCGTCGTCGATCTGGTAGGAGATGTGATGCAGGCCGGAGCGCTGGATTGCCTTGCACTCCTCCGGATCGTTGAACTGGCCGATGTTGTTGGTCAGAATCGCCTCGAACCCTCTTCGCCGCGCATCCGGGAACAGGTCAAGGTCCTTCTTGCTCTTCCACTTCAGGTCGCGGACATGCTGCACGTCGTGTCCGCGAAGTAGGCGCCCGAGGAGCGGAACAAGGGGTTCAGGAACGTCCTCGTCCAGGAGTACCTTCACGCCGCGCGGGCATACGCGACGCGACCGGCGAGTTCCGTGGCCCCCTTCACCGCCTCGGCGGACACTCCCGGGTAGAACTTATGGATCTCGGCCAGAGTCAGACCGTCTTGCGCGAGTCCGGCCAGTAGGTTGTAAGTGATGCGGGTCCCGTCCACAACGGGCACCCCTCCCCGGATTTCGGGATCGACCAGCAACCCCGAAGCGGGGTGCGTCAGGTCGGGCACTACGTCACCGCGACGGTTCGTAAACGGCCTGAACAGATCGCGCATCACGGCCTGGTGTCCGTACTGTCCCGGCGCCTTGCCCACATCCAAGAACTCACCGTCCTCGGAGAAGTAGACGATGGACTTCTTCTCTGGCACAGCAAGCAGAGTGCGCTCGGACAGGTCTTGCCCGTCGGTCAGGTGCTCCTCCATCCAGGTGACCGCTCTGCGGATCGTTTGGAGTGACACCTCACCGCGTAGTCGGGCGAACATGCGCAGGACGAGAACGTCGCGGTAGGAGTAGAGGGCGTGCGGCCGCGTGCCGTGCTCCGGCACGAGCAGAGGAGCTTCGCCCTTGTGTGACTGACGCCAGTAGCGGAGTTGGCTTTGGCTGGCACCGCTAAGCAGGGCCGCCATGTTGGCTGTGTACGCCATCGACGTCTCCTTCCGTGCGGTTGCTCCCTGCGACCAGTCTGCCAGTCGCTTACGACAACGGACCTCCGAACACGTTGCATCCCAGCATCGGGCATGACCGTACGTACGCTTGTGCCGGCGTGTGGTCTCCCCGAGCCAACTAGTTCGTGCGCCGGGCGGTCTGAAGCGGTGTCGCGACCCGCGACGCGGATGACCAAGTCGGGTAGCGGCGGAACATGGCGTCGACGTCGTCAGGGTCCGGCCTGAGGATGCGGCCGCACCGGTAGACGGGGAGGACACCCTCGGCGATCCTGCGGCGGATGGTCTTCACGCTCACTCCGATCCGGGCGGCGGCCGTAGGCAACGTCTCGTAGGTTCGCATGGTCATGGCACTGTCCCTCCCTGGGCCCACGCGGGCCTCGAAGGACACCAGACCAGTTCGACGTACTCCCGGCCGCAGCCCCTTGGTCAGTCTCCTGGAACTGCAGGGCTGCATCCGGGGCGAACGGCGAGCAGTCGGCCCTTGTGGGGGCGGAGTTGCGTGGTCCACGAGGCCGGAGCGAGATCAAGAGCAAGGTGAGGCCGTGCTCGTGCCGGACGGCTGACCCGGTGGTCGTGCCCAGCAATCGCAGTGTCGCTGCGCAACGGCATCACGCGAACGACATGCCTTGTGGGCCGGGAGTTAGGCCTACTGCGCCAAGGAGCTGACGACTCCCGTAACCCAACTCGCCCAGGGAGCTTCGGGTTCGATCACCGACTGCCCCCGTCGCCCGTCAACCCGTCGCGGTCGGGGATTCGTCGGTGGGCGTGGTGGCTTGGATGAGCGCACGCAGGTCGGCGTGGAGCGTCTCCTGGTTGAGCGTCCAGTGCGTGCGTCGGCGACGGCGCTCGTCGCGGGGAACGTCGCCGGTAACGTAGCCGTGGTCCTCGAGCTCGGTGAGGTTGCGCGCGATCGTCGTACCAGCGACCCCCTCGCCGAGCGCGGCGAGGAGCTCCGGGGTGCTGAGACAACCCCCGTGTTCGGCCAGCGCCACGGCGATCGCGAGCTTGACGCGGTTCATGCCCATGCCGACCAACGCGTCCAACCCGACAGGGAGCGGGGCGTCGGAGTAGGCAGGCACGCGCCCATTGTTCCAGTGGTCCGCGGCAAGGGGAGACGAGACACGATGAGCAATCTATACCGCTAAACGGTGTAGATGTGCTGGCGTGACACGCGGAGAGCGAAGCTCGAAATCCGCAAGATCTCCGAAATCCATGCTTAGCCTTCCCGTACAAGGTCCACCCCCTGGAGAGCTTGGAGCCAGCGATGGCCGCTTCTGACATTGGCAGTACCCGCGACAGCGCCACACGAGCGCCGAGCGCCTCCGGGATCGGCGCTGCCGCCTTCCACGAGAAATCACCACGCACAGGATGTCCGCGAGGTGCCTCCGCGCCCCGTTATGTCCCGTAGGCGAAGGAGGATGGGATGACCCACCTGGGACTGGCCACCAAAGCGGTGGGCGCCATCATGGCCGCTGCCCTGATCGGTGGCTGCACAGCCACGCCCACCACCAGCCCGACACCGACGGGCCCGTCGCAATCGCCGTCACCCACGGACGCCGACACCGACTCTTAGCCCCGAAGACCAGAAGCTCGAGGACGCGAAGGCGCGAGTCGTCCTGCTGTGGCAGACCCTCGACGGCCTCTTGGCCGACTCGAGCAGGAGCATCAACGAGCTCGACACCCTTGCCTCGGGCGAGGCGCTGAGCAGCCTGCAGGTGATGCTGACGACGGTCCGCCAGCGGGGGCAGGTGCAGGTCGGAGCCACGAAGATCCCGTCCCAAAGCGCCTTGGCCAAGGGCGACGGGTGGGTCGTCACCTCCTGCTGGTGAGTGCGGACGCCGCTCCTGATCTGGCAGCGCGGGCTGCGACAGGCAAGGTGGCCGTGGTGCTCGACTCCCGGGAACGGTGACGCCATGCCCGTCTTCACCGTCGCGTCCGTCTCGGGCTCGCTGGGGGTGACGACCCTGGCGGTCGGTCTCGCCCTGACGTGGCCCCGCCCGGTGGTGTTGGTGGAAGCCGACCCGTCGGGCGGCTCGGCGATCCTGGCGGGCTACTGCACCGGGGTCGCGCGGCCGGGACTCTCCGAGCTGGTGCTGGCGCACCGGCACCACCAGTTGGCCGACGAACTGCCGTCACGGCTCTTCCCCCTGGCCGACTCGAACGCGAGTCTGTTGCCGGGGCTCCGCGCGCACCAGCAGGCCGCGTCCCTCCTCGGCGTGTGGGACGCGCTCCTGGAAGCCCTCCGCGGACTCGAGGTCGACACGGGCGTGGACATCGTCGTGGACGCCGGCCGGCTCGGCATGGTCGGCAGCCCGGAGCCGCTGATCTCGGAGTCGGACGTGACCATGATCGTGACGGGGACCGGGCTGCCCGAACTGGCCCGGGTGCGGTCATGGCTGCCCGGTCTTCAGGAAGGCTCGCTGGGCGAGGTGCGGTTGGTCATCGCGGGCCCGGCACGTCGGTACAGCACGTCCGAGGTCACCAAGACCCTGGGCGTGCCCGTGGTCGGCGAGGTCGCGTGGGATCCGGACGCCGCGCGGTGGTGGTCCCACGGGGAGCCCCAACGTCGGTTCGACCGTTCGGCGCTACCTCGCTCGGTGGTGGCGCTGGGTGAGTCGCTTCGAGCCCTCGCACCGCGCACCAGGGCGGAGGCGGAACGATGACGAAGCAGCCGCAGCCCACCTGGGAAAGGCCCGACCTGGCCAGCGTGCCGCTGTTCACCGCCTTCGGCGACGGCACCGATCCGGCACGGCCGGGCCGCGTCCGCTCTGGCTTCACCCTGTCGACGGCAGTCGCACCGACATCGTCGTCACTCCACGTCGTGGGCCGCAAGGCGAGGTCGGGCGTCGACGGTCGACCCTCTGGGCGGGCGCCCGAGGTGGACTGGGACGAGGCGTCGGAGCTCCGCGCGCTGGCGTCCAAGCGCTTCTCCGAGCGGATCGGACGTTCCCCCTTGGCGGACGAGATCGCGCGCCAGGAGTTGGGGCGGACCGTGATCATGGAGGTCGTCCAGGAGGCGACCGAGGCGCGGTTCGCCGTCAACGGCTACGTCAGCTCCGCCACCGCGCAGGACGCCTTGGCGCAGGCCGTCTTCGACCTCATGTTCGGGCTGGGCCGGCTGCAGCCGTTGGTCGATCGCCCGGACGTCGAGAACATCATCGTCGTCGGGCACGACCGGGTGTTCCTGGATCTGGTGGGCGGCGAGAAGGTGCCGGGGCCGCCGGTCGCGGCGTCCGACGATGACCTGATCCAGCTGCTGCAGGACCTGGCGTCCCGGGCCGATCCGCCGCGCGTGTTCTCGGACGCCAACCCCGACCTCCACCTGAACCTGGACGGCGCTCGGCTGGCGGCGTCCGCGTTCGTCACGCATCGGCCGAGTGTGGTGATCCGACGACACCGTCTGGTGCGCATCACCCTCGACGACCTGATCGGCCTCGGCACCCTCAGCCCCCTGCTCGCGTCGTTCCTCGCGGCCGCGGTGAAGGCTCGGTTGTCGATCGTGGTCTCCGGCCAACAAGGCGATGGGAAGACCACCCTGCTGCGGGCGTTGTGCGCCGAGATCGGGCCGGAGGAGGTGCTGGGCACCTTCGAGACCGAACGGGAACTCGGTCTGGAGCAGCTGGTCGACGAACACCCCGTCGTGTTCTCGTGGGAAGCGCGTCCCGGCTCGGGCGAGCGGGGACCAGACGGGCGTCCGGTGAACGAGTTCACCCTGCAGGACGGCATGCACGCCTCCTTCCGGTACGCGCTCGACCGCCAGATCGTCGGCGAGGTCCGCGGCCGCGAAGTCGCGCAGATGATCATGGCCATGGAGTCCGGGTCCGGCTCGCTGTCGACGACGCACGCCGCGTCGGCGTCCGACACGATGGAGAAACTGGTCAGCTGCGCGATGCAGTCCGGCGAGTTCACCCGCGATTCGGCGGTGATGAAGCTGGCTCGCTGCCTCGGCCTCGTGGTGCAACTGCGGTCCATGTACGTCCGCGGCCGCGACGGCTCCGTCCGCAAACGGCGCGTGATCGACGAGGTGCTCGCGATCACGCCGGGCGAGGAGTCCGCCGGCTACGCCGCGACCACAGTATTCCGCAGTGACCCCGACGGCCCGGCCGTCGCCTTCGTACTACCCGATCACCTACGCATGCTCGCGGGTCACGGGTTCACCGCGAACGAGTTCCTCCTGGAGGCGCAACGCCACGGCGGTGTCGCATGAACCCGCTGGTTCCCGCGCTAGTGAGCGTCCTTGGCGTGGGTGGCCTGATGGGGCTGGTCGCGGGGCTCCGGCGCGTGCCGGTCCCGACGGCCGCTCCGGCGACGCCCCGCCTCCTGGTGCGGCTTGCTTCGGTCCCGCGCCGTATCCTCGTCGCCGGTGTTCTGGCGGCGGCTGCCGGTGTGGTGGTGGCCTTGCTGTCCGGCTGGGTGATCGCCATCGTGATCTTCCCGCTCGCGGCGGTCGGCCTGCCGGTGGTCCTGGGCGTCTCGGATGAGTCCCACACGATCGAACGCCTCGAAGGCCTGGCGGAGTGGACGCGCAACCTGGCCGGCGTGATCACTGTCGGTGTCGGCCTGGAGGGCGCCCTCGTGGCCACGCTGCGCACCGCACCCGACGTCATCCGTCCGGAGGTGACCACCTTGGTGGGCCGGATCCGGTCGCGGTGGAACACGGCCGAGGCGCTCCGGGCGTTCGCCGACCAGTTCAACGACTCGACCGGTGACCTGGTGGCGGCCACCTTGATCCTTGCGGCCCACAAGCGGGCGGACGGTCTCTCCCAGATCCTGTCCGGGCTCGCCGAGTCGGTGTCCGCGGAGGTCGCAGCCCGGCGCCACCTGGAGGCCGACCGCAGCAAGCCGCGCCAGACCGCGAGGATCGTCACCCTGATCACCGTGGTGTGCCTGGTCGGGATGGCCGCCACCGGCCAGTACCTGGAGCCGTACCGCTCACCGATGGGGCAGGTCGTCCTGTCGGTGCTACTCGCGCTCTACGTCATAGGTCTCGTAGTCATGCGACGGATGGCCCGGGTCAAGCCCCTGCCCAGACTGTTGGCGTCCGGAGAACCGTCATGACCGGCCTGCAACTCGCGGCCCTCACAGGCCTGATGCTCGCCACGAGCGTCCTGGGCGCGGTGTGGTGGCTCGCTCCGACCGTCCCGGCGCTCGGTCCCGCGCTGGACCGGCTGACCGGCGTGCCGACAGCTCCGGCCCTCCTGGGCGGCGTGGACGCCCAGGACCGGGTGGGTGCGTGGGTCGCGCGCTGGGTGCCGAGGTGGGTGTGGATGACGCCGGTCAAGGAGCTGGCGCTGCTGCGCCGGACGGAGGCCAGTTTCTACGGCGAGAAGCTGATCCTGGCTGCCATCGGGCTGGTCGCGCCCCCGCTGTTGTCGACGCTGTTCAACGTGTTCGGCTTGCGGTTCCCGATCGCGGTCCCGTTGATCGCGTCGCTGGTCGGTGCCGTCGGGCTGTTCGTGCTGCCCAACCTGGATATCCACGGCAAGGCGAAGGCGGCCCGCCTCGAGTTCAACCACGTGTTGACCGGCTTCATCGACCTGGTGGCCCTCGAACGTCGAGCCGGGTCGGGGCCCCGGCAGGCGCTGGAGAACGCGGCGCGCGTCGGCCGAGGCCAGTGGGTGTTCGACCGTCTGGCGGAGGGCTTCACCCAGTCCAGCGTCGACGGCCGCCCACCGTGGGACGTCCTCCGCGCGATGGGCGACGAACTGGCCCTGCCCGAGCTCGACGATCTGGCCAACATCATGGCGCTGGCCGAGCAGCAGACGATGCCCGTCTACCAGACCCTCCGGGAACACAACCGAGCGCTGCGCGTGGCGCTCCTGACCGACGAGCAGGCCCGTGCGAATGCCGCCTCCGAGCGGCTCACCATCCCTGCGACCATGCTGGCGATCGTCTTCATCGCCATCCTGCTGGGGCCATCCCTGATGACCCTGATGAGCAACACCTGACCCCCAAAGGAAGAAACCCCTTCAGGAGAGGAAACCCCATCATGATGCTCAACCTGTACGTGGAGAGCCAGCTCATGCGCCGCGACCTCGAGTCGTGGCTCGCCAAGCAGCGCAAGCGGATGCTTGCCGAGGACGGCATGTCGGAGACCATCCAGAACGTCCTCTGGGCGATCTTTGCCATCGCGATCGTGGGGGTCGTCGCCGCGATCATTCAGGCCTACGTCGTCGGCAAGGCCAACGAGATCCGGTAGGCGACGACGACCATGCGACGGTCCAGGTCCAACCGGTGGCTGATGCGGGGTGAGCGCGGCTCGTCATCGGTCGAGATGGTGATCGCGCTCCCGCTCGTGCTGACCGTTCTGTTCCTGGCCGTTCAGGCCGGCACATGGTTCCACGCCCGGTCGATCGCATTGGCGTCCGCCCAGTCGGGTGCTCGCACGTCGGCGATGCTCAACTCCTCCCTGGAGGCCGGGTTGTCGAGCGCGAGGTCCTTCGCCACCGACGTGGGAGGGACCACGCTGACCGGCGTGACCGTGTGACCGGCGACAGGACCGCTACCAGCACCACCGTGACGGTGACCGGCCACAGCGTCCGGCTCGTGCCGTTCATGGACGTGACCGTGTCCCAGTCGGCCACCCTGCCGATCGAGAGGTACACGCGATGAAGCAACGAGTTCACGAATCCCGACGCTTCAGGCTCGGGAGGCCCAAGGCTCGGGGCTGGAAGACCGCCGCCGATGAGCGCGGCTCGGCGGCGATCGAACTGGTGTTGTTGGTGCCGGCACTGATGCTCCTGCTCATGTTCGCCGTGGCCGGCGGCCGGGTGGCCATCGCCCACGGGAGCGTCCAGCAGGCAGCTGCGGACGCCGCACGCGCGGCGTCCATCGCCCGCACCGCGGGTGCCGCGCAAACCACCGCAGTGGCGGCGGCGCGCGCCACCCTCGCCAACCAAGGGCTGACGTGCGCGTCCATGACGGTCACGCTCGACACCTCGGGGTTCCCCAGGCCGGTGGGAACGCCCGCCAGCGTCGCGGCGACCGTGAGCTGCACCGTGGAGTTGTCAGAGCTGGCCCGGCCCGGCTTACCGGACCGGGTGGTGAGCGCGACGGTCACCAGTCCGCTCGATGTGTTCAGGGGGCGATGATGCGCCACCACGATGAACGAGGCTCGGTCACCGTCTGGGGCGTGCTGATCGCCCTGATCCTCACCCTCGTGATCGGCATCACCGTCGACCTCACCGGACAGGTCAACGCCCAACAGCGCGCGCACGACCTGGCCCAGCAGGCGGGACGAACGGCCGCGAACCAGGTCCAAGCCAGCCAGATCATGCGCGGCCAATCCCCGCAGATCGACACCGCCACCGCCCGCACGGCCGCAGCGGCCTACCTCCATGCCGCCGGCGTCGACGGCAGCGTCAGCATCACCGGACCGACCACCCTGTCGGTGCACGTCACCATCGTCTACCAGCCGAAGTTCCTCGGAACCGCAGGCATCGGCCCCAAGACGGTCAGCGGCGACGCCACCATCCTGCTGTCGCGTGTCGTGAACGGAGCCCCCCGATGAACCAAGGACTTCGTCACCCCCGTCTGGTCGGATTCGCCGCCTCCGTCGCGCTGTTGGTCCTGCTCGTGGGGCTGCCGGCCGTGCTACTGGCCCTCGGATGGGGGCCGACGCCCTCCGGCCTGGACGGCTGGTGGGCGGCGCTCACCACGCCGGATGACGGCCACCTGACCGTGTTGATCTTGAAGGGCGCGGCGTGGATCGTCTGGGGTCTGCTGGCGATCACGATCCTCACCGAGGCAATCGCAGCCCTCCGAGGCCTGGAGGCACCCAAGCTGCCCGGGCTCCGGTGGTCCCAGCTGCCGGCGCGCCGGCTCGTGACAGCAGCACTGCTGCTGTTCATCACGGTGCCTGCGGCGGGGATCGAGACGGCATCCGCGGTTCCGGACAGCCCGAACCCGGTGGCCTCGCCGACGGCAACGGCCGCACCCCAGCCGGCGAAGCCCGCCCGGCCCCACGCCGAGCGCCGTGGCGCTCTCGGTAGACGCCACCCCGCCCCTCACCCACACGGTCAAGCGTGGCGAGACCCTCTGGTCGATCGCCGAGCACCACCTGGGGTCCGGGAACCGCTACCCCGAGATCCTCAAGCTCAACCACGAACTCCTCCGGGGCAAGGCCCAGTTCCTCAAGCCGGGCTGGGTGCTCGCCTTGCCCGCGGGTGCGCAGGCCGACGGCGAGCGGGCCACGGCAGCGAACGACCGCGAACCCTCCGGCTACACCGTGGTCAAGGGAGACACGCTGAGCGAGATCGCCCAGGAGCACCTCGACGACGCCGACGCCTGGCCCCGGATCTTCGAGGCCTCCCGGAAGCTCACCCAGCCGGACGGCCGTCGCTTGACCGACCCGGACCTCATCCTCCCCGGCTGGCACGTACTCATCCCGGCCGCTGCGGGAGCGACGCCCGACCTGCCCACCTCCCCCGAACCCGAACAAGCCGAGCCGACACCCCAGACCGCGGAGCCCTCGCCGGCTGGCGCAGTCCCCTCCGCAACCGCCACGCCCACGCCGGTGTCCGCGACGTCGCCTGCGACGTCCGAGACGGCCGGCGCTGTTCCCGTCGCCCCGTCGAGCGCCCCGGCAGCGCCCGCCCCGTCCGCCTCGGCGACCGTGTCCACGGATGTGAGCAGCGACGACAAGCCGGCGAGCGAGGCGTCCGACCGGGACGCCGACGCGCTGGCCCTCTGGTTGTTGGTCGGGCTCACCGGAGCGGGCGGCGTCCTTGCTGCTGGGCTGCTGGCCGCCCTGCGTCAGCGCCGGAGGGCTCAGTTCCGTGCCCGTCGTCCGGGGCGGACGATCCAGGTGCCGCCGCCGGAGTTGGTTCCGGTGGAGAAGACCGTGATGACCGAGGGGCTGGCCGCGACGCCCACCCTGCTCGCCATCGACCACGCGCTCAGGCTGCTCGCCGCCTCCGGCGAGGACCGCCTCGCCCCGCCCCCGCTCCTGGCTGTCCAGCTCCTGCCGGGCGAGGTGGCGGTGCAACTGGTCGAGCCCATCACGCTGGCGCATCCGTGGCGCCCGGACCCGGCCGACGGCCGTCGATGGCTGCTGGCCACCGGCGCGCACGAACAGGAGTCGACCGCCCGATCCGCCTACCCGCAGCTGGTCTCCGTGGGACTGGACGACGACGGTGCCACGTGGCTGGTCAACCTCGAACAGCTCGGCACGATCAGCCTGACCGGTGACCCCACCTACGCCGCCGACTTCACTCGCTACGTGGCTGCCGAGATCGCAGTCAACCCGTGGGCACGCCAGGTCCAGGTCGACTGCGTCGGGATCGCGCCGGAGGCCGTGCCGCTCGACCCGGCCCGCATCCGCCACCACCGTCTCGAGGACCCGGCCGCACTGGACGTCGCGATCGCTGCGGCCCGCACGACCGTCGACAAGTGCGCCGACCATGGCGTGACCGCAGCGGCCGGGCGCGTCGAGGACCTGGGCGGCGACGTGTGGGAGAGCTGGCTCGTCCTGGTCAACGGGGCGTTGTCGAGCACTCCGCTCGACCAGCTGCTCGCCTTCGTAGGGAAGCATCCCGGGCGGACCGGCACCGCTGTCGTCATGGTCGCCGACACCGAGCCCGTCCGTGGCCTCGGCGTCCGACTGACCGGGCAGGGGCGGGTGCTCATCCCGTCCCTCGGCCTCGAGCTGATCGCCAACGGACTCACCCCCGCCGAAGCCCAGGGCTGCGCGCTGCTCCTGGCCCACGCGGACCTGCTCGACGACATCCAGATGCCGAGCGACGGCGACGACGGCTGGCGCGAGTACTGCGACGCCGCCGGAGCGATCCGGGACGCACTGGTGATGCCCCGCGACACTGATCCCAAATCCTAGCCGGGGGCGACGGTGCTTCCAGCCCCGGACGCCGAGGTCCTCGACGTGGCTGCGACCACCACGGACGACTTGCAGCAACTCGCGCCGCACGTGCCCGACAAGGTCCGGGCAGCGGTCGAGGGCGCCGACCCGGGTCTGGACGCCGACCTGGCGGCCTGGGCTGCCGGCACCCGACCGCACCTGCGGCTCCTCGGCCCCATCCAGGCGCGCACCGGTACCACCGGCAAGCCTACGGCGGTCGCGAAGCGCAAGGCCTTCTACACCGAGTTGTTGGCGTTCCTGGCGCTGCACCCCCAGTGCGTCACGATCGATCAGGTCGTCGATGCGTTCGGCTCCGATGCCACCCAGATGAGGGTCCACCTGTCGAAGGTGCGGAGCTGGCTCGGCGTCGACCCCACGACTGGTGCGCAGTACCTCCCTGAGGCGACCAAGTCTCCGGGCGGCATCGCCCGAGGCATGGGCATCTACCAACTGGTCGGCGTCCTGGCCGACATCGACCTGTTCCGCCGGCTCCGGGCGCGTGGCCAAGCACGCGGTCCCGAGGGTCTCAGCGACCTGCGGGCGGCGTTGGGCCTGGTCACGGGAGAGCCGTTCACGGGACAACGAGGGCGCGGCTGGGCCTGGCTGGCCGACGGTGTCCGCATCGACCAGCACATGGTTTGTGCTGTCGTCGACGTGGCCCACACAATCACTATCTCGGCGCTGCACTCCGGCGACCTGGAGTTTGCCCGCACCGCCACAGAGACAGCCCTACTCGCGGCCCCGTACGAGGACACCCCTCGACTCGACCTGGCCGCTGTCGTGGCCGCGGAGGGTGACCGGCAGGCTGCCGAACGCATCCTCCGAGATGACATCACCAACCGCGCCGAGGAGGGCGAGGCGCCCGACGATCTCCCTGCCCGAACAGCCGATCTAGCCTCCAGCCCGCTGTGGCTAAAGACGGGGCGTGTCGCCTGAACTGAACGGGTAGCACCGGACCTTTGGTCGCCCGCGGCGCGGTGCAGAGACATTGAGGGTGGAATGGCGAGGCAGTGGCGATGCGGCCTCCAAGCGCGCCTGCTCGCTCGTGCAGGGGGCTGGCAACCGCCGCGTCACATGGTCGGGGACCTTCCGCGGATCTGGAGACATCGACATCGATGGGCGTGATCTCGCGGTCATGCCGAGGAGCGACAGGCGGGGGACAGCAACGTCAGAGGTCGTCGTCGGGTCGCCCGTCAGGCGAACAGAATGGACGTGGTGGGTTGCGACCAACCAGCCAGGCGCATCTCCGCGCGATCCGAAGAATCTTACGGACACCACCGCTGCGGATTGGCCCGCCGGCCCGTCATTCTTCACCGAGCATCCCATCCCGGCGCTATTCGAGGACACTGCTGCGAACTGACACACGTCTCTGGATGCACAGCGCTGCGACCACAGATGGATGCCAGTCACATCGACTCGCGCAGGTTTGGGTGCGCGCGAGCCAAGTCAGGCGGCCTCGTCGAGAATCTCACGGATCTGCCGGGGCAGCGCATGCTTAGCTGTGAAGTAGCCGCTGTACCAGTGAGCTGCGGTTCGATCTTCTCTCATCACGTCGGCCGCCATCAGGATCTCATTAGGGTCCTTTACGGAGCTCACGAGCCGGGCGAACACCTCGCCGACGTAGAAACGGTTGTGCGAGGCGCCGACCGTCATGATCCGGTGAAGGGCGAGTCGCCGAATCATCGCGTTCTCGGCGATGCGGTAGACCATCGCAAAGAAGTCGGCGATGACGTCGACGTAGTTGAAGGGGTGACCGCCCTCGCTGTACTCGTTGAACGTCTTGATGAGCTCCTCAAACGCGGGCTTGTTCGTCGCCTGCATCGCTGCCAGCATCGGCTCGGGCAACTTCGCGACGAAGGAAGTGTAGAGCGCCTCGTCCCCGGCCTCGGCAAGCAGCAACGCCAGCAGCTCGGCCGTGGCGCCGGTGTCGCCCTTGATGCCCCGGGAGAGAAGGTCTTTGCCTCTGTCCTCCACGGAGCGCAGCGTGTCCGACTTCGCCGCAACAAGCTCGATCTGGCGGCCGAACTCCGCGACCGTCGCATGGCGGTCCGCGGGCCTTTCGGCGAGCGCCTTGGTCAGAAGGTACTTGTACTCCGCTGGGACGTACTCGAGTTGAGTGTACGGAAACGGGCGTCGCCCGGTCAGGAGGTGAATGAAGACCTTGCCGAGGGCGTACACGTCAGCACTTGCCTCGATGGCGTGGCCGTCGTCGTATTGCTCAGGGGCCACGTAGGCCACGGTGCCGACGATCGTGTTGGGCCGAGTTATGGTCGTCGAGTCGGTCGAGAGGTCCCGGCACATGCCGAAGTCGCCAACTACCCAGTGGCCGTCAAGCCGCAGGATGTTCGCGGGCTTGAGGTCCCGGTGGTATATGCCCTGCGCATGGGCGTAGGCGATAGTGTCGATCACTGTGAGAATGATTTCGGCCGCCTCTGTTGGGCCGACACCGCTGGGATTGCGCTCAATGAGGTCCTCAAGCGTCATCTCGGCCTCGGGCATGAGGTAGAACGGCGGGTCAGCCTCGAAGTTCCAGCCGAGTATCGGCATGATTCCCTCGTGCTCCATGGCGTTCTGTGACCGGACCTCGCGACGGAATCGGCGCATCTCGCCGTCCGAGTCGGCAAGCTGAGGGGACTTGAGGAGTCGCTTCATGATTGCGAGTTCACCGGTCTCCTGGTTCTGCACCCGGTAGATCTCGCCCTGCCCAGTGACCTTAAGGCGCGCCAGCTTTTTCCACGTCGCCATGGTGGCGCTCCGTTCGTGAGATTTCACTTCGTGTCGTGCGAAGCCATTCTGCCGCATCCAAACTGGGCATGGAACGCTCACGAATCGTCCGGGGTTTCTCGGGCACAAGGTCCCGGCAGGCCGATGCGGCCGCTTGGGGCTACAGCCGGCTCGATCCTTGGCTCCGGGGGGGCGGGGGTTTACGCGCCTGAGCCCGAGGTGACCGTCCTTCAGGGTGGTCAGGCGGGCAGTCCTGGCCGGTTCATTGCCGACATCAGGGCGGGGCGGCGGCGGTAGACCTCGCGCAAGCGGGTGATCTCGGCGTCCGCCTCGGCTCGGTGGCCTGCCGTGTCGTGGAGGGCGCGTGCCTTGACGAGGAGATCGACGATGGCCGGGTACCGCTTGGAGTCGGGTGTGGTGAGGGACTCCAGTACCTGAGCCAGGCACAGGCGGCCCGCCCGGAGCGGGAAGTCGTCTTCCGAGGCGTCTACTAGTTCGCGCCACGCATGGCCGGCGCCGAAGGCATCCGCCGCCTCCCACGCGCGCGTGACGTTCCCGTCGGCGAGGTGGAGCCTGACGAGGTGGGCGCCGCCGCTGCTGTGCGCCCGCAGGGTGGCCTGCTCGAACGCCCACGTGCGTTGTTCGTCCTCAGATCCGCACCGTTCCGCCACGGAGATCAGCAACCTGAACGCGTCCACGGTGAGGTCGCGGTCGAACAGCGTCCGCGCGATCGCGAGGGCGGCCTCCGGACGCCTACCCTCCAGGTAGGCGTCGACGGCGTCCTCGACGGGCACGATGGCGGGTCCCGCCCGCCAGGCGACATCCACGCAGCCTTGGGTGACTGCTCGGTCCAGCCACGCGAGGACGTCAGCCGGCCGTCCGGCGTCACGCAGTCGGCGGAGGATCTCCCGGTAGTACGAGTGGTCACCTCCGGACAGCAGGGCGACGGCCCGGTCAACGTCGCCGTCGTGGTCGGCCAGTTCCAGCAGCATGTGGTCGATCTCGCTGCGGTAGGGGTCGGCTGCCGGTCCACCGCCGCCGAAGGTCGCGACACTAATGCGGTAGGCGTCCCAGGCGGGCTCGTCGAACGCGTGGGCCACGGCGTCCAGCGCGAGCGATGGCCAGCCGCCGTACTCGACCCGGAAGTCGACCACCCAGCGGGCGAGGGTGACCGGGTCGGGGTGCCCTTCGGCCGCGCGGCCGAACAGTGCCGACGCTCGTTCGGCCACCTCGAGCAAGGCGTCCGCGTTGTCGGCGTCCCGCGCCAGGTCGCCGAGCCGGGTGAGTAGGTGCTGGAGCACTCGTCGCACCACGGGGTGGGCGCCGCCGTCGAGGTGCCGCTCCAGTTCGTCGACGGACTCCTCGACTCCTTGGATGCCGTCGTCGACGTCTTCGTAGAAGGGGTCGTGGTAGTCGAGGTCGACTCCGGCCAGCGCTGCGTCGACGGCCGCCAGGAGTTCGGAGGCGGTCGGTTCGTCCTCGGGTGTGGCGCGCAGCTGCAGCGATCGCATGGCCTCGGGGCTGTACCCCGCCATCTCGAGTACCAGCGACTGCAGCGCATCACGGTCCATCGAGCGCAGGAACCGCTCGATGTCTCGCGTGACCGGATACCGCACGCCGCCGGGCCCGATCACGTTCCTCACCCGCTGATTATCGCGAACCGTCGGCACGCGGCCCTGCGCCGTCCGCGTCGTCGCTTCCGTGAAGCGTCAGGCCGACTTCACGCGCGCCGGCGCATCACAAGCCTCTGGCAGGTCGTGTCGGGGGCTACGCGGGGCAACGCAGGTTTGACTACCCGCTTTGGTCAGCTCCGGCCGTGTCGTGAGTCGCGTTTCGATGCCGCGGAGCCCGGTGGGGCTACGTCAGTGACAACGGCGGATTGGTGGTCTTCCCGCGAACCCACGCGGAAGGACCACGGCCATGAACATCACCGAGATGTTGGGTTTGCAGGACGAGCGGATGGCGTCCGTCGCCAACGAACACTGGGCAGGATGGGTCGCCTTCGAGCCCCGGTTGGGGGTCGTCGACGACCCGGCCGGGCTGGACGCCTGGCGACGAGCGGCCGATCCCGCGATCGCCAACGACGTCCTGCTCGGCCTGGCCCGGTTGGCGGCCTTCGATGGCGCCGACGACAGGGAGGCAGCGCTGGTGCTCGCGTGGCTCCTCCTCCCGATCGCCCTGCGTGTGCGCCGACGGTTGGGACTGGCCGACGATCGGGTCGACGAGGTGCTGGCCGCCCAGTTGTGGGTGGAGGTCCGCGGGCTGCCGTGGCGGCGTCCGCACTGGGTGGCGGCGAAGGTCGCAGGTCAGCTGCGTGAAGGGGTGCTACTTGATTGCGGGGCGCCCACGCACCACATGCCCCATCGGCTCTCGATGGTCTTGCTGGGCCCCGTCGACCCGGCTGACGATCGGTTCGTCGAGGACGACGACCCGGCGGCCGAGTTGGCTGAGTTGCTCGCCTGGGCGTGCGCCGAGGACGTCATCACCAACGAGGACCGCGAACTGCTGGTCAATCTCATCGAGGCCGCGAAGACCCTCCAGGCCGAGGGCCGAGCCCGTGAGGGCGGAGTGGCCGGCCTGTCGAGCCGTCAGCTGAGCGCCGTCGTGGCCCAGGAGTGGGGCGTGTGCGCCCGGACCGTGCGGCGTCGCACTGCTCGCTGTGTGGCGGCTCTCAGCGGAGCCGCCGTCGAGTACCTGAACGCCGTGGGCTGACTGTCCACCGATGACGGGCGCGGCCCGTTAGGGATGGCGGAGGTGATGCCGAGATGACCAGCACTCCGGCCGAGGTGGCCGCCCTGTTGAAGATCGCGGCCATGGAGCCGGAGACCCTGGACGACCTGGACGGCTGTCTGCGCAGGCTCCGCGACGTGCAGAAGGCCAGACGTGAGCTGGCCAAGGTGCCCCCGGCCATGCTTTTGTCCGGACTGCTGGATCGGCATCCTCGGGGCGGTGACCCGTCGTGACCGCGCACAGCGTGGCCGAACTTCGGGACGCGTGGCGCGCGATCGAGGCGGGCGAGTTCGCACACGGACCCCGGTCCGCGCCCGTCGCCCGGAGCGCCGCGACCGTCTGGACGCCGGCGCCAGGCGAACGGGTGGTCGCCGTCGTGGGCTGCGCGGGCGGAGTGGGTGCGTCCACGGTGGCGCTCGCGCTGGCCACCGCAGCCGGGGTGCCGGCCCGGGTGGTGGAGTGCTGCTCTCCGTTGGCGTCCGGCTTCCCAGCCGCAGCGAATGCCGAACTGGGGACCGAGGGTACTTGGCGCCGCGGCAGTCGTGGCGACGTTCTACTGGAGCGCCCCGTCACCAGCGACGCGACCGTGCCGGTTCCGACCGAGTCGTCGGTCGAGTGGACGGTCGTGGACGCCAACTGGACGACCGCGTCAGGCATGGGCGCCGGGTGGCTGGGGTCAGTGCTGCGCACGCTCGACGACGTCGTCCTCGTCACGAACGCCACCGTGCCAGGGGTCGGCCGCCTGCAGTCCTGCGCCGAACTCCTCGGCCGCGACGCGCTCGGGGTGGTCGTGGGACCCACGATCAAGCGGTGGCCGCGTCCGGTCAAGGTCGCCTCGGCCGGGATCCCCGCGCGCGTGCACATCGCCGACTTCCCGCTCGACCCACGCCTGCAGGTCACCGGCCTGACTCCCGACCCGTTACCCGCCCCGCTGCTCAAGGCGGCCCAGAACGTCCTCGCCCTCCTCCGAAAGGAACCGACATGAACCCGCTGATCGTCCCGCTGAAGATCTGCCCGGTGGCGCCCACGGGCGTCGCCGCCTACACCGACCAGATCTCAGGCATGGTCCTGTGGTCGGTGCTGTGGCTGTTCGGCATCGCCGCGCTGGTGTCCGTCGGGGCCATCCTCGTCTGACGCGCCACGCACTCCCCGCACCTCTCGAAGGGCGGCATCATCGGCCTCGCGGGCGTCCTGGTGCTCGCCGTGGTGCTGATGGGTGGCTACGGGATGCTCAACGGCATCCTCGGCGACGGCTGCGTCGGCTGATGTTCCGCGGTCGCCCACCCCGCCCGGCGAGGTCAGCCGAGGTCGTCCCGCTCTCGCGCACCCAACTGCTGGCCGTCCTCGCGGGGCTGCTGCTGGTGGGCGGCGTCCTGCTGTGCGGGTTGGGCTACACCCTGGTGTCCAGCTTCTCGGCGGGAGCCGCGCCTGACGGCGTCCAAAGCAGCGCTCACCCGGACGCCGACCCTGACCAGCGGCGCGACCTCATCGCCGCAACGCCGATGGCTGAGGTGGCCCAGGACGCCGGCCTCACGCCGGGGGGGGGCGATCTCCCCGCCTCCCGCGATCAGGCTGCCCGCCGCCACGACCGTCGGCGCCACCGGGGTGTCGTCCGGCTTCCCGCGCACCCCCGAGGGCGCGGCCGCCCAGCTGGCGGCCATCGAGGTGCGGGTGCTGTCGGCGATGTCGCTCCCGTTGGCCACGGAGATCTACCGCGACTGGTCAATGCCCGGCGGGGTCGGCGCGGCGGACTGGTCCCAGACCCGCAACGTGCAGTCGTTCCTGACCCACGCCCGGCAGTCCTCGAACCAGTTGGACCCCGGCACCCTGGTCAGCGTCACCCCCGCGGCCCTCCAGATCAAGGGGACCGACGGCCCCGACTGGGTGGTCGCGTGCGTGCTGCTCGACGTGCGCGCCGCACCCAAGGCGGAGGCCCGCATGGGTTACGGCAGCTGCGAACGCATGCAGTGGGCCGGCGACCACTGGCTGATCGGCCCCGGCGCCCCGCCCGCTCCGGCCCCGTCGACGTGGCCTGGTTCGGACGCCTCCGTCGAGGCCGGCTGGCAGCCGGTCGCCTCCAACTGAAGGAGCAACCATGCCCATCGATCCGTTCGGCCTGCTCGGCTCGGCCATCGCCAACGCGGTGACCGACAGCCTGACCGCGGCCATGCTCGCGCTGTGGAACGCCGGCCTGTGGGTGCTCCGGGCGGTCCTCGAACTAGAGGACGCGATCCTCACCCCGAGTCTCGGCGAAGGCGGACCGGTCGGCGAACTGTACGCGACCACCTTCTGGATCGCCCTCGCGCTGGTCGGGATCCTCATGCTCGTCCAGGTCGGCGTCGCCCTCGGCAAGCGGGACGGGCACAGCATCGGCCGGCTCCTCGTCGGCGCCGCCCAGTTCGGTTTCGTGTGGTTCGCGTGGGTGGGCTACGGCGTCACCCTGGTCGCCGCCTGCAGCGGCCTCACCAAAGCCCTCATGCAGTCACTGCTCAACGTCACCCGCTGGAGTGAATGGGAACCCTGGGAACCGTTCACCGCCAGCGACATCACCAACGGCACCGTCGCCGTCATCCTCGGCATCATGGGGATGCTGCTGTGGCTTGCCGCCATCGGACACACCCTGGTGATGGTGGCCCGAGCCGCCTCCCTGCTCGTGTTGGCCGCAGTCACACCGATCGCAGCGGCCGGGCTGGTCACCGACTTCGGACGCGGCTGGTTCTGGAAGTCGTTCCGCTGGTTCCATGCCGCCGCACTCACCCCGCCACTGATGGTGCTCGCGCTAGGCATCGGCGTGAGGATTACCACCGAGGTGGCGGTCGGCGGTGAGGACGACGTTCTCAAGTCGATCGGGACGGCTTTCGTCGGGGTCGTGTTGATCTGCGTCTCCTCGTTCTCGCCGTTGGCGCTCTACAAACTCTTCGCGTTCACCGACCCCGGCAGCACGTCCGGGTCCGCCCTGCGCGCGGGCCTCGCAGCCGCCGGTGGCATCGGCGGCGTCCTCGCCGGTCGCCAGACCGGCAGCAGCGCTGCCACCACCACCGACGACGCCGGACGCACCGCTGGCGAGGACGGAGCCGCGGCGACCACGATCGGCCGATTCGCGGCTGGCATGGGCCCGGTCGGTCAGGCGCTCTCGACCGGTATCGGCGTCATGGCCGCCGTGGGCGGAACCGTCGCGGCCATGGGCGCCGATCAGACCAACCAGATGGGGGTCGGCCACAACAACTTCCCGCCCGACTACTCACGCCGCGGCGTCCGGGCTGGCAGCGGTCAGGCGGGTTACCACGACGGCGCCACCAGCGAGCCCACCAACCCCGGCGACCGCAGTGTGGACAACGGCTTCGACGGCAGCGGGTGGGGCGGCCCGCCCCCGGACGGCGACCCGACAGTCTCGCCTTCTGGACCCGGCGCGCTGCTGCCTTCAGGGACGCCAGCGGTCACGGGGGCGCGTGGAGGCACAGCCCCGAGGGGTGCTGCGAGCACGTCTGAGGTCGTGGAAGTCGCCGAAGTGGCCGCGTTGTAGCTGCCCGACGCCCATCCGCTCAATCCACAGCTAGTCTCACCGGGCGGCTCAGCGCGTGAGGGAGAGGTCGAAGCGGCGCGGTTCCCAACTGATCAAGCCAGCAAGGCTACCGCGGGCCCGTCAGGGGTGTCTGGGATTCCCATTGGAACACAGCTGGCGCTGTTGGGTACCCGGTGTAGCCCGCGGCGATTCCTTCCAGAGCCTTCGTCTCCACCACGTTGAGTCGACGAAAGGTCAGGTAGTCCGGTCCTCCTGACTTGCACACCTCAGGCCAACTTTGTGGATTCGCCGGCTCATCGCTCCTTGTCAAAGCGATTTGGCCGCCCACTTCGGGGCACTAATGCGAGGCTGGAGTTGGCCGCTGAACGCCATCAGAGCCGGGCAGATGGATGACCGCTTCGAAGCCGTGGCCCTCATCAACCTGAGCCGTGACGACCGTTCACGACGCCTTGGAGCGCCGGGTGTCGGCCACCACACGCTGACAGCAGCCCCCAGGGCGGACTCCAGAGACACGTTGAGACCCTGACGAGGGCCCTGCTGGAGTCGCACCTGGCAAGTTCCCGCCTCATAGGCCTCAACGACACCGAGGCCAACCTGCGCATGAAGCCCGCTGACGTGGCCTGGCCCCTACGTGAGCGGAACTCGCTGGAGATATCGACCCGCGTGGAGGGCACTAAACATGTGCAAGTCGGGCTAGACCGCGCCCAACGACGGTACGAGGCAACGTTCCCGCACGCGGCCCCGCGCGACCAAGATCGCAATCTCGGCCGTTGAGCACCGGGGCTCTTCTCGGCTACGAGCCGCCAATCTGTTGACCCACTGAATGCTTGACTCAGGATCGCTGCGAAGCGGGTAGCCGCTCCTGTCCGCCGTCGCTTAGGGACCGAAAGCGCCCAATAGCCGCCCGGCGCCGTTGCGCGTGACCGGGCGCGTCATCAGACAAACTTTCCTGCAAGCGGACCAATTCCAACAATAGTTCGTTGAACGTCGTCGATCGGCGTTCGCCAGAAAGTCCGTCGCTCTCCAGACCGAAATGCGGCTCCGAGAATCCAGAATGAGCGTAGATTTCAAGACCATGTACTGGTGCCCATCTGGTTACTCCTCTCGAAGCAGCCGTTTCTGCATCCGGGGAATCGTTGCGGCCACGTAGCTTGACGTTCAATGAAACGCACCTCCCGAAGAGCTTCCGTTCAGTGTACATGCACGGAGGTCCCGCGCCAGTGAATCCGTGCGGGCGACTGCCCAGAGCCCCGCAGCCAGCTGTGCCACAACGAAGAGCCACCCCCCGTAGGTGTTCCATGGTTGCCAAGGGGACGCTGGCAGCGACAGCCACAGTCCGAACATGCCTGCCGTTACTCCGATGAAGCCGGGCATGGCGCGCGACAGGATCGGGATGGGGACTCCGTTGTCGGCGCGCGGCAAGGGCTGGGCGACTGCGCCAAGCGCCAGCGCTGCCAGAAGGACTCCGGCGACGGCGCTTGGGTTATCCAATAGAACCAGGACGGCAAGGAGCACGGCAGAGACAAGCGCCAGGACGGCCATACGCATCGTTGAGCGCCCAGGGAGTTCCCGGTGCCGAACTCCGAGGTACAGAGGCAGAGGATAGAGGGAGGCGGATCCCAGGAAGCCAGCCAAATGGTCGCCGCCCCGGTGATCGAGCGACCACGACACCGGTGTCTCGGCCTCCGGCCGCAACTCGACCAGCCGTGGCAGCTCCCGCCGACGTTGAACGAAGGCCGCATGCGAGATGAACTGACCCTTGGGTGGCGTCAGCGAGCATGTGTAGTGGCCGGTTCTTTTCGCCCATGGCAAGTGAAGCCTCAGGGTTGTGGGCATCGCCCCGAACAGATAGAAGCGCGCCGGAAACTGGATCGCGTTGTCGCCTTGGTCGCTGATCTTGCTGTCTGAGTAGTGCCGGCGAGTTGAGAACTCCACGGTCACTTCCCCATCGGTTAAAGGGACTCGAAGAAGTAGGAGGTACTTGGTGCTTAGTCGATTGCACAGCATGCGCAAGCCGCGCACCGCACGTTCATCGACCGTCAAGCCTTGAATCCCCCGGGTAGCCAGCAAACCGCCATCATTGGAGAAGCATCTTCCCATCAACTCGCTGGCTTTGGAAGGGGAGGAGCGTGGCAGTGTGATCAGCCATTCAACAACCTCAATGAGCTTCTCGTAAGTGGCGTCTATTAGAGAATCGCTCGCTGACGAGTTCCACTTCATGCTCTCCAACACCGTCGCCAAGCGGTAGCGAATAGCAGCTTCGGCGATTCTGCGATGCTCTGAATGCGGCACTACCGTGACACCGGGAGTCAAAACCTCCACGGACGCGAGGCTACCTTTGTCTGGATGTAGAACATCGACGTAGAAGTACGTAAGTTGCTTCTCCAGTTGACGAGTGTCGAAGGTTAGGGATGTGCGTGAGATAATAGACCGATCCCCGATAGTGAAGTGCTCAGTCGCCCGGGTGATCACCCGATGGGGGTCTCTCATGAGCTGAAGAAGGACGTTCACGAGGTCATCATCCGACGGAGGGCGCCGTCGAACCGCCTCGGGGCTCCGCTTAGGAGTTGCGCTGGCCACGTGCAAGCCTTCCATTCTCGCTGTGGCGCAGAAGCGGTCCAGTTCCCTTCATGTTGCCCATTATGGACGCTAGCGATCGGCGCGTGAGCCATTTGGGGCAGACCTGCCTCATCGCAGAAGAAGGTCACCCAGCCTAGTCCTCCGAGTATAGGATCATCTTCCTTCCTCAGACTCGGACGTGGCGCGCTTGGCACTTCCGTGGATGTCGTGATCATCGCGTCCAGCGGCATCCCACGCCTCGAGGTCAGACCCTCGGCGGAACGCTGGAGGATATTGGAACCACAGCGAGCGTTCCTTCGACAAGCTCGGGACCTCGACCCAGCCCATCAGCGAGCTGCCACGGCCGCTCCGGGATCCTCTCTCTGGGTCGGGTCCGCAAGGGTTCGAACACCCACCACCTCGCTGAACTTAAGTGGCGAGAGACGGCGTACATGCCACATCCAATGAATGCTCCGTGGTAGGCGAGCTCAGATTGAAGCTCTCGGAGTTGTCCACGAGCGCGAGCAAGTGCCCGCTATGTAGGTGACTAGCGACCAGCGCGCACCTGTCGTGAGGAGGCCTCATGAACTCCCAGCCCCGCGGACTGTTCCCCGGCACCGAGTTGTGGTTGCAGTGGGCTGACCCGCACGGCGTCCGCCACGACGACGATGGCAAGTCGTTCAACGAGGTGGCCCGCGACTACCAAACCAGCCACGCCAACAGCGAGCTGCTCGCACCGGACCCGTCCGGCTCGCCGTCCGCAACCCACCAGGCGGCTGCGAGTACGGCCTACGCGCGGGCGTTGCTGATCGTGGCCACCATCGAACACCGTGGCGGCGACCTGGACGTCTACCCGGTGCAGGTCTGCGACTCGGATGGGAGGATCGTCGCGCGTCGCTCGTCACCCGATGAGTCGTGGGAGTCCTTTGCTGGGCCGACCGTCGCACCAGACGACCCCGGAGCGCTGGGCGACCAACACGGCGCTGGGGTTCCGGCCGTGACCGAACCGGAACTGCCCCTGCCTGATGTCCCCCTCATCGTGGAGGACCTGCTCGTTGAGGCCAAGCAACTCGCGGACGCGGGCGCACCGCCCGAGGTGATCGAGAAGATCCTCGACCAGGTCGACCCCCTGCGAGAAGGCCGCGGCTGATGACCGGCTACCGCAAGCCGGTCAGCGACGCGGACCGGGCTGCGGCCGCCGAAGCCCGGCAGGCCATCCTGGACAAGCTCCGCGCCCAGCTCCGCGACGGCATCCTGGCGTTGAACGATCCGCAGGCATGGCAGGAGTGGCTGAGGTTCTCCGCCCAGTTCCACCGCTACTCCATGGGCAACTCGATGCTCATCATGCTCCAGGACCCGCAGGCCACCCACGTGGCTGGGTATCAGGCGTTCAAGGCGATGGGACGCCAGGTGCGGCGCGGGGAGACCGGCATCAAGGTCCTCGCTCCGATCACCCGCCGAGAGTCTCGCCTCGACGACGCTGGCCAACCGATGCGCGACGACCAGGGCCACGTCTTGCACCGGACCCACGTGGTTGCGACAAGACCAGTCACGGTGTTCGATATCCGGCAGACAGACGGGCCTCCGTTGCCCGACCCCAAGGTCGGCGAGGCCACCCTCCTCACCGGGCAAGCCCCCTCCGGACTGTGGGACCGCCTCCAAGGCCTCCTCGAGGCACGGGGATTCGACGTACGTCGCGGCGCGGACCTCGGGGGGCCGAACGGCTACACCGACTTCGGCCGGCGGCTCGTCATGGTCCGCGATGACGTCGACGACGCGCAGGCCGTCAAGACCCTCGCACACGAAGCCGGTCACGTGATCCTCCACCCAGACCGGCAGGGCCGCGATTGCCGGGGGATCATCGAAGTCGAGGCCGAATCGGTCGCCTACATGGTGACCAGCGCCCACGGTCTCGACTCCAGCCAGTACACCTTCAACTACGTCGCTGGCTGGGCCCTCAACGCGGTGACCGAGCAGCGGGACCTCGCCGACATCCTCCGCAGCACAGGCCAGCGTGTCATTGGCGCCGCAGACCTCATCCTTCAGGCCACTCAGCCGGCTCCGACCATCACCGACAGCGCGCTCGATGCTCTGGAGACTGACATCCGAGTTCAGACGGACCCCACGCGCTGGGAGGCAGTCACCGTCGGCCAGGCCATCACCCCCGAACCGCCGACCGTGCCTTCGCCGGCGCTGGTCCCCTCAGTGGGCCGCTGACCATGACGATCGCGATGGACGAACTCTCCTCACCCGGCCCATGCGACAGCGTTGCGTCGTCGACGCGGCGCTTGCCGCACGACCTCAAGCGGAACGGTGCCCGCGCCTCCCTGTTGCTGCGAGCGGTCGGTGTCGGACCTGCCAGGCCCCACCGCGCACAGGAGGGAGCCGAACCTGTTCCTGCACGCGTCCCTCTGCGCTGGCTCGCCAATGATCCCGGTGCGGGCTCCGCCTATGCTGAAGGGCAGCGATGGACGCGAGATCCGCGCGGATCTCGGGTTCGTAGCGATTCCCCACGTATTCCCCACGACAAGGTGACGCAATGGCTACGGCCCATCAAAATACCTTGTCAGAGTCCATTCGCATTGGATAGAAGAGAGCTTCAACTCCTCTCTCGCGCACAAGCGGAAAGGCCCCGATGATTCGGGGCCTTTTTCCTTGCGACAAGGGATTTCCGCGCGAAGGTGGGCGCTTCCCCCGGCGGGGCCACAACAACACGCACAACCGAACCATTCCCCGATTGTGCGGCGACGAGCCGGCACACAACCACCACGAAGGGTCAGCGGAATTGGGGATGAACCGCTCGTCCCCAGCTGGCGAGGTCGCCCCAGGCGTCCGGCGCGTCCAGCGGATTGTCCTGCCAGGCGCGCACATCGGGGTCACTCTTTTCGGACTGCGCGATGAGTGCGGCCAGAGCTTGGTCGAGCAGTTCTGGGTCGGAGGGCGTTCCGGCGCACTCCCGCGCCTGACGCAGGAGGTCGCCGTCGACGGTGATGTTGAGCGCGACACGAGCCATAGCCCCAGAGTGTCACGTTCATGCCGCAGGACGAAGGTCGTCTGAGGAGGCGGTCTCGACACGGTCGCTCGTCCCTCGCGAACCACTCGACCGGCCGTGGGGGGAACCGAGAGGCGGATCACTCCGGGTACTCCCGGAGTGATCCGCCATTCGGATGCGAGCCCGACCTCAGCGGGTGAGGAGCAAGTCCTCCGGCTTGCCGTCGACCTTCCAGATCACCTTTGGCGGCTCGACCTCGGTCGTGGCGACCACCAGCAGCACCTTGTGCTCGGTGGCGGGCTGCACGTAGCGCTCGATCGAGGCATCCCCCTGCACCCGGATGTCGGCGGCGGCCAGGGGCAGCAGCACGGCCCAGGTCTCGGTGCCACTGCTCGGTCCGCTGGTGTCCTTGCGGTACAGCACCGACGGACCTGAGGTCTTCACAGCACCCATGGTCAGGGTGGACTCGTCGCTGATCCCCCACCACTGGCCGTCGACGAACGCGTTGAAGGAACTTTCGGGGATCTCGATCTGCCTAGGGTTGCGCCCCTCCTGATTGCTGACCAGGCCACGGCTGTCGACCCAGTACAGCGGGAACAGGTTCTCGTCCTCGCCGTTCTCAAGCTGGTTGAAGCGCACCAGGAAGACCGAGAGGTCGGTGCCCGGCACGGGCTTGGAGACCTGGGTGTTGGCACCCTTGGAGGGACAGAGCAGGTACGCGGGCTTGCCGACCATGATCCCCATCACGTGACCCTTGGTGACATCGCCGGCCGACCAGGTCGCTCCACGGTCGGGCAGGTCGCTGCCGCCCCACAGTTCTGGCCAGGTGCCGTTGGGATTGGAGACCCTCATCTTCACCGTGGGTTGGGTGGCCCCCACTCGTC
The DNA here is from genome assembly GCF_015352975.1 of Aestuariimicrobium ganziense. GTDB lineage: Bacteria > Actinomycetota > Actinomycetes > Propionibacteriales > Propionibacteriaceae > Aestuariimicrobium > Aestuariimicrobium ganziense. The sequence continues at coordinate 225,455 of NZ_JACYIZ010000004.1, read as the reverse complement.
CGATCGCTGCCCGGTTGACCTCGAACCGGAAGGTCTTCGGGTCGTCGGCGTGCTCGACGCCGAAGGAGTCGGGCAGCCGGTCGAAGTCGATGGTCACCCAGTCGGCACCACCATCGGCGGGCTGCGCCCCGCGGGGCAGGCGGTCGTCGATCACGGCGGCCCCGAGCCCGAGCGCGGCCAGCACGCCGAGACCAGCACCGCCACGCAGCAGGTTGCGTCGGGTGACGGCCCGCTGGCCCATGCCCAGCACGGCGTCGGGGTCGATGTCGAGGTCGGGGGTGTCGGTGTTGCGCAGACTCGTGCGCAGGTCGTTCTCGAAGTCGGTGCTCATGCTCGTGCTCCCTGTTCCATGGTCTGGGTGTCGGTGGCGCGCCCGCTCAGCGTGCGCAGGGTGGCCAGTCCGCGTGAGCAGGCTGACTTCACCGCCCCCAGAGAGATGTTGAGTTCGTTGGCGACGTCCTGTTCGGCCAGGTCGTCGAAGTAGCGCAGGACGATCACCGTGCGCTGTTGGGCGGGGAGTTGGGCGAGCAGGCGAACCAGCTCGTCACGGTCGTCCACGACCTGGAAGGGGCTGCGCGGCTGGGCACGTTCGCCGTAGTCAGGGATCGGCAGGTCGCGATGCTTGCGATGGTTGTCGATGTTCTGGTTGGCCATCACCCGGCGGCAGTAGGCGGGGGCGTCGTCGCGACGCACCCGCTTCCAGGCCAGGTAGGTCTTGACCAGCGCTTGCTGCAGCAGTTCGCTGGCTGCTTCACGGTTGCCGGTCAGCAGCCAGGCGGTGGACGACAGCGACGCTGTCGACTCCGCCACGAAGGCCGCGAACTCGTCGTCGGCCTGGCGCTTGCTGGTGAACATCAGGTGCCTCTCTGTGTGGACACCATGCTCTACGGATGAGTGCCTGCGAAGGTTGCCTCGCCGCTGGGTGAAATCGCGCGAGTTCGGACGACGCCGTCATCGCTCTCAGCGTGCGTAGGTCAGCCGCACCACGACCGCTCGGTGGTCAGAGCCGGGAGAGTCGACCACCCACGACCCGCGGGACGCGTCGTAGGGCTTGGCGAAGACGTGGTCGATCCGCGCACCCGCCCAGGTCGGCCAGGACGAGGGCCAGGTGCCCATCGCGTTGGTGCCGACGGTGGCCGGCCGTACCCCGGGATCAAGCGCGGCGTGGTCGAGGGTGGCGTTGAAGTCGCCGGCGGCCACCACGTGGCGTTCGGCCCGGATGGCCTGCGAGGCGTTGCTGACCGTCCCTCGCCAACTGCGCGACCAGACCGCGTGCTCGCGGTGCCACGGCGGCACCGAGGGCGGCGGAACGGCGTGCACCGTCATCAGTACCGGTCCGTCGTGACCGACGGGATCGGCAATCACCAGACCTCGTTGCAGCCCTTCACGCACCCGGTACTCCCCCGCCTGCGGGCTGACCAGCAGGGCGTTCGGCCAGGGCGACGACACCGCGAAAACCTGCCACCCCGGCTCACCGAGCGCCGCCAGTTCGGCCGCCACCTTCTCGGCATGGTCGCGCTCGGACTCCGGCAGCGCGACCATCGTCGCCCGGGAGCCGTGGGCGAGTCGAGCGATCCAGGCCGGGTCGACTTCGTCCCACAACGAGTTCAGCGACACCACGGTGAAGTCGTCGTCGCCAACCGGGGACGAGGCGATCTGCTCGATCGTCGCAGGCGCGTCACCGACGCCACCCCGTGACCAGACCACGGCGCCGTGCACGGCGACCGAGCAGGTGAGCACGACCACCATCAGGCTGGCCATCACCGCGCCGAAGCTGCCCACACCACGTCCAGCCCGTCGAGCGCGGACTTGGCGGACAAGCAGCACCACCCACACCAGCACCGCCACCACCAGGGCCACCAAAGTGAGTGCCAACAGCAGCGTTCGGAAGGCGACCAGTTGCCCGATCGGGGTGACCATCGACAAGCCGCTCGCCCTGGGGAAGGTGAACACTCCGACCACCGCGGTGGCCGCCACGAAGGCGAGCACCGCCAGGATGCGTCCGGGTCGTCTCACCCACCCAGCCTGCCCGACGCGGGTGGCACACCCAAACGCGCTGTTCGCTGATCCACAGTCAGGTCGATGTGCCCGGTCAGGTCGGTCTTCCCGTTCAGGGCACAATGACTGCCATGGCCTCCTCGACCACACGCCGCGCACGCCGGATGCAGGTGGAGCGCTGGTTCAGCGACCGAGGTCTGGCCGAATTGCTCGAGGGCAACCGCTTCGCACCGACGTCAGCCGCCGGGCGGTGCGTCCCCTGGTCGTGCGGGTGGCCGCGTTCATGGGCGTCTTCACCGCCTTCTACTACGCGGTCGCCTCGGCCACCGACGCGGTGCGGCGCGACGGGGTGGACGACGCCACCGAGACCGGCATCCGTGAGGCCTGCGCGGTCCGCCTGGTGCTGGTGAGCGAATCGCTTTCGGGCACGGAACAGGCTGCCTGACCCGGTCGGTTCCGACGCATTGGACATGTTTGCGGTGGAGGGCGCAACAGCCCTAGTCTGGTCGCAGGTCGGTTCCCCTCCGACCCACGCGGCACACAGCACGACCACCCTGCATTCCCCCTCGCAGTTGATGGACGTCGCCGCACACTGCAGGACCCCGGATCCCCCGACCCGGGGTCTTGCTTCATTTGCGGGTCCGACTGGAGCGAGGGAACGCTGGAAGCTCAGCGCACCAGCCGCAGCCGCCGCAGCACGGGGGCGAGGAACTCGTCCACCTCGACGATGCGCATCAGCTTCGACGCCCCGAGGAAGATGCCGACGAACAGCACCCCGGCCACACCCAGTTCGAGCAGGGCGCCGACGAAGCCGCTGCTGAAGCGTCCGATCACCCAGGCCACACCGTGAGCCACCAGGCCGGCGAACGCGGCGGCGAGGGTGAGCCTGACGTAGAGCCGCCATACCGTGGCCAGGTTGAGTCCCTGCAGTTGCCGGCGGGCGACCAGGACGAACACGATCGCGGCGATGCCGTTGGCGATGGTCTGGCCGAGGGCGATGGTCACCACGGCCCAGTGCTTGGGCACGACGAAGGCGAGCAGGCCGAAGCCCATGTGCACGGCGGTGAGCAGGCCCTGCAGTGCCAGGTTCGTGCGTCCGTCCTCGCGGGCGAAGCAGTAGCGCTGCTGCAGCGTGGTGAGCCCGAAGGCCATCGTCCCGATCGCCATGGCGGCCAGCACCCAGGCCACGTCGACCTGCTGGTCGTGCACCATGCCGGGGAAGACCACCCGCACCACTGGGAGCGCCAACGCCACCAGGCCGAGCGACATCGGGATCACCGCCACCGCCGGCAGTGACATGCCCCGGTTGAGCAGGCGCCGTGCTTCGGGCAGGTCGCGCGCGTTGAAGGCCCGTGACATCTGCGGGTAGAGGGCAGTGAGGATCGAGGTGGTGACGAAGCTGTGCGGCAGCATGAACAGCAGGAAGGCATACTGCTGCACGGCGACGCTGGCCACGCTCTCGTCCTGACCACGGATCACGGTCATCGCCCACTGCAGGAAGAGCCCACCCAGCTGGGCGAGCACCAGCGCGGTGAAGGTCCAGCCCAGGATCTTGGACGCCGAGCCGAGCCCGTGACCACGGAACCCGAAGCGGGGACGCCAACGGAAGCCGCCGCGGTACAGCGGGATCACCAACGCCAGTCCCTGAACCACGATGCCCAGGGTCGACGTGCCGCCGAGCATCCACACCATCGAGGACGACCAGACCGCTCCCCCACCCTGGGGCCCCCACAACGCCAGGAAGCCGATCAGGCCGGCGATCTGGACGAGGTTGGCCAACACCGGCGTCCACATGAAGGCAGCGAACTGGTCGCGGGCGTTGAGCACCTGCCCGAGCACGGCGTACAGGCCGTAGAAGGCGATCTGGGGCAGGCAGATGAAGGCGAACGCGACGGTCAGTTGGTGGTGGTACTCGGGCAGATCGGTGGTCAGCCTGATCAGCAGCGGAGCGGCGACCGTGGCGGCGATGGCCACCCCGAAGACCAGCAGCAGCGAGGCGGTGAGCAGTCGGTCGACGAAGTCCTGGCCGCCGTCGTCGCGAGCCATCGCCTTGGTGATCTGCGGGATGAGCACCGCGTTGAGCACGCCGGCCGACAGCAGGATGTAGACGTAGTTGGGCAGCGTGTTGGCGATGGCGAAGGCGTCACCGCCGAGGGTGGCGCCCACCGCTGCGGTCAGCAGCGCGGCGCGAACCAGACCGAGCACCCGGCTGGTGAGCGTGCCGGCCGCCATCAGCGCGGAGTTGCGTCCCAGGGACGCTGCGGCCGAGGGCTTGGCCGAGGTCTGGGCCGCCGAGGTCATGGACGCACGTTACTGCGTGGCTGCCGGTGGAGCCGTTCAGCGACGCGGGCGATCAGCGGCCGGTGCCGGCGTAGACGACGGCCTCGCCCTCGGCGTCCAGCCCGAAGGCGGTGTGGGCGGCACGCACCGCGTCGTCCACCTTGTCGGCCTCGACGACCACCGAGATGCGGATCTCTGAGGTGCTGATCATCTGGATGTTGATCTCGGCGTCGGCCAGGGCATTGAAGAACTTGGCGGTGACGCCGGGGTGCGAGCGCATCCCGACCCCCACGATCGAGACCTTGCCGATCGAGTCGTCGTAGAGCAGGTCCTGGAAGCCGATGGTGTCCTGCTGGGCGCGCAGGGCCTCGATCGCCTTCTTGCCGTCCGACATCGGCAGGGTGAAGGTGACGTCGGTGCGGTTGCTGTCGACGTTCGACACGTTCTGCACGATCATGTCGATGTTGATGTCGGCCCTGGCCACGGCATCGAAGATGCGGGCGGCCTCACCGACCCGGTCGGGCACCCCGACCACGGTGATCTTCGCCTCGCCACGGTCGTGGGCGATGCCGGAGATGATGGCCTGTTCCATGGGATTTCCTTCGTTGATGTCGTTGAGGTCCTTGACCCAGGTGCCGGGCTTGTCTGAGAAGGACGACCGCACGTGCACCGGGACGTTCTCGCGCCGGGCGTACTCCACGCAGCGCAGGTGCAGGATCTTGGCGCCGTTGGCGGCCATCTCGAGCATCTCCTCGTAGGAGATCTCGGGGATCCGCTGCGCCCCGGGGACGATCCGGGGGTCGGCGGTGAACACGCCGTCGACGTCGGAGTAGATCTCGCAGTAGTCGGCGCCCATCGCCGCAGCCAGGGCGACCGCGGTGGTGTCGGAGGCGCCTCGTCCCAGGGTGGTGATCTCCTTGGTGTCGTTGCTGACCCCCTGGAAGCCGGCGACGATCACGATCGAGCCCTCCTCGAGGGCGGCCTGGATGCGTCCGGGCGTGATCTTGAGGATGCGGGCGTTGCCGTGCTGCTCGGTGGTGATGACGCCGGCCTGCGAGCCGGTGTAGCTCTTGGCGACGTGGCCAAGGTCTGACAGCGCCATCGCCAGCAGGGCGGCGGACTGGCGCTCGCCGGTGGTCAACAGCATGTCGAGCTCGCGCGGGGCCGGCTGCGGCGAGACCTGGTGGGCGAGGTCGAGCAACTCGTCGGTGGTGTCACCCATCGCCGAGATCACGATGACCACCTCGTGGCCCTCGCGCTTGGCCGCCGCGATCCGGCGTGCGACCCGCTTGATCGACTCGGCGTCGGCGACCGACGACCCGCCGAACTTCTTCACGACCCTCGCCATGGCACCTCCTGTTGCTCCGCGGCCATGCTAGCGAGGCCGGATGCAGCGCAGCGTCCCCGCCGGTGGGTGGTCAGGTGGGCGCTGCTGGGCAAGGGGGCGAGGAACGAGCTCCAGTTCTGCAGCTCTCGGCCTTCCTGCAGCTCCGGCTTCGGTTTGTGGCGCGAAACGCGCTGTCAAACGCGTGTTTCCCGCCACAAACCGATCAGGCCCCTGGGGGACGAATTCAGCTCTCGGGCATCTTGGGGGTCTCGGCCTTGGGTTCGGGAGCGTCGAACTCCGGAGTGCCGGCCGGCTCGGTGGGTGCCGGTTCGGTGGGCTGCGCGGGCTCGGTGGGGGCGGGCTCGGTGGGGGCGGGCTCGGTGGGGGCGGGCTCACTGGGGGCGGGCTCGGTCGGGGCAGGTTCGGTCGGTTGGCTCGGCTGCTCGTCGGCGTTGTTGGGCAGGCCCAGGCGCCCCTCGATCCAGTCACCGGCCTTGTCGACCATGCCGGAGTGCTTGCCGCCGGTGCGGGCGTCCACCGCGTCCTCGATCTTGTCGATCACGCTGCGGGTCTTGTCCGGGTTGTCCTGGGCGTAGTCCTTGGCCTTGTCGATGTACTCACCGGCGTTCCCGAACTGCTGCTGGTCGGTCATCGCGTCCTCCTGGGTCGGGGATGGGGTGACCACAGCGTGGCAGGCTCGTCCTCCGCGCCGCAGGATCTGGGCCCAGATGAACGAGCTTCGCCTCACCGCTCGACGAGAACGACGACACCTCCCCCGGGCAGCTCGATGGCATCGTCCTCGTCGCCACCCAGCAGATCGCGCGCCGGGCACCGCAGACCCAGCTTGACCGCCTTCCTCGACGGGTTGAACACGAAGGTCGCCGCCCCTCGGCGGGCCACCTCGCAGCCCTGCCAGTCCTCCGACGACCCGGCCAGCACGGGGATCGACGACTCGACGCCGGCCTGCTGCAGGGCGTGCTCGACCAGTCGATCCAGCATCGGCGCGGGCAGGTCTGCCCCGACGAGCACCATGCGGTGCCGCGGCGACGAGACCACGACAGCATCCAGGTCGGGGTACAGCGGGTCGTCCGGATCGACAGACACCAGCACCTCGGCGTCGTCCACCCTGACCTGGTCGGCCCAGACCTGGGCGCGGCCGTCGCCGAGCAGGTCGGAGCGCAACGCCAGACCACTGCCGGCCAGCGGCCAGGGCTGCTCGACCACCGCGCCGAGCAGGTCACTCAGGCCGACCGGGAAAGGCCCCTGGTGCACCCCGCCGGTCTCGTCGGTCACCACGGTGAACGGCCCCAGCACCAAGCCAGCCCCACGCTCGACGACACCGCGCAGGTTGCTGATCGCGTCATCGGCGACCACGTGCGCGATCGGTGCGAGCACCAGGTCGTAGCCCGACAGGTCGTCCGAGGCAGCGCGCAGGTCGACCGGCACCCCGCGGCGCCAGAGCGGCTGGTACCACGACTGCAGCACCTCGATCGGGTCGCGGGTCTTGCTCGGCATGGTGGGGTCGGTCAGCGCCCACCACGAGTCCCAGTCGAACAGCAGGGCCACCCGTGCCGCCTCGTGCACGCCCACGAGTGACGACAGCCGCGCCAGGTCGTCCCCGATCTCGACCACGCCACGGTGCAGGCGAGCGTCGGCCCCGGCGTGCGGCAGCATCGCGGAGTGGAACCGTTCGGCGCCGTGGTGCGACTGGCGCCACTGGAAGCTGAGCACGCCGTCTGCCCCGTGGGCCACGGCCCGCAACACGTCGTGGCGGCGCTGCACGTCGGTCTTGGCGACATTGTGCGGGCGCCAGTTCACCGCGCCCATCGCCTGTTCCATCATCATCCACGGCTCGTTGCGCAGCGAGCGCATCAGGTCGTGGACGAGCGCCGCGCGCACCGGCCCGCCCTCGAGGTCGCCGGGGTCCTTGTAGTGGTCGTCGGTCATGATGTCGACCTCGCCCGCCCACCGCTGGGAGTCCACACCCGGGTAGAACCCCATGAAGTTGGTGGTGATCGGGGCATCGCCCACCAGCGGACGAAGCACGTCGCGCTGCTCGGTGAAGAGCCGCAGCAACGCGTCGGAGGAGTAACGCCGGAAGTCCAGGGCGTGCGACGGATTGTGGTGGTAGGGGGCCGTGCGTGGTGGCAGCACCTCGCTGAAGTCCTGGTAGCCCTGGCTCCAGAAGGCCGTGCCCCAAGCCCGGTTGAGCCCCTCGATGTCGCCGTGCCTGTCGGCCAGCCAGGCCCGGAACGACTCCGCGCACAGGTCGCAGAAGCAGGTCGGGCCGTACTCGTTGCCGATGTGCCACATCACCACACCCGGATGGTTGCCGTAGCGCTCACCGAGCCGTCGGGCCAGCTCACGGCAGGCATCGCGGTAGGCCTTTGACGAGGGGCAGTAGTGGTTGCGGGCACCGTGGTGGGTGCGCACCCCACGCGCGTCGACGTACAACGCGTCCTCGTGGGCCAGGCCGAACCACGGCGGTGGTGAGGCGGTCGGAGTGGCCAGGTCGACGTCGATGCCGTTGCCGTGCAGCAACTCGATGACCTCGTCGAGCCACTCGAAGTGCCACTGGTCCGGGCCGGGCTGGAGGGTGCTCCAACTGAAGATGCCGACCGAGACCAGGTTGACCCCTGCGGCCTTCATCAGCGCGACGTCGTCGCGCCACACCTCGGGGCTCCACTGTTCGGGGTTGTAGTCGCCGCCGTAGCGGAGCCGCTCGCCCAACAGTCCGCTCATGCCCGGCCGCCGACGACAGCCGACCAACCCTGGGGTGCGTCCGGGGCCTCGACCTCGACACCGTGGGCGGTGGCGGTGACGGTGTAGCGAACCGGGTCGGCACCGACCCTGGGCACCAGCACCTCGCGGGACTGGCCCTCGTCCAACTGGTAGGCCTCGAGCCTGACGCCGTCGGCCCAGTCGTAGTCGGGACGATCGGTCACCGAGCCACGCGCCAGCACGGAGCCGGGCCGCACCATCAGCGGCAGCGAGTCGAAGCCGTGCTGCTCGCGCAACCAGCGGCCGCCCTCGACCACCTCGCCGGTGAGCAGCCTCGTCCAGCGACCCTCGGGCAGGTAGTACTCGACCATGCCGTCGGCGCTGAACACCGGCGCCACCAGCAACGAGTCACCCAGCATGTACTGGGTGTCGAGCGTGGCGGTGGCGGGGTCGTCGGGGAACTCGACCACCATCGGACGCATCACCGGCACGCCGTTCAGGTGCGCCTGCTCACCCATCGCCGCCAGGTAGGGCATCAGCGACATCTTGAGTTCGGTGAAGGTGCGGGTGACGTCGACCGCCTCGTCGTCGAAGGCCCACGGCACCCGGTAGGACGACGAGCCGTGCAGCCGCGAGTGCGAGCTGAGCAGCCCGAATGCGACCCACCGCTTGAAGATCGCCGGGTCGGGCAGCCCCTCGAAGCCGCCGATGTCGTGGCTCCAGAACCCGAAGCCGGACGAGGCCATGCTCAGCCCCCCGCGCAGCGACTCAGCCATCGCGGCGAAGGTCGACTCGCAGTCGCCGCCCCAGTGCACCGGCAGCTTCTGGCCGCCAACGGTCGCCGAGCGGGCGAACAGCACGGCCTCACCCTCACCACGCTCGCGCTCGAGCAGGTCGAACACCACCTGGTTGTAGAGCTGGGCGTACCAGTTGTGCATCCGGTGCGGGTCGGACCCGTCGTGCCAGACCACCTCGGTGGGGATCCGCTCGCCGAAGTCGGTCTTGAAGCAGTCCACGCCCTGGTCGAGCAGGCCCTTGAGCTTGTCGGCGTACCACTGGCAGGCGTCGGGGTTGGTGAAGTCGACCAGCGCCATGCCGGCCTGCCACATGTCCCACTGCCACACACTGCCGTCGGCCCGGGTGACCAGGTAGCCGTGCTCGACACCCTCGTCGAACAGCGCCGAGCGGCGGGCGATGTAGGGGTTGATCCAGACCGAGACCTTCAACCCGCGGTCGTGCAGCTTGCGCAGCAGGCCCTCGGGATCGGGGAAGGTGACCGGATCCCAGGTGAAGTCGCTCCAGTGGAACTGGCGCATCCAGAAGCAGTCGAAGTGGAACACGCTCAGCGGCAGGTTGCGCTCGGCCATGCCGTCGACGAACGAGAGCACGGTCTGCTCGTCGTAGTCGGTGGTGAACGAGGTCGACAACCACAGCCCGTAGCTCCAGGCCGGCACCCGGGCGGGCCGGCCGGCCAGTCCGGTGTAGCGCTCGAGCACATGCTTGGGCGTGGGGCCGTCGATCACCAGGTAGCGCAGCCGCTGCCCGGGCACCGAGAATTGCAGGCGCGAGGCCACCTCGCTGGCGATCTCGTAACTGACCCGGTCGGGGCTGTCGACCAGCACGCCGTAGCCGCGCGAGCTCAGCTGGAAGGGCACGTTCTTGTAGGCCTGCTCACTCGAGGTGCCGCCGTCGGCGTTCCAGATGTCGACCGACTGCCCGTTCTTGACGAAGGGCCCGAACCGCTCGCCCAGGCCGTAGACGTACTCGCGGATGCCCAGGCTCAGCTGTTCGATGACGTGGTGGCTGCCGTCGTCCAGTTGGGCCGCACCGACCGAGCGGGCGCCGGACTCGGTGAGCAGCACGTCGTCGCGCCAGAACTGCAGGCTCCACGGGCCCTCGGTCGCGACTCGGGCGCGCAGGCTTCCGGTGACCAGTTCGACGAAGCCCTCACCCTCGACCACCTCACCGTGACCACCACGGGGCAGGTCGAAGGCCGGGTGCTCACGCGCCACATGGAAGTGCTCGATCTCGACGGCGACGACCTCGGGGGCCGGGGAGTCGAGCCTGACCGTGATGATCGGCCGGTTGAGGGTGTCGCCCCGGTGCCGCAGCGGCCCGGTCGGGGCGTGGAACACCAACTGCCGCCCACGCACCTCGTACGACTCGACCTGGGCCGGCCGCAGCATCTGCTTGACGTTGTCAGCGAGCATCCAGTAGCCGTCGGTGAACTTCATCTTTCCTCCATCGAGTCATGGCGTAGTTGGGGTCGGTGGTGCATGGCGTGGGCCGCATCCCCATCCTGAGGGGTGGGCTGGAACAATGTGGCGTGTGGAGAGCCGGGTCGAGGTGTCGGGGATCAGTGAGGTCGCCCGACTGGCCAAGGTGTCGCCCTCGACCGTCTCGTACGCCCTGAGCGGCAAGCGGCCGATCTCCGAGGCCACCAAGCAGCGAATCAGCGCCGCCATCGACGAGCTGGGCTACCAGCCGCACGCCGGGGCGCGTGCCCTGGCGTCGCAGCGCACGCGCACGTTGGCGCTCGTGGTGCCACTGCGCAGCGGGATCGACCTCAACGTGATGATGCAGTTCGCGGCCGGGGTGCTGACCAGGGCCCGCGACCACGACCACGACGTGCTGGTGCTCACCGACCGGGACGAGACCGGGCTCGCGCGGGTCGGTCGGGGACGCATGGTCGACGGTCTGGTGGTCATGGACGTCGAGTCCGCCGACCCCCGGATCCAGGTGCTGGCCCAGTTGCGCCAGCCGTCGGTGCTGATCGGGGTGCCGGACGATCCGATGGGCCTGAGTTGCGTCGACTTCGACTTCGCGGCCGCAGCCCGGCTGGCCGTCACCGAGCTGGACGGACGAACCCGCGCGGGTGCGCCCCTCGCTCTGGTCGCCTCGCCCCCAGCCGTTTACGAGCGAGGCACCTCGTTCGCCCTGCGCCTGCGCGGTGCCTTCGTCGAGGCGTGCCACCAGCGCGGACGTGAGGCGATCGTCGTCCCCTGTGAACCGACGCCGGCCAGCGGACGCGCTGCGGTCGCCGCACTGCTCGAGGCCACGGACCAGCCCGGTGGCGTCCTGATCCACAACGAGTTGGCTGCCCCCGGCGCCTGCCCGGCTGCGCGTGAGGCGGGAATGGCCTCGGTCTGCATCGAACCCGAGTCGCTGACCGACGGGCCCGCTCCCGGCGGTGACCGCCTGGTGATCCCGATCTCGGCGCAGGCGATCGGGGCCGCTGCGGTCGACATGCTGATGGACCAGGTGGAGGACGGTGGTGTGGCCGGGGTGCAGCTGATGGCACCCCGGCTCACACGCTGACGACCCGCGAGTTCGTCGCGTCACCGTCGATCACTCCTTCAGCCGGTGTCAGCCCTTGACCGCACCGAAGATGACGCCCTTGGTGAAGTGACGCTGCACGAAGGGGTAGATCATCAGGATCGGCACCAAGGCCAGCACCACGACAGCCATCTGGATGGGCAGACCGGTGACCTGTCCTTCACGGATGTCGATCTGGCCCGGGTCGGCCCCGGGCATCGCCTGCCCCTGCAACACGTAGCTGCGCAGCACCAGCTGCAGCGGCCACTTGGTGTTGTCGTTGATGTAGAGCATGGCGTTGAAGAAGGCGTTCCAGTAGCCCACGCCGTAGAACAGTGCGACCACAGCGATCACCGCACGTGACAGCGGCACCACGATCGTGGACAGGATGCGCCACTCCCCCGCGCCATCGATGCGGGCGGCCTCGATGATCGCCGGCTCGATGGCCATGAAGAAGTTGCGCGTGATCAGCACGTTGAACGCCGAGACCGCACCCGGCAGGATCAGCGCCCACAGCGAGTTGAGCAGCCCGAGGTTGCTGATCAGCAGGTAGCTGGGAATCATGCCGGCACCGAAGAACATGGTCATCAGGAAGATGAACAGGATCGGGCGGTGGCCGAACGAGGTCGGCTTCGACAGGCCCCAGGCGGCCAGGATGGTCAACGTGGTCGACAGCAGGGTGCCAACGCCGGTGACGAACACCGACACACCGACGGCCCTGGTGACGATGCCACCGGCGATGATCTGCCGGTAGGCGGCGATGGTGAGCTCGTCGGGCAGGACGACCATGCCTCCGGCACGGGTGACGGCGGCGTTGGTCGAGAACGAGGTGATGATGATCGACCACAGCGGGAAGATCACCGTCAGCACGATGATGGTCAGCAGCACGCCCTTGGAGATCTTGGTGATCGCCTTGGGCTCCTCCTGGTAGACCGGTCGATTGGGGTTGCGCCGACGTACGCGGCGCACCGTGCCCGGCTCGGGGGCAGGGGTGATCGGGGCCTCGGCCGACCCCAGTGTGGGAACAGATCCGGTACTCATGCTTTCTGGTACACCCCCGCCTCACCCACCATGTGGGCCAACTTGTTGGCGCCCAGCACCAACATCAGACCGACGACGCCCTTGACCAGTCCAGCGGCTGTGGCGAAGCCCCAGTCACCGGCGATGACGCCCTGGTAGTAGACGAAGGTGTCGATGACCTCCGACGTGTCTGCGCCGACGGCGGCGCGTTGCAGAATCAACTGCTCGAAGCCGACGCTCAGCGCATCACCCAACCGCAGGATGAGCAGCAGGATGACCACTGGTCTCAGCGCCGGGAGCGTGACGTGCCACATTCGACGCCACCAGTTGCCGCCGTCGATGGCGACCGCTTCGTGCAACGCTGGATCGACCGTCGACAGTGCGGCCAGGAAGATGATGATGCCCCAGCCCGCGTCCTTCCAGATCGACTGCGAGGTGATCAGGATCAGGAAGGTGTCGGGGTTGGTCATCAGGTCGAAGGGCTGCCTGCCGTTCTGCAGCAGCACCCGGTTGACCAGACCAGCACCACCGAACATCTGCTGGAAGACCGTGACCACGATCACCCAGCTGAAGAAGTGCGGCAGGTAGACCACCGACTGGATGAAGGTGCGCACCTTGGTCGACAGCACGCTGTTGAGCAGCAGGGCCAGGATGATCGGCACCGGGAAGTAGAACACCAACTGGAACCCGGTGATGATCAGCGTGTTCTTCACCGCCAGCGCGAAGCGCTCGTTGGTGAACATCCGCTCGAAGTTGTCCCAGGCGATGAAGGCGCTGCCGCGGAACCCGCGGGCCGGGCGGTAGTCCTGCCAGGCGGCGATGTTGCCGGCCATCGGCAGGTAGGCGAACAGCAACAGCAGCAGCACGGCCGGCAGGGTCATCAGGATCAGCGACCGGTCGCGCTTGAAGCGGGTCCACGCGCTCAGCTTGCGCGTGGGCGCCGCCGGCGCTCGCCGCCCCCGACGGGGGCGACGAGCGAAGTCTCCGGTGGTGGAGTCGGCGGCGTCCATGGAGGTGGACGACGAACTCACTGCTCGTCCAACACCTTCTGGTAGATGCCGCGCAGCTCCTCGCCGCCGTTCTTCTTCCAGGTCTCGACCGCGGCGTCCAGGTCCTTCATGGTCTTGCGGCCACGGCTGATGTCCTTCTCGAGGTCACCGAACGGCGAGTCGAGAGCGGCCAGGCGCGTCGGCACGGCGATGTTCATGCCGTAGAAGGCAGGCTCCTTGAAGAACTTGGCGGTGTTGTTCACCCACTCCGAGTAGGCCTTGACGAAGCCGGGGAACTGCACCTTGGCGACCGACGGCGGCGGGCTGGCCAGGAAGATGTAGGTCGGCTGCACCTCGGTGGTGCCCAGCGCGTTCAACTTCGGCAGCTTGTCGGCGTCAAGGGTGTAGTGCGTGCCCTCGATGCCGTAGTTGACCAGGTTGTACTCCTCGGTGCCGAACGGCGAGGCGAGGAAGTCGGCGATCTTGAGGATCTCCTTGATCTTCTCCTCCGACAGGCCCTTCTTGATCGCCGAGAAGATGCCCATGGCCGGGCCCTTCCAGACGACGGGGTCTCCGGAGCCCGAGCCGATCACCGGCATGGGCAGCTGGCTGTACTGGGGGTTGTTGGGCAGCTGGCGCTGCAGGGCTTCGGCCCAACCACCGATGCCGTCCGACATCATCATGGTCTGACCCGACTCGAAGCGCTGCTTGCCGTCACCGGTACCGGCGACCGCATCCGGGTGCACGACGCCAGCCGCGAAGAACTTCGCGTTGTTGGCGATGGCGTCGCGGTACTCCTGGGTCTCGTAGCGGTGGATCAGCTTGTCGCCCTCGATCTTCCACTTGGCCGGCACGGCGAACTGGTTGAACGACGGGGTCTGCATGTCGTCGGTGCCGTAGCGGCCGGCGGAGGCGCTGGTGAGCTGCTTGGCGAGCTCGAGCACCTCGTCCGGAGTGGTGGGCAGATCCTTGATGCCCTCCTTCTCGAACAGGTCGGCCCGGTAGAACAGCACGTTGGGAATGCCGGCGTCGGGCATCGGGATGCCGATCAGGGTGTCGCCGTAGACCGAGTAGCGCCACGAGTCGGTCGGGATCGAGGCCAGGTTCGGGTACTCGTTGACCTTGTCGCCACCGATGTAGGGCGACAGGTCGGTGAACAGCGCGGTGGCGTCGTCGGAGAAGCTCGCCGGCAGGTTCCAGGTGGTCAGGCACATCCAGTCGGGCATGTCCTTCTGCGAGGCCAGCACCGTCGACATCTTGTCGCCGTAGGTGTTGCCGTCGGAGATCTGGAAGGTCAGCTTCGCGCCCAGGCGCTCGTTGATGCCGTCGAAGTACTTGTTGCCCGAGGTGCGCGGGATGGCTCCCCACAGCGGGGTCATCACGGTGAGGGCCTGACCGGTGCCCGGGGGCTGGTCGTAGACCTTGACGTACTCGGCCGGGATCTTCTCGAAGCCGTTGGCCGGCGGCGGGTAGTCCGGGCTCACGTACTCCTTGAGCGTGTAGTTGGGCAGCTTCTGGTCGGGGCCGGCCGAACCACCGTTCGTCCCACCACCGTTCGGGCTGTCCGTACCGGCACCATCAGTGCGGCAACCAGCCAACAGCGACGATCCTGCGATGGCGGTGGCTCCGAGGCCCAAGGCCCCGATGAAGCCGCGTCGCGACAAACCGTTACTCATGTGTCACTTCCTTGTGCGATGGAGCGGCCACACGGTGTGGCCTCGTCGAAGCGATTCGACTCGACCACCGTAGGCGGTCCTGCCTGGAATCCAAGGGATGGTGAGTCACTTCGTTGCCATATCGTTGCATGGCAGAACAAAAGACGCAATGATGGGGTCCGGAATTTCGTCGCACGGACTTCGACAGCCGACGACTGTCCACTTCACCGGGAGCCTCGCATGACGCCCAAACCCAGTCTGTCCAGCGAAGATCTCGTCCACGCGGTCGAGACGCTGCTCGCGCAGCTGTCGGACGCCCAGGTGGTGGCACTGCTGCACCAGCACCAACCAGCCATCCCCGAACACGGGTTGCAGGCCTTCCACACCGGGCAGGAGGCAGCCCACGGAGTGGCCTGGGTGGGGGTCGCCACGGTGTTCCCGCAGCCGGTCGGCATGGCTGCCACGTTCGACGCCGACCTCGTCCGCGAGATCGGTGAGGCGGTCGGGGTGGAGTTGCGCGCCAAGCACGCCCAGGATCCGGTCGAGCACGGCCTGAACGCGTGGGCGCCCGTGGTCAACCCGCTGCGCCACCCGCGTTGGGGACGCAACGAGGAGGGTTGGTCTGAGGATCCCTACGTCACCGGATGGCTGGCCTCGTCCTACGCCCGGGGGCTGCGCGGCGACCACGAGGTGTTCTGGCGGGTCGTCCCCACGTTGAAGCACCTGCTCGCCTACAACAACGAGACCGACCGCTGCACCTGTTCGGCCTCGCTGTCGCCGCGAGTGGTGCACGAGTACGAACTGCCGGCCTTCCAGGTGCCGGTCGCCCACGGCAGTGCCGGCGCGGTGATGCCGTCGTACAACCTGGTCAACGGGCGACCCACCCACGTCAGTGCCGAGTGGATCGACGAGCTGCGCCAGATCGCCCCTGACCTGGTCACCGTCTCCGATGCGTATGCGCCGACCAACCTCACCGAGGCCCAGCGCACCCACCCCACCCGCGCCGCCTCGCACGCTGCCGCGGTCCGGGCCGGCCTCGACTCGTTCACCGACGCCGACAAGCGCAGCGAGACCACGATCACCGCTCTGCAGCAGGCACTGGACGAGAACCTGCTGACCATGGACGAGGTGCGGGCTGCGGCACGGCGCCTGCTGCTGATGCGGGCGCTCACCGGTGAACTCCACCCTGACTCGGACCCCTTCGTGGTCGGGCCCGACCAGATCGACACCCCCGAGCACCGCGACCTCGCCCGACGCTCAGCCCAGTCGCAGGTGGTGGTGCTGCACAACAACGGCGTGCTGCCATCCAGTCCGGGCTGGCGGCTGGCCGTGGTCGGACCGTTGGCCGACACGGTCAAGAGCGACTGGTACTCCGGCACCCCACCGTACGAGGTGGGCATCGCGTCCGCCGCCGGCCAGGCCGGCTGGCAGGTCAGTCACGACGACGCCGCCGACCAGGTGCGGTGGCACAGCACCGAGGCTGCCACCCGGGGGCAGGTGCTCACCCGCGACCAGGACGGCTTCCTGGTGGTAGCCCCAGCCGACGACGCGGCCACCCACCGGGTGACCGACTGGGGTGATGGCACCCTGACCATCGCCGACGACGCCACCGGGCTGCTGTGGAGCGGACGCCACAACGGCATGATCGGCATCGATGCCACGAGGCCGGGCGGCTGGGTCTGCCAGGAGGAGTTCCGCGAGCACGCCTGGGACGACGGCACCGTCTCGATCGAGCACGTGGGCTCGCGACGCTGGTTGCGCATCGAGCAGTTCGGCGACCTGGTCAGCGCCACCGCCCTGCGACTGGACGAGGCGTCGCGCTTCACCCGTGACCTGGTCTCGTCCGCTCGCACCCGGGTGGAGGCGCTGGCGGCCGAGGTGGACGAGGTCTGGGTGGTGGTGGGCAACGATCCGCACCTGCTCGGCCGCGAGACCGCCGATCGCCCCAGCCTCGACCTGCCGCACGCACAGCGAGCCATCTGTGAGGCTGCGCTCGGCCACGACGCCCCCACCGTGCTGGTCGTGGTCTCGTCCTACCCCTACGCGCTGGGTGACCTGGTCGACCGGTGCGATGCCGTGGTGTGGAGCTCGCACGCCGGGCAGGAACTGGGCCATGCAGTGGCCGACGTGGTCTCGGGGGCGGTGGAGCCGCGGGCCCGCCTCGCCCAGACCTGGTGGGCCAGCGAGGACGACATCGGTGACCTGTTCGACTACGACGTCATCGGGTCGGGTCTGACCTACCAGTACAACGAGGCCACACCGCAGTTCGCGTTCGGGCACGGCCTGGGCTACTCCCCGGTCGACTACTCGCAGTTCGTCCTCGACCGGCAGCACGTCCGCGTCGAGCAGCCGGCGCACGCTCGGGCACTTCCTCCCGACGACACGGTTGCCGTCGCCTCGGTCACCCTCGCCAACACCGGCGAGCGGGTCGTCCACGAACTGGTGCAGCTCTACGCCTCGTCGCTCGACCATCCGCTGGCCGCGCCACGACGCGTGCTGCTGGCCACGCAGTGGGTGGAACTGCAGCCCGGCGAACGGGTCGAGGTCGACGTGCCGGTCACCACCCAGCGGTTGGCGACCTGGTCGGTGCGCACGCAGTCGTGGCGCGTGGAACCGTCACGGTGGCAGATCTTCGTCGGCCACGACTGCCTCACCGCCTGCGGTGAGGCCGAGCTGGTGGTGGAGGCCGACCCCGCTCCCCCGCACAGCTGGCCGCTGACGGCGTGGAACGCCGACCACCATGCCCGGGTGCAGTTCATCGCGACCTCGGACGAGCGAGGCTCGGCCGCAGCTGTCGAGCCCGGTGCGGACCAGGCGGTGGTGAGGTGGGACGAGGTCGCCGTCACCGGACCCGTGACGGTGCGAGCGCGGCGGGGTCGAGACGAGGGCGGACTCGAGGTCGCGTGGGCCGACCAGACCCACGACGTCGAACTGCCCACCCAGGCGTGGGGCGACGTCCACCTCGATCTGCCACCGGGCGAAGGCTCGCTTGAGCTCAGGATGACGGGTTCTGCGCAGGTCTGGCGGATCGACCAGGCGACGTGAGGGTGCCCCGGGTCAGCTGAGGCGGACGCCGAGCAGCTCGGTTCCGCCGGCCCCACCGACCACGGTGATGCCGGTGTCGTCGATCTGAACCTCGGGTGACGAAGGGGATGATTCGGCGACCACGGCCTCGGCTGAGGTCGCTCGTCCGCGCACCCGGAAGCGGGCGGTCTCACCGGGCCGCAGCACGAGCACGTGTTCACCGGCCCGGGCTCGCTCGCGCGGATCAGCGGCGAACGGGTTGATGCCCTGGTCACCGCCGCGGTACTCGATGGTGTGGCCGTCGGCGGCACGCACGCCGGCTCCCTGCCCGGCGTCCCAACGGTGCTCGGCGGCGTAGGCGGGTACGAAGCCTGCCGGGGCCTGCAGCAGGGCATCGACGATCTCGCCGTGCCAACGGCAGTTCGACAACCGGAAGGCCTCGAGCACCTCGTCCAGCAACCGCTGCGCGACCTCGGGCGCCGGGCCCTGCGATCGCCTCTCAGCGGCGGCGACCACCTCGTCCCACCCCTGGGGGGCGGGGGCATCAGCTGGGGACGAGGGGTTCTCGAGCTTTTTCCACGGCCAGAAGTTCCACGAGATGCCGAGTTGCTCGTAGCTGCCGAAGGCGGCGCGCATCCACTCGACGCTGTTCTCGCCACCCTCCCCCATGTAGAGCGGAAGGCCCAGCCGTGCCGCGGGTTCGATGAACTTGGCCAGTCCGTCACGGTCGGGGGCGTCCCAGTAGCGGTGGAACTGCAGGCAGGAGTTCTCGTCCCAGACCTGGTCGAAGATCGAGAAGTTGGTCGACCAGTGGCTGCCCTCGTACATCAGCAGGTGCTCGCTGTCGACTGCGCGGATGGCGCTGGTCAGGTCGCGGTAGAGGGGGACCAGGTCATTGGCGTGCAGGTGCTGGAACTCGTCGCGACAGGGCTCGTTGAGCAGGTCGTAGCCCATCACGGTGGGTTCGTCGCGGTAGCGGGTCGCGAGCTCGGTCCACAGCGACAGGCACCAGCTGCGGTAGGGCTCGTCGAACACCTCGGGCCGGTCATGCTCGGAGTCGTCGATGTTGGCCCCGGTCTGCCCTCCGGGGGCGCCGTGCAGGTCGAGCAGCACCAGCAGTCCGGCGTCGCGGCACCAGCCGATGACGTCGTCCAGCCGGCGAAAACCCTCGTCGCCGAACTGGCCGTCGGCGTTCATGAACAACCGCCAGTTGAACGGCACCCTGATGTGGTCGAAGCCGCACTCGGCGATCCTGGCGACGTCGTCGCGGGTGAAGAACTGGTCGCGGAACCTCGTCCAGAAGGTGGCTGCGTACCGCTCCCCGGCCAGGTTGACGACCAGTTGCTCCATCAGTCGGGGGCGAGTCGCTCCGTCGAAGAAGCGCCACATGTAGCCCTCGGGCAGCAGCCAGTTGCCGATGCCGACCCCGCGGAAGAGCCGTGGCTCGCCGTCCAGGTCGAGCAGGTCGGTGCCTCGGCGGCGGACGAAGCGGGTGGTGGCAGGGCCCGTATCAGGCATGGGGTGTTCCTTGGTCGAGGATGAGGGGGGTCAGCCAGGAGGCGGGGTCGCTCAGCACTGCTTCGAGTGCTGCGACCGCGGCTCCCCACGAGGCGGGTGAGGCGTCGAGGGCCACGGTTTCGACGGTGGGCGGTGCGTAGGGGGCGGCGAGCACACGGGTCTGCAACTCAGCGACCATGGCCGCGGTCAGGTGGTCGCCGAGTTGGCCCAGGTGACCACCCATCACCACCTGTGACACGTCGAGCAGGTTCAGCGCACCAGCCACGGCGATGCCGAGCGCGCGTCCGGCCACCTGTACCGCACCGACAGCCCGGGGGTGCCCTGCGGCCAGTGCTGCGGCCAGCTGCTGGCGGTCGGTGACCCCCGCAGCGGTCAGCAGTCCTCGCAGACCTGCCACGGTCTCCAGGCATCCGCGGGCACCACAGCCGCACAGGTCGCCGCGTGGGTCGACGTAGGTGTGGCCGATCTCGCCGGCCCAGCCGTGGCTACCGGTGATCAGTCGGCCGGCTGAGACCAGCGCCGACCCGATGCCGACCTCACCCGACAGGTACAGGAAGTCCGACCACGGTGAGCGTCGACCGGGAGCGATCCTGGCCACACTGAGCGCGGCGAAGTCGGCCTCGTTGCCGACGATGACCTGCCCCGGCATGCCCATCGCGTCCGCCAGCCCGGACGCAGCGTCGACGTCGTGCCAGTCCAGGTTCGGGGCGCGCAGCAGCACTCCTCGGGAGGTGTCGACCAGACCGGGCAGGGCCAGCCTGACGCCGGTCAGTCGACTGCTCGGGGGCAGGCCGTCGAGCGCCTCGTGGGCGAGGGCTGCCAGACGGGTGAACACGTCATCTGGCGTGGCACTGGTCAGGTCGGTCTCGACGACCCGCTCGGAGACCACCTGACCGGACAGATCGACCACGCGGGCAGCCATCAGGCCGATGTTGGCCTCGAGCCCCAGCCCGACGAACGACGACTGGGCCGGCGTCAGCGGCACACCGGGGCGGCCGCGCTGGCCCCCCACCCGCGGTTCACCCTCCTCGACCAGACGATGGGCGACCAGTTCGTCCACCAGCCGCGACACGGTCGATCTAGTCAGGCCGGTGCGCAGGGCGACATCGGCGCGCGTCAGCGGCGACTCCGAGAAGATCACCTGCAGCACGGTCGCGAGGTTGAGCTCGCGCAGGCTGCCCTGGTTGGCGCCAGACGAGCGCGCCGCATCGGGCGACGCCGGGCTCGATGCCGGGTCACGTCTGCGACGCTCGCCGCTGGTTGCCATGGCTGCTTCCCTCCCTGGATTCGACCCTCACCGTATCCAGACCAGCACCCTTGACCTGCAGCACGTCGGATCGATATGTTTCATCGTAGAACAAAACCACCTCAGAGGAGAGCTCCATGGTCCGCACACCCACCCCCGACGACAAGTTCTCCTTCGGCCTGTGGACGATCGGCTGGACCGGCACCGACCCGTTCGGCGTGCCCTCTCGTCCAGAACTCGACCCGTGGGAGTACGCCGAGGGCCTGGCCGAACTGGGCGCCTGGGGCATCACCTTCCACGACAACGACGTCTTCGCCTTCGACGCCACCGACGACGAGCGCTCCGCCCGCGTCGGCCAGCTCAAGGACGCGGCTGGCAAGGCCGGACTCGTCATCGAGATGGTGACCACCAACACCTTCACCCACCCCGCGTTCAAGGACGGCGGCCTCACCTCCAACGACCGCTCGGTGCGCCGCTTCGGGCTGCGCAAGATCCTGCGCAATGTCGACCTCGCCGCCGAACTGGGTGCCAGCACCTTCGTCATGTGGGGCGGCCGAGAGGGCGCCGAGTACGACTCGTCCAAGGACCTCTACGCCGCGCTCGAGCGCTACAAGGAGGGTCTCGACACCGTCGCCAGCCACATCAAGACCCAGGGCTACGACCTCAAGATCGGCCTGGAGCCCAAGCCCAACGAGCCGCGCGGTGACATCTTCCTGCCCACCGTCGGGCACGCGCTGGCGCTGATCGCCGAACTCGAGCACGGCGACATCGTCGGGCTCAACCCCGAGGTCGGCCACGAGCAGATGGCCAACCTCAACTACACCCACGCCCTGGCCCAGGCGATGTTCAGCGGCAAGCTGTTCCACATCGACCTCAACGGCCAGCGCGGCCTGAAGTACGACCAGGACCTGTGCTTCGGTCACGGCGACCTGATGAGTGCCTTCTTCACCGTCGACCTGCTGACGAACGGCTTCCCGGCCTCACCCGACGCCCCCCGCTACGACGGCCCGGTGCACTTCGACTACAAGCCGTCGCGCACCGAGGGCATGCAGGGCATCTGGGACTCCGCGAGCGCCAACATGGAGACCTGGTTGCTGCTGGCCGACAAGGCCCGGGCCTTCCGCGCCGACCCCGAGGTGCAGCAGGTGATGAAGGACGCCTCGATCTACGAGTTGTCCGAGCCGACGCTGGCCGAGGGCGAGTCGCTGGCCGACTTCCTGGCCGCCGACGAGCCGTTCGACGCCGACGCCGCGGGCGCTCGCGAGTACGGCTTCGTCAAGCTGCAGCAGTTGGCGATCCGCCACCTGATCGGCTGACCGACGATGGCGAGGACGCTCGTCGCGGGGGTGGACTCGTCCACCCAGTCGTGCAAGGTGCTGGTCTGCGACGCCGAGACCGGTGAGGTGCTGCGGCAGGGGCAGGCCGCCCACCCCGACGGCACCCAGGTGCACCCCGAGCACTGGTGGCAGGCCCTGCAGACCGCGATCGCCCAGACCGGCGGCCTGGACGACGTGGCTGCGGTGTCGGTCGGCGGGCAGCAGCACGGCATGGTCTGCCTCGACGAGAGCGGCGAGGTGGTGCGTGAGGCGCAGTTGTGGAACGACACCAGCTCAGCCGGAGCCGCCCGCGACCTGGTCGACGAGCTCGGCCCCGAAGCCTGGGCCGAGGCGATCGGGTCGGTGCCGGTGGCCTCGATCACGCTGACCAAGCTGCGCTGGCTGGCCGAGCACGAGCCCGACAACCTCGCCCGCACCGCAGCGGTCTGCCTGCCACACGACTACCTGACCTGGCGGCTGACCGGCTCGCGCGACGTGACAACCCTGGTCACCGACCGGTCGGACGCCTCGGGCAGCGGCTGGTTCGACTCGGTGGGCAACCGTGAGCGTCGTGACCTCCTTCGGCACGCGATCGGCGCCAAGGGCGACGCGATCGTGGTGCCGCAGGTGCTCGGCCCGCGTGACCGGGTGGCTGTGCCCATGGCAGGGACCGGCGCCGTGCTCGGCCCGGGCTGTGGCGACAACGCCGGTGCTGCGTTGGGTCTGGGCCTCGACCCGGGGCAGACCTCCGTGTCGATCGGCACGTCGGGGGTGGTGGCGGCGGTCTCGTCCACCCCCACCCACGACCGCACGGGACTGGTCACCGGGTTCGCCGACGCCACCGGCCACTGGCTGCCGCTGACCGCGACGATCAACGGTGCCCGGGTGCTGGAGTCGACCGCCCGCCTGCTCGGCGTCGACCATGCCGGGCTCTCGGAGTTGGCGCTGGCGGCAGAGCCGGGTGCCGGTGGCTTGGTGAACGTCTGCTTCCTCGACGGGGAGCGCACCCCCAACCTGCCCGAGGCCACCGGGTCGCTGCTCGGCATGAGCCTGGCGTCGCTGACCAGGCAGAACCTGGCCCGGGCCGCGGTTGAGGGACTGCTGTGCCTGATGGCGTTCGGTCTGGCGGCGGTGCGTGCCCAGGGCGTCGACATCGAGCAGGTCACTCTGATCGGCGGCGGGGCACGGTCTGAGGCAGTGCGCCGACTGGCGCCGGCTGTGCTGGGCCTGCCCGTGGTCGTCCCCGAACCGATGGAGTTCGTGGCGCGCGGCGCGGCACGGCAGGCGGCGTGGGTGCTGTCGGGTGCGGACGAGCCACCGACCTGGTCGCTGCCCGGCTCGCAGGTGTTCGAGGCGGACGACCAGCCGTGGCTCAGGGATCGCTGGAACGAGGCCGTGGCAGGGCTGTACCCGTCGACGGTGGGTGCCACGCCGAAGGCGTAGTCCCGGCGGCACTATCCTGTCGGCATGAGTCAGGTGCCCCAGCGGATCGGTGATGCCGAACGTGATGCTGCCATCGAGGCGCTGCGTGAGCACCACGCCAAGGGTCGGCTCACCATCGAGGAGTTCGACGAGCGGATGCAGACCGCCCTGTCGGCCAAGGTGGCCAGCGACCTGCAGCCGCTGTTCAGTGACCTGCCCCGCGACCCGGCAGCGGCTGTCGAGTTCCTGCCCGCGCTGCGTCCGAGCGGGATGGCGCTGGCGGACGCCTCGACGCCGGCGTCGGTGTCGGTGTGGCGCCCGCAGGACGAGGCCGAGTACGAGCGGCTGACCCGGCTCGACCGCACCCTGGGGTGGGTGCACGCGGTGGGTTGGCCGCTGGTCATCGTGATCAACATCTTCGCCGGCTTCGACCTCTGGTGGCTGTTCATCGTGATGGGCGTGGTGGTCGGGTCGCTGCACGGCTCGGTCGAGGACCGTCGCAACAAGCTCAAGAAGCGTCGTGCCCGCGCCGGCCTGCCACCGCATCCCGATGACGAGGACGATGACGACGAGGACGACGACGAGGATCGCAAGCCCAAGAAGTCGAAGAAGGCGAGCTGATCACGGCGGGCGCCCCACCCGATGCGGCTGTGCCACAGTGGATGCTGTCCGTCACCACCCGAGGAGATTCCATGGGCGCCCCCATCAACGAACAGCCTGACCCGATCAGCTTCCACCGCGACGACGCCGGCCAGCGCTACGTGATCGAGTACGACGGCAAGCGGATCGGCCTGATCGACTTCCGGGTCGCCGGCGACGGCCTGATCGCCCTCCCCCACACCGAGGTGGACGAGGAGTACGGCGGCCGCGGCTTCGCCGGCCGCCTCACCCGGTTCGCCCTGGACGACATCCGCGAGCGCGACCTGAAGATCGTCGACCGCCCGCTGTGTCCCTACATTCGCGACTGGATCGGCAAGCACCCCGAGTACAAGGACCTGCGCGCCTGACCTCTCCGCTCAGGCTCGGAACCAGACCGTCGTGTTCGCAGGCACCTCGCCCGAGACCTCGTCCGACGAACTCGACAGCAGCACCTCCGCGCCCGCCAGCACCTCGGGCACATCGGCCGCGGCTTGGGTGAAGTTGGTGACGCTGTGCCACCCACCCGGGCGCTCGACGTGCAGCACGCCCTCGCCACTGTCGTGGAAGGTGACGGTCTCGTCGCCCAGCAGGCCGCGGCGCAGGCCCAGCGCCTTGCGGTACAGGTTGAGCATCGAGGAGGGGTCCTCGTCCTGCACCGACACGGCGAAGTCGGCGAACCACTCCGGCTGCGGCAGGTGTGCCGGCGCCACCTGGTCACCCACGCCGAACCCGTACGAGGTGCCGGTCGGCGTCCACGGCAGCGGCACGCGACAACCGTCTCGTCCCTTGTCGACCCCGGGTGAACGGAAGAACGTCGGGTCCTGGCGCTGGTCGTCGGCGATCTCGATGACCTCCTTCAGGCCCAGTTCCTCGCCCTGGTAGAGGTAGGACGAGCCGGGCAGCGCGAGGATCAGCATCGTGCCGGCAGCAGCGCGCCGTCGTCCCAGCTCCTCGTCGAACTCGGGTGCCGCACCGTCGGAGAGCACGTAGGCCTTGGCCGCGGCGGTGCCGGGCATGCCCTCCTGCTCACCGGCGCCGATCGGCAGTCCGTAGCGGGTGACGTGGCGGACGATGTCGTGGTTCGACAGCACCCAGGTGGTCGAGGCCCCTGACTGGTCGGCCAGCGCCAGGTTCGACTCGGCGATCTGGCGGAACGCGGCCGCGTCCCACGGCGCCAGCAGCAGGTCGAAGTTGAACGCCTGCCCCAGTTCGTCCGGCCGAGCGTAGGCGGGACGACGCTCCGAGGGCACCCACGCCTCAGCCACCGCCATCCGCGGCGGGTCGTACTCGTTGAAGACCTCACGCCAGCCCCGGTAGATGTCGTGCACACCGGGCAGGTCATTCAGCCGGTCGCACCCCATGATCGAGTTCGGGCTGCCCATCTCGGCCATCGTCGGCAGCGGCTCCGACAGATCCTTGACCATCAGGTTGGCCACGTCGACCCGGAAGCCGTCGACGCCGCGGTCGGACCAGAACCGCAGCGTGGTGTGGAAGTCGTCGATCACCTCGGGGTTGTCCCAGTTCCAGTCGGGCTGGGCCACGTCGAACATGTGCAGGTAGAACTGGCCGTCACCGACCGGCTCCCAGGCCGGACCACCGAACGACGCGGTCCACTCGGCCGGCGGCTTCGACTGGTCGTCACCCAGCCCGTCGCGGAAGATGTAGCGGTCGCGTTCGGGCGAGCCCTTGCCGGCCCTGAGCGCGTCCTGGAACCAGACGTGGCCCGAGCCGGAGTGGTTGGGGACGATGTCGACGATCACCCGGATGCCGCGCTCGTGCAGCGCAGCGACCAAGGCGTCGAAGTCGTCCAGCGTGCCCAGGCGCGGGTCGACGTTGCGGTAGTCGTCGACGTCGTAGCCGCCGTCGGCCAGCGCCGAGGGGTAGAACGGGCTCAACCAGACCGCGTCGACGCCGAGGGTGGCCAGGTGGTCGACCCGGCTGGTGATGCCGGCCAGGTCGCCGAGCCCGTCACCGTTCGCGTCGGCGAAGCTGCGCGGGTAGATCTGGTAGACCACCGCCTGCCGGTACCAGTTCGGGTCGTTGGTGAGCGTGGGCACGGCCGCCTCCTCGTCTTTGGGGTTGGTTCCCACGCTACCCGCAGACGACCGGCGCCACCGGGGTGGGGGCAAGGCCAGAGGCTGATGATGGGTTCCTGCCACTGGATCGCTGAAACGGGGCGAAATCCGAGGATTCGGCCGATCTGGTGGCAGGAAACCATCACCGAGACTGGTGGACCCCTGAAGCGGGGGTCTCGACAGGGTCGCTGCGCGACCTCCTCGACCGACGTTCTGACTCGCGGGCTGCTCGACCACCGGGTCTGGTTACGCGCGGACGACCTGCACCGCGAGACCGAGGTCGTCATCACGTGCCCAGTCGTCACCGGCGGCCTCGACCCGCTCGACCGCGGTGGCCAGCACCTCGTCGGCGATCAGGGTCTCGTGCGCCATGATCGCCTGGGCCAACTCTCCGTCAGCCGACCACTGCAGGGTGATCCGGTCCGAGACCTCGAGCCCCGACGCCTTGCGGGTCTCCTGCACCAGGCGGACGACCTCGCGGGCCAGGCCGGCCTGTACCAGTGCCGGGGTGAGTTCGAGGTCGAGAGCGACCGTCTCGCCCTGCTCGTTGACCACGCTCCAGCCCTCGCGGGGACGCTCGGAGATGATCACCTCGTCGGCGCCGACCTGCGTGCCACCTTCGTAATCGACTGTCGCGACGCCATGGGCAGCCAAGTCAGCCGCCAGCACAGCCGCGTCCGACGCGGCGATCGCCGCCGCCACCAGCGGTGTCTCCTTGCCGAACCGCCTGCCGAGCGCCCGGAAGTTGCCCTTGGCCGAGAAGTCGACCAGGTCTCCGGCACCGGCGAACGACTGCACCGCCTCGACGTTCAACTCCTGGCGCACCTCGGCCAGCAGCCCCTCGTCCAACTGGGCGAACGCCTGCGACGGGATCAGCACCCGCGAGAGCGGCTGGCGGGTCTTCATCTTCGACTCCGCGCGCGCGGCTCGTCCCAACTCGACCAACCGACGGGTCAGCGTCATCGACCGATCCAAGTCGGTGTCGATCTTCGACTCGTCAACGGTGGGCCAGTCCGACAGGTGCACCGAGGTCGGGGCATCGGGATCGGTGTCGCGCACCAGGTCCTGCCAGACCCGCTCGGTGACGAACGGGGTCAGCGGGGACATCACCTGGGTCAAGGTCACCAGGGTGCTGTGCAGGGTCGACAGCGCACCGGGATCGCCGTCCCAGAAGCGGCGGCGCGACCGGCGGACGTACCAGTTCGACAGCAGGTCGACGAACTCGGCGACCGCCGACCCCACGGCCTGGGTGTCGTAGTTCTCCATCGAGTGAGTCACCTGGGCGACCAGCGACTGGGTCGACGAGGTCAGCCAGCGATCCATCACGTGGTCGGACTCGACCAGACCGTCGGCGGGCGACCAGTCGTTCGTCCGCGCGTAGAGCGCTTGGAACGCGACGGTGTTCCAGTAGGTCAGCAGCACCTTGCGGACGATCTCCTGCAGGGTGGTGTGACCCACCCGGCGGGCCGCCCAGGGCGAGCCACTGGCGGCCATGAACCAGCGCACCGCGTCGGCGCCGTGCTGTTCCATCAGCGGCACAGGCAGCAGGATGTTGCCCAGGTGCTTGCTCATCCGCTTGCCGTCCTCGGCGAGGATCAGCCCCAGGCAGAGCACGTTCTTGTAGCTGGACTGCTCGAACACCAGCGTGCCGACCGCCATCAGCGTGTAGAACCAGCCGCGGGTCTGGTCGAGTGCCTCGGCGATGAAGTCGGCCGGGTAGTTCTGCTCGAGCTTCTCGGCCGAACCCTCGACCCACGGGTAGCCCCACTGGGCGAACGGCATCGAGCCGCTGTCGAACCACGCGTCGATCACCTCGGGCACGCGCCGGAAGGTGCCCTCGACCCCGGGCAGGGTGAAGGTGACGTCGTCGACGTAGGGCCGGTGCGGGTCGAGCCCGGACTGGTCGGTGCCGGTCAGCTCCGACAGTTCGGCCAGCGAGCCGACGCACACCATCTGGCTGGGGTCGAGTTCGTTGCGCCAGATCGGCAGCGGGGTGCCCCAGTAGCGGTTGCGGCTCAGCGCCCAGTCGATGTTGTTGTGCAGCCAGTCGCCATAGCGTCCGTGCTTGATGGTCTCGGGGAACCAGGTGGTGGCCTCGTTCTGGGCGATCAGTTCGTCCTTGATCGCGGTGGTGCGGATGTACCAGCTGGGCTGGGCGTAGTAGAGCAGCGCGGTGTGGCAGCGCCAGCAATGGGGGTAGGAGTGCTCGTAGTCGAGCTTCTTGAACAGCAGACCCTGCGCCTCGAGGTCGGCGACCAGGGCGGCGTCGGCGGTCTTGAAGAACTGTCCGCCGACCAGGGCGAGGTCGTCCTCGAAGGTGCCATCGGCACGCACTGGGTTGACCATCGGCAGTCCGTAGCGCCGGCAGGTGGCCATGTCGTCGGCGCCGAAGGCGGGGGCCTGGTGCACCAGACCGGTGCCGTCCTCGGTGGTGACGTAGTCGGCAAGGACGACGAAGTGGCTGGCCGTGCCGGTCTCGGGGCGAGCCGTTGCCTCGGGGAAGGTGACGAAGTCGAACGGACGCTGGTAGCTCCAGTTCTGCATCTCGCTGCCCTGGAAGCTGTCGGTGACCGTCCAGGCCGAGTCAGCCGCCGACAGATCGCCGAAGTTCTGCCTGGCCAGCGGTTCGGCGACCACGAGGGTCTCGTCGGCGGAGCTGACCGTGACGTAGGTGACCTCGGGGTGCACCGCCACGGCGGTGTTGCTGACCAGGGTCCACGGGGTGGTCGTCCACACCAGCAGCGAGGCCTTGCCGGCCAACGGGCCCGAGGTCAGCGGCATCCGCACGTAGACCGAGGGGTCGACGACATCCTCGTAGCCCTGGGCCAGTTCGTGGTCGCTCAGGGTGGTGCCGCAGCGCGGGCAGTAAGGGGCGACCCGGTAGTCCTCGACCAGCAGGCCCTTGTCGAAAATGGTCTTCAGCGCCCACCAGCAGCTCTGCACGTACTCCGGGGTCATCGTGACGTAGGCCTCGTCGAGGTTGACCCAGTAGCCCATCCGGTTGGTCATCACCTCGAACTCGTCGACGTGGCGCTGCACCGACTCGCGGCACTTGGCGTTGAACTCCTCGACCCCGAACGCCTCGATGTCGCCCTTGCCCGAAAAGCCGAGTTCCTTCTCGACGGCGAGCTCGACCGGCAGGCCGTGGCAGTCCCAGCCGGCCTTGCGCTCGACGTGGTAGCCGCGCATGGTGCGGTAGCGGGGGAAGACGTCCTTGAACACCCGGGCCTCGACGTGGTGGGTGCCGGGCGTGCCGTTGGCGGTGGGCGGACCCTCGTAGAAGGTCCAGTGCGGCCCGTCCTTGGTCTTGTCGAGCGAGGCGTCGAAGGTGTTCTCGCGCTGCCACAGCGCGAGCACCTCGTGCTCCAGGGCGGGGAAGTCGACGCCAGCGGGTACGGCGCGGTAGCGGTTCTGCGGGTCGGACATCTGGGCGGTTCCTTCGTGCGGAGTGTGACTCGACGGACGAAGGGACGAGGCACGGGCCCCGCGGTACCACCCTCCTTGGGGCGACGTCGTGCGACCTGGCCGCGTGGACGAGCCCCCGCTCTGCTGTGCCGCTGCCGGTTCTAGTGAGGTGGGACGACCCACCCGTTCTTCCGGCGGCTCCGAGGTGATGGCCCCATCAACGCCGTGCGACGTGGCCGAGTCTAGGGCAGGCGCTCGCGGCGCCCCAAGTCGGTTGCGTCGCGGGTGTTCGCGGACGAGGCGGTGTGCCCCTGTCACATGATCGTTCGACGGCTGTTGCCGCACGGTGACCCACGGTGCCGCCCGAGTTGGTGTGATCGAGCATCGGACGACAGGAGCACGCCATGGCCCGACGCCTACGCCACGCCAGCCACCGCCGAGCCCAGTGGGACCAGCGGCACCAGCCCCAGGTCAAGGCGCTCAACGTGTGGATCGAGTCGCTGGCCGACGCCCACCACGGCAGCCCTCCGCTGATCGCGCCGCACCACCGCGCCAGCCGGGCCGAGCTGCTGGTGATCGGGCCCGGCCCCACACCCGCGGCGGTCGGTCCGCACGGCACAGGACTGCTCTCGACCGAGAACGACGACGCGCCCAGCGCCCTGCTCGACCACCACCTGCGCCGGGTCGGGCTCGACCCCGACCTGTGCGTGCCGTGGGGTGCCGTGCCATGGTCAGGTGGATCCTCGTCCAGCCTCGACCTGCGGGCGGGCGCTCAGCTGCTGCCGGCGCTGGTCGACCTGCTGCCCCGGCTGAGGGTGGTGCTGGCGCTGGGCGGTACGGCCCAGGACTGCGTGACCTGGTACCTGCGCGACCAGCCCGAGCACCTGCGCAGCCGCGGCATCAGCCTGCTGCGCACCTACCAGTTGGCCACCCCGGTCGACGGCCCCGACGAGGTGCTGCGCACCGGTGCGGTCGAACGCGAACAGGGCGTCCGGACGACGTTCGCCCGGGTGGCGGAGCTGCTGGGCACGCCGGCCTCGCCCACCTTGGTCGCCTGACGGAGCTTGTCACACGAGGGCCAAGGGCTGAACCGGCCGACACCTACCCTTGGTCGGCATGGACGCCACCCCCACGCCGACCACACCATCGAACCGTTCGCGTCGGCAGCTGCTGGCCGCCGCGGGACTGACCACCCCTGACTGCCGCACTCACCGGCTGCGGTGTGCTCGGCGGGCGGTCGTCCACCACGACGACTGAGCAATCGAGCGGCCAGCAGGCCTCGTCGGGCCCTGCCGCCTCGAGCGCCACCCCGACACCGTCGGGCAGGACGACCGCCCCCGGCACCGTGCTGACCAAGGCCACTCCGACCCCGGTCGGCATCGACCTGTCCAGGCAGGCTGTCCGGGTGGCCGGGCCGCACCTGGGTCTGGCGGTGAAGGCCGAGGGCAGCCCGAGGCTCCCACCGGTGTGGGACCGGTTGGTGGCCAAGGGAAGCCCGGTCGGCGACCAGTTGCAGGCAGCCGAGGGCGAGGAGTGGTTGCTGGTGTCGCTGACGGCCTGGGCACCCTTGATTCCGACTGACAAGTACCGGGCGTCGTGCAGCGTGGTCGTCGGCGCCACCACGGTCGAGCTGACGAAGCTGCTCGGGCGCTTCGACCGGTACCTGGGCTATGACGGGCGCCACATCGCCGTCGCGGTCTCGGCGCCGGTCGGAGCCAAGGCGTCACTGGTGATCAGCGATCAGGGCAAGAAGGTCAGCCTCGACCTGCGCACCCTGCAGGTGTCGAAGGACGCCGACAGCACGGCGATGATGCTGGCCGCACGCCTCGAGACGGTCACCTACCAACCCGACAAGCTCGAGTGGAAGGGCGGGTGGGCTGACGGGCGCAACGTCGACGAGATGAAGTTCGGTGCTGACCTCGATGCCAAGGCCAGCTTCTTCACGCCAGGGAGCTCGGAAGACGGCTGGGCCAAGCCCGGACGAGTCTGGTTCCACGTCAAGTACCGGGGCACCTACCGGTCGACGTTTCACACCGCTCACCCTCGACTACGGTCAAGCCACCATCAGCCAGGGCAAGACGGTCTCCAGAGCACGCCCTGACAAGCTCAAGCTGCAGGATCTGTGGACCACGTTCCAGAACCAGACCATCACCTTCGACGTGCCGGCCGCGTTCGTCGGCGGCACCCTGAAGTTGGTCTTCCCGACCACCGTCACCATCAAGTACCGCGAAGGTCAGCGCGCCACCCACCGCCTGCGCGGCTCGGCGAAGTTGACCACGAAGGTGGCTGTCGCCTGGGGCTGAGGCCCTCGGGACCGCGATCGTGGCCTGGCGCACCTACTGCTGGTCGCTCGGCCGGTGCGGCGGGGTCGGCTGGGACTCTGGCAGGTGCTGAGTCGGTGGTGTCGAGTGCGACTGCGGGTATGGCGGCGGCGTCGCCTGCGACTGTGGGTACGGCGGCGGCGTCGCCTGCGACTGTGGGTACGGCGGCGGCGTCGCCTGCGACTGCGGGTACGGCGGCGGCGTCGCCTGCGACTGCTGGTGCGGCTGGTGCGGCTGGTGCGAGTACTGCGCCCGGTGCTCCTGCGGCACCGCTCCCGGGGCCTGCGCGAACGCCTCCGGGTGCTGCTGCGTGGCAGCGGACTCCGAGGCCGACGCTGACTGTGCCTTCTTGCGTCGCGAGAGCAGCAGCAGGATGCCCACCACGGCCCCGACCAGAACCAACGCCAGGGCACCGACCAGGATCCAGCCGGCCATGTTGCCCGTGGATGCCACCACGGACAGCCGCACGGGCTCCTGCCTCGACAGCGTCTTCAGCGTGATGGTGCTGCCGTTGATCGAAGCACCCGCGGGGACCGAGCCCGGCTCGATGGTCATGTTGCTGGGCAGCGTGATCGTCCACGACACCTCCTTGCCGACCTGCGAGCGGTAGACCTGAGAGCTCAGTCCGAGGTTGCCGGTGAGTCGGTACTCCTTCGAGAACATCCCACCCCCGTCGGTCTCGACCAGCGACACCCACGGGGCACCGTCGGGGAGCGAGACGATCTCGCCGAGCCGGCGTCCCAGGTCGCCCAGCGAGCTGCCGGCGACCGTGGTGGTGTAGACCACCACGTCGTCCCCGTCGGCGACCTCGATCGAGCCGACCGCAGCCGGCGGGGTGAGCATCTGCTGGAGTCCCTCGCCGAGCGCCTTGGCGTCAGCGGCCGGCACGGCGTACTTGGTCACCATCGAGCCGCCCTCGTCGCCCTTGATGTCGACCGCGACGTCGATGCTGCTGAACGAGACCGGACGACGCATCTGCAGCGGTGCCTGTGGGCTCATCGCCACGGCCTGCTTGTCATCGATCGTGGTCGGCTGCGAGGGCGACTGCCATCCCTCGGGGACGACGACGAAGCTCCTCACGGCCGCGTCCCTGAGGCAGATGGCGCTGCACTCGGCGGAATCGACCACCGTGGTGAGCATGGTCATCGGCACCTCGGGATCAGGGCCGGACGAGATGGCGAAGTCGGTCGACTCGGAGGTGAGTGCGGTGTTGGTCTTGGCCTTG
Organism: Aestuariimicrobium ganziense; assembly: GCF_015352975.1. Lineage (GTDB taxonomy): Bacteria > Actinomycetota > Actinomycetes > Propionibacteriales > Propionibacteriaceae > Aestuariimicrobium > Aestuariimicrobium ganziense. The sequence goes on along the minus strand of NZ_JACYIZ010000004.1, from coordinate 191,959 downwards.
AGGTCGTCGGGCGACGAAGCCTTGAACACCATCCGCCAGGTCGTGTCGGTCGAGGCCGGCGGGGTCAACTCCCCGCCTTCGGGAGTCGACTTCTTGAAGAACTCGTCGAACCCCTTCTCGTCTGCGGCGTAGCTGACCCGGGGGAGGTTGTAGATGATGGTGCGGGTGTACTCGTCGGTGCCGAGTCCTTCGGTGACGACGGTCACTGAATCGAACCCGAGCTCCTGGACGGTGTTGTAGCGCATCTGCGAGCCCGCCGGGTGCTTCACCCCGTCGATCTCGACGTTCGAGTTCCCCAGCTCCATGATGTTGGACTTGTTCTCGTCCGAGACGGTGCCCGTCTTGACCAGGGCGTTCACCAGCCACTGGAACAGGTCGGTCGAGGCGAAGTTCTCCTTCAGCTCAACACCCTTCTTGAAGACCGAGTTGTAGACCTTCAGGGTGACCTGCACCTCGCGGTCGACCACGTTGCCGGCGCCCAACACCGCAATGACCTTCGAGGTGTAGTCGGCCTCGTCGGTGAACGGGATCTGGAAGGAGTAGACCGTCGACCCGGTGTCGACTCCACGCGACATGCCGGAGTACTTCATGGCGGCCGGGATGTTCTTCTTGATCACCCCGTCAACGGCTGGGGCGCCACCCTTGACCTTCTCCATGTCGTCCTTCGACACGGTGATGGTCATGGCGCGAACGCCCGAACCATCGTCCTTGAGGGTCAAGACGGTGTCGACCTTCCCGCCACAGGCGGTCAGGAGCAGCAGGACCATGGTGAGCATGACGGCAAGCAGTGGCTTGCGGCGGACGCGGGCCGTCGTCGTTGACATGGGGAGTGGGCCTCTCGGCAGATTGGCGTGGCGAGGTCTGTTCCGACAGTGTGAACAGCTCTTCAGACTTCTTGTCTGCCGGACAGGCTAACACCGTTCCCACCCCCCGGGGTGGGGGTCCGGCCCTCTTCAGCCAACCGTCAGCCAACGAGTGCTGCACCCCTTGCCCGAACGGTCACTGGGTCGGCAGTGGCGCAGTCAGGACGCTCCGCCCGCACCGGCTTCGACCGGTGGGTTGAGCACCACCCGGCCGTCGAAGGCGCGTCCCAGGGTGACCTGGTCGGCGTACTCGAGGTCGCCACCCACCGGCAGCCCGCTGGCCAGCCGCGAGACCCGTACCCCCATCGGGACGAGCAGCCGCGACAGGAAGGCCGCGGTGGCCTCGCCCTCGACGTTGGGGTCAGTGGCCAGGATGACCTCTTCGACGGTGCCGTCGGCCAGCCGCTGGCACAGTTCGCGGATGTGCAGGTCGCTGGGGCCTCGTCCGTCGATCGGCGAGATTGATCCGCCGAGCACGTGGTAGAGCCCACGGAACTCGCGGGTGCGCTCGATCGCGATGACGTCCTTGGACTCCTCGACCACGCAGATCGAGGTCTGGTCGCGGCGGGTGTCACGGCAGATCCGGCAGCGCGACTCCTCCGAGACGTTGAAGCAGATGTCGCAGAACTTGGCGCGCGCCTTCACCTCACGCAGCACGTCGGCCAAGTGGTTGACCTCTTCGGGCGGGGCATCGAGCAGGTGGAAGGCGATCCGTTGGGCACTCTTGGGACCCACACCCGGCAGGGTGCCGAGTGCGTCGATGAGTTCCTGGAGCGCGCCCTCGTACATCACAGACCGAGCTGTCCCAGGTCGGGCATGGCCGGCATGGCGGCGGTGGCCCTGTCCTGCGCCTGCGTGGTGGCGTCACGGACGGCGGCGATGACAAGGTCGGCCAGGGTCTCGGTGTCGTCGGGGTCGCAGGCTTCGGGCTTGATGGTCAGCCCGATGAGCTCACCGGTGCCGCGCACGGTCGCCTCGACCAGGTCACCGCCGGCCGATCCGGTGAAGGTGGAGTTGGCCAGTTCCTGCTGGGTCTGACGCAGCTGGGCCTGCATGGCCTGGGCCTGGGCCAGCAGGCCGCTCATGTCCATTCCCTCGGGGAACATCGCATCGTCCTCTCGTCAGGCCCTCGGGCCTCGGGCGTCCATGGTGGTGGACGAGTGTGCCAGGCAGCCTACGCGGCCGCGGGCCGGGTGCCGGGCTGCCCACGCGGGTTCCGCGCTGAGCGCAGCGCGCCGGATGGGGGCCGGCTGGCTCAGCGGTCCTCCTCGGCGATGAGTTCCGCGCCGAGGTGCTTCACGATCAGTTCCGAGGCTGAGCCGACGCCGTCGTCGAGCACCACGTCGTCGGGGTCGGCGAGGTCGTCGCCCTCCTCGTCGGTCTCGGGTTCGGTGGGGGCGGTCGACATCGGCCTGATCTGCTCACGTGCTGCGGCGCCGTGGGACGACTGCCGCGGCCGTTCGGTCTCAGTGGGCTCCCCCGTCGGGCTCGACGGGGGGCCCGGACTGTCGGGTGACTCCGGGGAGTCGGGGCTGCCTCCCCTCTGCGCCGGCGGGGTGGGCTCCCTCGGGGTGGACTGACTGGGCCCGCGGTCGGCTGCGGGCTGGCCGGTGGGGGCGCCTTGTCCGCCACGGTCGGGGGCGGTGCCAGGGCCCGCGCTGTGGTCGCCGCCGTCGACGATCGGGACGATGGCAAGGTCAGCGCTGAGCACCTCGACGATGCAGTCGCGCAGAATGTCGCTGCTGCCGCTGGAGTTGAAGTTCTCGCGGGCCCCCGGGTTGGAGAAGCCGAGTGTCAACGCACCGCCCTGCACGTCGAGCACTTGGGCGTGCTGGGTGAGGATCATCCACGTGAAGCGGCGCCGCCCCTTGACCGCCTCGAGCACCTGCGGCCACTGGCTGCGCACCCGGGTGACATCGATCGCTGCAGGGTCACCACTGGGACGAAGCGCCGCGGCGGGCTCGGGGGTCGGTTCGGGCGCAGGGGCCTGCGCCATCGCGGGACGCTGGGTGCGCCGCTGGGGAGCGGGCGTCTCGGCCGGATGATCGTCGGGGCGCGCCGGCGGGCCGGCCTGCTCGGTGGCCGGGTGCGTCGGTGCGGGGGGCGCTGCCTCGGTGTCGGTCCACTGCTGGCGGGGGGCGGCGGGCTCAGCCGTCTGGGGACGCGGCGCCACGGCGACACCGGTGTCGGCGATCCGGCGCTCGAGCCGGTCGAGCCGGGCATGCACGCCGCGCTCGTCCACATCGGCACCCGGCAGCAGCACCCGCGCGCACATCAGTTCCAGGTGCAGGCGTGGAGCGGTCGTCCCCCGCATCTCGGTCAGCCCTGTGGCGATCACCTCGGCGGCCCGGGTCAGCTCGCCCGGACCCATCCCCTGGGCCTGCACGGCGAGGCGTTCGGCCTGGTCAGCCGCCACATCGATCAGGCCGGAGCTTACCGCGTCTGGCACGGCACCGACGATCACCAGGTCACGCAGCCGGCGCAGCAGGTCCTCGGCGAAGCGTCGCGGGTCCTGACCGACCTCGATGACCTTGTCGACGGCAGCGAACACGCTGCGGGCGTCGCCGGCAGCGAAGGCATCCATCACCTCGTCCAGCAGCGCGTCGGGGGTGTAGCCGAGCAGCGCGGTGGCCTGGTGGTAGCTGACGCCGTCCTCGCCGGCGCCACCGAGCAACTGGTCGAGCACCGACAGCGAGTCACGCACCGAACCGGCGCCGGCGCGGACGACCAGCGGCAGCACGGCCGGGTCGATCGCCACTCCTTCGGCCTCGCACAACGTGCCCAGGTAGGCGGTGAGCACCTTGGGCGGCACCAGCCGGAACGGGTAGTGGTGGGTGCGCGAACGGATCGTCCCGATCACCTTGTCGGGTTCGGTGGTGGCGAAGATGAACTTGACGTGCGGCGGAGGCTCCTCGACCAGCTTGAGCATCGCGTTGAAGCCGGCCGTGGTGACCATGTGGGCCTCGTCGACGATGTAGATCTTGTAGCGGCTGTGCACCGGGGCGAAGAAGGCCCGTTCGCGCAGGTCACGGGCATCGTCGACACCACCGTGCGACGCGGCGTCGATCTCGATCACGTCGATCGACCCGCCGCCGCCACGGGCCAGGTCGCGGCACGACTGGCACTCACCACACGGGGTCGGGGTCGGGCCCTTCTCGCAGTTCAGCGCCCGGGCGAGGATGCGTGCCGAGGTGGTCTTGCCACACCCGCGCGGGCCGCTGAACAGGTAGGCGTGGTTGACCCGGTTGTTGACCAGGGCCCGCTGCAGGGGCTCGGTGACGTGCTCCTGGCCGATGACGTCGTCGAAGGTGTCGGGGCGGTACCGGCGATAGAGCGCGAGCGGGGCTTCGGGCAGCTCCTGCCGGGGACCGCGATCAGGCGCCGGTGGCGGGGCCAGACCACTAGGTGGCAACTCGGCAGGTGGCAGCTCGGCAGACGGCCGTTCGGCGGGCGCCACATCTTCGGTCGGCGCGGTCACCTCGGGCAGCGGGGCGTCGTCCTCGTCCTCGTCGACCGGCTCGGACGAACCGTGCACGTCATCGATCTGCCCGGCGTCGTCGTCACCGAAGAGCCCCGGGCCGTCCTGGTCGTAGAAGTCGTCCTCGAGGTCGGGGTCGGAGTCCAGACCGAGGTCGAGCTCGTCGTCAGCTGCCACACAGGCACTCTAGTGAGGCCTCCTGACAGATTCGACCCGTCGGCCAGACCGGCGACCCGACCCGGCCACACTCAGGCACCGCGCCGCGACAACGGCCCGGCCTTTTCCACAGCCACTCGAGCAAGCCGAGCGAGAACCGGCGAAGCCACCGGTGGGCGAACGCGACCACGAGCACGGCCACCACCACAGGGCCCGCGATGGCCACCGGCACCCGCCACTGCCCGAGGTCGGCAGCCAGACCCAGGCCCCAGCCGTAGAACAGGAACCCTGCGACCAGGTTCGGCAGCAGGTAGCAGCTCAGTGCAGTCCGTCCGACCTCGATCAGGCGGCGGGCGGTCCAGCTGTTGACGGGGTGGCGGTGGCGAGGGCGGCCGAGTCACAGCGGATGCCCGCCGAGCGAGCGGCGTCGATCATCGACGGTGTGCTTGGACGCGCTGGTCGCCATCCGGGCATGAAAAGGCCCCCGCGCACCCGGTAGAGCCCACTGACCCTTGCTGTCTTCCGACCCTGGGGGAGTTGGGTGAGGTGCCGCCGCACGGGGGTTGCCAACCAGTCTAGTGGCGATCGGCGGGTGCCCCAAACGGGCGGCGCGCCAAGGTCGGCGACTGCGGCGTGGCTGATGGGGCGCTGCGTGTTCAGCGCCCCACCAGTCGTCCATCAGGCCATGAGACGGAACTTGTTGGCGTCGGCCATCACCACGCGCGGTGTCTGGAACCATCCGGTCGAGGTGCTCGGGTAGAGCCGAAGGGTCCCGTCCACGTTTCGGCCGATCAGATCGAGACGACCATCGTTGCTCTGGTCGCCTGGGACGAACACCGGACTGTAATGCGCCCAACCACGCCCGACCTGCACACCGGCTGCCAATGTGCCGTTGGCAGCTGACGTGTAACGCCAGAGGGTCCCGTCGGCACGAATCGCCATGACATCGCTTCGGCCATCGCCGTTCACGTCACCGACGCTGAAGAGCTCGCGCATCCCTTGCCAGCGCCATCCGATCTGCCCGACCGCGGTCAACCCTGAGCGCGTGATCCGGTAGCGAATCAGCCCTATGCCTGAGGTCGAGCGGGTCGGCCGCGGCATAGGCGAAAACGACCAGCGCCAAGCTGGGTGAGGGGCGCGCCACCGGACCCCGGCAGACCATGGCCAGGCCCAGCACCACCGCCACCAGCACGGCCGCGAAGGCAGGTCCGTCGGCGATCAGGTAGAGGGCGATCGCGACCATGCCCCCCACCCAGGCCCAGATCGGACGCCACCGTCGTCCGAGCAGGGCCAGTGCGGCGAGCAGTGCTCCCGCCACGGCCAGGGCCGGCGGGTCGATGCCGGACGTGTCGACCCGGCCCGGCCCGCGGTCGCGACCAGCGCCGTCCAAGCCCATCGCGTGCGCGCCCACCCAGACCACGACCATCACCCAACCCGTCGCGACGGCGATCAGGGCGTCGACCACCCAGCGCGTGGCGGTCATGACGCCACGGTGCGGGGTCGAAGGAGCCGGCGAGGTCACGCCCCCGAGACTACGCAGCGAGGGTGCGTGTTCGCGTCGTCGCAGGGGCGCATCGTGGCCTACGTCATCTGACGTAGATCTGGGGTGGCCAAGATCGTCATCCGGGCCGATGAACGCGAGGTGGCGCGAACGAAGACTGGGGTCATGACCATCTTCGAACTGCCCCTGCGAGGGGCGCACCACATGGGCCCGGGTTTCGGCGGGTTCCATCTGCTGCAAGGGCTGCTGCTGCTGTTGGTGGCCGGCATCGTCGCGCTGCTGGTGCGGGGACGCATCGGACCCGTGCGTTGGGTCCCACGCGGACCTGCCGGCACCGGCCCGCGCTTCGGACCCGGGCCTGCCGGCCAGGGCCCTGACAGTGGGGGCCCAGTCGGCTGGGCCACTGGCGCCAGCCGACCGCCGGAGGACACCGCCTTCGAGACCCTCAGGATGCGCCTGGCCAATGGCGACATCACCCCCGATGAATATCTGGAACGCACCTCGGTGCTGCGTCGTCCGCAGCCGCCGACCGACGAACGGAGCAACTGATGTGGATCCTGGTCACCGCCGCCGTACTGCTGATCGTGCTGGCCATGAAGGGACGCCTCGGTCCCCTGATCTGGGAGGGACGACCTGTCGCGGCCGGCGACACCCACCGCGGTCTGGGCAGAGGACCCTGCGGACGCTGGGCCGGCGCACGGCCCGACGTGGGTGCCGACGCAGGTGCCGACAGCCCGCCTCGCGAGTCGGCCGAGTCAGTGCTGGCACGGCGGCTGGCCGACGGGGAGATCACCCCTGAGGACTACCTCGAGCGCAGCTCGCTGCTCAACGAACGCTGATTGCCGGCACAGCTGAGGACAACAGCCACGCACCCGGAGCCCCCTAGGTGAGGGTCTCCGGGTGCGTGCCGGTCTGAGCAGCAGGGTGGGCCGTGGTCGAACGCCAGGGCGAGCCACGGTCACCGCCCCCGGCCTGAACGTGAGGTCGGCACCGACCACCCACTCGGCCATCGAGCAGACCCTGCAGAGGACACGCACCGTGACCCTGACCTGCTAGGTCGACGGACCCCGGGCCGATGGCAGTTCCCGGTGGTACAAGTACGACACCGAGGGCAATCTCTCGTTCTGGGTGTCTGGCTCCGGGCTCGGTTCGGTGAGTTCATCCATCAAGGCGTGCGGCAACACCCCCAGCGCGCCGGCCGTTCAGGGGCGCACCACCGCCGACCTGAACCGACATGTGAGCCCCGAGCACGCGGGACGCCAGCGCTGGTGTCTTCAGCGAGGGCACCACGGTCAGGATCGTCTGCCAGCTCGAGAACCAGGGCGTCGGTGGCAACAAGCTGTGGTACCTGTCCAGTGACGGCACCTGGCTGTCGGCTCGCCTCGTGCAGAACACCGTGGGTGGCACCCCGATCTGGTGCACCAGAACGAGGTGACGCCGAGGGTTCGCCAGTGACGCTGACGAGCCGGTAAGCTCCGCTGCGGAGGATTCGCCTAGAGGCCTATGGCGCTCGCTTGGAAAGCGGGTTGGGTTCACGCCCTCACGAGTTCGAATCTCGTATCCTCCGCCAGCACCGATCCCGCCCTCACCCGGGGCGGGATTCGGCATTTCAGGGCAGCGTTCGACGCTCGTGCGACCCCGCTGGTGTGGTTGAGTCCGCACATGGCTCGCGTCGAGGTTCGTCCCACCACCAGGTCGCACATGGCAGCTGTGCTCGACCTGATCGCCGAGGTCGAGGCCGACACCCTGACCGCCCACCCAGCGTAGCCACCCACCGATCCGATGGCGGTGCGCACCGCACTGTCTGAGGCACTGGCGGGCGAGCACGGCGTGGTGGCCCTGGACGGGTCCGACGTGGTCGGTGCGCTCACCTTCACCGGACCGTTCCACCCCTTCCACGGCGACCACTGCGGGGTGCTGGCCGGGCTGCACACCAGCGCAGTGCGCGGCGACGACCGCGACGCGACCTTCACCGAGATGTTCCGCACGGCTGCCGCACACCCCGACTTCGCAGCCGTCGACACGTGGACGATCACCACCTACACACACGACGGTGACCTCGCCCGGGGCCGACCATGAACGGCTTCGGGGCCCGGCTCGCAGACTCGGTGATCAGGCTCGAGCAGATCGAGGACGCCGAACTGCATGCCGCGCTGACCATCGATGAGGTGTCGGCCCAGGACGCCGTCGAGGTGCTGGCCCTCAAGCAGGGTCTGGTCGACCACCTGGGTCGTCCGCCGATCTGGTTGAGCGGGTTCAACTACACCGAAGAGAACCTGACCGAGATCTCGTTCACCCCGTACACCACCACCTGGCAGCGCCGAAGTGACCGGCCGCTGGGCGAACTACCATGGCGCCATGGCTGAGATCCGCAAGTTCACCCCGGCAGCAGGCGGGACGATCGCCCAGGCACTGGCCAAGGCGATGGGTGAGACCGTGCGTCCGGTCACCCCTGGAGCCCCGCCCAAGCCCGGCCCCGAGGACGAGCCGATTGATGAGCGCGAGTCTCCCCTGACCCAGGTGAGTGTGAACAGCCAGTTCCTGGTGGCGCCAAAGCCCAAGACCGACTGAGGACGCTGATCGTGTAGGAGCACCTGCGCGAGGTGTCAAGATCACGCTGCCCCTCGTCCCGGACGACCCTCAGCCGCGGTGCCGCACCGCCACCCGCTGGGCCTCCAGCGCCAGCCGGCACACCTCGAAGGTGTGCTCCTGTGAGGCGGCGGTCCTCGTCCCCTCGGCGACGTCGCGGACGATGTCGGCGTAATAGCTGAGCGGTCGTCCCGAGCAGTCCTCGCGGTGCACGCCCTCGGCGTCCACCCAGATCAGGTGGTTGCCGCCCTCGGCTCCGGACACGTCGACGTACTTGCGGATCTCGAGGTAGCCCTCGGTGCCCAGCACGAGAAGTCGTCCATCACCCCAGGTCGGCAGCCCGTCGGGGGTGAACCAGTCGACCCGGATGTAGCCGCGCGCACCATCGACGCCGCTGAGCACCATCTCGCCGAAGTCCTGGAAGTCCGGGTGCTCGGGGTGGGCGTAGTTGCCGACCGCACTCGAGACCACCTCACCGGACTCCGATCCGGTGAACCACAGGAACTGGTCGATCTGGTGGCTGGCGATGTCGACCAGGATGCCTCCGTAGCGGCGCTCGTCGTAGAACCAGTCGGGACGACCCCCTCCCCCGGCCAAGTGTGACGCCTCGCGGTGCGGACCCAGCCCCAGGGTCTGGACGACTCGTCCGATCCGGCCCTCGCGCACCAGTTCGCCGGCCCGGGCCACCGCGGGCACCTCGAAGCGTTCCGAGAAGGTGACCGACCAGAATCGTCTGTTCTCGCCGACCGCTCGACGCAGCTCGTCCAGTTCGTCGAACGAGATGCATCCGGGCTTGTCAGAGACGACATGCTTGCCGGCGCGCAGTGCCGCCAACGAGATCGAGGCCCGCTGGTCGGGCGCCGCAGCGATCACCACCAGGTCGATGTCGGGGTCGGCGATCACCTCGTCGACCGCGCGCACCGGCACTCCCTGGGCCTGTGCACGGAAGGTCCGTGCGACCGGGGAGTCGCCGTCCAGGGTGGCACTGGCCACGAGTTCTGCCCCGGCTTCGAGCAGGCCCCTGGTCTGGCCGAACACGTGCGGGTGGTCGAGCCCGACCGCAGCGAACCTCATGGCTCAGTGGCCGGCGTTGTCGGAGTCGACGACCTCGGCCTCGGCGCCCTTGCCGAGTCCGGTGACCTGGGCCATCTCATCGTCGGTCAACTCGAAGTCGAAGATGTCGAGGTTCTCGGCCATCCGGCCCGGGTTGGACGAGCGCGGGATCGCGACCAGCCCCATCTGGTGGTGCCAGCGCAGCACGACCTGGGCGGCCGACTTGCCGTGGCGCCCGCCGATCTCGGCCAGCAGCGGGTCGCCGCGCAGGGCGCCGTCTCGTCCGCCGATCGGGCTCCACGACTCGGTGACCATGCCGTGCTCGGCTGCCCAGGCCCGTGCGTCGGCACGGTTGGCGTAGGGGCTGAGTTGAATCTGGTTCAGGTCGGGCACGATGCCGGTCTCGTCCAGCACCCGCTGCAGGTGGGTGGGCTTGAAGTTCGAGACTCCGATCGCGCGGATGGAACCATCGTCCAACAAGGCCTTGAGCCCCTTGACCGCCTCGACGTAGCGGTCCTGGTCGGGGTTGGGCCAATGGCACAGGAACACGTCGATGTGGTCGACGCCCAGACGCTCACAACTGGCCTGCCACGCCTGCCGGACGCCATCGACGCTGTGCCAGGCCTTGTTGAACTTCGAGGTGATCAGGATTTCGTCGCGGTCCAGGCCGGACTCGCGGATGCCCTGGCCGACGGCCTCTTCGTTCTTGTAGTTCTCGGCGGTGTCGATCAGGCGGTAGCCGGCACTGATGGCGGCCTTGACCGCAGCAACCGCGTCGTCGCCGAGGATCGAGGCGGTGCCCAGGCCGAGCGCGGGCAGATTGAGTCCGTTGAGCAGCGTGACAGTGGGAACGGTGGGGGCAGTCATGTGGCCACTGTGCCAGCCTCCCGAGCACCACACTGGAGTCTGAGCACCAACGTTGGTGCACGAACTCGAGTTTGGTGCGGGGAACGCCCCCTCGGGGTGGAGCGCTGACAAGTCGATTGACACCACCTCGGCCCCCACCTAGCGTGGCCGAGGCCCCGCCGCGAGCCGAGCCACCCGAGCCCCGGCCGATGGGCTCAACCCCGACCGACCCCACAGGAGGCGCGATGGTGCTCTATCGCCACCTGTTCCGGCTGTCTCCGGTGGCCACCGTGCTCGCGCTGACCCTCACCGTCGCCGACGCCGCCGCCACCGTCGTCCTGCCGTTGCTGCTCGGACGAACGATCGGCTCGCTCTCGGGCTCGTCGATCGCCACCTCGCTGTGGTGGGCAGGCGCGCTGATCGGGGTGATGCTGCTCGCCGAGACCGCGCAGAAGGTCTCGAGCATGGCCCGGGAGTTCATCGTCCGCCGTGCCGAGAAGGACCTGCGGATGCGCAGCGCCCACAGCTTCGTCCGCGACCCGTCGCTGACCGCACCGGAATCACCCGAACTGACCGGTACCGCGAAGCGGCTCACCGAGTCGATGTGGCAGTTCTCCAACGGCTGCGGCAGCGCCGTCACCTACCTGCCCGGCGGCCTGCTGAGCCTGGCGGGCACCACGGTGGCGCTCGGGGTGGTGTTCTCTTGGCCGTTCGCGCTGTTGTTGTGCGCGGCGGTGGTGGCCCAGGTCTGGATCATCACCAAGGTGGTCTCGGCCCAGATGGAGGTCTGGAGCGACAACACCGAGCCACAGCGGCACGCCGGCTACGCCCTGGAGCAGTCGCTCGGCCCGGCCGCCAAGGAACTGCGGATCTTCGGCCTCGGCAGCTACCTGATCGACCGCTACCGCGAGAACTACCTGATCGCGCTGCGGCCGTGGTGGCGCAAGCGCTGGGGCTACTCCGGCCAGCACCTGGCTGCCGGTGGGGCCCGGGTGGTGCTGATGGTCGCCGCACTCGCTTGGGCTGCCCAGCTCACCCAGACCGGACGACTCGACGTCACCGGGTTCACCACTGCCGCCTCGCTGGTCATCACCTTCGGCGTGCTCGACATCTGGGGTTTCACCACCGTGCGCGCCGCGGTCACCCGCCTGGGCTGGCTCGAGGAGTTGTCTCCGCCGGCCGACTCCGCGGTGGTCGCCGAGATCGAGCAGGGGCGCCGTACCGCGCCCACCACCGTCTCGGCACCTGCGCCCGAGGTGGTCTTCGAGGACGTCAGCTTCCACTACCCCCGCCAGGACAGACTCGTCCTCGAGCACCTCGACTGGCGCCTGCCCGCCGGCCAAGCCACCGCGCTGGTCGGCGTCAACGGCGCCGGCAAGTCGACCCTGGTCAAGCTGCTCACCGGAGGGTTCCGCCCGACCTCGGGACGCATCCTGGTCGACGGGGTCGACCTGGCCACCTTGGACGAGGAAGGGCTGGTCGCCTGGCAGCGCCGGATCGCGCCGATCACCCAGGACTTCGTCCACCTGCCGCTGTCGGCCGGTGACAACGTCGAACTCGGCACCGGACGACTGTGGTCGGGCTCGATGCGCGGGGACGACCACCCCCACGACACCCTCGACGCGTTGGCGAACCGGGCTGGCCTGGTCGACCTGGTCGAGCGGCTCCCCCGCGGCTGGGCCACCGTGCTCGACAAGACCTTCACCGGCGGCACCGACCTGTCCGGCGGCGAGTGGCAGCGGATCGGACTGGCCCGCGCCCTGCGCGCGACCGAGGTCGGGGCCGGGCTGCTCGTCCTCGACGAACCGGCGGCGGCCCTGGACGTCGAGTCCGAGGCGAGGCTGGTGTCGAGCTACCTCGACCTGGCCTCACGGGCGACCTCGCTGCTGATCTCGCACCGGTTCTCGGTGGTGCGTCCGGTGCCGACGATCTGCGTGCTCGACGGCGGACGGATCACCGAGCAGGGCAGCCACGAGCAGTTGATGGCACTCGGCGGCGAGTACGCGCACCTGTTCACCTTGCAGGCCCAGCGCTACCTCGACGGCCACGACGTCGACGACGACCTCGAGGAGGTCGACCAGTGACCGCCCTGCGCATCATGTGGCTGTGGGTGAGCCTGGCCTTCCGCGCCACCCCGTGGCTCGCCACGTTGCTGAGCCTGAACGCGGTGGTGGCTGCAGCGCTGGCGCCGCTCACCTCGCTGGGGCTCGCGATGGCGATCGGAGCTGCGACCACTGGCTCGTCGCTGTGGCCCGGTCTCGGGCTGGCCGCAGGCGTGCTGGTGGTGGGGACGATCCTGGCCAACATCGCTCCACCGGCCGGCGACACCGCCGACGAGAAGATCATGATCCACGTCGCGCAGGACATCATGCACATGGTCACCGGCATCGGCTCGATGGGCCACCACGAAGACCCGGCTCTGGCCGACCGGATCGGGCAGTTGCGCCGAGAGATCTGGCAGATCAGCGGCATCTACCGCGCGCTCACCTTCGTCGGCACGGTGGCCGGGACGATCACCGTCGGGACGCTGCTGGTGAGCATCCACCCCTTGATGCTCGGACTGCTGCTGATCGCGCTGCTGCCGACCGGGCTGAACACCTGGTTCGCGGTGCTGCAGCGGCGGCTGTGGAAGTCGAAGGAGCCCGAGCGACGTCTGGCCGACAAGCTCACCGAGCTGATGTGGACTCCCTCGGCCTCGGTCGAACTGCGCAGCTTCGGGCTGGGTCCGGTGCTGCTGCGGTTGTCGGGGCAGGCCTACGACGAGGAGCTTCGTCCGCTGCGCCGGCTGATGGTGCGCAGCGCCTGGATCGTCACCGCCACCAGCATGCTGGCCTGGGCCTGCTACCTGGCCGCACTCGCCTGGCTGGTGGTGCGCGCCCACGACGGGCTGGCCTCGGTGGCATCGGTGGCGCTGCTGGTGATGATCGCCGGACAGATCCGCACGACGGCGGCGAGCATCGCCATGAACGCCAACATGGTGATCGACGCCCTCGACACCTTCGGGCGCTACCAATGGCTTCGTGACTACGCCCGACGCCACGACTGGAGCGGTTCGACCGCCCAGCCACCGGCGCGGTTGAGCCATGGGATCACCGTCGAGGACGTCTCGTTCGCCTACCCCTCGGACGCCCACAACCAGCGCACCGCCCCCAGCCTCGACCGGGTCTCACTGGAGTTGCCGGCCGGCACGACGGTCGCGTTCGTCGGCGACAACGGGGCGGGCAAGTCGACGCTGGTGAAGCTCTTGGCCCGGCTCTACGACCCCACCGAGGGACGGATCCTGGTCGACGGCACACCGCTGGACGAGATCTCGCCCGACGCCTGGCGGGCCCGGATCTCGGCCGGGTTCCAGGACTTCGCTCGGCTGGAGTTCCTGGCGGTCGAGACCATCGGCGCCTCTGACCTGTCGGTGGACGAGCGCGCGCCGATCGAGGAGGCCGCCCGCCACGGTCAGGCCGATGTGGTGATCGACTCGCTCCCGTCGGGACTCGACACCCAGTTGGGCATGCAGTTCGAGGGTGGGGTCGGGCTCTCGGGTGGCCAGTGGCAGCGCCTGGCTCTGGCCCGGGCGATGCTGCGCAAGCGGCCGCTGTTGATGCTGTTGGACGAGCCGACGGCCGCCCTCGACCCGGAGGCCGAGCACGCCATCTACGACCGCTACGCCGCGGCGGCCCGCGAGGTGGCCCAGAGCACCGGCGGGGTGACCGTGCTGGTCAGCCACCGGTTCTCGACCGTGCGGATGGCCGACCTGATCGTGGTGTTGAGCGGTGGCCGGATCGTCGAGCAGGGCAGCCATGCCGAGTTGCTGGCCGCCGGCGGACGCTACGCGGAACTGTTCCACCTGCAGGCCGACGCCTACCGCTGACCCTCTTTGGCAGATCGAGCAGGGCGCGTGGCACGAGCGTCTCGAGACCACGACGGTCACCGTCCGGCGCCGAAGGCCACGCCGATCGTCGACGGGCATCGCATGCAGTGCCCGCCCACGATCATGGTGCCCCTCACGCTGAAGCCGTGCCCGTCGAGCCGAGGAGCCGGGGGCTCGAGCGCCGACACGCTTCACCCGAAAGGGTCCCCCTTTGATGGTTTCGTGCCACGCGATCGCGAAATCGGGCCGAAATCGGGGCAAATCCTCGATCGCGTGGCACGAAACCATCACCGCCCTAGGCTGACCTGCATGCGCCGCCCCTCTGCCCCAGCGCTGATCGGCTGCCTCGCGTTCGTGGTGGCGTCGATCATCCACCTGGGCATGCTCGTCGCTGGTGCCGAGGGATCTACCGCGCGGGTCAGCCAGGGCAGCCTGATGCTGACGCTGGCGATCTGGGCACTGGCACCGCTGCCCCAGGGGCGAGGTCTGGCGCCGCGTCCATTTCCGGCCTGGTTCGCGCTGGGGATGGCCGCTGCCATCGGGTTCAGCTGGCTGGGCGATGTCGGGCCGGCGTTCGCACCTGACGGGACCGGCTTCCTGACCATGGTCGGGTTCTTCTTCCTCGCCCAGGTGGCGTGGATCGCCACCTTGTTCCCCTGGCGTCGGCACTCGATACTGACCGGGTCGAGGCGACCTCTGGTGCTGGTCTACCTGGTCGCCGCGGGCACGGTGCTGGCGCTGACGGCCTCCGGGGCAGGGTCACTGGTGTGGGCGGTGGTGCCCTACGCGGTGGTGCTCGCCGCGACGGGAGTGCTGGCCACCGGGCTCGGCTGGCGCGGCACCCTCGGCGGCCTCCTGTTCATCGTCTCCGACGCCCTGATCGCGATCTACACGTTCCGCCCGAGCACCGATCCGGGCGAACCCACCCGGGCGCTGGTGATCATGGCCACGTACTGCCTCGCGCAGGGGTTGCTGGTCTGGGGTGTGCGGCTGGCGCTGCAGGTGGGACGGCGCTAGACCAAGGAGGGCGTGGCGGTTTCGACACGTCCGCTCGTCTCTCGCGGACCACTCGACCGACCGGGCGAGCGTCACTCCCCCGGGCGCTCGGGCTCCCCGCAGATCAGCGGCTCCTCACCTTCTTCGATCGTCACGGGCTCGGCCTGGTCAATCCGGATCACCTCGCCGTGTCGGGCCACCACCACGGTGAAGCCCAACTCGTCCTCGATCCGCTTGGCGAACACCGGCGCCACCTGCGGGTCGCCGTGCACCAGATGGACGCACTCGGGCTCTCGTCCCAGGTCACGCAGCCAGTCGATCAGGTCGGACGCATCGCCGTGCACCGAGAACTCGTGGTCGCGCACGATCTCGGCCTTGACCTTGATGTGGCGTCCGTTGATCTTCACGGTGCGCGCGCCGTCCTCGAGCGCCCGTCCACGCGTGCCCTCGGCCTGGTACCCGGTGAGCACGACCGTGTTGCGGGGGTCCGGAAGCAGCCGGGTGAGGTGGTGCAACACGCGTCCGCCCTCGGCCATGCCTGAGGACGAGATGATCACCGCCGGGCCGCGGAACTCGTTGATCCTGCGTGACTCCTGCCCGGTCCGCGTCTCACGGATCCTGGGCATGCCCTTGAAGTCGGCCACCGTGATGCCATCGGCCAACTCGTCCAGCGAGGTGTCCTCGTAGACGTCCAGCGCCGCCAGCGCCATGGGCCCGTCGACGAACACCGGCACGTCGGGGATTCGTCCCGCGCGGTAGGCGTCGGTCAGGAACTTCAGGATCGTCTCGGTGCGGTCGATCGCGAACGCCGGGACGACCACCTGGCCGCCACGGTCGATCGTCCGGTTGATGGCGTCGACGAAGTCGGTGTGGGGCAGGTCGGGTTCGGGGTGCTCGCGGTCGCCGTAGGTGCACTCCATGACGATGTGGTCGGCGGGCTCGGGGACCGCACGCGGCTTGAGGATCGGGTGGTCGTGTCGTCCCAGGTCGCCGGAGAAGACGATGTCGGTGCCGGGAGCGGTGACGTGGATCGAGGCCGACCCCAGGATGTGCGCGGTGCGGGTCCAGCGGGCCACGATGCCATCGCCGAGGTCGACGTCGGTGTCCCAGCCGACCTCGCGGAACAGCGGCAGGGTCTGCTCGACGTCCTCGAGGGTGTAGAGCGGCAGCGGCGGGTTGTGCTTGCTGAAGCCGCCCTCAGCGTGGTCCTTGGCCTGGTTCTCCTGGATCTTGCCGCCGTCGCGCAGCACGATCTCGGCCAGTCGGATCGTCCCCTTGGTGGCGTGCACCGGACCGCGGAAACCCTTCTTGACCAGCGCCGGAAGGTAGCCGACGTGGTCGGTGTGGGCGTGGGTGAGCAGCAGGTCGGTGACCGTCGACGGGTCGACCGGGAAGTCGGCCCAGTTCTCGTCACGCCAGCGCTTCTCGCCCTGAAACATGCCGGCGTCGATCAAGATCCTCCGCTCCCCTACGGTGAGCAGGTACTTCGAGCCGGTGACGGTGCCGGATGCGCCGTAGAAGGACAGGGTCACGGGAACGCTGGTCATGGTTCCAGTCAAGCACCGCGAATGGTCGCCAGGGGCGATCCCGGCTGGTCAGCGCACCCTCCGCGGCAAGTTGACCGCAGTCAACGTCGGGCGGACGACACCGGCGCCCCGGGCAACGCCAGCAGCGCCCGGTCGCTGGTCAGCAGGGTGGCGCCGTCGACCAGGCACTGCGCCAGCAGCATCCGGTCGAACGGGTCGTGGTGGGCCACCTCGGGCAAGTCCTGCAAGGCGAGGGCATGGTCGCGCACCTGTTCGTCCTCACCCTCGAGCATCGAGATCGGCGGACCGTGGGTCCACCCCTCCACCCCGAACACCACGTTCTGACCACGGTTGACGACGAGTTCGACCCCAGCACCCCGATCTGGCTGCACCTGGTCAATGGCTCGGCCTGGCCCGGTACTTCTTCGCCGCCGGCGGGGGCAGCGAGTCGTGGATCAACAAGCTGGGCTTCGGTGGCGTGGTGCTGGCCTGGTTCCTCTGCCACCTGGCGCAGCAGGCGGTGGCGATCGCCGGCTTCTTCCTGCCCCTGAACTTCATCGTGGCCGCCGATGGTCTGCACTGCACCCCGACCTGGCTCGACCTGTACAACTCCGACACCCAGTCGGTTGTCCCGTTGGGCGCCTTCCTGCTGATGTGGCTGCTCGCGCTGGTCGCGATGTGGCGCTCGCAGGTCTCGTTCGACCGCAAGGTCGAGCTGCGCTGAGGTCCACCGACGAACAGCCCGGCATGAGCCTCTGACAACCTGGGCGGCCCGTGAATTGTCTGGATAGGCTGACACAGACAGCAGTTGCGCCGGCGCCGTGGTCGCCGAGCCATTGGACCCCACCGCCGCGTCCACACCTAGGAGTAGAAGTGAGCAACACCGCTCCCATTCGTTGGGGCATCATCGGCCCCGGGGCCATCGCCAAGGACTTTCGCCGTGGCGTCCTCGACAGCGAACTGGGCACCCTCGAGGCGATCGCCAGTCGCAACCCCCGTAAGGAGGGCCTGCGCCAGGACTTCCCCGAGGCTCGCATCATCGACGGCTACGAGGCGATCCTCACCGACCCCGACGTCGATGCGATCTACATCTCCACCCCGCACACCGGGCACGCCGAGTGGGCGATCAGGGCCGCCGAGCACGGCAAGCACGTTCTGGTCGAGAAGCCGATGGCGTTGTCGGGCTTCGAGGTCGACGCGGTGATCCACGCCCACCGTCAGGCCGGCACCTTTCTCGGCGAGGCGTTCATGTACCGGTTGCACCCGCAGACCCAGAAGCTGTGGGACCTGATCGCCGCCGGCACCATCGGCGAGGTGCGCTTCATCAGCGCCGCCTTCGGCTACCAGGCCCGGGCCTTCAACCCCGACAGCCGCACCTTCGCCTCGTCCCTGGCCGGTGGCGGCATCATGGACGTCGGCTGCTACCCGGTCTCGTTCGCCCGGCTGGTGGCCGGCGCTGCGGCCGGTCAGCCGTTCCTCGACCCCGCGCAGGTCAGCGGCGGCGCCAGCCTCAACCCCGAGGGCACCGACGACACCGCCGCCGCGGTGCTCACGTTCGACAACGGCATCACCGCCCAGGTCAGCTGCGCGGTGATGGCCAACCTCGACACCACCGCCCGCATCCACGGTTCTGAGGGGACGATCGAGGTGCCCCGGTTCTGGTTCGCCGGCGGCAACGACCGCACCGGTGGTCAGGGCCACATCGAGATCGTCCGACCCGATGGGTCGCGCGAGGTCGTCCAGGCCGGGCAGACCAAGGACCTCTACGCCTACCAGGTCGATGCGGCTTGCGAGGCGATCATCGCCGGCCGCCAGGAGTTCGCCACCCCCGGCATGACCTGGGCCGACAGCCTGGGCAACGCCCGCGCGCTCGACAAGTGGCGCAAGGACTCCGGCATCGAGTTCAGCGTCGAGACCGCAGCACAGCGCACCAGCACACTGGCGGGACGCCCGCTGTCGTCCGAGGGCGGCATCATCCCCAAGCGGCAGGTGCCCGGGCTCGAGAAGCCGGCCTCGGCGCTGGCGCTGGGATTTGAGGACTTCCGCACCTTCTCGTCCGGCGCGATCCTGCTCGACGCGTTCTGGGAGAAGGGCGGCAACATTCTCGACACCGCCTACGTCTACGGCGGCGGCTACACCGAGACCCTGTTCGGCGAGTGGCACACCTCGCGCGGCGTGCGCGACCAGGCCGTGCTGATCGGCAAGGGTGCACACACCCCGCTGTGCTACCCGGAGATGATCGGACGACAGCTCGACCAGAGCCTGGAGCGGCTGCAGACCGACCACGTCGACGTCTACTTCATGCACCGTGACAACCTCGACGTGCCGGTCGGTGAGTTCGTCGACGCGATGGACGAGCAGGTGCGCCTGGGCCGGATCCGTGGCCCGTTCGGCGGCTCGAACTGGACGATGGAGCGCTTCGACGAAGCGGTCGCCTACGCCCAGGCCAACGGTAAGCAGGCCCCGCAGGCGCTGTCGAACAACTTCGCCCTGGCCGAGATGCTGACCCCGCTGTGGGCGGGCTGCGTCACCTCGTCGACCGAGGAGTGGAAGCAGTGGCTGCGTGAGCGCCAGGTGGCCAACTTCTCGTGGTCGAGCCAGGGTCGCGGCTTCTTCACCGACCGCGCCGGACGCGACAAGCTCGACAACGCCGAGCTGGTGCGCACCTGGTATGGCGAGCGCAACTTCGCCCGCCGCGACCGTGCGATCGCGTTGGCCGAGCAGTTGGGCAAGAGCCCGATCCATGTGGCGCTGGCCTACGTGCTGGCCCAAGACTTCCCGTCGATCCCGCTGATCGGTCCGCGCACGCTGGCCGAGTTGGACGACAGCCTGCAGGCCCTGGAGATCGATCTGACGCCCGACCAGGTGCGGTGGCTGGAGGCGTGACCGACCACCTCATCGAGGAGTTCGATCCGACCGGGCACGACCTGCGCGCCCTGACCGACGACCTGCGCCACCGGCATCCGGTGGCTCGCACGGCCAAGGGCGAGCGGGTGCTGTTGGGCACCTGCAGGTGGGACGAGACCGCGCACCGCCGCGGTTGCCGAGGCCTTCGACGAGATCATCCGCTCGGTGTTGACTCGACGATCACGAGGGTCTTGGAGGGCTCGCCGCGACCCAGACCAAGCGCCGGACGATGTCACCACCCAGTTGATGCGTGACGAGGTCGAGGATCGTCCTTTCACCGATGCAGAACTGGTGTCGGTGCTGCGCCACTGGACCGGCGCTGACCTCGGCTCGATCGCGCTGTGCGTGGGCGTGCTGTTCTCGTACCTGGCCGAGCGTCCTGAGTTGCAGCAGCCGCTTCGTGAGGTCGCCGACCACCTCGACCCCGAGGGCAACGCCGAGCAAAACGTGGTCTACGGGATCGGTCCGCACGTGGGCCCAGATCGACCGCAGGCCACCATGCAGTTGCGCATCGTGGTGCGCGAGGTGCTGTCGCGCTTCACCATCGAGGCCGTGGACGATCCCCAGCGGGTCCGGGAGGTCGCCCCGGTGGGGGGCTTCCACCAGGTGCCGGTGCGGCTCGTCCCGCTGGACTGACCCGCCGAATGGCGTCGTCGGCCATGCTGGGAACCATCACCGCCGATCCCTCGGCGGAACCGAGACAGGAGAACCGATGACCCTGCCCGCCTTCACCGAACCCCTCGAGCGCGTGCTGTGCGTGGTCGCCCACCCCGACGACATGGAGTACGGCACCTCGGCCGCGGTCGCCAAGTGGACGAGCAGCGATACCCAAGTGGCCTACCTGCTGCTGACCGCCGGTGAGGCCGGCATGCAGCGTCCGCCCGAAGAGGTGGGGCCGCTGCGCGCTGCCGAGCAGCGGGCGGCCTGCGAGCAGGTGGGGGTGAGTGAGTTGACCATCCTCAACCACCCCGATGGGGTGCTGCAGTACTCACTTGACCTGCGCCGTGACATCGCCCGGGCGATCCGGGAGTTCCGCCCGACTGCGGTGGTGACCCCCAACTTCGAGGTCGAGGCCTACGGCGGCTACAACCAGGCCGACCACCGGGTCGCCGGGTTGGCCTGCCTCGATGCGATCCGCGACGCCGACAACACCTGGGTGTTCCCCGAACTGGCCAAGGACGGCCTGCCCAAGTGGGCGACAACTTGGCTGCTGATCGCCGGCCACAACGAACCCACCCACGGGGTCGAGGTGGACGAGGAGCACGTCGCGGCGTCGGTGCGCTCGCTGGAGTGCCACGAGGCCTACCTGGCCGACATCCCCGCCCACCCGGTGCCGGCGCAGTTCATCCCCGAGATGCTCGCCGGCGGCGGCCAGGCGATGGGCGTCGAGCACGCCGCCACCTTCAAGGTCGTCCGGATGGGTGGCCTCGGCGCCGAAGACTGACCCTTCTCAGCCCCTCACCTGCACCCGCACGGTGGCGACGCTGTGCGGGGGCAGCGTGATTGACACCCGACGACCCTCGACGCTGAACCCGTCGCGTCCGCTCTCCAGGTCGACCGGCGCCACCTCGTCGGAGTGGTCGAAGGTGTTGTGCGACTGCATGGTGGCGCCGGTGAGCACCTGCGCGCGCAGCAACTCCCCCGCCTCGACCGGTAGTTCGATCACCAGCGGCGCGGCCTCGTCCAGCCCTGCGTTGACGAAGCTGATCGTGTGGGCGCCGTCCTTGACCGAGGCGGTCACGTCAACATCGTCCGGGAACTGCCCGCCGACCGGCACGAACTCGGCGTCCTGGTGGTCGCTGAACAGCGAGAAGGTGTGGAAGGTCGGGGTCTTGACCATCCGCGGGCCGTCGGTGAGCAGCATGGCCTGCAGCACGTTGACCATCTGGGCGATGTTGGCCATCCGCACCCGGGCCGCGTGCTTGTGGAAGATGACGAAGTGAATCGCAGCGACCACCGCGTCGCGCACGGTGTTCTGCTGGAACAGGAAGCCGGGGTTCGTGCCGGGCTCGACCTGGTACCAGGTGCCCCACTCGTCGACCACCAGGTTGACCCGCTTGCCGGGGTCGTGGCGATCCATGATCTGGCCGTGGCGGGTGATCAACTCGTCCATCCGCCAGGCCTGCACCATGGTGGCGCGCCAGCCGTCGGCGTCGAAGTCGAGCGCTGAGGCCTTCTTCTCCCAGATGCCCTCGTTGGGAATCGTGTAGTGGTGCAGGCTCAGCCCATCCATCTGGCGGGCGGCGTTGGCCATCAGCACCTCGGTCCAGCGGTAGTCGTCGACGTTGGCGCCGCACGCGATCTTGCTGATCGGGGTGTCGGAGTACTGCCGCACGAACGTCTGGTACTGCCGGTACAGGTCGGCGTAGTGCTCGGGACGCATGGTGCCGCCGCAGCCCCACGACTCGTTGCCGACCCCGAAGAACTCCAGCTTCCAGGGCTGCTCACGGCCGTGGGCGCGGCGCAGTTCGGCCATCGGTGAGGTCGACTCGAGCGTCATGTACTCGATCCAGTCCGACATCTCCTGCACGCTGCCGCTGCCGACGTTGCCGTTGACGTAGGCCTCGGCGTCCAACTGGTGCAGCAGGTCGAAGTACTCGTGGGTGCCGAAGTCATTGGGTTCGCTGACCATGCCCCAGTGGGTGTTGACCATCGGCTGGCGCTCGGGCCCGACCCCCTTGAGCCAGTGGTACTCGTCGGCGAAGCAGCCGCCGGGCCAGCGCACCAACGGCACCTTGATCTCGCGCAGGGCTGCCACCACGTCGCTGCGAATGCCGTTCTTGTTGGCGATGGACGAGTCGGGCCCGACCCAGATGCCTCCGTCGATGCAGTGGCCGAGGTGTTCGGCGAACTGTCCCTGCAGCCGTCGGTCGAGGTGGTGGGTGGGGGCGTCAGCCAGCACGAGCGTGGTGGGTGTGGACGAGGTGGGCATCGTGGGTCTCCTGCCAAGGGGGGTCGAGATCGATTCAGACGTGCCTGGGTCGAACGCTAGTAGGCTCGTCTGACAACGCAAGTACTTCCTCGGCCAACGCCTGCACCTGGAGTCACCGATGACACCGCTGCCCACTGTTCCCCTGTCTGCCGTCCCGCTCTCGGCGGTCACGATCACCGACGAGTTCTGGGCCCCGCGCCGTGAGGTCGTCCGCACTCGGACGATCCCGCAGCAGTACCGGCAACTGGCCGAGGCCGGCCACCTCGACGCCCTGCGGCTGGACTGGAAGCCTGGCGACGACAAGGAGCCCCACATCTTCTGGGAGTCCGACGTCGCCAAGTGGATCGAGGCCGCCAGCAACACCCTGGTCCACCACCCCGACCCGCACCTGGATGCTGCACTCGACCAGGTGATCGGGCTGGTGGCAGGCGCCCAGGGTGACGACGGCTACCTGAACGTCCACTTCACGGTGGTCAAGCCGGGGCTGCGGTTCACCGACCTGCGCGATGCCCACGAGTTGTACTGCCTGGGCCACCTGGTCGAGGCTGCGGTCGCCCACCACCGGGCCACCGGCAAGACCTCACTGCTCGACATCGTGCTGGGCTACCTCGAGTTGGTGCGCCGTGAGTTCGGCGAGGGCGGTGTGGCTGCCCACGGCTACGACGGCCATGAGGAGATCGAACTCGCACTGGTCAAGCTGTTCGACCTGACCGGCGACCGGACGCACCTCGACTTGGCGGCACAGTTCGTCAATGACCGCGGCACGAAGCCGTTCTTCTTCGAGGACGAGGCGCGTCGGCGCGGCGACGACGGCTTCTTCGCGCGCTACTTCCCACGTCGTCCCGAAGAGGCCGAGCGCCACCGCCAGTACTCCCAGAGCCACTTGCCCGTGCGTGAACAGGACGAGGCGGTCGGCCACTCGGTGCGGGCGATGTACCTGTACTCGGCGATGGCCGACCTGGCCGCCCGGCTCGGCGACGACGGCCTGCGTGCGGCGTGCGAGCGGCTGTGGACCTCGGTGGTCGACCGCAAGATGTACGTCACCGGTGGCATCGGCGCCGACGCCTCGATCGAGGGGTTCCGCGGCGACCACGAACTGCCCAACGACGCCAGCTACAACGAGACCTGCGCCAGCATCGGACTGGTGATGTGGGCCTGGCGCATGGGTCTACTCACCGGCGAGGGACGGTACGGCGACGTCGCCGAACTGGCGCTGCACAACACGGTGCTGGCCGGGGCGTCGAGCGACGGCACCCACTACTTCTACGGCAACCCGATGCAGTCCGACGGTGAGCACGCCCGCCAGGAGTGGTTCGGCGTGGCCTGCTGCCCACCGAACTATGCGCGGCTGCTGACCTCGCTCGAGAGCTACGCGTTCGCCACCGGTGGCGACGAGGTGGTGGTCACCCTGTTCATCGGTGGCGAGGTTCGCGTCGATCTGGACGAGGGTCCGGTGCGGTTGTCGGTCGAGACCCGCTACCCGTGGGAAGGGCAGGTGCGCGTCCGGGTCGAGGACGCGGCCCGGTTCACGTTGGCGGTGCGGGTGCCGGCCTGGGCGAACGGGGCGACGGCCACGGTCAACGGCGAGCGGATCGATGTTGACGCGCTGGTCGACCGGGGCTACCTGCGGGTGCACCGCGACTGGGCCGCCGGGGACGAACTGGTGCTCGAGCTGCCCCTGGTGGCGGAGCGTCTGTGGGCTGACCCGGCGGTGAGCGCCGACACCGGTCTGGTGGCCGTGAGGCGTGGCCCGCTGGTGCTGTGCGCCGAGATGCGAGGGGACGAGCCGGCTGCCGGGTCGCTGGTGCTGGGGCGCGACGCGCTGTTCACCGACGGGTGGGACGACGAGCTGGACGTGGCGGTGGTCGAGGCCACGGCGATGGCCGATCACTGGCCTGAGGATGCCGACGGGTTGTACCGGGTGACGGGTCCCGACCAGGTGGCGATTCAGGTGCGGCTGGTCCCCTACTTCGCGTGGGGGAACCGGGGTCCGTCGTCGATGCGGGTGTGGTTGAGGGAGGGGCCGTCAAGCCGGGCTTGAGGGCCGGGTTATACCATCAGCAGGACGGGGGACATTCGAACTTGACCTCGTGTCGGTGGCGGCTTAACCTGAGATCCGTCAGAATTGACGACTCTTGTCTTCACGCTCTTCATCACCCTGGGGGAAAAACATGAGCAACCTGATCAGCCGCCGAACGGTCGCCAAGGGCGCCGCTTGGTCGGTCCCTGCGGTCGTGGTTGCGAGCGCAACCCCCGCCTTCGCCGTCAGCGGCCCGAAGCCCACCGTCACCTACGACGGCGCGTGCAAGTTCCCCGGCAGCAACTGCAAGGGGCGTGTGTTCCAGGGCTACGGATTGGTCTTCGACGTCAAGAACAATGACCCCGACAACGCGATCTACTTCTGCTCGCCTGTCTTGAGCAACATCGAACCGGCTGACACGTTTGGAGGTGGGACTCCCCAGTGGACGCCTCCCGCCGGCGGATCTGGTTGTGTCAAGGTCGATGCAGGACAGTCTGGCAAGCTCTACTTCTTCATCACCAACACTGGCAACAGCCAGCAGACGAACTTCACGGGGACCCTCACCGTCCAGTGGGGTCACAAGTGCCCGTGCAGCTCCGACACGCATCACCACGACGCAGTCGTTGTCGACGTCGCCGTGACCGGGACGCCTCCGCACGGGGCCTGCCAGTGCGACAGCGACTTCATCCCGGCCTGACACCCCAACAGCTCTAGCAGGGAGGCCCAGCGTTCGCGGTGGGCCTCCCTGTTTGCCATGTCCCAGGATCACCCATGTGGTTCCCGCTACGGCGCTCCGCTCAGCCCAAAGCACTGAGCACGCCTGGCCTCCCGTCCCGGGCGGTTCTTCCCTGCCACTCGCGAAGCAGGGGGTCCAGGGCCGTCATCATTCTTGGCGACATCAGTGCCTTCGGCCCTCGTCGCGCAAGCGCCGGGAACACTCGCTGTCGCCAACCGACGCTCTCCGCGAGATCGAGATACTGCTGAGCGACTACTCCTGGTGCATGGTGGGCAACGACGTAGCCTCGAAGTGAGCGCGAAGGATCGTACCCTGCAGCCAACCCCGCCGCGAGTCGCCCAGCAGTTGGTAGCGCCCCTGACTTCGCCCCGTTGAAGTTCCACCGCGCCAGTTCGTCCACGTTGCCCCACGTGATCATGCCGTCGGCGCCCCGGGGGCCCATGCAGTAGACGTTGCGTCCACAGGCCATCGCTTCGAGAGCCGTGCGCCCGACCCCGACCACGAGATCAGCTGCGTCCATGGCACTCTTCGGGTCGCTGGTCGGGCCAAGCTTCGTGTTGAGGCCCACGAGGTCCAATTCGACGCCGAGGCGAGAACAGGCCTCCTGGAGGATCTCCGTCGCGGGTGACTCGTGATTCGACACCATTGCAACCCTGGTCAAGGTCGAGTTGACAGCACCAGTGGGAACGAAGTGGTCCACGTCGATCGGATTGCCGATCACAGTGGATCGCACGGGGACGAAGCTCGCCACGTACTCTGACACGCTCACATAGGCATCGGCGCCCAGCACAGGCCACTCCAGCGCGGGGACCACCCCGTGAATCACCATGATCCGCGAGCGAACCGCAGCGCGTCGAAGACTCCTCATTGTCTCGTTGTGATTGACGATCGCCAGGTCGTAGCGCCCATCGAAACATCCCATGGAGGCATGCCGGGCCACAGACTGTTCCCCTCGACCGCATGGACGTGCACCTCATGCCTCCGAGCGACCAGCTCGTCATACAAGGTGCGGGTCCACATCTGAGCACCCGCCAGTTGATGAAGGCTCATGGTCCCGAGCAGGATGCGCATGCTCAAAGTCTAGGGTGTGGCCCTCCTTCGAGTGCTCGGTGCAGCGCTACCGTAGCGTTGGTGACAAGCCGGGACAGTGAGGAGATCGCATGACCTTCAGCGTCATCATCCCCACGCTCCAGCGATCCGACTTCCTCGTGCCCCTGCTTGAGATGGTCACCAGGGAGAGTTTGGTACGCGAGGTGATCGTCATCAACAACGCCCCGACTCCAGTGTCCTTCAGACACCACAAGCTGATCGTCCTCGATCAGCCCGGCAACATCTACGTCAATCCGGCATGGAATCTGGGGGTGCAGAGCGCCACGAGCGACCTGCTGTGCATCGCCAACGATGACCTGCTGTTCCCACCGACCCTGTTCAGGTTCGCCCGCCGGGCACTCCGCCTACCCATCGGCATACTCACTCCCGCAGCCTCGTGCTACCGAGGGTTGACTGACGCAGTGCCCGATGACCAACCACCGGATCCCGGTCGTCTACGCATCCTTCCGGTTTACCGCCGCACCTATGGCTTCGGCAGCCTCATGTTCATGCGACGCTCGTCCTACAGGCGAATACCCGAAGAGATGAAGATCTGGTACGGAGATGACTACTTGTTCGAGCACCAGAAGCGCCGCAACGCGATCTTCTCAGGGTTTGACATCGAGACGCCGATGAGCGCCACGGTCGGCGACCCCCAGTTCAATCCGCTGCTCGCCAGCGACCGGGCCGCCTTCATGTCTGCCGATCGTGGTGGATACGACCAAAGGTTCGCCAAGGAGGCAAGCGTCATGCGCCGACTGGCCACGATCGCGGGACGACGCTGACATGGCTCCCGATACCGGCGACGGGCGGCTGAGCGGCACTACAGCCATCGTCATCTCCTACAACCACGAGGCGTACGTCACCCAATGCCTGGCCTCCGTGGTCGACCAGACCACGCAGGTCGATCGCGTGATCTTCGTGGACGACGCGTCACGGGACGGCTCAGCGGCTGCGGCCTCCCAGTATTTGGCACAGTCAGGCATCGACCACCTGGTGCTGGCGCACGAGCAGAACCGGGGCCTGTGCAGCGGACTGAACGAGGCACTGTCACATGTCGACACCGAGTTCTACTTCTACATCTCGGCCGACGACACGATGGAACCGCACCGTCTGGGCCAGCAACTGAGGCACCTGGCTCGCCTGCCCAGCTCCTGTGCAGCCTGCTACAGCGACGCCTACCGGATCGACGCCACCGGCGACCGCCTGCCTGAGGTCTTCAGCGAGCACTACCGCTGGCCGGATGCCGAGAGGCGGCAGGGGAACATCTTCGGCCAACTGCTGCTCAACAACTGGATCCCTGCGCCCAGCGTTCTGCTCCGGACCGCTGCGGTTCGTGAGGTGGGCGGGTACGACGAGGACCTCTTCTACGAGGACTACGACCTGTGGCTGCGGCTCGCCGAACGCCACACGTTCGCCGTGGTCAATGAGCCGCTGGTTTCGCACCGAGTCCTCGACACCTCCTTGGGCAGCGTGGAGTTCGGGGCGGCCAATCCCCGCTTCCTCCGGGCGCTGGTGAGGACCTTCGGAAAGCATGTCGACCACCCGGAGCATTCGACTCTGGCCAGTGACCAGCTCTGGAAGCATGCCCGCGAGCTCTGGTCAGCAGGAGGGTCACGACGAGAAGTTTCTTCGGCCATGTGGAGCGCACGACGGACGTCGTTGGGTCGTGTCCGCTACTGGGGCTTCCTCATTGCCGCGGCAATGGGTCTGCCGGGCACCCTGTACCGTGCCCGGCGGCGGCGCTAGGGTCGGCCGCGGCGCCCCAGCCAGCTCAGAACAACTCCGCCGCCGGCGCTCGCCGCAGGACTCGGTAGGCGAGCTGTCCCTCGAAGTTGCCCAGGAGCGCTCCGGCATCGCGGGCGAAGACCATCCTCTGTTCGAGTGAGCGGCGAGTCTGAAGCCAGCGGACCGGCAACGCCACGACCCGGGTCACTGTCCACTTCAAGGACATGCCCGTCACGGCACGCCCGCGCTCGAGGCTACGCACGTAGGTGAGCACGCGGCCCTTGGACCAGCCACGGCGCTGGCGCAGCAATCCCTTGACCCCGTCGCGCAGACGGTAGGCAATGACAGCTTCCGGCACGACCACCAGCTCCAGCCCGTGCTCCTGGGCCCGCCAGGAGAACTCGGTGTCCTCGTCCCCCATCAACCCGTAGGCCATGTCGTAGCCACCGACCTCGACGAACTGCCGTCGCCCGATGGCCATGTTCCCGGCCCAAGCAGTCCGCAGGTAGCCCTGGACGACGAAGGGTTCGGAGTGAACCTGGTCGGTGCCCTCGAAGAACACCCTCCGGGCTGTCGCCGAGTTCAGCGACTCGAGCTCCAAGCGGCCAGCAGCCAGCGCCCGGTCGCTCTGTTCCACAGCGCGAGTCATGGCCTCTACCCACCCGGGCTGGACGATGTCGTCCGCGTCGCAGAACAACAGGATGTCTGCCGAAGCCTGGCGAGCACCGACGTTGCGGGCATAGGCCGGACCTTGGCGCTCGGTGGCGGGAACGACCCGGATCGCCAGTCTTCCCTCGAAGTCAGCACAGGTCTGCACCAGGTCGTCCGTCGAGCCGTTGTCGACCACCAGTACCTCGATTGCCGGATCGACCTGAGCCTCAAGGGCCTCGAGTTGCTGTCGCAGCAGCGGCGCACAGTTGTACGCCGGAATCACGACTGAGGCCCGGGTCATCGCGGGGACTCCAGCAGGTCGTCGAGCAGCCGGTTCAACCGCGTCGTGAAGGCTTCGGGCGCGAAGTCGCGCGCACGGGCGCGACCGAGCGCCACGGCCTGGGCCACCTCATCTCGCGGCGGCCCTTCAGACGAGTAGCCCTCGACCCAGGTGCGAGTGAGGGCAAGCAGCTCGTCGATGGTCGTCCACTGGAACTGGGCACCCATCGGGTCCACCACCTCCTTGGGGCCTGCGACTCCGTACACCAACGGAATGCAGCCGGCCGACATGGCTTCCACGGTGCTGATTCCGAAGTGCTCCTGCGCCCGGGGATCAGTGGCTTCACTCGTGCCGAAACCCTGGGCATGCCAGTACACCGCGCTCGTGCCGTAGAGCTGCTCCAGCTCGTCTCGACTGACGTTGGGGCGCAGAGCGACGGGGAGACCCTCGGCCAGGGCCTCGAGATCCGAGAAGTACTCCGCGTCGGCCTGGTGGCAGGACAATCCCCCGGCCAGGATCAGAGACCAACCCCTGACATGGAGATCGGTCATTGTGGCGAAAGCTCTGATCAAGTGATCCTGGCCCTTGTACGGAGTGCCCGAGGCGCCGGCTTGGAATCTGCCGACGGTGAGAACCGTCCGTGTCTTGGTGCTGAGTGCGACGGGGCTGCATGCCGGATGCAGCACCAGCGCGTCACGCTCCCAAGTTGTGCGCACGTGGTCGCGCGTGAAGGCAGAGTTCGCCCACACCTGGTCGTAACTCGCCACCGCACTGGCCCTGGTGGGATGCGTTGCCAAGCGCCTGACCATGCCTGACGCACCCATGTAGGGCCGTCGCCAACCCTGCGCCTGCGTGGTGAGCGGGTGCGGGAAGTGGCAGTAGAAGACATTCCAACGTCCAGAGGCGGGCACGTCGCTGCCGTACTCGGCGTTGATGAACACGTCGAGGTCAAGCCGACGGGCTCTCCGGTGGTGCGCGATGGCCTCTCGCGTCCGATCGACCTCTCGCAATGGTGACGGCGGTGCCGCTGGTAGCTCGACGATCGTCACCGCCGACAGGGGCCGCCCGAAGTCCTTCTCGATCTGCGGCACGTCGGTGCCCTCAGCCACCAAGAGGTGGGCGTCCATGCCCCGTCCGGCCATACCAAGGGCCAGGTCGATCGCCAGGCGCTCGGCGCCGCCTCGTCCGTTGAGCCATGGAAAGTACACACCGGCGCGCATCATGACTGCCCTGACTCGTTTGACTCTCTGCGCCGCTCGCCCAGCTCGTCGAAGAGTGCGAGCCATCGTGGCGTGATGGCCGTGTGCCGGTAGGAGTCGGCATGCCGACGAGCGGCCTGGCCCATCCGCACGCGGTGGTCACGATCGCCCATGGCGTCGCGCAGTGCCTGGGTGAACGCAGGTACGTCACCAGCTGGCACCAGCACACCGGCGTCCGACGGCACCAGATCACGGACGCCCGCCGAGCAGTCGAAGACGATGCTCGCAACACCGGCACTGGACGCCTCGAGCAGTGACATCGGGAAGCCCTCGTAGAGCGAGCTCATGGCATGCAGAGCGGCACCAGCCAACACCGCGGCAGAGTCGGCCGTGGGAGGCAACAGCTCGATCCTGTCCTCTGCCCCAAGGTCAGCGATGGTGGACCGCAGGAAATCAGCTTCAGGCCCATCGCCGTAGAGGTGAAGTCGCCATCCCCGCAGCTCCGGGTCGCGGGTGGCGTCGGCGAAGGCAGCAATCAGCACGTCGAGTTGCTTTTCTGCAGAGAATCGCGAGAGCGCCACCACTGTTCGGCTCTCAAGGTTCGATCGTGGCATCTCGCTGAACAGCGCATTGGGGATGGCGCGCACCGGCACGTCCATCACTTCGCGGAACCGGGTCGCGTCCTCGTCCGTGAGACAGACGAAGCAGTCATCGGCGGCGAAGGCAGGTCGGATCAGACCTGCCAGCCACGGTTCGTGGTGCAGGCTGGCGAATGATGAGTGGTGCTGCCCAATCAGCAGGGGCCCATTGTGCTTGGCCGTGTAGCCGGTCTCGGCCAGCGCCTGCCGGGCAATGACGTGGCTGCACACCACCACGTCATCGGCACCCATGCCCTCAACCAGGCGACGAAGTCGGCGCTGCCGAACGCGGCGCAGCACGCGCTTCATGGGCCACAGCGGCGCCCGCAGCAGCCCACGAACCCCCGCGCCGCGCAACAACGGGCGGTCGTCGAGGAACTTCCAAGGAAAGAGCACCCACGTGGGAAAGACGGGCTCGGCAGTGCCGGGCCTCAAAGAGACATGACGCACGGACAACCCACGGCCTTGCAGGCCGCGCGAAAGGTTGCCCACCGCCGTCGACCCCCCGCTCATCTCAGGGGTGCGTGGGCAGATGAACAGGATCCGACGCTCGACCGTGGAGCCCTCAGGAGTTGACATCGTCTGCCTGCACTTCGGAGCCAGCTTGGGCGGGTGCATCCAGAGAGCCCAGCTCGACCAACCGGTTGAAGGCGGCCGACTGCTCCCTGACCTCGGCGAAGGTACCGCTCGCGCTGACCCGCCCATCCTCGAGGAAGACAAGCTGGTCGACGCTACGCACCGTCGAGAGTCGATGCGCCACGATCAAGGTGGTGACACGACCGCGCAGCGCCTCGACGGCTTTGGCCACATGATGCTCCGTCTCGTTGTCAAGCGCTGACGTGGCCTCGTCCAGCACGAGGACGTTCGGGGCACGGTACAGAGCTCGGGCGATCCCGAGGCGTTGCCGTTGACCGCCGGACAGGCGCGAACCTCGCTCGCCGATGCCCGAATGCAGTCTTCGAGGCAAGTCCCTGACCAAGGAGTCCATCTGCACGGCCCTCAGTGCGTCCCAGACGCGCGCCTCATCGGCCTGGTCGGGCTCGACGCCGAAGGCAACGTTCTCCAGGATGCTCTCATCAAGGATGTAGACGTCCTGGGGGACGTAGGCCAGCATCTGGCTCCACTCGAAGTCTGTGATCGGTGTGCCGCCGTAGCGGACGTTACCGGTCGTGGGTTCGATCAATCCCAGGATGATGTCAACCAGCGTGGTCTTTCCGGCGCCGCTGGACCCGACGATCGCCAGTGAGGTGCCAGCAGGCACATTGAGGCTGACCCCGTTCAACACCGGGGTATGCCCATCGGGGTAGCTGAAGGTCACATCATCGACCTCCAGGGATCCAGCGCGGGCGGTCGAACCTTCCGGCGATGACTCAGGTGCCAGACGCTGCAGTGGCTGGCGCAACAGGTCGGCGGTGATGGCCAACCCTGCCCGTCCGTAGTTCACGTTGCCGATCGTGGCCGACATGCCGCTCAGTGTGGGGAGGATCTTCATGGCGGCGGCCACGAAGAGCGTCAGGGACGGCATCATCGCGCCCGGGTCACTGGCGGTGAGTGAGATCACGATCAGCAGGATCGCCATGCCCCAGATGGTGACGACCTCGAGCACCTGCTTGGGCACCTGGGCGAGGAAGTTCACCCGTCTCGACGTCGCTTGCACCTGCTTGTTGGCGTCAGCGTACCGGTGCAGGAAGTGCCCCTCGGCCCGGTGCATCTTGACCTCGCGGAAGGCGCCAACAGCCTGCAGCATCGCCTTGCTCAACCGTGCACCCGCCTGGTTCGCGAGCAGCCCGGCCGACTTGTTCGGGTTCACCAGCAGGCGGTCAATCAGCAGCATCGTGATCGCGAAGTAGACGATGGCAACCAGAGTGGGTACCGGCATCGTCACCAGGAGCAGAGAGATGATGACCAGCACCGACAGCACCTGGGTTGCCAGAGAGGCAAGGCCTCCGATCACCCGTCCGACTCCGTCGGAAACCGACTGCCCGAGCGCCCTGGCGATCTCGGCCGTGTTTCGGCGCCTGTGGGCCAGGTAGTCCTCAGCCAGGAAGTGCTGGAGCAGCTTCTGCTGGGTCTGGGCGATCATCCGGTTGTTGAAGCCCAGGCTCCACCACTGCAGGCGAAGAGAGAACAACGCCTTGGTCAAGAAGGCCAACATGACGCCTGCGGCGAGTTCCAGCACCAGGACCTGTCGGCTTGGCTCACCCAGCAACGACCAAATCTTGCCGAGGTAGCCACTGCTGAGGTCTTCGCCCGTCAGCACCTGCATCAGGGGGAACAGCGCAGCCAAACCAACGAGGTCGAAGAAGGACGCAAGCAGCTGGACCAGGACAAGGAGTACTTGGCGGCGCCGATCCTCGGGCGCCCATGATCGCAAGACGGTGATGACGTCAGCCCGCATGGTCAGTCCAACCCCACGCCCAGCTGACGGGCAGGAACTCGGCCCAGGAGCCGATGCTGAACCCAGCCCACGAGCAGTCCGCTCGACGTGCCGAGCCGTGAGGCAACCGCGTTCCAGTCGCGCGCCTTGGCTCCCAGCAGCATCAGAACCCCGGCGACGAGGCTGCGTACCGGGTTCAAGGGCCAAGCACCGCGCAGGTGGGGAGACCTGCTCCACGCGCCGAACCTCGCGCACTGGCGTGTGTGCATGAAACCGCGGTGGTAGCCCATGCGCAGCGTCTGCGCGGGCGTGGCCCGGTCGCGGTAGGCGATCCGCGCGACCGGGGAATGGGCGATGGCGATGCCAGCCTCGTTCAGTCGCATGGCGAAGTCGCCGTCGTCCGAGCCACGTCGGTATGACTGGTCGAACCCACGTAGGTCCCGCGCGACGGCGGTGAGCATCGCGCAGTTGCCGCCCATCATCACCGGGTACACCTCATTGGCCGTCGGTGGGGGCGGCGCGACATAGTTCGTGCCCTGACCGTCGATGCGCTGCCAGACCTCGTCGACCGTGGTGAAGACCTCGGCAGACATGTCTGCGGCCGAGCCCGACACCACGTCGTGGTCGGCCAGACAGCGCCACAGGTCACGCAGCCAGTACTGGCTGACGACGTCGTCGGCGTCGCAGATGGCGATGTGGTCGAAGCGCGCCTCGCGAATGCCCACGTTGCGGGCGTAGGAGACCCCCTGGTGCTCGCGCGCGGGAACCACGCGCAGGCTGGGCAGACGCGGCGTCCAGTGGTCGATCACGGGGCCGAGGTCATCGCTGGAGTTGTTGTCGACGACGACGACCTCGTAGTCGGGCACGTCGACCTGCCTGGCCAACGCCTCCAATTGCAGCCCGATCGTGTCGGCAGCGTTGTGGCAAGGGATGATGACGGTCACACCCGCCTCGCCCATGCGACCTCCCCGCTTCCCCCTGACAGAGGCCCATCCTGCCACAGGGGAGCTGAACTAGGGTTTCGACTGTGGAGCACCCCTTTCCCGTGGCTGAGCACCACCTGCTGCTGTCACCCCACTTGGACGACGCGCTGTTCAGCGCTTCGGAGCTGGTGTGTGCCGTCGACCCTGAGGTCTGGACCGTTTTTGCCGGCGTGCCAACCTCGCCAACCGCGACGGAGTGGGACCGACGATGCGGCTACGACGATGCCCAAGCGCTCATGCGTGACCGACGCGCCGAGGACGTCGAGGCCTTCGCCAGCGTCGGAGTGACCACTCACCAGCTTGACGCCCTCGAGCGGGCCTACGTCACACCGTCCGTACGAGCGAAGGACATCGAGTCCGTGACCCACAGCGTGGACGTCTGGGTGGCGGACCACCCAAGAGCAGTGATCTGGTTGCCGATCGGCGCCGGTGGACAGATGCCCGAGGGGCTCGTCGAACGAACGCGCTCGATGCTCAGCAGGTTTCGGGGAGACCAGACAGCCCAGGTCCCGGCCAGCTCACCGCCAGCTGCAGCAGCCCACACCTGCGTCCCCGTCCAGAGCAGCTCGCCCAGTCAGCTGAGGCGACTCGCCCAGCAGGTGCTGCATCGGCTGTACGTCCGTCGACGCCGCAGGGCCCAACGCCGCGGAATGCTGGCCAATGAAGACCACCTGGTGCTGCGTGATCTGGTGGTCGAGCGCTATCGCAGCGATCCCGGAGTGCGGATCGCGTTCTACGAGGAGTTGCCCTATCTGTGGTCGCGGCGCGGTGACGAGCAGGCAGCCACCACCTCGACCCGTCTGGGGGTCCGGCTCGAGAGCGCCGATGTCCCGGTCGACCGAGCGCGCAAGGCGCGACTGCTGGCCCACTACCGGACCCAACTGGTCGTGATGGATCCTGTGCAGCGGCGCCTCGAACAGGCCGACACCCTTCCCGTCACCGAGCGCTACTGGTGGGCCGAGCCCAGGTAACCCGCCCACACCGCCGACTCCACCACCCAGGCGACGGCCTTGCGCCCGATCGGTCGTGGCAACACGGGTAGGGCCAGGTCGACCGCTCGTCCCAGTCGCTCGACCCCGCTCCGACTCAGGACTCGCGCCGTGGCCCCGACCAACACGTTCCACGGGCTGCGCATGCTGGGGGCCGTGTCGCCACTGGTCCCGGCGCCATGGAGCGTGTCGAAGGTGCGGCGGGCCCGTCCGGAGTCGTAACCCCGCAACGCCCTGATCTCACAGGTGACCGACGCCATGTGGTGCAAGACCTCGGCGTCGGAGACCAGCACGATCGGCACCCCGAGTTGGTGCAGACGGTGACCGAAGTCGACATCCTCCCAGCCATACCCCTGGTAGGTGGCGTCGTAGCCGCCGACCTGGTCGAAGGTGGCGCGGGTCACCGACACATTCCCACCCCACAGCCGCCAGCGCTGGTCGGCGGGCAGTCCGTAGGCGTGGTTGCGGAACGAACGGTCGGCATGGCTGCCGTAGGCCCGCATGTAGGCGTTGTCGGGAGCGATGTTGAGCGGCAGGCCCACCGCTCCAACCGGTTCACCAGCCGCGTGCGCGGCCAGGTGTGCCGCCACGTGCCCCGGGCCGGGTTCAAAGTCGTCGTCGCAGCGAATCAGCACGTCACCGGTCGCCGCAGCGAACCCGGCGTTGAGGGCAGCCACTCGTCCTCGGTTGTCGGGGAACTCGATCAGAGTCAGGGGCAACTCATCGAACTCCTCGAGCACGGCACGACTGCCGTCGATGTCACCGTCGAGCACGACGACCGCGTCCCAGTCGGCGTGGCTCTGACTGCTGAGCGCCTGCATCAGACGCGGCAGACGCTCACGCCCCCCTCGGCTGGGGATCACCAGGGTGGCCCTCACTGGCCGACTCCGGCGAGGTCGTCGACGTGGCGCTGGATCGCCGCGCGGAAGGCAGCGGGCGAGAACTGCTCGGCGTGCTCTCTCACCGTCTGCTCCGACAGTGGCTCGCCGTCGAGCCTCTCGACTGCTGCCCTGACCTCAGCCGGCGTGGCACGATCGAAGAACCACCCACTCACACCCTCAACCACGGTGTCGAGGTAGCCACCGGCACGCAGGGCGAGCGTCGGCGTGCCGAAGGCGAACCCCTCGACCGGCGTGAGGCCGAAGTCCTCGTGGCTGGGGGCTATCACCGCGATGGCGTGGGTGTAGGCCCAGCGCAGTTGGGCGTCCGAGATTCCCTCGAGCATGGTCACGTTGGCGGGAAGGTTGCGTCGGAGCGTGGCGCCCAGCGGGCCGCGCCCGATGATCACCAGGTGCCGCTCGGGCATCTGCCGGAAGGCCTCGATCACCACGTCGACGTTCTTGTAGGGCATCAGTCGCGAGACCATCAGGTGGAAGCCGCTCGCCGCATGCTCAGGCAGCGGCAGCGGCTCCGTCACACCCTGGGGATCGATGCTGTGGGGCGGATGGACAACTTCGGCGTCGATGCCGTACACCTGCTTGATGCGCCGCTGGACGACGCTGGAGTTGGCCAGGTACCTGTCGGCAGATCGGGCGGCACGCTGGTCCCAGGCGACCAGGGCTGGCCTCAGGACCTTCAGTGCCCAGCCGCTCGGCGCTCGCCACCACGGGCGGCCGAGGTAGTCGTCGCTCAGGTAGAGGAACCGGGCTGGTGAGTGGCAGTAGACCAGCTTCTTCGCCGGCGTCCGCACGCCATGGGCGAAGCCGGTGGTCGAGACGATCAGCACGTCAGCGTCGCGTCCAGCGACGGTGGTGCTGAAGGCGACCGGGTACAGGCCGAGACCGAGCCGGAAGTTCCGCTTGAACACATCGATGCGGTCCATCCAACTGGTGTGGACATCCCTGGTCGCCAGTTCCGGATAAGTGCTGTCGGGCGCGTAGACCGACGTGGTCAGCTCAGCCTCGGGATAGGCCTGACTGAGGGTCAGCGCGACGCGCTCGGCCCCACCGCGTTGGGTGAAGTAGTCGTGGACGAGCGCCACCCGGGGTTCGGCCCTGGTGGGGCGCACACCGCCTGCCGGGCGGTTGAGACTGTCGAGCAGGTCGGCGAGCCGTCGACGTCCGGCCCGTGGGGAGAAGTGTTCGCTCCAGCGGTCGCGCATCGCGTCGAGCAGCCCCTCGTCAGGCTCGGTGGCCTGCTGGACAGCGCTGGCCAGGGCGACCGGATCGCCGGCGGGAACGACCAGCGGGTATCCCGGGCCAGCGACCTCGCCCAGCGCCCCTGCGTCAGAGACGACGAAGGGCACCTTGGCGGCCATCGCCTCGGCCACCACCAGACCGAAGGGTTCGCGCCAGACCGAGGGGAAGACGGCGACGTCGACGTCGGCGAAGAACTCGTCACGATCGATCCAGCCGCGCCGGTCGCACAGGTCACCCAGGTCGTGCAGAGCCTGATCGATCCGCTCGGCCTCAACCGGGTCGACGAAGCGGCTCTCGCCTGCCACGACGAGTCGGTACCGACCGGGCGTGCGCCGCTCCAGTTCCCTGATCGCCTCGCAGGCCACCAGCACACCCTTGTCGATGCTGAGCCTGCCGAGCATGCCCACGCGGATCGGCTGCTGGCGTGGACGGGCAGCCTGGGGCACGTCGTCGACCCAGTTCCACAGCACCGACGTGCCCGGGATCGCCGCGGCCATGTCATGAGAGGGAACGACGGTCTGCAGCACTCCCTGGCGAGCCACGCGCGCCATCAGCTTCTGGGCACCCGACGGATGCTGGTGCAACTCGACGATGCGATGGCGATGGCCGGCGGTCGCCAGGGCGGGGCGCAGTCCGTTGCACCACAGCAGGCCTTGGCGATGGCTGCCGTCCCAGGCGCGCAGACCCCGCAGGTAGTCGACGGTGGTTCGTCCGTGGATGCCGACGGTGTTGAAACCGCGTCGTCTGGACTCGTCCACCACGTCGCTCGGGTACTCCGGTGCGACCACGGTCACGTCGTGGCCGAGTTCACGCGCCGCCTCGGCGAGGGCGAACAGCATCACCTCTCCCCCGCCCATCGTGGGCTGGTTCGAGGCGAAGGTGATCGGCTGGCCCATCACACGCCCATCTGCTCGTAGACGGCGGCGATCTGCTCGGTCATCTGCCGCACGGTCGGGATGGTGTCGGGCAGCACCGGACGAGCGTTCAGGTCGAGAGCCTGCTCGATCGCGATCGCGGCGAAGGCGCCGTCATCGTCCACGCTGCCGATGCAGCGATCGGGGAGGATCTCGGGGTTGCCTCCGATCGGGCTGGCGGCCACGCCCATGCCCTGGGCCACCGCGTCGAGCAGGGTGTAGGAGAGGTTGTCGGACTGGGAGGGCTGCAGGATCACGTCGTGCTGGGCCATCGCCGCCGGGGCGTCGATGAACCCTGGGAAGGTGACCGAGTCGTCAATGCCAAGCTCACCGGCCAGCCGCTGCAGACTGTCAGCCTCGTCTCCGGACCCCGC
Organism: Aestuariimicrobium ganziense; assembly: GCF_015352975.1. Classification (GTDB taxonomy): domain Bacteria; phylum Actinomycetota; class Actinomycetes; order Propionibacteriales; family Propionibacteriaceae; genus Aestuariimicrobium; species Aestuariimicrobium ganziense. Next base: position 153,131 of record NZ_JACYIZ010000004.1, on the reverse strand, counting down.
GACCGTCAGCGTGGCCGCCGGGTGCTGGGCCAGGACGAGGGCGAAGACCCTCAGCGTCATGTCGACGTTCTTCTCAGCAGACAACCGCGACAACGACAGGAAGCGCAGCCCTGGATCACGCTGAGGGGGGTCGGCCGGTCGGTCGACCCCGTTGCGGATGACGGTGATGGGTCGGCGCGTCCGCCAGTAGCGGCGCATGTCTCGCTCGGTCGAGGCGCTGACCGCGATCAGTGAGTCGAAACGGGTGAGCCTGAGCCGGTGCACCGTCTCCATGGCCACCGCGCGGGCTCGGGTCGGGTGAAACATGTAGCGGTCCGGCGAGATGTGGTGCTCAGTGCTCACCAAGCGGGGCCGGCGCTCGGGGGCGGCCAACGCGGCCAGGATGTCGGCCCTGGCCAGGTGGGTGTGGACGATCTCGGGCCTCAGCCGACGCACCAGGGTTCGCAGGTTCCGGATGGCCGTCGGCGTCGAGACCCCTCCCCCAATGTCGACGGCAACGGCCACCCCACCCGCCGCGTTGACCTCGTCCAGCAGTGGGCCCCGGGGTGCTGCCACGACCAGGTCCCACCCGGGCACGCCGACGCGCGCCGTGTCGATGATGTGGCGGGCCACCCCGGCCAAGTTCGACACCGGTGCCACCCACAGCGCGGTGCGAGGTGTCGGTGGCATCAGAACCACTCCTCGAGCCGCTCCAGGGCAGTCCAGAACCCTTCCCCGTTGTTGGTGTGCCCCATCCAGATCTCGGGAATGAAGCCGACGCCGGGGCACCCGTCGTCGAGTTGCTGGGCCAGCAGCGGCCAGTCGATCTCGCCCTCCCCCACCTGGGGGCCTTCACCGTCGACGCCCTCGGCGTCGACCAGGTGCAGGTGCTCGGTGTGGGGGGCGAGGCGCTCCACGTACTCCGAGAAGGGGCGTCGGGTGAAGTTGGCGGCCAGCTTGGAGTGGGAGGTGTCGAGGGTGAGCCGGTGCCCGTACTGCTCGCAGAACTCCACGGTGTCGTCGAGCGCCATGAACAGGTTGTGGTACTGCTGGCCACCCATCAGCCACGGGAACGGCGGCAGGGTCTGGGCCGTGATCCGCACCTCGGAGGCGTCGATGCGTTCCAGGGCTTGGGCGATGCGGGCATACATCGCGGGACGGGCGCCCGGCTCGACGAAGCTGTCGGCGGTGAAGCCGCCCATGGTGGCGATCATGATCGGCGCCTGGTCGACGGTGAAGTGCTCGGTCAGGCTGCGGGTGATGTCGACCACCCGCTGCATCTCGACGATCGATCGCTCCCAGACCTGCTCGTCGGGGCTGGCCAGGTTGACGATGAAGTCACCGTCGTACAGGTCGGGCAGGTGCACAGTGAAGCCCATGTCGAGCTTGGTGTCGGCGAAGATCTCGTGCACGCCGAGTTCGACGTCCTTGTGCGACAGGTGGAACTCAAGGAAGTCGGGGGTGGCGACCTCGGTGAGGCGGGCGAAGTCGTGGTAGCGCACCGGGATGCCCCAGGGCCGGCGGAAGCTGTAGGGGCGGGGCCCGGACGCCACCTCGGCGAGGTCTCCGGGGTAGAAGAAGTCGCCCTCGTCGACGATCCGGTGGGCCCTGCGGCCGACCAGGTCGCCCAGCCGGTTGGGCTGCAGTCCTCGTCCCGGGGACTTGATGGCCACGTCGTCGGCGCTGATGGTCTGGCCCACCTCGATGCGGCGGGTTGCGATCAGTGACTTGGCCAGGGTGACCCGGTTCATCGACTCACCGGTCGAGACCGACCGCGGACGATCGCTGCCCATGGCTTCCTCGAGTTCGCGAATGCGGGCGGCCATGGTGGCGAACTCGGCCGGCAGCAGCGACACCTTGTGGTCGTTGCCTTCCAGACCGCGGTCGAGAGTGAAGTGCTTCTCGATGATCCTGGCGCCCATGGCCACCGCCGCCAGAGGGATGTGCCAGCCGCGCTCGTGGCCGGAGTAACCAACCGGGCCGCCGGTGAGTTCGCGCAGCCGGGTGAGGTAGCTGAGGTTGATGTCCTTGAATGGCGCGGGGTAGGTCGACTGGCAGTGCAGCATCGCCCAGGGCGAGCCCGACGAGCGCAGCAGTCCGATGGCCTCGGTGATCTCGTGCTCGGTCGACATGCCGGTCGAGACGATCAGCGGCAGCCCGGTGGCGAACATCTCGTCGAGCAGGGCGTGGTTGGTCAGGTCGGCGCTGGCCACCTTGAGGGCGGGGATGCCGTCGTTGGCGAGCACGCGCACCGAGGGGGCGTCCCACGGGGTGCAGATCACCTCGACGTCGCGTGCGCGGCAGTGGGCGAACACCTCGAGCATCTGCTCTGCGCTCAACGAGTACTTGGCCAGCAGCCCGAGGGTGTACTGGGCGCCGAGGTCCTCCCCGGCGGTCGAGGCGCCGCTCTGGCGATAGAGCGCCTCCATGTCGCGCAACTGGAACTTCACCACGTCGGCCCCGGCGCCGACGGCGAGGTCGACCAACTCGGTGGCCATCGCGACCGAGCCCTGGTGGTTGTTGCCGATCTCGGCGATCAGCAGGGCGGGGTCCTCGTCCGAGACCCGATGTCGGCCGACCTGCAGGTGGCGGCGGTCGGCGCTGGCGATCGCGACGATGCGTCGCTGCTCGTCGAGCAGGGGAATGTGGGTGATCCGGTTCGACAGCGCGGCCGCGATCTCGCTGGGTGCGGTGCCGAACGGCAGCCACGTGGCCCCTCGGTTGGCCACGCCGTCGATCGGCAAACTCAGGTCGGTGGTCTCGGCGCTGATCAGCCAGCGCCGCACGTCACCGTCGGAGACCGAGCCGATCAGGTGGCCGTGCGAGTCGGCGACGAACAGCACGCGCGCCTTGTTGGCCGAGATCTTGGTGAGCGCGGCCAGCACCGACTCTGAACCGTTGATGACCAGTGGCCCCACCTGACGATCCACCAGCACCACGATGGCCCCCTTTTGTTCGACCCCCGTACCTCGCCGCCCCCTGTGGCACTGCCACGATACCGAACCGGCGCTGACGGGCGCGTTGGGTGTTGTCACCCGACCTGCGAGGCGATGGTGCGCGCGGGCTCCTGGGCGAAGGCTGGGGCCTGTGTGGGCGCGTCTCCCCAGCGTTGGATGCCGACACGGCGCCACAGGTCTTCGACCCAGCGCGGTGGCGAGGGGTGGAACCCCCACGCGGGCAGGCCACGCGCGGCAGCTTCGAGGATGCCCGTGGAGAAGACCGACACCACCGGCTGGGACCTCTGTCGTAGCGCGACGCCGCTGTCGTCGAACGTGATGCCGGCCCGGCGCCACACCACGTGGATCGCGCGTGACACCACGTCGACCTCGGCCGGGTGTGGACGGTAGAGCGCCTGCTCACGCCGACAGAAGTCCCAGGCAGCGCGGGCATAGGAGTGACGCGGCAGTTCAGTGCCGTGCAGTTGCCCCAGGAAGAGCGCCGGGCCGTCGGCTGGCGCGGACACCGGATCGGTGGCCGCCTTCCACAGCAGTTGCGACCCGACTGTGACGACATCGACGTCACCTCGTCCGGAGCGCCAGAACTCCCCATCACCCTCGGTCCAGGCGGCCACCGTCGAGCCAGGCGGCAGAGGCGGTGCGAACGGGGTGAGCAGGCCGTGCTGGACGACGATGAACCTCACGCCTCGCCCACTGGCCCAGCGGTGCACCGGCAACGAGACAGCCTCGAAGCTGCCCGCCGACAGGACGGTGGAGATCGACGGCGGCAACTCCTCGACACCGGCGAGGGGGCGCGTCGTCCAGCCGGGTCTGGTGAGATGGGCCGGGAGCGGTCCGCGGGTGAGGATCGCGGCAGGCGCTGCCACATGGTCGAGCGGGGCGAGCAGGGCGTCGACGCTGGTGCCGCGTGCGACGTCGAGGGCCACCAGCACCCGCGGCTGGTCGCTGGTGTGATGCAGGTGCAGCGGAGCCTCGGGATGAGGTCTGACCCGGTTCTTCACGGCCGCCTTGACCTGACGAAGACGGTGGTGCGAGCGCTCCCATCGCTGCCAGGCGGCGAGGTCGGTCGGATGGATCAGACCCACAGCTGCTCCACCACCCGCGCACGTTGGGTGAAGGTGTGCTCGGCCAGGGCTCGCCGGGCGCCGGCTTCCCTGAGCGCCCGCATCCTGGTGGTGTCGCGCCTCACCCGTTGGGTCTGGTCGAGCAGTTCGTCGTGGTTTCGGAAGACCAGCACCTCCTTCTCGGGCTCGAACAGGTCTGCCACGTCGGGGCGGTCGATCAGCTGCACGGCCCCCACACCGGGAGCCTCGAAGGTGCGCATGGTGAACCCGTCCTGGTCACCGTGGATGTTGATGGTGGCCAGTGAGTCGCGCATCACCGCCCAGGCCTCGGTCAGGCTGATGTCGCGGTGGGCAGGAAGCCCTGTGGTGCCGACGCGGAAGGTGCGCAGCCGGTCGACCGGGTGCGCTGACCAGTCCCGCCCGTAAGCCGTCACCGGCACACCCGCCTGGTGCAGGTGGGTCAGGGCGGCTTCGCGGGAGTCGAACCGGGCGCCCACGAAGGTGATGTCGTCGGTGGGGCGTGGGGCACGCAGCGGACGGTGGGGGTCGTAGGCGTTCAGGACGTGCACCACCTCGGCCCCGGCAGCGCGCAGGCTGGCGGCATCGGCCTTGGAGTAGGTGGCCAACGGTCCCATGGCCGCGAGCGCCTCCAGGGAGTGCTCCATCCGTCGGATTTCGTCCCACAGCCACAGGCGGCGCGTCGCGCCGAGGTCGTCCACGGCCTGCCAGAAGTCGTCGGTGAGCGAGTCGCCCCTGATCACCAGGACGATGTCAGGCTTCGCGGCCCTGACCGCGGCGATCGCCCGTCGGGTGACCCGCTCGGCCGAGATGTGCTGGGGGCGCCCTCTGAGCTTGCCGGGCACTTCGTAGGCCAGCTTGTTGTAGATCTTCTCGACGTTGCTGCCGGCGTCGTAGCAGTGGGTGCTGGCCCGGTAGCCGAGGTCTTCGAAGCCGCGCTCGATCGAGCGCCAGTAGCCGGGGAAGCTGGGGGCGACCAGCAGGATCGAACGAGTGCTCATCCGATCACCCGGGCCGGGATGCCACCGACGACGCTGCCGGCCGGCACGTCCTTGGTGACCACGGCTCCGGCCCCGACTGTTGCCCCGTCGCCGATGGTCACTCCTCCGAGCACGGTGCAGTTCTGGCCGATGAACACGTCGTCACCGATGCGCACCTCGCCTTTGCCGGTGACCGCGTGGCGATTGCCGCGCTGGTGGTCGGTCGAGGTGATCATCACGTTGTCGGCGACGACGCAGCGGTCGCCGATGAAGACCGGGTCGATGGAGTGCACGTGCAGGCGGTGGCCGAAGTGGCAGGCGTGGCCGATGTGCAGTTCGCCCCGTTCGCCCTCGGTGGCCAGCCAGGCCCCGTCACGGATCAGGGTGCCGTCGCCGATGTGGATGCGCTTGACGCCCTGCAGCATGATCGGCGCGATCACCACCGCACCGCGGCCGACGTGACCGAAGCCTCGGCTGTAGAAGAGTCGGGTCATGAGTTGGCCGCGGCGGTAGCGCAACCCGGCAAGCTTCTCGAGCATGGTGCTGATCGGGCTCATGGCTCTCCTCGTGGGACTTGACGACCCGTACCGACCGGCGCGGCAGCAGCGGTCTCCTCGTCCCAGTCTGGGTCACTTCCGTCTGGCCTGAGCAGCAGTTGGCGAACCTCGTCGCTGACCCCTCTCACGAGGTGCTCCCCGACGGGGACGGCCAAGCGCGCCCAGATGGCGAACCCGAGGGCCAGTGCGGCGGCCGAGGTGAAGAAGACCTCGCCGAGCTTCCAGGCGCAGACCATCACGGCGCCGCAGGCAGCCTCGCCTGCCTTGACCCGTCGCGGCACCACGGCGCGGGGGCTCAACAGTCCAACCCCCACGAAGGCAAACATCCCCACGATGAGGATCGTCATCGGCCAACCCCCCTCGACCCTCAGCGCGAGGTAGGAGTTGTGAAAGAACTCCACACGCCCATTGGGCAAGGTGGCGACTGCGGTGGTCAACCCCATTCCGAACCAGGGGGCAGCCGCCACCTTCTCGTGCGAGGCCGCTTCAACCATCGACCGGAACCAGTCGGTCTGATAGCGGTTGGAGAAGACACCGATCCGGGCCAGCCGCTCCTCGGCGTAGAGCAGCCCGTAGACCAAAGCCCCAGCCAGCCCGAGTCTCAGCGCCCACACGAGTCGGTTGCGCATCAGGAACCACACCGCGGCCACGACGAAGGCCGAGATCGAGGTCCGGCTGCCGGTCAAGAAGAGCACGCCGCCCATCAGCACCGTCCACACGATCAGGTTGCGCGGCCGGCGGATCACGTAGAGACCGAGCGCATAGAGCACCACATACCAGAGTCCAGCGACGTTCTTGTCGCCGAACCAGCCAGTCAGGTAGGGAGGGTACTGGTTGGGGGTCAGTCCCGCGTAGAAGGCCAAGATGTTGACCACCAGGGTCGAGAACATCAAGCCCACCACAGCCGAATAGAGGTGAAAGCGGCCCTGAGCCACGGTGACGATCAGTGCACACAGCAGGCCAATACGTATCAGGCGATTGGTGTGGTCGACTCCTGCCAGGTGCGAGACCAAGGCCAGGTAGCCGAGCAGCATCGCCAGCCCCAGTGTGAGCACGCCCATCCCACGTACCCGGTACATCGGCTTGCGGAAGAAGGCGACCACCAACAGGAAGGCTGTCAGGGGAACACCCCCTGGAAAGCCGGGCATCAAGGGGAAGCGGTCGAACAGGAACAGCGAGAACAGGAACGCATCTGCGGGACGCAGCCGCTCCGCGAAGGCCCGCCACGCACTGGCTGACCCTCGCTCGCCCTCGACCGCCTCGGACACGGAGTTAGGCGTGCGCTCGGCGTGGAGCCTCGTCCACGTTCTCGGTGTCGGGATCCGGCGCGATGACCTCGGCCGCACCCTGCGACTTCTTGTCGCCGTAGTAGTTGCCGTAGTAGGAGTGGTACTTCCCGCTGACTCCGGCCCCATAGACCACCGAACCCAACGCCTTGCGGGGCGCGCGGTGCAGCACGGTACCGAACATGGTGGCGCCGACCTGGCTCATCAGCTTCATGCTCAGGCGCATCTGCTCCTTGTAGGTCTTGCCGACCCGCGAGACCAGGATGACGCCGTCGCAGGCGGCCGCCACCAGCCCGGGGTCGGTCACCGCCAGCACCGGTGGGGCATCAACGATGACGAAGGAGTCCTCGCTGAGTGTCTCGATCAGTTCTCGCATGCGCTGCGAGCCGACGACCTCGCTGGGGTTGGGGGGCACACGACCAGAGGGCAGCACGAGCAGTCGAGCATCGGGGGTGGGGTTCAGCGCATCCTCGAGGTCGATACTGCCGGCTAGCACCTGCGTCAGACCGACCACGTTGTCGAGACCAAAGATCTTGTGCTGCACCGGCTTGCGCAGATCGGCGTCGATCAGGACGACATTCTGCCCGGATCGAGCCATCAAGCGGGCGAGGTTCGACGAGATGGTCGACTTCCCTTCACCCGGGTTCGCGCTGGTGATCACGATCGATCGAGGAGGATCGTCAACGTTGACGTAGCGAAGGTTCGTCCGCAACTGCCGGAGCGCCTCGCCAGCCGGCCCCAGAGCCAAGCTCTGGCTCTCCCCCTTGGCGGTGCGCTGCTGGCCGAGTTCCTTGGTGTCCGGTACGACCGCCAGCACACTGTGACCAGTGAGTTCTTCGACATCCTTGGTGGTGCGCACCCTGACGTCCAGTTGCTTGCGCGTGAAAGCGATCAGGTAGCCCAACAACAGCCCGCCAAGGAGCCCTGCGCCCACCGCGATCGGCAGGTTCGAGGTGTCGAGGCGCCCTGCCCCGCTGGCCTGCTGGTAGGGGGCGATCTGCACGGTGACTCGGTTCGGGTCCTCCTTGAGGCCGTCCTTGCTGGGGCTCAGGGACTCCAGCCGGAACGCCTCGGCTGACAGGGCGCGCATGGCAGCGTTGGCCAGGGTCACCGAACCCTCGGGTGTGGGAGCACTGGCGACGATGCGAATCATGTTGGTCGAACCGACCACGCTTGCCCTGGCTGACCCCTGCGCGGCACCTGCCTGAGAGACGACGGCCGGGTCCTTCCCGATCCGGGCCCACACAGCCGTGGTGTCCATCAGTGAGACATAGGCAGCGGCCTTCTCCTGGGCTGCCGTACTCGACACGTACTGGTCGCCTGAGCCCACAACCACCACGCCGAGCGTGGTGGCCTGGTAGAGACTGGGGCGGGTCAAGGCGTAGGCCGCCCCGAGCGCACCGCCGATCAGGGCCAACGACAAGATGATGACCACGTTGTGCCGTGTGAGGCGCACGAAATCAAGCAGCGTCACTCAGCAACCCCCACATCATCGGCGCACCCCCGGCAGGCAGTCCGTGCAAGGAGTATAGGCAGCGACCCACCTGATGCTCCACAGCACGGGCCGAGCCACCCGCTGGCGGCACCTCCAGCGCGCCTTGTCAGCACCCCTCATCGCTGGGGGACAATCGGGACATGTCTGCCCCACCGACCGTCTCCACGGCCACGTCGCGAGACCATCGCGTCGATGCGATCCGTGGCGTGGCGATCGTCGCGGTGGTGTTCGGCCACGTGGTACGCGGGCTGATGGCCGCTGGGTTGGTCACCTCCTCGAGCGCACTGGGGCTCGCCAGTGAACGTGTTGTCTACTTCTTCCATCTGCCGCTGTTCGCGTTCGTCACCGGGGCCTTCATGGGCGCTTCCGTCGAGAAGTCCGGTCGGTGGAACTGGCTGAGGAAGCGCGAATGGCAACTGCTGTGGCCCTTCCTGGTCTGGACGGTGATCATGGGGGTCTTCTCGGTCGCCACGAGTCGCCTCAAGAACACCCCCACCACGTGGAGCGACGTCGTCACGCTGTGGCGCCCACTCGGGCACCTGTGGTACCTGCCATGGCTGATGCTCGCGACGGTGGCCGTGGTGCTGGCGCGCCCCTGGCGTCCGGGAGCGCTGCGATGGGTCGGCATGACCCTGCTGGCCGTTGCCTCACTGGCAGCCTGGGGGCGTGCCCCGGGCAACACCCTCGTCGACGGAATGGCGCTCCTGGTCTTCCTTGCTCTGGGCGGTTGGGTGGGTGCGCGACGACTCACGACTGCACTCGACACGGTCGGAACAACACGCCTGGTGATCGGGGGCGTTGCGCTCACCGCCGCAGGTGTCGCCCTCGGCTTGTTCACCCCGGCGGTGGCACCGACGGTGGCGAGCCTCGTCCCCATCACGCCCGCCGGCGTCGCCCTCGGAGTGCTGTGCAGCGCGGCGCTGAGCGCTGGGGTGTTGGCCCTGACCGCCGGCGCAGCCACGGCCGCACGACTTGCCGGGCCGTTGAGCCTGCTCGGACGGGAGTCTCTGGCGATCTATCTCGCCCACATCCTCGCCACCGCCGGCACCCGGATAGCGCTCGAGTTGGTCGGCGTTTCACAGGTGACCGTTCACGTGCTGCTGGGCACAGTGCTGGGCGTGGCGGCACCACTACTCTTGGTCGTGATCACTCGCAGGGTGCCGTGGCTGTTCGCTGCACCCCGGGTTCGGCAACTGACGACGGGCGGGGGCGCCGCCAGGAGGTAGTCCACGGCCATGCTGGCAGTCATCCCGGCTCGGGGCGGGTCGAAGGGCATTCCGCGCAAGAACCTGCTGCAGGTGGGTGGCAAGCCGCTGATCGTCTGGACGATCGAGCAGGCGCTGGCCGTGCCGTCTCTGACCGTGGTGGTCTCGACCGATGACGACGAGATCGCTGCTGTCTCAGCCGCAGCAGGGGCAAGGATCGTCCACCGCCCGGCCGACCTGGCCAGGGACGAGACCCCCACCGAACCCGTGGTGCTGCATGCCATGGATGCCTGCCCCGAGGCGTCCGCAGACGCGGTGATGCTGCTGCAGGCCACCTCGCCGGTGAGGCTACCTGGCACCCTGCAGCGCGCGGTCGACGAGTTCACCGAGGCTGGCCACGACTCGACCGTCGGGGTCGTCCCGAACCCGCCGTTCCTGTGGACCCACGACGGACCGGACGCACAGGCCCTCTGGGACGTCGCCCATCGCCCTCGCCGCCAGGACCTTCGCCGTGACCAGTTGCGCTACCGCGAGACCGGTTCGGTCTACGTGACACGCTCCTGGGTCTACCGCGAACTGGGCAACCGACTCGGTGGCCGGATCGGCCTGTTCGTGATGGACGAGCGCGAGGGAATCGACATCGACACCCTGCACGACCTCAACCTCGCCGACAGTTGGCTGGTCAACAATGCCACGAGCAACTGATGACCCCTGTCACGAGCTGACCGACTCGCCTGACAACCCGGCCTCGAGCGACGACAATGGCTGGGCGATCTGGCCCAGAATGGAGCCAGCCCGGGTGATCGGGGGACACGACGTGAGGCGGCGCTATCGGCTCGTGCTGCTCGTCGCTGATCTGGTGATGATCGCCGTGGCCCTCACGCTGGCCACACTCTTCCGGTTCTGGCTACCCCTGAAGACCACTCCCGGCGACCTGAACCGCCTGCTCGTCCCCACACTGCCGTGGATCGGGTTGGGCTGGATGCTGGCCCTCTACCTGGGCGGCGCCTATCGCCATCGTCGGTGGGGCGCCGGCCTCGAGGAGTACCGCCAAGTGGCGAACGCGACGGTCATCTACGTGTTGACCATCGGGCTGGGCGCCTACCTGTTCGAGTACCCCTTGTCGCGCGGCTTCTTGGCCATCCTCTTCGCAATCAGCGCGCCCCTGCTGTGTCTGGGACGCCTGTTGGCCCGACGAGCCCTGCAGCACTTGCGCAGCGCTGGACGCTACTGCACCCGCACGCTGGTCGCCGGTGACCCGGGCCCGGTCGCCGACCTGATCGGCGTCCTTCGTCGCGAGACCTGGCTGGGTTACGCCCCCGTGGGGGTCGCCACCCACGCAACTGGTGTGAATGAGGTCGCTGGTGCCACCGTCGTCGGCAGCCCCGACGACATCCTCAGCGCGCTTCAAGCGGCACGGGCCGGCACAGTCATCTTCACCACAGGGTCAGTGCATCGCGGCCGTGACTTCAACGAGATGGCGCGCACGCTCGAGAGGCACCACGCCGAGATGGTGGTCGTCCCCGCACTCAGCGAGATCTCGGCCCAGCGGATCGCGGTGACCCCGGTCGGCGGGCTGCCCCTGATGCACGTCGGCAAGCCGCAGGCCGAGCGCTCGCTGCGCTACACCAAGCGGCTCTTCGACATCGCCGCCTCAGGCGTACTCCTGGTGCTCTTCTCGCCACTGCTGCTGGTGGTGTCGCTGGCGATCCGAGGCCAGGACGGGGGCAGCGTGCTGTTCCGGCAGATGCGCGTGGGTCGAGGCGGCGAACCCTTCGCCCTTCTCAAGTTCCGGTCGATGGTGATGAACGCCGAACTGCTGCGTCGAACCGAGTTGGAGGATCAGAACGAGGTCGACGGACAACTGTTCAAGATCAAGGATGACCCTCGCATCACCAAGCTCGGTCGGTTCATCCGGAGGTACTCGATCGACGAACTGCCCCAGTTGGTGAACGTGCTACGCGGCGAGATGAGTCTGGTCGGGCCCCGTCCGGCACTACCGGAAGAGGTCGCCGGGTACGCATCACACGTCCGCCGCCGGCTCGACGTGCGACCCGGCATGACTGGCCTGTGGCAGGTGTCGGGACGTTCCGACCTCAGCTGGGACGACGCCGTGCGCCTCGACCTCTACTACGTCGACAACTGGTCACTGTTGCAGGACATCGTGATTCTGTTCCGCACGGTTCGGGCGGTCTTCCAAGCCAGCGGCGCGTACTGATCCGGGCGGTTCAGCGGTCGTTCCGGGCTCTCCACGCCTGGTACTTCCGGTAGTACGGCCGAAGTCGAGCCTTCAGTCCTGACGTGGCCACCACCTTGCGATTGCGCACGGCATAGCTGACCGGCCCCAAGGGCGAACGCACCTTCACGCTGAACTTGTCGAGCAACTCGTCGGGGACGAGTTCCTGACCGATGCCCCACTCTTTGGCGAACCGGGCAACACCCCACTCCTTGTCGGGGTACCCGCAGAAGTGCATGACGAAGGCATCCGACAGCGAGTGCTCGTAGTAGTGGCCGCGCGAGTTGAGTTCGCGGTGGCCCACCACGTCGACCTGGTCGATCAGGCCGGTCGAGTACAGGTACCAGGTCACGATGTCCTGATCTCCGGCCGTGAAGATGCCGTGCTCGGCGGGATCCCACCAGTTCTTGGCCAACTCGAGATTGTGGTCGCCGATGCTGCCGAGCAACTCGCGTGATCGGGGGTCGTGGCGCAAGGCGAACACACCGGTGTTGAGCGTCGACCAGAAGCCGTTGGGCTCGAGCGGGCCTTCCGCGATCACCATGAACTTGCCCGCAGCCTCGGCAGCGGCGATCAGGTCTCGGAAGCCGTCGCGCTCGAAGTCGGTGATGTAGGCATCGTCATCGATCCAGACCAACCAGTCGTAGTTGGGCAGCAGCCGCTCGACGATCCGTGTCTTGTAGAAGAACTTGTTGGTGATGCCCTCGTCGAGGCCACACTCCACCCGGTAGTCGAGGCCGTGCAGCCTGGCGTACACCGTGTGGTTGACGTAGCTCCGCAGCCGGATCTCGTCAGCTCCCGACACCAGACCGATACTCAACTGTCTCCCCATGCTAGGAGCGTAGAGGACAGGTCCGGCGGCTACTGCGAGTGCACGCCGACTCGGAAAAGAGCAGGCTGAACGGAGCTGAGCACCTCGGTTTGCGCGCCCTCCTGTGTGCCGGTAGCTCGATGGATCGCTGTTGGTACATCGCAAGCCAGGAACTCCACCTCGTCCGCGACGGCGCACAGCGACAGGGTGTGCCCCCTTGCCCACAAACTCGTAGGTCACCGATCAAGGTGGGAGCAAGCCACCTGGGAAGCCCAGTCGGTTGCCGCGCCTTGCGGGCTGAACTCGAGCCTGGCTACTGCTGTACCGCCATGGCAAGCGGCCTCGGCCTGCGCCAGTGACTGTGGCCAGGTGGGACCTTGAGCTTTGGTCGCATCCCCTCGGAAGTCCGCCGCGACGGCAAGTGCCAGCCCCACAACCAAGCCGACAGCCAGCCAGCGTCGCCAGTCTCCTAGCACAAATATGCTCGAACTGATCAGCATGATGCCCGGGATCACAAGCAGTGAAGCTGCCAAGGAGTAGCGACCAGGCTGCCCAACCGCATACCAATTGTCCAGGCTGATGAGTTCGGCCGTTGTCTGAGTTAGGGTCGCGAGGAGAGCGATGAGCCCCAAAGCGCCGAAGACCCAGCCCAGCCTCACAGCAGGTTCAGCCCAGCGGCCCCACGACATGACGATGAGTACCGCTACCACGGCTAGGCCAACGAGTGCGTACCCGCGCCCCATCACCTGCATGCTCAACATCGAGAGGTTCTGCCCAAACTCCGAGGCTGCCATGCCGCGGATCATCAACTGGTCGATCGCATCCCCAGGGTGGCGGACGAAATAGCCAGCACCCAGCACTTCGCCGCGATCAGACGGTCTGACTACCAGCGTCATGTTCACAACAATCAGCACAATGGACGTCACCGGTAGGAGTCTGCTCCACCTCGTCGCCTTCCACCCGGCGTACAGCAACACAGGGAGAGCCACAAGAGTCAGCGGCTCCGAGAACACCGCGAGCACCATCACCACGCCCAACCCGACCGCCGACCATGGCCCGGGGGGGCGGGCCAGCGCCACCAACACCGTCGCCACGATCATGTACCAGCGCAGATTGGTAAGGTTCCCCAGGACCTCCTGAGAACCGATCGGCGCGAACAGAAGTACGGCCGATGCGCTCAAGGCTGCCCAGCGCACCACTTCCCAGCGCCGTAAAACGTGGTAACTGAAGAGGGCCAACAGGGTCTTCACAACTCCGGCGGCAATGGCAACGTAGACGGCGAAGAATTCGAGTGGTAGGGCAGAGACTCCGATGGCGGTGATGAGGCGAGGAAGCAAGTGGGTGTAGCCCGAGTAGAGATGGAAGCAACTCGTCCACCCGTACGACAAGAAGTCGGTCAGGAAGACTAGGCCATCCTCCTTGTGCAGGTACCGCACAGTCCAAACCCGCGGGCGGGGAATCAGTTGCCACACGAAACCCACAAATAGCGTGAGAGTGACGATGCGACGCCACGCGAGGTCCGACAAGGCACGCTCGCGGGAGCGGCTCCGACGGTCTATGCCCTCCACTGAACCAGCCTGCGCAGATAGGCGCCATACCCCGACTTCTCGTACCGTTGTGCTCGCTCAAGCAGTTCGTGGTCCGACAGGAAGCCTCGACGCCAAGCTGCCTCTTCAGGGCAGCCAACCTGAAGGCCCTGGCGTGCCTGAAGTGTTCGAACAAAGTTGCTCGCGTCATTGAGTGAGTCGAAAGTGCCGGTGTCCAGCCACGCCGTGCCGCGCGGAAGAAGATCGACGTGCAGCTTGCCACGCTCCAGATAGGTGCGGTTCACGTCGGTGATCTCGAGTTCACCGCGCGGCGAGGGCTTGAGGTTGGCTGCGATCTCGACCACGTCTGAGTCGTAGAAGTAGAGCCCAGGCACTGCCCAGTGCGACTTGGGATGCTCCGGCTTCTCCTCGATCGAGAGCGCGAGCCCACTGGCGTCCACCTCGACCACCCCGTAGGCGCTCGGGTCGAGCACCTGGTAGCCGAAGACCAGCGCCCCATCCACCGAGTCGGCGCGCTGCTTCAGGCGAGTGCCCAGCCCCGAGCCGGAGAAGATGTTGTCACCCAGGATCAGGCAGGACGGTTGCCCATCGACGAAGTCTGCTCCGATGGTGAAGGCTTGAGCGAGGCCCTTGGGCTCGGGCTGCACCGCGAAGGTGAACTCCACCCCGAACTGCTCGCCGTCGCCCAGCAGGTGCTGGAAGGCGACCGCCTCGTGCGGCGTGGTGATCACGAGGATCTCCCTGATGCCAGCAAAGATCAGCGTGGTCAACGGGTAGTAGATCATCGGCTTGTCATAGACCGGCATGAGCTGTTTGCTGGTGCCCAAGGTGATTGGGTGCAGCCTCGAACCGGTTCCGCCGGCCAGAATGATGCCTCGCATGCCACCACTGTGGCAGAGCATCACGCGAAGGGGGGCTGTCAGCGCAGGTTGCACGACCCGTGCCCCCCGCGGGTCGTCCCGATAGTCTGACCCACGTGACGACCCTCCTCGTGACCGGCGGGGCCGGCTTCATCGGCAGCAACTTCGCGCGCTGGGTGTTGGACCACACCGACGCCGGCGTGACCGTGCTCGACGCCCTCACCTATGCCGGCAACCGGGCCAACCTCGACGGACTTGACCCAGCCCGCCTCAACTTCGTCCACGGGTCGATCGCCGACCCCGCCCTGCTCGACGACCTGGTCGCCGACCACGACGTCGTGGTCCACTTCGCCGCAGAGTCGCACAACGACAACTCCCTCGACGGGCCGGCGATCTTCGTCGAGACCAACATCGTGGGCACCTACCACGTGCTGCAGGCGGTGCGTCAGCACGGCAAGCGGCTGCACCACATCTCCACTGACGAGGTCTACGGCGACCTCGAACTCGACGACCCGGCCAAGTTCACCCGCACCACCCCCTACAACCCGTCGTCGCCGTACTCGGCGTCAAAGGCGGCCAGCGACCACCTCGTCCGCGCCTGGGTGCGCAGCTTCGGCGTCCAGGCCACCCTGTCGAACTGCTCCAACAACTACGGCCCCCGCCAGCACATCGAGAAGTTCATCCCCCGCCAGATCACCAACGTGATCGACGGCATCCGCCCCAAGCTCTACGGCGCCGGGCTCAACGTGCGCGACTGGATCCACGTCGACGACCACAACTCCGCACTGTGGCGCATCATCGAGGCCGGACGCATCGGCGAGACCTACCTGATCGGCGCCGACGGCGAGAAGAACAACCGCGAGATCGTCGAGCTGATCCTCGAACTGATGGGTCAGCCCACCGACGCCTACGACCACGTCAACGACCGCGCTGGCCACGACCTGCGCTACGCGATCGACGCCGCCCCGCTGCGCGACGAACTCGCCTGGAGCCCCCAGTACTCCGACATCGTCGACGGCCTGCGCTCGACCATCGACTGGTACCGCACCAACGAGGACTGGTGGCGTGGCGCCAAGCAGGCCACCGAGGCCAAGTACGCCGCCAAGGGCCAGTGATGGCCGACCTGGCGGTGCACACCACGGCGATCCCCGGCCTGCTGCTGGTCGACCTGCCGCTGCACCACGACCCCCGCGGCTGGTTCAAGGAGAACTGGCAGCGCGCCAAGATGACCGCCCTCGGCCTGCCCGACTTCGGGCCGGTGCAGCACAGCGTCGCCTGGAACTCCGCCCGTGGCGTCACCCGCGGCTTCCACGCCGAACCGTGGGACAAGTTCGTCTCGGTGGTGCACGGCCGCGTATGCGGCGCCTGGGTCGACCTGCGCGAGGGGCCCTCGTTCGGCCAGGTCGTCACCCTCGAGATGGGCACTGACAAGGCCGTCTTCGTCCCCCGCGGGGTCGGCAACGCCTACCAGACGCTCAGCGACGACACCGTCTACTCCTACCTGGTCAACGCCCACTGGTCAGCCGCCGCCAAGCAGCACTACACCTTCACCAACCTGGCACTGCCCGGTGTCGCCTGGCCGATCCCGCTCACCGACGCGGTGATCTCCGAGGCCGACGAACACCACCCGGTGCTTGCCGACGTCACTCCCGCGGCGGCCCATCGTCCGTTGGTGGTCGGTTCGGCCGGCCAGGTCGGACGAGCGCTGTGCCGGCTGCTGCCCGAGGCTGTCGGCGTCGACCGCGACGAGTTGGACATCACCGACGCCGCCAGCGTCGACGCCTTCGACTTCAGCACCACCTCGGCGATCATCAACGCCGCCGCCTTCACCGCCGTCGACGCCGCCGAGGGCGACTCCCGCGCCCAGAACTGGGCGGTCAACGCGGTCGGCCCGGCCAACCTGGCACGGGCAGCCCGAGCCCACCGGCTGCCGCTGGTGCACCTGTCGTCCGACTACGTCTTCGACGGCTCCCGCACCGAGCACGACGAGGACGAGCCGTTCTCACCGCTGGGCGCCTACGGCGCGGCCAAGGCCGCCGGAGACCTCGCAGTCGCCGGCTGGCAGCAGCACTACCTGGTGCGCACCAGTTGGGTGGTGGGCGAGGGCCACAACTTCGTTCGGACGATGGCCCGGCTCGCCCGCGAGGGAGCCAGCCCGGCTGTGGTCGACGACCAGGTCGGACGACTCAGCTTCGCCGACGACCTCGCCCGCGGCATCTTCCACCTGCTCGAGGTCGTCGCCCCGTTCGGCACCTACAACCTCACCGGCGACGGAACCCCGCAGACCTGGTTCCAGGTCGCCCGTGAGGTCTACGCGCTGGTCGGCTCCGAGGGACAGGTCAGCGCCACCGACACCGCCAGCTACGGGCAGGGACGAAGCCTCGCCCCTCGTCCCCAGCACAGCACCCTGACCCTCGACAAGATCAAGGCCACCGGCTTCGTCCCCCGCGACCAGGCCGACTCGCTGCGCGCCTACCTCCAAGACCAGCCATGAGCGCTGCCGACGTGCCGATGCCCACCCGGGTGCGGTTGATCCACGGGGTGCTGCAGCGACTGGCCGAGCAGGCCGGCGCCGACGTGCTGCACATCAAGGGGCCGGCCGTCGCGCCCGAGATCATGGGCACGAGCACCGTCCGCGACCCGATCACCCACGAAATGGTCGAGGTGGTCAACGACCGCGACAGCAGCGACGCCGACATCCTGATCCGCCCCGAACACGTCGACCGCCTGCTGGTCGTCATGCATCGGGCCGGTTGGGACTTCAAGACCTCCTTCGCGGGGTCGTCCGCGTTCGGGCATGCGATGAACGTGCACCATCCGACGATGGGCAACGCCGACCTGCACCGCCACTTCCCCGGCCTGGACCGCAAGGCCTTCGAGACCCTGTGGGCCGACCGCGGCGAGGTCGAACTCGGCCACGTCAGTTGCCCGGTGCCCTCGGTGACCGGGCAACGGCTGCTGCTGCTCGTCCACGCCGCCCGCAGCGGACCCGACCACCCCGACCGCGATCGGGCGTGGGGACGCGCCAGCGAGTACGAGCGCACCCAGGTCTCGGCCCTGGCCGAGCGGCTGCACGCCGAGGTCGGGCTGGCCGCCGCCCTGGGCAACCTGGAGCAGTACCGCACCCACCGCGAGTACCTGCTGTGGAAGAGCTTCGGCGAGCGCCACCCGAGCAGACTCGGTGAGTGGCGGGCCCGCTGGCGCGCCGCCGACGGACCGGTCGAGAAGGCCCGCGTGGTCGCCATGCTCGCCACGATGGACGCCGGGCTGCTCGAGGCCGAACTGGGACGACCACCCACCAGCCGCGACCGGGTCAAACGAGCCCTGCGCCGCTGGACCACCCTGGGTCACGAGGTCCGCGCCCTGCTGCGCCGCAGGAGGTCGCGATGAGGTGGAAGCGGCATCCGCAGACCGTCTGGGAGGTCTCGCCCGACGACGTGGTGCACGCAGTGCGCGCCGACAAGGGCGTGATCGTGGCCCTCGAGGGCTGGGGTGCGCTGATCTGGACCAGCGACGAACCCGACGTTGAGGCGTTGGTGGCCGAACTCGCCACGATCACCGGTGAGGATGCCGCCACCATCGACGCCGGAGTGCGAGACTTCCTGACCGATCTCGAACAGCGAGGGCTGGTGATGACCGATGGCTGAACCGGCGTCGATCCTGTTCGTCTGCACCGCCAACATCTGCCGCTCACCGTGGGCACAGCTTCGGGCGCAGACGCTGATGCCGCACCTGCGCTTCGAGAGCGCCGGAACGCTGGCCACCCCCGGCAACCGAATGGACCCGGTGATGGCCGCCACGCTGCCGGTCGAGTCAAGGCCTACGGCCGATGTCGCGCCGCGCGGGTCTCGTCCGATCTCCTACCTCGAAGCCCAAGACCACGACCTGATTCTCACCATGGACCGTGGGCACCGGGCCTTCCTGGCCGAGGAGTTCCCCGAGGCGATCCGCAAGACGTTCACGCTGGGGCAGTTCGTCCAGACCACCCAGTCGGCACCGCCGGGGTTGGCGCTGCCGGAGTTGGTGCGCTGGGCCTACCGCCACCGGGTTCGTCCCTCGCGCGAGACCGACGTGGCTGACCCGTTCGGGCGAGGCCGCGAGGCGGCCGAGCGCTGCGCGGTGCAACTGGAGCAACTGCTCGGGGCGCTGCGTACTGTGCTGCCCGGCGAGGAGCGCTGACGTGCTGGCGGTGCACGGGTTGGATGCCACCGTCGGGGTCGACCTGGAGGGGTCGGGGCTCGAGCGGGACGAGTTCGTGCGCTTGTGGGGGCGGTGTCACGTCGAGGACGACCAGCCCGCCAGCGTGGTCGAGGCCAAGCCCGGCGAGTCGATGGAACTGCTGACCCAGAGCATCACCCGCGGTCTGGTGACCGCCAACATCGGCCGGCTGTTGATGCTGCACGCGGGCTGTGTCGCCGATCCCAAGTCTGGACGAGCACTGGCCTACGTCGCGCCCGGCGGCACCGGCAAGTCGACCCTGACCCGGCAGCTGGGGCGGCGCTTCGGCTACGTCACCGACGAGACCGTGGGGATCGAGCCCGACACGCTGCGGATTCATCCGTACCCGAAGCCGGTCACGCTGGCGGCGAGCCCGGGCGAGGAGAAGATCGAGAACTCCCCTGATGACTTGGGGCTCTTGCCGGCGCCGGAGTCCGTTCACCTTCACCGGTTGGTGGTGTTGCGCCGGAGCGCGACGGTGACCGAGCCGACGTTCACCGATCTCGACCTGCTCGACGCGGTGGGGATGTTGGCACCCGAGACCTCGTCGCTGGCGCAGTTGGCGAAGCCGCTGCACTTGCTCGCACAGATCCACGAGCGCCTGGGCTGCACGCTGGTCGAGTACTCCGAGTCGGCCGACGTGGTCGAGTGGTGCCTGGCGCAACTGGAGGCGCCGTGATCAGGCCGGGTGAGATCGTCGACTTCTACGTGCACGGGGACGAGTCCCTGGTGCTCACCGGTCGGCAGTGCCTGCGGCTGGCCCCGATCGCCACGCTGATCATGCAGCTGATCCCGTGCTCGCGAGCCGAGCTCGAGGCGGCACTGGTCGAGCAGTTCGGGGAGCCCCCGGCGGGTGAGCTGGACAGCCAGCTGGAGGCCTTGGCGGAGCACGGGCTGCTCACCCTCGACGCTGATTGGGGGCAAGCGCCAAGTCACTCCTGACCTTGGCGGGCTTCCTCCAGCTGGGCTGCGACATCGTTCACGAGCTCACGGACGTCCTCGCCGCGCACCGGACCGCCAGCCAGCAGGTCGTCCGTGCCGAGCAGGAACGCGCTCGGGCTCGACAGCCCCATCATCCTGACCAGGCTCATCTTCGGGTCGAACAGTGCGTCGTCCAGGGTGTCGGCGACGCCGGCGACCTGCACCTCGCGGGCGGAATCCGGCTCCATCGAATACAGCACTCGTAGCGCGACGGGATCGATGGCGGTGCGCCACTGGTCCAGCTCGCCGAACACCCAGTGGCAGGTGCCGCAGCCCGGGGAGAGGTAGACGATCAGCTGGGCCTGCCGACGAGCCATGTCGCGCAGCTGCACTTCGTCACCCGACGAGTTGAGCAAGGTGGCGAACGGGATCGGCGCACGCAGGTACTCGTCCTCGTCAAGCGCGGCGGCATCGGCCACGGCCGGCTGGAACATCGACATGAAGTCAGGAGCCGGCCGGTGGACGATCAGCCCGGCCAGCACGACGGCGACCGCGACACCGAGCAACCACAGCCAGGACTCCGCCGGTGCCTGGATCAGCCGCTGAACGATCGAATCGTCCGAGGCGACGGACGCCCAGACCGCGAGCGCAGCGATCACGGCGAGGACGATGTTGCGCACCAAGGTCAGTCCGGTGACCTCGCCCATGCCCAGTTCACCGAAGCAGCCACAGCTGGGCCGCACCGGGAAGGTCAGGGCGCGAGCGATCACGATCACGTAGGCGAGCACCAGCAGCAGCGCGGCCACCGCCGCCGCGACACCGGCCCAGCCGGGCAGGACGAGCACCGCCACCGCCAGCAGCAGTTCACCGGGAGCCAGCGCCGCCGGCAGGAACGAGGTGGTCATCCAGCGCGGCATCTTGAGCTGCTGGAACGCGCTGCGGGTGGCAGTGGTGTGGCGCAGTTTGGCCAGTCCGCTGACGACGAGCACCGCCGCGATCAGCACGGAGGGCAACAGGGCGGGGCCAAGGATCACGAGAGTGAGTCTAGAGGGCTGGGCGGGGGTGCCTGGCCGGCTTCTGACAAGGATCTTTGTGAGAATGCACGGTTTGGTTCGAAAAGTCGGAACGGTTCAGCTTGGTGGGGTTGCAGTGAACCGAGCCGGATCTCGACACGTTCGCTCGTCCCTCGCGAACTACTCGACCAACCAGACAGACCCTCGCGAACTACTCGACCAACCAGGCAGACCCTCGCCTGCCACTCAGATCACCTGAAGGGGCCCCCTCGCGACCTTCTCGGCCACCGGGCCGGGATCGTCCCCCTAGGCTTGATGGATGGCCACCTTCGACGACACCGCCGAGGGGCGGCGCCTGCATGACTCCCCCACCGACGACTGTGACTGGCGGCGCTGGGGCCCCTACGTCGCCGCCCGCCAGTGGGGCACCGTGCGCGAGGACTACTCCCCCGACGGCAACGCCTGGGAGGCCTTCCCGTTCGACCAGTCCCACCAGCGCGTCTACCGCTGGGGTGAGGACGGCCTGGCCGGCCTGTGCGACCGGTTCGGCTTCGCCAACCTGGCCATCGCCTTGTGGAACGGCAACGACGACCGGCTCAAGGAGCGTCCCTTCGGGCTGACCAACCCCCAGGGCAACCACGGCGAGGACGTCAAGGAGTACTACTGGGCGCTCGACGGCACCCCCACCCACTCCTGGGCGCAGTGGCTCTACCGCTACCCCCAGGCCGCCTACCCCTACGCCGACCTGATCGAGACCAACGCCAAACGAGGCCAACTCGAGCGCGAGTACGAACTGTCCGACACCGGCGTGCTCGACGACAACCGCTTCTTCGACGTCACCGTCACCCACGCCAAGGTCACCCCGCACGACATCTGCATGGTCGTCGAGGCCACCAACCACGGCCCAGACCCCGCCCCGCTGCACCTCGTGCCGCAGTACTGGTTCCGCAACACCTGGATCTGGGGACGCGACGACCGCACCCCCACCATGGGCACCGACCCCGCCCACGACGACTGGGTCAGCGTCACCAGCGACCAGGCCTGGCTCGGTGAGTACCGGCTCGCGGCCGAAGGTCGTCCGCAGGTGCTCTTCTGCGACAACGAGACCAACGCCGAAGCCCTCTGGGGGCAGAAGAACCTCTCCCCCCACCCCAAGGACGCCATCAACCAGGCGGTCGTCGGTGACGACCCCAGCCTGCTCAACCCCGCGGGCACCGGCACCAAGATGGGCTTCTGGTACCGCTTCGACGAGGTCGCCCCGGGCGAGACGGTGAGCATCCGGCTGCGCCTCACCAAGGCCGACGAGGTCGACGACGACCCGTTCGGCGACCTCTTCGACCAGACCATCGCCGCCCGCCGCGCCGAGGCCGACGAGTTCCACGACGCGGTGCTGCCCGACGGGCTCACCGACAACGACCGGCACCTGTGCCGGCGTGCCTTCGCCGGCCTGCAGTGGGGCAAGCAGCTCTACCGCTACTCGGTCAAGGAGTGGCTCGAGGGCGATCCCGAGCAGGTCAGCCCACCCGACGTCCGCCAGGCCCAGGAACCCTGGGGGCGCAACACCCTGTGGAACAACCTCGACCTGGCCGACGTGATCTCGATGCCCGACGACTGGGAGTACCCGTGGTTCGCCGCGTGGGACCTCGCCTTCCACTGCGTCGCGCTCGCCCACGTCGACCCGGCCTTCGCCAAGAACCAGCTGATGCTGCTGTGCCGCGACTGGGCCCAGCACCCCAACGGACAGCTGCCCGCCTACGAGTGGTCGTTCAGCGACGTCAACCCGCCCGTGCACGCGTGGGCGGCGTGGATGGTCTACCTCGCCGACGGTCGTGAGGACACCGACTTCCTGTCACGGATCACCACCAAGTTGCTGCTCAACTTCGGCTGGTGGGTCAACCGCAAGGACGAGTCGGGCAACAACCTGTTCGAGGGTGGATTCCTCGGCCTCGACAACATCTCGCTGTTCGACCGCTCCGGCGACGTGCCGGCCGGCTGGCACCTCGAGCAGTCCGACGCCACCAGCTGGATGGCCTTCCACACCCTGGTGATGATGCGCATCACCCAGGAGCTGGCCCGAAGCCTGCCCGGCTGGGACGAGACCGCGACCACCTTCTTCCACCGCTTCCTGTCGATCAGCCAGGCCGTCGAGGCGTTCGGTGCCCCGCCGGTGTCGCTGTGGGACGAGGACGAGGGCTTCTTCTACGACGCGCTGGTCAACGACGAGGGCCACGTGCAACTGGTGCCGGTGCGCTCGCTGGTGGGTCTGCTGCCGCTGATGGCGGTCGCCAACTCCCAGCCCTGGATCGCCGAGGAACTGCCCGACTTCGCCCGCCGCAGGGTCTGGATGAAGGAGCATCGTCCCGACCTGATGCGCTACATGCTCACCGAGCAGACCGAGAACGGCGAGGTGCAGACCCTGTCGCTGGTCGACAACGACCGTCTGCCGCGGGTGCTCAGCCGACTGTTCGACCCCGAGGAGTTCCTGTCGCCCTACGGCATCCGCTCGCTGTCGGCCACCTACCGTGACGGGCTGGTGGTCACCCTGGTCGACCAGGAGATGGAGATGCACTACGTGCCGGGCGAGAGCGACTCGCGGCTGTTCGGCGGCAACTCCAACTGGCGCGGACCCGTCTGGTTCCCGCTGAACTGCCTGATCGTCAACGCCCTGCGCCACCGCGCCGACGGGGTCGGTGGCGACCTGATCTGGGAGTACCCGACCGGATCGGGTGAGAAGTACAACCTCGAAGAGATCGCCGACGACCTGTCGCACCGGCTGGTCGGCATGTTCCGGCCCGGACCGGACGGGCGTCGTCCCGGCACCCCGCGGGACTTCCTGTCGGGTCCGTTGTGGGACGAGCACCCGGTGTTCAGCGAGTACTTCAACGGCGACACCGGCGAGGGCCTGGGCGCCACCCACCAGACCGGCTGGACCGCGATGGTCGCCCACCTGATCATCGAGGGCAAGACCCACCGGCTGCAGCACCTGGAGGGTGAACCGGCCGAGGCCGCGGCACCGGCGCCCGCGCCGCCCGCCCCGAACCCCGAGTACCGCAGCGACGACGACCCTGACTCGGGTGAGCCTGACGAACACCGCGACGAGACCGCACCGAAGACCCCCGAGACCACGCCGTAGCGGGTCCCGGGGGCCTCAGGGTGTGTGAGCGAGCCGTGACGGTCAGCGGGTGAGCGCCACCGGTTCGTCCTGCGTCGTTTCGGGCTGACGGACGACGGCTCGTCGGCTCGGGTTCGCCTCGGTGGGCCGGTCGGGACGATGACGCAGCAGCCGCATCGCGTTGACGATCACGATCAGCACCGACGCCTCGTGGACGAGCATCCCGATCGCCATGGTGACCCCGCCGAACAGGACGCCGGCGAGCAGGGCGCCCACGGTGAGCAGGGCGATCCAGATGTTCTGGCGCATGACATTGCCGGTGCGCTTGGCGACGCCGATGGCGTGCGGAATCAGGCTCAACCGGCTGGTCATCAGGGCAATGTCGGCGGTCTCGACGGCCAGGGGTGAACCGGCCGCTCCCATCGCGATGCCGACATCGGCCAGGGCCAGGGCGGGGGCGTCATTCACGCCGTCGCCGACCATGGCCACGGTGTGGCCCTCATGCTGCAGGTCGCGCACCGCGTCCAGCTTGTCTTCGGGCAGCAGGCTGGCGCGCACGTCGTCGATGCCCACCTCGGCGGCGATCGCCCGGGCGACCCGCTCGGTGTCGCCGGTGAGCATGATCACCTTCTTGACCCCGGATCGGTGCAGGCCTGCCACCAACTCGGCGGCCTCGGGACGAATCTGGTCGGCCACGCCGATGGCGCCGATCGCCTCGTTGTCGAGCGCCACCAGCAGCGGCGTGCGTCCCTGGCCGGCCAACTGGTCGGCGGCGGCGGACGCCTCGGCACTCAGCGCGCCGACGCTGTGCAGCAGGGCAGGGTTGCCGACGGCGATCGATCGTCCGTCGCGCTCGCCCTGCCGATACTGGGAAATGACGCCCTGACCGGGCACGGTCTCGACCGCCTCGGGGACGGCCGGCACCGTGATGCCTTGGGCCTCGGCCTGCTTGAGCACCGGGGTGGCCAGCGGGTGGCTCGACCCGGCCTCGGCGCGGGCTGCCCAGGCCAGCACCTCGTCGGCGGTCCACGAGCCGAAGGCGATCAGGTCGGTCATCTCGGGACGGCCCTGGGTGATGGTCCCGGTCTTGTCGAGGGCGACCACGTTGACCTTGGCGGCGGTCTCGAGGAACTCCCCGCCCTTGATGAGCACACCGTCGCGGGCGGCTCGTCCGATGCCGGCGACCAGGGCGACCGGCACCGAGATCACCAGGGCGCCGGGGCAGCCGATGACCAGCAGGGTGAGCGCGAGTTCGATGTTGCCGGTGATCAGGCCGGCCACCAGGGCGAGCACGATGATGCCCGGGGTGTACCACTTGCTGAACTTCTCCATGAACTGCTGGGTGCGGGCCTTGGCCTCCTGGGCCTCCTCGACCCGGTGGATGATGCGGGCCAAGGTGGTGTCGGCGCCGGTGTTGGTGGTGGTGATGGTCAGGAACCCGTCGGCGAGGATGGTGCCGGCGAAGACCTTCTCGCCGGGCGCCTTCTCGACCGGGATCGACTCGCCGGTGATCGAGGCCTCGTCGACCGCTGCGTGGCCGTCGGAGACGTCGCCGTCGACCGGGATCTTGCCGCCGTGCTTGACCACGACCAGTTCGCCGGGCAACACCTCGTGGGCGGCCACCTCGACCTGCACACCGTCGCGGACAACGGTGGCCGTGGTCGGAGCGAGCTCGATCAGCCCGGCCAGCGCCGAGCGAGTCTTGGCCAAGGTGGCGTCCTCGAGGGCGTGGCCGACCGCGAACAGGAAGGTGACCGCGGCCGCCTCCCAGTACTCACCGATGGCCAGGGCGCCGATCAGGGCGACCGAGACCAGCAGGTCGATGCCGATGGTGCGCACCCGCAGGGCCTGGTAGGCGCTGCGGACGACCGGCACACCGGCCACGACCGCAGCCGCCACCATGAACACGTCGTGGGTGATCTCGGCTGTGCGGCCGGACAGCAGGTAGCCGGCCAGCCAGGACAGGACGATCAACGTGCCCGAGACCACCGGCACGGTCCAGCGCCGGTGCATGCGGGAGCGGAGGCTGTTCAGTCGTGACATCGTCGGGTTCTTCTCTTTCGCGTGTCGTGGGGGTGGGTGAGGGGAAGGGTCAGAAGGCGGAGGCGCGGGCGGTGTAGCCGGCCTTCTTGACGGCGGCGACGAGGTCGTCGGCGGAGGTCTTGTCGGTGTCATGGTCGACCTCGATCTTCGAGGTGGTGAAGTGCACCTTGGCGGTCTCGACACCGGGCAGGGTCTTCAGCGACTTCTCGATCTTGGTGACGCAGGAGGGGCAGGTGAAGCCTTCGGCGCGGAGCATCGTGCGGGTCATGATCTGTGGTCCTCTTCTCGGGGTTTGGAGGGCCTCTGGTGAGGCCGACACCTTGAAGTTACGGACTTCGCCAGATACGTTCCTTGACGTAGATCAAGTTCAGTTCGATGCCCCACAGCCCTTGGACGGTCGAGTGGTTCCCGAGGTACGAGGGAACGTGTCGAGACCGCGGCGGGGTCTCGGCAGAGAAGGGTGTTTGACGTGGTGCGACAACTCGACATCCAGCCGGTCAGGGAACATGACACCTGTGTGGCCCGGGTCCCGATCTTTCGGGACCTGACCAGGCAGCAGCAGAACGAGGTCGCGGCCTTCGCTCGTCCGATCAAGGCCGACAAGGGCGCGGTGCTGCAGACCCCGTCGGCGACCCAGAACCGGCTGATGGTGGTGCACACCGGACGGATCCGGGTGGTGCACGTGCTCGAGAACGGACGCGAGCAGGTGGTGCGGGTGCTCGAGCCCGGCGACGTGATGGGTGAGACCTCGTTCCTGTTGGGACGGCGCCCCGAGCACTTCGCCTTCGCGGACCAGCCGGTGGCGCTGTGCACCTTCGACCATGCCGACCTGGCGCGGCTGGTGTCGACCTATCCCGACATCGCGGTGCGGATGTTGCAGGCCGCGACCGAGCGGCTGCTGTCGGCCGAGCGGATGCTGGCCGCGTTCTCGAGCACCGAGGTGATGACCCGGGTGGCGGCCTACCTGCTCGACCTACCCGCGATCATGCGTGGTGGGCAAGCCCAGGTGTCTCTGCCGATGGCGAAGAAGGACGTGGCGTCCTACCTCGGGACCACCCCGGAGACACTGAGCCGCCGGCTGGCCGAGTTGGTGGACGAGGGCGTGATCGAGATGTCGGGACGACGCGGCGTCGCCATCGTCGATGTTGACCGGCTCTCGGAGTTGGCCACCCCCTGAGCAGACATGCCCCTCTCGCTGGTCGAGCGGCAGCCGAGGGACGAGGCTGCGTGTCGAGACCCAACCTTTGCCGGCGACGCGCATCCTTCGTCCCCGACGGTCACCTTGGTCGCCGACGAACACTGCATGCCGTACCCGTCGCCGACTTCAGTGACCCTCGCCGTCGCACGGTGTCCGTCGAGGTGACGCTGGCCCCCCTACCATCAGGCCCATGCCCACCCGTGTCGCCGATGCCGCCACCATCGCGTTCGTGATCTTCAGCAACATCGCGGTCGCGGTCCCCGTGCTGTTCTGGGGTGCACCGGCCGGCAACCCACTGCTGTTGCTGCTGGTCGACTCGGTGGCGGCGGGCGTCCTCACCCTGGTGGCCGTGGCCCGAGCCGAACGCCGCGGCCAGACCGGCACGCTGCCGACGATGGGACGGCTCGGACCCATCCGCTGACTGACCCTCTTCCTGGTGATCTGGTGGCTGTTGCTCGGCTTCTTCGTGGTCGCCTTCGCCTAGCCGCCGGCGTCGAGTTCACGGCCCGGCTCTGGTGGGTGCCCTTGGCGTTGGTGCTGCTGCGGCTGGCGGTGGAGGCGGTGCACCCCCGCCTCCAGGCTCTGGACGATGCCGGACGCGAGGCCGCGTCCGCCCTGTTCGGCGTGGTCATCCGCCTGGTGGTGCTGGCGGCAGCGGTCATCGTGATCGTCTGGCTGTTCCGCGACGTGGCGCCCTCGGCCTCACTGCAGGGCAACGCCGCGATCGTGCTGGGGATCTTCTTGGTGGCGAAGACCGTTGCCGAGGTGATGCTGGTGGCGCGTCCGCCGAAGGGACGAGAGGTCCGCTGACGGGGCCGCCGACCAGGAGCTGTCTCGCCACGCCCACTCGTACCTCACGGGCCACTCAACCAGCGGCAGCCAGTGATCCCTCGTGGTGGTGCTCCCCTGCTGACAGCGGCAGCGCCGTCCCATCGGGCATCACCAAGGTCGCCGTCGAGCCCTCGGGCACGGTGACATCCACCGCCAGTCGTCCATCGGCCTGCAGCCAGGCCACTCGGATCCCTGCGCGCACCAGGTCGATGCTGTCGACGCCTGCCACCGGACGCGGCGCCACCGTGAAGCGACGCCAGCCCGGAGCCTCGCGCCGAAGCCCGGCCAACTGGTCCTCGATGAAGCGGATGCCCGCCCCGTGGAAGTAGTGCGCCCGCGACCTCACCGGCTCGACCCACATCTCCAGCAGGGTCTGGTGACCTCCGGCGCGCCACACCTCCCAACTGGGCCCGGTCGGGTTGGTCGCCGCACGCAGCGCCAGGTCGGCGTGCCCTTCGCACATCAGCAACGAGTAGAAGTGCTCGCCGCCGATGCAGCCGATGTTGTGGTGGTCACCCCGCGCTTCGATGTCCGCGACCAGGTTCGCCAGCACGTCGCTGCGGACGTCGTCGGGCACCACCCGGTGGGCCAAGGCCAGCACCTGCGGGGTCTGGCGGTACTGGTCGCTGTTCTCACTGCGCGAGCGTTCTGCGTGCACCCCGGTCAGCGCGACGGACGAGTAGACGCCCTTGTCGCGATCCAGGAAGGCGGCGTTGATCGCATCGACCAGATGTCCGCGTGCTGCCTCGAATTCGTCCGCCTCGGGCGACCCCGCCAGCGCGCGTGCGGTCACGCTGAGCGCATGGGCCAGCAGGATCGACGACTCGATGCGCACGTCCTCCGGCGGCGGGCCCATCGTCCCCGGTGACAGGTAGTCGCCGAGGATGCCATAGGCCAGGCCGTCCTCGTCCAGGCGGCCGATTTCGTGGCGCAGGTAGGCCACGACTCCGTCGCGGTGCACCGGCCACAGGTCGAGTTCGTACTCGTTGACCAGCGCGTCGACCATGACCGGGTAGAGCGTGGTCCACTCCGGCGCCGGCGAGCAGGGACTGGTGTCGTAACCCCAGCCGGCCGAGGGGATGATCACCGGCAACTGACCATCCTCACGCTGGGCGTCGAGGAAGTCGTCCAACCAACTTCCCAGGTGGCGACGTAGGTCGAAGCGCGCCAGCATCGCCGCCAGGGCCACCTGCGCGTCGCCGGTCCACCCGTTCTTCTCGAAGGTGGGGGTGTCGGTCGGCACCCAGTGCAGGTTCGCCCTCACGGTGTGGACGAAGGCCTGGTGCAGCCAGGTCAGCGTCGGGTTGTCGCTGGTGAAACTGCTGGTCACCGGCACATCGGCGGTGGCGACGCAGGCGGTCACCGTCACGTCGGTGTCGACCTCGACGCCGGTGACTTCGAGGTAGCGGAACCCCTTCCAGGTGTGGCGGGCCTGCCAGGGTTGTCCGTCGAGCACGAGCCGGTCGTGCTGGAAGCGTCCGGTGCGAATGAACTTGTTCTCGCAGATCAGTCCTCCATCGTCGTCGAGGGCCTCGCCGTGGCGTACCTCGACCTCGAGGCGGCCTTCGACCAGCGGAGTGACCTCGACCCAGCCGGCGACCACGCGTCCCACATCGCCGATCCAGTGGCCGTCGGCCAGCTTGGTCCAGGTCGGGGTGATGGTCTCGACCACCCGGATCGGCTCACTCATCGCCTCGCGCAGCGGGACGCCCGAGGTGGCGACCTCGCGTGCCAGGCGCTGGTGGGTGCGACCGGCCATCGGGTGATCACCCGCAACCACGGCCGGTGTCCCGGACGAGTCGTCGAACCCGGGTTCGCGCCCGCCGGCCGGCTCGAGGGTCTGGTCGAAGTCCTCGCCCTCGTAGAGCGAGTCGAAGCGGGTGCCGCCGGTGCTGGTGCGCCACGAGTCGTCGGTGACCAGCACCTCGGTGCGGCCGTCGGCAAAGGTCAGGTGCAGTTCGGCGGTCATCCGCACGGTGTCGCGCCAGGGAGCGTTGACCCACTCCCAGACCTCGGGGGTGTGCATGTCGTAGAAGCCGCGTCCCAGGTCGGCGGCGAGCACGATCTCATCGGCGCCGGCGACCAGGTCGGTGACGTCGTCGGTGGTGGCGCGGGCGACGACCGCGTGGTTGCTCAGTCCGGGACCGAGCCGGGCGTCACTGACCGGACGACCGTTGATCGTGGCGTTGACGGTGCCCTGCGCCGACAGGTGGAGGGTCGCGTTGGTGGGGCGCTCGTCCAGGGGCCAGGCGCGGCGGAAGATCGGTGCGGCGTGCGGGTGATCGGGGTGCGGGTCAGCGGTGATCCAGGCAGCACGCCAGGTGTCAGGGAGCATGAAACCATTCAACCCGAGCGGCGGTGCAGAGATGTCGTGCACTACGGCACAGACCGCCATGACAACGGGGCTGCTTCCCCCCTTTCACGCCAATTCAGCAGGACGACCCCCGTTGGCCGGTTCGCCGCGCCCGCAGTGTCCCTCGAGCGCACCAGCCCCCGACCCAGCCGGGACCCACCACCCCACCCTCAAGGGTGGACAGCGTTCAGTCGTCCCGCCGCCCACCACCGGCCGCCGGTAGCGTTGACCAACCCCGCGGCGCAGGCTGCGGATGCTGATCACCCGAGGAGGACCCATGACTGATCCCAAGCGCGACGACACCACCAACGTCGAGGAACTCAACGACGAGGGCGTCGGCGCCACCATGGGCGCCCCCAACAGCTTCGAGCCCGAAGAGGCCCACAAGAACGTCGACCCCGACGACGCCCCCTCGCGCGAAGAGCGTGCCGAGGACGCTGAGGTCGAGGACGAGGACGCTCAGGCCTGACAGCCGAGCCTGACACCACACCGTGGCCCGCCTGAGGCGCGTCACCGCGCGCATGCCCGGGTGGACGCGCAGGCGCTCCGGCAAGGGGTTTCGCTACCTCGACACTGACGGCAGCGCGCTCTCGTCCGATGACGTCGAGCGCGTGAAGTCGCTGGCGATCCCGCCGGCGTGGACCGACGTGTGGATCTGCCCGATCGCCAACGGCCACCTGCAGGCCACCGGGGTGGACGACGCCGGCCGCACGCAGTACCTCTACCACCCCGACTGGCGAGCCAAGCGTGACCGCTCCAAGTTCGACCGGGTGACGCTGGCCGCCGGGCAACTCCCGGCCGCCCGTCGCCAGATCAGTCGTGACATCGGCCTGGACGGCATGCCTCTCGAGCGGGCCTGTGCCACCGCGGTGCGCCTGCTCGACGTCGGCTACTTCCGCATCGGCAACGACGCCTACACCGACGCCAACGGCTCGTTCGGGCTGACCACGCTCGAGCGCCAGCACGTGCGGCGGCGGGGCGCGACGCTGATCTTCTCGTTCACCGGCAAGTCAGGCATCAGCCACACCATCCCGGTGGACGACGACCCGGCGGTCAAGGCGCTGGAGTCGATGCGCCAGCGCCGCGACGAGAGCCACCGCCTGCTGGCCTACCGCTCGTCCTCGGGCTGGACCGACCTGTCGGCGGGCGACGTCAACGCCTACCTGTCGGAGCTGTTCGGTGGCGGGTTCACCGCCAAGGACTTCCGCACCTGGCACGCCACGGTGATCGCTGCCGAGGTGCTGGCGCTGGCCGAGGAGCCTGGCGACACCCAGGCGTCGCGCCGCCGTGCGATCAAGCAGGCGGTGATGGAGGTGTCGTCCTACTTGGGCAACACCCCGACGATCGCCCGCAAGTCCTACGTCGACCCGCGAGTGATCGACCTGTACGAGGCCGGCACGACGATCGAGGCGGCTGCCGCCAAGCGTTACCGCAGTCCGCACGCCCGCCAGGCCGGGCTGGAGAAGGCGCTGCTCAACCTGCTTGGCTGAACGCATGCACCTGCCCGCCGAGGAACCGCTGTTCGACGACCTGCAACCGTGGGACGACGCCACGCTCGTCCGCTTCGTGCATGAGCGCGCGGGCACCGGTCGTCCGCTCGTGCTGGTCGACGGACGATCCGGTGGAGGCAAGACCACCCTGGCCGCGAGGCTGGCGACAGCGCTGGGCGCCGACATCGTCTGCACCGACGACGTGGCCTGGTACGAGAGCTTCTTCGGCTGGGACGACCTGCTGGCCGACCACGTGATCACGCCGTGGCGGGCCGGCGACGACGTGCGCTACCGCCCGCAGGCCTGGGACGAGCGGAACCGCGAGGGGGCGATCACCTGCTCGGGAGCGCGTCCGCTGGTGATCGAGGGGGTCGGCTCGGCTCGTCCCACCCTGCGTGACCTCGCCGACGTCGTGGTCTGGGTGCAGTCGGACGAGCGTGAAGCCCGCCGCCGGGGCATCGATCGCGACGTGGTCGTCTACCACCGGAGTCCGCAGCAGGCCGAGGACTTCTGGGAGGAGTGGCAGAGCCACGAGGATCCCTTCCAGGCCGAATCACGACCGTGGGAGGCGGCCGACCTGGTCGTCCGCGGCACGTCGGCGCAAGCCCCCGACGGCACACCCTCACGGTCAGACCTCGATGTCATTTGGGTGAAATCGCTTGATTGACCCCGCCGAGCCACAACAGTGGACTCCATGAGCACAGAGCCCACGCTGGAGCACCTGTCCACCCTGAGTGATGACGACCTGGCCGCCATCGACGCCTGGTGGCGAGCCAACAACTACCTCACCGTCGGCCAGATCTACCTGCAGGCCAACCCGCTGCTGCGCGAACCGCTGAGCGCCGACGACATCAAGCCCAGGCTGCTCGGGCACGGGGGCACCTCGCCGGGGCTGGCGTTCATCTATGCGCACGCGTCGCGGCTGATCAGGCTCACCGGGCAGCAGATGATCTACATCGCCGGCCCCGGGCACGGCGGTCCGTCGCTGACCGGCGCCTCGTACCTCGAGGGCAGCTACACCCCGAACTTCCCGCACGTCACCCAGGACGAGCCCGGGCTGGTGCGCTTCTGCCGCCAGTTCTCGGCACCCGGGGGCATCCCTTCGCACGCCTCGGTGACGACTCCGGGCTCGATCCACGAGGGTGGCGAGCTGGGATATGCGCTGATCCACGGCGTCGGGGCGATCTTCGACAACCCTGACCTGATTGCGCTGACCGTTGTCGGTGACGGCGAGGCCGAGACCGGTCCGCTGGAGGGGTCGTGGAAGGGCATCTCGTTCGTCAACCCGGCTCGCGACGGAGCGGTGCTGCCGGTGCTGCACCTCAACGGCGCCAAGATCGCCGGGCCGACGGTGCTCGGCCGCAAGTCCCCCGAGGAGGTACGCAGCCTGCTCGAGGGGCACGGCTACGAGGTGGTCGAGGTCACCGGGGACGACCTGCCCGGCATGCACCACCGCATCACCGAGGCACTGGCCCACTGCTACGACCGGATCAAGGCCATCCAGGCCGAGGCGCGAGCCGACGCCGGTCGAGTAGCCAGCGCCAGCGAGCGTGTCGAGACCACGTCCGACCACACCAACCACGCCCCCCAACCCTCGTCCCGCCCCCGCTGGCCGATGATCGTCCTGCGCACCCCCAAGGGCTGGACCGGACCCGAGATCGTCGACGGCGAGGTCGTCGAGGGCACCTGGCGATCGCACCAAGTTCCCTTGTCAGGGGTCAAGCAGGACGATGCGCACCGCCGGTTGCTCGAGGACTGGATGCGTTCCTACAAGCCCGAGGAACTCTTCGACGACAACGGCCACCCCAGCGCGGTCGTCCTCGCCAACAACCCCGAGGGTGACCTGCGGATGTCGGCCAGCCCGCACGCCAACGGTGGTCTGCTGGCTCGCGACCTCGACTTGCCCGACATCGCCGACTACGAGGTCGAGGTGACCTCGCCCGGTGGCTCGCGCCACGAGTCGACGCGGGTGCTGGGCAAGTTGATGCGCGACATCTATCGCCGCAACCCCGACAACTTCCGGTTGTTCTGCCCCGACGAGACCAACTCCAACCGGCTGGGGGCGGTGTTCGAGGCCAGCGACCGCACCTGGATGGAGTCGCTGACCGACATCGACGTGAAGCTCTCCCCGTCGGGGCGGGTGATGGAAGTGCTGAGCGAGCACAACTGCCACGGCTGGCTCGAGGGCTACAACCTGACCGGGCGTCACGGGCTGTTCGCCACCTACGAGGCGTTCGCGATGGTGAGCGCGTCGCAGACCATCCAGCACGCCAAGTGGCTCGAGGAGGCCAGCCACCTGGAGTGGCGGGCGAAGGTGCCGAGCCTGAACATCCTGCTCAGCTCGACCGCCTGGCGCAACGACCACAACGGCTTCTCACACCAGGGCCCGGGGCTGATCAACAACGTCATCCAGCACCGCGGAGAGGTGGCCCGGGTCTACTTGCCGCCGGACGCCAACTGCCTGCTCTCGGTGTCGCGGCACGCGTTCCAGTCGCGCAGCCGGGTCAACCTGATCGTCATCGACAAGCAGCCACAGTTGCAGTACCTGACCTTGGACGAGGCCAACGCCCACTGCAAGCGTGGCGCGTCGGTGTGGGAGTGGGCCGGCAACGAGGACCCCAGCTCCGGCGATCAGCCCGACATCGTGCTGGCCTGCGCCGGCGACATCGTCACGATGGAGACGATTGCCGCGGCCCAGATCCTGCGCGAGAAGCTGCCCGAGTTGAAGGTGCGCGTGGTCAACGTGGTCAACCTGATGACCCTCTCGCGTCCCAAGGACCACCCCAACGGCATGTCGGCCGAGCTGTTCAGCGACCTGTTCACCGACACCCAGCACGTGATCTTCAGCTTCCACGGCTACCCGGGCACGATCCACCAGTTGGTGCACGGACGACCCGACGCCGACCGGTTCCACTGCCG
The DNA here is from genome assembly GCF_015352975.1 of Aestuariimicrobium ganziense. GTDB lineage: Bacteria > Actinomycetota > Actinomycetes > Propionibacteriales > Propionibacteriaceae > Aestuariimicrobium > Aestuariimicrobium ganziense. Next base: position 118,038 of record NZ_JACYIZ010000004.1, on the reverse strand, counting down.
CGGCTTCATCGAGCGCGGGACGACCACCACCCCGTTCGACATGGTGGTGCGCAACCGGGCCAGCCGCTACGACCTGGTGATCGACGCGATCCACAACACGACGCGGCGCCCGCGTGGGGCCGGCGAGGTGAAGGCGTGGTGTGAGGAGCAGTTGCGGCGCCACGAGACCTACATCGTCGAGCACCTGGAGGACATGCCCGAGGTCCGCGACTGGATGGTGCAGGAGGCCACCGACACCCCTGAAGCTCACTGAGGAGGGGCGAGGACCGGGCCGGGCGATCTGGATGGTCGAGTAGGGCGAGAAACGAGCCCGTAGCGAAACCCCGGCGATCTCGACACGCTCCTTCGTCGCCACCCTTCAGCAAGCGGATCAGGGCTCGGAGACCTCGACCGTCATCGACACCCGATCACCCAGCCCCACCTTCTCGGCGCGCTGCACGGCCACCTTCACCGGCACCATCAGCACCCCGTCCTTGGGCATCAGCGAGGTGGTGTAGCTCGTCGCCCCCAACTGCACCCGCGCCGCGTAGCACCCCCACCCGTAGCTCAGGTGGGTCAACGAGCGCAGCAGGTCGGAGTCGTCGGGGTCCATCGCCACGAACAGGAACGGCGCCGGTCCGCGCCACTCGATGATCTCGCCCTCCACCTCGAACTCCATGCCCTCCATGATCGGTGCTCGACCCTGACCCAGATGCCTGAAACGCTGGATCCACCCCCACACCCCAGGAGGAGCCCATGCCCACCAGCACGGTCTGGGTCTTCGGACTGCTGATGGCCCTGTTCGGACTGCTCATCGCCTTCATGGGCTGGAACCAAGTGCGCCAGCACCGCAACCGCCTGCAGACCTGGCGTCCCGGACGGGCCCGGGTCACGGGCTACACCTGGAGTTCCGGCGGCGACGGCAACAGCCTGCAGCACTGGCAGCTCGAGCGCACCGACGCCAACGGGGTCGTCCACAAGACCACCAGCCAGATGGGCACCACCTGGGGGACGCTGCGCAGCTTCCCGTTCGAGGTCGACATCGTGGTCAACCCCGAGGACGAGTCCCAGTTCGCGCTCGCCTCTGGCGCGCGCTCGGGTGCCGGCGGCGTCGCCTTCGTCCTGGCCGGGCTGGTCTTCGCGATCTTCGGCACCATGCTGGTCATCACCGGCTGGCTCTGAAACTGCTCGCACAGGACCGTCGAGAACTGGCGCCCTCGTCCGTCACGATGATGAGGACGCACGCGGCGTCCCGTCACCCTGAGAGGCAGACCGATGAAGCGCTACCTGTTCCTGATCGCCGCCACCCCCGTCGACTGGACCTCGTTCACCCCCGAACAGCAGGCCGAGTTCATGACCCAGCACGCCCAGTTCGAGAACCACCTCACCACCCACGGACGCCTGGTCTCGACCGCACCCCTGGCCGGCGCCGAGGCCGCCACCACCATCCGCCACCGGGACGACCAGTTGGTGGTCAGCGACGGACCGTTCGCCGAGACGGCCGAGGTGATCAGCGGCTACTACGACGCCGAACTGCCCGACCTCGACTCGGCCATCGCCGCCGCAGCCCTGCTGCCCCACGGCTACGCCGTCGAGATCCGCCCGGCGATCCCGACTCCCACCCCGGACGACCAGGTCCCAGAAGATCAGGCACAGGCGTGACCGACGCCGGCGAGGCGCTCAGCCGGGTCGTCGGTGAGGACTGGGGCCGGCTGATCGCCCTGCTCGTCTCGCGCTACCGCCGGGTCGACCTGGCCGAGGACGCCCTCGCTGACGCCGTCGAGGCCGCCGCCCGCACCTGGCCTGAGCAGGGAGTTCCCGACAACCCGGCAGCGTGGCTCAACACCACCGCCCAGCGCCGGCTGCTCGACCGGCTGCGCTCCGAAGGAACCTGGCAGCGCACCGTCGAGCGACTCACCACCGACTCCCCCACCACCGCCCCAGGAGCCGACACCATGGCCAACCTCCCAGACGTGGACGACGACCTGCTGCGCCTGGTGATGATGTGCGCCCACCCCGCGCTCGCCCTCGAGGCCGCCGCCGCCCTGAGCCTGCGGCTCGTCCTCGGTGTCTCGACCGCCGACATCGCCCGGCTGTTCCTGGTCAGCGAGCCCACCATGGCGGCCCGGATCACCCGCGCGAAGAAGAAGATCGTCACTGCCGGCATCGGATTCGACGTACCGGCGTCGGACGACCTGCCGGGCCGTCTCGAGACAGTCGCCCAGGTGGGCTACCTGGCCTTCACCGCCGGCTATGCGCCGGGATCAGGGCCTGATGTGGTGCGCACCGAACTCAGCGGTGAGGCGATCCGGCTGGTCGAGACAGTGCTCGGGTTGCGTCCGGGTGAGCCGGTGCTGGTGGCGCTGCTCGCGCTGATGCTGCTTCAGCACTCACGACGCGACGCCCGGGTCGACGCTGACGGCCAGCTCGTGCTGCTCGCCGACCAGGACCGCACCCGGTGGCACCACGACGAGATCGTCCGCGCGCGTCACCTGATCGACGACCTCGACACCACCGACGAGCTGCCGGCGCTGGCCGCCAGCAACCTCGTCCAAGCCCTGATCGCCTGGGAGCATGCCAGCGCGCCGACCGCCGCCGACACCGCCTGGCCCAGGATCGTCCGCCACTACGACACACTGCTGCGGATCGCCCCCTCACCGGCCGCGGCACTGGCTCGCGCGGTCGCCGTCGCCGAGGCCGACGGTCCGCTCGCCGGGCTCAAGGCGTTGGAGGGAATCGAGCTGGTCGGGCACCGTCTGGAGTCGGTGAGGGCCGAGCTGTTGACGCGGGCCGAACGCTGGGACGAGGCAGAGCTGGCGTTCGTCCGAGCGATCGAGGCCTGCGACAACGACGCCGAGCGGTCGCACCTCGAACGCCGCCTCACCGAGATGCGTGCCCGGGCCTAGTGTGGGCGCCATGAGCGAGCCCGTGCAGCCCCACCTGCTCGACTCGCGCCGCGCTTGGCTGATGCTCGGCGTGGCCACGGTCATCTACACCGTGGCGATCGTCCACCGCACCTCGTTCGGCGTGGCTGGACTGGTCGCCGCCGACCGCTTCAACGCCCCCGCCACCATCGTCAGCCTGTTCGTGGTGGTGCAACTGCTCACCTATGCGTTCATGCAGGTGCCCGCCGGACTGCTGGCCGACCGCTACGGCAGTCGGCTGGTGATCGGCACCGGGGCGCTGATCATGGGGCTGGGACAGTTCAGCCTGGCGTTTGCCGAGGCGGTGCCGTCGGCGGTGGTGGCGCGCATCCTGATCGGTGCCGGCGACGCGATGACCTTCACCTGCGTGGTGAAGATGATGCCGGCCTGGTTCAGCAACAAACGGGTGCCGCTGCTCGTCCAGAGCCTGACCATGGTTGGCCAACTCGGACAGATCCTCACCGCGGTGCCGTTCGCGGTCTTTCTGCGGGCCCGGGGCTGGACGCCGGCGTTCACGGTGCTCGCGGTGATCGGTCTGTTCGCCAGCACCTTCGCGTGGACGATGCTGCGCAACCGCGCCGACGGGCAACCGATCCGCACCAAGGTGGACGACCAGCCCGGCTTCGTCCACACCGTGCGCGAGGTGTGGCGCAACCCCGGGACCCGGCTCGGGTTCTACCTGCATGCGCTGGCCGGCTACCCGCCGCTGGTGTTCGTGATGATGTGGGGCTATCCCTTCCTCGAGCAGGGCGTCGGACTGAACGCAGCACAGATCTCGACGCTGTTCTCGATCATGGTGATCGGCGGCATCGTCGCTGGTGGCGTGGTGGGCTGGCTCACCCCGCGGCACCCGCTGCGGTTGTCGAACTTCTCGCTGACCGTCGCTGGGATCAACACCGCAGCGCTGGCGCTGGTGCTGGTGTGGCCTCGTCCGCCGTACTGGGTGCTGGTGCTGTGGATGCTCGCCCTGTCGACCTGCGCCTCGGGCTCGAACATCGGCCTGGAACTCGCCCGCACCCGCAACCTGACCAGCCGGATCGGCACCGCCACCGGTGTGGTGATCATGGGCGCGTTCACCTTCGCGGTGACGTCGATGTGGATCGTCGGCCTGGTGCTCGACCTGTTCGGCGGGTACTCGATGAACGCGTTCCGGGCGGCGTTCGCGACCGAGTTCGTGCTGTTGGGACTGGCCCTGTTCGGGGTCTATCGGACCAGGCCCAAGGTGCGCGCGGCGATGGCCGCGGCGGGGGTGATCGTGCCGTCCTGGCCGGACGCGATCGGGGCTCGGTTGGAGCGGCGGCGTCAGGAGCGCGGCGATCAGGCGGGTTGAGCAGCGGGCGTCTCGACACGTCGCTCGTCGCTCGCTCCTGCTCGACCAGCCGGCCGGAGCGCGCTCGTGACTCAGTGACTGGCGCCCGACCGGCTGCGCCACCCCTCGGGCACCAGTGGGTCGTAGTGCTCGCGTGAGGTGCGCACCTCGTCGGCCCACTGCTCGTGCAGCGCCAGCATGCGCGCGAAGTCGTCGGGATGCGACTCGACCAAGTTGACCTGCTCACCCGGGTCGTCGGCGAGGTTGGCCAGGAAGTGGCCCGAGCCGACCGGCGCGTGCTCGACTCGTCGCAGACCACCGGCCTCGGTGGAGTCCGGGTCGACCCAGCTGAGCTTCCAGTCACCCTGGCGCACCGACCACGACCACGGACCTGTCGTCCAGTGCAGGGCGTCGTGACCCTCACCCGCTCCGGTCCACAGCTCGCTGAGGTCCTGGCCGTCGCAGGGCTCGTCGTCGGCGAGCTTCGTCCCGGCCGCACGCAGCAGCGTCGGGGTGAGGTCGAGGGAACTCGCCAACCCGGGAACCGTCGCACCCGGCTGCGCCACACCCGGCCAGCGGACGATCATCGGTACCCGCACACCGCCCTCCCACAAGGTGTACTTCGTGCCTCGCAGCGGGGTGTTGGACGCGTAGTTGCACGGCGATCCACCGTTGTCGGTGGTGTAGACCACGACGGTGTCGTCGGCCAGCGACAGTTCGTCGAGTTGGTCGAGCACCTGCCCGATCTCGGCGTCCATCAGTTCGAGCTGGGCGAGGTAGTACTCACGCCCGTGTTCGAGGTTGGGGACGATCGCGTTGTCGTACCAGTCGTGGTAGGTCGCGCCGCTGGCGGGGTGCCAGTCGTCGTGGTGCGGCAGGCCGCGCTTGCGCAGTTCGTCGGCCGGCAGCTGCCAACAGAAGTTGTGCACGGCGTTGAAGGCGACCAGCAGGAAGAACGGCTGCTCGTCCGCGGCCGCGCGAGCGATGAAGTCGCGTGCGCGGCGTCCGATCTCCCAGGTGAGGAACCCCTCGTGCTCGACCTGTTCCCCGTTGTCGAACAGGGGTGCGACGGCCATCGGGGCGGCAGCTTCCTTGTACTCGGCCTGCGCTGCGCGGGAGTGGCGCATGTAGTTGAGACGCCCCATCTGTCCCGAGCCGAGGCCATAGAAGCTCTCGTCGAAGCCGTGTTGCTCGGGGCAGGATCGCGAGCCCGGCTCGTCCAGCCCGTAGTGCACCTTGCCGAGGTAGCCAGTGCGGTAACCCTGGGCGCCGAGACGTTCAGCCAAGGTGGGCAGCGTCGGCGGAGGGAAGCTGGACGACTCGAAGAAGTCAGCGCCCCAGCGGGCCTGGTGCACCCCCGAGATCAGGCCCGCGCGCGACGGCGAGCAGACCGGCGCAGTGACGTAGGCATCGGTGTGCGACGTGCCCTCGGCCGCGAGGCGGTCAAGTGCCGGGGTGTGCACCGCCGAGTCATGTCCAAGGAGCGAGCGGTCGGCGTAGCCGTGGTCGTCGGAGACGATCAAGATGATGTTCTTGCGACCCATGCGCCCAGCGTCGCACGAGCGGCTGGTGTCGGGGCATGGGACGCCGGAAGCGTGCAGCGAGTGTGGAGTGCTGGTCTCGAGACACTCGCGGGTGCCCTTGGTCTCAACGCTCGCTGGTGCCCTTGGTCTCGACACACGTTCCCTCGTCCCTCGGGAACTACTCGACCAGCCAGAGAAGTCGCTCAGAGGCCCCACTCGGCCAGTGGGGTCAGCGGGACGCCCTCGGGGCGTTGGCAGGTGCTGAGGATGTCGATGAAGCGGCGTTCCTCGCCCGACTTCACCACGGCCTCCATAACCTCGACGGCGTGGTGGCCGAGTTCGGCCGAGCAGCGGTGGGGTCGTCCGTCACGGATCGCGGCCGCCATGTCGGCCACCCCGATCCCGCGCTCGGCACCGACCACACCAGCCCACGGCTCGACCAACTCCCAGTCGCCGCGTGCCCGGACCTTGACGTCACCGTCGTGGGTGTTGGGGTCTGGCACCGACATGCTGCCCTCGGTGCCGTACACCTCGATGTGGGGCAGGTTCGTCCCACCGAATGCGTCCCAGCTCTCGATCAGCGTGGTCACCACACCGCTGGCGTGCAGCAACGACGCCGACACGTGGGTGGGCACCTCGGGGGTGAACGTCGTCTCGGTGTGCGGCCCGATCATCGGACGACGGTCGCGGCCACGGCCTGAGGTCAACGCCGACACCTGCACGATCGGGCCGAGCAGGTTGACCAGCGCCGCGACGTTGTAGGGACCCATGTCCCACATCGGGCCGCCACCGAACTGGAAGAAGAAGTCGGGCCCCGGGTGCCACAGGTCGGGTCCGCCGCCGGCCATGAACGCGGTCGCGAACCGGGGCTCGCCTATCCGGCCGGAGTCGAGGGTCGCCCTCGCGGTCTGAGTGCCGGTGCCCAGCACGGTGTCAGGCGCAGTGCCCAGTCGCACGCCCTTCTGGTCTGCGGCGTCGAGCAGCTCACCGGCCAGCGCGAACGTGGTCGCCTGCGGCTTCTCGCAGTAGACGTGCTTGCCGGCCTGCAGCCCCGCCATCTCGGTGGCGTGGTGGTTGGCCGGCTCGGTGAGGTCGAGCAGGATGTCGAAGGCGTCGCTGGTCGCGAACTCGGCCGGGTCGAGCACCGGTGCACCCGACACCTGCGACGCCCTCTGCGCGCGTTCGTCCACCAGGTCGCACACGGCGGTGATCTCGACCGCAGGCAGGGCCATCAGCACCGAGAGGTACTTCGGCGAGATCACGCCGCAACCCTGGATGCCGATGCGGGTGCGCTCGGTCGTCACGTGTGACTCCGTCGTCGTTCGGGGTGGTCAGCAGACCCTTGTCTCAGTGCCACTGGGGAGTGCTTCCACTACGGAAGCACTCCCCAGTGACTGCACACAACCAGCTTCTCAGTCGTCGCCGAGCGGGTGGGCGATGTAGCAGAACCAGCGCGAGTCCGGCGCCCACGAGTTGACGTTGATCGTCCCCTGACCGCCCAGCAGCGACACGAGGTCACGGTGGGTGGCTCGTCCCTGCTCGTCGGGCTCGCCCGGCAGCAGCTCGCGCAGGACGACCGGCAGGTCGGCCGGGTGACCGTCGACACCGGGCTCGTAGGACAGGTAGACGATGCGGCGTCCGTCGGGCGACAGGTGCGGGAACCAGTTCACCCGCTGGTCCAAGGTGAACTGCTCACCCGACCCATCGAGCGCGCCCTCCACGGGGATCCGGAAGATCTGCTGGTGGCCGACGACACTGGACTCCTTCTCGGAGTTGATCCAGATCCACTGACCATCGGGTGAGTACTCCGAGCCGTTGGGCTGGCCGTGCTCGGGCGTCACCTGCCGCAACCCGGGCGTGACCGCAGTGCCCATCGCCACCGGCTCGACCGGCGAGCAGCAGATCGAGCGCACCCGCCCCTGGTCGGTGTCACGGGCCGCGGTCCAAGCCACCTCGCGACCATCGGGCGACACCCCGTGCAGGTAGTGCCACCGCCCCTGATCCTCGCCGCTGATCAGCACCGGGTCGACTCCCCCGGCCAGGTCGACCAGGTAGAGGTGCTTGTCATCGCAGGATGCCACCATCAGGTTGGTGCCCGGCACCAAGCAGTGGTCGTTGTTGGCCGGCGGCAGCCCCGGCAGCTCGATCTTGACCGGGGCATCGTCGCCACGGGCGCTCAAGGTGAACAGGTCACCGTCGGCGTTGAGGACGAGGCGGTCGTCCTCGGTCCAGTTCGGCGACTCCAGACGCACTTGGTCGGTGCTCCAGCGCAGCACCTGCTCGCCGGTCTCGATGTCGTACAGCCACACCTCGGTGCGCTGGCCGGGCTTCAGCGGTGCCACGGGGCACTTCCTCTCAGACGTCTGCGGGGGTGTAGGCGACGTAGGCGAACCGCTTCGAGTCCGGCGCCCACGAGTTGACGTTGATCGTGCCCTGACCACCGAAGATGGCGGTCAGGTCGCGGTGGGTGGGACGACCCTGCTCGTCACGATCGTCCAGCAGCAGTTCACGCAGGATCACGTCGAGGTCAGCTGGGTGCCCCTCGGTGCCCGGGGGGAAGGAGATGTAGACGATCCGTCGCCCATCGGGTGACAGGTGCGGGAACCAGTTGACCCGCTCGTCGAAGGTGAACTGCTCGGGCTCACCGCCGCCGACCGGCATCCGGAAGACCTGCGCGTGCCCGGGCGTGGACGAGTTGCGCTCGGAGTTGAACCAGATCCACTCGCCGTCGGGTGAGTACTCCGAGCCGTCGTGTGGCGCGTCGCCCTCGGTGAGTTGGCGCAGGCCGGGGGTCTCGTCCAGCCCGTCGACCGGGCCGACCGTGGTGCAGAAGATGTTGGTGCGCACCTTGTCAGCATTGGCTTGACCGTGTGCATCGAGGCCGCTCAGACCGATCCAGGCCAGTTCGGCGCCGTCGGGTGAGACCCCGTGCAGGAAGTGCCAGATGCCGCCGTCGGAGGCGGTCACCTGCATCGGCTGCTCGGTGACCTCGCCGTTCTCGTCAGGCAGCGCGACGCGGTGCACCTGGAAGTCGCCGCTGTTCGAGACGAAGACGTGGCGCCCATCAGGGTCGAGCACGTGGTCGTTGTTGAGGTCGTCGAGCCCAGGGGTGGGGATGTGCTCGGGCTCGTCCTCACCGTCGACGCTGATCCGCCACAGCTTGCCGTCACCGTTGATCACCAACCACTGGCCGTCGAGGGTCCAGTTGGGGGCCTCGAACAGCACCGACTCGCTGCGATGGCGCAGCGTCGACTCGCCGGTCTCGATGTCGTGGATCCACAGGTCGGCCCGTTGCCCCGGGCGGAAGGCTCGCGCCATTGCTCGTCCTCTCGTCACCGACGAGCCTAGTGCGTGGCCACCGGGGCGCGGGCGCCTCAGACGGTGGTGCCTCGCACCTGCGTCGGGAACTCGCGGCGAGCGTGGTCGGCGACCCGGTTGATCATCCAGCCGTCCAGGCCCGCCCCCACCACACCACCGGCGAACGGCACCGCCTTGCCCAGCTTGGCGAAGGCCTTGGTGCCCAGGTTGCGCAGCAGGCGGAAGCCCACACCCTTGTTGATCATCATCAACGCAGCGCTCGGCAGGTTCTTCAGCAGGGCGTTGGTCGCGACACCCGCGGCGGGCGCGATACCGGCCTTGCGCAGGATGTCGTCGGTCTGGGTGCCGGTCAGGGTGAGCAGCACGGCGGTGCGGATCTCGTCGCGGTTCACGTCGTGGCCGCGCAAGTGGGCGATCGAGGCGACCATGCGCGTGGCGGTGACGTAGAACTCGATGATGTTGGCCGGCAGCGCCACCGGCATGGTGATGAAGCCGCCGAGCCCGGTCGCGAACCCGCCGACAGCGGCCAGCTTGAGGTGGTCGCGGGCCACCTTGTCGATCGCCTTCTCGACATCACCGTTGGAGTCCTTGAGCGCTGCGTCGCCGACCTGGACAGCCGACTTCATCGGGCCCTTGCCCTCGATGCCGAACTCCACCAACTGCTCGATCAGGTTCGTGACGATGTCGTCGCTGCGCGCGGGGTCATTGGCCTCGTCGAGCACCGAACGGCGCGTCGCGGCCGGCTCGTCCTTGCGGAAGATGTCGAACAGTCCCATCGGGGGTCTCCTTGCCTGTGTGCGCCGACGAGGGTGGGTCGACGTCGAGTTCAAGGCTGCCATGCACCGAGTGCGCGGATGGGCGGATTCAGCCGTCGGCTCACCGTTTCGGTCCTAGTCTCAGGGTCATGTCAGGTGTCTCCCCCACTGAACACACACCGCCTGCACCAGACCTGACGAGACTGCGTCGTTTCGTCGCGGACGAGCAGGCGAGCCTGCTCTCGTGGGCTGACAAGGGCGCCCCGGCTGAGTGGGTGGGACGACGGCTCGACTCCTTCGCTGGCGACCCGGGCGACACCGCCGACCAACCCACACCGTGCCTGACGCTGTCGCGCAAGGCCCTCGACCACGACATCGCCGCCTTCGCCGCGTGGGCGTCGTCGCGCGGCCTGGCCCACGCCCCACACGGCAAGACCTCGATGGCGCCGGCCCTGTGGCTGGCCCAACTCGAGGCCGGCGCTTGGGGCATCACCCTGGCCAATGAGGCGCAGGTGCGGGTCGCCCACGCGGTCGGCGTTCCCCGCGTGCTGGTGGCGAACCTGGTGCTGCGTCCGAAGGGACTGCGCTGGCTGGCCTCGATCGCCGACCAGACCGAGGTGACCTGCTGGGTCGACTCGGTCGACGCGGTCGCGCAGATGGACGCCGCGCTGGCCGACGCCGGCCGCCGACTGCCGGTGCTGGTCGAACTGGGCACGGTGCGCACCGGCGCACGCAGCGTGGACGAGGCCGTGCGGGTGGCCGAGGCGGTGGCCCGGGCCCCGCACCTGGAGTTGGCCGGTGTCGGCGGTTACGAGGGTGTCGCGGTCAAGGGGACGAGCGCGGAGGACGTCACTGTGGTGCGGCGGTTCCTGGACGACCTGGTCGACCTGCGCGGACGGGTCGCTGGGATGGTCGAGCGTGACCAGGCGATCCTGACCGCCGGTGGCAGCACTTGGTTCGACCAGGTGACCGAGGCCTTCGGACCGACCACGCCGGAGACGTTGTGCTTGGTCAGGGCCGGGTCGGTGGTCAGTCACGACGACGGCACCTACCTGCACGCCACGCCCTCGGCCCGGGGTGCGGACGGACCTGTGCTCACCCCGGCGTTGCACCTGTGGGCGCGGGTGCTGTCGATGCCGGAGCCTGGGCGGGCGATCCTGGACGCGGGCAAGCGCGACTTCCCACACGACTCCGGACTGCCCGTCCCGCAACTGGGCCTGGGTTCGTCCGGGCTCGAGCCCCTGGTCGGCCACGAACTGCTCGGCTCGAACGACCAGCACGCCACCATGGCGGTGCCCGAAGGATCACCGCTGCGGGTCGGGTCACTGGTGCGGCTGGGCATCTCACACCCGTGCACCGCCTTCGACAAGTGGCGCACGATCCCGGTGCTCGACGACGCTGACGCGCTCGAGGCCCGGGTGGTCGACTGGGTGAGGACGTACTTCTGATGCGCACGCTGCTGCGGGGTGGTCGGTTGGTGCTGCCCGGCGTGGACGAGCCGACCGCCGGTGACCTGGCGTTCGAGGGCGGTGTGATCACCGCGGTCGGCGAGGTTGCTGGGCTTCCCGGCGATCGGGTGGTTGATGTCGGTGGACGAATCGTCGTACCGGGGCTGGTCGATGCGCACAGCCACCTGGACGCGATGGTGTTCGACGCCGACGCCCAGATGGCCTGCCTGCGACAAGGGGTGACGAGTGTCGTCGTCGGTCAGGACGGGGTCTCGTTCGCCCCCGGGTCGGGCGAGTACGGCACCGACTACTTCGGGCCGCTCAACGGCGAGCACCCGACCTACTCCGGTGGCGGGGTGGCGCAGTTGTTGACGTCCTACGACCGGACGACCCCGGTCAACGTGGCCTACCTGGTGCCGATGGGTACCGTGCGCCACGAGGTGATGGGCATGTCGTCGGCAGCGGCGTCCTGCGAACAACTGGACGCGATGGTGGCGCTGGTCGAGCAAGGTCTGGCCGAGGGCGCGGTCGGCATCTCGACCGGACTGGACTACGTGCCAGGTGTGCACGCCGACGTCCCGGAGCTGATCCGGATCTGTCGTGCAGTGGCCGCGCTCGACGGGGTGTACGTCACCCACATGCGCGGGGGCTATGAGGAGAAGTCGCGGCTCGGCACCACCGAGGTCGGCGAGATCGTGGCCGGGTCTGGTGTGCGCGCCCACATCAGCCACTACCACGGCGAGCCCGGGCTGCTCACCGGACTGATCGACGAACTTCTGGCCGAACAGACAGCGCCAGCGGTCTCGACACGCTCGCAGGGACCGCCACTCGACCAGCCGGGTCTGGTCGATCGAGTGGCCCGCGAGGAACGAGCGGGCGTGTCGAGATCGCTCCCGCGGATCACCTACGACTGCTACCTCTACCTGCGCGGCTTCACCCTGGTGGCCATGCCGCTGCTGCCGCCCGACCTGCTCAGCGGCGCACGCTCCGAGGTGGCAGCCAAGCTCGGCAACGAATCGGTGCGCCGCGACCTGCTCGAGGTGTGGTTCCCCCACCACGCCGAGACCTCGGCGCTCGGTCCGGGCTGGGCGAGCCAGATGACCATCGCCCACGCGCCAGGACGACCGGAGGTGCCCGGGCTGACCATCGCCGAGGCGGCCGCCCGAGCCGGGGTCGGCGAGCGGGAGTTCGTCCTCGACCTGTTGGCCGACACCGGACTGCACGCCACCACGGTGATGGAGCCCCGCCACACCCGCGACGTCGACGCGATGGCGCCGCTGTTCACCCACCCGTCGATGGTCGGTGGATCTGACGGGATCGCGATCGGCGACCACCCCCACCCGCGGGCGTTCGGCAACTTCGCCCGCTACCTTCGCGAGTGGGTACTCGACCGCTCGGTGTGGACCTGGGGCGACGCCGCCTGGCACTTGGCCGAGCACCCCGCACTCGTCCACGGGTTCGCTGGTGGGCGCGCTGACCAGCGCGGACGCGGCGCACTCCGAGTCGGGATGGCCGCCGACATCGCCTTGGTCGACCCCGACACCGTGCGCGACCTGGCCACCTACGAGTCACCCCGCCAGCTGGCGGTCGGCATCGACGAGGTCTGGGTCAACGGCGAACAGGTGCTGCGCGACGGCACCCTGACCGGTGCCACCAGCGGACGAGGGCTCCGCCGAGCCTGACCGATCCCCCAGAACATCGACCTGACAAGGAGAGACAGATGAGTGTCCAGAAGATCCATCCCGAGGGCATCCCTCCGGTGGGCGGCCCCTACACCCCGGGCATGCGGGTGGGGAACCTGCTGTTCTGCGCGGGCCAGGTGCCCAACGACGAGCACGGCCAGTTGGTCGGCGCCGGTGACATCAAGGTCCAGGTCACCCAGACCCTGAACAACCTCGAGAAGGTCTGCCAAGCTGCGGGAACCTCGATGCGGCATGCGGTGAAGGTCAACGCCTACCTGTCGAGCCTGAACCTGTTCCCGGCCTTCAACCAGGCCTACGCGGAGTTCTTCGGCGAGGCCCGTCCGGCCAGGACGACGGTGCCGGTCGACCTGCGCGGCTTCGACGTCGAGATCGACGCCGTCGTCGTCATTCCCGAGGGCTGAGCCCGGCCAGCCGCTGGCGCAGCGGTTCGTCCACTGCGACGCCAAGGTGCCGCAGCCCGATCAGGGCAGCGCCGACGGTGCCGTCGACTGCGCGCATCACGGACGCGCCGTCGCTGGTGAGGGCCGCGGCGACGCGGTCACCGACGACCGTTGACGCAATGCCCCCGGCGAGGACCACCGTCGCGGCGCCCGTCGTCGTGAGGTGACCGCAGGCGGTGCGGACGGTGTGCAGCAGGTGCTCGGCCGCCTCGTCGAGGATCGCTGTCGCCACCGGGTCGTCGGCGTGCTCGAACGCCAGCCGGGCGAACTCGGCCAGTGCCGTCGGCCGCGACGACATGGCGTGACGAATGATCCGGGCACGATCACTGCCCTCGCCGGCGGGCAGCGGATCGAGCAGGGCGGGCGTCAGCACCGTGTTCGGACCCCGTCCGTCGAGCGAGGCCAGCACGTCGTGGACGACGCGACGTCCGATCCAGGTGCCTGAGCCGTCATCACCGAGCAGCCACCCGCAGCCGTCGACGAGGGTGCCGAGCTGACCGTCGGCGACCACTGCGGCGACCGCTCCGGTGCCGGCCACAAGCACCACGCCGTCGGTGAGAGTGGTGGCCGAGAACCACGCCGAGAGCAGGTCCGGCTCGATCAGGACGGGCGCCTCGATGCCGGCATCGGCGAGGGCGCCGTCCAGGCCGGGCACCTGCCCGCCGAGTGTGGCGGCGCCGGCGAGCGTGATCGCCACCAGCCCAAGCCCGGTGTCGCCAGCAGCGTCGGCGATGGCGCTGACCAGGTTGCCGACGGCCTCGTCGGGGGCGCTGATCGGGTTGCCCGGCCCTGCGGTGCCCCGTCCCAGCACCGTGCCGTGCTCGTCGAGCAGCACGGCCCGGGTGCTGGTGCCGCCTGCATCGACCGCGACCAAGGTGCGAACAGTGCTCACCAGATCATTGTGCCCGGCAGCACCTGATGGTTTCGTGCCACGCGATCGGCGAAAGTGGCCGAAATCGGCCCTTCAGCGCCATCGCGTGGCACGAAACCATCAGCGGGCCCCTCAACCCCCCGCAGGGGTCACGTGAAGTAGGTCGGCAGCCTGGTCTCGTAGTGCTCCTCGAGGCGAGCCACCTCGTCGTCGGTGAGGTCGATATCGACCGCAGCAGCGGCGTCGGCCAGGTGCTCGGGCTTGGTGGCGCCGACGATGGTCGAGCTGACCACTCGATTGCGCATCACCCAGGCGAGTCCAACCTGGGCCATCGAGACACCCCGCTCCTCGGCAACCTGCTGCACCGCGGCGACCACCTGCGGGTCGGCGTCGCGGAACAGCGGGCGTCCGTACTGGTCGGTCTCACCACTGGACTCCGAGCGCTTGGTGCCGGTCTCGCCCCACGGACGTGCGACCTTCCCACCCGCCAGCGGGCTCCACGGGATCGACCCGACACCCTGGTGGGCGAGCAGGCCGAACATCTCGCGCTCCTCCTCGCGCTGCAGGAGGTTGTACTGGTCCTGCATCGAGACGAAGCGGGTCCAGCCGCCCAAGTCGGCAGCGTGCTGCAGGGTGGCGAACTGCCACGCATACATCGAACTCGCGCCGAGGTAGCGGGCCTTGCCGGCCTTGACCACGTCGTGAAGCGCCTCCATGGTCTCCTCGACCGGGGTGTGGAAGTCGAAGCGGTGAATCTGGTAGAGGTCGACGTAGTCGGTGCCCAAGCGCCTGAGTGAGTTGTCGATCTGCTGCATGACCGCCTTGCGCGACGACCCCTGCGCGCCGGGGCCGCCCTCGGGCATGGCGTTGACCAACTTGGTGGCCAGCACGACCTGGTCGCGCGAGGTGTACTTGGTGATCGCCTCGCCGACGATCTGTTCAGAACTGCCGTAGCCGTAGACGTTGGCGGTGTCCCAGAAGGTGATGCCCAACTCGACCGCCTTGCGGAAGATCGGTTCGGCGGCCTCGGCATTCAGCGACCAGGTGGCCCGCCGTCCGTCGCCGAAGCTCATGCACCCCAGGGCGACCTTGCTGACCTTGAGGCCAGAGGTGCCGAGTCGTCCGTACTCCATGGTGTGTCCCCTTCCGTGTCGTGCTGCCAGTCAACTCTGCTCGTCGCGACGGTGCGAGGTACTGCGGTGACCTCCCTGCCCAACTTGCACCGCAAGCATGTCTCGATATATCGTGATGCTGTCGAACCACACGGGTTCGGCGAAGACGAGAGGACGTGCAGCCATGACGCGCACCCACCACAACCACCGATTCAACGACGAGGGACCCGAGGGCTTCGGTCGTCCCCACCACGGCGGACGAGGCCGCCCCCGAGGCCCGATCGAGGGTCGAGGCCACCGCGAGGGAGGTCGTCCCGAACGAGGGCGACGCCACGGACGCGGCGGACGAGCCCATCGCGGCGACGTTCGCACCGCCGTCCTGCTGCTGCTGAGTGAGGAGCCGATGCACGGCTACCAGCTGATGCAGACCATCGCCGACCGCACCCAGGGCCGCTGGACCCCCAGTCCCGGCGCCATCTACCCCGCGCTCAACCTGCTCGAGGACGAGGGCCTGGTGCAGGTCAGCGCCGAGGGCGGACGAAAGCTCGCCACCCTCACCGACGCCGGACAGACCCTGGTCGCCGAACAGCGTGACTCCTGGGCCGATCCGTTCGGCTCGGGCGACGACACCGACGCCGGTCCTGACCTGCGATCGCTCCTGGTCGAGATCCGCGAGGCCACCCGCCAGGTCGTGCTCACCGGCAACACCGAGCAGACCGCCGCAGCGGCCGAACTGCTCACCCGCACCCGCCGCGAGCTCTACCTGTTGCTCGCCGGGGAATGATCGTCGACGACCTCACGGTCAGCCGGCACCGCACGCAGGTGCCACAACCACAGCAGGAAGCCGATCACCGAGAAGCCTGCCGATGCCATCGCCATCTGCAGCACGGTCCCGCTGACCAGCGGCGAGATCACCCCGGCCAGGGCGGCGTTGAACAGCAGGGTGACGAAGGCCTGCATCGACGCGGCCGCCCCTCGCCGGCGGGGGAACAGGTCGAGCATCACCAACTGCACCACCGGGAAGCTGAGCGCCACACCGAAGGCGACCAGCGACGGTCCGAGCACTGCCCAGGGCAGGGCCGGGGCCCCCGGGAGCGATGACGCCACCACGTTCACCACGCCAGCGACCAGGGTCAGGCCGAAGCCGATCGTCGCCAGCTTTCGTCCGGGCACCCGATGCGCCAGCCGCGCGTTGAGGAACGAGCCCACGATCATCGAGGCCATCAGCGGGACGAACAGCATCCAGAAGTCCTGCTCGCCCTTGCCGAGCAGACGCACGATGAAGATCGGCGCCCCCACGATGTAGAGGAACTGGGCCGCGAACGCGAAGGTGCTGGTCAGCGCCAGCCGCTGGAAGGCGCCGTGGCGGCCCACCTCGAACACCCCGCCGATCACCTCGCGCAGGTTGAACGGCACCCGGTTCTCGACCGGATGGGTCTCGGGCACCACCAGCAGCACCAGCACCGCCAGGAACAGTGCGAAGCCGGTGAGGAACCAGAAGATCACGGGCCAGCGGCCGAGTTGCAGCAGCCAGCCTCCGACGATCGGGGCCACCGCCGGAGCGACCGCGAAGATCATCGAGACCTGGGCCATCAGCCGCTGCGCAGCGGGCCCTGCGAACATGTCGCGGATCAGGGTGCGGCTGATGATCTGGGCAGCACCGGCCGCCAGGCCCTGCATCGAGCGGAACGCCAGCAGGGCGCCCAGGTTCGGTGACAGGGCACAGCCGATCGAGGCGAGCGCGTAGAGCACCAGACCGGTGATCATCACCGGACGCCTGCCCACCGCGTCCGAGATCGGACCGTGCAGCAGCGACATCGCCGCGAAGCTCAACAGGTAGACGCTGGTCACCTGCTGCATGGCGACCTCGTCCACCCGGAACTGCTCGCCGACGGCCGCGAAGCCGGGGAAGATCGTGTCGACGGTGAACGGGCCCAGCATGCCGAGCATCGCGATCACCAGAGTGACCCCGAAGTGGTGGCGCACCGGCGCGGTTCCCCCGGCAGGGGCTTGGTGCGCTGCAGCCGAAGTAATCGCCACATCCTCACACCGGCGTTCCCATGCACCAAAATCGAGTTTGAGCACCAACGTTGGTGCTCAAACTCGATTTTCGTGCGGGGGAAGGGGTCAGCGGCGCAGCCGAGGTGGGGACGAGCCCATGCAGCGCCCTACGGACGAGCCCCCGCGGCGCTGGCGATCAGGCCTCAGCGGCGCCGGGCGTTGCCGAACACCGAGCGGACGATCTCTCGTCCGGCCGAGCGCATGAACTGCTTGAACACGCTCGAGCCGACCACCTTCTCGACCATCCCCTTCTCCTGACGGGCACGGGTGGTGCGCGGCGCCGGCCGGGCCTGCTCCTTCGCCTCGCGGGCCGCAGCCTTCTCGGCCTCGGCCTGCTCGCGCTCACGCTCGGCCGCCGCCGCACCCTCCTCGAGCTTGCGGGCGAGGATCTCGTGGGCGGAGTCGCGGTCGATCTCGGTGCCGTACTTGCTCATCATGGACGAGCGCGCGACCCCCGCGGTGAGCTGGTCGGCCGGCGTCGGGGCCATCATCGACTGCGGGGCGCGCATCCTCGTCCACGCCACCGGTGTGGGGGCACCATCGGGGTCCATCACGGTGACGATCGCCTCGCCGATGCCCAACTGGGTGAGCACCTGGGTGAGGTCGTAGGAGCTGTGCGGGAAGGTCTGCACCGTCGCCTTGAGCGCCTTGGCGTCGTTGGGGGTGTGCGCACGCAACTGGTGCTGCACGCGCGAACCCAGCTGGGCGAGCACCTCCTCGGGCACGTCCTTGGGCGTCTGGGTGACGAAGAAGACACCGACGCCCTTCGACCGGATCAGCCGCACGGTCTGGGCGATCGCGTCGAGGAACGCCTTGGACGCGTCCTTGAACAGCAGGTGCGCCTCGTCGAAGAAGAACACCAGCTTGGGCTTGTCGACGTCGCCGACCTCGGGCAGGTCGGTGAACAGGTCGGCCAGCAGCCACATCAGGAAGGTCGAGAAGATCGCCGGACGGTTCTGCAGGTTGGGCAGTTCCAGCAGCGAGATCACGCCTCGTCCGTCGGTGGTGGTGCGCAGCAGGTCGCGACTGTCGAACTCGGGCTCGCCGAAGAACGCCTCGGCACCCTGGTCGCCCAGGGTGATCAATGAGCGCAGGATCACCCCGACGGTCGCCGACGACACCCCGCCGATCGCCTTGAGCTCGGCCTTGCCCTCGTCGCTGACCAGGTGGGTGAGCACCGCGCGCAGGTCTTCGAGGTCGAGCAGCGGCAGTCCGGCCTTGTCGGCGTAGTGGAAGACCAGACCGAGCGTCGACTCCTGGGTGTCGTTGAGCTCGAGCACCTTGGCCAGCAGGATCGGCCCGAACGAGCTGATCGTGGCGCGCAGCGGCACCCCGATGCCCTCACCGCCGAGTGCGTAGAACTCCACCGGCGAGGCGGTCGGCTGCCAGTCCTGCCCGATCTTCTGGGTGCGGGCCAGCAGCTTCTCGTTGGGCTGCCCGGGCGACGCCAGTCCCGACAGGTCGCCCTTGATGTCGGCGGCGAACACCGGCACGCCCGCGGCCGCCACCTGCTCGGCCATCACCTGCAGGGTCACCGTCTTGCCGGTACCGGTGGCACCGGCCACCAGGCCGTGGCGGTTGAGCATCGACAACGGGATGCGCACCTTGGCCTCGGGCACGGGGCTGTCGTCGTGCATCAGCACGCCCAGTTCGATGGCGGGCTCGTCGAAGGTGTAGCCCTGGGTGATCTCAGCCACGACGTCGGAGCTCTTGTCAGTCATGGCCACAAGCGTGGCACAACGCTGCGAGTGGCTCCGCTGGCCGGGCACCAAAGCCTGAGAAACTCCCCAGATTTGTCCAAGCCCGGTCGCGATCCGGCAACGACCCGGCTCTCGTCGGTGGTTCGATCATGTCGACCGGCTATCCTCGCTTGCGTGATCTTCAAGCGCGTCGGTGACTCTCGTCCCTATCCCGACCACGGCTACGTCCAGAAGCAGTGGGCGGCCATCGCCCCTCACCAGGTGCGTCTGGACGAGCTGGTGACCACCAAGCGCACCCTCGACCTCGAGGCGCTGCTCGAGGACGACTCGACCTTCTACGGTGACCTGTTCGCCCACGTCGTGTCGTACCGGGGCGAGCTGTACCTCGAGGACGGGCTGCACCGCGCGCTGAGGGCCGCACTGCAGCAGCGCCAGACCATGCACGCCCGGGTGCTCGAACTGCGGTGACCTGGACGATGGTGGGGAGGCGACGATGACCGCGCGCAAGGTGCTGCGGGCTCTGGTGACCCCGCTGACCCTCGCGGTGCTGCTCGCCTTCCTCGGCTACGGCGCCTGGTGGGGTTACCGCAACGTGATGCGTCCGATCCCAGCGCGGCCGCCGGACCCCTGCGTCACCCAGTCGGTGGGCCCGAAGCTCAAGTCGTCCCAGGTGACGGTCAACGTCTACAACGGGGGTTACAAGCAGGGCTTGGCCACCACGGTGGCGAAGGCACTGAAGGCCAAGGGCTTCATGATCAAGCACGTCGACAACACCGACGAGCGCATCAAGACCACCGTGATCGTCGGCGCCGACGCCAACAACCCCGAGGTGAAACTGGTCGCGGCGCACTTCAAGAACGCGACCGTCCGCGCTGACCAGCGCCCCGACCACACCGTCGACGTGCTGGTGGGCAACACCTACGGCGGCATGGATGCCAAGGCTGCCGTCGAGATCGCAGTGCCCGGCAACTCGGTCTGCCTGCCCTCGCCGAGCCCGACGCCGACCCCCACCCCGGCGACCCCGGCCACCCCCGCCGCGACCCCGCCGGCGACACCGAAGCGCTGAGCCAGTCCCCCTCTCAACCCGCGTCCCGGCGACCGCGGCCTACCGACGCGCACCCTCGTCCCACGACGGGCCCGATCACGCGGCCCCGTCCGCACGACTCGGCACAACCTTGTTCACTCGGCACAGGTTCAAACGTTCGCTCGGTGAGCCGACCTGTGCCGGGACGAAGCGGGACGCCGGCGCCGCGCGGTCGCAAGCGAACACCGGGCGGACGCAGGGGGTACACCTCAGACGGCGCGATAACCCCGCCACCGCGCGAGTCGTCCGCCTCGCCCGATCTCAGTGAGCCGCTCCTCGACCTGGCGCCGCTGGTTGGGGGCGGTGACCACCAACATCTCGTCCCCCTCCTGCAGCACGTCGCGTCCGTTGGGAGCGAACGGACGACCTTGCCGCACGACGAGTGAGACGACCGCGTTGGTCGGCATCCGCAGTTCGTGCACCGCCACCCCGGCCAGGTGTGAGCCCGCCGGCACCCGCACCGAGAGCAGGTCGGCGCGCAACTTGTCGATCGGGGCGGCCTCGATCTCGACGTCACTGGGTCCCGACGGGTCGACCAGCCCGAGCTTCGCCCCGATCCAGGCCAGTGTCGGTGCCTGGATCGCGGTGAACACGATGACGAACACCAGCACGATGTCGAACAGCATGTCGGCCGCGGGCAGCTTGGCCGCCAACGGGATGGTGCACAAGATGATCGGCACCGCACCCCGCAGCCCCGCCCAGCTGAGGAAGGCCACCTCCTGCCAGGGCAACCGGAACGGTGCCGCGCACAGCACCACAGCCAACGGCCGCGCGATGAACGTCAGGAACAACCCACCCAGCACACCCGCGGTCACCGCCTGCCAGGTCAACCGCTCAGGCGTGGCGAGCACGCCCAGCATCACGAACAGCCCGATCTGGGCGATCCAGCCGATGCCCTCGGCGAACGACCGCACCGAGTGCCGGTGGGTCAACCCGGCGTTGCCGATCACCAGCGCGCAGACGTAGACCGCGGCGAAGCCCGACAGGTGGGTGGCCACGCCGAGGGCATAGGCCAGCACCGCCCACGACAGTGCGGCGATCGCGTAGAGACCGGACGAGGGCAGCGGCACGCGACGCATGATGAACGCCGCCACCACCCCGACGACCGCACCCAGCAGCAATCCGCCGGCCAACTCCAGCAGGATGATCAGCAACTGCACCGCGATGCCGTGTTCGGCACGTCGTCCCAAGGCCATCTGGGTGAACACGATGGTCAACAGCACCACCGGGGCGTCGTTGAGCCCGGACTCGGCCTCGAGCGCTGCTCGCAACCGCGCCGGCAGCGACACGTTGCGCAGCACCGAGAACACCGCCGCCGAGTCGGTCGGCGCGGTCACCGCCCCGAACAGGAAGGCGACCGTCCAGGGCACCCCAAGCACGAAGTGGGCGAAGGCCCCGACCAGTCCGATCGAGACCAGAACCCCGATCGTGGCCAGCACCGTCGCCAGCCCCAGTGCGGGACGAATCGTCTCCCACTTGGTGCTCAGGCCACCCTCGGCGAGGATCAGCACCAGCGCGGCAAAGCCCAACGAAAGCGCCAGGTCTGCATCGTTGAAGGTGATGCCACCGATCTGCGGGCTGCCCAAGGCCATGCCCACGCCGAGGAACAGCAGCAGGGCTGGCAGCCCGAGTCGGCTTCCCAGTCGGGCGGCGCCGATCGCGACCAGCGCGACGACCGCGCCCACCAGCAGGGCGAGGTCGAACGGATCCATGGCTCAGTGTTTCACCCTGCACCCGACCACCACACCGACGACCAGCAGCAAAGTCGCACCAACGACGAACTCCCGAACCCTTGGGCGGGTCCGGGAGTGCGGTGACCGGGAGTCACATGGCGGTGACGGAGGGATTTGAACCCTCGGTGGCTTTCACCACACTCGCTTTCGAGGCGAGCTCTTTCGGCCGCTCAGACACGTCACCGCCGACAAGCGTACGACAGGTCGTGGTGGGGCCGCCAATCCGTCGGGGCTGGTGGGCAGCGGGACGACTCAGCGGTGCTGGCCGAAGAACGTGCGCAGCAACTCGCCGCACTCATTGCCCAGGATTCCGGCCACCACCTCGGGACGGTGGTTGAGCCGTGGGTCCCGCACCACGTCGAACAGGGATGAGACTGCCCCGGCCTTGTGGTCGAAGGCACCGAAGACCAACTTGTCGACCCGACTGAGCACGATGGCGCCCGCGCACATGGTGCAGGGCTCCAGGGTGACCACCAGCGTGCAGCCGTCGAGTCGCCACTGCCCGACCCGCTCGGCCGCCCGCCGCAGCGCCACGACCTCGGCGTGCGCGGTCGGGTCACCGTGCAGTTCTCGCTCGTTGTGGGCGACGGCGAGCACCTCACCCTCGGCCGACAGGACGACCGCGCCGATCGGCACGTCGCCGGACTCAGGGGCCAGTCGGGCCTGCTCCAGCGCAAGCCCCATGGCCTCGACCATCCTCACGCCGTCGGCCCGTCACTGCTGGCTCTGGACGGCCCGCTGGAACTGCGGTCCGAACTTGAGCCGCTCCATCAGCGCAACCACCTGGTCGTCCGACGACTCCTCGAGGTCGTCGGCCAACTGCTCCAGGTCGAACTCGCTGATGCCCAGGTCGGCGAGCATCGCCAAGTCGCCGATCACCTCGGAGTCGTCCTCGTCGTCGGGGAAGTCCAGACCGAGGTAGTCGGCCACGTCGCGGGCCAGCGGCCAGTCATTGGCGGCCACGGAGTCGCTGAGCAGCACCTGCACATTGCGTCCGCGCACCCGCACCAACACGAAGAACTCGCCTGCGATCGAGACCGCGCCGAGGGCTCCGCTGTCGCCGGGCAGGCGCTGCAACTGGGTGATCAACTCGTCCAGGTCGTTGGCGAGGTCGAGGGTCATCGCCGCCGCGACCGGCTCCCCGTCCTCACGGTAGGTGGCCACCACGAAGTCGATGTCGTCGGCGCCGGCGTCCTCGAGGTCGTCATCCTCGTCGTCATCGTCACCGTCATCGTCGGAGTCGTCGTCATCGCTGTCGTCGTCGACGTCCTCGCCGATGATGTCGTCGTCGGGGTCGTCGGCCTCGAAGTCGACCAGGTCCTCGTCGAGGCGGTCGTCGTCAGCGTCGTGCGCGCCCATGGTGTCCACGTGCTCACCGTACGTCATCGCGCCAGTGTTGGCCGCTCGCCCGGTGGGCAATCTCGTCGTGGACGTCGCGCCGATGCCCTGACCAGAGCCACACTGGCCCAGCTCGGCATCCTCGCCCTCAACCACGGTGGCGATGTGCCATTGTGGACGACGTGGAACTGCGCGTCGTCGAACATCCCTTGGTCGCCCACAAGCTGACCCTGCTGCGCCACCGGGACACCCCCTCGGTGGTGTTCCGCCAACTCGTCGAGGAGTTGGTGACGCTGCTCGCCTACGAGGGCACGCGCGAGGTGCGGGTCGAGGCGTGCACCATCCAGACCCCGGTCGCCGAGACCACGGGCGTGTCGCTGCAGCGGCCTCGTCCGTTGGTGGTGCCGATCCTGCGCGCCGGCCTCGGGATGCTCGAGGGCATGATGAAGCTCGTCCCCACCGCCGAGGTCGGCTTCGTCGGCATGGCCCGCAATGAAGAGACCCTGCAGCCGGTGACCTACGCCGAACGACTGCCCAAGGACCTGTCGGGTCGCCAGTGCCACGTGCTCGACCCGATGCTGGCCACCGGTGGATCGCTGGGTGGCACGGTGAAGTTCCTCACCGAGCGCGGCGCCGACCACATCACCTGCATCTGCCTGCTGGCCGCCCCCGAAGGCATCGAGCACTTCCGCAGCCTGGTCGACGAGCTGGACGTGCCGACCACGCTGGTGGTCGCCGCGGTGGACGAGCGACTCGACGAGCGCGGCTACATCGTCCCCGGCCTGGGGGACGCCGGCGACCGGCTCTACGGCCTGGCCGAGTGAGGGTCCTGGCTGGGTGAGGCCAGCTCAGGTCGGCAGCACCTGCACCAGGAAGTGAGCGCCGTAGCGTCCGAGTTCGCCGTCAGGATCGGTGGTCTGCACCACGACCTTGTGGGTCCACTGCCCGATGCCGGGTGATCTGCCGACCGGTGGCTGCAGCGGTGGCTGGGCCCCGCCGCCGACCTCGTGCAGGTCGATGGTGAGCGAGCCAGCCAGGTCACGCAGGGTATAGGCCAGACCGAAGTTGTCACGTTCGTGCAGCAGCCCACCGAGGGTGACTGCCGCCGGCGCCCCGCGGTGTATCTGTTCAGACGTGGCGTAGGTGCGGTTCTCGTCGCCCTAGTTTGCCAGGGTCATCCGGGGGATCTTGACCTCGCTCGACGACGTGGCGCTTCGACAGGTGACGCTGCCGGTGAGGTCGTCCCCGTCGTCCATCCTGATCTCGCAGTGCAGCCCGACGAAGTGGATGGCCATGGTGTGGGTGACGTTGACCCGCGCGGAGAGCTTCCTGCCGAACACGTCGCCGACGGACCCGCCGCCGATCTTCTTGCTCCAGTCAGTACCCATGGCGTCAAGTAGACGCCTGCGCAGCGGCCGCCGACCAGACCTCGACGGCGATTTGTGAGCAGAATGTGAGGTCTGCCACACCTGTGCTCGACGTTGTCGACGTGGCATTCAGCGGCTGCCCGTAACTCGCTGGCGAGCCAGGCTGCGCGCATGGTGGACTTGCCGGGTGCGCATGGCAGAGATGTTTCCCCCAGCCGGGCTGGTGATCCGCTGCGGTGAGGTCGAGCTGCGCTGGCTGTCGGACGACGACCTGCCCGAGCTGATCGAGGTCGCCCTGCGTGGCGTGCACGGCGACGAGCTGATGCCCTTCATGAACGACTGGGCGACCGTGCCGCACGACGTGCTGCCGGCGAACACGCTGCGGTTCTACTGGGGCGAGCGGGCGGCCTGCATGCCCGAGGACTGGAACGTGAACTTCGGTACCTGGCACCGTGGACGACTGGTCGGCATGCAGAGCCTGCAGGGCAAGGCGTTCAGCATGATGCGGGTGGCGTCCACCGGTAGCTGGGTCGGCCTGGAGCACCAGGGCCAGGGCATCGGCACGCTGATGCGCCAGATGGTGTGCGGGCTGGCCATCGACCAACTCGGCGCGGTCGAGTGCCGCTCGGGAGCGTTCACCGACAACACCCGCTCACTCGGGGTGAGCCGACGGATCGGCTACCGGGTCGTCGACACCACCCGGGAGCGCCGCAACGACGCCCAGGGCTGGCAGACCCACCACGTGCTGGTGCTGTCGGCGGACGACTTCGTCCGCCCGGACGAGCCCATCAGCTACGAGGGTGTGGACGCGTTCCGGGCTTGGATCGGCCTCTGACCCTCTTCGTGGCCTCACTGGCAGAACTGGACGGCGATCCCGACGCGGGTGACCCGGAGGCTGGGGCACACACCGAGCCGTCACGGAATGCCTCGACCGTGCTGGGGCGTGTGCCTTGGGGGCCACCAAGGACAACGGTGCCAGGCTCGCCACCGGTACGAGCGACCAGGTCGTGCAGCGACTCGGTGCTGAACGAGATGCGGGCCACGGCGAACTCGTCGTCCTTCCCCCTTCGGGTGGTGTTCGCCATCTGAACCACCTCCTGAGCTCCACGGTAGGTGAGAGTCGGACCTCACTCTGCGGTGTCGTTGCCCGGTCGCCACCCTGGCCGCTGGGCCAAGGCCGTTCGAGCGAGGGCTGCCTCCGCCCCTCGCTACGGTGGGTGGGATGAGCATCCCGCTTGGCCCACCCCCACGCCCTCTGGATGGGCCCCAACTGGCCTCCCGCGTGATCGACGAGCTGCGGCGCCACCCGGACGTGGTCGAGAACCCCGACGCGGCGCGGGTCGAGGCCGAGCGCATCGGAGACACCATCGAGCGGCTGCACGTCTGGCTGACCGGGGTGCGGTTCCGGGTGCCGGACGAACTACTCAACCCCGAGGCGACCGGGGCTCCCACGGATCCCGGCCAGCCCAGTACCCAGCCATCCCCCGCGACGACAGCCGAGATGCCCGTGGCCGGTTCACGAGGCGTGGCCCGTTCGGTGGGCCTGCTCGCCCAACCGGCATCGGTCGAGGGACGAGACGTCTGGGTCGACGGCGCCTTCAACGACCTGCCCGTCCGCTGGATCGAGACGGTCGACCAGGTGGTGCTCGAACTGGACGAACCCACTCCAGATCGTCCACTGCATGGGCATCTGCGCGCGGAGGTCGGCATCGCTGACCTCGAAGGGTTGGTCGAGGACGTGGTCAACCGCGGCCTTGACGGCCGGGGCGCAGTGTCGGGCCTGTCGCTGGCGCTGGCCCGACCGAGCCGGGGCGAGTACCTGCCCGAGGCGGGCGTGACCATGCGACTCGGTCTCCTGCGGGGACGGGTGCGGGCCAGCGCACGGGTGACGATCGACGAGGCGATGGTGCTCCGGGTCGACCGAGTCCGGCTGTCGTCGGCCAACCTGCTGCTGTGGCTTCCGCTGCTCGTCGCCAATCGCAAGCTCGACCAGCACGAGGTGGAGCCGTTCCCGCTGCGCCGGCCCGAGATCGGTGTGATGGTGCGCGACCTCGACGTGCGTCTCGACCAGCGGCTGCGGGTGGCGGCGACCTTCGGGCCCTGAGCGGGCCAGGCCGCTCAGCCGGCCAGGCCCTCGACCACCTCGGCACCGGGCAGGTCGGCCAGTGCCGTCCCGGGCAGCAGCAGCTTGGACGAGCGCACCCCCGACCCGATGCAGACCCAGCCGGCATCGACCACGGCCCGGTCGATCCAGATCGGCCAGTCGTCCGGCATTCCGACCGGGGTGATGCCGCCGTACTCCATGCCGGTGGCCTCGACCGCGTAGTCCATCGGGGCGAAGCTGCACTTGCGCACGTCGAGCTTCTTGCGCACGGTGCGGTTGACGTCGACCCGGGTGGTGGCCAGCGCCATGCAGGCGACGGTCTTGTCGACCTCGCCGCGACTCCCGGCGATGACGACGCAGTTCGCCGCGGTCTCCAGCGGCAGGTCGAACTCGGCGCACAGGGCTGCGGTGTCGGCCAACTCAGGATCGATCTCGAAGACCAAGGCCTGCGGCACGTGCTTCAGTGCGGCGGCCACCGGCGCGGCGACGAGGTCTGGACGCTCGGCGGCCGGCACCGGGTTGAGCTTGGCGAAGTAGTCAGGCAGATCGTCGGCGGAGACCATGGCCGAAGGCTACCGACCCCAGGTGCTCCGCCAGCGCCCCGGCGGCGCTCCCGGAACGTCACAGCGGCCCGGACTCCCAGACCGCAGGCCGCGGACGGCACGGATTTGGCGCGAGAATGCGCTGACCAGGGCGGCAATGACCACGGGCACGATGAAGATCACCACGGTCACCCGGACCCTCTGGCGAGCCATCAGCCATCCCGACAGCGCCGGGGCAATGGCGCCCAGCGTCATCACCAGCAGCCCAAAGGTCGACTGCACCCGCCCCTGCAGCTCGGCGGAGGTTCGTCCGAACAGGTACCCCCACCGCGCCGGCGTTGAGCGCGGGCACGAGCAGCGCCGCACCTGCCCAGAACACGGTCAGGGGGTGCGAGTCCAGCGCGCCACCATGACGTCATAGGGGCCGGCCTCGATCGCCGGGGCGTCCGGGGGCAGAGCCTCGAGCGCGGAGGCCGGCACGACGTTGCGCATGGTCATCGTGGGGGAGTCCCCGTCCAGCCCGGCAAGCTCGACCTGCCAGCGCCAGTCGTCGGCGTAGGTCGCCTCGAGCGTGACCGTGCCGCCGAGGCGTTCGCCGGCCATGACCATGAGGCCGGGCTTCTGGTGCCAGCTGTCGGCCCACGCGGCGGTGACCTCGGTCGCGCCCTCCTCAGGGCCGCCGATGAGCAGGACTCCGCGCTGCGGGCCGTCCGTGGGGTGCACCCAGGCGTACTCGGCCTGGAGCTGGCTGGGGTCGACCTCACGGAGGCGGGCCGAGGAGGGGGCATCGGCGAGCTCGTCGTAGGGCATCATCCGGAAGGCGCAGGTGCCCTCGAAGGTGGGATCCATGCCCCAATTCTGGCTCATCGGACCCGAGCCGGTCGGGGTCGCCGAGGTCCAGGGCGACGAAGTCGAGCCGCGCGCCGCCATCCGAAAACGGTGTTGTTGCGACGCCGAGCCGATCCGGTCAGGAGTAGCAGGGAAGCGTGACCATCAGTAGTAGTAGGGGAAGCGTGACCAGTCGGGGTCGCGCTTCTCGAGGAAGGAGTCGCGTCCTTCGACGGCCTCGTCAGTCATGTAGGCCAGACGGGTGGTCTCACCGGCGAACACCTGCTGCCCGATCAGCCCGTCGTCGATGGCGTTGAAGGCGAACTTCAGCATCCGCTGAGCCGTCGGTGACTTGCCGCAGACCTTGGCCGCCCAGTCCAGGCCGACATCCTCCAACTCAGCGTGCGGGACGACACGGTTGACCGTGCCCATCTCGTAGGCACGCTGGGCGTCGTAGGTCTCACCGAGGAAGAAGATCTCGCGAGCCACCTTCTGCCCGACCTGGCGGGCGAGGTAGGCCGACCCGAACCCGGCGTCGAACGAGCCGACATCGGCATCGGTCTGCTTGAACCGGGCGTGCTCGGCCGAGGCCAGGGTCATGTCGCAGACCACGTGCAGCGAGTGGCCCCCGCCGGCTGCCCAGCCGTTGACCAGGGCGATCACCACCTTGGGCATGAACCGGATCAGCCGCTGCACCTCGAGGATGTGCAACCGCCCACCCTCGGCGGCGGCACGCCGCTCGTCCACCGTCTCGGCGGTCTCGCCGTCGGCGTACTGGTAGCCCGACCGTCCGCGGACCCGCTGGTCGCCGCCGGAGCAGAACGCCCAGCCACCGTCCTTGGCCGACGGCCCGTTGCCGGTGATCAGCACGCAGCCGATGTCGGAGGCCATCCGGGCATGGTCGAGGGCACGGTACAGCTCGTCGACAGTGTGCGGACGAAACGCGTTGCGCACCTCGGGACGGTTGAACGCCACCCGCACCGCGGGCACGTGCTTGGCCCGGTGGTAGGTGATGTCGGTGAAGTCGAAGCCGGGCACCGCCTCCCACAGGTCGGGGTTGAACGGGTTGTCAGAGGGTCTCGACACGCTCGTACCTCGCTACTCGACCAACCATTGGCGTCACTTCTGTGCCTTCTGTCCCAGCGCCAGGTCGAGCGAGCGCCAGTCGATCCCAGCCGGCGCCTTGGCCAGCACGCTGGCCAGCAGTCCCAACCGCGACGCCCGCAGCGCCGGGTCGTCGGCCATCACCAAGGTCTGGTCGAAGAACTCGTTGGTGGCAGCCACCAGCGCACCCGATCCGTCGACCACCTCGTCGAAGCCGACAGTGGCGCCGACGGGAGCCTCGTCGAGCGCGGCTCGCAGCGCCTGCTCACTCGGGCTGACGAGCAGCGCGGCGTCGAACTTGGCCGGCGTTCCCGCGGGAACGATTCGTCCGATTCGGACGAGTGCGGCCACCAGCGCGGCGAGAGCGTCGTCGTCGAAACGTGCCTGCACCGCCCGCAGCAGGCCCTGGGCTCTTCCTGGGGCCTCGGCCGAGGGCAGCACCGCACCGACCAGGTCGGCCGGCACACCTTCGTCGCGCTGCAGCACGCCCCAGCGCCCCAGCGTGAACTCCACGGCCGAGTCGACCGCGTCGTCGGCCACCTCGATGCCCTGCTGGCGCAGTCGCTCGACAGCAGCGGTCAGCCCGTCACGCACGGTGAGGGCACCGACACCCTCGACCTCACGCAGGATTCGCACCACACCGAGCGCCGCCCGGCGCAGACCGAACGGGTCGGACGAGCCGGTCGGCTTGGCACCCAGGGCGAACATGCCGGCGAGCAGGTCGAAGCGGTCGGCCAGCGCCAACAGCGCACCGGGCACCGACGCGGGCACCGCGTCACGCGAGGTGTGCGGCTGCTCCATCTCGTACAGCGCATCGGCCACGGCCTGGGTCTCGCCCATCCGCACCGCGTACTCGCGGGCGACGAACCCGGCCAGCGAGCTCATCTCGACCACCATCTGGCTCGACAGGTCGAACTTGGCCAGCTGACCCGCACGCGACAAGGCCTGACGCTCGTCGTCACCCAGCGAGACCCGCTCGGCCAGCGCACCGGCGACGTCGGCGATCCGGCGGGCACGCAGCCCCACCGAGCCCAGCCGCTCCTCGAAGGTGAGCTGCTCCAGCCCGGGCACGAACTCCTCGGCCGAGGTGGACTTGAGGTCGGAGTTCCAGAAGAACAGCGCGTCCTCGTAGCGGGCGCGAATCACCGAGGCGTTACCGGCGGCGACGGTCTCGTCGTCACAGGGGCCGTTGGCCACCGTGACGAAGTGCGGCAGCAGCGAGCCGTCGGCGGCGTAGACCGGCAGGTAGCGCTGGTGCTTGCGCATCACCGTGGTGAGGATCTGGGCCGGCAGGTCGAGGTAGCGCTCGTCGAACGAGCCGAGCACCCCGTGCGGGTCCTCGACCAGGTTGGTGATCTCGTCGACGACGGCGCCGTCGGCCTCGGCATCGATGCGTCCACCGACGGACGACGCGAGCGCGTTCGCCTGCTCGAGCACCGAGGCGCGGCGCTCGTCCGACGACAACTCGATGGCGCCTCGTCCGAGCACCTCGAGCAGTTCACCGGCGGTGGCGACGGTGGCCTCACCGCGGGGCAGGTCGGGCATCAGCGCCTCGTCGGCACCGTTGAACCCGGCGGCGGTGCGCTGCAGCTGGGTGGTGCGTCCAGCGATCAGATCAGAGATCCGGGCGGGGACGACCGCAGGACCCCACAGCGCGACCAGCCAACGGATGGCGCGCGAGTACGACAGCTTCGGGTCGTTCCAGCGCATGTTCTTCTCAGCGCGCAGCCCGCTGACGGTGGTCTCGACGATGCCCTGCAGCACCTCGAGGGCGGCTCGTCCAGCCTGGGTCGAGCGCACGGCGACGTGCTCGGCGCCGTTGAAGTCGGCCTTCTCGACCTGGTCGACGGTGACCCCCTGGCCACGAAGGAATCCCTCGAGCGCCTTGGTCGGGTTGCCGTCGGCGTCGAAGGCTGCGGCCCACTTGGGTCCGCGGCGCAACTGTTCGGCGTCGGGTTCGTGGGCGGCGACGTCCTCGACCACGGCGACCAGACGGCGGGGAGTGCCGTCGACGGTGATCTCGCCGTGCTCGAGCCGGGTGGCGGCCAACTGCTCGGTCAGGGTCGCCCTGAGCGCGCCGACCTGCAGCGGCACCTCGTGCGGGGGCAGTTCCTCGACCCCGATCTCGAGGGCGAAGGTCTGCGGCTCGTCGGGCAGCTCAGCGGAGGTGGGCTCGGGAGCGCGGTCGTCGGCGACCTCCTCGCGCTTCAGCGGGAAGCCGAGCTCCTCACGCCGCTCGATCCACAGCGCTGCTGTGTCGCGCATCAGCCGGCGCATGGTGGCGAAGGCCTTGGCCCGCTCAGTGGTCGAGATCGCGCCGCGGGCATCGAGCACGTTGAACGCGTGCGAGCTCTTGAGGATGTAGTTGTGCGCGGGCACAGGCAGCCGGGCCTCGACCATGCGGGTGGCCTCGGAGACGTAGGTGTCGTACAGCCGCCGGTTGGCCTCGACGTCGGCGTCGTCGAGGTAGTAGCGAGACATCTCGTACTCCTGCTGGCCGAACGCCTCGCCATAGGTGACGGTGCGTCCGTCGGCCGCAGTGGCGTAGGCAATGTCCTTGAAGTGCTGGACGCCCTGCAGCGCCATCAGGATGCGCTCCATGCCGTAGGTCAGCTCGACCGGGATCGGGTCGAGGTTCACCCCGCCGACCTGCTGGAAGTAGGTGAACTGGGTGATCTCCATGCCGTCGAGCCAGACCTCCCAGCCCAGGCCCCAAGCGCCGATCGCGGGCTGACGCCAGTTGTCCTCGACGAAGCGCACGTCGTGCTTGGCCAGGTCGATGCCGAGCGCCTCGAGCGAGCCCAGGTAGAGCTCCTGGGGGTCGCCGGGCTCGGGCTTGAGGATCACCTGGAACTGGGTGTGGGTCTGCAGCCGGTTCGGGTTCTCGCCGTAGCGGGAGTCGTCGGGACGCACCGAGGGCTCGACGTAGGCGACGTCCCACGGCTCGGGACCGAGCACCCGCAGCACGGTCGCGGGGTTCATCGTCCCGGCGCCGACCTCGGTGTTGAACGGCTGCCAGATCAGGCAGCCGCGCGAGGTCCAGTACTCCGAGAGCTTGGTGAGGGCGTCTTGCATCGTCAGCACCGGGCCAGCCTACCGGCGAGCCCGGGTGCGTAGGCTCAGCCCATGACCTCGATCGTGCGTCCTGCCGTGCGCGCCGACCTCAAGGCGGCCAGCGCGATCTTCGCGTCGGCCTTCGGTGCCACCCCGCAGTGGCGCTGGCTGATCGCAGCGGACGACGTACGCGCCCGCGTGCTGCCGGGGTTCTTCCGCGCGAGCCTGGGCCACGCGCTCTCGAAAGGGCGACTGACGGTCTCGGTGGACGAGAGTTCGGCCGCACTCGACGGGGTCGCGGCCTGGATGCCGCCGGGCCAGTGGCGGGTGCCGTCGTGGCGAGGTCTGGTGGCTTTGCCCACGGTGATGCCGCTGATCCCGGGAGGCCACCTCAAGGAGTTCAGCCGCCGTGGCCCGCTGCTCGACCGGGCCGCTCACGACGCCCACCCTGCCGTGCCGCACTGGTACCTGGCCGGGGTGGCGGTGCTGCCCTCGGGCCAGGCGCGCGGTGTCGGCAGCCGCCTGGTCGAGGAAGGGGTCGAACACGCCTCGGCCGGTGGCCACCCGCTCTACCTGGAGTGCGCGGAAGACCTCGTCGGTTACTACGAGCGCTTCGGGTTCGGGGAGCTGAACCGCATCGAGGCCGGCGAGGGTGCACCGGTGCAGATCGGGATGTGGCACGACGCCTGAACCCGGCCCCCCGCAGGGGTGTGGAGGCCCCCCGGCCGGGCCCGTCCGCCGCGCCGCGGGCCTAGCGTCGCGACCATGGCCACCACCCCGAAGCCTGCCCGCACCAAGGGCAGCCAGAAGAGCCCCGCCGCCAAGGCATCCGCCAGCAAGAAGCCGACCGACCAGCAGCCGACCGACAAGAAGCCCGGCCGCAAGCGCAACGACCCGGCCACCCCTGCCGTCGCCGACTCGCGCCCACCGGGCGCCACCGACCCCGACGGTGTCGACGCCATGCCCGCCCACGACCTGGGCCAGGGCGGCGAGCACCACCAGACCATCGAGCACGGCGGCCCCAGGATGACCACCGCGCAGGGCCAACCCGTCAGCGACGACCAGAACACCTTGCGTGCCGGCCCCCGCGGCCCGCTGCTGATGCAGGACTTCGCCGCCCGCGAGAAGCTGTTCCACTTCGACCACGAGCGCATCCCCGAGCGGGTCGTCCACGCTCGTGGCTACGGCGCGCACGGGTTCTTCGAGACCTACGAGTCGCTGAGCGACATCACCTCGGCCCACCTGTTCCAGGAGAAGGGTCGCCGGGTCGAGGCGTTCGTCCGGTTCTCGACGGTGGCCGGCAACCTCGGCTCGATCGACCTCGCCCGCGACGTGCGTGGCTTCGCGGTCAAGCTCTACACCGAGGAGGGCAACTGGGACATCGTCGGCAACAACATGCCGGTGTTCTTCATCCAGGACGCGATCAAGTTCCCCGACCTGGTGCACGCGGTCAAGGAGGAACCCGACCGCGGCTTCCCGCAGGCCGCCTCGGCCCACGACACCTTCTGGGACTTCATCTCGTTGATGCCCGAGTCGACCCACCACGTGATGTGGCTGATGAGCGACCGTGCCATCCCCCGCTCGTTCCGGTTCATGGAGGGCTTCGGCGTCCACACCTTCCGCATGGTCAACGCCGAACGACGATCCCACTTCGTCAAGTTCCACTGGAAGCCCAAGCTCGGCCTGCAGTCGGTGGTGTGGAACGAAGCGGTCAAGATCAACGGTGCCGACCCCGACTTCCACCGCCGCGACCTGTTCGAGGCGATCAAGTCGGGCAACCCTCCGGAGTGGGAGTTGTGCCTGCAGGTCTTCGACGACGAGTTCGCCGACAGCTTCGACTTCGACGTGCTCGACCCCACCAAGCTGATTCCCGAAGAGGTGTTGCCGGTGCGCAAGGTGGGCCGCCTGGTGCTCGACAGGGTGGTCGACAACGTGTTCGCCGAGATCGAGCAGGTGGCGTTCATGACCCAGAACGTGGTGCCCGGCATCGGGTTCACCAACGACCCGCTACTGCAGGGCCGCAACTTCTCCTACCTCGACACCCAGCTCAAACGGCTCGGCTCGACCAACTTCAGCCACATCCCGGTCAACGCCCCGCGCTGCCCGGTCGCCCACTTCCAGCGCGGCGGTCACATGCAGACCCAGGTGCCGACCGGACGAGCCGCCTACGAACCCAACTCGTGGACCGGCGACAACCGCGGACCGCGGGAGGACCCCGAGCAGGGCTACCGGCACTTCCCCGAGGACGCCGGTGGCCAGATGCGCCAACTGCGCCCCGAGAGCTTCGCCGACCACTACTCGCAGGCGCTGATGTTCCTGCGCAGCCAGACCCCGGTCGAGCGCGAGCACATGGTCGACGCGTTCGTCTTCGAACTGGGCAAGGTCGAGACCCCACCGATCCGCACGAGGATGCTCGCCAACCTGCGCAACGTGGACGAGGCCTTCGCCCAACAGGTCGCCGACGGGCTGGGGATGCCACTGCCCGAGGCCTCCCCCGCGGCGATGCCCACCAAGGACGTGGAGGGCTCACCCGCCCTGAGCATCCTGCAGCGGCCCGAGGCCAGCTTCCGCGGACGCAAGCTCGGTGTGCTGCTCGGTGACGGCGCACCCAAGGCGGTCGTCGACGCCCTGCAGCAGGCCGGTGTGGACGCCGGCGCCGCCGTCGCCCTGGTCGCCAAGGCCGTCGGCGGCGCCACCTTGGACGACGGCACGCTGCTGCCGGTCGACCACGCGGTGACCGCAGCCCCGTCGGTGCTGTTCGACGCGGTCGCCGTGGTGGGTGGTGAGAAGGGAATCGCTGCACTGGCGGTGATGCCCGAGGCCAAGGACTTCGTCCGCGACGCCTTCGTCCACCAGAAGTTCATCGGTGGGGTGCCTGAGGCGGCGACCCTTCTCGAGGCGGCCGGTGTCACCGCCGATGACGGCGTGCTGCCGGTCGACGATGCTGCGGGGTTCTTCACCGCGCTGGACGCCCTGCGGTTCTGGGAGCGCACCCCCTGACCGAGTGGCGCGCCCGTCCCGTCGCCGGCGGGACGGGCGCTGCCGCGTCCAGGTCTGATGCGCCCAGATGCCCCCCGACAACCGCCTGAGCACGGGGTTCGTGCCCGACCGATAGTCTGTGCCCGGCTGCAGCGCGGGGTCCGCCCGCGCTCTTCCACCCCCAGCTCGTCCAGTTTGAGGAGAACACATGTCGAACCTGCCCGGTATGGGTGCCATCGTCGCCGACGGGGGCTGCGGCTTCCGGGTGTGGGCGCCCCACGCCGACTCGGTCAGCGTCGCCGGCGACTTCAACGAGTGGAACAACCAGGTGCACTCGATGGAGCACGAGGGCAACGGCTACTGGTACGGCTGGGTTGACGGCGCCAAGGCCGGTGACGAGTACCAGTTCTTCCTGCGCAACGGCGACATGGAACTGTGGCGGATCGACCCCTACGCGATGCAGGTGACCAACTCAATCGGCAACGGCGTGATCGTCGACCACGCCAGCTTCGACTGGGAGGGCGACACCTTCACCACCCCCAACCACAACAACCTGGTGATCTACGAGATGCACGTCGGCTCGTTCGCCGGTGAGAACGGGACCCTCGACCAGGTCGCCGAACGCCTCGACCACATCTCGCAGCTGGGTGTGAACTGCATCCAGTTGATGCCGTTGATGGAGTTCGCCGGCGACAAGTCCTGGGGCTACAACCCCGCCCACATCTTCGCGATCGAGTCGTCCTACGGCGGCCCGGACGCGCTCAAGGCGATGATCAAACAAGCCCACCGCCGCGGCATCTCGGTGATCGTCGACGTGGTCTACAACCACCTCGGTCCCTCCGACCTCGACCTGTGGCAGTTCGACGGCTGGAGCGAGAACGACAAGGGCGGCATCTACTTCTACAACGACTGGAAGTCGGCAACCCCGTGGGGTGACACCCGCCCTGACTACGGACGACCCGAGGTGCGCCAGTTCCTGCGCGACAACGCCAACATGTGGTTCGACCACTACCACGTGCAGGGCCTGCGCTACGACATGACCCCGTTCATGCGCTCGGTCAACGGTGGCGAGCGTGACATCCCCGAGGGCTGGGCGATGTGCCGCGAGATCAACTCCGAGATCCGCGCCAAGCGCCCCGACGCGATCCTGATCGCCGAAGACCTCCATGGCGTGCACGCGGTCACCGACACCGGCCCGGACGACGCCCACTTCCACTCCCAGTGGGACACCCACTTCGTCCACCCGGTCCGGGGTGCGCTCACCGAGATGCGCGACGAAAACCGTTCGGTCGAGGCGGTGGTCAAGGCGATCACCTACAACTACGGCGACGCCTACGAGCGGGTGATCTACACCGAGAGCCACGACGAGGTCGCCAACGGCAAGGCCCGCATTCCGACCGAGGTCAACCCGGGCGACCCGCAGGGCTGGTTCGGGCAGAAGCGCTCGACCCTCGGCGCGGGGCTGGTGCTGACCTCACCGGGCATCCCGATGCTGTTCCAAGGCCAGGAGTTCCTGCAGGGCGAGTGGTTCCGCGACGACGTGCCGCTGGACTGGCACCTCAACGAGGAGTACCACGGCATCGTCCGCCTCTATCGCGACCTTGTGCGGCTGCGGCTCAACAACGAAGGTCGCTCCAAGGGCCTGATGGGCCAGGACATGCAGGTCATTCAGGCCAACAACTCCTCGAAGGTGATCGCCTTCCACCGTTGGATGAACGGTGGCGCCGGCGATGACGTGGTGGTGGCGCTCAACCTGAGCACCAACACGTGGGGTCAGTACCGGATCGGGTTCCCCGCCGCTGGCCGATGGGAACTGCTGCTGAACTCCGACTCCAAGATCTACTCCGACGACTTCGGCGACCAGTACGCCAGCGACGTCGAGGCCAACGGCCCGGCCCAGGACGGCATGCCTGCCTCGGCCGAGATCGCGCTCGGCCCCTACTCGGTCGTCGTCTACGGAAGGGCCTGAGATGACCGCGCCCCAGGGCACGGGCCGGCCGGTGCTGCAGCCCAAGCAGGCGGTGATGTCGGCCCGGATCGTCTCGGTGACCATGACCGTGGCGGTGATCATGATCAGCGTCACCATGTTCCTGGTCACCAGCGGGGTCGAGGGCCCTGAGGGCCTCACCCACCTGCTGGTGGGGTTGCTGGTGGTGGTCGCGTTCGCCCTGCTCGGACGCCGGGTCGCGACGATGCCGTTCGTCGTCCCGGCGCTGAGGGCGGACGATCCGCAGCCCACGAGCACTTCGATGGTGCGACTGCGCACCTCGACCGTCTACGCCGCCGCGGTCGCCGAGATGGGCGCGATCCTGTGGATGGCGGGCTCGTTCGTGCTGCAACTCAACCTGGTGCAGACCATCGTCCCGATGCTGGTCGGTGCCCTGGGGGTGTTGTGGGCGTCCTACCCCACCGACGACCGGGTGCGCCGGCTGGTCGAACTGCTCGAACGCGACGGGGTGCGCTCAGCGATGGACGAGGTCGTCGCCTGACCGGCGTCGCCGCCCGCGCCCAGCCCCGTCACTGCGACGTGCTGCGGCGCAGTGCGCGCTCGAACCACTGCCGGTCGGTGCTGCCGCTGGCCACCCGCTGGGCCTCGGCCTCGCGCAGTTCGACCCGGCGGATCTTGGAGCTGACCGTCTTGGGCAACTCCTCGACGAACTCGATGATGCGCACGAGTTGGTAGCCGTTGAGGTACTGGCGGGCGTGGACGAAGATCGAGCGCGCCACGTCGGCGTCCGCGGCATGCCCCTGGGCGAGCAGCACGTAGGCCTTGGGCACGTTTCCGCGCAGCTCGTCCGGTGAGGCGACCACCGCACACTCGGCCACGGCGTCGTGCAGCATCAGCGCCGACTCGAGCTCGAACGGAGAGATCTTGTAGTGCGACGCCTTGAACACGTCGTCGGCCCGACCGACGTAGGTGATGGAGCCGTCGTCGTTGCGTCGTCCCACGTCACCGGTGTGGTAGTAGCCGTTGCGCCTGGCCTGGTCGGTCATCGCCTGGTCGTCGTGGTAGCCGCGCATCAGGGCGATGTTGGGGCTGGACAGGTCGAGGCAGATCTCACCCTCACCAACACCCTCGATCACCTCTTCGGTGGCGGTGTCGAGCAGGGCGACTTGGTAGCCGGGCATCGGTCGTCCCATGGCGCCGAGGGTGATCGGCTGACCGGGGCCGTTGCCGATCGAACAGGTCATCTCGGTCTGGCCGTAGCCGTCGCGAATCGTGTTGCCCCACGCAGCGCGGACCTTGTTGATCACCTCGGGGTTGAGCGCCTCACCCGCACCGACCAGTTCACGCGGCGGCTTGGTGAGCTTCGACAGGTCGGCCTGGATCAGCATCCGCCACACCGTCGGAGGCGCGCAGAACGACGACACCTCGTGGGTGTCCATGATCTGCATCAGGGTCTCGGCGTGGAACCGGTTGAAGTTGAAGATGAACACAGTGGCCTGAGCCAGGAACGGGCTGTAGAAGTTCGACCAGGCGTGCTTGCCCCAGCCGGGGGAGCTGATGTTGAGGTGCACGTCGCCGGGACGAACCCCCAGCCAGTACATCGTCGACAGGTGCCCGACTGGGTACGAGACGTGGGTGTGCTCGACCAGCTTGGGACGCCACGTGGTGCCCGAGGTGAAGTAGAGCAGGCAGAGGTCATCGGCCTTGGTCGGGGCGCTGGGCTCGAACTCGGTGGCGGCGCGGGACGAGTCGCGATAGTCGACCCACCCCTCGGGCAGGTCTTCACCGATGCCGATCGAGACGATGCGTCCCTGTGGCACCTGCGAGAACTTGGCGAGCAGGTCGTTCGGGGCGATCGCGAACCGGGCCTGGGCGGTCTCGATGCGCCAGGCCAGGTCGACCTCAGAGACCAGGGTCGAGGTGGGGATGGCGACTGCGCCCATCTTGGTGAGGCCGAGCAGCACCTCCCACAGTTCGATGGTGTTGTGCAGCATCACGATCATGGTGTCGCCGCGCTGCATGCCCAGGTCGATGAGCCAGTTGGCGACCTGGTCGGAGCGGGCTGCGAGCTCGCCGTAGCTGATCTGTGACTCGGTGAGGTCGTCCTCGACGATCTTGACCGCGATCCGGTCGGGGTGCTCGCCGGCGACGACGTCAAACCACTCCAGTCCGAAGTTGAACTCCTCGAGTCGGGGCCACTCGAAGCCGGCCCGCAGCTTCTCGTAGTCGGCGGTGTTCTCGAGGACGAAGTCACGCATCTCGCGCACGGCGAGGGTGGCGGCGGTCGCCGGGCGTCCAGCACTCATGGCGCGACGCTACCGCCGGTCGGGTCGTCGGTCGGGGAGCGACCAAGGAGCGTCTCGAGACCACCATCGCCGGTACCACCTCCCTCAACCAGCGACCGGGCGCACCTCGACCCCGCCACCCTGGTGGTTGATCGGGTTCTGCCTGGCCACCGCCACCGCCGCGTCGAGGTCGTCGGCCTCGATCACGTAGAAGCCGACGACCACCTCAGAGGTCTCGGTGTAGGGTCCCGCGACCACCTCACCCCCACGCACGCTCACCGTCTCGGCCGGGTCTGCCAGCGGGGCTGCGAATCGCAGCCGGCCGCTCGCACTCAGTTCAGCACCGTGCGCGTCGTGTTCGGCCAGGGCAGCCTCGTCGGACTCCCCCTCGGGCTGGTCGGCGGGGTGGTGCAGGAACACTGCGTACAAGGGCATGGTCCCATCCTCTCTGTCGGGGGCGTGGATCGCCCCCTCCTGCAGTGATGACGGAACAGGCTCGCCAGATTCGACGGTCACGGCGAGCACCTGATGGTTTCGTGCCACGGGATCGGCCATTTCGGCCGATTTCGGAACTTTCCCCGGATCGCGTGGCACGAAACCATCACTCGACCGCCAAGCTCGGCCAAGACGACGCCTCATCTGCTCGGCGCTGGCCCGATCGATAGGGTCAACTCATGCGCCCTGACCAACTTCCGCTGCTGCGTACCGTGTCTGCCCCGTCCGTGCACCCCTCCGGTGACTGGGCGGTGGTGTCGGTGGCTCGTCCTGACTTCGACATCGACTCCTCGCTCAGCCAGTTGTGGCGGGTGCCGCGCAAGGGCGCGCCCCGTCGAATCACCCGAGGGCTCAACGACTTCGCGCCACAGTTCTCGCCCGACGGCGATGTGATCGGCTTCCTGCGCGCCGCGGGTGGGCCGCCCCAGGTGGCCCTGGTCAGGGCCGACGGTGGTGAGCCGATGGTGATCACCGATG
Organism: Aestuariimicrobium ganziense; assembly: GCF_015352975.1. GTDB lineage: Bacteria > Actinomycetota > Actinomycetes > Propionibacteriales > Propionibacteriaceae > Aestuariimicrobium > Aestuariimicrobium ganziense. The sequence continues at coordinate 77,557 of NZ_JACYIZ010000004.1, read as the reverse complement.
CCAAGCTCGGGGTCAGCGCGTTCGCCTTCTCACCCGACGGAGCCCGGCTGGTCTACACCACCCGGGTGCCCGAGCAGGGCCGCTACGGCACCGACGACGACATCCCCGCGAACCTCGAGGACCCCCGCCACTTCACCGGCAACCGGCTGCAGTTCAACGGACTGGGCTGGCTGAACGGTCGCCCCTCGCAGGTCTTCCTGATCGACGTGCCCGACCTCGACGCCGAGCCCCCGGTCAAGCCGAAGGGTCGAGCGGCCAAGGCCGCCGCCGAGGCCGCCAAGGAGTCGGGCGAGACCCCGCCGAACCCGTTGGTGCCGGTCGCTGCCCGGCTCACCGACGACGAGATCGACTGGTCCGAGCCCACCTTCACCCCCGACGGCAAGGCGATCATCGTCTCGGGTGCGGCGCACGACAGTCGTGAGAACGACCTCGTCAGCGACCTCTACCGCATCCCGATCACCGGCAAGGCCAGCGCGCCCACCGGTGGCAAGCCGAAGCGGCTGACCAACACCGGGCGCCCCAAGGCGCTGACCTCCGCCGGTGGCGCCACCTTCTCGAACAACGCCGAGCACCTGTTCATGCTCGCCCGCGACCTGGGCGAGGACGGCCTGGACTTCGTCGGGCACCACGGCGGCGTCTGGGTGATGCCCGCCGAGGGCGGCACCGCCACCCAGCTCACCGACCCCGCGGTCACGCCGGACTCCTCCCTCACCCCGATCGGCGACGACGCGGTGCTGCTGGTCGACGGGCACCGCGGCTCGACCCGCCTGCTCAAGGTGCGCGCCGACGGCGACGTCAGCGTCGTGCACGACGGCCCCCACTACGTGCTGGGTGCGGCCGAGGCCGGCGGCCAGCTCTACGCCACCGTCGCTGACACCGGCTCGACCGGAGACGTCGTCCGGATCACCGGCAAGGGCAAGGCCAAGCTGCTCACCGACTTCTGCGCCGACCTGCGCGAGCAGACCACCGTCGTCGAACCAGTCGAGTTCACCGCCACCAGCCCTGATGGTACCCCGGTGCACGGCTGGGTGCTCAAGCCTTCCGGCGAGGGACCCCACCCGGTGCTGCTCAACATCCACGGCGGCCCCTACGCCGCCTACACCGACCACTACTTCGATGAGTTCCAGGTCTACGTCGAGGCTGGGTACGCGGTGGTGGCCTGCAACCCGCGCGGCTCGTCCGGCTACGGCAGCGACCACGGGAAGGCGATCAAGGGCGACATGGGCAACCTCGACATGGTCGACATCCTGAGCTTCCTCGACCAGGCGGTGGCGGCCGACGACGCCCTCGACGGTGACCGGGTCGGGGTCATGGGTGGGTCCTACGGCGGCTACATGACCGCCTGGATCATCGCCCACGACCACCGCTGGGCCGGCGCGATCGTCGAACGTGGCTTCCTCGACGGGGTCAGCTTCGTCGGCTCGTCCGACATCGGTTGGTTCTTCGCGGGCCAGTACCAGGGCAACACGGACGAGGAGATGAACCGTCAGTCACCGATGCTGCTCACCGGCCAGGTGACCACGCCGACGCTGGTGCTGCACTCCGAACTCGACCTGCGCTGCCCGCTGCAGCAGGGCCTGACCTACTACGCCCGGCTCAAGCAGGCAGGGGTGGACGCCGAGATCCTGGTCTTCCCGGGCGAGAACCACGAGTTGTCGCGCTCTGGCACCCCGTGGCACCGCCGCCAGCGCTTCGAGAAGATCTTGGAGTTCTGGGGCAAGCACCTTCCGGTCAACGCGTGAGCGCCGACGTCCTAGGCTGGGGCTCATGACCGATTCACCCCGCATCCGGGCCGGGCACGACGACCGTTCGCGGGTCACCGAGGCCCTCGCGCAGGCCTATGCCGAGGGCAAGCTCGACCACGACGAGTTCGAGGAGCGCAGCGCCACCGTGATGGGCGCCCGCTACCTCGACGAGTTGGGTGGGGTGCTCGCCGACCTGGGCGGTGCGGCCCCGTCGGCCCAGTTGGTCCGTCCGGCTGAGGAACGACCGGTCGTCCCGGCTGCGCCGGCCGGTTCCACCGAGGTCGGCATGCGCTACGACCCGTCGGCCACGCCCAACGGCCTCTCGGTGGGGGTGTTCAGCGGCCAGGATCGGGTCGGACGATGGGTCGTCGGGCCTCGTCACACCAGCGTCGCCGTCATGGGCGGGGTCAGCCTCGACCTGCGGCAGGCCGTGCACACCAGCAACGAGGTCATCGTCAATGCGTGGGCCTTCATGGGGGGTGTCGAGATCATCGTCGGTCCCGACACCGATGTGGTGGTCGAGGGCTTCGGCTTCATGGGCGGCTTCGGATGGGATCCGCGGGGCCGTTCCAAGACCCAGCCGACCAATCCCAAGGGTCCGCGGGTGCGGGTCAAGGGCATGGCCGTCTGGGGCGGAGTGGGAGTCGTGCGCCGCGCCATCGGCGAAGAGGACGACTGACACACCAGCCGGCGAGGGTTGCGCCCACCCGCGCAGAACAGCCCACCCGCGCAGAACCGCTCAGCCGCGCAGAACCGCTCAGCCGGCCAGCACCTCACGCGCCCGGGCGGGCACATTGGTGATGATCGCGTCGACGCCGGCAGCGGCCACCGCCCGCAGGTGCTCGGGCTCGTCCACGGTCCAGACGTTGACTGCCAGACCCAGCGCGTGCGCCTGCTCGACGTACTCCGGCATCCGGATGACCATGCCCCAGTAGGGATGCAGCGCCTGGAGCCCCACGTCGGCGGCGTAGCGCCACGGCTCGCACAGCATGTCCTGGTGCAGGGCAGCCAGCCGCACCTGGGTTCCCGCCCCCGCGATCGAGCGCAGGCTGAGGTGGTTGAAGGACGAGTAGACCACCCGGCCGGTCAGGTTCATGGTGGCGGTGAGCGCCTCGACGGCCTCCTCGAGCCCGGGGTAGGCCTCGATGGTGTTCTTCAGTTCGACGTTGATGACCATGCCGGTCGGGGCGAGCAGTTCGTAGACCTCACGCAGGGTGGGAATCGTCGTGCCGGCGTACCCAGCCATGCCGTTGGAGAAGTCGTGACGACGCAACTCGTCCAAGGTCATCGTGGCGATCGCGCCGGAGCCGTCGCTGGTGCGGTCGATGGTCTCGTCGTGGCAGACCACCACCTCACCGTCGCTGGTGAGCTGCACGTCGAGTTCGACGCCGTCGGCGCCCTGCTCGACGGCCAACTCGAAGGCCGACAGCGTGTTCTCGGGGGCGTCGGCACTGGCGCCTCGGTGGGCCCAGATCGTAGTCATGGTCAGCGGTTCCTGTCCCAGCCCGAACTCCCGGGCTCGTCGGGGGTGGTGGGGCGACGCCACGGATCGTCCGAGGCCGAGGGTGGTGCCCAGGGGTCCTGGCTCGCCGGGGGTTGGGGCTGACCCCATTCGGACGCAGGGAGCGTGGGCGGGGTCGAGGCCGGCGGGTACTGGCTCGAAGGATACTGACTCGGCGCGCTCGGCGTCTGGGACGGGTACGGGGTCGACGGGTACGGGGTCGACGAGTACTGGTCAGACGGGTACTGGTCAGACGGGTACTGCGTGGACGAGTAGGGGCCAGACGAGTACGGCGGATAGGAGCCCTGGCCATGGGTCGGGTTCTGCTGGGGCTGCTGGGCCCACGGGTAGGGCGCCTGCGGGTCGCTGGACGACGACATCGGCGGTTGCCCCCACGCCGATCCCGACGGGTTCCAGGGATCGTTCTGACCCCAGGCCGAGCCGCCGACCGTCGGTTGCTGCGGCCACGCCATCGACTGGTTGAGGGCCTGCTGCTGCCAGTCCAGACCGAGGCTGCGCACCAGTTCCTCGGGCATGGCCACCCACTCGCCACGGCGCTGGACGGCGTCGATGTACATCGTGGTGGTGAACAGGCTCTGGAAGATGGTGGCGAACCACACGTAGGCCGCCATGAGCAGGCTCCAGAGGATCAGGACCACGACCGAGATCCCCGACTCGCGTTGCGAATCCACTGCTGGGGATAGCACTCCTGAGATGAAGTAGCTGGGCACCTGCAGCACCAAGCCGGCCACGAACAGGTAGCCGAAGGTGCGCCAGAAGTTCTCCTGGGTGAGACGCCACGACCGCCGGAAACCCTCGAACAGGCTCAGACCCTCGAGAGCGACCGCATAGATCGTGTAGATCAACTTGATGCTGAGGTAGATGATGCCGACGTAGAAGGCGGGCACGAGCAGGAACAGCAGGCCCAGCAGACCGACAGCGCCGCCTTGGTCGCGCAAGCTGTAGATGACCAGGGCGAACAGGCCGATGACCAGCAGGTAGGCCACGAGCAGTCCGGCGATCACCACGATCGCGCCCGCAGCCAGTCTGCGCACTGTTCCGCGGGTGTCACGCCAGACGCTGCCCAGCGTCGGACCGCCGCCCGCGGCAGCCTCCCGCCCCGCGGCGATCATCAGCACCTGGCTCTTCACCGACAGCCCCAGGATCAGCAGGTAGGCCATCACCCCGACCAGAACCGCCGCGACGATGCCGCCTGTCGAGGGCCGCCAGTTCCCGTCCATGGCACTCAGGCCGCCCAGCAACGCAACGACGACCAGCGACGCCGCCGCGAGCAGCGCAAACATGATCAGGCTCATCGCGATCTGGATCCACAGGAACGAGGCCCACTTCTTCTTGAAGACCTCGAAGGTGCCGGCGAAGACGTCGCCGAGATCCATGGGACTCCGGCGCAGCAGGGGAAACTGGGGATTCACGCCCTCAGCGTACGGTCCGGCGCGTCCACCTCATCGCCATCGGCACCCCGACGAGCATCGCCGGATGCCTCGTCGCGCCCGGCGTCCAACTCGGTGCGCTTGGCCGGCAGTTCCTTGTTCGGCTCGGCCCAGAAGCCTCCGCGACGTTCGGCCGTCGTCCATGCCCAGGCGGCCAGCGGCCAGAGCATCAGGCTCGTCCCACCGGCCAGGGCGGCGCCACCGATGACGTCGAAGTAGAAGTGGGCGGCGGCGTAGACCCGTGACCACGCCATGGTGAGGATCACCAGCACACCGACCGCGACCATCCACCACTTGCGCAGCCCCCACATGGTCAGGGCGAACAGGGCGAAGATCGTGATCGAGGTGGCGAAGCCAGTGTGACCGCTGGGGAAGCTCATCGTGTCGTGGTAGACCACGACCGGCTCGAGGGCCTGCGGCGGACGTTCCCGCGGGAACGACTTCTTGACGAAGTGGCCCGGCAGCCACCCCAGGGCAGGCATCAGCCAGGCCAGCAGGCCCATGATCCGCCGCTTCATCAGGATCAGCACCAGTCCGAGCACCACCAGGGCGTACGGGACGAACTTGGGCCCACCGATGAACTCCAGCACCCGGACGAACAGGTCGACGGGCCTGCTGCGATGCTCGAACATCCACTGGCCCAGCGCGTACTCGCCGGTGCTGTGGGGGTCGAGTCTCCCGGCCTCGCGGGCCAGGAGCACCCCGCCGACCAGCATGATCAGGCCGATGGCGAACGACCACGGGTTCCAGACCCGCACCTCGTCAGCGGCGCGCTGCGCGACGTGCGGTTCCGGGGCTTGATCGGCGTCCATCCGCACAGGGTAGGGCCTGTTCACACCTACCTTCGGGTACTCCACGCCGACTTCACCCCTGCGGGGGTTCCGGGGACGACACACTGTGCCCATGACCGACGCGCAACAGGCGAAGCAGCAGGCCGAGCAGACCGTGAGCAAGGCCGGCGACCACCCGGTCGTCGAGTGGGGGGCACGGCTGGGTTATGCCGCCAATGGCATCGTCCACCTGCTGCTCGGGTGGCTCGCGATCCAGCTGGCCCTAGGCAGCTCGTCGGAGTCGGCCGACCAGTCCGGTGCCTTCGGCATGCTGGCCGACAACACACTCGGCAAGGTGTTGCTGATCGTGGCGGTGGTCGGTTTCGCTTTGCTGGCGATCTGGCAGCTGACCGAGGCCATCCGTGGGCCGGAGCTCACCGACCGACTGAAGGCTGGCGGAAAGTTCATCGCCTACCTGGCCGTGGGCTGGTCGGCGCTGGGGTTCGTACGGGCCAGTGGCTCGTCCAGCGGAGACCAGACCAAGGACTTCACCCAGAAGCTGATGGAGGCCCCCGGCGGCGTGGTGCTGGTGGTCGTGGTCGGGCTCGGTGTGCTCGGCATCGGCGGCTACCACATCTACAAGGGCTGGAAGCGCAAGTTCCGCGAGGACCTGCGCGAGAACCCGGGTGAGGGCATCGAGAAGCTGGCCATGTTCGGCTACATCGCCAAGGGCGTGGCCCTGATGGTGGTCGGTGGCCTGTTCATCGCGGCAGCGCTCGACCACGACCCCGAGAAGGCGCGCGGCCTGGACGGTGCGCTCAAGGCGCTGCTGTCGGCGCCCGGCGGCCAGATCCTGCTGATCGTGGTCGGCCTCGGGCTGGCGGCCTATGGCCTCTACGCGTTCGCCCGCGCCAAGTACGCCAAGGTCTGAGGCGTTGTCAGCGCCAGCCTCGCCAGATCAACTGAGCTGGCGAGGCTGCACGCCGAGTTCGATCAGCAGCGACTGCACGCGGCCCTTGATCTCGTCACGAATCGGACGAACCGCATCGACACCTTGCCCGGCCGGATCAGCCAGCACCCAGTCCTCGTAGCGCTTGCCGGGATAGAAGGGACACGTGTCACCGCAACCCATCGTGATCACGACGTCGGAGGCCTGGACGGCCTCGACGGTGAGGATCTTGGGCTTCTCGTGCGAGATGTCGATGCCCTCCTCGAGCATCGCCGCTCGCACCGCGGGGTTGATGGAGTCGGCGGGTGCCGAGCCGGCCGAGCGAACCTCAACAGCACCGCCGGAGAGGTGGTGGGTGTAGGCGGCGGCCATCTGGGAACGCCCCGCGTTGTGCACGCAGACGTAGAGGACGGACGGCCGGGTGGTGGAGTCGGTCATGGTCGGTCTCGCTCTCGTCAAGAGTTCAGTGGTGCGGAAGAGGTGGCTTGGCCCTTCGACAGCGGGGCCTCGTGCGGGAACCGCTTCGTCAACCAGAGCGACACGTAGACCAGCGCCACCAGCACCGGTACTTCGATCAGCGGCCCGACGACAGCGGCCAGGGCATGCCCCGAGGTGAGACCGAAGGTGGCGATGGCCACGGCGATCGCGAGCTCGAAGTTGTTGCCGGCGGCGGTGAAGGCGAGCGTGGTCGTCCGCTCGTAGGTCATGCCGAGCACCTTGCCGAGCAAATAGCCACCGCCCCACATCAGGGCGAAGTAGGCCAGGAGCGGCAGCGCGATGCGGGCGACGTCCCAGGGACGACTGGTGATCTCGTCCCCCTGCAGCGCGAACAGCACGACGATGGTGAACAGCAGGCCGTAGAGGGCCCATGGGCCGACCTTGGGCAGGAAGGACGACTCGTAGGCGGCTCGTCCCCAGCGCTTCTCGCCCAGCTTGCGGGACAGGTAGCCGGCCAGCAGTGGGATGCCCAGGAAGATCAGGACGCTCTTGGCGATCTGCCAGGCCGACACGTCGAGGTCGGACTGTGGCAGGCCCAGCCAACCGGGCAGCACCGACAGGTAGAACCAGCCGAGGGCGGCGAAGGCGACCACCTGGAAGACCGAGTTGAGGGCCACCAGCACCGCGGCCGCCTCACGGTCACCACAGGCGAGGTCGTTCCAGATGATCACCATGGCGATGCAGCGCGCCAGTCCGACGATGATCAGCCCGGTGCGGTACTCGGGCAGGTCGGGCAGCATCAGCCAGGCCAGGGCGAACATCAGGGCAGGCCCGACCAGCCAGTTGAGCACCAGGCTCGAGACCAGCAGCCGCTTGTCGGCGGTCACGGTGTCGAGCCGGTCGTAGCGCACCTTGGCCAGCACCGGGTACATCATCACCAGCAATCCGATGGCGATCGGCAGAGAGATGCCGTCGACCTGCACCGCGGACAGCGCTGAGCCCAGCCCGGGCACCAGGCGGCCGAGCAGCAGGCCCGCGATCATCGCGAGCAGGATCCAGGCCGGCAGCCAGCGGTCGAGGGTCGACAGCCGAGCGGCCACCGGGGCTGTGACGGGTGCCTCTGTGGTGGCGGTCATGCGTCAGTTCCCGGCTTGGTGGCGCGGATGAAGGCGCTGGCGAAGGCCCCGTCGAGGGTCTGCACCGCGTCAGCCAGGGAGAAGCCATCGGGCAGGTGGCTCGGGTCGAGTTGGTCAGCCATCTCGGTCAGAGCTTCACTGTCGTAGAGCTTGGTGACCTCGACCGAGGCGTCGACGAAGCCGGCACCCTCCAGCTTCGCGACGTAGTCGGAGTCAAGCAGCGACCCGGAGATGCAGCCGGTCCACAGCGCCATGACGCTGCGCAGCTCAGCAGGGATCTCGCGCAGCAGCACGATGTCGGAGACGGCGAATCGTCCGTGTGGACGAAGCACACGATGCGCCTCGCGGAGCACCGCGTCCTTGTCGGGGCTGAGGTTGATCACGCAGTTGGAGATGACGACGTCGACGCTCTGGTCGGGCAGCGGCACCTGTTCGATCGAGCCCAGCATGAACCGGGCGTTCTCGATGCCGGCCTCAACCCGGTGGCGCTCGGCGAGTTCGAGCATCTCTGGGGTCATGTCCAGTCCGTACGCGACACCACTGGGGGCGATCCTTCGAGCCGACAGCAGGACGTCAAGTCCCCCACCGGAGCCCAGGTCGAGCACGTCCTCACCGGGACACAGTTCTGCCAGGGCCGTCGGGTTGCCACAGCCGAGCGAGGCAGCGAGCGCGGCCGTGAACGGGGTGTCGTCCTCGTCGTAGTTGCCTGAGGTGATCGGGTCGATGGCCTGGACCTTGCTGGCTTCTTCGCAGCAGGAGGAGCCTCCGCAGCAGCTGGCGGACTCGTCGACCAGGGCGAGCCGGGCCGCACTGGCATACCGCTCCTGGACGGCTGAACGCACCTGGTCGTCGGTCTGTGGCGTGGTCATCGAATCCCCTTGTCTCGACGCTCCTCGAATCAGCACCACTCTCCACCCTTGATTCGACATCTGTCAAGATAGGAGGCATGACAACTCTGGCGTCGACGCCCGGCAGCGCGGCACTGACCTGCTGTGGACTCGCGACGACCCCGGTGACCGCCGAGGACGCGCAGCGGCTGGCGCCGATGTTCAAGGCTTTGGGGGACCCGGTCCGACTGCAGATGGCCTCGATGATCGCGTCCAGGCCCGAGCTGTGCGTGTGCGAGATCTCGCCGGCCTTCGACCTGTCGTCCGCCACGATCTCTCACCACCTCAAGACCCTGCGCGAGGCGGGCCTGGTCGACAGCGAGCGGCGCGGCACCTTCGTCTACTACTGGATCAAGCCGGACGCCGTGGCGGCGCTGTCGGCGCTGCTGGCCGTGGAGTGATCCGTTGGGCATCGCCTGCCCGAGCCGTGAGCAACCCATCTCCAGTCCGGGTTTCCCGACCTGACAAGGGGCTGCATCTCGTCCAACAGTGGCGCGCTCGGAGGGATTCGAACCCCCAACCTTCTGATCCGTAGTCAGATGCTCTATCCGTTGAGCCACGAGCGCATGCCCTTGCGGGCGCTCAGCAACTCTACCGGACTCCCCTGCCACGGTCCAACCGGCGAACCCAGCACCACCGCGGCCACCTCGCCCATGACGTGAGATGCCTCACCCCCCATTCCCTCGCCAACGATGCCCCCGCTAGGCTCGAAGCGCTGGGCCGGCGAGGCCACGGCGCCTGGCCGGCGCAGCTTCCCCACCCCCCCGGGCCGGGGAGGCACCACCAGGACGACGCCGTCCGAGGAGCGACCATGACTGACGCACCGAACGCTGCCGAGCTGAGCCAGCCACGACCCGAACCCACGCCCACCCCCGACATCTGCGTGGTCGGACAGGTTCCCGACCACCAGGGCATCGTCGACTTCGTCACGCGCACCGCAGCGCTGACCAGACCCGACGCCATCCGCTACTGCGACGGCTCGCAGGCCGAGTACGACGAGCTGGTCGAACTGCTGGTCGCCTCAGGCACCGTGACCAAGCTCAACGACGACCTGGCGCCGCACTCGATCCTGGCTCGCACCGATCCCGACGACGTCGCGCGGGTCGAGGACCAGACCTTCATCTGCTCGGCCAAGGAGTCCGACGCCGGTCCCACCAACCACTGGATGGATCCCCACCAGATGAAGGCCATCCTCACCGGCCTGTTCGACGGGTCGATGCAGGGTCGCACCATGTACGTCATCCCGTTCTGCATGGGACCGATCGACTCCCCCGCCGCGCGCTTCGGCGTCGAGATCACCGACTCGGCCTACGTGGTCATCTCCATGAGGATCATGACCCGGATGGGCGCCGAGCCGATGGCTCGCATGGTCGACGGGAAGCTCGACTTCGTCCCCGCGCTGCACTCAGTCGGCATGCCGCTGACACCGGGGCACGAGGACGTGCCATGGCCGTGCAACGACACCAAGTACATCGTCCACTTCCCCGAGGAGCGCTCGATCTGGAGCTACGGCTCGGGCTACGGCGGCAACTCGCTGCTGGGTAAGAAGTGCTACTCACTGCGCATCGCCTCGGTGATGGGCAGGGACGAGGGCTGGCTCGCCGAGCACATGCTGATCCTCAAGCTGACCTCGCCCGAGGGCAAGACCTACCACCTGTGCGCGGCCTTCCCGTCGGCCTGTGGCAAGACCAACCTCACCATGCTCGAGCCCACCATCCCGGGCTGGCAGGTCGAGACCCTCGGCGACGACATCGCCTGGATCCGGATCGGGGACGACGGTCGCCTGTACGCGATCAACCCCGAGAACGGCTTCTTCGGTGTGGCCCCGGGCACGTCGTATGCCACCAACCCCAACGCCATGCGCACGCTCGAGCCGGGCAACACGATCTACACCAACGTCGGCTACACCGACGAGGGCGGGGTCTGGTGGGAGGGCCTGAGCAAGGAACCGCCGGCCCATCTGATCGACTGGAAGGGACGCTCCTGGAAGCCGGGCAAGGGACCCAAGGGAGGCCGCCGCGACGAAAAGGCCGCCCACCCCAACAGCCGGTTCTGCACCCCGGTCAGCCAGTGCCCGATCCTGTCGTCCGACTTCGAGAACCCCCAGGGCGTGCCGATCGACATCATCATCTTCGGCGGCCGCCGCGAGAACACCATCCCGCTGGTCACCCAGTCACGCGGCTGGACCCACGGTGTCTTCATGGGTGCCACCTGCTCGTCCGAGACCACGGCCGCGGCCACCGGCGCGGTCGGCGTCGTTCGGCGCGACCCGATGGCGATGCTGCCGTTCATCGGCTACCACGTCGGTGACTACCTCAACCACTGGCTGTCGATGCCGCATCGCACCGACGAGGAGAAGCTGCCGAAGATCTTCTACACCAACTGGTTCCGCAAGGACGAGGACGGCAACTTCATCTGGCCAGGCTTCGGTGAGAACTCGCGCGTGCTCAAGTGGATGATCGACCGGGTGGAGGCCAAGGTCGAGGGCATCAACACCCCCGTCGGCCTGGTGCCCGCCCCCGAAGAGGTCGACACCTCCGGTCTCGACATGACCCTGGACGAGGTCGAGGCAGTCACCTGCTACGCGGTCAACGAGTGGTACGACGAACTTCCGCGGATGCGGCAGTGGCTCACCACGCTGGGCGAGAAGGTGCCCCAGCCGCTGTGGTGGGAACTCGACCGGATCGCCTGGGACGTCACCCACGACCCGACCCGCACCCACAAGCACTGAGGGTCACTCCACACGGACGAGGGGTGGTGCGATCAGCACCACCCCTCGTTCGTGTGTTCAGGTCAGAGCACGCCCTGGAAGGCGAACATGAAGCTCAGTTCGCCGGTCGGCAGGCAGTACTCCGGATGGGTCATCGCACCCCACGACTGGTCGCCACCGACACCGCGGCGCATCAACGCTGGGCGCAGCACCGTCCGCTGGATCGGGGGCAGGTCGACGTGGTGGTCGGCGCTCTCGATCTCGACCGGAGTCCACGGTAGCGCCGAGAACTCCATCGGCTCGTCGGCCTCGAAGCGCAGGCCTCGTCCCTGGGTGTCGGTCACCGTCGCCCACCGCACTCCCGTGCGGCTGCCTGCCTCCTGGGGACGCAGGTAGGGCGTCAGGTTCTCGCGCACGTCGAGTGAGTGCACGTCGAGACGGGCACCTCCGCGACGGTCGACGTAGCACTCCAGCGGCCCCTCGCCGTACCAGGTCATCTGGTTGAACTCCGGCTGGGTGGTCATCAGCAACGCGAACTCGGGAGCGTCCGGCATGCCCTCGCCGGGACGCACCGTCATCGAGACCTCGATGCGACCTTCGCCGTCAACCCGGTAGACCACGTCGCACTCGGTCGCCGGGTTGCTGGCGAGCACGTAGTCGTAGCTCACCTCGATGCAGTCGTCGACCTCGGCCACGCGGGGGTTGGCCACCCCGTCCTGACGGCGCAGGTTGGCGTACTGGCTGGCCAGCAGCCACTGCCCGTCGCGCTCCTGCATCCGCCACCCGTTCTCGTTCGAGGTGGGGGCGTGCCAGAAGTTCGGACGAGGGATCGAGCGCAGCATCTCGCGCCCACCATCGGGCGTCGCGCCGTAGCGGTACGACATCAGGCCGCCGTGGATGCGTGAGAACAGCGCCTCGAAGTGGCGTCCCCTCACCCCGATGTTGTGGATGCCCTCGACCAGTTCGGGCTTGGGTGCCGCCTTCGGACGAGCCTCGCCCTCGACGGTGAACACGCCCTGCTCGTAGGCCACCTCGTGGCCGGCCGGAGCCCAACTCGTCCCCTCGCGCAGTCGGAACGACACCTCGACGGTGTACTCACCGGGCACGACCGGCTTGTCGAGCGGCACCAGGTAGCTGCCGGTCTCGCCCGGGGCGACGTCGGTCTCGACCACCGCCGAGGCCAGTCGTCGTCCCTCGCGGGCCAGGGTGACCACGCACTCGTAGGCCGACGACGAGGTGAACAGCAGGCGGTTGGTGAGGGTGAACTCACCCGCCTCCACCGACATCTTGAAGCCCTGGTAGAGGTACTTCATCTCCTGCACGACCGGCTTCGGGGTGTGGTCGGCGAACAGGATGCCGTTGCCACAGAAGTCGGAGTCGTGCGGGGCCTCACCGCAGTCGCCGCCGTAGCCGAAGTAAGCCTGGCCGTGGCGGTCGACCAGGGCGATCGCCTGATCGGAGAAGTCCCAGATGAAGCCGCCCTGGTAGAGCTCGTCGCTGTAGGCCAACTCAATGTACTTGTCGACCGCGCCGAACGAGTTGCCCATCACGTGGGCGTACTCGCACAGGATGAACGGCTTGTCGCGGTTCTCCTTGAGTTGTTCGGCGACCTTGTCAGCCGGGGTGTACATCTGGCTGACCATGTCGGTGGTGCGCTGGTGGCGTCGGTCGTAGTTGACGCCCTCGTAGTGCACCGGACGGGTCGGGTCGAACTCGCGGAAGAAGTCGGACAGGTTGAGCAGGTTGGTGCCACCGTACGACTCGTTGCCCAGCGACCAGATCACGATCGACGGGTGGTTCTTGTCACGCTCGAGGAAGCTCGTCGCCCGGTCCTCCAGGGCCGGGTACCAGTCCGGGTTGTCACCGGGCACCGCGTCAGCGATCTCGCGCTTGCCGAACTCGATCTCGTCCCACAGGCCGTGGGTCTCGAGGTTCATCTCGTCGATCACGTAGAAGCCGAACTCGTCGGCCAGCTCGTAGAAGAACGTGTTGTTCGGGTAGTGGCTGGTGCGAATCGCGTTCACGTTGTTGGCCTTGAGCAGCACCATGTCAGCGACCGTCTGCTCACGCGACATCACCCGGCCCTGCAGACCGAACTCGTGGCGGTTCACGCCGACGAACACGATCCGCTTGCCGTTGATCTTCATCAAGCCGTCCTCGATGCCGAACCGGCGGATGCCGACTCGCTGGACGACGACCTCGCTCACGGCACCCGACTCGTCGAGCACCTCGAGCACCATCCGGTACAGGTGGGGGTCCTCTGCGCTCCACAGGTGCGGGTCATCCACCCGCACCTGCAGTCGCCCCTCGCCGGCGTCGGTCAGGTCACCCACACCCTCGAGCCGTGCACGGACGCTGCCGGCACCCTCGAGCTTGGTCTGCACCGCCACCAACGCGGACGAGAAGTCGTCGCGATCGATGGTGGTGGTGACTCGCATGTCCTCGAGGTGGGTGGCCGGACGCCGGTACAGCATGACGTCGCGGAACAGCCCCGAGAACCGGTAGAAGTCCTGGTCTTCGAGCCACGAGGCCGCACTCCACTTGAAGACGCGCGCGGCCACGGTGTTCTCGCCCTCGACCAGGGCATCGGTGATGTCGAACTCGCTCGGGGTGAACGAGTCACAGCTGTAGCCGATCCAGGTGCCGTTCACCCACAGTGCCAGTGCGCTCTCGGCACCCTGGAACGAGATCGCCAGCCGCTCACCCTCGGCCAGTGGCTGGTCGAGGGTGAACGTGGTGACGTAGCTGGCGGTCGGGTTGAACCGGGTCGGTGCCTGCCCGGGCTCCAGGGTCTCGTGACCGTCCCAGGGGTACTGGGTGTTGACGTACTGGGGACGGTCGTAGCCCTGCAACTGGATGTGGGCCGGCACCGGGATGTCGTCCCACCCGGAGGTGTCGAAGCCCGGCGCCTCGAACCCCTCGGGCGCGCTGGACGGGTTCTTGGCGTAGTGGAACTTCCACACCCCATTGAGGCACTGCTCGAAGCTGCTCTGGCCGGTGGCCGCCTCGTCCTCGCTGGTGAACCAGCGGTGGTCGGAGTGGGCGGGACGCCGGTTCTCGGCGAAGTCGAGCGGGTTGGACAGACGCGACAGGTCGAATGTCACTTGATGGCTCCTGTGATTCCTTCTGCGAACACGCGCTGCAGCGCGAGGAAGACGAAGATCGTCGGCAACGTGGCGATCGTCACCGCGAGCATCAGCACACCGAAGTCGGTGACGTAGCCGGCGGTCAGGTTCGAGATCATCATCGGGATGGTCTGGAACTGCGAGTTGATCAGGATCACCTTGGGCCACAGGAAGTTGTTCCACGCCGCCATGAAGGTGATGACCGCCGCCGCGGCGTAGGCCGAGCGCATCGTGGGGATGAAGATCTTGAAGAAGATCGCGATCTCACTGAGCCCGTCGATGCGCGCTGCCTCGATGATCTCGTGGGGGAAGTTCCTGGCTGACTGTCGGAACAACAGGATCAGGAACGGGGTGGCCACTGCCGGCAGCACCACGGCCATCACCGAGTTGACCATGTTGAGCCCGGCGAACATCTGGAACAGCGGGATCATGGTGGCGGCGAAGGGAATCATGATGGCCAGCAGCAGGACGGCCATCAGGCGGTCCTTGCCCCTGGAGTGGAAGACCTCGAAGCCGTAGCCGGCGATCGAGCAGATCAACAGCGCCAGCACCGTGGTCACCACGGCGATGATCGTCGACTGGCGAAACGCCACCCACAGGCTCTGCTGCGAGGCCATCAACGCGTTGTAGTTGTTGATCAGGTTGCCCCCCGGCGTCAGCTTCGAACTGATCACCTCACGGCTGGTGTTGGTCGCCGAGACCAGCATGAAGTACAGCGGGAACACCGAGACGATTGCGGCGATGGTCAGGAAGATGTAACCGGGAAGCCGGCGCAGGCTCGTCCTAGTCACGACGGTCACCCACCTTCATCTGGATGAGGGCCAGGATGGCCACGAGGATCAGGATCACGTACGAGATGGCTGAGGCGTAACCGAAGTTCGGGCTGCCCTGGAACGACACCTGGTACAGGTAGTGCGACATCGTCATCGATGCGTACCCCGGGCCACCGGCGGTCAGGTTCCACGACTCGTCGAACAACTGCAGCGTGCCGTTGGTCGACATGATCGCGGTGAGCAGGATCATCGGCTTGAGCTGGGGAACCGTCACGTAGAGGAAGGTGCGGATCGGGCCTGCGCCGTCGATGCGGGCCGCCTCGAGGGTGTTCGGATCGATGTTCTGCAGGCCGGCCAGGTAGAAGATCATGTTGTAGCCGGTCCAGCGCCACAGCAGACCCATCACGATGACCAACTTGGCGGTGGTCGGGTTGTTCAGCCACGGCACCGGGTCGAAGCCCAGCTTGCCGAGGAAGACGTTGACCATGCCGTCGTTGGCGAACATCGTGCGGAAGACCAGCGCGTACGACACCAGGCCGACCGCGCAGGGCAGGAAGATCGCGGTGCGGAACAGGCCGCGGAACCGCAGGTTCCGGTCGTTGAGCAGGTTGGCCAGGATCAGGGCCAGGATCAGCATGATCGGCACCTGGATGGCCAGGTAGATGAAGGTGTTGGCCAGCGTCTGCTGGAACACCTTGTCCTCGAGTAGACGTGTGTAGTTGAACCACAGCGGGTCGGCCCAGCGCATCCGGGTGCCGCGCCCGGACTGGAACGACAGGATCAGGGCCCTGAACATGGGCCAGAAGCTCATCAAGGTGACCAGCCCCGCAGCAGGGAGCAGGAAGCCCCAGCCCACGAGATTGGTCCGCCGGCTGATCGTCATCCGGCCGCCCCGTCGCTTGGCGGGGGTCAGGTCTGGCTCACCGTCAGGAGCCAGCGGGACCGTCGGTTGTGTCGTGACTGACACGAGTTACCACCTTCCTGACACGAGAGGGGGGTCGAACTCGGTTCAACCCCCCTCTCACGGTCACCAATCAGTTCATCGCGAACTCGAGGGTCTTGTGGGCCTCCTCGAGAGCAGCCTTGATGTCTCCACCGGCGATGATCTTCGGGATGGCAGCCGCGACGGCGTCGCGGGCCTCGTAGTAGTACGCGCCGGGCGCCATGGCGGGCACCTTCTGGGCGTAGTCGACGACCTTGGAGTAGATGGCGTCGCCACCGAAGTACTCCTGCGGCTCCTTGTAGACCGCGCTGTCGGCCGCGGGGATCCAGTTGGCCAGCGCGCCGGCCTTGGGCAGGATCGTCTCGTAGAGCTCCTTGGAGCCGGCGAAGGTCTTGGCCAGGAAGTCGGCAGCCAGCACCTTGTTGTCCTTGGGCGTGATGGCCCACGACGACCCACCGTTGGCGGAGTAATTCGTGGCACCGTCGACGCCGTCGAGCTTGGGGATGTTGGTGACAGCCCACTTGCCGGACTGGTCCTTGGCGGTCTGCACCGAACCGAGGATCCACACGCCGTTGATGACGCCGCCGACCTTGGAGTTGATGAAGGTGGCGATGTACTCGTCCCACGAGTTCACCTGGGTGAAGATCTTGGCCGCCACGATGTCGCGGTAGGCCTCGAGCGACTTGATCAGCTTCTCGTTGTCCTTGAGGTTGGCCTTGCCGTCCTCGGTGAAGAAGCTGCCGCCGGCGCTCTGCAGCATGATCGACAGGATGTCGGGCGAGCCGACCTCACCCGACATCAGGCCCTTGCCCGTCTTGCCGAGCACCTCCTTGCCCTTGGCGATGAAGTCGGTCCAGGTGATGTCGGTGAAGTCCTCGACCGTGAAGCCGGCCTGCTCGAGGATGTCGGTGCGCAGGGCGTTGACCGCGGTGCCGTTGTCGAACGGGCAGCCCCAGTTCTTGTCGTCGAACTTCGAGTAGCCGACGACGCCCTCGGGGAACTCGTCGTACTTGATGCCGGAGCTGCCGAAGTCGGCGAACAGGTCGGGGTAGTTCTCGACGTTCTTCTGGAAGGCGTTGTTCTGGCACAGGAAGATGTCGGGCAGCTGGTCGAACGCCTTCGACTGGGCGATCGTGGTCAGCTTGGTCTGGACGTCGTCCCAGGGGGTCTCGACGATGTTGAGCTTCACGTCGGGGCTGGTCTTCTGGTAGACCTTCTCGGCCTCTTTCATCGAGTAGAGGTTGAAGGCGGGGTCCCAGCACCAGACGGTGATCGTGCCGCTCTTGGGAATGTCTTCGGAGGCCACGGGCTCGTCGGTGCCACCGCCGTCGTCGCCACAGCCCGCGAGGCCGACGGCCGCTGCCGAGAGGCCCAGACCCAGGAGCAGGCGCCTGTTGAGGTTGTACATGCAGGTTCCTTTTTCTCTTCACCGAAGGGGGACGGTGAAACCCTTTGGGGCCTCGTTGCCCCGCGCGGCCGGCCGGTGGCCGGTCAGGCGTCCCGTCGCCCAGCGACACCGAACGACGGTGATGTTCACGTCAACATAGCGTGTTGGCCCGCCTCGTCGCCGCACCACGGATAACGGTCGGGTAACGATCAGCATCGCTCCCCAGACGGTAACCCTTCTCCATGCAGAGAGCGCTCATTTCGCTGAGATGTTCACGTCACCATCACAGCTGAGTACCATCCAACTCATGTCGATCACGCCCCTGTCGAGACGCCGTCGTGGCGGCCCCTCGATCCAGGACGTGGCGCGCCTGGCTGGGGTCTCGGCGCAGACCGTCTCACGGGTCTCGACCGGCGCCGGCCAGGTGCGTCCTGCCACCCGCGCGCGCGTCGAGCACGCCATGGAGCAACTCGGCTACACCCCCAACAAGGCAGCACGCGCCCTGCGCAGCGGCTCGTTCGGTGCCATCGGACTGCTGGCGCACCGTTTCGAGCGCACCGGTGAGACCCTGACCATGGGTGGGGTGATCGACGCCGCCGAACGGGCCGGCTACTCAGTCAGCCTGCTCAACGTGCGCACCTCGAACACCGAGAGTTGGGCCAGCGCCGTCTCGCGGCTGTCGCACCAGGCGATCGATGGTCTGGCGATCATCCGTGCCGAGCGGACCGCCCCCGAGAACCTCGCCCTGCCGGCCGGGTTGCCGGTGGCGGTGTCGGACTCACGCCTGGTCGGGCACCTGCCGGCCGTGGTCACCGACCAGATGGGGGGTGCGCGCAGGGCGGTGGAGCACCTGCTCGGGCTCGGCCACCACAGCGTGCACCACATCTCCGGCCCTGAGGACTCCGACCCGGCCAGCATGCGGGTGATCGCCTGGCAGGAGACCTTGGTCCAGGCCGGGATTCGTCCGCCCAAGGCCTGGCAGGGCGACTGGACTCCTGCCTCGGGCTACGAGATCGGGCTGCAGATTGCCCGTGACCCAAACATCACAGCGGTGTTCTGCGCCAACGACGAGATGGCCTTCGGGCTGATGCGGGCACTGCACGAGTTGGGACGACGCGTGCCGGACGACATCTCGATCGTCGGGTTCGACGGCATCGCCCTGACCGAGTACTCCGCACCCCCGCTGACCACGGTCAAGCAGGACTTCCACCGGATCGGGGACGAACTGGTGGCCATGTTGTTGGCCCGGATGCAGTCGCCGCAGCAGCCCCCGCCCCGACGGGTGCTGATCCCCACCGAACTGACGGTCCGGGTCTCGACCGCCCCGCCGCCACCGCGCTGAGGGGACGCGACCGAACGACGAACCCCCGCCCGACAAGGTCGGACGGGGGTTCATCACAGGGCGGAGGTGGTGGGATTTGAACCCACGATCGGGTATTAGCCCGAAACCCGCTTAGCAGGCGGGCGCCATAGACCGTACTAGGCGACACCTCCGTGATCGACCTCCGACCCGACCCGCGGGCGGAGGTCCACCAAGGGTCAAGACTAGTGCCGCCGATGGGGCGGGGCAAAGTCCCACGACTCGATGAGCTGGGGCGACCCGACGATCTGGGCGAGCGTCGTCCTCGGCCAACCCTCAACCACCCACTGCCAACCCTCATGCTCGACTCACACCCAGCACCTCGCCGTGCCTACTATGGACGAACCGGCGCAGGGGACGAACCGGCGCAGGGGACGAACCGGCGCAGGGCAGGGACGCCCCCAGACCCACGCGACTCGCGCGCCGGCAGACCAGGAGTTCGATGAACGACGCACCGCGCCGCGCCGGACCTCCCGGGGAGGACGACTACCTCGACAGCGTCTTCCGGGAGCCCCCGGAGGGTACTCGTGCGCCCCGATACCTGGCAGACGGCAACGCTGCCGCCGACGACCCCGACGCCACGGCAGTGCGTCCACGATTCGCGCTGGGCGACGACGAACGGACGACCCGCACTGCAGCGAGCGGTGCATCGACGCCGACCAAGCCCACACCAGCAGCCGAAGCTCCCGATGAGATGGAGACCAGCGCGATCCGCCGGATGTTCCTCGGCGACCGCTCGGCCAACGCCCCCACCCGTGCTGAGGTCGAGGACGATGAGCCGCTGTTCGATCGCAACCACCCGTTCACCCGATCGCTGATCAAGACCGCCGCGAGCACGCTGGTCCCCGGGATCGGCCTGGTGCGCTCGTCGTCCGCGGCCCGGATCGTCGGCTGGGTCGCCGCCGGCACCTTCGTCGCGAGCCTGCTCGGTCTGGGCATCTGGGTCGCCAGTGACCCCGTCCAGGCCAGCACGACAGCAGTCAAGCCCACGGTGTTGCAGGGGGCCAGCACGGCGCTGATCGTGCTCGGCCTGATCTGGGTGACGCTGATCGTCGGCACACACCTGGTGACCCGTCCAGTCAGGCGAAACCGCACGCAGCGTGCGGTGGGAGCCCTGGCCGTCGGCGTGCTGTCGTTCGCCGTCGCCGCCCCGCTGGCCGTCGCGTCGCACTACTCGTCGCAGCAGGCCGGGTTGGTCAAGGACATCTTCGCTTCACAGGACGACAAGAAGTCCCAGACCCGCCCCACGATCGAGACCAAGGGCAAGAAGGCCGAGGACGTCTGGGCGGCCAAGCCTCGCCTCAACATCCTGTTGGTCGGGCTCGACAACACCGCAGTTCGTGACTACGACGAGGTCGACATCTCGACCGACACGATGATGGTCGCCTCGATCGACACGGCGACCGGCAACACCGTGATCATCCAGATCCCGCGCAACATGGCCCGGATGCAGTTCCCCAAGGGCACCGAACTGAACCGGCTGTACCCGCAGGGTTGGTACGACGGGGTTGACGGCGACAATGCCGCTTACTTCGCGAACTCGGTGTGGGCCCACGTGCCGGCCTCCCATCCCGACCTGTTCGCCAACACCGACTACAAGGGCGCCGACGCCCTCAAGCTGGGCATGGAGGGCACGCTGGGGCTCAAGATCGACTACTTCATGGCGCTCAACATCGACGGACTGGTGCAACTGATCGACGCCATGGGTGGGGTGCGGATCAACGTCAACCAGGAGATCCCGATCACCGACCGCTACGACCGCATCGTCGGCAAGATCGACCCGGGCCCCAACCGACTGCTCAACGGCTACTACGCCATGTGGTACGCCCGGGCGCGCAAGTACATGGACGGCGGCGACTTCTCGCGAATGAGCCGCCAGACCTGCGTGATCAAGGGCGTCATCGACCAGGCCGACCCAGCCACCATGCTCACCCGCTACGAGGCGATCGCCCGGGCGTCGAAGCAGATGATCAGCACCGACATGCCCCAGGAAGTGCTGCCGGCCATGGTCGAACTGGCTCGCCGGGTCAAGAACGGCAAGCAGACCCGGGTGCTGTTCGTCCACGACAAGGACGGATTCGTCACCTACAACCCCGACTTCGCGATGATGCGGGCGCGGGTGAAGCGGGCGATCGAGACCGTGGGCGATGCCCCGGGCGGCGCACCGGCGACCAAGGCCCCGACGAGTTCGGCGTCGTCGTCACCCGGGACGAGCGCTGGTCCCAGCAGTGCCCCTCCGTCACGCAGCAGTGCTCCCGGGAAGAGCGCGACGCCCGGTGCCACGCCCACGGTCGAGGCGGAGAGCCTGACCGATGCCTGCGCCTACAACCCGGTCAGTCCCAGCCCGACGCCGGGACGATAGGACCGCTTCAGCCGGGCACGATCAGGTTGGTGAGCCCACGGCTGTGGTCGAGCCGGCGTCCCAGGTCGGCTGTCAGGGCCTGCATCTGAGGGTCGTCGGCCCCACCCGGGCACCACAGGTGGGTGCGGCGCACCTCACCGTGGTGGAAGACCAGGCGAGCGCCCTCGTCGGTCTGCACCACCTTGGTCACGTCTCGCCAGGCCCCGGTCACGTCGGAGCCCGGGCCCTTGATCCGGTAGCCGTCGTCGTCGAAGGTGATCTTCATGCGCAGGGTTCGCATCGAGATCAGCGCCATCGCCAGCAGCACCACTCCGGCGGCCAACACCACAGCCGCGGCGACCACCGCAGCAATGTGCCAGCGCGACGACAACGCTGCCACCAGCAGACCGGCACCGACCATCGTGAGCACTGCTGAGACCAGGAATGCCCGCACGGGTAGTCGTGGCTTCAGCACATAGGTGGTCACGCGGTCTCCTTCCTTGTGGCGGCGAGGGTGGGATTCGAACCCACGGAGGTTGCCCTCGGCCGCTTTCAAGGCGGCTGCACTAGTCCACTATGCGACCTCGCCCTGGGGCCTGACGCAGGGTCCGGCTCGGGCCAGCCCCATGCTACTGCCAGACCCGCCCGGGGGCTCGCAGCCCCGACGCCATGCGTGGCTGGTGGCGCACGTCGCTGATGGTTTCGTGCCACGCGATCGCCGCAAACCCTTCGAATCAGGGCCTCTGCGTCGATCGCGTGGCACGAAACCATCACTCTGGCAGGCTGAAGGCATGCGCGCAGTCACCGTGGAACCAGTCGAAGGCACCGATGAGCGTGGGCGCCCGCGTCGCCCCGGACCGGAACAGCTGCGGATCACCGAGGTCGAGGCACCCACGCCGGCACCGGGCGAGATCCTGGTCACCACCGTGGCGGCCGGCATCAACCGCGCCGACCTGCTGCAGCGTCAGGGGCTCTACCCGCCCCCGAAGGGGATCAGCGACGTGATCGGGCTCGAGGCGGCCGGCACGGTCGCGGCGCTCGGCGAGGGCGTCACAGAATGGGCGGTCGGCGACGAACTGGTCGCCCTGCTCGCCGGCGGCGGCTACGCCGAACAGTTCGTCGTCCCGGCCGGGCAGGCGATGCGTCCACCGGCGGGAATGGACCTGGTCACCGCAGCCACAGTCGTCGAGGTCGCGACCACCGTTGCGTCGAACATGCGGCACGTGCACCTGCGTGAGGGCGAGACCTTCCTGGTGCACGGCGGGGCAGGGGGCATCGGCTCGTTCGCGATCCAGTACGCCAAGGCCAAGGGATGCCGGGTCGCCACCACAGCCGGGACAGCCGAGAAGCTCGAGTTCTGCCGCAGCCTGGGCGCCGACATCGCGATCGACTACCACGACGACTGGGTCTCAGAACTCAAGCAGGCCACCGACGGCCACGGCGCCGACGTCATCCTCGACATCATGGGCGCGAAGTACCTGCCGCTCAACGTGACCGCCCTGGCCCGTGACGGGCGCTGCGTGATCATCGGCATGCAGGGTGGTGCCAAGGGTGAGCTCAACATCGGCGAACTGCTCGGCAAGCGGGGCACGGTGACCGCCACCAGCCTGCGCTTCCGCCCCGTCGAGCAGAAGATCGAGATCTGCCGGATGGTCGCCGCCGAGGTGTGGCCGCTCTACGAAACCGGGACGATCGTGCCCGCACCGGTCGAGCGGTTCGCCTTCGACGACGTCGCCTCGGCCCACGCCCGACTCGAGTCCGGCGAGGTCACCGGCAAGCTGGTGCTCACGTTCTAGCTCCGTTGGCCAGGAGCGAGCGTCTCAGCGCAGGGCCTGCTCCACGACGGCCGCACTGGCCGCTGCCCAGGCCTGCGGCTTGCACGAGGCTGGGTACGGCAGCGGTGGGAACACCTCGTCGGCCGGCTGCCCACTGAACAGCTCAGGCAGCCGGTGGTCGTAGCCCTCGGCCGCCCGCACCAGTCCCTCAGCGACCGTGCGGGCCTGGTCGGTGAACCCCTCGCGCAGCATGCCGGCGACGATCCACGCGGTGTCGTGGGTCCACACCGAGCCGACGTGGTAGCCGATCGGCCAGTAGCCGCCGTTGGTCGTCGACAGGGTACGAATGCCGTAGCCGGAGAACATCGTTGGGTGCATCAGCCGGTCGACCACGATGCGCTGCTCGTCGTCGTCGAGGATGCCGGTGCCGAGCAGGTGTCCCATGTTCGACGCCACCCCGTCGACCGGCTGCTTGGCTGCGTCCAGGGCCAGCGCCGGGTAGCGGCCGAGGTCGTCCTCGACCCAGAACTGGGCGCGGAACCGCTCCTTGAGCGCAGCCGCCCAGGCCTCCCACTCGGCGGCCTCCTCGTCCTCACCGATCGAGCGCAGCAACTCCGCCGCACCCACTGCCGCGGCGTGGGCGTAACCCTGAACCTCGGCCAGCGCGATCGGGGCATCGGCCTGGCGTCCGTCGGCCCAGCGGATCGAGTCCCCGGAGTCCTTCCAGCCCTGGTTGGCCAGTCCCTTGGCGTTGACGTCGTGGTACTCCACGAAGCCGTCGCCATCGGGGTCGGAGTGGTCGCGCAGCCAGCCGAGCGTGCCGCGCAGCGCCGGCAGGAACTCGGCCAGGTCGGCCTGCCCGTCACGCACCAGGTCAGCGAGCAGCATCATCCACAGGCAGGTGGCGTCGATCGTCCCGTAGTACAGCGGGGGCAGCGTGACCTCGGCCCGCTCGCCCGCGTCCTCAGCGGTGTCGTGCAGGGTCAGCGGGGCACGGCGCACCTCATGAAGGATCTTGCCCGGCGCCTCGGCGGTGTCGGGATCGGTCGTCGCCCCCTGCCGGGCGGCGAGCGCACGCAAGGTGCCCAGGGCCGGTTCGGACGACCACGGCCGCGCCAGCGTCGCCGAGATGATCGAGTCGCGCCCGAACAGGGTGAAGTACCACGGCGCCCCAGCAGCGAAGAAGTTCTGCGCCGGGTCGGCCAGGTCGGCCATCCGCAGGCCGTTCAGGTCGGCCACCGACCGGCGGACGAGCCGCTGCACCGACGCCGGCAGGTCGTCCGACGGTTCGTGGACGATCGGACCCAGGCTGTGCGCCCCGAACGGGGTGCCGGTGTCTGACATCGCCAGCGACCACTCCACCCCGACGGTGCCGCGTGCGGGCACCACCACCTGCCAACGGAGGGCGATGTCGAGTCCGTCGACGACCACCTCGGCGCCCGGGGCGCTGACCGTGGCGCGGGTCTTCTGGTCGCGCCATGACCACGAGACACCGTCGTCGGTGACGTCGGGGGCAGACAGCCGCACCTCGTGCCCGCGACCGGACTTCACCTGCTCCATCTCGGTGTCGTCGCGGGTCAGGCGCATGACCAGCTCCAGCGGCAGGTCGACCAGGCCCGCGCTGGTCACCAGCAACTTCTCACGGATCGCCTCGCCGTCGACGCGACGGCTGCGCTGCACGGTGACCGCGGGGGCGACCCCGAACTCGGTGGTGCGCACCCCGTAGTAGTGCTCGACCGCATCGCCGCCGTACCGGTGGGCACCCATCGACTCGACCACCCGGTCGGTCACCGACAACTCCAACGACGAGACCACCCGCTGGTCGGCGCAGTAGAGCCCAGCGACGGTGATGTCCGCGGGAACGGTCTGGCCGCTGGCGTCGGACCACGCCTGCAGCGGGGCGTGCAGTTCGACCTCGAGGTCATGCAGGAAGGGCTGGTACATGGCACCCATCCAAGCACCGGAGGCGAGCGTGAAAGACTCGGCCGGTGAACTTCGACGCCTACCGCGAAGTGCTGCGGATCCCTGCGGTGCGGGCGATCGTCGCGCTGGGCAGCCTGGCCCGGGTTCCGCACTTCGCGCTGGGCATCGTGCTCACCCTCTACGTCATCGAACGTTTCGACGCCAGCTACGGTGCGGCCGGACTGGTCGGGGCAGTGCTGACCATCGGCATGGCGATCTCGGCGCCCTACCGGGGCCACCTGCTCGACAGCATCGGCCTGCGTCGCACGACGATCCCCTCGATCGTGGTGCTCGCGCCCACCTACCTCGGCATGGCCCTGGCCGACCGTTACTGGATGATGCTGCCGCTGGCAGCGGTTGCCGGGCTGATGAGCTTCCCGATCTTCTCCATCACCCGCTCGGCCGTGATCGGGGCAACCCCTCCCCCACTACGGCGTTCGGCGATCTCGCTGGACTCGACCGTGGTCGAGGTGGCGTTCATGGCCGGGCCACCCATCGGTGTCGCGCTCGCGACCACCTGGGACGCCCGCTGGGCACTGCTGTTGCTCGCCGGGCTGTTCCTGGTCGGCTGCTCGGTGATCACCTGGTGGAACCCGTCGATCCGCGACGCCCATCGCCCTGAGGGCGAAGTGGACGAAGCGCCACGACCTGCCGCCACGAACCGCCGGGCACGGGGCCTCGCCTGGGTGACGCCGCGAGCGGTCGGCATCCTGGCTGCGGTCGGTGTGACCGGGTTCATCCTGGCCGGCACCGACCTGGCCATCATCGCTGCCCTGCGCACCTGGGACCGGGCGCCGCTGATCGGCATCACGCTGGCGATCTGGGGCCTCGGCTCGGCGCTCGCCGGGCTGCTCTACGGCGCGCTCAGCCGCCCGGTACCGCTGCTGGCGATCGTCCTCGGCCTGGGCATCACCACCGCCCTGGTGGCACTGAGCACCGGTGTGGTGGTGCTCAACGTGCTGCTGCTGGTGGCGGGTCTGTTCTGCGCTCCCGCGCTGGTGGCAGGCGTCGACCAACTGCAGCAGGCCGTCTCGGACCGTTACCGCGGACAGGTGATGGGCTGGCAGGGCTCGTTCATGACCGGCGGCAACACGATGGCGCCACCGCTGGTCGGCCTGGCGATGGAGCAGTTCGGGTGGCGGGCCGGCTTCCTGCTGGCCGGACTGCTCGGGGTGGTGGCGGCAGTCGGACTGCTCGGCCTGGTCGGGCTGCGCCGTCGCGGACGCCGCGTCGTCCGACCCGCATGACCGGGTCCTTGAGCCCTGCCTGACCAGCGCACGGAATAGTTATTAGGTCGTCGGAATAGATATGCGATACGCTTCACGGGTGTCCAAAGTCCTGACCTCACTGCCCGCCGGCGAACGCGTCGGCATCGCCTTCTCCGGCGGCCTCGACACCTCGGTGGCCGTGGCCTGGATGCGCGAGCACGGCGCCATCCCCTGCACCTACACCGCCCACATCGGCCAGTACGACGAGCCCGACATCGAGTCAGTGCCCGGGCGCGCGATGCAGTACGGCGCCGAGCTGTCGCGCATGGTCGACTGCCGCGAGCAGTTGGTCGAGGAGGGCCTGTCGGCCCTGGCCTGCGGCGCCTTCCACATCCGCAGCGGCGGCAAGGCCTACTTCAACACCACCCCGCTGGGCCGCGCAGTGACCGGCACCCTGCTCGTCCGGGCAATGGCTGACGACCAGGTCAACATCTGGGGCGACGGTTCGACCTTCAAGGGCAATGACATCGAGCGGTTCTACCGCTACGGCCTGCTCGCCAACCCGCAGTTGCGGATCTACAAGCCCTGGCTGGACGAGGCCTTCGTCGAGGAGCTCGGCGGACGCCACGAGATGAGTGCCTGGCTCACCGAACGCGACCTGCCCTACCGCGACTCGCAGGAGAAGGCCTACTCCACCGACGCCAACATCTGGGGCGCCACCCACGAGGCCAAGACCCTCGAGAACCTCGACGTCTCGCTCGAGACCGTCGAGCCGATCATGGGCGTGAAGTTCTGGGACCCGTCGGTGACGATCGAGACCGAGACGGTGAGCATCCGCTTCGAGCAGGGACGACCGGTCGCCATCAACGGCCAGACCTTCGCCTCGCCGGTCGACCTGGTGATGGAGGCCAACACCATCGGCGGTCGCCACGGCATGGGCATGAGCGACCAGATCGAGAACCGGATCATCGAGGCCAAGAGCCGCGGCATCTACGAGGCCCCCGGCATGGCGCTGCTGTTCGTCGCCTACGAACGGCTGCTCAACGCGATCCACAACGAGGACACCCTGGCGAACTACCACTCCCAAGGGCTGCGGCTGGGTCGGCTGCTCTACGAGGGACGCTGGCTCGACCCGCAGTCGCTGATGCTGCGTGAGTCGATCACCCGCTGGGTGGCCAGTGCGGTCACCGGTGAGGTGACGCTGAAGCTGCGCCGGGGTGATGACTACACCATCGTCGACACCACCGGCCCCTACCTCAGCTACCACCCCGACCGGCTCTCGATGGAGCGCGTCGAGAACGCCGCCTTCGGTCCCACCGACCGGATCGGGCAGCTCACCATGCGCAACCTCGACATCGCCGACACCCGCGAGAAGCTCGAGCTCTACGGGGCCCAGGGCCAGCTCGGTGGCGCGCAGGCCAAGCTGGTCGGCGAACTCGAGTCCGGTCAGGCCGGCGTCATCCCGACCCTGGGTCTTCGCACCGAGGACGACGAGGCGCGCCTCGACCAGGCGGCCATCGACTCCGGCGTCGACTGAGCCGGGCCGTACGCGTTGTGCGCGTCACCTGGGGGTCACCTCAGGGTGGCTCAGGGGGTGAGCCCCATGGTCCAACAGCCCCTTGGGATGATCTGATCGAGGTATCAGAAACCTCACCCAAAGGGATGCACCATGTCGGTTCCGGCAGCCACCGCTGAACACCTCGTCAAGACCTACGGAACCGGTGATGCCCAGGTCGTCGCCCTCGACGACGTGTCGGTCGAGGTGCTGCCCGCGCGGCTGACCGCGGTGATGGGGCCGTCGGGCTCGGGCAAGTCGACGCTGATGCACTGCATGGCGGGCCTGGATCGTCCGACTTCTGGCCGTGCCCTGATCGGCAGCACTGACGTCGGCACCCTCAAGGACGCCGCGCTCACCAAGCTGCGCCGCGAGCGGATCGGGTTCATCTTCCAGCAGTTCAACCTGGTGGCCACGCTGACCGCCAAGGAGAACATCCTGCTGCCGCTGGCCATCGCCGGACGCAAGCCCGACCCAGAGTGGTACGACGCCGTGATCGAAGCGGTGGGGCTGGCCGATCGGCTGTCGCACAAGCCGTCGCAGTTGTCCGGCGGCCAGCAGCAACGCGTGGCCTGCGCCCGCGCGTTGGTCGGTCGTCCCGAGATCGTCTTCGCCGACGAGCCGACCGGCAACCTCGACTCGACCAGTGCGGGTGAAGTGCTCAACTTCCTTCGCCACAGCGTCGACGACCTGGGCCAGACCGTGGTGATGGTCACCCACGACCCGGTCAGTGCGTCCTATGCCGACCGGGCGCTGTTCCTGGCCGACGGACGCATCGTCGAGGACGTCGAGGATCCCACCCACGACCAGGTGCTCGAAACCATGCGTCGGCTCGATCCGCGCCGCACCGGACGCGCCGAGGCCGTCCGACTGCCACGCCACGCCGAGACGACGGAGGCCTGAGCGATGCGGAAGGCCACCTTCGGGTCACTGTGGAGCCGCAAGCTGCGGCTGCTCATGGCCGTCACCGCGATCGTGCTCGGTGTCGCCTTCGTGTCGGCATCGTTCGTGTTCTCCGACATGCTCAAGGGCTCCTTCGACCAGATCATCAAGGGCAGCATTCCCGACGTGCAGGTTGCGCCCGACACCTCCGCCCAGGTCGACGGTGCACAGGCGGGACGAAGCCGGCTCACGCCTGAGGTGATCGAACGGGTGAAGCAGGTGCCCGGTGTCACCTCGGCCCACGGCGAGATCGCCGGCATGGGCGTCATGATGATCGACACCAAGGGCAAGGCCCTGGCGACGTTCGGTCCCCCGCAACTGGGCTTCAACTGGGCGACCGCCCCCGCCTACGGGGGCCAGGACGGCGTCACCCTCTACTCCGGCCACGAGCCGCAGGCGGACGACCAGATCGTGGTCGACCCCGAGTCACTGCGAAAGTCGGGCCATTCGCTGGGTGATCGGGTGAAGGTGATCACCCCCAATGCAGGGACGATCGAGGTCACCGTGGTCGGCACCGGGGCGTTCGGTGAGGGCGGTACCGCCGGTGCCAGCTACACCTTCTTCACCACCCAGCGTGCCCAGGAACTGTTCCTGGGCGGCGAGAACACCTTCACCGGTGCCTGGGTGGTCACCGCCCCCGATGCCGACCGGGTCAAGGTCGCCTCCGACATCCAGCAGGTGCTGCCGGCCGGCTACGCCGCACGGGACGGCGACTCGCTGGCCAAGGAGCAGGAGACCTCGATCGGGCAGGCGCTCAACTTCGTCAACATCTTCCTGCTGGTCTTCGCCGGCATCTCCCTGCTCGTGGCGACCTTCCTGATCGTCAACACCTTCACCATCCTGGTGGCTCAGCGTTCACGTGAGCTGGCCATGTTCCGGGCGATGGGCGCCAGCCGTGGCCAGATCCGAGGCATGGTGCTCGCCGAGGCGCTGGTCATGGGCGTCGTCGGTTCGATCATCGGACTGTTCGCCGGTGTGCTGCTGGCGCAGGTGATCAAGGTGGCCATGGCCGCTGGCGGCTGGGACATCGGCGATGCCCCGATCAGCCTCGGACTCAACGCCGTCATCGCCTCTCTGGCGACCGGCATCGTGGTCACCCTGATCGCCGCCCTGGGACCAGCCCGCCGCGCCACCAGGATTGCCCCGATCGAGGCCATGACGCGTGCCCAGACCGAGAGTGACCAGGGATTGGGCAGGCGTGCCGTCGTGGGAGTGGCGATGGCACTGGCAGGCGCTGCCGCACTGGTGCTCGGGCTGTTCGTCGACGTGCCGAGCCCGGTCACCTGGGCAGGCGTGGGCATGGCGCTGGCCATGATCGGCGTGGCGGTGGCGACGCCAATGTTGGGACGACCGGTGGTCTGGCTGGTGGGCAAGGTCTACCGAGCCCTCTTCGGAGAGGTGGGCAAGCTCGCCGAGCTCAACTCCGTGCGCCAGCCACGTCGCACCGCGGCCACCGCCTCGGCCCTGATGATCGGTCTGACCCTGGTGTCATTGATGGCGATCTTCGGCGCCTCGTCGTCCAAGTCGGTCGCCGAACAGGTGAACTCGACGGTGCGCGGCGACTTCATGGTGGCCCGACAGGGGTTCCAGGAGTTCCCCGCACAGGTCAACGAGTCAGTCTCGAAGGTCGAGCAGGTCGACCGGGTGTACGCCATGAAGGCAGCGATGGTCTACAACGTGCCCGAGGGCCAGGCCATGCCGCCACAGGAGTACCTCAACGACGTGACCGGGCGGCACATGACGGTGGTCGGCGGCATGGAGGCAGACTCGCTCGACCAGGCCTTCCCGCAGAGGATCACCGAGGGCAGGATGTTCTCGGCTCCCGGCGAGATGATCGTCGAGGCCGACACCGCAGCGGCCGAGAAGTTGGGGCTGGGCTCGGTGCAGCGGGTCTACTCCCCCCAGGCCCAGCGGGTGCTGACGCTGACGGTGGTCGGGATCTACACCCGAGGCGATGGTTCGGCCATCGTCGAGAAGTGGGTGTCGACCAAGACCCTCACCGACATCGGGCTCGGACAGCAGGACATGTTCCTGTCGATCCACCTCAAGCCGGGGGCTGACCACGCCGCCGCGCGCAAGGCCTTGGACGAGACACTGGCCGACATGCCGCTGGTCAGCGTGATGGACGTCAACGAGTACACCGACCTGGTGCTGCAACAGGTCGACCAGACCATGGCGTTGTTGTACGCACTGCTGGCACTGAGCATCGTGATCGCCGTGCTGGGCATCGTGAACACCTTGGGCCTGAGCATCGTCGAGCGGACCCGCGAACTGGGCCTGTTGCGGGCGATCGCCCTGACCCGCGGCCAGGTGCGGCGGATGATCACGTTGGAGTCAGTGGTGATCTCACTGCTCGGCGCGATCGTCGGCGTGGGACTGGGCACGGTCTTCGGCATCTCGCTGCAACGTCTGATGGCCGACGACGGCATCAACCGCCTCGACGTTCCGGTGGGGCAGCTGGTCGCCTTCGTCATCGCTGCAGCGGTCGTGGGCGTGCTGGCCGCGGTCTGGCCCGCCCACAGGGCTGCCCGGACGAACGTGCTCGAAGCCATCGCCAGCGAGTGAGTGCAACTCGCTTGGCTGGCAGCCCGGTTGGTGGTGTGATCGGTGCATGACCGAGCAGAGCATGGCCACCATGATCGTCGCTGAGCGTCTGGTCGACGCCCCGGCAGCGGTGATCTTCGAACTGATCGCCGACCCCAGCCAGCAGCCGCGCTGGGACGGCAACGACAACCTCGCCGAGGCACCCGCCGCCCAACGGGTCACCAAGGTCGGAGACGTCTTCGTGATGCACAACACGTCGGGCAAGACCAAGGAGAACCACGTCACGGTCTTCGACGAGGGACGAGCCATTGCCTGGAAGACCGCCGACGCCGGCACCACTCCCCCTGGCCACCAGTGGGGCTGGGAGCTCGAGGAGTCCGACGACGGCACCCTCGTCCGCCACACCTACGACTTCAGCGCGCTGACTGATCCGCAGCGGCTCGAGCGGGCCCGGCGGATGTCGCCCACCAACCTGATGGCCTCGATCCAGAGGCTCGCCGCCCTGGCCGAGGGGGAAGCTCGACGCTGAGCCACCGACCTCGGTGTTCATGGACGACACGGCCCCGCCAGCTCATACTTGGCGGGGTCGTGTCCATTCCACAACCAGCCGGCCATCGCAGTGCGGCGACACACCGCAGCCTCGACGAAACCGATCCTCGGACGCCCACTCCGTGGGGCCGAGACGAAGGGGTGGGAGGGTCGCAGAGATGTCCACACCCATCAGTGGAGAACCTGTGCACATCTGCAGAATGCTGTGCACAAGTGGAGCGCTTCTGTGAACCGGGTTGTGGACGAGAAAATCCTTGGAGAAAGTTCTCGAAACACCCTTGCAACGCTTGCGAAAGCTCGATAGAACTCTCTTACGCAGTTCGCAAGAACGGCGGATCGGAACTCCAGGCACACCACCTGATTCCCGGTCAAGGACGGCTCCGGCCGCACCTGGCGGGGAGGGTCTCGAACCAGCGGGCCTCGGCCCAGTGTGGATCGTGGACCAGCACTCAGGTCGGTGCCGGACCTTCGGCCCTGTCGATCTGGTTGAGCACGAAGGCCCCTCGGGGCGGACGTGATCGCGAGATCTGACTCATGTGGCCGTGCGGTGCGGCGCTGGTCGCTCGTGGCAGCGGCGGCGGACCGTGTGGGAGCTGCGGTGTTGGCGGTGCCACACGCTGACGACCGGGGGCCTGGAGTACTCATACTACGCCAGGCCCCCACCCTTATGTCCGGCCCTCCCGGCGACATCAGAGCGCCCACCGCCTTGGCTGGTCGAGTGTGAACCGCCCCCTGCCCGTCCTCTGGCTGGTCGAGCAGTCCGCGAGGAACGAGCGGACGTGTCGAGACCACCCTGCCCCGCGTCCGTTCGAAGACTGTTTCGGCGTTTGACGCGTCGGCCCGGCCATCGCCGAACCTGACATCACGTGGAGTGTGAGGAACTGCTGGGTAGACCCAGCGATCCCTCACAAACGGTCTCGGGTGCCGGGGTCTCGAGACGCGCGCTCCTCAACCAGCGTGCAGTGGGCTCGCCCTCGAGCGACCTCGGCGCGACTCAGGTGGTCCAGGCCCGCCACAGGGCGGCGTACTCGCCGTCCAGTTCCATCAGTTCGTCGTGTGAGCCGAGCTCGGCGATGCGTCCGTCGATCACCACCGCGATCCGGTCGGCGTCGTGGGCGGTGTGCAGCCGGTGGGCAATGGCGACCACCGTTCGTCCGGTCATCAGCGAGGCCATCGACCCCTCGAGATGACGGGCGGTCTTCGGGTCGATCAGCGAGGTCGCCTCGTCGAGCACCAGCGTGTGCGGGTCGGCGATCACCAGCCTGGCCAGCGCCACCTGCTGCGCCTGGGCGGGCGTCAGCTTCTGGTTGCCCGAGCCGATCCTGGTGTCGAGCTTGAGCGGCAGTCGCCTCGTCCACTCGCCGGCATCGACGGCGTCCAGCGCCTCCCACACCTCGGCGTCCGTGGCGGTGTCCTCGCGGGCCAGCACGATGTTGTCGCGCAGGGTGCCGACGAAGACGTGGTGCTCCTGGGTGACCAACGCCACCTCGGTGCGCAGCCGGTCGAGCTTGAGCTCCATCAGGTTGGCGCCACCGACGGTCACCGTCCCGGTCCGAGGCCCGTTGATGCCGGCCAGCAGCCGCGACAGCGTCGACTTGCCCGAGCCGGACGGACCGACCACCGCGAGTCGCTCGCCGGGCACCAGATCGAGGTCGACCCCGTGCAGCACGTCGTGGCCCTCGCGGTAGGCGAAGCGCAGGTCGCGACCGACCAGGTGGGCGTCGTCGGGCTCGGCATCGGTCGGTGCCCGGTCGGCCGGCACCTCGGCGATGCCCAGCAGTCGGGTCGTCGACGCCATGCCGACCTGGGCTCGGTCGAGCACCTGCACCAGCCGGTCGATCGGCTCGACCAACTGCTGGATGTAGAGGGCGGCAGCGGCAATCTGGCCCAGCGTCACCCAGCCCTGGATGTAGCCATAGCCACCGAACACCACCACGAGCAGCAGCGGACCCTGGTAGGCGAAGTCCATCCGCAAGAACATCAGGTTGCGCAGGGTCATCGTGTAGCGCTCGGCCTGGCTTGACTCCTCGCAGTCCTCGTCGGTCAGTGCCGACCGTCTCGCCTGCAGCCCGAGCGCCTCGGCCGTGCGGGCACCCTCGACCGACTCGGTCAGCGTCGAGTTGATCACCGAGTAGGTGCGGCCCTCGGTGATGTAGCCAGCCAGCGAGTACTTCAGGTAGGTGCGAACCGCCGTGTAGAGCAGGACGAGCCCGAGCACCGACGGGATCGCCAGCAACGGGGAGTTGACGAACAGTGCCACCAGCGTGAGCACCGACATCGCCCCGGCGATCACGAACTGCGGCAGCGCCCACTGGGCCGCCGAGGCCATCGTCGACACGTCACGGGTGACCCGGGTGACCAGGTCACCGGTGCCGGCGCTCTCGACCCGCGACAGCGGCAGCTGCAACACCGTGCGGACGATCTGCTCACGGGCCGCCGACAACACGTCCTGACCGAAGATCGCCGTGATCCAGCGGGCGACGAAGGTGAACACCGCCTGCAGTGCGACCACCGCGAACGCGGCCCAGCAGATCGCCGCCAACTGCCCGCCCAGTGAGGGGTCCTGGCGCTGCACCCGGTCGACCAGTCGTCCGAGGATCTGTGGCACCACCAGACCGGCCACGCTCGACAGTGCGGCGAACACGGTCAACAGGACGACGACTCGGCTTCGGTCACGCAGCAGCCCGCGCAGGAAGGCGATCGCCTTGGAGTTCGACGCCACGGGCAGACCCAAGCGCGGGTTGCGGGAGTCGGCCAGCACCTCGTCGGCGCGAGCGCGGCGCAGGTCGTGGCGCCTGGTCCAGCCCTGCAACCAGCGCTCGCCGGGCTGGGTCCACATCGCCCGGTCAAGACGCTCCGAGGTTGCCGTGCCGTCACGCCAGGTCTCGGCCGAGGTGGCCAACGGTTGCTCGCTCATGGCTGCACCTCGAGGTCGGCCTCGTCGATCCCGCGCTCGACCACACTCCGGTAGGCCGGTGAGTTCGCCATCAGGTCGTGGTGGGTGCCGCGATCCACGCAGACGCCGTCGACCATGAAGACCACCTCGTCGGCCTCGTGCAGGATCAGCGGCGACACCGTCGTGATGATCGTGGTGCGTCCGCGGCGAGCGTCGGCCAGCCGGGTCGCGATCCGGGCCTCGGTGTGCGCGTCCACCGCCGAGGTCGGCTCGACCAGCACCAGCACCTCGGGCTCGGCGACCAGGGCGCGCGCCAGCACCAGCCGCTGCCGCTGTCCCCCGGACAGGCCTCGTCCGCGTTCGTCGATCCGTCCCTGCCACCCGTCGGGCAGGGCGTCGTAGACCTCTTCGGCGTTGGCCACGCGCAAGGCCTGCTCGGCGATGTCGCGGGTGGCTCGTCCGTGCGGGTCGATGAGTTCCTGCAGGGTGCCCGCGAAGATCATCGCGCCGGTGTCGCTGACCAGCACCCGCGAGCGGAACTCGGCCAGGTCGAAGCGGGAGGCGTCAATGCCACCAAACGTGACTCCCCAGGGACGATCGGCGATCTCGGCATCGCGTCTGGCCAGGTCGGCCAACTGGGCGTCCTTCTCACCGCGGGCGCGGCGGGCGGCTCGTCCCTTCAGCGCCTCGTCGACCTCGTGGCTGACGGGGTCCTCGACGCCGGTGAGGTAGCGACCGATCCGATCGGCCAGCGCCGCGGTGTCGTCGGGGACGGCCGAGACCACCACGGTCATCCGTCCCGGGTGCGCGACGAAACCACTGCGTTCGTCGACGATGTCGACCTCGCCAGGCAGCGGCACCGGATGCTCAGCGGTACGCCACGGGGCGGACTGCCCGAGCACGGTGACCGTCTTGCGGGCGGCGACCAGCGCCTGCACCAGCTTCTGGACGAACTCGAAGATCGTGCTCAACGGCCACACCATGAACACCGCGTAGCCGAAGAAGCTGACCAACTGCCCTACGGTGAGTTGCCCGCGCAGCACCTGCGAGACCCCCAGGTAGGTGAGCACGACCAGCAGGGTGCCGGCCAGCAGCACGGCCAGTCCGTCGACGCCGGCCTGCCACATGCCGGCCTGCACGCCGGACTGGCGCACGCGCTGCGACTGGCGGGCGTAGTTGTCGCCGAAGGTCTGCTCACCACCGACCCCGCGCAGGATCCGCAGGCCGGCCACGATGTCAGTGGCCATGCCGGTGAGGTCGGACGAGCGGGTGCGCTCGCGGGCGCGAGCGGCCTGCAGCGGCTTGAGCAGCGGTGCCGCCGACAGGACGAGCAGGGGCGCCCCGATCAGCACGGTCAGCCCGAGCTGCACCGACTGCTGCAGGATCAGCACGGTCACGAAACCGAAGCTGATCAGTGCACCGATCACCCGGGCGACGACCTCTTGGAAGGCCCCGAAGGTGTCGCCGTCGGACCCGGCGACCGAGAGCACCTCGCCCGTGGGCGTGCGTCGTGGCAGCACGTGGCCCATGCTCAGGGCCCGCCTGCTGACCAGACCGATGGTGCGGTAGATCGAGATCACCCAGCCGGCCACCGAGGTGGTGTGCATGGCGACCCCTGCGGCCACGCTGATGCAGACCACCAGGAACATGGCCCCTGCCCATGCAAGGGTGGTCGACATGTCACGGGCGGCGATGCCGGTGTCGATGGCTTTGCCGAGCAGCCAGGGATTGATGGCCGAGGCAGAGAACCAGAGCACCGACAGCACTGCCGTGACGGCCACGACCCCGGCCTGTCGGCGCAGGAACCAGAGCAGGAACCGCCCTGGGCTGCGGGTGTCGGGAACCTCGTCTGTGGTCGGCAGGACGTCGGTGTGACCGACCGGTGCGGTCGCGGGCAGGCCGTAGGCCCGGACGCGGGGTGGGAACAGGTGCATGACGAGTGACCAGCCTAGGCGTCGGCCCTCCGACGGCGCACCTCGACGGCAGGTCGAGCACCCAACCACGGATGCCTGTCAACATTCCTACATCTCGTAGTAGGCGCAAGTGGTGACATTCGTCACTCTCCGAGGTCTCTCAGGCGCCATTCGTTCACCATGTATGGCCCATTCGTTACAGGTCGATTGTGGACAAGAAGGTGCGACCCCCAGGCACTGAGTAGTCGTACTCAAAGGGCCGTGTTGCGACTACTCATCGCGGCATGAGGATCGCACCCAGACAAGTTGAGCGACCGCCGCCACTGGGCGCGCTTACCCGGTTCACAAGGCTGTGAAAGCCTAGTCAGGCGGCCGATCCGGGGGAACCAATCATCCAGATGAGGCCGTCTGACGCTTTGTCAGCACACATCTGGGAACGAGAGAAGCAACGCACATGAGCATCACCGCCCCCCGCGAAACCGTCACTCCTGCCTGCACCGAATACGCCGGTCTGTTCCAGCACCGACTGCTCGAGGACTCCGCTGCAGCAGGCTCTGTCGATGAGCGCCGCCAGCAGGCGATGATGACGCGCAAGGCCGAGAACCTCTGCCTCGAGTGCCCCCTGATGACCCAGTGCCTCTACAACGCCGTGGTCAAGTTCGACGTCGCCGGTTACGTGGCCGGCACCACCCCCCGCCAGCGCTCCGAGATGCGCAGCATCCTGGGCATCCGCGTGCAGCCGGAGGACTTCGACACCCTGGCCGGGGTCACCACCCCGAACCGCCAGGTCGACCACGACGAGGTCGTCCGCCTGCGCAACGCCAACCCCTACGAGTCGCTCGAGTCGATCGCCCAGCGCCTGGGCTGCTCGCTGTCGACCGTCAAGCGCCACCTGCGCAAGGCCCGCGCCGCCCAGGAGCAGCCCAAGGCCCGGCTGCGCCGCGTCGAGCCGACGCTCGCCCAGGTGATCGCCGCCTACCAGGCCGTGCTCACTCGCCGCAGCCAGCGCACCACCCGCGCCGCCTGATCCAGTCCAGGGCGCGACACCGAGTGTTCACTGCCCGGCCGGGCCGGTCGTCACCGAGCGTTTCCCCGCGACTGGCAGGCTGGTGACATGGCTTGGCGTCCCCAGCTCATCGCCCTCGACATCGACGGCACCCTGCTCGACTTCGACGGCACGCTGCCCGGCCACGTCACGCAGGCCGTCCGTCGGGTCGTCGACGCCGGCACGCCGGTGGTGCTCGCGACCGGACGAGGCTGGTACTCGACCCAGGGCATCCACGAAGCACTCGCGCTGCCCAAGGGCCCGGCGGTCTGCTCCAACGGCGCGGTCGTGGTCGAGCACCCTCCGTTCAGGCTGCTGAGCGTCGAGACCTTCGACCCGGGGCCGGTGATCCGACGGGTCAACGAGCTGCACCCCCAGGCCGCGATCGCGGTCGAGGTCGTCGGGCGCGGCTACCGGCTGAACAAGCCCTTCCCACAGGGGGACCTCACCGGCGAGCTGCACTACCAGTCGTTGGACGACCTGTGCGCCGAGCCGGTGAGTCGGGTGGTCGTCCGTGACCCGGAGGCCGAGCGTGAGGCCTTCTTCGCCCTGGCCGACCAGATCGGCATGCACTCGGTCAGCTATGCCATCGGCTGGTCGACCTGGCTCGACCTCGCCCCCGAGGGCATCACCAAGGCGCACGCCCTCAACCGGGTGACCGCCGACCTCGGCATCGCCGCTGACGACGTGCTGGCCATCGGCGACGGCCTCAACGACCTCGAAATGTTGCACTGGGCCGGCCGCGGTGTGGCCATGGGCGATGCACCCGACGAGGTCAAGGACGCCGCCGACCACGTCACCGGGTTGTTCGCCGAACAGGGCACCGCCACCGAGCTCGGCCTGTGGTTCTGACCGCTCACCGATCTGGACCGAACCCGCATCACCCGTGACCAGCCGGGGGCAGCGTGGCCCCATCGCGCCCACGCGCGGACTGGGGCCAGGCGAACGGAGAGCGGGATGGCCAGGTCTGGACGTGGGACTCTCTCGGGCGGCAAGGTCGCCGCCTACGCGCTGGGCGACGTGGCCAACAACCTGTCGTTCCTGATGACCTCGATGTTCCTGATGGTCTCGCTGTCGGCGGCGATGACCCCACGACGGCGAGTGGAAGACCGGCACCCGCTCCGAAGGCGGCAGCTACTCGATCCTGTCGTTCATCCGCAAGACCGGCCAGGGCGTCGGTGGCGCGGTCGGTGCGGCCATCATCGGCGCCTTCGGCTACGTGGCCAAGGCACCCACCCAGTCAGGCGAGGCCCTGCAGGGCATCCGGCTGGCGACCGGTGCCGCCCCGGCGGCGCTGGCCGTGATCGCCGGGCTGATCATCTTCGCCTACCCACTGACCGAGCGCTGTCACCGTGGACTGGTGGGCGAGCTCACGAGCGTCGTACCCAGCAGATGAGTGACAGCACGGTCGGTGACGTCCGCTCCGAGATGGTCGAGGTCGGCGATGGACGCACCACCCAGGTCACCCGCCGCGCCCCGGCCACCGCACCCGTGGTCACCCTGGTCGAGCAGGACGGGGCCGGCGCCACCGAGATCGGCCGGCTCTACGGCTGGGACGTCAACGACGACAGCTACGACGACCTGGTGCTCAACACCTCGACCTTCACCTTCGAGCACGTCGCCGGGCTGATCGCCGACATCCACCGCAGCAAGTACTCCGCCAGCGCGCCCCCGACCAGCCCGACCAGTTCGTCCTGAGTGGGCCACCACCCACGCGCTGAAGACCAGCACGGTCACATCTCGGCGCGGCCGAGCCTCCAGTAGCCCATGATCGCGCTGGTCTCGCGGGTGACCCCAGCCTGCTTCGCGGCCGTGGCGATCGCCCTCGCCCACCCGGCCTCGCCCGCCACCCAGACGTAGGAGTCGCGACCCTCACCCTCGCTCCAGAGCAGGGTGTCGGACTCGTCCTCCTCCCGCTCGCGGTCGACCCGGAAGGGCAGGCGCGACTGGACGCGCTGGCCACGATCACGCACCGCCCAGATGACCTCGACACCCGCCGGGCACGCCACCTCGCGGACGTCGTCAGCGTGCGGTACTTCGATCAGCACCCGACCGGTGCTGTGCTCGGGCAGTGCTCGGGCGATCATCGTGGCGGCCACCAGCGCGGTCTCGTCGGCCACCAGCAGGACTTCGCGGGCGCTGCCCGGGCGCCAGGCCACCCCGTCGGTCTCGTGGCCCTCACGTTCCGACGAGGCGGCCACCAGAACCGCGGACGAACCGAGCGGGGCGCTGTCCGCCCAGGTCGAGACCGGCCCGGCCGAGTCGGGGTGCACCACGACATCGATGTCCACCTCGTCCATCTCGGGTCGGCGACCCGAGATGGTGTAGGTGCGCATCACCCCTCGCCCGGCGGCCTGGAGGGTCCGCCAGGTCGGGAACCACTCCTCGGCCTCGGCCATGGTGCGCAGGTCGCCCGGTTCACCGAGCACGAGCTTCACCCGCTGGTCGAGCAGGGTCGGGCTGACCGTGGACAGTTCGGGTCCACCGAGGGTGATGCGGACGAAGGTGGTGCTCAGCCGGTGCCGGGCGACCAGGCTGACCAAGTAGGGGCGGTAGGACGACATGGGGTGTGCTCCTCAGCGGCGGGACATCAGGTGGACGAACAGGGGGGCGCCGACCAGCGCACAGGCCAAGCCGACCGGCACCTGGTGGGGGGCCAGTGCCGCCCGTCCGGCGGTCTCGGCGAGACTGCAGATCAGGGCACCGAGCAGCACCGCCACCGGCAGCATCCGGCGGTGCAACGGACCCACCAGCACACGAGCGGCGTGCGGTGCGACCAGCCCGACGAAACCGATCACCCCGACAGCTGTGGTCGCCGCGGCGGTCAACACCACCGCCCCGGCGAGCAGCAGCAACCGGTTGACCGGCAGGTGCACGCCGAGCAGCCTTGGGGTGTCGGCATCGAGTTGCAGCACGTCGAGTTGGCGGTGCACGGCCAACAGGGCGACCAGGGCAACCAGCAACAGGGTGGCCAGCAGGGCGAGGCGACCCAGGGTGGCGCCGTAGGTGGAGTCGAGGATGAAGCTGATCCGCCCCGAGGCGATGCCCTGCAGCCAGTTCTGCACATCGCCGAGCAACAGCCAGCCGTCACCCCCGAGCAGACCGACCACCGGGGCCGCTGCCACCAGCACGGCGAGCACAGCGGTGACCAGCCATGGCCGTTGCTGGGTGAGGCCGGGGCCGTGCGCCGTCGAGGCGGCGGCGAGCATCACCGCCAGGACCACGACCACCACCTTGACCAGCCGCACCGGCACGCCCAGCGCACGCGCGGGCTCGTCGCCCAGTTGCAGCAGGTCGAGCCAGCGGGCGACCAGTGCCAGGGCGATGGTTCCGGCGATCGCCACGGGCACCATCTGGATGATCGCCGCCGCACCGGGGTTGGACAACGATCCGGCCCCCCAGGCGAACAGGCCCTGCGTCTCGCGGCTCCGCAGCAGGAACAGCACCTGGGTGACCGAGGCCATAGCCAGTGCCAGGACCGAACCGACGAGCACCAGCCCGGCCGGGCCGCCCGCCCGACGCGACAGGGCGAGGGCGAGGTGGGCGCCGGCGTTGACGGCGAGCGTGTCGGGGGCGACCAGTGGGTTGCGGGTGCGCGCCTGCAGGCCGGCGCCGGCGGCGCCGAGGCAGCAGCCGACGAGCAGTGCGGCACCCCATCGCGGGATGCGGCCGATCGCGACCGCGTGGGCGATCGGGTCGTCGTCCGAGGTGAGCGCACGCAGGTACTCGGAGACACTGAGGTCGACCGCGCCCTGGGTGAGGTGCAGCCAGGTCAGCGACACCAACAGAACCGCGACCAGCACGGGTACGCCGACTCGGGCGGCCTGCGCCGCCGTGAGCCCTCGTCCAGTCACCCGGTCAGTCCGTTGAGTGTCAGCCCAGCACCTGGGCACAACGCTTGTCTTGCGAATTGGACGTTGCCGCTCAGTGAACCTCGACCGGGGTGAAGCTCTCCCGTCCACCGAGGTAGGGACGAAGCGCCTCGGGGATGCGGACCGAGCCGTCGGCCTGCTGGTGGTTCTCGAGCAGCATGATGATCATCCGGGTCATCGCGCACAGCGTGCCGTTGAGCGTGGCCAACGGACGAACCCCGTCGTCGAAGCGGGCCCGGATGCCCAGGCGGCGGGCCTGGAACTCAGTGCAGTTCGAGGTCGACGTCACCTCGCGGTAGCGGCTCTGGGTGGGCAGCCAGGCGTAGCAGTCGAACTTGCGGGCCGCCGACAGCCCCAGGTCACCCGAGGCGACGTCGAGCACCTGGAAGGGGATCTCGAGCGCGGTCAGGAACTCCTTCTCGAACTGCAGCAGCCGATCGTGCTCGGCCTCGGCCTGGTCGGGGTCGCAGTAGACGAACAGTTCCCACTTGTCGAACCAGTGCACCCGGAAGATCCCCCGGGTGTCCTTGCCGTAGGAGCCTGCCTCGCGCCGGAACGCCGGCGACAGACCCGCGTAGTGGCGCGGCAGGGTCGACGCGTCGAGGATCTCGTCGGAGTGGTAGGCCGCCAGCGGCACCTCGGCGGTGCCGACCAGGTACAGGTCGTCGGCCTCGAGCCGGTAGACGTCCTGGGCGGCCTGCCCGAGGAAGCCGGTGCCCTCCATCGCCGCAGGCTTCACCAGCGACGGCGGGATCATCGGGGTGAACCCCCACTCGAGCACCTTCGACAGCGCGAACTGCGACAGCGCCAACTCCAGCAGCGCCCCAGGCCCGGTCAGGTAGTAGAACCGCGAGCCCGACACCTTGGCGCCACGCTCCATGTCGATCGCGCCGAGCATCTCGCCCAGCTCCAGGTGGTCACGCGGCTCGAACCCCTCGGCCGCGAAGTCGCGGGGGGTGCCGTGCGACTCGAGGACGACCCCGTCCTCCTCGCCGCCCTCAGGCACCCCGTCGATGACCAGGTTGCCCAGCTGCTTCGACAACTCCAGGTGCCGGGCCTCGGCGGCGTCGGCGTCGGCCTGGGCCTGCTTGACCTGGGCGGCCAGTTCCTTGGTGCGGGCGAGCAGGGCCGCCTTCTCGTCCCCGGTCGCCTTCGCCACCTGGCGGCCGAGGTCCTTCTGCTCGGCGCGCAGGGTCTCGAAGCTGCTGATCCCACTGCGCCGGGCCTCGTCGGCGGCGAGCAACTCGTCCACCAACGACACGGACTCGCCACGGGCCTTCTGCGAGCGCCGGACGCGGTCGGGATCGGTGCGCAGCACCTTGGGATCGATCATGTCGACACCCTACCGAGCCGGGCGCCGGCGCTAGGCTGCTGCCATCGAGCGAGGAGGCCCGCGGACATGCTGCGCTACCGACTGATCCACCCCGACCTGCTGCAGGTGCTCGCAGCCGCCGGCCACGGCAGCAAGGTGCTGGTGGCCGATGCCCTCTACCCGCACAGCACCGGCGCGAACCCGGCTGCCAAGCGCATCCAGCTCAATGTGCGCGAAGGGCTGGTCGCCGCCTGCGACATCGTCGAACTGATCGACCAGGCCACCTTCATCGAGGAGGCCGCCTTCATGCAGACCGCCGAGGGCGCAGATTCCGAGGCGGTCGGCGACTACCGGCGGCTGCTTGGCCACCGCGACATCCCGTGGACCGGCATCGAGCGGTTCGCGTTCTACGAGGCGGCGATGTCGCCGAGCGTGGCCGCGGTCGTGGTGAGTGGCGAGACACGCCCGTACGCCAACCTGTTGCTGACCATCGGCGTGCCGTGACGGTGGGCCGGTGAGGCGTCACCGCTGGAGCTTGATCCTGCTGGCCCTCGGGTCGGTGGGACTGGTGCTGTGGAGTTGGCTGACGCTGGGCACGAACCGGTTGCGCTGGCTCGACCGGATGGCGCCACCACCCCTGCAACCCGACTCGATGGCCGGCGAGATCGCGGCGGCGGTCGCGGTGGCCACCCACCCGTTGGTGTTGCTGGTGGCGCTGTGGATCCTCGCCGCCTGGGCCCAACGCCGACGGTTCCGCAACCTCACCCAGGCGCTGCTGCTGGCCTCGGTGCTGGGCTGGGCGGTGCCTGCCCTGCTCAAGCGGCTGATCGGCCGCCCTCGTCCCGCTGGCCCCTTCGCCGACCACTTCACCAGCGCCGGCGCGGCCTACCCCTCGACCCACGCGACCATGGTG
Organism: Aestuariimicrobium ganziense; assembly: GCF_015352975.1. Classification (GTDB taxonomy): domain Bacteria; phylum Actinomycetota; class Actinomycetes; order Propionibacteriales; family Propionibacteriaceae; genus Aestuariimicrobium; species Aestuariimicrobium ganziense. The sequence goes on along the minus strand of NZ_JACYIZ010000004.1, from coordinate 33,555 downwards.
GTGGTGACCGCGCTGATGGTGGGCGCTGCAGCCGCCACCACCCGCCAGCCCCGCACGGTGCAGTTGTTCTGGCGCCTGTTGATGACGCTGGTGGTCGTGGTGGTCTCGCTCGACCGGTTGCTGATGGGTGCCCACTGGACGACCGACCTGGTCGCCGGCTGGCTGCTCGGTGGCACGATCACCGCGCTCTCGTCGTGGGCGACCGGGCTGCGCACCGTGCCGGCGTGGGAGATCATGCGTCCCCTGCCGACCATGCGGCAGGGCAGCGGCACTGCGGCCGTGATCTACAACCCGGCGAAGGTGACCGACGAGTTCGCCTTCAGACGACACGTGCGCGAAGACCTGACCAGCCGCGGCTGGGAGCAACCGCTGTGGCTGACCACCACCCCCGACGACCCCGGCTGGGCGATGGCAGCCGAGGCGATCGAGCGCCGGGTCGACCGGGTGCTGGTGGCCGGCGGCGACGGCACGGTGCGGGTGGTCTGCTCGGCGATGGCGCACTCCGGCATCCCGGTGGCCCTCGTCCCGGCCGGCACCGCCAACCTGCTGGCCAAGAACCTCGGGGTGCCGATGGACGAGCAGGCCGCCCTCGACATCGCCTTCGACGGCGACCCCTACGCGATCGACCTGGTCAGCCTGCGACTGGACGACCAGCCCACCGGCGAGCACTTCGCGGTGATGGGGGGTATCGGCATCGACGCCAAGGTGATGGCCGACACCAACGAGGACCTGAAGCGGGCGGTGAAGTCGGTGGCCTACTTCCTGGCGGTGATGCAGAACGTGGGGCATCGTCCGGTCGAGGCCACGGTCACCCTCGACGGACGCGTGGTCAGCCATCGTCCGTCGAGCCTGATGCTGGTGGGCAACGTGGGCGAGATCCAGGTCGGCCTGCAGATGTTCCCCCGAGCCAGTGCCAGCGACGGCCTGATCGACGTGCTGGTCTCGGGACCGCGCGGACTGGCCGGCTGGCTCCGGTTCGCCCTGGAACGGGTCTACCGGCAGCTCACCCAGAACGTCGACAGCCACCAGGGCAAGCATGTGCGCATCGAGGTCGCCGAGCCGCTGCCCTACCAGTTGGACGGCGACACCATGGGCACGGCGACCGTGTTCGAGGCCCAGGTGGACGAGCGCGCGGTCACGCTGATGCTGCCCCGCCGCCAGCCCTGAGCGGCTCCCTCCGCACGTTCCCCCGTGGCCGTGTTCTGAGGCCGACCCGCGTTCGGCGTGCAAGAAAATAGAGTGTGAGCACCAACGTTGGTGCTCACACTCGATTTTGGTGCGGGGGACGGACGTGCGGTTGCCCGGGAAGGGCTGGACAGGTCAGCCCAGCGACTCGTACCAGGAGCGGGCTGCCTGGTGTTCGGCGTTCGACGCCCCATGGGCGAGCTTGCCCGGCTCGTGGTCGGCACGCGGGTAGGAGCCCAGGAAGACCACGTCCTTGCAGACCCGCTTCAGGCCCATCAACGCCTCGGCCATCCGGGCGTCCTCGAAATGGCCGTCGGCGTCGATCGAGAAGCAGTACGAGCCGAGCGTGGTCTTGGTCGGACGAGACTCGATCCGCGACAGGTTCACCCCTCGCGAGGCGAACTGCTCGAGGATCTCGAGCAGGGCACCGGAGTGGTCCTCACGCATGTAGGCGACCAGCGTGGTCTTGTCGGCCCCGGTCGGGGACGAAGGCTGGTGCCCCGGCCCACCCACCAGGACGAAGCGGGTGATCGCCGAGTCGTTGTCGGCGATGCCGTAGGCCGCCGTCTCGAGCCCGTACATCTCGCCGGCCACCTTGGCGCAGATCGCTGCGTCGTAGCGCGACTCGGGATCAGCGACCTCGGCGGCGGCAGCAGCCGTCGAACCGCCCTCGGTGATCGAGGCCTGCGGCAGGTTCGTCTGCAGCCAGCGCCGGCACTGGGCGGCGGCGTGGGGGTGGGTGAGCACCCGACGGATGTCGTCCAGCCCCGTTCCCGGACGCACGTAGACCCCGAACTGCACCGCCAGCAGCACTTCGCGCACGATCCTCAGCCCATTGCTGGTGGCGAGGCTGTCGAGGGTGGCCGACACCCCGCCCTCGACCGAGTTCTCGATCGGCACCAGCGCCGCGCGGACGCGTCCGTCGGCCACCGCCGACAGCGCCTCGGCGACTGAGCCGAAGGGCTCGCCATCACCCTCGCCGAGGGTCAGCAGCGCCTGGTGGGTGAAGGTTCCCGCGGGACCGAAGTATCCGAGCACCCGCCAAGCCTATTGGCTGGCTGGAGGCACCTCAGGGGGTGCCCACCGTGGTCTTCTTCCAGGCGTCCTCGCGCTGGGTGCGGTGCTGGTCGCTGACCTCGGGGCCGTCGGTGGCGATCCAGCCGACCCAGCGTCCGGTCCTGGCCTGGACGATGCGCACCTCGACGACCGTCGAGCCACCTGCCCAGGCCACGTCGATGCGTGCCTTGGCTCCAGGGTGCTCGTCCCCGAAGTCGGTGAGGTCGGACGACCCGGCGGGGGTGTAGCGCACCTGGTCGAGCTTGCCGAACAGCCGCAGTGCCACCAGTTGCGCCAGCGCCTCGGCCGATGCCTGTCGGTCGGCGGGCAGGATCACCCAGCTGAGCGGTCCGACGCCGATCATGGTGCCGGGTAGCCCTTCGTCCTGTGGTCCGGGAACGGCCGCGAACACCGCCTGGTCGAACATGCCCTCGACCTCGTTGGGCGAACTGACGTCCCACCCCGGCGCGGGCACCTGGAAGACCACGTCGCCGCTGAGCATGCTGACCTTGGTGCCCTCGACCACGACCGCCTCGTAGGGATTGACCGTGACCACGGGGGCCGGGGTGTCGGCGGTGCTCCAGCCGGCCGGATTCCTGGCGGCGTCACGCCGGTTGAGGACCATGCCGGTCACCGTGAGCGCCACCGCAGCGACCAGCACGCCGACCAGCACCCACTTGAGCACCCGCACCAGCCGGTCCATCCGGTCCTCGACGGGACGAACCGGGGCCTGGTCGACGACCGGTGGGAAGGGTGCACGGTGCCGGTTGGCCAGCCACCGGGTCCAGCCCGTGCCGTCCCAGAACCGCACGCGCGCGGGCACCGACGGGTCGGTGTACCAGCCACGGCGCATGGGTCGGGGGGCCATGGACGCCACCTTAGTGGCCGACCGCGCCAGCTCCGTGATGCCGGCGAGGGCCAGCTCGGCCCAACGATTGGCGGCCCCGGGGCTCGGTACCCTTGCAGCGTGCCCAGCGTCCCCCGATCCTCCCTGCACCGACCGCGCGTCCGCTTGGCAACGGCGGCTGTGGTGGGGGTGCTGGTGGCCGGGCAGTCGACGATCGTGGCGCAGGCCCAGACCGGGGTCGACATGGATGCTCGACGGTGCATCGTCACGCCGGCCAGTTCGCCGGCTGGTTTCAAGCCCTGGCAACTCGACCGGCTGGGCATTCGTGACCTGTGGAAGATGAAGGACGCGCAAGGTCGTCCGCTCGACGGCACTGGCGTGAGCATCGCGGTGATCGACACCGGGGTCTCGAACGTCAACACCGCCTACTTCGACACCCGCAACGTGACCACGCTGAACTACATGCCGCCCGACGAGAACGCCGAGAAGGACGGGCTGGACTGCGACCACGGCACCGCCGTGACCGCACTCATCGTGGCGAAGCCGGACTCCGACCCCCGGACCAACTTCTCGGGGGTGGCGCCCGGGGCGAAGGTGGTCGCGATGCGCACGCTGATGGCCTCCGAACCCAAGGACGGGGTGCCGCAGGGCAACCCCGCACACATCGTGGCCGCCATCGACGACGCGATCGCCCGCAAGGTGCAGATCATCAACATCTCCCAGTCGATGCCGCGTGGCACCGCCGACTACGAGAAGGCGATCCAACGGGCACTCGATGCGGGGATCGTGGTCGTGGCCGCCGCCGGCAACGTGGACGACCAGGTGCCGGCCAGGGTCCGCGGACCGCTCTACCCGGCCAACTACCCGGGCGTGGTCTCGGTGGGCAACACCACCCCCGACGACCAGCCCAGCCCGGGGTCGTACTCGCACCCCAACCAGCACGTCACGATCGCTGCACCAGGCACGCTGGTGATGAGCCTGTTGCCGTCAGCGCCGGGGGACGATGACGACACCCAGGCCTACGCGCAGTTGAGTGGTACCTCGTTCGCCGCGCCGCTGGTCACCGGCGTCGTGGCGCTGATGCTGCAGAAGGAACCCGGGCTCACCCCGGCCCAGGTCAAGCAGCGTCTGATGGAAACCGCTGACCCGCCGACCCGGACCCTGCCCGACCCCCAGGTCGGCAACGGCGTGCTCAACCCGATGCGGGCGTTGACCGGTGTGATGGTGGACGCCAGCCAGGCCCCTCGTCCGACCCCGAGCTACACGCCAGTGGTCGAGACACCGCCCCCGACTCCCGATCCCACGCCGACGCGTGTGGCGATCGGCGCCGCTGTCGGGGCGGGGGTGCTGGCCGTGGTCGGGCTGGTGCTGCGCATCGTGCTGCCCGCCGCCGGACGACGCGGCTTCCGCGCCGCCGACCGCTGAGTGGCCTGGCACCCACCAGCTCTGCTGCTCAGCTGGCGGCGGCCTCGGCGCCGGGACCCATCCCGGTGCGGTCGGCGATCTGCACCAACACGTTGCCCGAGCGGGTGACCAGCGTGCCTCGTCCCGGCGGCAGCGGGCTGGGCCTGACGTTGCCGAACAGGGCGCCCTCGTCCTTGGTGCCGCTCATGATCAGGGCAGGGTTGATGGCGTCCTTCATCCGGGTGATCAGCGGGTCGGAGAACACGGTGCGTCCGGCGCCACCCATGCCACGGGCCATGATCAGGTGCAGGCCGACGTCCTGGGCCTGGCTGACCAGGTCGGCGAAGACCGCCATCGGGTTGCCGGTCGAGGTGGCCACCAACTCGTAGTCGTCGACCACGACGAACATGTCGGCGCCGCTCCACCACGACCGGTCACGCAACTGCTGCTGGCTGACGTCGGGGCCGGGCAGGCGGGTGCGCACCGCGTCGGCCGCGTTCTTCAGCAGCGTGGTGCTGGCCTGCTGCGAGGCGGCGTAGCCGATCAGGTGCTCCGACTCGATCTCGCCGAGCAGCGAGCGCCGGTAGTCGATGACGATGATCTTGGCTTCCTTGGGGGTGTAGCGCTCGGTGATGCCGTGCAGCAGCACCTTGAGCAGGTTCGACTTGCCGCACTCGGGAGCACCGAACACCACCAGGTGCGGGTCGGCGACCGGGTCGATGCCGACCGGGGCGAGCTCCAACTCGTCGATGCCGAACGGGATCGACCGGTTGACGCCGTCGTTGACCAACTGCGGCAGCGCGGTGAGCGGCAGGCTGGCCGGCAGCATCCGCACCTCGGCCGCGCGCGGGCCCTGCCACGCGGCGTTCATGCGGTCGATCATCGCCTTCTGCCCCGCCGCCACGTCGTCGGCCGACTCGACCGAGTCAACCCGGGGCAGTGCGATCAGGGTGTGCAGGCCGTCGGCGCTGATGCCTCGTCCGGGACGACCAGCCGGCACCAGGGCCTGGATCTTGCGGTTGATCTCGGACTCGAAGGCGTCACCGAGCTTCAACTCCAGCCGCGACTGGATGGCGTCACGGATGTGGGAGCGCATCTCGGACCACTTGTTGGTGGCGACGAACACGTGGATGCCGAAGCCCAGGCCACCGGTGGCCAGGTTGGTGATCACCTGCTCCTGCTCCTCGAACTCCTGGCGCACCGTGCTCCAGCCGTCGACGACCAGGAACACGTCGGTCGGGAACCGGTCGGCGGGAATGCTGCCGTCGCGGCGTCCCCGCCGGTAGGTGGCCATCGAGTCGATGCCGTTCTCGGCGAAGAACACCTCGCGCTGGGTGCGAAGCGAGGTCACCTCGGCGATCGTCCGGCGCACCCGGTCGACGTCGAGACGGCCACAGACCGAACCCATGTGCGGCAGGTCGCGCATCGAGGTGAGCGCACCGCCACCGAAGTCGAGGGCGTAGAAGCCGACCTCGGCCGGGGTGTGGGTGAGGGCCAGACCGGCCACGGCAGCGCGCAGCGCCATCGACTTGCCCGACTGCGGACCGCCGACCACCGCCATGTTGCCGCCGGAGCCGGAGAAGTCGATCCACATCGGGTCGCGGCGCTGGTGGCGCGGCCGGTCGATCAGCGCCACCGGGGCCCGCAGGTTGCCCAGGGCGCGAGTGTCGATCGCCTGCAGTCCTCGTCCGGGCACCTCGGTCACCCCACCGAGCAGCTGGTCCATGGTGGGCGGGGCGTCCAGCGGGGGCAGCCAGACCTTGTGCGCCGGCCAGCCGTGGCCCTTGAGCCGGTTGACGACCAGCCCCAGCAGGGTCTCCTCGTCCTCCTCCTCATCGGCCTCGACCTTGACCGGCTCGACCGGTTCGTCCTCGACGGCGACGACCACCGGCTCGGGGGCCGGTGGCGGTTCGACGACCTCGACATGGTCGGTGGTGAACGGCAGCACCGGCGGCACCCACCGGTTCTCGACGTGGCTGAGCAGCGGGTCGGCTCCTCCGGTGGACGAACTGGGCGCGCTGGGGCTGCCGTGCCACGGGCCCGACACGTAGGCGGCCTTGAAGCGCACCATGCCGACGGTGTCGAACTTGAGGTAGCCGTTGCCCGGGCCGGGTGGCAGCTCGTAGGCGTCGGGCACGCCGATGACGGTGCGCGACTCGGCCGGTGAGAAGGTGCGCAGCGCGATCCGGTACGACAAGAAGGTGTCCAAGCCCTTGAGCTTGCCCTCCTCGAGTCGCTGCGAGGCGAGCAGCTGGTGCACCGCGATCGATCGTCCGACTCGTCCGATCTGCAGGAACAGGTCGATGAACTCAGGTCGCGCGGTGAGCAACTCCGAGAACTCGTCGACCACGATGAACAGGTGTGGCATCGGCGGGATGTCGGCGCCGGCCTGGCGGGCGATCTCGTAGTCCTCGCGGTTCTTGAAGTTGCCCGCCGAACGCAGCACCTCCATCCGGCGGTCGAGCTCGCCACCGATCGCGTCCTGCATGCGGTCGACCAAGCTCATCTCGCCCTCGAGGTTGGTGATCACCGCCGAGACGTGTGGCAGGTCGTCCAACCCGAGGAAGGTGGCGCCACCCTTGAAGTCGACCAGGACGAGGTTGAGCTGCTCGGTCGAGTGGGTCATCGCCAACCCGAGCACCAGGGTGCGCAGGAACTCCGACTTGCCCGAACCGGTGGCGCCGATGCAGATGCCGTGCGGACCCATGCCGCCCTGCGCGGCCTCCTTGATGTCGAGTTCGACCGGACGACCGTCCTCGGCGTTGCCGAACGGGATGCGCAGGTGCTGGCGCAGCGGCCGGAGCTTCCAGGCCTGGCGCACGTCGAGGGTCAGCGGATCGCCCACGCCGACCATCGCCGGGTAGTCCTTGGGCGGCTCGAAGACCACCTCGGGAGCGTCCTCCTCCTCCGTGGCGGCAGCGGCCACCGGCAACCGGTAGGGCGCCATCGCCCGGGCCAGCATCTCCATGGCGACCATCGGCACCTGGTCGGGACGACCCAGCGAGGTGCGGGCGACCACGTTCTTGGGGGTGCGGCGGTGCAGGGTGACCGAGTCGGGCTTGACCTCGAGCACCGCGACCCGGTCGAGCATGCGGCGCGGCACCTGGGTCTCGCCGGTGACGTGGATGCCGACGGCGTGGGAGTTGGTGGTCTGGAACTGTGAGGCGACCACGTCGTCCACCCCGTCGACCACCACGACGATCTGGTGGGGGGCCTCGGCGCCGCCGATGTCGTGGGCGAGGTCCTGCAGGTCGTTGGCGCCGGTGGCGAACAGCCGCACGTTGCCGACGCCGTCCTTGGCGGTCGGGTGCTGCAGGTGCGGCAGCCACTTCACCCACTGCCACTTGGGCTGCTGCTCGGGCGCGGCCGCCACCATCAAGCGGATGTCGTTGGGGGCGTGCCAGGTGACGATCTGCCCGACCATGGCGTACGCGAGCTTGCGGCAGGCCTCCTCGTCGCCGACCAGACGGATCTCGCGGAAGCCGTCCAGGTTCATCGCCAAGGGCACCGACTGGACGAGCCGGTGGGTGCGGATGAAGCGACGCAGGGCCCCGGTGGTCAGGGGCTCGAGGTCTTCCAGCGGCTGCGACTCCGGCGGCGTGAGCCGCTTGGCGAACTGCTGCGGGCCGACCGAGACCCGGATCGAGGCGAAGTCGTCGTTGTCGGGACGACGCTCCCACATGCGCTTGTTGCCCACGATCGTCCACAGCGTCTCGGGGCTGGGGTGACGGAAGGCCACGGCGGCACGCTGCTGGTCGGCGGCGGTGCGCACCTGCTTGCGGGTCTGGCCGAGGTAGCGGAAGTAGTCGCGGCGACCGGCGTCGAGTTGGGCCGCCTGGTCGTCGTTGCCACGCCCGGTCTGGCTGAGCATCATGCCCAGCATCGAGATGGCGTACATGCCGCCGATGATCCCGCCGAGCGGACCACGGCCACCCATGCCGCCGCCCATCATCATCATGCCCATGGCCAGCGCGCCGGCGACCATCGGCAGCATCCGCAGCAGGTTGCCGAAGTTCTTGCTCGCCGCTGGCGGCGGGATCTCAGGCGGTGGCTCCAACAACAGATCGCCGCGCGGCATGGCCGGCGGCGTGGCCCTCTTGGGTCGGTTGAAGGTGATGACGCCCATGGAATCCTCTGGTCGGTGCCCTCCCATCATGCCCGGTGAAGGGCCCAAGGACGAGGGCAGCCGAGTGCGGCCAGCCTCGCGACGCCGCTTCGTCCACACGGGCGCGCACCCGCGACGCCCCCTCGTCCACCCGGGCCCGCACCCGCGACGCACTAGGCTGCCGTGCGTGAGCAGTGCGACAGAAGAGGACATCTCCAGGGTCACGGTGATCTCGCCGCAGCGGCGGGTCGACCTGGCCCTGCCCGGGTCGGTGACCCTGGGTGAGCTGCTGCCCAGCATCGTCAAGTTCGCAGGTTACGAGGCGTCGAACACCACTGACGCCGTGCACAACTGGGTGCTGCAGCGCTTCGGTGAGGATCCGCTGGACGCCGGGGCCCAGGTCAGCACGCTCGGCATCAACGACGGTGAGACCCTGCACCTGCGCCAGCGTGAGAACGCGATGCCCGACGCGGCCTTCGACGACGTGGTCGACGCGGTGTCGACCTCGACCGCACAGCGCCCCAGTTGGCACCCCAGGCACAGCCAGCGGATGGCGCTGGGCGTGCTGGTCATCCTGCTGCTCGGGCTGCCGATGATGGTGTTGTTCGGGCTCAACAGCCCCGACAAGGTCGCCCTGTGGGGGCGCCTGATCACTCCGGCTCCCGAGGTTTCGCTGGCGGCGGCCGCGACCTGCCTGGTGCTGGCCTTCGCCAGCGTGATCACCTCGATCTCGATCAGCCGCGCGGCCGGTGAGTACCGGGTCTCGTCCACGTTCGCGTGGGCCGCAGTGGTGCTGGCCTTCTTCGGTGGCTACGGCATGCTGTCGTCGAGCACCCCGGTGGCAACTCGGCTGACGCTGGCCCTGGCGGCGGTGCTGGTGACTGCCGCCGCCTGCGCCTTGGCGGCATCGGTGCAGGTCATGGGCCTGTTCACCGCTGCTGTCACCTCGGGCGTGCTGCTGGCCGCGACCGCCACCATGGTGCTGTTCCCCGGGCGCGAGCTCGTGGTCTGCGCGGTCGGGCTGACCGTGATGGTCGCCGTGACCTCGATGCTGCCCACCTTCAGCTACCGCCTGGCCCGGATCGCCCTGCCGGCTGTTCCCCCGGACGCGCAGGCGATGATGGCCGACGACACCCCGGTGCAGTCCGACATCGTCACCCGTGCCCTGCTGGCCGACCGCCTGCTGGCCTCGCTGCTGATCGCCACCTCAGTGACCACCCTGGTGCTCAGCCTGCCGCTGCTGCTGGGCGACGCCTCGTGGTGGACGCTGAGCCTGTGCGGGGTGGTGGCGCTGGCGATGCTGCTGCGCGCCCGCGCCTTCGTCGGGTTGCAGCAGCGGCTGTCGCTGCTGTCGGCGGGCACGCTGGTGATGCTGCTGGCGTTCTCGGTGGGGGTGGGACGACTGCCCGCGACCGTGCAACTGGCCGTGGCCGGCGCCGTGGCCGTGGTGGCCGTGCTGGTGCTCGCGGGCTACGCCACCGCCCAGTACTCCAAGATCATCACCCCGGTCTGGGGACGACTCGGCGACGTCATGGAGTGGCTGGCGATCATGGCGATCGTCCCGCTGCTGCTCGGCGTGCTCGACCTGTACGACAAGTTCCGCGCCCTGGGCGGCTGAGCCCCGCCCTGGGCCGTCGTCCCCCTGATCAGTCGAGAAATCGCTGGAGGACGACGAACTTCACGCCACCAACCGGTGCCCGACCTCAGCCGAACAGCGTGCGGTACTCGGTCGGGGTGGGCGGGAAGTCGACCCGCACCAGGCGTCGCGGCATCGCGAGCACCACGTTGCTCTGGCCCAGGTTGGTGGTCTGACGCAGCTGTGAGGGGTTGAGCAGGTAGGCGCGGCGCAGGTTCTCCTGGCCCTTGCTGTCGACACCGGCCACCAGTGCCATGTCGCAGTTGCGCAGCGCGTGCACCGCCGACCCGGTCTTGATCGACTGCACCACCGCGATCGCCTGCCAGGCCCCCATCGAGGCCTGGGTGCCGTCGAAGTTCGACGCGTCGTCGATCACCAGGCTGGGACGATAGGGGCGCCCGGCACCGGGGATCTTGTCGGCCGTGCGCAGCAGGTCGACCGTGCCGCCCTGGGCGGTGACCACGTCGGCCAGCGTGCGCCAGGGGCGATGGTCCTCGGAGATGATCGACAGGTGCGCGCCCAGGCACATCGCCCGGAAGGCGAGCAGCCACTTGGCGTAGTCGGGCACGTCCAGCAGCAGCCGGGTGCCCTGCGGACGAAACAGTCGCACCGCCAGGTCACCGCGTCCGGTGGTGCCGAGCAGCAGTCCGGACGGACCGGTGCGCACGACGGCGGACTTGCCGGTCTCGGACGCGCTCGGCGGTAGCTGCCACCCCTCGCTCATGCCACCGGCCTTCCCAACGGGACGGTCGCCAGCACCGCAGGCACCTGGGCACCTCCGGGGGCCGCCAGCTTGACGCTGCGGTCGAGCGCGGCGCTGAGGTGCTGCTGGGCCTGCTGCGCGGCCGCGGTGGTCGGCGTCACCAGCCGTACGCCGCCGGTCACCCGGCTGTCGGCATCTACGGTGTAGGAACTGACCGCGAACAGCACCGGGGTGCGGTCGAGGGTCTGCAACAGCGACTGGTAGCCCAGCGAGGTGTTGTCGCCCCAACTGCGCACCTGTCGTCCACTGTGCACCAAGCCGTCGCACGACCAGGTCGTCCAGCTCTCCGACGAACGGTCGGCGGCGTGGTCGGGGGTCGAGCCGGTGGTGAACGACAGCACCTCGTAGATCTCCATCGGGCTGAGTGCGCGGGTGATGATGCCCTGACGCTTCAGCGCGGCCTGCACCCGGTGCAACCCGAACCGCAGCGTGGCGTAGATGCCGTCGTTGCTCGCCCCGCGGCGGGCGACCGCCTCGAGGCAGAGCCGGGGGTCGAGCCGCACGCAGATCCAGGTGCGTCGCACGGCGGGGGGAACGTCTCCCCCGGACAGTTCGAGGTAGGCCTTGGCGGCGACCGAGTCGGGACGAAGCAGCGCCTGCACCGGGGCGGGCACGGTGTAGGTCACCAACTGCAACCCGGCGAAGACGATGTCGTCCTGACGGGTGAGGCCCTTGAGCGCGTCGAGGTCGACCCGCTCACCGGAGTCGGACAGCAACGCATCGTCGGTGGCCAGGGCCAGGATCGCGGTCCACGACTCACCGTCGGTGACCACGCCGACGTCGTGGCCCTGCGCCGAGCGGGTCTGGTTCACCTGGAGCCCTGGCACCCACTGGGCCAGCGGGACCAGGTCGACCGGCATGTCGCCGGGGTCGGTGACCCGCGCGCGACGGCGGCGCACGAAGCGCCACCGTGAGGCCAGCAGCGAGAGCAGGCTTCGTCCCCGCACCACGGGAAGCCCGACCACCAGCAGCAGCACCAGCAACCCGCCGGCGAGGTAGAGCCCGGTGGGACGCCACAGCAGGGCCACCAGGGCAATCACGACGAGCGCGAACTCCCAGGCCAGGGCCGTGGTCAGACCACGCAGCGTGCCCCGACGACGGGGGGCGCGGTGCGTGGTGGGCGCCGGACGAGGCATGCGGGCTGGCTCCTGGTGGCGGGTCGAGGACGAGCCCCACTCTAGGGCGTGCCGGGTCGTGGCAGTCGGTGACCTCAGCGGGCCGGAGGGCGCTGCAGGTGCTTGGAGTTCTCGTAGAACAGGGCGGCGACCAGCGCCAGCGCCACGACCGCGGCCGGCATCAGCATCGACTCAGCCATCGCCCGGGCGAAGGGCTCCCTCAGGGGGGCCGGCAGGGCTCCGGCGTGCTCGATCGGGCCACCCTGACCCGGTCCGCCTTGGCCGGCCCCGGGCAGGTGCGCGGCGAGCCGGGCCGTCATCAGCGCGGCGATGGCAGCACTGCCCATCACCGACCCCATCTGGCGGGTGGTGTTGTAGATCCCCGCCCCGGCTCCGGCGAGTTCGCGAGGCAGGTTGCGGTTGGCCGAGGTCGACAGCGGGCCCCAGACCGCCGACATGCCCAGCCCCATGGCGACGGCGACCACCATGATCAGCCAGGTCGGGCTGTCGGGACGCATCACCAGCGACAGCAGCGCCAGCGAGCCGGCGAGCACCGCCAGGCCGAGGCCGGCGACCAGCCGCGGGTGCAGACGGTCGACCAGTCGTCCGATGATCGGGGCCATCAGGATCGACACCACGGCCTGCGGGGCCAGCAGCAGGGCCGCACCCGTCGGCGACAGCCCGCGCACCAACTGGGCGTAGAGCATGAAGGGGAAGATCAACCCGGTGACCGCGAAACCGACCGCGGTCACGGCCACGTTCGACACCGAGAAGTTGCGGTCGCGGAACAGTCGAAGCGGCACCAGGGGTTCGCGCCGGTTGCGGGCCTGCCACCACAGGAACACCACCAGCAGCACGGCGCCGACGGCCAGCAGCAGCGGGATCGAGATCGGGCCCCAGAGCTGGCCCCAGTCGTAGGTTCGTCCCTCCTGGATGGCGAACACCCCACAGAACAGGCCCACCGCCGACAGCACGACACCGATCCAGTCGAAGCTGTGCGAGTGGGTCTCGAGGTTGGGGACCAACCGCCAGGCCAGGACAAGGCCGATGATGCCGACCGGCACGTTGATGAAGAAGATCCACTCCCAGCTGATCGCGTCGATCAGCAGGCCACCGGCGATCGGTCCGACCAGGGTGGCGACACCGGCCGTGGCACCCCACAGGGCCATCGCCGGTCCGCGCCTGGCCGCGGGGAAGGTGCGGGTGATCACCGCCATGGTCTGCGGCGTCATCATTGCCGCTCCGAGTCCCTGGATGACCCGGGCGATGATCAACCAGGTCAGGCTGGGTGCCAGTCCGCACAGCAACGAGGCCGCGGTGAACACCACCAGACCGACCATGTAGATGCGTTTGGGCCCGACCCGGTCACCCAGGCGCCCGGTGATCAGCAGCGGCACCGCATAGGCCAGCAGGTATGAGCTGGTCACCCAGAGCACACCGGTGACGTCGGCGCCGAAGGCCTCCATCAGCGCCGGTGTGGCCACCGACACGATGGTCGAGTCGACCAGGATCATGAAGAAGCCGAACACCATCGCCCACAGGGCGTGCCAGGCCTCTCGGGGCACCGGCTCGTCGCCGGGGTGCCCGGCCGGCTGCACGCTCTGGGGCTTGCTCACACCGCCACCGTAGAGCCCACGAGGGCGGTCGCAGCAGACGACCACGACCCGGCGTGAGGAACAATGGGGCTCGTCCGCATCGTCGAGCCACCGCAGGACAGGAACCGATGGCCACCCGCAAAGACCTGTTGAAGGCGCACAGCTTCACCACGCAGAGACTCGTGTCTGCGCTGGTGGACCGTGATCCTGACGCTGCCGTCTCGCCGTTGCGCCGGATCACCACCGCCACCTTCGTCTCGGTGCTGATCGGAGTGATCGCACTCGCGGGAACCTTCCTGATCGGCAAGTTGCGCCCTGGGCTGTCGAGCGACTGGCAGGACAGCTCGGTGGTCATCCAGGACATGGACGCCGGTGTGCTGTTCGTCTACAACGACCAGGCCAAGGCCCTGCAGCCGATGGCCAACATCACCAGCGCACGACTCAAGGTGGGCGAGGCCAGCGGCACCGCACCCCAGGTGCGCCAGGTCAGCAGCAAGCTGCTCAAGGGCACACCGCAGTTGCAGCGCCAGGGCATCCCCGGCGCCCCCTACCAGCTGCCCTCGGCCACCGACATCCAGCCGTACCCGCTGCGCAGCTGCGCGGCAGCACCCAGGCGCGTCGCCAACGGCACGACGACTCGTCCGATCACCCTCGAGATCGGTGACCTCACCGCCTCGACCGACGACGCCGCCGTGGTCGCCCAACTGCCCGACGGCACGCAGTACGTGGTCTTCCACGGCACCGCGCACAAGCTGTGGGCCGAGACCGGCGCCTCGTCCCCGTTGGTCGAGGGACTGCCGGTCGCCGAGGTGCCGCCGGCGTGGCTGGCCAGCCTGCCGCTGGGCGCGCCGATCGACCCGATCGTGGTGCCCAACCTGCGCGGCAAGCCCACGCGGGGCATCGCCGCGGGTCTGCAGGTGGGTGACCTGGCCCAGGTGGGTGCCACCGACTCCCCCGACGTGCGCCACTACATCCAGCTCGACCAGGGTCTGGCCCGGATCAGCTACCTCGACATGCGGCTGTGGGAGCACACCGCCAAGGTCGGTACCCCGCGGATGATCTCGGAGGGCGAGTTGGCCGAGGCGGTCGTCCAGGACCACATCGGCACGTCGGGGCTGCCGTGGGAGAAGCCGGTCGGTCCGTCCAGCAACGCAGGCCTGCAGGATCGTTCGGTCTGCGCGACCTACCACGGCGGCGAGCGGACGACCCCGACGATCAGCGTCGGCGTCGAGACCCCGGCCCTGCCCAACGACATCTCGATCTCGGGCACCAAGGCCGACGTGATCGACATGCCCAACCTCAGTGGCGCGCTGCTGCAGAACGACAAGCTCACCGGCACCGAGACCGCGAGCTTCCTGGTCTACCGGGGCATGAGCTACGGCATCCCGACCGGCAATGCCCGCCGTGCCCTCGGCTACGACAAGGACGTGCCGTTGGGCCGCGTGCCTGCCGGGCTGATCAGCCTGATCCCCAATGGGTTGGACGAGGGGCGTGAGCTGTCGACCGCCTCGATGACCGTGATGCCTTGATCTCAGGGCCGGGTGTCAGAAGTCGCTGGGGTTGCTCTTGCGCTGCCAGGGCAGCTTGCGGTCGATCTTGACCTGCGCCGGCGCGGGTTCGCTCTCGAGCCCGTCCTCGACCATCTCGGCGAACAGGGCGCTGACCTCGCTGGTCAACCGCTCGGTGGCGCGCTTGCGTGACTGGCCCTGCATCTGGGCGGTGAGCGCCAGCTTGCTGCGGATCCGGTCGATCCGGGCGCGACGCAGTTCGGTGGTCATCGGGTCGGGCGCCCCGTCGAGCTCGACGGCCTCGGCGATGGCGTCGAGTTGGCGGTTGAGTCGTGCCACCGGCTCGCGCTCGGCCATCCCCTGGCGTACCCCGCCGATCAGCTTGGTGACTGCCTCACCGGCGCGGTCGTCCTTGTTGACGATGTCCCACAGCTCCTTGAGCTTCTCGCCGTTGGCCACCGCGTAGTGGAAGAGGTTCTCGAGCACGGTGCGGGGCTGCTTGGCGGGGACGTTGCTGGCCATGCTTCAACTTTCTCACGCACGAACCCCCACGTTCAACGTTCGGCACTCAACCCACAGCCAACTGGCCGGTACTGCACCCCACTGAGTAATCGTGCTCAACTTCACCACACCGAACGCCTGTGACTAGGGACGATACCCCAAGTACCCTCGTCAGAGAGGTGCAAGTGACCCCTGAATTGCCTACTGTTTTTCTCAGACAGGACGCAGCGACGAGAGATCGAAGTTGCAGCCACCAGGCATCGAGGAACCCGACGCTCGATGCGCCAATCTTCGAAAGGTTTGAGTGATGTCCGGTAACCAGCAGGTCGACCGCGCTGAAATGAAGAAGGCCGCCGATCAGATCGAGGCCAAGCACCAGGCAATCCACCAGCTCCAGAGCACCCTCAGCGGGCAGATCAACAGCCTGCGCGCCGGCTGGGTCGGCAACGCTTCGGACGCCTTCTACAAGGCCTACACCCAGTTCGATGGCGAGTTCGAGAAGGTCAAGGGCGGCCTCGAGGAGATCCACGGCAAGCTCGTCGACAGCCAGATGAGCTACTCCGCGACCGAAGAGGAGCAGTCCGCGGCTGCCAACCCGATCCTCGGCATGCTCTGAGCATCCATCCACTGACCAACCACAGAACACAGATTCAGGAGAATCGACATGGGAGACTTCACTTCAGTCAACGCCAGTGCGATGGAGACCGGCATCCAGGACCTGGGCCAGGCGCACAAGGGGCTGACCAACAACCTCGACGAGCTCAAGGGCCAGCTGAGCAGCTCGCTCGCACAGTGGGACGGCGCCGCCCGTGAGGCCTACGCCGACGTGCAGCGCCAGTGGGACCAGTCGGCCGCCAAGATGAGCGAGATCGTCGCCAAGATGACCTCGGTGCTCGGCCAGATCACTGAGGGCTACGCCAGCAACGAGAGCAAGATCCGCGGCAACTGGAGCTGACCCTCCACACCGCACGCTTCCACGAGGGGCTCGATCCGCAAGGGTCGAGCCCCTCGTGCGCTTTCACTGTTGCGGGGGAGGACCCCCTGCACCCCCCACGGGGGAGGGCACCTTGCCCCCCGCCGGGAAGACCCCCTGCACTCCCCCGCCTACTTGAGCAGCTTCGACATCCGCCTGTCGGCCAGCGGCTTGCCGCCGGTCTGGCAGGTGGCGCAGTACTGCAGGGACGAGTCCGCGAAGCTCACCTCGCGCACCACGTCGCCACAGACCGGGCAGGGCTGCCCGGTTCGTCCATGCACCGCCATCGTCGCTCGCTTCGAATCCTTGAGTTCCTTGGCCTCCTTGCCACCGGCCCGCTCGACCGCCTCACGCAACACCCGACGCACCACCTCGTACAGTGCGGCCCGGCCAGCCTCGTCCAACGACGTGGCCGGGGTGAACGGACTCAACCGCGCCGCGTGCAGGATCTCGTCGGAGTAGGCGTTGCCGATGCCGGCGATCACCCGCTGGTCACGCAGCACGCCCTTGATCTGGGAGCGCCCGGCGCGATCGAGGATCGCCCCGAACGCAGCCGGTGAGAAGTCGTCGGCCAGCGGGTCCGGGCCGAGCGTGGCCACCATGGCCACCTGCTGCGGGTCGGTGACCACGTGCACCGCCAGGTGCTTCTGGGTGCCGGCCTCGGTCAGGTCGAAGCCCGACCCATCGTCGAGCACGACCCGCAGCGCCAGCGGGTTCTTGCTGGGACGAGGTGGCGCGGTGGGCACCTCGTCGCGCCAGACCAGCCAGCCGGCCCTGGCCAGGTGGAAGACCAGGTGCACGCCCTGGGCGTCCACGTCGAGGAACTTGCCGTGGCGACTGACGCCGGAGACCTCCAGTCCGTGCAGGGCATCCAGCGGTGGGGTGTGGGTCTTGAGCGCGCTGAAGGCGACCAACCAGACCCGGGTGATCGCTCGTCCGACCACGCGGTTCTCGAGGAGGCCGCGCAGGGCCTCGACCTCGGGCAACTCAGGCAACGTGCTCCCCTCTCGTCGTGTGCTCGCCCTCGAGCTGGGCGGGCAGGGCTGACAACTCCACGGCTCGTCGGGACTGGGCCGGCGATGGCCATCGTGGGCCCGGGGCGTCGAGCACCCGGTCGAGCCGCTCCAGGTAGCGCGTCCGGCTCACCTCGACCGCCCCGAGGCTGGCCAGGTGCTCGGTCACCCACTGCACGTCGAGCAGTCGGTCGAGGCCCAGGCGGTGCCGCGGCACTCCGGCCGCCAGTTCCTCGATCAGTCGGACCAGGGCCACCTTGGACGCGTCTCGTCCGCGCTCGGGGTCGTGGAACATGCTCTCACCGGCGAACAGCCCGCCCACGCTGACCCCGTACAGCCCCCCGACCAGCACGTCCTGGTCGTCCCAGACCTCGACCGAGTGGACGAAGCCCGCGGCGTGCAACTGGGTGAAGACCTCGACCACGTCGCGGTCGATCCAGCCACCCTCGCGGGCTGGATCGGCGCAGCGGCGCACCACCGCGGCGAAGGCCTGGTCGACCGAGGTCGTGTAGCGGGTCGCCGAGCGGCGCAGGCTCCGGCTCACCTTCAGCGCGGTCAGCGGCAGCACGCCACGCTGCTTGGGCGACCACCAGCCCATGTCGCCGGGCGCGCTGGCCAAGGGCATGGGGAAGACCCCCGACCGGTAGGCGGCCAAGGTGAGCGGAGCGTCGAACTCCTTCGAGAAGCCGATCAGGTCCTGGTCGGGCCACTCGCGCTCGTAGCCGAAGACGTGCGCCAACACGCCCCCAGTGTCGCACCGCCCCCTGACAACAGGCTGCGCCCACGGCGAACCGGGGGTGGCTCAGGGGATCACCCCGGTGACGGCGCACCGTCGGCGGCCTACTGTGGAAGGGAGTCTGAGGAGGCACCCCCATGGTCAACCCCGCCGACATCGGCAAGGTCATCGTCGAGGGACCCAAGCGCGGCGGCGCTGCCGCAGGTGGCGTGTTGCGCAAGGTGCTCGACCTGGCCATCGACGGCTACTCGGGTCTGCCCGGGGCCCGCGAGGCGGCCGTCACCCAGTTGCAGAAGAAGCAGGACCGCGAGGGTGCCATCGAGGCCCTGACCCGCCAGCACATCGCCATGGCCGGTGCCCAGGGCTTTGCCACCAACCTCGGCGGGCTGGCCACGCTGGCCGTCAGCATCCCCGCCAACATGGCCGGGGTGATGGTGATCCAGAGCCGGTTGGTCGCCGCCATCGCCCACCTGCGCGGCTACGACCTCAGCGACAACCGGGTGCGCAGTGCGGTGCTGATGTGCCTGCTGGGCGACGACAACGTGACCGCCCTGATCGAGTCGCACGACCTGCCGAGCACGCCGATGGGCATCGCCACCGCACCGGTGTTCGACCGTGACCTCGACAAGACCATCGCCGAGAAGGTGCTCGGCCAGTTGATGGCGCAGATGAGCGGCAAGAAGGTGAGCCTGCTGTTCGCCAAGCGGGTGCCGCTGATCGGCGGTGTCGTCGGTGCCGGCACCGATGGCTGGTCGACGCTGTCGATCGCCCGCTACGCCAGCGATCAGTTCGTCGTCCGCGGTCGCTGACGCACGTGCTGAGCGCACAACCCGGTCGAGCGCCTCGTGCAATGATCGTGCGGTGATCAGGATCGTGCGGTGGTGAGCGAGGCACGCGTCGAGATGGCGGCCATCCGCCACAACCTCGCCGTCGCCGCATCGCACCTGCCCACAGGCTGCGAGTTGCTGTTCGCGGTCAAGGCCAATGCCTACGGCCACGGCGCGGTCGCGGTGTCACGGATGCTCGAGCAGACGCGCACGGTGACCATGCTCGGGGTCGCCGAGGTGAGCGAGGTCGCCGAGTTGCGCGCCGCTGGGGTGGGCCTGCCGGTGCTCAAGCTGTCGGCCTGCCTGCCCGGCCAGTGGGAGGCCGCAGTGGCGGCCGACACCACCCTGACCGTCACCGATGCCGACACCATCGCGGCCGCCTCGGCCGCCGCTGCAGCCGCCGGTGCCACCGTGCCGGTGCACCTCAAGCTCGACACCGGCATGGGACGCATCGGCGCCCCGCCGCAGCAGGCGGTCGACCTGGCCCGCATGGTCGACGAGGCGCCGGGGCTCGTCCTCGACGGGCTCTTCACCCACCTGGCCACGTCGGATGCCGCCGACGACGACGGGTTCACCGCCGGGCAGTTGGCGTCCTTCCGTCAGTCCGTGGCTGCCGTCGTGGCAGCGCGCGGCGCGGTGCGCTGGGTGCACGCGGCCAACTCCGGTGGCGTGCTCTTCCACGACCAGGCCGGCATGACGATGGCCCGGCCCGGCATCATGGGCTACGGCTACGCCCCCGACCGCGACCACCAGCCCGACGACCGGTTGCGTCCGGCCCTGACGTGGACGACCAACCTGTCAGCCGTCAAGCTCGTCCAGCCCGGGACGAGCGTCAGCTACGGCCGCACCTGGACCGCCGATCGTCCGACCTGCGTGGGCACGATCCCGGTCGGGTACGCCGACGGCCTCGCCCGCCGCTTGTCGAACCGGGGCGAGGTGGTGGTGGGCGGACAGCGGCGTCCGATCATCGGACGGATCTGCATGGACCAGTCGCTGGTCGCCCTGTCCGGACCAGCCGACGTGGGCACCGAGGTCGTCCTGATCGGGCAGCAGGACGAGGCGGCCGTCACCGCCGACGACCACGCGGCCTGGCTCGACACCATCAGCTACGAGGTGCTGTGCGCCATCGGGGCCAGGGTGCCTCGACTTCCGGTCTGAGCCGCCGTGATGAAGAATGTGCCCCATGACGAATGATCAGTGGGGCACTCCACAGAACCCGGGGAGCAACCCCTGGCAGAATCCTCAGGACGACCAGCCGACCACGGTGCAGCCTCTCGTGACGGGACAGCCTTCCGCGAACCCGACTTCGCAGAACCCGACCTCGCAGAACCAGCCGGCTCAGCCGGTCAGCTCGACCTCGGCGAGTGCCTCGTGGGAGGACACCGGATGGCTTCCCGGCAGCTGGCAGGGCCAGCCCGGCGCCTCGGCCAATCCGCCGGCCAGCGCCGCCAGCGCGGCGCAGGTGCCCGGCGGGCAGTACGGCGCTCCCGCCCATGGCACCGACTACGGCACCCAGCAGCCCGGCCCGGTGCCCACCCAGGGCGGTTGGCAGCAGGGTCAGTACCCGACCCAGACCACCGCTCCGGCTGGGCCGTCACACCAGTGGGGCTCCGCCCCGACCGGGGCCAACGCCACGGGTCTGGGCGGCTTCTTCCGGTCGCTGTTCGACCTGAGCTTCCGTTCGTACGTGACGCCGTCGCTGATCAAGATCGTCTACATCCTGATCATCATCGCGGCGGTGCTCTACTGGCTGGGAGGCACCCTGTTCGCCTTCGCCATCGCCGCGGCCGGCGACCTGCCCAGCTCGATGGGCGTGTTCTCGCTGCTGTTCGGCTGGATTGGCCCGCTGCTGTTCATCGCGATGGCCCGGATCTCGCTCGAGTACATGGTGGCGATCATCCGCACCAGCGAGAGCGCGATGCGCATCGAGGACGCGGTCACCAAGGACTGATCCGACCTGGTGGATCAGGGCCCCACCGGCAGCAGCGCCGGCTGGGGCCCTGATCATGTCGTGGGTGTTGACTTCTGACTTCGCGATAACCCAACCGAAACACGTGTTCCCTAGACTCGGCCCATGGCCGACGAGTTCACGCTGCTGAGCAGCTACAGTCCGGTCGCCGGCGCCTTCGACGAGATGTTCTGTGACGACGGCCAAGTCCGTCCGCACTACCGGGTGGCGCTGGAGGAGCTCGGCAGGATGAGCGACGCCGAGGTGCTGGGCCGCTCCGACTACGTGGGCTCGTCCTACCTCGAGCAGGGCATCACCTTCGACGTGGGGGGCCAGGAGCAGCCCTTCCCGATTGACGTGGTCCCGCGGATCATGACCGCAGAGGACTTCGCGATCGTCGAGGCCGGGATCGCCCAGCGGGTCACCGCCCTCGAACTGTTCCTCTCCGACATCTACTCGACGGGCACCGTCTTCCTCGACGGCGTGATCCCTCGCCGGGTCGTGGTCTCGTCGACGCACTACCACCGCGTGGCCCACGGCATCCGTCCCCCGAACGGGGTGCGCATCCACGTCTCGGGGACCGACCTCGTCCGTGGGGCCGACGGGACCCTGCGCGTCCTCGAGGACAATGCCCGCGTGCCCTCGGGCGTGAGCTACGTGCTGACCAACCGGCGCGCGATGTCATCGGCGTTCCCCGAGATCATCTCCCGCTACCCGGTTCGCTCGGTGCACGAGTACCCGAACATGCTGCTCGCTGCCCTGCGCGCGGCCGCTCCGACAGGTGTCACCGACCCGACCGTGGTGGTGCTGACACCGGGCGTCTACAACTCCGCATACTTCGAACACGCCCTGCTCGCGCGCACCATGGGGGTCGAGCTGGTGGAGGCCAGCGACCTCACCTGCGAGAACGGTCGCATCACGGCGGCGACCACGCGCGGCAAGCGCCGTGTGGACGTCATCTACCGCCGCGTCGACGACGACTTCATCGATCCGGCCCACTTCCGCTCCGACTCGATGCTCGGGGTCGCCGGCATCCTCGCGTCCGCCCGGGCGGGCAATGTGACCATCGCGAACGCCGTCGGCAACGGTGTCGCCGACGACAAGCTGACCTGCACCTACGTGGACGACTTCATCCGCTACTACCTCGGCGAGGAGCCGATTCTTCCGGGTGTGCAGACCTGGCGCCTCGAGGAACCAGCTGCACGCGAGGAGGTCATGGACCGGCTCGCCGAGGTGGTGGTGAAGCCGGTCGACGGCTCCGGTGGCAAGGGCGTGGTGATCGGGCCGGCGGCCTCGGCCAAGGAACTGCAGGACCTGCGCGCCTCGATCCTGGCGGCGCCGCGCGACTTCATCGCCCAGCCGGTGGTGCAGCTGTCCACGGTGCCCACCGTGGCCGGGAAGTCGATCGGGCCCCGTCACGTCGACCTGCGTCCGTTCGCGGTCAACGACGGCGAGCGTGTGCGCGTGTTGCCCGGTGGCCTCACCCGCGTGGCCCTCCAGGAGGGGCAGCTCATCGTCAACTCCTCGCAGGGTGGCGGCTCCAAGGACACCTGGGTGCTCGCCGACGGCGAGGTCGAGCGGATCGAGGCACGGCCCGCCACCGACGGTCCGCGCCATCCCTCCCTCCAGATGGACGACGACTCCGTGCGGGCGAGCTCGTCCAGCCAGTCCCAGTCCCAGTCACAGCGCGGCGGAACGCAGCAGCAGTCGCAGTCGTCGTCCCGGGCCGCCCGCACCCAGCGTTCACAGACCGCGATGACGCTTTCCCGGATCGCGGACTCGCTCTACTGGGTCTCGCGGTACCTGGAGCGGGCGGAGGACACCTCACGGATCCTCGACGCCAACATCCAGTACCTGCTGGAGGATCCCACCGCCGACCAGGAGCAGGCCGCCCGAGCACTGCTCGCGGCGATGGGCGAGGATGCCGACGAGGTTCGCGGTGATCGACCGGTCGACATCCGCCTCGTGCTCGACCGTCTCTGCTACGACTTCGACGCGCCCTCGAGCCTGCGGGCCATCCTGCAGTACGCGCGAGAGTCGGCTCGGCGCGTGCGTGAGGTGCTCTCGCTGGACATGTGGGAGGCGATCAACACCGCCTACCTCGACGTGCGTCGGTCGAGCTTCCTGCGCAAGCCCGCGCACCAGGCGTTCCAGCAGGTCAGGCACGGGGCGGTGCTGGCCTCGGGCATGGCACGGCAGACAATGATCCATGACGAGGGCTTCGAGTTCATGATGCTCGGACGCTCGCTCGAGCGCGTCGACATGACCTCTCGCCTCATCCTCGCGGCCACGATGAACGGCGGCACCGCTGTGGCCTGGAACAACGCCGTGCGCGCCGCCGGCGGCCACCAGTCCTTCGTGCGCGCCCACACCGGCGAGGGCACTGGCGCGGACGCGGCGAGCTTCCTGCTGCTCAACGACCGCTTCCCGAGGTCGCTGCTCTACGGGATGAACTCGGTCGAGAGCGCGCTCAGGGAACTGGAACCCCGCAGCGGTTTCGCGCGACAGGACGAGGCCCTCCGCCTGATCGGCCGGGCGCGGGCCGAGATCGAGTACCTCCCCCCGGAGCGGCTGCACGAAGGCCTGACCGAGCGGATGGAACGGGTCCAGGCCACCTGCAACGAGGTGGGCACGCTGGTCGCCGAACGGTACCTCGGCGTGGGCGTCATGGACGCCTGGAAGGAGGCGCCGGCATGCGGCTGAGGATCCACTCGACGCTCACCCACACCTTCTCGCAGCCCGTGCGCTCCCGGTTGCAGGTCCGCCTCGCTCCTGCGGCCACAGCACGGCAGCTCGTTCTCTCCCACCCGCTGTCGGTGGAGCCGAGCGGGTTCTCCCTCACCTACGACGACTACTGGAGCACTCGGGTCACCGAACTCGAGGTGGCCGAGGAGCACACCCGCTTCCAGGTCTCGATGCTGTCCGACGTCAATGTCACCTCAGGTCCGTTCCGTCCGCTGGCGACGGACTTCAGCCGCGTCGACGCGGCCGGGGTCGAGGACGCCTTCCACGAGTTCCTGCAGCCCGGCCCGCTGACCGGGGCCACCGACGAGACGCGCGAGTTGGCCGTCGAACTCCGCTCCGCCTCCGGGAACCCGGCAGAGCTGGTGGAGCGCCTCTCCCAGGCGCTCGTCAGCGCCGAGTCCGACGACGAGCGCACGCACCTGACCATCGGCGCCCTGCGTGCGGCCGGTGTGCCCGCGCGGTTCGTCTCCGGGTACCGGGCCCCGTTCGAGTCGTTCGACCAGAGCCCTGAGCTGGGCACTGCGGCCGCGGGCGTCATCACGTCGTGGATCGACTACTGGGACGGTGCCTGGCACGGCTGGGACCCCACCACGGCCCAGGTGGTCGGCGAGCGCCACGTGATCATCGGGTGGGGTCGCGACCGCAAGGACTGTCCCCCGCTCCGCACGATCTACACCGGCGGCGGGGACGCCGAGTGCGACTCCGAGATCCTGGTGACCCGGCTCAGCTGACGGCCTGACCCCTCCCGGACGAACGCGGCGAACGCTCGTCCGACGAGGGTCAGTCGAGCCGCTTGACGGTGACGGCCACCCGGAGCTTGGACGAGCCGCCGTCGGTGAAGACGATCCCCTTCAGTGGGGAGACGTCGCGGAAGTCACGACCCCAAGCGGTCACCAGGTAGCGCGAGTCGGCGAGGTGGTCGTTCGTCGGGTCGAGATCGACCCACCCGCCACCGGGCACCATCACCGAGGCCCAGGCGTGCGAGGCGTCCGACCCCTCGAGCTTCACCTGTCCCGCAGGCGCTGAGGTCTCGATGTAGCCCGACACGTAGCGGGCTGGGATCCCCACCGCACGGAAGCTCGCCACGGCGAGGTGGGCGAAGTCCTGGCAGACCCCTTCACGAGCGGCGATCACCTCCGGGAGCGTGGTCGAGATCGAGGTGACGCCCTTGGTGTAGGTGAACTCTGCGTAGATGCGGCGGTACGCGGTCTCGATCGCCTCGCCCAGTGGCATGGACGAGGGCAGCAACTCCTCGGCGAAGCCGCGCTCCGTCTCGCCCAGCGTCACGATCCGCGACGGCAGCTGGAACGCCGCCCGCTCGAACGGGTCGATGGCCGGATCCGCGCAGATCGCGGCGGCAGCCTCAGCCACCGTCCACGCGTTCAGCGCCCCAAGGTCTGGCAGCGGCCACTCGACGTCGATGGTCGAGGTCTTGGTGACCGCCAGGGTGGTGTGGGGGTTGGAGATCTCGACGTAGTGGGAGTAGTTCCCGAACGCGTCCCGCGACTCCTCGAGCACGTCCGGCTCGGGCGAGATCGCCACCTCGTGCTGGTCGACCCGCTGCTGCGGGGTGTCACGTGGGCGCAGCATCGCGCGCCCGAACGACATCGTGACGTCCTCCTCGTAGGAGTACTCGGTCAGGTGGTGCACCGAGTACCTGCGCGGTCCGTGCAGGCCGTTCACGACGCGGCGCCATCCGGTCGATCGGCCTCGTCGCCGCTCCAGCGCTGTGCTGCCTGGCCGGTACCTTCGCGCTCGGGCACGGCGAAGGCGCGGCTCGGACGCTGTGGTGCGAAGTGTTCACGTTCGATGGTGCGCGAGAGGTCCCTGAGCCGGAGGTCGAGGTCGGTGAGCAGGTTCGCCAGGCCCTCGCGGTTGCCGGTGAAGATCGCATCGTGGTCGACGTCGGTGGTCAGTTCACGAGCGGCCTCGACAGCGCTGCGGATCGGGGCGCCGTCGTCGCCGGAGAAGTGGTGGACGAGGCGATCGAGCTGGTAGCGCACCGATCGTGGGTTGGTCGCGTCCTCGAGCAGCAGTTCGAGGGCGGCGATCGCCGGCACCACCGAGCCCACCCCGGCTGCCATCCGGCGCCGGTAGGTGATCAGCGAGTCGCTGACGCGCAACGCCATCTCGACGATCACGGCCTCGGCCACCGGTGAGCGCAGTTCCGCGATGGTGTGGCGCAGCAGCCCGACCATCGCCTGCGCCCGCTCCAGACGGCGTCCGGCGTCGACGAACAGCCAGATCTCGTCGCGCACGATCGATTCGCCGAAGATTCCCGCGAGGGCGAGACATGACTGCAGCACCGCGCTGGAGACGCCCTGCGCGTCGAACAGGTCGTCGCTCTCACGCTCCTGGTCGAGACGGTCGGTCAGGCTGCCGAGAATCCCGACGGTCTCGGGCGAGAGCAGTTCACGCACGGAGAGGGCGTTCTGCGTCGTCCGTTCCACCGCGAAGGAGACGGTGCCGAGGCGGTCCTGGTCGATCAGCAGGGTCCGCAGTTGCTCGATGACGGCGCCCTGCCGGTCGTCCGGATCGATCCGGGCGGTCACACCGGTGAGCTGGGAGACCGCGTCGAGCAGGGTCTCCAACGCCGTGTGCCCGGCCGACCCCGGCCTGGAGATGTGGTCGTCCACGAGGTTGTCCGCCACCGCCACCAGGCGGGCGGTGGACTCGGCACGCTCGGCGTAGCGGCCGAGCCAGTACAGGTCGCCGGCGGCGCGCGGCGTGAGCGCCGGCATGGTTGCGATGCCCGTGCCCTCCTCGCTCGGCACCAGCCGCAAGAAGCTCCAGACGGGGTCCTGCGCACCTTCGAGCACCCAGACGTCCTTGGTGATGACGCCGCGCTCGGTCTGCACCACAGGCTTCTTCTCGTTCGAGGCCACCTTGGCGAGGCCACCCGGCATCACCACGTAGTCGTCGTCGACTGCGATCCGGAACGTCCGGAGCACCATGGCCCGTGGGGAGAGGCCCTCCTTGGTGATCACCGGCGCCGTGGACGAGTCGATGAGTTCCTGCGCCGCCCAGGCCCACGGCTCCGCCTCGATCTGCGCCGCCATCTGTTCCCGGGCTGCGGCCGTCATCTCCCACCCGGGACGAAGGGTGGGCCGGTTGGAGCGCGAGATCGGCCGGAGGACGAGGCGCTCCATGTTGGTCAAAACGTGGCTCCGCGATGCTGGGTCACCGCACCACCAGGTCTGGGGCGCGGCGAGCTTGAGGTCTTCACCGAGCACCTCGCGGGCGACCCTGTTCAGGTAGGGCGCCATGCCGATGTTCTCGACGACCCCAGCGCCGATCGGGTTGACCACGCTCACCACCCCCCGTCTGGCCGCCGCCATCAGTCCCGGGACGCCCAGTCGCGACTCGGGTCGCAGCTCGAGGGAGTCCATCCAGTCACCGTCCACGCGCCGCTGGATCACGTGCACCCGCAGGCGCCGGCCCCCGGCGCGCAGCCAGACGGCACCGTCGCGCACCATGAGGTCGTCGGCAACGACGAGCGGGTGGCCGAGCAACGTCGCCACGAGGGCCTGGTCGTAGGCCGTCTCGCTCGAGGGTCCGGGCGACAGCAGCACGATCCGGGGCGAGGTCACGCCAGGCGGCGCTGCGCGGTGGAGCGCGTGCTGCATCACGTCGAAGAAGCCGCGGAGCGTGCTCGCCCGTGAGGCACGGAACAGCGGCTCCATGACCCGGGTGATCAGGCGGCGGTTGGCGAGCGCGTAGCCGATCCCGGCGGGTGCTTGGGTGCGGTCGGTCATCACCACCCAGCCGTCGGGCCCCCGCGCGATGTCCGCGCCCGCGACGGGCAGTTGGCGCGGCCCGGGGATCGTGACGCCGTCAGCAGGCAGCAGGTAGCCGTCGTGGCCGAGGAAGAGCTCAGCAGGCAGGAGGTGGCTCTTGAGCAGTCGTCGCTCGCCATACAGGTCGGTGAGGATCGCATCGAGCAGTCGGGCGCGCTGCTGGAGTCCCTCGGCCAGGGGGGCCCACTCGTCCTGGTCGAAGATCAGCGGGATCGGGTCCACCTGCCAGCGAGGACCGAGCGCCGGTGCGGTGGCGCCGATCCCCTCGTCGCGCGCCAGCCGGGCGACCTCCCGCCGTCGAGCCATCAGTCCCTGGGTTCCGAGGCCCTCCAGGTACTCCCAGGTCTTCGCCGCGCGGATCTCTCCGTCCAGCCCGATGGTCTCGTCGGGCGCCGAGTGGCCCTGCGCCGCGCGCCGCTGGGCGACCGCGGCGGCGTACCGCTCAGCCAGTGGGGCTCGAGGGACCTCGGCAAGACTCACCGCTCGCCCTCCGGCGCACCGGGGGCACCGTCAGCCGGGGTGGCGTCGGTCCCGTCACCACCCGCTGGGTGTCGGCCGCGGGAGAAGCGTCGCAGGTCGAGCGAGACCGGGAACTCCGACGGTTCCCCGCCCAAGAGCCCGTGCGGTTGCGGCCAGTTGCTGACGTCGACCTTGCCGGAGGTACGACGCTCCTCGAAGCGGTTGGTGCGACGCGACTCGGCCTCGACCGCGTTGACGGGGTAGCGGTCGTAGGCGAGCCCGCCCTGGTGGGTGACGTGGTAGGTGAAGCCGCCCAGCGAGGTGGCGTTGCGGACGTCGACCAGGTCGAAGTGGAGCGGCGAGTGGACCCCGATCGTGGGGTGCAGTGCCGAGGGTGGGTCCCAGGCGCGGAAGCGCACGCCACCGACACGCGCCCCTGCAGTCGCGTCGCGCCCGACACCCCAGCCGGTGGTGGCGATCGGGACGGTCGGCACGGGCACCCCGTTGCAGGTCAGCACGTGGCGACCCTCGGTCATGCCGACCGCCGACACCTGCACCCGCTCGACGCTGGAGTCGACGTAGCGCGCGGTGCCGCCGAGCGACACCTCCTCACCGAGCACCTGCCACGGCTCGATGGCCTGGCGCAGCTCGAGGGAGACGTCGCCGATCCGGACCTCGCCCAGGCGCGGGAAGCGGAACTCGAGGAAGGGCTCGCGCCACCGCTCGTCGAAGCGCGGCGCCGCGCCGCCGTCCGGTTGCGTCCAGCGGGAGGTGTGCTGGTTGAGCTCGGCGACCACCTCGCGCAGGTCGGCGGCGACGAAGGCGGGCAGCAGGTAGCGGTCGTGCAGTCGGGTCCCCCAGCGCACGAGAGGACCCTGGATGGGCTCCTCCCAGAAGCGGGCCACCAGCGCACGCACGAGCGCGGCCTGCACCAGGCTCATCCGGGCGTGGGCGGGCATCTCGAAGCCGCGCATCTCGACCAGACCGAGGCGGCCGGTGCGTTGGTCGGGGCTGTAGAGCTTGTCGATGCAGAACTCGGCGCGGTGGGTGTTGCCGGTGAGGTCGGTGAGCAGGTGCCGCAGCAGGCGGTCGACCAGCCAGGGCTGGGTGAAGCGCTGCCGGGCCACGCGTTCGTCGGGGTCCTCATCGGTGCGCCAGTCCTCGCGGACGACCGCCTCGATGTCGTGGTTGATCGCCGGATCGTCGACCATGGCCTCGAGCTCGGCGAAGGCGATCTCGAGGTCGTAGAGGGTCTCGGCCAGGCCCTCGTCCACGCGGGGGGCCTGGGACGTGGAGCCGATGAACTTGCCCGTGAACAGGTACGACAGTCCGGGGTGCCACTGCCAGTAGGTGACCAGGCTGCGGAGCAGGTCGGGGCGCCGCAGGAAGGGCGAGTCGGCCGGAGTGGGTCCACCGAGGGTGATGTGGTTGCCACCACCAGTCCCGGTGTGGGTGCCGTCGAGGTCGAACTTCTCGGTGGCCAGGCCCGCTTCGCGCGCGTCCTCGAACAGGGTGGTGGTGAGTTTCCGCAACTGCGGCCAGGTCTTCGTGGGGTGGACGTTGACCTCGATGACGCCGGGGTCGGGGGTGACCGAGATGGATTCCAGGCGCGGATCGTCCGGGAGCCGGTAGCCCTCGAGGACGACCGGGAGGTTTGCGTCAGCGGCAGCCTGTTCGATCGCGGCGAGCAGGCCCAGGCCGTCCTCGAGCCGATCGACCGGTGGGAGGAAGACGTGGGCGTGACCGGACCGTGGCTGGACGGCGACCGCCGTCCGGGGGGCCTCGTCGATGCCGACCTCTCGTGCCTGCGGTGCGGTGCGCTCCGGCGCAGCGGGAAGATCGCTGGTCAGGTCGCCCTCGTGGTTCCGGGTGATCTCGGGAGCCTCGCCCCAGGCCACCGAGTCCAGCGGCAGCCGGTAGCCGAGCGCCGAGGTGCCCTGGGTGAGGAAGATCGCGCGGCGGCGGGTCCTCCAGCGGGCAGTCGCCCACCCGTCCCCGTCAGGATCAACGAACACCGGAACCACCCAGCCGGCGGGCGGCTCGTCGGCCACGGCAGCCTCGATCGCCTCGACCGTGCTCGCCGGGTCGTCGTCCACGCCGGGCCGCTCCCCCAGCGGGAGGCGCGCCTCGTCGAGCACGGACTGGACCGGGTCCTCATGGGCAGCCAGCACGAACTCGTCGGAGATGCCGAGGCGGGCGGCGATCGCCTTCGCCAGGTGCTCGACGGCGGCTGCCCGCTCACCGTCGTCGGCGGGCAGGGTGGCAGGAGCTTCGGGATCGGCGAGCAGGTCGCGGCGCCGCCACAGCGGTTCACCGTCAGCACGCCAGGCGATCTGGGTCTGCCAGCGGGGCAACTCCTCGCCGGGATACCACTTGCCCTGGCCGTGGTGCACGATCCCCTGCGGCGCCCAACGCTCCACCAGCAGGTGGGCGAGGCGGGCGGAGAGCTCGCGCTTCTCGGCGCCGTCGGCCTCGGACTCCCACTGCGGGTGCGAGGTGTCGCCGGAGGTCACGAACGTGGGTTCGCCGCCCATGGTCAGGCGGACGTCGCCAGCGATCAGTCGCTCGTCGACGGCGGCCCCGAGGGCGTCGACCTGGGCCCACTGCTCGTCGGTGTAGGGCTTGGTGACGCGAGGGTCCTCGTGGATTCGGCGCACCTCGTTGACGAACGACATCGAGACCTCGACCACCTCGGTCGCGCCCGTGATCGGTGCCGCGGACTCCGGCTCCGGGGTGGCCGACAGCGGGATGTGCCCCTCGCCGGCAAGCAGGCCGGAGGTGGCGTCGAGTCCGATCCACCCGGCTCCCGGGATGAACGCCTCGGCCCAGGCGTGCAGGTCGGTGAAGTCCTCGGCCGGGCCACCGTCGCGGGCATCGTCGCTGGCCAGCTGGACGAGGTAGCCGGAGACGAAGCGGGCGGCGATCCCGCAGCGGCGCAGCACGCTGACCAGGAGCCACGCCGAGTCGCGGCACGAGCCGATCTGCTGCGCGAGGGTCTCGGCAGGGGTCTGCACCCCGACCTCCATGCGCGTGGTGTAGTTGATGCTGCTGCGGATCGCCTGGTTCACCGCCACCAGGAAGTCGACGATCCGGGTGCCGCCGTCGAAGACTCCCGTGGGGCGCAGGTGGGCCTCGATCCAAGCGTCGACGGCGTCGTCCGAGGGGTGGGCGGCCGCGGAGGCACCGGCGCGCGCGGTCGCCGCGGCGGCAGTGCCGTCCTCGTCCGCCCCCACCCGCCTCAGGTAGGGGGAGAGGTCTCGGCCGAGCGCGTCGGGGTAGGTGAAGGGGAAGGTTGAGGCGTAGTCCTCGACGAAGAAGTCGAACGGGTTGATCGCCGTCATGTCCGCGACCAGCTCCACCGTGAAGCTCAGCTCGTCGGTGGGCTGCGGGAAGACCAGGCGGGCCAAGTAGTTGCCGAACGGGTCCTGCTGCCAGTTGAGGAAGTGGTCGGGCGGCGTGACGCTGAGGGAGTACGCCTCGATGCGGGTCCGGCTGTGCGGAGCGGGCCGCAGCCGCACGACGTGGGGGAACACTCGCACCGGCCGCGCGAACCTGTAGGTGGTCTCGTGATGCAGCGCGACCCGGATACTCACACGCCCCACTCTAGGGGCGCCATGTTTCACCGGTGTTGCTGCGCACGCGCGGACGAGGAGCCGGCAGGGCCACCACCTCAGAGATGCACGGGCTGCGACGGATCCTCGTGCGGAAGCCCGCCGTTGGCGTAGGCGGTGACCCAGACGGGTCCGAAGTTCACGCCCCCTGACAGCACCGTGAAGAACGCGGTGTCGGCGGCGTCGCGACCGGTGGCGATCCGGATCAGGGAGGCTCGGGGTGCCATCCGAGTGGAGTCGACGACCTGCCAGCGGCCCTCGTGCGCAGCCTCGGCCACGGCATGGAAGTCCATCGGGACGAGCCCCGGGGCGTACACGGCCGTCAGGCGTGCGGGGACGCCCATCGCTCGGAGCATCGTCACGGTCAGGTGGGCGAAGTCGCGGCACACGCCCTGGCCCGCCAGGAGGGTGTCGATGGCGGAGTCCGCGCTGCCGGAGATGCCGGGGATGTAGCGCAGGTAGTCCCTGACCCACTCGCCGACCGCCGTGATCAACTCCTGGCCGGCAAGCCCGGGGAACAGGGTGGGGGCGAGCACGTTGAAGCGGTCGGACTCGCAGTAGCGCGAAGGGCGGACGTAGAGCACCTCCTCCTCAGGGGTCACCGCGTCCGCCTGTGCCCCCTGTCGAACCTCGGCCGCGTAGCGCAGTTCGAGTGCGCCCGGGGGCGCGAGCACTCGATGGAGCCGGGTGCCCGCGATGCTGACGATCTCCTCGACCTCGACCCTGGTGCCGTCCACGGTGATGGTGAGCGTCTCGTCCTCGATGGGTGTGTCGGCAGAGACGGCGACCGCGAAGAGCAAGGTGGCGTCCCGGGTCACCGTGGCATTGATGTTGGCGGTGACGGTGGTGGTCGCTGAGTCGGTGGTCGTGCCCGCCTGCGGCTGCTGCTCCTGCCTGGGTGGCCCCACGCGGTCGCCCTCGTCGGCCCCGGACGACGGAGCTTCGGTGGGCGCGTGGGGATCGGAGTGTTCGAGAGATCCAGACATGGGGGTTCCTTGGGGACAGGCGCAGGGGCGGGTGGACCCAAGGTTACGGCCCGCCGGGGATGGTGAGCGCCCGCTTGGGGGTGCAGGGGGTCATCCCCCGCGTGGGGGTGCAGGGGGTCATCCCCCGCGGGGGGGTGCCGGGGGTCATCCCCCGCGGGGGGGTGCCGGGGGTCATCCCCCGCGGGGGGGTGCCGGGGGTCATCCCCCGCGGGGGGGTGCCGGGGGTCATCCCCCGCGTGGGGGTGCAGGGGGTCATCCCCCGCAACAAACTCAGTACAGGAAGGCCAACTCCGGGTTCGACAGGATCGAGGCCACCTCGTGCAGGAACCTCGACCCCTGTTCACCGTCGATCAGCTTGTGGTCGAAGCTCAGCGAGATCGTGGTCACCCAGCGCGGCTCGATCCGTTCGTCGGCGCCCTCACCGACCACCCAGGGCTTGCGGTCGATGGAGCCCATGCACAGGATCGCCGACTCGTCCCGGTTGATCACCGGCGTTCCCGACTCGATGCCGAACACGCCGACATTGGTCAGGGTGAAGGTGACCAGCGCGCCGACCGAGCAGGGGCCCCATCGACGACCAGTCGGTGGGGCCCCTGCCGTGCGGTCAGGCTCCGGTGTCGGGCAGCGGCCGTGGCGTCGGCGACGGCTTGGGGCCGGGATCGGGCTTGGGGCCGGGGTCCGGCTTGGGGCCGGGATCGGGCTTGGGGCCGGGATCAGGCCCGGGGTCAGGATCAGGCCCGGGGTC
>NZ_JACYIZ010000038.1 GCF_015352975.1 Aestuariimicrobium ganziense | reverse complement strand
CTGATCTCAACCTCAACCTCAACCTCCTCCGGCTTCACCGTTAGCCATGGCTGCAGCTACCTCCCTCTATGTGTCGGAAATGATGGGAAGTCCGGTCAAATTCAGCGGTGTAGCGAGGCCAGCTGCTCCAACTCCATCCTCCTCTGCTACCTTCAAAACTGTTGCCCTCTTCAAAAAGAAGGCTGCTGCTGCCCCTGCTAAGAAGGCCGTTGCTGTCGCCCCTGCTGACGAGGAGCTCGCCAAGTGGTACGGACCTGACAGAAGAATTTTCCTACCCGACGGTCTCTTGGANCTGCTACCTTCAAAACTGTTGCCCTCTTCAAAAAGAAGGCTGCTGCTGCCCCTGCTAAGAAGGCCGTTGCTGTCGCCCCTGCTGACGAGGAGCTCGCCAAGTGGTACGGACCTGACAGAAGAATTTTCCTACCCGACGGTCTCTTGGACAGATCAGAAATCCCGGAGTACTTGAACGGAGAAGTTCCCGGAGACTACGGTTATGATCCTTTTGGTCTCAGCAAGAAGCC
>NZ_JACYIZ010000037.1 GCF_015352975.1 Aestuariimicrobium ganziense | reverse complement strand
GGGTATGGGGGGCATGGGTGCTGGAGAATATGGATCCCAAGGCCAAGGTACTGGTATGGGTATGGGTATGGGTGGTGAAGCCTATGGAACTCAGGGTGGTACTGGAATGGGGGCCATGGGTGGAGAATATGCAACCCAAGGTACTGGAATGGGTATGGGTACTGGTGGTATGCATACCCAGCACCATGAGGGCCAACAACAGCTTCGTCGATCCGACAGCTCTAGCTCTTCTGAGGATGATGGAGAAGGTGGAAGAAGGAAGAAGGGGATAAAGGAGAAGATAAT
This sequence comes from Aestuariimicrobium ganziense, assembly GCF_015352975.1. Classification (GTDB taxonomy): domain Bacteria; phylum Actinomycetota; class Actinomycetes; order Propionibacteriales; family Propionibacteriaceae; genus Aestuariimicrobium; species Aestuariimicrobium ganziense. Next base: position 242 of record NZ_JACYIZ010000037.1, on the reverse strand, counting down.
GGAGAAGATGCCAGGAGGACATGCCCAACAGGAAGGTGATCAATACAATGAACAGGCACAAACAACTTATAGTACTGAAGGAGGTGAGAAGAAGGGAATGATGGACAAAATCAAGGACAAGATCCCTGGGATGCACTGAGAACAAGTTGATCAGCTTGTTCCTTTGTTTTCATTTCCAGCTTATACCAAATAAGAGTCTGAAAAGTAGTGCTTGATTTTATTTCATGCACTCGATCGTGTGA
>NZ_JACYIZ010000036.1:369-574 GCF_015352975.1 Aestuariimicrobium ganziense | reverse complement strand
GGAGAGGATGTTGTCCACCCTCTCAAAGTTTCTCTGGATGATCTGTACAATGGGACGTCAAAGAAGCTGTCACTATCCCGCAATGTATTGTGCCCCAAGTGCAAGGGGAAAGGGTCCAAGTCAGGTGCTTCAATGAAATGTTCTGGTTGTCAAGGGTCCGGGATGAAAGTCACTATTAGACAACTTGGTCCATCCATGATCCAGC
>NZ_JACYIZ010000036.1:0-324 GCF_015352975.1 Aestuariimicrobium ganziense | reverse complement strand
CTGTACAATGGGACGTCAAAGAAGTTGTCACTATCTCGCAATGTATTGTGCCCCAAGTGCAAGGGGAAAGGGTCCAAGTCAGGTGCTTCAATGAAATGTTCTGGTTGTCAAGGGTCCGGGATGAAAGTCACTATTAGACAACTTGGTCCATCCATGATCCAGCAGATGCAGCATGCTTGTAACGAGTGTAAGGGCACTGGTGAGACAATCAGTGATAAAGATAGGTGTGGACAGTGTAAAGGTGAGAAGGTTGTGCAGGAGAAGAAGGTGTTGGAAGTTGTTGTTGAGAAGGGTATGCAGAACGGACAGAAGATTACGTTCCCG
>NZ_JACYIZ010000035.1:391-596 GCF_015352975.1 Aestuariimicrobium ganziense | reverse complement strand
AATGGCAAAAGAAAACCAAGTGGAAACACTTGATGATCCCTCTCTCTCAATAATTTGCCCAGGAAAGCAATCATGGCCTGAACTTGTGGGAAAGCCAGCGGCGACTGCTAAGAGAATAATTGAGAAAGAAAATCCCATAGCCAAAGTTCAGTTTTTGTTCCCTGGTATGGTTAGGCCACTTAATTATGTTTGTGGTCGAGTTTTT
>NZ_JACYIZ010000035.1:0-293 GCF_015352975.1 Aestuariimicrobium ganziense | reverse complement strand
CCTCTCTCTCAATAATTTGCCCAGGAAAGCAATCATGGCCTGAACTTGTGGGAAAGCCAGCGGCGACTGCTAAGAGAATAATTGAGAAAGAAAATCCCATAGCCAAAGTTCAGTTTTTGTTCCCTGGTATGGTTAGGCCACTTAATTATGTTTGTGGTCGAGTTTTTGTTGTTGTTAACTGGAAACTCATTGTTCGAGATACTCCCAGCATGGGTTAATTAAATAGTTCTATGGGACTATTATGGAAGATTCAGAATAAGTTGCCCCAAGAATTAATAAATAGAGTACTGGTG
>NZ_JACYIZ010000034.1 GCF_015352975.1 Aestuariimicrobium ganziense | reverse complement strand
CTACTACCAAATTATCCTGTGGAAAACTGCTCTATCTTTCATCAACCTCACTGGACCTTGGAGCAGTCAGTGGAAGGACTGATCTTGTAGGGAATGTTAACGCCACAAGCAGCAGGGAGACCAGCGGCTTTGCCCATATCAATGCCCTTAATAGCATTAGCGGCCGATTTCAGGCAAGTGCATGCAGTCTTGCGGTCAGCTGGGGACTTGGCTGCACCCAACAGACCTTTAACACCGCCACAGCAGCCTCCAAGAGGGCCGCGGCCCTGCAGATAAGGGAGGCAAGGAGCCAAGCCANGCGGCTTTGCCCATATCAATGCCCTTAATAGCATTAGCGGCCGATTTCAGGCAAGTGCATGCAGTCTTGCGGTCAGCTGGGGACTTGGCTGCACCCAACAGACCTTTAACACCGCCACAGCAGCCTCCAAGAGGGCCGCGGCCCTGCAGATAAGGGAGGCAAGGAGCCAAGCCAGATTGAACCTGGCCGCAGCTCAGTGCCTCTGCATGGGGTGCAATCACCATCATGCACAAAACCATGAAACATGCAATCTTACCTACCATTTCCATTCTTAAAAGAAAAATAAGAGGACAATAGAAA
>NZ_JACYIZ010000033.1 GCF_015352975.1 Aestuariimicrobium ganziense | reverse complement strand
ATAAAACACAGTTACTTATTCTCTTCTTTTTTGACAAGAAAATATCATGAATTTCCTCTCATCTTTGGCAAAGAGCGCCGGCGGTCAATCCGCCGACGAGCCTAAGAAAACCGCCGGTGAGGAAGCTTCAACTGCTGACCTTTTTTCCAGTGCGAAAGTGTTAGCAGAAGCAGCTCAAAGTCAATTCAACAAAGATTCCGGCAACGTCGATAACAAAAAAGTCGCTGCTGCTGCTGCTGATGTNAAGAGCGCCGGCGGTCAATCCGCCGACGAGCCTAAGAAAACCGCCGGTGAGGAAGCTTCAACTGCTGACCTTTTTTCCAGTGCGAAAGTGTTAGCAGAAGCAGCTCAAAGTCAATTCAACAAAGATTCCGGCAACGTCGATAACAAAAAAGTCGCTGCTGCTGCTGCTGATGTTCTTGACGCTGCACAGAAATACGGAAAGTTAGACGAAACTCAAGGTGTTGGACAGTATATTGAAAAAGCCGAAACTTATCTCCACCAGTACGGTTCTGCTAACCCATCCACCACCACCGATGCCGCCGCTGCAAAGGCCCCGGCAGCCACACCAGATACCAAAGATACAAAGGCACCTACACCGGCTCC
>NZ_JACYIZ010000032.1 GCF_015352975.1 Aestuariimicrobium ganziense | reverse complement strand
TTTTTTTCCTCTAAAACAATGGCAATGGCTGGGAAAATTGCATGTTTTGTGGTATTGTGCATGGTGGTAGCTGCACCCCATGCAGAAGCCTTAACTTGTGGCCAAGTTACGTCAAAGTTGGCACCTTGTCTTCCTTATCTTAGAAATACGGGGCCTCTGGGACGTTGTTGCGGCGGCGTTCAGGGTCTGTCGAGTGCTGCAAGGACCACACAAGATCGTCAAACTGCATGCACTTGCCTGAAATCAGCTGNTGGCTGGGAAAATTGCATGTTTTGTGGTATTGTGCATGGTGGTAGCTGCACCCCATGCAGAAGCCTTAACTTGTGGCCAAGTTACGTCAAAGTTGGCACCTTGTCTTCCTTATCTTAGAAATACGGGGCCTCTGGGACGTTGTTGCGGCGGCGTTCAGGGTCTGTCGAGTGCTGCAAGGACCACACAAGATCGTCAAACTGCATGCACTTGCCTGAAATCAGCTGCAGCTGCTATTTCTGGAATCGATTTGGGCAAAGCTGCTGGTCTCCCTAGTACTTGTGGTGTCAATATTCCTTACGCGATCAGCCCCTCCACTGACTGCTCCAAGGTCAAGTAAGGCAGATGAAATATAGTCAATTTATCCCGC
>NZ_JACYIZ010000031.1 GCF_015352975.1 Aestuariimicrobium ganziense | reverse complement strand
CTTCTCATAAGCCAGGCTGCTACTTCCCAAACCTGTAGTTATTTAGCAACGACGTTCATCATCACTGCTGTCGCTACAGTCGCTGCCACTGCCGCTACCGTAACCGCCCTTTCTCCTGCGGTGTTGTTTCTTGTAAGTGGTGGTGCAACCAGAAGCTGCCCCCATTCCGTAGCCACCATGTCCATGATGTCCCTCATGTTTCTTTCCAAAGCCCATAACATGGCCCAAAGCGCCCGAGCCCATTCCACTGAACCCGGGTTTCTGCATGTGAGTGTTGTGGCCCGTGCCATAGCCCATCATTCCATGAATGTTGTGGCCCGACCCATAGCCCGTGCCATGGCCCATCATGGGCACACCGGGGTTAGTGCTGCCATATCCGTTACCTAGTCCATGTTGATGGCCGTGACCAGTACCATAACCCGTCATTCCAGGGTTGGTTCCGTAACACCTTTCTTTCTCATAGAAAGTTTGTTGGTAACCCGAGTTCGAGTAGTTAGTTGGTTTTTGGTAAGTGCCTGAGGATTTATCATAGTAATCAAACTCCTTACCTTCTTCTTTGTAGCATTGCATTGAAGCCATGGTTAATGTTTAAATGGATGTTTGAGATGAGTATTTTGTTTGGTTTTTT
>NZ_JACYIZ010000030.1:378-634 GCF_015352975.1 Aestuariimicrobium ganziense | reverse complement strand
AAAGAATAGTGAAGTAAGAGAAAGAAAGATCAGAGAGAAGATGGTGTTGATTGATAAATTATGGGATGATGTTATGGCTGGACCTCAACCTGATAATGGCCTTGGCAAGCTCCGAAAAAGCCTCACTGTTCAAACTGGTGGAGAATCTGGAGAAGGATCTAGCAAATACCAGAGGTCTCTCTCGATGCCGGCCAGTCCGCCGACGCCAGGAACTCCGGCGACACCAACAACTACATCACCGACGGCAAGTAAAGAA
>NZ_JACYIZ010000030.1:0-362 GCF_015352975.1 Aestuariimicrobium ganziense | reverse complement strand
TGGTGGAGAATCTGGAGAAGGATCTAGCAAATACCAGAGGTCTCTCTCGATGCCGGCCAGTCCGCCGACGCCAGGAACTCCGGCGACACCAACAACTACATCACCGACGGCAAGTAAAGAAAACGTATGGAGGAGTGTTTTTCACCCAGGAAGCAATATTGCCACCAAGAGAATTGGTGCTCAAGTCTTTGACAAGCCCTCTCACCCTAACTCTCCCACTGTTTATGACTGGCTCTACAATGGGAACACCAGATCTAAGCATCACGAGAAGTGCTGAGAGTTTTTGGGTGGCAACAAGTTGAAACCTATGTAAATAGTGTTTTTTCCTGCTAGTTGCTTCGCTAATGAAGCATGGATCACTG
>NZ_JACYIZ010000003.1 GCF_015352975.1 Aestuariimicrobium ganziense | reverse complement strand
CAGCCGCTGAAGGCGACCGCCACCACCCTGACACTGAGTTCAGGGTAGTGGGACGACCCAACCGCGTCCCCGTCGAGGTGTGTGAGCACGACACTGGGGAGTGCTTCCGAAGTGGAAGCACTCCCCAGTGAGTGGTGAAGACTTGCTCCGAGTCGTCAGGTCTGGGCGCGGCGACGGGCTCGTCCCCGGCGCATGCCGGCGTCGATCCCCCAACCGCCGCCGCCCAGCGCGGCGAAGCTCAGACCGACCGCGGCGAGCAGCAACTCCAGCTCACCGACGAAGCCCGACTCACCGGCACGGAACGGATTGTGCGCACCCCAGTGCACTAGGGTGAGCGCGCCGATGGCGATCGCCGCGATGCCCAACCCGGCCAACCGGACGGCGAACCCGAACACCAGGGCGACGGCGGCGAGCAGTTCGGCGATGCCGACCCCCCAGGCCCACAGCCCCGGCTGGGGCAGGCCCACCCGGCCGAAGAAGTCGGTGGTCTCCTCGATGGTGGTGAGCTTCTGGAAGCCGTGGATGCCCATGATCCCGGCGGTCACCAGGCGCAGCAGCATCAGACCGAGCGATCCCAGGAAGCGGTCGGTGATCCGAGGACCAGCGACCACACGGGCCGGCTCAGGCTCGGCCGCAGGAGTGACCACCCCGAGTCGGCGCTGCCGCTCGGCGTGGGCCTCGGCCCGGCGACGGCGGTCCTCCTCGGCGTCACGACGACGCTGCTCGGCCAGGGCAGCCTCACGCTCCTGCTCCAGACGTGCACGCTCGGCCTCGTCCGCCTCGCTGTTCGCGACCTCGTCGCGGTACATCACGGCGGTGGGCTCGGGGTCGGCCCCGGCTGGTGTGGCGGCGACCACTTGGGTGGGTTCGTCATCGACGACCGGACGATCGTGCACCCGGGTCGGCTCGTCGTCGCCAGCGTCACTGGCGTCGACGTCGCGCCGCTCATCGGCATCCTGCGCGCCGGGCCCGGACCCCACGACGGGGTCGGCAGCGGCCTGCTCGTCGGGGCGGACGCGGTCGCGGGCGTCGATCGCCGCCTCATCGATCTCGTGCTGGTCGGTGCCGGCCCGGTCGCTCGTGGCCTGCTGGTCGTTGGGGGTCTGCTGATCATCCGGCTGGGCGTCACTGCCCTCGCTCATGATCTTCTCGGCGAGCGTGGGGCGCTCGTCCTCGTGCGGGTGGCGCTCGTCAGCCATCGCAGTTCCTTCCGGGGTGGGGAGCCAGGCGATCAGCCCGGAGACGAGTCCATTCAAGCACCGGCCCCCTCGTCGTCCGGGGACCTCAGCGGCGAGCCCCACCTGTTGGGTGGTGGAGCCCATCCGCGCTCAGTGCCGTTGGGCCAGCGCCACCATCAGGGCCTCGACCGCGAGCAGCGGCGCCACGTTGCCCTCGAGGTCGACGCGGCACTGCATGATCGCGTCGATCCGCTGCAGGGTCTGCTCCGGCGTCGAGCTACGGGCCAGGGTGGCCACCTGCTCGCGCAGGTCGGCGTTGATCATGCCCACGCCCGGCTCCTGACCCATCGGGTCGACCAACGCGCCGGTCTGCACCCCGAGCACGTCGCGGTAGTAGGCGGTCAATTCGGTGAGCACCCGGTCGAGGGCATCGCGCTGCAACCGCTTGGCACGAGCCTTCTGCTGGTCCTCCAACTCCTTGAGCACCGCCTGGGTGTTGCGCGGGCGTGCTCCCTTGGTGCCGAACCCGAGAGCCTGGTCGAGGTCGGCACGTTCGCGGGTGTCGAGCAGTTGGGTGGCGGCTGCGGCCTCGTCGGCCGCCGCCTTGACGACGTTGTCGGCGGCGACCAGGCAGGCGCCGATGCTGGTCAGCCGGGCCGGGATGCGCAGCACCTCGTCGCGCCTGATCCTGGCCTGCTCGTCGCGAGCCAGCACCCGCGCTCGTCCGATGTGGCCCTGCGCGGCGCGGGCAGCGTGGGCGGCCAGCGGGGCGTCGATGCCGTCGCGGCGCTGCAGCAACTGGGCCACCGCGTCGTCCGACGGTGTCACCAGGTGCAGGTGGCGACACCGCGAGCGGATGGTGACCACCACGTCGTCCATCGTCGGTGCGCACAGAATCCACACCGTGCGGGCGGCCGGCTCCTCGATGCTCTTGAGCAGCGCGTCGGCACCGCGTTCGGTGACCCGGTCGGCGTCCTCGACGACCAGCACCTGGTGGCGGCCGAGTGTCGGGCTCATCGCCGCCTTGCGGACGAGTTCGCGCACCTCGTCCACGCCGATCGACAGCTTCTCGGTGCGCACCAGGGTGACGTCGGGATGAGCACCCGACAGCACGGTGCGGCAACCGTTGCACTCACCGCAGCCACCGCGCTCACACTGCAGCGCGGCGGCGAAGGCACGGGCGGCGTTGGAGCGTCCCGAGCCGGGCGGCCCGGTGACCAGCCAGGCGTGGGTCATCGCGTGGCGCCCCGCCTCGGCCTGCTGCCGGGACGACGCGACGGCGCGACGCAGCACCTTCACCGCCCGGTGCTGGCCGATCAGCTCGGCCCACACCCCGGTGAGCTCGTCGCGTCGGGCGTCCACGGTCATCGGTTCAGTTCCCCTCCAGACCCATCGTGGCAGCCGGCTCTGACACTCGGGCGTCGGGTGTCTCGGCGACCTCGAGGCCGAGCAGGTCGGCGACCCGGCGACGGATCGAACGGGCCAGGGCCTCACGAGTGTCGCGGGCCGGCAGCACCAAGTAGTGCTCCGGGTCGCGGGCGGCCAGGTCGAGGAAGCCCTGCCGCACCCGCTGGTGGAACTCATCGCCCGCAGCCTCGAGCCGGTCGGGCGCGGCAATGGTGGCGACGGCGTGGCTGGGGTCGAGGTCGAGCAGCACGGTCAGGTCAGGGCGCAGGTCGCTGGTGGCCCAGCGGGCGATCGCCTCGACCTGGTCGACCACCACCTGCCGGCCCGCCCCCTGGTAGGCCAGCAGGGAGTCGACGTAGCGGTCGCAGACCACCACCTGACCGCCGTCGAGGGCGGGCTTGACCACCTCGTCGACATGTTGGGCCTTGTCAGCGATGTAGAGCAGGGCCTCGGCGTGCGGGCTGATCGGGCCGGAGTCGTTGCTCAGCACGAGGTGTCGCACCTGCTGCCCGAGCCAAGTGCCGCCCGGTTCGTGGGTGACCAGGTGGGGCACGTGGCGCTGCGTCAGCCACCCGGCCAGCTCCCTGACCTGGGTCGACTTGCCGGTGCCGTCACCGCCCTCGAAGACGACGAACAGCCCGCTCATCGCCGCCCCCGCAGCCGCAGCAGCGAGGTGCGCACCTCGGGCCAGTCGCGCACCAGCCGCTCGCGCGCGGTGCGGCGGTCGTCCAACGATCGCTGCAGTTCGATGCCCTTCTCGAAGGCGGCCCGCGGTCCCATCGCGGTGAGCGCCTCGTCGTCGGGCACGCCGAGGTCGAGGCCTGCCGGCTCGAGCAGACTGGTGAGCCGCTTCAACTGCTTGCGCAGCTTGCCGGCACGTCGTCCACCGACCGAGTCGAGCACCTGCACCGCCTGGGTGAGCTCGCGTGCGGCGAACAGCGCGGCCTGCCAGTCGGCGTCACTGGAGTCGACGCTGAGTTCGTGCACGCGGGTGGCCAGCACACCGACCGCGCCCTCGGCCTGGGTCCTGAGCACGTGGCGGGCCGGGTGGCGGCTGAGGTCGCCCAACTGCGGCGCCCGGACGGCGGCGATCACCTGGTCGAGCACGGCGTAGTACTGCTCGGGCAGGGCGGCGATGCTGATCGCGCCACCGGCGACCACCTGGTCGAGGTCGGCCTCGAGCCCTTCGCGCCAGCTCGGCTCGAGCACCCCGGCCAGGGCGTGCACCTGGCGACGCAGGGCGCACAGTTCGTCCAGCAGGGGCGTGACGGTGAGCGGCTCGTCGTCCGACGAGGACCTGGCCTGCAACCGCTCGTCGGTCTGCTCGGCATCGACCTGGCGGGCCTGCCTGGCCAGTTCCGAGGCGCGCAGGGCGAGGTCGGCGCGGACGACGTCGAGCAGCCGTCGGGCCAGCAGGCTCGACACCCACGCCTCGAGCGGGGCCTTGTCGTCGACCTGGCGGGGCTTGGGGAAGTCGGTCATGCCCTGCCCAGGAGCACCGAGTCGCTTCAGCGCAGCCGGGAACGAGTCGACCTGCACCCCACCGACGGCGACCAGCGCGTCGACCAGGTAGGCCCTCTGCGCAGGGGTCATGGCCGGGCTGGGACGAAGCGTCGCCTCGCGGAACCGTGCCGTGGCGATGCCACCGCGGCGGATGGTGATCCGCTCGTCGCGCAGGATGCCCAGGTCGATGTCGTCGGGCCCTTGGATCAGGTAGCAGACCCGCTGCTGGGTGACGGCGGCGACCGGCCCCAGGGGTGCGAGCCGGCGGAACGGGTGCACCAGGAAGGCCAGGTCGTCGGGCAGGTCACCCGAGCCACCCATCGGCTCGGCATGGTCGGCCGGCAGCCAGGGCTCCCAGTGCGGGGCGTCCAGGTACCACTCCCCCAGGCCGTCGACCACCCGGTGACCCAGGGTGACCCCGGCGCGCATGAGCCGGTGGTCGGGGGCGTCGAGCAGGGTGACCTCGCGGTCGAACGAGCCGTCCTTGCCGCGGGCCGAGGTCACCTGTAGCAGGCGGTCGATGCCCAGGGCCTCATTGGTCAGCCGTGGGGCCTCCAGCGTGAACGGCAGTTCGAACAGCACCTTGTTCCTGCTGGCCATCGGCGATCACCCCTTGCTGGTTCGACTGCCGGTGCCCGAGCGGGTGGCCTTGACCGTGCGGGCCGTGGTCGACGGTGGCTTCTTCGCGGTGCCAGCCTTGGCAGTACTGGCCTTCGCGGTGCTGGCCTTCTTGGCAGGCGCCTTCTTGGCGGTCGAGGTGCGCCGTGTGGTGGCCCGCTTGGGGGCTGGTCCCTTGGCGCGCTTCTCGGCGAGCAGTTCGGCGGCCCGCTCGGGGGTGATGTCGTCGACCGAGTCGGTGCGGCGCAGGGTGGCGTTGACCTCGCCGTCGGTGACGTAGGGCCCGAAGCGCCCGTCCTTGACCTGGATGGTCTTGCCGCTGACCGGGTCGGGGCCCAGTTCCTTGAGCGGACCGGCGGCAGCGGCTCGGCCCCGGGTCTTGGGCTGGGCGTAGATCGCCAGCGCCTCGTCGAGGGTGATGTCGAGGATCTGCTGTTCGCTGGTCAGCGAGCGCGAGTCGGTGCCGCGCCTGAGGTAGGGGCCGTAGCGGCCGTTCTGGGCGGTGATCTCGACACCCTCGGCGTCGGTGCCGACCACCCGCGGCAGGCTCATCAGCATCAGCGCCTGCTCGAGGGTGACGGTCTCGAGGCTCATCGAGGCGAACAGGCTGCCGGTGCGCGGCTTGGCACCCTTGGGAGCGTCCTCGTCCAGCACCTCGGTGACATAGGGGCCGTAACGGCCCGCCTTGGCCACGATCGGGTTGTGGGTGAGCGGGTCGAGGCCGAGTTCGCGTCCGTCGCCCTGGTTCGATGCCAGCAGCTCGCGGGCCTTGTCAACGGTCAGTTCGTCGGGCGGCAGGTCGTCCTCGACGTTGGCACGGTTGCCCGCAGCGTCCTCGACGTAGGTGCCGTAGCGGCCGACGCGGACGACGACGCTGCCGTCGGCTCCCTCGGTCTCGAGGTCGGTCAGCGGGAAGGTGGACAGGTCACGCGCGTCGATCTCGCCGAGTTCGGTGACCAGCCGGTGCAGGCCCTCATGGCCGGTCTCGGTGTCGCTGGACGAGCCATCGGCGTCGCCGAAGTAGAAGTCCTTGAGCACGTCGATCCGCTTGGCCTCGCCGCGGGCGATCTCGTCGAGGGTGTCCTCCATGTCGGCGGTGAACTGGTAGTCGACCAGGTCGGCGAAGCGTCCCTCGAGCAGACGGGTCACCGCGAACGCCAGCCAGGTCGGCACCAGCGCCGATCCGCGCTTGAACACGTAGTCACGGCTGGTGATGGTGCGGATGATCGAGGCATAGGTCGAGGGACGACCGATCTCGAGTTCCTCGAGCTTGGCGACCAGGGTGGGCTCGGTGTAGCGGGCCGGCGGCTTGGTGGAGTGGCCCTCGGGGGTGAGTTCGACCGCGGTCAGCGACTGGCCCTCGGCCAGCTGCGGCAACCGGGTCTGGGCGTCGTCGGACGACTCGTCCTCCTCGACGCCCTGCACGTAGGCGCGCAGGAAGCCGGGGTTGGTGATGGTGCGGCCCGAGCTGGTGAACTGCGCGGTGCGCACCGGTTCGGTGAGCTGGCTGATCGCGACGGCGGACGAGGGGCGGCCCTCGATGCGCACGGTGACGCTCTGACCGGTGGCGTCGACCATCTGCGAGGCGACGGTGCGCTGCCAGATCAGTTCGTAGAGCCGGAACTGGTCGGCGCGGAGCCCTGTCTGGGCGGGGGTGCGGAACTCCTCACCAGCGGGACGGATGGCCTCGTGCGCCTCCTGGGCGTTCTTGACCTTGGAGGTGTAGACGCGGGGACGAGCCGGCACCGCGTCGGCGCCGTAGAGCTGGGTGGCCTGGGCGCGGGCGGCGGTGATGGCGGTGGAGCTCAGCGTGACCGAGTCGGTTCGCATGTAGGTGATGAAGCCGCCCTCGTAGAGCTGCTGGGCGATCCGCATGGTGTGCTCGGCACTGAAGCCGAGGCGTCGTCCGGCGTCCTGCTGCAGCGTGGTGGTGCGAAACGGCGGGTAGGGCCGGCGGGTGTAGGGCTTGGACTCGACGGCGGTGACGGTGAAGTCGGCGCCGGTGAGGCCGTCGGCGAGGCTGCGGGCAGCGGGCTCGTCCAGTGCGACCGCCTCGCCGCGCAACTGCCCGCGCGAGGTGAAGTCTCGACCCTGGGCGATCCGGGTGCCGTCGAGCGAGACCAGTCGACCGGGGAAGCGGCGCACCTCGTCGGCGCCGGAGCGTCCGGAGTCGAAGGTGGCGTCGAGGTCCCAGTACGAGGCGGCGACGAAGGCCATCCGCTCACGTTCGCGATCGACGACCAGCCGGGTGGCCACCGACTGCACGCGTCCGGCCGACAGGCGCGGCTTGACCTTCTTCCACAGCACCGGCGAGACCTCGTAGCCGTAGAGCCGGTCGAGGATGCGGCGGGTCTCCTGGGCGTCGACCAGGTCGACGTCGAGTTCGCGGGGTGAGCTGACGGCCTCCTGAATGGCCGAGGGGGTGATCTCGTGGAAGACCATTCGCTTGGCCGGCACCTTGGGCTTGAGTTCCTGCAGCAGGTGCCAGGCGATGGCCTCGCCCTCGCGGTCACCGTCGGTGGCCAGCAGCAGTTCGTCGGCGTCCTTGAGGTGGTCCTTGAGCGCCCGGATGGTCGACTTCTTGTCGGCGGCGACCACGTAGAGCGGCTCGAAGTTGTTGTCGACGTTCACACCGGTACGGGCCCAGGCCTCACCCTTGAACTTGGCCGGCACCTCGGAGGCGCCGGTGGGCAGGTCGCGGACGTGGCCACGGCTGGACTCGACGACGTAGCCGTCGCCGAGGAAGCTGGCGATCTTGGACGCCTTGGTGGGCGACTCGACGATCACGAGGGTCTTGGCCATGTCCGCCTTCGGTTGGTGTTGCTGGGTGGTGGTGCTGGTTGCGACATTGGGGGTGGACGACCAGCTGGCGCCGGTCAGGTCACAAGGTGTGAACCTAGCCCCCGGTTGCAGATGATGCTAGCCGCCGGTCGAGAAAGCCCTCGCGGAGCGCAGAGCGGAACAGCGGCAGTTGCTCGGCACCCAGGGCCCCGGCGTCGACCTCGAGCAGTCGGGCGACGGCCTCGATGATCTCACCGAGGCTGAGGTCGCCGTCGCAGGCACCGAGGATGGCGGCCTGGGCGGTGTCGGACTCGATGGCGCGCCGGAAGCCACCGCTCTGGCGCAGCACGATGTGCTCGTAGCCTGCGGCGCCGGGACGACCCAGCGTCTCCTCGACGACGTCGTCACGAAGCAGCCAGTGGGTGGCTAGCATCTCGGCGTCGCTGGTCGCGGCGGCGGTGAGGTCGGCGGAACGTCGTCCGATGGCGGCACCGACCGGCTGCTCGACCGCCCACGGCCAGGTCTCGACGGTGATGTCGGGGGTGGCGCGTGCGGCCATGGTGAGGGTGATCCAACCCATGCCGACACCGGTGATGCCGAGGTGGGTGAAGTAGTCGAGCCACTCGCGGTAGCGCGGCAGCCACTGGTCGCTGGTGGAAAGGCCGGCGTCGGTGAGCCACAGTTCGACGTACTCGTGCACGTCGAGGCGTTCGCGCTCGACCACCCACAGGTCGGCGCCGGTGCCCTCGACCCATCCGGCGAGGCGCTCGTCGGTGGGCTGGCCATCGACGATCGCCCAGTTGCCGAGCACCTGCAGCATGCCGCCGTCGGTCAGGTGGTGCGGTGCCCGGCGGACGACGTGCTCGACCAGGCCGTCGCCGGCGAGGTTGCCCTCGCGGTAGGTGAGCCTCGTGGTGTCGGTGCGTGGCGGGCTCATCACATAGGGCGGGTTGGTGACGATCAGGTCGAAGCGCTGGTCGGCGACCGGTTCGTAGAGCGAGCCCAGCCGAAGGTCGAGGTCGATCCGGTTGAGCGCGGCGGTCAGTTGTGCGTGCTGCAGGGCCCGCGGGTTGAGGTCGGTGGCGACGATGCGCTGGGCGTGGCGGGCCAGGTGCAGGCTCTGGATGCCGCAGCCAGTGCCCAGGTCGAGGGCAGACCCGACCGGACGACGGTGGGTGAGCTGGGCGAGCGTGGTCGAGGCCGGGCTGACACCGAGCACGTAGTCCGGACGCATCGGTTCGACCCGCTGGTCGAGTCCGGGGGTGAGGTCGCTGACCACCCACCCGGTGGCGCCGTCGTCAGGGCTGTCGACCGGGCGGATGTCGATGACTGCTGCGACCTGGTCGGTGTCCGGAACCCGGCAGAGGATTCCCGCTTCGAGCAGTTGGTCGGTCGGCAGCGAAACTTCTGCCCGGTTTCGGACAACGGGCTGCTGCAGGACGAACAGCCGAACCAGGGTATCGAGGGCGTCAGCGGCGTCAACGCGGTCGAGGGCGTCGCCGGCGGGCACGGTGGAGTTGCGTCCCAGGCCAGCCTGACCGGCCGCACCGATCCGCTCGAGGACGGCATCGACGGTGTAGTCGGCGGTCTCGAGGGCGTCGCGGAGCCGGTCGGTGTCAGAGGGACTCAGCAGCGGCGCGAGCTCGGGCGTGGGGGACGAAGCCATGGGCCCAGTCTGGCTCACGGATCGAACCGCACCCCACGCCGGTCGAGCAGCGGCGAGGGCCGAACCCGCACGCTGCTCGAGTAGCGACGAGGGACGAGCCGCGTGTCGAGACCCCCCACGCCGGTCCAGCAGTGCCAGAGCGTCTCGAAACCCACTCCAAGGGCGACGCCTCACTGTTCACCGAGGACTTCCTGGCCAGCACCACTGCAGACAAGACCGGCAACTGGACGATCCAGCTCGGGGACGACGTGATCGTCGGAGCCGGAGGCTCACTGAACCAGCCGTCCACGATCACCTTCAGCGTGGGCGCAACAGATCAAGCCGGGTTCGAGTCAGCGTGGCTGACGGTGACCTACCAGGTGGACCTGGGCTGACCTCGAGTCAGCGGAGGGAGTTTCGCCCGTCGGATCAGCGACTGGGAACCAGCACGCTCGACACCTCGCCGATCTCGACCGGCAGTCTCTGCGCAGCGTTGAGCTCGACGGTTCCCGACTGGCCGGCCGCGTGCCAGGTGACGGTCCAGTGACCAGTGGTCGTCACTGTGTAGTCACCCACGGCGGTGTAGGTGTGCCCGCAGTCGGGAGACTCGAGGCTGGGGTCGGCACCGGCAGGACGAGTCGACATCGCCGTGCACCTGATCACCGTCCCGTCACCGAAGTCGACCGTGACCTGGGACCGAACCGCGACCATGCTGATCGTGATGCCCTGCTCGGTGACGTTCTTGCTGACCGGGGTGGGGCCGGAGGACTCCGAGACCCACACCGGCAGGCCGACCGGGATCATCTGCCACTGGTTGGACGACGGGTCCGGACTGAGACGAATGGTCGGCGGCGGAACGGTCAGACGAAGGGATGCGTTCCGGGCGACGGTGACTGGGTCAACGACCGGCTGCGGATCGCTGGGAGTGACGGTGCGGCAGGGATCGGTGCCAGACGAGCCGAAGGCGGGCAGGCAGCGCGGGGGCTCACCGGTGCCCTGGCCGCTCGACGAGTTCGAGCCCGAACCGGATGAGGTTGAACGGTTGCCTTCGCCGGACCGGGATGAGCGCGGCCCTTCGCCAGGGTGAGCACTCGAGTCTGTGACACTGACCGACGATGTATCTCCTCGGCTGTTGCGATCTACGCCGATATTCGTATCCCAGCCACCGTCGGCCGCGGCGATCGACGGCAACGTGAAGGCAAGCACCAACCCGATTACCCCTGCTGCCCGCCTCAACACGAAGGGACCTCTTTGGCACGACTCGAGAAAATCTTCAGGTCCCTGCCATCGCGCTTGAAGTAGAGCTCACGGAGGACAATCGAGCCCTTCTCAGTCGTGCCATCGCGATGCCGAACAGTTGCCTGCGAGCCGTCCAGACACGCACTGAGTGCGATCACGGCACCCTCACGCGTGGAAGCGTCGATGGCCTCTACTGCCAAGATGGCGACTCGGCCAGTGCTCTCGACTTTCGAGCCGTTCTTCCGCATGTTCTGGTAGGTCGCTTCGACTACTCCCTTGTAAGGCTCGAGCAGGTACTGGTCGAACACCGCAGGAAGCTTCTCAGCCCCGCCCGCGGCCTCCAGCTTCAGGGTCTCCGCCACATAGGCCCGGTAGACCCCCTCGGCCTCCGCTAGCAGCGCCGCCTCGTCCGGGGTCGCCACCGACCGCGTGGGCGTCGGCGAGGCGCTCGCACTCGACGGGGCAGTCGTCAGCGGGGTCACGGTCGGCTCGGCGCTGCCGTCGCGGCACGCGCCAAGACCCAGCGCCACCACCAGCGCCAGGGTCGCCGCCCCCATCCGATTCATGGCGTACAACTTGCCACCCGAGTGGGCCAGTCCCAACCCCCGTCCATCAACCTGTGGACAACCCCTTTGACCGACCCCTTCGTCCACAGCCCCGCTCACCCCCAGTACCCCCTGAACCCCCCCCCGAGCTGACCAGCACCACCGACCGTGTCCGCCCCGCTCCGTGGTCGGATGGCTTCATGACCACTCTCGTGGAGACCCACCGCTGGGGCCTGAGCCCTGCCCGTCGTTGGCGCCAGACCCTCGGCCTGTTCGCCCTGGCCACCGTGGTCGCCGCGGCGCTGCTCGTCCCGTTCGCGCTCGGCTGGTGGCTGCCCGACGCTCTCAACGCCGTCGTCCCGGTGGGGCAGTTCGTCCCGCTAGTGGTGTCGCTGCTGCTGTGGCGTCGCTGGCGCGCCACCCCGCGACTGCGCGACCTGTGGGCCCTCCCGGTGCCAAGCGTCCGGCGCCTGCTCGGAGGACTCGCCCTGGTCACCGTCGCCGTCTCATCCATCGCCGCCGCCCAGACCCTGATCGCGTGGGCGATCGGCCTGCCGATCGAGGTCGAGTCGACGCTGTGGACGACGCTGCCCACCGCCTTCGTGCTCGCTCTGGCCATGGCCATCCCCTGCTTCGGTGAGGAGGTCGCCTGGCGCGGTCACCTCGTCCACCTGCTCGACCGCTGGCCCGGATGGCCACGGGTGCTCGTCGTCTCGACCCTGTGGGCGCTGTGGCACCTTCCACTGATGGCCACCTACCTGCATCTGCACCTGCTGGACACTCCCCAGGCCATCGCCAGCACGGTCAACGTGTTCGCCGCCGGCTTGGTGCTGGGCTGGGTCCGGGAGCGAACCGACAGCGTCTGGCCGGCGGTGTGGGGCCATGCTCTGCTCAACACGCTGCTGGTGCTGGTGAACTCCTCCACCGTGTCCGAGGACGCCCTCAGCCCAGACCAGTTCTGGGCTCTGCACGCGATCGGCTGGGCCTGCTGGTTCGTCGCCGCAGGAGTGCTGGCGCGCCGTCGTCAGTGACGGACGATCCGCACCTGCGCGGCCTTCACCGCCAGCACCACCGCCGTGCCGACGGTCAACCCCAGCGCACCGATCGAGCGTGGCGTGACATCGGCCGAGGCCCTCTGCCCGCCGGCCAGCACCGCGTGCACCCGCACCAGCGCTCCGCGGGGTTCCAGCCCGGTGACTTCGGCGCCGAAGGTGTTGCGAGGACGGCCCCCGGGGGCACTCAGGTGCACCGACACCGCCGCCGGCTCGAACAGCGCCAATGCCTCCTGACCGACCACTGGGCCGGCGACCTCGTCGGGGACGCCGGTCACCTCGACACCGTCAGCCAGGTGCACCGCGTGGTCGTCCTCGACGGCACTGCCCGACTCGACCGCCACCCCGGCCAGCCGGTTCAGTCCGGCCAGGTCAGCGACGAACCTGCTGGCCGGACGAGCGAGCACCGATTCGGTCGAGCCATGGTCGAGCACTCGTCCGCCCTCGAGAACCACCATCGACGAGGCCAACGTCCACAGGTCTAGCGGGTCGTGGGTCACCATCAGCACAGTCCGCCCGGCCAGGCGTTCGGCCAGCAGCACCCGCATGCTCGAGGCCGCCGCCACGTCCAGGGCGGCCAGCGGCTCGTCCAGCAGCAGCACCGCCGGGTCGGTGGCCAGGGCACGAGCCAGAGCCACCCGCTGGGCCTGCCCCACAGACAGTGCGGCCGGCCATCGTCCGGCGAGGCCGGCCAGCCCGACGGCCTCCAACTCGGTCATCGCCCGTTGGTGCGCGACCGCCTTCGCCACCCCGCGCGCTCGGACGCCGAAAGCCACGTTGTCGACCACGCGGAGGTGGCCGAACAGCAACGGACGCTGCGCCAGCACGCCGACCGAGCGCCGGTGCGGCGGGACGACTCGCCTGGGGCCTGCAACCTCTTGACCACCGATCCGCACGGTGCCGGCATCAGGACGCAACTCGCCCGACACCAGCCCCAGCAGCGTCGACTTCCCGGCGCCGTTGGGCCCGACGACCCCCACCGTGTGGCCGCCCTCGACCTCGACGTCGAGCACCACGTCGCGCACGGTGACGGTTGCGTCGACGGCAATGGACGAGGCGCTCACGCCACCCTCCCGCCCCGCGAACCCAGCGCACGCACCCCGGCCGGCAGCGCCATCAACACCGCGGCCAGCACGATCAACACCAGCGACAGGGCCAGCGCGGAGTCGGTGTCGGTCTCGCGCTGCAGGTAGATCTCCAGCGGCATCGTCCGGGTGGTGCCCTGCAGCGATCCGGCGAACGCCAAGGTCGCCCCGAACTCCCCCAGCGAACGCGCGAACGCCATCGTCATGCCGGCCAGCACCGCTGGACCCACCATCGGCAGGGTCACCCGTCGCAACACCGTGGTCGGCGAAGCGCCCAGCGTCGCCGCCGCCACCTCGTAGGCCGGGTCGAGCGTCCTCAGCGCCCCCTCGACCGAGACGATGAAGAACGGCATCGCCACGAAGGTCTGGGCGATCACCACGGCGGCGGTGGTGAAGCCGATCTCGATGCCCGCCGCCGCCAGGTGCTGGCCGACGACGCCGCGTCGTCCCAACGTCACCAACAGCACCAGGCCGGCCACCACCGGGGGCAGCACCATCGGCAGCACCGCGAGCGTGCGCACCAGCACGGCACGGCGCCCCTCGAGCCTGGCCAGCAGCATCGCCACCGGCAGTCCGAGCACCGTGGCCAACAGCATCGACAGCGTGCAGGTACGCAGGCTCAGCCACAGGGCCTGGGTCGCGGCGGTCGAGGTGAGCAGGGTGGGCACGTCGGCCCAGGGGATCCGCACCGCCAGCCCGAGCAGCGGCACCGCCACGACGGTGAGACCGACCGTGGCGGCGACGAGCACCCAGGCGGGCAGGGGGGTTCGGGTCACGGCTTGCCGAACCCGTACTTCTCAAGAACGGCCTGACCAGCCTCGGAGGCGACGAAGTCGACGAACGACTGGGCCTCGGCCGGCGCCCTACTGCTGGCCGTCACCGCGATCGGGTAGGAGTTGACCACCTTCTCAGCCCCTGGGATCTGGATGGTCTCGACCTTGTCACCGGCCTGCTTGGCGTCGGTGGAGTAGACCAGGCCAGCATCGGCTTCACCCGACTCGACCTTGCCGCGCACGTCGGTGACCTTCTGCTCCTCCGAGACTGGCTTCAGGGTGACGCCGAGGTTCGAGGCGAGCGTCGCGGTCGTCGCACCACAGGGCACGGCCGGCGCACAGATGACCAACTTCTTGCCGTCGAGCGAGGCATCGAGGCCGGTGATGCCGGCCGAGTTGCCCTGCCCTGTCTTGGGATCACGGGGCACGATCAGGACCAGCGTGTTGGTCGCGAACACCTTCGGCCCACCAGAGATCAGCTTGGACTCGATCGCTATGGTCATGTTCTTCTGGTCGGCCGAGGCGAACACGTCAGCGGCCGCACCACCCTGCATCTGCTGGACGAGGTCCTGCGAGCCCAGGTAGTTGAAGGTGATCTCAACACCGGGATGGGCC
This sequence comes from Aestuariimicrobium ganziense, assembly GCF_015352975.1. GTDB lineage: Bacteria > Actinomycetota > Actinomycetes > Propionibacteriales > Propionibacteriaceae > Aestuariimicrobium > Aestuariimicrobium ganziense. The sequence goes on along the minus strand of NZ_JACYIZ010000003.1, from coordinate 434,805 downwards.
TTCTTGTACTCAACAGCCACCTCGTCGAAGGCCGTGTTGAGCGAGGCTGCAGCGAACACGGTCAGCGTCGTCCGGCCGTGCCCCGATGGGGATCTGGACGAGCAGCCTGCCAACACCAACAAGAGAGCCGCCGACACCACAAGCCATCGGCGGGCCATCAGGCGCTCCCCCGTTCGACAATGACGTGGGTCGCCTTCACCCGGGCGGTCGCCAGCGCCCCGGGGACCAGCCCCAGTTCCTGCACGGCCTCGGTGCTGATCAACGCGACCACCCGATAGGGGCCGCACTGCAGTTCGACCTGGCTCATCACGGTGTCGCAGATGATTCTGGTGACCATCCCCTCGAACGCGTTACGGGCCGAGATGCCGGACGGGTGTTCGGAGTTGGCCCGCTCCTGGGCGAAGGCGGCCAGCTCGACCCCATCGACGCCCAGTCGCCCGGCGTCGTCGGCCTGGGCGGTGAGCTTGCCCTGGTCGACCCAGCGACGCAGGGTGTCGTCGCTGACACCAAGCAGCTCAGCCGCTTTCGAGATCCTCAGATGCGGCATGACAGGGATGCTATCGCCGCATTCGCTACTTCACGATGGATATAGCCGGATTCTCTGGATGATGGTCAGGCGATCGCGAGGAGCGTCCGGTCGGCCGCCTCGAGCCGCATCACCTGGTCGCTCGCACCCAGCGCCACACGGTCGCCGTGGACGACCCGTCGCCTGCCGTCCTGGTCGACCGCGACAGTGCCGTCGGCATCGATCGCGAGCAGATCATCGTCCAGTCGGATCAGCAGCGGCTCACCAGCGCCGGGGAAGCGGCTGATCACGGTGCGCCCGGCGGCCACCGCCGCGAGCAGCGCCTCGGGCGAGCGGTCCTCGGCCAGGACCCAGGTGGTGGGGGTGCCCGGCGGATAGCCCTGGTCGGGGTTGTGGAAGTCCGATCCGCCGATCAGAACCGGGCGTCCCCGTTCGGCGTACTCGGGGCGGTGGCGCAGCTGTTCGAGGTAGGCCCAGGCACCAGTGGCGGTCAGGTCGAGGAACCACGAGATGTGCCAGAACTCCAGCAGCGGCGGCATCGTCGCCATCGGATGCTGCCAGCCGCAGTCATCCTGCAACGGGTGGTTGATCGACAGCAGTCCGGCCTCGCGGGTGACCTGCTCGAACCAGCGGTCGGGGTGCTGGCGGAAGTCGACCCAGCCGATGTCGCCGTAGGCGTTGGCGTGCCCGCGGTGCGTGGTGACCTCCTGGCCGGGCAGCAGTGCCAGGTCGTACGCGGCCCCCAGCTCGGGCAGGTGCGCGAAGTGCGAGGTGGTGTTGTGGTCGGTGACCGCCAGGAAGTCGAGCCCTCGTCCGGTCGCCGCAGCAGCCAACTGGGCAACCGACAGCGTGCCGTCGGAGTGGTGGGTGTGGGCGTGCAGGTCGCCGGCAAACCACTGCAGCCCTGTCGGGGCGTCCGGGCGACGGTCGCTGCCGCGCGGGGCGGTCGGCGGCGCTGGACGCGGCGGCTCGTCCTCGACAGGACGAGTCGCCGGGACGAACACCTCGATGGTCACCGGCAGGCCGTCGGCGGGCAGCGCGTGCAACCCGAGGACGACCTGCCAGACGCCGGGCTCGATGCCGGGCAGGTAGCCGGGGGTGGCACGGTCGCGCTCGACCGCGAACCAGTCGCGGGCACCTCCCGACCAGCCCCGCCACCCCTGCGGCCCCGACAACCCCAGGTCGACCACACCGGCATCACGCTGGTGGGTGAGGCGCACCTCGAACGAGTCAGCACGGCCGACCTCGAACGTGAACTCGGGGTACCGGTCGTCCGCCTGCTGCTCGAGCGTGGCGGTGAACTGGTGGACGACCGCGGGCCCGGTCATGGCTGCTCTCCCACCGTCGCGGCCTCAGGCTCGTCGACCGCGTGGGCACCGGCCGAGGGCACCCGGGTGAGCAGCGCCAGCACCAGCCCGACCACGGCGACGATGAACGGGTAGACCGACATGTACACCTGGAAGGCCCGGTCGGGCTGTGGCCCTGGATCGTTGCCGGAGACATAGCCGAAGAACATGGCCAGAGACGCCAGCGCCAGACCGTTCATGCCGCCGGACAGGCGTCCGAAGAAGCCGAACGCGGACAGGAAGATGCCTTCGCGGTGCACGCCATGGCGGCGGGCGTCCTCGTCGAGAAGCCGGGCCTGGATCAGGTCGTTGGTAGCCATCAGACCTGCCCAGCCGACCGCGATCACACACCCGGCTGCGACGGCGGTGGCCAGGTTGGTGGCGAAGTACAGCGGGACGAAGCCGGCGGCCAGGAATCCGAACGAGACCCGCCACACCCACGGGGCGCCGCGGCGGCGGATCACCCGCGTCCAGATCGCCAGGAACCCGGCGGCGACCAGGATCACCACACCCTGGATGACCAGCGCCTGAGCGACCGCCAACCCGAGCGTGTACTTCACGTACAGCTGCAGCCCGGCCAGCACCATCGCCAGCGGGATCAGGTAGCAAGCCGAGGCCAAGCCGATGGTCCAGAACAGCTTGGTGGTGATGATGTCGCGGATGCTGGCCAAGAAGCGCGGCCGGTGCTCGTGCTCGTAGCTGGGGTTCTCGCGCACCGAGGCGACCATCACCCCCAGCGCGACCAAGGCGATCGCGGCGTAGATCAGTGCGGTGGTGCGGAACCCCTCGGTGGTGGTCTCGGTGCCGAAGACGCTGGTGGTGAGCAACGGGGTCAGGGCCAGCGCGATGATCATGGCCACCAACTGCATGCCCTGGCGCAGCGAGTTGGCCACGGCCCGGCGCTTCTCGACCGGGAACAGTTCGGGCAGCAGCGCACCGTAGTTGGCCGAGATCATCGAGTCGGCTGCCTCGCAGAGCAGGGCGAACACGGTGAACCAGGCGACCAGGCCGAGTCCCTCGAGTGAGTCGGGGGCGCTGAAGAAGCCGACGAACGCCGCAGCCATCACCGTGGTGCCGACCACCAGCCACGGCCGCCGGCGACCGAACCTGGTGCGCGTGCGGTCGGACAGGTGGCCGAGCACCGGGTTGTCGATGGCATCGATGACCGCGTAGACCAACATGACCGTGCCGTAGGCCCGCACATCGAGGCCGAGGATGTCGACGTAGAACAGGATCATCGAGCCCCGGATCATGTTCATCGGGATGCTCATGCCCAACATGCCCAGGGCGTAGCCGAACGGTGAGGTCTGGCGTGGCTGCTGGGTGGGCCGCTCGGGGTGCGCGGTGGTGGGGGCGCTGGTCACAGGGTCCTCCGTCGGGCTGCGGACGCGCTCAGGCTAGCCGGGGGCGCAGGAGCGATGTCCGGAAACGGGCAGAGGTTTGCGGGCGGGGGGCTTGAGGGCATCCGGCGCGGAACTTCTGCCCGAAACCGGACACCGGTCGGCTCAGGGGTTGGCCGGGGGCTCGCCCGAGGTGCGGAGCCGGGTGCGCCTGCAAGGCTCGGAGCATGACCGACCCTCAGAGCGGCTGGCGCCCCGGGCACCGCTACCACCCGTCGACGCGGCGTCCATCCCGCACTGGTGGTGGCCGCGCTCGCGGGTGTCGCGCACGGGCTGTTCAGCCTGTACTGGGCCGCGGGAGGCACCTGGCTGGTCTCGACCCTGGGCGAGCGGATCGTCAGCGAGTTCGCCGACCGCCGTTGGCTGCTGGCGCCGGTGGGGCTGGTCAAGATCGGTTTCGCGGTGGCAACGGTGGTGCTGGCGCGCGTGGGCTGCACGGAGCGTCGACTCACCCGGCTGGTGTCGTGGCTGGGGCTGCCGTACTGGTCGGCTGCGGTGGCCTGAACACGGCGGTGGCCAACCTCGTCCTCGCCGGGGTGCTGCCCCGTGGTGACGACTTCGACCGGGCCGGCATGGTCGGGCACGCCTGGTTGTGGGACCCGCTGTTCCTGCTCTGGGGTGTGGCGCTGGTTGTGGGACTCTGGGCGACCAGGCAGCGGCGCTCGTCCTGACCCCGACGCGCGGCGAACCCTGTCGGTGGCGCGTGGTTGGATGCAAGGCATGGCGGTACCGGGCTGGCTCGAGGACGACGTGCGCATCGTCGGCCGCCACCACCGTCCGGCCTCAGCCGGCACGACTGCCGACTGGCCGACCTGGCTGCCCGACGACGTGCGTGCCTCGGTCACCGCCGCCGGCATCGAGCGTCCTTGGGCCCACCAGGTCGCGCTGGCCGAGCACGTGTTCGCCGGCCGCCACGCGGCGATCAGCACCGGCACCGCGTCGGGCAAGACCCTGGGGTACCTGCTGCCGCTGATGGCGGCCACCGCCTCAGCCACCCCGAGATTGGGTGTCGAGGTGACCGGGGTGCGGGCCAAGCTGACCCGCCGCCCGCACACCGCGCTCTACCTCGCACCGACCAAGGCGCTGGCCCACGACCAGTACCGCGCCGCCCGGCACCTGGCACCCGACGACTGGCTGGTCACCAGCCTCGACGGCGACTCCGACCAGGCCGAACGACGCTTCGCCCGCGAGCACGCCCGCTACGTGCTGACCAACCCCGACATGCTGCACCGCTCGGTGCTGCCCAACCACGAGCGGTGGGCTCCGCTGCTGGGAAGCCTGCGCTACGTAGTGGTGGACGAGGCGCACCGCTACCGCGGGGTCTTCGGCGCCCACGTCGCCAACGTGCTGCGCCGACTGCGCCGGATCTGTGCCTCGCTGGGCGCCGATCCCACTTTCGTGATGGCCTCGGCCACGGCGACCCGCGCCGACCTGACCGCAGCCCGGTTGATCGGCGAGGACGAGATCGCCCTGGTCGATGACGACACCTCACCGCACGCCACCCGCGACGTGCTGCTGTGGCAGCCCAACGACACCGTGCCCGGCGACACCGCCTGGCTGTTGGCCCACCTGGTCGACGAGGGCCGCCAGACCATCGCCTTCGTGCCCTCGCGCACCCAGGCCGAGCTCATCGCACTGCGCGCCCAGGACCTGGTCACCGGAACCGCGAAGGTGGCCAGCTACCGTGCCGGCTACCTCGCCGACGACCGCCGCAACCTCGAGGCAGAACTGCAGTCAGGGGGGCTCACCGGCGTGGCCTCGACCAATGCCCTCGAGCTGGGCATCGACGTGGCCGGCATGGACGCGGTGCTGGTGGCTGGGTTCCCGGGGACGATGGCGGCGCTGTGGCAACAGGTCGGACGAGCCGGCCGCGGCCGCCGCGATGCGCTGGCGGTGGTGCTGGCCCGCGAGGATCCGCTGGATGCCTACCTGTTCACCCACCCCGAGCTGATCTTCGACACCCCCGTCGAGCAGACCGTGCTTCACCCGGCCAACGCCCACGTGATGGGCCCGCACCTGGCCGCTGCGGCCCAGGAGATCCCGCTCACCGAGGCCGACCAGCGGTGGTTCGGGCCCAGCCTGGTCACAGTCGCCGATGCACTGGCGGCGCAGCAGGTGCTCAGGCGCCGGCCGCAGGGGTGGTTCTGGACCCGGCCTGATCGGGCGGTCGACCACATCGACCTGCGCTCGATGGGTGGACGAGCCCTCGACATCATCGAGGTCGACACCGGTCGGGTGATCGGCCAGGTCGACCCCGGCGCGGCCGACCGCACGGTGCACCCCGGTGCGGTCTACCTGCACCAGGGCGAGCAGTGGCTGGTCGAGGACTACCTGCCCGAGGAACACCAGGCGTGGGTACGGTCGGCCCGACCGGGCTGGTTCACCCAGCCGCGCAGCCTGTCGGACGTACGGATCCAGCGGGTGAGCAGGTCGCGGCCGTTCGGCGACCGCGGCGCCACGGTGCACGTGGGCGACGTCGAGACCACCGAGCAGGTGGTCGGCTACCTCAGGCGCGACGAGGTCACCCACGAGGTCTGGGACCAGACCCCGCTCGACCTGCCCGAGCGTCGCATGCGCACCCGGTCGATGTGGTGGACGATCCCCGCGGCGGTGGTCGAGGGCCTCGACCTGGACGCCCGCCTGCTCGCCGGCGCCGCGCACGCCGCCGAGCACACCGCGATCGGGTTGCTGCCGGTGTTCGCGCCCTGCGACCGGTGGGACATCGGCGGATTGTCGACGGTGACGCACCCCGACACCGGGTGCTGCACGATCTTCGTGCACGACGGCCACCCCGGTGGGGCCGGCTTCGCCGAGCGAGGTTTCGAGGTCGCCGAGCAGTGGCTGGCCGCCACCGCCGAACGCCTGCAGACCTGTGGCTGCGAGGTGGGCTGCCCGGCCTGCATCGTCTCGCCCAAGTGCGGCAACGCCAACCAGTTCCTCGACAAGGCGGCTGCGCTGGCCCTGGTCCGGGCGCTGCTCAACGACCCGAACTGACGCACGACGACAATGGTCAGTGACGCCGGCCGAGCAAGTGCCACACCCCGTCGACGACCAGGCCCGAGCCAGCCACGATGGCGACGAGGAAGAGGACTGCGGTGACTCTCGGCGCCCACCGACGCCAGGCCCGCTGCAGCCACGGCCCGACGCCACGCGAGGGACGCACCAGTTGGGCGACCACCAGCACCCCGAGCGCCACGTGGGCAACAACCAACCAGCACGCCAACAGGCCCACCCGGACCCAAGGACGATGGACGTGGGCGACCACCGCGATCGCGCCGTGGTAGGCGGGATCGGCCAGCACGGTGACTCCGAACCCCCCCCGGCGACGGCCGTCGCCCGCGCCGACACTCCCTTGGGTGCCTTGGTGGGCTTCGGGGCGACTGGCCTGCGTCGGCGCCACAGAGCCCAGACGATCAGCGCCAGCCCAGCGACCAGCTGGATCGACGCAATGGCCGAGACGGCAGGTGGAGCCAGGGACCGACGGCGGCCTCGACGGGCCCCAGCGCATGCCCCGCGAGCACCGCGACAACCAAGGGCACCATCGACGAGGTGGTCAGGAAGGCGAGCAACGAACGACCGGTCGCACCCATCGCCAGCGCCGCCGCGACGATGAGCGCTCCGAGCGGGTCGAAGCCAGCCACCCCGAGGCCGAAGACCGACAGGAGCGTGCCCACGTGCATCAGTCGACGCTAGGCCCGTGGCAGGCGAGTCGCCGCCCTGCGCACCGTCACCGGCTGCCCCAGTTCCAGGGCGGGCGGCTCAGCAGGCCCTGGTCGGCCACGACCGTCTCGCCGACCTCCTTGCGAAGCTCGTGGTGGACGACCTGGTCGGCGTGGTCGACGGCCAGTGCCTGGACGATGCGATCGGAGTGGCTGACCACCACCACTTGGGTGCGAGCGGCGGCCTGGCTCACCAGTTCAGCCACGACCGGGAGCACCTGCGGGTGCAGGCTGGTCTCGGGTTCGTTGAGGACGAGCAGCCGTGGCGGTCTGGGGCTCAGCAGTGCTGCGGCCAGCAGCAGGAACCGCAGGGTGCCGTCGGAGAGTTCTGCGGCGTTGAGCGCACGCAGCAGTCCGCGCTGGGTGAACACCAACTCGAAACGGCCACCGGCTTCGGCGACATCGAGCTGCCCACCGGGGAAGGCTTCTGCCACCGCTTCGGTGAGCCGTGTCGCCCAGGCCGATTCGAGGATGGTCTGGATCGCTGGGGCCAGGTCGGCGCCGTCGTCGGCCAGCACCGGGGTCCAGGTGCCCACCGCCGACTGCCGGGCCGGGGAGGCCGGGTCGGTGCGGAAGCTGTCGTAGAACCGCCAGCCGGACAGCTCGTGCCGCACCGCCCTGACCTCGGGATGGTGGAGCGGGTCGCCGAGTTCGGACAGCAGGCTGAGCCGGTCGGACAGGTCGTCCAGCACCACCTCACCCGACGACAGCACCCGCGATCCCTTGCGCTGCACCAGCGTCGTGGCGGGTCGCATCAGGGGGCCTGCGAAGACCACCTCGCGCTTGAGCACCGGGTCACGACTGAACGCGGTCTGGCTCGGGATCGGCAGTCCGATGTCGACCAGGTAGCCGAACTCGTCGGACGCAAACCCGAGCATCAGGCTGATCGGAGCCCGCCGCGACCCGGTGCCCTGCACCGGCACCTCCCCGGTGCGCATGGCCCGGGTCACCGTCTCAGGCCCGGCCCACAGCACCCGCTGCAGCCCACCGTCATGGGCCAGCGAACTCACCAGCCGACCCGCGCCGGTCTCGGACAACAACCGCAATGATCGGTACAGGCTGGACTTACCGACACCATTGGCCCCGGTCACCACGGTCACTGGCGCCAGTGGCAGCACCACCTCGCGCAGAGACCGGTAGCCGTGCACGGCCAAGGTGGTGAGCATGCGACGACACTAGCCACCACCGCTGACAGCAGACCCGGCGACGCCAGTGACCGTCACCGTGCCGGGGGCGCCCCTCAGGTGCGGTCGCAACTGGACCTGCACCTCAACCCGCACCACGAAGGCCGAGCGTTCACCCTCGGTCGCGCAACCCGTCACGGTGGCCTCGTTGCGGTCGGCCACCTCAGTTGCCACAGGGCAGGCCCGGTCGCCGCGGGCAAAGGCCTGGGCCCCGGCCAGGGCGGCGAGGTCGGCCACCTGGGTCGCGTGGCGTCTGGACGACATCCAGCCCACCGCCACCAGACCGACCGCCAGGCACAGGCACAGGCCGAGCAGGACGACCGCCGTCAGCACCGTCCCCGCCCCGCGCTCGTCGCGGCGTCTCATCGTTCCGGCTCCCCCAACTCCAGCGGCACCTCGGCCGACCCGGTCAGTGTGACTGGGCCCAACCGACCCCAGCGCTGTTCGGTGGTCACCGTCACCCTCACCCAGCCCTGGCTGGTGCGGACGTCAACCGTCGACCCAGCCGGCACCTGGGTACGGGCCCGGGCCTCGCCCCGGGCGTCACCACGTCCGATCTCGCGGGCGATCAGACCGGCCACGTCACGGCAGCGGTCCTGCAGGATCACCAGTCCGACGACGCCGCTCAACACCGTCAGCAACAACGCCGACACCAGCACCCCGACCGCCAGTTCGACGGTCACCATGCCTCGTTCCTGACTCCGACTCGCTCCCATGTCGAGCCCTTCCCTGCGACCACAGGAGGGGACGCCCGAGCACGGGCGCCACCTCCTGACCGGCCTCACTTGATCATTCCCCCGACGGTGCCGATCAGCTTGATCACGAGCTTCAGCAAAGCGGTGAAGAACTGGTTGTCGCTGAAGACCTTGAGCAGCACCAGCGCCAAGGCGCATGCCGCGAGGATCCCGACCGCGTACTCGGCCGTGGTCATCCCTCGCTCGGCCAGGCGGCGCACCCGCCCCTTCGGCTTGCGGACCGGCGCGTACTTGGTGGTGTCGAGCAGGTCGATGGTGTTCATGGGATCCGTCCCTTTCGTTGTGTTCCCACTCCTCGTGGGCTCACCCTCACTGTGGGAATCGAGCCGCTCGATCAGCCAACTTGTGCTGGGCCTGTGGACGACACTCCGACCCGGCGGCCAGCTGTGGACAGACGTCGAGTGGGAAGCGATGAGCACGTGGGCACAGACCGGCAGGCACGACCGATCAGCCAGACCTCGTGGCAGTCCGAAGACCTGTTCGGCCTGCACGACATCTACCAGCGCACCGTTCAGCCCAGGGCACGCAGGATCGTCCCCGCCACAATCGGGACGACGCCCACCAGCACGAAGGCCGGCAGGAAGCAGACCATCAGCGGCAGCACTGAGCGAATCCCGACGGTGCGCGCGGTGCGTTCCAGCGCCTCCTGACGGCGACGCCTGGCCTCACGAGCGTGGGTGGACAGCACCTGCGCCACCCCCGCCCCGGTCGAGACCGACCTCGCCAGGTCACGGGCCACCGGCGCCCACCGCCCACTCCACTGGGGCCCCTCGACCAGTTGCCGCCACGCCCGCTCGTCCGACAGACCGACCTGGGTGTGGGACACCACCAGCCCCAGCACCTCGGCAGTCGTCGGGGGACTGACCGCCGCCACCTGGGTGGCGGCCCCGCGCAGCGGGGCCCCTGCGCAGACCATGGCCACCAACAGGTCGAGGGCCACCGGCATCTCCCTCGCCAGGGCTTCCTGCCGACGACGCTGTCGTCCGGTCTGCAGGTGACCCGACCCGACACCGACCACCGCTGCTGCCAGCAGCCCACCGACCCAGCCGTACCAGCCGGGCAGCATCATCAGGGCCGCGACCGCACCGGCGACGGCGGCCACGAGTCGCACGCGGGGCGGAAGGTCACCCGCACCCTGCAGCAGCGCGGGAAGCCGCGGGTTCCGCGGGCCGGCCCGCAGCCGCGTGACCCCCGCCCGCACCGGCCAGACGCACCAACAGGTCAGCCCAGCGGCCAACGCCGCCACCCCAGCCATCAGGTCCACGGCGCACCACCGGTCGCAGCGCAGTTTCGGTCAACGCACACCCCGGTCACCGGGCACCCCGTTCGGCGATCGTCTCGGTCCAGACCAGACCGGTCGAGGTCAGGGCGACCGCGGCCAACACACAGAACTGGCCAAGGGTCGTGCCCAGCAGGAAGCCAGCGGGATCGGCGTCCACGGCCGCGGCCATCGCGACACCCACCAGCGGCAGTGCCGCGAGCATCTTGCCGGTCGCCCTGGCCGCAGCCAACTCGCTGCCCACCAGACCCTGCAGCCGCTGCTGGTCGCGCTGCTCCTCGGCCACGCCATCAACGAGGTCGGCGATCGGGGCCCCGGAACCCTCGGCCAGCTGCCACGCTGCCGCCAACGCCACCAGCCCCTCGGCGCCGGGCGCACCAGCTGCCGCCCGCAACGCCGACGGCACATCCCCACCGATCCGGTGGCTGGCGGCTGCCCGCTCCATCACCGGGCAGTCCTCGGCGGCCACCAGCAGGGCCCGGCCGGGAACCTGCCCGGCCCGCAGTTGGCCGCTGAGCGACTGGCAACCATCGCTGACCTGGGTGCGTGTCCGGGTCAACGCTGCCCTGCGGCGCGCCGAGGCGACCAGCCAGGAACCCGTCATCATCGCGACCAGTGCGGTGGCCACCCACCGTCCGACCGGCCCGCCGGCGAGGGCCGCCACAGCGACGCAGCCAACGGCCAGCACCAGCACCACGACCGGATGCCGCCGTCCTCCACGCCCACCGGACGCCGGTGAACGCACCGCGACGCCGCGACGTGGCGGCCGCACCCAGCACCACCCGGCCAGCCCCGCCGCCAGCACCGCGACGGCCTCCATCACGACCCCTGCAGTACTGGCACCGACCCGACGAGCTGCGCCTCGTCCACCACCTCGAGCAGTCGCTGCCACCCGGCGCCGCGCACCTCGGTCGCGTCCTGCCGCCACCGGACCGCCGGCACCACCCGCAACTGGTCGCTCACCGCTTCGACCACCCCGATCTCCGACACCCGACGGCGCCGATCGTCACCCCTGGTCACGTGCACCACCACCTGGATGGCCGCGACCACCTGGGCGTGGCAGGCAGCTCTGCCCATCCCACCCAGCGCCGCCAAGGCCTCCAGCCGAGCCGGCACGTCAGCAGCCGAGTTGGCATGCACCGTGCCACAGCCACCCTCGTGACCGGTGTTGAAGGCCATCAGCAGGTCGGAAAGCTCCGCCCCCCGGGCCTCCCCCAGCACCAGTCGGTCCGGACGCATCCGCAAGGCCTGCCTGACAAGGTCGGTCAACGTGACCGCGCCAGCACCCTCGGCGTTGGCGACCCGGCCCTCGAGCGAGACCACGTGGGGATGGTCGACCTTGAGCTCGCGGGAGTCCTCGACCACGAGCACCCGCTGTTCGGGGTCGACCAGCGCCAGCAGCGACCCCAGCAAGGTGGTCTTGCCCGTTCCCGTGCCGCCCGAGACCAGGAAGGCACGCCGCGAGGCGACCAGCTGTTCGAGAAGGTGCCGACAGCCAATGGTCATCGATCCGTTGGCCACCCAGTCGGCGAGGGTGAGGCCCTGCCTCGAGGGCACGCGCAGCGACAGGCAGGTGCCGGTGGCACTGAGCACGCCCAGCACAGCGTGCACGCGAGTGCCATCGGCCAGTCGGGCGTCGACCCAGGGGCTGGCGTCGTCGAGCCGTCGGCCCACCGAGGCGGCCATCCGAGTGGCCAGGGCACGCACCTCGGCGTCGGAACCGAACCGCACCTGGGTCAGCTCCAGTCCCTGCCCCCGGTCGATGTAGACCCGGTCGGGTCCGTTGACCAACACATCGGTGACCCCCGGCAGCTTGAGCAGCGGCTCCAACAGCCCCGCCCCCACCGACGTGGTCCGCAGCCGCTCCAAGGTCCACAGCACCAGGGCGTCAGAGACCACCAGGCCCAACTCCGACATCACCTGTGCCACGTCATCGGGACGATGCGGACGCCCCAGCAGCGCCAGTCGCCCGCGCACCAGTTCCAGCTCCTCGTCGCCCATGCCAGTACTCCTCTCCGTGCCTGCTCAGCTCGCCAACCGGCGTGGCCCTGGGGCCGCCGACTCGTCCACCGCCGGTGTGACCGGGCGCACGTCGAGGTTGTCGAGCAACGCGGCGCAATCGCGCCCGAGCACACTGCGCGCCGATCGGCCGGGAGGATCGCCCGCCTCGGCCGCGAGCGGCACGGTGCGGTCATCGCGCACGCGTCCACGAGCGGGCAACTCCAACGCACGAGAGACCTCACCAGCCGGCAGGCCGCGTCCTCGTCCCTGACGCACCACCAGCCCGGGCTCCTGCAGCCCGGCCAGCGCGACAAGCCCTTGGGCAGCCACCACCGAGCGAACGTCGGCGCCGACCATCAGCCAGGTCTGGCAGCGAGCCAACTCGGTGCCGGCTGGGTCCTCTCCGCGTCCGGCGTCGACCACCACCAGGTCGTGGGTGCGGACCAACGAACCCAGCACGGCACGCACGGCCGGCGCGGGCGCACGTTGCCAGTCACCGCGCCCGGCCGAGACCAGGTCGACCCCGGCGCTGGTCGGCAGCCTGCCACCCAAGTCACCCACGTGCCCGCTGGCCGCAGCCAGTTCGGGCCAGCGCCAACCAGCCGACTGCTCGGCCCCGAACACCAGGTCGAGGCCACCCCCACAGGTGGCCAGTTCGACCACCGCCACCTTCCAGCGGCGTCGCGCGGCGGCCAGGGCCAGACCCGCGCACACCGTGCTCACCCCCAGCCCACCCGAGCCGCCGACCAGGCGCAGCACCTGGGCGCGGCCACCGCTGTCTCGTCCCGTGCTCGACAACAGTGCGCTGAGCAGGGCGGACTGGTCGGGCAGCACCAGCACCGAGGCGTGCAGTGGGGCCGACCAGCCGACCAGCGTGGCAGGCTCGGGCCCCACCAGGTGCACATCGGCACGCTGGGGCAGCCCCGCGGCGGCGACGTCACCGGCGACGTCGGCCCCCACCAGCAGCAGGTCGGCCTGTCGCCACCACCGCGCCGCGTCCGCGAGGTCGTCGACGACCGTCACCTCACCCCCGGCAGCCGCCGCACAGGCCTCGACCTGCTCGGCGGTCGACGGTTCTCGCGTCAGGCAGGCAGCTCTCACGCCCACACTCTGGGCCGCACCCCCGTCTCTCGCGCCACCCAACTTCTGGCCTGTGGACAACGCTCTCTGTCCACAGGTGGCCCGCCAGCCATCCGTGGTCCGCGTGCCCGCCGGGCCGGTCGCGGTCGCGATCCCTACCATGGGGCCATGTCGTTGCCGCGCTACCACCTGCCCGACCAGGCCGTCACCTGGCTGACCGCGGCGAACCCGTTGCGGGTGCTCACCCTGGGTGGCGCGACCCTGCCGCGGGTGCTGCATCGTGCAGGCCACGACGTGTTCGCCGTCGATCGCTCGCCGCAGGTTGTGGCGGCGCTGGCCGACGTCGACGGCATCACCGCCGTCGTCGCGCAGGCCGAGTCGCTGCCCTTCCAGCCGTGCCAGTTCGACGTCGTGCTCAGCCACCAGGACTTCCACCGGTTCGCTCCCGGACTGGTGCTGTCCGAGATGGCGCGGGTGCTTCGTCCGGGCGGACGAGCCGGCGTGTCGTACCTGGTCAGGGACGACTCGGTGCCGTGGGTGCGCCGGCTGACCGCCCTGGTCCAGAAGATCGACCCGGCCGCCATGGCGGGCAACTACGGCGCCGACTCGGTCACCCACCTGGCCAGCAGCAAGTACTTCGGCGGGCTCGAGCGCACCCAGCACCGGCACTGGGTGCCGATCACCCGCACCCAACTGCTGGGCATGGTCGAGGCGCTGCCCGCGATCCAGGGCTTGGCAGAACCCGACCGCAACAAGGTGCTGGACGACGTCGCCCGGCTGCACGACGACGCTGCACCCGGCGCCGACGCACTGCGGCTGCCCTACCTGCTGCAGTGCCACCGGGCTTGGGTCGACCACGACGAGCTCACCGCCCCGATCGAGATCGACGACGACGGGCTGGTCATCCCGCTCTGACCCACACAACCGGGCTGTACGATCGACGTCGGAGCGCCGGGAAGTCTGGTCGGCACACCAGTCGTCCTACCCCGAAAGTCCACTGTGACCTCACGTCGACCGTTCACGCTCCGCCGGATCCTGTTCCGCCCCGCCCAGGGCGCTGACGCCCTGCACCTGCCCGAGGTGCTGCGTCGCGAGACCACCGGCGGGTTCCTGATGTTGTTCGCCACGGTGGTGGCCCTGGTCTGGGCCAATGCCGAACCGATGGCCTACCAGCGCCTCGCCCACCACCAACTGGGTCCACTGAGCTTGGCCCACTGGGCCACCGACGGCCTGCTCACCGTCTTCTTCTTCTCGGCCGGCATGGAACTCAAGCGTGAGTTGACCGAGGGTTCGCTGTCCCGTCCCGCCGACGCGCTGGTGCCGATCGTCGCCGCGGTGTGCGGCATGGTCGTACCCGCGGGCATCTACTTGGCCACGAACCTGCTGGTCGACGGTGGCTCCCCTCGCGGGTGGGCGATCCCGATGGCCACAGACATCGCGTTCGCGCTGGCGGTGCTGGCGATCGTCGGCAACCGGCTGCCCGCTGCGCTGCGGGCGTTCCTGCTCACCCTGGCGATCGTGGACGACCTCGGCGCGATCCTGGTGATCGCCATCGGGTTCAGCCACGGCATCAACCTCGTGATGCTGGCCGGGGCGGCTGCCTGCATGGCGTTGTGGTGGCTCATGCAGCGCCGCCGGATCGACAACGGCTGGTTCTACGTGCCGCTGTTCGTGCTCACCTGGTACCTGATGCTGCAGTCGGGCGTGCACGCCACCATCGCCGGCGTCGGGTTGGGACTGCTGACCCGGGCGACTGCCGAAACGCTGGACGAGCCACTGGACCGCTGGCAGCACAACGTGCAGCCGTGGTCGGCCGGTCTGGTGGTGCCGCTGTTCGCGCTGTTCGCCGCCGGGGTGGCCATCGACGGTGATGCCTTGCGCGCACTGTGGACCGATCCGGTGCCGCTGGGGGTGATCCTGGGCCTGGTCGCGGGCAAGATCATCGGCGTCTACCTGGGTGCGCGGCTGACCGCCCGGTTCACCTCGGCCGAACTCGGCGAGGGGGTCGAGTGGGGCGACCTGCTGGCGGTGGCCCAGTTGGCCGGGATCGGATTCACCGTCTCGCTGTTGATCAGCGAACTGGCCTTCGCCGGCACGCCCGAACTGGCTCCCGCCAAGATGGCGGTGCTGACCGCGTCGGTGATCGCGGCGATCACCGGGTCGATCAGCCTGATGATCCGCGGACGACGGCACGCACCGGCGGCTGCGGTCGCTGTCGAGCGGCCCTAGACTGACCTCGTCCACCACCCTGATCTGGGTCATCCATACGGACGAGGAGTAGCAGTGCCCAACACGTCGCAGGTCGCGTCCATCGTCGACCGGATCAAGACCGACGGTGCGCGCATCGCCACCGACCTGAAGGCGCTGGCCCAGGCCGAGGTCAAGCCCGCCGTCGCCCACGCGGGCAAGGGTGGTGGCATGTTCGGCGCCGCCGGCTACCTCGCCCTCAACGCCGTCTCACTGCTGTTCCTGGCGGGCGCGGGTGCCTTCACCCTGCTGTGGTCAGGTCCGGTCGGGCTCGGCATGGTGCTGAGCGTGGTGCTGGGCCTGATCTCGATGGCGTTGGTGCTGCTGGTGATCGCCGCGGTGCTCGCGGTGGTCGGCAAGAAGGAGATCGATCAGGTCAAGGCGCCCGAGGCGACCATCGCCGAGGCCAAGGCCACCGTCGCTGCGCTGAAAACCTCTGCCGCCGAGGGCAAGACCGTGGTCACGAACAATGCCTTGGCCGCCAAGACGATCCGCCAGGCCCGCCGCGCCCTCGACTGAGTTTCTGTCGCCGGGGGATCTCGACACGGTCGCTTCGCTCCCCACTCGATCAACCATGCGGGGGGCGCTCCCCACTCGATCAGCCAGACCGCCTCACAGTCCTGAGCGCAGGAATCGCCTCGGCACGTCGATCAGGTGCTCCTCGTCCCAGGGCTGCTCCCAGCCAGCCAGCCGCAGCAGGTGGTCGACCAGGTGCGCGGTGAACCCCCAGATCACGATGTCGTCCAAGACGAACGCGGGTCCGCTGCCCCCCAGGGGATGCCGCGCGCTGCGCCTGGTCGACGGGTCGGCCAGCAGGTCGACCGGGTAGCGGTGCACTGCGGCGACCTCGGCCTCCTCGGGCACCAGCATCCCGCGTCCGTCCCACAGCCCGACCGCCGTGGTGACCCGGAAGAAGGTGGTGGTCAGCGCGGTCGCGGGCAACTCGCCCATCAGCGTGACCGCCTCACTGCGCAGACCCACCTCTTCGTTGGCCTCACGCAGCGCCGCGGCCGCGGGCGAGGTGTCTCCGGGGTCGATCCGTCCGCCGGGGAACGAGATCTGCCCAGCGTGGTGGCGAAGGTGCCGGGATCGTTCGGTGAACAGCAGGTCGGGCGACGGGTGGTCGCTGAGCAGGGCGAGCACCGCCGCCGGCCTCGGCCCGCGCCCGCCACCGGCCGTCGGCGCCCACTCCACGTGGCTGTCCGCCACCGGCACCAGGGCCGACCGCAGCACCTCGAGCCGGTCGCCAGCACCCCCGGACGTCACGCTCACGCGTCCACCCCGAGGTGTTCGCCGATCAACGCCCGCAGTGCCTCCTCCGACTCGATCACCCCGGCGACCCGGTGGACGATCCGACCGTCGGCCGAGACCAGGATCGTGGTCGGCAGGCCGGTCACCTGCAGCGGAGCCGCGCGGGTCGCCTTGAGCTCGTCGGCCAACTGGGGATAGCTCCAGCCCGCCTCACCGGCGAACTCGATCGCCAGCTCTGGCCGGGGATCGTTCTGGTTCACGCCGATGAACTGCACCGAGCCCTTGGTGCTGCGCGCCACGGCAGCCAGGTGCGGGGCCTCGTCGCGGCACGGCCCACACCACTGCGCCCAGAAGTTCAGCACCATCGGCTTGCGCGGCAACTTCGACAACGTGGCTCCGGTGCCACCGCCGAGGCACTCCAGCCTCACCTCGGGCAGCCCGCCCGCGACAGCTTCCTGTCCTGCCACGTCGGCCGGGCAGTCGGCGATTCCCGCAGCCTTGCGCTGCGCCGACAGGTCACTGCGCACGGCCGTCGGCGACGCCGAGTCGGCGGGGAACTGGTAGCCGGGCTCGTCCTGGCACCCGGCGAGGACGACCAGCGCCAGCGCGCCGACCAGCAGGCGCCCCCAGCGGGCAAGACCGACCGTCCTCATCCGCGCGGCTCCCTGACCAGCTTGGCCGCCTGGTCGGGGTCGGTGGGGCCGAGGCCGGCGCTCGGGCACAGCGCCATCACCGGGCAGGCGCCGCAGGCCGGGGTGCGGGCGTGGCAGCGGCGTCGTCCGTGCCAGATCACGTGGTGGCTGACCATCACCCAGTCGTCGGGGTCGAACAGCAGCGCGATCGCCTGCTCGACCCGGTCGGGGGTGGTCTCGGTGGTCCATCCCATCCGTCGGGTCACCCGCATGAAGTGGGTGTCCGGGGTCAACCCGGGCACGCCGAAGGCATTGCCGAGCACGACGTTGGCGGTCTTGCGCCCCACGCCCGGCAGCGTGACCAGTTCGTCCAGCGTCGAGGGCACCACCGAGTCGAACTGGTCGACCAGGGCGCGGCCCAGGCCGATCAACGACTGCGTCTTGGCGCGGAAGAAGCCGGTGGGGCGGATCATCTCCTCGAGTTCTGCCGGGTCGGCCTCGGCGTAGTGGTGCGGGGTCGGGTAGCGCTCGAACAGTGCAGGGGTGACCAGATTGACCCGCTTGTCGGTCGACTGGGCCGACAACACGGTGGCGACCAGCAGTTCCAGCGGGGTGGTGAAGTCGAGTTCGGCACGTGCCTGGGGGTAGCACTCGGCCAGCAGTTCGTCCATCGTGCGGGCCCTGGCCACCAGGTCGGACGACGGCTGGTCGACGGGCTTGGCGGTACGGGAACGTGGCACCGGCCCAGCCTACGCCGACAGTTCACCGCCGCTCTCGCCGCTCGGGTGGGCCTCACGCGACGCTCGCCACTAGACTGCCGTCCACCATTGGCCCCACTCGCCTCTGGTCCCGCGCCCCGAGAGGAAGCCGTGAGCCGAACTGAGCTGACCCGCCTGCCGTTCCTGGCGGGGCTGAGCGCTGCCTCCCGGGGCGAGTTGCTGGCGCAGTCAGCGATCGAGCAGCACAGCCGCGGGCACGTGTTCTTCTCCAGCGGGGACGCCCCCGACGACCTGCACATCATCATCGACGGCAAGGTGAAGCTCACCCGGCGGGCCCGGCGTCAGCCCCCGCCGCTGCCGCCGATCACCGGCAAGGTGACGGTCAAGGAGTTGCGCCGTCGAGCCCAGGCCCAGCCGGTGCGCGAGTCGCTGCTGTGGCTGATGGGCCCCGGTGAGATGTTCGGTGAGCTGTCGCTGTTCGACGTCGGCAACCGCTCGACCTCGGCGACGGCCAGCACCGATGGCGCGACGCTTCGCATCACCGGGTCGGCGATGCGCACCCTGATCGCCACCCACCACGACATCTGCCAGGCCATGCTGCGCCAGATGGCCTCACGGTTGCGGCGAAGCGACGACCAGACCGCAGGGCTGCTGGTCAGCGACCTTCCGGGACGGCTCGCCCACCTTCTGCTCAGCCTGGCCGAGCGCTTCGGCGAGCGCACCGGTGAAGGCATCCAGGTGCGCCATGACCTCACCCAGTCCGAGATGGCCCAGATCGTGGGCTCGTCGCGCGAGAGCGTCAACAAGGCCCTGTCAGACTTCGAGCAGCGCGGCATCGTCGAGGTGGGCGTCGGATCGTTGCTGATCCGCGACGCCGACAAGCTCACGGCCCGGGTGGGCTGAGCGACGCCGGGACGAGACCTCGTCCCGCCCCCCGTCGTCCACCCCGCCGTCGTCCAGCCCTGCGAGGCGTCCTCAGGCGGTCTCGACGACCAGTTCGACCTCGATCGGGGAGTCCAGCGGCAGCACGCTGACCCCCACGGCGCTGCGCACGTGCACGCCTGCGTCGCCGAACACCTCACCCAGCAGCACCGAGGCGCCGTTGGCGACCTTGGGCTGGTCGGTGAACGAGGCCTCGCTGGCCACGTAGACCACGACCTTGAGCACCCGGGTGATCCGGTCGATGCCACCGGCGAGGCCGGCCGCGGCGGCAATGGCGTTCAGGGCGGCCTGGCGGGCGAGGTCTGCCCCCTGCTCGAGGCTGATCTGGCCACCGAGCTTGCCGGTGGCGGCCAGCGCTCCGTCGACCATCGGCAGTTGCCCCGAGGTCCAGACCTGGCTGCCCACGCTGGTGGCCGGGGTGTAGGCCGCGAGCGGCGTCACCACCGGCGGCAGCGCGATGCCCAGCTGTTCCAGCCGGGACGAGGGCGTCTGGGTCACGTCACTTCGCCTCGGGCAGCGGCCGCTTGAAGTAGCCGACCAGGCTCTCGGGGTTGGGTCCGGGGACGATCTGCACCAACTCCCAGCCGTCGGAGCCGAAGTTGTTGAGGATCTGGGTCGACACGTGGGTCAGGATCGGTGCGGTGAAGTACTCCCATTTGGTCATGCCGACACCTTAGTCACAGGGCACTGGGCGCCCACGCGCTCACCGGCAGCCGAGCTGCAACGTCACTGGGCCGGGTGCTGCACCCTGTTGACCAGGTGGGTCCGGTCGATGGTGGGTGCGTTGAGCAGCACCTCACGCCAGTCGGAGATGTCGGGGCGCTGGCGCAGCAGGTGGCGCCGTTCCCGTTCGGTCATGCCACCCCAGACCCCCCACTCGATGCGATGGGTCAGGGCCTCGGCCAGGCACTCCGCGCGCACCGGGCACCCGTTGCACACCAACCGCGCCCGCTTCTGGTCCTGGGTCTCGCCGAACATGTCGTCGCCCCGGTCGCGGCAGTGCGCCTGAAGGCTCCAGGGCTGGTCGGCGTGCGCATGCGACATTGAGTCCCCGTTCGGTGAGGGAGGGTGCGTACTTGCCACACAAACCTACTCGGCACTCGACGCCCTGACCAGACCCCAGATCAGCGGTGGTGAACCCCGACCACGACGACCGGCGCTCAGCGGCGCAGTGCGCTCGATTCGCGGACGACCAGCTCCGGCTGCAGCACGACATTGCTGCGCGTGACCTCGGGGTCGTCGATCTGTTCCATCAGCAGCGCCATGGCCTGCTGGCCGAGCTCGTGGCTGGGCTGGCGCACCGAGCTGAGCGGCACCGAGGCACCTGCGGCGAAGGAGATGTCGTCGTAGCCGACCAGGCCCAGGTCGTCGGGTACCCGCAGGCCCGCGGCGATCACCCCCTGCAGGAAACCCAGCGCGAGCAGGTCGTTGGCGCAGAACACCGCAGTGGGACGATCGCGCTCGGGTCGGGCCAGCACCCGGTCGGCAGCGGATCGTCCGCCCTCGAGGTGGTGTCGACTGACGCTGACGTGCTCGAGCGAGACCCCGACGTGCTCGGCGACCTCCTCCGACGCCCCGATGAAGCGGTCGGCGTCCTGGCGCAGGGTCAGGGGTGGTCCGCCGACGTAACACAGTTTGGTGTGGCCCTGGTCGATCAGGTGACGGGTGGCCATCCGCCCGCCGGCAACGTCGTCCACCGAGACCGAGGAGTAGGCGCCTCCGGACGAGTCGATGTCGACCAGGACGGTCGGCATCCCACGGCGGGCCAAGCGCTCGAGCACCGCGCTCACTCCCCGCACCGGACTGACCAGCAGCCCCTTGACCCGCTGCTGGTCGAACAGGGCCAGGTGGCGGGCCTCACGGTCGGGGTCGGACCCGGAGTTGGCCAGCAGCAACTGCAGGTTGGCGGCGTCGGCCGACTCCTCCACCCCGGCGGCGATGTCGTGGAAGAAGGGGTTGGCGGCGTCCAGCACGACGAAACCGACGCACTGGCTGGTCCCGGCGCGCAGCTGGCGGGCAGCCTCGTTGCGGACGAAACCGAGCTCCTCGATCGAGCGCAGCACCTTGGCCCTGGTCGCCTCGGAGACCTTGTCGGGATGGTTGAGCACGTTCGAGACCGTGCCCACCGACAACCCTGCGTGGGCGGCCACGTCCTTGATGCTGGCCTGCGACATACGCGCTCGTCCTCCTGCGCGTTGCGCGCGCGAATTGAACTGAATCGATTGAACCGTACACCCCGCGGAATTGGGGATTCACCCCACGCCACCACCGCAGGCGCAGGTCGCCGAATGGGGTCTGACGGATCCGTCACGTACTCTGGAAGACATGAGTCACCCCCCCAAGGCGAGCAAGCTCTATGCCCTGACCATGTTCCTGGTGGTCAGTGTGCTGTGTGGACTGCTGACGGCAGGGCTGGCAGTGCCGTTCGTCGCCATGGCTGGTGGAACCGCCAAGGCCGGGTCCGAGAGCCTCGAGGAACTGCCCGCCGCGCTCGACATTCCGCCCCAGGCGGAGAAGTCGGTGATCCTGATGGCTGACGGCTCCGAGCTCGGTCGCTTCTTCGACCAGAACCGGATCTACGTGCCGCTCGACAAGATCCACCCGAACATGCGGATCGCCCAGGTCGTCATCGAGGACCACCGCTTCTACGAGCACGGTGCGATCGACCTGCAGGGCACCCTGCGTGCGCTGCTGCGCAACTCGGCCGGTGGCCAGACCCAGGGTGGCTCGACCCTGACCCAGCAGTACGTCAAGCAGGTGTTGGTGCAGACCGCGTGGGCCAACGACGACGCCGAAGGCATGGCCAAGGCCCAGGAGGAGTCCTACACCCGCAAGATCCGCGAGCTCCGCTACGCGATCGCGCTGGAGAAGAAGTACAGCAAGGACGAGATCCTCGAGCGCTACCTGAACATCGCCTACTACGGTGACGGCGCCTACGGCGTCGAGGCGGCCGCTCGGCACTACTTCAACACCACCGCCGCGAAGCTGAACCTGGCCCAGGCCTCGATGCTGGCCGGCCTGGTGCAGAACCCGACCGCGACCAACCCGCGCCTGCACCCCGAGGCCGCGATGCAGCGCCGCAACGTGGTGATCAACCGGATCGCCGAGTTGGGCATCATCACCCCGGACGCGGCAGAGAGGGTGAAGAAGGCCGGCTTCGACACCTCCAAGATCCAGCCCGAGCCCAATGGCTGCACCTATTCGGAGTTCCCGCAAATCTGTGACTACGTGCGACGCACGCTGGTCGGCCCGCAGATGACCAGCCTGGGCAAGACCACCGAAGAGCGCGAGAGTCGTCTCAAGCGTGGTGGCCTCACCATCCAGACCCTGATCGACCCGCGCACCCAGCGCGCCGCCGAGAAGGCGATCGCCAAGATGGTCGCCCCGACCGACCCGGTGATCGCGACCTCGGTGCTGCTCGAGCCGAAGACTGGCCTGATCGTGGCGATGGCGCAGTCTCGTCCCAAGATGGGCAAGCAGCCGGGCCAGACCTACCTGAACTACAACGTCGAGAAGTCGATGGGCGACGCGATGGGCTTCCAGGCCGGGTCGACGTTCAAGGCCTTCACCGTGGCCGCGGCGCTCGAGAAGGGCCTGACCCCGAAGACCAGGATCCG
Organism: Aestuariimicrobium ganziense; assembly: GCF_015352975.1. Lineage (GTDB taxonomy): Bacteria > Actinomycetota > Actinomycetes > Propionibacteriales > Propionibacteriaceae > Aestuariimicrobium > Aestuariimicrobium ganziense. Next base: position 412,107 of record NZ_JACYIZ010000003.1, on the reverse strand, counting down.
AGCCACCTCACCGATGCAGTTCAAGGGCGAGACCTTCAGCAACTGCGAGGGGTCGTTCGTCTTCCCCAGCGACTACAAGGTCTCGAACTCAGTGCGGGGCTACGACAACCGCGACATTTCGCTGGTTGAGGCCGCTCAGGGCTCGGTGAACACCTACTTCGTCCAGCTGGAGCAGCGAGTCGGGATCTGCGAGACCACCCGGATGGCGGCGAAGGTGGGCGCCAAGATCGCCACCGGCGAGAAGATGGAGTCTCAGGCGTCGAACCCCTCGTTCACTCTGGGCACGGTCGAGGTGACCCCGCTGTCGATGGCCGAGGCGTACGCCACCTTCGCCAACCGCGGCGTGCACTGCACCCCGCTGATCCTGCAGTCGGTGGTCAACAAGGCCGGCGCGAAGCTCGCCGTCCCCGCCAACAAGTGCGCCAAGGCCATCGAACCCCAGATCGCCGACGGCACCAACTACGTGCTGTCGAAGGTGATGGAGCGACCCGGCACCGGTGCCAGGGTGGCCCTTTCTGGCGACTTCGACCAGGCCGGCAAGACCGGCACCACTGAGTCGAACGAGGCCGTCTGGTTCGCCGGCTACACCCCCGAGATGGCCGGTGTGGCGATGATCTCGATCGACAAGGGCAACCCATACTGGGAAGGCAAGCGCAAGTCGCTGAAGCAGATCAGGCTCCCCAGCGGGACGTGGCTCGAGGGCTCGGGCTCTGGCGACGCGGGCCAGATCTGGAACGCCGCCATGACGGAGGCCCTCAAGGGCAAGAAGCACACACGCTTCGTCGCGCCGACCGAGGAGATCCTGGAGGGCAAGAAGAAGCAGGTGCCCTCGACCAGCGGTATGGGCTACGACGAGGCCAAGCGGACGATCGAGGCCGCCGGGTTCAGCACCAGCCCGATGCGGGTCTACTCAAACTGGCCGCAGGGCTACTACCTCGGGGCCACCCCGCAGGGCATGCAGCCGCTGGGCACGACCATCTACCTGAGGATCTCGGCCGGACCGGCTCCCAGGCCGAAGCCGAAGCCTGATCCGAAGCCTGATCCGACCGCGACGACCGAACCCAGCAACACCAAGGAGCCGCCGAAACCGACCGCCACCAGCGAGACGACGAAACCGAAACCGGGCAAGAAGCCGTGATCCGGGCGGTCGGTGCCGTCGCCGGGGTGGCGACGGCGGGCTTGGCGTGGGGACTGACCGAGGCCAGCTGCTACGCGCTTCGTCAGGTCGAGGCCCCGCTGCTGCCGCCCGGCCAAGCGCCGATCAGGGTGCTGCACATCAGCGACATCCACTTGGCGCCGTGGCAGCGACGCAAGAGCGCCTTCGTCCGCAGCCTGCAGGAGCTGGAACCTGACCTGGTCGTCAACACCGGTGACAACATCTCGTTCGACTCCTCCATCGACCCGGTGGTCGAGGCCATGGGTGGTCTGCTCGACGTGCCCGGGGTGTTCGTCTTCGGCAGCAACGACTACAAGCGGGCCCAGTTCAAGTCCCCGCTGCGCTACCTGGGCGTCTCGGCCCTGCCGATCGGTGACCAGGAAGGGCCATCGAACCTCGACTGGCGTCGACTGCGCGACCTCTTCCTCGCTCGCGGCTGGCACGACCTGACCAACCAGCGCGCCGAGCTCACGGTGGCGGGACGACACCTCGCCTTCCGCGGCACCGACGACGCCCATATGGATCGTGACCGCTACGACGAGGTGGCCGGACCCGCGGTGGACGCCGACCTGAACATCGGGGTCACCCACGCCCCCTACCTGCGCCTGCTCGACGCCATGGCCCGCGACGGGATGGACCTGGTGATGGCCGGCCACACCCATGGCGGTCAGGTCTGCCTGCCGGGACGCGCGCTGGTCACCAACTGCGACATCGAACCCGCGCGGGTCAAGGGCTACCACTCCCACACTGCCGGCGGACGCACCTGCGCACTGCACGTCTCGGCCGGGATCGGCACCTCGCCCTATGCCCCCTACCGGGTGTTCTGCCGACCTGAGGCGACGCTGCTGACGCTGGTGTCGGGCCCCGGTCGCGACCGCGCCTGAACCATTTGGCGGAGGTCGGCGACGGTGGGATACACTCGTCGTCGGTCCTCGTCGAGGGCCATCGGGGTGTGGCGCAGCTTGGTAGCGCGCATCGTTCGGGACGATGAGGTCGCAGGTTCAAATCCTGTCACCCCGACCAACTGACAGGCCGCTGCTGGGACGCCCGTAGCGGTCTGTTTCGTTTCCCCAGTCGCCCGGGCCGGATTCTGCAGCCGCGTCGCCGGCGGGTGAGCAGCAGGTGGCCGCGCTCGCTGAGGCTGTGCTGGATCAGCTCCATGCCGATCGGGGTGGTCAGGCCCTCGCCGAAGAGGCGGCGGCCTCGTCCGACGAACTTCGGGACCACCGCGAGGAACAGTCGGTCGAGCAGGACGGCCTCGAGCAGTTGGGCGATCACCGACAACCCGTTGACCGCGACGTCGCCCTCCTCGGACTCGCGCAGCCGCACACGGAGTCGAGCAGGTCGCCCTCGACCAGGTGGGAGTTCTGCCACTCCAGAGGCCCGGTGAGTGTGTGGGAGGCCACGTGCTTGGTCACCGGGTTCATGAACTCGTCGAAGCCGTCGCCGGGATGGTTGAGCCAGGAGGCCGCCCACTCCTGGCACATCACCCGGCCGAGCAGGGCGGCGTCGCAGCGTGCCAGGCAGGCATCCATCGCCTCGCCCGTCTGTTGGTCGAACTGGTCAGCATGAAGGTGCCGGGGTTGTCGACAACTCCTTCGAGCGAACTGAACAGCGAGGCCGTGATCGCGCGCATGGGCTGTCTGCAGCAGGTGGAGCCCAGTCTGGGCACAGGACGACCAGAGTCGCACGGACGAGGCCCGACCGCGCCGAGTTCGGCGCCAGAGGCTCACGAGAACAGTTGCTTGCCCCAGATGATCACCACGAAGCCGAACAGCACCGCCGCGACCGCCGTGGCGAAGAAGACCAGAGAAAGTGCTCGTCCAGTGGCGGTGGCCGGGCCGGTGAAGTCGGTGCTGTCGGCCGAGACCGGTCGTCCGATGCCGAGCGCGCGCATGCCCAGGGCGAAGATCGCCGGCACGCCTGCGCCCAGCACCAAGCCCACGATCGCGACGTTGGCGATGGCGCGTCCGGCGTCGAGGAACAACTCACCCATGGCTCACACCTTCTCTCGCCGGCGCGGGGTGGGGCCGCCCTTGTTCCTGTCGGGGCTGAGCCCACCGTTCCAGTCGTCGTTGACGTTCTCATGGTGGATGGGGTCGCGCCGGGCCCACCAGACCATGAACAGCGACAGCCCGGCCAGCAGCACACAGATCAGCAGGGGGCCGGCCACGCCGCCGACGCTGTGGGCGAGCCACCAGCAGATCGCGCCCATCAGCCCGGCAGCGGGCAGGGTGGTCAGCCAGGCCACGACCAGGCGACCCGCGACGCCCCAGCGCACCTCGACCCGACGCCCCAGGCCGCTGCCCAGGATCGAGCCAGTGGCGACGTGGGTGGTCGACAGCGCCATGCCGGCGTGCGAGCTCGACAGGATGATCGCGGCGGAGGCGGCCTCGGCAGCCATGCCCTGCGGCGGGTCGATCTCGACCAGTCCCTTGCCCAGGGTGCGGATCACGCGCCAACCGCCCATGTACGTGCCGAGGGCGATCGCGACCGCACAGGTGAGCTTGACCCAGAACGGGATGGCGTGGGTGTCGGTCCACACCCCGGCGGCGATCAGGCCGAGGGTGATCACACCCATGGTCTTCTGGGCGTCATTGGTGCCGTGGGCCAGCGAGACCAGTGAGGCCGAGCCGATCTGGCCCCAACGGAAGCCGTTTGCCCTGCTCGACTCGGGCAGGTTGCGGGTGATCCGGTAGACCAGTCGGGCGCCGACCAGGGCCACGAAGCAGGCCACGAGGGGTGCCGCGACGGCGGGGATCGCCACCGCCTTGAGCACGCCGTCCCACTTGACGCCGCCGGCGCCGAGTGACGCGATCGCCGCGCCGATCAGACCACCGAACAACGCGTGGGACGAGGAACTGGGGATGCCGAACAGCCAGGTGATCAGGTTCCACAGGATGCCGCCGACCAGGCCAGCCAGGACGATCACCAGAATCGGTAGGCCCATCAGTTCGGGTAGTGGCGCCCCGTCAGGGCCCTGGATGTCGACCACCTTGTTGCTGACGGTGAGCGCCACCTCGATCGAGAGGAACGCCCCCACCAGGTTCAGCACGGCCGACAGGGCGACCGCGACCTTGGGCTTCAGCGCACCCGTGGCGATCGTGGTGGCCATGGCATTGGCCGTGTCGTGGAACCCGTTGGTGTAGTCGAACACCAGCGCCACCACCACGAGCAGGCTGAGGACGAGCGTCACGTCAGTCACAGCAACAGTGTGACACCTGCTGTTCACCGAACAGAAGTCGGGGCGTCACCCTCATTCACCGCTCATCCTGGCCTCACGCTTGCGGTGGCGACGCCGTGGCTTGACCTCGGTCGGTAAGGCCCACCCGAACCAGCGCGCGGCGACCGCCATCGATGCCCCCACTGCGACCGAGGCCGCGGTCCCCCAGCCCGGGTGACCTGCGGTGGTGAGCGCCATCGCCACCAGCGAGGCGACCAAGGCGCAGGTCGCATACAGCGGGCTGCCGGCCTCGAACACCACCGGTCGACGCTGCATGAGCACATCTCGCAGGATGCCGCCACCGACGACGGTGGTCACCCCGAGCAACACCGCCGACCCCCACGACAACCCGTTCGCGAGCCCCTTCTGGGTGCCGATCGCGGCCCACGAGCCGACGGCGACCGCATCCAGGCCGATCAGGGTCCAGCGGGCGGGGCGCACGTGCAGCGGCACCAGGAAGGCGATGGCTGCCCCGGCCAGGGCCACCGCCAGGTAGACCGGCTCGGCCAGCGCGACCGGAGTGCCCTTCTGCAGCAGGGTGTCGCGGATCAGACCCCCACCCAGCCCCGAGACGATCGCCAGCACCACGAACCCGACCGGGTCGTAGCCCACCTTCTTGGCGGCGATCCCGCCGAGGATGGCGTTGGCCAGCACCCCGGTGAGGTCAACCAGGCGGAACATCTCGAGAAGCACGGGGTCCAGTCTGGGCCAGCAGCGACAGTGACACCCAGTCGCGCTCAGCATCGCTGTGCTGAACCGGATGCTGGCCGCCCGACGGCTGCCTGCCCCTCACCCGGCTGTCCTCACCCCGACTGCCCGACCCCGACTGCCCGACCCCGGCCAGCAGCACCGTCCGGCCAGCGCCTCGATGTCCGAAACCCGGCAGAAGTTCAGCCCGAGGCGCGATCTGGGCCGCGGAGCGCGAAGTTTGGCCGGGTTCCGGACATCGGGTGACAATGACGCGTGACCCAGACCCTGTACGAGCGCGTCGGCGGACGGGCGACCTTCGAGCGCCTGGTGCATCTCTTCTACGTGGGCGTCGCCGGCGACGACCTGCTGCGCCCGATGTATCCCGACGACGACCTGCCCGGCGCCGAGGACCGGTTGCGGATGTTCCTCGAGCAGTACTGGGGCGGGCCCACCGACTACTCCCAGACCCGCGGGCACCCCCGGCTGCGGATGCGCCACCAGCCCTTCCCGATCACCCCTGAGGCCCGCGACCGCTGGTTGCACCACATGCTCGGCGCGCTCGACCAACTCGACCTCGAGACCGAGGCCGACGAGGCCATCCGCGACCACCTGGTGCGGGCAGCCCACTCGCTGGTCAACATCCACACCACCGACCCGGGTCGATCGCTGCCGCTGCTGTGAACTGGTCGGTGACCGCGTCGGAATGGGGGCCCAACCGGCTGGTCAGTAGACTGATCCGAGTTCAGTTGCACTAGGAGGACACGTGGGTCTGCTCGACCGCCTCGAGAAGAGGATCGAGGGCGCCGTCAACGGCGTCTTCGCGCGCGCCTTCAAGGGCGACGTACAGCCCGTCGAGATCGCCGCGCGGCTGCAGCGTGAGCTCGATGCCGAGGCCAAGCTGCTGAGCCGTGACAAGCGCCTGGTGCCCAACCACTTCATGATCGGACTGTCGCCGCGCGACCACGACCGGCTCGCCCCCTACGCCAAGACCCTCAACGCCGAGATCGTGCCCGAACTGCGTGAGTACGCCGGCGAGCGCCGCTACGTCTTCAACGGCCCGATCACCATCGAGTACGACCTGGACGAGTCGCTGCCCACCGGTCGCTTCACCGTCGCCTCCGAGGCGGCGGCAGGCGTGTCGTCCAGCGAACGCGGGCACGGTCATTCCCGCACCCGTCTGGTGCTCGAGGTCAACGGAGTGCGCCACCCACTCACCGAGCCGGGACTGCTGATCGGACGAGGCTCCGAGGCCGACCTGCGGATCAACGACCCGGGCATCTCACGCAAGCACGCCATGATCCACGTGGCCGGCACCGGCGACTCCCAGCGGGTGACCATCGAAGACCTGGGATCGACCAACGGCATCACGGTCAACGGCACCAAGTGCCGGCAGGCCACCATCACCGACGGCACCCGCCTCGAGATCGGCACCACCAGGATGCTGGTGCACGCCCCTGTGGGTTCGTGAGGTGAGCGAACTCGTCGTCGCCGCACTCAAGGTCGCCTTCCTGGCCTTGATGTGGGTGTTCATCATCTTCGCCGCCAGCGTCATCCGCTCCGACCTGTTCGGACGCGAGCTGGCCGCGACCTCACCCGACTTCGCGCCCCGCGAGCCGCAGACCCGCAGGCGTCGTCCCCCTCGCTCGGCCCCCACGCAACTGAAGGTCATCCAGGGCGCCCAGACTGGCCTGGAGGTGCCTCTGATCGGCACCGTGGCCCTGGGACGAGCCGCCGACTCCACCCTGAACATCGACGACGACTACGCCTCGACCCGGCATGCCCAGATCACCCAGGACGAAGAGGGCCACTGGTGGGTCGAGGACCTCGGTTCGACCAATGGCACCGCGGTGAACACCCTGCTGATCACCCAGCGCACCCGCGTGCAGTCCGGTGACGTGATCCGGATCGGGCGCACCCAGATGCGGTTGGAGAAGCGATGACCTTCTCGCTCGACTTCCGCGCCCACTCCGAGGTGGGTCTGGTGCGCAAGAACAACCAGGACTCCGGGTTCGCCTCGCCCACGATGCTGGTGGTCGCCGACGGCATGGGCGGTGCCGCCGCCGGCGACCTGGCCTCGACGGTGGCGATCAACGAGGTCGAACAGATCGACATCGAGGCCACCGGCGAGGAACTGCTCACCACGCTGGCCGGTGCCGTGGCCAGGGCGAACGACACCATCGCCGACCTGGTCGCCCGTGATCACTCCCTCGACGGCATGGGCACCACCGTCTGTGGGGCGATGTTCGACGGCCGCCAACTCGGCCTGGTGCACATCGGCGACTCCCGCGGCTACCTGTTCCGCGACGGATCCCTGGTCAGGCTGACCCACGACCACTCCTGGGTGCAGTCGCTGATTGACGAGGGCCGGATCACCGAGGAGGAGGCCGCGATCCACCCGCACCGCTCCCTGGTGCTCAAGGTGCTCAACGGCCACCCCACCCACAGCCCCGACACCGAACTGATCGAGGTGCACGAGGGCGACCGGGTGCTGTTCTGCAGCGACGGCCTGTGCGGGTTCACCACCGACGACACGATCGCCGAGATCCTCGCCGAGGACGACCTCGACGTGGTGATGGCCGATCTGGTGCAGGCTGCCCACCTGGGCGGCGGGGCCGACAACATCACCATCGTGCTGGCTGACGTCGTCCCCCACGACGAGGCGCTGGGGGCGCGGACGCCGGTCGTCCTCGGCGCCGCGGCGAGCACCACCGTGCCCGACCTCGACGAGCTCGCAGCTGCGGTCGACCTGGGCGACGACGAGGCCGTGGCCGCGGCCGACGAGTCTCCGGTGGTGCCCAAGGCGCCGGTGCCGGTCGCCGCACACACCGATGACGAGCAGGCCCGCTACCAGCCGACCCTGCGCCGACGTCGACGCTGGGTTCCGGTGTTGCTGGCGCTCGTCCTCGCGTTGGTCACCGGCAGCAGCCTGTACGGCGGGTGGGCCTGGGCGAAGACCCAGTACTACGTCGGCGAGAACGACGGCCATGTCGCGATCTACAACGGCATCGAGGGTTCGGTGTTGGGGCGACCGCTGGCCACGGTGGTCGAGACCACCGACATCGAGGTCGCCGGGCTCCCCCGGGTCTACCGCCAGCAGGTGAGCGACACCATCAAGACCAGCACGCTGGACGCGGCCCGCAGCACTGTGCAGCGCCTGCAGACCATGGCAGGCACCTGCCCCAACGACGCCTCGCCCAGCCCACGCCCGTCCGGATCGGCCGTGCCCTCGGGTTCGGCCACCGGGACGACCTCGCCCTCACCGGGCACCTCACCCTCAGGATCGGGTCTGCCCTCGGGCGGGTCCACAGGATCGGGCAGCCCGTCCGCCAGTTTCACGGGCTCGGCGGCGCCAGCACCTCCCGAGGGAGAGTGCTGATGAGCCTCGCCACGCAGGCCTCGGATTCCCCGCCGGTGACCAGCACGGGCTCGGTCGTGGTCTACCGTCGCCGGCGCAACGTCGAGTTGGCGATGACCCTGCTGGCGACCACCCTCGGGCTGGGTGGCTGGCTGTTGACCGGGCTCAACCTGACCGGTGAGGTGCCGGCCAACTGGCCCTGGGTGTGCGGGCTCTGGGCCGGGATGGCGGTCGCCGCCCACCTGGTGATCCGCTGGCGACTGCCCTACGCCGACCCGCTTCTGCTGCCGCTGGTGATCGCGCTCAACGGTCTGGGCCTGGCCATGATCCACCGGATCGACCAGATCCCCAGCCCTCCGCGCAGCGACGCCTGGGACCAGTTCATCTGGACCGGTCTGGGCATGGCGCTGTTCGCCGGGGTGATCATCTTCCTGCGTGACCACCGCCGCCTCCAGCGTTTCCCCTACCTGATGTTCCTGGCCGGCGTCGGCCTGCTGATGCTGCCGCTGGTGCCCGGGCTGGGAGTGCGGCTGGGTGGGTCACGGATCTGGATCCGGGTGGCCGGCTACTCCTTCCAGCCGTCGGAGGTGGCCAAGATCCTGCTCGCCCTGGCCTTCGCCAGCTACCTGGTCGCCCACCGCGAGGTGCTCTCGCTGAGCGGCTTCAAGCTCGGGCCGATCCAGATCCCGCGGGCGCGTGACCTGATGCCGATCGGGCTGATGTGGGCGGCGTCGCTGGCGATCATGGTCTTCCAGAACGACCTGGGCACCTCGATGCTCTTCTTCGGGCTGTTCGTGCTGATGCTCTACGTGGCCACCGAGCGGGCCGGCTGGCCGGCGCTGGCCGCGGTGCTGTTCGCCGTCGGGGCCTGGCTGGCGGTGAACTACACCAACCACGTGCAGGTGCGCATCTCGTCGTGGCTGCACCCCTTCGAGAACTACGACCAGAACGGCCAGGTGATCTCGGCCCAGTTCGGATTCGCCTGGGGCGGTCTGACTGGACGAGGCTGGGGGCTCGGTCGTCCCGGACTGACACCCCTGGCCAAGAGCGACTTCATCGCCGCCGCGATCGGTGAGGAACTCGGCCTGGTCGGGCTGATGGCGGTGATCATGCTGTACGCGCTGCTGGTCGCCCGCGGCCTGCGGATGGCGTTGGCCAGCCATGACCCATTCAGCAAGCTGCTGGCCAGCGGCTTGAGCTTCGTGTTCGCGCTGCAGGTGTTCGCGATCATCGGCGGCGTCACCCGACTGCTGCCGCTGACCGGCCTGACCACCCCGTTCATGAGCCAGGGCGGCAGTTCGCTGATCGCCAACTGGGTGATCATCGCGCTGATGCTGGTGATCAGCCACCACGCCCGGCGTCCGATCAGCTTGGGTGTGGTCACCGACGAACCGACGGTCACCAACCTGGCCGACGACGAGACCCGGATGCTGACGGGCGGAGGCCGACGATGAACCGACCGATCAGGCGCGTGGCCGTGGTGGCCGCGCTGATGTTCTTCGCACTGCTGGTCAACGTCAGCATCAACGAGGTGGTCCGCTCGCCGGGTCTGGCCGGTGACTCCCGCAACCGCCGGGTGCGCGATGCCGAGTACGCCCAGAACCGTGGTCCGATCATGGTCGGCAACGTCCCGATCGCCCAGTCGAACCAGCAGGACGGACGATTCCGCTACGCCCGCAGCTACCCGCAGGCCAGGCTCTACGCCCCGGTCACCGGCTGGTATGCCTACGACTTCGGCGCGGCCGGCATCGAACTGAACTACACCCAGCAACTGGCGGGCACCGACTCGTCCCAGGCCGTCTCGAGGGTGCTCGACAAGCTCACCGGCAAGACCCCGCAGGGTGCCTCGGTGCACACCACCATCGACCCACGGGCCCAGCAGGCCGCCTGGGACGGCCTGGCCGGACGCAAGGGGGCCGTGGTCGCCATCGACTACACCACCGGTGCCGTGCTGGCCTACGTCTCGACCCCCAGCTACGACCCCAACACGCTGTCGAGCACCGACCTGGCCAAGGCCACCGAGTCGTGGAAGACGCTCAACGCTGACAAGAACCGGCCACTGGCCAATCGTGCGTCCAAGGAGATCTACCCACCCGGCTCGACCTTCAAGCTGGTCACCGCCGCCGCGGCGCTCGAGAACGGCATGAAGCCCGACACCATGGTCGACTCACCCACCGTGATGACCCTGCCGAACACCACCACCCGGCTGGGCAACGACACCAACTGTGGTGGCGCGCGCACCAGCCTCGAACACGCCCTGGCGGTCTCGTGCAACACCGCCTTCGCCAATGTCGGCCTGCAACTGGGGGACGAGAAGCTGCGCGAGCAGGCCAAGCTGTTCGGCTTCGACACCGACGTGCCGACCGACGTGCCCTGGGTGAACAGCCACTTCCCCGCCGACCCCGATCGTCCGCAGACCGCACTGAGTGCGATCGGCCAGTACGAGGTGGCGGCCACCCCGCTGCAGATGGCGATGGTCGCCGCCGGCATCGCCAACGACGGCGTGGTCATGCGCCCCTACCTGGCCCAGGAGGTGCGCGGCACCGACCTGCAGGTGATCAGCTCGCACCGCCCGACCCAGCTGAACCGGGCGATGAGCGCCTCGAACGCCAAGTTGTTGCAGCAGATGATGGTCACCACCGTCACCGAAGGCACCGGGCAGCGCGCCCAGGTCGACGGGGTGCGGGTCGGCGGCAAGACCGGAACCGCCCAGTCCGCGCCGAATCGTCCGCCCTACGCCTGGTTCGTGGCGTTCTCCGACGACCCCAAGATCGCCATCGCGGTCTTCATCGAGGATGCCCAGATCGAGCGTTCCGAGATCGCCGGTGGGCGCCTGGCCGGCCCCATCGCCAAGGCCGTGATCGAGGCGCGGCGATGAGACACCTGATGGCATCCTCACCTTCGTCTCAGGCAGATGTTTCACAATGGAGGTCGGTCCGACGCCCCCAGAGGCGCCCCGGCACCTGGAAAGGAACCCATCGATGAGCTCGCAGGGCACCGTGCTCGGTGGCCGGTACCGTCTCGACACGGTCATCGGACGCGGCGGCATGGCCGAGGTCTGGCGTGCGCAGGACCAGCGGCTCGACCGCCTGGTCGCGGTCAAGCGGCTGCGCACCGACCTCGCCTCCGACCCCATGTTCCTGGCCAGATTCCGTCGTGAGGCGCACGCGGCTGCCGGCCTGAACCACCCCAACATCGTCTCGGTGTACGACACCGGCGAGGCGATCGACGAGCCCAGCGGGCTCAGCGTGCCCTACATCGTCATGGAACTGGTCGAGGGCCACACCCTGCGTGAGGTGCTGCGCGACGGCCGCAAGATCCTGCCCGAGCGCGCCCTGCAGTTCGTCCAAGGAGTGCTGGACGCTCTGGCCTACTCGCACAAGGGCGGCATCGTCCACCGCGACATCAAGCCAGCCAATGTGATGCTGACCAAGGGCGGTCAGGTCAAGGTGATGGACTTCGGCATCGCCCGCGCCGTCGCCGACACCTCGGCGACGATGACCCAGACCGCGGCCGTGATCGGCACCGCCCAGTACCTGTCGCCCGAGCAGGCCCGCGGCGAGACCGTCGACCACCGCTCCGACATCTACTCCGCCGGCTGCCTGCTCTACGAACTGCTGGTGGGACGACCTCCCTTCGTCGGCGACTCGCCAGTGAGCGTGGCCTACCAGCACGTGCGCGAGAACCCGGTGCCGCCCAGCCACCTGGACCCCGAACTGACCCCGGCGATGGACGCGGTCACCCTCAAGGCGCTGGCCAAGGACCCCGCCGACCGCTACCAGAACGCCAGCGAAATGCGCGAGGACATCGCCCGCGTGCTGGCCGGCAACGAGGTGACCGCAGTCATCCCGCCCCCAGTGGTCGCGGTCCCCGAACCGGCACCCACCGCCGTCGCACCCGTCGTGGTCTCCGACGACACCAACCCCTCGGGGTTCCTGAACCCGGTCACCACCACCCAGACCGCGATCACCGAGCGCCGCAGATGGGGCGCGGGCACCTGGGTGCTGGTCACCCTGCTCGGGCTGCTGCTGGTGGCGCTCGGTTTCGGCGCCTACCAGGTGCTCAAGCCCGACCCCACGCCGACAGTGGCGATGACCACGGTGCCAGTGGTCGAGGGTCTGGAGGAGTCAGCGGCGAGGGCCACCATCCTCAACGCCAAGCTGCAGGTCGGTGAGATCGCCTACGTCAACGGCCCTGAGGACAGCAAGGGCAAGGTGATCAAGCAGACGCCGGAGAAACTGGCGTCGGTGCCCGAGAACACCCGCATCAACCTGACCGTCAACACCGGGGTCAAGCTGGTCAAGGTGCCCGACAACCTCAAGGGCAAGACCGAGAAGGAGGTCACCGACGCGCTCACCGAGCTCGGCTTCACCGTGGCCCGCTCGGACGCCTCCCCCGCCGACACCCCGGCCGACTACGACAAGGGCCAGGTGGTCTCGCTCGACCCGGCCAGCGGCGCCGAGGTGGCCGAAGGCTCAGAGGTCAAGATCACCGTCGCCACCGGCAAGGTCCAGATCCCCAACGACCTGAGCGGCAAGTCCGAGGAGGACGCCTCCAAGCAGCTCACCGACCTTGGCCTCAAGGTCAAGAGCGAGCCGACCGATGGAGGCGAGGCCGGCAAGGTGGTGAGCAGCGATCCCGAGGGCGGCAAGGTGGTCGAGAAGGGCAGCGAGGTCACCCTGAAGATCGGCAGCGGCACCCCGGTCATCCCCGGCGACCTGGTCGGCAAGACCGAACGCGAGGTCACCCAGATCCTGAGCCGGGCCGGCTACGAGGTGGTGAGCAAGGACCCCAGCGAAACCGGCACGACAGAACCAACCGACGCCGTCGCCGGGCAGGTGCTCTCGGTCGACCCGCGCAGCGGCTCCCCGCTGGCCAAGGGCCAGACCGTGACGATCACGGTCGCCACCGGCAAGTCGGCGGTGCCCAACCTGCGCGGCCTGACTGTAGAAAGAGCCACCCAGATCGCCAAGAACGCCGGTTTCACGATCAAGGTCACCGAGCAGACCTCGAGCCAGGAGGCGGGCAAGGTGTTCAACCAGACCCCGAACGACGGCCAGGTGGTCGACCGCAAGACCGTGATCGAGGTGTTCGTGGCGACCCAGCCCGAGGGCGGTTCCTCCTCGTCCGCGGACGAGAGCCCCACCCCCGGCGGCTGACCATCGGCCGCTCGAACCGGACGAGACCTGGCCGATGAGGCTCTACCTGTCGTCCTACCAACTCGGTGACCACCCCGAGCAGCTGGTCGACCTGATCGGCGAGCGGCGCCACGGCCTGCTGGTCTCGAACGCGATCGACCACGTCGACGACACCGCCCGGTTGCGGCGCGACCGGGAACTCCAGCTGGCCCAGTTGGCAGCCCTCGGACTGCACGCCGAACCTCTCGCGACCCGGTCGCCGACGCCGAACGGTGGTACGGCGAGGTGCGCTTCGACGGGCTGGGCGTGCTCGACCGGCCATTCGTCCCACACCTGGACTCCCCCGGACACCCGGAATCAGCGGTGCTGACGAGGTCGCGGCGCGCCACGTGCGACCAGGTCAGCCCTTCCACGGGCTGCGCGACGGCGAGGCGTTGGTGATCGGCGAGCCACCCGGACGCGCGATCAGCTGATCCTGCCCTGGGGGAGATGACCGCCCGGCGCAGACCAGTACCGCGCGACGGTGCTTCAGCGGGGCGGGCGGGCGTGCTTCCAGGTCGTACTGCCCTGGTAGGCCGGCATCGTCACCTCGGTCAGCGTCGACTGCTTCCACCCCAGCTTGTAGGCCTCGACGTACTGCTTGTAGATGGCCACCGCCGGGCTGGAGTCGAGCGCGGCGTTGAGCACCGCCACGTCACCGATCGCGACGATCTCGTAGGGTGGGGCGTAGGGCACGCCGTGCAGCACCACCGTGTTGCCGACGCACTTCACACCGGTGGACGAGACCACCCGCTGGCCCTGGATGGTCATCGCCTCGGCACCGGAGGCCCAGAGCAGGTTGACCACCATCTGGATGTCCTGCTGGTGCACCACGAGCAGGTCGTCCGAGACGCCCGGGGGCTTGACCTCGAGCGGTGCATCGGTGAGTACCACCTTGACCGCCGGACCCTTCACCGGGGTCGTACCGGACTGGATCGAGATGGTCTCGAGCTGCGCGGCCAGCGCCGGGTCGGCCAGGTCGAGCTTGCTCAGGCCCTCGACCTCGGCCCTCAGCGCGGCCAGTTCGCCGGTCAGGCGGCGGTTCTGCTCGACCTCGACGATCACCAGGTCGGTGAGGTCGGCGTTGCGCCCGGCCCTCAGGTCACCGCCACGGGCAGCCATCGCGCCGACGGTGGCCATCAGTGCGGCGAGCGCGATCACGCCCATCGTCGCCATCCGCGACCAGGTGGTGCGCGGCGATCGTCCCATCGCGGCCCGGGCATGGCGCAGGGCACGCACCATGCGCTCACCGAGCCCGTGCCCGCCCACCTCGAGCACATCCTGGGGTTCTGGCATGGTCACCTCCCGGGGCCGAATGGGGTGTCGTGGCGGCTGTCGACTAGGCTACCCAGTGATCCAGCGGCGCAGGCCGCCAGCGCCCCGTGTTGACAGGAGCCAGCAGTGCCCGAGTCCAGAGTCCGCAAGACCGCTTCGCAGAAGCGGAAGACGGCCGACCGCTCCGCACTGGCGCGCAAGCGTTACGAGGAGTCGCGCCTGGCCGGCGGCGACCGCGGCTGGGTGCCCTGGGTGTTCTCGTCGGTGGGCCTGCTCGGGGTCGCTTGGCTCGTGGTCTACTACGTGGCCGGCTACCAGGTGCCCGGCATGTCGAGCCTGGGCGACTGGAACGTGCTGATCGGCATGGGCCTGATGGCTGCCGCCTTCGCCCTGGCCACCCTCTGGAAGTAGTCGTCCGAGCGGGGGCCGACCGCCGCGGCCGCGAGCGTCAGCCCTGTGGGCGCAACAACGGGAACAGGATCGTCTCGCGCAGCCCGACGCCCTTGAACAGGGCCATCACCCGGTCGATGCCCAGGCCCATGCCGCCCATCGGCGGTGCACCCATCTCGAGCGCGGCCAGGAAGTCCTCGTCCAACTCCATCGCCTCCGGGTCGCCGGCGGCAGCGGCCAAGGCCTGCTCGACCAGCACCTGCCGCTGGTTGACCGGGTCGATCATCTCCGAGAAGCCCGTGCCGCGCTCGACACCACCGATGATCAGGTCCCAGGCCTCGACCATCCGGTCGTCGTCGCGGTGGTTGCGGGCCAGCGGCTGCGCGATCGCGGGGTAGTCGTGGACGAAGGTGGGCTGCAGCAGGGTCTTCTCGACCAGTTCGCTGAACAGCTCCATCGCCAGCTTGCCGTCGTTCCAGATCGGCTTGACCTCGATCTCGTGCGCGGCAGCGATCCGCTCCAGTTCGGCGCGAGGAGTGTCGAGGGTCACCTCCTGGCCCAAGTGCTCCGACAGCCCGGTGAACATCGGCAGCCACGCCCACTCACCGCTCAGGTCGATGACGCCGGCGGGGGTCTCGACCTGCATCATGTCGAGCTCGCGGGCGACGGCGACGATCAGGTCCTGGGTGAGTTGGGCGACGGTGAACTGGCTGCCCCAGCTCATGTACGACTCGAGCATGGTGAACTCCGGCGAGTGCGTGGAGTCGATGCCCTCGTTGCGGAAGATCCGTCCGATCTCGTAGACCCGGTCAGCCCCGCCGACCATCGCCCGCTTCAGCGGCAGCTCCAAGGCGATCCGCAGCGTCATGTCGATGTCGAAGGCGTTGATGTGGGTGCGGAACGGACGAGCCGCCGCCCCACCGTGGACCAGCTGCAGGGTCGGCGTCTCGACCTCGATGAAGCCCTGCTCGGCCAGCACCCGGCGGATGGTGGCGGTGACCAGCGCCCGCTGGCGCACCATCTCGCGCGCCTCGGGCCGCACCACCAGGTCGGCGTGGCGCTGGCGCACACGCGCCTCTTCCGACAGGTCCTTGTGCAGCACCGGCAGCGGACGAAGCGCCTTCGAGGCCATCCGCCACTCGGCGGCCATCACCGACAGCTCCCCGCGTCGGGACGAGATCACTCGTCCCCGTACCCAGACGAAGTCTCCCAGGTCGACGTCGGACTTCCACGCTGCCAGGGCGTACTCACCGACCTCGGCCAGCGACAGCATGACCTGCAACCGCTCGCCGTTGCTGGTCGGGGTGAACCCGTCCTGCAGGGTGGCGAAGGCGAGCTTGCCGGTGTTGCGGACGAAGACCACCCGTCCACCGATGACGACCTCGTCGTCGGTCTCCTGACCGGCCTCGAGGTGGCCCCACGTCGACCGGACCTGCTCGAGGGTGTGGGTGCGGGTCAGGTCGACCGGATAGGGCTGACCGCCCTGGCCGAGGATTCGGGCGCGCTTGTCGCGGCGCACCTGCATCTGCTCACTGACCGAGGCCTCGCCCTGGGACGAGTCGTCGGCGCCCTGCTGGGCGGCGGCTGCCGGTTGCTGGGGGGTCTGCTCACTCACTCGGCACAGCCTAGGCGATGGAGCCGACCGGGCCGTATCGTGGCGCCATGAGCTACGGAAACAACCCCTACGGGGCCAACAACCCCTACGGCCAGAACCCCTACGGTCAGGGCCAGCCCCAGCAGGGACAGCCCCAGTGGGGTGGCCAGCCCGGGCAGCAGCAGGGCCAGCCACCGTGGGGACCCCCGCAGGGCCAGCCCGGGCAGCAGGGCTGGGGCGCGCGTCCCCCGGCCGGGCCCGGTGGTCCTGGTGGCCCTGGTGGCCCTGGTGGCCCTGGGCAGTGGGGCCCGCCGCAGGGCCAGCCGAGTGCTCCCGCAGGCCCTCCAGGACCAGGCGGACCGGGCCAGGGTGCCCCCGGGCAGGGTGGTCCCCAGAGCGGATCCCAGAGCGGCCCGGGGTGGGGAGCCCCGCCGCAGCCAGTGCCGGCGACCCCGGTTCCCGAGCCGGCGCCCCGCCAGATCAGCTTCAGCCGACGTGACCTTCTGGTGAGCACCACCGACTGCATCGCCGGCCAGGAGATCAGCGAGACCCTCGGCGAGGTGATCGGCGTGGTCACCCGTCCGCGCGACATGAAGGCCAGCGCCGACCAGGCGGTCGTGCTCACCGAGACCCGTCAGGCGGCCGTGGCGGCGATGATCGAGATGGCCGAACTGGCCGAGGCCGACGCCGTCGTGGGCCTGCGCTTCGACGGCGGCAAGATCTCGGAGACCTCGTCCGAGGTGACCGCCTACGGCACCGCCGTGAAGCTGGTCGGCGGACGTCCCCGTCGCGCCGAGGTCGACGAGTCGGACGACGCGGGCGACGACGAGCAGGACGCCTCGTCCCAGAACAGCGATCACGAGGGCCACCTGCTCGAGGAGTCGAACCCCTTCCTCGACCAGGGCCCGTCCGATACTCAGGACAACTGAGCACCGCTACTCAACTTGCCCACCTCGATGGCGGTGGTCCCACCGGGGGCCACCGCCATCGTCGTGCCTTCGTGACCCGAGGGTCCGTAGCCTCGAAGGGTGACTGAGGAAACCCGATTCCCCCAGGCCTTCGAGGCCGTCGCCGATGTGGCCGCCCAGGCCAACCGGATCAAGGACCAGTACCCGAACGAGGGCACGCTGAAGAGCGTAGTCACCGAGCACGAGACCGACCGCGCCGAGGTGCGGGTCACGGTCAAGGACGCCCAGGTGGCCTCGCTGCGACTCGACCACATCTGGCTCGAGGAGGCCACTGTCGAGGAGGTCGAGAACAAGGTGCGCGCCTGCGTCAACGCCGCGTGGACCAAGTGGAACGAGGAGAGCCTGAAGCAACTGCGCAACGCCACCCCCGAGATCGCCGAGGTCTCGGCGGCCTTGGAACGCGCCCGCGGCACCATCCGTCAAGCCTTCGACAACGAACTCGATCGCCTCACCAGGGAGTACTGATGTCCAACGACGTCGAATTCACCCCCTCGGCGTGGGTGAAGTCCGGACAGGACTTCCAGTCCACGTCGAGCGCAGTGCGCAGCGCCATCTCGTCGGTGGCGTCCTCGTCGACCGACGCCGCCGCGTGCGGCGCCGCCAATGGGATGGCCACCGTCGACGGTGCGATCACACTGCTGCTCAGCATCCTCAAGGGGGTCATGGACGAGGTCGCACCCGGCATCGCCGAGGGCCTCGACTCCGAGGGCGGCATGATGATCCAGACCGGCGCCGCCTATGCCGGCACCGAGGCCGACAACGAGTACCTCTCCGGCGTGAGCGTGGGTGATCTGTGATGGGCTTCGACTTCCCGGGAATCGACTTCCCCGACCTGCCCAGCATCGGCGAACTACGCAACTACGCCGAGAGCAAGCTCACTGAACTGCTCAACCTGCTCGGTTACGAGTGGCCCTCGACCAACGAGGGCGCGCTGCGGGCGATGGGCACCCAGTGGGACTCGCTTGTCGACACCGTCACCAGCCAGTTGGCGATGCTCGAGGCCGACATCCGCCACATCACCAGCAACAACGCGGGCACCGGCGCGACCGCCTTCGCCAGCTACCTGGCCGGCGAGGAGAGCAATGTCACTGCGCTGCGCAACCTGGCCGAGGTCGCCCCGCTGATCTCGTCCGGTTACGACGTCGCAGCCGGGATCGTGTCGGCGCTACGGCTGGCCGTGGTCGCCGAGATACTGCTCGACGCGATCGCCCTGGGCGTGGCGATCTTCACCGGTGGCGTCGGCGCCGGCGCGTCCTTCCTGGTGCGCCAGGGTGCCGGTGCGGCCATTGGCTACCTGCTCGACCAGGCCGTGATGAAGATCGTGGGGGGCTGAGCGATGGCGATTCGCGTCCGCAAGCCCGCCAAGGGCAAGACCGACCTGATCAGCAAGAAGATTGCCGACAAGCTCACCATCGGGTCGAAGCGTCCTGCCAAGGCGCTCGACGTCGACCAGTACGGCAACCTGCGTCGCGGCGACGTGGTGGGCGACGGGCTCGAGCACGACCACATCCCCAGCCTGGCCGCGCTGAAGAAGCAGTTGGAGCTCGAGCAGAAGGGCAAACTCACCCCGGCGCAGGAGCGTTGGCTGCGCGAGAACGGCACCGCGATCACCATCCCCCGTGACGTGCACAAGCGCGGACGCACCCACGGCGGCAAGAACACCAAGACCCAGATCAACCTCGACGCCCAGGACCTGGCCGCTGCCGCCGAGCGTGACTACGCCGCCTTGCGCAAGAATCTGCTGGACGACGGTTACGACGCAGCCGACGTCGACGCCGCGATCGACAAGATCCGGGAGATCAACAAGAAGCGAGGCATCGGATGACCCCCAGCGGACAGCTCACCACCTTCCTGGCCGCCATCGGGGCCAGCAACCCCGACCCGCGGATCCTCGAGGTCGTGACCCTGGTCGGACCGAAGCGCAAGAAGCAGAAGGGCATCGACGGCGGCGAGTTCTGGACCTTCGCCGACAAGGGTGCCGACCTCAGCTTCGACGCCGAGGGCACGCTGACGACGGTGTTCCTTCGTCCCTACGACACCGACGAGTACGGCGTGGAGTACACCGCCTACCCCGACTTCGGTGAGCTGGTCGAGGGGCTGGGTGACATGCCCAGCCGCGTCGACGTCCGCGAGGTCTTCGGCGACCCCGACGACACCGCCGACAACGTCGTCCTGCACCAGGTCGGCGGACGCTGGCTGCGGTTCGAGTTCGACGACGAGGACGACGTCATCCTGCTCACGCTGATGCACGAAGTGCCCCGCTGAGACACCCGGACGGATTCGGGCCCGATCGCTGGCAGTCGCCACCGATCGGGCCCGATTCCTGTTGGGCCGGGTGTCGATCGGCCACGATGGGGTCATGCCACCAACCGATCCATCACAGTCCAGGGGTTCGCAGACCGTCAAGGGTGTGATCGCCCGCGCCAAGGGCCAACCGGTCGAACTGGTCGACGTGGTCGTCCCCGACCCCGGCCCGGGTGAGGCAGTGGTGGTCGTCCAGGCCTGCGGGGTCTGCCACACCGACCTGCACTACCGCGACGGCGGCATCAACGACGACTTCCCGTTCCTGCTGGGCCACGAGGCCGCCGGGGTGGTCGAGGCGGTCGGCACGGGTGTCACCAACGTCGCGGTCGGCGACTTCGTCGTCCTCAACTGGCGGGCGGTCTGCGGCACCTGCCGGGCGTGCCGGCGCGGTCGTCCGTGGTACTGCTTCGCCACCCACAACGCCACCCAGAAGATGACGCTGACCGATGGCACCGAGCTGACACCGGCGTTGGGCATCGGGGCATTCATCGAGAAGACCTTGGTCGCGGCCGGGCAGTGCACCAAGGTGGACTCCGAGGCCGACCCAGCGGTGGTCGGGCTGCTCGGCTGCGGGGTGATGGCAGGGTTCGGCGCGGCGGTCAACACCGGTGGTGTCGGGCGCGGAGACACGGTCGCGGTGATCGGCTGCGGAGGTGTCGGTGACGCCGCCGTGATGGGTGCGCGGGTGGCCGGGGCGACCACGATCGTCGCCATCGACGTGGACGAGCGCAAGCTCGAGTGGGCCCGCCAGGCTGGGGCGACCCACACCGTGAACTCCTCGACCGAGGACGCCGTCGAGCGGGTGCGTGAGCTCACCGGCGGCTTCGGCGCCGACGTGGTGATCGATGCGGTCGCTCGTCCCGAGACCTACCAACAGGCCTTCTACATGCGCGACCTGGCCGGGGTGGTCGTCCTGGTCGGCGTGCCCCACCCGACCACCACGGTCGAGTTGCCGATGATCGAGATCTTCGGACGAGGAGGCGCACTCAAGTCGTCCTGGTACGGCGACTGCCTGCCCGAGCGGGACTTCCCGATGCTGGTCGACCTCGATCGTCAGGGCCGGATCGACCTCGGGTTCTTCGTCAGTAAGCGGATCGGCATCGGTGATGTCGAGGCCGCCTTCGAACGGATGCAGCGCGGCGACGTGCTGCGATCGGTGGTGGAACTGTCATGAGCGTCCGTGTCGAGCACGCTGTCACCTCGGGCACCTTCAGCCTCGACGGTGGCACCTGGGAGGTCGACAACAACGTCTGGCTGCTCGGTGACGAGCACGAGTGCGTGGTGTTCGACGCCCCCCACGACGATGTCGCGATCGCGGAGCTCATCGACGCACGACGGGTGGTGGCGATCCTGTTGACTCATGCCCACGACGACCACATCAGGGCGGCGCGTGAGTTGTCGGAGCGTGTCGGCGCGCCGATCTGGCTGCACCCGGACGACCGGGTGCTGTGGGACCTGGTCTAC
Source organism: Aestuariimicrobium ganziense (assembly GCF_015352975.1). Classification (GTDB taxonomy): domain Bacteria; phylum Actinomycetota; class Actinomycetes; order Propionibacteriales; family Propionibacteriaceae; genus Aestuariimicrobium; species Aestuariimicrobium ganziense. The sequence goes on along the minus strand of NZ_JACYIZ010000003.1, from coordinate 390,511 downwards.
GACGACGGCCCTGATGCCGAGGTGGCCGACGGGCAGTTGATCGACGTCGCCGGGGTGCAGGTGCAGGTGCTGCACACCCCGGGGCACTCACCGGGCGCGGTCTGCTACCACGTGCCGGCGCTGGGGGTGCTGTTCAGCGGCGACACCCTGTTCCAGGGCGGGCCGGGGGCGACCGGGCGCTCGTACTCGTCGTTCGAGACCATCATCGAGTCGATCCGCACGAAGCTGTTCGCGCTGGCCGACGAGACGGTGGTGCACACCGGCCACGGTGACGACACCACGATCGGGGCGGAGCGGCCACACCTGGAGGAGTGGATCGCCCGCGGCCACTGACCGGCGGTTGGGCGAGCTGAGCGGTTCGTCCCCGCAATGGGTTCGCTGGCCTGCGGGGGGGCGGGGGCGCTGGTGCGATGCCGAGATGCGCTGCCGACACGCGCGTGCGGTCAGGCCGGGCTGATCCGGATGCCGTCGCGCTCGAGGCTGAATGCGACGTCGGCCAGGGTGGCGGCGTGGCCATCGGCCTCGAGGAGCTCTCGTGGTGTGGTGGTGGTCAGCGCGAGGGTCGCGCAGCCCGCTGCCCTGGCTGACTCGAGCCCTCCGACGGCGTCCTCGACCACCAGGCAGTCACGCGGGTCGACCCCGAGTAGTTCGGCAGCCAGCAGGTAGGGGTCCGGGGCGGGCTTGCCGCGCTGGACCCGCTCGACGGTGACGCAGACCGACGGCATCGGTATCTCGGCGATGCGCATGCGCAACTCGAAGAGGTCATCGGGGCAGGAGGTGACGATGGCCCGCTGGCTGTCGTCGAGCACTGTCAGCGCCTCGATCGAACCCGGAAGCGCGATGACTCCGTCGGTGTCGGCCAACTCGATCGCGGTGATGCGCTCGATCGCCTCGTCGACCAGTTCGGGCGGCAGCAGGTTGCGTGCGGTCGTGGCCGCGGGGATGCCATGCGCCTGCTGCAACGCATCGCGCGGCAAGTCGTACTCGGTGGCCCAGGTCTGCCAGGAGCGCTCCACCGCCGGGGTGGAGTCGACCAGGGTGCCATCCATGTCGAACAGAACAGCGACGAAAGTGCGGTCAGGCAGCGATCCGAGGTCAACCACGCCCCGATCCTAGGGCTGACCGGGTTGCTCGGCCCTCCTGTTCGCCCCCCGCTCAGAGGTTGCTGTGTCGGCCACCTCGACCCTCGGCCGCCCCTCGCGTGCGGTCAGGTCCGATCTGGGACTGCCGGCGTTCCCGGATCGCCGGCACCAACTGGTGAGCGTCACCCGATGCCCGGAACCCGGCAGAACTCGCGGGGGTGAACGGCTAGACCGCCTTGAACTCTCAACCCCTGCCGGGTTCCGGACATGGTCAGGTCCGCACACGATGTCTCACATGTCCTGGGACTTGCCTGCCTCCCCGCCGGAGCGCCCGACTGTTCGCCATCGGTCCGTTGTCGGTCCCCAGTGCCCGGTGTCCCGAAACGGGCAGAGGTTCGGGATCCATCCCACCCAGAGACACTCACCGTCAAACCTCTGCCGGAAACCGGGCCCGCCGCTGCCCGAGGCCAAGGGCAGGGCGACCCGAACTTCACGCCACCCCCGACTTGAATGAGTGAGCACTCACTCACTAGAGTTTCCCGGGTGACACCCCGCGCACCCGCCATGCCTCCCCTGGAGCGCCGCGCGACCATCCTCGACGCCGCCGTCCCGATGGTCGCCACCCCCGGCCTCACCTTCACCACCCAGGAGGTGGCCGACGCCGCCGGCATCGCCGAGGGCACCCTGTTCCGGGTCTTCCCGACCAAGGCCGACCTCGTCCAGGCCGTCATCGAGCAGGTGCTCGACCCGACCACTGTGTGCCGGCAACTCTCCCAGCTGCGGCCCAACTCACTCGACGAGGCCGTCAGCCAGGTCATCGACCTGCTCGGGTCATCGGTGAAGAACACCTCCGCCTTCTTCGCCAGCCTGCACGCCCGCGGCGAGAAGCCCCCCACTCCCCCGGCTGGCGACGACTGCACCCGCGACCAGCACCGCACCGCCCAGGAGCGCCGCGCGCAACAGGTGCACGAGGCGATCACCACGGTGCTGCAGCCCTTCGCCGCCGACCTGCGCACCACCCCCGAGGTGGCCGCCAGCCACCTGCGCACCCTGGTGATGGCCATCCACCACCCGTTCCTTTCAGACCGCAGCATCACCGACGGCGACGAAGTCACCGCTCTGCTGCTGCACGGCATCTCCAAGGAGTCCTGATGGTGCTCGTCCGACTCATCAACCGCTACGTGTGGCGCAGTTGGCCGCAGGTGGTCGGGGTGTTGTTGCTGCAGGCAGTGGCCGTGGTGGCCTCGTTCATCCTGCCCACGCTCAACGCCGAGATCATCGACAACGGCGTGCTCCGCTCCGACATCCGCTACATCTGGGAGCGCGGCGGCCTGATGCTGGGCGTCTCGGCCATGCAGGTTCTCGCGCAGGTCTGCGCGGTCTGGCTGGGCGCGGCGACCGCCATGCGGGTCGGGCACGACATCCGCGAGGCGATCTTCCACCGGGCCCTCAGCTTCAGCGCCCGCGAGGTGAACCAGTTCGGGGCCGCGTCGCTGATCACCCGCAACACCAACGACGTGCAGCAGGTGCAGCAGTTGTTGCTGATGACCCTGATCATGATGGTCAGCGCCCCGATGACCATGGCCTTCGGCGTGTTCATGGCCCTGCGCGAAGACCGTGAACTGTCCTGGGTGATCCTGGTCGCCGTGGTCGTCCTCGGTGCGGCGATGGCGGCGCTGATCTGGCGGGCGTTCCCGCTGTTCGGCACCATGCAGACCCGCATCGACACCCTCAACCGGGTGCTGCGCGAGCAGATCACCGGCATCCGGGTGGTGCGCGCGTTCGTCCGCGAGCCCTACGAGGCCGAGCGTTTCGACAAGGCCAATCGCGAGCTCACCGAGACCCAGTTGGCCGTCGGCAAGCTGATGGTCGCCATGTTCCCGGTCGTGATGTTCGTGATGAACGTCTCGACCATCGCGGTCACCTGGTTCGCCGTCGGGCGGATCGACTCCGGCGAGCTCGGAGTCGGCCAGATGACCGCCTTCATCACCTACCTGATGCAGATCCTGATGAGCGTGATGATGACCGTGTTCATGTCGTTCATGGTGCCGCGCGCCGCGGTCAGCGCCCGACGGATCACCGAGGTGCTCGAGACTTCGTCCAGCGTGGTGCCGCCGACCTCGGGTGTCACCGACCTGCGCGAGGAGGGCATCGTCCGGGTCGAGTCGGTCGAGTTCTCCTACCCCGGCGCCGAGGCTCCAGTGCTGCAGGACATCAGCTTCGAGCTGCGGCCCGGCACAACCACGGCGGTGATCGGCTCGACCGGGTCGGGCAAGACCACCTTGGTCAACCTGTTGCCCCGGCTCGTCGACGCCACCGCCGGACGGATCACCATCGACGGTCACGACGTGCGCGAGATCGACCCGGACACGCTGTGGGCCCAGATCGGGCTCGTCCCGCAGCGGGCCTACCTGTTCAGCGGCACCGTGGCCTCGAACCTGCGCTACGGCAAGCCCGACGCCACCGAGGACGAGATGTGGGCCGCGCTCGAGACCGCGCAGGCCGCAGACTTCGTCCGTCGGATGGACGGGCAGTTGGACGCCCGGATCAGCCAGGGCGGCACGAATGTCTCGGGCGGCCAGAGGCAGCGTCTCTCGATCGCTCGGGCCCTGGTGAAGAAGCCCAGGGTGTACGTGTTCGACGACTCCTTCTCGGCCCTCGACGTGGCCACCGATGCCAGGCTGCGGGCCGCACTTGAGCCGACCACCCAGGACGCGGCGGTGCTGATCGTCGCCCAGCGCGTGTCGACCATTCGGGGCGCCGACCAGATCGTCGTCCTCGACGACGGACACATCGTCGGGCTCGGGCGTCACGAGGAACTGCTCGAGACCTGCCCGACCTACCTCGAGATCGTCAATTCCCAGCTGAGCGCAGAGGAGGCCGCAGCATGAGCGATAAGAAGGCCAACAAGCGCGACGAGACCATCGAGGTCGCCCGCAAGTCGGGAGCGCAGGGGCATGGCCCGGGTATGGGCCGGCTCAACGAGAAGGCGGTCAACTTCCTGCCCTCGCTGAAGCGGCTGCTGGCCAGGTTCGCGCCGCACCGTGTGGCGATCGGCTTCGTGGTGCTGATGTCGATGCTCGGCGTCGGGTTCAACGTGGTCGGCCCGAAGATCCTCGGACGAGCCACCGACTACATCGTCGCCGGCCTGGTCGGCAAGAACCTGCCGAGCGGGATCAGCAAGGAGCAGTTGATCGAGCAGATGCGGGCCACCGGTCAGGGTGACATGGCCGACCTGATCTCGAAGATGCCGGTCGTGCCGGGCATGGGGATCAACACCGACAAGGTGGGCGAGATCCTGTTGCTCGCGCTCGGGCTCTACGTGGCGGCGGCGCTGCTGAGCGTGGCCCAGGGCTGGATCCTGAACATCATCGTGCAGGGCGGCATCCGGCAGCTTCGCACCGACGTCGCGTCCAAGCTGGAGCGGCTGCCGCTGAGCTACTTCGACTCCCAGCCTCGCGGTGAACTGCTGAGCCGGGTGACCAACGACATCGACAACATTGCGCAGAGCCTGCAGCAGACCGCGCAGCAGATGCTCAACTCGGTGTTCATGCTGATCGGCGTGCTGGTGATGATGTTCTGGGTCTCGCCGTTGCTGGCGGTGCTGACCCTGCTGATCGTGCCGGTCTCGGGTGTGGTCGCGGCCCTGATCGGCAAGCGCTCGCAGCGTGAGTTCGCCGCCATGTGGAAGGCCACCGGCGAGCTGAACTCCGAGATCGAGGAGGCCTACTCGGGCCACTCGTTGGTCAAGGTGTTCGGACGCCAGCGCGAGGTCGAGAGTGAGTTCGCCGAGCGCAACCGGCGGCTGCGGGAGTCGAGCTTCCTGGGCCAGTTCCTGGCCGGGATCATGATGCCGGTGATGTTCTTCATCGGGAACCTCAACTACGTCGTGATCGCCGTGGTCGGCGGCTTGCGGGTGGCCAGTGGCTCGATGCCGCTGGGTGATGTGCAGGCGTTCATCCAGTACTCGCGGATGTTCACCCAGCCGATCTCGCAGGTGGCCTCGATGGCCAACATGCTGCAGTCGGGTGTGGCCTCGGCCGAGCGCGTCTTCGAGGTGCTCGACACCGAGGAGGTCAGCACCGAGGGCACCGCAGCCCTTCCCGAGACCAAGGGACGCGTGGTCTTCGACCACGTGAAGTTCAGCTACTCCCCCGACAAGCCGCTGATCGAGGACCTGTCGCTGGTGGCCGAGCCCGGCCAGGCGGTGGCGATCGTCGGCCCCACCGGGGCGGGCAAGACCACGCTGGTGAACCTGCTGATGCGCTTCTACGAACTCGACGGCGGGCGGATCACCCTCGACGGCGTGGACATCTCGACGGTGCGCCGCTCAGACCTGCGCAGCCGCCTGGGCATGGTGCTGCAGGACACCTGGCTGTTCGAGGGCACCATCCGCGACAACATCGCCTACGGGCGTCCTGGGGCGAGCGAGGACGAGATCCATGCCGCGGCCGAGGCGGCCTACGTCAACCGGTTCGTCCACACCTTGCCGCTGGGCTACGACACGGTGATCGACGACGAGGGCTCGAACCTGTCGGCGGGTGAGCGGCAGTTGGTGACCATCGCGCGGGCATTCCTGAGCGACCCGTCACTGCTGATCCTCGACGAGGCGACCAGTTCGGTCGACACCCGCACCGAGGTGCTGGTGCAGGAGGCCATGGCCAAGTTGCGGCAGGGCCGGACCTCGTTCGTGATCGCGCACCGGCTGTCGACGATTCGGGACGCCGACCTGATCCTGGTGATGGAGCAGGGCGCGATCGTCGAGCAGGGCAACCACCACGACCTGCTGCAGATCCCGGGTCACTACAAGGCGCTGTACGAGTCCCAGTTCGCGGCTGCCATCGACCACGAGGTGCCGGCTCACGCCTGACGCACGCCCGGGGCATCGCTGGAGTGCGTCGTGTCCGGAACCCGGCAGAAGTTCGGCTCGTACGGTCCTGAACCCCTCGGGTCGGGTACCTCTGCCGGGTTCCGGACACGACTGCGACCAGCGGCGCACGCCACCGCCTGACACGATGAGGCCATGACCGAGCTGAACCTGACCCGTGAACTGCTCGAGCAACTCACCTGGCATTGGGACAACCAGTTGCGGCCACGCCTGCAGGGATTGACCGACGAGGAGTACCTGTGGGAGCCGGTGGCCGGAGCGTGGAGCATTCGTTCCCGAGGCAGCGCCGTCACCGCGATGGCAGCCGGTGCTGGCGACCTGGTTATCGACTGGGACTGGCCCCAGCCGGAACCCGCGCCGGTCACCACGATCGCGTGGCGACTGGGGCACCTGATCGTCGGGGTGTTCGGTGCGCGCAACGCCTCACACTTCGATGGACCATCCGCTGACTACGCCGGATGGCGCTTCGCTGGCACGGCCGCCGTGGCTCTTGAGCAACTCGATGAGGGCTACCACCGCTGGATCGAGGGTGTCGCTGGCCTCGACGCGCAAGCACTGGCCCGCCCCTGCGGCCCGGCAGAAGGTCAGTGGGCGGAGCTGAGCATGGCCGCGCTCGTCCTGCACATCCACCGTGAGGTGATCCACCACGCTGCCGAGATCTCACTGCTGCGCGACCTGTACGCCCACCGCGAGGAGGGTGGCCAGTGACGATCCACTCCAGCCATCCCTTCCTCGAACACGAGCGGGTGGCCGCCCGCCAACTGCGCGGCCGTCTCGGCGCACGGGTCAGCCTGTGGTGTGCCGGCATGGTCGATGGCGATGACGCATCTGATGCTTCCGGACTGACCGTGAGTTCGATGCTGGTTGCGGCCGGGGAGCCGTGGCGAGTGATCGCCCTGCTCGACCCTGACGCCGAGTTGACCCAGGCGTTGCTCGACACCCGTGCGGCGGTCGTGAGCCTGCTCGACTGGCACCACCGGCAGTTGTCGGAGGTGTTCGCCAGCAGGGCTCCTTCCCCCGGGGGTCCCTTCCGGGCGTCCGGCTTCGAGCAGACCGAGTGGGGCCCTCGGCTGCTCGACGCCGACACCTGGGCTGGGGTGCGGCTGGAGTCGAGCAGGTCGCTCGGCTGGTCGTCCCTGGCCACCTGCGTGATCGAGCACGTCGTCCTCGGTGAGGATCCTGACCCGCTGCACCACGTGCGCGGCCACTACGTCAACGGCTTCGGCCGCTGACGAGCGCCGCAGTCTTGCGGGCACGACGCTTGCCCGCCGCGCGCCTCAGGGCCGACCGGATCCAGTCGATCACTCGTTCGGGATCGTCGAGCATCTCCCAGGTCACCCGGATGATCGTCCAGCCGCCCTCGACCACCAGGTCGTTCTGGCGTGTGCGGTCGGTGGTGAAGGCCTCCCTTGTTCCGTGGGTCTCCCAGCCGTCGAACTCGACCGCGATCCTCCAATCGACGAATGCGACGTCGAGGAAGTAGTCGGTCTCCTGCACCTTCACGCCGTGGTTCGCGAGCCACCCGGTGACACTGCGGTCGATCATCAGCCGATGGAGCCTGCGCTCACCCTGTGACCAAGGGTTGGTTCGGCTGGCCTTGACGATCGGGCGGCGGACCCGGTTGCCGTGACGTCCCTTGGCCCGGGCCATGGCCTCGGTGATCAGCTCGACGGTGGCCCTGCCCTGCCTCAGGCACGTGTCGATCGCATCGCCCAGGTCGTGGGGAGCCAGATGCACGCAAACCCACGAGGCGCTGGCCAGGCGAAGCCCCTCGGACTCCACGATCTCGTCGACCGGCACCGGGGAACGGTGCAGCCGGATCCCGGGTGGGGCGTGCTTCTTGCGCACCGAGTGCACCTCGATCTGGGTCACCTTCGCCTCGGGCCAGAAGCTGAGCTTGGCCGCGGCTCGTCCGGTGATCACGGCGTCTGGATCCCACGTCATGATGGCGGCGCACCTGATGGCGAGATCGCCTGCACTGGCGGCGGCGATGTAGATCCCCGGCAGGTAGCGAACCACCAACCCCTGGGCCGCCAGCCGGCTGAGCATCCTGGCCCAGCCCGCGTGGTCGGCGATCCTGATGAGTCCGTTCTGGCTCAGGTGGTGCTCGATGTCGTCGCGTGTACCCATGCCCTACTCATGGGTCGCGAGGGCCCGTTCGCGCCAAGTTCTTCGGGAGCTGTGGACGGCGGTCCAGAACCCGGCAGGACTGTGGACAGCGGCGCCTCGAAGGCCGGCAGTCCCCAACTTCTGCCGGTTCGAGGACAACACTGCGTCGGCCCGGCCGCCAGTGCGGAGGGCCAGGGGATGCCCCACCGGCCCCAGGGAGCCCCGATCAGCGTCCGCGCAACAACACCGAGCGCAGCACCGGCCGTTCCATGTCGGCGTCGAAGGGATACATCGGACGATCGATCCGGTGGTGGCCGAGCCTGATCAGGTCCTGGTCGACCCCACCCGGGGTGAGCGCCAGCATCCAGTCGGCGGCCAGGTCGTACAGCTCCGGTTCGAGGTAGCCGATCTTGACCAGGATGATGTCGGCGGTCACCGGGTCGAGCCCGAGGTCGGTGAAGTCGCGCAGATGGTGGTAGGGCTTGCGACGTTCGGTGACGATCAGGTGCAACCCGTCGACCTTGACCACCACGACGATGCCGGCGGTCGGGTCGTCCGGGGTGATCGAGAAGACCGTGCCGTCGAGGTGCACCGGTCCGGCAGTGGTGTCGTCGACGGTCGCCCCGACGTCGATCGAGACCCTGCCGCCGACCCCGGCCTCGACGCAGGCAGCGACAGCGGCCGGGTCGAACATCGACGCGTGGATCACGGTCAGGCCCGAGGTGCGCACCGGGTGCTGCAGTAGCTGGTGCACCGCCCAGGTGACGTCGCCCGAGCCGCCCGCGGTGGGGTTGTCGCCCGAGTCCGAGATCAGGTAGGGCCGCTTCGCCCCGGGCGCGATCGCCCGCGCCAAGCACTCGTCCAAGGGCGCATCAGGGGCGACGAACTGGAACTCGTCGTGGCGGTCCCAGATCAGGTTGGCCACCCGATCGGCCTGCGCGCGGCACAGGTCCGGGTCGTCACCGTAGACCACGACTGCCGCCTGGCAACGGGGTTCATCGGCCCAGGCGTAGCCGATCCAGTACGAGGCGTCGATCACACCGTCCATCGCCTGGATCACGGGCAGCTCCTGGTAGAGCGAGGCCGCCGGCTCGAGCCTGGTCGAGGTCTTCTCACCGGGCAGCAGCACCGGCACCTGCACCCAAGCCTTCCACGGCCGTCGGGCCTCGCCGTCGGCCCCGTGCGGACCATGCAGTCGGGTGAGCAGGTCGTGGACGAACCGCATCCGGGTGTTGGGGGCGTCCTCGTGCGGTGCCATCCGGTAGCAGGTGAGGGCGTCGAGCTGGGTGGCGAGCACCCGGGAGACGTTGCCGTGAAGGTCCATCGACGCACCGATGTAGACCTCGTCACCGACCACTTCGCGGATCCGGGTGATCAGGTCGCCCTCGGCGTCGGTGAGGCCCTCTACGCTCATTGCGCCGTGAATGTCGTACCAGATCGCATCCAGCGGCAGCGCGGCCTCGAGGCCGGTGAGGATCTCGTCCACCATCGACTCGTAGGTGTCGCGCAGCACGGTGCCGCCGGGCAACGAGCGGCCCTTGAGCACCGGGATCCACTCCGCCGCTTCACGGTAAGGCTTGCCGGGAGCGAGGAAGGGGTTCAGCCCACTCACCAGGTCCTCCCCACGCCACAGAGTGAATGCTTCAGGCCCGGAGCGGTGCGCCGAGAAGGTGCTCGACTCGATGGCGATACCGGCGATCGCGATCCGAGGACGCTCCAAGCCCCCTTCGTGGTGCTCGATGGTCTCGGGGCTCCAGATGTCCTTGACCTCGACGAAAGAGGATGTCTGCGTCACGCACCCAACTCTTCCACTCGACGCGCAGGCATGCGAGGGTGCCGGACGAGGCTGGGCCCGATCGCTCGCGGCGGCTGTCCACATCACCCGCTCAAGGTGAGGGACTCAGCGGCGACGAATGTCCCAGGCGTGATGGACGGTGTCGTGGGTCAGGTAGCGGCACAGGGTCTCGACCGTGAAGGTCACCCCGTCGCTTCGCCGGCCCTCCCAGCGCAACTCACGATCGGGCACCCCCGACCACTTGCCGACCGACCACCGCAGGGTGTCGCGCAGCGAGGTCGCCACCAACTGCGGGCTCATGTCGACGTAGTCGCCCTCGATCGCCGCCTCATTCTGGTCCCAGTCCTGGAAGTGGACGGGCTCACCCTGCCCCTCGTGGATCAGTTCGAGCCGGCTGTTCATCACCAGGTGCACGTCACGCACGTGGGCGGCGTACTCGGTGGGTGACCAGGTCTCGCGATCAGGACGATCACGGGCGTCGAAATCGCCGAGCCGCTCGATGATGGCCCGGGTCGCAGCGGCGAACTCGGGCACCAGGTCGCCGAACGGTTTCTCGGGCTGGAATCCGCAGTCGGAGCAGCCCCGATCGACCACCCACGACCAGTCCTTGGTGTCTGGCGGAGGCGGCGGCAGGTGCGATGTCATGCCTCGATCCTGCCTCGCGGGTGGGAACGGGGCATCCGAATGTCCGCAACCCGGCAGAAGTTGATGGCTGGGGGCGTTGAGGGCACCCGGCGGCGAAGTTCTGCCGGGTTCCGGACAGGGGTGAGCGGGCACGGTGGTGGCGAGGGCACAGAGCACCGGAGGTCACGGGGCCGGTGGCTCCACGGCACGGGCGCACGACGGCGCCGACACGGCACGAGGAACAAGGCACCAGCGAACCGGGCCCCACGACACCAGGTGTCGGCCAGGGATCGCCGCCGGAGACAAAGGGCCGTCAGTCCTCCGGCACACCCTTGGCGGCCAGCAACCGCGCCAGGTGACGCAACTGGGGCCCATCGAGGCGATCGACCAACTCCCCCAGCACCAAGTTCTGCTCCGTGCCACAGGCACCCAGCAGGCGGGCGATCTCGTCAGCGACCAGCTCGGCCCGGCTGTGCACCGCGCGGTAGTCCCAGGCCCGTCCGACCCGGTTCCTATCGACCAGACCCTTGCCGACCAGCCGGTCGAGCACCGTCATCACCGTGGTGTAGGCCAGCGCACGATCCTGGGTCAGGGCGGCGTGCACCTCACGCCCGGGCAGTGCCTTGGTGCTGGCCCACAACTCCTCCATCACCCGCTGCTCGAGCCCTCCCAGCGCTGACATGGCACAATAGTAAGCCCCCGGCGTCCACCCCAGTGGGGGGACTGTTACCCTGCCCAGCATGGACGCCCAAGTGATTGCCAGATGGCAATTCGGTATCACGACGGTCTACCACTTCTTCTTCGTGCCGATCACCATCGCGTTGTCGATGCTCGTGGCCGTGCTGCAGACGATCTGGTACAGGACCGGCAACGATCGCTACCTGCGATTGACCAAGTTCTACGGGAAGTTGTTCCTGATCAACTTCGCCATCGGCGTGGTGACAGGCATCGTGCAGGAGTTCCAGTTCGGCATGAACTGGTCTGAGTACTCCCGCTTCGTCGGAGACGTCTTCGGTGCGCCGCTTGCGCTCGAGGCACTGCTCGCCTTCTTCCTCGAGTCCACCTTTCTGGGGCTGTGGATCTTCGGCTGGGACCGCCTGCCCAAGAAGCTCCACCTGATGACCATCTACGCCGCCGCGATCGGCACCGTGCTGTCGGCGGTGTTCATCCTGGCCGCCAACTCGTGGATGCAGAACCCGGTCGGAGCCACCTTCCGCAACGGACGAGCCGAGCTCACCGACTTCGGTGCCGTGCTCGGCAACCCGGTCTTCCTGGCCACCTTCCCGCACCAGATCTCGGCGTCGTACATGGTCGCCGGCGGCCTGGTCGCCGCGATCGCCGGCTGGCACCTCGCCCGCCTCAACGGACACGACGAGACCGACACCTCGGGCAAGGGCGATGCTGCCACGTGGCGCTGGGCCGCCCGCTTCGGCGCCTGGGTGCTGCTGGTCGCGAGCGTGGTCGTGATCATCTCCGGCGACTTCCAGTCCAAGATCATGACCGAGGTGCAGCCGATGAAGATGGCTGCCGCCGAGGCGCACTACAACACCTCCGACGGCTCCGACTTCTCCGTGCTGACCATCGGCAACATGGAGGGCACCGAAGCCACCCACATCATCACCGTCCCCGGCCTGCTGGGCTTCCTGGCCACCGGTGAGTGGGGCGGCGAGGTGCAGGGCATCAACGACCTCAAGGAGCAGTACGACCAGCAGGGCTTCCTGCGCAACGACGGCTCGCAGACCGACCTGCAGAAGACCTTCGCCCAGGAACTGAAGCAGTTGCCGACCAACGTCGTCCCGAACGTGCCGGTCGCCTACTGGACCTTCCGGATCATGATGGGCCTGGGCTTCGTCGGCATGGCCATCGGCGCCTGGATCCTGTGGGCCACCCGCAAGGGCCGCACCCCTGGTCCCAGCAGGCTGTGGATGATGGCGATGGGCGCCCTGCCGTTCCTGCCGCTGCTGGCCAACAGCTTCGGCTGGATCTTCGCCGAGATGGGCCGCCAGCCCTGGATCGTGGCCGGCGTCATGCCGACCTGGACCGCCGCGTCCCCGTCGGTCTCGGCCGGTGAGGTGTGGTTCTCGATGATCCTCTACACCGTCGTCTACGGCGCTCTCGCCGTGGTCGAGGTGGGGCTGTTCATGAAGTACCTGAAGATGGGCCTGCCGGACGTGGCCCCCGTCGAGGTCATCGAGGACGAGGACGCGCCCTTGTCCTTCGCGTACTGAGGACGAGGTGACTGACATGTTCCCACTCACGACCGTCCTGCTCGAGGCAGGGCACGCCACCCTCACCCCGGTGTGGTTCCTGCTGATCGCAGTGCTCTGGGTCGGCTTCTTCTTCCTGGAGGGCTTCGACTTCGGAGTCGCGATGCTGCTGCCGATCCTGGGCAAGGACGACCGCAAGCGCCGCGTCATGATCAACACCATCGGCCCGGTCTGGGACGGCAACGAGGTCTGGCTGCTCACCGCTGGTGGTGCCATGTTCGCGGCCTTCCCCGGCTGGTACGCCACGCTGTTCTCGGGCCTGTACCTGCCGCTGCTGCTGGTGCTGCTCGGCCTGATCCTGCGCGGTGTCTCGTTCGAGTACCGCAGCAAGCGCAAGGCCCCGCAGTGGCGCAACGCCCACGACTGGATGGCGATCATCGGCTCGTTCCTGCCCTCGCTGGTGCTGGGCGTCGGCTTCGCCAACTTCGTCAAGGGCCTCACCGTCGCCGGTGACCCGCCGCTGGTGACCACCGGCTTCTGGTCGCTGTTCAGCCCGTTCGCCCTGCTCGGAGGCGTGCTGTTCGTCGTCCTGTTCGCCGCCCACGGCGCGATCTTCATCGCGCTCAAGACCAAGGGCGACGTGCACGAGGAGGCCAAGAACCTGGGCACCAAGCTGGCCTACGCCTCCGCTGCCCTGCTCGCGGTCTGGGCGATCTGGCTGAACCTGGCCTACGCACCCGACAACCCGGCTGCCAAGGTCGTCACCTGGATCACCGCACTGCTCGCGGCTGCCGCGGTCGCCGGCGCCGGGTTCTTCAGCTCGAAGGACTCCGAGGGCAAGGCGTTCATCCTCACCGGCATCGGCATCGTGGCCATGGTCTCGACCATGTTCGTCAAGATGTACGGCAACCTGGGCTTCATCTCCGCCGATGCCCCCGGGCTCGACATGTGGAGCGCCTCGTCCTCGCCGTACACCCTCAAGATCATGACGATCGCCGCCGCGGTGTTCGTCCCGATCGTGCTCGCCTACCAGGCCTGGTCGTACTGGGTCTTCCGCAAGCGCCTGTCGACCGACAACCTGCCGGTCGAGAAGGACGAAGCCATTCCCGTCGGGTCCTGAGCCCTTGGCAGGCCCGGTTCATCCCCGCCTGCTCCGCCGCGCCCGCGCGACCAGGGTCTTCCTGGCCGCCGGGGTGGCGGTCGGCGCCGCAACAGCCATGCTGGTCATCGGCCAGGCATGGCTGTTGTCGCGTTCGGTCGTGGGGGTCTTCGAGACCCGTTCGACCGATGGCCTGTGGACCGCAGGTGCCCTACTGCTGGCGGTGTTCGCCGCCCGTGGGCTGCTGGCCTGGCTGCAGTCGGTGCTGGCCCACCGCGCCTCGGCCGCGGTCAAGAGCCAACTGCGCCGCGAGGTGATGGCCGCCCGCTTGCGGCGCCCCACCGGCGACCGGGCCTCGGCCTCGACCCTGGTCACCGTGGTCACCAGCGGGCTGGACGACCTCGACGGCTACTTCTCGAAGTACCTGCCGCAGTTGGCACTGGCGCTGGTCGTCCCGTTCCTGGTCGGCGGGGCGATTCTGTGGGCGGACTGGCAGTCGGCGCTGATCGTGGCGTTCACGCTGCCACTGATCCCGGTGTTCATGGCCCTGGTCGGCTGGACGACCGCCAAGGCCACCGCCCGCCGGTTCGCCGTGCTCGACCGGCTGGCCAACCACTTCGCCGACCTGGTCGAAGGGCTGCCCACCCTGCAGGCGTTCGGACGAGCCCGCGCCCAGGCCAAGGGGGTGGCGATCACCGAGGACGCCAATCGCCGAGAGACCATGCGGGTGCTCTACGTGTCGTTCCTGTCGGCGTTCGTGCTGGAACTGCTGGCCACCCTCTCGGTGGCGGTGGTGGCGGTGACCGTGGGCTTCCGGTTGGTGTTCGGACACGTCGACTTCACCACCGCGCTGTTCGTGCTGATCCTGGCCCCGGACGCGTTCCTGCCGGTGCGTCAGGTCGGCGTGCACTACCACGACTCCGCCGACGGAGTGGCTGCCGCCGACGCCGCGTTCGCGATCATCGATGCCGCCGGCGACGAGCCGGACGGCACCTTGCCAGCGCCCAACCTGGCCACGTCGCGGGTGCGGTTCGAGGGTGCGGGATTCACCCACCCCGGCGCTGACCGGGCGTCCCTGGAACCGCTCGACCTGACCCTGCACCCCGGCGAGATGGTCGCCCTCTCGGGAGCCTCCGGCGCCGGCAAGACCACCGCGCTGCGGTTGCTGATGGGCTTCGAACAGCCCACGGTCGGTCGCCTCGTCGTCGAGTCTGACGAGGCCGGCGCGCTCGACCGCGGCAGCCTCGACCCGGCGTCCTGGCGTGAACAGCTGGCGTTCGTGCCGCAGTTGCCAGGGCTGGTGCCGGGCAGCGTCGCCGACAACGTGCGGCTGGCCGCACCCGAGGCCGGGATCGACGAGGTCGAGCAGGTGCTCACCGAGGTTGGCGCCGACTTCAGCGCCCACCAGACCGTCGGCGACGATGGCGAGGGACTCTCGGCCGGGCAGTTGCGCCGGGTCGCGCTGGCCCGCGCGCTGCTGCGGCTGCGGCGGGGGGCTCGGCTGCTCGTCCTCGACGAACCGACGGCCGGACTGGACGCCGACAGCGAGGCGACGGTGCTCGAAGCGGTGCGGGCGACCGGGGCGGGGGCACTGATCGTCACCCATCGTCCTGCCGCCTTGGCGCTGGCCGATCGGGTGGTCGAGCTCGAGGCGGTGGCCCGGTGAACCGCACGTTGTCGCCGACCCGCACCCTGATGCGCCAGTTGCTCGACGCCGTCGAGCGTGGACGATGGCGGCTGGCGGCCTCGATCCTGCTGGCGGCCGGTGCGTCCGGAGCCTCGGTCGCACTGATGGGACTGTCGGCCTGGCTGCTGTCGCGCGCCGCCGAGATGCCGCCGGTGCTGTACCTGCAGGCGGCAGCAGTGGGGGTGCGGTTCTTCGGCATCTCGCGCGGGGTGCTGCGCTACATCGAACGGCTGGTCGGTCACGACCTGGCTCTGCGCATGCAGGCCGCATTGCGGCTTCGCACCTATGACTCACTGAGCCGCACCACCCTGCTGGGACGGCGTCGCGGAGACCTGCTCACCCGGGTGGTGGCCGACGCCACCGCCATCCAGGACCTGGTGGTGCGGGTGGTGGTGCCGTTCAGCGCCGCCTCGTTGGTGATCGTCGGGACGACCGTGATGATCGGGCGGTTCTCTCCGGGATCGGCGGCCGTGCTGTTCGGCAGCGCCTTGCTGGCCGGGGTGCTGCTGCCCTGGCTGACCCAGCGTCTCAGTCTGCAGATGGACGCCGCCGCGGTGCCCACCCGTGGGCGTCTGGCCGACGAGGTGCACCAGACCTCGCGGGCCGCGCAGGACCTGGTTGCGTTCGGCGCCGACCGTGCGGCCCTGACCCGGTTGCTGACCGTGGACGAGGAGTTGCGCCGGATCGAGGCCCGCTCGTCCTGGGCACGGGGGCTGGCCACCGCGGGTCAAATCGTTGCCGCCGGCATCGCGGTGGTGGCGGCACTGTGGATCGGCGGGCACGCGGTGGCCGCGGGCGAGCTGAAGCCGAGGCTGTTGGCGGTGCTGGTGCTCACCCCGCTGGCGTTGCACGAGGTGTTCTCGACCTTCACCCAGAGTGCGCAGACCTTCACCCGGGCCGGGTCGGCGCTGACCCGGTTGGCGGCCGTGCTGGACGCCGAGCCGGTCGGTCGCGGCGACGTCGAGCAGGTGCCGTCGGACTCCCCGGGGCTGGTGCTCGACGAGGTCACCGTGGGCTGGCCGGGTGAGCCCGAACCGGTGCTTCGTGACTTCTCGCTCAGCGTCCAGCCTGGTCAGCGGGTGGCGCTGGTCGGGCCCTCGGGGATCGGCAAGACCACGATCGCGGCCACGGTGATGGGCATGATCCCGGCTTGGTCGGGCGAGGTGAGCTCGACCGGGCGGATCGGCTACCTCGCCCAGGATGCGCACCTGTTCGCCACCACGGTGGCCGAGAACGTGCGGGTCGGACGTCGCGACGCCACGGACGAACAGATCAGCGACGCCCTGGGCCGCGCCGGGCTCGACTTCCCTCTCGACAGGCTGGTGGGCGAGCGCGGCAGCACCGTCTCGGGCGGCGAGGCGCGCCGGATCGCGCTGGCCCGGGTGCTGGTGGACGAGCGAGACCTGCTGATCCTGGACGAGCCCACCGAGCACCTCGACCACGAGACCGCGCACGCGCTGATGACCGACCTGTGGCGGGCCGTCGAGGACCGGCCGGTGCTGGTGATCACCCACGACGCCGACGTGATGGCCCAGTGCACCCAGGTGGTCCGGCTCGGCTGAGCGCCCACCCGGTCCTTCGTCGAGCCGACCGGGAGGCAGTGCCGTTCGAGCCACCACCGGCCGCGCCACCAGCCACCACCCAACCGCCACCCCGCCACCACCCAGCCGTGTCCGAAACCCGGCAGAAGTTCGCGCCCAGGCACCCTGAAGGCCGTCGTGGGCAAACCTCTGCCGGGTTTCGGACACGGCACCCCACGGGCTGCGTAGCGTGGGACTGACGACAGGAGCAGCCATGGCAGTCCAGCCCTCCACCCAGACCCTGCAGCAGATCGCCGAAGCCGGCGTCGCCGTACCCGACTACGACCGCTCGGGGGTGACCACGGGCATCGTGCACATCGGGGTCGGTGGCTTCTTCCGGGCGCACCAGGCGATGTACCTCGACCGTCTGCTCAACCAGGGCGAGGCCCTCGACTTCGGCATCTGCGGCGTGGCCGCGCTGCCCCACGACCGCCGCATCTTCGACGCCATGACCAGCCAGGACTGCCTCTACACCCTGGTGCTCAAGCACCCCGACGGCCGCCTCGAACCCCGACTGATCGGCTCGATGACCCAGATGCTGTTCGCCCCTGACGACCCGTCAGCCGTCGTCGCGAGGATGGCCGACCCGGCCACCAGGATCGTGTCGCTGACCATCACCGAAGGTGGCTACCCGGTCGACCAGGTCACCGGCAAGTTCCAGGCCGACCACCCCTCCATCCAGGCCGATCTGGTGCCCGGGGCCACCCCACGCACGGCCTTCGGCTTCATCGTCGCCGCCCTGGCCGCGCGTCGGGTCGCCGGGGTCAATCCGTTCACCGTGCAGTCGTGTGACAACCTGCCCGGCAACGGCGACGTGGCCCGCTCGACCTTGGTGAGCTTCGCCCGGCTGATCGACTCCGACCTGGCCGACTGGATCGAGCGCACCGTCGCCTTCCCCAACGCCATGGTCGACCGGATCACCCCGATGACCACCGACGACGACCGGGCCCTGCTGCTCGAGACCTTCGGTGTCGACGACGCCTGGCCGGTGTTCTGCGAGCCGTTCACCCAGTGGGTGATCGAGGACCACTTCCCGGCAGGCCGGCCCCGCTGGGAGGACGTCGGCGCCCAAATGGTCGACGACGTGCTGCCCTACGAGTTGATGAAGCTGCGACTGCTCAACGCCAGTCACCAGGCCTTCGCCTACCTCGGTCACCTCGACGGGCACCGCTACGCCCACGAGGTCTGCCAGCAGCCGATCTATCGCGACTTCCTGCTGCGCTACATGGAGCGTGAGGCCACCCCGACCCTGCCCGAGGTTCCCGGGGTCGACCTCGACGCCTACCGCCATGAACTGGTCGATCGCTTCGCCAGCCCTGCGGTGCGCGACACCCTGGCAAGACTGGCGACCGAGACCTCCGACCGGATCCCGAAGTTCCTGGTGCCGGTGATCCGGGCCAATGTCTTGTCGGGTGGCGAGATCGAGGCCTCGGCGCTGGTGGTCGCCTCCTGGGCGCGCTACGCCGAGGGCACCGACGAGCAGGGCGAGCCGATCGAGGTGGTCGACAACGACCGAGACCGGGTGATGGCTGCCGCTGCCGCCAGCAAGGACGACCCGCTGGAGTTCCTGCGCATGCGTGACTACTTCGGCGACCTGGTCGATGACCCGCGCTTCGTCGAGGCCTACACCCGGCACCTGAGCTCACTGCGGACGACGGGCGCCCGGGCCACCCTCGAAGCGTTCATGGCCTGAGCCGCGCGGGCCCACACCCGCTGCCCCCAGCCAGCAACCCCAGTGGCAGACTGGCGACATGCTCGTCGCCTTCTCCGTGGCCCCCTCGGGCCGCCCCGCGTCCGCATCTGGCCGGCCGAGCGACCGCCCTGACGACGCCAGCGTCCACGACGCCGTGGCAGCCGCCGTCGAGATCATCCGGGCCAGCGGCCTGCCCCACCGCACCGACTCGATGTTCACCACGATCGAGGGTGAGTGGGACGAGTGCATGGCCGTGGTCAGGGCCTGTTGTGACGCGATGGCCGAGTTCGGCAGCCGCACCTCATTGGTGCTCAAGGCCGACATTCGACCCGGTCACACCGGAGAGATCACCGGCAAGGTCGAGCGACTCGAACAGGCCCTGGCAGAGAGGACGAACCGATGACCACCCGCCCCACCACGATGGCTGGCGTGAAGCTGCCCGGCAACAGCACCGTCGAACACGTCACGGCGCCCGTGCCCACGCCAGGTCCTGGCCAGGTGCTGATCAAGATGAAGGCCAGTTCGATCTGCGGCAGCGACATCCGCGCCATCTACCGCGAGCACCTGGGCAAGGGACCCGAGGGCTACCAGGGCGTGATCGCCGGCCACGAACCCTGCGGGCAGGTCGTCGAACTCGGCGAGGGTACCCGTCGCCTGGCGGTCGGCGACCGCGTGGTGATCTACCACATCGCCGGCTGCGGTATGTGCGAGCAGTGCCGCCGCGGCTACGAGGTTGGCTGCCACTCCGCCTTCCGGGCGGCGCACGGCTGGCAGCGCGACGGTGGCCACGCCGACTACCTGCTCGCCGAGGAGGCCAGCTGCGTCCTGCTGCCCGAGCCCCTCACCTACGTCGACGGGGCGCTGGTCTCGTGCGGCTTCGGCACCGCCTACGAGGCCCTGCTGCGGGCCAAGGTGAGTGGACGCGACAAGCTGCTGGTCACCGGACTCGGACCGGTCGGGCTGGCCGCCGCCATGCTGGGACGAGCTCTGGGCGCCACCACCGTGATCGGCACCGACGTCTCCCAGACCCGCCGGGCAGCAGCCCTCGACCTTGGCTTGGTCGACGTCGCGGTCTCCCCCGACGACGTGGACGAGGCGGTGGCCGGGGCCACTGACGGCGAGGGTTGTGAGGTGGCTGTCGACTGCTCGGGCAACGCCGGGGCTCGCCACGCCGCCCTGCGCAACACCCGCGCCTGGGGGCGGTGCGTCTTCGTCGGCGAGGGTGGCGAGGTCAGCTTCGCCGTCTCGGACCTGTTGATCCACAAGCAGGTGACGCTGCACGGCTCGTGGGTCACCTCGCTGCTGCACACCGAGGAGCTGCTCGAGAACCTGGTGCGCTGGAACCTGCATCCCGAGGTCGTCGTGACCCACCGTCTGCCCTTGTCAGAGGCCGCTCGGGCCTACGACCTGGCCGATCGCGGTGAGGGCGGCAAGATCTGCATCACCTTCGACTGAGCACACAGGACTTGGCCTTGACCGATTGGACCATACGTCGCGCTCGCCCCGAGGACGCCGAGGGCTATGCCGACTGCCAACTGGCCTCGATGGAGCACGCCTATGCCCACTTCATGCCCGAGACCTTCTTCGTCCATCTTCGGGAGGGCCACGATGAGCGCATCTCCCACTACCGCGGCGCGATCGCGTCCAGCACCGCCGAACTGGAAGTGGGGCGCACCCCCAGCCACGACTTCTGGTTCGCCACGGATCCAGACGGTGCCATCCTCGGCATGTGCACTCTGGCCCGCGGCATGGAGGAGTGGGAGATCAGGCTCGGCTACCCCGAGCCCCCGGTGACGCGCCAGCTCTGCCAGCTGTACACGCTGCCCCGCGTCCACGGATCGGGTCTGGCACAGCAGTTGATGGACACCGCCCTTCCCCCGGACGAAGGCGCCTACCTGTGGGTGATGAAGGACAATCCCCGCGCCCATCGCTTCTACCAGCGCAACCGCTTCGAGTTCCACGGCGAGGTGGTTCCGACCGGACCGATCTGGCACCACAAGCCCATGCAGCGGATGTGGCGCCCAGACGCAGGTAGCCTCGAGGGGTGACTCACTCTCGCCGCACCCTGGCCACGGCCGCAGTCGCGACGATCTCGGCCGCGGCGCTGCTGGTCTCGTGCTCCAACGACCAGCCTGCCCCGCCGCCGACCAGCGCGCCGGCTCCGGTGACCACGGCCTCCACCAGCGCCCCGTCGAGCACGGCCCCTTCCAGCGCCACCCCGACGCCGACCAGTGCCACGCCGACCCCGACCCCCACTCCGAGCGTGCGGGTGAGCAGCCCCAGCCCGAGTGCGTCCACCCCGACCCCGACGCCCTCGGCCACCCCGAGCCGTACCACGACGCGGACGCCGACGGTTGATCGGAACTCGCTCAAGGCCCGCGTGGCCACGTGGGCCGTCGCCTTCCACTCGGGACGCTCAGACGCGGCCTGGCCGATGTTGAGCAGCCGCTGTCGCCAGGTGTTCACCCGCGACAGCTTTGCCCAGGCGTCGCGCACCGCAGCGAGCCGCTTCGGTGGGACCACCCCGTCGGTCAGCGGCATCGGCACGCAGGTGATCGGCTCGCGGGCGTTCGTGAACTACACCGTCACCGGCAGCGGGGCGAGCTTCAGCCCGCAGGGTGAGCCGTGGGTGCGCGAGGGGACGACCTGGTTGGTCGACGCCTGCAACTGAGCCCCGTAAACAAACTCAGGGCGCCCACCCGGAGGTGGACGCCCTGTGTCAGGAGCTTCAGTTTCGGGTCAGCGCAGACCCAGCTTCAGGGTGCAGGCGGGCCATGCGCCCCAGCCCTGCCCGGCCAGCACGCGCTCGGCGATGGCGATCTGCTGCTCGCGCGAGTTCTGGTGGGGCATGCCCTGACCGCCGTAGGCGCGCCAGGTGCTCAGGCTGAACTGCAGGCCGCCGTAGTAGCCGTTGCCGGTGTTGATGGCCCAGTTGCCGCCGGACTCACACTGGGCCAGACGGTCCCAGACGCTGCCCGAGGCGGTGGTCTTCGACGGGGTCCGGGTCGAGCTCGATGAGCTGGACGACGAGGACGGCGTCGAGGTGACGGTCTTCTTCTTGGGGGCCTCGTAGGTGCCGATCAGGACGACCTCGGTCACCGGCTTCTTGGTGACGGTGACCTTGACGACCTCGTCCGAGACCTTCTTGCCGTCGACGAAGCGCTCGATGCGCAGGGTCTCCTGCTTGCCGTCAACACCCTTGGTGGCGACCTTGGTGGTGCCCTTGGCGAGCGTGGCGTCCTTCTTGGTCACGGTCTTGTGGGCGACGGCCTTGGTGACGATGTAGGGACGGTGGCGCTTGACCTGGTAGTGCACCTGCATGCCCTCGGTGACCTCGGTGGTCAGCGGCAGGGCGGCCGTCGAGCCGACCAGGGTGACGGTGTCGTCCTTGATCGGCTTGATGCCCAGCTCAGCCAGCGCGTCGCCGACGGTACCGGTGACGCTGACGACCTTGTCGCCCTGGGCGGTCTTGACGGTGACCTCCTTGGCGGTGGTGATCACCACGGTCATGCCCTGGCGACCGAGCGCGGCCGAACGGCTGGTCGACAGCACTGAGTCGGCATCGTCCAACTCGAACTGGGCCAGCGCGTCCTGCAGCGTGGTGGCGGTGGTCCAGCGGGTGGTGGTCCTGCCGTCGACGGTCAGCGTGACCGGACGACCGTAGCGGACCGAGATCTGGGTGCCCTCGTCGATCTTGGTGGTGAGGCCGGGAGCCACTTCGTCGTGCTCTCCAACGGTGATGCCCTGCTGCTCGAGCACGGCTTGGACGCTGTTCGCACGCGTCTTGGTGGTCGTTGCCTGGCCGTCCACGGTGATCGTCACCTGGTCGGTGGCATACACCGTGGTGACGCCGACGCCGGCGGCCGTCAGGCCCGCTGCCAGGGCGCCGGAGAGCGCGATCTTGGCGGCGGTGGAGATCTTTCGAGTCACGTCTGTCCTTGGGGTTTCGTGTCAGGAACCCTTCAACACTAAATGATGGTTGAGAGAATCCCAAAAGAAACCTGAGAGGAACTCAGGAATCCCACCCTCACAGCGGGTTGGGCACTTCCTCCCCGGCGCGCACCGGTCCCGGCGGGGTGCCGTCACCGAACTGACGACCACCCAGTACGTCGCGTCCATGGGGCGAGGTCAGCGCGGACAGGTCGGGGCCCTTCGGCACGATCTGCAGCGGGTTCAGGTCGGTGTGGACGATGTAGTAGTGCTGCTTGATCTGCACCAGGTCGACGGTGTCACCGAAGCCGGGGGTCTGGTAGAGGTCGCGCAGGTAGCCCCACAGGTTGGGCATCTCGACCAACTTCGTCCTGTTGCACTTGAAGTGGCCGTGGTAGACGGCGTCGAAGCGCACGAGCGTGGTGAACAGCCGCACGTCGGCCTCGGTGATCGACTCCCCCATCAGGAAGCGGCGGTCAGCCAGGCGCTCCTCGAGCCAGTCCAAGGCGGTGAACAACCGGTCGTAGGCGGCGTCATAGGCCTCCTGGCTGCCGGCGAACCCGCAGCGGTAGACGCCGTTGTTCACCTCGGTGAAGATCCGCTTCATGACCTGCTCCATCTCGTCACGCAGGTCGTCGGGCCACAGGTTCGGGGCGCCCTCACGGTGGTACTGCTTCCACTCGAAGTAGAGGTCCTCGGTGATCTGGGCGAAGTCGTTGGTGACCACCTCGCCGGTGGGCACGTCGACGATCGCGGGCACGGTGATGCCGCGGGTGTAGTCGGGGAACCGCTTGAGGTAGGCGTCCTTGATCCTGGGGATGCCGAGCACCGGGTCGACGCCGTCGGGGTCGAGGTCGAAGGTCCACGAGTCGGCGTCGTGGGTCGGGCCGGGCATGCCGACCGAGAGCACGTCCTCGAGGCCGAGCAGACGGCGCACGATCAGGGTGCGGTTGGCCCACGGGCAGGCGCGGGCGGCGACCAGGCGGTAGCGGCCGGGTTCGACCGGGTACTCGTCGGCACCGGGGGTGGGATTGGCGACGATGCGGGTCTCGATGTAGCGGGTGTCGCGGGTGTACTCCTTGCCCTTGCTGGAGTAGACACCGCCCTGGCCGTGCCCGGCCTGCTCGCTCCCGGCCTGCTGATCCCTGACCTGTTCGTTGCTCATTCAACTAGCTTACCGCGCCGGGCCGGTCGACTTCGCCGCGCTGGCCCGCTCCCGCCTTCTAGGGTGGGGCACATGCCGATCACGCCCTACATCGCCCAGACCGACACCCGCGCCGCGATCGACTGGTACCGCCGGGCGTTCGACGCTCAGGTGCTGGTCGAGCCGATGACCTCGCCCGACGGACGAGTCGGGCACGCCGAGATCAGCGTGCACGGCGCGCGGGTGATGATGTCGGACGAACACCCCGAACTGTGGGTGCAGGCCCCGGCCCTTGATCGAGGGGCGGCCGCCACCCTGGTGCTCGACGTCGACGACTGCAACCATGCCGTCGAGGCTGCCGAGGCTGCAGGTGCGGTGGTCGACCGACGCCCCGGCGACACCGGCCACGGCCGGATCGCGGTGCTGCGCGACCCGTTCGGCTTCCGCTGGATGCTCAACGGGCCCGAGGTGGGCTGATGGAGCGGGTCTGCTTCCAGTTGCAGGTGCGTGCCGACCGGTTGGACGAGTACGTCGCCCGGCACCGGGCGGTCTGGCTCGAGATGCTGCAGGCGATCGAGGCGGCCGGCTATCGCAACTACTCGCTTTTCCTGCGTCCTGACGGGCTGCTGATCGGTTACTACGAGACCGACTCGATGGCCGACACCCAGGCGGCGATGCTCGCCAGCGAGGTCAGCGCCCGCTGGGAGGCGGAGATGGGCGAGTTCTTCGAGGGCCTCGACGGCGGACGGCCCGACACCGGCTTCCAGCGGTTGGACGAGGTGTTCAACCTGGACGACCAGCTCAGCGCCCTGCCGGACTGACCTCGTCGTTGGCCTGCTGGACGAAGTCGGCCAGTTCCGCTGCCCGATCGCCCACCTCGGGACCGCGGAACACATGGGTGGTGATCGCCCACTCGAGCAGGTCGCGCCGGCCCGGGAAACGGTCGAGCGCCCATCGTCCGGCAGCAAGCTTCGACAACTGCACCCCGGTCTCGAGCCGGGCCACCGCGCGGCAGATCGCCAGCACCGCGTAGGCCTGCCCGCCAGGGGTGGTCATCTCGTCGACCCACTCGGTCCAGTTGCGCAGGTGGTCGGCCACCACCGCCTGCGCCAGCGCCTCGCGGATCGGCTCGGTGACCTCGGCGACAGGTCGTCCGAGGATGGTGGCGATGTCGGGGCGGACCGCGCTGGCCTGCTGCGCGGAGTGCCAGTTGAGCACGTAGTGGCGGCTGGTCTCGACCAGGTGCAGCGGCTCACCAGGACTGATCCTGACCAGGTGTCCGCGCGGCGTTCCGGCGATGACAGAGGCGACCAGGTCGGGCGAGACGTGGTCGACCTCGATGCGGCCCTCCCAGTCGGGATGGGTGCGCTCGACCAGTTCGTGGGGGCCTCGCACGGCCTCGAGCAGACCATCGTCGGGCATGCGGTCGTGCACCGCGACCAGGTCGAGGTCGCTGCGTTCAGAATCGAAGTCACCGACCACCAGCGAGCCGTGCAGGCCCAGCGACAGCAGGTGAGCGCCGCAGGCCTCGTCCAGCGCCGAGGCGAACAGGTCCACCACCTGCTGGTGGGGCGTGGTCATGCGCGAGTGAGCGTCGCAGCAAGCGGCCAGTGGTCGCTGGGCCAGACCCCTGCGGGTCGGTCGAGGACGAGTTCGGCCCGCTCGACCTTCCAGTCGGGGCTGGCCAGCACCCAGTCGATCCGGACGGCCTGGCCGAGGGAACCGGGCAGGTGGGTTGGTGGAATCTGGGCCTGACCGGCGGGGTCGGCGCTGGGTTCGGAGTAGCCGTGGAAAGTGGCCAGACCCTCACCCTCGCGCTCGGCGGCGACCAGCCAGGTGTCGTCCAGTCCTGCCTCGGTGAGCACGCGCCAGGCCTCGGAGGCCCCACCGGCGCAGTTGAAGTCGCCGGTGACGATGGCGGCGCGCGGAGGTGTGGTCGCGGCTCCCAGCCGGTCGACGATGCTGCGGGCGCCCTCGGTGCGGGCCTCGTCCGAGACGTGGTCGAGGTGGGTGTTCACCATCGTGACCACCTGGCCGGACGCACGGTCGAGCAGGTCGGCGATCACCGCGATCCGGGTGCACGAGGCGCCCCAGCCGACCGAGCCGACGTGGGTCGGCGTGGGTGAGAGCCACCACTGGTCCCACGACTCGAGGTCGAACCGTTCGCGGTCATACAGGATCGCGGAGTACTCGGCCCGGCTGCCGCCGTCGCGTCCGGTGCCGATCAGACCGTAGTGGGGCAGCTCGTCCAGGATCACCCGCAGCTGTGGCCAGACGCCCTCCTGGGTGCCAACCAGGTGCGGACGACGCTCGCGCAGCACCTCGACGATCGCCGGCAGGCGGTCGTGCCAGTGGTCGGGATGGCCCGGGCCGTGGGACTCCACCGGCACCCGGAGGTTGAACGACATCACCTGCAGCGACGACATGGCGCCCAGTCTGCCGGAGCCTCGTGTCCGGAACCCGGCCGACGTTCGAGGTACGTGGGTTTCGGTGGGGCTCCCCCCACACTTCTGCCGGGATTCGGACAAGCCCGACCGAGGCCAGTCAGGACTCGGCGGTCGAGGCTGTGCGGTCCTCACGCGTGACCGTGCGGCGGATCTCGACGGCGTCGCCGAGCGCGGCGATGATCCGGCAGCAGTCGGTGAGGTCGTCGAGGTCGTCGGTCTCGACCAGGTAGAAGCCGCCGACGTGCTCGGCGGTCTCGGCGAAGGGCCCGTCGGTGACGGTCTGCCCGCCCGGCTGCACGGTGCGGGCCTCGGTGGTGGGGTGCAGTTCGGCGCCTCCGGTGACCCGGTGGCCGCGGCGGGTGAGCTCCTCGCCGAAGCGGGTGTACTCGGCGTAGCCGTCGATCCGTTCCTGGCGGCTCATCGTCGACCACCAGCGGTCGGCGTCACCGACGATCACGACCATGTACTCGGTCATCAGTCCGGACCTCTCTGTCAGGCCGGCGGGGGTACGCCGACTTCGGCCGAGTCTCGACCTCATCACGATGACGCGGCAGCGCGGGTTGATTCGACAGGTGATGTCCAGAACCCGGCAGAACTTGCGGCAAGGGGGCCTTGAAGCCGAGTCGCCCGCAACTTCTGCCGGGTTTCGGACGTCGGGGGGGGCGAGCAGCGCGCGGCGGGCGCGTGCCCCCAGTCCACCTGGCGGAAGGCTGACCGTCGCCAGGCAGGCAGGTGGTAGCCGCCTCGACCTGTCAGCGGCCGGGTTGGGGCCAGGCGTTGACCCGGCAGCCGTCAAGCCGGATGCTCTGCTGCATCATCACCGGGGCGAGGTCGCCCCGCCCGGGGCAGCCGACGTGCCCCTCCCCGATGTAGTGCCCAACCTCGTGGTTGACCATGTAGGCGCGGTAGTCGGCGATCGGCTGGCCCGCCCAGGTCGGGGTGGCGTGCAGCCAGCGGTCACTGTTGAGCACCACCCTCGAGCCGTTGCGGCAACTCCAGGTGCCACGGGTGGTGGCCGGCGCGCAGAGCCGGTCGACGGTCTTCGGGGCCGCCAGATAGATGGTGAACTCCGGGTCGTCGTCAGCGGTGACCAGGGCGAAGCTGTGGCCCTGGTGGCCGGTCCATCCACGTCGATCGCTCAGCACGGCGTGCACCTGGCGGGCGACCTCGTCAGCGGCGGGCTTCAGGGTGGTCTCGACCTTCACCACGTAGGCGTGGGTGACCTTCGTGCGCGCAGCCGCCGGGAGGGTGATCTTCGAGGTCCGGTACTTGCCGCTGGAGGCGGTGCCGGTGCGCAGCATGGTCTGGCTGGGGGTCGGGGTGGGCGTGGCCCTCTTCGTGCTCGGCGCGGTGGCTGAAGGCGTGGGGAGCGCCGACGACGCCTGCGCCGCTTCGGGCTCGGACGACGGGGTGGACGACGGGGCTGGCGGCGGCACCGACCCGGACGACACCGGCGCTGGTCCGCTCGGCGACGGGCTGGCGGCCGGCGCAGCTGGCATGGCCCAGTTCACGGCGCTGACCAGACCCCACACCATGCCCACCGTGGTCAGCACGGCAGCGGCCACCAGCACCAGCCGCCCACGTAGGGTCAGTCGGGTCGCGCCACTCATTCCTCGAGACTAGGCGGATGCCGCCACAGGTCACGCTGACGCGCCCGGCAGACTCGGAGGTCAACCCTGGAGGCGCCGCGCGAGCCCGTTGAGCCCGCTCAGGTCAACGCGATGGTCATCCCACAGCTCTGCCGCCAGCTGTTCATGCTGGCCGACCACAGCCACCACCGCCTCCGGCAGGGGTTGCCCGAGGCCCTGTTGCACCTCGCGCCACACCTGGTTGCGCGGTCCGCCGTGGCGGTGGATCGTCGT
Organism: Aestuariimicrobium ganziense; assembly: GCF_015352975.1. Classification (GTDB taxonomy): domain Bacteria; phylum Actinomycetota; class Actinomycetes; order Propionibacteriales; family Propionibacteriaceae; genus Aestuariimicrobium; species Aestuariimicrobium ganziense. The sequence goes on along the minus strand of NZ_JACYIZ010000003.1, from coordinate 362,364 downwards.
GCCGAGATCACGGTCACGCAACTGCATTCCTCGCACCAGCACCTCGCGCGCGGCCTCGAGCAGCAGGTGCGCTCCGATCAACTGGTCATCCCGGGCGGCCTTGGCCAACGCGTAGGCCCCGAGGAACCGCACCTGGGCGACCTCGGCATGCAGCTGCGGAAGCGTCGGGGCGCCGGCGGCGCCATCCGGCAGGTCTACTGACGAGAGCGACCCGTCGACCCAGAGCCCGTCGCCGGGTACCTCCCCTGCGTCTGCGACGAGCTTGAGGTCGAGCCACCGCCCGTCGGCGAACACCACCCGGTGCAGCACCTGGTCAGGCGATGTCTGGGTGTGGTGGGTCCAGCGCCCCCAGCGGCGTCAGTTGCGCGACCTCAGCCCAGACCTCGGGTCGCTCGACCACGGCCACCACGTCCAGGTCGCTGGCGGCGTCGACCTCTCCGGTGGCCACCGAGCCGTATACCGCGACCGGCCCACCCAGCAGGCGTGCGACGTCGTGGGCCAGGGGCAGGTGCCAGGTCGTGTCCATACCGCCATTCTCACGGGTACCGCGCGCCCGGTGTCCGGAAACGGGCAGAGGTTCACAGCCGAGGCCACCACCCCAAGCCCCGACCCGAACTCCTGCCGGGATCCGGACATCGGCCGCGATTGCCGCAGGCACAGGACTCCGTCCGGCCCCCAGGACGAGAGCCAGCCGGCCCCGTGCGACCGGGTTTATACCCCCCGGGGTATAGTGGACGCATGTTCCGATCCACCACCCTCCCCGCGTGGCGCACCGTGCTGGTCGTGGTCGCGCACCCCGACGACGAGTCCTTCGGACTCGGCGCGCTGATCGACCGCTTCGTGCAGCAGGGCGCCGAGGTCGACCTGCTCTGCCTCACCCAGGGCGAGGCCTCCACACTGGGCGCTGACCTCGGCGACCTCGCCCCGATCCGGGCGGCCGAACTGCGCGAGGCCGGAACCCTGTTGGGTGTGCGCAACGCGTGGCTGCGCCAGTGGCCCGACGGCGCCCTGGCCTCGGTGGCAGACGACGCCCGCGCCGATGTGGACTGGGCGCTCGACCAGTCCCGACCCAATGGCGTGCTGACCCTCGACCCCTCGGGCATCACCGGGCACGACGACCACCGCGCCGCCACAGCACTCGCCCTCTCGGCGGCCACGGCCCGCGACCTCCCGGTGCTGGGCTGGACGATTCCCGAGTCGGTCGCCCACGCACTGTCCAAGGAGTTCGGCGTCGAGTTCCTCGGCCACCGCGAGGACGACTGTCACCTCACGATCGAGGTCGACCGCACGACCCAGCGCAAGGCCGTGATGGCGCACGCCAGCCAAGCCGTACCCGGGAGCGTGCTGTGGCGACGACTTGACCTGTGCGGCGAGCGCGAGGTGCTCCGCTGGCTGACCGACCCCGAACCGACGACCACCATGGAAGCGACCCGATGATCCGCCGCCGCACCCTGCTCGCCGCCCTGGGCGCCAGCCCGTTCGCCGCCGCAACCCTGTCCGGCTGCTCCGACGACACCCCGGACACCGCAGACGCGGGCGCCCCAGCCAACGGCACCCCGGCCAACGGCACCCCGGCCAACGGCGCCGAGGTCGACGTGGCCACCTTCGTCGAGGCGATGAAGGCCCCGGGCACGGTCGTGCTCGACGTCCACACCCCGGCCGAGTTCGGCCAGGGCCACCTCGAGGACGCCATCAACATCGACGTCGAGGCCGCGGACTTCTCGTCCCGGGTCGGCGCCCTCGCCAAGGACGTGCCCTACGCGGTCTACTGCCGAAGCGGCAACCGCTCGGGCGTCGCGGTCCGACAGATGACCGACCAGGGCTTCACCTCGACCTACCACCTGGCCGGCGGCATCAGCGCGTGGCAGGCAGCCGGGCTCCCGGTCGTCACCGGCTGATGCGACCACCCTGAAGGCTGGTGCCGCGCCATGCGCCCGACCCGATGGCGCGGGCTCGTCCTAGCCTCGAACCACCCCAACAGGAGGCGTGATGCCGAAGAAGAGCACCGAGTGGAGCGCCAAGCGTGAGCGCCAGTACGAGCACATCAAGGACGGCCTGACCGAGCGCGGCACCAGTGAGGACGAGGCGCAGGAGATCGCCGCACGCACCGTCAACAAGGAGCGGGCCCGCGCCGGTGAGTCAGTCACGGCCAGCAAGACCTCGACCGATGACATCTCCTCGGGCCGCCGCGGCGGTCTGCGGTCGCACCAGGGCAAGGGCGGACGCACCCGCGACCAGCTCTACGCCGAGGCCCAGAAGAAGAACGTCAAGGGCCGCTCGACGATGACCAAGGAGCAGTTGCGCAAGGCCGTCGACGGCGACGGCCGCCGCGACGGCTGAGTCGCGCAGTCCCCCCGAGCGCCCCCGATCGCGGGGCGTCGTCTGTTGATCCCACGGACGAGTGCGTCCCTACGGGTGGGATTGTCCCCACCCCCCCGACGGCGGCGCGACCTCGTCCAGACTGGAGAGCATGACTCGACGCATCCTGATCACCGGCGCCACTGGCGGCATCGGCCTGTCGCTGGTCGAGCGACTGGCTTCTGACTACGACATCGTCCAGCAGGGACGAACCCCGCGCACCGACCAGCAGGAGAAGGTGCTGCGCAAGGCCGACCTCAACGACTACGCCGAGGTGCTGCCGTTGATGGAGGGCGTCGACACCGTCATCCACCTGGCCGGTTCCGCCTCTCCCGAGTCGAGTTGGGACGACGTGCTCGAGGCCAACATCGTCGGGCTGCGGAATGTGCTCGAGGCGGCCCGCGAGAGTGGGGTGCGGCGGGTGGTGTTCGCCTCGTCCAACCACGCGATGGGCATGTACGACCGGCTCGAGCAGTGGCCGGTCTACCCCGACCAACTGCCGCGCCCGGACTCGCTGTACGGGGTGTCGAAGGTGTTCGGCGAAGCGCTGGGCAGGTACTACCACGACCACTACGGCTTGGACTTCATCGCCCTGCGGATCGGTTGGATGACCGACGACCCGCTGGACTCCGACGTCGAACTGCTGCACGCGATGTGGTTGAGCGAGGACGACTGCGAGCAGTTGTTCCGCCGAGCGATCGAGGCCGAGGTGACCTTCGGGCTGTTCTACGGCGTCTCGGACAACCAGAACCGGCGTTGGAGCATGACCAACACCATGCTCGAGCTGGGCTACCGCCCCAAGGACACCTGGACCGACCTCACCGATGCCGACGAGCAGGTGGTCGAGGGTGGGGCCGATTCGCCCGACGACTGGCCGAAGAACTCCTGACGGCGTCGGCCCCGCCGGGGCGCGGGGCGCCTCAGTGGGTGTCGCCGAGCAGCGGCAACTGCTTGAGCAGTTCGACCAGCGTGATCACCTGCCGTGGCACGTACTCAGCGATGGTCAGCCCGACCAGGTCGGCCGCGCCGGCGACGTCGTTGATCACCCGGACGACCTGGGTGCTGCTCAGTCCGCCGGGGTCAGCGCCGAGACCCAGCACGACCTCGTTGCCGTCGATGGTGTCGACGTCGAAGTGCACGGCCACCTTCGAGCAGCCAGTGCCGCGCAGCCAGGTCAGCAACGGCTCGGAGTCGGTGCGCAGGTCGTCCGGGGCGAAGGTGGCCAGCCCCCACTCCCGGAAGTAGGGCTCCTGATCGTCGTCCCAGGCGTGCAGGCCGGTCAGCGCGACCCGGGAGGCATCGACGGTGGCCGGGAGCGCCTCGACGAACTCGGCGTCACCATGGCCGAGCAGCACCGAGACCGCCATCGCGTGGTAGCCGTCGTAGCTGGCCTCGGGCATGCCGGTGTCGGGGTGGGCGTCGACCCAGACGACGGCCAGGTCGTCGCCGTACCGCCGGGCCAGGTGGGCGAACGGGGCGACGCTGACCGAGCACTCCCCGCCGAGGGTGACGACCCGCTCGGGGTTGCGCTCGTCCAGCAGCCGCAGCGCCTCGCGCAACTGGTCGAGGACGATGCTGCGGGCATAGATGCCGTCGGTGACGGTCAGGTCGCCCTGCTCGGACGAGACCGGGACGACCACGGTGTCGGCCCCGCCGACGGGCGCGACCAACTCGAGGATGCGGGAGCCGAGGCTGTAGCCGCGCTGGGCCGCGGCGTACGGCATCGGGGCCGTCAGCGGCGCCACCGACTGCGGTGAGGCGCCCTGCCACTGCGGCCACACCAGACGAAGTACCGGGGTGGACTCACTCATGGCTCGATCGTGCCACTGACCTTGGGCGCGGAGGGGCCGCGCGTTGGAGGATCATACCCCCAGGGGTATCATGACGGCATGGCCCTCCAGACCGACGACGCCCTGACCCGCGCCACCCGTACCGGGGTGGTCGGCCCACTGCAGCAGGGGCCACGCACGGTCCGGCCGGTCAACCTCGCCTGGTGGACGCGCCGTCGGGTGGTGGCGGCACTCGTGCTGGTCGCGGTCATGGGCTGGGCGTACTGGAGCGCATCGGCCGGCACGGCCAGCCCCTGGCTGGTCGGTGCGCTGGCGATCGGCGGCGGGGTCAGCCTGGCCACCTTCGTCCCCGCGCGCGGGCAGGCGTTCAGTGAGGCGCTGGGCGGATCGTGCGGGGTGATGGCCGGGGTGTATCCGCTGCTGGCTGCGATGGCCATCACCATGCCCGGCCAGCAGTGGCTGGCGGTCGTGATCATCGGGTGGGGCCTGCTGCAGCGCCTGACCCGCACCGGCTGCAGCATCTGAGACACCCCCGTTTCCGAGCAGCTGAAGCACCCTGCGGGTGCCCGACTGCGCCATGATGGCGGCCATGACCGAGCGCGACCCTGATCCCGACGTCGAGGCGTTGATCGAGGCCACCACCCCAGCCGTGCGCCAGCGCGATGCCCGCACCCTGCTCGAGATCTACCGTCGGGTCACCGGGCAGCCGGCACAGCGGCGTGGCACGATCATCGGTTTCGGCAGCTACCGCTACCGCTACGAGTCCGGCCACAGCGGGGAGGCCGCTGCGGCCGGGTTCGCTCCACGCAAGGCGGCCACCAGCATCTACCTGCTCGATGGCATCGATCGGCACGCCCAAGCCCTGGCGAAGCTCGGCTCGCACCGCAGCGGGGTGGGCTGCCTCTACCTGACCAACCTCGACAAGATCGACCTGGCCGTGCTCGAGCGGGTCATCGCCGACTGCTATGCCGCGCTGACCAGCGACACCTGGCCGTGGCGAGCGGGCCGGTCCGAGGCTGCCGACTGACTCAGCCGGCCGACTCGTCCTCGGCGTCGGGGGCGGGCTGCACCGTCCACTCCGGCGGCTCGTCCTTGCCTGACTTCTCGTCGGCCTCGGCGTCCTCAGCGGTGGCCTGGGTGATGCCCTGGGCGTGGTGGCTGGGGGCGTAGATCACGTAGAGCCTCATGGGTTCGTCCCCGGTGTTGATCACGTCGTGCCACATGCCCGCGGGTACGAAGACGGCCCACCCGTCACTGACCTCCTGCTCGAAGTCGAGTTGGTCCTCCTCCGGACCCATGACGGCCTTGCCCTGACCGGCGTCCAGACGGACGAACTGGTCGGTCTCGGGATGCTTCTCCAGACCGATCGACTTGCCTGGCTCGATCGACATCAGCGTCATCTGCAGGTACTTGCCGGTCCACGCGACGTGGCGGTAGTTGGTGTTCTCGACCGTTGCCTTCTCGAGGTCGAACGAACTCGGTTCGGGGCCGACGTCCTTGATGGCCATTCCGGCCCTCCTTCCTGGTAGGGGTGCACCCACCAGTCAACTCCTCCGAGCAAGGTTTCGGGCCCACTCCAGCTCGCCTCACCGGGCAAGACGGGCGCTACCGGCCCGAAGGGGTGTGAAACGCTGCCTCCGAGGCAGCACTCGCACCGCTAGAGAGAGACCCAGATGTCGACCGTGACGTTCTTCCGAGGCCAGCAACTCCCCCTCGAGATGCACAAGGTGCGCATCATCCAGAAGCTCAACCTGCGCCCGATCGAGCAGCGGCGAGAGGCTATGGCCGAGGCCGGTTACAACACCTTCCTGCTGCGCAACGCCGACGTCTTCCTCGACATGCTCACCGACTCCGGCGTGAACGCGATGTCAGACCAACAGCAAGCGGCCATGCTGATCGCCGACGACGCCTACGCAGGCTCGGCCACCTACACCCGGCTGCACGCCAAGCTGGTCGAGATCTTCGGCATGGAATACTTCCTGCCCGCCCACCAGGGACGCGCCGCCGAGCACATCCTCGCCCAGGGTCTCGTCCGCCCCGGCACCGTCGTGCCGATGAACTACCACTTCACGACGTCCAAGGCCCACATCACCAATGTCGGTGCCGAGGTGGTCGAACTGATCACCAAGCCCGGGCTCGAGGTGACCAGCGACCACCCGTTCAAGGGCAACCTCGACGTGGCCGCCCTGGCCGAACTGATCGCCGAGCGGGGTGCCGACGCCGTCAGCTACGTGCGGATCGAGGCCGGCACCAACCTGATCGGCGGTCAGCCGATCTCGCTGCAGAACTACCGCGAGACCACCGAGCTGTGCCGCAAGCACGGCATCCTCACCGTGCTGGACGCCTCGCTGCTGGCCGACAACCTCTACTTCATCAAGATCCGCGAGGGCGAGGCCGCCGACATGTCGATCCCCGAGATCACCCGGGCGATCGCCGACTGCTTCGACGTCATCTACTTCTCGGCGCGCAAGCTCGGTTTCGGCCGCGGCGGCGGCATCTGCATCCGCGAGGAGGCGCTCTACAAGCAGTTGCGCGGGCTGGTGCCGATGTTCGAGGGCTTCCTCACCTACGGCGGCATGTCGGTGCGAGAGATGGAGGCGATCACCGTCGGGCTCGACGAGACCATGGACTTCGACATGATCCGGCAGGGCCCGCAGTTCATCGCCCACATGGTCAACGAACTGCTCAAGCGCGACATCCCGGTGATCACCCCCGCCGGCGGCCTGGGCGCCCACGTCGACGCCATGCGGTTCCTGCCGCACGTGCGCCAGCAGGAGTACCCCGCGGGTGCGCTGGCGACGGCGCTCTACATCGCCTCCGGCGTGCGCGGCATGGAGCGTGGCACCCTCAGCGAGCAGCGCGATGCCGACGGGGTCGAGCCGATGGCCGACATGGAACTGGTGCGCCTGGCACTGCCCCGACGGGTGTTCACCCTCAGCCAGGTCGAGTACGCGATCGACCGGATCGACTGGCTGTACCAGAACCGCGACCTGATCGGTGGGCTGCACTTCGTCGAGGAGCCCGAGATCCTGCGGTTCTTCTACGGCCGTCTCGAGCCGATCGGCGACTGGGCCAACAAGCTCGTGGCCGCGTTCCGCAGCGACTTCGGCGACAGCCTCTGAGTCCAACCCTCGACGTTGGCTCCACCTTCGTTCATCGGGATCGCGGAAACCGGTTGAGGGTCCTGTCGGTGCGTGCGAGGGTCGACGAAACCCTTGTCGCCCTCGTCCGCGAGGTGGTTCTTCCACACACCTGCGGGGCAACTCGTCCCACCTGCAGGAGGCTCGTCCACCGCATGCATGGCGAGGCACCATCGGAAGGCCCGTCATGGTCACTGTCGCCCCGTCCCCGGCCCGCCGCCTGTGGGCACTCATCTCGGTGCTGGTGCTCGCCGCCGCCTCGACGCTGCTGGTGCCGATGGCGCCGGCCTCGGGCGAGGCGACCACGACGGTCGCGGTCAACCTCGAGGGCCCGGCCCGGTTCACCGTCGGCGACGACATGGCCTGGGCCGATCCCGCCTTCGACGACAGCGGCTGGGACCAGGTCACCGTTCCCTACAACAACCACCCGGCGTTCGCGACCTACGACGGCTTCGGCTGGTACCGGATCACCTTCGACCTGCCGGCCAACGCCGCCGGGGCGAACCTGGTGGCTGCGCTGGGCTACATCGACGACGCGGACGAGGCCTACCTCAACGGCGTGCTGATCGGGAAGTCGGGCAGCTTCTCCCCTGCTGACAGCCAGTGGTTCGAGCGCCGGCTCTACCCCGTGCCTGCCGATGCACCGGTCTACGGCGGACGCAACGTGCTGGCGGTGCGGATGCTCGACATGAACGGTGGCGGCGGCTGGTACCAGGGCCCGATCGGCATCTACTCCAAGGACGCCCTGCGCGAGCAGGTGCACGGCATCACCGGCACCCCCGCCGACGCCAAGACCACGGCTGCGGTGAGGCGCACGCTGGAGGCCCAGCGCCAGGCGCTGGCGTCGGGCAACCTGTCGCGTTACCTGTCCACGCTGCGCGTCGACTACAACCACGACGGCCACGACAAGGACCGTCGCGCCGAGCGGCTGCAGGGTTGGCTGGACGAGTCGGGCGGCAGCCTGACTCTGGTCGACAGCGAAGTCGAGGTGATCGTCACCACCGATGGACGCCTGCTGGTCGACACCAACCGCAGCATCACCGGCACCCGCGGTGGCGAGGAGTACGCGGTCCAGCCCAGGCAGCAGGAGTTCCTGGTCTTCGACACCAACAGCACCAAGGAGATCGGCAACCACTCCCGGTTCTTCCGCGACCACCTCGACTCGACCCTCGAGGTGCCCGGTGAGATCACGGCGCGCGAGTTCGTGGTGTACCTGCCGCCGTCGTACCACCTCAACCCCGACCGCGAGTACCCGGTGGTCTACCTGCTGCACGGCATCAACGGCGGCAGCCGCGAGTGGGAGCCGCGCGACTTCGGCACCAGGCTCGACGAGTTGTTCACCACCGGCGGCCTGGCCGAGACGATCGTGATCATGCCCGACGGTGAGTCGCTGTGGTACTCCAACACCCCCGAGGTGAAGTGGCGCGACATGTTCATCAACGAGATGGTTCCCACGGTCGACGAGGCCTACCGCACGATCGCCGACCGCGAGTTCCGCGGGCTGTCCGGGGTGTCGATGGGTGGCTACGGCGCGTGGCAGATGGGCTGGAGCCATCCGGAGTTGTTCTCGTCCATCGCCACCCACATGGCCTCGCTGAGCTACACCGGGGTGCGCGGCTACACCGTGCCGACCACGCTGGCGAACACCCTCGACGTCGACCTGCTGCGTTCCTACAGCTACTACGCCGACGTGTGTGCCCAGGACTGGTACGGCTTCGCCAACGGCCATCGGACGATGTCGAGCCGCCTGACCGCGCGCGACGTGCCGCACACCATCGTCATCATCCCCACGGGTGGGCACGACGACGCGTGTTGGATGCCCCGCATCAGTGACTCGTTCGGCTCGCACTCGGATCACTTCCGGGCCCACGGGCTGACGGAGCCAACGAACCCGCCGTGCCCCGGCCAGTCGTGCACCGCTCCGGGACGTCGCCGCTGACGGACGCGACCCCCTCAGGGGTGGGCTGGGCTCCCCACGGGTGAGCGCGTCCCTTGGCGCGGATCATGATGGGCCATGGAGTCCCTCTGGTTCGCCACCCACCCACTGCCTCCGCGTCCTGATGCCCCCTTCCACGAGGGTGCGGTCTTCGATGTCGTCGTCGCCGGCGCCGGACTGACCGGGCTGACCACGGCCCTGCTGCTGGCCAGGGCGGGTTCCAGGGTCGCCGTGCTCGAAGCCCGCCACGTCGGGGCTGTGACCACTGGCAACACCACCGCGAAGGTGTCGCTGCTGCAGGGTCGGGTGTTGTCCGAGATCACCCGCCACCACCCGACCGACGTGGCTCGCGCCTACCTCGAGGCCAACCGGGCCGGGCAGGACTGGCTGCTGAAGTTCACCGCCGAGCAGTCGATCCCGCACCAGCGCCGCGACGCTTGGACCTACGCCACCACCCGGCGTGGCCGGGCACGGCTCGAACTGGAGTACCAGACCGCACACGCCGTCGGGCTCGAGGTGGGCTGGACCGACGAGACCGAACTGCCGTTCCCGGTCTGGGGTGCGATCACCCTGCCTGCTCAGGCGCAACTGCATCCGCTCGAGGTGCTCGACGCCATGCTCACCGAACTCGACGCGCTCGGCGTCCCCGTCATCGAGCAGGCCCGAGTCGTCGACGTCGAAGTGGGCTCACCGGTGCGGGTGGTCACCACCCAAGGCTCGCTGGCCGCCGACCGGGTGGTGCTCGCCACCGGCACCCCGATCCTCGACCGTGGCGGGCACTTCGCACGCCTGGTCCCGCAGCGCTCCTACGCCACCAGCCACCGGGTCCCCGGAGGGCCGGCAGCGATCCCCCGAGGCATGTACCTGAGCGTGGACGACCGCACCCGGTCGCTGCGCACCGTCCCGCTGGGCAAGGGGGCACTCGACGGCGACGGTGCGCTCGACGAGGGCGGCGAACTGCTGATGGTCGGCGGCAACGGACACGTGACCGGACGTCGGGACGACACCTCGTCCGCAGTGGACGACCTCACCCGCTGGACCCGTGAGCACTTCGAGGGCGCAGAACGGATCCACGCCTGGTCGGCGCAGGACTACCAGGCAGTGGGACGACTCCCGCTGGTCGGTCCGATGGCCGCCACCGGTGGCCGCGTGCTGGTGGCCACCGGGTTCAACAAGTGGGGCATGACCAACGCGGTGGCCGCTGCGTTGAACCTCACCGCCCGTCTGTCCGGGGAGCCCTTGGCCTGGGCCGCCACGCTGGACCACCTCCCGATCTCGCCCGCCGGGCTGTCCAGCGCGGTCGTCCCCAACGCCGAGGTCGCCGTGGAACTGGCCAAGGACTGGGTGCGCGCCGAACTGCGCCCCTTGCCGACCGATCTCCCGGCCGAGGGCGCGGGGGCGGTCGGACGCGGGGCGCGGGGGTTGCCCGAGGCGGTCTCCACCGTCGACGGGGAGACCTGCCGGGTGTCGGGGGTGTGCACCCACCTCGGCGGGGTGCTGCGCTGGAACGATGCCGAACGCTCGTGGGACTGCCCCCTGCACGGCTCGCGATTCGCCCCCGACGGGGCCGTGCTCGAGGGACCGGCGGTTCGCCCTCTGGCAGCCACCGCCGATCACACGCCTGACCCCGACGCCGCCGTCGCTGACTAGGGTCGAATCATGGAGACACGTGCATACGGTTCAACCGGCCTCGAGGTCAGCGTGCTGGGGTTGGGCGCCAGCCAGATCGGCAACAAGTTACTCGACGACGCCGAGGTGGGACGCCTGCTCAACGGCGTGCTCGACGCCGGCATCACCCTGATCGACACCGCCCACTGCTACGGCCAGAGCGAGGAGCGGATCGGCCGCTACATCGCCGACCGCCGCGACGAGTACGTGCTGAGTTCCAAGACCGGACACCGCGTCGACGGCGTCGAGGACTGGACCGCCCAGGCCGTGCGTGAGGCGGTGGAGCTGTCGCTGACCAGGATGAAGACCGACCACATCGACGTCATGCACCTGCACTCGTGCTCGCTGGACGACCTGCAGACCCCGGGCCTGATCGACGAACTCGACAAGCTGGTGGCCGAGGGCAAGATCGGTTTCGCGGCCTACAGCGGTGAGAACGACGCGCTGAAGTGGGCCGCTGAGTCGGGACGCTTCGCCTGCCTGGAGACCTCACTCAACGTGGCTGACCAGTGGAGCTTGGGCAACGTGCTGCCGCTGGCGGCCGAGCGTGGTCTCGGCGTGATCGCCAAGCGTCCCGTGGCCAACGCCTGGTGGCTGGACCAGACCCGTCCCGAGGGCAAGTACGGCGAGACCTACTGGGATCGGATGCAGGTGCTGGCCTACGAGACCGACCTCGAGCCCCTCGACCTGGCGCTGCGCTTCGCTGCGTTCGCCCCGGGGGTGTCGTGTGCGATCACTGGCTCGACCAACCTCGACAACCTGCGCCGCAATGTCGAGGTGGTCGGACGAGGCCCGCTGCCCGAGGAGGTCGTCACCCACGTCCGGCAGCGCTGGGCCGAGGCCGGCAAGGACGACTCGGGCGTCGAATGGCCCGGTGAGGCCTGAGCACAGGATCGTCCCACTCAAGCGGCAGGCACCACCTGCGGCAGTCCCGCGTTGAACAGCGCCTCGACACAGGCGTGCAGGCTGAACCCCGCGCCGGCGTGGCGCGGGAAGATCCGGGCGGGGCTGGCTGGGTCGTCCACGACCATTGCTCGAGCGAGGTCATCGGCCAGCAGCCAGATCGGCAGGTCGTGTTTCGCCCGCCACGTGCCGGTGATCGGCTCGCCGCTGGGCAGGGCGAAGGCGAAGCGATCGGTCGTCCCCGACTGTCTGGTCAGCCTGATCCCACCCTCGTGGACGAAGACGTGGTGACGTCGGCACAGCAGGATGAGGTTGTCGAGGTCGGTCGGCCCGCCCTGCGACCACTGCACGAGGTGATGGGCGTCCAGGTGGTGGGTGGTGCTGCATCCGGGGAACTGGCATCGGGAACGGTCGCGGATGCGGAGTGCGCGACGTTGGGCACGGGTCGCGAGGCGGGTGGTTCGTCCCAGGGCGAGCACGTCACCGGACGCGGTGACCACGGCCCCGAGCAGGGTGGCAGTACAGGCCAGACGCTGCGCCGTGGCGGCCTCGATCGGCCCCTGACCCTCGATGTGGCAGGTCTGGGCCTGAATCGAGTGCTCGACGTCGTGGCTCGTCGGGGCCGTTTCAGGTGGCTGGGACGTTCCCGCGGGAACGTCGTCCAGCGGGAGTGAGGCATCGGGCTCGGTGCCGGAGCTGGCCTTCGGAGACGATCCCTGCGCCCTGCGGGACGCCGACTCGATCGCCGCTTCGACCACGGCCGCCTCCTCGGCAGCAAGCACGACGGTCATCCTGACCAGGCCGTCGGGACGGCTGGTCATCGACAGTCGGCGCTTGGGTTCGGCGTCGATCCTGGTGCCTGCGGCGGTACGGAAGGCCGAGACCGTCCTGGCGACCTGACTGGCCGTCATCTCCAGTGCGAGTTCGCAGAGCTTGTCCTCGTCGACCTGCCCAGCCACCCGGGTGAGCTCGCGCGAGCACATCGCTCGCCGCTGACACTTCCGCATCGTTTTCCCACAGGCTCGGCGACCTCCCGGGAGACGCCGCTGAGGCACGGTCGAGGGGGAGCCCCGCCCGAGGGGAGTCCTGCCCGGCGCTAGGCTCGCATGCGTGCCGAATCCCCTTCCTCAGCTCCGCAAGCAACTCGCCCGGGGAACCCGTGCCGCAGCCTTCACCGGCATGCGCCTGGGGTTCGGCATCGGGGAGTGGGTGGCCCCAGGGCTGTCCGCCCGGGCGGCGCAGAAGTTGTGGCTGTCGGTGCCGGCCGCACCACCGTTCGAGCGCCGCAACCGCGGCCTGAGCACGGGTGATGTGAGCGTCGTCGAAGTCGGCGGCACCCCGGTGCGGGTGCACAGCTGGGGCGAGGGACCGGCGGTACTGCTCGTCCACGGCTGGTCGGGGTGGTACCAGCAGTACGCGGTGCACGTGCAGCCCCTGGTCGACGCCGGGATGCGGGTGCTGGCCTGGGACGCACCCAGCCATGGTGAGACCGGGCCGGGTTCGTTCGGGCGCGGACGCTCGGGGATCACCGACCTGCGCGACGCCGTGCTCGCGGTGGGTGAGTGGCTGGACGAGCCGGTGCGCGGGGTGGTGGCCCACTCTGGTGGGGCGATGGCCTCGGTGCTGGCACTGCTCCATGACGGGCAGCGTCCCCTGCAGGCAGAGAAGGCAGTGCTGCTGGCCCCGTCGGTCGACGTGACCGACATGCTCGGGCTGCTGAAGGGACGACTCCACTGGGGTGATCGCACCGCGAGGCTCATGCTGAGCAGCTTCGAGCGCGAGTTCGACCTCGACATGGGCGACTTCAACCTGATTCCCGCCGTGGAGGCCCATCGGCGTCTGCTGCCCGAGGTGCTGTTCCTGCACGACGTGGACGACCCCGAGACCCCTGTCGAAGGAGCGCATCGGCTGGCGGCGGTGTGGCCGGGCGCGCGGGTCGAGACCTCGTCGGGGCTGGGGCACCACCGCATCCTGTGGGCCGACCGGACGGTCAAGCGGGTGGTGGAGTTCCTGGCGCCCTGAGGCGCGACGTTCCCGCGGGAACGTTCCTGCAGAGGGCAGGGTCCTTGGGCGTGAGTCCTCAGCCGCGGGACTCGTCCGAGAACTGGGCGACCCGTTCCTCGAACATCCGGTGCAGGCGGCGGCTGACCAGCAGGGCCACCACGACGACCACCGCCAGCAGCACCCACCCCACGCCCGAGACCCACGACTGCGCCGCCGTGCCGAGCAGCCCGCCCAGCAGCGTGATCGCGCCGGCCCACGCCGCGGCACCGATGGCGTTGGCCAGCAGGAAGCGCCGGTGGTGCAGCCGCAACGACCCGGCCAGGGGTCCGGCCAGGATCCGCAGCAGGGCGACGAACCTACCAGCGAAGACGGTTCGCGCCGTAACGCTGGAACAGGTGGGTGGCACAGGCCACGTGCGCAGGAGAGAAATGGCGCGGGAACCGTCGTCCCAGTCGGACGAACAGCTCGGGCCCCAGACGTCGTCCGATCGCATAGCCCACGCTGTCACCCACGACAGCGCCCACCCAAGCGGCCACGAACACCCCGACCAGACTGACCTGCGCGGCGGGGTGGGTGGCCAGCAGCGCGGCGGCGATCAGCCCGGTCTCGCCCGGGACCGGAACACCGAGGCTCTCCAGTCCGACGAGGCCCGCGACGGTGCCGTAGACGACAGGCCCAGACAGTCCCGCGAGGAAGGTGGAGATCGACACGTTGCTCCCTCCTCTGCCCCGGGGGGTACCAGTCTGCTCGGCACGGCGAACGAGTGAAGTGTAGGTCGCCCACCTGTGGGACGGATAGGGTGATTGCGTTCGTTGGCTCAGGGATCCCAGTGCCGGTGGATTCGAACGCCACCCGGTTGTGTCGGGAGCCCTGTGCTTGGCTCTCTCCATCGTCCGCCTGCTGAGTGAGTGTCCACTTCGGGCGCTCGAAGGGAAGGTGGTGTCCATGAAGAAGGTCAGCAAGAACAGGTGCAAGAGCAACGACTCGAAGGGTCCTCGCAAGTTCTACCAGTACGTACTTGAGACGATCTGGGCGGGCGCTGCGAGTGTGACGGTCGGGCACTGGGTTCCCTGAGCCAACGAACCCACCATGAAGCAGTGGGGAGCGGCTTGGAGCGGGGCTTGATGCTCCAGTGATCGCCCGACGGACGCCCTCTGCACGTCAACCCCAACTCAGCAAGAACGCCGACTCGACGACGTCAGCCAGACTGCCGGTTCAGCAGCTGTCGAGATGCAGCGCAGACTGCGCGGCGAGAGCGGTCAACCTTGCACGACCGGCTCTTGCCCGCTGGTCTTGTGCCAAGTAGCGCCCTGCTCGCGGCATCGTTGCTAGCGGGCAATGGGCGGTGCCCGACTGCGCTGTGAGGTCAGGGCTTCGCGGATCGCCTTGAGGTGGTCGACGAGTTCGGGTATCTGGTGTTCGGGTATGCCGATGCGGGTGGCGGTGTTGAGGGCCGCGACGTCGGTGGATGCTCGCTGGGTGATTGACCGGCCGTGTTCGGTGATGCGGATGCCGGCCGGGCGCCCGCGCCCGGGTGGGCCGTCGCGCTCGACGAGGCCGCGCGCGAGGAGGCTGTCGATCAGCGGGTCCATGCTTTGCGGGGTGACCATGACCGCGCGGGCGAGCTGGGCCTTGGTGAAGTCATCACCGTCGCGCAGGCAGGCCAGGACTCCGAACTGGGTGGGGGTGAGCCCGTGGGTTGCGAACAGCTCGCGGAACTGGCGGGTCACGACGTGTGAGGTCTGCACCAGCTCCCACAGAGGCAGGGTGGGCTCGCTCACCGCACGGCCCCTCTGAGGCTCCGCGTCAGCGCCGCGATGCCTGCAGCGGCCGGCATCGCCAGGGTTGTGGCGGCGGTACCGGCCGGGTGGGCGGAGGCCTTGATCCACCGCAGGGGCGCCAACGACTCCCGCACAGCGGTCGCGGACCGGGTCCGCATCTCGTGCGCGGCGGCCTGCAGGGCCGGCCCGAGCTCTCGTTGGCCTTCCGCGGTCTCGGCGAGCACGGTGGTGTGCTGGTGCGCGTCGAGGATCGCGGTCGCTGCGCCCTGGCCGCCGGTGGGTGGCATGGCGTGTGCAGCATCACCCATGGCGGTGACCCGTCGCGGCACCCACGGGGCGATCCGGCCGGGGTCAGCCGCCAGTAGCGGGAAGGAGGCGACCGTGCCCGGCGCGGCGTGCCGGGGCAGGTCGACCAGGCCCGGTGCCCATCGGGCCCGGGCCAGCAGTCCGGCGGCGGCACGGGCGAGGTCTTCTGAGGCTCCGGCCGGGGGACGGGACGCCACGGTCAACATGCCCCAGATCACCATCGGTGGCGTGAGCGCCCCCGAACCCGCACCGGGTGCGTGCCAGGAGGCGAACAGGCCGACACCTCCGGGCCCGAACGCCAGCAGCGGGTCCTCCCGGACGATCTGTTGCGCCCGCTGCGGCAGGTCGCTGACCAGGGTCCGGCCGGCGACACCGACCAGGCCAGTTGATGAACAGGTGCGGGCACCGGCGAGCTGCCGCGCCAGCCTCGAGCCCGCACCCTCGGCGATGACCACCACGTCTCCGACCACCCGCTCACCCGAGGCGAGCTCGACGTGCGCGCCGTTCCCGGACTCGGTATACCGCGCGCACTGCTGCCCCAGGCGCAAACGGTCCCCGAGCCCGGCCGCCAGGGCCCGGCGCAAGGTGATGCGGTCCACGTCCACCGACTGCCCCTGCTCGTCCTCGCGGGCACGGACCAGCAGCCGGGCGCGGTGGTCCCGGACCGCTAACGTGAACCCCGTCGTCCGCACCGCCCGGTCGAGCAACTCGCCCATCTGATCCGCCGGCAACAGATCAGCCAGCGCCCGCAACGGCGCAGGAGCCAGGTGCAGCTTGTACCCCCCGGTCTGCGCCAGGTCCTCGTCCCGCTCGAGGACCACGACCTCGAGCCCACGCCGCACCAGCCCCTGAGCAAGAGCTAAGCCCCCGATACCGCCACCACACACCACGACGCGCATGCCGCTCAAAATATCAGTTAACTGATTTTCGCCGCCGGTCGATCGGTTCTCGCCGCATTGTCAAAGCAAAACGTAGAGTTTACCAAAGCATCACATGGCGTTTATGACACATAGAACCTGCAGTCGTGACATCTTCGCTGCATCTCGACAGCAGCACCTGCGTGAGCGCAAGGTGTCCAGACTCATCGCTGCATATCCACGAAGCGGGAGTAGTGCCCCTGGAAGGCCACCGACACCGTCTTGGTCGGACCGTTGCGGTGCTTGGCGACGATCATGTCGGCCTCGCCGGGGCGTGAGTCCTTGTCGTAGAGGTCTTCGCGGTGCAGCAGGATCACCATGTCGGCGTCCTGCTCGAGCGAGCCCGACTCACGCAGGTCCGACAGCATCGGCTTCTTGTCGGTGCGCTGCTCGGGGCCACGGTTGAGCTGGCTGAGCGCGATGACCGGCACCTCGAGTTCCTTGGCCAGCAGCTTGATCTGGCGGCTGAACTCGCTCACCTCGAGCTGGCGCGACTCGACCTTCTTGCCCGAGGTCATCAGCTGCATATAGTCGATCACCACCAGCTTGAGGTCGTGGCGCTGCTTGAGCCGGCGGGCCTTGGCCCTGATCTCCATCATGGTCAGGTTCGGGGAGTCGTCGATGAACAGAGGCGCCGAACTGATCGTCGAGGTCTTGCGCACCACACGGTCCCAGTCGGAGTCGTTCATGGTGCCGTTGCGAATCTGGTGCAGCCCGACCAGCGCCTCGGCCGACAACAGTCGCATGACGATCTCGGTCTTGCTCATCTCGAGGCTGAAGAAGCACGAGGTCAGCCGGTTCTTGATCGAGGCCGCCCGGGCCAGGTCGAGCGCCAGGGTCGACTTCCCCACCGCCGGACGCGCCGCGATGATGACCATCTGCCCGGCGTGCAGGCCGTTGGTCAGCTCGTCCAGTTCCATGAATCCGGTCGGCACCCCCGCCATCCGGCCCGAGCGCGACTCCAGCGCCTCCATCTCGTCGATGGTCGGCTGGATCAGGTCGCTGAGGGGCAGGTAGTCCTCGCTGGTCTTGCCCTCGCTCACCTCGTAGACCGCCTGCTGGGCGGCATCGACGATGTCGGTCACCTCGCCCTGGGCGGTGTAACCCAACTGGGCGATCTTGATGGACGCGTCGACCAGCCGGCGCAGCACCGCCTTGTCGCGGACGATCTCGGCGTAGTAGCTCGCGTTGGCCGCCACCGACACACTCTGCAGCAGGTCGACCAGGTAGACCGGCCCACCGACCTTGCCCAGGTGACCCTGCTTGGAGAGCTCGTCGGCCACCGTCACCGGGTCGGCCGGCTCACCTCGTCCGTACAGGTCGAGGATCGCGTCGTGGATCAGTTCGTGCGCGGGGCGGTAGTAGTCGCGCCCCTTGATCACCTCGACCACATCGGCGATCGCGTCCTTGCTCATCAGCATCGCCCCGAGCACGCTCTGCTCGGCGTTGACGTCCTGGGGAGGGGTACGGTCGAAACCACCACCGCCGTCAGCGGACTCAGGACCTCCGCGCATGGCACCTCCCCATCGAGTTCACGACCTTCCGGCAGCTGGCAGGTGCCGCCGGACTTGATGCCAACACTGTCGCGCGCGGCCCTGACAATTTGGCTCAGGACCCTGACGGGATGGCTCTTCAGCGGCCCAACCTAGGCAGCCTGGCCCAGCCCCGCAACCCCTTCCCACCGTGCATGGACCGGCAGTTTTCCACAGGCCCTGTGGATGCAGTGGATGCACGCGTGGACCGCTGTGGAACACGCCGGACGTCAACTGTGGGTAACCAGCCGTTCACCTGTGCAGAAAGAATTCACCTTGCTCGAACATCCCTTTGACTAGGCGTGATGCTCCTATCGCAGGAATCACATGCCCGATCGGGGTGTTGGGCACCACGATCGTCGTCCATACGTCGACAAAGCTGTTCAGGGGGTGCGCAGCATGCTGGGCTGTGATATGCGCCACCTTTTCCACAACAGCTGTGGACGAGCGCGCGGTCCGCGTGTCGCGGCGCTGGATGCCCCGCGAGCTACGCTGGGGTGATGTGAGGTCTCGCCACCCCCGGCGGGGCCGACGGAGAGGAGAGACATGCTCAGCACCTATGTCATCACCGGGATGACCTGTGGCAACTGCGTCAAGCACGTCACCGAGGAGGTCAAGAGCATCGACGGGGTGCGCGGCGTCGACGTGCAGCTCGACGGCGGACGGATGGCCATCAACTCCGACGGCCCGATCGACATCGAACTGGTCAAGGCCGCAGTGGCCGAGGCCGGCGAGTACCAGGTGCGTGCCGACTGAGCAGCCCGTGGCTCTCCGGCTGACGGTGGGCCGGGTGGTCGTGACGTCGGGCGTGCACGGTGAGGCTGGAGAAACCTGCCGGCCCTCGGACGACCGAGCGCGCTGCGCGATCTCGGTGAACGGTTCAGCCGCTGAACGTTGTGGACACCGACCGGATCGGGCGCTGAACAGTGCCCGCTCACAGGGGGTTTCGCCGATCAGAAGAGTCTCACGCTCCGTTCATCTGGAGTCCATCTCGGATCGCCCCAGCAGACCGGCCACGCTGGAGCGGCTGGACCGCGGTCTTCACCGCCGGTGACTTCAACGGCGACGGCCGTCTCGACCTCGTCGGCGGCGGCTACTGAAGCATCCCGAAGAACCTTGGGCCCGGCTGGAACAACTACCGCCTGTTCGCCTGAGTCACCACCGGCAAGGCCGGCCTCAGCCCTCGACCAGGGGCAGGCCGGCCTTGCTGGCGTTCTCGTCGTAGCTGTCGTCGACCAGCACGACGTGGTGGCCGTTGGCGGCAAGGATCGACGAGACCACGCTGGCCCGGTACCCGCCCGCGCAGTGCACCCACACCTCGGCCCGGGGCACCTCGTCGAGCCGGGCGAGCACGTCGTGGATCGGGATGTTGATCGCACCCTCGATGTGGCTCTTGGCGTGCTCGGGCACCCGGCGGGCATCCAGAACGACCACCTCGCGGTGGTGGCGCACCTGGGCCAGGTCGGCGAAGGTGGCCCGCTGGATGGTGGCCAACTCGCCGTCGGTCCAGTCCTCGGGACGACCCGTGGCCTGGGCCACCGGCACGTCCATGCCGATCCGCTGCATGTCGCGCTGCGCCTCGGCGACCTGCTCGACGTCGTCCCCGAGCAGAGTGACGGGGGTGCCCCACGGGATCAGCCAGCCCAGGTAGGTGACGAACTGGCCGTCTGCGCCCATGTTGAGGGTGCCCGGCACGTGACCGGCGGCGAACATCTGGCGGCTGCGCAGGTCGACCAGCCATTCCCCGGCCTCCAGCCGGCGTCGCAACTCGTCCTTGTCGGCACGCTGGGGGGTCTCGAGGTCGGCCGGCGACGGCCCGGCGCTGTTGCTCGGGGCCATGTGCACGTAGTAGCGCGGGTAGGCGTCCAACCCGGCCAGGATCTGGGCGACGTAGTCCTGCTCGGCCTGGGTGAGGGCAGGGTTGACCTGGCGCTCGTGACCGATGGTCGAACTGTCGCCACTGGTCTCGGTGGCCGCGCAGAACGAGCCGAACCCGTGGGTCGGCATGACCGCGGTCTCGTCGGGCAACTCGGCCAGTCGGTGGGCCGAGGCGTGCTGGTGGCGCACCAGGGCATCGGTGTGCGCAGGGCCGAGCAGGTCGGGGCGTCCGGTCGAACCGAACAGCAGCGAGCCGCCGGTGAAGGCCACCGGCTCGTCCCCTTCGAGCACGTAGGACAGGTGGGTGAAGGTGTGCCCGGGGGTGTGCACGGCACGCACCGGCATCGCAGCGCTGACCTCGACGACGTCACCGTCGCGGATCGGGGTGCGCTCGAAGCTCACCGGATCGTCGGCGTTGACGTGGTAGGCCGCCCCCGTGGCCTGGGCCAGCGCGAACCCGCCAGTGACGTAGTCGTTGTGGATGTGGGTCTCGAAGACGTGGGTGATCTCGACGCCGGCCTCGCGGGCCAGGTCGAGCACCCGGTCGATGTCGCGCTGGGGGTCGACGACGAACGCGACGGTGCCGTCGTGGACGAGGTAGCTGCGGTCACCCAGGCTGGGGGTCTCGATGGTCTCGATGGTGATCGCCACGTCAGCCGGCCTCCATCCCGGTGACGACGGGGTGCCCGGCAGCGATCCAGCCCAAGGTGCCCTCGGCGACCGAGACGGCGTCGCGTCCGGCGTCGAGCAACGCCTGCGCGCCGACCAGGCTGCGCTTGCCGCTGCGGCAGATGACGTTGACCATGTCGGCCTCGGGCACCTCGGCGGTGCGCGACGGCAGTTGCGACAACGGGATCAGGATGGCGCCGGGCACGTGGCCCTCGACGTACTCCTGGGGCTCTCGGCAGTCGACCACGACGGCTCCTTCGGCATGGGCCTTGGCCAGGTCATCGACGGTCACTTCGCGAACCATGGGTCTCTCCTGTTCAGGTGGGTGGCGTGGTGCCAGGGCTCGACCCCGGCGTCCAGACCAGCCTAACAGATACCCCCTGGGGTATATTCCCCGCATGGCTGAGCGCAATGCCCCCGGGGGTACACTTCGCAGCATGCAACTCGACCCCGCTGAGATGACCAAGGTCGTCAACCGACTCAAGCGCGCCCAGGGACAGCTCGGCGGCATCATCAAGATGCTCGAAGAGGGTCGCGAGTGCCAGGACATCGTCACCCAGATCGCGGCGGTGGCCAAGGCGATCGACCGGGCGGGCTACCAGACCATCTCGATCGGCATGCGCCAGTGCCTGACCCACCCCGACCAGCCGGCGATGTCGGCCGAGGAGATGGAGAAGCTGTTCCTCTCGCTGGCCTGAGGCCCACCCAGCGGCCGGGCAGCACTCAGTCGCGCGAGGCCATCCCGGCCCCCCAGGTGCGGTAGCCGCCGTCGAGGTTGCGCACCGAACGCCCCCACTGGCTGAGCATGCGCGCAGCGATGTGGCCACGAATCCCCACCGCACAGTGGACGACCAGGTCGCCGTCGGGAAGTTCGTCGCGACGCTCGCGCAGTTCGTCCACCGGCACCAGCACGGCGCCGGGGATCGAGCCCGCGTCGAACTCGCCCTGGCTGCGGACGTCGAGCAGGGTCGCCCCCGCAGCGAGCGCGTCGTCCAACTCGTGCCACTGGATGGTGCTGCTGGTGCCGGTGGCGATGTTCTCGGCGATGTGGCCGAGGTGGTTGACCGGGTCCTTGGCCGACGAGAACGGCGGGGCGTAGGCCAGCTCGAGTTCGGCCAGTTCCGAGGCGGTCAGGCCGCCGGTCATCGCGGTCGCGATCACGTCGATGCGCTTGTCGACACCCTCGCCTCCGACACCCTGGGCGCCCAGGATCGCGTCGGTCTCGGGGTCGACCAACAGCTTGAGCGCCATGGTCTGGGCGCCGGGGTAGTAGCCGGCGTGCGAGGCGGGGTGGGTGTGGATCACCCGGTGCGGACGACCAGCCGCCCGCAGTCGCTTCTCGTTCCAGCCGGTGGCCGCGATGGTCAGGTCGAACACCTTGACGATCGAGGTGCCGAGCACCGGCCGGCATCGTCCCGGCAGGCCGGCGATGTGGTCGGCGACGCGTCGTCCCTGCAGGTTGGCGGTCTGGGCGAGCGGCACGAGCACGGCCGAACCGTCGAGGGCGTCTCGCTTCTCGACCGCGTCACCGACGGCGTAGACGGCCGGGTCACTGGTGCGGTGCTCGCGGTCGGTGACGATGCCCCCGCGCTCGCCGATCTCGAGGCCGCACTCCGCGGCCAGGGTGACGTCGGGACGCACCCCGATCGCGGCCACGACCACGTCGGCCGGCAGGGTCTGGCCGTCGGCCAGGGTGACGTCACGCTCACCGATCGCGGCGGCGGTGGTGCCCAGGCGCAGGTCGATGCCGTGCTTGCGCAGCTCGGCGTGCACCGGTGTGGCCATCTCGGGGTCGATCGGCGCCATCACCTGGGGCAGCGCCTCGACCAGGGTGACCTCGAGGCCGAGGTGGCGCAGGTTCTCGGCGACCTCGACGCCGATGAAGCCACCGCCGATCACGACCGCGGTCCGGGCGTCCGCGACCGCAGCGACCATGGCATCGGTGTCCTCGACGTCGCGCAGGCTCAGTGCACGCTCGATGCCGGGCATCGGCGGACGCACCGGGCGGGCGCCCGGCGACAGCACCAGGTGGTCGTAGTCGAGCCACTCCTCCTGCTCGGTGGCGAGGTCGCGCACCAGGACCCGTCGTGCCTCGCGGTCGATCCTCACTGCCTCGGTACGCACCCGCACGTCGATGCCGAAGCGGGCGGCCAGCGAGGCCGGCGTCTGCAGCAGCAGGGCGTCCCGCTGCTCGATCACGCCCCCGACGTGGTAGGGCAGCCCGCAGTTGGCGAACGAGACGTGGCCGCTGCGCTCGACGACGATGATCTCGGCGTCCTCGACCAGGCGACGCAACCTGGCCGCCGCGCTCATGCCGCCGGCGACCCCTCCGATGATGACTGTTCTCACGATTGGACACCTTACATACCCCGGGGGGTATACTCGAAACCGTTCGGAACGCGCTGCCGGCCAACTCGCAGCACCCCCTCAACCCTAGGAGAACCCCCATGTGCCGTCCCGTCACCTGCAAGACCTGCGGCAAGACCACCTGGGCCGGTTGCGGCCAGCACATCGCCTCGGTGAAGGCCTCCGTGCCCGCCGGCCAGTGGTGTGGTGGCCACGAGGGCCAGCAGCAGTCCGGTGGTGGCCTGCTGTCGCGCCTGCTCGGCCGCTGACCGCCGTCAGTCGCATCAAGGCGCGGACAGAAAAGCGTCTCTGCCGTTCGGCAGGGTGAGCTCGCGCCGGTGAGCTCGTCGGCCCCCCGATGTGCCAAGGTCGTCTCCGTCACCGACGAGAGGACGAGGATGACCCAGGTTCAGCGGGGGGCCGCACGCATTCCCGACCCACGAGTGTGGGGCACCTTCATCGGGGCCAGCCTGGCCAGCGTGTTCGTGCACTCCAACCGCAACGCGTTGCCCGATCCGTGGCCGATGGTCGCGTTGCTGGCCTGGGTGCTGGCCTTCGCCTGGTACCTGTGGACGACGCTGGTCGTGCCCCGCCGGTTCGGGCCGCCGCCGGCGGTGGGCCCCAAGTCAGGATTGGTCTACCTGGCCAGCGTCGCGGCGATGATCGCCGTCATCCAGGTCGGACGACTGCTCGCCAATCGGGCGGATCGTCCCGAACTGGGCGTGTCGGTGATCGTGTTCGCGGTCGGCGCCCACTTCTTCCCGTTCGCCAAGGCCTTCGTCGCCCCGTTCTTCACCCGGCTTGGCTGGGTGGTGACCACGATGGGCGTGCTCTCGTTCGTGCTGGGGCTCTTCTGGCCGACCGCGGCACTGGCGGTGGCGGTGGTCAACGGCGTGGTGATGGTGGCGATGATCGGCGGCTACGCCTGGGCCGACCGGGCCAGTGCCGACGAGGTCGCGGCCAGCCGCGCCGGTGCCGGCACCGAACGCGGCACCGGCGACCGGGTGGTCGCCGAGAACTAGCGGGTGATCAGCCGCGACAGCACCACCGACGACTTGGTGTGGTCGACCGATCCCGCGGCCCGCACCTTCTCCAGCGCCTGCTCCAGTTCCTGGTCCCCTGCTGCGCGCAGCACCCCCACGGCGTCGGCCTCACCGGTCACCGTGCCCGCCTCGACCACCTCGGGAATCGCCAGCAGCATCCGACGCAACTCGTGCGGGGCGATCGTCCCGCGGCAGAACAGTTCGACGTAGGCCTCGGTGCCCGCACCCTCGGCCGCGGGATCGACGTCGACGGTGAAGCGGCGGATCGTCCGGTCGGCGACCATTCGGTCGACGCGGCGTTTCGTTGCGGAGGCACTCAGGCCCACCTCAGCCCCGATGGCCGCGTACGGGGCACGGGAATCGGCTCTGAGTTCAGCGATGATGGCGCGGTCGATGTCGTCCACACGCAACAAACTACGTCTGAATCGCCCCTCAACGCGCCGAATCGCGCGTCCTGACGCCGCCGGACGACACACCTCGTCGCCGATGATGGACCCATGACGACCGATGTCGCCACCGTGACCTCTCCCGTGAGCTCTGCGCTGGCTGCCCGCCCGGCCCGCTCGACCAGCGTGCTGATGTGCCCGCCGACCCACTTCACCGTCGACTACGCGATCAACCCGTGGATGGATCCCGAGCGTCCGGTGTCCACCCCGCGCGCGCTCGAGCAGTGGCACACCCTGCGCCGGGCCTACCTCGACCTGGGCATCACCGTCGAGACCATCGAGCCACTGCCCGGGCTGCCCGACATGGTCTACGCCGCCAACGGCGCCTTCGTGCTCGACGGCATCGCCTACGGGGCACGCTTCAAGCACAGTGAGCGCGCCGGCGAGGGGCCGGCCTACCTCGCCGCACTCGAGGATCTGGGATTCGAGACCCGCCAGCCGCGCTTCATCAACGAGGGCGAGGGCGACTTCCGGCTGGTCGGCGACCAGGTGCTCGCCGGGCACGGCTTCCGGACGTGCCCCGAGGCCCACTGCGAGGTCAGCCGGATCTTCGATCGTGAGGTCACCAGCCTGCGCCTGGTCGACCCGCGCTACTACCACCTCGACACCGCCCTGGCGGTGGTGGGCGAGTCGGTGGCCTGGCTGCCGGCCGCCTTCGACGAGTCGTCGCAGACGGTCGTCCGACGGCGCTTCCCCGAAGCGATCGAGGTGAGCGCGGACGAGGCCGCAGCCCTGGGACTGAACGTCTTCGGCGACGGCCACGCCGTGGTGATGACCGACCGGGCACCCCAGTTCGCCGCCGCCCTGCGCAGCCACGGCCACCAGGTGGTCGAGGTCGATCTCTCCGAACTGCTGCTGGGCGGCGGCTCGGTCAAGTGCTGCACGCTCGAGTTGAGGAAGTGATGACCATGGCCACCGTCACCACACCCGTGCGACCCAGCGCCGCGACCGCCGCGGCCATCGCACTCGACCAAGCCCACGTCGCGCACAACTACCATCCGCTGCCGGTGGTGGTCGAGCATGCCGAGGGGGTCTGGGTCACCGACGTCGAGCGACGGCGGCTGCTCGACTGCCTGGCCGCCTACTCGGCGGTGAACTTCGGCCACCGCCACCCTCGCCTGGTGGCCGCGGCGAAGGCCCAACTCGACCGGGTGACGCTGACCAGCCGGGCCTTCCACTCCGCACCGCTCGCCCCGTTCTGCGAGGCGCTGGCTGATCTCGCCGGCAAGCAGATGGTGCTGCCGATGAACACCGGCGCCGAAGCGGTCGAGTCGGGCATCAAGGTGGCCCGGCGCTGGGGCGAACAGGTCAAGGGGGTCGAACCGGGCCGGGCCCAGATCATCGTGGCCGGCGGCAACTTCCACGGCCGCACCACCACCATCGTCGGGTTCTCCGACGACCCGGACGCGCGTGAGGGCTTCGGCCCGTTCACCCCCGGCTTCGTCCGGGTGCCGTTCGGTGACGCCCAGGCGGTCGAGGCCGCGATCACCGCCGACACCGTGGCGGTGCTGCTCGAGCCGGTGCAGGGCGAGGCTGGCGTGATCATCCCGCCCGAGGACTACCTGCCGCGGCTGCGCGAGGTCACCAGGCGCGAGGGCGTGCTGCTGGTGGTCGACGAGATCCAGTCCGGGTTGGGCCGCACCGGGGCCACCTTCCAGTGCGACAACGCCTGTGTGGTACCCGACCTGTACCTGCTCGGCAAGGCGCTGGGCGGGGGCATCGTCCCGGTCTCAGCGGTGGTCGGTGACCGCGACGTGCTCGGCGTGCTCACCCCTGGCTCGCACGGCTCGACCTTCGGCGGCAACCCGCTGGCGGCGGCCGTGGGTCACGAGGTGGTGCGGATGCTCCAGACCGGTGCCTACCAGGCGATGGCCCGCGAGCGCGGGGAACAACTCGCAGCGGGGCTGCACCGGTTGCTCGGACGAGGTGCCACCGCCGTGCGCTGCATCGGGCTGTGGGCAGGCATCGACGTCGAACCCTCGGTCGGCACGGCCCGCCAGGTCTGCGAGCGCCTGCTCGAGTTGGGCGTGCTGGCCAAGGACACCCATGGCCAGACCGTGCGACTGGCGCCCCCGCTGGTGATCAGCGAGGCCGAGGTCGACCACCTGCTCGGCGCGGTCGAGACCGCACTGGGCTGACTCACCACGCAGCCCCTGACGCCGCGGCGCAGGCCTACCCCGAGACCAGTTGGTGGCGGCCCGGCACACCTGACTGGGCGAGGAAGTCCTCCAGTGCACACACCGCCATCCCCAACGTCACGGGATTGCCGGGTAGATCCATGGCGACGACCTCCAGGTGACCGAGCGGGCTGGGTAGGGCCTGCTCTGTCAGGATCGCGCACGTCGCCGGGAGCAACCAGGTGCTGAGTTGTCGGAAGGTCCAGCCCGTGAGCACCAGCCGGTCAGGGTCGAGGAAGTTGATCAGGTCGCCCAGCCCGACCGCCAAGTGGTGCGCGGTGCGACCCAGGGCTTCGACCATCTCTGGCTCCTGGAGTGCAAGGCCAGCAGCGTAGCCCGCCACGAAGTCCGCCTGGCCCAACGAGACGAGGCGATGGCCGGGCGCGACCTCGGCCAAGGTCTGTCGCATGCCGCGCGCCCCGATGTAGGCCTCGATACACCCGCGCCGGCCGCAACGACACCGACGACCGTCCATCACCAGCGTCGTGTGGCCCCACTCGCCTGCCGAGTTGGTGGACCCCCGCACCAAGCGCCCGCCGAGCACGAATCCGACGCCCACACCAGTGCCGAGATTGACCACGGCGAAGTCGTCGTCAGGAGCGGAACTGCCCAACCACATCTCGGCGAGCGCCACGGCCTTGAGTGGGTTGTCCACGTGCGCGGTGACAGGTAGGTCCAGTTCGGGTTCGACCAACTCGCGGAACTTCACTCCGTGCCACGCCCAGTTGGGCGCGAACACCGACACCCCGGTGGACGGAAGGACGTGCCCCGGCAGGCTGATTCCCAGGCCACCGATTCGGTCTTCCGGCACCCCGGCTGTCTTCATCGCTCGCCGCACGGCGGTGGCCACTCCAGCGATCACGTGGTCAGGGCTGTCGTCCCGGTCGTCCAGCGCGAGTTCAGAGGCCCCGAGGGCGTTGAGCGTGAGGTCGAACACCTCCGCGCGCACGTAGGTCTCGGCGACGTCGACGCCCACCAGGTAGGCCCGATGCGGCGCGATGGTCAGGTTGGCCGATGGACGACCCACCACCGAGGAGCGGCTCTCGACCTGCAGTACCCCAGCCTCGAGCAACTCGGTCACGACATTGGCCACGGTCGCCGCACTCAGGGTGGTGGCGCGGGCCAAGTCATGGCGGGTCATCGCCTCTCCGCGACTGAGCATCGCCTTCAGCACCGAGAATCGACTCTCATTGCGGATCGTGCGTGCCGACCGCTTGATCACGTCCCCACTCCTTGCCGGGCCATGCCCTTCCTGCCCGATTGGTCAGTGTGACAGGCCGGATGCCTCGGCGTCCACGTCGGCCTGCAGTACCACCTCGTCCAGCCCGGCCGGACGCAGGGTCACCTGCACCGCGCCGGCCCCCCGGGCGTACACCACGAGCCTGCCCTCGTGGCTGCGGCGGCTGGTGGATCGGTAGGGGGTGGTGTCGGTGAGCTCACCGTTGTCGATGCCCAGGAGTGTGCCGCCGTCCACCTCGACCGCGACCTCCACGTCACCGCCGGCCGGACGTCCCGACCCATCGATCAGCTGACACTCGACCTGGACGACGTGGTCGTCACCGAGCACGGCGACCAGATGGTCGGCGAACTCCTGGGGAAGGCGCCAAATCTCGGCCGCCAGCTCCACCGGCACGCCCGGCCGGGACAGCTCGTCGGTGTGCTCGCGCTCGCCGCGACGCCCCCGCGCCACCAGCGCGTCGGTCGCCGCCGGAAGTGTCCCCACCCAGTGGCCCACGTTGTCGTCGAAGGCCAGCTCGACCGCAGCGCCATCGGCCGACAGTGTCACGTCCGACAGGTTGCTGAAGACCGCCACCTCGAGGTCTGCGTCGCCGTCCCAGGCACGCAGCCACGGCCGCCAGCGGTCGGCGGGTTCGCCGGGCTGCAGCGCGGGTCGTACCGCAACGCGGACGACCGGCTCGTCGGCCCACCAGCTGCGGCGCAGGTGGAAGCGTTCCTTGGCGAAGCCTGCCGTGGTCAGCAGCCCTGCCCCGGAACCGTGGCTCGGCCAGCCGACGGTCTCACCGAGGAAGTCGATCCCGGTCCACAGGAACTGCCCGCCGACGTGCTCGGCATCGGCCACCGCTCGCCACGCCTCGTAGCTGTGGGAGTTCTCGCTGCCCAGCAGCGGGTGATCGGGGAACCGCTCGTGGTCGGCCGGGTAGAGCTGCTCCTTGTAGTTGTAGCCGATCAGGTCGAGGCGATCGAGCAGACCGGTGACGCTGCTGAGCTCGGGAAAAGCCGCGGCCAAGGTGACCGCACGCGTCGTGTCGTGGCGACGGACGATGTCGATCAGGCGGTGCGAGATGGTGGTCAACCGCCGCACGTCTGGCCGATTCGGGTCATAGATCCGCTCAGCCGAGGGCTTGTTGGCGTCGTTGTTGCCGGTCATCTGGTCGAACAGCGGACTGGCGTAGGGGTCGTTGGGGTAGTCGACCTCGTTGCCGATGCTCCAGGCCACGATCGAGGGGTGGTGTCGGTGGGCCAGCACCATCGCGGTCAGATCGGCCTCGTGCCACTGGGGGAAGTGGGTGGCGTACCCCTCGTGCTTGGGTGGGTAGACGTTGTGGCCCTGCCACCACTTGTTCTTGGGGTTCTCCCACTCGTCGAAGGCCTCGTCGATCACGTAGAAGCCCAGCAGGTCACACAGGGTGTACAGCTCCGGCGCATGGGGGTTGTGCGCCATCCGCAGCCCGTTGCACCCGGCCTGTTTCAGGGTGAGCAGCCTGCGTGCCCACACCGACCAAGGCACCGCGACGCCCAACGGACCGGCGTCCTCGTGCACGCAGACGCCCTTGAGCACCCTCGGTTGCCCGTTGATCAGGAAGCCCCGATCGGGGTCGAAGGTGAAGGTTCTGATGCCGACGAGTTGTTCGTGACGGCTGGGCTCCAAGCCCTCGACCTCGAGCACGGTCACCCAGCGGTGCAGCGCGGGACTGTCGTCCGACCAGAGTGCGGGGTGCTGGAGTTCGGCCACAGTGCGCACGGTCTCACTGCCACCCGCCCCGATCTCGACCGAGGTGGTGCTGCGGTGCAGCACCTCGCCGGTCAGGGTCCGCAGTTCCTGGGCCACCTCGACCCGGCGGTCATCCCCGCCATGGTTGACCACGGTGTGCTCGAGTTCGACCTCGGCCCGCTCGGCGTCGCAGGCCAGCGTGGTGAAGACAGAGCCCTGTCGCCGCAACGACACCTCGTCGTACACCTCCAGGTCGACCCGCCGGGTCAGCCCGGAGCCGTTGTACCACCGGGAATCGGCGATCTCGGTGCGATCGACCCTGACCGCGATCACCAGGTCGTCGTCGGGGGCATAGCCGATGAACTCGGTGAGGTCGAAGCTGAACTCGGCATGGCCCGAGGCCCGCCCGCCGAGGTGGTAGCCGTTCACCCAGACGTCGGCGTTCTTGTAGACCCCATGGAAGACCAGCACGACCTGCTGACCGGGCTTCAGGTCGAGTTCACGCAGCGAGCAGTGCGCCCTGTACCAGCCGATCCCCCCAGGCAGGTATCCGGTGCCGCTGGAGCACTCCGGGTCGAAGTCGTGCTCCACCGACCAGTCGTGCGGGACGCTGACCTGACGGAAACCGCTCTCGTCATGGTTCTTGCGCCAGGCCCCGGAGTCGTCACCGAGCAGGAAGGCCCAGGTGTCGACGGTCGAGCTGCGCATGGGTGGCTCCTCGTGAGTAGAAGGGCTGCGGACGCCTCAGTCGGCGCCGTAGCGGCGAAAGACCCGGGCAAAGACGGTGGCATTGGCGAAGGCGACCCCGGCGAAGCCGAAGAGCAACCAGACCACGCCCCACCCGACCACGATCGGGTAGAACACCGTCACCACGACCGGGAGCAGGGTGGTGATCAGCACGCTGAGTGCTGAGATCGGATGGCGAGCAGACATCCGCCGGGAGTTGTTGAGTACCTCGACCACACTGTTCTCGAAGGTGGCCTGGTAGGGGAAGACGAAGATCAGGGTGGCCAGCACTCGCATGGCCACCAGGATGACGATCGCCAGCAGCACGATCCTGACCAGGACCGACACCCGCAGGTTCTCGGCGACCACCCACCAGGCGTACACGACCAGGAGGAGGCCCGCCGATGAGAAGCCCAGCGCGATGCCTTGCTTCAGGTTCGCGCGAAACGAGGTGAGATAGGTGGCCGAGACCGACTCGTACCGGTCACTGACCAGCTTGAGGGCGGTGTCGTTGAGAGCTGTGAGCGAGGCGCCCAGGGTGACGATCGGCAGTGAGGTGACGATGAACAGGGCATTGAGGATCATCAGGTCGGCCAGCTTCGCCCCGAAGCGGGCGACCGGGGAGTACGGACTGAAGAAGCTGCTCACGTCTGCCTCGATGGATTGATGGTGGCTGAGAGCGGTGGGGCAGGCCCGCGGTCGGCGGGCCTGCCCCAACGCCTCAGCCCAGGATCACTTGAGGCCCTTTTCCTTGGCCCAGGTGTCCATGTCGGTCTGCAGCGCAGTCTTGACATCGTCGTAGCCAGCCTGCTTGAGCTCGGCCCGCATGTCGGTGATCGCCTTCTCGGGATCGGCGAACTTGCCGTACTGCAGCTGGGGGATGTACTTGGACAGTACTGACCCCATGGACGCGAGGCTGGAGTTGATGGCGTCCTTGTTGAGCACCAGCGTCGAGTAGGGGTAGTCGGTCGACATTCCCTCCAGCTCCTTGAACCACTCGTCCCTCTTGGGGGGAGTGGTCTCGTCGGGGATCTCGAGGTTGTCCATGCGGCCGCCCCAGAAGTTGGCGCCGAGTCCGTCCTTCGACGGGTCCCAGCCCTCCGGACGTGCACGCTTGCCATCCTTGAGGATGTAGTCGGAGCCCTCAATGCCGTAGTTGATCAGGTGGTAGCACTCCTCGTCGTTGCGGATGAGCTCGTAGACCTTGAGCGCCCGCGCGGGGTTCTTCGAGTTGGCCGAGACCGCCATCGCACCGTGGGTCTTGATGTCGCGGAAGATGTTCTTGTTCTCCTGGCCGAACCAGTACATCTTGGGGTCCGAGCCCTTCTGACGCTGGTTCATGGTCGTCCACACGCCCAGGAAGGTCTGCGTGTGGTGCTGGTCAGCACCTGACAGACCGCTGAAGAACAGCTCGCGGGTGTCGCCGTCGTAGCCGATGGCGTCCTGGCGCCAGACCCCGATGTCGTTCCACTCCTTGGCGTTCTTCGCAGCGGCGACGAGCTCGTCCGACTCCATGTACCAGGAGCCGACGGTGTAGGGATCAGCCTTGGTGGTCTGGAACGGGTAGTAGTTGCCGGCGCTGACCTGCTGGATCGTCTGCCCGTCGGTGTGCGCCTGCAACCAGCCGGTGAGCGCGGTCTCATTCGCACCCGCGACATCCCAGGGGAACGCCTTCTTCTGGTTCTCCTTGACCCACCTGAAGTAGGTGGTGAGCTCCTCGAACTTGGTGATCGTCCCGTCAGGGATACCCGCCGACTTCGCCCAGTCGCCACGGTAGAAGTAGCCGTGGTTGGTCCACTGGGTGTAGTTGTCCTCCGGGATGAAGTAGATCTTGCCGTCGGGGAGCTTGCACTCCTCCCAGGTCCCCTTGCCGTTCACCTGCTCCCAGGTCTTGGGGGCATTGGCCTTGAGGATCTCCTCGTCCAAGGCGTAGAAGGCGCCCTTCTGCGCGTTCTCCCACCCGAACAGCCAGTCGGTGGCGGTCGTGATCAGGTCGATCTTCGAGTCGCCCGAGAGCAGCTGCACGTTGTACTGGGTCTGCCAGTCGGCCCACTCGACGTAGAAGAGCTCGAGCTTGGCATTGACCTTGGCGGTGAGAATCTCGTTGAGCTTGGTCAGCATCTTCTCGAGCCGGCCGTTGGTGGGCTTGTCGCCCAGCACCAGCATGGTGATGGTGGCGGCCTGCGAGGTGTCGTCGGACGAGGGCGTCGACCCGTTGTCACGGTTGCAGGCAGACAGGCCTGCGGCAGCGGCGACGGCGGCGGCCGAGCCGAGGATGGCTCGGCGCGACAGGGTGAGGTTGAACATTGCGCGGTTTCCTTCTCCTTGTGGTGGGCGGGTCAGGGCGTCAGCCCTTGACGGCACCGACGGTGATGCCGCTGACGAAGTACTTCTGGACGAACGGGTAGACCAGGACGATGGGGCCGGTGGCCACGACGGCACTGGCCATCTTCAGGGTGTTGCTGGGCAGGTTGGTGATGGTCACGTTGTCGCCAGCGACCGAGTTCCTCAGTGCGTTGGCGGTGTTGATGATGTTGTAGAGGTAGTACTGCAGTGGTTTGAACTCGACCGTGCTGCCCAGGTAGAGCGACGACAGGTACCACTCGTTCCAGTAACCCAGGGCCAGGAACAGCCCGATCGTGGCCAGGGCCGGCTTGAGCATCGGCAACACCAACTGGGCGAAGATCCTGAAGTCACCGGCGCCGTCGATCTTTCCGGACTCGACCACCTCGTAGGGCACCGAGCGGCAGAAGTTCTTCATCAGGATGATCAGCCACGGCGACAGCAGCAGTTGCAGGAAGACAGCCAGGTAGCTGCCGCGCAGCCCGAGGGTTCGGGCCACCCACAGGTAGGTCGGCGCCAGACCGGCCGAGAACAGCGTGGTGAAGTAGATGAAGAACGAGATCTGGTTGCGCAGGGGGAAGTCCTTGCGCTGCAGGGCGAAGCCGGTCATGGCCGTGATCGCCAGTCCGACCGCGACGCCGAGCACGGTCATGGTGATGGTGACCGCGTAGGAGCCGATGATCTGGCGGGGCGAGCGGAAGATCAGCTCGTAGGCCGCCGTCGAGAAGCCCCGCGGCAACAGGCTGAAGCCATGCTCCATGATCTGCGACTCCTCCGAGAACGAGGCAGACACGATGAGCACGAAGGGCAGCGCGCAGAACAGTGCGAACAGGGTGACGGTCACGTACGAGACGGATCGGAGCACGACCTCACTGCTGTCGAGCTTGAGCTTGCGGGGCTTGTCCAAGGTTGCTGTGGTCACGAGTCAACTCCTCAGAACAGGGCGTAGTCGGGGTTGATCCGGCGGACGATCCAGTTGACCGTCATGACCAGGACGAATCCGAACAGGGACTGGTAGAGACCCACCGCGGTGGAGGTCGTGAAGTTGTTCTGCGAGACGAGCATCCGGTAGACCGAGGTCTCGATGATGTCGGTGGTCTGGTAGAGCTGCGCATTGTTGCCGACCAGGTTCCAGAAGAGGCCGAAGTTGCCGCGCATGATGCCACCCAGGGCGAACAGCAGCAGGATGATGAAGGTCGGCTTCAGGCTCGGGAGGATGATGTAGCGGATGCGCTGCCAGGCCGAGGCCCCGTCGATCGCCGCCGCCTCGAACATCGAGTCGTCGAGGCCCATGATCGCGGCGAAGTAGACGATCGACCCGTAGCCGGTGCTCTGCCACAGGTGGGCGATGATGATGATGAAGGGCCACAGCCCCGCCATGCTGTAGATCTTGAGCGGGTTGCCGCCGGTCTCGAGGATCAGGGCGTTCACCGCACCGGTGTCGTAGTTCAGCAGGTTGAACGCGATGACGCCGATCAGCACCACCGAGACGAAGTAGGGCAGGAACATCAGCGCTTGGCTGACCTTCTTGAAGTACTTGGAGCGAATCTCGTTGAGCATGATCGCCAGACCGATCTGCAGCACGTTGCCGATCACGATGAAGGCCAGGTTGTAGAGGACCGTGTTCTTGGTCAGCAGCCACAGCTGTCCCGACTTGATCAGGAACTCGAAGTTCTTCATCCCCACGAAGGGGCTGCCGAAGATTCCGTCGCGGTAGTTGAAGTTGGTGAAGGCGATGTAGGCCCCTGGCATCGGGCCGTAGGCGAACACCAGGAAGAAGACGATGGCCGGCAGGCACATCAGCAGCAGCATCTTGCTGTGCGACACGCCCTTCCAGAACGAGGCGTACCCCTTGGCGCGTGACGGTCGGGTCACGGCGGGCGCTTCGACTGCGCGCTCGGTGGACTGCATTCCCACAGGCGTAGGTCCTCCCTGTCCGAGACGGGGCCGGAACGACGAGGCGACATCGGTGACACCTCACGGCCGCGGCGGCCGAGGCCACCCCGGGACGAGCACCGTTGCCTCGTCCGGTGACAGGAGGCTACGAACCAGCGCATGAGTTCGTCAAGAGGTTCTACTAAGGGTAATTATAACGGTTGGGTAACGCCCATTCGCCGGCGTCGCCCTCCGAGGGAGTCAGAATCAGGCTGCTCGCATGGTGGCCACCAGCCGCTCAAGCCCATCGACGTCGACCACAGCGATGGTCAGGTCCGTGCCCCAGACGCTGGTCAGCATCGGATCGGCCAGGGGGACGACCTGGAGCCGCACAGTGCCACCTGACAAGGAGATGAGCAGCTGGCGGCCGGCATGGGTGGCACGGATCGTCCGCTCGGCGTCAAGGGTGACCTCACCGGCCAGGACGTAGGCGACCTGCGACGCCACGCCGGGCGAGAGCCTCCACTGGTCGTCGACGACGACGGCCCCTGCCCCACGATCGAGCGAGACCCCGCGGACCCACCGGGAGCCGGGTGGCAGGTCATGGGCACCACTCAGGTCGAGGACCACCTCAGCCCCGTGCGGGCCATGGTCAACGGCGAGCAGCTCTGCCCGTCGGTCGGCGCCGGCCCGCTGGGGCAGCCCATGTGGACGAGGCACACTGTGGGCGTCGCTGGTGAGCACCCAGGTGTCGTAGCGGTCGTCCCCGAACATCCCCAAGGTGTAGGTCGGCCGCCCCGGGTCGACCACCACCGGGATCCCGTCAACGGCCACGATCAGGCTGCCGAGGTCGTTGTGGTTGTGGTTCTCGGCGTTGTGACCTCCCTTGACCGCGACCGTCAACCCCGAGCACGAGCCGGGCTGCTGGCGCGCGACCAGCACCTGAACCGAGGGGAACCAGACGCTCCCCGGGTGGCTCGCCTGCCCCGACGGATCGTTGGCCCAGTCCCGGTCCTGCAGGCTGGCCAGGAGTCGCCCCAGACCACGATCGTCGGAGGGCACTCCGCGTCGCCGCTGGGACAGGGCGAAGGCGGTGGCGTCCTGGTCACCCACCAGGCGCGCCGCAGCGAACAGGGCGTGCCACGGGTCGTGGGCCGGGTCACGCCGAGCCTGGGCATCAGAGAACGAGATCGTCCACTCCCCGCCCAGATGCATGTGATGAGGGAAGGCCACGCTGGCGCGCAGACCCACCGCACCGTCGACCAGACTGGCAGTGCCACGGCTCGCATGGGCGACCAGTCCCGCGGCCTCCAGCGCCCGGCAGGCGCCATTCCACCAGTAGCCGGACCCCTCGTCGATCGCACCGTCATCGGGCAGGCAGTTGGCGTAGCGACGCAGTCCGGCGAGGCAACGCCGCACAAGTTCCGAGCGTTGGTCAGGCTCGGCGAACACCAGGGCCGCGACCAGGACGTTGCCGTGGATCCACGCCGTCCAGTTGTGCGCGTCGCCGTGCAGGCCCAACCAGTGCCAGTCCTGGCGCTCCAGCATCGGGGTCAGCACCCGGCGCCGGACTTCGAGACGGACGCGGTCACGCAGTCCGGGCAGTCGCTGATCGAGGTCGGCGCCCAGCAGGCGGTCGAGCCAGGCCAGTTGCGCGGCGACTTCGCCAGCGCCCAGGTCGAGACAAGGGGATTCGACATCGGGCAGCACGGCTCCGGTGCGGCTGTGGGTCTCGTCGTGGGCCGGCCAGCACCATGAACTCTGCTCGCACAGCGCCCAGACCCCGTCACCGACGTCGTCGATGAAGCGCTGCTCGGCGGTCACCGCGGCGGCCACGGCCGCATCGGTCAGACGTCGCTCCCGGGCCCAGAGCACCTGCTCGTAGCTGTCCCTGTCCCGGTCGCGGTGGATCCGTGCCCAGCCGCTGGCCGGCAGGGTTGGCCAAGGCGACTCCAGTGCCTGCCGCGCTCGCTCAACCACCGCCCGGGCCGCCTCCGGGTCCGGGAGACCCTCCCCCCACGCGTGCCGATCGGTGGCCGCGGGGATGGGCCACGCCGGATCGTCCCACCACTGCGTCACCATGCAGCTCACCCTAGGCGGCGCACTCCCTCGCTCATCGCGGGTCGGCCGAGGACGACCACACAGGCTCAGGCGGCGGGCTGCTGCTCCGCGCGCTGGGTGATGCGGTCGGCCAGGGCGCGACCGGCGGTACGCAGGTCGTCGGCGTAAGGCGCGATCATGGCGGCCGGGTCGGCGACCAGACCGTTCTCACCGGGAGCGTGGTCTGCGTAGGGCATCAGCACCGGCTCACCGACCAGGTCGGCCTTCACGTTGCCCAGGATGGTGGCCAGCATCGGGGCGGAACGTCGTCCCCCACCGAAGCCGTAGCCGACGACCGCGGTCGGCTTGGCGGCCCACTCGGCGAACAGTGAGTCGATCGCGTTCTTGGCCGCAGCGGTGAAGCCGCCGTTGTACTCCGGCGTGAGCCAGACCATCGCGTCGGAGGCGTTGACGATCTCGGACCATGCCCGGGTGTGGTCGCGCTGGTAGTCGCCCATGGCGGGCAGCTTCGGCTCGTCCAGCAGCGGCAGCGCGAGCTCGCGCAGGTCGACGACCTTGACGATGGCGCCCGAACCCTCGGCGAGGTGGGGCACGACCTGCTCGGCGATGGCGGCGCCATTGCGCACGGGCCGGGTGCCGGGCCCAGTCGGTAGGCTGCCCACCGAACCGAAACGAGCCACCGTGACCACCTCCACCTCGTCCAGCACGAGCCTGCGCGGCGCACTGCGCACGATCTGGGCGACCCCCTTCCTGCGCGGGGCGCTGGTGTCGATGGTGCTGGTCGGTGTCAGTGGATCGGTGATGGCCCCACAGTTGGGGCTGTTCCTCACCCAGACCCTCGGCGCCTCGCTGCCGGTGGCCGGGATGTACTTCCTGACCAACATCACCGCACCGGTGCTGGGCTGGCTGATGGGCTCGGTCTCCGACCGCGACGGACGACGGCTGCGCGCCTTCCGGCTGGCCAGCCTGCTCACCGCCGCCGGCTGGCTGGTGACCGCCTCGGCCACCGCGGTGTGGGTGCCGTTCGTCTCGGCCAGCCTGCTGCTCGGCTTCAGCGGAGCCGTCGGGGGGCAGCTGTTCGCCGCGGTGCGCGAGCGGCTGGCCACCCGCCCCAGTGTGGAGATCGCGCCGACCATGGCGGTCATCCGGATGGGGATGACCGGTGGTTGGATCATCGGCCCGATGCTGGGTGCCCTGCTCGCCCAGGCGATCAACCTGCGGATGGTGCTGGTGCTGGCCGCCTTGGGGTCGCTGCTGCAGATGCTGCCGCTGCTGCGGCACCACGACCGGGACGAGTCGCCCGCCACCCCCGCTGAAGCCGCCGAGCCCACCGAACCCGCGCAGCAGACCACCGCTGCCGCGGCGACCGCAGCGGTCGCCCACCAAGGACGCGAGGGCGCGGCTCCGCTGCTGGTCTTCACCCTGCTCTGCGTGCTGGCGCTGACCGGCAACGCGATGAAGTACGCCTACCTACCGATCTTCATGGACACCGAACTGGGCACCTCGGCGGCCACCTTCGGTGCCGTGATCGGCA
Source organism: Aestuariimicrobium ganziense (assembly GCF_015352975.1). Taxonomy (GTDB): domain Bacteria; phylum Actinomycetota; class Actinomycetes; order Propionibacteriales; family Propionibacteriaceae; genus Aestuariimicrobium; species Aestuariimicrobium ganziense. Next base: position 323,978 of record NZ_JACYIZ010000003.1, on the reverse strand, counting down.
CCCAGCAGACCGTCGAGTTCCTGATGATGCCGGTGTTCGCGCTGCTGGCCAACCGGTTCGGCAGCCTGACCGTCCTGGTCGGTGGGGCACTGGCCGGAGTGGCCGCCAACCTGCTGTTCGCGACGGCCACCTCGGTGTGGCCGCTGTTCCTGGGTCAAGCCTTGGTCGGGGTGATGTGGGCCACCATCGCTGCGCTGGGCATCGTGGTGGCGCAACGGCTGTGGAGCCAGCGTCTGGCGACCGCGTCGAGTGTGTTCATGTCGGCCAGTTCTGTCGCCTCGGCCGCCGGCGGGTTGACCGCCGGGCTGGCGGTCGGTTCGCTGGGCCTGCCCGGGGTGTTCTGGGTGCCGACGGTGCTGTGCCTCGTCTCGGCGGTCGGGCTCGCGGTGATGCGCCGCACCCACCCCGGCGAGTGAGGTCTCGAAACCTCAGCGCTCTGCGAGCAGGCGCACGGTCGTCCGCACCAGGTCGACGGGCAACTCGCGATCGTGCCGGAAGCGCAGCGTTCCGCGTCCCGCCACGTACCCAGCGATCGCCTCGCGGTAGGCCTCGTCCCCCTCGGGGATCGGGTGGATCGAGCAGTGCCGCGCGTAGCCGCCGAGGTGGACGATGCTGCGTCCGGCGACCTTGAAGGTGGGGATCGCGTGGGCGATGGTCTCGTCGGCGCCGGGCAACTCGTCGCGGACGAGCGCGATCAACTGCTCGAGCCGAGGCTGAGCTGCGTCCGGCACACCGGCCAGGTAGGCCTCGGTGCTCACACCAGCCGCCGCAGGGCGTCGCAGGCACCGCGCACGTAGCGCTCGACGACGGCGCGCTCGTCCTCGGTGAACTGGGCGTCCAACTCGGCCATCCGCAGCAGCATCGGCATCAGGTGGCCCAGCACCTCGGCGCGCCCCGATTCCGAGATCACCACGACGGTGCGCCGGCCGTCCTGACGGTGAGGCAGCCGCTCGGCATGCCCGCGGGAGACCAAGCGGTCGACAATGCCCGAGGCCGCCGCCGAGGTGACCCCGAGTTCGCGGCTGAGCGCGACCGGACCGTGGGGTTCCTGCGAGAGCAACTCCAGGGTGGCCAGCTCGCTGGCGCTCAGTCCGGCCCGGCGGGCGATCGCGGGATTGACCTTGGCGATGAGCTGGGCGAACTCGCGCATCGCCTCGACCGACCCGGTCGACTCCCAACCGTCGACCCACGCGAGGTGATCAGGGGGCTGAGTGGACATGAACCCCGACACCTCCGTAGATTGCTCACCAACTTAGTCACTTGTTGACTGACTTCCCCGCCCAATCTACCCGTTGCGGTCGTGCGGCTGGCAAGCACGACCACCGACCGAGGAGCCCCCATGGACGCCTTGACCCGCCTGATCACCGCCCGGCGCACCGGCTGGATCTTCGGCGTGGGGGGCGTCCTGCTGTTCCTGGTGCTGATCGGCATGGTCGGCCCGTTCAAGCCCGACGCCGCCCCGACCGACAGCCTTCCGGTGGGCAAGGGCAGCACGATCGCCACCGAGTGGAGCTCCGAACTGCCCCAGGAGGAGGGCGCGGCCGCTGTCGTGCTGTTCACCGCCGACCAGGGCGTCCTCAGCCAGGAACACCTCGGTGCCCTGATGAAGCTGATGACCGAGGTCAAGGGTGACCAGGCCGCTCCGCCGGCCCAGGGCGGACCGCCCCCGGTGATCCCGAGCGAGGACGGGACGGCTGCCCTCGGCACGGTGCTGATCGAGTCGAACTCGCTGCTCGACAACAACGAGCAGGTCAAGACACTGCGCGCCGACCTCAAGGAGCGTGCCCCCGACGGCGTGACGGTGCAGGTCACCGGTCCAGCGGCTGTGCAGGCCGACCTGTCGGCGGTCTTCGACGGCGCCAACATCCGGCTGCTGGCCGCCACCGCCACCGTGGTGGCGATCCTGCTGATCGTCACCTACCGCTCACCGTTCCTGTGGTTGATCCCGCTGACCGTGGTGGGCGTGGCCGACCAGGGTGCGGCCGTGATCGCCACCCACGTGCTCAAGTGGGCCGGCGTACCGTTCGACGACTCGACCACCGGCATCCTGTCGGTGCTGGTCTTCGGCGCCGGCACGAACTACTCGCTGCTGCTGATCTCGCGCTACCGCGACGAACTGCGCTCCACCGAGGATCGCCACCTGGCCCTGCAGCAGGCGTTGCGCCAGACCATCGAGCCGGTGTTCGCCTCGGCGACCACGGTCGTGGTGGGCGTGCTCACCCTGCTGCTGTCACTCACCCCGTCGCTGCGCGGCCTCGGCCTGGCCTGCGCGGTGGGCATTGCGATCGCGATGGTCGGCGCCTTGGTGGTGCTGCCGGGTGCGCTGTCGATGTTCGGACGATGGATCTTCTGGCCGAGCACCCCCAAGGTCGGCCAGGCCACCCTGGCCGAGAGTCGCTCGATGTGGCGCCGCGTCGGCGACACCGTCGCCAAGCGCCCGCCGCTGTGGGTGGCGGTCGCCCTGGGTGTGATCGCCGCGCTGGCGATCGGCCTCACCCAGGTGAAGCTCGGCCTGCCCCAGGAGGAGCAGTTCCTCACCAAGCCCGAGGCGATCGCTGCCTCGGAGCGGCTTGCCGAGTCGTTCCCGGCCGGTTCGGCCGATCCGGTGCAGGTACTCACCAAGGACGACCCGGCAGAGGTCAAGGCCGCGATCGAGGGGGTCGACGGCCTGTCCCAGGTCGCCCAGACCAACCAGGCCAACGGCATCACCGAGTTCCGGGCCGTGCTCTCGTCCGACCCGGACACTGCCGAGGCCCGCGACACCGTGACCGCCCTGCGCACCGCGCTGGCCGACCATGACCAGACCCACGTCGGCGGCACCACCGCCCGGGCGATCGACGAGGCCGACGCCACCGCGCGCGACCGCATGCTGATCATCCCGCTGATCCTGCTGCTGGTGATGGTGGCGCTCGTGGTGCTGCTGCGCTCACTCTTGGCACCGGTACTGCTGGTGCTCACCGTGGTCGGCACCTTCCTGGCCTCGATGGGTGCCTCGTGGTGGATCTTCACCGGCCTGTTCGGCTTCAGCGCCCTCGACAGCACCGTGCCCGTGCTCTCGTTCCTGTTCCTGGTCGCCCTCGGCGTGGACTACAACATCTTCCTGGTCACCCGCGCCAAGGAGGAGGCCGCCACCCACGGCGTCCGCGAGGGCATGCTGCGGGGTCTGGGCGCCACCGGTGGCGTGATCACCTCGGCCGGCATCCTGCTCGCCGCGGTGTTCGCGGTGCTCGGCGTGCTGCCCCTGGTCGTGCTCGCCCAGATCGGCGCGATCATCTGCCTGGGCGTGCTGCTCGACACCCTGCTGGTGCGCACGATCCTCGTCCCCGCCCTGTCGCTGACCATCGGTGAGAAGTTCTGGTGGCCGCGCAGGATCGGGCCCAAGGACGAGGCTGCAGGGGTGACTGCGGACGCGACCGCCTGAGCCCGGTCGGCGCACTCCCCTCACCCCGAGGGAGGTGGGCGGACGACGTTTCGTCCTCAGCGGTGCGATGGCGCCACTAACGTCTCGCCATGGCTGACTACACCAACGACGAGCAAGAGATCGTCCGCCGAGCCGCACTCGGCTCCATGTCACTCGTGTCGCAGGCTGACCCCGGCTTCTTCGCCATGTTCAAGGAGTCCCTGGCCGGGTCGCGTGCCTTGGCCGACGCCCCCGAGCCGGTCAAGAGCCTGCTGCAGGGCGGCATGATCATGCCCGAGCGGGCCAGCAGCCGCGAAGAGGCTGCCCAGAACGTCTACGACGACCTCAACCAGGCCGTCCAGATCCTCGGACGCGACCCGCAGGCCCTCGACGGGTTCCGCAATGTCGTGCTCGCTGCCTGCCAGCAGGTGGCCGAGGCCAGCAAGGGCGTCGCCCCCGAGGAGGCCGAGGCGATCCAGCGTATCCAGGCCGCACTGGCCGGCGGACAGCAGGCACCCGGACAGCAGCCTCCCGTGCAGCCCGATCCCGCGCAGGCACCCAGCGCGCAGCCCGCACCGGAGCAGCATCCGGCTCCTGGCGAGGGCACCCCGCAGTTCAACCCGCCCGCGCAGGGCTGGGACCAGCCGCTCGACGGCCAGCGCTGAGGTAATTGAGGGTTCAATTAGGGAATGAACTCGTGCCGCTCCTCGTTGAGGAGGGTGACTGGCGCACCCCGGATCGTCCGGACGACGCGTGCCTCACGAGGAGATCACCATGCAGTTCGGCCTGTTCAGTGTGGGCGACGTCACCACCGACCCCACCACCGGCGTCACCCCCACCGAGTACCGGCGGATCAAGGCCCAGGTCGAGATCGCCAAGCTCGCCGACCAGGTCGGGCTCGACGTGTTCGCCGTCGGCCAGCACCACAACCCGCCGTTCGTGGCCTCGTCGCCGACCACGACGATGGCCTGGATCGCCGCGCACACCGAGAACATCCTGCTCTCGACCGCGACCACGCTGATCACCACCACCGACCCGGTGCGGATCGCCGAGGACTACGCGACCCTGCAGCACCTGGTCGACGGTCGGATGGACCTGATGCTCGGCCGCGGCAACACCGGCCCGGTCTACCCCTGGTTCGGCAAGGACATCCGCCGCGGCATCGAGCTCAGCATCGAGAACTACAACCTGCTGCACCGGCTGTGGCGCGAGGACGTCGTCGACTGGGAGGGCCAGTTCCGCACCCCGCTGACCGGCTTCACCTCGACTCCTCGTCCGCTCGACGGGGTCGCCCCGTTCGTGTGGCACGGCTCGATCCGCTCGCCCGAGATCGCCGAGCAGGCCGCCTACTACGGTGACGGCTTCTTCCACAACCACATCTTCTGGCCACCGAGCCACACCGCCCGGATGGTCGACCTCTACCGTCGCCGCTACGAGCACTACGGCCACGGCTCCTACGACCAGGCCATCGTCGGCATCGGCGGGCAGGTCTACATGGCCAAGAACTCCCAGGACGCGGTGGACGAGTTCCGCCCCTACTTCGACAACGCCCCGGTCTATGGCGGCGGCCCGAGCCTGGAGGACTTCACCCGCGAGACCCCGCTGACCGTCGGATCGCCCGAGCTGGTGATCGAGCGCACCCTGGGTTTCCGGGACTACGTCGGCGACTACCAGCGTCAGATGTTCCTGATCGACCACGCCGGACTGCCCTTGGACAAGGTGCTCAAGCAGGTCGAACTGCTCGGCGCCGCGGTCGTCCCGGTGCTGCGTGAGGAGTTCGCGAAGCTGCGCAAGCCCGGTGTGCCGGACGCGCCAACCCATGCCTCGCTGGTCGAGGCCAACGGCGGCCCCACCGACACCGCCGGCATCGTGCCGACCGATCGCGCCGTGCAGGTCGATCGCTGGACCGGCACCCGCGCCGAGGACGCCAACGTGCTCACGGAGGTGGAGTGATGACCCAGGACCAGAACCCCCAGACACCGAGGCACCGGATCGTCGTGCTCAACGGCGGCATGCGGGTGCCCTCGACCACCCGCATGCTGGCCGACCGGCTCGCCGACGCCACGGTCGCCGCGGTGGCTGAGCAAGGCGGCGAGGCGAGCGTGCAGGTGATCGACCTGCGCACCCACGCCCACGCCCTGGCCGACACCATGCTCACCGGCTTCTCATCCGGCGAGCTGGCCGAAGACCTGGCGGCCGTGGCCGGAGCCGACGGCCTGATCGCAGTCTCGCCCACCTTCTCGGCGTCCTACTCGGGCATGTTCAAGACGTTCGTCGACGTGATCGAGCCGGGCACCCTCAACGGCAAGCCCGTGCTGGTCGGCGCGACCGGCGGGTCGGAGCGGCACTCGCTGATGCTCGACCACGCCTTGCGTCCGTTGTTCTCCTACCTCGGCGCAGACCCGGTGCGCACCGGGGTGTTCGCCGCCACCGCCGACTTCGGGTCGGGGGAGGGCGGCGCCATCACGGAGCGGATCGCCCGCGCCGGGTCAGAGCTGGCCTCTCGCCTGGCCGGTCGTCCGAGCCAGGCCCGGCGACCGGCGGACGCCTTCGGCGAGCAGTCGGTGCCGGTCGAGGAGATGCTCGCGCGGGTGACCCGCCCAGCGGGGTGACCCGGCAACGCCTTAGGGTGCTTCGAGTGCCGATCAAGCAAGGGGGTTCCTGATGCGGGAGCAGCGGTTCGAGTACCGCCTACCGAAGACCACCGCGTTGCTGGGAGTGGTGCTCGGTCTGGCGTTGGCCATCGGCGGGGTGCTCGCGATCGTCAAGGACTGGGGGTTGTCGGTGTTCGGCGCTGTGCCCCTCGACTCCGAGTACGTGTGGGTGGTCTTCGCCGCGCTGGTGGCCATCGGCGTTCCGCTGGCGATCGCCTCCTTCCGAATGCTGGGCATGGGCCGGCGCGAGGTGGTGGTCACTGAGGCGATGATCAGTGCCCCCAAGGGCGAGACCAGCCGTGCGATCGTCGAGATCCCGACCCAGAGCATCCGGCAACTGGGCCTGCAGCAGGCGCAGGGCGTCACCACCTTGCTGGTGAAGCACGACGGCGGGAACCTGAAGCTGCGTTCACCCCACTTCGGGGAGCACTTCGGCGCCCTGGTGGCCTCGATCGTCGAGGTCACCGGACTCGAGCTGGGGCGCTGACGCAGGCCTCAGAAGACGGCCTTGCCCCCGGTCACCCCGAGGACCGTTCCTGAGACGTAGCTGGCCTCGTCCGAGGCGAGGAAGACGAACGCTGCGGCCACCTCGACCGGGTGCCCGGCACGCCCCAGCGGGGTGTCGGCGCCGAAGTCCTTGACCTTGCTCTCCGACATGGTCGCCGGGATCAGCGGAGTCCAGATCGGCCCGGGAGCGACCGCGTTGACCCGGATGCCGCGCGGGCCCAGGTCGGCGGCGAGGTTGACCACCAGGTTGTTCAGCGCAGCCTTGGTGGCGGCGTAGTCGAGCAGGTGCTCCGAGGGCTGGTAGGCCTGCACCGAGGTGGTGACCAGCGCGACACCGCCGCCCTCGAGTTCGTCGGCCAGGTGCTGCACCAGCCAGAACGGTGAGAACACGTTGGTGGCGAAGGTGCGCTCGATCTGGTGCTCGGGGAACTTCTCCACCTCGTCGAAGGCCATCTGGTAGGCGGCGTTGCAGACCAGTACGTCGAGACCGCCCAAGGCCTTGACCGCGGCGTCGCCGAGCTTCTTGTTCTCCTCCAGGGTGCGCAGGTCTCCGGCGACGAGTTCGCACGTGCGTCCGGCCTGTTCGACCAGGCGCTTGGTCTCCTCGGCGTCCTCCTGCTCCTCGGGCAAGTGTCCAATCACCACGTCGGCACCCTCGAGCGCGAAGGTGACCGCGACGGCTCGTCCGATGCCGGAGTCACCGCCGGTGATCAGCGCACGCTTGCCCTCGAGGCGCCCGCGCGGGGTCCAGGCCTGCTCGCCGTGGTCGGGATGCGGGTCGAGGTCGCTGACCGTGCCCGGCCAGGGCTGCTTCTGCGCGGGGATGGACGACAGGTCGGCGCGCTGGGACTCTGCGCTGGACTCGGTGCGGGGGGACTTGCTGCTGGGGTTCATCGATGCCTCTTCCGGGTTGGGGTTCGCGTTCGACGCTACGGGCCGCCATGCCGCAGCATCCCTGACCGGTTCGGCCCTGCACCCTTTTGGGCGGTGGTGGCCTGTCTGCGCGGGCGAGGGCGGGACGGGTCAGGAGCGCGCGCACACCGCGATGCACCACAATGTGCGGATGGACCTGACAGCACGCCCCTTCGAGGAGACCATTGGCGACCGTGACCTCGCCCAGTGGAAGTCCCCGCCCGGACGGCTGCTGGCCCGTCTGATCCTGGCCGCCAGCAAGTGGACGACCTGGCGCTGGGTGATGATCGCCCTGATCGCGGTCGGCGCGCTGGGCGCCTTCCTCACCGCCATCGTGTTCGGCGAGCTGTACGAGATGGTGCGTGACCAGGAGTGGATGGTGCGCTTCGACCGCAGCGTGCTCGACTGGGCGATAGAGCGCCGACCGGCCTGGGCGGCCACTGCGGTGACCTGGTTCACCACGATCGGCGGGCCCGTGGTCACCCCGATCCTGGTCGCTGTGTCGATGGGTCTGTTGTCGTGGCGCTGGAAGAGTTGGACGCCGATCGTGCTCGCCGGCCTGGCCGGCATCGGATCGCTGGCGATCACCATCGCCGGCAAGTTGCTGATCGCCCGCCACCGTCCGCCACTGTCGGATGCCATCCCGCCGTTCGAGCACTCGTTCAGCTTCCCGTCGGGCCACGCCATGAACGCCACGGTGCTGTCGGGGATGATCGCCTACATCCTGCTCACACGGGTTCGCCACCGGGCTGGCATGGTCTCGATCGTGGTCGCAGCCGGGCTGTACTCGCTGCTGATGGGCCTGAGCCGGGTCTACCTGGGTCACCACTGGCTCAGTGACGTGATCTCGGGTTGGGTCCTGGGCGCCGGCTGGATCGTGGTGATGGTGGTTGCGCACCGGCTGCACCTGACCCACCACCGCTACCACCGACAACTCGAAGAGGCCGCCGACGTGCCCTCGCCGGAGGAACTGGGCGAGGCCAAGCCCTCCGGCACCGTGCAGTGAGTGGGTCGAGGCCTCGTCCCCGCTGGTGGGTGGCGACCCTGACTCTGGCCTTCGTGGTGGCGACCGTGTTCCACCTGATCGTTCTGTACTCCCCCAGTCCTGAGGTCGACTCGACCTGGCCCCGTCACACCGACAAGGTCGCCCACCTGCTCGGCTTCGGGGTGCCGGTGGCGCTGGGTTGGACGAGGTTCCTGTCAGGACGACGCTGGGTGGTGGCAGCGTTCGCAGCACACGCGGTGGTCTCCGAACTGGTGCAGTCCTGGCTGCTGGGACGCCGACAGGGCGACCCACTCGACGCGGTCGCCGACTTGGTCGGGGTGGCGCTGGGCGTCGGCGTCGGCGTGCTGGTCGACCGGGCCAGCGGTCGCTCGTCCAAGCAACGGACGGGTGGGTCGAGCGCCGCCTAGAGTGGCCGCATGAGCCAGATCTCAGAGCAGCACGCAGCAGTCGCGGCAGAGTTCAGCCGCCTGGTCGACGGCGTCACCGACTGGGACGCCCCGACCCCGGTCAAGGAGTGGCGCGCCCGCGACATCATCGGCCACCTCACCAGTTGGTTCCCCGGCTTCCTGCACGCCATGGAGGTCGACTTCCCCGACGTCGCCGCCGGCGAGGACGACCCGGCCGGCGTCTGGCCCGGCTTCAGCAGCCAGGTGCAGGACATGTTGGACGATCCCGAGCGCGCCGGCGCCATGGTCACCCCACCCGGGCAGGACGACGGTCAGCAGGTGCCGCTGGAGCAGGTGATCGCCCAGTACTACATCTCCGACGTGGCGATGCACTCCTGGGACCTCGCCAGGGCCAGCGGTCAGGAGGCCAACCTCGACCCGGGCATGGTCGAGGGCATGGCGAACGGCATGACGGCGATGAAGGACACCCTGGCCGCCTCGGGCCAGTTCGGCACCCCGGTGGTGCTGGACGAGTCGCGCCCCGCGATCGCCCGCCTGGTCGCGATCATCGGACGCGACCCGCAGTGGACCCCGCCCCACGATTGAGGCCCCACCGCCCCACACCTGACGAGGCCCGGGAGGCACCCTGATCGGTGCTCCCGGGCCTCGCGCGAGGCGGCTCAGCGCTTGGTGCGCACCTCGATGGTCTTCAGGTCGGCCGACACCTCGACATGCACCGGGCTGCCGTCCTTGGTGCCACGCACGTCGAACGAACCGTCCTCGTCCTTCATCACGTTCTCGACCGTGATCGTGGCGTCCTTGGCCTTGACCGCAGCCGTCACCTTCGCGGTCTCGTCGGTGGTGGCCGCGGTGTGGTCATGACCACCGCGCCCGCCCGGCCCACGGCCGCCACGATCGGCGGCATCGAGCACCTCGATGGTCTTCAGGTCGGCCGACACCTCCACGTGCACCGGGCTGCCGTCCTTGGTGCCACGCACGTCGAACGAACCGTCCTCGTCCTTCATCACGTTCTCGACGGTGATCGTGGCGTCCTTGGCCTTGACCGCAGCCGTCACCTTCGCGGTCTCGTCCGAAGTCGCTGCGGTGTGGCTGTGACCCGGGCCACCCTTGCCACCGCGTCCCTCGCAGCCGTTGCCGTCCTGGTCGGGCGTGCCCTGCCCGGTGCCGGCCGTCGCCGACGTGGTGGCGCTGGGGGTCGAGGTCGGGTTGGCGGTCTCGGCCTGGGCCATGCTGCCGCTGCTGAGCAGGCCGAGCCCGGCGATGGCGGCGGTGGCCAGTCCGGCCGTGGCCAGGGCGAACTTCTTCGTGAACATGGTGAACTCCTCGTCTGGTGGCCGCCCCGGTGGGCGGCCCTTGGTGATCACCACTGAACCCAGTCAGCCTGTGTGGACGCTGTCAGCAGGGTCACCTCCTACTGTGAGTCCTCCTCGGCGCCCCGGCGCAGCCGCTGACGCGCGGTCGCGGTGCCGCGTCCGACCGGCTCGACACCCATCACCCCACCCAGACCGAAGTCGGGCATGTCGACGTAGACCACCTCACGTTGGCCCGGTGACGCCTGGTAGGTCTCGTGCCAGATGCCGACCGTGCCGTCGCCCCCGATCCGCCGGGTGAACCGGCGCCACGGCTCGAGGTGCGGGGCATCGCGGTCGGAGGCGAAGCGTTGCAGGTGCTCGGGGCTTCGCCAGTACGACAGCATCAGCGTGGTGCGACCGAACCACAGGTGCTGGCCCAGCATGCCCACGCGGGGATTGCGGGCCAGGTGGGCGAGCATCCGAGGCATGGCGATGAACACCGGCCACCAGCGGCTTCACCGCCAGCCAACGCGATGCCCCCTCCAGCGACGACCCGCTCGAGAGGCTGTGCCGCCTGGGGGTCGCGTACCGGCGCTGGGCGTTGGCCAACCCTGACCTGTACCACGTCGCCTTCACCCGGCGCTCGCCCACCTGCGCGCCCTGGCCCGGGGCTGGACGGCCTGAATCAGCGCCCCAGCACCCGCTCCAGGTGCGGGTTGCCGAAGGTGCGTTCGGGGTCGAACCGGTCGCGCAGCGCGACGAACTCGTCCATCCGCGGGTAGAGGCCCCGCAGGTCGTCGTGCAGCAGCGGGTGCATCTTGCCCCAGTGCGGACGAGCGTCGCCCAGTCCGCGCACCACGTCCCAGAACGCCGAGAACCAGGCCTCGTTGGACGCGCGGTGGTACTGGTGGACGGCGATGTAGGCCGACTCGCGTCCCCACGAGGTCGACAGCCACCGGTCGTCCGGTGCCGCGAAACGCACCTCGAGCGGGAAGGCGACCCGCTCACCGCTACGACGCAACCAACGCCGCAACTCCTGCAGCACCCAGCCGACCTGGTCGATCGGCACCGAGAACTCGGTCTCGGTGAACCGCACGCTGCGCTGGGTGGCGAACACCCGGTGGGCCCGGTCGGTGTAGCGGCGCTCGCTCAACCCGCGCGAGGCGACGGCGTTCAGGGCGGGCACCGCCAGCGGGGCCCGCCTGGCGACCCGGTTGAGGCCCTCGAAGACTGTGTTCGAGAGCAGGTCGTCGTCCAGTCGTTGCCGCCACCCGGGCAGCGGGGCTGCCGCTGACAGGTCGTCGATGCGGGTGTTGTGCTTGGTCAGCACCCGGTCGGTGTGCGGGAACCAGTAGAACTCGAAGTGGTCGGCCCCACGTACGCGCGCCTCGAGCCCGTCGAGCACCGCCGACAACCGGTCGGGCCGCTCGTGGGCGGTCAGCAGGAACGCCGGCACGCACTGCAGTTCGTACTCGGTGACCACGCCCAGCGCCCCCAGGCCCAGCGCCACGGCGGGCACCAGGTCAGGCTCGTGGGCCTCGTCGATCCGGACGACCGACCCGTCGGCGACCACCATCTCGACACCGACCACCGCCTCCGACAGTCCGGGGAAGCCCACCCCGGTGCCGTGGGTGCCGGTGGACCGCCCCGGCCAGGGTCTGGCCGTCGTAGTCGCCCAGGTTCGGCAACCCCAACCCTCGCGACCACAGCTCCTCACTGAGGTCGCGCAGCACGGTGCCCGCGCGTACCCGGGCTCGTCCGGTGGCCGGGTCGTGGCTGACCACGCCGGACATCCGGTCGAGGCGTACCTGCTGGTCGGCGGGTGAGGCGATCGCGTTGAAGGAGTGCCACGACCCCACCGGACGCAGGCGGCGACGCACGGCCGCGGTCGCCTTGACCAGCACCGACAGTTCCTCGGCGTCGCGGGGGCTGTGCACGTCGACGGCGTAGGCGCGCACGTTGTCGGCCCAGTTGCGCCACTCAGCCATGGTTTCGTCCCTCTCCTCGATAGGTCGGCACGCTCTCGACCACCTCGCCGTCGCGCACCAGCAGCACCTGCTCGAACCGTTCGGTGACCTCGCCGGCTTTGGCGTGGCGGAACCAGACAAGGTCGCCCAGGTCGAGGTCGCGGGCGGCTCGTCCTCGCAGTGGGGTCTGCACCTCGCCGGCACCCTCCTGGCCGAACAGCTTGAGCCCCGACGGCCACACCGGACGAGGTGCGCGGTCGCGCCCTGCAGGCCCGGAGGCCAGGTAGCCACCGGAGGCCACCACGACCACCTCGTCGGAGTGCCGGCGCACCACCGGGCAGCCGTAGAAGGCGGCCGGACGCAGCCGGCTCGAGCCCTTCGGCAGGTCGTAGTGGTCGAACAGGGTCGGGGCAAACAGCCCCGACCCCGCGGCGACGTCGGTGACCACCGGGTCGTCGGCGAGCCGGCCGAACAGGTGCAACGAACCGGTGCCACCGGCATTGACGAACTCCAGCGGCGCGAGTTGGCCGACCGCGCGGGTGATCGCTGCCCGCCGGCCGACCAGGTCGGCCCACGACCGGCGCTTCATCACCCGGGTCGACGTGGTGTCGGCGACCCCGGCGATCTGGGCGTCGTAGAACATCAGCCCGGCCAGCGCGAACCGGCGGCGCTGCACCACGTCGCGAGCCAGGGCCACGGCCTGCTCGACGGTGCGCACTGGCGAGCGGTGGGCGCCCAGCACCCGTGGCGCACGCCCGGGTCGTCCGGGCAGGGCGTAGCCACAGTCGATGTCGAGGGCGACCCGGATCGGTGCCGGGCTGGGTGCGGCGGCCCGCTCGATCAGGTCGAGGTGGGCGACCTGGTCGACCACCAGGGCGATCCGCGACGAGCGGCGTTCGTCGTTCGACAGCCGGCGCAGGGCCTCGACGTCGACCGACGGGTAGGCCACCAACAGGTCGGTGTGGCCGTGCTCGGCGAGCCACAACGCCTCGTCCAACGAGTAGCACAGCAGGCCGGAGAAGCCGGGGCGCTCCAGCAGGCGTTCGACCAGCGACCGCACGCGCAGCGACTTGGTGGCGAGCCTGATCGGCAGCCCGCCGGCTCGCTGGACGAGCACCTCGGCGTTGGCCTCGAAGCGGTCGAGGTCGACCATCATCACCGGCGCACCGGTCTCGACGACGGGCCAACGCTCGGGAAGGTCAGTGCGGCCCAACCCGGCGCGCCTCACCCCTGCGCCCCCAGCACGTCGTCCAGCCGGTACGACACCGGTTCGTCCAACTGCTCGTAGGTGCAGTCCTCGGGGTCCTTGTCGTCGCGCCAGCGCACGAACTGAGCGGTGTGGCGGAAGCGGTTGCCCTCCATGTGGTCGTAACGCACCTCGACCACCCGCTCGGGGCGCAGCGGGGTGAACGACAGGTCCTTCTTGGCGTTCCAGCGGGAATGCGCGCTCGAGGTCGGAGTGCGGGGCACACTCTGGTCGCGGTTGTCGGGCAGGTCGTCCGCAGGCGCCTCGGGCTTGACCTTCTCGTCGGCCTGGCCCCAGTTCCACGGGTGGCCCTCGAACTCGGTGACCAAGGGCTGCAGTTCGGCGAACAGTTCCTTGCGACGCTCCATCGGGAACGCCCCGATCACCCCGACCGAGTTGAGCGTGCCGTCCTCGGCGTACAGCCCGAGCAGCAGCGACCCGATCCGGTCGTCGCCGCTGGTGTGGGTGCGGTAGCCGGCGACCACGCAGTCGGCAGTGCGCTCGTGCTTGATCTTGTACATCGCCCGCTTGTCCTCGAGGTAGAGCAGGTCGACGGGCTTGGCGATCACCCCGTCGAGACCGGCGCCCTCGAACTGCTCGAACCACTCCTTGGCCAGCTCACGGTCGCGGGTGGCCGGGGTGAGGTGGATCGGCGCCTTGACCTTGGCCAGCAGCTTCTCGAGTTCGGCGCGACGCTCGTGGAAGGGCCGCTCGGTCCAGTTGGTCGTGCCGTGGGCGAGCAGGTCGAAGGCGACGAAGCTGGCCGGGGTCTCGCTGGCGAGCTTCTTGACGCGGCTGGCGGCGGGGTGGATGCGCTGCTGCAGCAGGTCGAAGTTGAGCCGGTCGCCGTGCTCGGGGTCGACCATCACGATCTCGCCGTCGATCACCACCTGGTCAGGGAAGTTGGCCTTGATCGCCTCGACCAGGTCGGGGAAGTAGCGCGTCATCGGGCGCTCGTTGCGGCTGCCGATCTCGACCTCGTCACCGCTGCGCCAGATCAGCGAGCGGAACCCGTCCCACTTGGGCTCGAAGAAGACCTCACCCTTGGGGAACTCCTTGACCGCCTTGGCCAGCATCGGCCCGAACGGCGGCACGATCGGGGTGCCCCAGTGGGCGTCGCGTTCGGCCTTGGGCGCCATGTACTCCTCGTCGCTGCGGTCCTTGCGGCGCTTCGAGGGCTGCACCCGCGGGGGTTCGCCGGGCATCTTGGGGTAGTCGGGTGGGAAGCTGAGCTCGCCCTGGCCATTGGCCACCTGCTCGTCCCACAGCTTCAGAGCGGTGCGCACGTCACCGACGTGCTCGTCGAGCGAGGCCCAGGCATCGCCTCGATCGGCGACGATCTCGCCGACGGTGCGCAGCGTGAAGTCGGACGCCTGCTCGGCCTCGCGCAGTTCGTCCCAGGTCAGCGGGAAGCTCACCGGTGCGCCGGGCAGCGGGCGAGTCGACCAGGCACCTGCCAAAGTGCGGTCGCGGTTGGACTGGTTGAAGTCGACGAAGACCCGCTCGCCGCGCTCCTCCTTCCACCACGACGCGGTGACCAGGTCGGGCAGGCGCCGTTCGAGTTCGCGGGCGATACCGATCACGCCGTGGCGCACGTCGAGGAACTCATGGGTCGGCGCGATCCGGCAGGTGACGTGCACGCCGCGGTTGCCCGAGGTCTTGACGAAGGGCACGAAGTCGAGTTCCTCGAGCAACTCCTTGAGGGCGAACGCGGCCTCCTTGGCGTCGGCGAAGCCTCGTCCGGGCTGCGGGTCGAGGTCGATGCGCAACTCGTCGGGGTTGTCGAGGTTGCCGGTGACGCCGTCGTGGTCGGTGCGCACCGGCCAGGGGTGGTAGGTGATCGTCGACATCTGGGCCATCCAGGCCAGCCCAGCGGCGTCGTCGATCACCAGTTGGTCGTGGCGGCGTCGACTGGGATAGGTACAGGTGACCCGGCGAAGCCACGCCGGGGCACCGGCCGGGGGCCGCTTGGAGAAGAACTCGTCGCCGGTGATGCCGTCGGTGAACCGCTGCAGGGTGATCGGGCGGGCGGCGATGGCGCGCAGCACGTGCTCGGCGTTGTCGACCAGGTAGCTGGCGAGTTCGAGCTTGGTGACCGGCTTGCCGTCGGGCATCTGGTCGGCCGGCCAGAGCACCCGGTCGGGGTTGGTGATGGTGACCTGCCGGGCCTCGCCGTCGGCGTCGGGGAACTCCATCACGTGGTCGGAGCGACTCATGGTCGCGAGCCTATGTCAGCGCTGGGGGCAGCGCGACGGGCACGACGGTTCCCCGCTCGCGCGAGCCGGTCGCCGAGGCGGACGAGAGCTGCCGCCACCTCGTCCGGTTCGAGGACGACGAAGTCCCAGCGCAGCCGCGCCAGCCACCCGGCACCCTCGTCGGCGTCTTCGACCCCGGTCTCGAACAGGGTGGCGTGTGGGTCAATGGCCGAGAGTTCGCGGGCCGCCCAGGGCATCTCGGCGAGCACCTCGTCCCGGCCGGCCTCGATCCGCACGCGCAGTTGGTGGCGGTAGGCGGTGCGCGGCATGCCCCTACGGGCCAGCGCCTCGGCCAGATCGGCCCGCGGACGGAACTCCCATCCCGAGACCTCGGCCGAGGTGGCCCGATCGAGCCGGAAGGTGCGCCAGTCGCGGCGGTGCACGTCCCAGGCGAACAGTTGCCAGTGGCCCGAGCTGGCGATCAGTTGGTGCGGCTCGACCCAGCGCGACGAGGCCGCACCCAACCGGTCGACGTAGTCGAAGCGAAGTCGCAGGTGGCGCCGCAGCGCCTCGGTGGCGGCGGTGAGCACGTCCGGGTCGGTCTGGGCGCCGAAGCCGGGCTGCACCCGCAGGCTGTCACGCACCTGCCGAGAGCGCTCCCGGACGGCACCGGGCAGCACCGCGTCGAGCTTGCCCAGGGCACGCAGGGCCGCCTCACCGTCGGGGACGAGCCCGTTCGCGGTGCTGGTCGACAGGCTGATGGTGACGGCGAGCGCTTCATCGTCGTCGAGCAGCAGTGGGGGCAGGGCGGCACCCCGCCCCAGGGAGTAGCCGCCGGCCGCACCGGGCTCGGCGTGCACGGGGTAGCCGAGCAGGCGCAGTCGGTCGACGTCGCGGCGCAGGGTGCGGGTGGTGACGCCCAGCCTGCGCGCCAGATCGGGGCCGGACCAGACAGGCCTCGACTCGAGCAGTCCCAGGAGTTCGAGCGCTCGGGAGGTCGGATCGGTCATGGTCTGAAGTCTTCCACTACTGCGGACAGGATCTGTCCTCATCGCACGATCGACTGGTTTCACCAAGCCGAACGAAAGGACCCGATCATGCCGTTCCTCACTCCCCAGGCCGCCGGTGAGCGCGAGGTGCTCAAGACCTACGCCCTGCAGCAGTTGGCGCAGTTGCGCAGCACCGTCGTCGGGCTCACCGACGAGCAGGCCCGTTCGACCCCGAGCGCGTCGTCGTTGTCGCTGCTGGCGCTGCTCGCCCACGGCGCCGAAGTCGCCGTCGAGTGGGTCGACGCCGCCGCCAGCGCACCCGAGCCGCCCGCCGGCAACCCCTACGGTGAGAGCCACTCGATCGAGGAGTGCGCCGAGATCCCCACTCCCCTGCCCCAGTTCCTCGAGATGTTCGACGAGCGGGTGGCCTGGGCCGCGAGCCGCTTCGACGAGGTGGACGACCTGTCGGCCCCGGTGCCGGTGCCCGAGGCGCCGTGGTTCCCCAAGGAGTTGGGGTCGTGGGAGGCGCGCTGGGTGCTGCTCCACGTGGTGAGTGAACTGGCTCGCCACGCCGGCCACGCCGACATCATCCGCGAGTCGATCGATGGCAAGGGGTCGTACGAGCTCAATGACCTCGCCGACGGGATCGCTGCTGGCTGATCGAGTGGGGGGCCTGCGCGACGTGTCGAGATCCCCACGGTCTCGACACGCCGCCTCGTCCCTCAGCGGCTACTCGACCACCCCCGTCCCGAACACCCCTGACCATGCTGGCCGATCGTGTAGGAGCGCCTGCGCGACGACTCGAGATCCCCACGGTCTCGACACGCCGCCTCGGCCCTCCGCGGCTACTCGACCACCCACGTCCCGAACACCCCTGACCATGCTGGCCGATCGAGTAGGAGCGCCTGCGCGACGTGTCGAGATCCCCACGGTCTCGACACGCCGCCTCGTCCCTCAGCGGCGACTCGACCACCCCCGTCCCGACCACCCCGGACCATGCTGGCCGATCGAGTAGGAGCGCCTGCGCGACGACTCGAGATCCCCACGGACTCGACACGCCGCCTCGGCCCTCCGCGGCTACTCGACCACCCTCGTCCCGAACACCCCTGCCCCCGGGGGGGGTGGGGGTGGACCGGGGTCTGATGCCCCGGTCCACCACCGCTGCCTAGGCTGGACCGGTGACCGTCCCGCTTCCCCCGGCCGTCGTGCCGTCCGAGCCGCCCGCGCCGCAGCGGGTGAGCCGGCGCGGCCTGGTGCTGGGCACAGCCGGTTTCGGCCTCGGGGTGCTCGGGGGTGCGGCGGTGCTGCGCAGGATGGCCGACCAGGCCGGACCGGGCGTCCCCTGGCCGACCGAAGGTGGCGATCCGGCCGAGCGGGAGCAGGCCGAGTGCGTCGACGCATCCAGCCTGCTGCGCACCGACACGATCGGCTCGGCCCGGCTGGTCTACGAGGTGAACGGACGAGCCTCGTCCATGGGCTTCGACCCGGGGTTCCACCGCCAACTGACCACCTGGCTGGCCGACTGGAACACCACCAGCCGATACCGCGGCGTGCGCGACCTGTGGAGCTACGGCGCCCACGTCAACAAGGACGGCTGCCGCTCGTGGCACGCCTCGGGACGAGCCTTCGACATCTCGCGGCTGAGAGCCGGTGACAACCTGCTGGTGAGCTGCCGCACCGACCTGTGGCACGAGGTCTCACCCGCCCGCCGGACCGACCTCACCCGGCGCTACTGGACGCTGGCCGCCTCACTGCACCTGCACTTCGCCTACGTGCTCACCCACCACTTCGACGCGCGGCACGACAACCACATCCACGTCGACAACAGTGTGTCCGGCTCGGGCATGAGCCGGTTCACCACGCGATCCCGGGTGCAGAACCAGGCCGTGCAGGCGATCTGTGCCTCCATCTGGGGGCGCGGCGGCGACGTCACCGGCGAGTGGAACGACGCCCGCCGACAGGTGACCCCGGTGCTCGACGACCTGGGCCTGGGCAACCTGACCAAGCAGGAGACCTGGCAGCGGTTCCTGCGCGCGTCAGTCGCGCGTGGCTGAGGCCTGGCCCAGGTCGAAGCTGGCGAGCACGGCCTTGTGGTCGCTGGGCCAGCAGTCGGTGACCAGAGCGAAGTCGTCGGTGTGTGGTTCGTCCACCCGCTGACTGCGGACGATGCTGCCCCGCGGTCCGACGATGCCGACTCCTTCGACCCGCACGCCGGGGTCGGCGAAGACGTAGTCGATCCGGTCGCGCTCGTCGACGGTGGGAGCGAAGGTGAGCGCCGCGGTGTCGTCGACGGCGGCGTTGTCGGACGGCCAGGTGGTGCCGGGATGGGTCACCGGATCGGGGTACCGCGCCCGGAAGACATCGACGAAGCCGGCGTCGGCCAAGCGCTGGGTCGAGTCCCAGGCGAACACCACGCCGTGGTGGTCGTGTCGTTCTGCGACGATCTCGATGCCGTCGGGAAAACCTTGGTGCCGCCGTACCAGACGTTGATCGCCAGCACACTCAACGACGAGGCGACCATGAGCAGCTCCTGAGGGGCTGGGGTCAGGGGTGGGCACCGTCGGGGTCGTGCAACGTGCCCTCGGTGTGACGGCTGACCACCGACTGTAGTGCGTGGTCACGCAGCGCGG
Source organism: Aestuariimicrobium ganziense (assembly GCF_015352975.1). GTDB lineage: Bacteria > Actinomycetota > Actinomycetes > Propionibacteriales > Propionibacteriaceae > Aestuariimicrobium > Aestuariimicrobium ganziense. Next base: position 304,773 of record NZ_JACYIZ010000003.1, on the reverse strand, counting down.
TCAGGCCGGCGAGTTCCGCGGCGGCGGCCACCTGCAGCGACAGCGTGGCCCGGTGGGTCATCGCCCGGGCGAGCGTCTCGTCGTCGAAGTCACCGGACAGGGCCTTCGTCCCGTACTGCCCGACCAGCGGGGCGACGTCGATCGCCGGGTCGTCGATGCAGACGTGGTCGAGGTCGATCAGGCTGACCGGGGTGGGGCCCTCCCAGAGCAGGTTGTGGTGCCCGAAGTCACCGTGGACGAGGGTGCGGTGCTCGGGCCGGCGCAGTGCCAGCAGGTCGCGGACGAGCCGCTTCGCAGGCGCTCGCACCTGCAGCGGCAGCAGCGGGAGGAGGTGCTCGTTGACCACCTGCGGGAACCGTCCGCCACCGCACCAGGCCCGCACCGGGGGCAGGGCGAGGTCATCGACCAGCACGTGGGTGAGCTCGTCGAGCACCCGCAGGTAGCCGTCGCGCAGCGCGTCCCAGCCGAGGTCGGGTTCGTGGTTGCCGGGGACGAGGGTGGTCAGGTAGCCGGCTCGTCCGGTGGAGCCTGCGGTGACGTCGCTGCGCAGCCGGGGGACGTCGAACGAGAAGCGCACCTGTTGCAGTGACCACAGGCTGGCGGCCTCGCGGGCGGCACGCGCGTGGCGGCGGTCGCCACGGGGAGCCCGCAGGGCGAAGTGCTCGCAGAGCGCCACCTCGTGGAACGCGCCCTCGCGCACCCGGTCAGTGCTCCAGCCGTGGCCCGGGAACGAGACCTCGACCCAGGAGAGGAAGGCAGACACATCCTCGTCCATGCCCCCACGCTACGCCTTGTCACCGCTGCGCGGAGCGGGTTGCGAGCGGGTCTCAGCCAGTGCTCAGGCTCAGGCGCGGAAGTCCTGCCAGCCCAGGTTCGGGACCTCCTCGACGAAGGCCTCCAGCACCTGCGCCGCACCCTCCAGCGCCCCCAGTTCCTGGCGCTCGATGGCGGTCTCGACGGCCCGTCCGACGTCGCGCATCCGGCCCACGCCACGCAGGGCGTCGAGCACGGTCGCCTCGACCATGGCCCACATCCAGCGCTTCTGCTGGGCGCAGCGGAACTCGGCCAGCCCGACCGACTCCTCCAAGTAGGCCCGGTGCTCGAGCACCGCGGCCCAGACCTCGTCCAGGCCGATCCGTTCGATCGCAGAGCAGGTCAGCACCGGCACCCGGCGCTTGCCCGACTCGCCGCTGATGAGCTTCATCGCGATCGACAGTTCGCGCGCGGTGACCCGGGCCTCACCCGCGTTCTCACCGTCGGCCTTGTTGACCGCGATCACGTCGGCCAACTCGAGGATGCCGCGCTTGATGCCCTGCAACTGGTCACCCGAGCGGGCCAGCGCCAGCATCAGGAAGGTGTCGACCATGTCGGCGACGGCCACCTCTGACTGTCCGACGCCGACGGTCTCGACGATCACCACGTCGTAGCCGGCGGCCTCGACCACCACCATCGCCTCGCGGGTCGCCCGGGCCACCCCACCGAGGTGGTTGGCGGTCGGTGAGGGGCGGACGAACGCGGCCTCGTGGGTGGTCAACTCCCCCATCCGGGTGCGGTCGCCGAGCACCGAGCCGCCGGTGGCCGGTGACGACGGGTCGACCGCCAGCACCGCCACCCGGTGGCCCTGCTCGACCAGGCGCAACCCCATCGCGTTGATGAAGGTCGACTTGCCGGCGCCGGGCACCCCCGAGATGCCGACCCGCACCGCGTTCGTGCCGGCCGCACCGGCGAGCCGCCCCAGCAGTTCGTGGGACAGCTCGCGGTGGGCGGGCAGGCGCGACTCCACCAGGGTGATCGCCCGGGCCATGTGGGCCCGGGAACCCCGGCGGACGCCGGCCTCGAGGTCGTCCAGGTTGATCCTGCGTGCCATCGGAACCGCGGACCTCAGCCCGCTGCGTCCAGCCGCTCCCGCAGCTTGACCAGCAGCACCTCGGCGCACTCGGGGATGACCGTGCCGGGCGGGTAGATGTCGTCGGCTCCCTTGGCGCGCAGCTCCTCGAAGTCCTGCTCGGGGATCACGCCGCCGACGACGATCATCATGTCCTGGCGACCCATCTCGTCCAGCTGCTCACGCAGCGCCGGCACCAGGGTGAGGTGTCCGGCTGCCAGCGACGAAACACCCACGACGTGCACGTCGGACTCGACGGCCTGGCGGGCGACCTCCTCCGGGGTCTGGAACAGCGGGCCCACGTCGACGTCGAAACCGAGGTCGGCGAAGGCCGTGGCGATCACCTTCTGGCCGCGGTCGTGGCCGTCCTGGCCCATCTTGGCGACCAGGATGCGGGGACGACGTCCCTCAGCGGCCTCGAACTCCTCGACCTGCTCGCGCACGCGGTCGACCACGGGGCTGTCCGCCGATTCCTTGCTGTACACACCAGAGATGGTACGGATCTGGGCGGTGTAGCGGCCGAAGACCTTCTCGAGCGCATCGCTGATCTCGCCGATCGAGGCCTTGGCCCGCGCAGCGTCGATCGACAACTTGAGCAGGTTGCGGTCGTCGTCGGACGGGTCAGGGTTGCCCGCGGCCCAGGTCAGCTTCTCCAGGGCGGCCTGGGTGGCGGCCTCGTCCCGCTCGGCGCGCAGCTTCTCGAGCTTGGCGATCTGCGACGCCCGCACCTGGGCGTTGTCGATCTTGAGCACCTCGAGCGGGTCGTCCTGGTCGAGCTTGTACTTGTTGACCCCGATCACCGGCTGGCGGCCGGAGTCGATCCGGGCCTGGGTGCGGGCCGCGGCCTCCTCGATGCGCATCTTGGGGATGCCGGCCTCGATCGCCTTGGCCATGCCACCGGCGGCCTCGACCTCTTCGATCAGGCTCCATGCCTTGCGAGCCAGTTCGAGGGTGAGCGATTCGACGTAGGCCGAACCGCCCCAGGGGTCGATCACCTTGGTGGTGCCCGACTCCTGCTGCAGGAACAGCTGGGTGTTGCGGGCGATCCGGGCCGAGAAGTCGGTCGGCAGGGCGATCGCCTCGTCGAGGGCGTTGGTGTGCAGCGACTGGGTGTGGCCCTGGGTGGCGGCCATCGCCTCGACGCAGGTGCGCACCACGTTGTTGTAGACGTCCTGGGCGGTCAATGACCAGCCCGAGGTCTGCGAGTGGGTGCGCAGGCTCATCGACTTGGGGTTCTTCGCGCCGGCCTGCTTGACCAGGCGGGCCCACAGCATGCGGGCCGCGCGCATCTTGGCGACTTCCATGAAGAAGTTCATGCCGATGGCCCAGAAGAAGCTCAGCCGCGGCGCGAAGGCGTCGACGTCGAGCCCGACCGACTGGCCGGCCCTGATGTAGTCGACACCGTCGGCCAGGGTGTAGGCCATCTCGATGTCGGCGGTCGCCCCGGCCTCCTGCATGTGGTAGCCCGAGATCGAGATCGAGTTGAACTTGGGCATGTTCTTCGCGGTGAAGGCGAAGATGTCGCTGATGATCCGCATCGACGGGGTCGGCGGGTAGATGTAGGTGTTGCGGACCATGAACTCCTTGAGGATGTCGTTCTGGATGGTCCCGGCGAGCTGCTCGGGCTTGACGCCCTGCTCCTCTGCGGCGACGACGTAGAACGCCAGCACCGGCAGCACCGCACCGTTCATGGTCATCGACACGCTCATCTGGTCGAGCGGGATGCCGTCGAACAGCTGGCGCATGTCGAGGATCGAGTCGACGGCCACACCGGCCATGCCCACGTCACCCGACACCCGCGGGTGGTCGGAGTCGTAGCCACGGTGGGTGGCGAGGTCGAACGCGATCGACAGGCCCTTCTGGCCCGCGGCGAGGTTGCGGCGGTAGAAGGCGTTGGACTCCTCGGCGGTGGAGAAGCCGGCGTACTGGCGGATCGTCCACGGCTGCGAGGTGTACATGGTGGCGTAGGGACCACGCAGGAACGGCGGGATGCCGGGCATGGTCTGCAGGTGGTCCATGGCCTCGTAGGCCTGGTCACCGTAGAGTGTGCCGACCTCGATCTGCTCGGGGGTGACCCAGTGCTCGGCCTCGGTGACACCGTCGGCCAGTTGTTCGTAGGTCTGGGCGGCGCCGTCGGGGACGACCGCCTCGCCGAGCTCGATCTGGTCGAAGCGGGGCAGGGTGCTCACTTCTGGACTCCCAACTCATCGAGGGTGGTGGTCAGCAGGTCGACGACGTCCATGCCCATGGCCACGGTGCCGTCGATGACACCTTCGGCCTCGGCGCCGGACTCGCCCAGTTCCTTGATGTTGCCGGCCAGCAGCACGCGGGTGGCGCCGGCCTCCTTGAGGGCCTTGGCCACGGGTACCGCCTGCTCGGGGTAGACCTTCGCGGACGAGCAGAGCACCGCGACCTTGGTGCCTGCCTCGCGGAACTGCGCCGCGATCTCGTCCGGGGTTCCACCCTCGGACGACGGGGTGGCCAGGCCGGCGATGTGCAGCAGCGGCTTGGTGAAGCCCTCGCGGGCACCGAAGTCGCGCCGCGTGCCCAGGCAGGCCAGGAAGACCGCCGGGGTGTTGCCGCTGGCGGCGGCCGCAGTGGTGCGGTCGCGCAGGGCCTCGAAGACCTCGGCGTCGCGGTGCCACTCGACACCGCCGCGCTCGGGGGCCTCGGGACGAGGCTTGACCTCGACCGGGATCTCGGTCGGGTTGGGGAACATCGACACACCGGTCAGCGGTTGGCTGCGGGTGGCCAGGCGCTTGGCGCGCTCGGCGACCAGCCCGGACAGGATGTCGGTGACGTGGCCGTTGCCGACCGCGGCGGCCATGCCACCGGCGGCCTCGACGGACTGGAAGGCCTGCCAGGCCCGGGTGGCCATCTGCTCGGTCAGCGACTCGACGAACCAGGAGCCACCGGCGGGGTCGTTGACCCGCCCGATGTTGGACTCCTCGGCCAGCACGACCTGGGTGTTGCGGGCCACCCGGCGGCTGAACGGGGTGGGCAGGCCCTGGCAGGTGTCGAAGGGCAGCACGGTGACTGCCTCGGCACCGCCGACGGCCGCACCGAAGCACTGGATGGTGCCGCGCAGCATGTTGACGTAGGCGTCGTCGCGGGTGAGTTCACGCCACGACGAGACCGCATGCTGGCGGGCGCCACGCTTGTCGGCGCTCACCTCGAAGACCTCACCGACCCGGTTCCAGACGCGGCGCAGGGCACGCATCCGGGCGATGGTGGCGAACTGGTCGACGCCGGCGCTGACCCGGAAGTTGATGGTGTCGAAGGCCTCGTCGGCGCTCAGCCCCTGCTCGACCAGGGCCCGCACGTACTCGACGGCGGTGGCCAGGGCGAAGGCGACCTCGTGCACGTCACCGGCACCGGCGTTGTTCCAGGTGGTGGCGTCGACGACGATGGCACGCGACTTCTTGTAGTCGGCGATCCGGCGCACCCAGTCGGCCAGCCCGGACAGGTCGGGGGTGGTGCCCTGCAGGGCAGCCAGCCCGATCGGGTCGAGGCCGAGGTTGAGCGACAGGTCGGAGTGGTCCTTGTCGGACCCCTCGTACACGGCGAGCACTGCTTCGGCCGCGGCAGCCTGGTCGGTGCGGCTCGAGACGTCGACCTTGGCCAGGTCGAGCAGCACGTCGGCCAGGGCGGTCTTGACGTCGTCGGCCTGGATGGCGTCGGGATCGACCCGCAGCCAGACCGAGGTGGCGCCGCGCTCGAGGTCGTCCAGCACGTACTGGCGGGTGGTGGCCGCGTCGGGGTCCTCGTGCAGGGCGCGCACGTCCCAGGCGTCCATCTGGCCACTGCGCAGCGTGGTGCCGCGCGTGAAGGGGGCGACGCCGGGATAACCGAGCTCGACGGCGTCGTCACGGGTGTAGATGGGTTCCTGGACCAGGCCGTCGACGCTGGTGCTGCGCAGCCGCTTGAGGCCGGCCTCCGCGTCAAGGTGCTTGTCATCGGGTCGTCCTCGGTTCAGGACCTTGAGGACGGCATCGACCCATTGGTCACGGGTCGGGGTGTCGAATCCGGATGCGAATTCCGGCGCGGAAGTCATCGGCAGCTCCACTCATCGGGGACTCCCCGAGCCTATCGGGGTGGCCGTTCGCGCGTGGGCCCGGGGTCGACAAGGGGCAGCAGCCGATCCCACCCGCCGGGGTGTGGGGTGGCTCGTTCGGCTCAGCAAGGGTGGAGGTTCCACCCGAGCAACGAATGGGAGCGAACCATGGCAACCGAACTCACGCAGGCAGCAGCCCTGCTCGCCCAACAGCGTGGCATGGGCAGCCACCTCGGCAGCGTGCCGGTGCGTGGCGAGTCCGGCGACCTCGCCGTGACCGGCCCACTCAAGGGCGAGTCGGCCCACCTGTTCGAGGGTGGGGCGATCATCACCCTGGGCCGCGACGACCAACTCGCCTTCCTGCGCGGGGTCACCGAACTGACCCGCGAGCGGGGCGACGACGGCGACGACCAGACCCTGTACCTGTCGGGGCCGGACGGCTCGTTCACGCTGTACGCCAAGGGCGCGGACGAGTTGCACGCCTCGGAGCAGGTGGCCAGCAGCATCACCGCCTGACCAGCTGAACCTCGCCAGCCGCGACCTCGTCCGGGGCGGGCTTGCCCGTGCGGGAGACTTGACCCGTGAGCTCCATGGACATCGGGTTCCTCGTCATCGCGGTGGCGTGGGTGATCGGCGCCTTCCTGGTCGCCCGGGGCGCCGGGCTGTTCCACCGCGACCGGATCTACGAGGGACTGCCGCCGGGGCTGACCCCGCTGCCGGGTGCCGAGCACCGCGACGTGCGGGTCAAGGGTGGTCAGGAGTACGGCGGTGAGGTGCCGGTCGCGTTCGCGCCGCCGCGCGGGCTTCGTCCCGGGCTGGTCGGCACGGTGGTCGACTCCAACGCCGAGATGCGCGACATCACCGCCACCATCGTCGACCTGGCGGTGCGTGGCCACCTGACCATCCGGGCCATGGACGAGACGATCTCTGACCGGCAACGCTCACGCAACCCCGACCACGCCAAGGCGTCGGACTGGGAGTTGACCGTGGTCTCACCAGTGCCGGACGACGAACTCAGCCCGATGGAGCACCACCTGCTCGGGTCGCTGTTCTCGCGCGACTCGCAGACCACGCTGAAGACCTGGTCGCGCGGCCCCGGGCCCGGTCAGATCCGCGACTGGCTCTACGCGCAGGCAGTGGCCAACGGCTGGTACCGCAAGGACCCGCGCCGCCGCGGAGGTGGGCTGGCGTTCCTGATCGGTGCGGCCGGGGTGCTGTTCGCGCTGCTCGTGGTGGGTGCCAACCCGACGATCTGGGGTGTGCTGTCGGCGGTGATGATCGCCGGCGCCTCGGTGTGGGCCGGCCGCAAGTGGTACGGGCGCGTGGGCCGCACCGCCGAGGGCACCGCGGCGATGATCCAGGCCCTGGGTTTCAAGAAGTACCTGGCCACGGCCGAGGCCGAGCAGTTCTCGTTCGAGGAGGCGGCCGGCATCTTCTCGCGCTACCTGCCGTACGCGATCGTGTTCGGGGTCTCGGCGCACTGGGCCAAGACCTTCGGCGAGGTGGTGGAGCGCTCCGAGGCGATCGGTGGCCCCGACCTGCTCGACGCCCTGATCTGGTTCGACCTGTCGGGGCTGGACACCTTGGCCGCACACACCCTGTTCAGCTTGGGTGACGGTGGTGGGCTGTTCGACCTGGGCGGCCTCGACCTCGGCGGGCTCGGCGACCTGGCTGGTGGCCTGGGTGAGATCACCGGAGGCCTGGGCGACTTCGCCGAGGGCGTGGGCGACTTCGTCAGCGGCATCGACTTCGACTTCTGACCACTCCCGCTGCTGGGGTCAGGCGGTCGATCGTCCTGCGCCCGGTTCCTGCGCCGCGAACTTGGCCAGCGAGGCGAAGACCAGACCGAGCACGGCCGGAATCAGCAGCGCTCGCTCCAGGCCCCAGTGGTTGGCGACGAAGCCCAGCACCGCCGGCCCCATCAGGAAGCCGCCGTAGGCCATGGTCGAGACCCACGAGATCAGGTGCGAGGCATTGGCCCCGCCCCGTTCCCCGGCGATCGAGATGCCAGCGGGGAACACCACGGCCAGACCGAAGCCCCACAGCGCCGCACCCAGGTAGCTCGCCCACAGCCCGGGCGCGAGGATCACGGTCATCACGCCCAGGAAGGTGACCACACCGCTGACCTGGATGGCGCGGACTCGTCCCAGTGCCTTGATGATGAGGCTGCCGAGAAGTCGCGAGACCGTCAGGAACAGCGCGTAGACCACGTAGACCGAGGCGCCCAGGGCGGCCGAACTGCCACGGTCCTCGACCATGTGCAGGGCGAGCCAGTCCGAGGCGCTGCCCTCGCCGATGGTCGAGGCCAGCATCATCGTGCCGATCAGCACCGCGGGCAGCACCAGCGCGCCCAGCTTCGGCGCGACCGAGTCGGCGTGGTGGGCGTCGGTGCTGGCGCGGTAGTCGAGCCAGGTCAACCCGCAGGCGATGGCGGCCAGGGCCACCAGCGGGATGACGATGCCGATGTGGGTGGCCAGCGACACCTCGGCGCGGGCGAAGAAGTATCCGGCCAGCGCACCGATCAGCATGCCCGCACCCCACATGCCGTGCAGCGCGGGCATGATCGTCCACTTCGACTCGCGTTCGACCGCCGAGGCCTGCACGTTGATCGCGACGTCCCAGGCGCCCCAGCAGAAGCCGGTCAGCGCGTAGAGGGCGGCGAACGCCCCGACGTTGTGCACGTGCGGCAGCAGGGTGAAGACCGAGCCGGCGACCAGCGGTAGCGCGGTGTTGACGATGCGGATGTCGACCCGCTTGAGCACTGCACCGGTGAACGGCATCGAGACCAGTGATCCCAGCCCCATGCACAGGAAGATCAGGCCCATCATGCCGAGCGAGACGTCGAGGTGTTCCTTCACCGCGGGGATGCGCGCGTTCCAGGAGCCGATCATCATGCCGTTGAGCGCGAAGACGGCGGCGGTGGTGAAGACGTCGCGTCTGACCCTGCGGGTGTCCATGGACGCTGAGCCTAGTGGTGAATGGCCGTACAGCCGGATGCTCCCGACGGCTGGCACCATGGAGGTGTGCGACTGATCGTCCGACTCCTCGCCACCGCCGCCGCCACCGCGCTGGCGGCCTGGCTCGTGCCCGGCATCACCCTGACCGGCGACCACCTCACCGACAAGGGCCTCACCCTCGCCGCGGTGGCCCTGTTGATCGGTCTGGTCAACGCCGTGGTGAAGCCGGTGGTCAAGGTGCTGACCGGCTGCCTGGTGCTGCTCACCCTCGGGCTGTTCCTTCTGGTGATCAACGCCGCGATGCTGCTGCTGGTGTCGTGGTTGGCCGGCCCACAGGGGCTGGGATTCACCGTCGACGGGTTCTGGCCCGCGCTCTGGGGATCCCTGGTGATCAGCCTCGTCAGCGGTGTGTTGTTCAGCGTGATGCACGGCAACCGCAAGGACTGACCCGTCGGCCCACGACCGATTCTGCGAAGTACCCCTTGAGCACCACCGCACAGGCTGCTAGGTTAGTTGGTGTACTAACTAACCAAGGAGGTGAAGGTGTTCGAGGACGGCGTCCCGATCTTCACGCAGCTTGCTGAAGCCATCGAGGCCGACATCCTTCGCGGCACCTACCCCGAGGGTGCGCAAGTGCCCTCCCTCAACGAACTGGCCGTCTTCCACCGGATCAACCCAGCCACGGCGAACCGCGCAGTCGCCCAACTGGTCGACCGGGGCGTTCTGATCAAGCGCCGGGGAATCGGGATGTTCGTTGCGGACGGGGCTCGTCAGCTGATCGCCGACGAGCGCCGGAAGCTCCTGGTTGAGCGGTACGTCAACCCCCTGCTCGCTGAGGCCCGGGCACTCGGGCTCAGTGAGCAGGACCTGATCACCCTCATCACCAAGGAGGCGACGCCATGAGCGCCGTCGAAATCACCCATCTCACCAAGCGCTACGGCCACGTCACCGCACTGGACGACGTCACCCTGACCATCGACGAGAGCTCCATCACCGGCATCCTCGGCAGGAACGGTGCAGGCAAGACCGTACTGATGAGCATCATCACCGCCCAGGACCAGCCGACGTCGGGCACCGTGCGCGTCTTCGGCGAGGACCCGACCGAGAACGCCGCAGTCCTCAGCCGCACGTGCTTCATCCGCGACAACCAGCGCTACCCCGACGAGTGCAAGCTCGACCACGTCCTGCGCATCGGCCGGCTCTTCTACCCGAACTGGGACGACGGCCTGGCCAGCCGCATCGCCACTGAGCTCGACATCCCCACCGATCGCCACGTCCGCAAGATGTCGCGGGGGCAGCTGTCGGCCGTCGGACTGCTGATCGGCATGGCCTCGCGCGCGCCGCTCACGTTCTTCGACGAGCCCTACCTCGGCCTGGACGCGACGGCACGAACCATGTTCTACGACCTGCTGCTGGCCGACTACGCCGAGCACCCCAGGACGATCCTGGTCTCGACGCACCTGCTCGACGAGATGGAGAACCTGCTCGAGAACTGCGTGCTGCTCAGCCGCGGCACCATGCTCAAGCACGGTTCGATCGATGAGCTGCGCTCCGGCGGCTGGGAGGTCTCCGGCGCCTGGGCCGACCTCGAGCCGCTGCTGGCCGGCCGCCGCGTGCTCCGCGAGCGTCGGATGGGCGCGCTGGGCATCGTGATCGTCGAGGGGGACGAGCGATTCGCCCGGGAGGCCCGAAACCGCGGCCTGACGGTCGCGCCCGCGAGCCTGCACGACCTGGTGGCTGCCTATGGGCTGCTCGACCACGACATGGCAGAGGTGGCCCGATGAACCGCGTGCTGTCAGTGACACGGATGCACCTGGGGCGCCGGGTCGCGTCGTTCGTCTTCCCGCTGGGCCTCGCGCTCGGGGTCGTGCTGGCCATGGTGTTGATCGTCGCGGCGATCCGACTGGCCGGTGTCGACACCATGTCGGAAGGGTTCGCCCGGGGCACTGCCAGCAACGGCGGCATCGTCTGGACGCTCGTCGGCTTCTCGACAGCCCTGGGGGTGCAGGCCGCGACGGCGTGCTTCGCCCTCGCGACCGCACTGGGCACCACCCGCCGCGACTACGTACTGGGCACTGCGGCGTACTTCGCGATCCAAGGCCTGGCGATGACGGCGATGCTGTCGGTCCTGCTCGTGATCGAGCGCGCCACCGAGCACTGGTTCCTCGGGGCCCGGACCCTCGACGTCGTGATGCTGGGCTCTGGCGACTGGGGGCGGTTCCTGCCGACCGTGTTCCTCGGCAGTCTCGCCGCCCTCGCCCTGGGAGCGCTCCTGGGCGCCTCCTGGCTGCGTTTCGGCAACCGTGGGCCGGCGGTGATCAGCGGCATCGTCGTGCTCGCGGCAGCGATCGCGCTGGTCATCATCGTGCCCAGGCTCGACGCCATCGTCGCGGCCGCCCAGTTCTCCTGGGTGCCGATCGGACTGGCCGTGGTGACGCTTGTCGCCTTCGGTGGGGCAGCCGTCTTCCTGCGGCGCACCAGCGTGCGCGGCAACTGAGGCCTCGGGCAGGTGCGCCAGACTGGAGCCATGCAGATCCTCACCCCCCGCGAGGTTCCCCTCGGTGGCTACCGCGCGATGACGGTGCGCCGCACCCTGCCCCAACGTGGACGCGCCTTCATCGGCGCCTGGTGCTTCGCCGACCACTACGGCCCGGCGCGACACCAGATGGACGTCGCCCCGCACCCGCACACCGGCCTGCAGACCGTGAGCTGGCTGTTCGAGGGCACCATCGAGCACCGCGACTCACTGGGAACCCACGAACTCGTCCGCCCCGGGGAGCTCAACCTGATGACCGCAGGGGGCGGCATCTGCCACTCGGAGGTGAGCACTCCCGACACCCAGACCCTGCACGGGGTGCAGTTGTGGGTGGCCCTGCCCGACTCGACCCGCAACGGTGACCGCGCCTTCGAGCACCACGCGCCCGACCTGGTCGACCTCGACGCCGGTGCCCACGCCCGGGTGCTGATCGGTGATCTCCCCGGCGTCGACCGGTCCCCGGTGCAAGGTCACACCCCGCTGCTCGGTGCCGAACTCACCCTGCCTGCCGGCGCTGACCTGACGCTTCGGCTCGAGCCCGACTTCGAGCACGGCATCCTGGTCGACACCGGCGAGGTCGCCGTCGACGACGCCCGTGTGACCTCGGGCGAGATGGCGCACCTCGATGTCGGACGAGGCGAACTGCGGCTCACCAGTGACGACGGCGCGCGCGTGATGCTGCTCGGCGGCACCCCGTTCGAGGAGGAGGTCATCATGTGGTGGAACTTCCTCGGCCGCTCCCACGACGAGGTGGTCGCCTTCCGCGACGAGTGGAACAACCACGGTGAACGCTACGGCGAGGTGCATGGCTACACCCCGCACGAGGGCGGTCTGGCCAGGATCCCCGCACCGGGGCTGCCGGGGCTGCGTCTGCTGCCGACGGTGCGCCGCGGACGACGCGAGTCAGTGCTGTAGCCCCCGCTCCGCCAGCCAGGCCTTGGCGCGGGTGGCCGAGGCTCGGGCCAGCCACGCACTCTGCACCACCTCGACCACCACGTCACGGTCGAGCTGGTCGAGTTGGCTCGCCCTGACCAGCACCGAGGGGTGTCCGTTGAAGTGGTCGTTGGTGAACCACGGAGGACCCTCGGCGAGGATCGCCTGCTTCTCGACCTCGTCGGCCACCCAGATCACGATCACGTCGTCGTACCGCTCGCCGGTCTCAGGGTCGAAGGAGTCCTTGCGAGGGTTGCGGAAGAAGACGAAGGTCTTGCCGCCCACCTGGTAGACGGGGTTCTCACCCGCGGACTCGACGGTGACGTGGGGCATGGCGAGTGCCGTGGCGTGCACGTCGTCCACGCTGGCAAGGCTGACGGGTCGCGACATGGACCCCATCAAACCAGTGCCCACCAGCACCTCGGCTGATCGTTCGGTAACGATTCAGCCGCTGGCTTGCCCGGCGCTCTGGAAATCCACGTCTGAATGCTGTTGAGTGGCGCATGACTGAGATCTCACTCAGACATGAACTCGCACCATCACGAACAAAGGGGTTGTAGGCCATGGTGTTCAAGAACGACGTGAGTCGGCGGTGGCTCTTGGGTGCCGCCGGTGTTTCCGGCCTTGCTGGACTGTCCGCATGTGCGGCCAAGGCGGGCAATACCACCGAGACGCCTGACAGCGGCGGCGGTGGCGGCAGCGCCTCCGGCGGCGGTGGCGGCGACAACGTGCCGGGCCGTCAGCCCGCTTCGGGCACCATCACGGTGCTCGGCTCGACCGGTGAGCACCCGAAGGAGTCGCTGGACGACTTCACCAAGCTCACCGGCATCAAGGTGAACTTCCAGGAGTTCACCTTCGACAAGCTGGTCTCGATGGTCGCTGCGGGCAACGCCCCCGACGTGGCCCGTGGCCAGGGCGGCACCGACACCGCCTACCTCTACAGCCGCAAGCTGGCCGAGCCGCTGGACGAGTACCTCAAGAACTCCGAGGTGCTCAAGGCCGACGACCTCGCCCCCATCAACGACGTGTGGAAGTACGACGGCAGCAAGCAGGGGCAGGGCCAGCAGTACGGCCTGGTCAAGGACTACTCGTCCGACTTCTGCCTGTGGGTGAACACCGACCTGTGCCCCGGGGTCAAGGCGGGCGACCTGCTCACCTACGACCAGGTCAAGCAGTTCGCCCTCGACGCCACCAAGATCACCGGCGGACGCCAGGAGATCTACGGCTACGAGTTCTACGACACCAAGCCGCACGTGCAGTGGCTGAACACCGTCGCCGGCTCCAAGGGCGTGAACATCTTCAACGACGACATGTCCGAGATCGACCTGACCAGCGATCCGTGCATCCAGGCGTTCGAGTGGGTGCGTGAGCTCGTCGAGAAGAAGGCCACCTGGTCGGTCATCAACAAGAGCGCCGTCGGCTCGTTCGACTCGTTCAAGGCCGGACGACTGGCCGTGCTGCAGTCGGGCTACTGGACCCAGGGCATGTGGGGCGATGCCAAGCCCGACATGCTGAAGAAGATGCTGATGATCCCGGCGCCCACCTTCGACGGCGGCGAGCGGGTCTCGCCGGTGCTCGCTGGTACCGGTCTGTGGATCCCGGCCGGGGCCAAGAACAAGGCTGGCGCCTGGAAGTTCTTCGAGCACTTCTTCAAGTCGGGCAAGGTGGCCAAGGACCGCGCGTCCTCTGGCTGGGGCGTGCCGGCGCTGAAGTCGATGATGGACCTGATGCCGACCGAGACCGAGCTCAACAAGGCGGTGCTGGCCACGCAGCAGGAGGAGGACAAGTACCTCAAGGTGCTCAACTTCACCCCCTACGCCCGCATCGACGCGGTGCAGACGGCCATCACCGGCGCGTTCGACAAGATGATCACCGGCAAGACCGGAACCGCCGACATGGCGAAGAAGGCCACCGACGACATCAACGCCCTGCTCAAGCGGGGCAAGCGCTGAGACCATGAGCAGCGCATCGACGACGCGCGCTGACACCACCGTGGCGGACCCCGGCCCCCCTTCCCAGGGGGCCGCGGGCCCGCCTCGTGGCTGGAAGCGCTACCAGGCGTCCACCTTCTACGCCTTCGTGGGGCCGTGGGTGTTGGGTCTCATCCTGCTCACGGCCTTCCCCATGGGCTTCGCGCTCTGGATGTCGTTCACCAACTATGACGGCATCTCGCCCTCGACCTCCTACGTCGGCTTCGACAACTACGCCCGCGCGTTGGAGGACGTCGACCTGCGACAGGCGATGGTCATCACGCTGCTACTGATGTTCGTCGTGGTGCCACTGACCATCTCGTTCGGCCTGATGATGGCGCTGCTGGTGAATGCTCCCCTGCGGGAGCGCTCGACCTACCGCGCGATCCTCTACCTTCCGGCCGTGCTGCCGGTGACCGCCGGCGCGATGGCCTTCCGGATGGTCTTCGACCAGGACGTGGGCCCGGTCAACGGCATCCTGTCGGCACTCGGCATGGACGTCGTGCCGTGGTTGACCGGCAACGACGCCTTCTGGGTGCTGTTCGCCTACATGATGTGGGGCATCGGCGGATCGATGGTGATCTCGCTGGCCGCGCTGCAGGGTGTGCCCCTGGAACTGCACGAGGCTGCCGCCATCGACGGCGCCGGTGCGATCCAGCGCTTCTTCCGGATCACCCTGCCGATGATCTCGCCGCTGGTGCTGTTCCAGGTGATCACCGGCGTGATCGGGGCGATCCAGATGTTCGTCCCGGTGTTGATCATCGGCAACGACCAGATGAGCGCGGCCTCGGTGACCGGTGTGCCCAGCGGCATGCGGGTCTACATGTTGTACGTCTACCAGACCTACTTCGCGCAGGCTGACATGGGCTACGCCTCAGCAATGCTGTGGCTGTTGTTCATCGTCATCGTGCTGTTCACCGCTGCGGTGTTCCTGTCGAGCCGCCGCTTCGTCTACTACGCGACGGGAGACCGGCAATGAGACGCTCCAAGACCTCCCTGTGGGTCAACCGCATCCTGCTCTGGTTGGTCTGCCTGGCCTTCCTGTTCCCGATCGTGTGGCTGTTCGGGATCGCGATCAAGACCCGCGAGGAGTCGGCGGCATTCCCCACGGTCTGGTGGCCCTCGGTGCCGCAGTGGCAGAACTTCACCGAAGCGCTGACCGCGATCGACTTCCTGGGGTATGCCCGCAACTCCACGATCATCGCCCTGATCTCGGCGGTGCTGGGCACGTTGTCCAGTTCCTACATCGCCTTCGGCTTCGCCAAGTTGCGTGGCCCGGGCAAGAAGGTGCTGTTCGGCATCCTGCTGGGGACGATGATGTTGCCGGCGATCGTGACCACGATCCCGCTGTACATCATGTTCTCCAAGATCGGCCTGACCGACACCTACGTGCCCTGGGTGCTGTGGGGCCTGGCTGGTTCGGCGTTCAACATCTTCCTGTTCCGCCAGAACTACCTGACCCTGCCTGAGGAGCTGGAGGAGGCAGCCATCGTCGACGGCTGCAACTACTTCCAGATCTGGTGGCGGATCTACCTTCCGCTGTCGAAGCCGATCATGGCCGCGGTGTTCCTGCTCGGATTCGTCTGGGCCTGGGGCGACTTCTTCACCCCGTTGCTGCTGCTGAGCCGCGAGACCACCACCTTGGCGGTGGCCCCCGCGACCCAGTACATCGACCCGATGGGACGACCGATCCCGCCGCTGATCGCGGCCGGAGCGTTCATGTTCGCTGCACCAGTGATCGTCCTGTTCATCGCCCTGCAGCGCTACTTCGTCCAAGGTTTCGCCACCAGCGGCGTCAAGTAGCACAGCAACGTCGAGGCGCCCGTCCCCTGCTGGGGGCGGGCGCCTCGTCGTGTGGGGACCTCAGCGGCGGGTGAGCACGTGCACCACGTCGACCGGACGATCCGGCTGGGCGACCAGCAGGCGTCCCTCGTCGGTGACGTCGCGTGCCACCGTGCACGGCTGGCGCGAGGCCAGGTCGTGACTGGCCAGGTCGTAGTCGGCGGCATCGAGTTGGATCTCGAACCGGAACGGCTCGGGGGCGTGGACGATCACCAGCGACAGGTCGGCGGTCGCCCCGACCCGGATGCCGGAGCGGTCACGCGCCACCAGGTCGGAACGATCGAGCAACTGCCACATCTGGTGATCGATCACCAGTCGGCGCAGGTGGGCGACGTCATCAGCCCCGGGGAAGGTGGTCGCGACCTGGGCGTCGAAGGGGATGCCCGACCAGCCCTCGCTGCTGAACGGTTCGCCGGCGTGGTGCCACGACCACAGCCCATGGGCGCCGTATGCCAGCCCGGCCCCGGCGCCGGACAGGATCGAGCGCCACGAGGCGGTGCGCACCATCACCGGGGTGTAGCGACCTCGTCCACCGCCGTAGCCGTGCCCCTCGTAGGGCGGCTCGAGGTTCATCCGTGGCCTGCCCGGGCCGACCACCGCGAGGTAGCGGTTCCAGGCGGTGGGGTTCTCGTCCCAGTTGGCGTCGTCGTGGCCGGACTGGAAGCCGAAGAAGTCGACCAGGTCGACCAGGGGCGCCGGCAGGTTGACCCAGCCGCCGGTGTGCAGCGTGACCAGGTCGTCGGGGCGGTGTTGCCGGAGCCGTTCCGAGAGCAACTGGTAGCGCTCGATGCTGGCGGGGCTGGTGAAGGTGTCGTCACCCGACAGCGACCAGAGCACGCCGAAGCGCTCGCCCCAGCCCGCCACGGTGTCGACCAGGGCGAGCGACTCCTCGTCGGTGAAGGGGACGACCTCGGACTGGCGACTGGCCCAGGTGTCGGGCACCCAGGTCACCCACTGGATCATGATCATCGGGGTGAGCCCGGCGTCGACGACGATCTGCAACAGGTGCTCGGCCTGCTCGACCCACGCCGGGTCGAGTCGACGCTGACCCACCTCGCCGACGATGGCGGTGGTGTCGTCGCCGGACCGGTCGTGTTCCAGCGGCAGCACGCTGAGCATCAGGCAGGTGAAGCCCTGCGCGGCCCGCTGGGCCGCCAGGGCGCGCATCTGGTCGGGTGTGGTGCGGTGCAGCGACATCCACAGCGTGTCGGCCAGGACGAAGTCGTCCTGGCCGTCACGCAGCAGGTGGTCGCCGCCGGCCGCCACGCTCCAGCGTGACGGCCGAACGGCCTGGCTCACTTCGTCACCCTCACCTTCGTCGAGAGCACCACGTCGGTTCCCTTGAGCACCTGGACGGTGTGCTGGCCGGGTCGGACATTGCTCGGAACGCGGACGATGTCGCTCGCCGAGCCGTCGGCGGCACCGACCAGGGTGCCGATCCGCAGCCCGTCGAAGGTGACCGCGAGCTTCTCACCCGGGTTGAGCCCCGTGGCCGACACGGTCAGGTACTCACCCGGCGCGGCGACCTTGGCGCTCACCGTGGCGGTGGGGTTCGACGGTCCGGGCTGACCGGGCGGCTCGGCCGCGACGGTCTCGACCAGCCAGGCTCGTCCCCACTTCTCACGGTTGGCGGCGTTGCTCTCGACGCCGTTCCACAGGAACTGGCGCTGGCGCTGGGCGCCGTTGCCGTCGTCGAAGCCGATGTCGAAGCGCAACTGCTGCGGCGGGTTGACCCCGTCGATGTTGAGCGCGCTCAGCGGGATCGCCGCCTCCATCGTCCAGCCGCCCGGGGCAGGCTTGACCACCGCGGTGATCGCCGGTTGGTCGGTGCGGCTGTTGTACCAGTAGTACTCGGCCGTGCCGTTGGCATCCTGGGGCTGACCGCTGATGATGATCTGCGAGTCATTGACCTGGATGCCGCCGCCCTGGTCGACGTTGTCGGGGCCGACGAAGATCTCGACCGCGTCACCGTTCCAGATGTCGAAGCCGTGGTAGCGGTTCAGCATCGGGGTGGGATCGGTGACGGTGGCGTGCACGTAGAGGTTGGTCTGGTCCCAGGCGAGCCGGAAGTCTGCCGACACCCCCTCCAGCGCCACACCGTCGGTGAGGTTGTTGGCACCCAGGCTCAGCGTCGGACCGTCAGGCCAGTTGGCATCGAGGGTGCCGTCGATCACCGGTGCGGTGGTGGCCACCGGCACCTGGGTGATGTTGTTCGAGTCGCGCTCGATCTGGTCGGGACCGAAGGCGTACTGGTAGGGCTTCTGCTTGCCGTTGGTCAGTCGGTAGATGGCGTGGTTGGCCTTGATCACCTCGGCCTGGAACACCTTGTACGGACGATCGGTGACGTCGGTCAGGCCGATGCCACCGGCCTCGCCGTCAAAGCCCTGGAACCAGCGGCCGGTGGCTGCCTGGTCATGGGCCTCGAACCAGTGGGTGCCCACGACCATGCCGCTGGCGGCAGCCTTCTCGACGTAGTTGCGGTAGAGCAGGCCCTTCTGCAGCTCGTCGGCGGCCATCTTGATGGCGAAGGTCAGCCCGTGGCTCGGTTCGCCGTAATGGAACTCGCTGAGGAACATCGGCTTGTTGCCCGACAGCCGGTAGATCTCGCCCAGCATCTCCAGGTCGAGGTCCCAGGCGTAGTAGTTGTAGGTGAGCGCGTCCAGGTGCTTGCCGGCCGCGGTCGCCAACTGGGCGCGCAGGGTGTCGTCGACCATCACCTTGGTGTACCAGCGGTCGCCGATCACCATGTGGTTAGGGTCAGCCTTGCGAATCGCGCTGCTGAAGGTCTTGTAGAACAGGTCGAGGTACTCGGCGGTGAAGGCGTTCATGTCGACCACGGCCGCGTCGGTCTTGGGGGTGAACGACAGTTCACGCAGTGCCTCGAACGAGGCGACGTCCATGTCCCAGGCCTTGTTGAACGAGGTGATGTCGCCGTTGTGGCGCTTCTCGAGCAGGTCGACCAGGGCACCCTTCGAGGCCACCTCGCTGGCGGGCTGCTCACTGACCGCGGTGCGCAGGCGCGACCACATGATCTCGTTGAAGAACATGTAGCCGATCAGGTTCTTGTCGTCCTTGAACTCAGAGACCTGGCCGGCGACGGCGGCGTCGATCTCGGCCTGCAGCCCGGGGCGGTAGATGTCGTACAGCCCGCTCCACCCGATCTCGTAGAACGGCATGGAGTCGATGTGGGCGACATAGGGCATGTCGTGCTGGCGCACGAGGTCGAGGTTCGACCAGCCGCCGACGGAGTTGAAGCCGAGCTTCTTGGCGCGCTGCACCTCACGGTCGCAGTAGGCCGACTCGTCCCACGAGCCGTACTTGCGCACCTGGTTGGCGATGTAGAAGGAGTAGTCCTCCTTGTCGCTGGTGCGCCAGCCGGCATCGAACTTCGGATCGCTGCCGTCAGGCAGCCACTCGTAGATCGACTCCCGTCCGGCCACCTTGGTGTAGGTGTCGCCGACCGAGCAGAACACGTTCATGCCGAGTGAGAAGAACTCGTTGCCGGCCGGGTCGACGAGCACGCTGCGTCCGTCGTGGTTCTCGACGTGGAACCATCCGGTGGCGGTCAGCCCGAGCTTCTTGCCCGAGCCGGGGTTGCCGCCGTAGGCGTCGGTCTTCGGCGGCTTGATCTTGCCGTAGTAGGCAGCGTCGGCGGCGACGTCGCCGCGCAGCTGCTGGTCGCTGGTCACCTTGTTGGGCCAGGTCACCGAGGCGACCTGCCCGTAGCGGTCGACGACGACGTCGTCGGCCTGGGCTGAGTTGGGAACCAGCCCGACCATGAGGGTGACCGAGAGTGAAAGGGATCCTGTCAGTGCCGTCAAACGGCGAAACAACCGCGTCCTGTCCACGATGCGTCCTTGCTGTGGGGAATGGGTAGGGGGTTACTTCCAGCGGCACTGTAACAAGCTGAAGTCCAGTTGCACCGGGTTGAGGTACAACTGAGATCTCAGAGTGCTCGGGTCTAGATCTCAGCTGTGTCTCAATCCTGTCCTGACCACTGGACCCCGTACAGCTGCCGATGTGAGGATGGGAGCGCAGCAATGATCCGCACGACGTCCGACCCCCTCGACCGCCGTCCGGATGATCCACGAGAGGTTGTCAGCACCACCATGAGAGACTCGCAGGCCGTGGGAGTCCCTGACCCCGCAGTGCTCCCCGATCTTGTGTCGGCCACTGGTCCGGGAGTTCACAGTGAGCCCCATCGCGAGGCGGCCCCTGCGTCGGGCCGAGCCCTGCTCAAGGACCAGGCCCACGACTACATCAAGCACCAGATCCTCGAAGGGCACTATCCACCGGGACGATTCCTGACCGAGCGCGAGCTGACCCGCGCCCTCGGCATGAGCAAGACCCCGATCCGCGCGGCCTTCGAGCGACTCGAGGAACAGGGCCTGGTCACCATCGCCGCCCAGCGCGGGGTGGTGGTCACCGACCTGTCACCACGTGAGGTCGCCGACCACTACGACATCCGGATCGCCCTGGAGACCTTCGTGGTGAACCAGCTCGCCGGCCAACTTCCCGAGGACGACCAGGCCAGGCTGCAGCAGATCCTCGACGAACAGGCCGAGATGGTCGAGGAGCTCGACCTGGCCGGGTTCACCCACAGCGACGCCGACTTCCACGTGGCGCTGGCCGCCTGCGCCGGCAACAACGAGATCGTGCGCGTGATGCGCTACCAGCGAGACCGGCTGCACCGGGTGGCCCGCACGATCGGCAACCGCGACCCGAACGTGCCGACGATCTCGCTGCAGGAGCATCGAGCGATCCTCGAGGCCGTCGTCGCCGGTGACAGTGAGTTGGCCACCCGTCGGGTCGTCGAGCACCTGACCAACGGGAAGCGCTTCCTGCTGGTCGGCGGCTCGTACGGACAGCAGTGGTGAGCCGCAGCACAACTCGCCGCAGTACAACTCGCCACAGCTCAATTCGCCACAGCTCAATTCGCTCGCATCGCGACGCAGCCTCGCACTAGGCTGCCAGCTGTACCGCTCGCTGAAAGGAGGTCGAACCATGAACCTGTGCATCCCTGCATGCCCCTCGACCTCCTGGAGCACTCTTGCCTCGTCGCTTTGACATCTGGTCCGACAACCCCGACCACGACTGGTCACCGGACTCCGACGCCTTCACCACCCACGTCCGTACCGCGGCCGTCCATACCGACTGGGACGTCACCACTCCCCCGCCTCCCGGGGGCGACCGCTGGACGACCTGGGACCACCCGGGCCTGCAACGCGGCCCCGAACCCCACCCCGACTGGGTGGTGACCAGCGGTGATGCCCACGACACCGAACTCGGTGTGCTGAAGACCGGCAAGGAGGCCGACGCCCACCTGCTCGTGCGCACCGGGCCCGAGACCTCATGCATGCTGGTCGCCAAGCGCTACCGCGGGGCCGAGCACACCCTGTTCCACAACACCTCCGGCTACACCCAGGCCAGGACCGCTCCGAAGAGCCGCGATCGTCGTGCGATCGCCAACCGCACCCGGCACGGACGAGCCGTGGCCGCCGGCCAGTGGGCCGACACCGAGTGGACGACCCTGGTCAGGTTGTGGAATGCCGGGGTGACCGTGCCCTACCCGGTCAGCCGCGACCACCACGAGATCCTGATGGAGTTCATCGACGCCGGTGACGGTGCCGCCGCACCGCGTCTGGTGCAGACCGATCCGACCGCGGACGAGCTGTCGGAATGGTTCGAACAGTTCCACACCGTCGTGGTGCAGTTGGCCCGCCTGGGTCTGGCCCACGCCGACCTGTCGCCCTACAACATCCTGGTGAGGCCCACCGCCCACGGTCGCAGCGAACTGGTGGTGATCGACTGGCCACAGGTGGTCGACGTGATCGCCAACTCCGAGGGTATGACCCTGCTGCAGCGCGACATCAGCGTGGTCTGCCGCTGGTTCGCCGCCAAGGGCCACGCCTGCGACCCAGACGAGTTGTTCGCCGAGGCCTGCAGCCACCTGTACTGAGGCTCGGGACCGACTCGGCCACTCAGTACATCGGCCAGTGCTGTGAAGCAGGACAACTCGGCTCGCGGAACCCCTTGAACGCGACCGAACAGTTCTGCAGCGCCCCAGTGCTGCGGGCCTCGACTCGTCCGGCCAGCGCTAGTGACATCAGCGAGGTGCCGCCCAGGTAGGCCGCAGCCAGGTCGGCGACCGAGCAGACCAGGTCGGCAGGCGCAGTGGCGCGGGCACAGTCGGCGCCGTGCTGGTCGCCCTGCAGCCGGAAGCGTCCCTCGTTCCACTCGCAGAACGGGTCACGCACCTCGATCACCACGTCGACCGGGGACGAGTAGCGACGCACTGCCAGCGCGCGGGCGACGTCGACCAGCCGCACCGACAGCCGGTCGGCCACCGACCAGGTCAGCGCCGAGGGATCGGCGAGCATCAGTTGCAGCGGCTCGTCCAGGGCTCCTTCGGCGCGCAACTGGCGGGCACCGTCGAGGTCGAGCAGGAAGCGCCACAGCGTGGTGTGGGCCTGGCGGCGCACCGCGACCACCTCGACCACGTGCAGTCGGGTGACGTCGCGGCTGACGTCGTCGTGACGCACCTCGTAGCGGAAGATCGCGTAGCCCAGCGGGTTGTCCTCGCTGTCGAGGTGGACGACGATCCGTCCCGCGGTGAAGGCGCCACTGCCGGTGCGCACGTCGTCCAGCAGCGCGTCCCAGTGCTTGGCCTCACGCTCGACCCAGCCGACATTCATGCTGCGCGCGCGCTGATGGATGCTCTCGAGCAGCGGACGGGCGTGTTCCTCCTCGAGCAGGACGACCCGTCCGCCGTTGAGCTTCACGTCGGCACGGAAGGTCACCTCGCGGATGTCGCCGTGCATCACCAGCACCTGACTGGCCACCCCGTAGCCGAACCGCGCCGGGTTGGCGCCGTGACGCGTGGTCAGCACGGTGATCGGTTCGCGGCGGTACTCGTAGAGGTCCGACAGTTGCTGGCGCATCAGCGCGGTGAAGATCCCACGGCGGCGGTGGGTGGGCGCGACCCCGGTCCACTGCACCGCAGCGACGTCCTCGCGCACCCCACCGGGCAGGGTCATCTCGCGCGGGCTCAGCGCGGCCCCACCGACCGGTACTCCGCGGTCGAAGGCACCCAGACTGCGGTCGAGGGAGAGCATCCGGCGGGCGCGATCGACCGCACCCGGCACGTGGTCGCGGCCCTGGGCGTCGGCGATCGTGCGTGCCCAGGCCGAGAACTCCGGTTCCTGGATGGGTCGGATCGTGACATCGCTCATGATGCCCTCGACCCTCGCAGTGGAACGGGTCGTCACCCCGGCCCGCAAGCCGGGTTTGAGCACGGGCACTCAGCAGGTCAGGTGCCCGAGCCCACGGCACGCTCGGCGAAGACCCGCACCGACCAGGCCGGCAGGTCGAGCACCGACCCCGACCCGAGCTCCTCACCACCGACCAGGTCGGTGACCGCCACCGGCACGCTGACACTGGCCACCCTGGGGCTCCAGTTGTGGACGAAGTACACCCGACCGCGCGACGTGGTGCCCGACATCACGGTGACCGCGGCGTCCTCGCACCACCCGGAGGCGATCGGCTCGTCCATCAGGTGGCGCATCAGCGATCGTCCCAGACCTCGGTTGGGCACGGTGCCGATGTAGCTCACTCGACCCTGCTCGAAGGCGCGCGAGGTGGCGGCCGGGTACTGGCCGAAGTGGTGGTGCAGGTAGCTGGCCAGCACCTCGGCGTCATCGACGACCACCAGGTCGGCCCACCAGGTCGCCTCGGCGTCCTCGGGCACCTCGACGGCGCCGCTGACGACCGGCAGTGGCTCCATCAGGCTGGTGAACTCCTCGTAGTGCAGGCCGGCGGCCTCGGCCAGCACGTCGGGAGCGACGCCCAGCCGGGCGCGAGTCTCGTCGTCCCCGTAGCCGGTGCGCGGACCGATCACCAGGTGCCCGCCGGCGGCCGCGTAGTCGCGCAGCTTCTGCAACTGGTCGGTGCGCGCCACGTAGAACGCGGCGGCGACCAGCACCGGGAACTGGGCCACCAACTCCTCGACGCTCATCTGGTCGAGTTGCTCGGCGTGCAGGATGCGCGCCTGACCACCGGCGTGGACGACCGCGGCGTGGTGGGCGTTGACGATGTCGGTGTAGCCGGTGCGTCGTGGCGAGCCGTCGGCATTGCACAGCGGCCCGAAGTCCTCGAACGACTGCTTGGTGTCGGTCGACCACAGGATCGCGACGTCGGCATCAGGCACGTAGCCGTCGAGCCGGTCACCGAGCCCGGCCAGGATCGAGCCGAGTTCGGCGATCTCGGCCTGCACGCGTCCGGGCTGCTGGCTGTGCGGCAGCACGCCACCCCAGTAGGTCTCGGTGCCGAAGTGCAGGGTGTGCCAGTGCCAGTACTCGACCATCGCAGCTCCGCGGGCGACCAGGGCGAGCCCCGACTGCACCAACTGGCCCGGGTAGGGCGGCTGGTGCACCCACCACCAGCCGATCGAGGCGGCATTGGTCTCGGTGACCAGGAAGCGCTCCTGGCGGATGCCGTAGCCACGGTCGGCCAACTCGAGCAGGCCGGTGACCCCGGTGCGCACCCACGAGTCGAGCCGGCTCAGGTCCTGGGTGAGGTCGAGGTGGTCCTGCACCCCGAAGTAGGGGTTCATCGCGCTGACGTCGAGCCGCTCGGCCAACTGCTGCTCGTGCATCGCCGGGCGGTCGAGCGAGATGCAGGTGGTGACGAACTGGTCGTCGCGGGCGTACTCGCGCACGATGTCGGCCTGCCAGCCGATGAACTTGGTGGTGCACAGGTTCTGGTAACGCCGCCAGGCCAGCCCGTACTGCGGCTGGAAGTTGTTGTCGGGGCGCCACAGTTCGCGCCACTCGTTGATGCGGTGCGACCAGTAGACCAGGCCCCATTCGCGGTTGAGGGTCTCGACGTCGCCGTAGGTCTGCTCGAGCCACTCGAGGAATCCGGCGAAGGTGCCCTCGTTGTGGAACAGCATCGCACCGGGTTCGTTGTCGACCTGGTAGCCGATCACCGCAGGGTGGTCGGCGTAGCGCTCCACGATCCTGCGGATCACCCGCTCGGCGTGCTCGAGGAAGGCGGGGTGGGTGAAGTCGACCTCCTGGCGCATACCCCAGCCCATCGGCTGACCGGTCCTCGGTTCACCGGCCACCTCGGGGTGCTTGGTCCACAGCCACGGCGGGATGGCATAGGTCGGGGTGCCCAGGATGACCTGGATGCCGCGCTCGTGGGCGCCATCGAGCGTGGGCTGCAGCCAGTCGAGGTTGAATTCGCCGTCGCGCGGTTCCCAGGTCGTCCACACCGACTCACCGACCCTGATCACCGAGAAGTTGGTCTCGACCATCAGGTCGAGGTCGCGCTCGAGGGTGCTGGCGTCGAGGTCGCCGTACTCGGGCCGGTACTCGGGGTAGTAGGCCGCGCCGAACCTGATGCCCGAACCCAGCGCGGGGTTCTGGGAGTTCTGGGAGGCGGAACTCTGGGTGCTCATCTGTCTGCTCCTGCTGCCTGGGGGACGGTGGAGACCTGCGAACCGGGGTCACGGACCAGCAGGCCGCGGTCAGCCAGACCCCGCCTGACCAGTGCGGGGTCGTCGTGCCACTGGGCGATCACGGCGGTGAGTTCGGTCTCGTCCCACTGCTCCCCGGGGATGAACAGTTCGGCGATCGCGGCGAAGACCCGGTCCTCGCGGTCGTGGTCGGATGGCCAGCCGGCGAATCGTCCCAGACGGACGAACGCGGCAAGGTCGGGATGCCTCTCGACGAGCGCGACCAGTGGTGAGCTGGCGACCAGGTCGTTGGCGGCCTGCTCGATACCGGTGCGGTTCAGCACCAGGCCGTCGTCGGTGGTCTCGAGCAGGTCGAGTTCGAGGGCTCGGGCCAGTGCTGGGGCGCCGGTGCGGCTGTCGAGCCCCGCCTTGGCCAGCAGGTCGGTGACCTGAACGGACTGACCCGGCCTCGTCGGCATGGCGCCGAGAAGCCGGGTCAGGGTGGGATTGGCAAGCACCTGAACGAGTTGGGCCGCCCGATGGTGGGTGAGCAGGTCGGTCACACGCTCACTGTAGGCTCCTGCGCCGCCGGTGTGGCCTGCGCCTTCTTGATCTGTGCGAGCAGGCCCAGGAAGAACAGGATGAACATCGCGGTCAGGGTCATGTGGCCCAGGCCCGAGATGCCGGCCAGCGCCGGGCTGTCGGCCCACGACTTCTCCATGATCTGCGCGGAGCCCTTGAAGACCAACATGCCCGAGGTGATGACCACACCGGCGATCCACGTGATCAGGAAGGCGGTGAACTGCTTGCCGCGCTCGCTGATCCGGAAGCGGTCCTCGACCAGGGTGAAGACCAGGCCCAGCACTGCGCCCAGCATCAGCCAGTGGGTGTGGGCGACGTTGAGCTGCGAGCGGGCGTCCCAGTTGTAGTGCTTGCTGAACTCGCGGTAGTAGAGCCCCGAGGCCAGACCCAGGCCGGCGAAGACAGCCGACCAGGTGGCCAGGGTGCGGGTGGCCCGCGTGGTGGGTGCGAGCGTGCTCATTGTTGACTCCTCAACGGGTCTCGGATGATGATGCGACAGGGTGTCGCCAACACGGTCCACGCTAGGGTTGGCGACACCCTGTCGTCAAACTCACCCGCCGTCGACCGCGCACTGCAGAGAGGAGCCCCCGGTGCCGAAGATCTCCGCTCCAACTGTCGCCGAACACCGTACGCACGTGCTGACCGCGCTGGTCGACGCCGCCGAGGCGCTGCTGCGCCGGGGTGAGCCGCTCACGGCGGGCACGGTGAGCAGCGCTGCCGGGATCGCCCGCAACAGCATCTATCGCTACGTCAACAGCGTGGACGACCTGGCTGGGCTCGTCCTCGAGCGGCACCTGCCGGGGTGGGTCGAGGCGGTCTCGTCCGCCCTCGAGCAGGCCACAAGCCCCGACGAGCGGGTGCTCACGTGGGTGACGGCCAACCTGCGTGAGGCCGGCGCCACCGGGCACGGCTGGCTGATCGGGCTGGGCGGGGCACTGGCCGCCGGGTCGTCCTCACTCGACCTGCTCGACGACACCCACCACCTGCTGCACACCACCCTGTTCGAGGCCTGGGACGACCTCGCCGACGCCCAGACCGCGCCGGTGGCGGCCGCCCTGACCCAAGGCCTGGTCGAGGCCGGGTTCGGTCAGTTGGACGCCGGGGTGCCGACCGACGTGGTCGTCGACGTCGCCGGACGAGCAGCTCGCGCTCTGGTCGAGACACTGCGCAGCTGACGCCCCTCTCGACGACACCAGAACGGCTCAGACCTCGCGGTACCAGAGGCAGCCGAAGCTGGCGAACTGGGTGTCCTTCTCCTCGATCCGCACCCGGGTGGGTGTGGAGGCCTCGACCAACTCGACCATCGTCTGGCCTTGGTAGCGCATCCAGTAGCAGGTGCCGCCGGTGACGGCGGGCCGACCTTCGTAGGTGCCCGGCGCGACGCCGTTGCCGACGGCCCAGAAGCCGTCCATCCGCGGTCGGCCGGGGTCAATCGACACCTCGATCACCCCGGTGCCCGAGGTGGACCCATCGGTGTTGACCACGACGACGGTCTGGGTGGGGGGTCGGTAGCGCCGCCACTGGGTCTTGGTGGCGGTTGCGGTGACCGTGGCTGCGGGCTCAGCGACCGGGGCAGTGCCGGCGGCACCCGCGATCACCCCGACGATCAGCGAGCCCGCCAGTGCTGCGGTCAGGGCGAACGCCTTGTACCCACGCGGCCTGGGCCCAACCGCAGGCACGGGCGCGGGGTCGCGGTCGTCGTCGTCCGGGTCGTCGAGGTCATCGCCGTCGCCCGCAGCGCCCGGCTCGACCGAAGCCCGCTCGGCCGGCGCCTTGGCCAGTGGCGCCTCGGCCAAGATCCTGTCGAACTCCTCACCGTGCTCCTCGTCGTCGCCGAAGCCGCCGTGGCCGCGGATCACCTCGAGGTCAGCCATGGCAGCCTCCCGCTCTGGTCGTCATGGTCATGGTCGCTTCCTCCACAGGCAGTTGCGGGACGAGACGGCGACCACGTCGTCACCGATGCTCACCACCGCCGTCGGGGACGAGGTGCCCTCGCGGGTGTCGTCCTTGCTGACCAGGTACCAGCCGCACGGCCACTTGGCGTCGACGACGACGCCGTCGTAGACGCCGGGGGTGAACAGGTCGCTGGTCAGCCAGCCGTCGATCAGGTCGCCGTCGGCCTCGCGCACCCAAGTGCGGGTGGCGGTCGGGGCGGTCACCACGACGCGGGTGCGCTCGATCTTCGTCGAGGTCGGTGCCTGGGCACGGACTCCCTGGGCGCCCTGGCTGCCCAGGGTGAGTCCGAGGGCGGTGGCTGCCAGGCAGGCGAGCACACCCCACCAGAACCGGAATCCACCGCGGCGTGGGGTGGACGTCACGTCTCGATGCTCAGCCAACGCGCCTCCAGTGGCAGCCCATCGACCAGAAGATGTCGTCGGTCTCGGCGATGGTGACGACCGTGGTGGTGGACGACTCACCCTCCTCGAGCACCTTCGGCCCGTGGGCCATCGGCGCATACTGCATCCGCTGCCACCGGCAGGGGCGGTTGACCTCGCGCCGCACCGCGGCATACCGGCCCGGCACCACCGCATCATCCTGGAGCTGCCCCTGCGCGAGTGCACCCGTACCCCAGTAGGTCTGGACGACGATCGCCACCGGCGTCTCGGTGCGGATGCGGGTCGCGGTGCTGGTCACCGTGCTGGGGGGAGCGGTCACCCCTCCGTCGGCGGCGGCACCCGCCACGGTGCCCACGGCAAGGCAGACCAGGACGGCGGTGGCCCAGGCCAGCGCGGTGCGGGGGCCGCGCGACCGTCGTCCACGGGGGTCATCCGACAGGACCGTGCCAGCACCGACATGAGGCCCGACGCGGTCGTCGTCCTCGTCGACGAAGTCGGCCCGGCCGGCGACCCCGACCTCGAGTTGGTCGGTCACCGGACCAGGCTCCACCAGCAGCCGGAACTGTGCAGCACCTGGTCGGGGGCCTCGATGACGATCTCGGCATAGGTGGTCACCCAGCCCGACGTCGCCCTGACCAGCCGACCATCACGAGGTTCGCGGCGTTCCCAGTAACAGGCCTGGCCCTTGACGCTGGGCACGACCCCGAACGTGCCCACCGCCAGTTCGGGAGCGGTCACGGTGCCGTTGCCCAAGGCGGACGAACTGCCCGAGTCGCGAGCCAACAGCAGCGGCAGCGCCCGGGGGTCGACGCCGGGTGGGGCGGCCCGCATCGGCTCGACCTTGACGAAGGTGGGACCCAGGGGTGCCGCAGCCCCGGCGGCCAGTGCAGCCACCGCGACCAGCAGCAGGGTGGCCATCCAGCCGAGCGACTGTCGGCGCTTGGTGCGGGGGTCGATGCTGGTGAACTTCCAGCGGGGCACCTCGTCGACGCCCAGGTCGGTGCGGGCAGGCAGCACTTCGAGTTCGTCGGCGCCGACGATCGCTGCCACCATGGCTCGCCCCCCAGTTCGGGTGATGCCTTCCAGTCTGCCAAGCGGTGTCAACCCCCCGGGCGTGTCGCGATCAGCCCAGGTGCTTCCACTGGCACCCGTGGCTCTCGAACCAGGCGTCGACCTCACGGATCGTGGCCCGGGTCGGCACCGAGTCACCACCACGCTCGTGCACCGTCGGGTCGCCGTTGCGATCGGGACGACCCAACCGCTGCCACCGGCAGGGTTGCCCGGGGTTGGCCGGGATGCCCAGGTACTCGCCCAGCACCAGTCGCGACACCTCGTGGCGGCCCTCGGGGATGCCCGCGGGATGAGGGCTGGCCGGGTCAGCCGACCAGTCCGGCCCGACCGTGACTGGGGCGAGGACCGGTACGGTCACCTGCACCAGGTGGGTCGCGGTGGGTCCGGGCACCTGGACCGGTCCGAGCGCCCTGGCACCCACCGACCAGCCACTGACCAGCGCGAACACAGCCGCCGCCAGCCAGGCGAGGGTGATCACCCCTCGTCGGCGGCGGGTGGCGCCAGTGGTCCGCTCAGCCATGGCGCCTCCAGTGGCAGCCGGTGCTCGAGACCCAGTCACCCAACTCGGTGAGCGTCACCACCGCATAGGTGCTGGTCCGCTGGGTTCGGGCCTTCGACCAGGTGGTGCCAGCGACGCGGGTCCTGGTGGTCCACTCACACATCGTGCTCGCGGCTTCGACCATCACCAGGTACTCCCCCGGCGGCACCTCGAACCCGACCCGCCACTCACCAGCGGGCACCACGCCCCGAAGTGGGTCTGCCGAAGTGGCGACCTGGGCGGTCTGGGTGGCGGTGACGGTGGTGGTGGGGCCAGGGATGGTGGTGCGGGTGGTGCCCAGCACCCCGGCGGCGACAGCCACGACGAAGGCGGTGACCACCAGCGCAGCGCGGCTCAGCTGCCGCTGCCAGTGCGTGGGTGGTGTGGGCGCGACGGGAGCCTCGTCGTTGGCGCCGAACTCCCACATGCCAACGGCGATCTCGACCACGTCGTCGACCTCGGTGACCACGACCTCTCCTGGGGTTGGGGCGGACGGGTGTGGTGACTACTGTGCAACGGGATCCGGCGCCGCGAAAGGTATCGCGACCAGATTGATCGGCACCTGGTGATGGTTTCGTGCCACGCGGTCGGCCGAAAGCCCCCGAAGTTGGCCAAGATCTGGATCGCGTGGCACGAAACCATCAGGCGGGCGCAGGTGGCGGCCACCCGGCGCAGGTGGAACAGTGTGCGGGTGCAGGCGCAGACCACCGCGCTGGAGCCCGAGTCCAGCCACCGCTTCGACGTGACGTCGTCGAACTTCACCAAGTTCTGGATCGGACAAGGCCTGTCGCAGTTCGGCATGCAGTTCAGCGCGATCGCCCTGCCAGTGCTCGCGGTCACCCTGCTGCACGCCACCGAGGCCCAGGTCGGCTACCTCAACGCCAGTATGACGGCCGCGTTCCTGCTGGTCGGGCTGCCCGCCGGCGCCTGGATCGACCGCTGGTTCAAGCGCCGGACGATGATCATCGCCGACGCGGTCCGCGTGGTGACGGCCGCCTCAGTGCCGGTCCTGTGGTTCCTCGACGTACTGGAGATGTGGCAGCTCTACCTGCTGGCCGGCATCGCCGGCATCGCGACCGTGTTCTTCGACGTCGCCTACCAGAGCTTCATCCCGTTCCTGGTGCACAAGCCCGACATCCCCGGGGCGAACTCCCGCCTCGAGGCCACGTCGCAGGTGGCCCGGCTGGGCGGGCCGGCACTCGGCGGGCTGCTGCTCAAGGTGATGTCGGCCCCGGTGCTGCTGATCGCCGACGCCCTGGGCTACCTGGCCTCGATGGTCTTCCTGATGATGACCCGCGACCACGAGGCCTACGACCGGCAGCAGGCCGCAGCGGTCGAGCGGCGTCCGTTGCTGGCCGAGATCGGCGAGGGCCTGGCCTTCGTGGTCAGGCACCCGGCGATCCGGCTGATCACCGCCTCGACGCTGATCTCGAACCTGACCTCGACGCTGTACTTCACGCTGTCGCCGATCCTGGTGCTGCGAATCATCGGCCTCGACGGCTTCACCTATGGCGTGATCATGGGCGCTGGCGCGATCGGCGGCCTGCTCGGCGCGACCCTGACCCCGGCGCTTCGTCGGACGATGCGCGACTCGACCCTGATCGCGGTCTCGATGCTGGTGGCCTCGGCCGGGGCCTTCGGGTTCCCGCTGGCCACGCTCGCGCCCACCCGCACCGGGGCGACGGCGCTGCTGGTCGCCGCTGATGCGCTGATGGCCTTCGGCGTGATCGTCTACAACATCACCCAGGTCTCGATCCGTCAGGCGCTGTGCCCGCAGCGCCTGCTGGGGCGGATGAACGCCTCGATCCGGTTCATGGTCTGGGGTGTCATGCCGATCTCGTCGCTGGCCTCGGGCTGGCTCGGGAGCGCGCTGGGCGTCGTCCCCACCACCTGGTGGGCGGTGTCGCTGGGGCTGCTCGCGGTCGTCCCGCTGCTCGGCCTGCGGACGACGCTGCCGCCCGACCTGTTGACCCGCCACGAGGCCCAGGCCGCCGCCGACGGCAGCACGATCGGCCCGCACGCGTCCGACCTGGATGCCGACACCGATGCCGCCGATGCGGCGAGCGGTCCCAAGGCCGAGTGAGCGCGGCGGCCACACTGGTGCCATGATCGCCGCGACTCGCGCCTGCAGCCCTGATGGTCCCAACGAGGACGCGGTGCGTCACGACCAGTGCCGCGCCGTGGTGGTCGACGGCGCCGGGGTCGCCGAGCGTTACCGGGCGGGCTGCTCGCACACGGTGGCCTGGTTCGCGAACGCGCTGGCCGACGCCCTGTTCGAGGCGATGGACGACCGCAGCCTCGCCCTGCGTGAGTGCCTGCGCGCGGCGATCACCACCGTGGCCGACCAGCACCGCGACACCTGCCGGCTCGACCAGGGATCGCCCTCGGCGACGGTGGCGGCGTTCCGGGTCGACGACCAGCAGGTCGAACTGCTGGTGCTCAGCGACGCCTCGGTCGTGGTCGCCGAGTCCAGCGGCACCCGGGTGGTGACCGACGATGCCGTCGCGGTGATGCTCGACAGCTACGACCCGCTGGTCGAGGACCTGACCCGCGACGACTGGATCGAGGCGCGTCGCTGTGCCGACGGCGGCTGGTGGTGCGCGCAGCACCGTCCCGAGGCGGCTGAGCACGCGTTGGTCGAGTGGTTGCCGACACCCGAGGTGAATGCGCTGCTCGCGGTCAGCGACGGGGTCTCACGGCTGTGGGAGCACCTGGGTGCCACGCCGTTCGAGGCACTCGGTGCCGCCGACGACCCCGAATGGCTGCTGGACGAGTTGCGCGCCGCCGAGACCGCGTCCGAGGCAGGCCTGCGGGCCCGCGAGGTGCGCAAGTTGCACGACGACGCGTCCCTGGTGCTGTGGCGGGCGCGCCGCTGAGTCACTCCTCGCGCACCCAGCGGCAGCCGTAGGAGACGAAGCGGGCATCCTCGGGCTGAATCCGCACCCGGGTGATCGAGTTGGTGAGCACCTCGGCGACGATCAGGGTGCGCCCGAAGCGGTCGGTCTGCACCCGCTGCCAGTGGCACATCTCGCCGGCGGCAAAAGGCACCCCACGCCAGGTGCCGATCGGGGCACCCTGACCGACCAGGTGGACGCCCGGCAGGATCGTCTCCATCTGCGAGACCTGCTCGCGGGTCGACTGTCCGTAGGCGGTCTCGACCGGGTCTGAGGTGGCGGTGACGGTCACGGTCGGACCCTCGACGGTGCGCGGGGCTCGTCCGGTCGCCCCGGCGACCACCCCGACCAGCAGCGCGGCCGCCAGGCCTGCGGTCGTCCACGCCAGGCGGTGACCGACCGGACGACGCTGCGGTGCTCCCGCTCGTCGTTGGTCTGACTCGGGTTCGTCGACGAAGCCGCCGGAGGCACGGATGGGCTCGAGGTCGTCCACGTCGTCCCTCCCTCGCGCCCTGGTGAACCCACGATAGGCGTCACCGCCCCCCGCAGTCAGCCGCGAGGTCGCTCCCTCTAGGGTGGATGCCATGGAGACTTGGTCGTCAGCGCACTGGATCACACCGATGGCGGACGGCACGGTGAAGCAGATGAACCCCTTCACCGGCACCGAGGTCTGGACCGTCCCGGGACGGGGCAATCGTCCGCTCGGAGTGCCACCGACCAACCCGATTCCTCTGGTGGACGACGAGATCGGACGACACTGCTCGTTCTGCGAGAAGCGCTACCTCGAGACCCCGCCCGAGAAGGCCCGGCTGGTGCGCCGCGACGGGCAGTGGCAGGAGATGCTGCGTGTGCCGGCCGCGGAGCTGTTCAACACCGTGGCCGAGTTCCGTCGGGTGCCCAACCTGTTCGAGATCCTGTCGTACGAGTACTGGCACCAGAACTACGGCTACGAACTGGTGCCCGAGGTGCGGGTGCGCAAGCAGCGCTACCTGAGCGCACCCGAGGGGCACGACCACGTGGTGTCGGTGGTGAAGATGAAGTTGCGCGCCGGCGGCGCCAGCGATGCCGACATCGCCAAGATGAGCGACCAGCAGTTGATCGACGCCGCCTCGGGCTTCTTCGGTGGTGGTCATGACGTGATCGTCGCCCGGCGGCACTACCTGGACGGGGCGACCGACGACTCGCAGCTCGCCTCGTCGGGCACGTTGACACCCGAGGAGCACTTCTACTACATCAAGTTCACCGTGGACGGCATCAAGCGTCACTTCGACCTGAACCGCTACGCCCGCTACGTGGTGGCGTTCCAGAACTGGATGCGGCCGGCGGGTGCGTCGTTCGACCACCTGCACAAGCAGATCGTGGCGATCGATGAGCGCGGCGTGCGCCACGAGCGCACCCTGAAGACGATGCGCGAGAACCCCAACATCTTCAACGAGGCCGGTGTGAACTGCGCCGCCCAGCACAACCTGGTGATCGCCGAGAACGAGCACGCGGTGGCCTTCGCCGGGTTCGGGCACCGGTTCCCCACCATCGAGGTCAACTCCAAGAGCGAGATCTCGAACCCGTGGGACCAGTCGCCCGAGGAACTCGGTGCGATGGCAGACCTGCTGCATGCCATGCACGCCGCCACCGGCACCGAGGTGCCCAGCAACGAGGAGTGGCACTACCGTCCGATCGACGTGCCAAACCCGATGCCGTGGCGGATCATGCTGCGCTGGCGCATCTCGAACCTGGCTGGCTTCGAGGGTGGCACGCAGGTGTACCTGAACACGATCTCGCCGACCGGGCTGCGCAACATCGTGGTGCCCCGGTTGTTCGCCCTGCGCGACGAGGGCCGGATCGGGTCGATGCAGATCGGTTCGGAGTGCCGGACGGTCCCCAACGCCCTGCGCTACAGCCGCTGACAGAGTCCGCGGCGGACGCGGGGAGGTCCTTCGCGGCTACCCGCGGGCGCGAGCGTGGGGGACGCCGCTGCCGGACGCTCGCCGCACCCCCCGCTCGTCCCCTGGCTGGGTCAGCCCTCAGCCCCCCGACGCTGCTCGCCACTCGACGGGAACCTTCTGATCGCGACGGGCACCAAGCTTCGCGACGGGTACTGCATGCAATACCCGTCGACGATGGAGGTGCCCCTCGCTGCTGGAGGGTGGCCGCCGTGGTCCCGACGCGCTCGCTGGCACTCGTCCGCGACCGAGGTGCCGATCAGCTGGCGGCGACGGCGACCCGCTCGGTGGGGCGTCCGCGCAGGGCCTGGCCCACAGCCTCGCCGATGATCGACCAGCGCGAGCGACCGGGCTCGCGATCAGGCAGCGACAGCCGGAACACCTTGCCCCAGGCCTGCGCCACCTGCACCGGCAGCGGACCCGACACGTAGCGCAGCCCGTACTCCTCGAACAGCGCCTTCACCTTCGGCGCGATCTCGGCGTAGCGGTTGCTGGGCAGGTCGGGGAACAGGTGGTGCTCGATCTGGTGCGACAGGTTGCCGCTCATCAGGTGCATGAACTTGCTGCCGGTGATGTTGGCCGAGCCGAGCATCTGGCGCAGGTACCACTGGGCCTTGGTCTCACCCTCGATCGAGGTCTTCTCGAACACCTCGACCCCGTCGGGGAAGTGCCCGCAGATGATCACCGAGTGGGTCCACAGGTTCCGCACCACGTTGGCGATGGCGTTCGCGGCTGCGGTGTGCAGGGCGTTCGGTCCCGACAGCAGCGGGTGCACCAGGTAGTCCTTGCCCATCTGGCGGGCGAGCTTTCGTCCGACCGCGGCAGCGTTCCTGCGGAAGGTCTCGCGCTGCTCGGGCGTACGGTCCTCGCCCTTCTTGAGGTTGTCGAACAGCTCGAGGTCGTAGGCGGCGATGCCGTACTCGAAGAAGGTGGCGTTGACCAGGTTGAAGAACGGCTGCCCCAGCAGCTTCAGCGACCACGGCTGGGCGTTGTCGACCCGCATGATGCCGTAGCCCAGGTCGTTGTCGCGTCCGACCACGTTGGTGTAGGTGTGGTGGGTCTCGTTGTGCGAGTGCTTCCACTGCTCGGCCGGGGTGACCGCGTCCCACTCCCAGGTGGTCGAGTGGATCTTGGGGTCGCGCATCCAGTCCCACTGGCCGTGCAGCACGTTGTGGCCGATCTCCATGTTCTCCAGGATCTTGGCCACGCTCAGCCCGGCGGTGCCCACCACGAAGGCGACCTTGTTCTTCGAGAACAGCAGGACGACGCGACTCGAGGCCTCGAGCCAGCGCTGGGCGCGGATCACTCCGCGGATGTAGCGGGCGTCGGACTCGCCACGGGTGGCAATCACCTCGGCGCGGATCTCGTCCAACCGCGCACCGATCTGCTCGACCTGTTCGTGGGTCAGCTTGGCCGTGGTGACCGCGTCGGTGAGGGCGTGTCCCTGCCAAGTGGTGGGGGTCGACCCGTCGGTGGTGGTCTGTTCGGTGGTGGCGAGTGTCTGCGTCATGTCAGGGTCCTTCGTTGGTCAGGCGTCGAGCTGGCACGCCCCGGCGGATGCCGACACGCAGGTCTGGATGTGGATGGGTTCGTCGTGGACGGTCGTGGTCTCACCGGTGCGCAGGTCGCGCACCGATCCGGCGGTCAGTTTGGTGACGCAGCTGAAGCAGATGCCCATCCGGCACCCGGACTTCAGCAGCACCCCGGCGTCCTCCCCGGCCTGCAGCAGCGTGGTAGCGCCGTCGGTCTCGACCTCGACACCTGAGCGGACGAAGCGGGCGGTGCCGCCTTCACCGACGGCGGCCGCCTCGGTCTGGAACCGCTCGACGTGCAGCCGGTCGGCCACCCCGGCGGCCTCGAAGTGCGCCTCCAGCCCGGCCAGCAGTTCTGCTGGGCCGCAGGCGTAGGTCTCGCGCTCGCGCCAGTCGGGGACGAGGTCGTCCAACTCGGTCGGGTCGAGCCGGCCCTGGGCGTCGGTGTGGCGTTCGAGCAGGACGAGTTGCCCCTCGGCAGCCGCGGACCGGAGTTCGTCGCCGAAGATCACGTCGTCGGCGCTGCGGGCGCTGTGCAGCACCACGACGTCGCCGAAGCGGTAGGCGCGCAGCATCGCCATCACCGGGGTGATGCCGCTGCCGGCGGTCAGGAACAGCAGCTTGTCGGGCAGGGTTTCGGGCAGGACGAAGTCGCCGGTGGCGAGGTCGAGCATGATCACGTCGCCGGGACGAGCGCGCTCGACCAGATGGGTCGAGACCAGTCCGTCACCCTTGGCCTTGACGGTGATGGTGAGCTCACGCGCGCCGGGAGGGCTGGTCACCGAGTAGGCGCGCCAGTGCCTCACCCCCGCGATGTCGACCCCGATCCGCAGGTACTGGCCCGGGCGGTGGGTCGTCCACGACCGGCTAGGACGAAGCACCAAGGTGGCGACCCCGACCCCTTCAGCCATCTTCGCCAGCACCCGGGCGCGCAGCACGTCACGGGCCTGCAGCGGGTTGACCAGCGCCACGTAGTCGTCGGGCAGCACAGGGGTGGCGACCAGCGCTCCCAGCCCCCACGCCGCCCGCCCGATCAAACGGCTCAGGGCCGCGGAACGTGACGTCACGGTTCCACCGTACCTACGGAACCGTAACTTTCGTGCACCGGTTCAGGAACGCTGCAGGTGCAGACCACCCCCAAGGGGGGAAATCACCTCGTCACGGCGCTCATCGCCGCTCGGCTGGGCTGCTCATCGGGCCCGGACGACGCGTCCCTCGTCCCAGCTCGGCTCGTCGCTGGCGACGACTCGTCCGTCGGCGGTGAAGACCAGGAAACGGTCGAGGCTGCGGGCGAACCAGCGGTCGTGGGTGACCGCGACCACGGTGCCCTCGAAGGCGTTCAGCCCGTGTTCGAGGGCCTCGGCCGAGGCTATGTCGAGGTTGTCGGTCGGCTCGTCCAGCAGCAGCAGGGTGGCACCACCGAGTTCGAGCAGCAGGATCTGCAGCCGGGCCTGCTGGCCACCCGAGAGCGTCTCGTAGCGCTGCTCGGCCGCACCTGCCAACTCGTAGCGATCCAGCTTGCGCGACGCCTCCTCGCGCACCAGCCCGCCGCGGTGGTCGTCGCCACGGTGCAGGATCTCGAGCAGGGTGCGTCCGACCAGTTCGGGCGCCTGGTTGGTCTGGGCGAAGAAGCCGGGACGAACCCGCGACCCCAGGCGGGCGATGCCGGTGTGGGCGACCGGGTCGATCGACTCGTGGTTGACCGCGCGGTTGCCGGGCTCAGGCAGGGTGCCGCCGCGGGCCACCAGCCGCAGGAAGTGCGACTTGCCCGAGCCGTTCGAGCCCAGCACCCCGACCCGGTCACCGAACCAGATCTCGGACGAGAACGGTTTCATCAGCCCGGTCAGTTCGAGCTTCTCGCAGACCACGGCCCGCTTGGCGGTTCGTCCCCCTGACAAGCGCATCGACACGTTCTGGCGCAGCGGGACAGCCTGCGGAGGGCCGGCCTGTTCGAACTTCTCCAGCCGGGTGACCGAGGCCTGGTAGCGCGAGGCCATGGCGTCGTTGTAGGCGGCCTTCTGCTTGTACATCAGCATCAGCGCGCGCAGCTTGGCGTGCTCCTCGTCCCAGCGCTTGCGCAGCTCCTCCAGGCGTGCGAACCGTTCGTCGCGGGCGGCGTGGAAGGTCGCGAACGAACCGCCGTGAACCCACAGCGTGTTGCCGGCAGCGCCGAGTTCGAGCGAGGCGATGCGGGTGGCGGCGTTGGCCAACAGTTCACGGTCGTGGCTGACCAGCAGCACGGTCTTCTGGGTGGTGCGCAGTTGCTCCTCGAGCCAGAGCTTGCCGGGCACGTCGAGGTAGTTGTCGGGCTCGTCAAGCAACAGCACCTCGTCGGGTCCACGCAGCAGCACCTCGAGGGCGAGCCGCTTCTGCTCGCCGCCCGAGAGGGTGTTGACCGCGCGCCAGCGGCAGCGGTCGTAGCCGATGCCCAGCGCCGAGGTGCAGCAGGCATCGAAGATCACCTCGGCGTCGTAGCCGCCGGCGTCGGCGTACTCGGCCAGGGCCGCTGCGTAGGCCATCTGCACCGGTTCGGAGTCGTCGTCCATCAGCCGCAGTTCGAGTTCGTCGACCCGCGCCGAGGCCTGCTGGATGCGTTCGGGCGAAAGCCGCAGCAACAGGTCGCGCACCGTGGAGTCATCGCGGATCTGCCCGATGAACTGGCGCATCACCCCGAGCCCGCCCGAGCGCGAGATGGTGCCCTCGTCGGGGACGAGTTCGCCCTCGACGATGCGCAGCAGGGTGGTCTTGCCGGCACCGTTGGGGCCGACCAGGGCGACGATCGCGCCGTCACCGACCCGGAAGCTGATGTCACTCAGCAGCGGTCGTCCGTCGGGCAGGCTGAAGTCGACCCCGGTCAGCTCCACGTGCCCCATGGGCCACGATCCTACGGCCCGCCACTGGTCCGGCCGGGCGACGGGGTCTCAGGGCCGGGCCGGCTCACCGAGCCCAGTAGGCCTCCCATGCTGCAGTTCTGGCCTGGTCGAGGACGCTGGGCGAGGCGGTGTCGGTGTAGTGCATGTACCGGTCGGCGGGCGCACCGGCCACGTGGGCCGGCCAGCCCGGGACTGAACCTCGCGTGGCGAACGCCACCAAGTGGTCAGACATCACGTCGCCCAGACGGTGGTCGACTGCCGTCCACGGACGATGCCAGGTGTCGGAGAAGTAGTTCAGCCAATAGCCCACGTCGCCGGTGTGGAAGGCTCCGTAGGCCGCCATCCGCTCCGGAGTGTCGGGCACGTCGTGGGCGAACTGGTAGATCAGGGTGGTGCGGTCGGCGTAGTGCCTGGCCCGCACGTCGCCCTGTCGGGCCGCCCGGGCCACCATCGCGTCGGCGTTGAGCTGTCGGGCCGTCTCGATGACGTTGGCCGCACCCGGGTCGACCGGGTAGAGGTCGACGAAGTGGGCGCCGAACTGCTGGCGCACCGCGTCCTCGAACACCGCCGGAGTGACCGACTGGACCTGCCCGATCGGCAGTGGTGAGCCTCCAGGCAGCCGCAGCGGGCCGAACAGCACCTCATCACCGTTGACGTTGCCGATCATCAGGTCGACCCGGTTGGCCGTGCCACTGAGGTAGGCATCGGTCAGGCTGTGGGTGACCACCTGACCGTCGATCACGGGACTGGACGGGTTGTAGCTGGCGGTCAGTGCCTGCACCTGCGCGGAGCTCAACGCTCGCAGGTGCTCGAGGGTGAGCGACCCGAACGACTGGCTGGCCCGCGCCTGGGCCTGGGCCAGGGTCGACACCGGTGAGTCGATGGAGTTGGCGCTCATCGTCATGGCCCGGTGGAACAGCCCGGCGGCCGCGGGTGAGGCGATCAGCGTCTGGATGTCCATGCTGCCTGCGGACTGCCCGGCCACGGTCACGTTGCCGGGGTCACCCCCGAAGGCCCTGATGTTGTCGCGCACCCAGCGCAGCGCGGCGATCATGTCCATGATCGCGAAGTTGCCGGTGACCTCGTTGCCGGTGGAGTCCTTGTGGGCCAGGAAGCCGAAGATGCCCACCCGGTAGTTGATCGTGACGTACACGACCCCCTTGTGGACGATCTTCTCGCCGGTGTAGACCTCGTTGCCACCGCTGCCGCTGGTGTTGGCGCCACCGTGGATGTAGACGATCACCGGACGCCGCGCGTTGGGGTTGGCCGTGGTCCAGACGTTGAGGCTGAGGCAGTCCTCTGACATCAGCCCGTTCTCGAGGGTCATGTTGGTGTCGAGGTACTCCCAGGTCCACGGCCCGAAGGGTGCGAACGCCGGGTTCTGCACGGCGATCGGGCCGAAGGCAGTGGTCTCCTTGATCCCGGTCCAGCGAGGAACAGGTTGCGGCGCCCGCCACCGGTTGGGGCCATGGGTCGAGGCCGCGTACCGGATGCCCTTGAAGGTCTTGACGCCGTTGTCGTCCACGTAGCCGCGCACGACTCCGCCAGTGACCTTGACCGCGGGGGTCATCCGTACTCCCTTCTTGCCGGGGTTCTGACCCGGGGCGGCTTGCGCCGGCCGCACGTTGGTCAGACCTGCCCCGGCGGCCACGGCTCCGGCAACCAGGACGCTCCGTCGTGAAAAGTTCGACATGATGGACTCCCCTCTCGATCGGGGGCATCGGGTACCTGACGTGCCCGCGAGCACCCCGAATGGCGCGCTGACACCGGCGGACGCCGCGAGGAACGACCTGAGCAGTGGTCGGCTCGCTCACTGTCCGGTCCCGGTTGGCAGACTGTCACCTGAGTATAGGCGAGCAGAAGCCGGCCCTGACCTGAACGACGAAACGACCTCGACAGCGAAACGGGGCCAGCAGCTACACCCTGCTCACCCCGACGATCCGGGCGGTCTACGTCACGTTCACCCCGGAGAGCCAACCCAGCGCCACTGCGACCGCGGGCGAGCCAACCCTCCGCTGGAACACCTGGTGCAGCCTCGACCCGGTCAAGCGGCGGGTCGCCTGCTGGTTCACCACCGACGACGGCATGGTGAAGCTGAGCGGTGTGGCGCTGGCAGACGTGGCCGAGGTGGCCAATGGGCTGGCCAAGGCGCTGTGGCCGGCCACGCCGACGCCCACCGCTCGTCCAGACGTCGCGGTGCCGGTGACGGCGTACGACAAGAAGCTGCTCGCCGAGCTCCCCCACTGGCGCGCCTCCGCAGCACCCTTCGCGGTCGACCAGACGATGTGGGGCACCTACGTGACGAAGGAGCTTTCCTCGGTCACAGTGGGTCTGGAGTTCGCCACCCAGGAGGGCTAGGGCCTGTCCAGCTTCCGAGCCCTTCCCGACCAGCGGACGATCGGCCGCGTCCCCTGCGCGCCCTACGACGCGAACCTGGGCTGGAACTCGTGCTGGTTCGCCACCGACGACGGCATTTTCCACTTCCTGGGCGCCAACGCCACCGTCGAGCAGGTCGCCGAGGTCGCCAACGGCGTCGCCGACGCGCTCAGCTGACCCAGCCCGAACCCAGCACACCGCACCTCACTTGAGGGCGCCTGCGGTGAGGCCACGCTCGAAGTAGCGCTGCATCGACAGGTAGGTGATGACCACCGGCATCGAGATCAGGATCAGGGCTGCGAACACCTTGGGGGTGTCCTGGCTGTAGACCCCGGTGAAGTAGGTCGGCACCTGGGTGACCACCTGCATCGACGGGTCCTGGAAGAACAGCAGCGGCAGGAAGAACTCGTTCCACGAGCCCAGCAGCGTCCACACGATGACCACGGCCGAGATCGGCTTGGCCAGTGGCAGCACGATGTGCAGCAGCGCTCGGAAGCTCGACGCGCCCTCGATCTCAGCGGCCTCCAGCAACTCGTTGGGCACCCCCTCCATGAAGTTGCGGGTGAGCAGCACGGTGAAGGGCACCGAGGTCGCTGCCAGCGGCAGGATGACTGCGAAGTAGTTGTTGAACAGGTTGAACCGCTGCACCATCGCGAACAGCGGGACGATCAGCGAGATCGCCGGCAGGGTGAGGGCGGCCAGCACCATGTAGTACAGCGTCTTGTTGCCCACCGGGCGCACCTTGGCGAAGGCGTAGGCGGCGAGCATGGTGGCCACGTAGGTGATGCTGACCGTGCCGATCACGATGACCAGGCTGTTGCGGGCAAAGCGCAGCAGCGGCGACTCGGTGAGCACGACCCAGTAGTTCTTCGCGTACCCCTCTCCTCCCTCACCCGAGACCAGCACGGCGCTGACCAGCGGAAACAGGTAGACGGCAGCGACCAGGGTGGCCACCACTTGGGCCAGCACCCTGGCTCGCCGACGTGGTCGTCTGTTCATCTCAGTCCTCCCCCAGTCGCGCGAGCCGCATCTGGATGACGGTGATGGTGACCGCGACCACCAGCATCAGCACCGACAGGGCGGCCGAGTAGCCGGCGCGGAACTGCACCACGGCCTGCTTGTAGATGTAGGTGGTCAGGAACTCACTGGCCCGCCCCGGGCCACCACCGGTGGTCAACAGCACGATGTCGAAGGTCTTCAACGAGCCGATGCAGCCGGTCATGATCAGGGTCAGGTGGGCGGTGCGCAGCTGCGGCAACAACACGTACCACAGCTGTTGCAGCGCGCTCGCCCCGTCGATCGACGCGGCCTCGAACAGCCCCTCGTCCACCTGCGCCAAAGCGGCCTGGTAGAGGACGAACGAGAAGCCGGTCCACTGCCAGATGTTGATGGCGACGATGCCGTACAGGGCGGTCTTCGGATCGGCCAACCACGGATGCACCAAGGCACCCAGGCCGTTCTCGGCCATCCGTGACTGCATCCAGCCATCGGGGTTCATGATGTCGCGGAAGACCGTGGCGACGACCGCTGGGGCCATCACCACCGGAATGAACATGATCGCCTTGTAGACGGCGGCCCCGGCGACCAGGCCCCGGCGCAGCAGCATCGCCATGCCCAACCCGATCGCCATCTGCAGGAAGATCGTCAGCACGGCAAAGATGCCGACATGGCGCAGCGCTCGCCACAGCACCTTGTCGTCGAGCATCCGTTGGTAGTTGCCCCAGCCGACGA
The DNA here is from genome assembly GCF_015352975.1 of Aestuariimicrobium ganziense. Lineage (GTDB taxonomy): Bacteria > Actinomycetota > Actinomycetes > Propionibacteriales > Propionibacteriaceae > Aestuariimicrobium > Aestuariimicrobium ganziense. Next base: position 261,266 of record NZ_JACYIZ010000003.1, on the reverse strand, counting down.
ACTTCTTGGTCGGGCTGAGCCCGTCCCACTGGTAGAAGCTCGTCCAGCCGGTGTAGCCGATGCCGGCGTAGACGATGCCCAGCACCAGCAGCAGCGCCGGCAACAGGTACAGCAGCCCGTGCAGGCGCAGGTTCCTGACCGAGCGTGGCCGCGGCGCCACGGTCTCCACCGTCATTGGTTCCTCCATGGATCAGGCGTGGGGACCCACACCGTGGTGGGTCCCCACGCGCGTCGGTCAGCCAGCGCTCTGGATGGCCTCTTCGACCGCCTTGGCGGCATCAGCGGGCGACACCTGGCCCGAGGCCACCTCCTGCAGGGCCAGGCCGAGAGCCGTGGCGACATCAGCGTTGGGCACCTCACGGGCGCCGATCATGTTGCCCAGGGCCGGGCCCTGCTTCTCGAGGGCAGCCTTCTGCTCAGGGGTGACCACGTCGGAGGTGTCGAGCGGCACGCTCTTCAGCGAGGGCTGCTGCATCGTCTTGGCGATCACCTTCTGGCCGGTCTCGGTCGCGGTGAGCCAGTTGACGAAGGCCCAGGCGGCGTCGGGGTTCTTGGCCTTGGCCGAGATCGCGAAGCCGATGTCAGGTCCACCGAACATGGCGCCGGTCTGGGCGCCGTCCTCGACGGCCGGGAAGAACGACGGCACCAGGATGAAGTCCTTGATCTTGGCGTCCCCATACTCCTTCGACATGCCCTCGAGGCTGGTGTGGGTGGTGTAGGAGTTCTGCCAGCTGCCCATGAACACGAACGCCGCCTTGCCGGTGCCGAAGCTCTTCGAGGCGTCCGGGTACTGGTTCAGGCCGAGCGAGCCCTTGGGAAACACGCCGTCGTCGCAGCGACTTCCAGATCTCGAACGACTTGACGAACTCGGCGTCGGTGAAGCTGGCATCACCCTTGAACGCCTCGTAGATCTTGCCGGGCGCCAGCTGGTTGACGATCGACTGATAGACGTCGATGTTGACCCAGTTGTCCTTGGCGCCGTGGGCGACGCAGGTGACCTTGGCGGCCTCGAGCTTCTTGCAGGCCTCCTTCAGCTCGGCCATGGTGGTCGGCGGCTGGATGCTGTGCTGCTTGAGCACGCCGTCGTTGTAGAACATCAGGCCGGCGCCGGTGACCATCCACGGCATGTCCACCAGCTTGCCGTCGATGGTGAACTGGTCGGAGGCGGTGATCTTGTCGGCGAAGTCGGCGCCCAGCGACGCCTCGATCTTGGGCTTGAGGTCCATGGTCAACGGGGCGAACTGGTTGGCCATCACACCGACCTGCAGGCCGAACACGTCGGGCCCGGAGTCGCTCGTGGCGGCCAGCCGCACGGTGTTGACGTAGTTGGAGTACTCGACGAACTTGTACTCGACCTTGATGTCGGGGAACTCCTTGTTGAACTCGGCAATGTTGATCGCCGCGTCGGCCTCACTGGGGTTCCACGACCACCAGGTGACGGTGCCCGACGGCTTGGCCACGTTCTCGCTGGGTTCGGACGAGGTGGTGCCGCCGGTGGCCGAGCCGCTCGTCCCGGGTGCCGAGGACGAGGGGGTGTCGGCGGCTCCGCCGCCGCAGGCGGCGAGCAGGAGGGCGAAGACGGACGCGAGTACGGCGGTGGCGCCGCGGCGGCGTCGACGGTGGACGAACACGTGAATCACTCCTTGGTGGTGGTGTCGGTGTTGCTGGTGTCGGTGTTGCTGGTGCCGGGGGTGATCGCGGAGGAGTCACCGGAGGCCCGGAAGGCGTTCGGGATCCATTCATGGGAAGGGTTCTCAGCCAGCGCCAGCGACCACTCGGCGACACCGTCGTCCTTCTTGGGACGACTCAGCGCGACGCTGAGCCGGTGCTGCCCGGGCGGCAGGGTGAAGTCGACGAAGTGGCCGATCTGGGCGGCGTGCGGTGAGGGGAACATCAAGTTCGTGGCCTGCGAGCCGTGCAGGTACTCCCCGTCGAGCCAGATCCGGTGGTCCTGGTAGCAGGTGAAGGTGAGCCGCACCTCGGTGACACCGTGCCCGTTGAGCGGCCACTCCATCATCAACAACCGGTCGTCCCACTCGCTGGCCGGCAACCGGTGCCACCGCCCACCGATGGTGGTCTCGACCAGGTCGAGTTCGGGGCAGGGCGAGCCGGCGCGTGGCAGGCCGCCGATGTCACGGCCGGGCCACTGCTCCCAGTTGGTGTTCCAGATGCCTGCTTGATGGTGAAGGCGTGCTCGTCGGGATCGAAGGCGTCGGCCTCGGCGGCCACCTGAGCGGGGTCGGGACCGATCTGCTCGTCCAGCCGTTGGGCCAGGTCGACGACGAGGTCGGTGAAGCCGTCAAGGGTGGTGGGGTGGTCGAGGTCGACCACGCCGTCGTTGAGGACGAGGTCGCGTCCGATCGGGGCGAGCCACTTGTGGTCGATCGAGGCAGGGTCGAGGATGCCCAGCAGCGCCCCGACCGAGGCGGTGGACGAGTCGCAGTCCTCGCCACAGTTGTTGGTGATCAGGATTCGCCAGCTGAAGTCGGTGCCACACAGCAGGCCGGTCACGACCCAGGCGGTGTTGGGTCGCACGTCGGTGAAGTCGTCGTTGCCGTGACGCTCCATGACCAGGGTGCGGATGTCGGTCCACGAGCGGCCCTGGTCGACCCAACCGACGACCTCGTCCACGACGGTGCGCAGCCGGCTCTCGGTGGGCATCGCGGCGGCGGCATCGAGGACGATGCCACGCAGGTCATCGCGGACGAAGGCCATCGACTGCATCCGGGCCAGGAACTGCGCTGCCAGGATGCCGTCGCCGGCGTGGTCGAAGCAGGCGTCCTCGTAGGCCATGAGCGCGGCACGCTCGGGGTCACCGGGTGCCACGCAGGCCCACAGCTCAGAGCGGATCGCCGCCCCATCCGGGCGACCACCGCCTCGTCCAAGCGCGAGTGCCCGCGGTGGCCGAGTTCGTCTGGTGGAACTCGCGGACCGTAGGCTGGACAGTGGAGGTGGCATCAGATGACCAATGACAACTACGGCGGCCCGAACCAGGGCAACCCCTCGGACGGCAACTGGGGTGGTCCCCCGGGCAACGATCCCTACGCCCAGCAGTACCCTCAGCAGGGCCAGGGCGACCCCTACGGCCAGCCCAGTGCGAACCAGCCCAGTGCCAACCAGCCGGGCGGCCAGCCCAGCGCGAACCAATGGCCGGGCTCGGCCTCTGAGCCGATCGGCGCACAGCCCGGCTCGGCCTCGCAGCCCTCGGCCAACCCGTGGGCCAACGGCACCGGCTTCGACGACACCCAGGGTGGCTACGGCCAGCAGCCCTACAACCCCGCCCCCGACCAGGGCGGCTACCCCCAGCAGGACGCCAGCCAGGCCTACGGCCAGCAGCAGCCCTACCCGCAGCAGCCGCAGCAGGGTGGCTACGACCAGCAGCAGGGCTACGGCGCCCCCCAGGGTGGCCACGGCCAGCAGCAGGGTTACGGTCAGTCGCAGCAGGGTGGATACGGCCAGCAGCCCTACGGCCAGCCCCCGCAGGGTGGCTACGGCCAGCAGCCCTACGGCCAGCAGGGTGGCTACGGTCAGCAGCCCTACGGTCAGCCCGGGTACGGACAGCCGCCGCAGAAGAAGAACAACATGCCGCTGCTGCTCGGTGCCGGTGCTGTCGTGCTCGCGCTGATCATCGGCCTGGTGATCTGGGGCATGAACCGCGACGACTCCGCCGGCGGTGGCACCACGGCCGTGCCGTCGACCACGGCTCCGACCAGCACCGACCCGACTGCCCAGACCTCTCAGCCGACTGACGCGAGCACCGAGCCGACCGAGCAGACCACTGAGCCGACCGAGCAGACCACCGAGCCGACCGAGCAGCCCACCGGTCCGGCGATCGTGGCCAAGGACGCGATCGGGCAGGACATGCCCGAGACCATCGGTGAGTGGAAGGCCAGCGACCCGGCCAAGGTCTCGACCGCGCTGATGATCTACTACGCCAAGAGCCCGTCGGTGGTCTCGCTGTCGTTCCGGGACGACCCGAACTACGGCAGCCAGCGTTTCGACAACATGGATCAGGCCACCAAGATCGGCAACGCGATGTGTGGCGTTCCCCGTGGCGCAGCGATGAACTACTGCTACTTCGCCACCAACGACGGCACCTTCTACTTCTTCGGATCGCGCCCGACGATCCAAGAGGTGGCCGAGGTTGCCAACGGCGTGGCCGACGCCCTGAAGTGACGCCCTGACGTCACACAAGAGGCCAAGGCAAGCGGCCCGATCCCCGCGGGGGTCGGGCCGCTTCCGCGTCCGGGTTGACCGACGACCGTTGCCGGCCGCAGTCGGCGTCAGGTGTTGCGGTCGGGACGAATGATCACCGCGGCGAGTCCCACCACCGCGAGCCCGCCCAGGCCGATCCAGAGCAGCCCGCCGGGCAACGCCGGCAGTGACGCGGCGCCGAGCACGAGGGCCAGACCGACCGCCACGACCAGCAGGAAGGCGACGGCTCGTCCAGCCATCGCCCGCGCCAGGCGCCTGCGGATGACGCCGTGGGTCGGGGCGCTCGCAGCCCACGCGCACGACAGGTGGAACACACCCAGCAGCAGGGCGAGCACCGCCGCCTGCCACAGCGGATTGTCGGCGCCGGCCATCAGCCACCACGCCCCCACCACGGCCACCAGCCCGACCGGCGCCAAGGAGTCCGGCGCCAGCAGCGAGACCAGCACCATCAGCGCGCCGATGCCGGCGAGCACGGGACCGAAGAAGAACGTCGCCCACCAGGTCGGCAACTGCAGCAGCAGGGCCCCGCTCAACACGATCGCCACTCGCAGCACCCACTGCCCGGCCGACATCTCAGAGATCCGCAGCAGCCACCCGGCCACCGTCTCGGCAAGCCCTCTCATCGTCCGACCGCCCTTCGTGGAGCTGTCCGTGCAGCCTGCATCGCCAGCAGCACGCTGGCCAGGCTGGCGGTGCCCTGCCACGGGGTGACCGGTACGCCGAGTTCCTCGATCCGGCGCACGGTGACCTCACGCTGCATCCGGCGCACCAGCCACGCCTCGGCGAGGAAGCTGCGGCTGGTGTCGTGGCGGATGGCCCCGAAGGTGCCCAGGGTCTCGGGCATGGTGTCGACCACGATCACCTCACCGCCGTACTGGCGCAGTCGGTTGAGCTCATCGGTGACCTTCTGGTCGAGCAGCGGCGAGCAGACGAAGACCAGGGTGCCGGGGCGAAGTGAGGGCACCCGACGCATCGAGAGGTGGTCGGGCACGTCGCGCAGCGAGCGCGACAGCATCTCGAGGATGATCCGCACCTGGCGTGGTCCGGTGCCGGGGCGCACCAGCCCGATCCGGTGGCCCAGGTCGTGCACTGCGACCCGGTCGCCGAAGCCGACGTAGTGCTGGCTGATCGCGGCGATGGCGCGCACGGTGGCGTCCAGGCTGGACGAGGTGCCGCTCGGGTCGGGCAGGTCGCGCAGGGTGTCGGCCACGATCAGCACGTCGGTGTCACGCTCGGTGAAGGTCTGGGTGACGTGCAGCTTCTGGGTGCGCGACGTGACCCGCCAGTTGATCCGGCGCAGCCGGTCGCCAGCCCGGTACTCGCGGATGTCGGCGATCTGGGTGCCGTCGCCGCGCACGGACGAGGTGTGGGCACCGGTCAGTCCGATCGGACGAGCTACACCGCTTCCGCCGCTCAGGGTCGCGGCGGCCGGACGCACGGTCACCGTGCACGACTCGCCCTCGATGGTCGAGCGCCAACTGCCCGACTCGTCCATGTACTGGATGCCGGGGGCACCGGTGACGTAGCGGCCCCAGCGTTCGGGTTCGAGGCCGACGGACACGCCTTGGTCGGCGAGGTCGACCGCGGCACCGTGCTTGGGGTCCCAGGCGGCGCCGACGATGCCGGGCCACTGGACGCTGAGCCAGGTGGCCGGCTCGGGCTCGTCCACCGCGACGGTGAGGTCGACGCCATCACCCTCAGGGATCGCCGAGGTGCGTGGCCGGGTGCGCAGCGCCGGGGCCAGTCGGGGACGACGCCACCATGCCCAGGCCGCGTGAACCGCCAGCGGCACCGCGAGCAGCGCGACGCCGGGTCGTCCGAACAGCACGGCGAGCAGCAACAGCACCACCGCCGCGCTCCACGAGCGCGTCAGTGCCGAGGTCGGCTCGGGTGGACGGGACGGGATCGCCATGGTCAGGCCGTGCGCCTCAGTTCGGCCTGCGAGGCGTCAGGCACCGGCACCTGGTCGACGCACGAGCGCACCACCGACTCGGGCGTGATGTTGTTGAGCCACAGCTCAGGACGCACGGTGAGCCGGTGGGCCAGCGCGGGCTGGGCAAGGGCCTTGACGTCCTCGGGGATGACGTAGTCGCGTCCGGCCAGCAGGGCGACCGCGCGGGCCACGGTGACCAGCGCCAGCGAACCGCGAGGCGAGGCACCGACCAGGGTGTGGTCGTGGGCGCGGGTGGCTGCGGTGAGCGCGACGGCGTAGCGTCCGACCGCCTCCGAGACGAAGACCTCCTCGACGGTGGCCTGCAGCCTGAGCAGGCCCTCGGCGTCGAGCACCGCGTCGACGGTCTGGTCCTCCTGCTTGCGGGCGATCCGTCGGACGAGCACCTCCCACTCCTCGTCGTGGCTGGGGTGGCCGAACGACAGCCGCAGCAGGAACCGGTCGAGCTGGGCCTCGGGCAGCGGATAGGTGCCCTCGTGCTCGATCGGGTTGGCGGTGGCCAGCACGTGGAAGGGGCGCGGCAACTGGAAGGTGTGGCCCTCGACGGTGACCTGGTGCTCCTGCATCGCCTCGAGCAGGGCCGACTGGGTCTTGGGCGGGGTGCGGTTGACCTCGTCGGCGAGCAGCAGACCGGTGAAGATCGGCCCTTCACGGAAGGTGAACTCGCCGGAGTTCTGGTTGAACAGGTACGACCCGGTGAGGTCGCTGGGCAGCAGGTCGGGGGTGAACTGGGCACGGGCGAACTGCAGGCCGAGGGCCTGGGCCAGCGACCGGGCGGCCAGGGTCTTGCCCAGGCCGGGCAGGTCTTCGAGCAGCACGTGGCCGCCGGCCAGCACACCGGCCAGCACCTGTCCGAGTTGGGCGCGCTTGCCGACGACGGCGCGTTCGACCTGGTCGAGCACCTGCTGGGCCAGCGCGGCCGCCTCGTCGATCGGCATCGGCTGGGCGAGGGTCGGGGTGGATGCGGTGGTCACAGCGACTCGATCTCCTTGAGGTGGCGGTGCAGGGTGCGGCGGTTGATACTGGGGCTGTCGCCGGTCTCGACGGTGCTGAGGTAGGCGAGCAGCGGCTTGCTGAGGGCGACGTCGGTGGCGGTGGTCAGCGGTTGTTCGGGGTCGGCATGGTGACGCTGGACGAGGCGTTCGGCGGTCAGGTCGCGCAGGGTCAGCGCCAGTTGGTGGGTGCTGAACTCTCGCCCGGGTTGGGCGCCGACGATCATGTCGGCGATCCGGCGGGTGGCCAGGTCGCTCTGGTAGCGAGGTGAACCGACCAGGGCCTGGTGCTCGACCCATCGGGGGGTGTCGGCGGGTTCGGGGCCGGTGCGCAGCAGCCAGATCAGGGTGCCGATCAGCAGGGTGAAGATCGCCCACGGCAGCGGTGAGAGCCGAAGACCGAAGGCCCACCAGAGCCCGTAGAGGACGACGAAGATGCCCATCGCGGCCAGCAGGTGGGTGGTCAGGCTGGTGCCCCCGGGCTTGCGGATCGAGGCGAAGAACTCACGCATCGGGCACCTCGTCCGGGTTGGGCGCCGCGTCGGGACCTGCGGTGCTGCGGGGTGGCTCGCTGGTCAGCGCGGCGTGCAGCCGCTCGAGGCAGGCGACGGCGCGTTGCCGCTCGGCCTCGCCCACCTCGTGGGTCGAGAACATGGTCTGGCGATAGAGGTCGGCCAGGTCGCGCAGGTCGCTCTCGGGGGCGCGGGTGTGGGCGAGGACGGCGACCGTGAACTCCTCGGAGGTCTGGCTGGCACGGCGTGAGACCCCGGAGTTCTCGGCGACCTCGACCAGACGGCGCCAACACTCGAGGATGGCGTCGTCGACCCTGGCTCCACCGCGCAACTGCTGCAGGGTCTGCTCGAACGACTCAGCGACCTCGTCCTCGGCGATGTCGGGGATCTCGAGGGCGTTGCTGCGGTCGGCGGCGGCCTGGCGAACGCCCTTGTCCTTGAGGTTGCCAGCGACCAGGCGCAGGAAGGCGATCACCAGCGCCACCGCGACAGCGATCGCGACGAGCTTGGCGACGTCACCGACCCAGGACGGGAGCGGGCGGGGTTCCCCCCGGTCGGGCAGCGGCATGCCCGACATCGGGTTGGCCGGGCCTTGCGCCGAGCCCATCGGCGGCAGGCTGATCGGACGAGGCGTCTGGGTGACCACGGTGTAGAGCGTGCCCGGGTCACTCGATGCTCCCAGCCCGACGACGATGAGCACTCCCACCAGTGCGGCGGCGGCCCACCACACGCGCTGACGCGCCGGGGGCCGAGCGTCGGCTGGGGGCAAGGTCACTGGTCAAGCCTAGGCGCTGGACGCGGGGCGAAAGGGCAGGTCAGCGCCCAATTGCTCGGATGATGGCAACCTTGTTGCCAAGGTAAATCGATGTGACTTGGGTAGTTGCCAGATCAGTGCTACAGTTGAGGTGTCCGACGACCACATGGTTCAAAGGGGTACCGGATCGAGTGAGCAAATGACTCGTTCCTTCGCCGGAGCCAGACGAGTACGACCGAAAGGACCGCCAATGTTCAACTCTCCTGCTTACCTGTGGACCTCGATGTTCCGTCCCACCACCGAGTGGAACGACGTGACCGAGGCTTCGACCGGCGCTGAGATCGCCGGCGACAAGTGGGCCTGAGCGCCCGCCACACCACCCAACGACCTGGGCGTTGACCCCCTTCACGCCCGCCCGATGGGCCCGCGCTACGGTGCGGGCCCATCGGTCATTTCGCGGTGCCACCGGTGGCTCACCTCGCCCTGGCAACCGCCAACCCTCGTCCCGGCACACCTTGGGCCACCCGGCGCACGGTGAAACCTGTTCCGCGTCACTCAAGATGTCCCACCTGCACCTAGATTGCTACAACACGGGTCGACCTGTTCTCGGCCGACCAGGGCGGATCACGACCCTTCAGCGCCGTGACGACGAGGTCGACATGCCAAGGGAGACTAAAAGCGCAGCGCCGTCCGCCGTCACCACCGGGTCGAGCAGGCTTACGAGCCGCACGTAGTACCACGCCCGCGCGACGTTGGCACCGGCCAGCAGGCAGGCGGCGGCCTCATCGGGGCGGGTGAGGAAGCCCTCCGAAGAAGCGGGGGTGAGCGATGCGACCGGGTGGCGACAGTCCCATCGCCGTCTGCAGCTGCATCACGTCGCCCGACAGCGTCGACGGGCGCAGGTAGTCGAGCGTCACCGGGTCTGCCATGGCAGCAACGTAGCCCTGCCCGACAGCACTCCCGATGTCGAGAGCTTCTGGTCTCGACGAGGCCCTCGTAAGTCACGCCCACTCGACCACCCAGGACAGCACTCAGAGCGGTAGGTCGTCCGAAAGCCCCAGCGCGAAGTGGAGCAGCTCGATCGGGTGCACGGTGCGCACCCCTGACCCCTTCTCGATCTGCCAGCGGCAGGTCTCGGTGTCGCACGTGGCCAGGTCGGGGTTGGTCGCCTTCACCATCTCGAAGACCGGCTTGCCGACGGCCTGGGCGATGTCGTACTTCTCCTCCTTGAGCCCGTAGGTGCCGGCGATCCCGCAGCAGGGCTGACCCGACTCGACCACCCTCACCCCGGGCACCATCTCCATCAGGGTCAGCGCGGGCATCCCCATGCCCTGGGCCTTGACCTGGCAGGGCTGGTGGTAAGGGATCGTCGCCTCGACCCGGCGGAACTCCGGGAGGACCTCCCCCGACTCGAACAGTTCCAGCAGGAACTCAGAGGTCTCCCTGATCCGGGCGCCGACGTCGAGCAACCGCGGGTCGTCCACGCCGAGAATGTGGTGCGCCTCGTGCTTGAGCATGCCGGTGCACGAGCCGGACGACGACACGATCGTCAACTCCTTGCCGACCGAGCGCAGCGCGTCACACAGGTCGAGCACGCTCGTCCGGGCGTTCTCGAACAGACCGTTCGACTGCTGCGCCAGCCCACAACAACCCTGCTTGGGCACCAGCACCTGGAAGCCCAGGTGTTCGAGCACCTCGATCGTCCGCTTGCTGGTCTCGACCTCGAAGTAGCCGCCGGCGCAGCCGTGGAAGAACACGATCGGTTCGCGGGTCGCTGCCGGCGGTGCGGGACGACGCCGCAGCCACGCCCGCAAGGTCTCGGTGCGCGCGGTCGGCATTGGAGCCCCGGACGCCACCCCGACCACCTTCTCGACCGCCTTGCGCAGCAGCCCGATGCCCAGCGCAGCGTTGGCGACCGGCGCCACCGGAGTCATCGCCTTGCCCATCACCGTGGTGCGGCTGATCACCTGGTCGCGCAGCCCCTTCATCACTGGCGGGGGCTGGTCGGCCTTCATCACCGCCTTGGCCATGATGTTCAGCTCGGCGATCTTCACCCCCTGCGGGCAGACGTGGGTGCAGATGCCACAGCCCGAGCAGTAGTCCAGCGACTCGTCCACCGACTCACCGTGGCGGAACCGCTCAGCCTGGGGCCCGACGAACTTCGGACCCGGGAACAGCGGGGTCACCCGGGCCACCGGGCACTGGGTCTCACAGATCGTGCACTTGACGCAGTGGTCGAGGCTGGCTCGCATCAGTTCGTCGCGCGCATGGTTCAGGTCGTCGGTCATGGCCGGTCCTCTCCTGCGGTGATCGCATCGACGGCCTTGACGGCACTGCCGAGCGCGATGCCCTCCCCCGACTTCTCGCGCCAGCGGATCGCCCCGGCGAGGATCCCTCCGGCCGCGTACAGGTTGGCGTACATGGCCCGCCCCCGGTCGTCCAGCACCCGCATCTGGTCGTCGACCCGCACGCCGACCTCGAACAGCGGCTGCGGGGCACCCCAGTAGTCGCCGTGGATCAGTTCGGTGGCGTCTGTCGCGGTGACCGGCAGCCCGAAGATGGTCTCGCTCACCCGGTTGTGGGAGTCGACAGCCAGGGCGCCCGACTCGAAGCCCCCGGGGGCGTGGACGACGTGGTCGCAGCCGATCGTCCGCTCACCACCGGCGGTCTGCACCCTGACCCCGGTCACGGTCGAACCCTCGTTGACAAGGCCGATCACCTCGGCGCCGAGCATGGTCCGCACGCGTTCGCGGCGGGTGTGGGCCAGCAGCGCCTGGTTGAACCGCATGCCCGGAACAGACGGCGGCTGCAGGGCGATCTCGAAGACCGGCTGGCCGATCCGCTGCTGCAGGTCGGCCCAGGCCAGCGGATCGTCCACGCCGAGCACCGCGGGCAACCCGATCACTTCACCGGGCTCGGCCACCGCCTTGACGGCACGGACGAACTTCTCGCGGGTGTGGGCCTGGTCGAGGGCACGGGCGTAGACCACCGGGCTCGAGTCGACCTCACCGGGACGAGCCCCCAGGTCGATGCTGGCGTGCCGCACCTGCAGCCGACCGCCGCCGGGCAACTCGGTGCGCGCCAGGTTGCCGGCCACCAGTTCGGGGTGGAAGTCCTTGACCTGGTCGATGCCGACGATGACGATCCGTCTGCCGTCGCGGGCAGCGCCGGCAGCCATTGACGGCGGGACGACCAGCGTCGGACGCAGCGCCCCCACCGCCGTCGGGTACAACTGGTTGCGCTCACCGACCGGTGCGAGCAGGTCAGGCCCCAGCAACCCGGCCAGCACGTCGACCCCACGACGCACAGCCTCGACCCCGATCCGACGGTAGGGATGGCTGTCGGGCAGTTCATCGAACGCAGCCCACGGATCGTCCACCAGCCGGCCGTCGAGGCGTCCGAGCACGTCGATGGTGCCCTGCGACAACTGCAAACCACCCAGGCCCTTGGCCACCAGCACCACCTGGTGGCCGTGGCGGCGCAGCAGGATCGCCGAGACCAGCCCGGCCAGGCCGGCGCCGACCACCACGGTGCGGGGAGCAGTGCCTCTGCGCGGAACAGGCCCGTTCACAGCGCCACCTCCTGCGACTCGGGCAGCGCCTCGAGGTCGAAGGTGCCGTGGAAGATCCAGTTGTCGAGGGCGGTCTGGCGCACCTGGTCACCGTGCAGGATCGGCCACAACCCGATCCACCGGTTCTTGAGGAACAGCCTCATCAGCTCGCTCGCCCGTTCAACGTCGACCATCTTCTCCTGGACCGCGATGCCGGTCGCTCGCATCGAGCAGAACCCGCCCTGGCAAGGGCCCATGCCCAGCCGCAGCTGGCGGCGCAGGTCGTCGAAGTTGGCGGTCGGCTGCTCGGCCATCAGCTCAGTGAGCATGCCGCGGTTCATCAACTCGCACTCGCAGATGATCTGGTCGTCGAGCCGGTCGCCCTCGCGCTCCTCGAGCCGGTGGGTGACGTGGTAGGTGGACGAACCGGGCGGGTCGATCACTTCGTCCGCGGTGCGGCAGGGACGCGTCTCGCCCAACTGATCGGCCATCGCGTCGACCATCTTCTCGGCCATCAACCGGTAGGTGGTGAGCTTGCCGCCGATGATCGAGATGATGCCGCCGATGCCGTCGCGCACGTCGTGGCGCAGGATGCTCATACCGCGGGTCATGTGCCGGGTGTCGGTGGCGCTCACCCTCGGGTCCTTGAACAGCGGACGAGCCCCACTCCAGGCGTGCACCGCCCGCGACTCACGGAAGCCGGGCACCAACACCTCACCGGCGTCGAGCATCTGCTGCACCTCTTCACGCGGGATCGGCAGCCGGTCGGGGTCGTCGGCGCGCACATCGGTGGTGCCGATGATGCTCACGGTGTGCACCGGCACGAGGATGTCGCCGTCGGCAGGGTGGATGCAGCGGTTGACCACCGAGTTCACCAGCCGGTGGTTCATCGCGATCATGATGCCGCGACCGGGCACCACCTCGACCTGCTCACAGCCGGCCATGGTGGCGATCTGGCCGGCCCACGGTCCGCCGGCGTTGAGCACGAACGAGCAGTCGATCTGCACCTGTTCTCCGCGCTTCTCGTCGGTGGCGACCACGCCGACGACCTTGGCATCACGCACCAGCACGTCGGTGACCCGGTGGTAGGTGAGCACCTGTGCGCCGTACTCCATCGCCGAGCGGGCGGCACCCCACACCATCTGCCAGCCGTCGACCGCACCGTCCTGCACGGCGAAGGCCCGCTGCAGGCGGGGGTTGATCCGGGGTTCGCGGCGCAGCGCCTCGGCCGGGCTGATCTCCTCACAGGGCACGCCGGTGGCCCGCGCACCGATCAGGAAGCGGTCGGAGTACTCGGGGTCGTCATCGGGACCGACGATGAACAGCCCGCCGGTCTGTTCGACGCACTGGGGCTGGATGCGGGTGATGATCGCGTTCTCGAGCGCACACTCAGTCGCCGAGTGCGGGTCGGAGACGACGTAGCGGCCGCCGGAGTGCAGCAGTCCGTGGTAGCGCCCGGTCGTGCCCTGGCCGAGGTCGGCCTTGTCGACCAGGATCGCCGACCATCCACGCATGGCCACGTCTCGCACCACGCCGGCGCCCGTGGCGCCCCCGCCGATGACCACCACATCGGCACTCAGCCGCTTCATCGACGCTCCTCCCGTTGTCACCGTCAGCCTAGTGGCCCCGTAGCCTTGCTTGGCATGGAGGGGATCGTGCTGCTCGGCGGTGGCGGCGATGCTGCAGCCGAGCAAGAGGCGTGGACGAGGTTCCTCGCTTGTCAGGGAAAGATCCTGTACTGGCCCTTCGCCCTGGGTGAGCCCCCGCTGAGCGGGGCACCGTCGTGGTTCGCGTCGCAACTGCGGGCCCTCGGCGGCGCGGATCGGGAGTTCGACACCTGGATGAGCCTTGACGCTCACGACCCCGGCGAACTCGTCGACTACGCGGTGCTGTGCGTCGGTGGCGGCAACACCTTCAGCCTGTTGGACCACGTGCGACGCCATGGCTTCCTGCCCGCGGTGCGGGACTGGGTCGAGCGTGGCGGCGCCTACTACGGAGGTAGCGCAGGAGCGATCTTGGCAACCTCATCGATCGCCATCGCCGAGGTGGCGGACCCCAACGACGTGGGCCTGGTCGATCTCGCCGGGCTCGGCCTGCTGCCCACCCGTGGACTCCTGCCCCACTTCGACACCAGCCAGATTGGTCGCGCGCGGCTGCTGAGCGCGCGGTTGGCGACCCCGATCCTGGGGCTGCCCGAGAACAGTGGCCTGCTGCTGGACAGTTCCGAGATACGGGTGCTGGGTCCCGCCTCGGCCACTCTGGTGTCGGGCGAAGCAATCACCGAGTACCCGGCAGGGTCGCCGATCCCCGTGGCCGATCTTTCCTGAGCCCTCCTGCCACTCCCGCCGCCCGATCCGTGTCCGGAACCCGGCAGAGGTTTGGCGTTGCCTGCCGCCAAGCGCCTCGGCGCCGAACTTGCGCCGGTTTCCGGACATCATGGTCTGGTGCCCCCTGACCTGCCCGACGGATCCGCGTCCGCCTTGGTGGTGGTCACCGGTGCTTCGCGGGGCATCGGCGCCGCGGTGGCCGAACGGTTCGCACAGACCGGATCGAGGCTGGTGCTGATCGCCCGCACCACCACCGCCCTGGACGAGGTGGCCGCCCGCTGTCGACAGCTGGGGGCCAGTCAGGTCGAGGTGGTCGTCCTCGACCTGCGTGACCTTGACGCGGTCGAGGCCGCCTCACAAGACCTGCTCACCCGACTGGGAGCACCCGACGTCGTGGTCTGCAACGCCGGGCACTCCATCCACCGTGAGGTGCTCGACCAGCACGACCGACTGCACGACCACGTGCGCACGATGCAGGCCAACCACCTGGGCCACGTGGCGCTGCTGTTGCCCTGGCTGCCGGCGATGGCTGCCCGAGGGTCCGGGCGCATCGTCGCCAGTTCTTCGACGGTGGCGCGGGTGCCGACCCCCGGCTGGGGCAGCTACATCGCCTCGAAGGGTGCCCTCGACCTGTGGCTGCGCACGATCGGGCCCGAACTCGCCCGCCGAGGTGTCACCACCTGCCCGGTCGAACTCGGGCTGGTCGAGACCGCGATGAGCACACCCGGCGGGCGGCAGGTTCCGCGCTGGGCGATGACGGCGGACGAGGCCGCTGCCCGGGTCCACCGGGCTGCCATCGGCCGCGGCGGACTCCAATCCCCCTGGTGGGCGCGACTCGCCGGCGTGCTCAGCGCCCTCTCCCCCGCCGGGTCGGCCAGGGTGGTGGGCTGGGTGACGCTGCGGCCGCGCCGACGCCGGCCGCGAGCACGCCGATGAGCGGCACGGCACGGCTGCCCCGACGTCAGGCGATCCGCGAAGTGTGGGCGGGTCTGGCAACCGTCGGACTGCCGATGGCCCACCCCAGCCTTCCGGGCCGTCTCGCCCACCACGCCCGCAGACGTCCGGACGACCCTGCATTCACCGATGCCCAGGGCACCCTCACCTTCGCCGACCTGCACGAGCAGGTCACTGCCGCGGCGGCACGCATCACGGCCCGCACGATCACCGTCAGTGCCGACGACTCCAGGACGACCCTGCTGCTCGCGCTGGCGGGCCTTCGCGCCGGCGCCGCGGTGCGCCTGCGGAATCGCCGTCTGGGCGGGGACGACGCCGCCGCGTTGCGGAGCGTCGACGACCTGCCGGAAGCCAAGGAATCGTCCCGGCGGGCCGCCACGTGGGGGCTCGGCCGGCTGGTCGTCCACACCTCGGGCAGCACCGGCGGAGCGGTGCCGGTGGCGACCCGCTGGCACCCCGGAGTGGCGTGGCAGCAACTCGGCCTGCTCGGACGACTGCCACTGCGTGAGGTCGCCTCGGTCGGGGTGATGGTGCCGCTCGATCGTGGTCACGGTTTCGGCACCGCGGCATTCTGCCTCGTGGCGGGTCGCCACCTGGTCGACCTCAGTGCTTCCGGGGTGCCGCTGGGTGGCACCCGAGTCCCTGTGGTCACCTGCCTGCCACGCCACCTCGAGCGCCTCGTCGAGCATCGGGTCGCGGGCCTGCAGCACGTGGTGTGCGGATCCGAGCCCTTACCCGCCGATCTCGCCGGGCGCACTGAGCAGGCATTGGGCGTCCAGGTCTGGAACTGCTACGGCATGACCGAGACCGGCACAGTCTGCGTTGCCACCCCCGACGACCGTGCGCTCGACCCGCACGGCGTCGGACGCCCGCTGGCCGGTGTCACCATCCGTGAGGTCGACGGGCTGCTGCACGTGTCGAGTCCCCAAGCCGGACGAACCGTCGCCGGCGACCTGGGCAAGGACACCGGCGACGGACGTGTGGTCGTCGAGGGTCGGGTCAGGCCTTCGGCCCACGCACCAGCTTGAGGCCAACCACCAGCGGCACGACGATGAACAGGATCACGCCGATCAGCCAGCCGACCCACTCTGCGCCACCGCCGGGGCCGCGGCCCTGGGTCAGCGTGGTGAGCTGGCCCAGAATCGCCAAGCCGGCCCAGACCAACAGGATGATGCCGAAGATCTTTCGTCCCTTGCCGGGGGCCTGCTGCTGCACGGGCATGCCGGGCGTCGGACCGGGCTGCCTCTGGCCGTAGCCGGGCTGCTGGCCGTACTGGCCGGGCTGGCCAGGAGGCGCCTGCTGGTACTGCCCCGGCTGGTCGTGGTGCTGCCCCTGAGCCTACGTCAGCGCTCGATCGTGACCTCGCGACCGGCCTCGGCCGATTCGTAGATCGCCCGCAGAATTCGGATCATCTCGACCCCGTCCTCGACCGGGACGAACGGCTCCGCCTCACCCTTGACCAGGTCGACGAAGTGGCCGATCTCCTTGTGGAACGACTGGAAGTCGAAGCTCGGGTTGGCGATCTGCGGCTCGATGTTGAGGATCGTGTCGTACTTCTCACTCACCAACTGCAGCGAGGGCTCGAGCTCGGCGCCGCCCTTGTCACCGTAGACCGCGACCAGCATCGTCTCCTTGGGGATGTGCAGCGAGTACGACACGTCGGCCATGATCGAGGCGCCGTTGTCGAAGCGGATCACCGCGTTCACCAGGTCTTCGACCCCGTTGACGGCCGGGTCGTAGTCCGAGGCCAGCCAGCGGTCGAGGGTGGTGATGTTGGCGCGGTTGCCGATGGTGGAGTAGCTGTTCGCGCTGACCGAGGTGACCTTGGGCTTGCCCATCAGCCACCAGGCCAGGTCGATGCAGTGAACGCCGATGTCGATCAGCGGGCCACCGCCCGAGCGCTCGGGATCGGCGAACCAACCGCCGGGGTTGCCGGCGCGGCGCAGCATCGAGGCCTTGGCGTAGTGGATGTCGCCGAGGTCGCCGGCGTCGATGAAGCTCTTGAGCACCGTGGCGTTCTGGCCGTAGCGGCGCACCTGGCCCAGTTCGAAGTGCTTGCCGGTCTCGTGGACGACCTTCTGCAGCTCGAGGGCCTCGTCCACGCTCATGCACAGCGGCTTCTCGCCGAGCACGTGCCTGCCGGCGCGCAGGGCGCGGATGGCGAGTTCGGCATGGGAGTTGTTCCAGGTGCAGATGCTGACAGCCTGAATGTCGTCACGGGCGAGCAGTTCGTCCACGTCGCCGGTGTGGTGGGCGAAGCCGTGCTTGGCAGCCTTCTCGGAGGCCCGCTCGGGAACCATGTCGGCGATCATCACCAGGTCGACGTCGTCGCGCTGCTTGTAGCCGTCGACGTGCATCTCGGAGATGTTGCCGGCGCCGATGACGCCAATGCCTACCTTGCTCATGAAGTCAGTGTCCTTCGCTGTGTGTGAGTGAGACGGTGGGGATGGCTCAGGCCTGGCCGAGCAGGCGACGGGTGTTCTCCAGGCCCCAGGTGCAGCCGGTGAGTGCGGGCTCGGAGCCCTCGAACTCGATGGTGACGAAGCCGTCGTAGCCGGAGGTCTTGACGACCTCGGCCACCGACACCATGTCGATGTCGCCCTGGCCGACGACTGCGCCGCGCAGGTACTTGCCGCCGCGCGAGCGGAAGAAGCCCGATCCGGGGTCCTGCTTGCGGATGTAGAAGTCCTTGAAGTGGACGATCGTGGCGTAGGCGATGTTGTTGCCCACCGCCACCACGGGGTCTTCGTCGACGCACAGGAAGTTGCCGACGTCGAGGGTGGTGCCGAAGTTCTGCTCGTCCACCGCGTGGATGACGCGGCGCACCCGCTCGGAGGCCTGCACGAAGAAGCCGTGGTTCTCGATCGAGGTGCGCACGCCCTTGCCGGCGGCGTACTGGGCGATGGTCTTGGACTGCTCGGCGATCACCGGCAGCGCCTGCTCGAACAGGATGGAGTCGTCGCCGGGGTGGTTGCCGTGGCTGACGTCGTGGCGCAGCAGGGTGATACCGAGTTCCTCACACAGGTCGAGGTGGGCCTTGACCCGGGCGACCTCGGCCTCGAGGGCCTCGGCGGTGCCGGTCTGCTCACCCTGGCCGGGTGCCGAGACGGCGGACGCGCCCTCGGGGGTCCAGAAGCTGGCGGGCATCGCCATCTGCGACAGGGTGATGCCGGTGGCGGCGACCCGTGCCTTGATGGCGTCGACGAGCCGACGATTGTTGGGCAGGTCCGACAGGTCAGACATCGGGTCGTCGTTGGCGAAACCGACGGCGAGTTCAAGGTGCTCGGCGTCCGAGTCGGCGACCCAGTCGATCACCTCCGGAATGGTCATCTGGCCCGAGCTGGTCAGGCTGTGGAAGGAGTAGGACGAGAAGCCGACGCGCATGGTTTGGAGACTACCGGTGGCCCTCGCGAACCCGCAGCGGTTGCGCAGTGGCCTTGCACGAAGCCGGGCCCACCCTCGAGAACTGCCACCCCACCCGAAAGGGGTACAAAACAATCTGCTCCGCCCTTTCCAACAAACGATTCGCGACGGGGGCGAGGCGCTCGTCCGCCGTCCCATGAAGCTGACGACGAGGGGGAAATGTGTCAAGGAAGAACAAGCAGGCCGCCAAGGGATTGGCCCTGACGGTGGCCGCCGGCATGGTGGGTCTAGGAGGTCTGGCCTACACCCAGATCTCGGCCGGGGCCGACGAGATGCAGAACGGCGACAAGGTCTGGGTGTGCAAGTACGTCCAGAAGCCCAACGCCACCGAGTTGATCAAGTCGGGCAAGAACCCGATCGAGGTGGGCTGGCCTTCAGCCGTCGACGGTGATGGCATCGTCAACGTTGGCGACGAGTTCAGCGATGGTCAGGAGCTCTCGGTCGTCATCCAGATCAATGGCGACGATCCCGCATCGAGATGTGCCCCCAACCTGGAGCCGACGCCGACCCCGACGCCCACTCCGACGCCTGACCCGTCGGACGACGTGTCGGTGCCGCCGACCAGCGACAAGCCGAGCACCCCGGCTCCTGGCGACGACACCACCACCAAGACCACGACGCAGCCTCCGGCCCAGCCGGACCCCGGTGATGACACCGACCTGCCCAGCACCGGTGCCGATGGCATGGGTCTGGCCGGTGGCGGCATCCTGGTCACCCTCGTGGCTGCCGGTGTCGCAGCTGCGATCCACCGCCGCCAGTGATCACTCGCTGACGGTGTCTGACACCTGAACAAGCGAAGCGGCCCCCGACGTTGGTCGGGGGCCGCTTCGTCTTGTGTGGAGTGGCGGCTCAGGCGATCAACTGGACACCGAGCCAGCCGTGCCCGATCTGCCTGGCCGGAGCAAACGAGCCCCTGCCGTTGTGGTGGTAGAAGTACAGCTTGCCGTCGCTGCGAACGGCCACCATGTCGTGGCGCCCGTCACCGTCGAGGTCGCCAGGCCCCGCGATCTGCAGCGTTGAGCCCCACCCATGGCCGATGGCCGTGGTCGAGCTGATGGTGCCCTGCGCAGTCATCGTGTACCGGAAGAGCCTTCCGTCCTTGTGCACGGCCAACAGGTCGGGGATGCCGTCGCCGTTGGCGTCACCAACGGTGAACAGCTTGGTCACCTTCTGCCAGTTGTGGCCGATCCGGGTGGTCTGGCGCAGCCAGGTGGGGGTCACCGTGTAGCGGTACAGGTGTCCGTCAGCGCCACGACCGATCAGCCATGAGCCGGACTCGCGAGGGATCACGGTCATCAGGTCGACTCCCTGGAAGCCGGTTCCCACCTGGGTGCTGAAGCCGGCCCGGTTCTTGCCCTGCATGCGCTGGAGCCACATCTTCCCGGAGCCGTCACGAACCAGCAGGTCGGTGGCGGCGTTCTGGTCGACGTCACCCGCCTTGCCGATCCAACTGATCGATCCGTACCCGGTGGCGCCGGTGTTGCCGTGAGTCACCAACACCGGACCCGTGCTGCGGTAGGTCATGATGTTGCCGCCCACCACACCGTTGACGTCGGCCAGCTTGTCGCCGGTGAAGTCACCGTGGACGCCCGACGCACCGGGGGCGCGGGCGTAGTCGACATTGAAGATGCCCTCCCACTCCGTGGCGGGCAGGATGTCGATGCGCGTGTTCGTCCGCAGGTCGTAGAACGCCATCTGCTCGATCTGCGCTCCCGAGGCGACCAGAGAACCCTCGGCGCACTCACCCGAGGCGAGGAAGGTGTTCGTCAACCCGTCCCTGATCAGACCGTCATGGGGCAGGAACAGCCAGGTGGAGTAGTTGCGGTAGGTCCAGCTGAAGGTGTCGGGTCCGACGGGCAGCGCCCGGGTCGCGGTGTTGCACACCTTGACGTACACCTCGTGGATGTCGGCGTCGCCGACCTGCTGGGGGTTGCCGACCGACAGCCTGACCTGGCCGACGGCCCGGTTCTGGTCGCCGAAGTTGATGTGGGGCACCTGCCCGGGCTGGGGCGGCAGCGCGTCCGAGGACGGTGCCGACATGACAGCGCCGGCGAGGGCGAGTCCGGCGGCGACGGCCAGTCCGGCCACCCGCCTTCCGGTGCGGGAGAACAGTTCGAGTGACATGTCCAGCCTTTCGAGTGCGGTGTCGGAGTGTTGCGTCCTAACCCCTATACGCCGGGTCGGACGAACCGGTTGCCTGCCTCCCCCGTTCGGCCTAGGCGGAGCTCGTCCGTACCCCGGGTCAACGGCCCTCGAGACGGGTGGTTGAATCAGCGGTGAGCACACCACTGAGCGAAGGAGCCATCGTGCCCAAGGTTCTTGCCTACGCCACCAACTCCGCCACCGGCCCGTTCGAGAAGACGGTCATCGAGCGGCGCGAACCCGGACCGACCGAGGTCTTCTTCGAGGTCAAGTACGCCGGCATCTGCCACTCCGACATCCATACCGCGCGCGGTGAGTGGGGCCCGGTGAGCTACCCGCTGGTGCCCGGTCACGAGTTGGCCGGCATCGTCACCCAGGTCGGGTCGGAGGTCACCAAGTGGAAGGTCGGCGACAAGGTCGGCGTCGGCTGCTTCGTCGACTCCTGCGGTGAGTGCGAGTTCTGCAAGGGCGGCCAGGAGCAGTTCTGCACCTCGTCCGAGAAGCCGACCGTGTGGACCTATGGCTCCCAGGGTCGAGACGGCAAGGTCACCGACGGCGGTTACTCCCAGGGCATCACCGTCGAGGAGAACTACTGCTGCCGCATTCCCGACGAGATCCCGTTCGAGGCCGCTGCCCCGCTGATGTGCGCCGGCATCACCCTCTACTCGCCGCTGACCCGCTGGGGTGCAGGCCCGGGCAAGAAGGTCGCCATCGTCGGCATGGGAGGCCTGGGCCACATGGGCGTGCAGATCGCTGCCGCCCTCGGGGCTGACACCAGCGTCATCTCGCAGACCATGAGCAAGAAGGACGACGGGCTCAAGTTCGGCGCCAAGCACTACTACGCCCTGTCAGAGCTGGACGAGTTGAAGAAGCAGCGCGGCACGTTCGACCTGATCGTCACCACGGTCTCGGCCGAGATGGACATCGACCTGCTGATCAGCCTGCTCAAGACCGGTGGAGCCCTGGTCGACGTCGGCCTGCCCGAGCACCCCAGCACCATCCGTCTGGGTGCGCTGTGTGGCGGCAACAAAATCCTCGCCGGATCGAACATCGGTGGCATCGCCGAGACCCAGGAGATGCTCGACTTCTGTGCCGAGCACGGCTTGGCGCCCCAGATCGAGATGATCACCGGCGAGGAGATCACCGAGGCCTACGACAAGGTCGTTGCCTCGAAGGTGCGCTACCGCTACGTGATCGACACCTCGAGCTTCGGCTCGGTCGACGAGGCCTGAGTTCCGGGTCTCGCCCCACCGCCCGACCCCTGGGCCCTGTCCCGAATCGATTGGTGGCGGGAAATGTGCTGGTGACAGCGCATTGCCCGCCACTGATCACTTGCCGGACGACGCTGGTTGAGCAAGCGCATCACTCCAGTAGCGCAGCGATCGCCTTGGCGGTGTTGAGGTTCCGTGCGGTGCCGGGGTCGTCCTTACCGACCAGCTTGGGCAGCTTGGTGAAGGCGACCGACTTCGAGAACCCATTCGGCGTGTGCAGGTAGAGCCAGCGCCCGTCCACGGTGGCCTCGGTGCCGTCGCCGGCCTCGTCCACCATCTCGTCGATCGCGGCGCGCACCTTCTCCGGCACCGGACGACGATGCACCTGCAGGTGGACGAGCTTGTCGTCGCTGGGCTGGTAGGGACACCCGGCCACCGCGGCCAGCCATTCGTCCGCACCGACGACCAGCAGTTCGATCGGCTTGCCCATCCGCTCGGCCACCGCCGCCGCCAGGTCACGCTCGATCGCCGACCCCGACTGCGTCGCGCTGAACACC
This sequence comes from Aestuariimicrobium ganziense, assembly GCF_015352975.1. Lineage (GTDB taxonomy): Bacteria > Actinomycetota > Actinomycetes > Propionibacteriales > Propionibacteriaceae > Aestuariimicrobium > Aestuariimicrobium ganziense. Next base: position 238,678 of record NZ_JACYIZ010000003.1, on the reverse strand, counting down.
AGGTTCCCGCTGGCGAGGTGGGTGGCCACCTCGTCCAACCCGAGCCCAGTGGCCATGCCGCGCAGGTCGGCCATCGGCAGCTTGTTGGCACCGCCGACGTTGATGCCGCGCAACAGGGCCACGTGGGTGCGGGTCATCGTCGTCCCCCTCGTCCGGTCAGGCTCAGTCGGTGAGCTTGAAGGCCTCACGGTACGACAGGCGTCCCGAGGTCTGCAGCAGCGAGCGGCGGAAGATCTTCTCCCCGAACAGCACCGTCACGAACGCGAAGGCGATGTTCAGCACCAGGGCGAGCACCGGCTCCCACCAGGCCACGTCACCGGCGACGATCCGGGTCGGCATCAGCACCGACGAGATCACCGGGACGAATGACAGCACGGTCTGCAGCGCACCGGTGGCGGTGAAGCCCAGGAAGTAGACCAAGCCCAGACCCATGGTGAGCGGGGTGGTGGTGGCGCTCAGGTCTTCGGTGCGCCCGGCCATCGAACCAGCGGCCGCCCAGACGCAGGCCAGGGCGAGGAAGCCGGCCAGGAAGAACACCAGGAACCACGCCATCGGGGCCTGCACCGCGGGAAGGAACTTCTTCCACGGGGTGAGCATCAGCCCGACGATGCTGACCAGCGCGTAGAGCGCCATCTGGCCCAGCGCCAGGCCGGTGTTGCCGATCACCTTGCCGGCAAGCAGGTGGCGCACCGGGATCGCCGAGGCGAGGATCTCGACCACGCGGGACGACTTCTCCTCGGCCACGCTCTGGGCGATCTGCAGCCCGAAGGTCAGCGCCGACATGAAGAACAGGATCGCGAAGGCGAAGCTGGTCACCCGGGCCAGGTCGGCGCGTGAGGAATCACCCTCGAGCAGTTCGACCTTGACGGCTGTGCGCTGCGCCAGCTCGTCCGGCGACACCCCGGCCTGGCTGGCCAGGTCGCCGATCAGCACGGTCTGCACGGCCTGGTTGACCGCCATCCGCACCGAGTCCGAGGCGCTCTTGTGGAACACCAACTGCCAGCCGGCGTCGGTGTGCAGCAGTGCCGCGTCGGCGTCGCCAGCCCTCACCTTGGCCTTCGCCTCGTCCGGCGAGGCGACGGTGATCGGGGTGGCCGAGCTCTTGTCGTTGCTGGCCTTGAGGCTGGCATCGACCACCACCACCACCCGGCCGGCCTGGGCGTCGGTCACGGCGATGTCGGTGGTGGTGGCTCGTCCGCCCAACCAGGCACCGACGCCGACACCAGCGGCGATCAGCACCAGGGTGATCACGGTCGAGATGATGAACGACTTGTCGGCGAGCTTGACCACCATTTCGCGGCCGGCGACGATCTGCCAGGCGTTGCGGGGCAGGTGGTAGGGACGAGTCATGGCGGTCTCCTGATGACGTGTCGAGCGAGAACGGGTCGAGGGGCTGGTCGGGCTGCTCATGCCGCCACCTCGCGGTAGATCTCCGACAGGGTGGGACGGACCTCGGCGAGTTCGCGGACGCTGCCGCGGGCCATCGCCTCGGCCAGCACCCGGTCGACCAGACCGGGCTTGGCGAGTTCGAGCAGGGCGCGGTTGCCGTCGACGTCGACCACGGTCACTCCGGCGAGGTCACGCACCCAGCCGGCGTCGGAGTCGGTGACCAGCCGGTGCAGCAGCCGTCCGCGCGACTCGAGTTCGGTGCGGGTGCCTTGGGCCACGACTCGTCCGCCGGCCAGGATCACCAGGCCGTCGCAGAGCCGGTCGACCAGGTCGAGCTGGTGCGAGCTGAACAGCACGGGCACACCGGACGCGGCGCGGGCCCGCAGTTGGTCGGCCATCTCGTCGACCGCCATCGGGTCCAGACCCGAGAACGGCTCGTCGAGGATCAGCGCCATCGGGCTGGCCATCAGCGCAGCGGTCACCTGAACGCGCTGCTGGTTGCCCAGCGAGAGCTTCTCGAGCTTGTCCTTGGTGCGCTCACCGAGGCCGAAGGCGCCGAGCAGTTCGGTGGCCTCGGCTCGGGCGGCGCCGGCGGGCATGCCGCGCAGTCGGGCCATGTGCACCAGCTGGTCGAGCACCTGCTGCTTGGGATAGAGGCCGCGCTCCTCGGGCATGTAGCCGATGCCGCGGCGCACCTCGTCGACGATCGGGGCACCCTGCCAGGTGACCGATCCCGAGGTGGGGGCGAGCAGCCCCATCACCATGCGCATTGTGGTGGTCTTGCCGGCACCGTTGGCGCCGACGAAGCCGGTCAGCTGTCCGGGGGGCACCTGGAACGAGACGTGGTCGACGGCGAGCCGGTCGCCGAAGCTGCGGGTGAGTTCGTGGATCTCGAGCATGGTTCCAGCCAACCCTGTGCTGGGTTCGCCGGGCATCCGCCGTGAGGGCGAAACTCGTCGTCCACCCTGAGGGGGAGTACTTTCGGCTACTCGCCGGGGTGCACCAGTCCGGCCTCGTAGGCGAACACCACGGCCTGCACCCGGTCACGAAGGCCGAGCTTCGCCAGGGTGTTCGAGACGTGGGTCTTGACCGTGGCCTCGCCGACCCACAGGTCCTGGGCGATCTCGGCGTTCGACAGCCCGCGGGCGACCAGCGACAGCACTTCGCGTTCGCGTTCGGTGAGCCGGTCGAGGTCGGCTGCCCGGGGACGATGCCCGCCTTGTGCCCCGCCGTGGCCGGAGCGGGCCATCTCGGCGATCACCTTGAGGGTGACCTCGGGCGAGAGCAGCGCGTGTCCGCCCGCGACCTGACGTACCGCCTCGACCAACACGTCGGGATCGGAGTTCTTCAACAGGAACCCGGACGCCCCGGCGCGCAGCGAGTCGAACAGGTAGTCGTCGCGATCGAAGGTGGTCAGGATGATCACCTTGGCCAGTCCCTCGGCGACGATCTCGGAGGTGGCGGCGATGCCGTCCATCACGGGCATCTGCACGTCCATCAGCACCACGTCGAGGCTGAGATCACGGCAGCGCTCGAGGGCCTCTTGGCCGTTGGACGCCTGACCGACGACCTCGATGTCGGGTTCGACCGACAGGATCATCTGGAAGCCGGTGCGCAGCATGGCTGCGTCGTCGACCAGCAACACCCTGATCGGGCTCATGACTCGTCCATGATCGGGAAGCGCACCCGCACACGGTAACCGCCGGTGACCCTCGGGCCAATCTCGGCTGTGCCCTTGAGCGAGGCGATCCGTTCGCGCATGCCGAGTTGGCCCATGCCGGTGCCCGAGGTGCCGCTGCGGGGACGTCCCTCATCCAGCACCTCGATCTCGGCGTGCCCGCCCGGGCTGCCCACCTGCTGCAACCGCAGGGTGACGGTGGCCGAGGTGGCGCTGGAGTGGCGGCGCACGTTGGTGAGTGCCTCCTGCGCGATCCGGTAGAGCGACAGTTGCACCGGCGGGGGGACGGACGCGCTGCTGTCGGGTCGGTCGTCGACGACGGTCAGGGTGGTGGTGAAGCCGGGGACGTTCGACTCCTCGATCAGCCGGGGCAGCTCGGCCAGCGTCGGGTCGGGTCCGCGGTGGCCGGTGGGGGTCTCGTCCCGGCTGGAACGCAGCGCGCCCAGCAGTCCGCGCATCTGGCTGACCGCCTCGCGCGACGACGACTCGACCTGGGTGAGGGCGTCCTTGGCCTGCTCAGGGCGCAGGTCGAGCACCCGGCGGGCGGCTGCGGCCTGCACGCCCATCGCCGAGACGTGGTGGGCGACGACGTCGTGCAGTTCGCGGGCCAGGCGCAGGCGCTCGTCGAGCACGGCCTGTTCGGTGAGTTGGTCGGCCTGTTCGGCCAGGCGTTGGGCCTGGTCGGCGATCTGGGCCCTGTCGCGGGCCTGGCGCCAGGCAACCTGACCGGTCAAGGCGGCTGCGGCGAACAGGATCAGGTTGGCCAGGAAGGTCATCGTGACCATGGCGAACACGGCACCGAACAGCCCGCCCTGGCCGGCCGGGCGCTGGTGCACCATGTCGACGCCCTGCCCCATCGCCGACATCCAGGCCAGCCAGACCAGCAACCCGAGCAGCAGCGCCGACACCACGATCAGCATCAGCCGGCGGTCGCGCGCCCACGCCAACATGCAGTAGAGCGCGTAGAAGACCACCAGTTGGTAGACGAACTGGTAGCCCACCTCGCCGACCCAGGTGCAGCTGGCCCAGAAGTGCAGTCCCATCCACAACCCGACAGCGATCGGGTAGCGGCGGCGCAGCAGCATCGGCAGGGTGCCCGTGGCGATGGTGAGCAGTTCGATGCCGAACGGACGGGCGCCGGTGAAGTCGAGGTAGGAGCGCATCAGCTCCAGGCTGAGCAGGGTGAGCGCGAAGCTGGCCAGCGCGACGATGATGTCGGTGCGGTTGATGGGCGGACGAGGCCGCTCCCAGTCCTCGTCCACGCCGAACCACGCCAGTAGGCGTTCACGGGTGGTCAAGGTGCTCACCCGCCCAGCCTAGGGAGTCGGGAGCGCTGGGCACCTCCCCCAGGGGACGGAGACCGGCATCCGCCGTGAGGACGAGGGCGCCGCGGGCCAGGGGCCGGGGGCGGGTGGTGGTGCCGCGGCGGGGGCCGCCGGGTTTGTGGCGTGAAGTGCGCGGTCAACCCGTCATTTCACGCCACGAACCGGTGAGGCCGACCCCAGAACCTCACCCCAGGTGCATCCAGGTGCCCTCGGAGATGACCTCGACCTGACCATCGACCACCGTGATCGCGGTCTGGTCGTCCATCGCGTAGGCCGGGTTGCCGAGATCGGACGCCCACTGCTCGGCCGCCTCGAGGGTGTTCGTGGCGAACACGCCCAGGTGGGGGAAGATCGAGAAGTCGACCAGACCCAGACCACGGTCATCAGCGGCCCCGGGCCACTCGACGAAGAAGTCACCGACCCGTGGGGTCATCACCATGCTGCCGGCACTGACTCCGACCCAGACCGCGTCCAGGTCGGGCAGCAGGTCGGCCAGACCACTCGCCCGCATCCAGTGGGCGAGGTAGCTGGCGTCGCCACCGTCGACCAGCACCACGTCGGCGTCGCGGACCCAGGGTTCCCAGCGCTCTCGTCCGATGCTGGGGTTGGTGACGCCACCCGAGGTGAGCAGCAGCTTCATCGCCATGGCGGCACGCTACTGCCGACCAGCTGGTTCACCGGCCCAAGCGCACCATCGTCCACGACACCTTGGGCAGGGTCACCGTCAGCACACCGTCGTCCAGCTTCGCCGACTCGTTGGCCTCGGGTGCCACCGACTGGTCGTCCGCGCTGGCCTGCCAGTACGGGTCGTCATGGCTGTAGGTGACGGCCTCGACCAGCGTCCCGGCGCCCTCGCGCACGGCGACCTCGACCTCCAGCTCGTCAGCGGTCGAGCGGTTCACCACGAACACCACGGTCTCGCCCGACTCGTCGTCGTGGGTGGCCACGGCATCCAGCGCCGGCACCTCGCCGAACTTCGCGGTCGAGACCATCGGCGAGTCCAGTGCCACCCTCAGCACCTCACCCTTGGCGTGCGCAGCAGTCAGCGCGAACGGGTGGAAGGTGGTCTGCTTCCACGCGGCACCACCCGGGGCGGTCATGATCGGGGCGATCACGTTCACCAACTGGGCCAGGTTCGCCGAGAACACGCGATCGCTGTGCCGCAGCAGCGAGATCAGCAGGTTGCCGACGACCACCGCGTCGGCGACGTTGTAGGTGTCCTCGAGCAGCACCGGGGCGACCGGCCAGTCGTCCCCGCTCGGCGGACGGGACTCCGCACGCTGCTGGTACCAGACGTTCCACTCGTCGAAGCTGATGCCGATCACCTTGTCGGACTTGCGCGCCGCCCCGACCGCGTCGGCGGTGGCGGCGACCGAGTCGATGAAGCGGTCCATGTCCTCGGCGCTGGCCAGGAAGCTGGCCAGGTCACCCGACTCGTCCTCGTAGTAGTAGGCGTGGGCCGAGATCATGTCGACCTGGTCCCACGACTCCTCGAGCACGATCCGCTCCCACTCACCGAAGGTGGGCATCGCGCGTGAGGACGATCCGCACGCCACCAGTTCGAGGTCGGGGTCGATCATGCGCATGGCACGGCCGGCCTCGGCGGCGATCCGGCCGTACTCCTCGGCGGTCTTGTGCCCGATCTGCCACGGTCCGTCCATCTCGTTGCCCAGGCACCACAGCTTGATCCGGTAGGGGTCGTCGGCGCCGTTGGTCCGGCGCAGTTCGGCGAAGTGCGAGCCGGAGGGCACGTTGGTGTATTCGAGGATGTCGAGCGCCTCCTGCACCCCGCGGGTGCCCAGGTTGATCGCCATCTCGGGTTCGACGTCGGCGAGCCGGCACCAGGCGACGAACTCGTCGACGCCCACGGTGTTGGGCTCCATCGAGTGCCAGGCCAGGTCGAGTCGGCTGGGGCGCTCGTCGACCTGACCGATGCCGTCCTCCCACCGGTAGCCGGAGACGAAGTTGCCACCCGGGTACCGGATCACGGTCACACCCAGTTCGCGGACGAGTTCGAGCACGTCACCTCGCCAGCCGCCCTCGAGGGCGGTGTCGTGGTCGGGCTCGTGGATGCCGGTGTAGACGCATCGTCCCAGGTGTTCGACGAAGCACCCGAAGGTGCGGCGGCGCACCGGCGCGACGCGGAAGGCGGGATCAATGACAAGGCGTGCAGCGCACATGAGGGGGCCCTTCAGCTGGGACGAGCATCCAGGTGGGGACACTCTTTTCGGCATCCGATCACCTCGACCTTCACCCACGCTTCGTCGAGTGTCAAGGCTTGTGAAACAACCCTGTGAAGGCTCCGCCCGGCAGGGTGGTCGGTCTGGACCAGATCGCCGCAACTCCTTGACTTGACCCCCGTCGCCGTGTTCGGGTGGAACGCATCCGCGCCACACCGACCAATGGAGGTCAGTGCCCATGGACGTCCCTCACCCCACGTTCGCGGCGGGGAGGCACTCGCCGCGACTGAGCCGCCGAACACTCCTGCAGGCCGCTGGCGGTCTGGGTCTGGCGGGTGGACTGGCTGGCTGCAGCACCCTCAGCGCCGGTATCGCCGGCACCGAGGTGGCACCCGGCACCGTGCAGTTCTGGAACCTGTTCTCCGGCGGTGACGGTGCCCGCCTGCAGACCATGCTCGACGACTACACCAAGAAGCACGGCACCGCCGCCCTCGAGGCAGCCACCTTCGCCTGGGGCAACCCGTACTACACCAAGGTCTCGCTGGCCACCCTCGGTGGGCACCCACCCGATGTCGCCGTCTCGCACCTGACCCGGGCGCAGAACCTGGCCCGCGGCGGGCTGCTCTCCGAGATCACCGACGACATGCTCGCCATGGTCGGGCTGAGTGCCGACGACTTCACCGAGTCGGTCTGGGAGCAGGGCAAGGTCGACGGCAAGGTCTACGCGCTGCCGCTCGACATCCACCCCTTCGTCCTCTACTACAACATCGACGTCTGCCAGGCCGCCGGGGTGATGGACGGCGACAACATGAAGCCGATCCAGGGCCTCGAACAGTGGGAGTCGACCCTGACCGCGATCAAGGAGGAGACCGGCGAGTTCGCGCTGGCCGTGCCGACCATCGCCGACAACGCCACCTGCTGGCGCTGGTTCTACACCCTGTACAGCCAGCACGAGGGGGCGACGCCGTTCCTGTCCGACGGGGGCAAGGAGCTGACCTGGAACGAGGACATCGCTCTCAAGGTGCTGGAGCACATGCAGAAGTGGACGACCTCGGGCCTGATGCCCAAGAACGCCGACTACGCCGGTGCCCAGACCATGATGTTCACCGGGCGCTCGGGCCTGTACATGATGGGCGGCTGGGAGATCACCACCGCCCAGTCGGTCAAGGACCTCAAATTCGGCATGACCGCGATCCCGCAGATCTTCGACAAGAAGGCCGCACAGTGCGACTCGCACGTGTTCATCCTGCCGACGATGGATCGTTCAGCGGAGCGCACCCAGCGGGCCATGGAGTTCGTCAAGGAGATGCTGGACCAGTCGCTGGCCTGGGCAGCCGGCGGGCACATCCCGACCTTCACCCGGGCCCTGGACTCCCAGGAGTTCCGTGACCTGAAGCCGCAGAACAACTACGCCGAGGTCATCGACTACGTGGTGTTCACTCCCCCGGCCTGGTACTCCGGGTCGGGCTCGACCTTCGAGAACATCATCGGTGCCCAGATCGGACTGGTCGCCCAGGACCTGGCCACCCCCAAGGAGGGCCTCGACCAGGCACGCAGCCAGTTGGAGGTCTACGCGCGCACCGCCGATCCCCTGGCGACAGGAGAGCAGTCATGAGCACCGCGCCCACCAACGCCACCGGACCCTCGGTCGACTCCCGGGTCGAGGGCCGCGCCGACGCCACCGACCTCGACCGCCGTCGGGCAAGCCGTGACGTCGCCATCCGCCCCGGCACCAAGCACGAGGCACGCGCCGGCTGGATGTTCCTCCTGCCGTTCGCGATCGTCTACGTGCTGTTCCTGATCTGGCCGGTGATCTACATGTTCATCTCGAGCATGTTCAACACCTCGCTGGTCGAGACCGGGCTGGGCTCGTTCGCCGGGTTCGACAACTACCGCGAGATGCTCACCAAGGAGGAGTTCTGGAAGTCGCTGTGGAACACCTTGGTCTTCACCGCCTTCACGGTGCCACCGCTGGTGATCCTGGCGTTCGTCCTCGCCGTGCTGGCCAACCGGGTACGCCGCGGGCAGTGGTTCTTCCGGCTGGCGTTCTTCGTGCCGTTCATCCTTCCCTCGGCCGCGATCGCCTTGATCTGGAACTTCATCTTCACCCCCGGCACCGGCCTGTGGAACTCGTTGCAGAGCGCTCTGGGCAACGAGTCGCCCTCGCCGGTGCTCGGCACGCCGAGCCTGGCCATGCTGGGTGTGGCTGTCACCACGGTCTGGTGGACGATCGGCTTCAACTTCGTCCTCTACCTCGCCGGCCTGCAGGACATCCCGCGCGAGTTGTACGAGGCGGCTGCGGTCGACGGTGCCTCACAGTGGCAGCAGATCAAGTCGATCACCATTCCGCTGCTGGGCCCGACGACCAGCCTGGTGATCCTGCTGCAGATCATCGCCAGCCTGAAGATCTTCGACCAGGTGTACCTGATGACCGGCGGCGGACCGGGTCTGTCGACCCAGGTGGTGCTGGGGCTGGTCACCAACACCGCGTTCACCGACTACCGCGTCGGCGCCGCCTCGGCGGCCTCGGTGCTGCTGTTCATCGTCATCGTCGTGGTCGCCCTGCTGCGCCAGGCGATGGAGTGGTTCTCGGCCAGGAGGGCTGACTGATGTCGACGTCCAACGGAATCTCCGCCGCCGCACCGGCCGCCCGCATCCCCGGCGAGAAGGGCTCGGGACGAGGCTTCACGGTCACCGCCTGGGTGATCCTGATCACGCTGTCGATCCTGTGGTTGATCCCCAGCCTGTGGGCGATGAAGACCTCGTTCACCGACAACGGCGTCTCGGCACTCGGCGCACCCGCGATCCTCGAGGGCTGGAACCTGACCACCGACTCCTACGAGACGCTGCTGCGCGGTGGTGACATCTGGAACTGGTACTTGGCCAGCTTCGTCACCGGCGTGCTGACGGTGTTCCTGTCGATGCTGGTCTGCACGATGGCTGCCTACGCCCTGTCGCGCCTGGAGTTCAAGGGACGACGCTGGGCGATGCTGCTGATCGTCATGGGCGTGATGATCCCCGGCAACGTGCTGATCGTGCCGCTGTTCGCCCTGCTCAACCAGTTGTCGCTGCTGGGCACCTACTGGGCGGTCATCCTGCCACAGGTGCCCCAGGTGATCGCGGTGTTCGTGTTCAAGCGCTTCTTCGACGGCCTTCCCAAGGAGTTCGAGGAGGCGGCCCGCATCGACGGTGCCTCGTACTGGCGGATCTTCCGCTCGGTGGTGCTGCCGCTGTCGCGTCCGGTGATCGCGGCGATGTCGATCGTCACCTTCGTCGGCGTCTGGAACAACCTGATGCTGCCGCTGTTCGTGCTCACCAACCCGCGGCTGATGACCATCCCGGTCGGCCTGGCCACGGTGCAGGGCTCGTTCGGCCAGCGGGTGAGCGACATCCAGGCCTCGTCGATCCTCGGCGCACTGCCGCTGGTGATCCTGTTCCTGATCTTCCAGCGACAGGTGGTCGAGGGCGTGGCAGGCTCGGGACTGAAGGGGTGATGGTTCGGCTGTCGACCCCTCGTCCCTGCTGGGTCGAAGGGTCGACAGCCACCATCCTCATCGGAAATGTGAGCGCTAACATTGGGCTCAGGATCGGCTCCCACGGCCAGGGAGACCACCACTGCTAGGAGGCGCTGGGCATGGACCACTCCCCTGACGACCGGTTCGTCATCGGCATCGACTACGGCACCCTGTCAGGACGTGCGCTGGTGGTGCGAGTCAGTGACGGTGCCGAGTTCGGCACCGCGGTCACCGAGTACCCGCACGCAGTCATGGATCGCACCCTGACCGCTGCGAACGACCAGCAGTTGCCGCCCGACTGGGCGCTGCAGGCTCCGGCCGACTACGTGGCCGTGCTCAAGGACGCGGTGCCCCGCGCGGTGGCCGAGGCCGGCATCGACCCCAGCCAGGTGATCGGCATCGGCACCGACTTCACCGCCTGCACGATGGTGCCGGTGCTCGACGACGGCACCCCGCTGAGCGAGTTGGACGAGTTCCGCAACCGCCCGCACGCCTGGGTGAAGCTGTGGAAGCACCACGCCGCCCAACCCCAGGCCGACCGGATCAACGAACTCGCCCACCAGCGCCAGGAGCCCTGGATCCGTCGCTATGGCGGCCTGATCAGCTCGGAGTGGCAGTTCGCCAAGGCACTGCAGTTGTTCGAGGAGGACCGCGAGCTCTACGACCGGATGGACCGCTGGGTCGAGGCCGCCGACTGGATCATCTGGCAGCTGACCGGCACCTACACCAAGAACGCCTGCAGCGCCGGCTACAAGGGCATCCTGCAGGACGGCGAGCACCCCACCCGCGACTTCCTCGAGGCGCTGAACCCCGAGTTCGGCGATTTCGTGGACGACAAGCTCGCCCACCCGACGACTCCGTTGGGGGCCCTGGCCGGGCGGCTCAGCGCTGAGGCTGCCGGCTGGACCGGCCTGCCCGAGGGGATCGCGGTCGCGTCCGGCAACGTCGACGCCCACGTCACCGCACCCGCTGCCGACGCCTGCGAACCGGGCAAGTTGGTGCTGATCATGGGCACCAGCACCTGCCACGTGGTCAACGACGCCGCACTGCACGAGGTGCCCGGCATGTGCGGAGCGGTCGACGGCGGCATCACCGAAGGGCTGTGGGGCTACGAGGCCGGCCAGAGCGGTGTCGGCGACATCTTCGCCTGGTTCGTCAACCACGCGGTGCCCGCCGAGTACCACGAGCAGGCCCGCGAGCGTGGCATCTCGACCCACGAGCTGCTCACCGAACTGTGCCGCGACCAGGCCGTCGGCGAGCACGGGCTGATCGCACTGGACTGGTGGTCGGGCAACCGCTCGGTGCTGGTCGACCACGAACTGTCCGGGTTGCTGCTGGGCATGACGCTGACCACCCGCGCCGAGGACATCTACCGTGCCCTGCTCGAGAGCACCGCCTTCGGCACCCGGACGATCATCGAGGCATTCACCTCGTCCGGTGTGGCGATCGACGAACTGGTGGTCGCGGGCGGGCTGCTGCGCAACGAGTTCCTGATGCAGGTCTACGCCGACGTCACCAACCTGCCGCTGTCGACCATCGTCTCTGAGCAGGGACCCGCGCTCGGGTCGGCGATCCACGCCGCGGTGGCCGCCGGCGCCTACCCCGACGTTCCGACCGCCGCCCACACCATGGGTGGACGACGTGTCGCCCAGTACACCCCTGACACCGAGCGGGCAGCTGCCTACGACGGGTTGTTCGCCGAGTACACCACCCTGCACGACTACTTCGGACGCGGCACCAACGAGGTGATGAGCCGGCTCAAGCAGCGTCGGCGTGAGGCCATCGCCGCTCGTCGGGAGGCCTGATGATCCAGCTCGATGCCCTGTCGGACGACCTGCAGCGCCGGATCGACGACACCCGGGAGCGAGTCGCCCAACTGCACGGCGAGTTGATCAAGTGGGGGCTGGTGGTCTGGACCGCCGGCAACGTCAGCGAGCGGGTGCGCTGCGCCGATGAGGTCGGCACCGACCTGTTCGTGATCAAGCCGTCAGGGGTCTCCTACGACGAACTCGCCGCCGACGTCATGGTGGTCTGCGACCTCGACGGCAACAAGGTCGGCGACGGCACCCCGATCGGGCTCAAGCCGTCGTCCGACACCGCCGCCCACGCCTACGTCTACGCCCACATGGACAACGTCGGCGGGGTCGTCCACACCCACTCGACCTACGCGACGGCCTGGGCCGCGCGTGGTGAGTCGATCCCGTGCGTGCTGACGATGATGGCCGACGAGTTCGGCGGATCGATCCCGGTCGGCCCGTTCGCCCTGATCGGCGACGACTCGATCGGACGAGGCATCGTCAAGACCCTGCGCGACTCGCGCTCGCCGGCGGTGCTGATGATGAACCACGGCCCGTTCACCATCGGCAAGGACGCCCGCGCCGCGGTGAAGGCCGCCGCCATGTGCGAGGAGGTCGCCCGCACGGTGCACATCTCTCGCCAGCTCGGCGAGCCGCTGCCGATCGACCCCGACCTGATCAGGTCGCTGTACGACCGCTACCAGAACGTCTACGGGCAGTGATCAGCCCACGCCACCCTTCCAGCCAGGAGAACTGACATGCACAACCCCTTCGACGGACGCGAGATCTGGTTCCTCACCGGCTCGCAGGACCTCTACGGCCCCGAGACCCTCGAGCAGGTCGCGGCCCAGTCTGAGGAGGTGGCGCGGCTGCTCGACCAGGCCGACGAGGTCGGCGTTCCGGTGGTCTGGAAGCCGGTGCTCAAGGACCGCGAGGCGATCAAGCGGGCCGCCCTCGACGCCAACGCCGATGACTCCTGCGTGGGCGTGATCGTCTGGATGCACACGTTCAGCCCCGCGAAGATGTGGATCCTCGGGCTCGAGGCGCTGGCCAAGCCGATGCTGCACCTGCACACCCAGGCCAATGTCGAACTGCCCTGGTCGACCATCGACATGGACTTCATGAACCTCAACCAGGCCGCCCACGGCGACCGCGAGTTCGGCTACATCGCCGCACGGCTGGGGGTCTCACGCAAGACCGTGGTGGGGCATGCGTCCAACCCGGTCGTGCAGCACCGGGTGGCGGTCTGGGCCCGGGCCGCGGTCGGGTGGGCCGAGTTGCAGCACCTCAAGCTGGCCCGCTTCGGCGACAACATGCGCAACGTCGCGGTCACCGAGGGTGACAAGACCGAGGCCGAGGCGATGCTCGGGGTCTCGGTGAACACCTGGGGTGTCAACGACCTGGTCGCGGTGGTCGACGCGGTGGACGATGCCGCCATCGATGCGCTGGTCGCCGAGTACGAAGACCTCTACGACGTCGGCCCCGACCTGCGCGCCGGCGGTGAGCGGCACGAGTCGCTGCGCTACGGCGCCCGCCAGGAGATCGGCATGCGCCGCTTCCTCGAGCAGGGCGGATTCGGGGCGTTCACCACCAACTTCGAAGACCTCGGTGGACTCAAGCAGCTGCCCGGCCTGGCGGTGCAGCGGCTGATGGCCGACGGGTACGGCTTCGGCGCCGAGGGCGACTGGAAGACCGCGATCCTGGTGAGGCTGGCCAAGGTGATGGGCCACGGCCTGCCCGGTGGCGCGTCGCTGATGGAGGACTACACCTACGAACTCACCCCCGGCAAGGAGAAGATCCTCGGCGCCCACATGCTCGAGATCTGCCCGACGCTGACCACCGGCAAGCCGAAGCTCGAGATCCATCCGCTCGGCATCGGCGACCGCGAGGATCCCGTGCGGCTGGTGTTCGACACCGACAACGGCCCGGCGCTGGTGGTGGCGATGAGTGACCTGCGCGACCGGCTGAGGTTCATCGCCAACGTCGTCGAGGTGGTCGGGTCGGACGCCGACCTGCCGAACCTTCCGGTGGCCCGGGCGGTCTGGGTGCCGCAACCCGACTTCGCCACCTCGGCCGAGTGCTGGCTGACAGCTGGCGCGGCCCACCACACCGTGATGACCACCGCGGTCGGCCTGGAGCACTTCGTCGACCTGGCCGAGATCGCCGGGCTCGAACTTGCGATCATCGATGACGAGACCACGGTGCGCCGCTTCAGCCAGGAGCTGCGCTGGAACGCGGTCGTCCACAAGTTCACCGACGGCCTGCGCTGACGGCCGGGAAGAAGAGGGACGAGGCAATGAAGGCGCTGAGGCTGCACGCTGCCGGCGACGTGCGGGTGCACGACGAGGACGAGCCGACCGCCGCCGAGGGACGCACCCTGGTGCGGATCACCGCGGTGGGCATCTGCGGGTCTGACCTGCACTGGTTCGAGGACGGCAACATCGGCGATGCCGGGCTGACTCGTCCGCTCGTCCCCGGCCACGAGACCGCCGGGGTCGCGGTCGACGGACCGTACGCCGGGCAAGTGGTCGCGGTCGACCCCGCGATCCCGTGCGGGCACTGCGAGATGTGCGAGGAGGGGCACCGCAACCTGTGCCCGACCGTGCAGTTCTCGGGCCACTCGACGCTCGACGGGTCGATGCAGCAGCTGATCAGCTGGCCGACCCACCTGCTGCACCCGCTGCCCGAGGGCTTCACCGCCGCCGACGGTGCGGTGCTCGAGCCGCTCGGCGTGGCGCTGCACGCCTGGGACCTGGCGCACGTGCCAGTCGGGGCGACCGTGGCCGTGGTCGGCTGTGGTCCGATCGGGCTGCTGCTGGTGCAGTTGGCGCTGGCCAGCGGTGCCGCCCGGGTGATCGCGGTCGAACCGCTCGCGCACCGACGTGACATGGCCACCCAGTATGGGGCCGAGGTCGTGCTCACCCCGGACGAGGCCCGAGAGGCTTCCACCTGGGAGCGGCTGACCGGCCTCGGGGCACACGTGGTGTTCGAGGTCGCCGGCAACGATGATGCGGTGACCACCTCGTGCCTGGCCTGCCGTCCCGGCGGACGGGTGATGCTGGTCGGGATTCCCAGTGACGACCACATCGGTTTCACCGCAGGACCGGCCCGCCGCAAGGGCATCGACCTGCGCCTGGTGCGTCGGATGAAGGAGATGTATCCCCGGACGATCGAGCTGGTGCGCTCGGGCAAGATCGACGTGCGCTCGATGGTGACCCAGACGGTGGGGCTGGACGAGGCCGCCTCGGCCTTCGCCGACGCCTCGGCCCGCAAGGGTCTCAAGGTGGTCATCGATCCCAGCAAGTGAGGCCCGGGGGGTCCGACAGAACCTTTCGCGCGGCCGCTGCGTAGTGGAGAGTGAGGGCAACCGCCCTCTTTCCACCCGGTGGCAGGCACCCGGCGCGATGTTTTCTGCCTCGGTGGCGGCGTCGCGGCAGCCGGCACCCTGGCGACCCTGGGCTGGCTGGCTCGGCTGGGGCGAGCTGGGTAGCACCACCCCGCAGCCGGCCGGCCCTCCGACCAGCTTGGCACCAGCCCCTGCACCCACCTTCACCATGCCCATCCGGTGCCGTGGCCGGCGAGCGAGCCTCGGCGCACGGGGCTGCTCTACACCGTCGATGGCAACCTGGGTTTCCTGTTCACGCGTGACGGGTGGCACCTGTGGAACCTGGGTAGCGAGTCAGTGATCCACTCCGGCTCCTACGATCCCGAGTCGGCCGCCTCGGCGGCGGTCCACAACTTCAACCCCGCCGACCCCCACACCGACGGCTACAACTACTGGGCCACGGGCTGACCACTCCAGACCCTCAGGCGGCGAACCAGCGGCGCACCAACTGGATCCGGGCCTCCACCTGGTCGGTGGAGGCCCGCGCCAGCGGCGGCCCCCCGCACTGGCGGCGCAGGTCGGCGTGCACGTGGCTGTGCGGACGACCCGAACTGCGCGCGTACTGGCTGACCAGGGAATTCAGTTCCTTGCGCTTGCCCTCCAGCGCCCGGTGCAGGCTGACCTCGTCGGGCACCCGCTCGCGGCGCTCGGCTCGTCCCCGCCGGGTGACGTGGCGACGTTGGCGTTCGGCGAGCAGGCTGGCCACTTGGTCGGGTTCGAGCAGGCCGGGTAGTCCGAGGTAGTCGGCCTCCTCGTCCGAGGTGGGTTCGGCGTGCAGTCCCCACTGCTGGCCGTCGTGCAGCACGTGGTCGAACCGGGCGGTCGCCTCCAGCGCCTCGAACTGGCCGATCAGGTCGTCCGAGGCCGATTCGGTGCAGTTGGCCTCGGCCAACAACTGCTCGTCCCACAGGCCCTCGTCCGAACTCTTCGGCACCCCGAGCACGTGGTCGCGCTGCCGCTCGAGGTGGGTGGCGTGGGCGAGCAGCAGCGGGACCGTCGGCAGGAAGACGGTCGCCAGTTCGCCCCGACGGCGTGCGCGGACGAATCGTCCGACGGCCTGGGCGAAGAACAGCGGGGTCGAGGTCGCGGTGGCGTAGACCCCCACCGCCAGACGGGGCACGTCGACGCCTTCTGAGACCATCCGCACGGCCACCATCCAGCGCGCGTCAGACTCGGCGAACTCCTCGATCCGCTTGGACGAGCCGGGGGTGTCGGACAGCACCAGGGTGGGCTTGGCGCCGGTGATCTGCTCGAGCGCGCGGGCGTAGGCGCGAGCGGTGGTCTGGCTGGTGGCGATCACCAGCCCGCCGGCGTCGGGCACGTGCCGGCGCACCTGGGACAGGCGGGTGTCGGCGGCGCGCAGCACCGCGGCGATCCACCTCCCCTTGGGGTCAAGCGCGGTGCGCCAGGCCTGGGCGGTGAGGTCCTTGGTGAGGGCTTCGGACAGGTTGGCGGTGATCTCGTCGCCGGCCTTGGTGCGCCAACGCATCGGTCCGCCGTAGTTCATGAACACGACCGGACGAACCACGTGGTCGCGCAGGGCATCGGCGTAGCCGTAGGTGTGGTCGGCGACCGAGCGTCGTCCGCCGTCGGCCTCGACCTCGTACCGCACGAACGGGATCGGGTGCTCGTCGGAGCGGAACGGTGTGCCGGTGAGCATCAGCCGGTGGGTGGCGAGCTGGAAGGCCTGGCCGACCGCCTCACCCCAACTGAGCGAGTCGCCGGCGTGGTGCACCTCGTCCAGGATCACCAGCGTCTTGAAGTGGACGACGCGGGCCTCGGTGCCGAACAGGTTGGCGGCGACCCCGGCATAGGTGAGCACGTGGCCGTCGAACTCACGGCTGCGCCCGCGACGCGACCGTCCCCCCAGACCCGGGTCGAGGTGGATGCCGGCGCGGTTGGCGGCCTCGGCCCACTGCACCTTCAGGTGCTCGGTCGGGCAGACCACGATGATCCGCTCGACGGTGCGGTCGCGCAGCAGTTCGGACGCGACCCGCAGCGCGAAGGTGGTCTTGCCGGCGCCCGGGGTGGCGACGGCGAGGTAGTCCTTGGGTCGCTTGGCGAGGTAGTCGTCGAGGGCAGTCTGCTGCCAGGCCCGCAGGCTCTTGGCGGTGCCCCACGGGGCGCGGCCGGGGAACGCCGGTGACAGGTTGTCGAAGGCGTGGGGCACGGTGGTGGCGTGACGCTCGAAAGGCCTTGTCGCAGCCGCGTCTGGACGCAGCTCAGCCCCGTGGTCGGCGAACTGGTCTGGGGAAGGCATGGACGGCCGAGGCTATCGGCACGCCCTTCGCGACGGTCAAACCGCAACGCCGAGACAGGCTGCCGCGGTCTCTCGTCCTGCTGAAATGTCGTGAAATGCGGCACCAACCCCTCTCCAGAGGCGGTTGGTCGAGCCGGCGTCGACATTTCAGCAGCAAGATGTCAGCGGCGGACGAACACCGCCGCGGTGAACCCGGGCACGTGGAACCCCACGGCGTCGCCCGGCTCGACCCACGCCGTCCGCACCACTGAGTCCGCCGACTCCTGCTGCACTGGGTGCAACTGCCACTGTCCGGCCAGTCCCGGCACCCGCTGGACGACCGTCGTCCCGGTCGCGTTGATCACCACCACCAGACCCGACACCTCGGCATCGACCCGCTCACCGGCCAGGTCGTCCACCAGCATGCAGATCACCCCGGGGTAGTCGATGTCGGTGCCCGAGACCGGGAAGCTCAACTTCTGCCGGATCAGCCCAGCGCTGCCCAGCCGGAAGAGCCGCGACCCTGCCCGCATCCGCAGCAGGTCCTGCGCCATCGCCGTCGCCAGTGCCACGTGCTCAGCCGTCGGCTTGTACTCAGGATTGGCCAGCAGCACAGCCATCAACGGCCAGTGCGCCAGGTTGTCCCAGGCGGGTGGCAGCCCTCGTCCGAAGCCGTTGTCGGCACCCGTCCAGTCGAGCCGGTTGAAGTGGTCGCCGGAGTCGAAGGAGTTGCGGTCCAGCGACTTCGAGCGCAGCAGGTCGGCGCCGGCATGCCACAGCACCGCGGTCTGCGACAGGGTCACGGTGGCCAGGGCGATGGTGTTGAGCCGCACCCGTGCGTCCATCGACACGTGGCGGGGCAGCTTGAGCACCATCGCGTCGAACAGCGTCTCGTTGTCGTGGGCGTCGACGTAGTTGACCACCTCGTCCGGTTCGCTGGCATAGCCAGCGGGGCTGCTGATGCTGTCGGGGTGCACCAGCGGGTCTTCGCCGTAGCGCAACTCGGCGCCGGTGACCGTGCCGCCCTCGGTGCGCTGAAAAGTGAAGTCGACCAGGTTGCCGGCCAGCCCCAGCATCACCAGGTCCTGGTCGATGCCGCGACACGGGCCGGCGGCGGTGGCGAACCCTGGGTGGCGGGGGTCGGCGTCGAAAGGACGACCACCCCGCACGCCGTCACGGATCCGGTCGTTGAAGGTCGCGATCCGGGTGCCGCCGAGGTTGGCCTGGGTGGCTTGGACGAACCGGGCCCCGTCGGCCACCTCACCGAAGTTCCAGCCCTCGCCATACAGCGTGACCCGGCGCGACTGCTCGCGCCCGACCTCGTCCAGCGCCTCGCGCACCTTGACCATGCCGCTCTTGGGGTGGTGACCCATCAAGTCGATCCGGAAGCCGTCGATGCGGTGGTCGCGCGCGAGGGTGGTCATCGAGGCGACGATCAGGTGCTCGGCCATGGCGTGCTCGGTCGCGACATTGTTGGCGGCGGTCGAGTGACAGATGCCGCCCAGCACGTCGCGGCGGTGGTAGTAGCCCGGCACGATCCTGTCGAGCACCGACTGCTCGTCCTGCCCCGAGGCGTGGGTGTGGTTGTAGACCACGTCCATCACCACTCGCAGGCCCATCTGGTGCAGCGCGCCGACCATCGAGCGGAACTCCACGATCCGGGCGCCGCCGTGCTGGTCGATGGCGTAGCTGCCCTCGGGAGTCGTCCAGTGCCACGGGTCGTAGCCCCAGTTGAAGCCGTCGAAGTGGCGGACGCCGGCGATCAGGTCCTGCTGGGCGTCGGAGTCGGGGGCGGCAGCGGCGAGCAGTTCGGGGTCGGCCGACAGCCAGGCCGAGCGGTCGTCCGGGATCGAGCCCAGGTCGAAGGTGGGCAACAGGTGCACGGTGGTCAGCCCGGCCTCGGCCAGCCTGCGCAGGTGGCGGGAGCCGTGGCCGTCGGCGGTGAAGGCCAGGTAGCTGCCCCGAAGTGGTGCGGGGACGAGGTCGTCGTCGCGCGAGAAGTCGCGGATGTGCAGTTCGTAGATCACCTCGTCGACGAAGCGCTCGACGTCGGGCGCGGGGGTGTCGGTCCAGGCCTCGGGCGCCCAGCGCGGGTCGGCGAGGTCGATCGCCACCGAGTGCCGCGAGCCGGCGGTGAGCGCGACCGAGCAGGGGTCGGTGACCCGGTTGGTGAGCACCCGGTCGACGGCGGGGACGTAGACGGTGACGTCGAAGCAGTACTCGAGTCCGTCGGCGTCGCCGACCGTGGTCGCCCACGACCCACCGGGCTCGGCGTCCATCCCGACGACCTGCTCGACGCCGTCGCGCCAGGTGACCAGGGCCACGGTGTGCGCGGTCGGCGCCCAGACCCGGAACTCACCGGACTCGGGCAGGTACCCGTAGCGCCGTGACGTGGCTTCAGCGGCGTACAGGTGGTCGAGCAGCAGCGCGGTCTGGACGCCGGTGCGGGCCTGGGTGCCGTCGGCGGCGGTGGCCACCACCAGCAGTTGGCCACGCAGCAGTGTCTCGACGTCGAGCCGAGGCACCTTCAGCACGTGGTGCCCCGCGAGGTGCGGGTGGGCTGCGGCGATGTCGTCGGGCACCGGGCCGTCGGGGACGAGCGCGGCCAGCGTGGCGTTCAGGCCGTTGGGCGCGATGCCCCCGTCGGGAGCGCTCCACAGCGACCAGGTCGCGTCGTCGGTGATGCCCGGCCACAGCATCAGGTCGGGACGCACCCAGATCGCGCGGGCCTCGGGCGCTGCAGCGGACGACTCTGTCATGGCTCCATGCAACCAGCCCAGCACCCGCTCGTCCTAGGCTGTCGCCCATGTCGCACCCAGTGATGTTCGACGAGGACGACCCGCTGCTGGCCCGGGTGCGGCAGTTGGCGTTCGCCTTCCCCGGGGCACAGGAGAAGATCAGCCACGGTCGTCCGGTGATGTTCACCACCAAGGTGTTCTGCCACTACGGCGGCTCGATCAAGGTTGACGGGCAGTACGTGCAGCACCCGCAGTCGATCATCGTGAAGCTGCCCGAGGACGAGCGCCGCTCGCTGCTGACCGAGCCTCGCTGCTACGCGCCCGCCTACCTTGCAGCAGCCGGGTGGGTCGGGGTCGACCTCGACGAACACACCGACTGGGACGAAGTCGCCGAACTGCTGGACGAGTCGTACCGGCTGACGGCGCCCAGGTCGCTGGTGGCCGAGCACGACCGGATGTACGGCCAGCGGTGACGCCCCGGGCACCACCCGGGACAACCTGGGTGACCCGACACAGCGCTGGTCGACAAACACCACCGGCACGAACGGCATACGCCAGACCCTGGTTGTCTGAACATTGGCTGGGGATCCGGCGTCGGGTGGCTCACGCTCATGGGCGACCCCTACCCTTGTCCAGGCGTCGGGAACTCGATCCCGGTCACCAACACCTCGGTCAACCCGGCCCGTTCGCTGGGTGTCGCCTGGTTCGCCGGTTCGGCCGCCCTCTCGCAGGTCTGGCTGTTCATCGTCGCCCCGCTGATCGGTGCCGCGATCGCCGGCCTGAGCCACACCGTGCTGACCGCCGGAAGGGACGCCCCCAAGCCGCTCGAGGCCGAGGGCCGCGTCACCGACGAGACCAAGCTGAGCTGACCCTCGTCCAACCCGATTCGTGGCGGGAACTTCGCTGTCAAAGGCGCGGTTCCCGCCACGAACCGCGTCTGGGCGCAGGGAATCTGGTTGAAGCCGAAAGTTTTTTTCTGGATCTGGGAATGATCCTGCGGCAGGCGTCGTTCCAACCGGAAAGAGATTGAACCCTCAACCACTCAGATCCTCCAGGAGCACGCCATGTCCCTCACCACCATCAAGGGCAGCTACAACCTCGACCCCAGCCACACCCGCCTCGGCTTCGTGACCCGCCACGCCATGGTCACCAAGGTGCGCGGCTCGTTCGACGAGTTCGAGGGCACCGCCTCCGGCGACGGCGCCAACCCCGAGAGCGCGCAGATCGACGTCACCATCCAGGCCGCCTCGTTCGACTCGCGCAACGACCAGCGCGACGCCCACGTGCGTGGCGAGGACTTCCTCGACGTCGAGAAGTACCCCACCCTGCGCTTCACCTCGACCAAGGTCGAGGTCGTCGACGACGACACCCTCAACGTCACCGGTGACCTGACCATCAAGGACGTCACCAAGTCGATCACCATCCCCTTCGACTTCGAGGGCGAGGCCACCGACCCCTTCGGCAACAGCCGGATCGGCTTCGAGGGCCGCACCAAGCTCAGCCGCAAGGACTTCGGCCTGACCTGGAACGCCGCGCTCGAGACCGGCGGCGTGCTGGTCAGCGACGACATCACCCTCGAGCTCGAGATCTCGGCCATCAAGGCCGCCTGAGCCCACCCCACACGCAGGACGCCCCCATCACCGGTGAGGTGGTGGGGGCGTCACGCGTGTGGCAGAGGGTTGGGTCAGCGACGAGGACGACGGTGGGGGTCCTGGCCCGGCGAGCCCGGCCCGCCGGGAACCGACTCGTCGATCTCCATCTGGATGTGGGTTGCCGCAGGCATTGAAGCGGCGCACCAGCACCTCACGGTCGTCGCACTCACCGACGTCGTCCATCAGTTCCTGCATGTGCGCGGCCATCTGCGCCCGAGCCTCCTGCGAGACCGCCCCGAGCGATGGCCAGCCCGCACGTCGCCGGCATGGCCGCCGTGGTGCGCCTCGATCACCCTGGCACCGAAGGCCTCGACCACGGTGACCGTCACCTTCTCGGCACCGAAGAAGGCCGCCCCGTCGCTCAGCCAGGCCCACCTGGTGCTGGGCGACAGCACGCACGCCGCGCTGTTCGCCGCCCTCGGCTGACCAGCAGGTGGCCAACGAAGGTCCGTCCCCTCGGGGGCGGACCTTCGTTCGTCCCCGCGGTCTCCAGCCATCCGTCACACCCCGTTGGGGTCTTGCGCCGAGGATGATCCTCGTGTGACCATGGAGAGACCTCTGAGGGGAGGTCGCCATGACGGACCCGATCGTGATCACCAGGCACGTGGCCCGTCCGGCCCATGAGGTGTGGCGGCTGTGCACGACGGCAACAGGGCTCTCGCGGTGGTGGTGGCCCATATACCCCGACACCACCTACGAGTTCGACGCCCGCCCCCGCCGTCACTACAGCATCCGCTCCCAGGCCGGTGAGGTCGGCGTGACCGGTGACTTCTTCGTCGTCGAGCCGTGTTCGGAGTTGGAGTTCAGTTGGGTCTGGGACGAACCCGACCCGATCAGTGACCATGTGCGGGTGGTGCTGGTGGGGCGCGACGCCGCCACCACCGAACTCACCGTCACCCACACCATGGTCGAACCCAGCCCGGAGTCACACCTCGAGCACGTGACCGAGTGGAACGAGGTGCTCGACCGGCTCGCAGCGCTCAAGGACTGAGCGTTCGGCCTAGGCTGAGCCGCATGAGCGAACTCAGCCAGGTGGTCGCCGTGCTCGGACGAGGACTCGTTGTCGCAGGCCAGCCGGTGGTCACCGCCGACGACCTCGGCTTCACCCGCGGCGACGGCGCCTTCGACGCCACCCGTGTGGTCACCGCCGATGACGGGTCGTCCACCGTCGACCACCTGGAGCGGCACCTCGACCGGCTCGGACGGTCCTTGGCCGGGCTGGACGCCGACTTCACCGACGACGACCGTCAGGCCTGGCGTGACCTGATCGCCGAGGCCGTCGAGGCGTGGACCGTGCCCGGCGAAGCGATCCTCAAGCTGATGTGGACCCGCGGCCAGGAGAGCTTCGCCAGCCTGCCCGCGACCGGGGTCGCCACGATCACCCCGATCACCCAGCAGGCGCTGGCCGACCGCGAGGGCGTGGCCGCGGTGCTGCTTGACCGCGGCACCAGCATCGACCTGTACCGCGACGTGCCCTGGCTGCTGGGTGGGGTGAAGAGCCTGAGCTATGCGATCAACATGGCCGCCAAGCGCGAGGCCAAGCGCCGTGGCGCCACCGAGGTGGTCTTCACCTCGACCGAGGGCCACTGCCTCGAAGGGCCGAATGCCGCCCTGCTGGTCTGGTCGAACGGGGTGCTCAGCACCACCCCGGCCGGGGCCAGCGGCATCCTGCACTCGATCACCCAGACCGTCGCCTTCGAGGGCGCCGAGGCCGAGGGTGTTCCCACCGAGGTCCGCCTGATCGACCCGGACGAACTGTTCGCCGCCGACGGGGTGTGGCTGGCGTCCTCGATCCGTGGCACCGCACCGATCGTCCGTCTGGACGGTCGCGAGGTGGGCGTCGACCGCGAGTTCACCGCCCGGCTCCGCCGCTGGATCGGGTTCCTGCCACCCCAGGCCGGCTGATGCCCCGGATCATCCACACCGCCCAGGCCCTGGTCGACGAGGTGGCGGTGATCGAGCACCTACCCGACCGCGGCGGCAACGTGATGGCCTCGAGCTTCGTCCGCCAGGCCGGTGGTGCGGTGACGATCCTGGTCGCCGCGGCCCGGCAGGGGGCGACCTGCGTGCACGCCGGGGCCCACGGCACCGGCCCCAACGGCGACCTCGTTCGCCAAGTACTCACCGAGGCCGGAGTCGTCCTGTCGGCACCACCGGTGGACGAGGTCGACACCGGGGTGTGCTGGGTGATGGTCGAGGCCACCGCCGAGCGGACCTTCGTCACCACCTTGGGCGCCGAACGCCGGATCAGCGTCGAGAGCCTGGCCACCTCGGCGCCGGTTCCGGGTGACCTGGTCTGCATCAGTGGCTACACCCTGGCGGTCGAGCAGACCCGCGATCCGTTGGTCGCCTGGCTCGAGACGCTCGATTCCGGCGTGCGGGTGGTGCTCGACCCCGGTGCGGTGTTCGCCGAGTTGGACGACGACCTGCGCCGACGGGTGCTGGCGCGCACCGCGATCTGGACCGGCAACGCCGAGGAGTCCGAGGCCCTGACCGGACGAACTGACATGGCCGAGGCCGCCCAGGCCGCCCTGGACCACCTACCGGTCGACGCCGCAGCGGTCGTCCGCGACGGCCAGCACGGCTGTGCGGTGGCGTGGGACGACCAGGTGCACGCCTCGCCGGGGTTCCCGCAGAAGCCGGTCGACACCAATGGCGCCGGTGACACCCACACCGGGGTGCTGGTGGCCGCTCTGGCCGCGGACCTGACGTGGCCTGAGGCGACCAGGCGGGCCAACGCGGCGGCCGCGATCAAGGTCACACGACTGGGTCCGGGTTCGTCCCCCACGACGGACGAGGTGGACGCGTTCCTCGCGGAGCACCCGGCCTGACAGGTCGGCTGGTCAGTGGCGGCGCAGCATCGTCCACAGCCCGATCACCGCGACGGCGATCGCAACGCCGAGCACGATGTGGATGGTCTCGGCGCCCATCTCGGCCAGACCGATCTGCAGCAGGCCCATCACCGGGATGCTGGTCGCGTGGTAGAAGACGCCCTTGTGGGCATTCTCGCGCGAGTACTTCCAGGCGAAGACCGCGGCGACGATCGACACGATGAACAGGGCGTAGCCACTCCAGCCGTGCACGTCGCGGATGCCATCGACTCCTGCGGCGAGCATGAAGCCGAGCACGGCCTGCAGAACCGCCAGGACTGACATCGCCAAGGTCATGCCGCGCAGGGTGCGCAGGCTCGAGGTGGTGGCGGCAGGCGGTGTCGTCTGGGTCATGGGGCCAGCGTAGCGGGGCCGTGCGTGACCTCGGTGCGCACACCTGTCTCGCGACGGTAGTCTGACGATCAGTTGGTGCCGGTACCCACGCTGTGGAGGTCACGTGAAGGACGTCGTCGTCTTCTCCGGGAGCGCCCACAAGGACCTGGCGCGCGAAATCTGTGAGTACCTCGACATCGAGTTGTCGCACGCCAGGATCAGCCGGTTCAGCAACGACTGCCTGCAGGCCCAGTTGCTGGCCAACTGCCGCAAGAAGGACGTCTACATCATCCAGCCGTTGGTGCCGCCGACCCAGGAGCACCTGGTCGAGTTGCTGATGATGATCGATGCCGCCCGCGGCGCCTCGGCCCAGCAGATCACCGCGGTGATGCCGCACTACGCCTATGCACGATCCGACAAGAAGGACCACTCGCGGATCTCGTTGGGTGGCCGCCTGGTCGCCGACCTGTTGGTCACCGCCGGGGTCTCGCGGGTGCTGACCATGGCCTTGCACGCCCCGCAGGTGCACGGCTTCTTCAACTGCCCCGTCGACCACCTCACCGCCATCGGCGAACTGGCCAACCACTACCGCGGACGCGACCTGACCGACCACATCGTGGTCTCACCCGACCTCGGCAACGCCAAGACCGCCACTCAGTTCTCGCGATTGCTGAACCTGCCGGTCGCCGCCGGCTCGAAGCAGCGCCTGGCCGACGACAAGGTCGTCATCGACTCGATCGTCGGTGACGTCAGCGGCAAGCACGCCATCGTGCTGGACGACGAGATCGCCACCGGCGGCTCGATCGTCGAACTGCTCGAACGCCTCGAGGACTTCGGGGCCACAGGCGCCTCGATCAACTGCACCCACGGCCTGTTCACCGGCAAGGCGGTCGAGCGGCTCAGCAACCACCCGTTCGTCACCGAGGTGGTCACCACCAACACCGTGCCCCCGCCGCAGGACTGGCCCGACCTGCGGGTGCGTTCGATCGCCCCGCTGATCGGCGACGCGATCTGCCGAATCAACGAGGGACGATCGGTCTCGAAGCTGTTCAAGGGCGTCGACCCGGCCTACGCGCCGCCTCCGGCACCCGACCAGCTGTTCTGAACCTCGACGCGACAAGGGATGTCACGCTTCGTCACCGGATCGTGACCACAGGGCTCTCGCCAACTGCCCCGCCGCGCACTCATCCTTGACCACATGAAGCTGCGCCTGTTGTTGGCCCTCGCCCTGGCCGTGGTGCTCGGGGTCGGACCGTTCTCGCCCCTGGCGGCCCAGGCCTGCGCCTGCGGGGCTGTGGTCACCGACTCGCGGGCCTCGATCGACGGCGAGACCGCGATCGTCGCCTTCGACGGGACGACCGAGCAGATCGACATGGTGCTCTCGTTGACCGGTGCTGCCGCGTCGGCGGCCTGGATCATGCCGACCCCGCGAGGCACTCAGCTGGGCCTGGGCGACCGGGAGCACTTCACCACGCTCGAACGCCTCGTCCAGCCACGTCGCGACAGCCGTCCCTCGTTCCGCCTCAATTGGCCCGCGTTCGGCGCAGGTGACGGAGGCAGCACCGGCGCGCCGCAGTCTCGTCCCCCGGTGCAGGTCGACGACATCACCGACGTGGGCCCATTCCGGGTGACCACGTTGTCGGGCACGGACGCGTCGGCGGTCAACGGTTGGCTCACCACCCAGGGCTACCCGACCAAGCCGACGATCATCGGCGTGCTGCAGGAATACCTCGACCAGGGCTGGGTGATCCAGGCGGTCAAGCTCGTGCCGGCCGTTGCGGGATCGACACTGTCGCCCGACCTGACCCCACTCAGGCTGAGCTTCGAGACCACCACCCCGGTCTACCCGATCAAGTTGTCGAGCAAGGCCACCACCCGCCAGCGGGTCAGCCTCTACCTGGTCGGGCCCCGCGGACTGCGGATCGACCAGGACGCATCTCCTGACAGCCCGCTCGAGATCATCCGCTCGACCTACATTTCGCCGTCGGTGGTCGGACGCGACTCAGCCGAGCAGTGGTGGCTGACCGCCTACCAAGGCGTGCTCAACCCCGAGGAGATCACCGCCGACTACACCTTCACCACCGACGACCCGCCTGCGCCCTACCAGCGGGTGATCCACACCGGCCACGCCTGGGGTCCCGACGTGGTGCTGATGTCGATGCTGATCGTTCCAGTGGGGTTGTTCGCCAGTGTTGTCGTGGGTGCGGTCCTGCTCGTACGACGAGGGCTGCGTCAGCGCGCGTCCTGACGACCCGGACGCATCCGCCCCCACACCATCCATGGCGCCAGTGCGACCAGGGCCACGCCCACCAGCAGCACCGGCGCCCACAGCAGCTTCAGGGCGTCGACGAAGGCGCTGCCGAGCGCACTCGCGGTGACCACCAGCACCAACACGGTGATCGCGAACCAGCCCACGGCCACCACGACCCGGGAGGCCTTCACGCTGCGCACCATGGTCTGGTGGGCCACCGCCACAATCACCACCACCGGCACCACCAGCACGAAGAAGGCAGCCAGCCCCACCAGCAGTCCGAGACCGATGGTGCGCACCACGTCCTCACCGCCGGTGCCGAGCTCATCGGCCATCGGGTCACCGAACAGGGCCATCAGCCCGCCGAGGACTCCGGCCAGCAGCAGTGCCAGCACCATCACCAGCAGGGTGCGTCCGATCACCGGACCACGCTCGGGTGCCTGCAGCGGCACCTGGGTGGTGTCGATCAGACCCGAGTGGTGCTGCTCGCGTGGGCGGGCCATCAGGCACTCCGCTGCACAGGGGTCTGGTCGTCGAAGGGCCAGCCCACGATCATCGGCTGGTCAAGTCCCTGCTCGATGTAGTGCTCCCAGCCGAAGCCCTCACGAAACATCTCCTCGGGCATCAACAGCATGCCGGCGGCGTCGGGCTGTGAGGCGTGGCAGGCCAGCGCGGCCCGCTTCTGGTCGATGACCCCGCGCACGTCGACGGCCCACTGGATCTCGTCCTCAGGGGTGCCGAACAGGTTGCCGTCGGGCAGCGGCGAGTCGATGTCCCACGCGTCGTCGGGGGGCATCAGCCCCGCTTCGACCGCGGCGGCGAAACCACGCCGCATGGCGTCACGGTTGCCGGTGACCTGCAGCACCCGCGGTCGCCGTGCGGCCTGCTCGACGGCGGCATTCATCACCCGGTGCACCTGCACGTGGTCAGGGTGGCCGTAGTTGCCGTGGAAGTCGTAACCGATCAGCACGTCGGCGTCCTCGTCGTCGAGCACGTCGGCGACCCGTCGTCCGGCCTCGGTGACGTCGGCCATGACGAAGGCGAACTCGTGGCTGTTCTGGTCCCAGCCGTGCATGCCCGAGTCGGCATAGCCGAGCCAGACCAGCCGGTCGACGCCGAGCACGCGGGCGCTGGCCTCGGCCTCGCGACGGCGCAGCGACACCAGGTCGTCGGTTTCGTCCAGGTCGTCGGGCACGGCACCGTGGTCGCCGTTGGTGCAGCAGATCCAGACCACGCGGTGCCCGGCGTCGTGCGCCAGCGCCATCGTCCCGGCAGTCTGCGACGACTCGTCATCGGGATGGGCGTGCATGAAGACCAGCGTTGACATGCGCACCAAGATACCGTCGGCCCATGGTCACCACGCTTCCCGAGGGCTTCACCCTGCTCGAGTCCGATCCTGAGTTCGGCGGCCTCAGTTCGCTGCGCGTGCACACCCAGGCTGCCGACCTTGTCGTGCTGCCCCACGGTGCCCATGTCTGCCACTGGCAGCCTGCCGGTGAACGCCCGGTGCTGTGGATGAGTGCCCACTCGCACTTCAGCGCGGGCCAGCCCGTGCGCGGCGGGGTACCGATCTGCTTCCCGTGGTTCGGCCCCGGACGCAGCGGTGACCAGGTTCCTGCGCACGGGTGGGCACGGATCGTCGGCTGGCGGCTCGTCCTCGCGAAGGTGGACGAGGGTGATGCGGTGGTCGAGTTCGTCCTCGAGCCGGAGGCCGTCGCCGGTCAGCCGGGCGCCGCCGAGATGGGCGACTTCGAGGCCCGCTACCGCGTGCAGGCTGGACGAACACTCACCCTGTCACTGACCGTCACCGCCGGTGAGGTGCCGCTCGACGTCGAGCAGGCACTGCACACCTACCTCGCTGTGGACGACCTCCACGAGGCTTCGGTGTCGGGTCTGGACGGCGACGCCCACCTCGACAAGGTGACCGGGCAGCACGAGACCCAGTCGGGTGACGTGGAGTTCACCGCAGAGACCGACCGAGTCTACGACTCGGCCGGTCCGGTGGTGCTGAACGCAGGCGCGCGCACGGTCGAGGTGACGACCGAAGGCGCGGCCCAGACCGTGGTCTGGAACCCGTGGATCGCCAAGGCGGCCGCGATGCCCGACTACGGCGACGACGAGTGGCCGGGCATGGTCTGCATCGAGGCGGCGAACGTGCTCGACCGGCCGATCAGGCTCGAGCCAGGGCAGTCGCACACCACGAGGGCGCGCTACCGCCTGGCCTGAACCTGGCCAGTTGGGGGTGGATCAGTCCTCGGCAGCCATCCGCGCCGGGGCAGCGACCAGCACCTCGTGCCACGAGGCGACGTCGGGGCGCTGACGCAGCAGTGCTCGGCGTTCCCGTTCGGTCATGCCACCCCACACACCCCACTCGATTCGGTTGTCGAGGGCCTCGGCGAGGCACTCGGCACGCACGGGGCAACCGACGCAGATCGCGGTGGCCCGCTTCTGCTGCTTGCCTTCGGGGAAGAGATCGTCTTCGGCTCCCTTGCAGCGAGCCAGTTCAAACCAGGTGACCGTCTGGGTTCGAGCCAATTGCGTTGCCCTTCCTGGGGTGGCGAAGCACTCGGCTGTGAGCACTTCGTCGTGTCAGATGGTTTGTTCACTCAACCATCTATCCCAGCGGGTGTAAACCCTTTCCCCGCGTGAACCCACCCTCTGGGGTTTGTTGACAGGCGTCAGCAGGAGGGTTTGGTGCCCGGGGCGGGGCCGAACTCGACGTCGTTGAAGACCCACTTCTTGGCCCACGCGTAGTAGGCGTCCTGATCTGCGGAGTCGTAGGGGTTGTCCTTGGCGCAGCGGGCCACGTAGTAGCCGACCACCTCGGCCATCACCTCGGAGCTGCCGTAGCCGTAGTCGCTGAACCGACCCTCGGCGCGGTGCAGCTTCTGGAACGACTTCCAGTAGGCGGGGGCGGCGTTGCGGTCCTTGTGCAGCACGTGGGTGAGTTCGTGGATGAGCAGCCGGGTGATCCGGCCGTCATCACCCTGCTGGTGGGCGGTGATCATCTTGGCGAAGTCCAGGGTGACCGCTCCGGGCCTGGTCAGGCCGTAGTCGCCCCAGGCCCAACTGCGGGTCGGTCCGGCGTGCAGCCTGAGCTTGCCGTCGTTCTTGGCCTTGATCTGGGCCATGAAGGGGGTGCAGTTGATGCCGTCGAGTGACTGCCACACGATCTTGACCAGCGGACGGAAGCGCGGGTTCGTCCAGCCGTCACCGGTGAGCTGGAGGCCGAAGACGCGCTGCATCTGGGCGTGCACCTGGGGCAGGGTCTTGCCGTCGGGGAAGGGGTGCTTGGCCAGGCAGGGTTCGGCGATGCCGGCGACAGGGGGTGGGGTGACCGGGGCCACCGGCAGGGCGTTGCGGGCGACCTCACCTGGTGGAGGTGGGGGAATGATGCCACCGACGCCGATCTGCAGCACGGCAGCCAGCAGCGAGAACACTGCACCCACCACCACGCCACGCACGCCGATCGTCCTTCACTCGAGTCGCGCCGACCAACGAAGAGCCGGCACCTGAGAGTTTCTCAGGTGCCGGCCCCTCATTCAACTCCGGGTCCGGGAAACCCCGCTCAGACCACCCCGAGGGCGACCATGGCGTTGGCGACCTTGAGGAAACCGGCCAGGTTGGCGCCGACGACGTAGTTGCCGGGCTGGCCGTACTCCTCGGCGGTCACCACGCACTCGTCGTGGATGGCGTTCATGATCTGGAAGAGGCGTTCCTCGGTGGTCTCGAAGTCCCAGGAGTCGCGGCTGGCGTTCTGCTGCATCTCCAGCGCGCTGGTGGCCACGCCACCGGCGTTGGACGCCTTGCCGGGTGCGTACAGCACCTTGGCCGCGTTGAACACCTCGATGGCCTCGGGCGTGGTGGGCATGTTGGCGCCCTCGGCGACCAGCTTGACCCCGTTGTCGACCAGGGCACGGGCGTCTTCGGCGTCGAGTTCGTTCTGGGTGGCACACGGCAGGGCGATGTCGCAGGGCACGTGCCAGATGGTCTTGTCAGAGACCACGTGCGAGCCGGGACGCTCGTCGGCGTACTCCTGCACGCGACCGCGGCGCACCTCCTTGATCTCCTTGACCAGGTCGAGGTCGATGCCGTGCTCGTCGACCAGGTGGCCGGACGAGTCCGACATCGCGACCACGGTCGCGCCCAACTGCTGGGCCTTCTCGACGGCGTAGATCGCCACGTTGCCCGCACCCGAGACCACGACGCGCTTCCCCTCGAAGGAGTCGCCGCGAGCGCGCAGCATGGCGTCGGCGAAGAAGACGGTGCCGTAGCCGGTGGCCTCGGTGCGCACCTGCGAGCCGCCCCACGAGATGCCCTTGCCGGTGAGCACACCCGACTCGTAGCGGTTGGTGATGCGCTTGTACTGGCCGAACATGTAGCCGATCTCGCGGCCGCCGACGCCGATGTCGCCGGCGGGCACGTCGGTGTACTCACCGAGGTGGCGGTACAGCTCGGTCATGAACGACTGGCAGAAGCGCATGATCTCGAGGTCGCTTCGGCCCTTGGGGTCGAAGTCCGAGCCGCCCTTGCCGCCGCCGATCGGCATGCCGGTGAGGGCGTTCTTGAAGATCTGTTCGAAGCCGAGGAACTTGATGATCGACAGGTTCACCGACGGGTGGAAGCGCAGGCCGCCCTTGTAGGGACCCAGGGCGGAGTTGAACTCGACCCGAAAGCCCCGGTGGATCTCGACCTGGCCGGCGTCGTTGACCCACGGCACGCGGAAGATGATCTGGCGCTCAGGCTCACAGACGCGGGCGAGCACGCCGCCGTCGATGTACTCGGGGTTGCGGTCAGCGATCGGGGTGAGGCTGTGCATCACCTCGAACACGGCCTGGTGGAACTCAGGCTCGCCCGGGTTGCGCTTGAGAACCGCATCGAAGCTGGCCTGGAGGCCAGGGTGGAGCTGCTCGACCATGGGGATCTTTCCCTTCAATGACGTGACCCCGACACAGTAGTGCGCACCGATTGGGACGCCACGCCGAGTCCGCATCGTGCGCACTAGCGTGCAGGGCATGTCCGTGTTCACCATCCAGCCCAACACCGCAGCGATCAGCGACGCCGAGCGCAGCCAGATCCTGGCCCAGCCCGGGTTCGGCGCCTACTTCACCGACCACATGGCCCTGGCCCAGTGGTCGACCGACCAGGTCTGGCACGGGCACCGGATCGCGGCGACCGCTCCGCTGCAGTTGCACCCGTCGGCGGCGGTGCTGCACTACGGGCAGGAGATCTTCGAGGGGATGAAGGCCTACCGTCACGACGAGGGCTCGGTGTGGCTGTTCCGTCCCGAGAAGAACGCGGCACGCTTCGCGAAGTCGGCGGTGCGGCTGGGCATGCCGGCCCTGCCCGAGGACGTCTTCCTCGACTCGGTGTTCAGCCTGGTCGACCTCGACCGCGCCTGGGTGCCCGAGAACTCCGGTGAGCAGAACCTCTACCTTCGTCCGTTCATGATCGCCTCGGAGCCGCTGATCGGGGTGCGCGCGGCCACCCAGTACACCTACTGCGTGCTGGCCACGCCGGCCGGCGCCTACTACTCGGCGCCGATGAGGCTGTGGATCACCCCGAACTACTCGCGGGCCTCGGTCGGCGGCACCGGCGAGGCCAAGTGCGGCGGCAACTACGCGGCGTCGCTGGCCGCTGCCGACGAGGCCGCCGAGCAGGGCTGCGGCCAGGTGCTCTGGCTCGACGGGGCCGAGCACCGCTGGATCGAGGAGTGCGGCACGATGAACATCTGCTTCATCACCGCCGACGGTGAGCTGATCACGCCTGCGCTGCGTGGCACGATCCTGGACGGGGTGACCCGTGACTCGGTGCTGCAGTTGGCCGGCGACCACGCGCTGCAGGCGGTGGAGCGTCCGATCGACGTGGACGAGTTGCGCACCCGCGTCACCGACGGCTCGATCACCGAGGTGCTGGCCTGCGGCACCGCGGCGGTGGTCACCCCGATCACCGGGTTCAAGGCCCCCGACGGCAGCGAGTTGACCGTGGCCGACGGCGAGGTGGGGCCCAAGACCTCCGCGATCCGTCGCCACCTGCTCGACATCCAGTACGGACGAGCCGCCGACACCCGCGGCTGGATGCACCGAGTCGGGGCCTGAGCACCCACGTCGCCAGCTCACTGGGGAGTGCTTCCACCACGGAAGCACTCCCCAGTGTCAGCAGGAGGAAAGGTCCGAGGCCGCGCCGTGGTCAGGGAGCGCCGAACCCGAAGTCGTCGAGCAGCGACTGCCCCGGCTTCGACAGCACCAGGTCACGGAACTCCCCCGCCAACTCGCTGCGGCGTGAGTCGGCGAGCACCGTGATCTGGTGGTTGCTGCGGTGCTGCTGGAACACCGGATCGTCCACGACATAGACGTCGGCTCCGGCCGCCTCGGCGTCGGTGGCGTAGACGAAGCCGGCATCCACCTCACCCGCCATGACCTGCTCGAGCACGGTGGCGGTGTCGTCCACGAGCACGCCGGGGGTCAGCGTGACCCCTGCTGCCTGCAGCACCTCGTCGGTCATCGCCCCGCAGGGTTCGCTGGGCCGACACGCGGCCACGGTGATTCCGCCCCGGGTCAGCTGGTTGAGGGTCGCGATGCCCTCAGGGTTTCCCTTCGCGGTCACCAGCAACAGGGTGGTGCTGGCGATCCGGTCGACGTCACCTGGTCGTCCAGCCAGGACGCTCATCGGCCCCGGCCCGGCGGAGGCGAAGACGTCCACCTCGGCGCCGGCCGCGATCTCGCCGGCCAGCACAGCGCTGCCGCCTGTACGCACGGTCACCGTCGTTCCGGGGTGGGTGTCCTGGAGGACCTTGGCGAACTGCAGGAATGGCGCGCGCAGCGACGCGTCCGCCCAGACGACCAGCGTCCGATCACGCCCACCCGAGCAGCCCGTCAGGATGAGCGCCATCACCACCGCGACGACGCCGGCCACCCGCGCGACTGCGGGGCCGCGCAGCCGCATCGTCACTCGCCGGTCTGGCCGTCGACCGCCTCACGAATCAGGTCGGCGTGGCCGTTGTGCCGGGCGTACTCCTCGACCATGTGCACCAGGATCCAGCGCAACGAGATCGGCTCGGGGCCGCTGCGTCGCGGCACCAACGGGGCCTCGGAGAGTTCGGCCGCGGCGTAGATCTCGTCCGCGCTCGCGCAGGCGGCCTTCCACTGCTCGACCAGCCACGCCGGGTCGTCCTCGGTCGCGGAGTGCCAGTCCCAGTCGTTGTCAGCCTCCCAGTCGACGGTGTCCCACGGCGGCGGGGGCTCGGTGCCGGCGAAGGCCTCGTGGGCCCAGTAGGTCTCGACGTACCACAGATGCTTGACCAGGCCGCGCAGGGTGATCGACGAGACGCCGACCGTGGCGTCCCACCCGCTGTCGGGCAGGTCGGTCAGCTTCCACTCGAAGGTGGCGCGTTGCCAGGCCAGGAAGTCGGTCAGGGTCTGGCGTTCGTCACCGGTCTGGCGGGGTTCGGGACGATCGAAGTTCCGCATCAGCCGCCGGCCTTGCGGCGGAAGACGCGCTTGCTCGCCGCAGCCTTGTGGGGACCACCGGAGACCTTGCCCTCACCGTGGGCGCCGGCAGCCGACGATGCGTGGTTCGCCGCCTTCTTGCGCTCCAGCGCCTGGCGCATGGCTTCCTTGGGGTCAGCGGGCTTCTCGGTGTCACTCATGCGAACACTCTAGGCATCGCCAGTCCCACCGCGCACCAGGTTTGTCGTCGGCAGCCAGCGGCTCAGTGACCCTTGAAGGCGTGCTCGAGCCACCACGACCCGCCGTCGCGGGCGATCTTGGCGTCCACCAGCATCGACCTCGTCCGCGGACCGTTGATCCACGCCTCGACAGCAGCCAGGTCTGCCATCTCGCGCACCGTGACGGCCTCGAGCCCGTAGCCACGTCCGATGGCGGCGATGTCGGTGTCGGGGAACTCGACCAGGTCGACCACCTCACCCATCGGGGCGAAGTGGTGCACCTCGGCGCCATAGGCGGAGTCGTCATAGACCACGACCAGCATGCCCAGCCCGAGCCGGTTGACGGTCTCGAGTTCGGCCGCGCCCATCAGCGCTCCGCCATCACCCAGCGCGGCCACGGGCAGTCGATCGGGCTGCGCCAGCGCGGCGCCGATCGCGGTGGCCAGCCCCAGCCCGATGCACTGGAAGGCCTGGGTGAAGCAGAACCCGTCGGCGTCGGGCACGTCGAGGAACATCGTCGGGTAACCCATGAAGTTGCCCGAGTCGACGCCGATCACCCGTTCGCGCGGCAGCATCCGGTCGAGCGCCACGGTCAGTGCGCGAGGGTCGACCAGCCCGTCGCCGGCGAGGTCGTCGAAGGCCACGTCCTGCCAGCGACCGGACGAGGCGATCACCTCGCGCGCCGCGGCGGTGCGGTAGCCCTCGCGCTCGGGCAGGGCCTGCTCGAGCAGCGCACGGACGAGCGCGGGCACGTCGGCCAGCACTCCCTCGGCCTTGGGCAGGTGCAGTCCGAGGACCTCGCACGAGTCGTCCACCTGGACCACCCGGGCCTGCGGGAACAGCCAGCCACCGCGGGTCGTCCACGACCGCAGTCCGCAGCCGAGCGAGACCACCAGGTCGGCGTCGGCGAACAGTTGCTCAGCCGCTGGGGTGGCGAAGCCGCCGGCGATGTCGAGGTTGAACTCGTCGTCGGCGAACAGCCCTTTGACCACGGCCGACACCGACAGCAGCGCACCGGTGCGGCGAGCAAGGTCGATGATCTCAGGGCCGACATCGCGGGCCCCTCGTCCGGCCAGAATGATCGGACGCTCGGCCGACGCCAGCGCCTCGGCGACGGTGCGCACCGCCTCGTCGGCCACGGTCGCGGTCGGCGCGGGTGCGATGGTTGCGGACGCGTTGCTGTCGACAGCAGCCTGCCGTTGCACCTCCAGCGGCAGGTTGAGCAGCACCGTCCGGCGCCCGTCGCGGGCCACACGCACCGCCTCGGCAGCCCGCACAACGGCGGTGGACGCGTCGTCCACCCGCATCGGCACCGCCCCGACAGCGCGCGCCATCGCGTCCTGGTCGACGAAGAAGTTGTTCGACGGCTGGGTCGACTCGGCCGAGACCACCACCATCGGGGTGCGTGACTTGGCGGCCTCGGCGATGCCGGTCAGGGCATTGGTCAGTCCGCAGCCCTGGTGCACCGAGACCGCAGCGACCCGTCCCGACACCCGGGCGAAGGCGTCGGCCATGGTCGCCGCACCACCCTCGTGGCGGGCCGCGACGAAGCGTGACCCGGCGGCCACCATGGCGTTGGTGACCACCAGGTTGCCCGAACCGATCACCCCGAAGACGTGGTCGACACCGGCCTCGGCCAGGGCGGCCCCGACCGCGTGGGCGACGCTGCGTGCCATCAGTCCTCGACCAGGGCGAGCACCCGGGGCGGCGACCCGGAGCCGGTGACGATCGGCAACGGGCTGGTGATCACCAGGGCACCGGTGGCCGGCAACTGATCGACGTTCTGCAACTGCGCCAGCCCGTACTTGCCCGCGCCGAGCAGGAGCGTGTGGCAGGGATACATCGGGTCGAAGCCGCCGGCAGCACCGGCGTCGGTGCCGACGGTCTCGACACCGAGGCCGATGATCGGGGCCTCCTCGGCCAGCCAGCGCGCACACTCGACATCGATGCCGGGGGTGTGCGGGCCGAACTCGTCGGCGTTGAGGAACTCGGCCTGGTCGTGGTTGCGCGACGACCATCCGGTGCGCAGGATCAGCCAGCCGCCCTCGGGCAGCGGACCGTGCTCGTCCTGCCAGGCCTCGACATCAGCCTTGGTCAGCAGGAAGTCGTGGTCGTCGGCGACCCGGTCGGTGACGTCGATCACCGCCGCCGGGCGGATCAGCCGCTCCAGCGGTACCGAGGCCACGTCGTGCTGGTCCTGGCCGGTGACCCAGTGGTTGGGGGCGTCGAAGTGGGTGCCGGTGTGCTCGCCGGTGTGGAAGTTGTTCCAGTACCAGGCAGGGCCTCGGTCGTCGTAGCGCGAGATCTCCTCGAGCTGGAACCGGGCGGTCTGCCCGAAGATCTCGGGCAGTTGCAGGATCGGGGTGTCGCTGTGGAGCGGGGCGGTGAGGTCGACGATCCGTACCGAGCCGCCGGCCAGCGCTGCGGTGAGCTGTGCAAGCAGGGACATGCGGCGACCCTACGTGGTCAGCAGCCGTCCGGTCCGCAGGTCTCGCCAGCCTGACCGACGTCGACGCCGTCGACCGCGACCGGACGAAGCAGCGTGGGGGCCGGGTGCAGCTCGCGCCAGACCTCGTCCAGCACCTGGCCGAAGACCTCGGTCGGCTGCGCGCCCGAGACGCCGTAGCGCTCGTCCAGCACGAAGAACGGCACGCCCTGCACCCCGATCTGGCGGGCCGTGGCGATGTCGTCGGCGACCGCCTGGGCGAGGTCGTCGGACGAGAGTGCGTCGCGGGCGGCGTCGGCGTCGATGCCGACGGCCTCGGCGTGGCCGACCAGGGTGTCGTGGTCACCGATGTCGTCGCCGTCGCGGAAGTGCGCGGCGAACAGCCGCTCGTAGAGGTCGTCGCCCTTGCCCTCGCGCTTGGCCAACTGCAGCAGCCGGTGGGCGGTGGCGGAGTTGGCGACCACGACCTTGTCGAAGTCGAACTCGGCGCCGACGGTGCGTCCCTGCTCGGTGACGTGGGCGAACATCGCGGTGATCTGCTCGGCCGAGGCGCCCTTGCGGGTGACCAGGTAGTCGAGTTCGGAGCCGTCGTGGCGCTCGGGAAGGGTCGGGTCGAGCTGGTAGGAGTGCCATGCCACCTCGACCTGGTCGGCGTGCTCGA
Source organism: Aestuariimicrobium ganziense (assembly GCF_015352975.1). Classification (GTDB taxonomy): domain Bacteria; phylum Actinomycetota; class Actinomycetes; order Propionibacteriales; family Propionibacteriaceae; genus Aestuariimicrobium; species Aestuariimicrobium ganziense. The sequence goes on along the minus strand of NZ_JACYIZ010000003.1, from coordinate 200,554 downwards.
AGTCGGTCAGGGCGGCCTCGAAGCGCCGCTTGCCGATCCAGCACCAGGGGCAGGCCACGTCTGACCAGATGTCGATCCTCATGCAGCCGAGGTTAGCTGCACCCGCCCGGACGACGCGTGGGCGACGGCCTGGCCGAGCACCTGCGGCGGGGGCGCCTGCAGGTACCGCCAGGACAGTCCCTGCCGGCGCAGGCTCCACAGCATCAGGCGGCCGTCGACGGTGTTGACGCCCAGCGTGCCGGGCACCTCGTGCGCCTTGGGCACGGCCTGCACGTGCAGGGCATTTCTGCTGGCGACCACCGCCTGCACCGCGTGCCAGGGCAGGAACAGGTCGGCCGAGCCGATCGCCCAGACGCTCAGCCCGCGCTCGTCCACCCGGACAGCCACCGGGGGCAGCACGCGCCGATAGACCTTGCCGATCACGATCAGGACGATGCCGAGCACCACCAACACCGACATCAGCGAGATGATCACCGTCTGCAGGATCGCCTCAGTGGCAGCGGCCTCGTCGGTGCGTTCACGTTGCAGGGCGCGCGTCAGCTGCCTCGATTGCAGCACGAGGATGAACAGACCCATCAGGGTGACCAGGATGCCTCCCCACATGGCCACTCGCAGGGACTTCAGCGCGGCTTGACCGATCGATGCGTAGGGGATCTCCAAGGGCATGCCCACCATGGTTTCAGACCCCGAGCGCTGCCATCGCCAACCGTACCTGCTGCTCCCGGGCGGCCGCATCGGTGCCGTGGTCGAGACGATGCTCGTCGACCACGCGTCCGTCGGCCAGGAACAGCACCCGGGTGGCACGGGCGGCGACCCGGGCGTCGTGGGTGACCACGACCATGGTCATGCCCTCGGCGTTGAAGTGCTGCAGCAACTCGACCACCTCGGCCGAGGCGGCGGAGTTGAGCGCGGCGGTCGGCTCGTCCCCGAACAGCAGGTCGGGGTGCCCGAGCAGGGCTCGGCACAGGCTGGCCCGCTGCTTCTGGCCGCCGGAGATCTCGTTGACCCCCCGCTCGGCCAGCCCCGCCAGGCCGGTGACCTCCATCAACTCCAGGGCGCGGGTGCGCAGCTGGTCGCCACCACCATCGGCCTGCAGCGCGCTGGGCAGCAGGATGTTGTCGAGCACGGTCAGCGCCTCGAGCAGGTGGGGGTCCTGGAAGACGAAGCCCAGTCGCTCACCGCGCAGTCGGGTGCGGCCGTCGTCGTCCAACCCGTCAAGGTCGACCCCAGCGAGCCGAACGGTGCCGCTGGTGGGCTGGTCGACGCCGCTGACGCAGTGGAGCAGGGTCGACTTGCCCGACCCGGAGGGACCCATGACGGCGACGAACTCACCACGGTTGACGGTCAGCGAGACCCCGTCGAGCACGGTGGTGACGGTCTCGCCCTCGCGGTGGCTGCGCACCAGGTCGGTGGCCTCGAGCAGTGCGGTGGCCTCGAGCAGTGCGGGGGCCTCGAGCAGTGTGGTCATCGGTGTCTCCTAGGTGCGAAGGCGGTCGACCAGACCGCGGGTGGACCCTCGTCCGGTGCTCGACCAGGTGACCAGCGCGACGCTGGCAACCACGATCAGGCAGCCGAGGACGGTGGTGAGGGGGCTGAACACGAGGCCGACGCCGCTGACACCGACGGTGCCGAAGATGGCGCCGGCGACGACCATGCCGACCGGCCAGGCCAGCACGACGCCCAGCACTACGCCGAGCACGGTGGTGGCAAGCACCCTGACCAGGTACTGGCGGCGCAGGTGGGCGGTGGTGAAGCCGAGGGCGGTCTGCAGGGCGTTGGCGGCACGCTCCTGAACCTGCATCAGCCGCACCGACAGACCGGCGATCAGGGCGGCGATGGCGACGGCCACGACCGAGCACAACCAGGCCAGGGCGTCCATGACGCTGATCAGTCCGCCGAGCATCTGGGAGACGAAGTTGGTCGCCTCGAGCACCTGCACGCCGGGGACGGCGTCGATGATCGTCCGGCTGACCTCGCCCGGGTCGGCGCCGGGGGTGAGGGCGATGGTGACCATGGCGCTGCCGGGGGTGGACGAGGTGGTGGGTCCGACCATGGCCTTGCTGGTCTTCCCACCGTTGGTGATGTCCTGGTAGGTGCCGACCACCGTCATCGGGGCCTCGCCACCGTCGTCCAGGATGAGGATCTCGTCGCCCACGGTGACGCCCAGACGTTCGGCGTTGAGCGTCGACAGGCTGATCTCGGACGGGGTGCTGGGTGCGCGTCCCTGGCTGTGGCGGAGCGGGAACGCGGCCGGGTCGCCGTAGTCGATCCGCAGCGGGGCCACCCGGCCGTCGGGGGTGCGGACGGTCTCGACCTCGAGCGAGAACACCTCGACTCGGCTGACCCGGGGGTCGTCGGCGAGCGTCGCACGAATGGTCGAGCCTACGGGCAGGGCGTCGTCCCGGTTGAGCAGGCCGACCATGAGGTCGTAGTTGCCGATGCCCATGTGGGTGACGAAGTCGGGCGAGCGGAACGTCGAGCCGAACCGGAACGGCACCAGCAGCACCACGGTGATCAGCATCGCCATCACCACCAGCGTGAGGTGCTGCCCCCGACTGCGGCGGATGTTGGCCAGCGCCAGCCGCGAGACGACCGCCATTCCAGTGCGTCCGCCGAGGACCGGACGAGGACGACGACGCGAGGTGACCAGGCCCGATCGTCCACGCATGGCCTCGAGCGGCGCGATCCGGCGCAGGTTGCGCATCACCCGACGCACGTACCCGGTGACCACCAGGTGCAGCACCAGCACGCCGACCGCACCGGCGAGAGCGCCCATCACCGGAGCGTTCACGGTGCCCATCTGGCGGCGGACGCCGGCCAGCAGCGGTCCGCGCAGGACGAGTGCGAGCAGGAAGCCGACCACGCTGCCCGCCCCGAGCAGCACCTGGTACTTGGTGAGGTAGATCGAGCGGACGTGTCGCTGCCTGACGCCCAGGGCGCGCATCACCCCGATGTCGCCGAGGTCCTCCTCGAGGGTGGTGAGCAGGGTGTAGCGGATGCACAACGCGGCGATCAGCACGATGACGAAGGCCATCACCGTGAACAGGAACGCGGTGATCGCGTCGTTCAGGCTGTTGACCACCCGGAACATCGACCAGTTGAGCGAGGGGCCGTTGGCCTCGAGCCCGGCGGCGTGCCACGCGGCTTCGAAGGGTCCGGCCTGACCGGGGTCGGTGAACCGGAACGACAGCAGGTGCTCCGGCTCGACGCCCAGGGCACTGCGCACGGTCGCGTAGTCGTCATCGCTGACCAGCAGACGCTTGGACGAGGCCAGGGCCGAGTTCATCTGCGAGTCGCGGAAGGCGCCGGCGATGGTGAGTTCGAGCGGGCCGTCGGGCAGCGCGACGGTGACGGTCTGCCCGACACCCAGGTCGTACTTGTCGCGGTAGTACTGCGGAACCCAGATCTCACCGCGCTGGGGCCGAATGACTTCGCCGGCCTCGGAGAGCAGGAAGTCCATGGTGGTGGGCTGCACGGCCAAGCCGGTCTGCTGCATCTCGCCGTCGAGCGGGGTGCCGTTGAAGCTCAGCGTGGAGTTCTCGACGTTGAGCAGGGCGATGTCTTCGTGGGCCACCACTTCGGGGTGCTGCCGGACGAAGGCCTCGAGCCTGGCCCGGTCGAGCGGTCCGGTGTGCATCTGCAGGTAGTGCGGGGTGTGGGCCTGCTCCATGAAGCGGTCGACGCTGCCGATCAGGGCGACGGTGAGCATCAGGGCGCTGGTGACCAGGGCGGCGGCGAGCACCATGAAGCCGGCGAGCAACACAGAGACCAGGCGGTGCTTGGCGAGGCTCTTGCGCACCAGCGTGCGGATCATCGCTCGCCCTCTTCGTCCGGCACCTGCAGCAGGTCGAGCAGGAAGGCGAACGAACCCGGGTCCGCACCGAACAGCAGTTCGACGTGGTGCACGAATGCCCGCGCCCGCTCGGCGTACTCCCGGGCGTCGGCGCTCGCGCGGTCGTCCAGCATGCGCGAGTGGGTGACCACGAGTTCGACGGCCTCGCGCGGGTGCTGGGTGCTGAAGACGCCTTGGGCGACGCCGTCGGTGACGATGTCGGTGATGATCGGCACCATCAGGGCGTCGAGGCGTTGCTCGGCGAGTTGGTGCATGACGATGTTCTGCGGCTTGTTGAGCTCACCGACCAGGCCCTCGTCGGGGGTGGCGACATTGGCGGCGGCGACCACGGCGAGGATGCGCTGGTGCGGGGTGAGGTCGGGAGTGGCCAGGACCTGCTCGTAGCGCTCGCGCACCTGCTCGACGTGGTGGTCGATGATCGCCTCGAGCACCGCCTCCTTCGAGGCGAAGTGGTGGTAGAAGGTGCCCTTGGCGATGCCGACGGCCTCGAGCACGTCGTTGATGGTGGTGGCGTCGTAGCCCTGCCGGACGAACAGAAGCTCGGCGGCCAGCACGATCTCGAGCTTGCGCACGTCTGCTGCCTTGTGGATGACCACTTCTCGTCCCTTTCACCCAACCGACCGACGGTCGGTCTAGAGGTGACGCTAGCAGCGCGGTGAGTCCGGCCAGAAGCTGGAACAGGGGGCCTCAGGGACAGATCAGGGCTGCACACGACATCGGCGCCACCCCCGGAGAGGGATGACGCCGATGCCGGTTCGTCCAACAGCCGCTTGGATCAGCTCCGGTGCGACAGGTTCGGTTCGATGTCGCCGATCAGCGGACGCAGGTGGTTGTAGGCGATCCGAAGGCCTTCGATGTTCTTCTCCGGGTCACCGCCCCACAGCGGGTCCTCGTGCTCGACCGACAGGGTGCCGGTGTAGCCGACCTCGTACAGCTTGTCGACGACCTTGCCCCAGTCGACGGTGCCGCGGCCGGGGATCCGGTAGCGCCACCACTTCATGAACCAGGGGTTGCCCCCCTTGTTGATGGTTCCGTAGAAGCCGCACTCGTTGCGCTTGGCCGGGAACAGCTCGAGGTCCTTGGCCTGGGCGTGCACGATGTAGTCGGCGAACGGCTCGATGGTCTCGACCGGGTCGATGCCGATCCAGGTCAGGTGGCTGGGGTCCCAGTTGAGGTAGAGCCCCAGCTCCTTGCACATCCACTCCCACAGTTCGGGCGAGTACGCGATGTTGCCCGGGTAGCCGTCGGGGTGCCAGCCCTCCATCACACAGTTCTCGATGACCACCTTGACCCCGCGCTCGCCGGCGTAGTCGACGATCTCGGGGAACACCTTCTCGGCCTCACGCTGGTTCTCGTTGATGCTCTTGGCCATGTCGCGACCGATGAACGTGCCCGCCGTGGCGATCTCGAGCTTGGCGGCTGCGTCGACCACCTTCTTGAAGTGGCTGCGGATCTCCCCCCGCCGACCGAGGTCGCCGTTGAGGTTGTTCTCGTAGTAGGCCAGCGAGGTGAACTCCAGGCCGGTCCTCTCGCGAATGGCCTGCACCCGTTCGAGTTCGGCGCCGTCGATGTTGGCGACGTCGATGTGTGAGGCCTCGAAGTCACGGGTGGCGGGGCCACCCGGCCAGCACGCGATCTCGAGGGTCTGGTAACCCTGCTCGACCGCGTAGTCGGCGATCTGTTCCAGCGACCAGCTGGGCAGGCACGCCGTCAGGAACCCAAGCTTCATCCCTGTTCCTCCCGCAGGCTCAGAACTTGACCGGGTCGCCCGACTTGGCCGAGTTGTAGATGGCCTCGAGCACGCGGGTCACGACCAGGGCCTGCTCGGGCAGGACGACGAGGTCCTTGCCGTCGCGGATGGCGCCGATGAAGGTCTTCTGCTCGGCCACGGCCTCGGGCGAGGCGGTGCTGCCACCGGGCGAGAAGAACCGGGTGGCGGCGGGCTGGGTGGTCACGGTGCGTCCGGCGACGACGTTGTTGATCGTGGCCTTCATGACCGCGTCACCGTCGTGGTCGAGTTCGACGCCGCCCTTGGTGCCGGCCAGGGTGACCGCAGCCTCGCGCGAGTGCGCGAAGTTGATGGCCCAGGCGGCCTCGAGGAAGATCATCGCCCCGTTCTTCATCTTCACGTAGCCGAAGGCGGAGTCCTCGGTCGAGAAGTTGTCCTGCGGGAAGTTCGAGCCGGCCTCGCCGTAGGGCATCTCGGCGATCTTGTGGAACACCGAGCCGGTGACCGAGTCGACCTCGTAGTTGTTCGACAGCCACAGGGCGAGGTCAAGGGCGTGGGTGCCGATGTCGATCAGCGGACCACCGCCCTGCTTCTCGACGTCGGTGAACACACCCCAGGTGGGCACGCCGCGACGACGGATGGCATGGGCCTTCGAGACGTAGACATCGCCGAGCACGCCGTCGTCCACGGCCTTGCGGGCCATCTGCACGTCGTCGCGGAAGCGGTTCTGGTAACCGATGGTGAGGATCTTGCCGGTCCTCTTGGCGGTCTCGACCATCTTCTCGGCCTCTTCGGACGAGATGGCCATCGGCTTCTCGCAGAGCACGTGCTTGCCGGCCTCGAGGGCGGCGCAGGTGATCTCGGCGTGGCTGACGTTCCAGGTCAGCACGTAGACGGCGTCCAGCGACTCGTCCGCGACGACCTTCTTCCAGTCATCGGTGGTGTAGGAGTCCTCGACGCCGTACTCCTTGATGTACTTCTCGCGCTTCTCCTCCTCGAAGTCACAGAAGGCGATGATGTCGACATCGTCGGCGACGGCGGCCAGCCCTGGCAGGTGCTTGTAGTGGGCGATGAATCCGAGGCCGATGACGCCTACGCGGAGCTTCTTGTCAGTCATGTGGTGTGGGTTTCCCTTCGTCTTGGGTGGTGTGGTGTGGCGGATGGTACTCAGCGGTTCTGAAGGTAGGTGATCGAGTCGACGACGTCGGTCAGCACGTCACCGTCGGACTTGTCGAACTCGACGACCCAGGTCTTGTCGCCGGTGGCGCCGAGCAGGGTGGGCAGGTCGATGTCGCCCTTGCCGAGGACGACGTTGGCGGGTGCACCCATCAGCTTGTCCATGTCGAACTCGCTCTGCACCTCGACCGGTCCGTCCTTGATGTGCAGGTGGGTGACCCGGTCGCCGTAGCGGTTGATGACCTCGACCGGGTCGAGGCCGGCGATGGCCACCCAGTAGGTGTCGATCTCGAGCTTGACCTCGGGGTCGAGCAGGCTGGCGAAGTAGTCGTAGGAGTTGACCCCGTCGAAGTTGCCGAAGAACTCGAAGTGGTGGTTGTGGTAGCCGACCTCGAGGCCCTCGGCGGCGGCCTTCTTGGCGGCTTCGTTGAGCAGGCCGGCGAGTTCCTCGACGCCTTCCTTGACCAGCCACTTGGCGGGGTCGAAGAAGGGCTGGATCAAGAGCTTGCCGTCGAGCTCCTTGAGGGCGGCGACCGAGCCCTCGAAGTCGCCGAGCAGGTCGGTGTGGGTGCTGGTGACACGCAGGCCGTGGCGCTTGAGCGCCTCGGGCAGCCACTCGCGGAAGTTGGTGATGCCGAACGGTTCGACCTCGGTGATGCCGGTGGCGGCGATCGTGGCCAGGGCGGCGTCGGCGTCGCGGACGAGTTCGTCGCGCACGGTGTACAGCTGAAGTGACAGGTTGCTCATGGGCTCCACTCTTCCTTGACTGGAATCCCGGCGGGCAGGGTTCGCCGAGTTGCTTGCCACCATTCAAACAGAATGCGCGTTCAGTTTGTAGGGGTACTGCCCTGAAATGAGCGCCGGGATCAGCGCTCGACCAGCCCTGGGGTGTCGCCCAGCAACAGCACGGCCGCGCGGGTCTTCTCGCGAGCCACTGTGAGTCGCTCGGTCGGCCCGACGCCCTTGCTGAGCGAGTCGACCACCGGCAGCAGCCGAACCGGGTTCCCGGGGCTGTAGTGGGTGACGTAGGTGGGGATGTAGTCGACCCCGGCCACCTCGAACCCAGCGCCGGCCTTCTCCTTGACGTTGAGCCGCACCGTGATGCCCTCGTAGCCGCGGGGCACGTCGGTCTTGTGCTGGGCGACCATGTTGCCCATGCCGTAGACCACCCACTTGCCGTTGACCTTGGTGATCGGCTGCACCACGTGCACGTGCTGGCCGATGACGGCGTCGACGTCGGGACTGGCGGTCAGCGCCTTGGCGGTCTCGACCTGCTGGGCGTTGGGCTTGTGGGCGTACTCGTCGCCGGCATGCATCTGGACGAGCACCAGGTCGGCTCCGGCCTGGCGGGCCAGCTTGGCCTGGCGCAGCAGTTCGGGCACCTCGATCATCTGCACGGCGTACTCCTTGCCCTGGGGTGGGACGAGTCCGTTGAGCCCGTAGGTCGATCCGATGATCGAGACCTTGATGCCGTTCTCGGTGGTCAGCATGACCGGCTTGTTGACCTCGTCGGCGCTGAGCCGGGTGCCGATCGGGGTGACCCCGTTGTCGCGCAGCAGTCGGTTGGTGCGCTCGAGTCCGGTGATGCCGGCGTCGAGGGCGTGGTTCGAGGTGAGGGTGCAGGCGTCCCAGCCCATGGTCGGAATCCACTCGGCGATCGCCGGTGGCGCCTTGAACGTGGGGTACCCGGTGTAGGGGCCACCGGGCTTGGCGAACGGCACCTCCTCGTGGCAGACGGCCAGGTCGGCGCCAGAGATCACCGGCTTGATCGCGGCGAACATCGGGTCGAAGTCGAACTCCTTGCCCTTGCCGGTGCGGCGATGGTCGTCGGCGGCGCTCATCCACAGCGTGTTGTGCCACAGCAGGTCACCGCTGAAGACCAGCGATGCCGTCCGCTGCTGGCTGCCCTGGGTCGCGGTGGGTGTCGGCGAGGTCGAGGGCGTGCTCGTCGCGACCGCGGACGACGAACTCCCCGACGACGACGCAGCGGACGTCGGCACAACAGATGACACCATGACGCTCGGTGTGGTCTGCGGCGTCGACAGGTCCTTGGCGCAGGCGCTGAGCAGCAGCGATGTCGCCGCCACCACGGCGAATGCCGCGTGCGTCGTCCTCAACCAGCCTCGGGCACCCCTCACGGACCTCCCCCTTCGGGTACGGGCGTTCACATTACGCTCGACGCGCGAGCGGGGCGAGTGGTTGTCACGGTGCTGGTCGGCACGGGACGAAATCCTCGTGCAGCCGGGTGTGAGCCACCCCCCTTTGCTTGACTGGGCACGTGAGTGAGCAGACCAACAGTGAGCGTCCCGTTCGGCTCGGCATCCTGACCAGCGGCGGTGACGCGCAGGGCATGAACGCGGCCGTGCGCGCCGCGGTGCGCACCGCGCTGAGCCGGGGTGTGGAGGTCTACACGATCCACGAGGGCTTCCAGGGCATGATCGACGGCGGCGATGGCATCACCCGCGCCGACTGGGACGACGTGGGCTCGATCCTGCACAAGGGCGGCACGGTGATCGGCACCTTCCGTTCGATGGAGTTCAAGGAGCGCGCCGGGCGACTCAAGGCCGCCAGGAACCTGGTCGAGCGCGGCATCGACCGACTGGTGGTGATCGGCGGCGACGGCTCGCTCTCGGGTGCGGACGCGATTCGCCACGAGTGGTCGTCCCTGTTGGACGAACTGGTCGCCAACGGCGAACTCACCCGCGAGCAGGCCGACCGGCATCCGTCGCTGATGATCGCCGGACTGGTCGGCTCGATCGACAACGACCTGGTCGGAACCGACATGACCATCGGCGCCGACACCGCGCTGCACCGCATCCTCGAGGCGATCGACGCACTGTCGAGCACCTCGGCCTCGCACCAGCGTCGGTTCGTGGTCGAGGTGATGGGACGACACTGCGGCTACCTGACGCTGATGGCCTCGATCGCCGGTGGCTGTGACTACGCCCTGATTCCGGAGTCCCCGCCCGAGCCCGGCTGGCAGGACCGGATGGCCGAGGCGTTGCGCCTGGGTCGCGAGGCTGGACGACGCGACTCGATCGTGGTGGTGGCCGAGGGTGCACAGGACAGCGAGGGCAACCCGATCAGCGCCGAGGACGTGGCTGCGGTGATCCGCGACCGGATGAACGAGGACGCCCGGGTGACCATCCTCGGCCACGTGCAGCGCGGCGGTCGTCCGTCGGCCTACGACCGCTGGGCCAGCACCTGGCTGGGCCACGAGGCGGTCAACTCGGTGCTGGCCGCCACACCCACTGACGAGCCGCAGGTGCTGGGCATCCGCGGCAACCGGGTGAGCGAGGTGCCGCTGGTCAAGGCGGTGGCCGACACCCGCGAGGTGCCGAAGCTGATCGAGGCCAAGGACTTCGAGGGCGCCATGGCGATGCGGGGCGGGTCGTTCCGACAGATGGTGCACCTGTTCCGGGAGCTGCGTGACCTCGACCGCAGCCGGGTGACCGAGGGCTCGAAGCGGATCGCGGTCGTGCACGCCGGCGGCCTGGCCCCGGGGATGAACTCTGCGGTCTGGGCGGCGGTGCGGTTGGGCCTGCACCGTGGCCACACCATGCTGGGGGTGCGCAACGGCTTCGACGGGTTGCGCGACGGCGAGATCGACGAGATCGGCCTGGGCGATGTCGAGGGCCTGCTCGGTGAGGGTGGTGCGTGGCTCGGCACCCGGCGCGACGTGCCCAAGGTCGAGCACCTGTACTCGATCAGCCGCACGCTCGAGCAGCACCGGGTCGACGCGCTGCTGGTGATCGGCGGGTTCAACGCCTACGAGGGCGCCTGGCTGATGGACTCCGAACGCACCCGCTACCCCGCCTTCGACATGCCGATCGTGTGCGTGCCCGCCTCGATCGACAACAATCTGCCCGGTTCGGAACTGTCGATCGGGGCCGACACCGCGCTGAACGCGATCACCGAGTCGATCGACCGGATCAAGCAGTCAGGTACTGCGACCAAGCGCTGTTTCGTGGTCGAGACGATGGGACGAAACTGCGGCTACCTCGCCCTGGTCGCCGGCATGGCCGGTGGGGCCGAGCGCACCTACCTGCACGAGGAGGGCATCACCCTGGCCGACCTGCACCGCGACGTGGCCTGGATGCAGCAGTCGTTCGCCTCGGGACGCCGGATCTTCCTGGCAGTGCGTTCTGAGGACGCCAACGACCACTACACCACCGACTTCCTGGCCCGGCTGTTCGAGGAGGAGGGCGGCAAGCTGTTCGACGTGCGCCAGTCGGTGCTTGGCCACATCCAGCAGGGCGGAAACCCGACCCCGTTCGACCGGTTGCTGGCCACCCGGCTGGTGAGCCGGGCGATCGACCAGATCGCCATCGAGTTCGAGGCCGGCACCCGGGAGGGCTGGTACCTCGGGCTGGATGGTGCCGGCATCAACGTGTCGCCGCTGGCCCGGATGCACGACGAGGTCGACCTGGTGAATCGTCGTCCCAAGAAGCAGTGGTGGCTGCAGTTGCGGCCGATCGTCCGGGCGGTGGCACAGGGTCCTGACGCCTGACGCGAAGGCGCGACCACAGGCGTACTGTCGCAGCGTGGATCGTTCCTGGGTGCGGCTGCTTCAGTGCAGTCGTCGGTGTTGGCCTGTCACTGCTGCTGCTCGGGACGGCCGACGTGTTGACGACGGTGATGCTGCTGGTGGCGGGTGCTGCGCGGTCGGCGCAGCAGACCCCGTGGGAGGCGATCGTCGGGGTGCTCGCCGTGGCTGCGTCGTGGCTGGTCGTCCACACCGTGTTCTCACTGCACTACGCACGACTGTTCCACGATGAGCACAGTGACCAACCAGCCGTCGACTTCAACACCGACGACGACCCGGACTACCTCGACTTCGCCTACCTGGGGTTCACGATCGGCATGACCTACCAGGTGTCGGACTCGGTGATCCAGTCACGGCCGGTGCGTCGGGCGGCGCTGCGGCACGCGCTGTTGTCGTTCCTGTTCGGTGCGGTGGTTGTCGCCTGCACGATCAACCTGGTCATCCAGTTGGCGTCGTCGTGAGTGGGCTCAGGGGCACTGCTCGAAGACGTGGGTGCTCTCACCGGCTGCTGTGAGGTCGAGGTCACGGCGGACGACCGCCCAGCGCGGCAGTTGGCTGCAGGCCGCCGTCAGCCCGGGAGCGTCGTACTCGACGTCCCAGACGAGTTCGCCGTAGCCAGCGACGTAACCAGCGCACTCGTCCCAGGTGCCGCACTGCTCGGCGATCACGAAGTCGGTGCCGATCTCGGTGCGGCGCGAGACCAGTTCGACGGCGTTCTTCTGCGCCACCGGCAGGTGGTGTCGGTGGGCAGCTGCACTGAGCAGGGCGATCATCGCGACGGCGTCGTCAGCGGTGAGCCGGCCGTTCGAGCGGGTGTACGAGTCCAGGTTGTCGAACTCGACCGCGTCGAAGCCCTTGGTCGCGCAGTCGGCGATCCAGGGCTCGATGACCGCGACGATCCGGGCTCGCTTGGCCGCGCTGGAGATGTCGAGCAGTTCCTCGTCCCAGGACGTGTCGGTGATGCCGAGCAGCAGGTCGGGGTGGGTTGTCCGCCACCAGTCGGTGGCGTCGGGCTGGGTCTGGAAGCCGTTGAGGTAGCAGATCGAGTAGTGCCCGGACGACGGTTCGTCGGTGCGGTCGCGGACGACGATGCCGACGCGTGGATTCGGGTAGCCGCCACCGAGTTGGTAGTCGAGGTGGGCGCCGACCGGCGGCAGCACCATGCTGGACGATGGCGCTGACGTCGGGGTCGTGGGCGGGGTACTTGGCGTGCACGCCGCGAGCAGCGCGAGGACCGCCACGATGGTGGCCGGCAGGGCTGTGGTCGACCGGGCGCTGGTCACGGACTCACGCTAGGACTGTCTTGGATCGTCTCCGACACTCTGCCAATGTCTGCGGAAAACACTAGACATTCGCATACAGTCCGATCATGGATCCGATCGCCAACCCCTACGCGCCCGGTGCGGGCCAGCGTCCGCCCGAGCTCGCCGGACGCGACGAGCAGCTCGAGGCATTCGACATTGTGCTGGCGCGCACCCTGCGCGGACGACCCGAGCGCTCGATCATGCTGACCGGGCTGCGGGGCGTGGGCAAGACCGTGCTGCTCAACGCACTGCGTTCAGCCGCAGTGAAGGCCGGCTTCGGCACGGGCAAGTTCGAGGCCCGGCCGGGGCAGGACATGCGGCGTCCGCTGGGGGCGGCGCTTCATCTGGCGATCCGCGAGTTGGGGCACCCCGATGCCGACCAGGTGCTCGGGACGCTGAAGGCATTCGTCGAGGCAGGTGCGGGACCGAAGGCCAAGCCGAGCGAGCGCTGGAGCCCGGGCATCAACGCACCGGCGGTGCGGGGACGAGCCGATTCCGGCGACATCGAGATCGACCTGGTCGAGTTGCTCAGTGACGTCGGCGGTCTGGCATCGGATCTGCAGCGCGGGGTGGCGCTGTTCATCGACGAGATGCAGGACCTGGGGCCCGATGACGTGTCGGCGCTGTGTGCGGCAGCCCACGAGATCAGCCAGTCGGGGCTGCCGCTGATCGTGGTCGGGGCCGGACTCCCCCACCTGCCTGCGGTGCTGAGTGCGTCCAAGTCGTACTCGGAGCGGCTGTTCCGCTACATGCGGATCGACCGGCTGGCCCGGGAGGCCGCCGACCTGGCGCTGACCGCACCCGCAGCGGACGAGGGGGCGCGCTTCACCGACGAGGCACTGGACGAGATGTATCGCGCGACCGGTGGCTACCCCTACTTCATCCAGGCCTACGGCAAGGTCGTCTGGGACGTGGCTCCCAGTTCGCCGATCCAGTTGGGCGATGTACAGGTGGCCGTGCCCGAGGCCGAGGCCGAGTTGGGGGTGGGGTTCTTCGGGTCGAGGTACGAGCGCGCGACCCCCGCTGAGCGCGAGTACCTGCGGGCAATGGCCGAGGTCAGCGAGCAGACCGGGGACGAGACCGTGTCGTCCGCCGCCGTCGCCGAGCAGGTCGGGCGCAAGGCCCAGTCACTGTCGCCGGCGCGCGACGCCCTGATGAAGAAGGGGCTTGTGTGGTCAGGCGAGCGCGGCAAGATCGCGTTCACCGTGCCGCACTTCGGCCGGTACCTGCGCTCGGTCGAGTGACACGGGTCACCGCCAAGGATCGGTGATCTCCTGCAGCGCGATCAGCGCCTCCGTGAACTGCCGCATCCGCCGATCACCCAGGCGGGCCCGCCACTCACCCAGTGCCCGCGCCACTTCAGCATTCGCGACCGGGACAAGTTCCTGCGCCCTGTCAGTCAGCTGCACCAGCCGCGCTCGTCCATCGGAAGGGTCGCGTACCCGCTCGACGTATTCCGCCGCCTCCAGCTGGTCAACCAGGTGCCCCGCGGTCTGCTTCGTCACCCGTGCCTGGGCTGCCAGGTCAACGAGCCGCGTCCCGTCCGGACCCACCCGGGCGAGCAGCCGCGCCTGGGCCGGCGTGATGTCGCTCGCCCCAGCCTCAACGACCGCCCGGTGCGCCCGCTCCTCCAAGGATCGGCTCGCCACGAACAGAAGAACCCCCAGGCGGCTGTCGTCCGCCTCTTGACCAACCACTCCCCCTGATGTCACATTGGTCAGATTATCGTACTAGTTGTCTCGGAGGCAGAGATGGACACCGACACGATCTGGCAACACATCGACACCCAGCGCACCGCCCTCGCCGACATCCTCGAAGGGCTGACCGATGACCAGTGGTCGCGTCCGTCACTCTGCGCCGAGTGGTCGGTTCGCGACGTCGGAGCCCATGTCGCCGGCTCTGACGTCAAGCTGCACCAGGCCCTGATTCCGATGGTCCGTGCCCGTTTCAACGGCGACGCGATGATCCGCACCATGGCCATCGCCAGCCCGCTCTCTCACACTCAGATCATCCAGAAGCTGCGGTCGTTCAGCGGCCGACGCGTGAAGCCGCCGTTCGTCTCGCCGATGGAGCCGCTGACCGATGCCCTCGTCCACACGCAGGACGTCTGCGTTCCACTGGGTATCGACCACAAGCCGCCCCATGAGCCGCTCATCGCCTCGCTTAACCGCACCATCGAGCTCAACGAGAAGGGTGGCATGGCGCTCAGGACGCCTCTTCACGGGGTGCGCCTGGTGGCCACCGACGGCGACTGGCAGCAGGGGACCGGGCAGGTGGTCGAAGGTGAGCTTCGCTGGCTGCTGCTGATGCTGGCCGGACGAACCGCCGCCCACGATCACCTGTCGGGAGCAGTCGACGCGTTGGGCTGACGACCGCCCCTCCCCCTCGATGGCCAAGACCAGGTGATCGAGGCCAGCTACTAGCCGCCTTCGGGTTCGATGAAGCCATGACGCTGCGTACCGAGCCATGGCCCGCCGGTACCCCGTGTTGGATCGACCTGCACTCCCCCGAGCCGTCGAAGATCCTCGACTTCTACACCACGCTGTTCGGGTGGGAGTACGCCGAGCAGCCCGGTGACTACCACCTGGCCAAGATCGGTGACCACGTCGTCGCCGGTCTCGGTCCCACCCACCCTGCCGCGCCGGACGGCTGGGGCGTCTACTTCGCCAGCGACGACGTCGACCAGACTGCATCCACCGTCACCGAGCACGGCGGCACGCTGACTGTCGGCCCGGCCGAGGCGGGCCCGATGGGACGCTTCGTGCTCGCCACTGACCCGACCGGCGCTGGCTTCGGCGTCTGGCAGGCCCGCGCCCACAACGGCTGCCAAGTCGTCAACCAACCCGGCGGTCTGTACTGGGAAGACCTTCGCACCAGCGACCCGACGCCGCTCGCACCTTCTACGCATCTGTCTTCGGGCACGAGTTCGACCCCCTGCCGATGGCCGGCGACGACTACCGCACCTTCCGGCTGGGCGGCACCGATCGTCCCGTCGGCGGCATGGGCGGCATGATGGACGCCCCTGAGGGCACCCGCCCGCACTGGCTGGCCTACTTCGGTGTCGCGGACGCATGCTGCCGGTCATCGACCCCCAGGGCGCGGTCTTCTGGATGGTCGAGGCACCCAGCGACCAGGAGTGACCTGATTCAGCTCCCGATCCGCACCGTGACGAACGAGTGGAACGCCCAGATCGCCACCGCCACCACGAAATAGACGATCGCCGCCGCCTTCGTCCCGAGGTCGGGTCGTCCACCCCCGTGCGGCACCAGCTTGACGAAGAAGGTGAACATCGGGGCGAACACCAGGGCGGCGAACAGCGCCATCAGCGACAGGACGATCTCGCCACCGGTCAGTCCGTCACCGGCCGGGCCGAGCAGCGTCAGCAACGCGCCGACCACGACGACCAGCACCGTGCCCCACAGCCACGGCCACACGCCCAGTCGTCGCATCATCGGCATGTCGTCGCCCACGCGACGCACGTCGTGGCAGAACAGCCACGAGAGCCAGACCATGCCGGCAGCGCCGACGAAGAAGAGCGGGATCGAGAGCCACCCGGGCCAGCCGAACTGGGTGATCGCCCCCGAGATGTCGCCGGGGCCGCCTGCCACCGACGTCATCAGGTAGCCGAAGAAGTTCATCATGCCGACCAGCCCCAGCCAGGTGGCGACCCATCGTCCGAACCCCTCGCGCATGCCCCGGGTCGTGAAGTAGATCAGCGCACCGGTCACCAGCGAGAACAGCGGCCCGGCCAGCATCAGCACGCCCTGCTGGGTGGCATCGCCGGGTGAGATCGCATCGGCACTGCCCGACTTGACCCACATGCCGCCGGTCTGGACCAGGCCGGCCAGCCCGTGTGCGTACTCGTGGGCCTGGATGGTCAGGAACACCGATCCAGCCGCGATCAGCGACATCGGGACGACGATGGACGACTCCGGTGCGCGAACGTCGGTGGTCACGGCTACCTCCACAAGCGGGCGACAAGGTGTGACGAATCATGCACGACGCGAGTGCCAGGAGAAGGGTAGAACGGTAGACATCGCCTATGGTAGATTGGTTCCATGGGTCTGAACATCAAGAACCCCCGGGTGCACGAACTCGCGCGCGCCGCAGCCGAGGCGACGGGCAAGACGCAGACAGGTGCCATCGAAGAGGCACTCGAGAAGCTTCTGCGTGAGTACGGCCAGGACCCGGAAGCCGCAGCCACGGCGGCTCGGGCAGATCTCATCTGGTCCATCGCCGCCGAGTACATCGCCGATCCGGGGCACCAACACGGTGAAATCCTGTCCATCAACGATCTATACGACGACGCGACAGGGTTGCCGAGGTGATCATCGATTCCTCTGCGGTGATGGCGATCCTCAACCACGAACCCGGCGCCCGGGCCCTGCTCCAAGTGGCGCTGCAGGCTCCCCAACTCCAGGTGTCTGCGGCGACGTGGGTCGAACTTGGCATCGTTGCCGACAATCGCTCCGTGACGCATGGGCAACGCCTCGAGACTGTGCTGGATGAGTTGAAGGTGGAGATCGTCCCGGTCGATGGGCGACAGGCCCGCGTGGCGCGTGATGCCCACCGGCGCTACGGCCGCGGCTCGGGATCCCCGGCGCGACTCAACTTCGGTGACTGCTTCTCCTACGCGTTGGCCAGCACCACGGGACAGAAGCTGTTGTTCGTCGGCGACGACTTCACTCACACCGACATCGCGCCCGCGATCTGAACGTTCGCCCACTCACTCCCGAGTCGCGAACGCATCCCGCGGAGCCAGCACCAACGCCAGCGCCGCCAGCAGCGCCGCTCCAGCACACACCGCCCAGACGGTGTAGTAGCCGCTGAGCGGCGCCACGGTCTCCGACGCGGCGTCCAGCGATCCGGTCGCAGTCAGGGCGATCGCGAACACCGCCGACGCGATCGCACCGCCCACCGTCTTCGTCCCGTTCGTCATACCGGTGGCGATCCCGGTGCGCTCGGGGGGAGCTCCGGCGGCGGCAGCCGCTGGCAGCGCCGCCACCAACGCACCCGAACCGAAGCCGGCGATCGCCAGGTTCAGCAGCGCCTGCCAGGTGTGGGTGTGGAACGGCAGCCACAGCAGGTAGCCGGTCGCCACCAGCAGGCAGGCCACCAGCAACGCCTGCCTCGTGCCACCCAACAACCGGGTGGTCAGCGGCAACGTGAACGCCCCCACCGCCAGCGTGATCACGTAGAGCCCGATCAGTGTCGACACGAACGCCGGCTCCACACCCAGTCCGTACCCCCGCGCCGCCGGGTCAGCCTGAGCGAAGGTCGACAGCGGGATCTGCCCACCCAGCACCGGCACCCCGAACAGGAACGCGGTCAGCTGCACCGGCCACTGCTTGGACGACCCGAACAGCCGCATGTCGACCACCGGCTCGGGATGCCGCAGTTCAAACCGGACGAACACCCCGAACACGACCAGTGCCACGACGATCAGGCCCCAACCGGCGAGCGCACCCGCGCCCCACAACCGCAGCAGCACGAGCCCTGCCATCAGCAGCCCCAGCGACAGCGTCACCAGCCCGAGTCCGCCCCAGTCGAGTCGTCCGTCGGCATCGTCACCGGGAGTCTGCTCGATGCCGACCAGGATCACGAAGAAGACCGCCGTCACCACGATCGCGGGCAGGCTGAGCAGCCAGTTCATCCCGAGTGAACCCTCGAGCAGGCCGGCACTCAAGGCCGCCACGATCACCGACAACTCCAGCGCCCCCACCAGCACCGCCGCGGCGCGACGGGTCAGCAACTGCTGGCGCCCAGACGCCCGCGTCCGCCGGTGCACCAGGGCCACCTCGATCGGCAGCCACACCACGTACGCACCCTGGATCGCCCAACCGATCAGGAAGGTCCAGAAGTTCGGCGCCCACGCCAGCACCCACGACCCGAGCGCGGTCACCGCGGTCGAGATCAGCAGCACACGCTTGTGCCCGACCAGGTCGGCCATCCGCGCCAACAGCGGAATGCACAGCGCGCCGACACCACCAACTGGGCGGCCTCGAACCAGTTGACGTCACCCTCGTGGATCGTCAGGTGCTCGGCGATCTGGGGATAGATCGGGGTGTAGAAGCCCTGCAGCACACCCGAGGCCACCTCGACCAGCACCAGGAACCCGACGACGGCCACCAGGCCACGCACGGCCCCGCCCACGTCCGGCGTACTCACGTCAGCGCCTCGACCAGCGAGCGGTACCACGCCACTCCGGCCTCCAGGTCACCGACCAGCAGGTGCTCGTCGTAGGAGTGCAGTGAGGCTCGTTGCGCCTTGCTCATCCGCAGCGGCGTGAACCGGTAGACCCGGTCGCAGATCCGGGTGAAGTGGCGAGCATCCGTGGCCCCCATCACCAGGTAGGGCGTCACCATCGCCTCACGGAAGTGCCGTGCGACAAGGCCTTCCAGCAGTTCGAACGCCTCGTCGCCGGTCGAGGGAGACACCGGCGTCGCCTCACCGGCGCGCACCAGTTCAACCGTGACGTGCCTGTCTCGGACGACCTTGCGCACGTGGGTCATCACGTCGTCGACGGTGTCGCCGGGCAGGATCCGGGCGTTGAGCCCGGCCTCGGCCCTGGTCGCCAGCACGTTGCGCCCGGGGCTGCCCGACAGGGTGGTCGCGGCGATCGTCGTCCGGGTCATCGCTGCAGCCTCGGCACCCGCCACTCCGAGCGCCCGCACCAGCACCGGCTCCAGCCGGTCCGCCCGGCGCAGCAGCCCACCGACGACAGTCGGCACCTCGTCGGCCACCCGGCGCATCATCTCGGCGACCGTCCCGGGCAGCCTGGCCGGCATCGGTGAGCGCTCCAACCGCATCAGCGCCCGCGCGATCCGCCAGGTCGGGCCCTTCGCCGCGGGCGTGCTCGAGTGCCCACCTCGTCCCTCACAGACCAGCCGCAGGTCGGTCGTCCCCTTCTCGGCCACCCCGATCACCGCCACCGGACGCTTCACCCCGGGCAGCGCATCGGCAGCCACCGCCCCACCTTCGTCGAGGACGAACCGAGGCCGCACACCCTCGCGCTCCAGCCAGGCCACCGCGGCCTCAGCACAGGAACCCCCGACCTCCTCGTCGTCCCCGACGCTCAGCCAGACGTCCTGCGCCGGGACGAACCCCTCGGCCAGCAGGCCCTCGACCGCACTGAACAGCGCCACCAGCGAGCCCTTGTCGTCGAGCGTCCCGCGTCCCCAGACCGCGCGGTCGACCACGTCGGCCGAGAACGGTGGGTGCTGCCACGGCGCCTGCTCGTCCACCCCGACGACGTCGAGGTGCGCCATCAACACCACCGGACGATCCTGCGACCGCCCCCGCCACCGGACCAGCAGGCCGTGGCGCCCGATCGGGGTCAGGTCCAGATCGGCGTGGATCCGGGGGAACTGGCGGGCGAGTTCGGCGTGGAAGGCGTCGAAGGCAGCGACGTCGTCGTCGGCCGGGTCAGGGTGCGAGACGGTCGGGATCGCGACCAGGGCCCGCAGGGCGTCCAGTGCTGGCATGAGCAGACCCTAGGGCCTGCCACTACTCCTGCGTGGCCGGTGGGCGCCAACGCCCGCCGACGGTCAACGAGATCACCCAGACCGCCGTGACGGCGAGGTAGACCACCAAGGCGACCCAGAACCCCGCGGCGGGGGTCGAGGGATCGACCGCCAACCGCCCCGCCAGCCAGAACATCCACCCCATGAACGCCAGGGTCGCCGCGCCGAACCAGCCCAGGTCGTTGCCGATCATGCGCAGCGCGCGGGGGTAGTTCTCGGGCCGGCCCCAGTACTGCTTGTGCGGCAGGTTGACCAGTTCGGGCGGCATTCGCCGTGACAGCGCCGGGATGAACCAGAACACCAGGACGGTGACCAGCCCGGTGATCGAGGCCACCAGCACGTGCTCGGTGCGCGACCCCCAACGGTCAACCTCATTGAACACAGCACCCGCGCCGGATCGTCCGACAGCCGGCACTCCATCGCCAGCCAGCCGTCGTATCCCAGGTCATCGAGCGTGGTCAGCACCTCTCGCCAGTCCAGGTGCCCGGCACCGGGCTCGAGCCTGTTGCTGTCGGCCAGTTGCAGGTGGACGAGGTGGCGCGCGTTGCGTCTGAGCGCCTCACCGAGCGAGGCCTCCTCGATCGACATGTGGAAGGTGTCGGCGACCAGACCCACACCAGGTGAGTCGACCTCGTCGATGGCCGACGCCGCGTCGTCGAGGGTGTTGAGCAACCAGTCCTCGTAGCGGTTCAGCGGTTCCAACAGCACCATCACGTGGCGCTCGGCGGCGTGCTCTGCGACCTCACGCAGGGCCTCGACCAGGTTCGTCCGGGCCACCTCGCGCGGCACCGGAGCGGTGAACGGGGGCATCCGCAGGCTGGCGATGCCGAAGCTGTGCGGCGCGACCACGCCCACACCGCCGGCCAGTCCCACGATCGTGAGCAACCCCTTGAGGTCGTCGATCGCGGCGCGACGACGCTCCGGGTCGGGGTCACCGAGGAAGGTGCCGGTGCCGGCCACCGCCGAGCTGACCACCACTCCTGCGTCACGGGCACGGGCGAGTTCGTCCGCGCGGCCGAGCAGCGCCCTCGTCCCGGCCAGTTCGATGCCGTCGAGGCCAACCTGCTGGACGAAGGCCCACTTGTCGGCGAGCGTCTCACCGGGCAGCGACTTCTCCGCCGCGGCAAGCCTTGTCGTGGTCACCACACCATCGTGCCCCGAGGAATCCCCCCGGGGCACGATGTGGTCAGTACTGCTCAGTTGGTCAGGCCCTCTGGGCGGCCTGCCACTGCCAGAGGTGCTGGCCGTTGTGCGACGGGTCGTTGTGGGCGACGTAGATCCACGACCAGTGGCCCGAGTACTGGTGACCGTTCCAGATGACGTGGTCGTACAAGGTCAGGATCGAGTCCTTGATCAGTGCGTGCGCACGGCCGGAGTTCAGCTCCCACGGCAGGACGTCGTCGTCCTTGGAGTGCACCAGCCAGGTCGGCGTGGTGATGCCGGCCAGTTCGGCGTCGGAGAAGAAGTTCGGTCCGGCACCGGGGCAGATCGGCACCGAGGACGCGAAGAAGTCCGGGTACTCGACGGTCATCTTCAGGCTCATGTAGCCACCGTTGCTGCAGCCGAGCACATGAATCTGATCGGGATCGATCGGGTACTTGGCGACGACCTCGTCGATCACGGCCTTGATCATCGGGGCGTAGCGATCGCCGTCGCTCATCCACGCATCAGTGGCCTGCGGAGCGACGACGTAGGCGCCCTTGAAGATCTTCTGCGCCTCGGGGGTGGAGTAGCCCAGGGCACCGCGGTTGGCGCGCAGCTGGCTCTCGTTGTTGTCGGCCGCGCCCGAAGCGGCGCCTTCGCCGCCACCGTGCAGCCACACGACCAGCGGACGATGCCCCTTGCCGGTGGAGCGTTCCTTGCCGCCACCCTGGGTGGGCTTGAACAGCCGGTACTCGAGACCGCCGGCCACCTGGTGGTAGCTGTAGGCGTCGACCTCGGGGTTGACCAGGTCGCCCTGCACGAAGCTGTCGACCTTGACCGTGCGGCCGTTCTTGAGCTTGATCGGGCTGCTCAGGGTGATGGTGTAGTCGAGGTCCATCGCCCAGTTGCGGCCACCAGCGAGCACGTAGGCCAGGGTGCCGGCACCGACAGCGGTGGGGCCCGACTCGAGCGCGAGCACGATGTTGCCGCGGTTGTCGACGGTGACACCGGTGACCTTGCGCGGGCCTTCATAGGGTCCGAATGCCAGCCCCCCGGGAGCGCCGGCAGGAAGGGTTGCCGAGACGTGCACCGAGAACTGCGACGCCTTGAGCGCCTTGACGTCGATCGGCTTGATCGACGAGGTGTGCAGGGTGAGCGAGACGACCTGCTCGCCGCCGTCAAGGGTCACAGCGTTGAGGGTGAACTTGACCGACGTGGCGGCCGAGGCTGCCACGGCGGGGAGGCCGATGACGGCCGGAACTGCAACTGCGGCGCCAATCAGGGAGCGCCGGCTGAAGGGATGCGACATTGATAAGACTCCTCTGTCTTGATCTTCATCGGTGTGACTCGACCGCCGGAGGCTCCGATGCGCCACCGCGGCGGAGGGGACCGGTGAGGGGCTGACGCCCAGCGCACCGGCCTTGACCATCGCGTGACACCATCATTGATGCTGAATGAACGTTCAGCAAGGGGTTGGCGGGAATTCAGACTCCGGGGTTCAGCTGAAGGCACCCGGGATCCACAGGTAACTCGGCACCTCGGCCAGCCCGATCACCCACTCGGCCACACCATCGCCCTCGTCCGGGCGAAAGTCGAGCGGCCCTTCGGCGCCCTCACAACTCTGGCCGAGCGTGCCGCTGGCGGCCTTGCCCAGCCAGCAGCCCATGATCTTGGAGCGAAGCACCTGCTGATCCATCCCTGAATCGTTCCACACCGACCGGCGGTGTCAACGACACTCGGCGCGGGCATGGGCGCGTCCGCCCCTGACGAACAGTGCACCCGTGGTCAGGGCACTTGGTTAGGCTCGACACGTGGACCGCCCCTTGCGAATTCTCTTCGTGTCGATGCACACCTCGCCGATCGAGGTGCCCGGCTCGGGCGATGCCGGCGGCATGAACGTCGTCGAGCGCCAGACCGCCGAGGCGCTGGCCGACCTCGGCCACACCGTCGACCTGGTCACCCGCAAGTCGTCCCCCGACGACCCCGACGAACTCGAGGTGCATCCCGGTGTGACCCTGCGCACGGTCAAGGCGGGTCCCCTGACCAAGCTGCCCAAGAGCGAGATCGACCAGCACATCGACGAGTTCCGTGAGGGACTGCGCACCCTCGCACCAGCCGACGTCCTGCATTCCCACCACTGGATGTCGGGGGTGGCTGCACTGCCGGTGGCCGAGGAGTGGGGGGTTCCCCACGTGCAGAGCTACCACTCAGTGGCCGCCCTGCCCAACTCGCCACTGTCGGCCGGCGAGCCTCCCGAGTCACCCCACCGGGTGGCCGGTGAACGACTCACCGCACAGCAGTCCGACGTCGTAGTGGCCATCTCGACCGCCGAGGCACACACCGTCATCCACCGCTGCGGCGCCGACCCCGCCCGGGTGCACATCGTCGCCCCGGGGGTCGACACCGAGGTCTTCCGGCGCCTGCAGCCCGGCGAGGAACCCTGGCGCCCCACCGACGAGCCGCTGCCCAACGGGTTCATCCTGTTCACTGCGCGGCTGCAACCGCTCAAGGGTCCCGACCTCGCCCTGCGGGCGCTCGCGCACGTCGAGAAGTGGCGTCGTCCACACCTGGTGATCGCCGGCGAGGCCAGCCAGGACTTCGCCGACTACACCGCCGAACTGCACGACCTCGTCCCCCGGCTGGGGCTCGACGGGCAGGTCACCTTCACCGGGGCGCTGAGTCGGGACGAACTCGCGCGCGCCCTGCGCTCGGCGCGGCTCAGCCTGGTGCCCTCGCACTCCGAGACCTTCGGCCTGATCGCGCTGGAGTCCGAGGCCAGCGGCACACCGGTGATCGCCTCGGCCGCCGGCGGGTTGCGCGAGGCGGTCGCCCACGGCGAGACCGGACAGTTGATGGACTCGCGTCGTCCCGAGGACTGGGGACGCGCGATCACCCTGCTGCTCGAGGACGAGACCCGGCTCGAGCACATGGGCGTGGTGGCCTGCATCCACGCTCGCCGCTTCACCTGGCAGCGCTCGGCTCGCCAACTCGTCGACGTCTATCGCGAGGTCATGGAGGGCCACCACCGATGAGCCTGTTGTCGCACGTCAGCACCGTGGCCTTCGTCCACGCCCATCCCGACGACGAGACCCTGGCCACCGGGGCACTGATCGCCGACCTCACCGAACGCGGCATCAGGTGCCCGGTGCTCACCTGCACCCGCGGCGAGCGGGGCGAGATCGTCCCCGGGGTGCTGCCCGAGGGCACCACACCTGAGGCGCTGGTGCGCCACCGGCTGGACGAACTGGGCGGCGCGCTGCGCACGCTCGGGACGACCGGCCCGGTGTTCCTCGGCGAGGGTGGTGCCCGGGCCGAGGGTCGCGAACCCCGGATCTACCACGACTCGGGCATGCGTTGGGTGACGCCCAACACCGCCGGTCCCGACACCGACGCCCCGGCGAACGCCTTCAGCCTGGCCAGCCTCGACGAGGTGGTCACCGACATCGCAGTGTGGCTGCAGTCGGTGGGTCCTGACGCCGTGGTCAGCTACGACCTCGGCGGCGGCTACGGCCACCCCGACCACGTGCGTGCCCGCGAAGCCACCGAACTGGCAGTGCGGCGGCTGCGGCGGGAGTCGCTGCCCGACCTGGAGTTGTACGAGGTGATCCCGGCCGATCGTCCGATCGCCGAGGAGCGCGGCATCGAGTGGGACGACCTGTCACGCCACACCGACCAGGTCGCCGAGGCGCTCAGTCACCACGCCAGCCAACTGACCGTCGAGGGCACCCAGATCACCCACGTCGGCGGTCAGCTCGACACCATCGCCACCCGGATGGGACTGCGCCGCGTCGTCTGAGGTGCATCCTTGAGCCATGAGGATGCTGCGGGCCGTGCTCTCGCTGGCCCTCGCGCTGCTGGTGACGGGCCCGATGGCCGTGTTCGGCGCGCCGCTGGCCTGCGCCTGTTCGTGTGCGGCCAGGACGACAGCTGAATACGTCGCCGACGCCGACCTGGTGGTGCAGGCCGAGGTACGTTCGCGTGCCCAGCTGCCCGCCACCAGCAAGGAGTGGCCCCAGCAGGCCGAGTTCGAGATGGCAGTCACCCAGATCCACAAGGGCGAGACCTCGGGGTTGGTCAAGGTACGCACGGCTGACAACGGGGCCTCGTGCGGCCTCGAGGTCACGGTCGGCCAGACCGTGTTGCTCTTCGCCACCAAGGACGGCGACCAGTGGACGGCCAGCCTGTGCGGCGGCACCAGCGCGCTGGGCACCGAGCGGGCGGACGAGGCGTTGCGTGAGCTCGGCCCAGGACGGGTGGTCACACCGCCCCCGGCACTGCCCACCCCCGAGGTGGCCGAACCCGAGCGCAACTGGGCACCGGCAATCACCGTCGCTGTGATCGCGCTCGTGGTCGTCGCGGCGGGACTGGTGCTGCAGCGCAGGGGCCAGGCACGCAAGGGCCGCCGATGAGGCAGATGCTCACGCTGGTTCTGTCGATCGGCATGGCCCTGGTCACGGCGGTCGCCGGACCAGTGCAGACCGCCTGCGCCTGCGACTGCCCGCCGTACACGATGCAGCAGAAGGTCGACGGCGCCGAGGTCGTGGCCGTCGGCGAGGTGCGCCAGCGCAGCGACAGCGGAGCGATGGGCGCGAATCCCCGGGTCGAACTCAAAGTCGCCGTGACCCACGTCTTCAAGGGCGACCCGCCCGAGTTCCTCACCGTCACCACCGGCCCCACAGGAACCAGTTGCGGCGTCGATGCAGCGATCGGACAGGAAGTGTTGCTGTTCACCAGGGCCGGTCAGCCACTGCCGACGGTCGACACCTGCACCGGCTCGGGCCCGCTCCAGGCCGTAGAGCGAGCCGAGGTGGAGGCGATCACCGGCCGGGGTACCGAGCGCACCCCGCCCCAGACGCCGATGGTCGAGGAACGACTCCTCGAAGTCCCGTCCTGGGTGGTGCCCAGCCTGCTGGTGGGCGTGGTCGCGCTGCATTTGGCCGGAGCGATCTGGTGGCACCGCCGCCAGACGTAGTCAGCGCGGCCGGTACGGCTCGTCCCGGTACTGCGCCTGCAGCCTGGCCAACTGCTCGGTGAGCTCCGCCCGCACCTGGGCGTGGGCCGGGTCGTCGGCCACATTGACCAGCTCAGCCGGGTCGGCGACCAGGTCGAACAGCTCCCACTCCGTGGGGTACACCTCGTCCGAGGCGCCCTTCACCCCGAGGCCGTCGGCGTAGTAGCAGATCAGTTTGTGGGTCGGGGTACGGACGCCGTAGTGGGCCCAGACGTGGTGGCTGGGGTCGTCGTGCTCCCAGTAGCGGTAGTAGACCGACTCGTCCCAGTCGCCCGGCTGCTCCCCGCGCAGCATGGGCAGGAACGAGCGTCCCTGGTTGGCGTCCAGTGCGGACGCTGGCTGCCCGCAGATCTCGAGGAAGGTCGCCGCGAAGTCGACATTGGTCACCGAAGTGGTCAGCTGTGACCCCGGCGCCACCACCGCGGGCCAGCGCAGCAGCATCGGCATCCGCAGGCTCTCGTCGGCCATGAACCGCTTGTCGTACCAGCCGTGGTCGCCGAGGAAGAAGCCCTGGTCAGAGGTGTAGACGACCACGGTGTCGTCGGCGACGCCTCGGGCCTGGAGGGCGTCGAGGATCTGACCGACCGAGTCGTCCACCGCCTGGATGCACTGCAGGTAGTCGCGCAGGTAGCGCTGGTAGAACCACCGCGTCCGCTCCACGCGGTGCTCCTCGCCGAGCAGTTCGGGCGGACACTCCTCCTTGACGTCGGTGACGGTGAGGTCGTCGGCGATCGTCATCCTTGCAGTGTGCACGGCGGCGGCTCGTCCGTCGTGTGCGTCGAACAAGGTGTCGGGCTCGGGGATGGTGTCGAGCGGGTAGAGGTCGGCGTGGCGCGGGTGCGGCTCCCACGGCCGGTGCGGCGCCTTGTGGTGGACGAGCAGGCAGAACGGCTGGTCGGCGGGCACCCGCGACAACCAGTCCAACGACAGGTCGGTGACGATGTCGGTGGCGTAGCCCTCGATCACCGTCCGCTCGCCGAGGCCGTCGGGACCGGGGCCGATCATCTCGGGGTCGTGGTACTGGCCCTGGTCAGGGAAGATCAGCCACTCGTCGAAGCCCTGCGGGTGGTTGGCCGCATCGACACCCAGGTGCCACTTGCCGAACAGGGCGGTGGCGTAACCGGCCTGCTGCAGCACCTGCGGGAAGGTGTTGACCCTGTAGTCGAAGGTCTCGAAGATGCCGCGCACGCCGTTGACGTGGGAGTACGCGCCGGTCAGGATCGTGGCCCGCGACGGCGAGCAGATCGAGTTCGTGCAGAAGGTCGAGTCGAGCCGCATGCCCTCGGCGGCCAGCCGGTCCATCTGCGGGGTCTGGTTGACCGTGCTGCCGTAGGCGCCGATGGCGTGGGCCGCGTGGTCGTCCGACATCACGAACACCAAGTTGGGACGAGAACTCACCCCTCGAACCTACTCCCGAGGGTGCCCGATAACCTCGTGGGATGGCACGACCCTCTCGGTGGATACCCAACTGGCACGGCGCGTGGGCGATGCTCATCGCGCCCCTGCTGGTCGGCGTGATCGCCGGAGGTCTGAGCTGGATCCACCTGCCGCTGGCAGCGTTCTGGATCATCGGCTACTTCGCCTTCTTCGCCACCACGGTCTGGCTCAAGTCACGCCGCAAGCGCCGCTACCTCACCCCGATGCTGGTCTGGGGCGCGATCGCCGCCGCCCTTGGGCTTCTCGTGGCCTTCCTGCAGCCGGGATTGGTCACCTGGGCACCGATGTTCATCGTTCCGCTGGGCGCGGGGTTGGTGGCCAGCGCGATCCGGGACGAGCGGTCGCTGTGGAGCGGGATCGCCACCACCGCCGGCTCGTGCCTGATGACCGTGGTCGCCTTCGACGCCGCCGGCGGCCATCCGTTCTCGCAGGCCTGGCTACTCGCCCTGGTGTTGGCGCTGTACTTCGTCGGCACGGTGTTCTACGTCAAGACGATCATCCGGGAGCGCGGTGACAAGCGGTGGTGGTGGGCCTCGGTGCTCTTCCACGCCGTGTCGGCGATCGGTGTGTGGTTCGTCTCGCCGTGGATGACCCTGGTGTTCGCGCTGCTCACCGTCCGCGCGGCGGTGGTGCCCCGGTTCGCCCCCACCCCGAAACAGGCGGGCTTTGGTGAGGTGGCCTCCACACTGCTGGTGTCGGTGGTAGCGCTGCTGGTGGTCTGAACGCCACCCGCAGCAGGTGGTCGAGCGGACCCGGTTCGTCCCGTGTCGCCAATGCCCGGCAGCCCCACGCCAGCACCAACCACGCCAGCACCGCGACCACGGCCGCCCGCCACGGGCTGAACCAGTCGATGACACCCAGCAGTCGCGCCGCGCCGAACACCAGCAGGAACAGCACCGACTGGCTGAGGTAGACCGTGAGCGACCGTCGTCCGGTCGCCGTCAGCAGCCCCGTCGGACGAGGGACCCGCGCGGCCAGCACCGCCGCGAAGCACACCCACCCGAACGACGACAGCGGGCTGCCGACCGAGTTCAGCGCGGCCGCCCACCACGGGTGGTCGTCACCGCCGGGCATCCAGCCCGCCAACCTCAGCCCCACCGGCAGCGACAGCAGGAACCCCAGCCCCAGCCCGGCCGCGGCGCCCACGGCGAACCGGACGCGATGTCGTCCAACGTCGGCCAGCCAACCGCGGTCCGCGGCGACGATGCCGAGCACCATCGTGGCGATCGTCCAGGTGAACCACGGGCCCCCGGCCGAGGCCGTCGCCCAGAGCACCAGGTAGCCCACCGGCCAACCGCCCAGGAAGGTCAGTCCGTCGAGGAAGCCGGCCGAACTGCTCTGCGATCCACTGACCACCAGGGCCACCAACCCGGTCACGATCGCGAAAACTCCCAACACTCGCTTGCGGCGCGCGACCACGGCACCTGCGAACAACACCACCACGAAGCCGTAGCCACCGAGGATGTCGGCGGGGAACACGAGCGCGTGCATCGCACCGAAGGCGATCATCCACCAGCCACGTCGCCTGAGCACCGCCGCCGGCCAGCGCCGCGACATCACCGCCAGCCCGAAGCCGATCAGAAACGTGAACAGCGGGTACGAGCGGGTGTCGACGAAGCCGGTGCGCAGCACCAGCCACACCCGGTCGGCCAGGTCGAGCCGGTCGATCGCCGCCGAGGCCGCCGAGGTCCAACTCTCGACATTGGCCAGGGCGATCAGCAGCAGCATGAAGCCGCGGGCGATGTCAGGGGTGGGCAGGCGATCGGAGCGCCACCGGTTCATCCGCGGTGCAGCACGGCCAGGCCGTGGCCTCCCAGTCGTAGGACGGACGAGGCCTCGTCCAGGTCGGCGTGGCGACCGAGCAGGACCGTCCAGCCCTCGCCGGGGATCGGCACCGACGCCTCGTCCTCGCCGAAGTTCACCACCACGCTGGAGCGGTCGCCCCGGTCGAGGCGGAACCAGCGCGGCTCGTCCTCACCGGCGTGGTCGACCTGCACCGAGGTGAACCGTGGGTCAGCGAAACCGGGCACCGTGCGCCGGATCCGCAGTAACTGCGTGTTGAGTTCCAGCACCTCGGCATGCGGCTGGTCGCCCAGTTCGTCCCAGATCAACATCGACTGACTGAAGGTGGCCTCGTCCTGCGGGTCGAGGATGCGCGACTGGTCCCAGGCCATCTCGGCGAACTCGGCCTTGCGTCCCTCGCGCACCGCCTCGGCCAACTCCGGCTCGGGGTGGCTGGTGAAGAAGGCGAACGGGGTCGAGGCCGCCCACTCCTCACCTTGGAAGACCATGGGGGTCATCGGGCCGAGCAGGGTGAGTGCGGCGGCGATGGCGACCTGGTCGGTCGAGACCATCGAGGCCAGTCGTCGTCCGTCCGCGCGGTTGCCGATCTGGTCGTGGTTGTCCTGGCAGACCACGAACCGCCACGCCTGGGTGCGGGTGATGTCGATCGGGCGACCGTGGCGTCGTCCGCGGAAGCTCGACCGCACCCCGTCGTGGAAGAAGCCTCGGCGACAGACCTTGGCCAGTGCCTCGAGGTCGCCGAAGTCGGCGTAGTAGCCCGACACGTCGCCGGTCAGGTTGGCGACCAGGGCGTGGTGGAAGTCGTCGTTCCACTGGGCGGTGAGGCCATGGCCACCGGCCTCGGGGGCGGTGACGAAGCGGGGGTCGTTGCGGTCGGACTCGGCGATCAGCGTGAGCGGGCGACCCAACTCGGCCGACAGCGCCTCGACGTGGCCGGCCAGTTCCTCGAGGATGTGCATCGCGTGGGTGTCGACCAGGGCGTGCACCGCGTCGAGCCGCAGTCCGTCGACGTGGTAGTCGCGCAGCCACATCGTCGCGTTGTCGAGGATGTGGGCCCGCACCTCGTCAGAACATGGCCCGTCGATGTTGATCGCGTCGCCCCACGGGGTGGCCGCCGGCTTGAGGTAGGGCGCGAACTGGGTCAGGTAGTTGCCGCTGGGGCCCAAGTGGTTGTGCACGACGTCCTGGATCACGGCCAACCCACGCTGGTGGCAGGCGTCGACGAAGCGCAGGTAGGCCTCGGGGCCGCCGTAGGCGTGGTGCACCGCGTACCAACCGACACCGTCATAGCCCCAGCCGTGCTCACCGTTGAACGCGTTGACCGGCATCAGTTCGACGAAGTCGATGCCCAGATCGACCAAGTGGTCGAGGTGCTCGATCGCCGAGTCGAGGGTGCCGGAGCGTCCGTCGACGCCCGCGAAGGTGCCGACGTGCAGCTCGTAGACCGCGCCGCCGGCGAGCTGTCGTCCACCCCATCGCTGGTCGTTCCAGGCGTGGCCGGCGGGGTCGAAGGTGCGTGACAGTCCGTGGACACCCTCGGGTTGGTACCTCGAACGCGGGTCAGGACGAGGGGTGGTCTCATCGTCCAACAGGTAGCCGTAGTCGACCCCACTGCGGCACAACTCAGCGGGCAGCGGGTGCGCGGGGCGCCACCAGTCGTCCTCACCGCGGGTCATCGGGTGGTGGGTTCCCCCCGCCACCAACGTGACCCTGCCCGGCAGCGGAGCCCAGATGTCGTAGCTGATCGGCATTGGACGAGCCTACTTGCGGCGCTCAGAATTCCTTCAGTCAACTCTTGGGAACCGGACGGAACCGAGCCCGTGGGCCCGGCATTCCTAGGTCGAGCGCGGCACGGAGGCCGCCACCGAGACCAGGAGCCAGACCCATGCCCAGCACCGCCCGCCGCATCGCCGCCGCCACCGTCGCCGCCTTCGCCCTGATCGGCAGCACCTTCGCCCTCAACTCCCAGGCCAAGGGTGGCCTGATGAACGAGGGTGAGTTCGGCACCGACGGCAACCTCAACCTGCGTGTCTCGATGATCCAGCACGGTGGCGAGAACCCCGACGCCAGCTTCCTTGCCCAGGCCTGCAACACCGGCAACGACCCGATCGTGGTCAAGGACAGCGACTTCACCCTCACCAACACCGACGGCAAGGTCTTCCAGATCGCCAAGTTCGGCAGCTACGACGAGCGCACCCCGTTCACTCCCAGCGGCGAGGCCACCCTGACCGCCAACGACTGCATCACCGGCAACCTGACCGCCTTCGACGTCAGCGGCAAGTTCGCCACCGTGAACTGGAAGGGCACCACGGTCCAGTGGGTCAAGCAGTCGACCAGCAACCCCAGCTCGAAGGGCAATGTCAACATCGGCGAGACCGCCCAGAACGACCAGGGCCTGATCGTCACCGTCAGCGACCTGACCCGCTACCCCAAGGACGGCCACACCATGAACGTCAAGGTGTGCTCGGCCAACCCCACCACCTTCACCTGGGACGACATCACCGTCGTCGACGGCAAGGGCACGGTCCGCGTCGTCGGGCACTCCAATGACGACCTGGGCCCCGGGGCCCTGCCGCTGACCAGCACGCTCGACAAGGGCAGCTGCGCCCAGGGCGTCGTGAGCTTCTACGCTCCCGAGGGCGTCAACTCCGTGGTCGTCCGCGGCCTGATCTTCCTCGACAACACCGGCAGCGGTGACACCGGCAACCCCGACACCGACCAGCCCAGCAAGCTCCCCAAGACCGGCAACTGAACCTCTCCCGCACCCCGCGACTGGGCCCCCACCACTTGGTGGGGGGCCCTTGTCGTACTGACCCCGGCAAGGGTGATTGACTGGGACGAGTCCCCCACCCACGACCCAGAAGGAACCATGAACGACAAGGTCCGCATCGGCATCGTCGGCACCGGCAACATCGCTCGCTACCGCCACCTGCCCTGCTTCACCGAGAACGAGTCGGCCGACCTCGTGGCCGTCTGCGACATCAAGCCCGACGTGCTCGCCGCGGCAGCCAAGGACTTCGACGTGCCACAGAGCTACGCCGACTACCGCGAGATGTATGAGAAGGCCGGACTGGACGCGGTCGTGGTCAGCACCCCCAACGACGTGCACGCCCCGGCAACCATCGCCGCGCTCGAGAGTGGCCTGCACGTGCTGTGCGAGAAGCCGATGGCGCTCGACCCGGCCGAGGGCCAGGCCATGCTCGACGCCGCGAACCGCACCGGCAAGGTCCTCACCTTCGGCTTTCACTACCGCCACATGCCCGAGACCATGGCCGCGCGCCGGGTGGTCGACTCCGGGGAGTTGGGCGATGTCTACATGGTGCGGGTGACCGCGCTGCGTCGCCGCGGCATCCCGAGCTGGGGAACCTTCGTCCACAAGCACATTCAGGGTGGTGGCGCGATGATCGACTTCGGTGTGCACCTGCTTGACTCCGCGCTGTGGCTGATGGGCAACCCCAAGCCGGTCGAGGTCACCGCGAGCCTGTCGCAGCGCCTGGGCAAGCACCCCAACGTCAACTCGTGGGGCGACTGGAACTACCAGGAGTTCACCGTCGAAGACCAGGTGGCGGCCTTCGTCCGCTTCGAGAACGACGTGACGATGATGCTGGAGTGCTCGTGGGCGATCAACATCCCCGAGTCGAAGGAGAACATCTCGCTGTCGGGCACCAAGGCCGGCCTCGAGGTCTTCCCGCTGAGCGTCAACAAGGCCGACCACGAGATGCTCACCACCTGGACCCCCGACTGGGTGCCGGGTGCCAAGGTCGACCCGGGCGACCACCAGGCCGCCGACTTCATCGACTCGATCCTGGGCGGTGGACACCCCACCACCAAGCCTGAGCAGGCGTTGCAGGTGACCCAGATCGTCGACGCGATGTACCGCTCGGCCGAGGCGGGCCACGCCATCAAGCTCTGAGCCACACCATGGCAGGACGCAGGAACCCGACGGTCATCATCTGGACCGTCGGGTACCTGCTGTTCGGGGCGATGCTGGTGGCCTCGCTGGCCAGCAACGCGTGGTTGGCGCACCGGTTCGTCCACCACTCCGAGACCGTCGACGCCCGGCTGATCGAGCGCATCAGCCCGCCCAACTGTCTGGGCGCCTCCGGCGTGCCAGGCCTGTCAGGTCGCGGCGCCAACACCTGGCTCGTCGAGTTCCCCACCAGGGACGGGCTGCACCGCACCCAGTTGGTGCACCCGTGCCGTGTCACCCCGCCCGACTTCGGACGAGGCCGCGGCTACATGTGGATGCAGTACGACGTCGACAACCCCGACCGCACCAGGGTGCTCAACGACACCACCCACGAGGACGACGTGGAGCCCTTCGCACTGGCCGTGGCGGCTTGGGCGATCATCGGTACGTGGTGGTGGAGGTGGCGAGGGAGTCGGCGGCGCGGATCAGCCCGAGGTGGCTGAACGCCTGCGGGTAGTTGCCGGCCAGTCGTCCCAGTTCGGCCGTCATCGACGTCACCCAGGATGGCGGTGAAGAGGGCGTAGTGCTCGAGGGGGTGCTCATCGTGGTGTCGAAGGTACCCGCCCGGGACGATACGCCGACACCGTCGGGTCGCCGCTGATCCAGAACCGCCAGGGGTGCTTGGTGGCGTCGCCGCCGGGGCCCGAAACGCCGACGCGTGGTCCGGTGGAGATCTCGTTCGCCGGCAGTGGGTCACGCGGCAGCGTGAGGACGAGTGGGGCCTCGACGAGGTGGTGTCCGTTGAGGTCGCGGTCGATGCCGAGGGCGGCGGCGAGGCGGGCTGGTCCTCGCGCAAGATCTGCGGGACGACGGCAGGCCGGCCGACGGGCTTGGGCGATGTCGTGACCCTCGATGATCCCGCCGGCCCGCAGGAGGACTGCTGAGGCTCGTCCCTGTTCGCCGGTGACCACGTTCGCGCACCAGTGCATGCCGTAGGAGAAGTAGACGTAGAGGTGTCCGGGAGCGCCGAACATCACCTCGGTGCGCGGCGTGAGGCCCCGATAGGCGTGCGACCCCGGGTCGTTCGCCCCGTCGTAGGCCTCCACCTCAGTGATCCGCAGTCGGACGAGGTCACCGCCCACGGTCGAGGTGAGGGTGCCGCCGAGCAGCAGCGGCGCGACCTCGAGGACTGGCTGCGCGAGCACGCTGAGGTCGGCTGGGGGCATGGCAGTGAGGGTAGTTGAGCCCAATCAAGAAAAGTGTCGCCGTCACTGTCTACTGTCACTCCCATGTCACGTGATGAGGAGCTGCTCCGCAAGCACGTCGAGGAGGTCGTGTCCGACCCACTCCCCGAGTGGCCGGGTGGATGGCCGGACGACATCGAGTTGGCACTCATCGACGCCGTCTTCTCGACGCGCGCCAAGTATGGGTGCGGGGGTGGCGACGATCGGCGTGCCACTGGCGTGTACGCGGTGGTACTCCGATGGAAGGATGCCGGTTCCCGCGACGACCTCACAGCACTCGCCGACATCGATCCCGTCGAGCTGCTGAGCATCCTGGACAATCGCTCCAAGATCGCAGGGCGCACCAAGGCAGAGGTGGTCGTCGACGCCGCGCAGCGCCTCAGCGCAGTGGGCCTGCGGAAAAGCGGAGACTTCACGGGCTCCGACGAACAACGAGCCGCCTATGTCGGAACGAAGGGCTGCGGCCCAATCACATGGGCGTACTTTGGCATGCTGCTCGGAGTCGAGGACGCGAAGCCGGACACCTGGCTGGTGCGATTCACCACTGACGCGCTGGGGCGCCAGGTGGAGCCAGAGACCGTCCGCGCCCTGGTCAAGCAGACCGCCAAGAGCATGGGCGTGTCGACGTCACGGCTCGACCATGCAATCTGGCAGTACCAGCGCGGCAGGCATCGAGTTTCCTAGAGTGGCGGCATGACCGCCCGTCGCCTCACCGCTGTTGTGTTCCTGGCGGCTGCGCTCGTCCTGGCTGGGTGCGCGAAGGACCTGACCGTGCCCGACCCGAGTGCGTCGCCCGCCGCAACCAGTGCAGCGCCGACCCAGTCGGAGGGTGTTGAGACCTCGGCGGCCGAGACCTCTGCCCCGCAGACGAGCACCACCCCGTCCGAGTCGAGCGCGACGCCCGAGGCCAGCCCCACCCCCCAGACGGTCGAGATGGCGCAGGTCGAGAACGTCGCGGTGCCGGCGCTGTCGCTCGAACTCAAGGAGGGCCAGACCCTCCACCGCAGCATGGTCGTCATCATCGACACCAACCAGGTGCTGACCATCACCTACGTCGATCGGCGCGCCAGCGATCCGGGCAACTGCGTGACCTCGACCGAGCGCCGCGGCGCCCTGACCTACACGATGGTGGTCGGCAAGCTCGACCAGGGCGTGGCCTGCATCGTCGAGGCTTCCGGACCACTCTCGCAGTGGGGTGAGGCTCGCCCCCCGATCCGGCAGAACGGCGACCAGGCCACGTTCAGCCTTCGTCCGGACGAACTGCAGTCGTTCACCGGTGCCAACTACGGCATCCCCGAGACCGAGTTCATGGGCTCGGTGGTGGCCACCTTCCCCGGCGAGGTGCTCGATCAGGGCACAGGCACCGTCATCGGCACAAGCGTCGTCTGGTCGCCCGTCGTCACCACCGACGCCGTCAACACCACCGGCAAGATCGGCTGAGAAAACTCAAGAAGTCCCGTAATCGAACAGAGAATTTGTCAGTCGGTCCTGATGGACTCAGTACATGCAGAGCAGCCGACTCACACCCGAGGCGCAGGCCATCGATGGCCGCCTCGCTGACCTGGCTGCCCTGACCGAGGCCCACGAGGCGCAGGTCGCCGCTGAGATCGACCAGCACCAGATCCTGCTGCGGCTGTGCGAGCGCTACCAGCAGAGCGACCCTCACCAGTTCCTCTGCCTGGCCGCCGAGCGATTCCTGCCAGGAGGCCACGACGGCACACCTGAGGTCTCGGAGTTCCTCTGCCTCGAGGTCGGTGCCGCCCTCGGCATCCCCCCGGACGAGGCCGCTGTCCGAATCGCGGTCTCGCTCGACCTGGCCCACCGCTTCCCGCAGCTGAACCAGCACGTCATCGACGGCACGATCCGGCTGTGGCAAGCCACGATGGTCGTCCGACTGCCCGGCATGAGTGGCCTCAGCGCCGACGGCGCACAGTGGGTCGACCGGCACCTCGCGCCCGCACTGGGACGCCTGCCGCTCAAGCGCATCCTCAAGCTGGCCACCGGACTGATCGTCAAGGCCGACCCGGCGGCGGCGGCCGAGCGCGCCGAACAGACCCGCACCGGACGACGCGTCAGCATCACCCACCGTCCCGACATGCCGCTCAGCGAGGTCTGGGCCCTGATCGACGGACCCGAGGCCCTGCAACTCGACGGCATGCTCGGGCTGCTCGCCCGCCACCTGGGCGACCAGGGCGACACCGACACCATGGCCGTCCGGCGCGCCAAGGCGCTGGGCCTGCTGGCCACACCCGCCCGGGCGCTGGCCATTCTGCAGGACGCCCCGGAGTACGCCGAGTACCGCATCGACGTGCCCGCGCTGCCGGTCAAGCCGAGCGCGGCGCTGCTGCCGGCGACCACGTTGGTCGTCCACCTCGCGCCCGAAGCGCTGGACGACCCCGACGGAGCGGTCGCCCGCTGCGACCAACTCAGCCCGGTGGTGGTCTCACAGCTCAAACAGCTGCTCTCCGAGAGCCGCGTGATCGTCCGGCCGGTGATCGACCTGGCCGACTCTATGCCCACCGACAGCTACGAGATCCCCGAGTCGCTCCGGTTCGCCGTCAGCCAGCGCACCCCCTACGACGCCTTCCCCTACGGCAAACAGCCTGCCGAACGGTGCGACTACGACCACTGGATCCCCTACCAGCACAAGGGCGGCCCACCGGGCCAGACCAACGGCCGCAACGTCACCCCGCTGAGCCGAAGACCCCACCGCGGCAAGACCGCCGAGGTGTGGCAGTACCGCATGGCCATCCCCGGGGTGCACCACTGGACGAGCCCGCTGGGTGAGAAGTACGTCACCGGGCCGGAAGGCACGACGCACATCGATGTGTCGTTCCTCGAACGACGCCTCGAGCTGCGCCTGAACCACTCGACCTGAGTCCGGCGCGCTCTCGGCCTACTCTCAGCGTCTTCTTCTGCGCCGGACGAAACCGGTCACCCGGCGCCCGGCATACACAGGGCAGCCGCGGCAACGGAGCCGCACCGCACGGCACCGACGGTGCTGTCACCGGGCGCGTCAACCAGGTCCTGGACGCCGAACCCGGCTCCGTGAAGTTCCAGGTGCTCACCTGCAACGGCGACTCGGCTACCGCCGACACCGCCCCGGGCCTCACAGTGACGGTCACCGACCTCAAGAAGGGCGATCACGGAATCTGGACCGCCCACGTCAAGGCCTGCACGACCAAGGACACCTCGTTCGGCTGGAGCGACATCAGCTTCGCCGACGGCGCCGGCAAGCTCAACCCGGCCGGTAACCACGAGGGCGACGTGCTGGGCGACACCGCACTGCCCAACTCCACCGAACTGGCCGCCGGCGACTGTGTCGAGGGCGACATCAGCATGGCCTCCGCCGACACCGGCGTCATGCCCCTGCTCATCCGCGGTCTGCTCTTCCGCAACGAGGCCGCCCCCGCGCAGTTGCCCAAGACCGGCAACTGATCACCACCGGGAGAGCCCGATGTTCTCAGTGTTCTCTTCTCCAACTCTTGGGGACACCCCTGCAACCCACCCCCATCAGGGTGCGTAGACCGGGTGAGACCGCACCACACCGGTGCACCGCACAGGAGGAACTCCCCATGTCACACATCACCACCGCCCCCCTCGCCCGCCGCATCGCCGGTGCCACCATCGCCGCCATCGCCCTGGTCGACTCCCTTGCCGGAACCTCGCAGGCCCGCACCGACCTCGGTGAAGGCGTCCCCGGATCGACCGACTCTCTGGTCATCACCGTCAGCCAGATCGACCAGCCCTACGACGGCTTCCACACCTTCCGCATCGTGGCCTGCGGGCTCGACAGCAACAAGGCCAGGGCCGACGTCGAGCGCACCGACTTCACCCTGCGCTCCAAGGACGGCAGCACCTCGACCGTCCACGCCGACACCGAACTCATCGGTGACATGGCCTTCCCCGAGACCTACGGACTCGAACCCGGGCAGTGCATCGAGGGCCTGCTGGCCGGTGAGTCCGCAGACCTCGCCGCCGTCGACTACAGGAACGAACTGAGCTGGACCCCCAGCGTCGCCGACGGCGCCGACACCGTCCGGGTCGGCCAGACCGCCAAGACCGTCGAGGGCCTGTCGGTCACCGTCACCGACGTCACCTCGCTGGGCAAGGACTCCTGGAAGTTCCACGTGAAGGCCTGCAGCACCTCGGCCACCACCGTCGGCTTCGACGACATGTACATCCTCGACAAGGACGGCCAGCGTCGCGGCATCGGCCACAGCGAGGACGAGATCCAGACCGGCGGCTTCCCCCGCACCATCAACCTGGCTGCCGGCGACTGCGCCGAGGGCGACGTGCTGGTCTACGCGCCGTCGGGCATCGACACCATCGTGATCCGCAGCCTGACCTTCATCAACGACGCCGCCACCCCGAGCAAGCTGCCGAAGACCGGCAACTGAGCACCACCGACACACCTAGGCTGGCCGCGTGGAAGCCACCCGGGTGAACACGGCCATCAACGCCGCCACCGAGATCGTCCGCCAGGCAGGGCTGCTGGCGGACGATGTCGTCGTCCTGAACAACTCCAACGCGGTGATCCTGCGACTGTTGCCCGCCGACCTGGTCGCCCGAGTCGCCGAGGCCGGCCGCGAGGTCGCCGCCTTCGAGGTCGAGATCGCCCAGCAACTCCAGGCCCGCGGTGCCCCGATCTCCACCCTCGACCCCCGCCTCCCCGCCCGCGTCCACCACCGCGACGGCTTCGCGATCACCTTCTGGACCCACCACCAGCCACTGCCCGAATCGATCCCGCCCGCCGCCTACGCCGACGCGCTCCACCGGCTGCACCAGGCCATGGCCGACCTCGACCCGGCCACCCTGCCCACCCCGCACTTCACCGACCGCGCCGCCGAGGCCGAGGCCCTGCTCACCGACCCGACCCGCAGCCCCAACCTCGCCGACGACGACCGCACCCTGCTGCTGCACCACCTGCGCACCGCACGTGACACCATCCTCGCCAGCGGCGCCCCCGAACAGTTGCTGCACGGCGAACCCCACCCCGGCAACCTGCTGCACACCGCCGCCGGCACCCTGCTGATCGACTTCGAGACCTGCTGCCGAGGACCGGTCGAGTTCGACCTGGCCCACGCCCTGGCCGAGGTCGCCGAGCACAGCCCGCACCCGCTCGACCCCATCGTGCTGGCCGAGTGTCGCCACCTCGTCCTCACGCTGGTGGCCGCGTGGCGAGCCGACGCCACCGACGAGTTCCCCGACGGACCCGGTCATGGCAGGGCGATCATCGAGCGTCTGCGCCAGGGCCCACCGTGGCCCTACCTGGGTCCGCTGGCACCCGTAGGCTTGACCCATGACTGACACCGCCCTGCAGCAGGAGATCGCCACCGAACTCCAGGTCGTGCAGAACTTCGACCCCACGATCGAGGCCGAGCGCCGGATCAACTTCCTGGCCGACTACCTGCGCACCACCGGCATGAAGGGGTACGTGCTCGGCATCTCCGGCGGCGTCGACTCGTCCCTGGGTGGCCGTCTCGCCCAGATGGCCTGCGAGCGGCTGCGCAACGAGGGCTACGACGCCACCTTCGTCGCCATGCGCCTGCCCTACCACGAGCAGGCGGACGAGGCCGACGCCCAGGCCGCGCTCGAGTTCGTCGCGGCCGACGAGGTCGCCACCGTCGACATCGGCCCGGCCACCGACGCCCTCTGGGACGCCACGGCCGGCACCGACTCCGCCGACGAGGCGGTCATGAACGAGTTCGGACGAGGCAACGTCAAGGCTCGTCAGCGCATGGTCGCCCAGTACACGCTGGCCGCCGCCCGCTCGATGCTGGTGATCGGCACCGACCAGGCCGCCGAGGCGGTCGTCGGCTTCTACACCAAGTACGGCGACGGCGCCTGCGACCTCACCCCGCTCGCCGGGCTGACCAAGCGCATGGTGCGGGCCACCGCCCGCCACCTCGGCGCCCCCGACGCCATCGTCGAGAAAGTGCCCACCGCCGACCTGGAGTCCGATCGTCCGCTGCGCGCCGACGAAGAGGCGCTGGGTGTCAGCTACGACCACGTCGACGACTACCTCGAGGGCCTCGAGGTGCCCGAGGAAGCCGAGCGCACGATCCTGCAGCACTACTTCAAGACCATCCACAAGCGGGCCATGCCGGTCACCCCGCTCGACTTCGAGACCCGTCAGCGAGGCGGCGCCTGAGGTGCGACCGCTCGTCCTGTACGACGCCGACTGTGGGTTCTGCACCCGCACCGCCGAACTGTTGCGCAAGGCCTGGTT
The DNA here is from genome assembly GCF_015352975.1 of Aestuariimicrobium ganziense. GTDB lineage: Bacteria > Actinomycetota > Actinomycetes > Propionibacteriales > Propionibacteriaceae > Aestuariimicrobium > Aestuariimicrobium ganziense. The sequence goes on along the minus strand of NZ_JACYIZ010000003.1, from coordinate 159,643 downwards.
CGGCTCGCGGGTCGACCTGCAGCCGCTGCAGACCGCCGACCTCGCCGCGCACGGCATCGATCCGGACGACGCCCTCGCCCAGATGCACGTCGTGCGTGCTGACGGCACCCTCGCCATCGGCCACGAGGCCTGGGCGGCGATCCTGCACGTCTCACGTGGGCCCTGGCCGCTGGTCGGCGCCGCGCTCACCGCACCCGGCTTGAGCTGGTTGTCGTCCCGGTTCTACGACTGGGTCGCCGGCAACCGCGGCCGTCTGCCCGGTGGAACCGGCGCCTGTTCGCTGGAGGGACGAGTCAGCCAGGGGCGGGCGTGATCGAGCGTCCTCGTCCGGTCTACCGGCACACCCCGGCCAAGGTGCCGGCCACCTCGCTGAGACGGGTCAGCGTCGACCTGGTCGAGAACATCTTCTTCGGCCTGGTGATGCTGCTCTGCTTCGGTGTCGGCATCGTGCTGTTCATCCAGGGCGTCAAGCACCCGATCCACATCTTCTGGTTCATCCTGTTCTGGGGCCTGATGGCCTACCTCGCCCTGCCCCGGCTGCACCGCATCCTGACCGCGATGTACCTGCCCGACTACTTCATCGGACGAGCCCGCACCTCGACCGGCCTGCTCGGTGACCCGGTCAACCTGGCCCTGCGTGGCACCGAGGAGCAGGTGCACGACGCCATGGAACGGGCCGGCTGGGTGCGGGCGGACGACCTCAACCTGGGTTCGGCGAGGCGGATCGTCACCTCCTCCCTGCTGCGGCGCAGCTACCCCGAGGCACCGGTCAGCCCGCTGATGCTGTTCGGCCACCAGCAGGCCTTCGCCTACCAGCAGGAGGTCGAGGGAAACCCCGCCCAGCGGCACCATGTCAGGTTCTGGCCCGCCCCCGAGGGCTGGCTGCTGCCCGGTGGCCACCACGTCGACTGGGTCGCCGCCGGAACCTACGACCGCCGGGTGGGCCTGAGCCTGTTCACCTTCGAGATCACCCACAAGATCGACCGCGACACCGACGTCGAGCGCGACTACATCATCGCCACCCTCACCCACACCTCCCCCGGCATCGAGGTCGAGATCATCGAGGACTTCTCCACCGGCTACCACTGCCGCAACGGTGGCGGCGACGCGATCGAGACCGACGGAGACCTGCCGATCGTCGACCTGAGCTACGTCTCGGGCAAGCGGATGCCGGTGCCGGTGCCCAACGCCCCCCGCAAGGTGCGCGAGGCGGTGGCGGCGGGCAATCGTCCGATCGGCATCGTCACCGGGACGATCCTGGTCGCACTGTCACTGGTGGTCAGCACGCTGCACGCCGCATTCGGGTTCGACTCGGCGGTCAGCACCTCAGACCTGCCGCTGTGGACGCGGGTGGCACTCGGCTTCCTGCCCGCGGTGCTCGGAGCGCTGCTGCTGTGGCCCACCTGGCGCGGCTCGCAACTGGCCCGGCTGGCGCTGGTGGCCGTGCTCACCCTGGGCACCCTCGGCCAAGTGGTCGACTGGCTGGCCGGTGAGGCACCGGTGCTGCGCACCCTGGTGGTGACCGGTGCCGACCTGCTGGCGCTCTACAGCTTCACCTCGCAGACCGTGCGCGAGTGGACGCAGCGCCGCTCGCCGCACACCACGCTGGGCACCGGCACGGTCACCCTCGACCCGATCCGCCCCGAGGTGGGTGAGTGAGCGTCAGCCGGGCCGGTCGAAGTTGCCCTGACCCTGGTACATCTCGACCGACTCACGCAGCGCCTTGAGGAAGTACGGCGGGAACTGCATGCCGTTGCGGTTGGCCCACAGCAGGCGCGCCTCGAGTCGTCCGATCTCACGGGCGTAGACCTCGAGTTCTTGGTCCATGCCCAGCCCGACCAGCACCCCACCCATGTCGCGCTGGTACTTCTTGACGTAGTCGACCCCGACCAGGGTGAACGTGCGTGAGCGCAACTGCTGGGCCACGAAGACCTGCCAGGGCGACAGCACCTGTTGCTGCACCATCCGGGTCGCCGACATCTGGTAGAAGGCGAAGTGGCCGGGCTCCTGCTGCTTGATCGGGTGGATGATCGTCTCGGCGATCGCCCGCTCACCCATCCGGTTGAGCTCCTTGGTGAGCGAGGAGTAGGCCAGCACCGCCTGCCGTTCGGTCGAGGCGCCGGTCAGGTAGTAGAGCATCCGCGAGATCTCCTGCACCGGCTCGAGGTGGGCCATCGCACCGAGCAGCTTCATCCGGATCGGCACGGTCATGAACGGCTCGGCGGGCTCCATGCCCAGGTCACCCTGCAACTGGTCGAGCAGGTAGCCGTGCGCCATCTCCTGGCCGTACCAGATGTCTTGGTAGAAGATGCGGTCGACCTCGCGCACGTTGGGCAAGATCGTCAGCAGTTCGAGCACATTGCGGTCGACCTCGAGCTCGACCCGGGCGAGGTAGTCGATCACCCCGGCGAAGCGCTCCCGGACCGCCGCCGGGTCGTGGATCGTCCGGTCCGCCGACTCCAGCCTGATCGGGGGATGCTGCTCGCCCAGGCGCAACACGTGGTCCATGAGGGTTCGGTCGGTGATCACGGCCGCCATGCAGCCACCCTACCCAGCCGCTTCGACCCGCTAGGCTGACGTGTGCACGGGGTCACCCGCTTCAAGGAGGAAACGAACGCCCATGACGCAGCCTGCAACCCTTCACCACGACTCGGGTGAACTCGAGTTCCCGATCGCCGAGGCAACCGTCGGGCAGAACGGCTACGACATCTCGAAGCTGCTGTCGACGACCGGTGCGGTCACCCTCGACGTCGGTTACGTCAACACCGCGTCGTGTCGCTCGTCGATCACCTTCATCGATGGTGACGAGGGCATCCTTCGCTACCGCGGCTACCCGATCGAGCAGCTGGCCGAGAAGTCCACCTTCCTCGAGGTGTCGTACCTGCTCATCCACGGCGAGCTGCCCACCAAGGACGAACTGACCGAGTTCGAGGGCAAGATCTCGCGCCGGATGATGCTGGACGAGCGCATGAAGGAGCTCTACCGCGCCTTCCCGCGTGGCGCCCACCCGATGATGGTGCTGGCCGCCGGCGTGATGGGCCTGGGAGCCTTCAACCGCGACACCCTCAACCCGCACGACACCGACCAGGTCGAGGCCGCAACCTACCGGCTGCTCGGCTCGATGCCCACCCTGGCCGCCTACGCCTACAAGAGCTCGGTCGGTGAACCCTTCCTCTACCCGCAGACCAAGCTGGGCTACGTCGAGAACTACCTGCGGCTGTCGTTCGGCACCCCGCAGGAGGAGTACGAGATCGACGACGCGGTGGTTGCCGCGTTCGAGACCCTGTTCATCCTGCACGCCGACCACGAGCAGAACTGCTCCACCTCGACGGTGCGCATGGTCGGCTCGTCCGACGCGAACATCTACGCCTCGGTGAGCTCGGGCGTCAACGCCCTGTCGGGTCCGCTGCACGGCGGCGCCAACCAGGCCGTGCTCGAGATGCTCGCCCAGATGCGCGCCGAGGGCATCGACGTCAAGAGCTTCGTCAACCAGGTCAAGGACAAGAAGTCGGGCGTGCGCCTGATGGGCTTCGGCCACCGGGTCTACAAGAACTACGACCCGCGCGCCAAGATCATCAAGGGCCACGCGGACGAGATCCTGCGCGCCTCGGGCAAGTCGAACGCCCTGCTCGACATGGCCCTGGAGTTGGAGGAGGCCGCCCTCAACGATGACTACTTCATCTCGCGCAAGCTCTACCCGAACGTCGACTTCTACACCGGTCTGATCTACGAGGCGATGGGCTTCCCCGCCCAGTACTTCACCGCCCTGTTCGCGCTCGGCCGGCTTCCCGGCTGGATCGCCCAGTGGCGTGAGGAGCAGGCCGACCCGGCCCGCAAGATCGGTCGTCCTCGCCAGATCTACACCGGCGAGGTGCTGCGCGACTACGTGCCGCTCGACCAGCGCTGACGAGGGATGGCAGCGCCAGCGAAGAAAAACAACGACCCCGCCGGCTGCCTGTCGTGCTCGGCGGTGTTGGTCGTCATCGCTGCGCTGATGGGTTTCGGTGGCCTGATCGGCTCGGGTGAGCCGCACCGGGCGACCTGGTACGTGGCCGGGCTGGCGGTGATGGCCTTCATCACCCACCAGCTCTGGGGCAAGAAGGTCAAGCCCACGCCCAAGCGCTCCGCCGGCGGCAGTGCGGGTGGGTCTGGTCGGCGCAGCGTGCCGGCCGGCTGGACGTGGGAGGACGAGGCGACCACCTCGGCCACCGAGTTCTGGGACCACGAGACCGACATGTTCGACGCGACCCACTTCAGTGACGTCGCGATCGGCCGCAGCCACCACCACGACGTCGCCCTGGTCACCCCGCAGGGCGGACGATCGGGGGGCCACTACCTGGTGGTGCGGCTCAACGGCGTGCTGCCCGACTTCGACCGGGTCAGCGGTGCCCCCTACGGCGATGGCGTCGGCGTGCTCGACGAGGACTTCTTCGCCGAACTCGACGAGCTCAGCCCGCCGGGACGACCCCACGGCATCCGCAACAACTGCTTCTGGGTCGAGGTGGACGAGTACAGCTCCCGGCCGGTGGGATCGCTGGTCGACCCCTACGCCGCCCTCATCGACGACTACGACATCGAGGTGGAGGACGACGCCCCCTCAGCTCCGGCCTGGGCGGCCCCCCAGGCGTGGGCACCCCCCAGCAGCACCCCACTGACGGTCTCGTCCGAGGTGCCGGCCCCGGGCCAGCCGATGGCCCTGGAGGAGGTGGACGCGGTCGACTCACGCGGCACCCCGATCAGCGGGCGCCCCAGCAAGGACGGCCCCCGGTTCACCGAGCCGGACGAGTGGACGGTCTCGCAGTGGCGCCCGTCGTCGGACTGGCAACCGCCGACCTGGACGCCGCCGAGCTACACCCCCACCTCGTGGGAGGCCCCGGAGGGCCCGGTGGGCGGCGGATCGTCCCTGTTCGGCAACCCGAGCAGCCTGGAGAAGCCGGACGAGCGCCAGCCCTGAGTGGCGAAGATCGCACCGTCGGTGTCGAAGGCGAGCACCTTCGCCGCCTCGCGCATCGCCAACGCCCTCACCACCCCGTTGAGGTCGACGGTGCCATCGGCCCTGAACGGACTGAACGCACCCTCGGTCTCGACCATGGCGTCGTGGGCCAGCCAGTAGGCCTCGCGATAGCTGGCTGAGGCAGCACCGAACGGCATCGTCCGGGCCGAGACCAGGCTGGCCTCGGAGTCGTCCCGGTACAGGCTGAACCTGCTGTCATGCTCGGCGAACACCTCTCGTACCCGGCGGTCCAGTTCGTCGGTCAAGCCGTCCGGCACTGTCAGCGAGGCCACCGTGCCCATCGTCTCGAAGACGCTCATCGGGCCTGGTCCAGGGCGCTCTGCAGCGACTGCAGGTAGGCGGTGGTGGTGTAGGTGGCGCCGCTGACCGTGCAGACCTGGGCGGAGTTGGCCTGGGTGATCTCGGACTCGAGCACCGGCACGGCGGCCTGGTTGATCGGTTCGGAGTGGTGGTCGCCCCGCGTGGCAGGTGCCGTCGGGCCGCGGCGACCGAGCGCTCCGTCGTGGCCGATGGCTCGATCGACCAAGGGGATCCTGGCCGAGAGCAGCACCATCAGCACCATCAGGGTCATCGCGACCAGTCCGGCGATGGCACCGAGGCTGGTGAGGGCCTGCTCGACGGTGCGCCAGCCGTAGCTGCGGCGCCCGGCGAGGTAGACCGCCACCGATGCCGAGAACTGTCCCGGGCGAGTCTGTGAGCTTGCTGTGCCGAGACCGTGTTCGTGCTGAGCCTTGCCGGTGTTCGTCGAGGGTGAACTCCACACACCCCGAGGGGGGTGCGCGTCCCATGGATCACTCCGGCCACCGCTGGGGTTCCCTAGCGTCGTGAGGACCACCCCTCACAGGAGGAACACATGACTGATCCGTACACGACCCCTCCCACCACCCGAGAGGCCGCCAAGCAGGAGGCCGGAGTCGTCGCGCAGACCGCAGGAAACGAGGCCGGCGCCGTCAAGGACTCCGCCGTCCAGTCGGGCCAACAGCTCGCCCAGCACGCCAAGTCCGAGGCCAAGGAGGTCGCGGCCCACGCACAGGACCAGCTGCGCACGCTGGCCAGCACCGCCCGCGACGAGATGCGCGGTCGTGCCTGGGACACCCACGGCTTCGCCACCACCAACGTCCGCTCGTGGAGCGACGAACTGCAGCAGGTGCTGCGTGGCGAGTCGACCGGTGGGCCGGTCAACCAGCTCGCCCAGACCCTGTCGTCCAAGGGTCAGGACCTGGCCACGTGGCTCGAGAACCACGACCCCGACGACGTCATGCGTGAGGTCCGCCGGTTCGCGGCCCGTCGTCCGTTCGCCTTCATCGCCCTCGCCGCCGGAGCAGGCCTGCTGGCCGGACGCTTCGCCCGTGGCGCCAAGGACGCTGACAGCGACGACGACCTGTACGCCCGCGAGCCGTACGCGACCCAGGGCTACGGCCTGAGCGCCAAGGACTACTACGCCCAGCGCCGTGCCGCCGCGGTCACGCCGCAGCCGGTCGTGCCCTTCGACGGCGGACGCCCGGTTCCGGGCGCCGAGTCCGACGACGCGCTCCACCTGGACCCGCAGCTGAGCGAGTTCGACGGTCCCCGTGACCCGAGCGTCGACGTCACCCGAGAGGATCCCCGATGACCGAACGCCACGAAGTGTGGGAGGACGGTCAGCGCAGGGTCGTCCACGATGACGAGCGCAGCCTGGGTGAGATCGTCTCGGACCTGAGCCGCAACTTCACCACGCTGATGCGCCAGGAGGTGGCGCTGGCCAAGGCCGAGCTCAAGCAGTCGGCCTCCAACGCCGGCAAGGGCGCAGGGATGCTGGGTGGTGCCGGCGTCGCCGCGCACTTGGCCCTGATGTTCCTGTCGCTCGCCGCTTGGTGGGGCATCGCCATCGCGATCGGCTCGTCCGACAACCCCTCGCTGGGGTGGTCGGGCCTGATCGTGGCTGTGGTCTGGGCGATCATCGCTGCGATCCTGGCCGCCACCGGCAAGTCGAAGTTGAACGAGGTCCAGGGCGTTCCCCAGACCACTGACACCGTGAGCAAGATCCCGCAGGCCCTCAAGGGCAACGAGGAGGAGAACCGATGACCACGAACAATCCCGACGCCATCCGCGCCGACATCGAGAACACCCGCTCGCAGCTCAGTGACGACGTGAACGCGCTGGCCGAGCAGACCAACCCGAAGAACATCGCCGAGAACCAGGTGCAGAAGGTCAAGGACAAGGTCGCCGACGCGCGCGACGCCGTCTTCGGCAACCCGAACGACCCCTGGGACGACGGCAAGGTCGGCGACGCCACGCAGGCGCTGAGCGACCGCACCCCTGATCGCCGCTCGGTCGAGCGGGCCACCCGTGGCCACCCCCTGGCCGCCGGCCTGATCGCCTTCGGCATCGGTGCGCTGATCGGTGGCATCGCCCCGAGCTCACGCGCCGAGCAGCAGGCCGCCACCAAGCTCAAGGACCAGGCCCAGCCGTTGGTCGAGGACGTGAAGCAGGCAGCCAAGGAGTCGGCCGAGCAACTCAAGGCCCCGGCCCAGCAGGCCGTCGCCGAGGTCAAGGACCACGCCGCGGTGGCCGGTCAGCGACTCAAGGACGACGCCTCGTACCAGGCCGAGACCGTCAAGGCCCAGGCCGCCGAGTCGAAGGACGTCGTGGCCGGTCAGGTCGCGGAGTCACGCGACCAGGTGTCGGATCCCGATCCCGTGATCGGCGAGGAGAACCCCTACGAGGGCGAGCACACCTGGATGGCTGAGGACGATCCCGCTCGTCGTCGCAACGACGACCTGATCGATCCCGATCGTCCGGTCAACGAGGAGGCAGAGCGCGAGCGGCTCGAGGGTGACCGCCCCGATCGTCCGTTCATCTGACCTCTCTCACCCCCCGAACGACAGTGGCGCCCTCCTTCGCGGAGGGCGCCACTGCTCGTTGTCGGGGTGCTGCTGCGCTCAGATGCCGGGGCGCTTCTGGATGGTCAGCGCCAGCGGCTTGTTGACCTCGGCGAAGAAGTCATTGCCCTTGTCGTCGACGACGATGAAGGCCGGGAAGTCCTGCACCTCGATCCGCCAGACCGCCTCCATGCCCAGCTCGGGGTACTCCAGCACCTCGACCTTGGTGATGCAGTCCTGGGCCAGCCGCGCGGCCGGTCCACCGATCGAGCCGAGGTAGAACCCGCCGTGCGAGGCGCAGGCGTCGGTGACCTGCTGTGAACGGTTGCCCTTGGCCAGCATCACCTTCGAGCCACCTGCGGCCTGGAACTGGTCGACATAGGAGTCCATCCGTCCAGCGGTGGTCGGTCCGAACGACCCGGACGCCATGCCCTCGGGGGTCTTGGCCGGGCCGGCGTAGTAGACCGGGTGGTTCTTCATGTACTCCGGCATCGGCTCGCCGGCGTCGAGGCGTTCCTTGATCTTGGCGTGGGCGATGTCGCGGGCCACGACCAGGGTGCCGTTGAGCATCACCCGGGTCTTGACCGGGTGCTTGCTGAGCTCGGCCAGGATGTCGTCCATTGGCTGGTTGAGGTCGATGCGCACCGCCGCACCCTTGCCGGTGCCCGAGACGCCGTCGGTCTGCTCGTCCAGTTCGGCATCGACCTCGTCGGGCAGGTACTGGGCGGGCTCGAACTCGAGCTGCTCGATGAAGACGCCCTCGGGGGTGATCTTGCCCAGGCACTGGCGGTCGGCCGAGCACGACACCGCGATCGCCACCGGCAGTGAGGCACCGTGGCGGGGCAGGCGGATCACCCGGACGTCGTGGCAGAAGTACTTGCCACCGAACTGGGCGCCGATGCCGAGCTGGCGGGTGAGCTCGAGCACTCGCTCCTCGAGTTCGACGTCGCGGAAGCCGCGTGCGGTAATCGCGCCGGTGGTCGGCAGCGAGTCGAGGTACTTGGCCGAGGCGTACTTGGCCGACTTGAGCGCGAACTCCGCCGAGGTGCCACCGATGACGATGGCCAGGTGGTAGGGCGGACAGGCGGCGGTGCCCAGCGAACGCAGCTTCTGCTCGAGGAAGGTCATCATCGAGTCGGGGTTCAGGATCGCCTTGGTCTCCTGGTACAGGTAGCTCTTGTTGGCCGAGCCGCCACCCTTGGCCATGAACAGGAACTTGTAGCTGTTCTCGTGCCCCGGCGCGGTGTCGGCGTACAACTCGATCTGGGCGGGCAGGTTCGAGCCGGTGTTCTTCTCGTCCCACATGGTGATCGGGGCGTTCTGCGAGTAGCGCAGGTTGAGCTTGGTGTAGGCGTTGTAGACGCCGCGCGACAGCGGCTCCTCGTCGGTGCCGGCCGACAGCACCTGCTGGCCACGCTTGCCCATGATGATCGCGGTGCCGGTGTCCTGGCACATCGGCAGCACACCACCGGCGGCGATGTTGGCGTTCTTGAGCAGGTCGAGCGCCACGAATTTGTCGTTGGGCGAGGCCTCGTCGTCGTCGAGGATCTTGCGCAGCTGGGCCAGGTGCGCCGGACGCAGGTAGTGGGCGATGTCGTGCATCGCGGTCTCGGCGAGCAGGGTCAGGGCCTCGGGCGCCACCTGCAGGAAGGTGCGGCCATCGGGTCCTTCGACGGTGCTGACACCCTCGCTGGTGAGCAGCCGGTAGGGGGTGGTGTCCTCACCGATCGGCAGCATGTCTTCATAACGGAACTCGCTCATGGGTGGCTCCCTTCGTGCAGGCAGAGCCAGTCTGGCACAGCGGGTTCCGACCCCCGACAGCAGGCTCGTCCGATCCCCGGGGGGATGCGCCGGCGTCGGGGGAGAGTGAGGCGCGGTTGGGGACCGGACGAGCACTGGCCACGGTAATCACCCGCGGTGTCACCTCACCGACCGCGCCGTCACAGTCTCATCGAACTCTGATGAAGGACGCACGTCGGTGCCGGCCAGTTCGGGGGCTCGGATGGTGCTCGGCAGGACGATGACGAAGGCTGCCCCGACTCGTCCCTGGGGGGCACCCGGCACGACGTCCTCGTCGCAGAAGCGCAGGTCGCCGCCGTGGGCCTGGGCGTACCCCCGGGCGATCGGCAGTCCCAGCCCCGAGTCGCTGACGTGGACGACGGCCCACTCGCCGTCGTCGTTGGCCACCCGGCGAAGATGCATCACCACCCAGCCCTCGGGTGAGGCGGCACGCGCGTGGCGTTCTCGAGTACATTGCGCACCACGCTGGTGATCGCCCGACGGTCGCCGTTGATCGTGACCGGCTCAGTGTCGAGCAGTACTCAGGGGGCGACGCCGCTGCGAGCCATGTGCTCGGCGGTGATCGCCCGCATCAGCAGGGTGCCGAGGAACACCAGGAACATGGCGACCAGCATGCGAGTCCTGATCGAGAGGCGTCCGATCACTGCTCACCGAGTCGGTAGCCCCGGCCGCGCAGCGTGTGGATCACTCGCGGACCGTGCGCCTCGAGGCGCCGCCGCAGCGATGAGATGTGCACCTCGACGATGTTCTCGTCGTAGCCGTTGTAACCCCAGACGGCGGTCAGCAACTGCGTCTTCGAGACCACCCGGTCGGGGTGCTTGGCCAGCTGCGCGAGCAGTTTGCGTTCGGTCTCGGTGAGTTCGACCGTCACCCCGTTGCGGGTGACCAGGGCGGCGTCGTCCTTGACCACCAGGTCGCCCACGGTGACGCTCGACCCGGCCGCGCCGGTACGACGCAGCAGCGCCTCGACCCGCGCGGTCAGCTCGACCATCGCGAACGGCTTGGCGAGGTAGTCGTCGGCGCCACCGGACAGTCCACGCACCCGACTCTCGAGGTCGTCGCGCGCGGTCAGCATGACCACCCCGGCGCGACTCTGGCGGCGCACCACCTTCAGCAGTTCGAAACCGTCGCGTCCGCCGGGCAGCATGACGTCGAGGACGATCACCTCGGGCTGCAGTTGGTTGATCGCCGATTCGAGTTCGGTGCCGTCGGGCAGGCCTTTGACGCGATGGCCCTGAGCACGCAGCGCAGCGACCACCGAGTGACGAATCACGTCGGAGTCCTCGACGACCAGCAGTGTGCTCATGGCCCCCATTGTGGACGGATCAGGGCCGAGGCGCACGGTGTCGGCCCGGTTGGGGCGGCTCGGCTAAGTTGGTCGCGACTGCCGAGGAGGTGCTCGTGATGGATCTGCGCCGCTCATCGTGGCTCGCGGTGGTGCTCGCGATGGCCGTCGGGCTGTCGTCGTGCACCGGCGGACGAGCGCCCTCCCCCGACCCCAGCACCAGCCAGGGCCAGAGCGCCTCCAGCAGTCCGAGCGCGGCCAGCGACCCGGCGCGCTCCACGGTCGATGCCCTGGTCAAGGGCCTGTCGACCGGCAAGCTCGCCGGCGTGCCGATGCTCGGCGACCCGGGCGCGAGCGCGGCGGCCAAGGACCTGGCAACGATCATGTCGGGCATGGACGGGCTGCTGCCCGTGGTCAGGCCCGAACCGGTCAGCTACCGCGAGGGTGGAGTGGCGACCGTCGAGTTGAAGCAGACCTACACCGTGGGCGGCAATGCCTGGGTGTTCACCTCCCAGGCCGAACTCAACCAACTCGGCGAACGGTGGCAGGTGGTCTGGAAGCCCAGCATCGTCCATCCCGACCTCAACGAGATCTCGAGGCTGCGGCACGTGCGCACGCTGCCCGGACGGGCGCCGATCGTGGGGGCCGATGGGGCTGCGTTGATGGAGGAGCGTGACGTCTTCCAGATCGGCATCGACAAGCAGAACCTCGACCCGACCCTGTGGGAGGCCTCGGCGAAGGCGCTGGCCGCGCTGCTGAAGATCGACGCCAAGGCCTACACCGCCCGGGTCAAGGGGGCAGGCGCGAAGGCCTTCGTCCCGGCGATCACCGTGCGCCAGAGCGAGATCCCCGCCCAGGCCACCGAGATCTCCGGCGTGGCCGTGGTCAGGCAGAAGGGGGTGCTCGCCCCGACCCGCAGCTTCGCCCGCGCGATCCTGGGCACGGTCGGCCCGGCCACCCCTGAGCAGATCAAGAACGGCAAGGGCCAGGTCTGGGCCGGTGACCTGGTCGGCCAGAGCGGCCTGCAGCGCCGCTACGACGAACAACTGCGCGGCAAGGCCGAGCACTCGGTGCTGATGGTCACCCGCACCAATGCCACACCCGCACCTGACTCGACCGCCGAACCGCAGCCCGACATCACCCTGTTCCACAAGGACGCGGTGGGTGGTCAGCCGCTGCAGTTGACCCTCGACCTCGAGGCGCAGATGAAGGCCGAGGGGGTGCTCGCCAAGGTCAAGCCGGTGGCCACCATGGTGGTGGTGCGTCCCAGCGACGGGGCGATCCTGGCGATGGCGACCTCTCCGGCCGCGGGCGAGAACAACTTCGCGAACTACGGACGCTACGCACCCGGCTCGACCTTCAAGGTGGCCACCTCGCTGGCGTTGGTGCGCAAGGGCTGGTCGGCGGGCACCCCGGTCGACTGCTCGTCCACGATCACGGTGCACGGCCGCACCTTCAAGAACTACAACGACTTCCCGGCCTCCCGGGTGGGGACGATGAGCCTGCAGGACGCGCTGGCCACCTCGTGCAACACCGCCTTCATCGGGTCGGCGCCCAAGCTCGACCGCGACGACCTGTCAGCGGCTGCGGCGTCGTTGGGCATCGGGGTCGACTACGACGTCGGCTACCCGGCGTTCTTCGGCTCGGTGCCCGAGACCAGCGACCCGGTGGTCAAGGGCGCCAACACCATCGGCCAGGGTGAGGTCGAGGCCTCGCCGATGGCGATGGCCGGGCTGGCGGCGTCGGTCTCAGCGGGACGGACGACCATCCCGTGGCTGGTCGAGGGCACCAAGCCCGAACCCAAGGCAGCCCCGTTGACCGCCAATGAGGCCGCCCAGTTGCGGCAGATGATGACCGCGGTGGTGACCTCGGGGTCGGGCGCCGGGCTCAAGGGCGTGATGACCGGGGCCAAGACCGGCACGGCCGAGTTCGGTGGCGGAGCCAAGCCGAAGACCCACGCCTGGATGGTCGCCTGGACCGACGACGTGGCCATCGCGGCGATGGTGCACGAGGGCGAGTCGGGCTCGAAGACCGCGCTGCCGCTGATCAAGGAGTTCCTGTCATGAGCACCGACGACCTGGCCGACGCCCGCGACCTGGTGCAGGCAGCCCAGCGGGTGTTCGTCCTGACCGGGGCGGGCATCTCGACCGCGGCCGGGATTCCCGACTTCCGTGGCCCGCAGGGGTTGTGGACGCTCGACCCGAAGGCCGAGTTGATCAGCGACATCGACCACTACCTGTACGACGACGAGGTGCGAGCTGCGGCGTGGCAGCGCCGGGCGGCCCAGGCCGTGTGGCAGGCCCAACCGACGGCAGCGCACCGGGCGCTGGCCGACTTCGAGCAGAGCCAGTTGGAGCGGGGCCGGCACCTGCTGGCGATCGCCACGCAGAACACTGACGGGCTGCACCAAGCGGCGGGGTCGTCCGACGAGCTGGTGCACGAGGTGCACGGCAACGCCCGGCTGACCCGGTGCGAGGACTGCGGCCACCTGCAACCGACCGCAGACGTCGTGGCCAGGGTGCAGGCCGGTGAACCTGATCCCCGTTGCCAGGAGCCCGGGTGTGGGGGCGTCCTACGGGCCACGGTCATCCTGTTCGGCGAGATGTTGGTGCGCGAGGTGCTGGACGCCTGCGTCGAGGCGGCCGTCAGCTGCGACCTGGTGGTGGCGATCGGGTCGACGCTGTCGGTGCAACCGGTGGCCGGGCTCGTCCCGTACGCCATTGCCCACGGTGCGAAGGCCGTGATCGTCAACGCCGAGGCGACCGAGTACGACCAGTTGGCCCACGCCCGGGTGTGGGGTGACATCGAGCAGGTGGTGCCAGAGTTGTTCAGGCCCTGATCTCGTGGGCGTCCACCAGGCGCTGGGTGACGCTGAGCCCGACCAGGACTGCCGTGGCGAGGATGCCCACACCCACCACCACGATCGTGGTCGGGATGCCGAACCACTGCGCGAACTGCCCTCCGACCAGGGCGCCGAGTGGCATCGCCCCGAAGGCGATGACCCGGCCGGCGCCGGTGACTCGTCCCAGTTGGTGGGCGTGCACCATCCGCGGACGAACCGCCTGGGTGACCACGTTGCCGACCACCCCAACCCCGGCGAGCAGGACGAAGAAGACCACGATCGCCCACAGCCTGGGCAGCAGCACCGGCAGCAACAACAGCGGGCCGTTGACGCCCCAGGCACCCACCATGGTGCGCACCTCACCGAACCGGGCGACGATCCGCTCGGCGACCAGGCTCGCACCGATCGCACCGACCGGGAACGCCAGCACGGCCAGCGAGTACTGCTGCGCGGTCATGCCGACCGCCGACCCCTCACCGACCAGGTACAGCACCAGCACCGCGCTCAGCCCGGTGGAGAAGAAGTTGAAGCCACCGGCGGCGATGGCGAGCGGTCGCAGCACGGGATGGCGCCAGACCAGGCGCAGCCCCTCGAGCAGTCCGGACGAGAGTTCGTCTCGCAGCTCGCGTGGGCCATTGGGATCGGCGGCCCGGTAGTCACCGCGCAGGCCGAGACCGATCAGCAGCACGCAGAGCAGGCCGAGGGCCGCAGGGGCGCTCACCGCCCAGACCGTGCCGAGCGCGAGCAGTCCGCCGGCGATTGGGGCACCCAGGAATCCGTTGGCAGCGGTCTCGACCGCCATCACCCGCGAGTTGGCGCGGTGCAGCGACGAGGCCTCTCGTCCGACCAGGGTGGGCACCATGCTGGCGGCGGCGAGGTCGGTGAAGACCTCGGTGAGGCCGTAGAGCATGGCCGCGACGACCAGCAGCCAGATGGTCAGGTGGCCGGTGACGACGGCGACGGCGACCCCGGCGAGCAGGGCCGCGCGCAGCGACAGCGCCACCACGCGGGTGCGGTTGCGGTCCCAGCGGTCGACCAGCACCCCGGCCGGGATGCCGGCCAGCAGCCAGGGCACCCAGATCGCGGCGGTGAGCACCCCCATCAGCAGCGGTGATCGGGTCAGGGTGATCGCGATCAGTGGCACGGCGACCGACAGGATGCCGTCGGCCAGGTTGGCCAGGCCGACGCCGGTGAGGTGGATGCGGAAGTCGCGTCCCAGCTTGCCCATCGCGCGTCCCCTAAACTGGTGCAGAAGAACGTATGCAAAGACTTCTCTGCAAAGGTATCTCTGCACATGAGTGACGTCAAGCCCGGCGGCGTGGAGTGGGCGCCGAGAGCGACCGCCGACCAGGTCAAGGCCTTCAGCCACCCGCTGCGGATGCGGTTGTACAGCCTGCTGGGCGACCAGGGACGGGCCACCGCGTCGATGCTGGCGCGACAGACCGGTGAGAGTTCGGGCCAGACCAGCTACCACCTGCGCCAGTTGGCGAGGTTCGGTCTGGTCGAGGAGGCCGAGGAGCAGGGAGTCGGCCGGGAGCGCTGGTGGCAGGCGGTCTCGTTCTCGTTCCAGACCTACCCCGACCGCGACCACCCCGAGGTGGTGCCGGGGGTCGACCTGGTGGCCGCCCACTTCATCGACGACACCGCGGCGGCGATGCACCGCTGGCGCGTACAGGCGGCCGACGAGCCGGATGAGTGGCGCCGGGCCACGAGTGGCTCGACCTCGAGCGCGTGGATGACGGTGGACGAACTGGCCACACTGACCGAGGAACTCACCGAGGTGCTGCGCCGCAACATCGAAGCAGCGGACGTCCGCTACGACGCCGGTGAGCACCAGGGGCGCAGGCGCGTCCGGGCCATCGTCAGCACCCTCGTCCTCCCGGACTCGCCCTTGGCAACCGATGGCAACCCTGTCTGACGCCACCGATAGACTGGAAGGACGTTCCCAGAAGCGAGGATGGCCATGCAGTTCACCGAAGGACTCGTCGTGATCCACCCCCATCACGGACCCTGCACGGTGACCCAGAAGGCCACTCGGAACCTCAAGTCAGCTCCGGTCGACTACGCCGAACTGAGCGTGCAACAGACCGGGATGACGATCATGGTGCCGATCGCCAAGGCCGAGGTGGGACGGTTGCCCCAGGGCGAGAAGGAGTTGCTGCGCGAGGGCAGCCGCGCCGTGCTCGACGAGATGGCGCTGGCCAGCTGATGATCAACATCGACGATTTCGACTCCAACCGGGTCTGGGACGCCCACGCCGCCCGCACCTACGACCCGGCCGAGGCCACCGGCATGTTCGACCCGCAGTTGCTGGCCGCCACCGGCGACCGACTCATCGAACTGACCGAGGGCGGCCGGGTGCTGGAGTTCGCGATCGGCACCGGACGAGTGGCGGTTCCGCTGTGGCAGCGCGGCGTCGACGTCTCGGGACTCGAACTGTCGCCCGACATGGTCGAGGTGTTGCGCACCAAGGCGACCGAGGACGAGATCCCGGTCACCCTGGGTGACATGTCGACGACCCGGGTCGAGGGAGAGTTCTCGCTGGTCTACCTGGTGTTCAACACCATCTCGAACCTGCTCACCCAGGCCGGTCAGGTGCAGTGCTTCCGAAACGCGGCTGCGCACCTTCGTCCGGGCGGACGGTTCGTCATCGAACTGTGGGTGCCCGAGGTGCGGTCGTTGACGCCCGGTCGCTCGGCGGTGGTGTTCACCGACGAGACTGACGGCTTCACCGGGCCGGGGTACCTGGGCATCGACACCTTCGACCTGCTCAACCAGTTCGTGGTCAGCCACCACTTCCACTTCGGGGAGGGCCGCGAGGCGACCGTGGGCAGGTCACCGCACCGCTTCATCTGGCCCAGCGAACTGGACCTGATGGCGCAGTTGGCCGGCTTCGAGCTGGAGCACCGCTGGGCCGACTGGACGAAGGCGGAGTTCACCGCCGAGTCGCCCAGCCACGTCTCGGTGTACTGCCTGGCCTGAGCGCAACCGGCACAATGGCGACCATGCCCCTGCTGCAGCTGACCTGGGTCTGGCCCGACACCCTGATCGCCATCGTCGTGGTGGTCGTGCTCGCCGTGCTGGCGCGTGTCGTCGTCCGGTTCGCGCTCACCCGGGTGGTGGGGGCGGCGATCCGCAAGCGGGACGAGCACGCCGCGACCCTGGGTCAGCGCGCTGGCGCGATCCTGGCCCGTGCCAGCGGCTGGGACACCACCCGCCAGGTGCAGCGTGCCAAGACCCTGGGCGCCATGCTCGGGTCGGTCTCGACCTTCGTCATCGCCACCGTCGCCCTGCTCACCATCATGAGCATGCTCGGGCTGCCGATGGCCCCGCTGCTCGCCTCGGCCGGGGTCGGTGGCGTCGCGCTCGGCTTCGGTGCCCAGTCGCTGGTCAAGGACTTCCTCTCTGGGGTGTTCCTGATCTCTGAGGACCAGTTCGGGGTCGGTGATGTCGTCGACCTCGGCGAGGTCAAGGGCACCATCGAGGACGTCGGCCTGCGGGTCACCACCGTCCGCGACGCCGGCGGCAAGGTCTGGTATGTGCGCAACGGCGAGATCATCCGGGTCGGCAACATCTCGCAGGGATGGTCGAACGCCACCATCGACATCGACGTGCACTACACCTCCGACGCGACCCAGGTGATCGGCATCATCCGGCAGGTGGTCGCCGAGATGGACGCCGAACCCGAGTGGAAGCAGCACCTGCTCGAGACCCCGACCGTGCTGGGCGTGGAGTCGATCACCGGACAGACGATGACCATCCGGGTGATCGCCAAGTGCGTGGCCAACCAGCAGTGGGGTGTGCAGCGCGAACTGCGCGAGCGCGCCAAGAACGCCCTCGACGCGGCCGGCGTGAAGGGCCCCGGGCCCGAACTGACCTACGGCGGCTGAGGTGAACCGAGCCGTCTGGCCGGTGCTGATCGCCATCGTCTCGGTGCAGGTCGGCGCGGCAGCTGCCAAGAACCTGGTCGGTACCGTGCCCCCGGTCACCATGACCTGGCTTCGGCTCGCGTTCGCGGCGCTGATCCTGTGGGGGTTCGCTCGTCCGACCTTGCGTGGACGAACCGGCGCCCAGTGGCGGCTCGCGCTGCTCTACGCCGCCGGCATGGTCGGCATGAACTGGATGATCTACGAGTCGTTCAGCCGGATCCCGCTCGGCATCGCCGTCACCCTGGAGTTCCTCGGCCCGCTCACCCTGGCGGTGCTCGGCTCACGACGCCTGCTCGACCTGCTCTGGGTGAGCCTGGCCGCCGGCGGGGTGGCGCTGCTCGGGCTCGGCGGGTCGATCGACAACTGGATCGGCGTGGCCTGCGCCCTGGGCGCCGGTGCCTGCTGGGCGCTCTACATCGTGATGGGCTCCAGGATCGGCAGCTCGTGGCAGGGGCTGAGTGTGATCACCCTGGCCTGCACGCTGGGCGCCCTGGTCTTCGCCGTCCCCGGGGTCTGGGCGGCCGGGTCGGCGCTGCTCGACTGGCGGGTGCTGGGCACCGGTGCCCTGGTCGCGGTGATGTCGACGATCGTGCCCTACTCACTCGAACTGATCGCCCTGCGCAGCATTCCTCCGGGCATCTTCGGCATCCTGATGAGCCTCGAGCCCGCTGCCGCCGCGCTGGCTGCGCTGGTCGTGTTGCGTGAACTGCTCGGTGTCACCGACTGGGTGGCGATCGGCTTCGTCGTCATCGCGTCCTGGGGCGCGACCACGTTCGCCCGCCGCGCAAGCAGCCCCACCGCGACAGCCTGACCTTGGCCCTTCACCACTTCGCTGCCACCATTGACCCCGTGGAGTACACCGAAGCAACCCCGGCCAGCGAGGTCGTCGCCCTCGTCGACCACCTCGAGGCGAACGAGGTCACCTACCAGATCAACGGCGGATGGGGCGTCGACGCCCTGGTCGGTCAGCAGACCCGCCCCCACCTGGACATCGACCTCTACCTCGACGGGCTGCACTTCGACGCCCTGATCGAGTGGTTGGAGTCACGCGGCTACCAGCTCGAGGGCGACTACATGCCAGTGGCCCAGACCATGACCCGGATCAACCACGACGACCGGGTGGTGCACCGGGTCGACGTGCACCCGATGGTGCTGGACGACGAGGGCAGCGGCTACCAGTCGGTGGAGAAGGAAGGGTACTTCCACCACCCGGTCGGCGACCGCACCGTCGGCACCGTCGAGGGACGCAACGTCGTCGTCGGCTCGATCGAGCACCAGGAGCACCTGCACAAGGGCTACTTGCCCCGTGACGTCGACCTGCACGACCTGATGGAACTCGAGAAGCTCAAGCGCCCCACGATCACCCCGATCGAGTTGCCCAAGCTCTGAACCCCGCTCAGGCCCGACGCCCCATCACCACCGAGTTCCACGGCAGCCTGCCCAGCACCTGCCAACCGCGCCGGGCGTAGAGCCGGTGCCCCGGGTCGTCCGGGTCAGGGTCGGTGCCCAGCAGGTACGACCCATGCGGCAGTCCCGACAGCAGCGCATCGTGCAGCCGGGCACCCAGTCGCTCGCCCCGCGCTGACTCCAGAACGCCGAGCTCGACGAACTCGAAGTGGCCCCCCAGCCACTCGTCGGCCACCTCGGGCAGGTGGGTCGCCACCTGGTCAGACCACCACTGGCCACGTTCCCCGGTGTAGCCCCAGGCGAAACCGACCACCTTCCCACCGCGGCGCGACAGGGCCAGCCTGAAACCGGGTCGTGCCGAGTGCCTACCCCACAACTCGTCGGTGAACCGGCCTCGGTCGTGGTCACCGAACACCTCCGAGTACACCGGCCAGACCTCGTCGCCGAATCCCGCCGCGGCCGCCCCTTCATGCACCTCGATCTGGCGTTCGACCAACCGTCGGGTCGCCTCGACCAGCAGGCGGGCGGCCTCGTCCTGGCACCGCTGCAGGTCGGGTTCGACCTCGGTCAGCGCGACCGCGTCCTCGAAGCCCGCGGCACGCGCCAGCTCGTCGGTGATCGTGCGTCGTCCACTCACCGCCACGCACGGCACCCCGTGGCGGGCAGCCCACTGCGCCACCCCCACCGGGGTCTTGCCGCCCAGGCTCTGCTCGTCCAGCGATCCCTCGCCGGTGATGACCAGGTCTGCGCCGGCCAGCAGGTCGTCCGCGTTCGACCACTCGAGGACGACGTCGATACCACGACGCACCTGGGCCCCCAGCACGAGCAGCGCCCACCCGGTGCCACCAGCCGCACCTGCCCCGGGGATGTCGCGTTCGCTGCGTCCGAGGGCCGTCTCGACCAGATCAGCCAACCTCGCCAGCGCGGCGTCCGCCTGACGCACCCCGGCCTCGTCCAGGCCCTTCTGCGGGCCGAAGATCGCCGCCGCACCGCGCGGGCCGAGCAGCGGACTGTCGACATCGGTCGCCGCCACCAGGCTCACGCCCTTCGAGACCAGCGACGACTCCCCCACCTGCTCCACGGTCTGCAGCCCCGCCACGCCGGGGACGATCGGTTGCCCCTCACCGTCGAGCAGCGCGACCCCCAGTGCCTGCAGCATGCCGGCGCCACCGTCGGTCGACGCCGAGCCACCCAGGCCGACCACCACGGTGTGGCAGCCGGACTCGATCGCGGCGGTCATCACCTGACCCAGGCCGGCGGTTCCGGCGTTCCAGCCGTCGAGTGCGGGGCGTCCGTCACCGCCCTGGGGCAGGCGCAGCAGCCCACACGCGTCGGCCAACTCGACCACAGCCACCTGGTCGCGCACCGCATAGCCTGACGCGACCGGCTCACCAAGTGGGCCCGAACAGGTGACCGGCACGTACTCGAAACCGGCCAGCACCGCCGCCTCGAGCGTGCCGTCACCGCCATCGCCGACCGGGACGACGTCGACGCGTGCCTCGGGCCACGCCTGCCGCACGCCCTCGACCACCGCTCGGGCGGCCTCGGCCGCGGTCAGCGAACCCTTGAACTTGTCGATCGCCACCACCACGCGCATGCCCGCCAGTCTGGCAGCAACTAGACTCGTCTTTCGTGTCATCGCCCAGCCCGACCCTGCCGCCCGCCCTGCGGGCCGACGTCGACCGCCTGCTGGCCTCGACGCCGTTGGTCGGCCGCCTCGGCCAGGCCTTCGCCAAGGCCGGGCACTCGCTGTACCTGGTCGGCGGATCGGTGCGCGACGTGCTGTTGGGCCAATTGGCCAATGACCTCGACTTCACCACCTCGGCCGACCCCGACACCATCGAGAAGCTGATCAAGCCGATGGTCTCGTCCACCTGGGACGTGGGACGAGCCTTCGGCACCATCGGTGCGCTGGCCAGGGACGCCAACAGCGAATGGCTGGTCGAGATCACGACGTTCCGCGCCGATGCCTATCGCAGCGACTCACGCAAGCCCGAGGTGCGCTTCGGTGAGAGCATCGCCGACGACCTGGTGCGGCGCGACTTCACCGTCAACGCCATGGCGATCGACGTCGTGACCGGTGAGTTCATCGACCTGCACGGTGGCCTGTCCGACCTGGCCCAGCAGCGGCTGATGACCCCGTTCCCGCCCGAGCGCAGCTTCTCGGACGACCCGCTGCGGATGATGCGCGCGGCGCGGTTCGCCAGCCAACTGCTGTTCCGCCCCGACCCAGCGGTGGTCGCGGCGATGACCGCGATGGCCGACCGGCTGCAGATCATCTCGGCCGAGCGCATCCGCGACGAGCTGATCCGGCTGCTGCTCACCGACCGGCCGAGCATCGGGCTCAACCTGCTGGTCGCCACCGGGTTGGCCGACCAGGTGCTGCCCGAGCTGCCCGCACTGCGGCTCGAGAGCGACGAACACCACCGCCACAAGGACGTCTACCAGCACTCGCTGACCGTTCTCGAGCAGTCGATCGACCTGGAGAAGGCCCGCGGCCACGCCCCCGACCTGGTCGGGCGACTCGCCGCCCTGCTGCACGACATCGGCAAGCCCGCGACCCGCGAGTTCGAGGCCGACGGCCGGGTGACCTTCCACCACCACGACGTGGTCGGCGCCAAGCTCACCCGCAAGCGGTTGCAGGCGCTGCGGTTCTCGACCGACCAGGTCAAGGCGGTCTCGAAGCTGGTCGAACTGCACCTTCGCTTCCACGGCTACGCCGACGGGCTCTCGTCCGAATCGGGTGGTTGGACCGACTCGGCCGTACGCCGCTACGTGCGCGACGCCGGTGACCTGCTCGAGCAGTTGCACATCCTCACCAGGTCGGACTGCACCACCCGCAACCAGCGCAAGGCCACCCGGCTGCGTCGCGCCTACGACGACCTCGAAGCCCGGATCGACGAACTGGCCGCCCAGGAGGAACTGGACGCCATCCGTCCCGACCTCGACGGCACCCAGATCATGCAGATCCTCGACCTCACGCCCTCACGCACCGTCGGCGAGGCCTACAACCACCTGCTGGCGCTGCGCATGGAGCACGGGCCGCTGGGGCCCGACCGCGCCCGCGAGGAACTGCTGGACTGGTGGCGGCAACGTGACGACCGTCCCGGCGACCAGAGTCCGTAGGCTGGGTTCGTGCCTGGACCGGTGGTCGTCGACATCGCGGGGCGGGGCATGCGCCTCGCCAGGCTGGTGGTGGCACTGCTGCTGGCCCTGCTCGGCTCACTGGTGCTCGCCGCCACCGGAACACTGCCGCAGGCGGCCGCCGCCGAACCGCAGGTGCGGATCGAACTCACCACCCTGTCACCGGCCTGGCTGACCGGCGACCGGATCACGATCACCGGCGCGGTCACCAACACCAGCGGCAAGTCGATGCGCCAGGTGCAGGTCTCGTTCTGGCGTTCGCAGGACGCGATCCGCGACCAGGCCGACCTGGCCAACGTGCTCGCCTCACCGTGGGACGTGCCGATCGGCGCCCGGATGGGCACCGCCGAACCCGACCGGAACCTGTTCAACCTGACCACCGAGCGCCAGCCGGTGTGGCCGGCCGGCGCCCGCTCGACCTTCACCGTCTCGGCCCGGATCGCCGACCTCGGACTGCAGCCCGGCGAAGGCGTCCACCTGATCGGGGTGCACGTGCGCGCCATCCCCGAAGGCTCCTACAACCAGACCGTCGGACGATCGCGCGTCCTGCTGCCGAGCGCCGCCCCGACCCGCGGCTCGATCTCACCGGTCGTGGTGCTCACCTCGCGACCGTCGTGGGCGGCTCCAGGGGTGGTCGCCGACGACCACCTCGCCCAGGAACTGCGCGGACGCCTGGAGTCGCTGCTGCAGGCGGCCGAACGACCCGACGCGGTGGTGCTGATCGACCCCGCGCTGTGGGACGAGTTGACCATGCTCAGCCAGGGCTACACCGTGCTCGGGGGTCTCGACCCCGACCCGGAGGCCCCTGCCCGAGCCACCGCCTGGCTGGCCCGCTTCACCGCCCTCGCCCAGCGACCGGGGGTCTACCGGCTGCCCTACGGCGACCCCGACCTGCAGGCCGTCTCCGACGACGCCGGCCCCCTCGTCCGACAGGCCATGCGCGCGCTGCCCGACGACCACCCGCTGAGTCGGCTGGGGGTCGCGCTCGCGCCACGCGGCGGTGCCGCCGGGCAGCGCCTGCTCGAGGCCGCCGAGCCGTTGCGGCCGGTGCTGCTGGTCACCTCGGTCAGGAACCGTCCACCGGCGGGGTCGACCGGTGGGGTGACCGTCATCAACGCCGACCCCGACCTGGGCCGCGGTGGGCCCGGGCCCGACCCCTCGTCCACCCGGGTGCAGGTCAACGGACGACTGCTCGCCCAACTTCAGGTGGGTGAGGCCCCGGGCATGGTGCTGGTGGCCCGCGAGACCGCCGACCTGAACCGGCTGCAGATGCTGCCCTCGCAGGTGGCCACCCGATCAGCCCTCGACCTGCCCAGCGAACCGGTGGAGCTTCCGGCAGCGGTCGAGTTCGAGGGCGGCGACACCAACCTGGTCACCGAGATCGAGCAGGTGCGCGGCCAGATCATGGCCTGGGGCGACCTCACCGGCACCACCGACTCGGCCCGCCTGATCGCCGACCAGGTCGGCGCCCGGGCCGCCAGTTCCCGCTTCTGGGGCGACGGGGCGGCGACCCGTCGGTTGCTGCGCCAGGTGCAGGAACTGAACGGACGAGACGTCGCCCGCGCCCGGATCAGCCTGACCAGCGCCAAGACCTTCGTGATGAGCACCGAAACCACCGGCTTCCCGGTGACGGTGACCAACAACGAGCAGGTGCCGGTGCGGGTCAAGGTGCGCTTCGTCGCCGAGAACCCCCACCGCATCTCGATCCCCGACACCGACGTGGTCACCATCGCTCCCGGTGAGACCGCGACGGTGACCTTCACCCCGCGCGCCTGGACCAACGGCGTGGTGACGGTGGAGTCACGGGTGGTCACCCCCGAGGGACGACCGATCGGTGCGAGCCGGCGGATCACGGTCACCTCGACCAACCTGGGCGACATCGGCTGGATCATCATCGTCGCCTCCGGGGCGGTCGTGCTGGGCACCACCGCGATCAGGATCAAGCAGGTGCAGCGCGAACGGTCGCGCGCCGCGAAGGCCGCTCCGAGGCGGGCCGAGATCGACCTGGCGGCCGCCGTCGAACGGCAGTCGCGCGACACCAGCGCTCGTCCGCACCCCTGACCGCTGCCCGCCAGCGGTGTGGTGGCTTAGCGCCGGGGGCTGCGAGCAGGCAGACTGGGAGGAACCGTCGACTGGGAGGAGCCGCATGGACGAGCCACGCAGCTACGATCCGTTCGACGACGACTCCCCCATCCCCGCCCCGGCCTGGGACTCCTGGGCCGACCCCGCGTCGAACTTCCCCCAGTCCGCGGTGCGTCGTCCTGACGGATCGCCCGAGCCGACCCCCTACCAGGCCGACGGTGACGCCACCCAGCTGTGGCAGTTGGACGACGAGGACGACGACGCCCTGCCCTCGGCGCCGGTCGCGATGCCTGAGGAGCCCTCACCCGAGACCAACGAGGCCACGGTCGGCATGGTGGTCGCCTTCGACGACGAGGACTCTGGCGACCTCGAGGCCTGGTCACGAGCTGGCAACGACGTGCCGAACGCCTCGTCCCCGGCCGACCCCGACCAGACCATGGTGGTCGCTGCGGTGTCGGAGCCCTCGAGCCCGGCGGTGCGCACCAACGAGTACGGTCTGCCGGGGGTCGAGCCTGGCCAGGTGATCGCCGAACGCTTCCGGCTCGAGAACCAGTTGGCCGACCGGCACGGGTTCCTCACTTGGCGTGCCTTCGACGTGAAGCTGTCACGTCCGGTGCTGGTGCACCTGCTCGGCAAGCACGACCCCCGCAGCCAGTCAGTGCTGACCGCCGCCCGCGAAGCGGCGATCGCGACCGACTCGGTGTACCTGCGGGTGCTGGACGCTGCGGTCGACTCCGACGACCTTGCCTACGTGGTCTGCGAGTACGTGGCCGGCAAGTCGTTGCAGGTGCTGTTGCAGCAAGGTCCGTTGTCGGGGGTCGAGGCGGCGTGGGTGTTGCGCGAGGTCGCCCGGGCGTTGGCGCCGATGCACGAGCGTGGACTGTTCCACCAGCGACTCAACCCCGACACGATCATCATCTCCTCGACCGGCAACGTGCGGATCGTGGGTTTCCTGATCGATGCGGCGCTCACCCCGTCCGACGATGCCGACACCTCACCGCCTGCCCTGCAGGAGGCCGACGTGCACGCACTCGGCCAGCTGCTCTACGCGATGCTGGTGTCGCGCTGGCCGGTGCTGCCGGACGAGGGCTTCGACCCGGCCGAGCGCCACTACGGACTGGCCCCGGCCCCGATGGACTCCGAGGGTTGGCTGACACCTCGCCAGGTGCGCCACGGTGTCTCACCGGCGCTGGACCAACTGTGCGACGAGGTGCTGCACGCCGAGCCACGACTGGGTGGCGAGCCGCTGAGCACCGCCGCCGACATCGACCGGGCGCTGGACGAGGTGCTCGGCACCGCCGACGCCTCGGCCGACCTGAGCCAGCGGGTCGACCACCCCGTCGTGCCACTCGACCCCACCCAACTCGCCAGCGCCCTGGATGCCCCGGCCCGGCGCCAGCCGAGTGCCGACGAACCGGTCGCGCCGGCGGGCCGGGTGGCGGCGACCGTGGAGCCCGAGGGACGTCCCCGGCCCTCGGAACGCCGGCCGTGGCTCCGGGCCCTGCTCGCCCTGGTGATGCTGGTGCTGCTGGTCAGCCTGGTCGCGGTCGGCATCAGGAACGGGCGCCGCAACGCGGCTGAGCCGGTGGTCACCCCGACCCCGAGCAGCATCGTCCACCCGATCAGCCTGGTCGACGACTTCGACCCCGAGGCCGACGGCGGCAACGGCGAGGAGTCACCCAACACGGTGAAGCTGGCTTGGGACGGCGACCCCAGCACGTCGTGGGTGACCCTGGCCTACCACAACAACCCGCGGATGGGCGGGCTCAAGCCGGGCGTCGGGCTGGTGGTCGACCTCGGTCAGGCCGTCGAGGTGGGTGAGGTGCGGGTCACCATGGTCGGTGCCCCCACGGCCGTGGCGCTGATGATGCCTCGCGAGAACGCGACCACGATCTCGCAGCCACCGATGCGCAGCGTCGAGCAGTGGCGACAGCTCAGCGGCAACGAGCGTTCTGGCCCCAACCTGATCTTCAAGGTGCCCACCAAGGTGCGCACCCGGCACCTGCTGATCTACCTGACCTCGCTGCCGACGGCCGGTGACAAGCGCTATCGCGGTGGGATCGCCGAGATCGAGGTGCGCTCATGAGCACCGACCCCGTGCCGGTGACCGACGAGGTCAGCGACGCCGACCTGCTGCAGGCCCACGTCGAGGGTGACCCGCAGGCCTTCGCCACGCTGTTCGGTCGCCACCGTGACCGGCTGTGGGCGATCGCACTGCGCACCATGCGCAACCCCGAGGATGCCGCCGATGCGTTGCAGGACGCGATGATCTCGGCCTTCCGCCGGGCCGACGGGTTCCGCGGCCAGGCCGCGGTGACCACCTGGTTGCACCGGATCGTGGTCAACGCCTGTCTCGATCGGATGCGGCGCAACAAGGTGCGGGCCGCTGACCCGTTGCCCGAGAACCCCGACCGCGACCTGGTGATGGCCGACCGGTCCGACCACGACGCCGACCTGGTCGCCTCCGAGACCCGGGGCGAGGTGGCCGCCGCACTCGGCCAGATCAATGCCGACCAGCGGGCCGCGCTCGTCCTGGTCGACATGGAGGGCTACTCGGTCGAAGAGGCCGCGGTGATGCTTGGTTGTGCCGAGGGCACCATCAAGAGCCGATGCTCCCGAGGTCGCGCCAAGCTGGCACCGCTGCTGGCCCACCTGAGGGAGTCGTGATGTCGGTCACCCGCACCGAACTACTCGAGGCCGACCCGTTGCCCCCGCTCAAGCCGATGAAGCCCCGGGTGATCTGGGGTTTCGTCGGGGTGGTGCTGATGTCGTTGCTGGGCCTGTTGGGCGGACGACCGACCTTCTCGTTCGGGTTCTTCGGGTTGGCGCTGTGGATCGTCTACGTGGGCTACCTGGCAATCCAGTCGCGCTCGTTCATGCAAGCCGACGGCACGGTGCTGCGGGTGCGCAACTTGTGGAAGATGCGTGAGGTGAACGCCGCCGACGTGGTCGGGGTGCGCTACCAGTTCAACGGACGACGCCCCGACTTCCAGTTGGAACTGCGCGACGGCAAGCGGGTCTGGATCCCGACCTCGAAGTTCGTCAGGGGGCACTCGACGCTGTTCGCCTGGGTCGGCTGGTTCGTCCCGGACGCCGAGATCGACGCCAAGTCGAAGATCTACCGCGACCACCTGCTGTCGACCGGGGCGATCTGATCGCCATGGCGTGGACAGTCCTCGTCCTCTCCGGCCTGTTCGAGGCGGTGTGGGCGGCAGCCCTCGGCGCCTCCGACGGGTTCAGGCGGTGGCGGCCCACCGTGCTGTTCGTGGTGGCACTGGTGATCTCGATGGGTGGCCTGGCCTGGGCGATGCAGCACCTGCCCACCGGCACCGCCTACGCGGTCTGGGTCGGCATCGGGGCCTGCCTGACCGTGGTCTGGGCGCTGGTCACTCGCCAGGAACGGGCCACCCTCGCCCGGATCGGCCTGCTCGTGCTGCTGGTGGGCTGCGTGATCGGCCTCAAGGCGGTGAGCTGACGTGGCATGGGTGTTGTTGCTGGTCAGCGCGGTGTTCGAGGCGGTCTGGGCGACCGCACTCGGCCAGTCCGAAGGGCTCAGTCGTCCGGCGCCGACGGCGGTGTTCGTCGTCTTCGGCGTGCTGAGCATGCTCGGGTTGGGCCGAGCGACCAAGCAGATCCCGATCGGCACCGGCTACGCGGTGTGGACCGGGGTGGGCGCCGCGTTGACCGTGGTCTACGCGCTGGTCACCGGGGACGAGCCGTTCTCGGTGCTGAAGGTGGTCTTCCTCACCGGCATCATCGTCGCCGTGGTCGGGCTCAAGCTGGTGGGCTCTGGGGACGATGACGCAGCGGAAGCCATTCGATGACCTTGGCGATCTCGCGATCCCACAGGTCCCAGGTGTGAGCACCGCCGGTGATCGAGACCGTGAGCTCGACACCGGCGTCCTCGGCAGCCTTGATGAACGCCTCGTTGTCCTCGAACAGGAAGTCCTCGGTGCCGCAGCCCACCCACAGCTTGGGCAGCGAGGCCTTGTCGACGGTGCTGAGCAGGCCCTGCACGTCGTTGGGCGAGCCCTGCGGGATGCCTTCAGGGCCCCAGACCCTGGCCAGCCACTCGTTGCCCTCGGCATTGACGTCGGCGCCCGCCATGTCGAGCGCCCCCGACAGCGACGCGGCAGCCGCGAATCGCTCGGGCTGGTTCAGGGCGAGCTTCATCGCGCCGAAACCACCCATCGACAACCCCGCCACGAAGGTGTCCTCGCGCGCTGTCGAGACCTGGAAGCTCTCGGCGACCAACCGTGGGAGCTCGTCGCTGACGTGGTCCCAGTAGCGGTAGCCGTGCGGCTCGTTGTTGTAGAAACTCAGCTTGGCATCGGGCATCACCACGGCCAGGCCCGCCTCGCTGGCGTAGCGCTCGATCGAGGTGCGCCGCGTCCAGATGGTGTCGTCATCGCTGGCGCCGTGCAGCAGGTAGAGCACCGGCGGCAGGCCCTGCGCCGTGGCGCCCTCCATGCCGATCTGGCCCGCGGTCTCGCGCTGCGGCAGCAGCACTGTCATCGAGGTGGACAGGCCCAGGGCTGTCGAGAAGAAGGCCACGCGCATGTGCATCATGACAGCGATCCTTTCAGAGGAGTTGGCGCGCCGGGTCGATCGTGTAGTCGGCCATGTGGTTGAACACCCCGCGAAGCGCGATCCGGTCGGGGTCGTCGTAGTAGGCGCGTTGGCGGTCGGGCAGTTCGTCCCAGGTGCCGTCGGTGTCGAAGGCCCAGGTGAACAGGTCACGCTCCCGGTCGACGGCCGCGAACAGCACCCTGAACCCGTGGCGCTCGCGCAGGTCGGCGATCGGGCGCCACAGGGCGAGGAACTCGTCCCAGCCCCCGACGATCGAGTAGCGGCGCACCACCACCAACCGGTCGGTGCTGGTCAGGGCGTCGTGGACGAGGTCGACCGGGCGAACCAGGTCGTTGGTGAACACGTGCTCAGCCAGGTCGTGCCGCAGGGCCTGGTGCTCGGGGTCGGCGTTCAGCGACCGTCGGCCCTCGTCCGGGTCGTCGTGGCTGTACAACCAACTCAGCTTGGGTTCGTCCTGTTCCTGCAGGTAGGCCCGCAGGGTGGTGAAGCCGTGTCGTCGGCGCAGCTCGACCTCGCGGACGAACAGGGCACGCCACGGGTCGAGGTGACCCGGTTTGACCGAGTGGCGGTGCAAGATGGTGACCACGCCACCACGCTAGCGTCGCTGTCTGAAGAGGCTCTGAAGAGGTGGGAACCGATCGCGAGGATCGACCGTCCAACTGGACGCGCCGCCCCCACGCGAAGAGTTCCGCGGGCGGCTGACGAGGCAAGGAGTCACCATGAGCGAGGACACCGACTGGGTGGGCAGCTTGCTCGCCGGTCAGTCCACCCCGCCGCCCATTCCCGAGGCGGTGGCGGCCCGGATCGAGGCCGCCCTGCACGACGAGGTCGCCCGACGTCAGTACGGCCTGGCCGCCGAGGAGGCGCGCAGGGCGCTGGAAGAGCTGCAACGTCGCTCGTCCGCCGGCAGTTTCGGCAACGCCCCCACCCATCTCGACAAGAGCGGTCTGGGTCTCAGCGACACCACCCCGGCCGACTGCTGACCACTACGCGCAACAGCGCAGGGCTCACTCGCGCACGTCGTCGTCGACCCAGTCGAAGGTGCGGGTGACCGCCTTCTTCCAGCTGCGGTAGAGCCGCTCGCGCTCGCTGTCGTCCATGCTGGGCGTCCAGCGCTCGCCCTCGGCCCAGTTGTCCACCACGTCCTGCTCACCACTCCAGAACCCCACCGCGATGCCGGCGGCGTAGGCGGCACCCAGCGCGGTGGTCTCGGCGACGACCGGACGAACCACCGGCACCCCGAGCAGGTCGGCCTGGAACTGCATCAGGGTCTGGTTGGCGGTCATGCCACCGTCGACCTTCAGCTCGGTCAACTCGACACCGGAGTCGGCGTTCATCGCGTCAACCACCTCGCGAGTCTGGTAGGCGGTCGACTCGAGCACCGCCCGCGCGATGTGGCCGCGGTTGACGTAGCGGGTCAGCCCGACCAGCGCCCCGCGGGCGTCCGAGCGCCAGTAGGGGGCGAACAGTCCCGAGAACGCCGGGACGAAGTACGCGCCACCGTTGTCGTCGACGCCGGCGGCCAAGTCCTCGACCTCGGCGGCGGACTGGATCAGCCCGAGGTTGTCGCGCAGCCACTGCACCAGTGACCCGGTGACCGCGATCGATCCCTCGAGTCCGTACACCGGGGCCCGGTCACCGATCTGGTAACAGACCGTGGTCAGCAGCCCGTTGGTGCTGGGGACGATCCGCTCACCGGTGGTCATGATCATGAAGTTGCCGGTGCCGTAGGTGTTCTTGGCCATGCCGACCTCGAAGCAGGCCTGCCCGAAGGTGGCAGCCTGCTGATCGCCGAGGATGCCGGCGATCGGCACTCCGGGCAGCAGGCCCTGGGCTCGCCCGTGCCCGTAGACCTCCGAGGACGACCGGATCTCGGGCAGCATGCTCACCGGGATGGTCATCTCGGCCGCGATCTGCTCGTCCCAGGTCAGCGACTGCAGGTCCATCAGCATGGTGCGCGAGGCGTTGGTGACGTCGGTGATGTGCAGGCCGCCGTCGACCCCGCCGGTGAGGTTCCAGATCAGCCAGGAGTCGATGGTGCCCATCACCAGTCGTCCGGATTCAGCGGCCTCGCGGGCGCCGTCGACGTTGTCGAGGATCCACTTCACCTTGGGGCCGCAGAAGTAGGTGGCCAACGGCAGGCCCACGCGGTCGCGGTAACGGTCCTGGTCGCCCTGCCCGAGTTCGTCGATGATCCGACCCGTGCGCGTGTCCTGCCAGACGATCGCCGGACAGGCGGGCTCGCCGGTCTCACGATCCCAGACCACGGTGGTTTCACGCTGGTTGGTGATGCCCACGGCTGCGATGTCGTGGTGGTTCACCGAGGCGCGTGACAGGGCCTGGGCGACCACCTCGCGCACGTTGTCCCAGATCTCGACGGGGTCGTGCTCGACCCAGCCCGCACGGGGGAAGAACTGCTGGTGCTCCTTCTGGCCCGAGGCCACCACCCGCCCGGCGTGGTCGAAGATGATCGCCCGTGAACTGGTCGTGCCCTGGTCGATGGCCAGGACGTACTGCTCAGCCATGGCCGGTCACCGCTGGGGCGGCGGGGGCGGCGTCCATCCCGACGAGGGAGGCTGCTGACCCCACTGCTGGTTCTGTGGGTTCTGGTACTGATTCTGTTGGTTCGGGTCCCACTGAGGTGGCTGCGGAGCGCTGGGCTGCGATCCCGGTTGCCCGTACTGGGGCTGGTTGTACTGCTGCTGCCCGTAGGGACCGGCGGCACCGGCATCCCAGGGCTGCTGCATGCCCTGCTGCTGGGCGGCCGCAGCCTTCTTCTTGCGCTCGTTCATCAGGTACCAGACCAGGGCGCCGATGGCGGCCAGCCCGAGCACGCCGACGATCGCCCAGACCCAGATCGGGATGCCGCCGGAGCCGTCCTCAGCAGTCGCCTTGAGACCCTCAGCGGTGAACAGGTCCTTCGCGCTGGTCCAGGTGGCGGTCTTGCCGTCGACGGTGGACGTGCCGTTGTGGGTGAGCACCTTGCCCGGGAAGGTCACCGAGACCTTGAAGTCGCTCAGCATCGCGGCAGCCTGCGAGGCCTCGGTGCCGCCGGTGGAACCGTCGCCCGACATCTGGAAGGTCCACACACCATCTGTCAGGTTGATGGTCGATCCACTCGACGAGAGCGTGCCCGCGGGCGCCCAGCCGGTGACCTTGCAGCCGATGTAGGTGCCGTCGTCGTAGGGCTCGGTCTTGGCGTCATTGAGCCCGTCAGTGGGCTTGGAGCCGGTCGAGCTCTCCTCGCACAGCTCCTCCTTGGTCATCGTCTCGCCGGACTGTTCGGCCAGCGCCTTCTGCAGGCCGACGTCCATGGTGACTTCGACGCGCTCGGCGCTCTTGATGTCGAAGTTGGCCTGCATCCTCATGCACGAGGTGAACAGGAAGAGCAGCGGAACCGCGAGCAGGATGGCGAGGCGGCGAAGCCTGGGGCTGGTCATGGGGACACCCTAGTGCCGCCTGGCGTCAGGAACCCGACCTTGGACGAGCTCGCTGTACCGACGTTTCATCGTGTCGACCACCTCTTC
Organism: Aestuariimicrobium ganziense; assembly: GCF_015352975.1. GTDB lineage: Bacteria > Actinomycetota > Actinomycetes > Propionibacteriales > Propionibacteriaceae > Aestuariimicrobium > Aestuariimicrobium ganziense. The sequence continues at coordinate 127,162 of NZ_JACYIZ010000003.1, read as the reverse complement.
AGGATCGGTGGCCCAGACGTCGGCGTTGAAGATCTCGACCTCGATGTCACCGGAGTAACCAGCAGCCTCGACCATGGCCGTCAGCGAGCCGAAGTCGATCGAGCCGTCGCCCATCATCCCCCGCGACAACAGGGTGTCGGCGGCCAGCGGGACGACCCAGTCGCAGACCTGGTACGAGACGATCCGGTCGGCGGCCCGGGCGATCTGGGTGGCGACCTGCGGGTCCCACCAGACGTGGTAGGTGTCGACCACCACCCCGACCTGGTCGACAGGGAACTGCTCGGCCAGGTCGAGCGCCTGTTCCAAGGTCGACAGCACCCCGCGGTCGGCGGTGAAGATCGGGTGCATCGGTTCCAGGCCGAGGACGACGCCGTGGTCGGCGGCGAACGGGGCGAGCTCGGCGATGCCGTCGGCCATCCGCTGGCGGGCACCGATCAGGTCGGTCGAGCCCGCGAGCAGGCCGCCGACCACCATCACCAGGGTGGGGGCACCGATGGTGGCGGCCTCGACGATCGCAGACCGGTTGTCGTCCAGCGCCTCGCTACGCGCGGAAGCATCGTCCGTGGTCAGGAAACCGCCCCGGCACAGTGACGACACCCGCAGACCGGCGTCGTCCAGCAACTGCCGCGCGCGCTCGGCACCCACCTCGGCCAGCGGCTCACGCCACACCCCGATCGACGACAGACCTTGTCGCACGCACAACTCGATGGCCTCGGGCAGGCCGAGTGAGTTGGTGGTCTTCTGGTTGAGCGAGAGCCGGTCGAGCGACATGATCAGCGACCCTCGATGCCTTGGACGGCCAACAGCCGGACGAACCGGTCGGCGGCCAGGTCGACGTCGGGCAGCAGCCCGGCAGCGGCGGCGAGCTCGAGGGTGGAGGCCAGGTGGGGCAGGCTGCGCGCGCTCTGCAGACCGCCGACCATGGTGAACGAGTCCTGGTGGCCAGACAGCCACGACAGGAAGGCGATGCCCACCTTGTAGTGATAGGTGGGGGTCGAGAAGATGTGGCGCGACAGCGGCACGGTGGCGGCGAAGGCGTCGTCGTAGGCCCGATCGTCGCCGGAGTCGAGCGCTGCCAGCGCGGTCGCGGCGGCCGGGGCGATGGCGGCGAAGATGCCGAGCAGCGCGTCGGAGTGGTGACGACCGTCGCCCTTGATCAGCTCGGGGTAGTTGAAGTCGTCGCCGGTGTAGAGCCGGACCCCTTCGGGGAGCTCAGCGCGCAGGCCGCGTTCGTGGTCGGCGTCGAGCAGCGACACCTTGATGCCGTCGACCTTGTCGGCGTGGGCACGAATCAATTCGAGCACGGTCTGGGTGGCGACGGCGACGTCGGACGAGCCCCAGTACCCCTCGAGCGCCGGGTCGAAGGCGGGCCCGAGCCAGTGCAGGATGACCGGGCGGTCGGCCTGGTCGAGCAGGTGGGCGTAGAGGGTGAGGTAGTCGTCCTTGCCCGTGGCCACGGCGGCGAGTTGACGGCTGGCCATCACGATCGCCTGGGCGCCGGTGGACTCGACGAAGCCGAGTTGCTCCTCGTAGGCGGCCCGCACCTCGTCCACGCTGGTGGCGGGGGCGGTGAGCTGGTCGGTGCCGACGCCGGCAGCGATTCGGGCACCGGCTGAGGCGGCCTCGACGGCGGAGCGTCGGATCAGTTCCTGGGTGGCCGACCAGTTCATGCCCATGCCGCGCTGGGCGGTGTCCATGGCTTCAGCGACGCCGAGTCCGTGGCGGAACAGGTGGTGACGGAAGCGCAGGGTGGAGTCCCAGTCGACGACCGCGGGGGCGCCGGGGGTGTTGTCGCCGAGGGGGTCGGCGACCACGTGGGCCGCAGCGAAGGCCACCCGCGAGCTGGCGGGAGCAGCCGGGATCGTCCATTCGCGGGGGGCGCCGAGTGCGACGCGCTCGAGGCTGCCGTCGGGGCGGGGAAGGTTGAGGCTGGTCACAGCGTCAGGTCCTCCAGTTCGATGCGGCGACCCTCGGCGTGCGAGCGCAGCGCCGCCTCGGCCAACCGGACGCCACGCGCGCCGGCGAGGAAGTCGTAGGGGTGTTCACCCTCACCGGCGCGGGCCTTGAGGAACTGCTCCCACTGCGCCTTGAAGCCGTTGTCGAAGGTGGCGTTGTCGGGCACCGGCGCCCACTGGTCGCGGTAGCGCTCGGTCTCGGCCTCGTCGGGGTTCCAGACCGGACGGGGGGTCATCGCCCGGTGCTGGACGACGCAGCCGTGCAGGCCGGCGACCGCAGAGCCCTCGGTGCCGTCGACCTGGAACTCGACCAGTTCGTCACGGTGCACCCGCACCGCCCACGAGGAGTTGATCGAGACGATGATGCCGCCCTCGATCTCGATGATCGCGTAGGCCGCGTCGTCGGCGGTGGCCTGGTAGGTGTTGCCCTGCTCGTCGACACGCTCGGGGATGTGGGTGGCGGTGCGGGCGGTGATGGCGAGGATCTTGCCGAACAGGTTCTCGAGCACGTAGTTCCAGTGGCACATCATGTCGGTGGTGATGCCACCACCGTCGGCGGTGCGGTAGTTCCAGCTGGGACGCTGCGCGGTCTGCCAGTCGCCCTCCCAGACCCAGTAGCCGAACTCGCCGCGCACCGACAGGATGCGTCCGAAGAAGTCACCGTCGACCAGGCGCTTCAGCTTGAGCAGGCCGGGCAGGTAGAGCTTGTCGTGGACGACACCCACGCGAACACCGGCCTCGGCAGCGGCCCGCGCCAGTCGCATCGAGCCCTCGAGCGACTCCGAGATCGGCTTCTCGGTGTAGATGTCCTTGCCGGCGGCCATCGCCTTGAGGGTGGCCTCTTCACGCACGCTGGTGAGCTGCGCGTCGAAGTAGATCTCGTCGTCGCCGGCCAGCGCCTCGTCCAGGTCGGTGGTGAAGCGCTCGATGCCCGCCTCGGCGGCGATCTCGGCGAGCCTGTCGCGGTTGCGTCCGACCAGGATCGGGTCGGGGACGAGCTTGGTGCCGTCAGCCAGTTCGACCCCGCCCTGGTCACGGATCGCGAGGATCGAGCGCAGCAGGTGCTGGCGGTAGCCCATGCGCCCGGTCACGCCGTTCATGATGATGCCGACACGCGTGGTGGCCATGGGTTTCCCTCCGTTGGGCAAGGTGTGGAAAGCGCTTACCGAGAGGCTAGTGGACGGTGTTCGGCTCCGCAAGGAGGTCCGGCGAGGTGATGGACGGCGCGCTCGTCATCGTCGGCGGATCGATGCGGCCCAACCATCCAGAATGGCCAGGATTCCCCGGTGCTCCCACACTCGATTCCGCTGGAAGCCGGTCCGTTCGACCACAACTCCGGCGTCTACGAGTTGTCGCAGTGCTCGCTGGGCGCCCACCGCATTCATGTCGAGGCTCTGTTGCAGCCACGCCGCGTTGACGATCGGCTGCCCGACCAGCCGGGGCAGCACCCGCCACGCCCCGGCCTGGCGACGGAGCCGGGTGGCTGCGAGCAGTTCCATTGAGGCAGTCACTTCTTCGGCCAGTTGATCGACCAAGCGGGTGCCACTGGCCGCAGCGAACATCGCTGCCTCGCAGAAGCGCTCGACGATGGGTCTGGCGTCGCCGGCACGAAAGGCCTGCAGCGCGTCGAAGTAGGTGGTCGTGTCGGTCAGCAGTCCCGCTGAGACCGGGGCGGTCACCGAGGTCACCAGGCCCTTGGCTCGCATCATGGCGTGCACAAGGGCCCTGCCAGTACGCCCATTGCCGTCGGCGAAGGGGTGGATCGTCTCGAGCTGTGCGTGGGCCACCGCTGTCTGGACGACCACCTGCACGTCCTCGCGGGTGACGAACTGCACCAGGTCGGCCATCGCATCGGGCACGAGCGCAGCAGCGGGCGCGACGTGCACGGCTCCTCGCGGGCTGATTCCGCTGGTGCCCACCCACACCAGCTGACCTCGGTACTGCCCAGCTTCGTCATGGTGACCCTCCATGAGGGCGCGGTGCATGTCGAGGATCGACTGCTCGTCCAGCCGGGTGGCGAGGGTGTTGGCGGCCATCATGGCTCGCACGTTGCCGATGACCAGACGCGCGTTGAGGGAGACGCTCTGCCCGATCTCGGCGAGCGCCAGTTGGCGGGCCCCCACGGTCAGGTTCTCGATCTGGGACGAGGAGGATGCCTCCGTGCGCAGCAGGATCGCCTTCATCGGTCCCAGCGAGCCCTCGGCGCCGAGCCGGGCGGTCGCCTGACTGTCGAAGCGAGCGAGAGCGCTGGCTGCGTCCTCAGCGGCCGCAGCGAGGTCGGATGGGACCCTGAGGTCGAGGTCGGACAGGCGAGCGGGGACAGTCGTGGAGTAGGGGCCCGAAGCGGCTGCCATCGCCGCGCGGGACGCTGTGCCGTCGTTGTCAGCGACCCAGTAGGCATCCTGCGTACCGACGGGCGGCACCGGGCAGGGGCTGGGGGTGGCGCGCGAGGCCTCCAGATCTGTTGACACAGCTCCAGCTTACTTACACTTCTCGAAGATCTGTCATTACTGGGCCGGTAGTCACACTGATCAGTTGATCCGGCGGGTGCTCTCCCTGATCACGACCTCACCCGAGATCGGCACCTGGCGCCACTGCTCACCGGGGGTGCGCAGTGCCAACTGCAGCGCCTCCAGACCGACCCGCTCCAGCGGCAGCCGGTAGGTGGTCAGGCCGGGGTGGATGTCGCGCAGGCCGAGGATGTCGTCGAAGCCGGCCACCGACAGGTCGTCCGGGATCGTGAGGCCCCGCTCGCGGCAGGCAGTCATCGCGCCGATCGCCAAGGCGTCCGCCACCGCGAAGACACAGGTGAACTCGTCGTCGCCGTCGAGCAACTGCGACATCGCGGCGTAGCCGCCGTCTCGCGTGAACTCGCCCTCGATGCTGACGGGCTCGGGATGGCCGGCCGCCACCACCGCCTGGGTGAAGCCCTCGGCGCGATCGCGAGCGGTCATCAGGTCGGGAGAACCGGCGAGCACTGCGAAACGGGTGTGCCCCAGTTCCATCAGGGCGCGGGCCATCTCCTGACCGGCGCCGTGGTTGGCGATCGCGACCGTGTCGCACTGCAGCACTGGTTGACCGACGTTGACGACTCGTCCGCCCCGGTGCTGGTAGTCGGCGATCCGCTTGTCGAGATCGGTCCAGGTGTCCGGGTCGGTGCTGCGCGAGCCGACGATCACCACGGCCTGGGCCCGCTGCGAGCTGAACATCCGCATCTGGTCGCACTCGCGCTCGGGACTGCGTTCGGTCGCGGCCAGGGTGACCAGCAGGCCGAGTTGGTCGGCGAGTCCCATCACGCCGGTGGCGATGGTGCTGAAGTACGGGTCGACGATGTCGCCGACGACGAGTCCGACCACACGGCTTCGTCCCCGCACCATGGCTTGTGCCTGCGCGTTGACGGTGTAGTTCAGTTCGCGAGCAGCCTGCAGGACGCGCTCGGCCATCTGGGGGTTCACCTTGCGCGCGCTGCCGTTGATGGCCCGTGACGCCGTCGCCAGTGACACCCCGGCGCGAGCAGCCACCTGCTGCAAGGTCACCGGCCCGTGCGGATCACCCAACTCTGTCTCCCGTGTCTGTCCCGTCAATGCCGGTGAGCTTAGCCACGACACGACCAGAGACAGCCCGAACGTCAGTAGGTGGCCCGTCCACCCGTCACGTCGTAGGTGGCGCCGGTCGAGAAGCTCACCAGGTCGGAACACAGCCAGGCCACGAGTTCGGCCACCTCTTCGGGGGCTCCCACGCGCCGCATCGGGATCAGGCTGGTGATGTGGGCCAGCACAGCCGGCTCGGTGTCGGCGTTCATGGGCGTCGCGATCACCGCGGGAACCACGGCGTTCACCAGCACCCCCGACGTGGCCAGTTCCTTGCCCAGCGACTTGGTCAGTCCGATCACCGCCGCCTTGGACGACGAGTAGGCCGCCATGTTGGGGTTGCCGTCCTTGCCGGCGATGCTCGCGAAGTTCACGATTCGGCCCCAGCCCCGCTCGCGCATGCCCGGCACCGCGGCCCGGCAGGTGTGGAAGGTTTCCAGCACGTTCACGTCGAAGGTGCGCCTCCACTCGGCATCGCTCACCTGCCACAGCGGCTTGTTCGGGCCGACAACTCCTGCAGAGTTCACCAGGACGTCGATGGCACCAGCCTCGGAGAAGGCTGCGTTGACCTGCTCCTCGTCCGCCACGTCAGCGACCAGGTCGGCCGCTTCCCCCTGGTCGAGGACGAGCATCTCCAGCCCCTCGTCCCTCAGTCGTGCCACAGTCGCCGCCCCCAAACCACTGAGGCCGCCGGTCACCACCGCGCCCCACCACTGCCCCACCCGGCAGTCGGTCTACGAGTGGGTCGGGGCCAGTTCGCTCGAGGGCCGCACGCCCAACTCGATCACCGACCCCGAGGCACTGCACCGGGCGCTCGAGCAGGTACGCGAGCAGGGCTATGCCGTCGACGACCAGGAGAACGAGGTCGGCATCAATTGCGTGGCCGTGGCCGCTTACCTCAACTCACCCGAGACCCCGAGCGGGGCGATCAGCGTCTCAGGGGTGGTCTTCCGCACCCCGCTGAAGCAACTGATCGACCAGCTTCCGCTGGTGCGCTCGATCGTCGCCGGACACTGAGTCAGCCACTGCTCGACAGCACCCGCACCGACCAGTCGAGCAGCGCCTCGTCCATCGAGTAGTACAGGGCGTACCAGCGCCGGTAGGCGTCGACCAGCCAGGCCTCGTCACCGAGTCGGGCCAGCAACTGCTCCTCGAGCCAGACCGTGTCGGCGCCCGCCTGCGGGTAGTGGACGTGTTCGAGGAAGCAGACTGCGGCCACCTCGTCCATCACCGGGTCGGCCGCCAGCGCGTGCACCGAGATGTCGAGCACGCCGCTCACCCGGCCGTCGTCGACCATCACGTTCCCGGCGAAGTAGTCGGCGTGGACGAACGCCGGCTCGACGTCGCGGGACGACAGGGCTGCCAGCAGGTCGTCGAAGCGCTGGTCGAGGTCGGGCATGGCCGCCCGCAGCAGTCCGTTCCACTGCAGACCCACCTCGGCCTGCACCCGCAACAACTCGACCAACGTGACCCCTGGCGGCACCCGATCAGCGATGAACAGGCTCCGGAACCCTCCGTCACCGATCGGCAGTTGGCGGAGCCGGGCAGCGACGTCGAGGTAGTCGAGCAGCACCTGCTGACGCACCTCGTCCGACTGCCCCTCGGCAAGCCATGACGCCAGTGAGACCCCCCGCATCCGACGGTCGACGGTGTAGTGCTGACCTGCCAACTCACCATGCTCGAGCACCTCGGGCAGCGCCACCCCGATGTCGACGCCGGCCAACGACTCGAGGTGGCCGACAACATCGAGGTTGGGTCTCCCGCCGAAGATCCGCACCACCCGCTGGTCGTCCAGCGCGAACACCCGAGACTCTCCACCGGCGCCCAGCAACGCGTCAGGCCCGATACCGAACCGCGCGAGGATCGCAGCCTCGCCAGACCCGGCCGGGGTGAAGGTCGCCAGCACCGTCATGCGCCCGATTGTCGCACGGTACCGCGAGCCAGATCCGGGCATACAACGGGCATGACAAGGCGACGCGCAGTGCTCACCTGGGCCGCCTCACTCGGTGCCGGCGCGCTGTTGGCCGGGTGCCGTCTTCCGCCAGGTCGAGGGCTGGGACCCCGGCTACCTCGGCGCGATCTACCGCCCGATGTACTTCAACGGCGGCATCGCCGTGCACGGCACCAACTCCGACGTGCTCGCCCAGCCCAAGTCGCACGGCTGCGTGGGGCTGACGTTGCCGATGATGGACGGGATCCGCCGCTCCGGCCAGATCAAGGTCGGCACCGGCGTGCTGGTCTACTGAAGCCGCTCCCGGGTCACCCGGATGCTGTCGGCGACGTCACGGGCGGCGTCGGGCCAGCGGCACTCGAACGACCAGCGGCCCTGGTAGCCGGCCTCGGCCAGGGCGACGGCGACGTCGAGCACTGCATCGGCGTCCTGGCTGACCGGAAGCCGGTCATGACCGGACAGGTGCACGTGGCCGATCCGGTCGAGGTGCGCCACTGCGAAGTCGGCGGTCAGGTCCTGGCTGAACATGTGGAAGGTGTCGCAGACCATCCGCAGGTCGAGGCCATGGTCGTCCAGGAACCGTGCCCCCTCGGCCAGGTCGTTGAAGACATTGCTCTCCTGGGCGCGCAGCGGTTCGAGCATCACCTCGAGGCCGGCCTCGCTGAGCACCCGGTCGGCGAGTCCGACCACCTCGGCCAACCTCGCCAGCCCGGCCTGGCGGTCGACCTCGTCCGGAATCCGGCGCGAGGCGCCACTGCCCAGCACCACCCACCTGCCCGGTTCGGCGTAGGCGCCCAAGGCCTGGCCCACCGTGGTCAGGTGCTGCTCGACCAGGCTGAGGTCGAAGTCGGGGTCGGCCAGACGCATGGTGCCGGGGAACAGCACCGCACCGCCGCGGATCGGCCGGTCAGGCAGGCCCGACAGCGGGTCGGGCAACACGCGCGGGCCCTCGTCGTCCGACCCGACGAAGCGGCCCATCAGGACGGGCTCGAGGAAGTCGAGGTCGATGTCGGTGGGCAGTTGCTCGGGGTTGATGACCAGTCCGAGTTCGGCCATGGCGTGCTCCTGACGAGAGGGCGGGCAGGATCTGCTTCGACCCTATCGATCCGGGTCAGCGCAGCGTGAGAACCAGTGACACCACGAGCGCCACGATGACCGAGTTGAACACGAAGGCGAGCAGGGCATGGTTGCGCACCGTGCGGCGCATCGCGGTGGTGGTCACCGTCACGTCGGTGGTGCCGAAGGTGGCCTGCACGCCGGTGGCCAGGTACTGGTAGTCGACGAACGACGGCTCGGCCGACTCGTCCTCGTTGGGGAATCGCAGCCCTCCGCCCCGGGTCAGGTCGAGCCGCGCGTAGTGCACGGCATAGGTGATGATCACGTCGAACCAGACCACCGCGAGCAGGGCCACACCGAAGCCCAGCACGAGGGCGTCACGGCGAAGCTCGGGGTAGATCACCAGGGCCATCACCGCGATCAGCGCCATGATCGCCAGGCTGGACGAGAACGAGTGCGCCCCCGTGCCGACCACGAACTCGGCCAGCGGCGAGCGTTGCCGGTAGGAATCGGGATCGGCCACCAGCGCAGACCGGAGTGACTCACCCTGTCGCCCGCGATGGGCCCACCAGGTGGTGATGGCGTGGGTCAGGCTGAACACCACCCAGCCGCCGACTGCTGTCAGCACGAATCGAACTCAGCGTGGGGGCCTCGAGGCCCGGCGTGGCCACGCGGCTGATCGTGATGCCGGTGATCGAGGCGAGCACCGTCGCGATGGCGATCCGGCGGTTCTAGGTCTGGGTCCACGGACGACGCTGTCGCGACCTGGTCTTGGGTGGTGCTGACACGCAGGCAGGCTACCCGGACGAGGGGTGAGCTGGCCCGTGCGACCGTCCGATACCCCCGGGGGAATGCGGAGACCGGGGAACGTGTTCGCTTTGTAGACTGGCGAGGCACCAGCCCACCCCACCCCGGGCTATCCACCGCCCGACCGAATCGAGGGACCTGGAAATGACTGACGACATCCGCGACGTGATCATCGTGGGCTCGGGCCCGGCCGGCTACACCGCCGCCGTCTACACCGCACGAGCGCAGCTCAAGCCGCTGGTGTTCGAGGGGCAGACCGACGCCGGTGGTGCGCTGATGAACACCACCGAGGTCGAGAACTACCCGGGCTTCAGCGACGGCATCATGGGCCCCGACCTGATGGCGCAGATGCGCGCCCAGGCCGAGCGGTTCGGCGCCGAACTGGTCACCGACGACGTCACCGAGGTCGACCTCACCGGCGACATCAAGGTGGTCACCGACTCCGAGGGCACCCAGTACCGCGCCCACGCCGTGATCCTGGCCACCGGTTCGGGCTACCGCCGCCTGGGCCTGGAGGACGAGGACCGGCTGTCGGGCCGCGGGGTCAGCTGGTGCGCGACCTGTGACGGCTTCTTCTTCCGTGACAAGGACGTGGCGGTGGTCGGTGGCGGCGACTCCGCCGCCGAGGAGGCGACCTTCCTCACCCGGTTCGCCAAGTCGCTCACCCTGATCCACCGCCGCGATGAACTGCGTGCCTCGAAGATCATGGCCGACCGGGTGGCGAACGACCCGAAGATCTCGATGGCTTGGAACTCCGAGATCGTCGACATGGACGGCGACCCCACCCTGTCGGGGCTGACCCTGCGCGACACCGAGACCGGCGAGACCCGCACCCTCGACGTGCAGGGCCTGTTCGTCGCCATCGGTCACGATCCGCGCTCGGAGCTGTTCAAGGGCCAGGTCGAGTTGGACGAGAACGGCTACGTGCTGGTCGACCACCCCTCGACCCGCACCAACCTCAAGGGCGTCTTCGCCTGCGGTGACCTGGTCGACCACACCTACCGCCAGGCGATCACCGCCGCCGGTTCGGGTTGCCAGGCGGCGCTGGACGCCGAGCGCTTCCTGGCCGAACTGCACGACGCCGACGCAGCCCCGGGTCCGGGTTCGCCCGCGCCGGGCGTCGAGGACGAGGACGACACCGCCGCGCGTGCTGTCGTTGATGCAGTGGCCGATTCGGGTGTGTCGGCCTGAACTGGTTGACTAACCCCTGTACAGGTCCAGCCGCCACCACCTGACGAAAGGTCCGCCATGGGCAACATCACCGCCGTCACCGACAACGACTTCGAACAGGTCGTGCTCACCTCGTCCAAGCCGGTGGTCGTCGACTACTGGGCTGACTGGTGCTCACCCTGCAAGCAGATGGAGCCGATCCTCGACGAGTTGGCGACCGAGTACGCCGACCGGGTGCAGATCGTGAAGATGGACACCAACACCAACACCGAGGTGCCGGCGCAGCAGGGCATCATGTCGCTGCCCACCCTGCAGGTGTGGGTCGGCGGACAGGTGGTCAAGCAGGTCACCGGCGGCAAGACCAAGGCCGCCCTGGTGAAGCTGCTCGACGAGTTCGCCTGATCGACTCGAGGTGTCTGACTCGAAGCCCGAGGGCGGTTGGCAGCACGTTCAAGGCCCGGACGAACCGACGCGTGTGACGGCTCGTCCGATTCCGGGACGACGCCGCCGGCCGGCCCGGGGCGAGATCGAGGACAAGCGACCCCAGCGGCGGTTCTGGATGACGCTGGCCATCGTGACGGTGGTGCTGGTCGCGGTGGCAGCCGGCAGCGGCTACTTGGTCAACCGACTGACCCCGGCGACGGTGATCACTGAGACGGTCACCCCCACCCCCACCCCAGCGTCCTGGCCACTGGCACTGCCGGTGACGATCGGTGAGTACTCCCGCGACGCCAACGAGGGAGCCACCCCGACCACGGGGACCGATGGCAAGCAGACGGTCTCGGCCACCTACAGCCGCGATGGCAAGCCCGCCGCGGTGATCCTGCTCTCGCGGCCTCACAGCGACGGCCAGCAGTTCATGCAGGATGCCAACATGAACGCCGTGGCCGAGGTCGAGCCCGGCTGGTGCGGCATCTCCGGCGACAACAACCTTGACGCATGCGTGGTGATCCGCGACGGCACCGCGGTGCTGGTGTTGGCCATGGCCGACTTCAGCCGCACCGAGTTGATGGAACTGACCGTGCAGGTCGCCGACCAGGTCGACGGCTGATTCCCCAGGAGCATCCATGACCACCCCGCCCGCTCGCCGCCAGGTCAGCGTCACCCGACGCGAGACCGGCCGCTACACCGCCACCAACAGCCGCGGTGGCACCCTCGACTTCGGCTCGGGCCAGGACGAGGAGTTCACCCCGGTCGAGTTGCTGCTGGCCGCGATCGGCGGCTGCTCGGCCGTCGACGTCGACATCGTCACCGCCCGGCGCGCCGAGGCCGACCAGTTCGAGGTGACCATCTCGGGCGCCAAGGTCACCGACGAGTCCGGTGGGGTCAGGCTGGACGACGTGGTCGTCGACTTCACCGTGCGCTTCGACGACGACGAGGAGGGACGCCGCGCCGCCTCGATGGTCGAACGTCTGGTCAAGCTCAGCCGCGACAAGGACTGCACCGTCTCACGCACCGTCGAGCACGCCACCGACGTCGAGTTCCGCCTCGAGGGCACCCCGCTCGACTGATCTCTGCAGGGCGGGGGCGGGTCAGCAGTTGGGCGGTGACGGCGATCCTGCGGGCGTCGCGGCGGGTCAGCTCGATCATGGTCAATGACACCACCCCGGCGGGCGCGTGGTTGGCTGTGCGCATGGAACAGGTGCGCTGGGGAATCATCGGCTGCGGCGACGTCACCGAGGTGAAGTCGGGTCCTGGGCTGCAGAAGGCCGATCGGTCGTCGCTGGTGGCGGTCATGCGTCGCGACGCCGAAGCGTGCCGTGACTACGCCGAGCGCCACGGCGTCCCGTTCTGGACGACCGATGCCGACGAGCTGATCAACCATCCCGAGGTCGACGCGGTCTACGTCGCCACCCCTCCGGACTCCCACGCCGACTACGCCATCCGTGTGCTCGAGGCAGGCAAGCCGGTCTACGTCGAGAAGCCGATGGCTCGCACCGGCGCCGAGTGCGACCGGATGATCGAGGCCGCCGAGCGCACCGGGCAGCCGCTGTTCGTGGCCTACTACCGACGGGCGATGCCCCGGTTCGTCACCGTCAAAGAGCTCCTGGACGAGGGCCGCCTGGGCCGGGTGCACGCCGTCACGGTGCGGGTCCAGAGGCCCGCGTCAAGGGCGGTGATCGAGCCCGGGGCCAGTGCGCCTGCGGCGGCGACCCCTGTCGAGGGCGAACTGGAGTGGCGGATCATCCCCGAGGTGTCGGGTGGGGGTCATTTCGTCGACCTCGCCTCGCACACCCTCGACCTGCTCGACCACCTGCTCGGGCCGCTCGACCAGGTGCAGGGCCAGGCCGAGACGCTGGCCGGGGTCTCGTGCGCCGAAGACACGGTGGTGGCGACCTGGCGGCACGCCTCGGGAGTTCTGGGCGGCGGGCTGTGGAGCTTCACGGCCGGCCAGCCGCGTGACGAGGTGGAGATCATCGGCGAGGTGGCCACGCTGAAGTTCTCGAGCTTCGCCGCCGAGCCGCTCGTGCTCGAGACGGGCGATGGCACCGAACTGATCGAGGCTCCCTACCCCGAGCACGTGCAGCAGCCGCTGATCCAGAACATCGTCGATGTGCTCACCGGGCATGCCGAGTCGGCGATCAGCACCGGCGAGTCGGGAGCACGCACCGCCCGGGTGATCGACACGGTGCTGGCCGACCACCGCCGGCGCAACGGGATCCGCTTCGAGTGAGCGTCGTCAAGCACCGGCGCCCGGAGGCCCCGCACGCACTCCCGATGGAGGCGGCGGGGTTGGTCTGGCTGGCCGAGGCCGAATCATCCGGGGGCACCCGCATCGCCCGCGCTCGCATGGTCGGCGACGACCTGCACGTCGATCGCGTGATTGAGGCCCGACCCACACCGGAGCGGGCCGAGGCGTTGGGACGAAGCCTCGCCCACCTGCATGCCGCAGGCGCTGAGTGGCACTGCTGCCCACCGCCGGGTGCACCCGAGCCGTGGGAGGTGGGATCGTCCCGAACCCCGTTGTCAGGACAGGTTGTCGGTGACGGTGGTTGGGGTGAGGCGTGGGCGGCGACGGCGCTTCGTCCGGTGCTCGACCGCAGCCGCTCCCGATTCGGTGTTGACGACCAGCGGCTGCTCGACCATGTCATCGACCGGATGGCTGCAGGGGACTTCGACGTGCCGCAGCCTGCTCTCGTCCGTGGCCCGGTGGCTCGCCTGCACGGTGACCTGTGGGCGGGCAACGTGTTGTGGAGTGACGTCGACACCGGCGCGGTGCTGATCGACCCGCACGCCCAGGGTGGGCACGCCGAGACCGACCTGGCGATGCTCGACCTGTTCGGAGCGCCCCACCTGGAGCGGGTGTTCGCCGCCTACGACGAGGTCTCGCCGGTGGCCGAGGGGTGGCGCGAGCGGTTGCCGATGCAGCAACTGCAGCCGCTGCTCGTCCACACCCTGCTGTTCGGTGGTGGCTACGCCCGTCAGGCGGTCGCCGTGGCGCGCCGACTCGCCTGAGCCTCGGCGACCACCCAAAGCGCAGCACCCACCAGCAGCACCAGACCGTGGACGATGCGTCCGGTCGGGGGCAGGAAGAACTGGGGAAGGTAGCTGGCCAGACCCAGGCAGAACGGAACGGCGGCCCACCGCACAGACGACGAGCGCCAGTGGTCGAGCGCACTACCACCCCACCCGCGAGGCACTGCTCACGGCCCTGGCCTCGCTGGCCGAACTGGTCGGGGTGATCACGCTTGAACTGGGCGGCCACAGGACCGGCGTGGCCGACCCCGCCCTGCTCTACGACTACGTCGTCGACCGACAGGTCACCGCGCTGGGCCTGGACGAGCGCTGAGTCACCACAGCACAGCCAACAGGTAGGCGAGCAGGATCTTCACCACGGTCCCGACCGCGAACAGCGAGGTGTAGGACGACTCGATGCGCGGGTCGTCGCTCTTGCTCTGGGCGAAGGCGAGCACCGCGGGCTGGCCGATGATGCCGCTCATGATGCCAGCGGTGCGCGGCGCCGACAGTTGCAGCAGTCGTCCAGCCAGCCAGGTGAACAGACAAGCCGCCAAGGTGACAGTGCCACCCAGCGCCGCAGCCTGCAGGCCGGTGGTGGTGAGCACGGTGCGGGCGAACGCCGGACCCGAGGCCAGCCCGACGCAGGCCAGGAACAGGAACAACCCGAGTTGGCGCAGGGTGAGGTTGGCCGAGTTGGGCAGGCTCCACACCAGCGGGCCGGTGCGGACGAGTCGTCCCAGCAGCAACCCGACCAGCAGCGGACCGGCGGCCGCACCGAGGGTGAGGGTGACCACCCCGAGCGGGATCGGGACGATGCCGAGCAGCAGCCCGAGGGCCAGCCCGACGGCCAGTGTGAGGGCGTCGACCTCGCTGACCCGGCGCTCGGAGTCGCCGAAGATCGAGGCACCGACCTCGAGTCGTCCTTGCGGGAACACCGCCAGCACCCGGTCGCCGAGTTCGAGGACGAAGTCGTCGCGGGCCAGGAACTCGGTGTCGCCGCGGTAGACACGGGTGGCGCGTCCGCCGTGGCGACGGGGCAGGTCGAGGTCAGCGACGGTGCGTCCGGCCACGTCGTGGTTCGAGACGGTGAAACGGCGGTGGTCGAGGTCGGTGCGGTCGTCGGTCAACCGCTCGGACGACTCGAGTCCCAGGAACTGCAGGGCCTCACGCCCAGCCTGTTCGGCTCCGATCACCAGCACCCGGTCACCGGGCAGCAGCCGGTCGTCGTCGGTGACCACTCGCCCATGGCCGTCGCGCACCAGGTACGACATGGTCACCCGCTGCTCGCGCCAGCCGGGCACCTCGTCCACCCCGACCTCGCGCTCGACGTCAACACTCAGGGCCTGCAGCCCTCGTCCGCCCTCAGGGGCCGGGTCGCGATGGGCGGGCCAGCGGCGTGAGACCAACACGGCGAGCACGAAGATGCTCAGCGTCACCCCCACCGGGTAGCCGAGCGAGTAGCCGACCGCCGGGTCGCCCGACCCACCAGCCGCCTCGGTGGCGGCTGCGAGGGCAGCCGTTGCGGTCAGCGAGCCCGAGAAGGCACCGGCGGTCATCGGCGCGCTGAGTCCCAGCACCTGGCCACCACCGATCGCGACCCCGGCCGTGGCCACCAGCACCAGAAGGCCCGCCAGCATCGTCGGCAGTTGCCGGCGGAAGGTCGAGGCCAACTGGTAGCCGCCGGCCAGTCCGACGGTATAGACGAACAACGCCAGACCCAGGGTCTGCATCAGGCCAAGGCCTTGGCCGAGGCGTTCGTCCATCGCCCCGACCGCGAGTCCGACGAACAGGCCGCCTGCGGGGCCGAAACGGATCGGCCCGAACGGGATCGAGCCGACCAGGGTGCCCAGCGCCACCACCAGGAAGACGGTGAGCAACGGGGAGCCGGCGAGGATGTCGAGCACGGGCGTCAGGCTACGCCGTTGGCCACCTGCGGTGCTGGTCGGCGTGGTTGGATCGAGGCATGAGCAACCTCACCATCGCCCCCGACTTCCGCCTCAGCATCGCCGACGGGGGGGCCTGGCAGGAGTCCCGCGCCGAGAACGCCGTCGAAGTGGTCGTCGACGTTCCCGCGGGAACACGTTTCGAGGCGTCACTGGTGGCTCCGCTGGGCATGGGCGTGGGGTTGTGGCACCCCGACATGCGCGGCCATCGCACCCTGCCGCCGGACTGGGGCGGCCGCTTCGTCACCAGCCTGGTGCGCTCGGCACCGGTGATCGCCCTGTACGACGCCATCGGACAGGCGCTGTGGACGATCGGCTGCTCGCACCTGGTGGGTGAACTCGAGGTGCGTGGCGGGGTGAGCGAGGAACAGAAGGACGTCCGGCTGTCGCTGACCAGCCTGCCGCTGGCCGAGGCGACCACGATCACGCTGGTCGTCCACCCCGAGGCCGCTGCGCTGCCCGAGGCTGTCGAGCAGGTGATCACCCGGCTGGCCGCCAGCACCGGTGTCGAACCGCTGCCCCTGCCCGAGGCGGCGAGCGAGCCGGTGTTCTCGACCTGGTACACCTACACCCAGGACGTCAAGGACGAACTGGTCAGGCAGGACGCGCGGCTGTCGGCCGAGCTGGGGTGCCGCAGCCTGTTCATCGACGACGGTTGGCAGACCGGCGCCCACGGCCGTGGCTACGGCGGCACCGGCGACTGGGTGCCCGACACCGACAAGTTCCCCGACCTCAAGGCCACCATCGCCGCCGCGCGTGAGGCTGGGGTGGCCACGGTGCTGTGGATCGCGCCGCTGCTGCTGGGTCACTTCAGCCACGCCCACGAGCGCATGCGCCCCTACGCGCCATCGGAGCTCACCGGTCTCAACGCCCAGGTACTCGACCCGCGGCATGCCGAGGTGCGTGAGTTCGTGGCCGACACCTGCCGCCGGGTGGTGGCCGACCACGGTGCTGCCGGACTCAAGATCGACTTCCTCAACAACGCGATGGCCTACCAGGGCACCGAGTCGGCCGGCGACATCGCCGATGTCGGCGTGGCCATGCAGGCGATGCTCGCGCAGGTGCGTCAGGCCTTGTCAGAGGTGTTGGACGACGAGCCGATCATCGAGTTCCGCCAGCCGTACGTGTCGCCGGCGATCACCGCTGACGGCAACTGCCTGCGGGTGGGTGACTGCCCGGCCGACGCCTGGGTGAACCGGGTGGCCTCGATCGACCTGCGGCTGTTCGTCCGTGGTGCGGTCGTGCACTCCGACCCGCTGATGTGGGCGCCCGAGGCCGGTGCCGACGCGGTGGCGCAGCAGTTCCTGTCGACCTTCTTCTCGGTGCCGCAGGTCTCGATGCCGCTGCCGACCCTGTCGGACGAGCAGCGCGCCTCGGTCACCCACCACGTGGGGCTGTGGCGGGCATGGCGCCAGCCGGCGCTGTTCGGCGACATGAAGGTCGCCGGCGTCGAGATGGGCTACACCACCGCTTCGGCGACGCTCGACCGACGTGCCGTGGTCGCCGCGTTCCGTCCCGAGCCGCTGCTGTTGGACGACCTGGCCGCCGACGAGGTGCTGGTGCTCAATGCCCAGCCGGGTGACAGGGTGCTGCTGCGGGGCTCTGGCTGGTCGGTCGACCGGGCGCACACGCCGGACGGCTCGCCGCTCGACGTGGAGTTGCCCGGAGATGCGACCGGGCTGGTCGAGGTCGCGCTGCCGGCGTGGTCGACGATGGTGCTCCGCCGCGGCTGAGGGCGCCGCGACAATGGGCGTCAGACCCCGGCGTGTTCGCGCCGGCTGGGTTCGGGCGGTGGAACCGGCACCCACGATCGTCCGAACACGTTGCGCACCACCCGCAGGGCCCGGTCGTACACGGTGGCCTGCAGGTCGAGCCGCATCCTCACGGTGTCGTCCGACAGCGGCGGGGACGAATCCTCGACGGTGAAGCCGCACGCTTCGAGCAGGTCGCGACGGGGGGTGCGGCAGTCGTCCCCGCCGGTGGACGCCATGGCCTCGACGCAGCTGGCGTGGCCGACCACACGTGAGGCCAGCGCCTGCACCAGGTGGCGAGACAGGTCGGGGCGGTCGGGTTCGGGATGGTGCAGTCCGACGACCGCGACCGCGTCCGGGGTTCGGCTGCAACGCGACAACGGGTGCCCGGCGGGCAGCGCTCGGGCTGGGGCGACCAGCAGCCAGGCCTCGGGGTGTCCGCCCTCGCCAGTGGCAGGTCCACCGGCGGCCAACCCGCAGAATCCGAAGCACTGCTGGGCGACGCGCACCCATGGCGCAGTCGGATCGAGCGAGCAGTCGCAGACCCCTGCCAGACCCGCGACATCGGCCGGTGTCAGCAGGCGAATGCGGCGGCCGATCATGGGCACATGGTACTTCGCGGGCAATGTGCGGCAGAGTAGAAGGGTGAGTCTGCCCCAACCGCCCGCGCCCCGTCCGGAGCGGCACGACACCCGCCTCGACCGCTACGTCGAGCAGTACGCCGACCGCACCCACACCATGCAGGCCTCGGCCGTGCGTGCCCTGTTCGCAGTGGCGAACCGCCCCGAGGTGGTCTCGCTGGCCGGTGGCATGCCCAACATCACCGACCTGCCGCTCAACGTGGTCGCCGACTCACTGCAGAACCTGATCATGACCGAGGGCACCAAGGCGATGCAGTACGGCTCGGGGCAGGGCGAGCCGATGATCCGTGAGCAGATCTGCGAGGTGATGGGCCTCGAGGGCATCGTCGCCCACCCCGACGACGTGGTGGTGACCTGCGGGTCGCAGCAGGCGCTCGACCTGGTCACCCGAATCTTCTGCAATCCCGGCGACGTGGTGATCGCCGAGGCGCCCAGTTACGTCGGCGCGCTCACCACCTTCCGCAGCTACCAGGTCGAGGTCGTCCACGTCACGATGGACGACGACGGCATCCGCACCGATGCCCTCGCCCAGGCCGTCACCGCTTGTCGTGCGGCGGGGAAGAACCCGAAGTTCCTCTACACGATTCCCAACTTCTCCAACCCCTCGGGCATCAGCCAGACGGCCGATCGGCGCCGCGAGGTGCTGCAGACCTGCCTCGACCTCGACCTGCTGGTCGTCGAGGACAACCCCTACGGGCTGCTGTCGCTCGACGCCGAGCCGTTGCCCGCGCTGCGCTCGATGGAGGACGAGCAGGTGCTCTACCTGGGTTCGTTCTCGAAAACGTTCGCGCCTGGGTTCCGGATCGGCTGGGCGCTCGCCCCGCACGCGGTACGCGAGAAGCTGACCCTGGCGCAGGAGGCGGCAACGCTGTGTCCGCCGGTGTTCAGCCAGTACGCGGTCTCGTCCTACCTGCGCGACCACGACTGGCAGAACCAGATCGTCAGCTTCAAGGACATGTACCGGGCCCGGCGCGACGCCATGCTCGAGGCGCTCGAGGAGTACATGCCCGAGGGCACCACGTGGACGAACCCGGCTGGCGGCTTCTTCGTCTGGGTGACCATGCCCGAGGGTCTGGACTCGCAGTCGATGCTGCCGCGAGCGGTGACCGACCGGGTCGCCTACACCCCGGGCACCGCGTTCTACGCCGATGGGCTCGGCAGCCGCAACCTGCGCCTGTCGTTCTGCTACCCACCGCCGGACCGGATCCGCGAGGGCGTCCGGCGGTTGGCCGAGGTGATGAGGCGCGAGCTGGACCTGCACCACACCTTCGGCCTGGGCACCTCCCCTCGCCACGACGGGCTCACCAGTGGCCCGGGACCAGAAGTCAGCTGAGGAGACCACCATGTCGAGTTCTGCATCACTGCCCAAGGTGATCGTGCTGGCCGGTGGGTTGAGCCATGAGCGCGACGTGTCGCTGCGGTCGGGACGACGCGTCGCCCAGGCCCTGCGGGTGGTCGGCCACGAGGTGATCGAGAGCGACGTGTCCGCCGATGTGGTCGAGCTCTTGCGGTCGCACCCCGACGCGGTGGTCTTCCCGTTGCTGCACGGTGAGGTCGGTGAGGACGGAGCCCTGCGCGAGGTCTTCGAACTGCTCGAAGTGACGTTCGTCGGGTCGTCCGCGGCGGCCTCGCGGGTGACCTTCGACAAGTCGATCTGCACCAAGGTCGTTGCCCATGCTGGGGTCAAGACCCCTCGTCAGGTGGCACTTCCGCACGAGATCTTCCGCGAGTTGGGCGCGAAGGCGCTGGTCGAGGGCATGGGTGCGCGGCTGGGGTTCCCGATGATGGTGAAGCCGGCGCGCTCGGGCTCGGCGCTGGGGTGCACCAAGGTGGACGACTTGGCCGGGCTGCCCGCGGCGATGGTCGCGGCCTACGCCTACGGCTCGGTGGCCGTGGTCGAGGAGTTCATCGAGGGCACCGAGGTGGCCGTGGCCGTGCTCGACGTCGACGGCGAGCGCCAGGTGCTGCCTGCGGTCGAGATTCGTCCCGAGTCGGGCGTCTACGACTACGCCGCCCGCTACACCGCGGGAGCGACCCGCTTCGTGACCCCGGCCGAGTTGGACGACGAGGTGACCGCCGCCGCTGAGAGCCTGGCCGTGCAGGCGGTCGAGGCACTGGGCCTGTGCGGACTGAGCCGGGTCGACATGATCATCACCGCCGAGGGCGAGCCGGTGTTCCTCGAGGCCAACGTCGCACCGGGGATGACCGAGACCTCGTTGGTGCCGCTGGCGATGGACGCAGCTGGGCTCGACCTCGGCGAGGTGTGCTCGCGGCTGGTGCTGGAGGCCGCTGCCCGATGAGCGTGCGCTTCAAGCGTGTGGCGGTGGTCTCTGCCGGGACGATCGTCTGCCTGGCGATGATGGTGCTCGGGTTGTGGCAGATGGACGTGTTCCGCAACCAGGGAAGGCAGAGCGCCGAGGAGATCACCAAGCTTCCGCCGGTGCCCCTGGTCGAGCACCTCAACGACACTGATGCATCCACCGTCTTCGGACGACAGGTCACCCTCACCGGGTCGTTCATCCCGGACGAGCAGTTCCACGCCGGTGAGGCGTACCCCCTGCGGGTGGTGACCGCCTTCAAGCTCGACAGCGGACAGGTGGTGGCCGTCGTGCGTGGTCAGCGAGGGTTGTCGGACGAGGTGACGCCCGCGGCCTCGGGGCCGGTGACCGTGACCGGGGTACTGCTGCCGTCGGAGAACGATCGGGCCCGCGGAGGCATCCCAGCCCAGGACCTGCCAGGTGACACGATCGCGAAGATCCGCCTGGCGCACGTGGCGCAGTACTGGCCGGGACCCTTGGTGAACGGCTATGTCACCTTGTCAGAGGCTGATGCAAAGTCGCAAGGGCTACAGCCCGCCCCGGTGGTGCTGCCCGAGTTGGAGGGTCGCGCCCGCAACGGTGGGTACGCGTTGCAGTGGTGGGTGTTCGCCGCGGCGGCGCTGGCCTTCTCGATCGTGGTGGCCCGCTCGATCAAGGAGTAGTGGATTCGCCGCTTCCAGACCGTCGTCCTAGGCTGGCAGGGTGAGCCAAGACCAGATGACCATCGCCCAGGAGATCGAGCGGGACGAGGTGCCTGGCATCCGTTCTGCGCTCACCCGCTATCGGGTGATGGCCTACGTCGTGGGCGTGCTGCTGGTGGTGCTGGTCTGCGTCGGCGTGCCGATGAAGTACCTGGCCGACGACGATCGCGTGGTGACCTGGACCGGTGTGCCCCACGGTTGGCTCTACATGGCGCTGCTGATCACCGCTGTCGACCTGGGTCGGCGGGTGAAGTGGTCCTGGAAGCGGCTGTTCCTGATCGCCCTGGCGGGCACCGTGCCGTTCCTGTCGTTCGTTGCCGAGCGGTCGGCCACCAAGAACGTGCGGGCGCTACTGGGAGTCGTGGAGCGTGCTGTCGGCTCAGAGGTCGACACTCAGAACTGAGCGTTCAGCCTCACGCCAGCGGGGCATCGCCACGCCCGACACATGGCTGAGACTCTTTGTCGACTTACTTCTTTGGTAGTAGGTATATATACTTCTTAACAGTCTTACAGATGTGTCGCGTTGATGACTGCGAGGATGCGATCGAGGTCCTCGTCACCCGCGAACTCGATGGTGATCCGGCCGCGATTGCGTCCGATGGCCACCTTCACCCTGGTGTCGAAGTGGTCGCTGAGCTCGCCAGAGAGGGTCAGCGCACGCTCATTGGGCTGGCGAGGCTGCCTCGGCCTACGCACAGGCTGCTCGTCCTCACCCAGGGCCACCAGTTCCTCGGTGGAGCGCACTGAGAGACCCTCGGCAACGATGCGCTCAGCCAAGCGCTCCTGTGCCGCGGGATCCGCCACTGCGAGCAGCGCTCGTGCGTGGCCTGCCGAGAGCACGCCAGCCGCGACCCGGCGCTGCACCGCCGGTGGTAGGCGCAGCAAACGGATGGTGTTGGCGATCTGTGGCCTGGAGCGCTTGATCCGGCTCGCGAGCTGCTCCTGCGTACAGCCGAAGTCCTCGAGCAACTGCTGATACGCGGCCGCCTCTTCAAGCGGGTTCAGCTGGGCCCGATGGAGGTTCTCGAGCAGTGCGTCACGCAGCAGTACGTCGTCCCCAGTACCGCGGACGATCGCCGGAATCGTCGTCCAGCCAGCGGCCTGGGCCGCCCGCCAGCGCCGCTCGCCCATGACCAACTCGTAGCCAGAGCCCTGTTCGCGGACGACGATCGGCTGCAACAGGCCGACCTCTGCGAGCGAGTCGACAAGCTCTGACAGTGCATCCTCGTCGAAGACCTGTCGCGGTTGCTTGGGGTTGGGGACGATCTGGTCGACAGGCACCTCACGGAAGGTGGAGCCGTCCTCCAGCGCCGCACTGCCGATCGAGGCGTCGCCGCCCTCGGACGGCTCGGTGGGGCGGAACAGCTCCCCCAGACCCTTGCCGAGTCCGCTGTGCTTGGTCTTGGCGGCCATCGCTCCTCCTTGCTGTGGGGTTGTCTGGTGGCTCATCTGGCGAGGCGGCGGGCGAGTTCCTCGGCCGCTTGGCGATAGGCGAGGGCTCCGGCAGAACTCGGCTCGTAGCCCAGGACGGTGGTGCCGTAGCTCGGCGCCTCCGCGATCCGGACCGACCGGGGAATCATGGTCGGCAGGGTCTGCTCGGGGAAGTGGGTGCGTACCTCTTCGGCGACCTGTTGCGAGAGCTTCGTCCGACCGTCGTACATGGTGAGCAGCACGGTGCCCAGCTTCAGCTCGTCATTGAGACCACCCTTGACCAGGTTGATGGTGCGCATCAACTGGGTGACGCCTTCGAGGGCGTAGTACTCACACTGGATGGGGATCAGGATCTCGTCCGCCGCAACGAGCGCATTGAGCGTGAGTAGGCCCAGTGACGGTGGGCAGTCGAACAGGACGACGTCGACGTCATGCCTTGTCAAGTGCCTGTCGATGGCTCGCTTGAGCCTGTTCTCCCGTCCGGAGGCTGCGACCAGTTCGAGCTCGGCTGCAGCGAGGTCGATCGTGGCGGGCACCACCCACAGGCTCCCTGGTTCGGTCGAGGCGACCTCGACCTGGTCGATCGGGGTCTGCTCGAGCAGAACCTCATAGGTGCCTGGCGTGCCGAGTTCGTGCTCAGCACCCAGTGCTGTCGAGGCGTTGCCCTGCGGATCGCAGTCGATGACCAGGACACTCAGTCCGCCGCCTGCGAGCGCGGCAGCGAGGTTGACGACGGTGGTCGTCTTGCCGACGCCACCCTTCTGGTTCGCCACCACGATCCGCGTTGTCGCGCGCGGTGGGGGCAGTACTCTGGCCACCCTTGGCGATGTTTCACGTGAAACGTCGTCGTTGGGTTCGGGCGGGGTGTCAAACTCGTCCAGCTCATGCAGGACGCGTCGTGGGCCCTTCCTCGCGGGGATCGATGGAGAAGCCTGCGGAGATGTTTCACGTGAAACATCCTCTTGGTGGATCTGCCCACCGTCGCCAGGCACTCTCACGGCTTGCACTCCCTCGGGTTCGCTCCACACATCCCGCGCCACTCTATCGACTCCCCGTGACACAGTGGACGCATGCCTTGGCAGACCAACAGCTCGCATGTTGTGTACGAGAACGCCTGGATTCGTGTGCGTCACGACGAGGTGGCCCGGCCGGACGGATCGGACGGTGTCTACGGCGTGGTCGAGAGCCGGAACCCCGCCGTCTTCATCGTCGCCATAGACGAGGACGATCGCGTGCACCTGGTCAGGCTTGACCGCTACACCACTGGTGAGCAGTGGGAAGTGCCAGCCGGCGGCACGGACGGCGAGGACCCGCTGACGGCGGCGCAGCGTGAGTTGCGCGAGGAGACCGGCCACGTAGCCCGTGACTGGCAGCGACTGGGGGAGCTCTGGGCGTTGAACGGCGTGTGCCGTGCCAGGCACCACGTCTTCCTGGCAAGGGACCTGCATCCGGCTGAGGGGCATGAGGGGAACCAGCAGGACGAGGAGGGGATCAGCCAGACGCGTTGGGTGCCGTGGGCCGATGTGCTGCGGATGCTGCGTGAGGGAGAGATCCAGGACGGGGAGACGGTCTCGGCGCTGATGCTGGCGGCGCTGGCCCTGGACCGAGTGAGCTGACGCCTGTCAGGCCGGGCGAACCACCACGGCACTGGTGGGCTCGGCAGCGGGATGGGCACGCACCTGTCGCACCTGCGCCACCAGTCGCGCCTTCTTGAGCTCCTTGCCGGCCTTGGCGACCTCGTCCGGTGCTGACGCGCCCTTGAGCATCACCATCTGCCCTCGCGGCACGAACAGCGGCATGCACCACTCCAGCAGCTTGGTCAGGGGAGCGACAGCTCGTCCTGTCACGACGTCGAATCGATCCTTGAGTTCCTCGGCGCGGCCGCGGACCACGGTGACCCGATCGTCGAGACCGAGTTCGTCCACAGCCAGTTCCAGGAACTCCGCGCGGCGCTGCAGCGGCTCGAGCAGCACCATCTCCAGGTCGGGCCGCAGCACGGCCAGAGGGATTCCGGGCAGGCCGGCGCCTGAGCCGACGTCAACCGTCCGCGCACCGGTGGGGATCACGCTGGTCAGCGCCACCGAGTTGAGTACGTGCCTCTCCCACAGCCGACCGGCTTCGCGTGGGCCCAACAGCCCCCACTCAATTCCTCGACTCGCCAATATATCGACATAGCTCTCTATCGTCGAAGAGGCGGGGCCGAACACAGCGTCCACGACGACAGACGCCGGCGTCCCCGAGGTCAGTACCTCGGGGACGCCGGCGCTGTGCGATGTCTGGTCGTTCACTGCGGCAGGACGACGACGAACCGCTTGGGCTCGACACCCTCGGACTCGCTGGTCAATCCAGCGGCGGCCACCGCGTCGTGCACGATCTTGCGCTCGAACGGGTTCATCGGTGCCAGGCGCTCCGCCTGTCCCGACTCCTTGACCACGGTGATCGCCTGCTGGGCGAGCTCGGTGAGCTCCTTGCGGCGCTTCTCACGGTGTCCGGCGACGTCGAGCATCAGCCGGCTGCGGTGACCGGTCTCGGTCATCACGGCCAGGCGCGACAGCTCCTGCAGTGCGTCGAGCACCTCGCCGTTGCGACCGACCAGCTGGTCGGCATCGGTGACGATCGAGATGTGGGCTCGTCCGCCCTCGACGTAGGTGTCGATGTCACCGTCGAGGTCGGCGATGTCGAGCAGTTCCTCGAGGTAGTCCGCGGCGATGTCGCCCTCGGCCTCGAGGTCGTCGGCCGGACCGTCGTCGTCGACCTCGCTGGTCTCGACGTCCGCGGTCTCGACGGGGTTGTCCTCGACCGTGGCCTGCTCGGCCTGGGTCTCGTCGACGACGGGCGTGTTCTCGTCGCTCACGTGCTTCTCCTTGCGGTCAGGTCGGACGATCACGTCCGGGTGGTTCAGGGAACGGGGGGATTACTTCTTGCGTGCCGAGCGGGTCTGCCGGTTCGGCTGCTGGCGCTGGACGACCTGTCGTCCGCCGTCGCTGGTTCGGCGCACCGTCTGACGGGTGACGCCCTGGCGGGCCACCGTCGCACGCTCGACACCGTCGTCACCGATCACGGTCTTGGCCTCGGTGGGCTTGACCCGACCCAAGCGCTTCTCACGACGCTGCTGCTCGAGCTCGTCGGGATCGATGCCCTTGGCCCGCATCCGCTCCTGCCAGTCGACGTAGGCAGGGGTGTTGGGCGAGGGGTTGTTGTGGATCAGGATGTACTGCTGCACCATCGTCCACAGGTTCGAGGTGAGCCAGTAGATGAGCACACCGATCGGGATGTAGAGACCCGAGAACAGGTACATCGCCGGGAACAGGTACAGCATCATCTTCTGCTGCTGCGCCAGCGGCCCGGTCAGTGCCTCGGGCGGCATGTTCTTGCGCATCAGCTGCAACTGGGTGATGAACAGCACCACCGTCATCGCCACGGCCAGCACGATGCACAGGATCTGGGTGGCACCGAACGGATCCATCGGCAGGAACCTGGCGGCCAGCTTGGCCCCGAAGATGTCGGCGTTCTGCAGCGAGGTCATCAACTCGGGGTTGTTCTTGAAGAACGAACCGCGGGGAATGCCGCGGGAGGCACCCTCGAGCACGCGGAACAGCGCCAGGAAGATCGGCATCTGCAGCAGCAGCGGCAGGCACGAGGCGGTGGGGTTGACCCCCTCCTCCTTGTACAGCTTCATCATCTCCTGGCCGGCGCGTTCGCGGTCGTGGCCGTACTTCTCCTGGATGGCCTTGAGCTTGGGTTGCACCAACTGCATGTTGCGCGCGGAGTTGATCTGCTTGACGAACAGCGGGATCAGCGCGGTCCGGATCACCACCGTGAGGGTGATGATGGCCATCGTCCAGGCCCACCCCTCGTGGTTGAACACCGGCAGCCACAGCTTGTGGAACAGCACGACCAGGCCAGACACGACCCAGTACAGGGGCTGCATCATGGCGCTGATCAGGTCGCGCACGCTGTCCCACAGCCCCAACAGGAGCATGGTTTGGAAGACGGCTTGGCTCACAGGTCACCTCGGGAGGAGTGGGTGGTGGCCCCGATCCGCTCGCGGCGGGGTGGGGCAGTGGTGGTCTTGGTGTCGGCGGCCTGTTCGGCGGCCCAGGCCTCGGCCTCGGGGGTGCCGGGAACGGGATCGTACCCGCCCAGCGACCAGGGGTTGCAACGCACGATCCGGTGCACGGTCAGCCAGCCGCCCTTCAGGGCACCGTGGGTCTGCAGTGCCTTGAGCCCGTAGGCCGAGCAACTGGGGTGGTACTTGCAGACGTTGCCGTACAGCGGCGAGATCAGCAGCCGCCACAACCGGACGAAGCCGATCATCAGCCAGGTCACCGGGCGGAACTTCATCGCCGGGCCTCCAGTCGGGTGATTGCCCCGCGCCAGGCGCCGCGCAGGTCATCGTCCAGCCGGGACGAGCCGACGGCCGCCGGAAGGGCGCGCACCACGACGTCGTAGCCGGTGGGGTGAGCTTCCACCAGCGGACGAGCCAGGTGGCGCAGTTGGCGCTTGACTCGGTTGCGGACGACGGCTCCCCCCACGGCCTTGGACACGACAAAGCCCACCCGGGTCGGGTTGACCTCGTCGAGTGGGCTCTGGGTGGCACGCAGGTGCACGACCATGCTGGGACGAGCCACCCGCACGCCGTGGCGTGTGGTCTCGCGGAAGTCCGCAGAGGTCTTCAGCCGCGCCCTGGACGCCAGCACGGCAGTGCTCAGGCGGACAGCTCTTGGCGGCCCTTGCGGCGGCGGGCGCTCAGGATCGCGCGGCCGGCGCGGGTGCGCATGCGGGTGCGGAAGCCATGGGTACGGCTGCGACGCCGGTTGCTGGGCTGGAAGGTGCGCTTGCTCACGGTGCTCACTCCAAGGACTCTGTGCGGAATGGTGCCCACGATGGGCACACGGGGAAGTGGTCGCTCGACAGCGACTGGTCAACGATACGTGGCAGATCTGGGTGCGGGCAAACCCGGACGACCGCCCTGGCCGGTCGAGAGGACGAATCACAGCGCTGTAGTCCAGTCGACACGCCGACGACGGGCCCAGAAACGCCCACCCCACCTTGCAGGGCCACAGCGCCATTGACTACCTTGGCCCGAAGCTGTTCCCAGAATCGCCCCCAGTTCTCCACAGGTGTCGATACTGTGGACAACCCTGTGGACAACTGAGGTTCATCGGTTGACGTGACAAACCTCCTGTCGCCGATGACACCAGCGGGAAGTGGCCACGGTCAACGATAACGTCGTCGAGTGCGGGACCCCCAGCCCCGCGAAGGAGTGCACACCGTGGTCGACACACCGGTCTCGTCGTCTGGCGCTGGCGCCGGCGCGACGGTTGACCTCGACCAGGTGTGGGCAGCCATCAAGCGATCGGTCGACCAACCCACCAGGGCATGGCTCAGGAACACGAAACCCCTGACCATCCACGAGTCGACGGTCATGATCGCGGTGCCCAACGACTTCACCCGCGACCGGGTCGAGACCCGGCTGCGCGACCAACTCGAAGAGGCCCTCTCGGATCGGTTCTCGCGTCCGATGCGCCTGGCCATCACGGTCGAGCCCGACCTGGAGCTCGATCTGGAGCCCGACGAGGTCGACACCGGTGACGACGAGGTCGAGGTGACCCCCGGCATCGACACCGGCAATGGCAAGCCTGTGGACAGGGGTGTGGACAGCGCCGCATCTGCCGCAGTCAGCAGCCTGTCGGCCCTCAGCGACGAAGATCGGCTGAACCCCAAGTACACCTTCGACACCTTCGTGGTCGGCCCGTCCAACCGGTTCGCCCACGCGGCCGCCGTGGCCGTGGCCGAGATGCCGGGCAAGGCCTACAACCCGCTGCTGATCTACGGCGACTCGGGCCTGGGCAAGACCCACCTTCTGCACGCGCTGGGGCACTACGTGCGCAGCTACTACCCCCGGGTCAAGGTCAAGTACGTCAGCACCGAGCAGCTGACCAACGACTTCATCAACGCGATCTCCGACAACCGCACCCAGCAGTTCCGGCGCACCTACCGCGAGGTCGACGTGCTGTTGATCGACGACATCCAGTTCCTGGAGTCGAAGATCCAGACCCAGGAGGAGTTCTTCCACACCTTCAACACCCTGCACAACGCACAGAAGCAGATCGTGTTGACCTCCGATCGTCCGCCGAAGGCACTCGAGAACCTCGAGTCGCGTCTGCGCAGCCGCTTCGAGTGGGGCCTGCTGACCGACATCCAGCCGCCCGACCTCGAGACCCGGATCGCCATCCTCAAGAAGAAGGCGCACGCCGAGCGGTTCGAGGTTGGCGCCGAGGTGCTGGAGTTCATCGCCACCAAGATCCAGTCCAACATCCGCGAACTCGAGGGTGCGCTGGTGCGGGTGACCGCGTTCGCCAGCCTCAATCGCCAGGGCGTCGACCTCGACGTGGCCGAGTCCGTGCTCAAGGACCTGATTCCTGACGGCGGTGACGGCACGGTGACCAGCCAGCTGATCATCAACGAGACCGTGGCCTACTTCGGCATCACGGTGGACGAGTTGTGCGGCAGGTCTCGCAACCACGCCCTGGTCACCGCCCGCCAAATCGCGATGTACCTGTGCCGTGAGCTCACCGAGCTGTCGCTGCCCAAGATCGGCGAGGCCTTCGGCGGCAAGGACCACAGCACCGTGCTGCACGCGGTGCGCAAGATCCGCGAGCAATTGCCCGAGCGTCGCAGCATCTTCAACCAGGTGAGCGAGCTGACCAACCGGATCAAGCAGGCCGCCAACAGCTGAGGTCGAGTCCACGGTCCCCGTCCCAGCACAGGTTGGGTCACCGGGCGCAGGATCAAACGTGTGCTCAGTCAACAACCCTGTGCCGGGTGGTTGACAGGGAACCCGCCACCTGACCCTCGTTGTGGTGATCGTCCTCTGCGGACACGGCTGTGGACAGCTGTGGAACCTTCTCCACACCCAGCCCCCATCCCCAGACCGCGCTCGCTGTCCAAGGGTCGTCCACACCTCGTCCCCACCCGTTCTCGAACGGGATGACAAGGCTGAACGCTCGATCTCCACAGGTTCCACAGAAGTGATGACTGTGACTGGAGGACATACATCATCCAGGGGTAACAGTGGGTTCGTCCCCAGGTGTGCACGACCTCGCACACCACGCCCACCCGACCGGGCAGATGTCGGTCTGTGTCGATATGATCGAGTACCGCGCCGCGGCGCGACAGTGGTGTCGATGACCCTGGTCGAAGGGAAATCCGTGAAGATTCGCCTGGAACGTGACGTGATGGCCGAAGCGGTGGCTTGGGCTGCGCGCAGCTTGCCGACCCGGCCCTCGGCACCGATTCTCACCGGCCTGCTGATCCGTGCCGAAACCGACGGCGTCACCATGTCGAGCTTCGACTACGAGACGTCGGCCAAGATCGAGGTCAAGGCCCAGGTCTCCGAAGAGGGCGAGGCGCTGGTCTCCGGCCGCCTGCTTGCCGACATCGCGCGCTCGCTGCCCAACAAGCCCGTCGAGATCACCAGCGACGGCAACCACCTCGAGCTGGTCTGCGGGTCGGCGAGGTTCACCCTGCAGACCCTGCCGGTCGCCGAGTACCCCGCCCTGCCCGAGATGCCAGCAGCCACCGGAACGGTCGAGTCGTCCGACTTCGCCAAGGCGGTCGCCCAGGTCGTGGTGGCCGCCGGCCGAGACGAACTGCTGCCGGTCTTCACCGGTGTGCGCGTCGAACTCGAGGGCGAGACCCTGTCGCTGCTGGCCACCGACCGCTACCGGATGGCGCTCAAGGAACTGTCCTGGCGCCCCGCCGGCAGCTCAGAACAGGGCGCTGCACTCGTCCCCGCCAAGGTGCTCTCCGACACTGCCCGATCGATGACCTCCGGCGAGCACGTCACCATGAGCCTGTCGAACGCCTCGGTCGGCGACGGACTGATCGGCTTCGAGGGCGACGGCTCCGGCGGCACCCGCCAGACCACCACCCGCCTGCTCGACGGCGAGTTCCCCAAGGTGCGCCACCTGATGAACGTGCAGGCCGCGGTCAGCGTGCGCTGCGCCACCGCCGACGTGATCGCCTCGGTCAAGCGCGTCGCCCTGGTGGCCGAGCGCAACACCCCGCTGCGCATGCTGATCGGCGACGGACAGATCGCGCTCGAGGCCGCCACCGGTGACCAGGCCCAGGCCTCGGAGGCCATCGAGGCCGTGGTCGAGAACCACGCCGGCGGCGAGATGGCGATCACGGCCGCGGGCTTCAACCCGCACTACCTGTCGGATGCGTTGGGCGCCCTGGACACCCCGTTCGTCCACTTCGCGTTCACCGCGCCGGGCAAGCCCTGCCTGATCACCGGCCTGGACAGCGTCGACGGTGAACCGCTCACCGACTACCGCCACGTCATCATGCTCATGCGCCTGCCCGACACCGCCGGACGACGCTGACCCTGACGTTCCACCCCCACCCCACCCACGCCGCTACTAGGAGGCGCCATGGAACTCGGACTCGTCGGACTGGGCAAGATGGGCGGCGCCATGCGCGAGCGCCTGCGCGACCGTGACCACACCGTCGTCGGCTACGACCAGAACCAGGAGATCTCCGACGCCAAGGACCTGGCCGACATGGTCGCCCAGCTGACCGCCTCACCGAAGGTGGTGTGGGTGATGGTTCCCCAGCAGGCGGTGCAGTCGGTGATCGACGAACTCGTCCCCCTGATGGCCAGCGGCGACATCATCATCGACGGCGGCAACTCCAAGTGGACCCATGACAAGCGCCACGCCGAGCAGCTCGCCCCGCACGGTCTGGAGTTCCTCGACTGCGGCGTTTCTGGCGGCATTTGGGGTCGTGAGAACGGCTATGCCCTGATGGTGGGCGGCAAGGCCGAGGTGGTGGAGCACTGCATGCCGATCTTCACCGCGCTCAAGCCCGACGGTGAGTTCGGCTTCGTCCACGCCGGTGACCACGGCGCCGGCCACTTCGCCAAGATGGTCCACAACGGCATCGAGTACGGCATCATGCAGGCCTACGCCGAGGGTTGGGAACTGCTCGAGACCGCCGGTGAGGTGACCAACGTCCCAGAGGTCTTCCGCTCGTGGCGCGAAGGCACCGTGATCCGCTCGTGGCTGCTCGACCTGATGGTGGCCGCGCTCGACAAGGACCCGCACCTGGACGGCATCGAGGGCTACGCCGAGGACTCCGGCGAGGGGCGCTGGACGGTCAACGCCGCCGTCGACCTGGCCGTGCCGGTGCCCACCATCGCCGCATCGCTGTTCGCCCGGTTCGTCTCGCGCCAGGAAGACCAGACCGCGATGAAGATGATCGCGGCGATGCGCAACGAGTTCGGTGGCCACGGCGTGATCACCGACCCCAAGCCCTGACCGGCACGGCCGTGGCACGACCACGGGGGCGCTGATGCACGTCGAACACCTGCAGTTGCACGACTTTCGCAGCTACCCCAGTGCCGACATCGCACTGGCACCCGGCGTCAGCGTGTTCGTCGGCGCCAACGGGCAGGGCAAGACCAACCTGGTCGAGGCGGTGGAGTACCTGTCGACGTTGTCGTCGCACCGGGTCGCCCAGGACGCCCCACTCGTGCGAGCCGGCACCGAGCAGGCCATCGTCCGCGCCCGGGTCAGGGCCGGCCTGGACGACGAACGCACCCTGCTGCTGGAGTGCGAGATCAACCCCCAACGAGCCAACCGGGCCCGGATCAACCGCTCGCCACAAGCGCGGATGCGCGACCTGCTCGGGGTGCTGCGCACGGTTGTGTTCTCACCCGAAGACCTGGCGATCGTCAAGGGTGACCCCTCGGACCGGCGCCGGTTCCTCGACCAGGTGGTGGTCACCCGCTGGCCCCGGATGGCCGGGGTCAAGGCCGACTACGACCGACTGCTTCGCCAACGCAACACCCTGCTCAAGTCGTTGTCGGGCCGGCACGGTCGAGCTGTCGACCCCGACGCCGAGTCGACCCTCGACGTCTGGGACGACCAGCTCAGCCAGGTCGGCGGGGAACTGCTGCTGGCCAGGCTCGACACCCTGGCCGAGCTGATGCCACTGACCGCCACTGCCTACGCCGACATCGCGCCGCAGAACAACACCGTCACCGCCGAGTACCGCACCGCCCTCGACCTGTCGGGCGAGCTCAGCCGCGAAGAACTCACCACCCGACTGCTCGAGGGCATGCGGCACCGCCGCCGCGACGAGATCGTGCGCGGGGTGAGCTTGGTCGGCCCGCACCGCGACGAGGTGCTGCTGTCGATCGGCGACCTGCCCGCCAAGGGTTACGCCAGCCACGGCGAGTCCTGGAGCCTGGCGCTGTCGCTCAAGCTGGGGGCGTTCGGGCTGGTCAGGGCCGACGGCGTCGAGCCGGTACTGGTGCTCGACGACGTGTTCGCCGAACTCGACCAGACCCGCCGAGAACGCCTCGCCGGTGCGGTGCGTGACGCCGAGCAGGTGCTGGTGACGGCCGCCGTCGGCGCCGATGTGCCCGACCTGCTGGCCGGGCGCCGGTTCCGGGTGGTGCGCGGTGAGGTCACCGCCGAGGACGAGGACCAGCAGCCCGACCAGGGGGTGAACCAGTGAGCGACCCGGATCGTCCAGTCGACGCAGGCCCCGATGACCTCGACGCCGAGGACGCGCAGGCCCTGGCCGACCATGACCCGCAGGGCATCGACCTGGCCACCCAGATCGCCCACCAGACTGCGGCCGGCGGATCACCGAGCGGGGGAGTGAATCTGCCGCCGTCCAAGGGTGTTCGACCCCGGCGCAAGCGTCGTCCCAGTGACCCCACCACCCGCTCGGGCTCGGGTCCCGACGAACGCGACCCCCAGACCGTGGGCAGCGTGTTCGACAACCTCGTCCAGGATCGGGGCTGGACCAAGCAGCTGAGCGTGCGCACCCTGCTCGGACGCTGGGCCGACCTGGTCGGTGAGGACAACGCCAACCACACCACCCCCGAGGCCTACCAGGACGGGGTGCTCACCATTCGTGCCGACTCCACCACCTGGGCGACCTCGCTGCGCATGATCCAGACCCACCTGATCGCCAAGCTCAATGCCGAACTGGGCGACGGCACCGTCACCAAGGTGACGATCCTGGGCCCGAGCGCCCCGTCCTGGAAGCGCGGGCCCCGGTCGGTGCGCGATGGGCGAGGACCTCGCGACACCTATGGCTGAGCGGCCCCGGCTGCACTGCTCGGCCTGGCACCGCTCTGGTTAGGCTGACCCTTGATGAGCGAACTGGGGCTGTGGGCCAACCACGTGATCGCCCTGACCCGCGGCGCACTGCGGGTCTGGTGGCGGCTGTTGCCCCTGCTGCTGGGCACCTACGCGTTGGGGTGGCTGGGCTACCAGGCCTCGCTGATCGGGGCGGCGTTCATCTCCGGACGCTGGCCCTGGCTCGCCCTGGTGGTGCTGAGCCTGGGCTTCGTCAGCCTGCTCAGCGCAACGATCATCTGCCTGCGACTACTCGGGCTCGAACTGGGCATCCGCGACAACTTGCCCGAGGGGGCCGTCGAAGACGACCGTGACACCTCGATCCCGCGGCTGCTGGCGATCACCCTGCTGCCCTTCCTGGGCATGTATGCCGCCTTCGGTGAGGTGCAGAAGACCGCCAACGAGGTGATCGCCTACGAGGTGGTCACCCGGGGCATCTTCGAGACCAGCGTGATGGCCAAGCTCAGCCCGCGCACCGGACGCGAGATCGCGATCCTCGCCGGGGTGATCGTCGCGGTCTACCTGTTGCGGCGCGTGGTCGACGCCATCCACGACGCCACCGACTTCCGCCCCCTGGGCCTGCTCGCCGCCCTGATCGAGGGCTTCATGATGCTGCTGCTGATCTTTGGCGGCGTCGGGCTGCTGCGTCGTGGCTGGCTGTGGCTGATCGACCGGCGGGTGGCGCGCTGGTGGCAGACGGTGCAGGAGGGCTTCACCACGGCGGTGTCACGGATCTCGGAGATGATCCCCGACGCGCTGAGCTGGATGTGGCTTGGGCTGTGGCACAAGGTGTGGCCACTGTTCCTGTCGGCCTTGGCCGAGCCGGTGGTCTGGCTGGCGGTGGCCGCCCTGGTCTACGGCTCGCACGTGCTGAGCTTCGCCGAGATGTGGCGCAAGGGTGAGCCGCTGTCGGTGCACCTGGACGCCCAGCGCCACCTGCGCACCCGCCGCGCCGCTGCCCGCGAGCAGGCGTCGGGCAACCGCGGCCGCCAGGTCGTGCTGCGCATCCAGGAACTGTTCTTCGGTGACCTGGACGACAAGTACCTGCCCACCTTCCAGTCGCTGCGGCTGATCCTGCGCGGTGGGCTGGTCTTCCTGGGTGCCTACGTGCTGGTCTACACCGTGGTCTCGACCCTGGGACAGCTGGCCGCCAACGCGATCATGGGGCTGTTCCCGCCCCAGGACCAGGCCTTCTGGATCGCCTGGAAGCAGCTGGTCGACGTGATCTCCGAGCCGCTCGCCGAGACCCTGCGGCTGGCGGTGCTCGCGGTCGCCTTCGCCCGTGCCCTGCAGTTGTTCAAGGCCACCGCCGACCCGTCGGCGATCGGGGAGTCGAAGCTGGTCGGCACCGACATGGACTCCTACGCCCCGCTGCCGGCACCGACCGCCCCCGCGGCCGCGGCTGAGCCGGTCGCCCCAGCCGAGCAGGTGCGGCCATGAAGCGGGTGCATCCTCTGTCGGTCGCGGTGGGCGTCTTCTCACTCGTCCTCGCCGGGGCGATCGGGCAGTTCCGTGACAACGCCAGTGTCGACGACCAGATGACGTCGAGCATCGGCACGCCGGTCGAGGTCAACGAGGGCCAGCAGCTCAGCGTCGTCGGGGTTGACGGCGGCCGCTTCTACCGCGGCGACTACAACGCCCGCCGTGGCGCCACCCAGGGACGATTCGTCGCGGTCACCTTCACCGCGACCACCACCCATGACCGCGGCATCGGCCAGATGATCTGCCAGTTGCGCACCGCGACCGACAGCGAGTTGCACCCGGTCGACTTCGGACGAGTGACCTTCCCCTTCGCCGGGTTCCGCACCACCACCACCCTGCTGTGGGAGGTGCCGACCGACCAGCTCAGGGGCTTGTCGGTGCGGTGCACGGAGTCGTCGGTGCTCACCTACCGTGAGGTCGTGGTCACCACCGACCTCGGACTCACTGGCTCTGCACTGGACGAGTTCGTCACCCGTACCGCCTCGAACGAGTTGCGCTCTCGCGAGGACGAGATGACGGTGATCGAATGACCGCCGTCCCGCCGCCGGCTCGTCCCCAAGGACCCGGACCCACCCCGATGGCCGGCCCCCCGCCGGGCTGGGCGCAGGGGTCTGGGCCGGGAGGACCTGCCCAGCAAGGGCCTCTGCCTCCCGGGCCCCCACCCCGCGTGCCCGCCGAGCCCCCAGCCCCTCGCACTCCCGTCAAGCGGGTTCGTCCGTGGGTGTTCGGGGTGGTCTCGATGCTGGTGGCAGCCCTCGCAGCCGCGGCGTGGGGCACCTTCGTCACGCTGCGGATCTCGAACCGACCACCGCAGTGGCCGGTCGGCCAGGTCTGGACCAACCAGGAGCAGGGCACCACCTTCCGGGTGGTCAAGGTCGAGAACCTCGAGTCGGTCAAGGTGGGCGAGAGCACGATCGAGAAGCCACCGGCGGGCGCCGTCATTCAGCAGTGGCAGATCAAGGTGACCGGGATCGCCCAGGCCGACAAGGAACACGGCGGGGTGGTGTTCTGCAGCTTCCAGTTGATCGGCAAGGACAAGGCGTTGTGGACCAACGACGTCACCCTGGCCCCTGACGGCGCCAATCCGACCTGTGCGGCTGAGGACTATCCCGCCTCGGGCGAGGGGATCCTGATCCAGAGCTTCGTCGTGCCGAAGAACCGGCTGGACGACGTGCTGGGCATCCAACTCGACAGCTCGATGCGGATCAAGCAGCCCCCACTGCTGCGCGCGCCCTGACGGCTGAACACCGGTCGGGACGGGTCACTGACCGTCGGTGACCTCGACCGCCGGCACCTGGGTGCGCACGCCGGAGTCGCGACGCATCCAGCGCTGTCCGCCGCTCTGCACGTCGTCGGAGTCGTTCCAGACCAGGTCGTAGACGCCGACCACGGCGAGTGCCTGGGGCTTGAAGCCCTCGGGCATGTCGGCGAAGAAGGTGCACGGCAGGGCAGGCAGCCCCGGCGCGAGTTCTTCTCGGCGCAGGCCGCGATCGTCCCACTGCCCGACCTGCACGCGCTTCTCGGTGCCGACCTCGACGGTGCCGTTGTTGAACCCGCCGAGAACGACTGCGTCGGCCAGGTCGAGCAGCAGGTTGCGCCGAGAGGTGTCGTCGATGTTGCGACAGGTGCCGTAGAGCTTGATCCGGTAGCCACCGGCGCCCTTGTTGATCCAGTCGGTGTACTCCCACTCCGCGCTCTGGAAGGTCAGCTCGAACGGGCCGCTGGTGATGGTCGTGTTCCGGGGGATCGCGCGGAAGGTGACGCCGCCATCCTTGAGGCCTCCGGCGAGCCAGACCCCGAGGACGAGAGCCATCGCCACGGCCAGGGCGACCAGGAGCTTCGTGCGTCGGCTGATCGTGTCGGTCCAGTCGGGAGCGTTCCAGCTCGGGCTTGGACGACGGTCGTCCCACCAGACCTGCTGGTTGGCGGCCACCGGGGCGGGCTCGGCACGCAGCACCAACGGCTCAGCCGGCACCCGCACGGGGGTCGGCTGGGACGAGGGCGACACCTGGTTCACGTGGCCGATTCTATGGGTGGCAGGACCGCCTGTGAGCCTCTGAGCGGCCCGGAGCCAATGGGGGACCTCGCCGGAGCCGTCGCAGAGTCTCCACGAGGCCTCCCAAGGCCCACGAATGGCGATCAAGCAGAAGTTGTCCACAGGCCAGTACGCGCGCGTACGCGTGTCGCGCGCGTACTGAGGTAGACTTGGCTCGGTCCACAGCCGCCGGCCGGGGTCGCCCGCCGGCGGTCACTGTGTGGAGGACCGACGACCAAGGAGCACCAGATCCGTGAGTGAGTCCGCAGCCCACAACGACGACCTCGACCTCGACGTGGTCGACGACGACAGCGGCGACACCGAGCGCCTCGAAGGCCTGTCAGACTCCAGCGACCACTCCGTCTCGGGCGAGTACGACGCGTCGTCCATCCAGGTGCTCGAGGGTCTCGAGGCGGTGCGCAAGCGCCCGGGCATGTACATCGGGTCGACCGGTGAGCGCGGCCTGCACCACCTGGTGCGCGAGATCGTCGACAACTCCGTCGACGAGGCAATGGCCGGCTACGGCGACCGGATCGTGGTCACCCTGCTGCCCGACGGTGGTGTCTCGGTCGAGGACTTCGGACGAGGCTTCCCGGTCAAGATCCACCCCACCGAGGGCCTGCCCGCGGTCACCGTCGCCCTCACCGTGCTGCACGCCGGTGGCAAGTTCGGCTCGGGTGGATACAAGGTCTCCGGCGGCCTGCACGGTGTGGGCTCGTCGGTGGTGAACGCGCTCTCGTCCAAGCTGGTCGTCGACGTCAAACGCGACGGCTACCACTGGCAGCAGTCGTTCAGCCTGGGCGTGCCCGACCACGACCTCAAGCAACTCGAGGCCACCGACGAGACCGGCACCAAGGTCACCTTCTGGGCCTCGCCCGACATCTTCGAGACCACCGACTACAACTACGAGACGCTGGTCGCCCGCTTCCGCGAGATGGCCTTCCTCAACAAGGGTCTGGGCATCGAGATCACCGACCTGCGTCCCGGACACGTCGATGACAAGGGCGAAGCGCTGCACGACGTGTTTCGTGCCGAGCGCGGCCTGATCGACTACGTCACCTACCTCAACGGCTCGCGCGACCCGATCTCGCCGGTCATCGACCTCGAGGCCCACGCCCCCGAGCACGGCATCGGCGTCGAGGTGGCCATGCAGTGGAACAGCTCGTTCCAGAACTCGGTGCACACCTTCGCCAACGCCGTGAACACCCTTGAGGGCGGCACCCACGAAGAGGGCTTCCGGGCTGCGCTGACCAACACGGTCAACAAGTGGGGCGAGGCCTGGGGCATGATCAAGAAGCGCGAAGACCGGGTCAGCGGTGACGACATCCGTGAGGGCCTGACCGCGATCGTCTCGGTCAAGCTGACCAGCCCCCAGTTCGAGGGCCAGACCAAGACCAAGCTCGGCAACACCGAGGCCCGCTCGTTCGTCCAGCGCGTCGTCAACGACCGCCTGGGTGACTGGTTCGAGCGCAACCCGGCCGAGGGCAAGGACATCGTCCGCAAGTCACAGGCGGCCGCCCAGGCCCGGATCGCCGCCCGCAAGGCGCGCGACATGGCCCGCAACCGCAAGGGCCTGCTCGGTGGTGGCGGTCTGCCCGGCAAGCTGGCCGACTGCTCGTCCAACAACCCCGCCGAGTGCGAGGTGTTCATCGTCGAGGGTGACTCCGCCGGTGGCTCGGCCAAGGGTGGGCGCGACCCGCGCACCCAGGCGATCCTGCCGATCCGCGGCAAGATCCTCAACGTCGAGAAGGCCAGGCTCGACAAGATCCTGCAGAACAGGGAGGTCGAGGCGATCATCAACGCCCTCGGTACCGGTGTGCAGGAGGACTTCGACCTCGACAAGCTGCGCTACCACAAGATCGTGCTGATGGCCGACGCCGACGTCGACGGCTCCCACATCCGCACCCTGCTGCTGACCCTGCTGTTCCGGTTCATGCGGCCGCTGATCGAGGCCGGCCACGTCTACCTCGCCCAGCCGCCGCTGTTCCGGCTGCGCTGGTCGAACGCGCCGCACGAGTTGGCCTACAACGACCATGAGCGCGACGTGCTGCGCGCCGACGGCCTCGAGAAGGGCAAGAAGCTGCCCCAGGTCAACCCGATCCAGCGCTACAAGGGCCTGGGCGAGATGGACGCCAAGGACCTGTGGGAGACCACGATGGATCCCGAGGGACGAATCCTGCTGCAGGTCACCCTCGAGGACGCCGCGCAGGCCGACGAGATGTTCTCGATCCTGATGGGCGAGGACGTCGAGCAGCGCCGTTCGTTCATCCAGCGCAATGCCAAGGACGTCCGGTTCCTCGACATCTGAGGCCCGACCCACCCATCCAAGAACCCGTAGGCGACAAGGGAAGAACCGCCCATGACTGACACCCCTCAGGGCCCCGGAGACGTGTTCGACGAGCCCGGTCTCGACGAGCAGGCCGAGGTGGCCACCGAGAGCGTCAACGACGAGATCCAGGCACCCACCCACTGGCGGGTCGACCCGATCGACCTCAACGTCGAGATCTCGCGCAGCTACCTCGACTACGCGATGAGCGTCATCGTCGGACGAGCGCTGCCCGACGTGCGCGACGGACTCAAGCCGGTGCACCGCCGTGTGCTGTACGCGATGTACGACGGCGGGTACCGTCCCGACCGCGGCTGGAACAAGTGCGCCCGCGTCGTCGGTGAGGTGATGGGCACCTACCACCCGCACGGTGACTCCGCGATCTACGACACCCTCGTCCGGCTCGCACAGCCCTGGGTGATGCGCGCCCCGCTGGTCAACGGGCAGGGCAACTTCGGTTCGCCCGGCAACGACCCGGCCGCGGCCATGCGCTACACCGAGTGCAAGATGGCGCCGCTGGCGATGGAGATGGTGCGTGACATCGACCAGAACACGGTCGACTTCAAGCCCAACTACGACAACCGCAACATGGAGCCGGTCGTGCTGCCGGCCCGCTTCCCGAACCTGCTGGTCAACGGGTCGACCGGTATCGCGGTCGGCATGGCCACCAACATCCCCACGCACAACCTTCGCGAGGTCGCCGAGGCCGTGCAGTGGTCACTGGAGAACCCCCAGGCCAGCGAGGAGGAACTGCTCGAGGCCGCGATGGAGCGGGTGAAGGGCCCCGACTTCCCCAACGGCGCGCTGATCGTGGGCCGCCAGGGCATAGAGGACGCCTACCGCACCGGTCGCGGCTCGGTGACCATGCGCGCGGTGGTCAACATCGAGCAGGACGGGAACGGACGACAGAACCTGGTCGTCACCGAACTGCCCTACATGTGCAACCCCGACAACCTGGCGATGAAGATCGCCGACCTGGTGAACTCGGGCAAGCTCGGCGGCATCGCCGACATCCGCGACGACACCTCCAGCCGCACCGGGCAGCGACTGGTGATCGTCCTCAAGCGCGACGCCCAGCCGCGCGTGGTGCTCAACAACCTCTACAAGCACACCCAGCTGCAGGACACCTTCGGGTGCAACATGCTGGCCCTGGTCGACGACGTGCCCCGCACGCTGCGGCTCGACCAGTTCATCAGCCACTGGATCACCCACCAGCTCGAAGTGGTGCGTCGCCGGGCCGAGTTCCAGCTGAACAAGGCCGAGGAGGACGCCCACATCTACCGGGCCTACGTCAAGGCCCTCGACATGCTCGACGAGGTGATCGCCCTGATCCGTTCGTCGCGCACCCAGGAGATCGCCAACACCGGCCTGCAGGAACTGCTCGGCATCGACCAGGTGCAGGCCCGGGCCATTCTCGAGCTGCAGCTGCGCCGCTTGGCCGCGATGGAGCGCGAACGCATCATCGCCCACCTCGAGGAGCTCGAGGTGCTGATCGCCGACCTCAAGGAGATCATCGCCAGCGAGGAGCGCCAGCGCACGATCATCTCGACCGAGCTCGCCGAGATCGTCGACAAGTACGGCGACGAACGCCGCACCCAGATCGTGGCCGCCGACGGGGACATGTCCGAAGAGGACTTCATCCCCGACTTCGACATGGTGGTCACCATCACCCACGGCGGCTACGCCAAGCGCACCCGCGCCGACCAGTACCGTCTGCAACGCCGCGGTGGCAAGGGTGTTCGCGGTGCGAACCTGCGTGCCGACGACGAGGTTCAGCACCTGTTCGCCACCACCAACCACCACTGGATCCTGTTCTTCACCAACATGGGCCGGGTCTACCGCTCGAAGGTGTGGCAACTGCCCGAGGCCGGTCGTGACGCCAAGGGCGCGCACGTGGCAGGGCTGCTGACCTTCCTGCCGGACGAGAAGATCACCCAGGTGCTCGACATCCGGAGCTACGACGACGCCGAGTACCTGTTGCTGGCGACCCGCCGCGGTCTGGTCAAGAAGACCGCGCTGACCGCCTACGACTCCCCGCGCCAGGCCGGCGTCATCGCGATCAACTTCCGTGACGAGGACGACGAATTGGTCGGTGCCGAACTGTGCCGGGCCAGCGACGACGTGCTGCTGATCTCGACCAAGGGCCAGGCGATCAGGTTCGGCGCCGACGACGCCCAGCTTCGTCCGATGGGACGAGCCACCTCGGGTGTGACCGGCATGAAGTTCCGCCGGGGAGACTCGCTGCTGAGCATGTCGATCATCGCCGAGGGTGCTGCCGAGGACGACCTGTTCGTCTTCACCGTCACCGACGGTGGCTTCGCCAAGCGGACCGCGGTCAGCGAGTACCGCCAGCAGGGCCGTGGCGGTCTGGGCATCAAGGCGATGAAGCTCAACGAAGACCGCGGCTCGCTGGTCGGCGGGCTGGTCGTGGCCGAGGGCGACGAGGTGATCGCGATGAAGGCATCGGGCCAGATCACCCGCTCGGCCGTGTCTGAGGTGGCGGTCAAGGGCCGCGACACCATGGGTGTGAAGTTCGTCGGCGTCCGCGGCGACGACTCGGTGATCACCATCGCGCGCTACCCCGAGGCCGACGGTGACGGCGAACAGGCCAATGGGGACGAGGCCACTGAGGTCAACCCGGACGCCACGATCGGCGACGACAATGCGGTGACTGAGGCCGATGCGGGTACCGTTGGCGAGGACGAGTCCGTCGACGAGCAGGAGGACGCTGGTGAGTGACGACTACTGGCGCAAGCCAGCGACCACCTCGGGTGAAGCCGAGAAGCCGTCGTCGTTCGGTCGTCCCGCCCGTGGCGTGGTCGCCCATGACGACGCACCGGTCACGTCACCGAGCCGGGCCGCTGGGCCTGGTGACGACGACACCGCCACTCGTCCTGCTGTGGGCAGTGTGGCCAGCAAGGCCAAGGACGTCTTCGGTGCCGCCCGTGAGAAGGCCACCGCTGCCGCTTCGGCGGTGGGTGCGGCTGCCGCATCGGCCACCGGTGCCAACGCCGAACGCCCCAACGCCGAACGCCCCAACGCCGAACGCCACAGCACTGCGGCCACCACGCGGTCGGCGGCGACCAGCACCACGACCACCCGCACGCAGGCAGCGACCCGTCGCACCCGCAAGGCCAGGCTGCGGCTGACCCGGATCGACCCGTGGTCGGTGATGAAGACCTCGTTCCTGTTCGGCATCGCCGGCGGCATCATCCTGTTCATCTCGGTCTGGGTGCTGTGGGGCGTGATCGGTGCCTCGGGTGTGTTCGAGAGCGTCAACAAGGCCGTCAACGACCTGGTGGCCAGCCCCGGCGGTGAGCAGCGGTTCCGCCTCGAGGACTACCTGAACACCAACAAGATCCTTGGCTTCACCGCCATGATCGCCGCCGCCGACGTGGTGATCTTCACCGCCCTGGCCACGCTGTTCAGCTTCCTCTACAACCTCTCGGCCACCGTGCTCGGCGGCCTCGAGGTCACCCTCGCCGAGGACTGAGCCCAGGAGGAGTCGCCGTGCAACCATCGGTCTTCGGGTCGCCCGAAGCCATGGGGGAGGCTGCGGCAGAACTCGTCCTCGACCGCTGGACCACCGGGGCTGCTGGACGCTTCGTCCTCGGTTGCCCAGGTGGACGAAGCGCGGTGCCGGTCTATCGGGCCCTGGCCTCTCGGGCAGCCCTTGACCGACTCGACCTGAGCGGCTGGGTGATCGTGATGATGGACGAGTACGT
The DNA here is from genome assembly GCF_015352975.1 of Aestuariimicrobium ganziense. Classification (GTDB taxonomy): domain Bacteria; phylum Actinomycetota; class Actinomycetes; order Propionibacteriales; family Propionibacteriaceae; genus Aestuariimicrobium; species Aestuariimicrobium ganziense. The sequence continues at coordinate 83,662 of NZ_JACYIZ010000003.1, read as the reverse complement.
CACCCTCGACTCCGACGGCACCCCTGGCGTCGTCGACGAACACCTGCCGCACTCGTGCCGAGGCTTCGCGCTGCGCGACATCGTCGCGGTGCTCAACGCCGACTTGCCCGACGAGCACTGCATCCGTGTCGACAACGTGGTGCTGCCCTCACCGGACGACCCGTCGGCCTACGACCGGCTGCTCACCGACCTGGGCGGGATCGACGTGTTCCTGCTGGCCAGCGGCGCCTCCGACGGCCATGTCGCGTTCAACGTGCCGGGGACGCCGCGAGACCGCCGCACCCACCTCGTCCAGTTGCCCGAGTCAACCCGCCGCGACAACCTGTCCACCTTCCCCAGCTTCGGCGGAGACCTGTCGGCGGTGCCGACGCACGGCATCACCGTCGGTGTGGCCACCATCGCCGAGCAGTCACGAGCGGCAGTGATGGTCGCCCACGGTGCCGACAAGCAGCTGGCCGTGCAACGAATCACTGCCGCCGACCACTACGACTCCGACTGGCCCGCCACCATCGTCACCGAGTGCCGCGACCCCCACTTCCTGGTCGACCAGGCCTCGTCCTCACCCCTCTGATCCCGGAAGGCATTCATGGCACGCATCAAGTTGGCCTACATCGGCGGCGGCTCGTCTCGCGCCGCAGGCACGATGCACTCCTTCATTGACCACGGTGAGGAGTTCGACGGCTCCGAGGTGGTGTTGATCGACCACCGCCCCGAGCACCTCGAACTGGTGCGCACCATCGCCCAGAAGCTGGCCGACCACGCCGGGCTCGACCTGACCATCACCACCACCACCGACCAGCGGGCCGGCCTGACCGACGTCGATGCGGTGCTGTCGAGCTTCCGCCCGGGCAACTTCGAGATGCGCCAGGCCGACGAGCAGATCCCGATGAGGCACGGGGTGATCGGCCAGGAGACCCAGGGCCCGGGAGGGTTCATGATGGCGCTGCGCTCGCTGCACGCCTTCCAGTCGATCCTGGCTGACCTCGAGGCCGTCGCCCCGAAGGCCCGAATCTTCAACTACACCAACCCGGTCAACCTCGTCTCGCAGGCGATCAGCCAATACACCGACTGGCCGATCTGGAGCATGTGCGAGGGGCCGATCACCTTCTGGCCGCCGATTCTCGAGACCGCAGGGCTCGACCCGGCCAAGGCCAAGGTGATGATGGCCGGGGTCAACCACAACTGCTGGTCGACCGAGCACACCTACGACGGACAGGATCTGATGCCGCTGCTGGCCGAGGCGGACGAGCGGCTCAAGGACGATCCCACCGTGCCGGTCTGGCAGAAGCGCATGCTGCACCTCGCCGTGGCGATGGACTCAATTCCCTCGGACTACTTCCGCTACTACTACTTCGGCGAGGAGTGGTTCCGCGAAGCCCAGGCCCAGCGCCGCACGCGCGCCGGGGTGCTGCTCGACGCGCTGCCCGGCTACTGGCAGCACTACGAAGACCAGGCCAAGGTCGAGGTGCCCGCGCTGGATCCCGACAAGTCGCGCGGCGGCATCCACGAACTCGAACTCGCGATCGACGTGATGAGCGCCTTCTACAACGACGAGCCCGCCGAACTTCCGGTGAACCTGCCCAACGTCGGTGGGGAGCTGCCCGGCTTCGACGACGACACCGTGGTCGAGGTCTGGTGCACCGTCGACGGTTCGGGTTGCACGCCGCTGCCGCAGAGAGAACTGCCGCACCAGGTGCGAGGCATCACCCAGACGTTGGCCGAGTACCAGCGGCTGGCAGCGAGCGCGGCATGGGAGGGTACCCGTCACGATGCCGTGCAGGCGTTGGCGGCACATCCATTCGTCCGCAACCTCAACGTCGCCGAGGAACTCTACGACGACCTCGCCTGGGCCAACCGTGAGTTCCTGCCGGAGCGTCTGCTGAAGTGAGCGGGGTGGTCCTGGCCGTCGACGGCGGCAACACCAAGACCGTCGCCGCCGTCGTCGATGCCGACGGACGAGTGCTGGGGCAGGGCTTCGGCGGCACCGGCGACATCTACGGACCCGATGGCGAGCAGTCCGCGGTCGTGGTGGTCAGCGACGTCATCGACCAGGCACTGACTGCGGCCGGCGTGCAGCCGGACGACCTCGATCACGCCGCATTCCACCTTGCCGGACTGGACTGGGACAGCGACCGGGAGCTCTGGGAAGCAGCCATCGGACGACGCTGGCCCGGCCTGCCCCACACCCTGCGCAACGACGGCTGCACGCTGTTGCGGGTCGCTTCGCTCGACGGGCAGGGGCTCTCGGTGGTGCTCGGCACCGGCGGGGCTCTCGCTGCGGCCGGACCTGCCGGGGAGCACGCCCTCTCGTTCTGGATCCAGCACGCCCTCGGGGCAGCCGGCCTGGTTGACGGTGTGTTCAGGGCAGCGGTGCTGGCCGAGATGGGCATGGGTCCAGCCACGGCAGCGAGCGACGTGCTGGTGAGGGTCATGGGGTACAGCAGTGTCGAGGAGGCGCTCGAGGCCAGGACCCGGCGCGGTGGCCCTTGGACGTTCAGCCGCCTGGCGGCGCTGGCCCCTCACGTGATCGCGCTGTGCGGGTCGGACGAGGTGGTCGACGGCCTGGTCGAGACGATGGCGTCGGTGGTGGCCCAGTACGCGACCCACCTGGTCGAGCGATGTGGGTTGGGCACCGGCGTGCCGGTCGCAGTGGGTGGTGGCCTGTTGAGCACCCCCAACCCCGTGCACCGCGCCGTGGTCGATCACCTGCGGGCCACGACCTGGCAGCCCACGGTGGTCACCCACCACCGACCAGCCCTGATCGGGGTGGCGCTGGACGCGCTCGCCCTGGCCGGGGTGGCGCTCGATGACGGCATAGCCGCCCGGGTAGGGGAGCAGTTGGATCGTCCCGCAGCACCGAGCGTGGAAGTCGGCCGAACGTCCGAAGGGATTTGAGCGCGGTTCCCGGCGTCCGCTACAGTTCGTTGTTGGGCCACCTGTGTGGTCGCGGGCCTATAGCTCAGACGGTTAGAGCGCTGCCCTGATAAGGCAGAGGTCACTGGTTCAAGTCCAGTTAGGCCCACTCTCTGAGGAACCCGGTTGACGACGGTCAGCCGGGTTTTCTTCGTCCCTGGTAGTGATGCCTTGAGGCTCTCGGCCACGCGACCCAGACCGACGCACGATGATGGTCCCCATGAGCGACTTCAGCCTGTTCGAGTCCCGCCAGCTGCCCGAGTGGTTCCGCCGGTCGAAGCTGGGCATCTTCATCCACTGGGGCGCCTACAGCGTGCCGGCGTGGGCCGAGCCGATCGGACCGCTGGGCGCGTTCGACCCCGAGCACTGGTTCCGGCACAACCCGTACGCCGAGTGGTACGCCAACACCATCCGGATCGAGGGATCGCCGGCCCAGGAGCACCACCGCCGAGTCTGGGGAGGGGCCCCCTACGACGAGTTGCTCGACGCCTGGGATCCGGTCGACTTCGACCCGGACGACTGGTGCGCCCTGTTCGCCGCGGCCGGCGCGTCCCACGTGGTGCCGACCACCAAGCACCACGACGGCATCCCGCTGTGGGACGCCCCCGGGACCGACACCCGCAACACCGTGCAGCGCGGACCCCGACGTGACCTGGTCGGCGACATCACCCGCGCGACCCGGGCTGCGGGTATGCGCGTGGGCCTGTACTACTCCGGTGGCCTCGACTGGCACGTCGCCGACATGGGACCACTGGAGACCGACGAGCAGGTCCACGACTCCCGCAGGCCCAAGGATGCCGCCTACCATGAGTACGCGATGGCCCACGTACGCGACCTGATGGATCGCTACGACCCCGATGTGCTGTGGAACGACATCAACTGGCCCGACGCCGGCAAGAACTTCGAACCCAACGGCCTGGGCCGGCTGTTCACCGACTTCTACGCAGCCCACCCCGACGGCCTGGTCAACGACCGCTGGGGCGACACCCACCGCGACTACTTCACCACCGAGTACGAGCAGGGCCGCGACCTCGAGAACCGGGGCACCTTCGAGCACTGCCGCGGGATCGGCTACTCGTTCGGCTACAACACCGAGGAGGACGAGTCGGTGAGCATGTCCGGCCCCGAGGTGGCCCGGCTGCTGGTCGATGTGGTCTCGCGCGGTGGACGACTGCTGCTCAACGTCGGTCCGACCGGGTCGGGCAGCATCCCCGACATCCAGCGCCGCACCCTCACCGACCTGGCCGCGTGGCAGGACGAGTTCGGCAACGTGCTCGCCGACGCCGGCCGGAGTCGGCTCGAGGTCTCGGGCGAGGGGGCGGCCTTCGTCAAGGCACTCGCCACCGCCGAGGGTGACCTGCTCGCAGTCGACACCACCGACGGCAGCGACCAGGCAGTGATCGAGGTCGACGGCACGCGCCGCACCGTGTCGTTGCCAGCCGATCGTCCCGGCCCGGTGATCATCGACGCCCGGTGATTGCCGCTCAGGCGGTCGCCAACTGACGCAGCTTGGCCTCGGACTCCTCGTCCCCTGCGGTGTAGATGAACAGCGTCTGGGTGTTGTCGTCGGTGACCGAGAAGGCCTCCCAGTCGATGGTCAGCGACCCCAGCACGGGGTGGCGGAAGTGCTTCACGCCAGCAGTGCGTCCTTGGGGCCGGGGTTGTGACCACAGGCTGCGGAACTCCGGACTGGCCGCCACCAGTTCCTGCACGAGCGCGGCGATGTCGGGGTCGCGAGGACGAGCGCTCGCCTCGAGTTGCAGCACACCGACCAGGTCGGAGGCGATCTGGCCCCACTCCACGTACAACTCCCGCGCCGCCGGCTCGGTGAGCACCCAACGCAGCAGGTTGCGGTCGTCCGCCTCGCGGGCGGGGAAGTCGGTGAGCAGTCCCCACATCGCCGGATTGCCGGTCAACACCTCCATCCGGGGACCGAGGACGAACGCCGCCTGCCCGTCGAGGTGTTCGATCATCCGCACGATCCCAGGACGCACCTGGGGTGGCTCGCTGGGAGTGTGACGCGCTGGCCGGGCCAGGTTGACCAGGTAGTCGCGCTCGGCCACGTCCAGTCGCAGCACGCGTGCGATCGCGTCCAACACGTCCTCGGACGGTGCGAGGATGATCGCGAGGAGGTGGCCCGGTGGAACTGGCGACGTTGTTGGGCTGGATCGCAGCCGTGCTGGGCTCGGTCGTCGGCATCCCGCAGGCCATCCGGATCATCCGCACCCGAGCCGTCGAGGGCATCTCGCTGCTGGCCTGGCAGAGCCTGCTGGTGACCAACATCGCCTGGGGCACCCACGGTGCCCTGATCGGCGAGGTCAACATGCTGGTGGTCAACGTCCTCGCCTTCTTCTGCACCATCACCGTGCTGTTCCTGATGGCCAGGGCCAGGGGCAAGTCGCTGGTCGCGGTCTTCGCTCCCGGGGTGCTGCTCGGCCTGGCCATGGTGGCCATCGACGTGTGGGCGGGCAGCGCAGTCTTCGGGACGATCGCCGCGATCCCCGGGGTCGGCGGGTTGCTCGGCCAGAGTGTCGCGCTGATCCGGGCGCGCAGCGTCAAGGGTGTCTCGATGCCCTTCCTCGGCCTCACCTTCGCCAACTTCGTCAGCTGGGCGGCCTGGGGGTACTTGGTGGACGACGCCGGCACCCTGATCACCAACGTGCTCACCGCTGCGGTCTCGGGATTCAACCTGCTGTGGCTGGTGGTCCGCAGGTTGCGCCGGTCGTAGCTACGCCGACTCGACCGACGTCCCGGGCTCCAGTCGTCCTCCTGCCGGGACGACCGCACCTCGTCCGACTCGGCTGTCGGCGCCGACCAGGGTGATCGCATCGTCGCTCAGCCTCGTCCCTTTGAGGGCCTCACCGACGACGGCGTTGCGGCCGACGACCGTGCCACGGTCGACGATCGCGGTGCGCACCTGCGCCCCCGACTCGACCACCACGTCGTCCAGCAACACGCTGTCGCTCACCACCGCCCCGGGCTGCACCTGCACGCCAGGACCCAGCACCGAGCGCTCGACCCGGCCCCGCACCCGTGCGCCCGGGCCGGCCATCGCGTCGACCAACGCGCCCTCGGTGCCCACCCAGGCGGGCGGGCCGGGGTGCGCCGCCCCACGCACCGGGCGGTCGGGGTGGTCGAACACGTCGATCCGGCCGGCCAGCAGGTCGCGGTGGGCCTGCAGGTAGGCGTGCGGACGACCGACGTCGCGCCAGTAGCCCTCGATCGGGTCGGCGTGGGTGCGTCCACGCTTGATCAGCGCGGGGACGAGGTGCTCGCCGAAGTCGCCCAAGCCGGTGTCGTCGGTGTCGTCGGGCTCACCCTCGGCCAGCACTGTCGCACGCAAGCGCTCGAGTTCAGAGATCAGCACCTCGGGTTGGTAGAGGAAGATCTCGGTGGCGACCACACCCGAGGTGGGCTTCTCGGGCTTGTCGTCGACACCGGTGACCAGTGAGCCCTTGCCGGTGTGCACGACCATCTTCTGGCGCGCGTCCTGCACCCCGACCTCGGCGGTGACCAGCGTGCACTCCGCCTCGCGCTCGAGGTGGCGGGCGATCACTGACGCGAGGTCGATCGAGAAGATGTGGTCGGCCGAGAGCACCACCACCACGTCGACGGCGGCGTCGCGGATGTCGTCGCGAACCCGGAACAGCGCATCGGCGTTGCCGTGGCTGAAACCCTCGTCATGGGCGGCCCCGGTGCCCTCCTCGGGCACGATCCGGCGGAAGCCGTCGACAGTGCGGTCGAGGTCCCACGGTCGTCCACCCGACAGCAGCGGGTCGAGCGAGCGCGACAGGTACTGCACGCTCACCCAGACCTGGGTCACCGGCGCTGCGGCCAGGCAGCTCATCGGGAAGTCGATCAGCGCGTGGGTGCTGGCGAACGGCAGAGCTGGTTTGGCCCGCTCACGGGTCAGCACGTCCATCCGGCTGCCCTGCCCGCCGGCCTGGACGATTGCGAGAACTCTCAGAGCCACCGGCAGCGTCAGCATTGCGCCAGCGTAGTGCTCAGCTGGTCGGGCCCACCCTTTGGCGTACGTCGCGGATTCGTTCCATCGTCCGCAGCGTGGCCAGCGTGCGCTGCTGGTCGACGCTGGCGTCGGCTCGTCCACGCACGCAGTCGACGAAGTGGGCGATGGCGTAGGTCATGGTGTCGTCGCACTTGGTGACCTCGACCGTGGTCGAGGAGTCGTCGAGCAGGGTGAGGGTGATCCGCAGGGGATCGGAGATCCGGTCGACGGTCAGGCTGCCGAGTTCGCCCTGCACCTCGCTGGGACGATCGGTGCGCGTGATCTTGGAGTGGCTGAGGTCGGCGACGAAGCCGGGATACAGGGCGAGCGCCACCCCGAGTCCCTCAGCACCAGTGGTCAGCTCGTACTCGGCGGCCGCCACCACCTGGTCGGGTTCTCCGAACAACTGCACCAGTTGCGAGACCGCATAGACGCCCAGGTCGTTGAACGAGCCGCCGGCGAGCGCGGGATCGAAGATCGCCACCTTCTCACCGGCCAGCACCTGGTCGTAGCGCGACGAGCGTTGGGTGTAGTCGAAACTCACCCGGCGCACGGGTCCAAGCTGGGGCAGCAGGCGGGCGACCTCGGCGGTGCCGGGATCATGGGCAGGACGCATCTCCTCGAGCACCACGACGCCCTGTCCGGCGGCCTGCTCGACCAGGCGCTGCCACTCGTCCGAGGTGGGGGTGGCGGGCTTCTCGACCAGCACGTGCTTGCCGGCCGCGATCACCTGTTCGGACTGTTCGACGTGCACGAGGTTGGGGCTGGCGATGTAGACGGCGTCGATCTCGGGGTCGGCCAGCAGGCCCTGCCAGTCGCTCGTGCTACGCGGGATGGCCTGCTCGCGGGCGAAGGACCTGGCTCGGTCAGTGTCGCGGGAGTAGGCGCAGACGACCTCGATGTCATCCACCTCGCGGGCGGCGGCGACGAAGCGTTCGACGATCAGGCTGGTGCCCACGGTCGCGATGCGGACGGGGACGAGGTCTGCGGGCGTGCTCGGTGTCGACATGGTCACCACTGTGTCACTGGGTCAGGCCTGCGCGCAGACCAACTCCGAGCTGGTCGGCTGCACGTCGGCGAGCCGGTAGCCCAGCCCCGGGATGGTGGCCACGACCTGCGGGCCACCGGCCCGGGCGATCTTGGCCCGAAGCCGGCTGATGTGCACCTCGACCAAGTGGTCCTCCCCGAACCAGGCTCCCCAGACGGCGGTCAGGATCTCAGGTTTGGCGAAAGGTACTCCCTGTCCGGCACGCTCACGGTGACCAACCCCAACGACTGGCAGTCGGTGCAGCTCACCTCGGCATCGGCCAGCCTGTCCGCGTCGTTGGGCGGTGAGTGCACGATCGCCACCAGCCCGCTGCCGTCGGTTCCTGCCAGCGGCTCGGTCGACGTCGCCTACACCTGCAGCTTCGACGAGGCCCCGGCACTGACCGGGACGAGCAGCGGCTCGGTGGGCTGGAACGCCACGGCGGCCAGCACCCCGACCGGATCCGCCTCCGATGATGCGGCGGTGAGCTCCACGATGACCGAGCACAACCGGACCATCACCGTGACCGACACCCCCCGAGGGCGGTGCCACGGCCACGCTCGGCACTGTCACCGTGGGTCAGACGCCGAAGACCTTCGGCTACGACGTCACCCGCAAGGCCCCCAACGGCACCTGCACGACCTACGACAACGTCGCCAGAATCGTCCAGTCCGGGCAGAGCGACGACGCGTCCATCACGATCTGCGGGGCAGCCGACCTGGCCATCAGCAAGACGGTCGAGGCCAGCTACACCCGCACCTACGAGTGGACGATCGACCGCGTGCCGCGGTCGAGCGGTGCCGACGACTGGACCACGACCCGACCCTGTCACCCGACCTGATGGCCCTGGCCGCCGACCTGGTCGAGGTGAACGCTGCCGTCTTCGACGTCGCCCACGACTTCGCCGGATGCGTGCCCCGGGGTCAACGAAGTGCTCCGTCAGCAGGGACGAGCGGCAACGTCACGCTGCCTGGACAAGAGCGAGGTGCTGTCACCGGGGCAGGCTGAGTTGATCGCTGCCGCCCGGGAGCGTTTCGGCTGGTTGTTGGACGAAGACCGCCCCTGAGGGTTGGGCTCGTGTTCGATGGTGACGTGAGCGACGACATCATCTGCCAGATCGTCCGCGGCGAGCTCGAGGCGCATGTGGTGGCCCGCACCGAGCGCGCCATCGCCTTCCTCGACCACCGTCCACTGTTCAAGGGGCACGTGCTGGTGGCGCCGATCGAGCACGCCGACACCCTGGTTGACCTGCCCGTGGGTTCGTTGGAGCCGGTGTTCGGGCTGGCCCAGCGGGTGGCGGCGGTGATGCCCGAGGCCCTCGGTGCCCAGGGCACCTTCGTGGCTGTCAACACCGTGGTGTCTCAGTCGGTGCCCCACCTGCACGTGCACGTCGTCCCCCGGACGAAGGGCGACGGTCTGCGCGGCTTCTTCTGGCCGCGGGTGCGCTACGGCGAGGGTGAGGCGGCCCAGTTCGCTGGGCTGCTGCGCGTGGCGCTGGGCTGAGCCCTAGTCTCACTGGCGTGAGCACTCCCACCTACCCCGCGCCCGGTTCTGGTCGGCTGGCGCAACGCCATCGTCACCGCGTTCGCCCTCGGTGGCGTCTCGATGGCGGCCTTCGGCTCGCGCTTGCCGAGCATTCAGGCCCACCTCGACATCACTAAGGGCACCATCGGCACGATCCTGATCGGCATGACGGTCGGGTCGCTGCTCGGCCTGGGCGCAGGTCAACTCCCCCAAGAGCGCGCCCTCGCCGATCAGCCCCAAGTCGCCGATCAGCCCGGCCTCACCGTACAGCCCGCCCTCGCCGGTGAGCGCTGACTCCCCCGCCAGCGCCAACTCGGCCCCCTCGGCCGACTCCGGCGACTGATCACCGCAACTGATCGCCCCCCTCTGACCGCTTCGGCCCTCAGCCCAGGGTCGAGGCGTAGGGGTCGAAGTCCTCGGGCAGCACCGGCACCGGATCGGTGGCGCTGGTCAGTTCGACCGTCCGGTGCTCGCGGATGGCGTCATCGATCGAAGCCATGATGTCGAGCACGTGGTAGGCGAGTCGCCCTGAGGCCAATGGCTGCCCACCGGCGCGGATGGCGCGGGCCATGTCGAGCGCGCCGACACCTCGTCCGACATCGACGCCCTGGGGCGCGATCTCGTCCCAGACCGGTTGGTCGCGCAACTTGGACGAGGCGGTGACCGCCTGGCTGATCAGCACGTTGTCGGTGAACAGGTTGTGGTCACCCAGTTGCAGGCTGGCGGTGGTGCCGTGCACCTCGAAGATGCCCTGACGCGAGACCGGGGTCTCGAAGCTGAGCAGGGTCTGGCTGACGGCGCCGCTGGCGAACTCCAACAGGGCGCTGACGTGGGTGGGGACGCCCACCGGGAAGGTCTCACCGGCCCGGTCGCCGACCAGGATGGTCCGCTGTGGGCGGGCTGGTGGGGCGACGGCCGAGACGCGGACCACCGGGCCGAAGAGCAGCACGAGTTCGGTGAGGATGTAGGGGCCGACGTCGAAGACCGGTCCACCGCCGGGGGCGAACAGGAACTCCGGCGAGGGGTGGAACAGGTCGGGCCCGGCGTACTGCAGCACAGTCTGGGCGGCCATCAGGTCACCGATCGCCCCGGACTCGATCACCCGGCGGGCGGTCTGGAAGGCCGGGCCGAGCACGGTGTCGGGGGCCACGCCGAGCAACAGGCCGGCGGCGTCTGCCTGCTCGATCAGCGCCTTGGCGCTCTCGCGCTCGATGCCGATCGGCTTCTCGGACCAGACGTGCTTGCCGGCGGTCAGAGCGGCGGACGAGACCGCGGCGTGAGCAGCGGGGATGGTGAGGTTGACCACGAGTTCGACCTCGGGCTCGGCGAGCACGTCGTCGGGGGTGCCGAACCGGGGCACGCCGTGCTGCTCGGCGCGCTGCCGGGCCCGCTCGGGGTCGAGGTCGCCGACGTGGACGACCCGGACGTCGGGGAAGCGAGTGAGGTTGTCGAGGTAGGTGTCGCTGATCATCCCGGCGCCGATGACGCCGATGCCGACAGGGCCATGGGAGAGCGGAGCAGTGGTCATGTGAAACACGCTACGAGGACGGTTTTATGTCCTTCAACGTCCTATTTGGGTCGGTTGAAGGTTTAAATGGGCAGGATTCAGACGCCTCAGCGGGGGAGGCCCGCGAGCAGTTCGTCCATGGCCTGCTGGAAGGTGACGCGCGGCTGCCAGCCCCAGGTGCGTGCCCGCTCGGCGAGCAGCTTCTGCGTGAATCCGCCTCGCTGCTCCCAGACCGGCTCGACACCGAGTGCCTCGGCGATCGGTTCGAGGTAGTCACGGATCCTGACATTGCCCGAGACGGCGTTGGCGATCGTGAGTTCGCCTTCGACCGGGCCGCGGCCAGGGTCGTCGGCCAGGGCGATCCGGCCGGTGGCCAGGTCGGCGAGCAGGGCGGCCAGGTCGTCCACGTGCACCCAGCCGAAGGTTCGGGTGGGGTCGTCGGTGCGTCCGGCGACGTCGTCGCCGCCGATCTGGGCGGGACGAAGCGTGTTCCACACCGAGGTCTCGCCAGCGCCCAGGATCGCGGTCGGGCGCACGATCACCCGGGTGAGGCCGTCGACCTCGGCCAGGGCGGCATCGGTGTCGCGCTTGGTGACGGCATAGGCATTGGCGTCGTCGTCGACCAGGGGGGAGTCCTCGTCGACGTCGCCGGTGTCGGACTCGCGGCGGTACACCCCGGTGGTCGAGGTGTGGACGAACCGCTCGACCCCGGCATCGCGGGCGGCGCTGGCCAGGGTTGCGGCCCAGCCGACAGCGGTGGCCTGCAGGTGCTCCTGGTCGTCCGACATCGGGTGCACGGTGTTCACCACCGCGGTGGCGCCCTCGCAGGCCCGGGCGGCGATGTCCGGGTCGTGGAAGTCACCGACCACCTCATCGGTGCCTCCGGGTGCCGTGCCGGGGCGGCGGACGATCGCCCGCACCCGTGCTCCGCGCTCGGTCAGGGCCGCGCAGACCCGGGAACCGACCAGGCCATTGGCACCGGTGACGACAACGAGGGGTGAGTTCATGGCTACACCCTGCCTCAGCGGACGAGCCGCGTCTCTGCGACACAGCGTCCCGTGCGACAGAGTGGAACCATGACCCCCTCGACCGTGGCTCATCCGAACATCGTCGTGCTGCTCACCGATGACCAGGGTCCGTGGTCGGTGCCCTGGCTGATGCCCGAACTGCAGATGCCCGAGTTGCAGCGCCTGCGTGACGAGGGACTCGAACTCAGCCAGGTGCACTGCGCCTCGCCGGTGTGCTCGCCAGCGCGGGCCTCGCTGATGACCGGCATGGTGCCCTCGGCCCATGGCATCCACGACTGGATCAGCCCGGACGGTCAGCAGCACCAGTTCCTCGCCGGCATCCCCACCACCGGCGAGGTGCTGGCAGGTGCCGGCTACCAGTGCATGATGAGCGGCAAGTGGCACGTCGGGTGGGCCCAGCACCCCGCGCCCGGCTTCGAGGACTGGTACGCACACCGCTTCGGCGGCAGTGAGTACGTCAACGCCCCGATCTGGCGCGATGGCGAACCTGCGGACGAGCCGCGCTACTTCACCCGCGCGGTCGCCGACGAGGCGGTCGACTTCCTCAAGGCCCGCGACCGGGAGCGTCCCTTCTACCTTTACGTCGCCACCACCGCACCGCACACGCCGTGGCTGCGGGGCCACCCTGACGACCTGACCAGCCGCTACGCCGACTGCGACTTCGAGTCGGTGCCTCGTGAACCCAGGCATGAGTGGGCCAGGCGGAGCGACTTCGACGAGTCGTTCGCCGACCCGATCCCATCGCTCGTAGGCTACGCCGCGGCCCTCACCGGGGTGGACGAGTGCCTCGGCGCCCTGCGCGCCGAACTCAAGGCGCAGGGAGTCTGGGACGACACGATCGTGGTCTTCCTCGGCGACAACGGCTTCTCCTGCGGCCACCACGGCATCTGGGGCAAGGGCAACGGCACGGTGCCGCTGAACCTGTGGGACAACTCGGTGCGCGTGCCGTGTGTGGTGCGCATGCCCGGCGGTGCCACCGGACGATCCCAGGCGCTGCTGTCGTCGGCGTCGCTGCACGCCACCCTGTGCGAGTTGGCCGGGGTCGACCTGCCCGCCACTGACCAGGTCGAGGGCTCGTTCGCCGACGTCGTGCGTGGTCAGGCTGCCGACGGTGACGAGGTGGTCGTGGTCGCCAGCGAGTACGGCGGTGCCCGGATGATCACCGACGGACGCCACGCCCTCACGCTGCGCCATGACGGTCCCGACGAGTTCTACGACCGTGCTGACGACCCCGACGAGCGCCACAACCTGATCGACGACCCTGGGAGGGCCGGCGTGCGCGACGACCTCACCGCGGCGCTGCGCGACTGGTACGCAGCCCGTGCCGACCCCGAACGTGACGCCTGGGCTCGTCCGGTCGCCGGTTACGGGCAGAACCATCCGGTCTGGGACGAGCGGGCCGCGCACGAGGGCTACGTGCAGGGGCGCTGAGACTGGGGCGCTGAGACTGGGGCGCTGAGCCCGTCGCTGGGAGCGAGGGGTGCGCGAGCGGGGAGGCGCTGTTAGGCTCACCCCGGCCAAGCTCGTCGAGCCTTGGCCGGAGGCATCGTCGCCTTCTCTCGCCCCCACCGGAGGATCCCCGATGCCCCTGTTTGTGCTGCAGGCTCCCCTCGAGATCAGCTTGAGCTCTGGCAACACGACCATCGTCGTCGTGATCGCCGCGCTGGCCGCGATCGCCGTGGCGATGTCGTTGGTCTTCCGCGCCCAGGTGCTGCGTGCCAACGACGGCACCGACAACATGCGTGCCATCGCCCGCGCCGTGCAGGAGGGCGCCTCGGCCTTCCTCGCCCGCCAGTTCCGCACCCTGGGCATCTTCGCCGTGGTCGCCTTCGTGGTGCTGCTGGTGCTGCCGATCCACGGTGACGGCAACCAGTGGGTGCTGCGTGGCGCCCGCTCGGTCGCCTTCCTGGTCGGCGGTGGCTTCTCGGCACTGATCGGCTACCTGGGCATGTGGCTGGCCGTGCGCGCCAACCTGCGCGTGGCCGCTGCCGCCCGCAGCGAGGGTCGCGACCCGGCGATGAAGATCGCCTTCCGCACCGGTGCGGCCGTGGGCATGGCCACCATCGGCCTGGGCCTGCTCGGCGCCGCGATCGTGGTGCTGGTGTTCCGCGGTGACGCCCCGGTGGTGCTCGAGGGCTTCGGCTTCGGGGCCGCCGTGGTGGCGATGTTCATGCGCGTGGGCGGCGGCATCTTCACCAAGGCTGCCGACGTCGGCGCCGACCTGGTTGGCAAGGTCGAGCAGAACATCCCCGAGGACGACCCGCGCAACGCCGCCACCATCGCCGACAACGTCGGTGACAACGTTGGCGACTGCGCCGGCATGGCTGCCGACCTGTTCGAGTCGTACGCGGTCATGCTGGTCGCCGCGCTGATCCTGGGACGAGCCGCCCTGGGCGAGCCGGGACTGGTGTTCCCGCTGATCATCCCGGCGATCGGTGTGCTCACCGCCCTGATCGGGGTCTACCTGACCAAGCCGCGCGCCGGTGAGAACGGTCTCAAGACCATCAATCGCGCCTTCTACATCTCTGCGGCGATCTCGCTGGTGCTCTCGGCGATCGCCTCGTTCACCTACCTGCCCGGGTCGTTCACCGAGTTGGGCGTCGACGACTTCGCCGGCCCCATCGACAACCCGCGACTGGTCGCCTTCGGGGCGGTCGCCATCGGCATCGCGCTGGCCGTGGTGATCCTGGCGCTGACCGCCTTCTACACCGGCACCGAGGACAAGCCGGTGCAGGACGTCGGCGCCACCTCGCTGACCGGACCGGCCACGGTGATCCTGTCGGGCATCTCGCTGGGCCTGGAGTCGGCGGTGTTCACGGCGGTGATCATCGCCTTCGCCGTGTTCGGTGCGTTCCTGCTCGGCGGTGTCGGTGTGGTCGGACTGTTCGCGATCGCCCTTGCCGGCTGTGGCCTGCTCACCACGGTCGGTGTGATCGTGGCCATGGACACCTTCGGTCCGGTCTCCGACAACGCCCAGGGCATCGCCGAGATGTCGGGCGACGTCGACGGTGAGGGTGCGCAGATCCTCACCGAGCTCGACGCGGTCGGCAACACCACCAAGGCGATCACCAAGGGCATCGCGATCGCGACCGCCGTACTGGCCGCGACCGCGCTGTTCGGGTCGTTCACCGATGCCGTGGCCACCGTGCTCAACGACCGCTACGACGCCTTCGAGCTGGCCTCGGTGGTGTTCTCGCCGGCCGTGCTGGTCGGTGTGATCATCGGTGGTTCGGTGGTGTTCCTGTTCTCGGGCCTGGCTATCCAGGCGGTGGGACGAACCGCTGGTGCCGTTGTGTTCGAGGTGCGCCGCCAGTTCCGCGAGATCGCCGGGATCATGGAGGGCACCGGTCGTCCCGAGTACGGCAAGGTCGTCGACATCTGCACCCGCGACTCGCTGCGCGAGCTGGCGACGCCGGGTCTGATGGCGATCCTCGCCCCGATCGCGGTCGGCTTCGGCCTGGGTGTGCCGGCGCTGGCCGGCTACCTCGCCGGCGCCATCGCCTGCGGCACCCTGATGGCGGTCTTCCTGGCCAACTCCGGTGGGGCCTGGGACAACGCCAAGAAGCTGGTCGAGGACGGCCACCACGGCGGCAAGGGCTCTGAGGCTCACGCCGCCACGGTGATCGGTGACACCGTCGGTGACCCGTTCAAGGACACCGCCGGCCCGGCGATCAACCCGCTGATCAAGGTGATGAACCTGGTGGCCGTGCTGATCGCCCCGGCTGCGGTGGGCATGTCGAGCCTCGGCGAGAACCCCTCGTGGCTGCGCTACGTGATCGCCCTGGCCGCGGCTGGCCTGGCCATCGGCATGGTCATCCACTCGTCCAAGCGGGGCACCGCGATCGCCGGCACCGACGAACGCTTCCCCGGACTGGACGGTCGTCCCGGCAACCCCGAGTGGGACGCCGAGCACGGCACCCACGATCGCACCGGCGCGCTCGAGGAGTTGGAGCTCGAGCACGAGGACTACGAGCGGCGTCACCACCACCACTGACCGGCCACGTCGGCTCCGCTCGTCCACCCACCCCTTCCCACGCACGAAAGCGAGTTCCCGCACCAACGTGGGTGCGGGACCTCGATTTTCGTGCGGGAGAAAGGTGTCGGAGGGGCGCCGATGGCCCTCAACTGGACCGGGCAGGTCGGGCCTGGCTGAACACCAATCGTGGACGAGCGCTTGTTCTTTGAGCTGTGTACTGGGACCCTGTCGCGGTGTGCCACGTGCCGGTGTAGGTGAAGGCACTGTCGTCGAGGGTCGTGGTGGCGGCCGATGCCGCCCGCGGGCTGAACCCCAGCCCGGTCAGCGCGAGCAGCAGGCCGAGCAGGAGAGCAAGCGTCCGAGGACGCCGCAAGGGAATCGTGCTTGAGTCCTTTCGATCATGCCGCGCATCCCCACTGCGGAGTGGGAACGTATACCGCCCCAACGCGGTGGCCCGGGCGTTGGTGACCCGCAGTTGCGCCGCGGTGGCCATGTTGGTGCCCGAGGAAGCTGCGCGGCCGCTGACCGACGACTACTTCGTCTGGGCCTTCGTCGGGGCGAGCGCCTCGCTCACCCGGCGTGGGCTGCAGGTCGTGCTGACCACCGGTGACGTACCGGGGGAGCTGTGGCCGAGCTTCATCACCGGAGGGCACGCCGACGGAGTGATCGTGGCCTCGCACCATGGGCACGACCTGGGCCGGGCGATGCTGGCGCAGCCGCGTCCGGCGGTGTTCGTCGGTGTTCGTCGGTGATCCGGGACTGCCGGGGCTGGCGTACGTCGATTGGTGACCTCTGACGACTCGCCGGTGGCGCAGAGCCGAGGTTGGACCAGTGTCACCAACCCGGTCGAGGAGTTGGCCTCTCGGGCTGTGGCTTGCTGCTCGATCGGGCTGCCGATCCGAGCGGATCACACACGGTCGAGAGCGCGCTGGTGGTGCGCCAGTCGGCGTGAGTCGCCGTCTGGCCCGCCTCACAGGATCCAGTGGGCGTGGCCGTCGGCCTGGTAGGCGGGTCGTCCGTCGATCGCGACCACGAACGCCCCCTTGCGCAGCTCGGCGCGCTGCTGGTCGGTCAGCGCCTCGTCCACCGGCGGGACGATCTGCGCACCCTCGTAGCTGACCCAACTGCAGGCTCCAGAGGCAGAGAGTTCCAGCAGACGCCGGCTGAGTGAGTGCCGATCGTCGCCGGACAGGTAGGCCTGCACGGCGGCGTGGAAGACCACCGGGTGCAGGTCGCGGGGGATCAGCGCCAGGGCCTCGTCCACGACACCGGGATGGGTGATGTCTCGGGGCAGCACGAGCACCGGATCGCGCCGGGCTACCTCGATCGCGGCGTCCAACCGGGCCAGCCGATGGGTCTGCCCCGGCCACACCAACAGCCGCAACCACTCGACGACCTCAGGGTCGCGAACGTCCAGCGGGTTGAGGTCGAGTCCGACCCGCCACTCGATCGGCGGCAGCGCGTCGGGCAGGCCGACCGAGGGGTCCTTGACGGTGACGTCGAGCTCACCCACGGGATCGGTCGAGGTGACCTCGGCGAGCAGGTCGCCGTCGCGGGACACGTAGCGGTGGGTCCAGGCCTGTGGATGGAGCAGCAGCCCGGCCGATGCTCCCAGCTCGACCAGGGCCAACGGTTTTCCACAGGCCTTGTGGATGGTGTGGACGGCAGGCAGCAGCACCGCCAGCCGGGCGGCCTCGTTGGTCTGGGTGTGCCGGGTGGCGGTGAGGGCACGCACCTCGTCCCAGCGGGTGTGCAACACCTCGCGCAGGCGGGCGTACTCGTCAGGGCGTGCGGTGGCCTGGTCGGTGTCGACCAACCCCGGCGACACTGCCCTGGCCACGGTGAACACCAGGTTGGGCTGGCGTTCGCGCAGCGGCAGGGTGCCGATCAGGCCGGCGGTCTCGGGGTCGCCAGCAACGCCTTGGGCCCACGCGGTGTAGACCGCCGAGTGCTGCGGTGTCTCGTTGGCTGCGAACCGGCGGTAGCGCTCGGCGACGTCGGTGGTGTGGGCGGGCTCCATCGGGTCAGGCTAGGCCAGTCTCGATGTGGACATCCGTCCGCCTCGTGTCCACAGGGCCGGAGTCTCGTCCACAGCCGGCTGTGGACACGACGATGACGAGCGCGAGCTCAGTCCTCGACCTCGACGATCGGGGCCTCGGGGGCGTTCTTCTTGACCGAGTCGATGCCGTTGAGCGCCGACTTCTTCGACTCGTAGCCCTGGCTGGTGGCGATGACCTGCCCGTTGGTGGCCTTGAGGCGGAAGCGGTACTTGCCCGCGCTGTCGGTGTGGAGCTCGAACTTGCCTGCCATGCGACTGCTCCTGTTCAGGGCCGAACCCCACTGTTCGGCCTCGGTGTGAGCCCAAAGGGTGGGACGAGCGGCGTCAGCCGAAGTCAGCTGGTCATCAGGAAGCCTCGGGCACAGGGGACTGACAATTCGCTGGGGACTGTGGACGAATCACCTGCGGAACTGAGTTGTCCACAGATCGGAAAACCCCGCTGGATGGTGACCTTCTGACGAACTACTTTCGCTCCCATGTCTCCAGCGCCGACCCCGCCACCAGGCAGTGCGATCGCTCCGGCCACCGGGCCGTTGCGGGCGCGCCGTTCGCCGCGCCTGGTCGCGGTCGGTGTGTTGCTGGCGGCGCTGGGAGGGCTCGGTGTGGGTACGGCCTGGAGCCAGTCGACCGAGTCGAACTCCGTCGTGGTGATGGTGCGCGACGTGGCGCGAGGCGAGGTGATCGAGGCGGGCGACCTGGCCTCGTCCACCATCGGGCAGGCACCTGGGGTGAAGACCATCCCCGCCAGCCAGATCAATGACCTGGTCGGCAAGCAGGCCCTGACCGACCTGCCCGCTGGTTCCTTGGTCGGACCGGGATCGGCTGGGCAGCCGGAGTCAGAGGATGCTGCGGTGGTCGGCTTGCGGTTGGGTGCCGGACGCCTGCCCCAAGAGGCCATGCCTGCCGGCACTCGCGTGCTGCTGGTGCCGGTCGCCTCGGGCAAGGCCGGCGCCAGTGGGGACGAGCCGGCGGGAGAGCCGATCGAGGCTGTCGTGGTCACCGCCCCCAGCGAACTCCAGGACGGAACGAGTTGGGTGGTCGACGTCCAGGTCGACGAGGGTGATGCGGTACGCGTCGCCCAGCTCGCAGCGGCCGACCAGTTGGTGCTGCTCAAGAGGCCGAGGTCGTGAGATGGGGCTGCTCGTCCTCGCCTCTGCCACCGGGTCACCCGGTGTCACCACCACCGCCCTGGGCCTGACCCTGCACTGGCCACGAGACGTGCTGCTGGTCGATGCCGACCGGGTGCCGTCGCAGGCGCTCGAAGCCGGCTACCTCAGCCAGATCCCCACCGCGGGACGAGGGCTGATGGCCCTTGCGCAGGCCCATCGTGAGCGCCGCGACCTCGCCCAGGCGGCGTGGGAGCTGGCAGTTCCCCTCCCGGCCTCGGCTGCTCCCCAGCGCCGGTACCTCGCAGGATTCACCCACCCGGCTGGGGGCAGACCTCTTCACGCCGATCTGGGCGCCGATGGCGGCCGCACTGCACAAGCTCGGGGCGCCGGGGATCGACGTGATCGTCGACGCAGGACGCATCGGATCCGGCCTGCCGTCGCCCCTGCTTGAGCATGCCGACACCGTGCTGGTCGTGACCCGCAGCTCGCTGCGCGCCTTGGCCGCGCTGCGTCTGCACCTGCCGGGCCTGCTCGACGCACTCGATCTCGCCGCTCCCCAGGCCCGGAGCGGCATGGCGGTGATCGGTGAGGGTCAGCCCTACCAGTCGGCCGAGATCACCAGCCACTTCGGCGTCCCTGCGCTGGCCGTACTGCCTGACGAGCCCAGGCATGCGGCAGTGCTCAGTGACGCTGCACCTGCGCCACGCCGCTTCGACAGTGGGTCGTGGGCCAAGGCGCTGCGCTCGTCCGCCTTGAGGCTGTCGACCATGGTGGGGACCAGGGCACGCTCCGACGTCGCTGTGCCCGCGGGGGTCGGACGATGAACCAACCCACCCTGAGCACACGCGAGGCACTGGCGGTGGCGCTACGGCGCCTGGAGTCCGACGATGCGGTGGTGGCGCCGGTCAGGCATCGAGCGGCCTTCGGGGCGCCTTCGGCCCTCACCCCGCCGCGCGCACCCGAACGCCATGCGGCCGCCCAGCGACGTCTGGTCGACTGGGGTGAGGTCGTCGAACTGCGGCGCAGAGCCTCGGACGAGATCAGCCGCAGCATCTCCGACTGGGAGTCCGAGGCGCGCCGGCGGATGCCCGAGGACGACCGCCGGGTGCTGGGACGATCGGTCGTCCGCCAGGTGGTGCGACGTCGAGCCGAAGAACTCGTCGCGGCGGGTCAGACCCTGTGGGATGCCGACGACGAGCACCTGCACACCCGCGCGGTGATGGACGCGATCTTCGGGTTCGGGCGCCTGCAGCCCCTGTTCGAGATCGCGGACGCCGAGAACATCGAGGTGCACGGCTGGGACTCGGTCGTCGCGCAGTCCGGTGACGGACGTCGCGTCGCCCTCGAGCCTGTCGCCGACTCCGACGAGGAACTGGTCGAGGCCATTCGTTTCCTCGGCGAGACCGCAACTCCGCCTCGTCCCTTCGATGACGCCCACCCGATGATGACCATCGCGGTTGGTGACCGGTTCCGGCTGCACGCCATCGGTTTCGGGTTGAGCTACCGACCCTCGTTGGTCGTGCGGCAGCACCTGTTGACCGAGGTGTCACTGGCCGACCTGGCTTCTGGCGGCATGATGCCTGAGCACCTGGCGCGGTTCCTGTTCCAGTCGGTGCTGGCGAAGAAGTCCATCGTCGTCTCCGGCGATCAGGCGGCGGTGGGTGAACAACTATTGACAACGGATCGCTCCGTGATGGCGACGCAACCCCTACCCTGTTCGCATGAACAAGCCTGCTGAACAAGCAGTTGCCGGCCGCCCCAGTGACGCTCCACCGCACTAATCCTCAGCCGCTGACTGCTTGAGCGCCATAAGCTCCAACGTCGCCGCACCGTCGACCCCAAGCGACTTCGCCATAGCATCAGTAAGGGAGGAGTACGCCACCACGTAGTCCCGGAACAGCTGCTCGTACTTCTCGGACTCTTCGGACAACTTCGCCTGGCTGCGCTCGAAAGCGGTCTTGCGTGCCCACGCGTTCGCCTCTGTCTGGTTTGGGAAGCGGCCAGGTTCCCGCATGACCTCCCGCAAGACCTCCGTCGATATCGCCCTTTCCATGTCCTGCGTGTACTTTGTCAGCTTTCGGTGGGCCTTCGTGGCGACCGCATATGCCCGGGCTACGTCGCCGTCAGTGAGCCGAAGCATGGCCAAAGTCCGGGTGTGGGCCCCGCGATCAGCAGGCTTGTAGGTGTCACCCAGTTGGTCTAGGGCGGCCTGATAGTGGACCCTTGCCGAAGCCAAGAATGCTTGCCGCTGCTGGACGTCGCGGTCAGCTGCTGCTCGACGATCGGCCATTCGCCCACCGATGTATTGCCCGAGGCCACTAGCCAGCACGACGAAGACTCCCGTTAGGACAATGGTCCACAGCTGAGCGGCAGGCATAGCGACACTCTAGAGGGTGCTCCACCCCGCCTACTCCCCCGCCCGGTCCACCCGAACACCCCCCTGATGGTCCCCCGGGGGACTGCGCCCACCCCCAGATGGTCCACCCGATTGTGGGGTGGATGGGTGGCGCCCTACATGCAACCCCTGGCGCGGGAGCTGCTGGCGCGGGGGTCGGTCCAGCCCAGCGGCAGCGTGCCACCCGACCCCTTCGAGGACGTCGCGGACCGCCTGGAGAACCTGGCGCGGGCGGGCTACCACTTCAACGCCATTACCGGGTTGTGGGAGCGGGAGGCCGTCTACTAACTGGGCAGCCAGTAGCCGGGGTTGGGGCTTGCGGGGGTGGTGCCATGGAGTTGTCCGGGTCACGGTGGCCCGGCGCAACTGGAAGGGAAACAGGACCATGACCACCACGATTACGCCGGAGCTTGCGGCGTTCAGGGCTGAACACATAGCCAAGAACGGGAACACCAGCCGGTGGCCTAGCGTGCCGGGACCGGACGACCCCTACCGCGCCATAGCAGTTGCGGACGCCGCCAGCGAAGCGTTCAGCGGGAACCACATCGAGAAGACCTTCATCATCCACGACGGTGCCGGGAAGCCCCACCTGATGTTCGACAACCTGACGGAAGATGACGTACGCCACGCCAGGGGCGATTCGAGGCGTCCCGTAGGCGTGCTACTGCGCTTCCGGTGGGCACTCTTTGAGGCGGTGTGCGACTTCGTGGCCGCCGTGGAGGACAGCGGCCTCGAGGTGGAAGAAGGTCGGGCCGTGCAGCACCCGAGCGCACCCTGGCATGAACGCAGGATGCAGTGGATGTGGGGGCTGGTGGATGACCTTAGGACCTTCACCGACCAAGAGCTGGCGCTGCTGGCGGAGGCCGCCCCCCACGCCATCGGCGGTGACCACTTCGAATGGGACGACTTTGCCGAGTGCGACGCCGCCGTCGGGGACGACGAGAAGATCGGCGTCATGTCCATCGCAGACCGAGTCGGTCGACGCTGGTATCTCGGCCGAGGACGATCGCGTGGTCGCCCTGGCAGCCCTTGGCGTCAGCGGCGCCATGGCAGCGCTCGTCGCGGGGGCATGGGTCACGCGGCGTCGCCGGCAACTGGACCAACGACCCCTGGGGCGACAACTCCTTCACCCAGATGCGAGTTCCAGCCACTTCGCGCAGGCGATCTGCCACATCGCTGACCGACCTGCGCGTCGTGCGCTGCCGGAAGTCGACACCGCACCGACCACCGTCCTGGTCGGTGAGGACTCCGACGGACGATCCGTCCTTCTCGACCTGGCAGGCGCCGGGGTCACGACCATCGAGGGGGACGAGGCCGCCGACCTCATGGGGGCGATGGTCACCTCCTTGGCCTGCGCGGACTGGGCGGCTGGAACGAACGTGACCGTGGTCGGTGCCGACCTGGCATGGGTGACCAGCTTCGACCACCCCGGCTTCGTCCATGTCGACCAACTCGACGAGGCCCTCGAGGGCTGGATGCGGTCCGGGGCCGAGCGTCGGAGGGTGGGCGGCGACCTTGACGTCGACGCCGTGCCCGAGGTGCTCGTCGTGACAGATTCCCCGAGCGCGGCCCAACGAGCCCGGCTGCTCGAGGCCCTCGCGCCGGGCATGGGCCTCGTGCTGCCCGCCTGGAAGGGCAGTGAGCGCTCCCCCGAGGTGGGGGAGCGGGTTTCGGCCACTGTCGCTGAGGCCCATCTGAAGCGCGGCGACACCAGGTTCGTCCCCTTCCTGATCGGTGAGCCCGCCCGACGAGCACTCGTCGACCTGAATCGCGTGGTCACTGGGGATGACACCACCCATGCCCCGTGGTGGTCGACGGACGAGCCTCCCGATGGCATCCCGACGATCCACAACCGACCAACCATCACCGCACGAGAGGAGGACGAGATGCCCGAGCTGCTGACCGGCACCGAGCACCCCGTCCTGCTCGTGCTCGGCACGGTCGAACTACTCGGGACCCGCGGTGAATCGCCCAGCAAGGCTGCCAAGCAGTGCGCCGAGTACTGCGCCTGGATCCTGCAGCACCCCGGACGCACCGCGCCGGCGATGGGGCAGGCGCTGCTGGTGGCCGAGGGCACCCGACGCTCGAACATGAGTCGACTGCGCACGTGGTTGGGTGCGTCGTCCGAGGGGGAGCCCTACCTGCCCGACGCCTACACGGGCCGGATCGCTCTCGACGCCCGGGTCACCAGCGACTGGGAGCACCTGCAGGCCAGGATCGCTGCAGGGGTCAACCTCACGCCGAGCCAAGGCCTGGTCGAGGCACTGGAGCTGGTGAGAGGCGAGCCCTTCGCCGACGCAGCACCCGGCCAGTGGCACTGGGCCGACACCTGGCGAAGCGACATGGTGTCGACGATTCGCGACATTGCCCTCGTCCTGGCCGAACGTTCGGTGCAGGCCGGTGACGCCGAGACCGCTCGCTGGGCGCTCAAGCGAGGTTTGGTCGCTGCCAGCGATGACGAGTTGCTGATCAGTGCTCTGGTGAGTGTCGAGGCCAGTGTCGGCAACCGGACAGAGGTCGACCGCTGGGCAGTGGTGCTCACCCGCCGCGTTCGCGAGACCGGCATCGACCTCTTGCCCGAGACCGTGATCGCGTTGCAGCGCGCCATCGAGGGACGAGCCAGGACACGTCGTGTTTGAGCCGTGCATCCCAATATGGGATGCAGACCGGTATGCTGGACGTGTGACCACCCAGATCGCCGTCCGACTGCCCGACGAGGTGGTTCGCTTCCTCGACCAGTTCGTGGCCAGCGGTCGCGCCCCTAGCCGCGCGGCCATCGTGTCGTCGGCACTCGAGCGCGAGATGCGGCGGCAGGCCGCTCTGCGCGATGCCGAGATCCTCGCCACCTCGGCAACTGCGGACGATCTCGACGACCTGGTGGCCTGGACCGTCGGTCACCTGTCGCCGGACGACTGACGTGCGCGAGATCTGCTTGGCCCGCTTGGACAAGACGCGGCCAGTGCTCGTCCTCACCCGCGAGGGAGCGCGCGGCGCGATGAACAAGGTGACCGTCGCCCCCATCACCAGCGCGGTCAAAGGCCTCTCCAGCGAGGTCGCCGTCGGCCCGGCCAACGGCCTCGACCACGACTGCGTCATCTCCCTCGACAACGTGACCACGGTCCCCAACAGCCTGCTCGGACGCACCGTGGGCCACCTGACCGAACAGCAGGAGAGATTGCTCGCCAGGGCGGTGGTGCTCGCCTTCGACCTGGAGATCCCGCTCATGGACGATGCCTGAGCCACTCCTCGCCCCGAGCCCTGGCCGGTCAGCGACTCGGCGACACTGATGCCCCGGCGCTGAGTCGCGCCACGTGGCGTTGGTGCTCAGCCCTGCTTCGTTCAGCCTTGGCGATCCACGACAGCAGTTGCCGCCGCATCTGCGGCGCGGAGTCGCGGAAGGCCGCCACCCACACCGGGTGGCGGCCGCGGGCAGCCTCGTCCAACTCGGCCCCCCGCGCGCGCGCCCGTCCAATGGATGAGGTCACCCTGGCCAGGTCGGTCTGGGCTGCGGCCAGCGTGGTGCCCTTGGGTCTGGGCAGGTCCACTTGCGCGGCGGCGACCCTGGCCGGAAGCGTGCAGCCGACCGTGGGATCGAACATTCCGACCTTCGCGGCCTCGGCCTGTCTCTGGGCTGCCACGACCTGGCCGTGGAACTTGGCGTTCGGTCGGAACAGCACCGCCACGGCCAGCCCCCGGCGGGCCATCTCGACGTTGAGCAGACGACCGTCGAGGTACACCCCGGCCAGTGTTCGGCCGTAGCGGTCACGGCGCTCGAGGTCGTACTCCAGCATCACCTGACTGCCCTTGGGCAGCATCTGCCGCAGCGCCGTGGTGGCCTGCGGGCCCAGGCAGTCGGCCGGCTCGTTGGGTCGGGTCTCAGGGGAGTCGATGTTGAGCAGACGCACCGTGGTCTCCGTGCCGGCGATGTCAGCGATGATCGTGTCGCCGTCGATCACGAACTCCACGGTGGCGGCGACCTGGCGTGCAGTCTCAGTCGCCGGCGCCGACGGGGTCTGGGTCGGTCCCGATCGGCGTGCGGTGGAGGGGGAAGACGTTCCCGCGGGAACGGTTCGGTCGGTCGCACCTGCCCCCGGATCGTCCTCGGCACGCCAGCCGCGCACGACCAGGGTGACCACCACGGCCATGACGACCAGGAGCAACAGCCCCTTGGCCCACTGGCCCATCGTCCACCCCCCCCGTCGCGACCACGGCGCAGTCAGAATACGGCTCGGTCAGGTGGGGGAGGTGCGCGGCAACGGTGCTCTGCCCGTGGGCCGAAACAGACAGCGGTGCGTCACCGCATGTTTCTGGGTTGGTGTCGCCGCCGGCGAACTCAGCCGTGCAGGTAGTTGCTGAGGTGGTCGCGCTCGTTGGTGAGTTCGTCCAGCCGGTTCTTGACCACGTCGCCGATCGAGACGATCCCGACCAGCCGGCCTTCCTCGACCACCGGCAGGTGGCGGAACCGCTTGTTGGTCATGGTCTCGGCCAGCGACTGGATCTCGTCGGCCAGGCAGCAGCTGACCACTTCGGTGGTCATCAGCGCCGACACCGGGGTGTCGTTGGCGGCACCGTCGCGCAGGTGCCGCACGACGTCACGCTCGGAGGCGATGCCCACCACCTGGTCGTCTTCGATGATCACCACCGCCCCGACCTGGTTGTCGGCGAGCGTGGCCAGCAGTTCGGCAACCGGCGCGGACGAGGGCAGGGTCAGCACCGCTGAACCCTTCTTGGCGAGGATGTCTTGGACGCGCATGCCTCATCGAACCATCGAGCCACGCCGAACGGAAGACCCCGCGCACACCGGGGGAGTCGGGTCAGGCGGCCTCGTCGGCAGGCACCAGCCCGGTACCGGCGTTGAATCCGGCATCACCCTGGCGTCTCGAGCCGTGCCAGAACGAGGCGGCCAGCAGCAGGTAGCCCACCCCGAGCCCGACGAACACCGGCACCGACAACCCGGTCGGCGGCAGCAGCCAGATCGCCGCCACCGCGGCCACCACGATCGCCCCGTTGAACACCATGTCGTAGAGCACGAACACCCGCCCCTTGTGGGCATCGGCCACGTGGGCCTGGCAGACCGTGTCGATGCAGATCTTCAGCGCCTGCGCGAACAAGCCGAGTGCGAAGCCCGAGGCCACCAAGGTCGGACGGGTGAACATCGCTCCCGGGATCGCCTGCACCAACCCCGAGGCCACCAGCAGCACCAGCACCGTGCGACGCAGCCCGATCGCGTGCCCCAGTGGCGGCACCAGTGCCGCCGACAGGACGAACCCGACGCCCATCGCGCCTGCCCACAGCCCCATGTCGGCCATCGCCGCGTTGACCCGGTGCACCTCGTGAAAGTGGTTGCGGTAGCCCAGGATCACCCCGACCATCATCACGCCGAACAGGAACCGCTGCGCGGTGATCACCAGCAGACCCAACCGGGCCGCCCCCTGCTCGCCGAGGTGGCGACAGGTGTCGGCCAAGTCTGGCCACACCTGCCTCAGGCTGGGCGCAGCCAGCCCGCGCTCGGGCCCCAGGTCGTGCTTGCGGAACAGGAAGCCCAGGCTCACCGACACCGCGAACAGCGTCGCCGACACCACGAACACGATCGCGTCGGCGTGGTGGGCCGGCATGAACCGTGGCGACAACAGCAGCCTCAGCCCGCCAGCGATCAGCCCGCCGACCATCACCCCCGACGGCCCGATCACCGGCATGATCGAACTCGCGGTCAGGTAGTCGCGCGGGGTCACCGTGTGCGGCAGCGCCGCGGTCAACCCGGCCAGCAGAAAGCGGTTGAGGCTCATGGCCACCAGCAACAGCCCGAACATCGCCGACTGCACCGGCGCCGAGCGGTCGCCAGACCACACCAGCACCGCCAGCGACAGTGCGATCAGCCCACGGATGCCGTCGGTCACCACGATCGCCCGCTGCCGCGACCACCGGTCGAGCACCACCGAGGCGAACGGACCCAGCACCGAGAACGGCAGCAGGGTGATCGCCAGCACCGTGGCGATGGCGATCGCGTTGGGCTGGCTCTGCGGGCTGAACAGCACATAGCTGGCCATGCCGACCTGCAGTGTGCCGTCCGAGACCTGGGTGGCGATCCGCACGCCGAGCAACTTGCGGAACTGGCGATGGCGCCACAGCCGCTTCAGGCTCCGCCAGATCTCCACGAACCGCCTCTTCGTCCCTGCCGTCGGCACGGGCGGCCGGGCTCGTCCAGCGTAGCGGGCGAAGCGTCGCCCCCACCGGCGAGCGCGGCGGGCATGGTGTGTAATCGGGGGCGTGCCACAGACGTCACCGCAGCTCACCAGCATCTCCGAGGTCGCCGCTGCCGCCGGGATCGCCGCCGACCACGTCGAACCGTACGGACGACACGTCGCCAAGATCGACCTGGCCGCCCGTGACGTCGACCACCCCCACCTGGGCAGGCACTACGTGGTGGTCACCGCGATCACCCCCACCCCGCTCGGCGAGGGCAAGACCACCACTGCGGTCGGCCTGGCCCAGGGGTTGGCCCGGCTGGGGCATCGTCCGATGCTGGCGCTGCGCCAGCCGTCGATGGGCCCCACCTTCGGCATCAAGGGTGGCGCCTCGGGGGCCGGACGCTCCCAGATCATTCCGATGGAGACCCTCGACCTGCACCTGACCGGCGACCTGCACGCGATCACCTCGGCCCACAACCTGCTCGCGGCGATGATCGACAACCACCTGCACCACGGCAACGAACTCGGCATCGACCCGCAGACCATCTCGTGGCCTCGGGTCGTCGACCTCAACGACAGGGCGCTGCGCCACGTGGTGGTCGGGCTGGGTCCCAAGACCGACGGGGTGCCCCGCCAGAGCGGGTTCGACATCACCGCGGCCAGCGAGGTCGGCGTGGTGCTCAGCCTGGCCACCTCGCTGCGAGACCTGCGGGCCCGGCTCGGACGCATCGTCGTCGGCTACACCTGGGGCGGCGACCCGGTCACCGCCGACGACCTCAAGGCCGCCGGTGCGATGACGGTGATCCTGCGAGAGGCGATCAAGCCCACCCTGATGCAGACCACCGAACACACCCCGGTGCTGGTGCACACCGGACCCTTCGGCAACATCGCCACCGGCAACTCGTCGATCATCGCCGACCAGGTGGGCATGGCCTGCTCGGACTACCTGGTGACCGAGGCCGGCTTCGGTGCCGACATGGGCCTGGAGCGCCTGGTCAACCTCAAGTGCCAGATCTCGGGCTACCGCCCCGCCGCCGCCGTCGTGGTCGCCACCGTGCGCGCGCTCAAGCTGCACTCGGGCCACCACCGGGTGGTCGCCGGCAAGGGACTGCCGCCCGAGATGCTCGAGGAGCGACCGGACGAGGTGCGTGCCGGCGCGGTCAACCTGATCAAGCACGTGCAGATCGTGCAGGGCTTCGGCATCACCCCGGTGGTCGCGATCAACGTCTTCCCCACCGACCACCGCAGCGAGCTGGACGAGGTGCGCGCCGTCGCCGCCGAACTCGGCGTGGCCTGCGCGGAGTCGACCCACGTCGTCGACGGCGGTGAGGGAGCCCTCGAACTCGCCCGGGCCGTGGTCGAGGCCTGCGAGCAGCCGGGCGAGGTACGCACCAGCTATGAGTGGGTCGAGTCGCTCGAGCACAAGCTGACCGCCGTCGCCACGCGGGTGTACGGGGCTGACGGCATCGACCTGTCGCCCCAGGCCCGGCGCGACCTGGCCCACATGGCCGACCTGGGCCACGGCGACCTGCCGGTGGTGATCGCCAAGACCCACCTGTCGCTGTCGGCCGACCCGACCCGCAAGGGCGCTCCCACCGGGTGGCGCCTGCCGGTGCGTGAGGTGCGCCTGGCGGCCGGGGCCGGCTATGTCTACGCGATCTGCGGTGACATGCAGACCATGCCCGGCCTGGGACGCCACCCGGCGGCCGAGAACATCGACATCGACGACGAGGGCAACATCGTCGGGCTGTTCTGAGCCGAGCTGGGTTCTGGCTGGGCCCACTTGTGGGTGGGACGAGACGCCTCGTCCTAGTCTTGCGCCATGAGCCAGAACGCCGAGGACGCCCGCCGCCGTCTCGAGTTGAGCCAGTCGCACGCTCGCGGTGAGACCGCGGCGGCGCAGAAGTTGGTGGACGACTTCGTCCGCGAGATGACCGAGCGCGGCATTCCCACCGAGCGGCTCAGGGCGCGCCTGTTCTCGGGCCAGGAGGTCAAGACCGACAAGCGCGGCTGGTACATCCGCAAGAACAAGTCGCTGGCCATCGGTGAGGACGGCAACTACTACCCGCTGGTCGTGCCCGGCTCGTTGATGGACCGGCTGCGGGGCGTGCGGCTGCAGGCGGCTCCGCCGCCGTTGGTGGTCAACCGAGGCGGACGAGACGGCGAGTCCGGTGACCTCGCGGAGTTCCTGGCCAAGCGGCTCGCGGAGGGCTGAGCGGGGTCTCGGCACGCTCGCTTGCCGATCGTCAGTCGACCAGCCAGGAGTGAGAGGGCCCAGAAATGCACCAAGGGGCTACTGGTCACCCCCAGCAGCCCCCCGGGCGTCTGATGATCCGCGATCAGCGGTCCAACACTGGATCACGCCGGTCTTGCAGGATGGTGTTAGTGTGCGCCTTTTCTCAGGTTCTCGTCAAGCGGCCACACAAATCCGCACATTCCTGGTGGCGACTCGCCCTTGACGGCATGGATTGCCCCGGCGCCCTCATGACACAAATCCTGAGAGACACCGGGGCGATCCTGCGACACCGTGGGTGTGGGACAGGCCCTCAGTCGATGGCCAGGGCCTCGGTCGGTGTGGCCATGGCTGCGCGGCGTCCCGGCAGGATCGAGGCGATGGCCGCAGCCACCACGGCGATCCCGACCAGCACCAGGGTGCGCTGCCAGTCGATCGCGAAGTTGATGCCCCGATCGATGTCGGCCTCCTTGAACACCGCGCTGATGCCGAGCCAGGCGAAGTAGGCGCCGGCGATCACGCCGACCACCACACCAACCAGGGCGAGGGTGATCGCCTCGATCAGCAGCATCAGGCGCAGCTTGACCCGTGGCATCCCCAGGGCCCGCAGCAGCGCGGATTCGCGGGTGCGTTCGATCACCGACAGACCCAGCGTGTTCGCCACACCCACCAGGGCGATGGCCACCGCGACCCCGAGCAGTGCCGAGGTGATCGCCAACATGATGTTGAGGATCTGGGTGATCAGGTAGGCCTCGAACGCTCCGCCGCCGATCATCAGGTTCGGGTACTCGGCAGACAACTGGCTGAGCTGGCGCTGGGTGTTGGCGAAGTTCTCGCGGTCGACCAGGTCGAACCAGTACTGGGCCGGCTGCGGGTCCTTGACCAGCCTGCGCAGGGTCGCGTCGTTGACCACCATGCCGTCGCCGGCCGCGGGAGAGGCCTGCAGCTTGAGGGTGATCATCTCGCCGTTGACCCCGGGCAGTGTCTCGGTCGACTGGATCTCGGCCATGTTGGCGCTGACCAGCGCGACGTCGTCGGGAATGCTGTCGGGCGCCATCGGAGCGACGTCCTTGACCTGCGGGTTCAGCGCGACGATCACGCGTCCGTCGTTGGTCGCCCCACCCTGCAGCAGGGCCTTGGCCCTGACGTTGGGCAGCGAGTCGATCTTGGCGATGACCTCCTTGGGCAGCGCCACCGACTCCTCGTCCGGGCCGCCCATCGCGTACAGCCCGACGACCACGTCGACCGGCATGTCCTCCTCGATCTGCGACAGGGCCGTCTCGCGCACCGTGGCAGCCCCGACCTGCAGGGTGATGATCAGGCCGATGGCGAGCATCAGCGCCACCGCCGTCGCCGCGGCCCGCTGCGGGTTGCGGGCGGCGTTCATCGTGGCCAGGCGTGACGTCGGACCGGTGAGCCCGACCAGCTTGCCCCAGCCCTTGATCAGCAGCGCGACGTACAGCGGCGCCGCGCCGAGCACCGCGAAGGTGATCAGGAACGCCGACCCCAGGGCCATCAAGACCGAGTTCTTCTCGCTGGTCAGCGCCAGCACCGACAAGCCGATGCCCAGCACCAGCAACACGGTGCAGATGATCGCGCGCACCTTCGAGACCCGCTTCTGTGAGTCGGCCGACAACACCGGACGCAGGGCCTCCAGGGGTGCGACCCGCGAGGTGCGCCAGATCGGGACGAGCGCGGCCAGCAGCGTGATCAGCACGCCGACGCCGATCTCGACCAGCAGGTCACGCCACGGGAAGGCCAGGCCCCAGTGCAGCGAGCCGGTCACCCACGAGCCGAGGGCGGCGATCGCGTAGCCCAGGGCGACACCCAGCAGCGAGCCGAGCAGTCCGAGGACGATCGCCTCACCGATGAACCGCTTGCGCACCTGTGAGGTGCTGGCGCCGACCGCGCGCAGCAGGCCGATCTGGCGGCGCCGCTGGGCGATCAGGATGGTGAAGGTGTTGGCGATGATGATCATGCCGACCAGCAGCGCGATGCCGGCGAACACCATCAGCGCGTACTTGAGCGCGTCGACGCCCATCGTCAGCTCCTTGAGCTGGTCCTGCATGGCGGCCTCGGTGGTCTCGACGCGGAACGCAGACTCACCGGTGTTGGCATCCTTGCTGGTCAGTTCCGACAGTGAGCTGACCACCGCGTCGGGGGTGGTGCCGTCGGCCACCTTGATCAAGTAGGTGTTGGCCGGGGCCTTCCCGTCCTCACCAGAGCTCATCATCGTGATCAGCTCGGGGGAGATGTAGCCGTTCTGGATGAGCCGCGAGGGCGGGTCGTCGGTCAGGCCCGAGACCTTCATCTTCTGTTCGCCGAGCGAGACCTCGCCGCCGACGGCGACGTCGAGCTTCTTGGCCAGGTCACGCGGCAGGGCGATCTCGTCGGTGCCCTGCGGCCACGCCCCCTCGACGACCTTCGACCAACGGAAGGTCTCACTGGGAGTGCCGTAGAGCTGCAGGTAGAGGGTGGTGTCACCCTTCTCGACCGGGCCGAAGGTCGTCCAACTCGCTTCGGCGGCGGCCACACCGGGCTTGGACTTGATCAGCTCGATGACCTGGGCGTCGGTACGGTCCTGGGTCTGGCGCTGGACGAGCACGTCGGCGCCGGCATACTGCCGGTTCAGCTGCTTGGCCAGGCCCCCCTTCTCGGTCTCGAGGAAGACCGAGACCGCGGCCATGAAGCCGACCGAGATCGCGATGGCGATCAGGGTGGCGACGATGCGTCCCGGGTGGTGACGCACCTCGCGAATGGCGTCGGAGAACATCAGCGCTCCAACCGGGCCAGGGCGGCGTTGACCGAGTCAGCGGTGGGCTGTGGCACGTCGTCCACGATGCGCCCGTCGAGCAGGATCAGGGCGCGGTCGGCGTAGGCGGCGGCCTTGGCGTCGTGGGTGACCATGATGATCGACTGGCCCAGGTCGCGCACGGTGCGCTGCATGTACTCCAGCAGCTGGGTGCCGGTCTTGGAGTCCAGCGCACCGGTGGGCTCGTCGGCGAAGATCACGTCAGGACGGGTGATCATCGCGCGGGCGATCGCCACACGCTGCTGCTGACCACCCGACAGCTCCGAGGGCCGGTGGGTGAGCCGGTCGGTCAGGCCGAGCGACTCGGTCAGCTGACGGAAAAAGCCCTCGTCCGGCTTGCGACCGGCCAGGTCGAGCGGCAACAGGATGTTCTGCCGTGCGGTGAGGGTGGGCAGCAGGTTGAACGCCTGGAACACGAAACCGACGTTGTCGCGGCGCACCTTGGTGAGCTGGGAGTCGTTGAGGGCGTTGAGCTCCTTGCCGCCGAGGAAGACGCGCCCGGCGGTGATCCGGTCGAGCCCGGCCAGGCAGTGCATCAGCGTCGACTTGCCCGAGCCCGAGGGGCCCATGATGGCGGTGAACGACCCGCGGGCGAAGGCCACGCTGACCTGGTCGAGGGCGACCACGTTGTTGGTCTTCGACCCGTAGACCTTGACCAGGTCGATGGCCTGGGCCACCACCTCGGGGGCCTGTTGGGGCTGGGGCATGGCGCTCACGGCGTGCCTTTCGTTGTCTGGGGACGAGCTCGGCGCTCGCCGGGGTCGAGCCTAGGGTCGCCCAGTGGCAGCCGCCCACCCTTTCTGGGGGGAATCAGCCACAAGTCGCACCCTCGGCGACCAACCATGGCCGTTGGTGTGACCCGCAGGTCTGACCGGTCACCCCTCAGGTCAGCAGCGCGGTGACCAGCAGCAGCACCGGGATCGAGCCCACGGTGGCGACCAGGGCGGCGTCGCGGGCGACCGCCATGCCCCGCTGGTAGCGCAGCGCGAACACGTAGGCGTTCTGGGCGGTGGGCAGTGCTGCGAGCACGGTGACCACCAACAGGTCCTTGCCGCTCAGCCCGAAGGCGAACCGGCCCAGGGCCCAGGCGATCACCGGCATGGCCAACAACTTCAGTGAGACGGCCAGCAGCACGTCGCGTCGTCCACTGCCGGGAACCAACGGACGCTGCCCGTGCAGTGACATGCCGAAGGCGATCAGCACCAACGGCACCGAGGCATTGCCGATCAGCCGGAAGGGCTCGACCACGAAGGCCGGCACCGGGACGGAGAAGACCGAGATCAGCACCCCGAGCAGGGTGGCGACCATCACCGGGTTCTTCAGCGGTTGGGTCACCGAGCGGACGAGGCTCCGCTCACCCTGGATGGTGAGGATGTCGAGGGGGTCATCACGAAGAAGACCAGCCTGCTGAGACCCTCCTCGATGTCGCCGCGGACCAGCCCGAACAGCTTGGTGAGGTAGCCGGCGGCGATCATCACGCCGATCACCAGGAAGCCTTGGAGCACACCGCTCACGGCGGGGTCCCTTCCTTCAAGGGTGGTGCGGGTGTGTCACGAGCAACGGCGGCGACACCCTGGTGGGCGCCGCCGCCGTCGTCGGTCAGGTCATGACGTCGTCAGCTGGACGATGTCGACGTCACTCGGCCTTGGTCAGGGGATCCCAGCCCTCGGGCAGCGGATCGACCTGCGGGGGAACCGAGGTGATCTCGACGGTCCTGTTCTCGGCGATCGACTCCTCGACGGCCAGCATGATGTCGAGCACGTGGTAGGCGAGCTCGCCCTGCAGGCGCGGGGCCTGGCCCTTGCTGACAGCGCGGTAGATCTCGACCACACCGATGCCGCGGCCGTTGCCGGCCGCTTCGGCCATGACGCCGTCGTCGGCCTTGCCACCGGCGTGGCGGGTGGTCGGGCCGTCGAACATGTTGGGGTCTGGGGCGACGACGGTGCCGTCACTGCCCTGGAACTCCAGGATGCCCATGCGCACTTGGCCGGAGTCGAAGGAGTACATGCACATCGACGAGGCACCGTTGGCGTGCTTGAGCAGCACGTTGGTGGTGGTCGGCACGGTGACGTCGAAGTCGGTGCCCTCCTTGGGTCCCGACATGACGGTGCGCTTGTCGCGGGCCTTGCCGCCGGCGGCGGTCACCGAGACGACCGGGCCGAGAGCCAGCACCAGCGAGGTGAAGTAGTACGGGCCGATGTCGAGGGTCGGGCCGGCGCCGGTCTGGAACAAGAAGGCGGGGTCCGGATGCCACAGGTCGGGACCGGGCTGCTGCATGATCGCCACACCGGCCATCGGGCGCCCGGCTGAACCGTCGGCGAAGGCGCGCAGGGCGGACTGGATGCCGGGGCCGAGCACCGTGTCAGGGGCGCAGCAGACCCACACGCCGCGCTCCTTGGCCTCGTCCAGCAGGGCCTTGGCCTTCTCGCGGTTGAGGCCGAGCGGCTTCTCGCTCCAGACGTGCTTGCCGGCGCGGATCGCCAGGGTCGACACGTCGATGTGCACCTCGGGCGGGGTGATGTTGACCACGAGGTCGACCTCGGGGATGTTGATGACGGTGTTCTCCGGGCCCCAGACCGGCACACCGAACTTCTCAGCCTGCGCCTGTGCGCGCTCGGGGATGAGGTCGTCGATCGCGACGACTTCGACGTCGGGGTAGCTGGTGAGGTTGGTGAGGTACTGCGTCGAGATGTTGCCGGCCCCGACGATGCCGATCTTCCAGGTCATCAGTGACTCCTTCTCGCCGATGCCCGGGCAGCCTCGGCGCGCCCCCTCAGCCTATCGTCGCGGTTCGGTGACCACGAGGGCGGGGCGACATCGTGGTCACCACGCCCGGATCGTCGGTCAGCGCTTGACCAGCCCGGTCTCGTAGGCGAGCAGCACCAGCCCCACCCGGTCGCGGCACTGCAGCTTGCTGAGCAGGCGCCCGATGTGGGTCTTGACGGTGCCCTCGGCCATGTAGAGGGTCGAGCCGATCTCGGCATTGGTCGCCCCGTGGGCGATCTCGACCAGCACCTCACGTTCGCGCTCGGTGAGCACGTCGAGCCGGTTGTCGCGGTGTCCCGGAGCCGAGGGCAGGGTGGGGACGACGTGCTCGAGCAGTCGGCGGGTGGCCGACGGGGCGACCACGGCCTCACCGGCGGCGACGTTGCGGATGGCGCTGAGCAGTTCGGTGGGGCGCGCGTCCTTGAGCAGGAAGCCGGAGGCCCCGGCCTTGAGGGCGGCGAAGACGTACTCGTCCAGGTCGAAGGTGGTCAGCACCAGCACCTTGGTGGTCAGCGGCGACGAGGCAATCCGCCGGGTGGCCTCGACCCCGTCCATCACCGGCATCCGGATGTCCATCAGCACGACGTCGACCTCGGCGCGGCGCAGCACCTCGAGCGCCTCGACCCCGTTGTTGGCCTCGGCGACCACAGCCATGTCGTCCTCGGCCTCGATCAACATCCGGAAACCACTGCGCACCAACGCCTGGTCGTCGGCGAGCAGCACACGGATCTGGTCGGTCATCGAGGGCCTCCTGGGATGGTCGGAACGTTGGGCGGCGCGGGTGTCTGGAACGGCGGTGCCGGGTGCGAGTTCGCGGGCGATGACCCGGCCGGTGGCATCGGCAGCAGGGCCCGCACCAGGAATCCGCCGGTGCTCCTGGGTCGGGCGAGCAGTTGCCCACCCATCGCCGCGACGCGTTCGGCCATGCCCTGCAGACCGTGGCCGGCGCCGTCGTCGGACGAGGCGGCACCCACCCCGTCGTCGGCGACCTCGACCACGATCATGTCGGGAAGGTAGCTCACGGTGACCTGGCACCTGGCCTCGGGTCCGGCGTGCTTGAGGAAGTTGGTGACGCCCTCCTGGGCGATCCGGTAGGCGGTCAGGCCGACGGTCTGGGGCACCGACGGCACCGCACCGCGGACGACCAGCGCGACCCGGTCACCCGACCGCTCCACCATCTCGGGGATGTCGTCCAGTCCCGGGGTGGGTCGGTAGTCGGGAGCGGCCGGGTCCTCCCCGCGCAGCACGCCGACAATCCTGCGCATCTCGGCCAGGGCGTCTCGTCCGGTCTCGGCGATCGTGCCCAAAACCTCGGCCGCGTGCTCGGGGCGCTTGGCGGCCAGCGCTCGTCCGCCCTCGGCCTGGACGATCATCACCGACAGCGAGTGGGCGACGATGTCGTGCAACTCGCGCGCGATCTGCGAGCGGGCTCGCACCTCGGCGAACCGGGCAGCCGCCTCGCGCTCGGCGAGTTCGGCCTGGTGGCGCTGCACACGGGCCTGGGCGCGCTGGTCGGTGATCAGCGCTGACTCGCGGATGCGTCGTCCGATCGCGTACGGGGTGACCACCATGCCGCCGCAGACCACCGCGGCCAGCACGTAGAAGGTGAGCGTCGCGGTGAAGTCGGTGTAGGGGCTCATCATCCCGGCGACCCACGACAGCGGTCCGAGCACGGCGGCAGCCGCCCCGAGCAGCAGCACCAGCCGCGAGCGTCGTCCGTCGACCCAGCGGGCGTAGCTGTAGACCGCGACCGGGATCACCACCACCGAGGTGGTCGGGACGTTGAGCAGGAACAGTTGCAGGATGCCGCCGGCGGTGACCAGGGCGAGCATCAGCAGCGGGTTTCGACGCCGCCACAGCAGGCCGGCCCACATCAGCAGGCCGGTGACCAGCGCAGCCGCCATCCGGGGAGAACTGCTGCCCAGCAGGAAGTAGGGCAGCAGCGCCATCAGCCCGACCACCACCACGGCGATGCCGTTCACCAGGAATGCCCGGCGTTCCTGGTCGGCAGTTTCGGGCAGTGTCGTGGACATCGGACCAAGCCTAGGCGTCGCCACCGGGTGGCAGCGTCGTACTGCGGGATGCTCCTGGGGCGGGGCCGGTCATGCCACGGGATGGCTTTGGTCGCTTTTGTGTGACGATTCGCGATGCGGTCGGGTGCTGCGGGCCGCGGGGTGCCTATCGTGCTGATGGGTCGATCGGTTGCCGGTCGGGAGAGGAACTGTGCGTCCATGGCGGGCGAGGGCGGGGCGGTGAGCTGGGCCTACCGTGCCACCGCGCAGGCGATGGCCAACGGCACCGCCGACACCACCTGGGTGCATCACATGATCGACTTCATCGACGCCCGGATCGACCTCGCCGACCAGCGGTTGATGGTGGTGCTCGCGTTGCGACTGGGCGGGGGCGACCTGTTGCCGCAGGCGCTGCGTGATGAGATCGACCGGTGCCTGGTCGGGTTCCGCCACGGCATGGACGACGTCAGCACCGACTCGATGTGCACCTGGACCGAGAACCACCAGGCGATGTTCGCCGTGGGGGAGTTCCTGTCTGGCCAACTGCTGCCCGACAAGGTGTTCTCGCACACCGGGTTCAGTGGTGCCCAGCACCGCGAGCGCGGACGCACCCGGCTGCTGTGGTGGCTGGAGGACCGCTTCCGCCATGGCTTCTCGGAGTGGCTGAGCGGCACCTTCTACGAACTCGACATCGCGGCGCTGACGCTGCTGGTCGAACACAGCCAGGACGACGACCTGACCACCCGGGCGTCGATGGTGCTCGACCTGATGCTGCTCGACATGGCCCTGCACCGGTTCGAGGGCAGGTTCGTGGCCTGCGAGGGACGCGCCTATCGCAAGCCGAAGATGGAGCCGGTGCGCTCGGAACTCAACGGCATCCTCGCGGCCGCGTTCGGTGCCCCGCCGAGGTTCGACCCGCAGACCATGACCAGCATCTTCGTCGGCCGGTCGCGCTATCAGGTGCCCCGCGTGCTGGACGAGATCGCCCGTGCCGACGGCGCTCACCTGATCAGGACGAGCCATGGCCGCGACCCGGGTGAGGCCGTGGAGGGCTCACGGATGCGGCACCGTGACCGCGACGGTGACGAGGCCCGAGACGACGTGCTGCGGGCGGCGTGGGGGATGCAGGCCTTCACCACGCCCGAGACCGTCGGCGTCACCCTCGACGGCATGCGACGGCTGGGGTTGGCCAGCAACCGCTACCTGGCCCAACTGGGTCCCTTCCTGCGGCTGTCACCGCGGATGGCCAGGGCCACCCTGCGTGCGCTCAACCCGATCACCACTGGGTTGGTGCTGCCACGGGCCAACATCGTCACCCACCGCACGCCTCGGCACGTGCTCTCGAGCACCCAGCACTTCCAGCCCGGCGAGTTCGGTGACCAGCAGAGTCTGTGGATGGCGTCGCTGCCGAACGACATCAGGGTGTTCGGCACCCACCCCGGCGCCTCGACCCTGGGATCGGAGGTGCGCTCGGCCACCCCCTCGGCCTGGGTGGGCAACGGGATCAACCCCGACATCGGCCAGGTCGACAACGTGCTGCTGGTGCTGCACGACCTGCGGCTGCGCCGCGGCTACCTCGAGGGACGCCGCCACGAACTGTCACACCTGTACTTCCCGTTCGTGAAGTTCGACGAGTCGACCCTCACCGAACGGATGGTGGCCGCCCGCAAGGGCGACTCGTTCATCGGCGTGGTGGCACTGAACCCGATCGAGATGTCGAGTGAGGACGAACTGCTGCAGCGCGGCACCCTGACCGGTTGGGCGGTGGTGCTCAGTGACCGCGGCGAGTACTCGTCCCTGTCGGAGTTCACCACCATGCTCAAGGCGGCAACTCTCGACATGCGGCGCACCAGCCTGGTCTTCGACGCGGTGCTCGGGCTGGGCGATCGTCCCCGGGCTCCGCACCGGATCGAACTGCGCTGGAAGCAGGGCCTCCGGGTCGACGGGGTGGGCCGCAACGCCTCGTTCGGACGCTACGACTGCGCCTGGGTGCAGGCCCCGCGGGGCGCGTCGACGATCACCGTCACCGGTCGGGACTCGTCGCTGCGACTCAACTGGACGACCGGTACCCGTAGCCAGGAGTGATCCGATGACCCACGCCACCGACCCCACCGCCCACCGGTTGATCCCCGTGGTCGTCCTGGACGACGCCGCGCTGGCGAGGCCACTGGCCGAGCAGTTGCTGGCCGACGGGATCGGGGTGGCCGAGGTCACCCTGCGGACGCCGGCGGCGCTGGACTCGATCAGGGCGATGGCCGAGGTCGACGGACTGCTGGTGGGTGCCGGCACCGTGCTGTCGGCCGACCAGGTCGACCAGGCGGTCGATGCGGGCGCGCAGTTCGTGGTGAGCCCGGGGCTGCACCGAGGTGTGGTGGAGCGGGCCGCTGAGCGTGGCGTGGTCGTGGTGCCCGGTGCGGTGACGCCGACCGAGGTGATGA
Source organism: Aestuariimicrobium ganziense (assembly GCF_015352975.1). Lineage (GTDB taxonomy): Bacteria > Actinomycetota > Actinomycetes > Propionibacteriales > Propionibacteriaceae > Aestuariimicrobium > Aestuariimicrobium ganziense. The sequence goes on along the minus strand of NZ_JACYIZ010000003.1, from coordinate 43,669 downwards.
CGGCACTGGAGTGGGGCATCACCACGCTGAAGTTCTTCCCTGCCTCGACCTACGGCGGCCCGGCGGCGCTGAGGGCACTGTCGGCGGTGTTCGGCACCGTGCGCTGGGTGCCGACCGGTGGCATCGGCCCGCACAACGTGGACGAGTACCTCGCCCTGCCTTCAGTGGTCGCCGTCGGCGGATCGTGGATGGTCACCACGGCGCTGGAGCGCCTGTCGGAGGCCGGCCGGTGACGCGGGTGCTGGTGCTGCGGGCCGGTGACGACGTCGCCGTCGCCCTCGAGGCGCTGGCGGCCGGTGACGTGGTCGAGGCCGATGGCCGGTCGGTCGAGGTCACCGGGCAGGTGCCCGCGGGGCACAAGGTCGCGTTGGTGCAGCGCCGGGTTGGCGACCCGGTGCGCAAGTACTCCCAGGTGATCGGGGTCGCCACGGCCGACATCGCTGCCGGCGAGCACGTGCACACCCACAACCTGGCGTTCGTCCCGGTGGCGCGTGGGGACGTGGATCGAGTAGCCCGCGAGGAACGAGCGGGAGTGTCGAGATCACGGGCGGACGTGTCGAGATCTGGAAACCCCGACCGCCTGCCCCGCACCTTCCTGGGCTACCGGCGTCCAGACGGACGAGCCGCCACCCGCAACTACATCGGCATCGTCACCAGCGTGAACTGCGCGGCCTCGGTGGCCCAGATGGTCGAGCGCCACTTCACCGGGCGACTCGACGACCACCCGAACGTCGACGGCGTGGTGGCGCTGACCCACGACTCGGGGTGTGGGCTGGTGGCGGGGTCGGACGGTGCCCGGCTGTTCGAGCGGACCCTGGTCGGCACCGCGACCCACCCCAACTTCGCTGCCCTGGTCGTGGTCGGGTTGGGCTGCGAGATGCTGCTGGCCGGTGAGTTGTTCGCCCAGTTGTCGTCGACCGCCAGCCAGGTGCTGGTGATCCAGGACGAGGGTGGGGTGAGCGCAACGGTGGCGGCGGCGGTCGCCGAGGTCGAGCGGCTGCTTCCCGAGGTCGGTGCCGTCGAGCGCGAGCCGATCGGAGTCGACGAACTCGTGCTGTCGGTGAAGTGCGGCGGCTCGGACGGCTACTCCGGCATCACCGCCAATCCTGCGCTCGGGCACACGGCCGACCTGCTGGTGGGGATGGGCGGGCGGGTCGTGATCGGCGAGACCCCCGAGGTGTACGGGGCCGAGCACCTGCTCACCGAGCGCGCGGTCTCGTCCGAGGTCGCCGACAAGTTGGACGAGCGGATCGCCTGGTGGCGCGACTACACCGCGGTCCACGGCGGCTCGCTCGACAACAACCCCTCCCCGGGCAACAAGGACGGCGGCATCACCACGATCGTCGAGAAGTCACTCGGTGCCGTCGCCAAGGCCGGGTCGTCACCGCTGGCTGACGTGGTGGGCTACGCCGAGCCGATCGTCGCCGACGGGCTGACCTTCATGGACACACCTGGCTACGACCCGGTCAGCGTCACCGGGATGATCGCCGGCGGCGCCAACGTCGTGGTGTTCACCACAGGACGAGGCTCGATGTTCGGCTCTCGTCCAGCGCCCTGCATCAAGGTGGCGACCAACTCGGCGATGTACGCCAGGTTGGCCGGCGACATGGACTTCGACGCCGGGGTGGTGCTCGACGGGGTCAGCATCGAGCAGGTCGGCGAGCAGTTGTTCCGCGAGGTGGTCGAGGTGGCCTCGGGACGAGCCACCGCCTCGGAGCGGTTGGGCATCGGTGCCGACGAGTTCATCCCCTGGCACCTGGGCGCGGTGGTCTGAGCGGGCCGCGCGATCACAGTTTCGGCGATTGCCGCGACAGCGCGGCAGTTCCGGAAACCCTGATCGGCCGGTTGGTGGATATCGCTGGGTCCACCCAGCAATCCCCAACAACACCGATCACCTCCGTCGGCGGGCGACGCGGGCTACTCGCTGGTCGGCACCTCGCCGCGGATCTCGACGCCGGCGAGCACTGCAGCGGCCTCGGTGAGGCTGGGGACGAGCTTCTCCCCGAACCCCAGGGCCGAGGCGACACCGAGGGCCACCACAGTCCCGTTGCCGACCGGTGTCGGCACCCGGTGCTGGCCGGCCATCCGGGTGTAGTAGCGCACGTCCTTGAGGGCGTTGTCGAGCTGGAAGTTCATCGTGGTGTAGTCACCGTTGATGGTGGCGCCCATGGTGCGCACCGCCGGGCAGTTCATGCCTCCGGCGGTGATCACCTCGTACAGCGCTGCCAGGTTGACGCCGACCTTCGCTCCCACCCCGAGTCCCTCGGCGACCGCCGAGGTGATGGTCTGGTACATGAAGTTGTTGATCAGCTTGATCGCGTGCGCCGACCCGGTCGGCCCGGCATGGATGATCCGTGCCGCGAAGGTCTCGAGCACCGGACGAACCTCCTCCAGCAGTTCGTCGGTGGCGCCGACGATCACGTTCAGTCGACCGGCCTCGGCCTCGGCCGGTCCCATGGTGAGCGGGGCGTCCACGAAGCGAACCCCCTTGGTCTCACAGCGTCGGACGAGGGCCGCGGTCATCGACGGTTCGCTGGTGGAGCTGTCGACGATCACGAGGTTCTCGCGCGGGTCGGTGAGCAAAGCGTCGACCACCTCGGCGACGTCGTCGGCGCCGGTGACGCAGACCACCACCACGTCGCAGGATCGTCCCAGCTCGGCGGTGTCGACCACGGTGGTGCCCGCGGCCAGCAGGTCGTCCACCCTGTCGTTGGGCGCCCGCAGGCTGATCGCCAGCTCGAACCCCTTCTCGACGATGTTCCTGGCCATGCCGTGCCCCATCAGGCCGGTGGCCCCGACGAATCCCACTCGAGTCATGGCGCCACTGTACGGTCGGTCACCGGCGAGGGCGTTGGCCTGGGCGACCAGGTCGGACGGTCCGGGAGCGGTGTCGGTGACCAGCGCCACTTCGACGATGTGGAACCCCATGGGTGAAGCCTCGTGGTCGCGACGACCACCCTGCAACGCATTTCGTGCCGCGGACGAGGTGCGGCACGCCACAATGGGCCCCATGACGATCAATGTGCTTGCCATCTTCCACGCCCTGCCCGAGCACCGGGACGAGCTGAAGCGCCGCCTCGAGGTGATGGCCGAGGCCACCCACCAGGAGGAGGGCTGCCTGCTCTACGCGTTGCAGGAGGGTGCCGAAGACCCCAACGTCCTCGGCTTCGTCGAGAAGTGGGCCAGTGAAGAGGCACTGGCCAAGCACCTGCAGGCCCCCCACGTGCGCGAGGGTGGCGAGGAGCGTCAGGCGATGATGTCGCAGCCGGGTGTGGTGATCAAGACCTACAACGCCGCCGAGGGTGAGTGGCCGGCCGCACTCTGAAACAACGTCAGGGAACACCGCGAGGGGGAGCGCACCGAGCGACGAGGGCGGCCACGTAGGCTGGCTGGCATGAAGAAGCCGCTGCTGATCCTGGCCGTCCTCGGAGCCGTGCTCGCTGTCGTTGGTGCACGCCAGAAGGTCGCCGAGGCCGAGCGCGAGGCAGCGCTGTGGGCCGAGGCGACCGACCCGGTCACCTGAGCGACGCGTCGACCACACTCACTGCCGAGCGGTCGCGCGGCGGGTGCCCCACAGCGCCATGGCGATGAACACCGCCAACCAGACCGCGACGTTGGCCAGCAGCATCCACACTGAGTCGTGGGTCCGCTTGTCGCCGTCCATCACCCATCCCTCGGTCATCGGATAGCTCACCAACCCGACGCAGCCGGACAGCGGGGTGAAGTGGGCGATCTTGAGCATCGTCGCGCTCAGCGGCATGAACATGTTGCCGAAGAAGGCGAAGAACACCAGCAGGCCCGAGGCCACGCTGGCGGCGGTCTCGCTGCGCAGCAGCAGGGCAAAGCCCAACCCGTAGACCGCGAACAGGCCCGATCCGAGCACGGCGATCACGAAGCACAGTGCCCAGATCGTTGAGCAGCATCGTGATCCGGTCGCCCTGCACCTCGACGTCGTGGACGCCGGGCAGCGCGCTGAGCTGGCGGGCGGCCGCGTCTGGGTCGGCGAACGTGGCTGCCACCGTTCGTCCGCCGGTGGTGTTGCGCACCTCCTCGGTGGGTCCGTCGGACGGCTTTGACCGTGCCGCGCGGTGTGCGGAACTGCTTGTGCAGTTCGGTGATCTGCAGGCTCGGCGCCGATGTGTCTGCCATGGGCGCATACTCAACCCCAAGGGGTGCACCTCAGGCGTCGCCGGCCGCTGGACCGGCCGAGTGGGGGATGGGTCAGTGGCCCAACAGTCAGTAGCCCAACATCTGCTTGCGCCTGGGGATCCAGGCAATCGCGTCACGCACCCCGTCGGCCTCGGTGAACTGGGCCTTCCAGCCCAGCAGGTCGGCCGCCCTGGTGCTGACGGTGTAGGCGCCGGCGACGTCACCGGGACGAGCCGGACCCTCCTCGACCTGGAGCGGTTCGCCGGTGGCCTCCTGGAGGGCGTCGGCCAACTCCTTGACCGTCACCCCGTTGCCGGTGCCGATGTTGATCACCTGGTAGGGATCGTCCTCGGTCACCTCGTCGAACTTCTCCAAGGCAGCGACGTGGGCCTCGGCGAGGTCCCAGATGTGGATGTAGTCGCGGATGCCCGAGCCGTCGCGGGTCGGCCAGTCGACGCCGGTGACGGTGAATGGCCGCTTCTCGAGCCAGGCGTCGATCATCTTGCCCAGCACGTGGCTGGGGTGCTCGATCTGCTGGCCGGAGCGCAGCTTCGGGTCTGACCCGATCGGGTTGAAGTAGCGCAGGCTGATCGCGTGCAGGTCGCTCGCCCGAGCCGCGTCGCGCAGGATGAACTCCATCATGAACTTCGTGGTGGCATAGGGCGACTGCGGGTCGAGGGCAGAGTCCTCGGTGACCTGGAAGTTCTCGTCGGTGGCATAGATCGAGGCGGACGAGCTGAACAGCACCCGGTTGACCGCGTGCTCGGCGAGGATGCCGAGCAGGTCGATGGTCTTGCCGACGTTGTTCTCGTAGTAGGCCAGTGGCTGCTCGACCGACTCGGGGACGACGATCTTGGCGGCACAGTGCACCACGGCGTCGACCTGCTGGGCCGCGACCAGCCTCAGCCACAGTTCCGGGTCGGCGAAGTCGCCCTCGTACAGCGGACGCTCGCCGACGAACTCGCGTCGTCCGGCCGAGAAGTCGTCGACGATGACGACCTTGTGCCCGGCGTCCTCACACGCCGAGGCGATGGTGCTGCCGATGTAGCCGGCTCCGCCGGTGATCACGATGCGCATGGAACTCAGCCTAGTGACGCACAATCGAGCCATGGCCCCCGAACTGACAGCTGTGCAGGCAGACATCACCACCGCCGAGGTCGACGCGATCGTCAACGCCGCGAACTCCGCGATGCGCGGTGGCGGGGGTGTCGACGGAGCCATCCACCGAGCCGGGCAGACCGACCTCTTGTTTCGTTGTGTCAGATCACGTCTGTGATGTCGTTGGCGTCTTCGATGAGTTGGGCTTGTCCGGTCTTGATCAGGTGGTGGGTGCCGGTGCTGCGGCAGTTGGTGAGTGGGCCGGGCACCGCTGCGAGGGGTCGGTTCATGGTGTCGGCGTGATCGGCCAGGATCAGTGCCCCGCTTCGGGCGGCGGCTTCGACGATCACGACCCCTCGGCACAGCGCGGCTGCCAGTTCTGCTCGAGCGGCCATCCCTGCCCGGGTGGGTGCAGCATGGGGCGCTGTGGAACTGACCAGCATTCCTTGGTGGTGGAGGACTTGCTCGAACAGGTCTTGGTGGGCTCGTGGGTAGGCGACGTCGACGCCGCCACTGAGCACCAGCAGCACCCTGCCTCCCACTGCCAGCGCGGCACGGACCGCGGCCGTGTCGATCCCGAAGCTTCCCCCGTTGCTGATCACGTGTCCGGCCTGGGCCAGCCCGGCCGCCAGCTCGCCGGCGACGTGGTCGCCGCAACTGCTCGATGCTCTGCTACCGGTCACCACCACCGCCTCAGCGGCCATGGCGGCGAGGTCACCTCCCGCGGACTTGACCCACAGCTGGCTGGGAGGTGCTGTCATGTCGGCCAGCAGCTCGGCTGGCCACTCCCCCACCCCGGGCTCGATCTGGCGCACCTGTGCGGGTGCGGTGTAGTGGTGATGGCGGGGGCAGTCGCGCCCGCCGGTGGCTGCCTCGCAGCTGGTGCTGTCGTATGGTCGCACATGCCTTTTGCTTGGGGGAAGGGTTAAGGGGCTCATCCCAAACCACGGTGTAGTCGCGGTCTGAATCCGCCGGTCTCGAGGAGGGATCTGGCGACGTAGTTGGTGAGGTTCCGGAAGCCGAGGGCGCTGCCGCGGAGGTGTTCCCGCCGGCCATTCAGGGCTTCGGTGGGGCCATTCGAGGTGCCCGGCCGGTCGAAGTAGGCCAGCACGTCAGCGGCCCGCTTCTTCAGCGTGCGGCCCAGCACGGCGAGCTCGGTCAACGCGGCGGGGACACCGCTGCTGAGGGCGGCGATGACGGCCTGCATGCGGGCCTTCCCTTCAGCGGGCTTGGGTTCGCGATAGGCAGCGATCATCCGTTGGTAGACCGCCCAGGTAGCTTCGACTTCGACGTGCTCATCGCCGGCGAACAAGGCTTCCAGCCGGGCCTTCTGCCTGGTGGTGAGCAGATCCAGGCCGGTGTGCAAGGTGCGACGGGCCCGGTAGAGCGGATCATCAGCACGGCCTCGGTGGCCGTGCAGGGTCTGTTGGACCCGACGCCGGCACTCGTCGAGGGCATCGCCGGCCAACCTGACTGCGTGAAACGGATCCAGGACGGTGACCGCGTCAGGGAGTTCCTCGGTGGTGGCTGTCTTGAACCCGGTGAAACCATCCATGGCCACGACCTCGACCCCGTCCCGCCACACCTTGGGTCGGGTGGCGAGCCACGTCTTGAACGCCTGCTTGGAACGGCCCTCCACCATGTCGAGCAGACGCGCGGGACCAGTATCATCCCTAACGGGAGTAAGGTTGGTTGTGACAGCTTAGTTTGGCCCCGTTGTGACGGCCTGATCTGGCCCCGCGTGCGACTTGCCGGGGTGTTGACGGTCTGAACTGGCCCCACCCCTTCACGCTGGTCCCCATCACTGGGAACCAGTCGCGAGGGCAAGGGAGCCGAGATGGGGTCACGAGTGCAGCTGTTTGCCGACATCCGCCACGACGCGCGAGTCGATGGTCTGTCCATCCGCGAGCTCGCGCGCAAGCACGGGGTGCACCGCCGCACCGTCCGCCAGGCACTCGCCTCGGCCGAACCACCACCCCGCAAGACCCCGGTCCGCACGGCACCGCGCCTGGACCCGTACAAGGCGGCGATCGACGAAATGCTGCGCTATGACCTGACCGCGCCGCGCAAGCAGCGTCACACTGCGACCAGGATCCTGGCCCGGCTACGCGACGAGCACGGCGCCACGGACCTGTCCTATTCCACGGTGCGGGACTACGTGCGGGTCCGGCGCGCGCAGATCGATCTGGAGGCCGGGCGGCGGGTGGAGGCGATGGTGCCGCAGGACCACGCCCCCGGCGCGGAGGCGGAGGTCGACTTCGGTGAGGTGTATGTGATCCTGGACGGCGTCAAGACCAAGTGCCACATGTTCGTCTACCGTCTGTCGCACTCGGGCAAGGCGATCCACCGCGTCTACCCGACCGGTGGGCAGGAGGCCTTCCTCGAGGGCCACATCGAGGCCTTCCACGCCCTGGGCGGCATCCCGACCCGCCACATCCGCTACGACAACCTCACGTCCGCGGTCGTGCAGGTAATCCATGGCGGTGACCGGCTCCGCGAGGAGAACGAACGCTGGGTGCTGTTTCGTTCCCACTACGGTTTCGACGCGTTCTACTGCCAGCCCGGCATCGACGGCGCCCATGAGAAGGGCGGTGTCGAGGGCGAGGTCGGCTGGTTCCGCCGCAACCACCTCACCCCGATGCCCGAGGTCGCCAGCCTGGACGAACTCAACGACCAGATCCGTGTCTGGGAAGTCGACGACAACACCCGCCGGATCGCCGGCCATGCGAACACGATCGGGCAGGACTACCGCGCCGAACTGCCCCACCTGGCTCCGTTGCCGGCCGATGACTTCGACCCCGGCTTGATCCTCCATCCCCGGGTCGACCGCTCCGCCCTGATCACTGTCCGCATGGTCAAGTACTCCGTTCCGGCGCACCTGATCGGGCAACGTGTCCGTGTGTCGTTGCGGGCCTCGTGCGTGGTCGTGTTCGAGGGCCGCAGCGTCGTCGCGACCCACCCACGCCTCGGCACCCGTGGCGTGACCCGGGTCGAGCTGGACCACTACCTCGAGGTCCTGCGGCACAAGCCCGGTGCGTTCCCCGGCTCCACCGCCCTCGCTCAAGCCAGAGCCGCGGGGGCGTTCACCGCCGCGCACGACGCGTTCTGGGCTGCCGCCCGCAAGACCAGCGGCGACGTCGCGGGCACCCAGGAGTTGATCGACGTGCTCCTGCTCCACCGATCCCTCCCCGCCGAGGCGGTGATCGCCGGCATCACTAGCGCCCTGTCCGTTGGTGCGATCAGCCCCGACGTCGTCGCCGTCGAAGCCCGCCGCCACGCCACCACCCACACACCCGCCCCAGTCAGCCCGACCAGGCGGGGGACGGTCGTGAACCTGCCACCACGACGCCCCACCGACCCACACCAGGTCATCGCGCACCTGCCCGAGGACACCCGACCCCTGCCCACTGTCACTGCCTACGACGAACTCCTCCGCCGCCGCCACACGGCCACCGATCCCGCCCCGGCCCCCGCAGAGGTCCACCACCACACCCAGACAGGAACCCCATGACCACGAACACCAGCAGCTCCCGTCCGGGCGGTCTTCGCCGCCGTCACAGCCTCACCGAACAAGCCGCCCAGGCCGCGATCGACCAGGCCTGCCGCCGCCTACGACTGCCCACCATCCGGTCCGTCGTCGATGAGGCGATCACCACCGCCACCAAGGAACAACTCACCTACCAGGGCTTCCTCGCCGAGCTGCTCCTGGCCGAGGTCGACGACCGTGACCGCCGCTCCACCCTGCGCCGTATCAAGAGCGCCGGATTCCCCCGCGAGAAGTGGCTCGCCGACTTCGACTTCACCGCGAACCCGAACATCAACCCCGCCACCATCAACGAGCTCGCCACCGGCGACTGGATCCGCCGCGGCGACCCGCTGTGCCTGATCGGGGACTCCGGCACCGGCAAGTCCCACCTGCTCATCGCTCTCGGCACCGCCGCCGCAGAGCAGGGCTACCGCGTCCGCTACACCCTCGCAACCCGCCTGGTGAACGAGCTCGTCGAGGCCGCTGACGAGAAGCAACTCACCAAGACCATCAACCGCTACGGAAGAGTGGATCTCCTGGTCATTGACGAACTGGGATACATGGAGCTCGACCGGCGAGGCGCCGAACTGCTGTTCCAGGTCCTCACCGAACGCGAAGAGAAGAACGCCATCGCGATCGCGTCCAACCAGTCCTTCTCCGCCTGGACCGACACCTTCACCGACCCACGACTGTGCGCAGCGATCGTCGACCGCCTCACCTACAACGCCACCATCATCGAAACCGGAACCAACTCCTACCGACTCGCCCACACCCGAGCACGCCACCAGACCCCCTCCACAGGCGCGTGACATTCCTAAACTGCCGATGAGCGCGCGTCCTTGGGGGGAGGCACAGGGGCCTCATCCTTGGTAGAGCCAGATCCAGTTGCCATCTGGATCGGTGACTGCACTCGCTCGGGGCATCCCGTCGGCGTCCGTGATGGGTACTGTTTCGGTCGCCCCGGCTAAGAGAGCCTGGTGGTGGATGGTGTCGAGGTCTGGGACGAGCAGGCCGAGGGTGCTGCGGCCGGGGCAGTCGAAGTCGGTGTCGTCAACCAGTAGAAGCAGAAAGAAACCTGGCTGGCCGTAATCACCAAACAGGTAGCCGTCGTAGTCGGCGTCTTCGGTGTGCCGGATCACCTGTTGTGCCAGGCCGAAGGCGTCCTCGTAGAAGCGTCGTGCTCTCTCTTTGTTGGCTACCCGGATTTTCAGCTGGACCGGGACAACGGTGGTGAGGATGGTGGGCACAGGTACTCCTTTGGACGCGTAGACACTGCACTGAGCGATCTGCTGATCGAGATGGTGGCGGGTGCGAACAAGGCGTTCGACATGCGACTCGAGCAACGTCCGCGCCCGGTCTGAGGAGGGTGCCGCGAGTATGTCCCGAACGTCGGGGAGTGGGACGTCGAGCCAGCGCAGATCAGCGATGAGCCTTGCTGCCGTAAGCAGACTAGTGGAATAGCGGCGGTAGCCGGTCTTGGGATCGACTTCGGTGGGCTTTAGCAGTCCCAACGCGTCATAGTGGCGCAGGGCGTGAACGCTGAGCCCCGCGCGCTTGGCGAACGGCCCGACATTGAGAAGATCATCACTCACAACTCCAGAGTCGTGCTTCGGGTTGCCCGAGAGTCAACCCCCGGGACGCGAGCATGGCCACTGGCGCACGCTCTTGCCGCGTTGGGCTACTGCTCCAACGTTCGCTGTCCCAACGACATCTGGAGACGCACCAGGTAGCCGTCGGGGTCCTGCACGAGGAACTGGCGAACGCCCGCCTCCTCGCTCAGGCTGATGCGGTACCACTTCTCTTCCGGTTCCATGAACAGCGGCCAGCCCGCCTCACGGAGCTGCCTGAGTTGCACGGCAACATCAGGCACGGAGATCTGGAAGTTGATCCCGCGTCCCAAGGGCGGGTCGAAGGGTGCCGTCTGCCACGTCCTGCCGATGTCGGCTTGGTCGAGCATGAGGTGGGCACTGCCTAGACGGTATGGGTGACCTCGATTCGGGGTGAGAGCTCTGGCAGGCCGGGGCCTCGCCGCGCAACGATTCGTGGGTTGCCGGACAGGGTGGGCCTGTCTGGCCTTTCCGACATACGTGGGAGGCCCCGGTTGTTTACTGAGCGTACGAGTGTTGGTCTGGATGTGCATGCCCGCTCCGTGGTGGCGCATGCGATGGACGTCCAGACCGGAGAAATCTTCAAAGCCAGACTCTGCCCCGACCCTGTGGAAGTGACCGGCTGGATCAAGACCCTGCCCGGCCCGGCCGCGGCGATCTACGAGGCCGGACCGACCGGTTACGGTCTGGCCCGAACCCTGCTGGCCAACGACATCCGAACGGTGGTCGCCGCGCCGTCCAAGCTCCAGAGGCCAGCCGGATCGAGGGTGAAGACCGATGCGATCGATGCTGAACATCTCTCGATGCTGCTCCGGTTGGACGCCTACTCGGCGGTCACTGTTCCCGATGAGCTCACCGAGGCTGCCCGTGACCTCGTTCGGGCTCGGGAGGACTGCCGTAGTGACTTGATGCGTGCCAGGCATCGGTTGTCGAAGCTGCTGCTGCGGCATGGGATCGTCTACTCGGGCGGTCAGGCCTGGAGCAACGCGCATGACGCCTGGCTCAAGCGCCAGCGCTTCGACTCGCCCTTGGTCCAGGCCGCCTTCGATGAGGCCTACGACAGTGTGGTCACGATCACGGCGCGCCGTGATCGTCTCGACGACCGCATCGCCGCGATGGCTGCCGACAGTCCGTGGACCGACACCGTTCATCGGCTGGGCTGTCTGCGGGGGATCTCGACGCTGACGGGGTTCGGGTTGGCGGTCGAGATCGGCGACTGGGCCAGGTTCACCGGGAACTCCATCGGATCTTTCGTCGGCCTCGTCCCGTCGGAGAACTCGTCGGGGCAGTCCCGCTCACTTGGCCCGATCACCAAGACCGGCAACGGACATGCCCGGCGTCTGTTGGTCGAGGCCGCCTGGCACCACCAACACCGCTACGTCTCGGGCAAGACGATCCGTGACCGTTGGGACCTCGCCAGCCCCGCCGCCCGGGCCCGCGGGGATCTGGGCAACCGCCGGTTGAACCACCGCTGGAACCAGTTCAAGAAGCGCAAGAAGGCCAACAACGTCGCCAACGCCGCGATCGCCCGCGAACTCGCCGGGTGGTGCTGGTCGCTGGCCGTCCTCGAGGAATAGTCCCTTCGAGGACCACGAACTTGGCCTGGAGACCGGCCGGTCACGAGGTGACGCAGCGACCGGAACGACCCGCGATACACCTATGAGCAGCCACCCTCACCGGCGGCGACGCTCGATCCTAGACACGCGTGACGTTCCGAGCCGAAAGCACCGTCCTGCGGTAACCAACCCGCGAATATCAGACTGACATCGCCTGTCAACGACGGTCGAATTGGGGACCGTTTCCGGCGGCTGAAAAGGGAGGGGACTGCTGCACGAGGAGGTGACATTCGATCTGTGGGGCCGAGAGGTCCTGCTGGAAGGATGTTGACCATGCCCAGACCCCATCCGAAGGAGTTCCGTGACGACGTGGTCGCGGTGGCCCGTCGTGGCGAGGCTCCGATTGCCCAGATCGCCAAGGACTTCGGGATCAGTGAGTCGTGTCTGCGGAACTGGCTGCAGCGCGCTGATGTCGAGGACGGCCACCGGCCCGGTGTGACCAGCGCGGAGTCGGCCGAGCTGCGGGAGTTGAAGCGCCGTAGCCGGCTGCTGGAGCAGGAGAACGAGATCCTGCGCCGCGCGGTGGCGTATTTGTCGCAGGCCAACTTGCCGGAAAAAGATGTGCCCGCTCGTGAAGGAGCTCGCTGCTGACCAGATCCCCGTCACGGTGAGTGGCGGGTCCTCAAGCTCGCCCGCCAGCCCTACTACCGCTGGCTCGCCCGTCCGGTCACTGCCAGGGAACTCGATGAGGCGCTTCTGGCGAACGCGTTGTTCGACGCCCACCACGATGATCCGGAGTTCGGCTACCGGCTGCTGGCCGATGAGGTCCGTGCAGCCGGCCACACCGGCTGCGACCGGCGGGTGTGGCGGATCTGTGCGGCCAACCGGTGGTGGAGCGTGTTCGGCAAGAAGCGCAGCACGAACGGGAAGAAGCCGGGCCCGCCCGTCCACGACGACCACGTGCGGCGCGACTTCACCTCCGTAGCGCCGAACCAGTTGTGGCTGACCGACATCACCGAGCACCGCACCGGCCAGGGCAAGCTGTACCTGTGCGCGGTCAAGGACGTGTACTCCAACCGGATCGTCGGCTACTCCATCAGTGACCGGATGAAGTCCCGGATCGCGGTCGACGCCCTCGCCATGGCGGTGGCCCGCCGCGGCAAAGTGACCGGCTGCATCGTGCACAGCGATCGGGGCAGTCAATTCCGGTCCAGGAAGTACCTGGCCGCCCTGCGTCGTCACGACCTGACCGGCTCGATGGGCCAGGTCGCCTCCGCCGGCGACAACGCCGCCATGGAATCCTTCTTCGCCCTGCTCCAGAACAACGTCCTCGACCGACACCGCTGGCACACCCGCCACGACCTCCGCATCGCGATCGTGACCTGGATCGAACGGACCTACCACCGCCGCCGACGACAAGCCCGCCCGGGACGTTTGACCCCCATCGAGTTCGAGACCATCATGACCACACCGGCAGACCAAGCCGCCTAACCCAACCTGTCACCAAGACGTGCAGCAGTCCCGGTTGCCCTCGACGCCGCCGTGGTCGAGCGGATCGAGACCCGACTCGGGCGCTGATCGACCCCTCCCTGCCCCGGTGCGGTGATGGCGGCAAAGCTTGGCAACCCCTGACCGGCAACGCCGTGCCTGCCTAGGGTTGCAGGTCAGACCACCTTGGGAGGGCCATACATGTGGACGCGCACCGGTTTCGCTGACGAGATCGCTGACGACCTGGCCGAGCAGATCGCACTGCTCACCGAACTGGGCGTCAAGTACGTCGAGTTCCGCAGTGCCTGGGGCATCAACGTGCTCAAGCTCGACGACGAGCAGCTGGCCCGGGCCAAGCAGATGCTCGACGAGGCCGGTATCAAGGTCAGCTCGGTCGGTTCGCCGATCGGCAAGATCTTCGTCACCGACGACTTCGAGCCCCACCTGGCCGACATGGACCGCGCCCTGCACGTCGCGCAGTACCTCGGCGCCCCCAACATTCGCATCTTCAGCTTCTTCATCCCCGAGGGTGACGACCCCGACCAGCACCGCGACGAGGTGCTGCGCCGCATGCGCGCCCTGGTCGACCGGGCCGCGGGCGCCGACGTCGTCCTGCTGCACGAGAACGAGAAGGACATCTACGGCGACGTGCCCAGCCGGGTCAAGGGGCTCGCCGACGCACTGGCCTGCGACCACTTCAAGCTGATCATCGACCCCGCCAACTACGTGCAGTGCGACGCTCGTCCGTTCGACGAGGCCTGGCCGCTGCTGCGCGACCGGATCGCCTACGTGCACGTCAAGGATGCGGTCGCCGGCACCCCGACCATCGTCCCCGCCGGTGACGGCGACGGACAGTGGCGCGAACTCATCGCTGCGCTCAAGGAGTCCGGCTACGACGGCTTCTTCTCCATCGAGCCGCACCTGGCCGACTACACCGCCTTCGGGGCGATGACCGGACCGACGCTGTGGGCCAAGGCCCACGACGCACTGGTCGGGTTGTTCGACGAGGTCGGCGTCGAGTACGCCTGAGTGGGGGACGAGATGACACGCGTGGCCCTGGTCGGCGTCGGCGACGTCTCGGTCGTCCACCTGACCGCGATCGAGGCGATCCAGGACGCCGAACTCGTCGGCCTGGTCGAGACCGACCACGAGCGCGCCGAAGCCGCGGCCGCCCACGGTGTGGCGGTCTATGGCGACCACAACCAGATGTATGCCGACCTCGCTCCCGATGTCGTCCATGTCACCACCCCGCACCACCAGCACGCACCGGTCGCGGTCGACCTGCTCGACGCCGGGGCGAACGTGATCCTCGAGAAGCCGCTGGCCCACTCCCGTGCCGGTGCCGATGCGATCATCGAGGCCGCACGCCGGGCCACCGGCAAGGTCGGCATCTGCTTCCAGAACCGCTACAACGCCACCGCCCAGGAACTCAAGCGGGTGCTCGACCAGGGCGAGCTGGGCACCATCCAGGGGGCGTGGGCCAATGTGGTCTGGACCCGCACCATGCCCTACTACCAGGCCCGTCCGTGGCGGGCGACCTGGGACGGCAGCGGCGGCGGCGTGCTGATCAACCAGGCCATCCACACCCTCGACCTCGTCCAGTGGCTGCTGGGTGGGGTCGAGGACGTGCGTGGCCACGCCGCCCAGACCAAGTTCGACGGCCAGATCGAGGTCGAGGACACCGCCACCGCCTGGATCACCCATCCGTCGGGAGCACAGACCACCTTCTTCGCCACCTTGAACTCCGCCGTCCACCGCCCGGTCGAGATCGAGATCTGGGGCGAGCTGGGCAGCGCACGGCTGTTCGAGGGCCTGACCGTCACCGACTTCGACTCCGGCCGCTCGAGCTACACCCCTGAACGGCTCGTGCCCTCCACCGGCCGCGCCTACTGGGGTTACTCCCACGAACTGCTGATCCGTGACTTCTACGACCGGTTGGACGACGACCAGCCGTTCTGGATCTCACCCGACGAGGCCGACATCACCCTGCAGATCCTGGCCGCCATCTACCGCGACACCGGCCCCGAACGCCCCCTGACGGTTCCACAGGCGGGGGAGAACCCCCTGCACCCCCCGACTACGCCCACTGCCACCTCATCCCACCAGGAGTGACCATGAACGACACCACCACCCCCAGCCCCGTCCGCCTGGGCATCATCGGACTCGGCGCCGAGGGAGGGATGTACGCCAGGTTCCTCCAGGAGGACAAGGTGCCCGGCATGGTGCTCGGCGCCATCTGCGACATCGACGAGTCCAAGCGTGAGGCCGCCGAGGGCTTCGGTGCCCCCTTCCACACCGACTACATCGCCATGCTCGACTCCGGCCAGGTCGACGCCATCGTCACCACCGTGCCGCACTACCTGCACCCCGAGATGGGCATCGCCGCGCTCGACCGCAACATCCATGCGCTGCTCGAGAAGCCGGTCGGCGTCTACACCAAGCAGGCCCGCGAGGTGATCGACCACGCTGCCACCAAGCCCGAGCTGGTCTTCGGGGTGTTCTTCAACCAGCGCACCAACCCGCTCTACAAGGACATCAAGGCCCTGCTCGACTCCGGTGAGCTGGGCGCGCTTCGCCACACCTCGTGGATCATCACCACCTGGTGGCGTCCGCAGGGCTATTACGACCAGTCGGCGTGGCGTGCGACCTGGGGCGGCGAGGGCGGCGGCGTCCTGGTCAACCAGGCTCCCCACCAGCTCGACCTGTGGCAGTGGATCTGCGGCGTGCCCAAGAGCGTGTTCGCCAAGTGCGCCTTCGGTTTCAAGCGCGACATCGTCGTCGAGGACGAGGTGAACGCCCTGGTCGACTTCGGCGACGGCGCCACCGGCACCTTCATCACCTGCACCCACGACATCGCCGGCACCGACCGCCTCGAGATCCTGTGTGACAAGGGCAAGATCGTCGTCGACGGGTCGAAGAGCGTGACCATCACCAAGCTCAAGGCCAGCGAGCAGGAGCTCAGCAAGCAGCTCACCATGCAGCAGGTGTCGCAGATCTTCCGTGGCGAGCTCGACTCCAAGGAGTACTTCGACACCGAGACCAAGGACTACGGCTCGGTCTGGGGCATGCAGCACATCGAGGTGCTGCGCAACTTCGCCGCAGCCGTGCACGGTGAGGAGCAGTTGCTCGCCCCCGGCGGCGACGGCATCCACGGCGTGCGGCTGGCCAACGCGATCCACCTGTCGGCCTGGACCGGCGAAGAGGTCTCGATCGAGAACTTCGACGAGCCCCGCTACCTGCACGAGCTGAACAAGCGGATCACCGACGAGGGCGGCGACTGGCCCTCGCGCAGCTGACCCAGCCACCTCGCTTGTCGAGTGGCGAGCGAAGCGAGCGTGTCGAGACCACCACCACCCCACTTCTCACCCAAGGAGACACCATGGCCACCATCGGTTCGATGATGATGATGTTCAAGACCCAGGTCGCCGAGCAGGGGCTCTACCCGGTGCTCGAGCAGATCAGGGCACTCGGCTACGACGCCGTCGAGTACTCCCAGATGCCCACCGACGAAGAGCACATCGCCCAACTCGAGCGCGGCGTCAACGAACTCGGCCTCCAGGTCGGGGCGCTGTCGGTCGTCCTCAAGGGCCAGGGCAACGGCATCTCGATCGCCGACGAGTACGACTGGCTGCTCGAGGTCTGCCGCCGGCTGGGGACGAAGTTCGTCCGCATCGGCATGATGCCCTTCGACGCGATGGCCACCAAGGAGCGCTGCGAGGCGTGGGCCACCGAGTGCGAGCAGGCTGCCCAGAAGCTCAAGGCCGACGGCATCCAGTTGTGCTACCACAACCACCACGTCGACCTGGCCCAGTTCGACGGCGAGCGGATCTTCGACATCGTCCGCCGGGTCGCCCCGACGGTGCACTTCGAGGTCGACCTGCACTGGGTGCAGCGCGGTGGCATGAACCCGATCGACATGCTCAAGGCCTATGAGGGCGTCTGCGACCTGATCCACCTCAAGGACTACCGGGTCAGGACGCTGCCCCCGGACGCCCTGGAGATGCTGGCCGACCCCGAGCGCCGCGGCGAGTTCATGAAGGCGTTCCAGGCCGACACCATCCAGTACGCCGAGGTCGGTCAGGGCAACATGAACTGGCCGGCGATCCTGCCGGTGGCCGAGCAGACCGGCGCGAGCTTCCTGTTCGTCGAGCAGGACGACGTCTACGGTCGCGACCCGTTCGACTGCATCCGTGAGTCGAGGGAGTACCTGCGCTCGATCGGTTGGTGAGCCATGTCGCGCGTCGACGACCTGCTCGACCAGATGACAGTGGCCGAGAAGCTGGCCCAGCTGGGCAGCTTCTGGGTGCAGGACCTGCATCGTGACGGCGCGACGGTGGCGCCACTGTCGGACGAGCGTGCCGCGAACCCCGCAGGATTCGACGACGCGGTCGCCCACGGGCTGGGTCAACTGACCCGCACCTGGGGCACCTCGCCGTTGACCGTGGCCGAGGGGCTGGCCGCCATGCGTGAACGTCAGCGGGTGGTGGTCGAGTCGTCACGCTTCGGTGTGCCGGCGATCGCCCACGAGGAGTGCCTCACCGGGTTCACCGCGTACGGGGCCACCGTCTACCCGACCGCCCTGGCCTGGGGTGCCACCTTCGACCCCGACCTGGTCGAGCAGATGGCTGCTGCGATCGGCGACGACATGGCCTCGGTGGGGGTGCACCAGGCCCTGTCGCCGGTGCTCGACGTCGTCCACGACTACCGGTGGGGACGAGTCGAGGAGACCATCGGCGAGGACCCTCACCTGGTCGCAACCATCGGCACCGCCTACGTGAAGGGCCTCGAGGGTGCCGGCATCATCGCCACGCTCAAGCACTTCGCCGGCTACTCGGCCTCGGTCGCCGCCCTCAACCACGGGCCGGTGCGGATGGGCCGGCGCCACCTGCTGCAGGTGGTGCTCGAACCGTTCGAGATGGCGGTGAGGCTCGGCGGGGCGCGGTCGGTGATGAACTCCTACACCGATGTCGACGGGGTGCCGTGCGCCGCAGACCCTTGGCTGCTCACCGAGGTGCTGCGCGACCAGTGGGGCTTCGAGGGCACGGTGGTGTCGGACTACTTCGCCATCAACTTCCTGCGCGAGTTCCACCACGTCGCTGAGACCAAGGCCGATGCGGCAGTGCTGGCTCTGCAGGCCGGCCTCGACGTCGAACTGCCGCACACCGACACCCTGACCGAACTGGGCGAGGCGATCGAGTCGGGACGCGTGCAGGCCGATGTGCTCGATGTCGCCGTGCGCCGGGTGCTGCAGCACAAGCACGACCTGGGACTGCTCGAACCCGGCTGGCAGCCGCGGCTGGACGACGAGACCTCGATCGACCTCGACTCGGCGCGCAACCGCGACATCGCCCGCCGGCTGGCCGACGAGTCGATCGTCCTGCTGGCCAACGACGAGACCCTGCCGCTGGCCCCAGGGGTGCGCCTGGCCGCGGTCGGGCCGGTGATCGACGACCCGCTCACCATGCTCGGCTGCTACTCCTTTCCCAACCACGTGCTCAAGCACCACCCGGGTGGGCCCGCCGGCATCGAGATCGGGTCGATCCTCGACGCGTTGCGGGCAGAGTTCGGTGAGGTCACCCATGCCCGAGGCTGCGAGATCGAGGACGACGACCTGTCCGGTGTCGACGAGGCGGTGGCTGTGGCCCGCGAGGCCGACGTGGTCGTCGTCGGTGTCGGTGACATCGCCGGCCTGTTCGGGGCGGGTAGCTCGGGTGAGGGCAACGACGTCGCCGACCTGCGACTGCCAGGTGGCCAGCAGGTGCTGGTCGAGAGGCTGCTCGACACCGGTGTGCCGGTGGTGCTGCTGGTGGTGTCCGGACGCCCCTACGCCCTGGGTGACCTGGCGCCGCGCTGCGCGGCCGTCGTCCAAGCCTTCTGCCCCGGGGAAGAGGGTGCCCAGGCGATCGCCGGGGTGCGGTCGGGGCGCGTGAACCCGTCCGGCCGGCTGCCGGTGGGCGTGCCCAGAGTGCCAGGCGCCCAGCCCTGGACCTACCTCGCTCCACCGCTGGGACGTCGGCAGGGCGGCCTGACCAGCCTCGATCCCGAGATGCTGTACCCCTTCGGCCACGGCCTGTCGTACACGACCTTCGCGCTGTCAGACCTGCAGACCTCGTCCGAGGTGATCGACCCCGATGGCCAGCTGGAGGTGTCGGTCACCGTGGCCAACACCGGCGACCGCGACGGCACCCACGTCGTCCAGCTCTACCTGCGTGACGAGGTGGCTCAGGTCACGACGCCGGTCAAGCGACTGATCGGCTACGCGCGGGTCGACCTGGCCGCTGGGCAGGCCAGACGGGTCACCTTCAGCGTGCACGCCGACCGCACCAGCCTGGTCGCCCGTGACCTGCGCCGGGTGGTCGAACCCGGATGGCTCACGCTCTGGGCCGGCTCGTCGTCGATGGACGAGGCACTGAGCGCCCGGTTCCGGATCGAGGGAGATCTGCGGGTGGTCGAGGGCGAGCGAGTCATGGTCACCCCAGTCAGCGTCGAGGAGGCGTGATGGCAGAGCAGCAACCGTTCGCCGACCTTCTCGGGGTCCGCGTGCACGACGGCGAGGTGCGGGTCACCGTGACCGAGCAGCACCTCAACACCGCCGGCACCGTGCACGGTGGACTGATCGTCACCTTGGTCGACATGGCGATGGGCCGTACCGTGCGCGAACAGTTGGACGACGACCAGGGTGCGGCGACGCTGCAGTTGTCGCTGACCTACCTCAACCCGGCCAAGGTCGGTGACGAACTGGTCGCCCGCGCCGAGGTCGGCAAGAAGGGCGCCACGGTCGTGTTGCTCTCGGCCGAGGTGGTCACCGCCGACGGTGACGACATCGCCGAGGCGGTGGGCACCTTCACCGTCACCACCAGCGACTGAGCCTCACTCGGTCCAGCCGCGGACGGTCGCCTGGCGCTGCTGCCACTGGTCGACCCCGGGACTCTGGGGTTCCAGAGGGTCACGAAGTCGAGCAATTCGTCACAGCGCTCGAGCATCGCCTGCTGCCGGTGGGCCCACGGTGGGGTCGCGCCGTAGCCCTCGAACAGGGCCGGCAGGGCATCGACCTCGTCCGCGTGGTGCATGCGGACGATGAACTCACACCAAGCCAGGTCGGCGATCGGCTCACCGACCCGGCTGAACTCCCAGTCGAGGGCGGCGACCACCTCGAAGTGGTCGTCGAACAGCAGGTTGTTCGGTCCGAAGTCGCCGTGCCGGAGGATCTGGCCGGTGGCTGTGGCCTGACCGGTCAGTGCAGGGTCGAACAGACGCGGGTCGAGGGTCTGCAGGTGGCGGAGCGCTCGTCCACAACTGTGCAGCACTTCGGCGGCGTGGCCCTCGTCGATCAGGTCCTGCCCGTGCCGGCCGTCGACGAAGCCGACCTCGAGCCAGCCGTCGCCTTCGTCCAGCAGCGGAGGCACCGGGAACAGACCCTGCAGGGCGGTGAGCGCCCGCGTCTCGGCTGCCTGCCGTTTGGCTGCGTCGGGGCCCTGGTAGGTCTTGCGGACGGCTCGTCCGAGCTGGTCGGTACGGTTGGTGTAGCCATGCTTCACCCGCCCAGACTGCCAGTCGGGGCGGGCGCCTGAGGGCCTCAGAAGGTCAGCATCGCCTTGATGGCTCGACGCTCGTCCATCGCCCGGTAGGCCTCGTCGGCCTGCTCGATCGGCAGGACGAGGTCGAACACCTTGCCGGGATCGATCTGGCGGGCGAAGATCCGCTCAATCAGGTCGGGCAGGTAGGTGCGCACCGGGGCCGGGCCGCCGTGGATGTGCACGTGCGACATGAAGAACTCCCCACCGGGGATGTTCACGTCGTGCAGCACCCCGACGAAGCCGACGTGCCCGCCGCGACGGGTTGCGCGGATCGCCTGCATCATCGACTCCTGGGTACCGACCGCCTCGAGCGCGCTGTGCACCCCCAGGCCGTCGGTGAGTTCCTTGATCTTCGCCACGCCCTCGTCACCGCGCTCGGCGACGATGTCGGTGGCGCCGAACTCCCGGGCCAGGGCCTGCCGGTCGGCGTGGCGGCTCATCGCGATGATCCGCTCGGCGCCGAGTTCCTTGGCGGCGAGCACACCGAGCAGGCCGACCGCACCGTCACCGATGACCGCGACGGTCTTGCCGGGGCCGACCTCGGCGGCCTTGGCGGCGAACCAGCCGGTGCCCAGCACGTCGGAGGCAGCCAGCAGCGACGGAATCAGGTCGTCGTCCGGCGTGCCGGGGGTGGCCACCAGGGTGCCGTCGGCCAGTGGCACCCGCAGGTACTCGGCCTGGCAACCCTCGGCACCCATCGGACGCCGGTCGAGGCAGCCGGTGGAGTAGCCGGAGCGGCAGATCTCGCAGGTGCCGTCGGAGGCGAAGAACGAGCCGACCACGAAATCGCCGGGCTTGACGGTGGTGACCGCGTCGCCGACCTCTTCGACGACGCCGACGTACTCGTGGCCCATCGGGGTGGGCCGGGTCACCTCGTCCGCTCCTCGATAGGGCCACAGGTCTGAGCCGCAGACGCAGGTGGCGGCGAGCTTGAGGATGGCGTCGGTGGGTTCGATGATGCGGGGACGATCACGCTCTTCGGTGCGGACGTCGCGGGGGCCGTGCATGACGACTGCGCGCATGGTGGTTCCTCTCGGTTGATGTCGGGGACGGAGAAGTCAGGGCGGGATCAGCTCCCGCGCAGCGAGGGTCGCTCGTCGGGTTGGGGACGAGCCACCAGGTACAGGGCGACGAAGGACAGCCCGGCGAGGACGAGGATGATGACGGCCATCGGCACGGCGGTCTGGTCACCGCCGAGGCCAGCGATCGGGGCGATGACACCAGCCATCACCCACTGCATGAATCCCAGCACGGCTGAGCCGGTGCCGGGGTGTTCGGGCACCTGGTCAGAGGCGAGTGCGCCGGCGTTGGGTCCGACGAAGCCCTGTGAACTCATCAGCACCAGGAAGGCCACCAGCGCCACCCACAGCGGGGTGTCGAACCAGAGCGCACCGATCAGCATCATCAGGCCGGCGACCACGTTGCCGGCCAGACCCAGCGCGATCACGTGTCGGGTCGGGACGATGCCGGCCAGCCTGGCGGCGACCAGGGTGAGCAGGGCCAGACCCACGGCGTTGAAGGCGAAGTCGACCGAGTAGAGCATCGGCGACAGGCCGTTCATCGACTGCAGGATGTAGGCCGAGGTGGCCACGTAGGCGAAGGTTGCACCCATCGAGAAGCCGGTGATCAGCAGGTAGGCGACGTAGTTGCGGTTCGACAGCACGCGTCCGGTGGCGCCGAGCAGTTGGCCCAGTCCGCCGCTGTGCCGCTTCTCGGGTGGCAGCGACTCGGGGATGGCGATGGCCACCGCAGCCACCATCGCCGCTGACATCGCGGTGAGCACCCAGAACGAGACCCGCCAGTCGGTGACCAGCAGGATCAGACCGCCCATCAGTGGGCCGACCACCGGGGCGACGCCGCCGACCCCCGAGACCAGGTTGAGGCTCCTGACCAGGTCGGCGCCTGCGGCCAGGTCGACGATCACCGCACGGGCGATCACCATCGCCCACCCACCACTGAGCCCCTGCAGGAAGCGGGCCGCCATCATCGTCCAGATCTCGGGGGCGAACGCGCAGGCCACCGAGGCCAGCGTCAGCACCACCAGGGCGATGATCAGGTGCTGGCGGCGACCGCGGGCGTCCGAGATCGGCCCACCCACCAACTGGCCCAACGCCATGCCGACGAAGAAGGTGGTCAGGGTCAACTGCACCTGGGTGGGGTCGGCGCCGAGGTCACGGGTGACCAGCGGGAACGCCGGAACGTACATGTCGGTGGCCAGCGGCGCGATGGCGGTGACCAGCACCACCGTGGCCAGCACGGCCTTGGTGATGTGCACGGTGGTTGCTGGGGCCATGCGTCCAGTCTGGTGGTCTGCGGCAAGCTGGGGAACACCTTGTCGAGAGGTGTACCAGCAGGGCATCCCTCAGCGGTGGCGCGGCACGTACGGTGGTGGGCATGGACAACCGGGACGAGGTGCGCGAGTTCCTCACCAGCAGGCGGGCGAAGCTCAGCCCCCGCGACGTCGGCCTGCCCGACGTGGGCCAGCGGCGGGTGCCCGGGCTGCGCCGCGGCGAGGTGGCAACGCTGGCCGGGGTCAGCATCGAGTACTACTCCAAGCTCGAGCGCGGCGCTCTGGCCGGGGTGAGCGTGACCATCCTCGACGCGCTGGCCAAGGCGCTGCAGCTGAACGCGGCCGAGCGCGAACACCTGTTCCACCTGGCCCAGGCCGCCGACGGGACCAGTGGCCTGTTGCGTCCGCGTCGGCGTCGGCGCACCTGGACGCCGCACCCGAGTCTGCAGTGGGTGCTCGACACGATCACTGGCGGACCGGCGCTGGTGCGCAACGGGCGGATGGACCTGCTGGCCACCAACCAACTGGGTCGGGCGATGCACTCCTCGCTGTACGAGCGCACCGGCTCGTCCACACCGAACTTCGCCCGCTACACCTTCCTGGACGAGGACGCGCAGCGGTTCTACCCGGACTGGGCGACAGCTGCTGACACCTGCGTGTCGATCCTGCGGGCCGAGGCCGGGCGCGACCCCCACGACCGGGAACTGCACGACCTGGTCGGCGAGCTGAGCACGTTGAGCACCGAGTTCGCCCGCCGCTGGGGCGCGCATGACGTGCGCTACTGCGGCACCGGCACCAAGCGCTACCACCACGACGCCGTGGGCGAGTTGGAGTTGGCCTACGAGAGCGTCGACATGCTGTCGGAGCCGGGGTTGACGCTGACCATCTATGCCGCCGAGCCGGGCTCGGTGACCGCCGAGCGGCTGGGACTGTTGGCGTCCTGGGCGGCCGAGCCTGTCGGGTTCCCTGTCTGATCGAGTCGCCACTCGACCGGCACCCTCAGCCCGCGACGGGCACCTTGATCAGCGACGGGCATGGCACGCAGTGAGCCTCGGGAACCATCGTGGCCTTCGCCGCACCAGAGTGGCTGTCGTGGTCTCGGGACACCCCTTCGTCGCCTCTCGACCAGCCTGGGGCACGGTCAGACGGGCTTGGTGAGCGCGTTCAGCAGGAACGTCAGTTGCGGGGCGAGCTCCCTGGTGTTCGGGGGGTTGCCGGCGACCACGGCGTCGAGGGTCAAGTGGGTGTAGGCGGCCTCCAGGAACTCCAGGGCCTGCTCGGGCGCCCCCCGGAAGCGCAGCCCGACATCGGCCAGCACCTCGACCAGCATCTTGCCGACCGCTGTGCGCACCAAGCTGGTGCTCTCGGCCACCGCGGCCCGCAACTCGCTCGACCGTGCCGACTCCAGGCGCAGGTCGGCCAGCGTGAGCACCCACTCCGGCGACGAGGGCTGCAAGCTGACGAACAGTTCGGCCGCCTCTTCGATCACCTGGCTGACGTCGGTGGCCGATGAGCGTCGTGCAGCCGTGATCGCGGTCTGGATGTGGCTCGAGACCTGTTCGATCTGGCCTGCCACCATGGCCCTGATCAGGTCGTCCATCGACTCGAAGTTGGAGTAGAACGCACCCCGGGTGAAGCCGGCCTCGTCGCAGATCTGCTCGACAGTGGCGCCGCGGATCCCCTCACGGGCGAAGACGGTGACCGCAGCCTGAGTCAGGCGTGCTCGGGTCGCTGCCCGGCGTGCCGTCACCGCCCGCTCGGCCTGCTCCTGCGGCATCTCGCGTCCCCCTGTGGGTGAACGATAGTGCACCCACGCCCAACTTGAATGCACTGCTGTATCGGATACACAATCGTATCGAGTGGTGCCGGACGTCAACTCGGGCCCCCTGTCCTGCACCGAATCGCCGAACAGCACCAGGAGCCAGCCGCATGTCGACGTACCTGTACGAACTGGGGGCGTGGTGCTACGCCCACGGCAAGCGCGTCCTCGTGCTGTGGCTGGTGGCCCTGGCTGTGTTCGGCGGCATCGCCCTGGCCGTCGCCAAGCCCTACGACGACAACTTCTCGATCCCCGGCGCTGCCTCGCAGGATGCGCTGGTCAAGCTGCGTGCCACCTTCCCCGAGGCGGCCGCGACGACCGCCACCGCCGTGGTCGTCCTGCCCGAGGGCATGACCACCGACGACCCGGAAGCGCGCGCAGCGATCGAGCGGGTCGTCCAGCGCTACGACGAGGCACCCGGCATCGACACCGTGATGTCGCCGTTCAACGAGATGGTCACCGGCCTGGTCAGCACCGACAAGCGGTCAGCGATCCTGCAGTTGCAGCTCGAGGGCGACATCAACACCGTCACCGATGCCGACCGCGAGGGTTGGCAGCAGCTCACGGTCCAGCTGCGTTCAGAGCTGCCCGAGGGCAGCAAGCTCAGCCTGGGCGGTGAGATCTTCTCGATCGAGGTGCCCCACTTGTCGTGGATCGAGGCCATCGGCGTGCTGATCGCGCTGGTCGTCCTCGTGGTCACCCTCGGCTCATTGGTCGCCGCCGGGCTGCCGCTGCTCACCGCCCTGCTCGGCGTCGGGTTCGGCATGGTGGTGATCACCGCCGCCACCGCGCTGACGTCGGTCAACTCGACGACCCCGATGCTGGCGGTGATGCTCGGCCTGGCCGTCGGCATCGACTACGCCCTGTTCATCCTGTCGCGCCACCGCGATCAGTTGGCCCACGGAGTGCCCACCCAGGAGTCGGCTGCCCGCGCGGTTGCCACCGCCGGTTCGGCCGTGGTGTTCGCCGGCCTGACCGTGATCATCGCCCTGGTCGGCCTGGCCATCGGCGGCATCCCCTTCCTGACCACCATGGGCCTGTACGCCGCGGTCGCGGTCGCCTTCGCCGTCGCCATCGCGCTCACCCTGCTGCCCGGGCTGATGGGCCTGGTCGGCGACCGGATGATCCCCAAGGGACGAGCCGCCGCCACCGCCACTGCCGGCCCCCAGGGTGGCGGCATCTTCGGCTGGTGGGTGCGCACCACGACCCGCTACCCGGTCGCCACGATCATCGCCGTCGTCGTCGGCCTCGGCGCCCTGAGCATCCCGGCCAAGGACCTGTGGCTCTCGCTGCCCAACCCCGGCCAGCACCCGGTCAGCCAACCCGACCGCCAGACCTACGACCTGGTCAGCGAGCACTTCGGTCCCGGCCACAACGGGCCGCTGATCGTCACCGTCGACCTGCTGCCCACCACCGATCCGCTCGGCGTGATGCAGGCGATCAAGGCCGACGTCGAGAAGCTGCCCGGCGTCGACTCCGTGCCGATCGCCACCCCCAACCGCAATGCCGACACCGGCTTCGTCCAGGTCGTGCCCACCACTGGCCCGGACGACCCCGCCACCACCGACCTGGTCAAGCTGCTGCGCGAGCAGGAGGACCACTGGCGAAGCTCCCAGGGCGTCGAGACCGCTGTCACCGGATCGACCGCCATCCAGATCGACATCTCCGACCGGCTCTGGAAGGCGCTGCTGCCGTTCGGGTTGTTCGTCGTCGGCCTGAGCGTGGTGCTGCTGACCATGGTGTTCCGCTCGATCTGGGTGCCGATCAAGGCCACCGTCGGCTATGCGCTCAGCGTCGGCGGGGCGTTCGGCGCCACCCAGTTGGTGTTCAACGAGGGCTGGTTCGGCTGGCTGGTCAACGCAGACCAGCCCGGCGCCATCATCAGCTTCCTACCAATCATCGTGATGGGCATCCTGTTCGGCCTGGCCATGGACTACGAGGTCTTCCTGGTCACCCGGATCCGCGAGGAACACATCCACGGCCGATCAGCGATGGACGCCATCCGCACCGGCTTCATCGCCTCGGGCAAGGTGGTCACCGCCGCCGCCGTCATCATGTTCTCGGTCTTCGCGTTCTTCGTGCCCGAGGGCATGGGACCGATCAAGACCATCGGCTTCGCGCTCGCCTTGGGTGTGCTGCTCGACGCCTTTTTGGTGCGGATGACCTTCGTGCCGGCCGTGCTCGCCCTGCTCGGTGAGCGGGCCTGGTGGCTGCCGGCCTGGCTCGACCGGATCCTGCCCAGCTTCGACGTCGAGGGTGAGGCGCTGACCCACCAATTGTCGCTCGCTGACTGGCCCAGCGCCGGCGACAGCTCGGTACTGCACGTCGAGGGCCTGACCGCCGGTGACCTGTTCGCCCCTGTCGACGCCCGTCTGTTGCCCGGCCAGGTCGGTCTGGTCACCGGCGCTCCCGAGCTGCGTTCGGCCGTTCTGCTCGCGCTGGCCGGCCGGTTGCGTGCCGATGGCGGACGAGGCCGCGTCGCCGGTCATCTGCTGCCCGAGCAGGCCGGCAAGGCCCGCCGTGCCGTGCGCTGGGTCGACGCCAGCATGCCCGGGGCCCTCGACCGGCTGGAGCGCACCGACGAACGCACGCGGCTGGTCGTCCTCGACCACGTCGACTCACTGCCACTGGCCGATGACCGCGCTCGCGTGCACGACTTCATCGAGCGCGCCCGCCAGCAGGACCACTACGGCGTCGTCCTCGGTGCCTCGGACGAGGGGGAGTGGCCGGTCGACGGAGTCATCGTGGCCCGCCCGGTCGCCTCGGATGCCGACCCGAGCCACCCTGCCCTTCCCGACGAAAACGACATCCCCACCCACCCCTCAGCCCGCAGGATCGACCGCGAGCTGGTGCAGGAAGGAACCCCGTCATGACGCCTCGAAGCCAGCAGAACGCCACGCTTCGCCGTGCGAGCCTGCGCAATCCCTGGGTGGCCATCGGGCTGCTGCTCGTGCCGCTGCTGATCGCCGGGGCCTTCCTGGCCGGCAGTTGGGGCCAGGGCTCGCGAATGGGCAAGGTGCAGGCCGCCATCGTCAACCAGGACGAGATGGTCACCGTCAACGGCCAGGCCGTGCCGATGGGACGGCAGCTCGCGGTCGCGCTCGCCGAGCGCGAGGACGACAACATCTCCTGGGTGCTCACCGACGCTCCCGGCGGGGCCAAGGGCCTGGAGTCCGGTGAGTACGCGGCCGTGGTCACCATCCCCAAGAACTTCTCCAAGGCCGCCACCAGCTACGGCGGCGCTGCCGACCAGGCCGAGCAGGCCACCATCCAGGTGCAGACCAGTCCGTCGGCTGCTGTCGCCGACGCGGCCCTGGCCCGCCAGATCGCCCAGCTCGCCACCCAGGAACTGAGTGGCATGCTGACCCAGACCTACCTCGAGAACGTCTACATCGGCTTCAACCAGTCGGGCGAGCAGTTCACCACGCTGGCGACCGCTGCCAACCAGTTGGCCAGCGGCGCCTCGGAGCTCGCCACCGGAGCCGGCACCGCTAGCGAGGGCACCGCCGAACTCGGACAGGGCCTCAAGGCGCTCGGTGCGGGAGCGGCGCAGTTCAAGCAGGGCACGCCGCAGCTGCTCGAGGGCGCTGACGCGCTGATCGGCAGCGAGGCCGAGCTCACCTCGGGCGGCACCCAGCTGGCCGCCGGCGGGGTCGGTCTGGCCACCGGGGCCAACCAGCTCGCCAGTGGGCAGCAGCAGTTGGCCACTGGCGCGTCCGAGCTGGCCAGTGGAGTCAAGGAGTACACCGACGGCACCGCCCAGGTGATCGGTGGACTCAGCGGCCTCAACAGCGGCATCCAGACGCTCAACACCCAGGTGCAGGCCGGCAGCGACCTCACCGAACTCGAGACCCAGCTGGCCCAGCTGAAGACCGGGTCGTCCGGCGTGGCCACCGGCAGCACCGGTGTCGCCAACGGCATCAAGTCGAGCACCGCCGGGGCCACCAGCCTGGCCAACGGTGCCAACGGCATCGCGACCGGTGTGACCGGCCTCTCGCAGGGAGCGACCGCGCTGCAGACCGGGCTGCAGACCTACCAGGCAACCTTGGGCCGACTCGCGCAGGGCTCGCCGCCGCCGCTGTCGCCGGTGCCCGGCGCCAACGAGGTCGAGCAGGGCTGCCTGGCGCAGGGGCAGCCGGCGGAGTTGTGCACCCAGCTGCGCGCCGTCTACGTCCAGGGCTTCAACGGTGGCGCCAGCCACGGCTGGAAGGCCGGGTTGGGTGCCGCCGAGCAGGGCCTGACCGGCGCAGGTGACCCGTCGAAGTCGCTGATCAACGCCGCTGGTGGGCTCGCCACCGGCGCCCAGCGGCTGTCGTCCAGCACGCAGGAGTGGGCGACCGGGGCCCAGCAGTGGGGCACCGGGGTCACCCGGCTCTCTGCAGCGGCCGACCAGGTCGCCACCGGCGCCACCCAGCTCGACGCTGGCGTCGGACAGTTGCAGACCGAGCTGCCTGCCGAGCTGAAGGCCCAGCAGGAGCAGCTGGCCGCGGGCGTGCAGAAGCTGGCCACCGGCTCGCAGACGCTGACCACCAGGTCGACGCCACTGCTTGCGGGCGGAACCAAGCTCGCGACCGGCGCGACCGAGCTGGCCCAAGGCCTCAACCAGGCCTCGACCGGAGCGTCGGAGCTGGCCAGCGGGGTGTCGCAGTACACCAGCGGTGTCAGCAGTTACGCCGCCGGCGTCAACCAGTACGCCACCGGGGTGACCCAGTTCGCCCAGGGCACCAAGACCTACGCCATGGGTGGGGTCGAGCTCGCCGACGGCATGATCCGGATCGCGGACGAGTCGCCCGCGCTGGTGCAGGGCATCAGCCAACTCTCCACCGGGGCGAGCAAGCTCGCCGAGGGAACGCAAGCCTTCGCCAAGGGCATAGAGGAGGGCGCTGACAAGGTGCCGAGCTACTCCTCGTCCGAGCGGCAGAAGCTCAGCCAGGTGGTCGCCAAGCCGGTGCAGGCACCCGAGAAGGGTGTGATCGGCTCGGCGATGGTGCCGTTGGCGCTGCTGGTCATGGTGCTGGGCAGCTGGCTCGGTGCGATGGCGCTGCACCTGGTGGTGCGACCGGTGCCGCGCGAGGTGCTCGGTTCGAGTGCCCCGACCTGGCAGCTGGCAGCCCGCACGCTGTTGCCCTCGTTCGGGCTGGCGACCGTCTGGGCGGCCCTGCTCACCCTGATCGGCGGACTGGCGATGGACGTCTCGGTGGGCACCGGGTTCGCGCTGTTCGCGGTGATGGTGGTCATCACGCTGGCGTTCGTGACCGTCAACCATGCCCTGGCTGCCTGGCTGCCCGGTGCGGGACGACTGCTCGCCGTGGTCTGGGCCGCTGCCGCGGTCGCGGTCGGGACGACGGCTGCCGTGCCGGGGCTGTTCGAGACGGTGCACGCGATGGGTCCGCTGAAGCCGGCGCTGGACGCGCTGCGAGCCGTGGTGGTCGACACCTCACCGGTGTCGGGGGTGACCGTGCTGATGGCCTGGTTCGTGGCCGCTCTGGTCGCCAGCGTGCTGGCCTTCGGACGAGCCCGGCAGTTGAGCGTCAAGCAGTACCGCAAGGCACTCGCCACAGCTGCCTGAGTTCGACCAAGGTCGATGCCCGGGACGAGCCAGGTGCAACGTGGGTCCACTCATGGTCGTACCGGGGTCTGGTCAGGGCTTCACGCACTGGTGCCGGGTCCCGGTCGGCTGATCGGATGGGCTCATGACCACTGTCGCCAGCCATTCTGTCGCCCACCACAGTGTCGACCACGCTGACCGGCTCGAGGCACTGCCCGAGCGGGGTCCCTGGATGGCCGGTCTGGGTGCGCTGCTGTTGACCTGTGTGCCGGCGGTCGACCTCGCGATCGAGTCGACCATGACGTTCTGGGGCCTGCAGGGCGTCGATGCCGACCCGGCGTCGGCGCTCGTGCTGGGTCTGCTGTCGCTGGTGCTGCTGCTGGCGCCGGTGCTGGTCGGTGTGGCGGTGCGGCGCCGGTCGATGGTGGTGGCACTGCTGGCCACCGGTGCGATCCTGGTGGCGATGGTCGCCTCGTCGTTGTTCGCCTTCGCCTGAGTCCGGCACGTGCGCCCGCGACCGGCGGACCAGCGCTCATCCCACTCAGGTCACGTCGATGAACCCGCGCGCGCCGCGCTCGGCGTCGACGAAGGAGTGGTTGACGAAGGTGTAGCGGCCGGGCTCGCGGAAGACCATCTCGACGAACCCGCCCTGGGCCGGTCCCAACTGCAGCGCCTGCGCTCCGGTGCCGGTGGCCTCGGCGTCGTCCAGCAGGTGGGCCCCCTCCTTCCAGACCGTGTCGAACTGGCTGCCGACCACGTGGAAGCTGATGCCCCGGCTCGGACCGGCAGCCAACAGCCAGATCCGTACCCGCTGCCCGACCCGCGCAGTCAACGGCGCGTGCACGTACTGGTTGGCGTGGCCGTTGAACACCACGAAGTCGGGCTGCTCGTCCACGATCTTGGGCAGGCTCACCGGGTGCGGTGAGGTGCCCGGTGCCAGGTGCAACTCCGACTGCACCAGCACGTACTCGACATCGGCCGGACCCACGCCTTCGGGCACCGCGACCAGCGCCCCGTACATGCCGGCGGACAGGTGCGCACTCATCGGGGCGGTCGAGCAGTGGTAGAGCCAGATGCCGGCCCTGCGCACCTCGAAGCGGTAGTCGAGCTTCTCGCCGGGGTTGATCGTGCGCATCACCTCGTCGGGTGAGACGTCGCCGGCGTGGAAGTCGATGGAGTGGCCCATCGAGCCCTGGTTGTCGAGCACCACCTGCACCCGGTCGCCGCGCCGCACCCGGATCAGCGGCCCCATCACCTGGTCGTTGTAGACCATCGCCGCCATCGTCACCCCGGGCGCCACCTCGAGCGCAGGTTCGGTGACGGTCAGGGTGAGGTCGTGCGTGCGGGTGCCCGGTAGTTGGGGCAGCCGGGCGTCGCGGGTGGCGAAGTCGAGTCCCGGTGGTTGGGTGAGGTCGGCGGTGACCCGCTCGAGGTCGGACGACGTACCGCTGCCACTGTCGCGGTGGGACGAGGACTCGTCGGTGACGATCTGCAACTCCATGCCCATCGCCCGGTGCTGGCCCACCGAGCACCAGGCCACGGTCGGCGCGCTGATCGGGTCGGTGGTGAAGCTGCCGGTGGCACCGGGGGCCAGTCGTCCGGTGGTCAATGAGCCGAGCACGAGGTCGTGCACCTCGGCGTCGTCGTTGCGCAGGGTGAAGGCGATCCGGTCGCCGGGGGAGACCACCACCTGGTCGGGGTGGTAGCGCATGCCGCGGGCGGCGACCTCGACGGCGACGGTTCGTCCGCTGGCGGCCACGCTCGGACGAGAACCCAGCAGGGGTGGCGCCACCACCGCCGTGGCCGCCAGTGCGATCCCGGCGGCGGCCTCGAGCAGGTCGCGTCGTCCCAGGTCGGCAACCGGGGTCTCGGTGACCGGTTCGCGCTCGACGGCCGGCCGGCGCTCGTCCGTGCCGTCGCGTGCGGCCAGGGCACGGCTGGTGCGCACGTGGCTGGCGATCATGTGCACCGTGGCCGGCAGCGATGCGGCCAGGGCGAGCACGACCAGAACTTGCGAGACCGTGGTCGCCAGCGGGTCGGTGCTGGCCAGCCAGCCGATCAGCGCCCCGTTGAGCACGACGGTGCGCAGCGCCCCGAACCGCTGCATCGCCACGCTCGACGCGCGGACCACGACCGGCCCGCCACCCATCACGGTCGGCATCAGGTAGCTCATCGCTGCCAGCAGCAACTGCAGCAGGAAGCCCACCACCAGGGCAGGCGTCAGCGGCTGCAACTCGACGGTCTGCAGCGGGCTGTTCCATCGGCTCGCCACAACGGCGATCGCCAGCGCGTCCAGCACGACCAGCCAGCCGAACGCCGCAGCAAGCCCGTAGCCGGGCAGGTCGCGCGGAGGTTTGCGGACCGCGCAGGCCACCAGCGGGACGGCGATCACCACCAGTCCGAGCAGGTGGATCGCCAGACCTGCGGCTGCCAGCGGTCGCAGACCGATCAGGGCGCCGGCCACGGTCACCAGCACCCCAGCCAGCAGCAGGACGAGGCTGCGCTGCCCGGCCCTGTCCTGGCCGGGCACCATCTGGGTGCGAAGAACCGTCGGCCACAGCGTGATCAGGGTGGCCACCGCGGTCAGCCCGACGAACCCGAGCAGGTTCGCGGCCAGGTGGGCCAGCAGCAGTCGTCCCGCCCAGGGGTCGCCGACCGGGAAGGCCATCGTGGCCCCGAGCCCTGCGCCGACCACCAGCAGCAGCGCGGCCACCGCGTAGAACTTCACCACCACCCGGAACCGGCTGGGCAGGGCGCGGCGCAACTGGCGGACGATGTCGACCGCGTACCAGACCAACGCTGCGGCGACGCCGGTCGCCCCGACCATGGTCAGCCATGGCCAGCCGCCGACCATGCCGACCATGGTGGCCACCACACCCGCGTTGAGCAGCGCGATCCGGCGCACCTGCCAGGTACGCGACGAGGCGTCCAGCGGCACCTTGAGCAGGGCCTCAGTGAAGTGCTGGCCCCAGATCAGGATCGAGTTGGTGACCACACCGAGGGTGGCCATGTGCACCAGCAGCCAGCGCAGGTCGACGACCAGACTGACCAGGGCTGCCACCACCAGGGCAGCCATCCAGACCACGACCGGGCGTGAGGCACGGCGGTGCCACGCCGAGCGGTCCTGGACCGCGGCGCCGGGTTGACCGGTGGGTGCGGCTGGTCCTGGGGTGAGGGTCATCGTGGGCCAGTCTAGGTGGCCGGCCGCCGTGGTCGCGAGGTCCACCCGTGGGGGTGCCCTGCGCTGGTCGACGGGCCAACCTTCGGGGTGTGTCGACCTCGAGACGACCGTGGCGCGGGCCGGGTCGTCCTAGCGTGGCAGCTACCCACCCCCGGTGCACGAAGGAGCATCCATGGCTGACGACAAGGGACTCGAACACCTGTTCCACGACACCCTGCGCGACATCTACTACGCAGAACGCAACATCCTCAAGACCCTGCCCAAGCTCGAGCAGGCGGCCTCGTCCGATGAGCTGAAGGCGGCGTTCCGCAAGCACCTGAAGGAGACCGAGGGCCAGGTCACCCGGCTCGACAAGGTCTTCGGACTGATCGACCGCAAGCCGATGTCGAAGAAGTGCGATGCCATCGACGGCATCATCAAGGAGGGCGACGGCCTGATCGAGGACTACGAGGGCACCACCGCGCTCGACGCCGGTCTGATCTCGTCGGCCCAGGCGGTCGAGCACTACGAGATCACCCGCTACGGCACCCTGCGGCGCTGGGCCAAGATGCTGGGCATCAACGACGGCTACGACCTGCTCACCGAGACCCTCGAGCAGGAGGTCGCCACCGACGAGGCCCTCACCAAGCTGGCCGACATCGAGGCCAATGCCAAGGCCGCCGAGGTCAAGAAGCGCAGCTGACGCTCACCGACAACACAGTTCCAGGGTCTGCCGCGATGACGCGACAGACCCTGGAACGTGTGGGGTCGAACCCGGCTCAGCTGCCGGCGCCGACCATCGCCTGGTCGGTCTCGAGCAGCGTCTTGAGGCTCGACAGCACCCACGGCCAGCCGCCGCCACCCTGGTCGGCATCGCCCATGCCCTCGACGCTGAGCGCCGAGTTGGGGCGCCAGTGCAATCGTGGGTGAGCACCACGCGGGTGAGCGGACCGTTGAACTCGGTGAGTTCCCAGGTGAGCGTGGTGGGTTCGTTGGTCCACGCCGCCACCCAGGTGTGGACGAGGCGGTGCGGACGATCGACCTCGATCACCTGGCCGGTGACAGCGACGTCACCCATGCCCATCTCGCGCATCTCCTCGGTGGTGTCGCTGCGGTACTCACCGCCGGGCACGAGGTCATAGGTGACCGCACCGCCGTAGCCGTAGCGGTCGGAGAACTCGGGGGTGGTGATGGCGTCGAACACCTTCTCGGCGCTCGCCTGGATGTAGATGCTGAAGACCTGCACCTCGGGGGCCTTGCGTTCGTTCATTGTTCTTCCTCCAGTTGGTTCTTGAGGGCGACGAGCGCCGTGATGTGGGGGTCTGTGTACTTGTCGATCCAGCGGTCGTGAATCAACCTGATCGGCACGGGATTGAGGAAGTGCAGGCGCTCCCGTCCCAGCTTGCGGGTGGTGACCAACCCGGCCTCCTCGAGCAGCTTCACGTGCTTGGCCACCCCGAAACGGGTCATCTCGGTGGTGGCACTGACCACGGTCAGTAACTCGCCGAGCGTGCGGCCGTCACGCTCGAAGAGGGCGTCCAGGATCGTCCGCCGAGTGGGATCGGCGAGCGCCTTGAACACCAGGTCTTCCTGCATGCCTCGACGATAGGTGACCAAAAGGTCACCTGTCAAGAGGTTGAGCAATGTGCTCTGCGGCGCCCACGCCCGTTGAGGCACACTCTGGCGCGCGAAGCACACGCAATTGCCTGTGCTTCACGCACCACCCTGTGCTTCAACGAAAGGATGGACCCATGACCTCTGCGCTGCCGGACGTGACCACCCCACACCCCCGCTTCGACCGTTCCGCGGCCTGGCGTGCCGACCGGTTCGGCATGTTCATCCACTGGGGCGCCTACGCAGTCCCGGCCCGAGGCGAGTGGGTGCGCTCGATCGAGCGGATCACCTTCGAGGACTACGAGCCCGAGATCGAGGCCTTCGTGCCCACCGAGGTCGACTTCGACGCCTGGGCCCACCTGGCTTGGAACGCCGGCATGCGCTACGCGGTGATGACCGCCAAGCACCACGACGGCTACTGCCTGTTCGACTCGGCGCTGACCGACTACACCACCGTCAAGCGCGGCCCCAAGCGCGACCTGGTCGCCGGGTTCATCGACGCCTTCCGCCGCCGCGGACTCAAGGTCGGCCTCTACTTCTCGGTGATCGACTGGGCCCACCCCGACTTCCCGCACTTCGGCGACCGCCAGCACCCGATGCGCGACAACGAGGCCTTTCGCGACCACCAGCCCGACATGGAGGCCTACCGGGCCTACCTGCACGGCCAGGTGCGCGAGATCTGCAGCAACTACGGCCAACTCGACGTGCTCTGGTTCGACTTCTCCTACGACGAGATGACCGGTGAGGCCTGGGCGGCCAGCGACCTGATTGCCATGGTGCGCGAACTTCAGCCCACCGCGATCATCGACAACCGGCTCGAGACCTCCGGGTCGGGGCACGGTTCGCTGACCACGGACGATCCGCTGCCCTGGGCCGGCGACTTCGTCTCACCCGAGCAGGTGGTGCCCGCGCGCGGCATCGTCGACCCGTCCGGACGACCGGTGCCGTGGGAGGCCTGCATCACGCTCAACAACAACTGGGGCTACGCAGTCGACGACCACGAGTGGAAGTCGTCGAAGTCGGTGGTGCGCAAGTTGGTCGAGTGCGTGGCCAAGAACGGCAACATGCTGCTCAATGTCGGACCGGATGCCGAAGGCGTCATCCCCGAGGGTTCGCAGACCGTGCTCCGCGAGGTCGGCGAGTGGATGGCCGTGCACGCCGAATCGATCCGCGGCTGCGGTGCAGCCGGCATCGACAAGCCCGAATGGGGCTGGTACACCCGCAACGGCAACACCGTCTACGCCCACGTCTTCGACCAGCCGTGGGGGCCGCTGGCGCTGACCGGCATCCCCAAGGAACGGGTCGTTTCGGTGCGCAACCTGACCACGGGTGGCGAACTCGAGGTGTCGAGTGCTTGGTCGGTGTCGGCCTACCCCGACATCACCTTCGTGCAACTCGGCTCGTCCGACGTCGGCACCTTCGCCCTGCCCGACGACACCGACACGGTGGTCGAGATCACGCTCTCCTGATTCCGCCTGACAGGTCGGGCCGGCGACCCTCGCATGTGAGCGTGTTCACACTGCTCACGCGCTTTCTCAGGTCGCGATGGGTGGTCGGTCTGGTGATGGCCGTCTGCGCTACCGCCGCGACGTCGGCCTGCCCACCGCCCAGGGCACCTGCGGCGACAGTGATCGTCCGGTCGCCTACAGAGTGGTGCTGACCAACCCCGACGCCGAGGGCCCGGTGCCGTTCGAGTTCAGCGAGACCTCGGTGATGATTGCCCAGCGGCAGCCCGACTCTGCCGGCCTGGCGCCCACCGATGCCACCCTCGTGGTCTGGAAGACCTACCTACAGGCGGGACTGGTGAGCACTTGGGCGTCCTGCGTTGCGCCGCCTCGGCCTGCGTGGTCGGCTTGGTGTGACCCCCTCGCCGGGGCCATTCGAGCAGACTGGAGAAGGACCCCCATGCCTCGTGAGTTCGCCGTCATCGGCTGCGGTTCGCGCGCCAACATCGGACTGAACATTCCCCGCATCGACCCCGACGCGAAGGTGACCGTGGCCGTCGACCCCTACGACGACGGCCAGGCCCGCGCCCGTGAACTGTTCGGTGACGAGGTCAGGCTCTACACCGACGTCGACCAGATGCTCGCCGCCGAGACCGACCTGGCCGGCGCGC
Source organism: Aestuariimicrobium ganziense (assembly GCF_015352975.1). GTDB lineage: Bacteria > Actinomycetota > Actinomycetes > Propionibacteriales > Propionibacteriaceae > Aestuariimicrobium > Aestuariimicrobium ganziense. The sequence continues at coordinate 6,121 of NZ_JACYIZ010000003.1, read as the reverse complement.
TGATCACCTCACCCGACTGCGAGCACGCCGAGCAGGCCGAGAAGACCCTGCGGGCCGGCATTCCCACCTACCTCGAGAAGCCGATGGCGATCCACACCGAGGACGCCGACCGGCTGCTCGCGGTGGCCGCCGAGACCGGCACCAGGCTGTTCGTCGGCCACAACATGCGTTTCATGGGTGTGGTCTCGATCATGAAGAAGCTGATCGACGAGGGGGCGATCGGGCCGGTGCGCGCGATCTGGTGCCGCCACTTCGTCGGCTTCGGCGCTGACGCCTACTTCCGCGACTGGCACGTCGAGCGCCGCTACGGCAACACCCTGCTGCTGCAGAAGGGTGCCCACGACATCGACGTCATCCACTACCTGGCCGGCGCCTACACCGAGCGCGTGCAGGCCTTCGGCGCGCTCGCCGTCTTCGGCGACACCCCCGACAAGCTGCCCTCGAAGGGACTGCGTTACAGCGACGACCGCTTCCCGATGAACAAGGGCATGGCACCCGAGATCACCGGCCTCAACGCCGAGCTGGACATGGAAGACCTGGCCCAGGTGAACATGGTGCTCGAGGGCGGCATCCTGGCCAGCTACCAGCAGTGCCACTTCACGCCGGACTACTGGCGCAACTACACCGTGATCGGTGACCTCGGACGCCTCGAGAACTTCGGTGACGGCGAGGGTGGCGTTGTCAAGGTGTGGAACCAGCGGGTCAACATGGCCTATGAGGCCGACCGCGAGATCGCCATCACCGGCGACTACGGAGGCCACACCGACGCCGACCTGCTGATCATGACCGAGTTCCTGGCCTACGCCGCTGGCGAGATCGACCAGACCCGGGTGCAGAGCGTGGCTGCCCGCAACGCCGTCGCCACGGCGGTCGCCGCGGCTGAGTCGATGCGCAACGGCGGCGTACCGATCGACGTGCCCAAGCCCTAGGGCGTGTTGGTAAACGGATTTGGGGCGCCTCGCCGTCAGGCTTGAGTCATGGTCGCGAGACGAGAGATCACCGACGAGCAGTGGGCGGTCCTGGAGTCGTTGTTTCCGTCGCCGAAGGGTCGGGGACGGCCCCCGATGGACATGCGGTTGACGGTCGAGGGGATCGCGTGGCGGTTCCGCACCGGGGCGCCGTGGCGCGATGTCCCGGAGCGGTTCGGGAACTTGAACTCGATCTATCAGCGGTTCTCCGAGTGGTCCGCGGACGGCACCTGGGCCACGCTGCTCGCGACAGTCCAGACTCGGGCGGCTGCCAGGGACGAGGTGGAGTGGACGGTCTCGGTGGACTCCACGATCACGCGTGTACACCAGCATGGTGCGACGCTCCCGCGCCACACAGGGGGCTGGGTCGAACTACAAGAAATCCCTTCGTTCGCAGTGCAGATCCCGAGCCGCCTGATCACGCGATCGGTCGTTCGCGGGGCGGTGTGACCTGCAAGATCCACCTCGCCGCCGACGGCGCCGGCAGGCCGTTGGGTCTGCTGCTGACCAGCGGGAACGCCGCGGACACCACCTACTTCACCGAGATCCTCGACACCATCAGCGTCCGCGACGGGCGCCCGGGGCGACCACGCTGTCGGCCCGACCGGGTACTGGCCGACAAGGCCTACACCTCCGCTGCGAACCGGACGTTCCTCACCGCCCGCGGCATCAAGGTCACCATCCCCGAACGCGAGGACCAGAAGGCCGGCCGCGCTCGCCGCGGGTCCAGGGGTGGCAGGCCCCGCGGCTTCGACGCAGCCGCCTACCGAGGCCGCAACGTCGTCGAGCGCTGCTTCAACAAACTCAAACAGTGGCGCGGCATCGCAACCCGCTACGACAAGACCGCCCGCGCCTACCTCGCCGGACTCACCCTCGCCGCAACCCTCATCTGGACCCGATGACAGCCTTTACCAACACGCCCTAGGGGAGGGCTGGTACCTTCGGGCGGATCTACCCGCCGCGTCCGTGGGGAACGTGACGCCGCCGCTGGAACCGAGCCTCGACCGGAAGCGGCGGATCGCGGGTCAGGCCGCTCTCGGTGGGTCGGTCGCCGGGTTCGCGGGGCTGTTGGCGCTCGGCGTCTTCGCCGGCAGCCGGCCACCGATGGCCGACCGGCGCTTCGCCGGCCTCGCTCCCGGCGTCGTGGCGCGGCGGGGCGCCCTGGACACGGAAGCACGGCGTGACGACGTCATCCCGGTGCGGTTCTCGCCGCCCGAGCTGACGCCTGCCGAGGCCGGGGCCCTCCTGGAGAAGAAGTACCGCCCCACCCAACTCGCAGCAACGCTGGTCGAGTTGGCGGTGGCCGGCTCGGTGCGGGTCACGACCGATCCGCTCACGGTCGTGCGGACGGGGCAGGAGCCGCCTTCCCGCACCCTGGCCCACAAGGTCTACCAACAGGCGACGAAGCCCGGCTCGGGGCGGAGGGCCGCCGCGCTCTCGGACAACCGGCTCCGAGGCATGGCGAAGGCGGCCCAGGACGCCGCGGCCAAGACCCTCAGGGACACCGACTACGTCGTCGGCCCCGCCGTCGAGCGCCGAGCCCGGACCGAGCGAGCCGGCCTCCTGCTGCTGGTGGTGCTCGGCGTGGGGGTGGCGCTGGGCGTCGTGACCGCGATCTGGTCCTCGGTGGGCTGGGGGTCGTCGGTCATCGCGATCTGGTTCTTCGGGCTGGCCGGGTTGCTGATCGGGCTCGCCGTCGGCGTCGGTCGGAGAAAGGGCCCGGCGCTCAACGCCACCGGCACCGCTCTGCGTGACCAGACGATCGGGTTCCGGGAGTACATCGCGACGGCCGAGGCCGACCAGCTCGACTTCGAAGCGGACGCGGACATCTTCCGACGCTACCTGCCGTGGGCGGTGCTGTTTGGGCTGACCCGGCGCTGGACGCGCGTGTGTCAGCAACTCGCGGACGCGGGCCGGATCCCGCCGCTCGACGTGACCTTCTGGGGCGACGGGATGACCGCTGCCGACCTCGTCCGGGGCATCGGACGCCTGGACAGCTCCGTGGGCCGGGCCAGCTTCGCCAACACCGCCTCCAGCGCGGGCGGGACGTTCTTCTCCGGCGGCGGTTCCGGAGGATCGTCCGGCTTCAGCGGGGGCAGCTCGGGCGGCGGCGGGGGCGGGGGCACGAGCGCCGGCAGTTGGTAGCCGACCGGCGCGGGCGGCTCAGGCCGCGTCGTCCCCCGGCTGCGGTTCGCGCTCGGCCAGCTCCGCGCGCAGCAGCGGACCCGGTTCGATGACGATCGCGTCCGATCCCGTCTTGACCCCCGCGTCCGCGAACGCCTGCAGGACCGTCGAGATGACTGCGTTGCGCGCCTCCAGCGTTTCGAGTTGGAGGGAGCCGCTCCAGAACCGGAGCTCGAGCGTCACGGTGGCCGCCCCGACCTTCGTCAGCAGCGCCTGCGGGGCGGGCTCGGGCAGGACGCTGGGGAGGGCCTCCATCGCCCGCACCGCGACGACGCGGGCCTGTTCCAGGTCGGTGGTCTCGTCCAGCCCCACCTCGACGCTGGTGCGGACCTGCTCATAGCCCGTCTGCACCGTCACGATCTCGCTGTGCAGGACGGTGTTGGGGACCACCACGAGCCGGCCGTCGAAGGTGCGGACCACCGTCGAGGACAGCCCGATCGAGGTGACCTGCCCGCGGATGTCGCCCACGGCGATCTGGTCGTCGACCCGGAAGCGGTCGCGCCCGAGCAGGACGAGACCGGCGAACATGTTGCCCAGGACCGTCTGGAAGGCGATGCCGGCCGCGATCGAGACGATCGTGACGCCGCCCAGGATGTCAACGGGCTTGACGCTCGGGAAGACCAGCGTGAGCGCGGCGCTGAACGCGATGAACAGGATGGTCCATTGCGCCACCCTGCTGAAGACGCGGGCGGAACTGCGTCCGCGTCCACGCCAGAGCAGCAGCCGCTCGGCGCCGAGCCGCACGAGGTACGCGGCGACCGCCCCCGCCGCGAAGACCTGGAGGGCGAGCAGGGCTCCGGCCCAGGTGATGGTGCGCGGCATCAGGCCCTCCGTCCAGCGTGGACGGCCGCGAGATGTCGGTCGAGGCAGTCGATGTGCTCGGGGCGGGCCACGCGCTTCAGGTCGGTCAGGATCTCGACCAGGCGGGCGTTCACCTGGGGAGCGCCCGCCCCGTAGTGGACGATCTCGGTGAAGGACAGGTCGAGGAGGTCCGCGATGCGCTGGGGTCGCCACACCACCCGGACGCGGTCCTCGTCGTCGCGCAGGTAGGGGGAGGGTTCGGGCCGCCGCAGCAGCGGCCGAAGCAGCCGCTGCAACTCGTCGAGGCTCTGGACAGCCGTCGTCGGGTCGTTGATGCCCGGCGACAGCGCCCGGGTGGCGATGTCGACGAGCTGCTGGAAGCCGTACCCGGGGTCGAAGTCGAGGACCCGCTCGGTCTCGAGGATCACCGCCTCCTCCATCTTGTCGGCGACCTCGGAATCCATCCCGAACAGCCGGGCCAGGGGCTGGCCTTCGGTGCGCTGGTCTCCGTGCCGGACGAGAAGTTCCACGACGCCGTCCTGCTCGGCGGCCACCTCGACCAGCCGCGCGTAGTTGACCGCGGCCACGCGTCCGTGTCGTTCGGCGCAGGACACGACCCCGGACGGCGGCCCGAGACGTGGCTCCGGCGGCGGCGCCGCGGGGATCTCGGGCAGATAGAGGCGGTCGACGGTCCTGGCCGTCGCGTCCCCCACCCGCGAGATGACTCGGCTCACCTGGATCGAGGTGGTGATGTAGTGGATGAAGGCGAGGAAGAGGGCGACGCTCGCCACGACCAAGAAGAACGCCAAGGACACCGACACCTGCGGCACGAACGGATCCTCGTCGGACCCCCTCACCGACCGGAGGACGGTGAGGCTGTAGACGAAGGACGCGGTGAACACGCCGAGGGTGAACTGCGAGACCCGGTTACGGAGGAACGAGCCGAGGAGCCGCGGGGTGAACTGGCTCGAGGCGAGCTGGAGCACGACCATCGTGATCGAGAACACCAGGCCGGTCACCGAGATCATCGCGCCGGCGATGGAGCTCAGCACCGTCCGGGCACCGTCGGGGCCGCCCTGAAACACGTAGGGCAGGGCGGCGGCCAGCCGCTCGTCCAACAGGGGGAGCACGAGAGCCACCACGAAGCTGGTCGCGACCACCGCGAGCGGCACCGCCCAGAACGGGGTCCACAGCCGGATCCACCAGCTGCGGGCGGGCGGGGAGAGCTCTTTGGCGGTCAGCTCGGCGGTGTCCACCGCGCCATTGTTGCAGCGTGACCCGCCCGGCAAGCCAATTCAGGCCGGCGTCCGCCTCATCGAACTTCCGCCCCGGCCTCGTCCACGTCCGGTTCCAGGACCAGGTCGCCCCGACGGATGGCCAAGAGCAGTTCGCCCACGCGAACCAGACGGGGGAGTGTGATGATGACCAGCCCGCCCAGGGCGTTGGCGGGGATGACCCAGGCGAACCAGGCCAGCCAATCCGCGTACGTGGCCTCCCAGCCGGCGTGGAGGGCTGCGAAGACGATGATCGAGTTGAGCGCGCCGTGCAGCATCCCCAGGCCGACGACGAGCAGCCCGCTGATGAGCGCCAGCACCATGCCTGCGAGGTCGTTGTCGGTCCCCTGCTGCATGCGGGTCACCAGCGTGATCGTCGATCCGGCGAGGACGGCCAGGGCGAGCGCCTCGGGCCACGGCCGCTCGGCCAGGTAGCCCTGGGCGGTCGCGATGAACAGGGCGTGGTAGCGGGGGAACGCGGCCACCAGCAGCCACGTGAACAGCCACCCGCCAGCGAGGTTGGTCACGAGCGTGACGAACCACAGCCTGACCAACTGCACGATCGTGCCCTGCCCGGCCACGATCGCGTTGATGGGCAGCAGGAAGTCCTCGGTGAACAGCTCGCTGTGCGCCATCTTGAGCGCGATGAGCCCCACCCCGAAGGCGAGCCCTGCCAGGATCTGGGAGCCGGTGGCGTCCTTGACCAGCACCATCGCCATGATGCCGAGACCGACGTCGACGCCGCCGAAGAAGCCGGTGACGATCAGGGCCCGCCACGTCCGGTTCAGGCGTTCCGCACCGGTGAGCGCGGTGTGGCGTGCCTCCGCGACGAGGGCGTCCTCTGCCGGAGCCCCGGAGGCGCCGTCGGCGGCGAGGTGGATCTTGCAGGTCACA
>NZ_JACYIZ010000029.1 GCF_015352975.1 Aestuariimicrobium ganziense | reverse complement strand
GTGGTCGTCCCATGCATGGTCGTTGTTGTGGATGATCGCAGCTCCAAGACTCCTAGCGGGGTTGATGCCAGTTCCGGTGATGGGAATGGTGGCCAAATGAACCAAGAACACCGCGAATCCGATGGGAGGTGGTGCCAAAATAGGAACATGTGAGTCTCTGGCATTTCTCTTAGCATCAGTAGCTGAGAAAACAGTGTAAACAAGGACAAAAGTGCCAATAATTTCAGCACCAAGGCCATCACCTTTGGTGTAACCAGGGTTAACAATATTAGCACCACCACCAAGTCTCTGGTATGGACCAACCATGAATCCCTTCACAACACCAGCACCACAAATTGCACCAAGGCATTGCATCACCATGTAGAAAATAGCCCTGGTTAAGGACAGTTTCCTTGCCAAGAACAATCCAAAGGTCACAGCTGGGTTGATGTGTCCT
>NZ_JACYIZ010000028.1 GCF_015352975.1 Aestuariimicrobium ganziense | reverse complement strand
AATTTGAACGATGAATTTCCAGTTAACAAGAACAAAAACTCGACTACAATCTAAATCCAATGGTTGAAGCATATCAGGGAACAAAAAATGAACTTTGACTAAGGGATTTTCTTTCTCAATTATTTTCTTAGCAGTCCTTCCTGGCATTCCCACAACTTCAGGCCATTTTTGCTTCCCTTGGCAAATTAATGATAGAGAGGCATCATCAAGTGTTTCCACTTGGTTTTCTTTTGCCATTGGAAATTTCAAGACTTCTATTCCATCATTCACTTCGAATACCAGATCTCGTGCCGTAAGAGATTGCAAAAGTGATGCAAGGANTCAGGGAACAAAAAATGAACTTTGACTAAGGGATTTTCTTTCTCAATTATTTTCTTAGCAGTCCTTCCTGGCATTCCCACAACTTCAGGCCATTTTTGCTTCCCTTGGCAAATTAATGATAGAGAGGCATCATCAAGTGTTTCCACTTGGTTTTCTTTTGCCATTGGAAATTTCAAGACTTCTATTCCATCATTCACTTCGAATACCAGATCTCGTGCCGTAAGAGATTGCAAAAGTGATGCAAGGAGCAAAAAAGCAAATACATGAGATAACTTGACCATTGTCTTCCCCTCCATTGCCTTTGCTTTGAAAAATACAAAGAAGGAAACT
>NZ_JACYIZ010000027.1 GCF_015352975.1 Aestuariimicrobium ganziense | reverse complement strand
AGGAAAACCAAAACAGTTTCTCCGGGGAACACATACGATAAGTTGCCTTAAAAATGGAGATTTTAGTAGCCTTCTGGCTTGGAGGCGATAAAACTGATGCATTGCACTTGACGGACGTTGTCGAATCCAATGATTCTAACCCAGGCTTGTGGGTAAGCCTTCTTTGCCTCCTCGACCTCAGCCAACACCTGAGTGGCATCAGTGCACCCGAACATGGGCAACTTCCACATGGTCCAGTATCTGCCATCGTAGTATCCTGGTGAGTTGTGGTGTTCACGGTAGACGAATCCACGCTCAGTCTCGAATTCCAAGCAAGGAACCCATCCATTTTTCAAAAGGTACTCAACTTCACTAAGCAATTGCTCCTGGCTCAAATCAGGAAGGTATGAGAGTGTCTCGTACTTCTTCATGTTAATTGGTGGCCACACCTGCATGCATTGAACTCTTCCACCATTGCTAGCAATGGAGGTAATGTCAAGGTTTTGTTTCCTGGTAACAGGGAAGGAGGAGGCGGACTTGAGGCCAGTGAAGGGTGCAACCATGTTGGCTTGAGCAGCATTGGCGCCGGTCGCAACAGCAGCTGCTGAGGACATAACTGAGGAAGCCATTTCTGAAAATAATTTCTAAGCTTAAAGCTATTGCTACCCTTGACCTTTG
>NZ_JACYIZ010000026.1:389-659 GCF_015352975.1 Aestuariimicrobium ganziense | reverse complement strand
CATTCCTCCTGCTCCCAGGGGTGTTCCTCAGATCACAGTGTGCTTTGACATTGATGCCAATGGTATCTTGAATGTTTCTGCCGAGGACAAGACCACTGGACAAAAGAACAAGATCACCATCACCAATGATAAGGGCAGACTTTCCAAGGAGGAGATTGAGAAGATGGTTCAGGAAGCAGAGAAGTACAAGTCTGAGGATGAAGAGCACAAGAAGAAGGTTGAGGCAAAGAATGCTTTGGAGAACTATGCATACAACATGAGGAACACCGT
>NZ_JACYIZ010000026.1:0-323 GCF_015352975.1 Aestuariimicrobium ganziense | reverse complement strand
GAGGACAAGACCACTGGACAAAAGAACAAGATCACCATCACCAATGATAAGGGCAGACTTTCCAAGGAGGAGATTGAGAAGATGGTTCAGGAAGCAGAGAAGTACAAGTCTGAGGATGAAGAGCACAAGAAGAAGGTTGAGGCAAAGAATGCTTTGGAGAACTATGCATACAACATGAGGAACACCGTCAAGGATGAGAAGATCGCATCTAAACTGCCTGAAGCTGACAAAAAGAAGATCGAAGATGCCATTGAGTCAGCCATACAGTGGCTTGATGCCAACCAGCTTGCTGAGTCTGATGAATTTGAGGACAAAATGAAGGA
>NZ_JACYIZ010000025.1:309-670 GCF_015352975.1 Aestuariimicrobium ganziense | reverse complement strand
GGCTGTTCTTGGTCTTTGCTGCATGGTCCAGATCACTAATGGTCTTGAAGAGCTTTCCAGTCAGGTCCTGGAGTTTTCCCTTTTCTTCTTTTGGCTTAGCAGAGATGACGGTTTTAAGGTCATAGCGAAGGTATTCTGCTCTGAGACGAAGGTCATTCTGGACATATGGCCAGGCCTTCTTGTCGATGAAATTCTTGACGCTAACAATCTCCTTGGCTGAATCCTTAACTCTCTGGGCTGCTTCAGCTGGAGTCAATGGTTGAAGGTAAAACCTCTTCTTCAATGGTAGACCAAAGTCCCTTGCCTCATCCGAGTTCAAAGTTCCAGGTAATCCACCAGAGGGAGGAGGAGCGCCCCCAAT
>NZ_JACYIZ010000025.1:0-208 GCF_015352975.1 Aestuariimicrobium ganziense | reverse complement strand
TGGTAGACCAAAGTCCCTTGCCTCATCCGAGTTCAAAGTTCCAGGTAATCCACCAGAGGGAGGAGGAGCGCCCCCAATCTTGATTGATTTAGCTGCAGCAAAGGCTGCTTGAGCAAAGGAACCAGCAAGGCCAGCAGCAACAAGACCGATGACGGCTCTACGGCTAGTTTCAGTGTCAGCAGACCCCTGTTGGGCTCTAATGCTGAGA
>NZ_JACYIZ010000024.1 GCF_015352975.1 Aestuariimicrobium ganziense | reverse complement strand
TTGACTTGGTGATAGAAGGTACCGGAGTGTTTGTTGACAGAGAAGGCGCCGGAAAACACATCCAGGCCGGAGCCAAGAAGGTGCTCATCACCGCTCCCGGAAAAGGTGACATCCCCACATATGTTGTTGGTGTCAATGCTGATCTCTACAACCCTGATGAATCTATCATCAGCAATGCCTCTTGCACCACCAACTGCCTTGCTCCTTTTGTCAAGGTTCTTGACCAAAAATTCGGAATTATCAAGGGAACCATGACAACTACTCACTCTTACACTGGTGACCAAAGACTTCTTGATGCGAGCCACAGGGACCTTAGACGTGCACGAGCTGCAGCCCTCAACATTGTTCCAACCTCAACTGGTGCTGCTAAGGCCGTGGCCCTTGTCCTCCCAAGCCTTAAGGGGAAGCTCAACGGCATTGCCCTCCGTGTGCCAACCCCTAACGTCTCGGTTGTTGACCTTGTCGTTCAAGTCTCCAAGAAGACATTTGCTGAGGAAGTGAATGCTGCATTTAGGGAGGCTGCTGACAAGGAGCTCAAGGGAATTCTCGATGTCTGCGATGAACCACTCGTGTCAGTCGACTTTCGGTGCAGTGATGTGTCATCAACTGTTGATGCTTCACTTACTATGGTCATGGGAGATGACATGGTTAAGGTTATTGCTTGGTATGACAATGAATGGGGTTACTCACAGAGGGTGGTTGAT
>NZ_JACYIZ010000023.1 GCF_015352975.1 Aestuariimicrobium ganziense | reverse complement strand
CCACCGGTTAACACAAACCTTGTCCCTCGTGCAGTTAAGTCGGGATCACCAACTTTCCAAACAGTTTGATTAACACAGAGTCGTGTCGTTGCAACAGAGAACATAATATTAATGTCAGTATTTTCAAGTACGACATTAAAAGGCCGTGAGTGAGTGGTAACGAATTTCACGGGCATGCCGGGAAGGCTGTCCTTCCCATGCTGGAATACGCCGTTTGGACATTTGGTGTTTCGAACAAAGGTTAAGAATACGCCGCNGTCGGGATCACCAACTTTCCAAACAGTTTGATTAACACAGAGTCGTGTCGTTGCAACAGAGAACATAATATTAATGTCAGTATTTTCAAGTACGACATTAAAAGGCCGTGAGTGAGTGGTAACGAATTTCACGGGCATGCCGGGAAGGCTGTCCTTCCCATGCTGGAATACGCCGTTTGGACATTTGGTGTTTCGAACAAAGGTTAAGAATACGCCGCCGCCGCCGGCTCCCGGGATAGCGGAGATAATCTGGTACCTTTCGCCGACATGGAGGGGTTCGCCGTTTATGTCTAGCACTTCGGGGAATCTAGGGATAGGGAGACCCTTGTCATCATCAGTAGTGGTGGGAAGGACAATGGGATTGGTGGAAGTGAAAGATGATGAAAAGACCACAAAGGGAAGCAAAGAGAGGGTAGTTGAAAGCAAGAGGAAGCTGAAAATAAAGGATTTCAT
>NZ_JACYIZ010000022.1 GCF_015352975.1 Aestuariimicrobium ganziense | reverse complement strand
AAAACTTTGAAGGATTGGACCTTGGCAAGATGGACCAAGCAAGTGACTCTGGATTAGCTTCATATGTTGCTGGTCAAATTGATCGCACTCTGAGTTGGAAGGATGTTCAGTGGCTCCAGACTATCACTTCATTGCCAATCCTGGTAAAGGGTGTACTTACGGCTGAGGATGCTAGGCTTGCAGTTCAGGCTGGAGCAGCTGGTATCATTGTGTNCGTTGAAAAACTTTGAAGGATTGGACCTTGGCAAGATGGACCAAGCAAGTGACTCTGGATTAGCTTCATATGTTGCTGGTCAAATTGATCGCACTCTGAGTTGGAAGGATGTTCAGTGGCTCCAGACTATCACTTCATTGCCAATCCTGGTAAAGGGTGTACTTACGGCTGAGGATGCTAGGCTTGCAGTTCAGGCTGGAGCAGCTGGTATCATTGTGTCAAACCATGGTGCTCGCCAACTCGATTATGTCCCTTCGACAATCATGGCTCTTGAAGAGGTTGTGAAAGCTGCACAAGGCCGGATTCCTGTATTCTTGGATGGAGGTGTCCGCCGTGGAACAGATGTCTTCAAAGCTTTGGCACTTGGAGCTTCAGGCATTTTCATTGGAAGGCCAGTAGTTTTCTCATTAGCTGCTGAAGGAGAAGCTGGAATCAAAAAAGTGTTGCAAATGTTGCGCGATGAGTTTGAGCTAACTATGGCATTGAGTGGCTGCCGCTCACTGAACGAGATTACCC
>NZ_JACYIZ010000021.1 GCF_015352975.1 Aestuariimicrobium ganziense | reverse complement strand
TAAAATTACTAAATTTGACAAAAGATGGGTTACAAGGCATTTCTGTTTCTTGGCCTTTTTCTGGCCATTTTTGTAATGATAAGCTCTGAGGTTTTAGCTAGGGAGTTGTCTGAGACTTCCACCACTTCCGCAGAGGACTCAAAGAAATCCAATAGCAAGAATGAAGTACATGAAGCTCACAATGGCGGTGGAGGATACCCCGGAGGCGGATACCCTGGCGGTGGTGGTGGATACCCTGGTGGCGGATACCCTGGCGGCGGATACCCTGGCGGTGGTGGCGGNAGGCATTTCTGTTTCTTGGCCTTTTTCTGGCCATTTTTGTAATGATAAGCTCTGAGGTTTTAGCTAGGGAGTTGTCTGAGACTTCCACCACTTCCGCAGAGGACTCAAAGAAATCCAATAGCAAGAATGAAGTACATGAAGCTCACAATGGCGGTGGAGGATACCCCGGAGGCGGATACCCTGGCGGTGGTGGTGGATACCCTGGTGGCGGATACCCTGGCGGCGGATACCCTGGCGGTGGTGGCGGATATCCTGGTGGTGGCGGACGTGGAGGTGGCGGACGCGGTGGTGGCGGACGTGGAGGTGGCGAACACGGTGGTGGCAGACGTGGAGGTGGCGGACGCGGTGGAGGATACTGCCGCTATGGTTGCTGCGGCCGCCGGAATTATTATGGGTGCAGCAGGTGCTGCTCCTACAAAGGTGAGGCCATTCATGGATAAGGTCACTGGAGC
>NZ_JACYIZ010000020.1 GCF_015352975.1 Aestuariimicrobium ganziense | reverse complement strand
ACAGCCTTCATTGCTTCAAACCTTGGCTCTTTAGCCTGGAACTTAAGACCTGCATATAATTTCATATAGTCCTCAAATACAAACTTAGGATAAATGACTTTGTTCTCTTTCTCCAACAATTCTGGTGCTGGATAGATGACAGCATCACTCCCCGGGTTATAGAATGAAGCTAGGGACATTCTGTTTCCATCAGGCTGAGCAATCACCCTATGCTCCACACTCTTGTACTTTCCATTAGTAATCACCTCGAGTTGGTCTCCGAGGTTAATGACGATGGAGTGGCGCATTGGTGGAACGTCGATCCATTTGTCGTCTTTGAGTAGTTGGAGACCACTGACTTTGTCATCTTGGAATAGAAGGATGATTCCACCAGCATCAGTGTGAGCCCTAAGGCCTTTAATCAAATCAGGCTTGGGACATGGTGGATAGTTGCTAACTTTGGTGCCAAAAGTAGGACCATTTGAACCATAAAAGGCTTTCTTTAAGTAACCTTGCTCCNATGGAGTGGCGCATTGGTGGAACGTCGATCCATTTGTCGTCTTTGAGTAGTTGGAGACCACTGACTTTGTCATCTTGGAATAGAAGGATGATTCCACCAGCATCAGTGTGAGCCCTAAGGCCTTTAATCAAATCAGGCTTGGGACATGGTGGATAGTTGCTAACTTTGGTGCCAAAAGTAGGACCATTTGAACCATAAAAGGCTTTCTTTAAGTAACCTTGCTCCAGTCCTAGATTT
>NZ_JACYIZ010000002.1 GCF_015352975.1 Aestuariimicrobium ganziense | reverse complement strand
CAGCCGCTGAAGGCGACCGCCACCACCCTGACACTGACACTCAGGGTAAGGGCTTACCCGCCCGGCAAGCTCAGTCGCGCTGCTGCGGCACGCCGAGAAGGGCGAACGAGACCAGCCAGTGGGTGCTCATGAAGTCACCGTGCTCGAGGTCGGTCAACCCGAACTCGGTCTGCGCGGCCGCTGCCTCGAGCGCGCGTTCGGCGCGGAACCGGTCCAAGTGCGGCGCCAGCGACCGTAACTGGGCCGCGCGCGACAACGCCAACCCGTACAGGTGCACGGCGTGCCCATCGGTGCGATCGAGGACGACCGGCGTCTGGAGCAGCACGTCGTCCGGTTCGGCCAGCACCGGCAGGAAGGTGCGAAGCCAGGTCTCGAACTCACGCAGCGGCAGGATCCGGCGGACGAGGTCGGCCTCACACAGCGACGGCGACAGGAAGTCCGCTCCGCTGGGCTCCCAGGCCGAGGGGTGGTCGACGTCGTCGAGGAACCAGCCCAGCGCAGCCCGGTCGATCGCCTCGACCACGTCGTCGCGACCCAGACTGGCGTAGCCGTCGCGGGCGAGCGACAGGCCGAACGCGGTGTTGGAGTGCACCCCGTGCCTGATCGGGTAGGCCAGCTTGGGCAGCCAGGCGACCAGGTGGTCGGCGACCACGTCGGCCACCGGCGCCAGTGCCCGGTGCCAGGCGGTCGCCCGCTCGGCCAGGGCGTCGTCGCCTGCGGCCACGTCGGAAGCCTGGGCGGTGAGCACCGCGAGCCACCCCCAGCCGTAGGGGCGTTCGTAGCCCGGACGAGCCCGCAGGTAGTCGGCCTCGGTGCGTCCGTGCTCGTCGGTGAGCCGCGAGTCGAGCTCGGCGACCAACTCGGCGCGCACCGACTCGTCCAGCTCGTGGCCGCAGGTGAGCAGCCGGATCGCCGACCACTGCATGTGGCACGAGGAGTGCCAGTCGAGGCTGCCGTGGAACATCGGGTGCAGCCGGGTGGGCGTGACCTCGCAGTCATCCGGGCCGGTCGAGGTGTGTGCGGCGCCGTAGGGCCACGGCGTGCGCAGCACCTGCAGCACGGTGGCGGCCCAGCCGTTGGCGTGGCGGGCGAGCAGGTCGTCGGGGTTCACGTACGAAGCCTAGGACGAGCGACCCGGTCGGGGCAGCCATCGGTCAACCACTACGCTGGAGCCCATGTGCGCGCATGTTCTCGCTGCTGTCGCCTGGCCCTATGCGAATGGGCCTCGCCACATCGGCCACGTCTCAGGTTTCGGTGTCCCCTCCGACGTGTTCGGCCGCTACATGCGCATGTCGGGCCACGACGTGTTGATGGTCTCGGGTACTGACGAGCACGGCACCGCCATCCAGGTGCAGGCCGACAAGGACGGGCTGACCCCGCGCGAGACCGCCGACAAGTACCACCGGATCATCGCCGAAGACCTGGCCGCCCTGGGCTGTTGCTACGACCTGTACACCCGCACCACCACGATCAACCACCGCGAGGTCGTCCAGGAACTGTTCCGCACCCTGCACCGCAACGGTTACATCATCGCCCAGACCGAGCAGGGCGCGATCTCGCCCTCGACCGGTCGCACCCTTCCCGACCGCTACATCGAGGGCACCTGCCCACACTGTGGCTACGACGGTGCCCGCGGCGACCAGTGCGACAACTGCGGACGCCAACTCGACCCGATCGACCTCAAGGACCCGCGCTCCCGACTCAACGGCGAGACCCCCGAGTTCGTCGAGACCGAGCACTTCTTCCTCGACCTGCCCGCCCTGGCCGAGGCGCTGGGCCGGTGGCTCGAGACCCGCGACGACTGGCGCCCCAACGTGCTGCGGTTCAGCCAGAACCTGCTCAAGGAGCTTCGTCCCCGCGCGATCACCCGCGACCTCGACTGGGGCATCCCGGTGCCGGTCGAGGGCTGGGACGACCTGGCGATGAAGCGGATCTACGTCTGGTTCGACGCCGTCATCGGCTACCTGTCGGCCTCGATCGAGTGGGCCAAGCGCAGCGGCGACCCCCAGGCGTGGAAGCAGTGGTGGGCCAACGACGAGGCGCGCTCGTACTACTTCATGGGCAAGGACAACATCACCTTTCACTCCGTCATCTGGCCCGGCATCCTGCTCGGCGCCAACGGCGAGGGCGCCAAGGGCGGCGAGCCGTCACCGGTCCTCGGCCACCTCGACCTGCCCACCGAGGTGGTCAGCTCGGAGTACCTGACCATGTCGGGGTCGAAGTTCGCCTCGTCGCGCGGTCACGTGATCTACGTGCGCGACTTCCTGGCCGAGTTCGGGCCGGACTCGTTGCGCTACTTCATCGCGGTCGCCGGCCCCGAGAACCAGGACGCCGACTTCACCTGGGACGAGTTCGTGCGCCGCAACAACTACGAACTGGCCAACGAGTGGGGCAACCTGGTCAACCGCTCGATCTCGATGGCGCACAAGAACGTCGGCGCCATCCCGGCCGCCGGTGAGCTCACCGAGGACGACCGGGCGCTGCTCGAGGCGTCGAAGGCGGCCTTCGCCACCGTCGGCGACCTGTGGGGTCGCTGCAAGTTCAAGGCCGCCACCACCGAGGCGATGCGCATCGTGTCGCTGGCCAACAAGTACATCTCTGACCAGGAGCCCTGGAAGCTCAAGGACGATCCCGCGCGCCGCGACACGGTGCTGCACGTCGCCCTGCAGGCCGTGCAGGACTGCAACACCCTGCTCACCCCGCTGCTGCCGCACGCCGCGCAGAGGATCTTCGAGGCACTGGGCGGTGAGGGCGTCTGGGCGCCGCAGCCGGAGCTGGTCGTGGTCGACGAAGAGGGGGGCCCGGACTACCCGGTGCTGCGCGGTGACTACGCCTCGGCGCTGGCCCGGTGGGAGTCCACGCCGATCGAGGTCGGACGACCGCTGGCCAAGCCCAGCCCGTTGTTCGCCAAGTTGGACGACAAGCTGGGCGAGACCGGCCCGAGCTGGGCCCCCATCAGCTGAGCAACTGGTCAGCTGAGCGACGCGTTCAGTCCTGTCGAGGTGCCTCGACCAGGCCGGTCGGGTCAACCCCGTCGGCAGTGAGCCGGGCGATGATCCCGTCCCGGTCAGGGGCGGTGCGGTTCTGGCTGGCCTTGGCCTTCGCCTCGACGGTCTCGACTTGCATCTCCACCCCGACGATCACCCTGAGCGACTTGGTGATGTAGTCCTCCGGGGCGTCGGAGACCTGCCAGCGGTCGGCTCGTCCGCCCTCGTGCAGGTCGGTGACCAGGGTGACCGCCTTGCGCAGCCACGCCTCGTCCCGGTGCACCGTCACCGGTCCGCGCAACTGCACCGTCGAGTAGTTCCAGGTGGGAACGACCCGACCGTGCTCGGCCTTGGTGGGGTACCAGGTCGGTGAGATGTAGCCGTGGGGTCCCAGAACCGTGATCAGCCCGGACGAGCCCTCGGCGATCCGGCGCCAGTGTTCGTTGGCACGGGCCAGGTGCATCAGTACCCGGTCGCCGGTCCACACCAGTGGCAGCACCGTGCAGTCGGGAGTGCCGTCGTCGGCGACGGTGACCAGTTGCCCGAGGCCGACCCGGCCGACCAGTTCACGCGCCCAGGTCTGGTCGGTCTGGTTGGCGCGCGGAATGTAGAGCCGGGTCATGGCCCAAGCCTACGGCGGGCGCCGAACGCCGCCGCCACGAGGGCGCGACCACCAGTCCGCGCTCCGACAGCCGGCGCGCCAGCCACAGCGTGACCAGCAGCAACAGCACCACGGTCACCAGGCTGGCCTCGATGCCGAAGTTGCCACCGCTGAGCAGGGCCGGACCCTTCGGGTTGCTCACCAGGAAGCCGTGGCCACGACCTGAACTGCCCGAGACCACCGAGCCGTGGACGAGACCCTGCACCAGGTTCCAGCCGGCGTGCAGACCGATCACCACCCACAGCGAACGTGTCAGTGAGTACAGCACCCCGAACAGCAGGCCGGCCTCGATCGCGATGGCGATCGCTCCCCACAGCGTCGCCTGCGGGTTGCCCAGGTGGGCCAGGCCGAACAGCAGGCCGGCGGCAGCCGTGGCGCCCCAGGTGCCCAGCCAGCGTTCGATGAACCGGTGGAAGATGCCGCGGAACAGGATCTCCTCACTGATCCCGGCCACCACGCCCAGGGTGAAGACCTGCTGCCAGAACCGTGCAGGGGTGTCGGTGCCGGTGAACTCGCGGAACCCGAGCAGCGTGATGAGACTCACGGCCACCGACACCAGCACGGCGCCGAGCAGCAGGCCCGCAGGCAGTCCAACCCATCGGCGTGGTGCCAGTTCCAGTGGGTTGCGCAGGCGTCCCTCGAGCCACAGCACCACCAGGTAGCCGGCGATCGTGCCGAGCAGTTGGCCCAGACCGAGGTAGGTCCACGGGTCGGCCTGCATCATGGCGCCGACGGTCATGATCAGCCCGGCCACCACCATCGTGGTCACCACGAAGGCCGCCAGCACCGCCCAGCGGCGTGCCCACCACGGCCGAGGTCCCGGCATCGGCTGGTCGCGGCCCAGCCCGTCGTCACGCAGCGCCGGTGCCTGCCACCACACGGGTTGCCTCCTTCATCGACATCGGCTGGAAGCCCAGACCGAGGGCCCGTCGGCGAAGCGCCGGCTCGTCCGCCATCAACTGCCAGCCACGGCGCACCAGCACCAACGGCGGCTTGCGTCGCTCGCGCAGGTCGCGTGCCAGACGGCGGACGAAGTTGAGCAGCCGTGGCCGGTCAAGCCAGATCGCCAGCGGTTGCAGCCCGGCGACACGGCACGGTGCCAGCAGGTCGGGGGCGAAGATGCCCTCGCAGAGCACCACCGGCGCGTCCTCGAGGTCGAAGGTGCGCGTGCCCACTGCCCGGTTCAGGCTGATCTCGTAGACCGGCACCTCGGCGCGGCCGGTGGTCATCAGCGACTCGAGCGCCGCCACTGCCGCCGGTAGGTCCCAGGAGGCGACGTCGTCCCAGTCGATGATGCCCAGGTCAGAGCGGGGCATGTCGGGGTGGTCGTCGTCGAGGTAGAAGTCGTCCAGTCGCAACTGGGGCAGCCCGGTGAGTCGTGACAACCGGGACTTTCCGCTGCCGGAGGGGCCCGCCACGAGCACGAGTCGGCGGGCCGGGTGGCTCACCAGCCGCCTCCGCCGCCACCGCCGAAGCCGCCGCCCCCGCCGCTGAAGCCCGAGCCGCCGATGCTGCCCGCCGACGAGGTGTTCGCGGCGGTGACAGCCTGGCTCATCGCGCTCGACATCGACGAGGTGAGCGAGTTGACCATGCCGCCGAAGCCGTAGTGCATGAACATCATCTGGTTGCCGACGTACCACGAGGTGTCGCCCTGGTAGCGACCCTGCTCGGCCAGCTCCTGGAAGATCCGTGCCCAGCGGTCGGCGACGCCGAAGACGATGGCATAGGGCAGGTACTTGCTGAAGACGTCGATGCCCTCCTCGAAGCGGATCTGGTCGGCCTCGGCGGTGCGCAGGTAGAGCTCGAAGCCCTTGGTCTGGGCCAGAGTGGCCGACCCGTCGGCGGTGCGGGCGGGCATGTGCCGTGCCACTGCGAACAGGGCCAGTGCCGAGACCACCAGACCGGCGCCCGCCACGCCCCAGCCAATGACGCCGAGCACGGCCGAGACGACCAGGGCGCCGATCATCGCGGCGACGGCCAGTGCCGCCCAGGCGGCGCGCGTGTTCTGCGGGTTGCCGCGGAACCAGCCGAGGTCGTTGGTGACGCGCTGGTAGAGCCGCTGCTTGGTCTTGGTGAGCACGTCGGCACGCGACTTGTGCCTCATGTCGGACTGGGTGACCACGCTCTGGCCCAGGAACAGGTCGCGCAGCAGCTTGGCCTCGTACGGGGCGACCGGGTCGTTGGTCCGCAGCCGGCGCAGGGTGAATTCCGACTCACTCGGCTGCTCGATGGTGAGGTGGCCACGCACCGCCAGGTCGACGATGGTCGCGGTGACGTCGCGGTTGTCGGAGGTCTCGTCGATCAGCACCCCGACCTCGCCGGGGCGAGCGCCCTTGGGCGGGTGGAACTGCACCGTCACCGGGGTCTTGCCGGCATAGCCGACCCGCTCATCAGACCCGGCTGCCGGGGTCAGTCCCGGGGTGAGGCCCAAGTAGGCCCGGTCGCGTCCGTTGCGGCGGAACAGGCTGAACACCGCCAGCAGCCCGAGCCCGCCGAGCACGCCGGCGCCGCCGACGGTGGCCGGCGTGACCGGGAACATGTTGCCGAGGTGGTAGCGCTTGGTGAACCGTGGCTCGACGCCGGCGTAGGTGCCCGGGGGGAAGCCGGCGACGACCTGCATGCCCTGACGGCGGTCGAGCCGGTCGAGGGTCCAGGTGGACGACTGCTGGCCGGGTTCGGGGGCGTCGCACGACAGGGTCATCGAGCGGCCCTGCCAGCAGGCGGTGCGCTCGATCGGAACGGGGCCGTTGACGGTGACCCGGATGTCGTTGATCGGTACCTGCCAGGCCGGGCCGATCGCGGTCCAGTTGAACTCGTCGAGCCCGCTGTTGGCGTTGTCGGGGTCGATGAGTCCGGTGGCGGTGTAGGTGATCTGGTAGTTCTGCACACCGGTGAACCGGGTGCCCTGACGCCCCACCCTGACCAGCATGGCGTCACCCTCGCGGGTGATCTGGGTGTCGGTGCGAGCACCGGTGGCACTGGTCACCGACTGCACCCGGATGTCGATGTTGCGCCACAGGTCGGGGTTGTCGGGAACCCGCATCCGGGTGACTAGGACGATGAACGGACCGTGCCCGGGGTCGCGAGCGAAGTCGAAGTCGAGGTCGACGGTGACCGTCGTGGTGCCGTTGGTGGCCGGGGTGGCGTCGACGTGGTACTTGGTGATCCGCCACGAACTGGGGGTCTCATTGTCGTCGGCGTGGGCGGGGGTGCCGACCAGCAGCACCGACATCGCCAGCAGGACTGCGGCCAGCCACCGCCACGTGCGCATCATGCTTCCAAGCTACCAACCCGGGGCACCGCGCCACGGGGAGCAGGGTCGGACCTCACCAACCGCCCACGGAACCGCCGCCGCCACCGCCCCCGCCGCCGAACCCGGACGAGCGCCCGCCCGAGCCGCCGCTGCTCGCCCAACGCGCCGCCGAGACAGCGGTCATCGCCGCCTGGGCCTTGATCGCGGCCACGTGCACCGGGGTGGTCACCGAGCCCGAGAACTCGTCCACCGATCGCGTGAGCGACCGTCGCAACGATCGCGAGTCGAGCGCTTCACCGACTGCCACCAGACCACCCAGGTAGCGCTGCGGGTCCTGGGCGCCGCGTGACAGGGCGGCAGCCCACTGCCCGACCACGCCGAACACCATGGCGTAGGGCAGGTAGCGGGCGAAGCGCTCCCCACCGTCCTCGAACCGCAGCTGGGGGCCCTCGGCGGTGGTCAGGTACAGCCGGAACCCCTGCGCCTGGTACCAAGCGTCAGTGCCCCCGGCGGTGAACTTTGGCAAGGGGGCCGGCAGCCGCGTCAGCAGCCACGCGGTCACCCCGATCGCCAGACCCGCCCAGCCGAACCCGACGAAGCTGAGTGCGGCGATGATCACCAGGGTGAAGGCGAACACCAGGCCGTACCAGGAGCGCAGTCGATCGGCGAGCTGTTGGGGTGGCTGGGTGAACCACTCGTGCACGCCGGCCGCCGTCTCCAGCGACCTGCGGAGTTGGTTGTGGGCCGGGCCACCCTTGCTCGAACCCCACCGTGCCGCGGTCAGCGGCTCGCCGACGCTGAACAGCGCGTTGGCCAGGGCTGTGTCGGTCGACCGGTGCAGCAGCGCACGCTGTTGACGGTCGGCGCGGCTGATCGACCAGTCGTCCAGGTCGCGGCGGTCCATCAGCACCTGGCGTCGGACGACGAGGTCGACGATGCTCGCCGCCATGTCGACCGGGTTGACCTCGCCATCGGCCAGCACCCCGAGCACTCCGGGCTCGATGCCGCCTGACCCGCTGCCGCCGGGGGGATCGAAGCGGACCGCGATCTCGCGTCGTTCGGTGGGCCGGCGACGCCGCCAGACCCAGAGCAGGTGCGTGCCGATGGCCAGCACGGGGATCGCAACCGCGGTCAGCAGCGGTGCCGGGTCAGAGCTGAACATCGTCCGCCACCGGTACACGCGGCTCTCACGCGCGGCCACGTCGGGTGAGAAGGTGCCGGCGGCGAAACCGGCCACCACCTGCCAGCCCTCGCCACGGCCGAGGTCGTCGATCTCCCAGTCCTCGATCGCCCATTGCCCGTTCTCGTTGGCCTCGGTGTCGTCGATGGCAGGGGTGGCGCAGGGCTGGTCGAACTGGGCACCGGTGAAGCAGCCGAGCCGCTGCACCTGTGCCGGCAGCACCAGGGTGAGTCGGGGTGCGTCGATCGGCACGGTCGAGGCCGCACCGATCGCGTTCCAGTTGAACTCGTCCAGTCCGGACGCCGGGTGGTTCGGGGTGACCAGACCCTCGACCCGGTAGCGGATGGTGTACTCGTGCTGGCCGTGGACGAACTCCTCCTGCCGACCGATCCGCAGGGTGAGCACGCCGTTCTCGGAGGTCACCCTGCGATCCGCGGGTGCCCCGCTCGGGCTGGTGACCTCGAGCACCTCCATCGGCGTGTTCTGCCACCGGTCCAGATGGCCGGGGCTGATGTGTCGCTCGGGGAAGGTGAGTACCGGTCCCCGGCCACCGCTCTCACCGAAGTTGAAGCTCATGCTCACCACGACCTCGGTGCTGCCGTCGAGGCCCAGGGTGGCGACCTGGTCGTAGCGGGTGACCCGCCAGTCCGAGGGGGAGGGTGGGGGAGGTTCGGCATGCTTCTCAGGACCAGCACCGAGCGCGAGCAGCAGCCCGAAGGCCATGAACGACAGCAGCGGTGCGACCAGCACCTGCACCCACAACCTCGCCGACGAGGTTCGCTTCGACCGCGTGGAGTCCTTGCGCTTCGCCATCGGCTCAGGCGTCCACGCCGAGGGCGCTGGCCATCTCGCGACGCAGCCGCGTGAGCGACTCGGCCGCCCGCGTCTTCGCGGCGCTGAGGTCGTCGGCGGACGACTGCTGGTCGATGCGCACCTCGAGGTAGCACTTGAGCTTGGGTTCGGTTCCCGAAGGACGCGCGACCACGTGCACCGAGGCGCCGCTCAGCTCGACAGCGTCGGTGGGGGGCAGGTGTGAGCCCGGAGTGGGCCACGCCAGGTCGGTGACGGTGACCGGCTCGTCCAACAGGGTGGCCGGCGGCCGGGCCCGCAACCGGGCCATGGCATCGGCGATCAGCGACAGGTCGGCGACCCGAACCGAGAGCTGTCCGGTGGCGTGCACGCCGTGGGCGCGCGCGATCTCGTCCAACCGGTCGGCCAGGGTCAGGCCCTGGGACTTGAGTTCGGCGGCGATCCGCAGCACGGTCAGCAGCGCGGTGATGCCGTCCTTGTCGGGGACGAACGCGGAGTCGCAGCAGTAGCCGATGGCCTCCTCGTAGCCGAAGGCCAGGTCGGGCACCCTGCCGATCCACTTGAACCCGGTCAGGGTGGTGGTGGCCGGTCGTCCGGCGGCGCGGGCCATCGTCGGCAGCAGCGTGGACGAGACCACCGAGCAGGCATAGGTGCCCTCGACACCGCGGCGCAGCGCGTCGTCACCCAGCAGGGCACCGAGTTCGTCGCCGGTGAGCATCCGCCAGCGGCCGTCGACCACGCAGGCCACCGCGCACCGGTCGGCGTCGGGGTCGTTGGCCACCACGAGGTCGGCGGCCTGGGCCTCGGCGAGGTTGATCGCCAGGTCGATCGCTCCCGGCTCCTCGGGGTTGGGGAAGGCCACGGTCGGGAACGACGGGTCGGGGTCGATCTGCTGCGCGACACCCAGTCCGGTGGGCAGCCCGGCGGCGGCGACCGCACGGGTGACCACCCGCGTGCCGACACCGTGCATGGCGGTGTAGACCCAGCGCAGGTCGCGCGGGGCGTGGTCGGGGACGAGTTGGGCGCAGCGGGCGACGTAGGCCTCGACCAGTTCGTCGTCCATGGTCGTGTAGGACGAACTGCGCGGGATCTGCTCCAGACCGGTGGCGGCGACCTGGGCGATGGCGTCGGCGATCTTGCTGTCAGCCGGTGGCACGATCTGCGAACCGTCACCGAGGTAGACCTTGTAGCCGTTGTCGGCCGGAGGGTTGTGCGAGGCGGTGACCACGACGGCGGCTGCTGCGCCGAAGTGCTTGATGCCGAAGCCGACCACCGGGGTGGGGGTGCGCTGGTCGGTGACCATCGCCTCGAAGCCGTGGCCGGCCATGATCTCGGCGGTGTCGCGGGCGAACACGTCGGAGTTGTAGCGCGCGTCGTAGCCGATCAGCACGCGTCCGCCGCTGTGGCCCTGGTCGCGCAGCCAGCGGGCGAACCCGGCGGCGGCCTGGCTGACCACGACCCGGTTCATCCGGTTGGGCCCCGGGCCGAGGGCGGCGCGCAGGCCGGCGGTGCCGAAGGTGAGCGGACCGGCGAAGGCGTCGCGCAGTTCGGCCAGGGCGTCCTGGTCACCTGCATCGGCCTTGTCGAGCAGGCCGACCAGCGCGGCGGCGGTGGCCGGGTCGGGATCAGCGGTCTGCCACTCGCGCGCCTGGTGGCGCAGCTGCTGGTCGAGGGTCTCGGTCATGGTGCGGGGATCCTCTCAGAGCACGGCGACCAGGTCGGCGACCAGTCCGGCCAGGCGGGGGCCTGCGGCTCGTCCGGCCTCGATCACCTCGTGGTGGTCCAGGGGAGCGTCGGTGACCCCGGCGGCGGCGTTGGTCACCAGCGACAGGCCCAGCAGGTCGAGCCCGGCCTCGCGGGCGGCGATCGCCTCGAGGGTGGTCGACATGCCGACCAAGGTGCCGCCGATCACACCGGCCATCCGCACCTCGGCGGGGGTCTCGTACTGGGGCCCGCGGAACTGCACGTACACCCCGGTGGTCAGGGTGGGGTCGACGGACTGGGCGACCTCGACCAGCCGCGGCGTCCAGGTGGTCGACATGTCGATGAAGGTGGCGCCGCGCAACGGGGTCTCGCCGGTGAGGTTGAGGTGGTCGCGGATGATCACCGGGGTGCCCGGGGCGATGGCTGGGTCGAGTCCGCCGCAGCCATTGGTGAGGACGAGGGTCTGCACGCCCAGCGCCGCGGCGGTGCGCACGCCGTGGACGACCGCGTCGACGCCTCGTCCCTCGTAGAGGTGGGTGCGGCCGGTGAACACCAGCGCGGTCTTGCCGGCAGCGGTGCCGAAGGCGATCAGCTCGCCGCCGTGGCCGGCGACCACCGGGGCGTGGAACCCGGGCAGCTCGGCCAAGTCGATGCGTCCGATCGGGTCACCGAGCCGGTCGGTGGCCTCCTTCCACCCCGATCCGAGGACGAGCGCGAGGTCGGCGGACTCGATCCCCAGGGCAGTGCGGACGTGCTCGGCGGCCTCGGTGGCCAGGGCGTACGGATCAGGGTTCACGTGGCCACTGTAGGGGAGCATTCGCCGAGCCGAGCAGGCTGGCGGCGACTCCCAGCAGACCGGTCCACTCCGGTCCCCATCGGACGAAGTCGGGGTGGGGGGACGAGAGCGCGTGCAGCATCAGGCCCTCCATCGAGGCGATCACCAGCCGGGCGGCTGCCGAACCGTCGGCGGCACCGACCGCAGCCAGGTGCGGGGCGCCGATGGCGACGAACCCCTCGCGCCACTGGGCGACCTGGTCGGCCAGTTCTGGGTGGCGGGCAGCGTGCAGGTAGAGCTCGAAGCGGGCCAGCAGTCGGCGCGGGTCCTCGAGCATCACCGCAGTGATCTGCTGCATGGCCAGGTTCTGCTGCTCGGGGGTCAGTACGGCGAGGGCATCGAGTCCTGCTGGGCCTGCCACCCGCGAGATGGCCTCGACGATGTCGGCCTGGTCGAGTTCGGCGACGTGGGCGAGCAGGGCGGCGACCAGTCCGTCACGGGTGCCGAAGTGGTAGCGGGTCGAGCCGCGGGCGACCCCGGCGCGCTCCTCGACGGTGCGGTGGGTGACCGCGTGCAGGCCCTCGTCCTGGGTCAGCGTCAGCGCAGCATCGAGCAGCCGCTGCCTGGTCGAGTCCGCCATGGATGACATCGTAGCGTTTGCGACACTCGTCGAAAATGGTGCACCATGGAGTGGTGACCGACTCAGTGATCGACGCACAGGGACTGCACCGCCGCTTCGGGCGGGTGGTGGCCCTCGACGGATTCGACCTGCAGGTGCAGCGCGGGCAGGTACACGGCTTCCTCGGCCCCAACGGCGCGGGCAAGTCGACCACCATCCGCATCCTGCTCGGACTGCTGCGCGCCCACGGTGGCCACGTCAGGGTGCTGGGGGCCGACCCGTGGCACGACGCGGTGAGCCTGCACCGCCGGATGGCCTATGTGCCCGGCGACGTGTCGTTGTGGCCGAGCCTCAGCGGCGGGGAGTGCATCGACGTGCTGTCGCGGTTGCGCGGTGGCGTCGACCCGACGCGCCGGGCCGAACTGGTCGAGGCGTTCGAACTCGACCCGACCAAGAAGGCCGGTACCTACTCCAAGGGCAACCGGCAGAAGGTGGCCTTGGTCGCGGCACTGGCCAGCGAGGCCGAACTGCTCGTCCTCGACGAACCCACCTCGGGGCTGGACCCACTGATGGAGTCGGTGTTCGCCGGCTGCATCGAGCACGAGCGCCAGCAGGGACGCACCGTGCTGCTGTCGAGCCACACCTTGGCCCAGGTCGAGCGACTGTGCGACCAGATCTCGATCATCCGCGCGGGCCGCCTGGTCGAATCGGGGTCGCTGGCCGAACTGCGCCACCTGACCCGCAGCAGCGTGCGGGTGCGCACCCGCGACGCGTTCGACCCGACCGGGCTGGCCGGCGTCCACGACCCTCGTCAGGACGACCCAACCCACGACGACCGGGCCTGGTCGTTTTCGGTCGACGCCGAGCACCTGGACGAGGTGGTCGGTCGCGCCCATGGCGCGGGCATCGTCGAACTGGTCACCCAACCGCCGAGCCTTGAGGACCTGTTCCTGCGCCACTACGTCGCCGACGCCGGCTCGGGCGCGCGCCGATGAGCGGCACGCAGGGTTGGGGCTACGCCACCGCGGTGGCGCTGCGCCGCGACCGGGTGCGGCTGCTGGCCACGGTGATCGGGCTCGGGGCAATGATGGTGCTGCTGGTGACCAGCCTGGTCACCCTCTACCCCGACGAGGCCGCACGCGCCGGGGCCGCACTCACCCTCGACAACCCCGGCAGCACCTTCCTGGTGGGGCGGATCTACCACGGTCACGACTACCACTGGGGCATCATGACCGGCCACGAGACCCTGGTCGTGATGGCAGTGGCCGTCGCCATCGGCTCGATCATGGTCGTCACCCGGCACACCCGCGCCGAGGAGGAGTCCGGCCGCACCGAGTTGCTGCTGTCGGGTGTGGTCGGACGCCACGTGCCGCTGCTGGCAGGACTCACCGTCGCCGTGGCGTTCAACGTGGTGATCGCGGTGGTGATGACCGGGGTATTGCTGGCCGTGGGTGAGCCCAGCATCGACCTGGCCGGGTCTGCGGTCTACGGAGCGGCGGTCGGCATGGTCGGGTTGGTGTTCGCCGGCGTTGCAGCAGTGGCCGTGCAACTGGCCTCGACCGCCCGGGCCGCCAACGCGATGGCCTCGGCGGTGCTCGCCGCGAGCTTCCTGCTGCGAGGTGTCGCCGACGTCTCACCGGGTGCCAGTTGGCTGGCGTGGACCTCACCCCTGGGCTGGGCCCAGCGCAGCTACCCCTGGCACCTCGACCGGTGGTGGCCGCTGGTGATCGGGGTGGCAGTGGCGGTGCTGCTCGCGCTCGTAGGGCTGGCGGTCAGCGCCAGTCGCGACCTGGGGGCAGCCCTTCGCCCCCCTCGACCGGGACGAGCCCAGGCCACCTCGGCGCTGCCACACCCCGTGGGCCTTGCCCTGCGACTGCACCGCGGGGTGCTGATCGGCTGGGCCGTCGGACTGGTGGTGTTCGGGCTGGTCTACGGGCCGGTGCTCGGTGATGCCGAGGAGTTCCTCACCCAGATGCCGCTGTTGATCGACTTCATGCCCGAGGCCGCCCAGGCCGGTGGCGTACGGCTGTTCGCCGCCATCCTGGTCGCCTTGGTGGCCGTGGTGTGCTGCGTTCCGGCTGGTCAGGCGCTCACCCGCATGCTCAGCGACGAGACCGCCGGACGGACCGCACCGCTGCTCAGCGGAGGCACCACGCGGCTGGGCTGGTACCTGGCCGGGGTGGCGGTCGCAGCCCTGACTGCCGCAGTGACCACGCTCGCGTTCGGCCTGGCGGTGGGTGGTACGGCGGTGCAGGTGACCGGTGAGCGGGCCCTGTTCGGCGACATCGTCGTGGCATCGGTGCAGCAGTGGTCGGCGCTGGCGGTGGTGATTGGCGTGGCTGCGGTGTTGGTGGGCTGGCTGCCGAGGGCGTCGTGGCTGCTGTGGCTGCTGGTGATCTGGTGCGGCGTGGTGCTCTACTTCGCCGAACTGCTCGACTGGCCACAGTGGGTGCGCTGGTCGTCCCCGTTCGACCACCTGGTCGCACGGCCGGCCGAGACCGGTGACGACCTGACCGCGCGCCTGGTCCAGTGGGGACTGGCCGTCGTGCTGGTCGCCGTGGGAGCCGTGGGCTACCGACGTCGCACCATCGACGGCTGAGCCCAGCCCCGCCGCGGCACTGGCCGATAGAGTCGACGCGTGACCAGTGTCGTGATCCTTGGTGGTGGCCCCGGCGGGTACGAAGCGGCGCTGGTGGGCCGCCAACTCGGTGCCGAGGTGACCATCGTCGAACGCGATGGCCTCGGCGGCGCGGCGGTGCTCACCGACTGCGTGCCCTCGAAGACCCTGATCGCCACCGCCGAGGTGATGGCGACCATGGAGAACTCCGCCGAACTCGGTCTGACCATCCGCGACACCGGTGAGGACGCCGGGGTCGCCTCGTCGGTGCACGTCGACCTGGCGGTGGTCAACGCGCGCGTGCTCGACCTGGCCCTGGCCCAGTCGTCCGACATCGCCGCCAAGATGGAGGCCGAGGGCGTGCGGGTGATCAAGGGCAGTGGACGAGTCGACGGCAGCAACGCCGTGGTCGCCACCCACGACGACGGCACCGAGGAACGCCTGGACGCCGACGTCATCCTGGTCGCCACCGGCACGACCCCGCGCGAACTCGACACGGCCCGTTGCGACGGCGAGCGGATCCTGAACTGGAAGCAGGTCTACAACCTCGACGCACTGCCCGAGCGGCTGATCGTTGTCGGCTCGGGCGTCACGGGTGCGGAGTTCGCCTCGGCCTACGACCAACTCGGCGTCGACGTGGTGCTGGTCAGCTCACGCGACCGGGTGCTGCCCGGTGAGGACGCCGACGCCGCCAAGGTGCTGCAGGACGTGTTCGAGCGGCGCGGCATGGAGGTCATGTCGCGCTCCCGGGCGGTTGCGGCACGGCGCGAGGGCGACGGCGTGGTCGTCACCCTCGAGGACGGTCGCGAGGTGCGGGGCTCGCACTGCCTGATGGCGGTCGGGTCGATCCCCAACACCGCCGGCATCGGTCTGGAGGAGGCCGGGGTCGAGCTCACGCCGAGCGGCCACATCGTCACCGACACCGTCTCGCGCGCCACGGCGCGCGGCATCTACGCCGCCGGCGACTGCACCGGGGTGTTCGCGCTCGCCTCGGTGGCGGCCATGCAGGGCCGGATCGCGATGTGGCACTCGCTGGGCGACGCGGTGAGCGGGCTCGACCTGCGCACGGTGTCGTCCAACGTGTTCACCTCACCCGAGATCGCCACCGTCGGCGTCACCCAGGCCCAGGTCGAGTCGGGCGAGTTGGGTGCCGAGATCAAGGCGGTCACCCTGCCGTTGTCAGGCAACGCGAGGGCCAAGATGCAGGGGCTGCGCGACGGTTTCGTGAAGCTCTACTGCCTGCCGATCACCGGCATCATCGTCGGGGGAGTGGTGGTGGCCCCGCACGCCAGTGAGTTGATCCACGCCATCTCGGTGGCAGTCGCCGAGCGGATCGACGTCGACAGCTTCAGCCACGACTTCACGGTGTACCCGTCACTGACCGGTTCGGTGGCCGAGGCGGCCAGGCAGTTGCACCTGCACGCCCGGCCTGCCACCACGTTCTGAGGCGGAGGTTCGCCAGACCTGGTGGAGCGCTCGCCTCAGGCGGCGCGGGAGACCTCGCGGGCCTCGTCCCGGCGCAACACCGGCGCGGCCTGCACCATCGAGGCCATCAGCGGATGGTTGTGCCAGCGGGCGAACCAGCCACGGGCCCACGGGGCGCCGTTGGCACCGGCCTGCCACCAGGGCAGCCGCAGGTCGTCCACGGCGACGGTGCGCCAGTAGGGGTCGGCCCCGGACTGGATGCGCAGGACGTCCGCACCGCACGAGGGCACTCGCACCCTGGTTCCATCGGCGGTCGTCCAGCTCACCGTGGTGCTGCTGGGGCCGTGGTTGGGGTTGAAGAAGCACGGCGGGGCGTCGTGGGGCTCGTCGCCGACGAGGTTTGCCTGCACGCGCGCCAGCGCGGCTCGTCCCTGTTCGAGTGCGAAGGTCACCTTCTCGAGCGAGGCCACCGGTTGCGGGGACGACGCAGCGCGCGCCAAGGCATCCTCGGCACGGGAGAGGGCGGCCTTGGCGGCCGACCAGTCCTCGTCGACCCACTCGCCCAACTCATCCAGCGGGGCGGCCTGCTCGACATCGTTGCGGAATCGGGTGAGATCCGACTCGCAGGCCAGTCGTGAGGACGACGTCTGGTTCTCCAGTACCTGATGCTCGGCGCGCATGTCCCTGTCGTGGCGCCACGCCTGGAACATCACGAACCCCAGGAGCAGCAGTCCACCAACGACCACGGCGTACAGCACCTGCCCAGTCTTGCCATGACAATCGTCATGTCACCAGCAAATGTCGGGTTCCTGAGAGCGTTCTTGCAGAAGATTCAGGTTCGCCCGCGTGGGGACGAGGCTCGTTCAGGACTCGGCGTCGACGATCTCGCAGATCAGGTCACCGCTGCCGACGGCCTGGCCGGGGGTGGCGTTGAGGTTGGTGATCACCCCGGCGCGGTGCGCGGTGACCGGGTTCTCCATCTTCATCGCCTCGAGCACGACGACCAGGTCGCCCTCGTTGACGTGGTCGCCCTCGGCGACGGCAGCCTTGACCAGGGTGCCCTGCATCGGCGCGGTGAGCGAGTTGCCCGAGGGGGCGGCAACCTTGGCGCCACCACGGTCACGCTTGGTGGGCTTCTTCGCCGTGGACGAGGCTGCCGGCCGCACCCCGCCGCCGAGGCTGGCGGGCAGGGTGACCTCCAGGCGTCGTCCGTTGACCTCGACCACCACGCGCTGGCGCTCACCCTCGTCCTCGGCCTCGCCCAGGGTGCCGTGGTAGGGCTCGATGCCGCCGTCGAACTCGGTCTCGATCCAGCGGGTGTGCACGTCGAACGACCCGTTCTCGGCGGTGAAGGCGGGGTCGAGCAGCACGGCCTGGTGGAAGGGCAGCACTGTCGGCATGCCGTCGAGCACGGTCTCGCTGAGTGCTCGGCGGGAGCGCTGCAGGGCCTGCTCGCGGGTGGCGCCGGTGACGATGATCTTGGCGACCAGCGAGTCGAACGAGCCGGGCACTGTCATGCCGACGTGGTAGCCCTCGTCGACCCGCACCCCCGGTCCGCTGGGGGCGTGCCAGGTGGTCAGGGTGCCGGGTGCAGGCATGAAGTTGCGGCCGGCGTCCTCGGCGTTGACCCGGAACTCGATCGAGTGTCCGCGCACCTGCGGGTCGTCCATGCCGAGTTCCTCGCCGGCAGCGATCCGGAACATCTCGCGCACCAGGTCGAGGCCGGTGACCTCTTCGGAGACTGGGTGCTCGACCTGCAGGCGGGTGTTGACCTCGAGGAAGCTGATCGTCCCGTCGAGGCCGACCAGGAACTCGCAGGTGCCGGCCCCGATGTAGCCGGCCTCGGTGAGGATCGCCTTCGAGGACGAGTAGAGGGTGGCGATCTGGTCGTCGGACAGGAATGGGGCAGGCGCCTCCTCGACCAACTTCTGGTGGCGGCGCTGCAGCGAGCAGTCACGGGTCGAGACCACGATGACGTTGCCGTGGGAGTCGGCCAGGCACTGGG
Source organism: Aestuariimicrobium ganziense (assembly GCF_015352975.1). Classification (GTDB taxonomy): domain Bacteria; phylum Actinomycetota; class Actinomycetes; order Propionibacteriales; family Propionibacteriaceae; genus Aestuariimicrobium; species Aestuariimicrobium ganziense. The sequence goes on along the minus strand of NZ_JACYIZ010000002.1, from coordinate 443,612 downwards.
TCTCGACGTGGCGCGGCTTGTCGAGGTAGCGCTCGACGAAGCACTCACCGCGTCCGAACGCAGTCACCGCCTCGCGGGTGGCCGACTCGAACAGTTCGGGGATCTCCTCCATGGTGCGGGCGACCTTGAGGCCGCGGCCGCCGCCGCCGTAGGCCGCCTTGATCGCGATCGGCAGCCCGTGCTGCTGGGCGAAGGCGGTCACCTCGTCGGCACCGGCGACCGGGTCGGGGGTGCCGGGCACCAGCGGGGCACCGACCTTCTGGGCGATGTGGCGGGCCTTGACCTTGTCGCCGAGCGCCTCGATGGCAGCCGGCGGGGGACCGATCCAGGTCAGCCCGGCGTCGATCACGGCCTGAGCGAAGTCGGCGTTCTCGGCCAGGAAGCCGTAGCCGGGGTGGATGGCGTCGGCACCGGAGCGCTCGGCCACCGCCAGGATCTTGTCGACGTTGAGGTAGCTCTCGGCGGGGGTGGCGCCGTTGAGCGCGAAGGCCTCGTCGGCGAGCTTGACGAACAGTGCGTCGGAGTCGGAGTCGGCATAGACCGCCACACTGGCGATGCCGGCATCGGCGGCGGCCCTGATGACCCGCACGGCGATCTCGCCTCGATTGGCGATCAGGACCTTGGTGATCTCTGACACAGTTCCCTCCCACGACCGGTGTGGCCCGTTGTGAGGCGTCATTGCCTCCCGGCCAGAGTCTAGGGCGACCGGTGGCGACTCGCTGGTGGAGTCAGCGGGTGAGAGTGCCGAGGTTCGCGTGATGGTTTCGTGCCACGCGATCGCCGAATCGGGGCGATTCGGGGCTCTTGGCGCCATCGCGTGGCACGAAACCATCACCGGCTGCCCTCTAGGCTGGGCGCCGTGGATCGGACGAGGCGTGCCCTGCTGACGGCGGGGGTGGCATTCGTCGCCCTCGCCGGGTGCGGTGCTGCCCCCGCCGTCGTCGATCCATCGCCCTCGCCGACACCCACCACGACCCCGGCACCGGGCATGGCGCTGAGTGACATGGGGTTCCAGAACGCCCCGGTGGGCTTCACGCTGCCCGGAGGGATCTCGATCACCCGCCGGGTCGACCAGCCCAACGTGGTGACCGCCCTGTTCAGCGCCGAGGACGGCCGCGCCGTGCTCGAGCACCTCACCAGGCACCTGCCAGCGATGGGCTTCACCATCGATCGCACAGGCGGCGATTCGCTGATGTTCCACAACAACCAGTGGGACGGTGCCTTCACCATCTCGCCCGAGATCAGCGGCTTCACCCTGCGACGCGTGCAGCGCTGAGGCGCGAGCAGGGCTGGCCTGCCCTTACTCTGGAGTGCCTGTGCACCCCCAACCCTGTCGGAGGAACCCATGAGCGGCGGTCTGGCTGCCCTGTTGGACGACATCGCCGCGATGGCGAAGCTGGCGGCCGCCTCGGTCGACGACATCGGCGCCGCCGCCGGCCGGGCCTCGGCCAAGGCCGCGGGCGTGGTCGTCGACGACGCCGCGGTCACCCCTCGCTACGTCACGGGGATGACCCCCGCCCGCGAGCTGCCGATGATCAAGAAGATCGCCAAGGGCTCGATGGTCAACAAGTTGCTGTTCATCCTGCCGGTGGCGCTGCTGCTGTCGCAGTTCGTGCCCTGGCTGCTCACCCCTCTCCTGATGCTCGGTGGCACCTACCTGAGCTTCGAGGGCGCCGAGAAGTTGTGGGAGAAGCTGAGCGGCCACGAGGGCCACAAGAAGCCGGTGCCGATGAAGGGCGCCGACCACGAGAAGGCGATGACCTCCAGCGCCATCCGCACCGACTTCATCCTGTCGTCGGAGATCATGGTGATCGCGCTCAACGAGGTCGCCGAGGAGCCGATCCTCAACCGCGCTCTGATCCTGATCGTGGTGGCGATCGCGATCACCATCGGCGTCTACGGCGTGGTCGCCCTGATCGTGAAGATGGACGACATCGGCCTGCGGATGACCCTCAACGACTCCGACTTCAGCAAGAAGCTCGGCAACGGCCTGGTCAAGGGCATGCCCAAGCTGCTCGCGGTGCTGTCGGTGGTCGGTGTGGTCGCCATGCTCTGGGTCGGCGGGCACATCCTGCTGGTCGGCATCAAGGACCTCGGCTGGCCGGTGCTCTACGACTGGGTGCACCACCTCGAGGTGGCCGTCGGTGACGCCACCGGTCCGCTGGGCGGCTTCCTGGCCTGGCTGACCAACACCTTCTTCAGCTTCGTGCTGGGCCTGGTGGTCGGCGCGATCGTGGTCGCGATCATCCACTTCCTGCCGTTCGGCAAGAAGAAGCACGAGGAGGACGACGAGCACCCGACCCTCGAGGCCCACGCCGAGGGTGACACCGTGGTCGTGCGTCCCGCCAGCGCGAAGGCCGAGCCCGCCACGAACTGAGGCGTGAGTAGGGGCGATGCCCTCGCTGTCTGGTTGATCGAGTAGGGGCGAGGAACGAGCCCCGTGTCGAGATCCCCCCGTCGCAGGTGATCTCGACACGCCCGCTCGTGCCTCGCGGGCTACTCGATCAGCCGCAGGTACGCGGCCTCGGCCACGGCAGCCCGCAGCGTGTGGACGATGTCGCCGTCGCGACTGGGGTGCACCCGGTTCGTCAGCAGCACCACCGACAGCCCTGCCTCGCGGTCGACCAGGAACGAGGTGCCGGTGAACCCAGCGTGCCCACGTGCCTGGCCACCACGATCACCCATCCAACTCTGCTGTCCGATCCGCAACCCCATCGAGTGGCCCCACGGCGATTCCACCGGGTCGCAGAGGTCTCGTCCCAGCAGCGCGGGCAGCTGGTTCTTCCACAGCGGTTCGGACGAGCACGGCAGCTGGTCCAACCGCAGCGCTTCGGCCGCCTGGAGCAGCGACAGTGCGTCACCGAACAACCCGGCGTTGGCGCTGGCGCCACCCATTGACCACGACGCCTCGTCGTGCACCTGGCCACGGGTGGCGCCTCGTCCCGGAACCACCTCGGTGGCCGCAGTCTCGTCCGCCTCGGGGGTGAAGGTGATCCGACCCCACAGCCCCAGTGGCTCAAGTGTCAGCGACTCGACCAGGTCGGCCCAGGCTCGTCCGGTCGCGGCCTCGGCCAGCAGCATCGCGGTGTTGTAGCCGGCGCACGAGTAGCGCCAGGTGGTCAGTGGTGGGTCTTCGAGCGGGGTGCGGACGAGGCTCTCGACCATCACATCGCGCGGCGGACCGGGCCAGCCGACCGCCACCTCGCCCGGGTGATCGGCAACCCACTCGTCCAACGGTGCGCGCCAGCCGGCCCAGATGTCGGGCAGACCCGAGGTGTGGGTGAGCAACATCCGAAGGCTCACCCGGGCGCGATCTCCCGAGCCCCACTCGGGCAGGAACGCAGCCATCGGCTCGTCCCAACCGAGCACGCCGCGTTCGACGAGCACGTGCAGGGTGATCGCACTGAAGAACTTGGTGATGCTGGCCAGGTCGAACCGGGTGCCCAGCGTTGCTGGCTGGAGCGCTGAAGCAGGCAGCGGCTCACCATGATCGCCATGCGTGGCCAGTACCCCGGCAGCGACCTGGCAGACCAGTCGGCCATCGACGGCGATCGCAGCGACCGCGCCGGGCGTTCGTCCGTCGGTGGTCGCAGCGGTCAGCAGCTCACGTACCTGGTCGCTCAGGTGAGCGTCGGTGTTGTCGTCCATCGGGCTCCTCAGCGACTGTCCAGCCCCACCCTGCCATGATCGGCTCATGGCTGACACCGACCTCGACCTCAGGCGGCTGGCGCTGGGTGTGCTGATGCCCGGCTTCCACGGCACGACGGTGCCCAGCTGGCTCGAAGCGCACCTGCGCGACGGACTCGGCGCCGTCTGCCTGTTCGCGATGAACACCCCAGACCTCGCCACCACTCGAGTGCTGTGTGATGCCTTGTCAGCGCTCAATCCATCGCTGTGCATCACCGTGGACGAGGAGGGTGGCGACGTCACCCGGTTGCAGCGGGTGCACGGGTCGGAGTTGCCCGGCAACGAGGCGCTGGAGGCCGTCGACGACCTCGACCTGTGCTGGGTCAGTTCACCCCTGCGCCATCGTCCTGACCCCCCCGCTGAAGCACACCGTGCTGCGTGGGGCACAAGCAATTGCCTGTGCCTCGCGCAACAAGGTGTGCCTCAGCGCAAGGGGGTGGAGTGTGGCGTAGGAGGACGGTCAGGCATTGGTGTCGAGGATCTCGAGCGGGCAGTCGCCCAGGTCGGGGATCGGCAGGCGAGCGCCACCCTGACGGGCCGACTCGAGAGCGACGATGCCAGGAATGGTCAGGCGAGCTGCCACCCAGGCGTTGATCGGGGGCTGCTTGCCAGCCTTCATCGCCTTGACGAAGTCGTCGGCGAGGTAGTGGTGCGAACCCTCGTGACCGTTGGGAGCACCCTCGTACTCCTTGGGCAGGCGGCTGCGGTCGTGCACCCGCGAGGTGCCCGAGACGAACGAGTGCAGCAGCTCGGGATCGAGGCCCTCGACCTCGACTCCCAGCGGCAGGTGGCGCTCGTTGGTGAGCATCAGCTCGGTGATGTCCTCGTAGTCGTCACGGGTGGTGCGGCTGGTGCCAGTGGTCGCCTGCTCCATGACACCCTCGGTGCCGTAGTAGCGGTAGCGCGACTCGTTGGCCTTGCCCGGGTGCCCGACGCGACGGAACTCGTTGTGGCGCACCACACCGCCGTCGGCGGTCTCGTACAGCGACGACATGTTCGAGAAGTCGTTGCCCCACAGCGACACGTCCTTGTCGAAGACGCCGTCGCCGCGGTCGTCGTGGACGCCGATCGTGCTCACCGAGGTGAGGTGGGTCGGCCACGCGCCGAGCACGCCACCCAGGCCGTGGGTGGGGTAGAGCATGGGCGGGTAGGAGGCGGTCTGCTTCCAGTTCTCTCCACCGGAGTACTGGTAGGCGGCGTAGAAGCCGTTGTCCATGTCGTGCACGTAGTCGCCCTCGGCGTAGAAGATGCGGCCGAACTCACCGTTGGCGATCGCCTTGCGGGCGTAGATGGTCTGCGGGTAGTACCAGCTGGTCTCGCCCATCATGTAGGTCAGGCCGGTCTGCTCGACCAGCTCGCAGGTGCGCTTGATCTCGTCGACGGTGATGCCCATCGGCACGGCGCAGTAGACGTGCTTGCCGTTCTCCAGCGCGGGAATGACGGTCTCGTGGTGCAGCCAGCGCTGGGTGATCACCGCGACGCCGTCGACGTCGGAGTTGATCGCCTCTTCGGCGTTGGCGAACACTCCGTCGAGACCGAGCTTCTCAGCAGCCGCCTCGGCCCGGCCGGGCACCCGGTCGGTGATCCAGACCTCGTCCACGTCGGGGTGCAGCTTCCAGAGGTTGGCGAAAGTGGGGCCGAACTGGCCAGCGCCGATGACGGCGATCTTCATGGGGGGACTCCTCAAACGGTGTCAGGTACCTGCCCGCCCCAGGACGAGGTCGGGCGTCACCCACAAGCCAATCATCATCGCGAGGTGTCTGCGACCGAGTGGACGAATGTGGGCGCCGCTACCTCGCTCGTACTCGACGAGCCAGGGGAGTAACGCGGTCACCTGCCATCGGGCCGGTCCTGTTCACTAGCGTGTGCGCTGTGAGCACACCGTCGTCGCCAGCAGCCAAGGAACGGTCCCCCTGGGTGGCGGTCTGGGCGATGTCGCTGGGTGTGGCCAGCCTGTCGACCACCGAGAACCTGCCGGTCGCGATCCTGACCCCGATCGCCGAAGGACTCAACGTCACCACCGGCATGGCCGGGCAGGCGCTGACCGCCTCGGCCATCTCGGCCACGGTCGCCGCGCTCACCGTCGCCGTGCTCACCCGCAACCTCGACCGGCGCATCCTGCTGCTCTCGCTCACCGTGCTGCAGGTGATCGCCAACCTGATCATGGCCCTGGCGCCGAACTTGGCCACCGTTCTGGTCGGACGGGTGCTGGTCGGCATCGCCGTTGGCGGCTTCTGGTCGATGTCGGCCGCACTCGCGCTCCGGCTCGTCCCCACCGTCGACGTGCCCAAGGCCCTGGCCATCGTCTTCGGCGGCAGTTCGGTCGCCGGCATCGCCGCCGCGCCGCTGGGCAGCCTGCTCGGAGGCGTGATCGGCTGGCGCGGGGTGTTCTGGGCCGCCACCGCGCTCAGTGTGGTCGCGCTGTCGATCCAGTTGCCCAGCCTGCCCTCGATGCCACCCCAGACCCGGGCGAACCTGGGCACCTTCGTCGTGCTGCTGCGGCGCCCCGCGGTGCTGGCCGGCCTGGCCGGCATCATGCTCACCTTCGGTGGGCACCGGTTCTTCTTCGGCTACGTGCGCGCGATGCTCGACCAGGCCACCAATTCACGCGTCGGGCTGATCTCGGGGCTGTTGCTGCTGTTCGGCGTGGCCAGCTTCATCGGCACCACCCGGTCGGGACGACTGCACTCGCGCAACATGAATCGGACGATGACGGTGGCCTCGGCCACAATCGCGGTGCTCGCGCTGGTGATGATTCCCGCCAGCCAACACTGGCTGAGCGTCATCCCGGTGCTGTTCTTCTGGGGGGTGGCCTTCGGCATGATCCCGGTCGGCTGGTCGACCTGGATCACTCGCGCCGTGGCCGACCATGCCGAGAGCGCCGGAGGGCTGCAGGTGGCCATCATCCAGTTGGCGTTCATCGTCGCCTCGGGCCTGGGTGGCGTCGTCGTCGACCGCTCGGGTGTCTCTGGAATACTGGTCGGGACGGCCGTGATCATGGCCCTCGCCGCGGTGCACATCCACTTCCTGGTGAGGCCTGCCAATCCCCCACTGAATCCTGATTCGGTTTGATCAACCCCGATGCCCCAGGGGGTGCGCTGAACCCTAGGCTGTGCACGTGGGTGGAATACCGAGGGTCGAGCAAATCGTCGGCCCCACCGAGCCAGAAGCGGCACCCCAGTGGAAGGCCGTCTGGGCGCTGGCGCTGGCAGCCTTTGCTGTGAGCGCCGCCGAGATGATGCCGATCGCTGTGCTCACCCCGATCGGGGACGACGTCGGCGCGACCGCAGGGTCGGTCGGTCAGGCCCTCACCGCCCTGGCGGTCAGCGCCGTGTTGACCAGCTTGCTCGGACCCCTGGTGATCCGCTCGCTCAACCGGCGCTACCTGCTGCTGATCATCGCCGCCATCCAGGTCGCCTCGAGCGTGGTGGTGGCCAACGCCTCCGGCTTGGCCGGGCTGGTCGTCGGCTGGGCGCTGCTCGGTGTCGCCATCGGTGTGTTCTGGACGATGACTGCGGCCCTGGCGATGAGGCTGGTAACGCCGCTGATGGTGCCCAAGGCCTTGTCAGTGGTGTTCGCCGGCACAGCGATCGCTGGTCTGGTCGCCCCGCCGCTGGGCAGCCTGCTGGCCGAGTCGGTCGGTTGGCGAGGCGTCTTCTGGGCGGTCGCCGCTCTGGCGCTGCTGGGATTGGTCATCCAGTTCTTCACGCTGCCGTCGCTGCCCGCCACCACCCAGTTGCGAATCGGGTCGATGCTGGGTCTGCTGCGCAAGCGAGTCGTGCTGATGGGCATGATCGGCATCATCCTCACCTTCGGCGGGCAGCGCTTCTTCTTCGCCTACACCCGTCCGGTGCTCGACCGGGCCACCGGCGGGCAGGTGAGCTGGGTCTCGGTGCTGCTGTTGCTGTCGGGCATCGCGGGCCTGATCGGGACGACGCTGTCCGGCCGCTTCATCCGCCGCAACCTGATGGTCACCATGGTCACCGCCGTCACCCTGATCTCGGTGCTGGCGGTCGTGATGATCTGGGCCAGCCTGGGCATCCCCACCACGATCCCGGTGCTGATGGTGTGGGCGGCATCGTTCGCGATGATCCCGGTCTGCTGGTCGACCTGGATCACCCGGGCGGTGCCCGAGCAGGCCGAGGCGATGGGAGGCCTTCAGGTCGCTTTGGTGCAGTTGTCGTTCGCGATCACCACCGCCATCGGCGGCGGGCTGCTCGACAACTGGGGCGTACCGGCCCTGATGCTCGCGGCTGCGGTGACGATGGCGGTCGCCGCCGTGCACCTGTGGGTGTTCGTCCGCCCGGGGACGCGACCAGCCTGAGATCGTCCGCGTTCGGGGGGGACGAACCTGCGCCCCGCGCAGCCTGCCTCGTTCAGTGCGCTGCGGCAGGCGGCCGGTCGCCGGTGGGGCTCTGCCGGCGGATCAACAGCCCGAGCACCAGTGAACCCAGTGACAGCGCCGCACCCAGCAGGAACGCGTGGCTCACACCGTTCATCAGCGCCTGCGGTGCGGCCATACCGGCGGCCACCTGCGAGCGCTGGGTGGCCTCCATCACGGTGATCAGCAGCGCGGCACCGGCGGCGCCGGCGACCTGCTGCAGGGTGCCCAGACCGGCCGACCCGTGGGCGTAGAGCCGGGGAGCCGTGGCGTTCAGGGCGGCGGTGAAGCAGGGGGTGAACATGAACGACAGCGACAGCGACAGCACCGCGTGCATGGTCACCAGCATCCACAGCGGGGTGGTCTCGTCGACCCGGCTCATGGTCAGGATGCACACCGCCATCACCACGGTCGCCGGCACGACCAGCGGACGAGCGCCGAGGCGGTCGAACAGTCGTCCGACCACCGGGCCGAGCAGGCCCATGGCCAGGCCGCCGGGCAGCAGCATCATGCCGGTGGTCACCTCGTCCACCCCGCGCACGTCCTGCAGGTAGATCGGCCAGATCAGGGCGACCCCCATCAGCACCAGGAACGACAGCATCATCACGCCGAGTGAGACCCGGAAGTTGTGCTCGAGGAAGATGCGCAGGTCGAGCAGCGGCTGGCCGTGCTTCTGCAACCACAACTGGCGGGCGACGAACAGGGCCAGCGCGACGACGGCGAGGACGCCGCAGACCGCCAGCGCCAGGGTCTGGCCCGGCTGGCCGACGAGGCTCAGGGCGTAGACCAGGCCACCGAAACCGAGCACCGACAGGATGATCGAGGCCGGGTCGATCGGGGTGGGACGGGTCTGGCCGACATTGGTCAGCCAACGAAAACCCAGCGCGGTGGCGATGATGGCGATCGGCAGCATCACCCAGAAGATGGTGCGCCAACTGCCGACCTGCAGGATGACCCCCGACACGGTGGGGCCCATCGCCGGGGCCATCGAGATGCAGATCGAGACCAGTCCCATGGTCTGTCCGCGCTTGTGCATCGGCACCAGGTTGAGGATCGTGGTCATCAGCAGAGGCATCATCACCGCGGTGCCGCTGGCCTGCACGACGCGTCCGCCGAGCAGCACCTCGAAGCCGGGGGCCAGCGCGCAGATCACGGTGCCGGCGATGAACAGCCCCATCGCGGTGAGGAACACCTGCCGGGTGGTCAACCGGTCCATGATGAAGCCGGTGGTCGGGATCACCACGCTCATGGTGAGCAGGAAGCCGGTCGACAGCCACTGGGCGGTACGGGCGCTGATGTCGAGGTCGTGCATCAGGTGCGGGATCGCGACGCCGAGCGTGGTCTCGTTGAGGATCACGGTGAACGCGGCAACCAGCAGCAGCCCGATCACCGACCACTTGATCGGTGCGTCGGCGTCGACCGGTGCTGTCGTGGTCTGGGCTGCCTGCATGGTGTCTCCCGTGGTCAGGATGGTTGTGGGACGACCGGTGACGCCACACCGCGCTCGGACCGGGCAAGTCTAGGTGAGCGAGCCTTCAGTTCACAGCCCGATTCGGCTGCCTGGGGGTGGGCGACCGCTGAAATGTCGACGAATGCGGCACCAACCGCTCCGTACGGCAGGTTGGTTGAGCCGGCGTCCCTATCTCAGCAGAACTGAGCCGCCACAATGGGCCCCGTGACCGATGCCGAACCCCTGACTTGGACCACCGAGCAGCGCAACCCTGACACCACCGCGATCGACACCCTCGATTCCGCTGGGGTGGTGGCGCTGATCGTGGCTGCTGATGCCGTCGTGCAGCCTGCGGTGGCGGCGGTGGCTGACCAGATTGCGGCGGCGGTCGACCTGGCCGTGGCCAGCCTCTCAGCCGGTGGTCGACTGCACTACGTCGGCGCCGGCACGTCGGGACGACTCGGTGTGCTCGACGCGGTGGAGTTGTTCCCCACCTACGGGGTGGACGACGACCAGGTGGTGGCGCACCTGGCTGGGGGAGAGGCGGCGATGCTGCGTGCGGTCGAGGGCGCCGAGGACGACCCGGCGCTCGGAGCCGAGGCCATCGCCGACGCCGGACCACACGACCTGGTGGTCGGGATCGCCGCCAGTGGACGCACCCCGTTCGTCCGCGGTGCTCTGCAGAGGGCGCGCGAACTAGGGCTGCCGACGGTGCTGGTCTCGTCCAACCCGGCCGCGACGCTGAGCGACCTGGCCGACGTCGCGATCTTGCCCGACACTGGGCCTGAGGTGGTCACCGGCTCGACCCGGATGAAGGCCGCCACTGCCCAGAAGCTGGTGCTCAACACCTTCTCGACCGCGACCATGGTGCGGCTGGGCAAGACCTTGTCGAACCTGATGGTCAACGTGGTGGCGACCAACGCCAAGCTGCGTCGCCGCACCGTCAACCTGCTGGTGCAAGCGTCCGGCTTGGACGAGGCGCGGTGCGCCGAACTGCTGGCAGAAGCCGAGGGAGACCTCCGGATCGCGCTGGTCGCAGCGTTGTCGGGGGCTGCGGTGGCCGAGGGAGCCGAGGTGTTGACGATGTTCCCGCCCGACCCCGGACGAGCCGGTGACCCCGGCGGCATCCGCTCCGCGGTCGACAGCCTGGCCGGACGATGACGACCACGCAGACCGGCCTGCCTCTGGCAAGCACTTGAACGTGACCCTGGCCGAACACAGCTACACGGTTCCCGAGATCTCCGACGATGGGCGATACAACCGCTTGCTCACCTTCGCCAACGAGGTGATCGGCATCTGCCTTGGCTTGGGCATCGATCCCCTCCTCGACGGCAGCATGGCCGTGCGCGTCCACACGGAGGACCCGACAATCGTCCCTCGCGACATCCACCTCAACTGCTCAGAAGAAGACTTCCCTCGACTCAAGCACGCGCTCGACGGTGCTGGGAGATCCGCTCAGCCGCGCGGTCTCAGTCGTCCTCACGGGGGACGATCGGCGCCCACAGCGACGTCCAGCTGATGCCCAGGTCGAGCAGCATCTGGCGCACCAACGGCAGGCTGATGCCGACCACGTTGTGCGGGTCACCCTCGATCCGGGTGACAAAAGCGCCGCCGTGGCCGTCGAGGGTGAACGCACCGGCTACCCGCTGGGGTTCCCCAGTGGCGGCGTAGGCGGCGATCTCGGCGTCGGTCAGGTCGGCGAAGGTGACCGTGGTCGAGGCCACCCGCGTCGCCGACTGGCTCGATCCGTCGCCTGCGACCACGATCACGTGGTGGCCAGTGTGCAGAATGCCGCGCTGGCCGCGCAGCCGGTACCAGCGGGCGATCGCCGCCGCCTCGGTGCCGGGCTTGCCGAAGGTCTGTCCGGCCACCTCGAGCAGGGAGTCGCAGGCCAGGATGATGGTGGTGCCCGCCTCGACCACCTCGTCGAGCTCGAGTCGACCGAGCACCGCCTGCCCCTTGAGCTGAGCCCGCGCGCGGGTCAGCTCGGGGATGGTGTCGGCGGTGATGCCCTCCTCGTCCACGCCCGAGACCACGACGTCGGGGTAGATGCCGGCGCTGCGCAGGGTGTCGAGCCGGGCGGGGGACTTGCTGGCGAGGATGACGCGCATGCCGCTGATGCTACTGGGAGGGTTTCGAGACGCCCGCTCGTGATCTCCCAGGCTCCTCAACCAGCGGTTGGTTGAAGTGGGTTCGTGATCTCGACACGTCGCTCGTCCCTCGCTCCTACTCGATCAGCCAAGGCTCGTCCACGAAATGCCACTCGCTCCCCAACCGACTGGCTGGGGAGCGAGTGAGGTGCAGGTCTACCGGCTGCTGTCAGCGGCCGAAGATCTTGCCCAGGATGTCGCCGAAGATGCCACCCGACTGTGGCTGCTGCTGCTGGTCGGCGCGCACCTGTTCCTGATAGCGGGCGTCGCCAGTGCCGTCGTCCATGCGCAGGCCACCGTCACCGCTGTCGGGACGATCGAACGGGTTCGACGGCGCCTGCTGGTGCGGGGCGCGGGTCTCGGGCTGTCCGCCCAGACCGCCACCGCCGAGCGCGCCGCCCAGGCCACCGCCGAGCACACCCCCGAGGATCTGGCCGAGGATGCCGCCACCGGCGGACTGGCTGCCACCGGCGCCACCACCGAGGATGCCGCCCAGGATGTCGCCGTACTTGCCGCCCTGCAGGTTCTTGGCGAGGTAGGCGAGCACGATCGGGGCGAGGAACTTCAGTGCCTTCATCATCATGTCCTGGTCGACGTTCCCGCCGGCCGCACGCTGGGCAGCGGCCAGGGCCACGGCGTCGGTGTCACCGAACACGTGACCGAGGATCTTGGCGGCGTCAGCCTGGTCGACCTGGCCGAGGTCGGCGGTGCCGGCATCGATCAGGTGGTTGTTGTCGGCGTGGTCGCGCAGTGCTCCAGCCAGCGACACCTCACCATTGGGGTCCTGGGCGTTGCTGGCCAGGCCACCGAGCAGCTCAGCGGCGGCGGTCTCGGCGGCGGAGCGAGCGGTCTGCTCGTCCGTGCCCAGTTCGGCGGCCAGCCGCGACAGCGGGACGTGGGTGAGGATCTCGTTGACAGCAGTCATCGTGGGTGTCTCCTTGTCTGCCCCGCGTGAGTGCGCGGGCAACCCCAACTCCAGCACAGATCGGTGTCCGCGCGGGCGCTGAACAGGCAATCCTCAGGCTGGCTCCGCTGAGGGCGGACGAGCCATCGTCCCGAAGCCGAGCGCACTCAGCGGCCGCTGACCCGCCAGGCTCCCGGCCCGGGACGGTGCTCGCGGCGCACCACCCGGTAGTACGACTTCCAGCCTCCGGCGAGCGGACGATCGGTGTTGCGGATGGGCTCGACCGGGGTCATCGCGGCCATCAGCACCGCGGTGACCGCGGCGAGCTCGTCCTCGGTGGGCTCACCGCCGCGGATCGCCATTGGGGGACGAGGCTGCGGCTCGTCCGCACGGGGTGTCGTCGGTTCGCTCATCTCAGCTCACTCACTGTCGATCACAGCGGGATGTTGCCGTGCTTCTTGGGCGGCAGGGACTCGCGCTTGGTGCGCAGCAGTCGCAGCACGCGGATGATCTGGGCGCGGGTCTCGTGGGGGTAGATCACCTGGTCGATGTAGCCACGCTCGGAGGCCACGTAGGGGTTGGCCAGCTCGTCGTTGTACTCGTTGACCAGTTCCTTGCGGCGGGCCACCGGGTCGTCGTGGTCGGCCAACTCGCGCTTGTAGAGGATGTTGACCGCGCCCTCGGCACCCATCACCGCAATCTGGGCGGTCGGCCAGGCCAGGTTGATGTCGGCGCCCAAGTGCTTGGAGCCCATCACGTCGTAGGCACCGCCGTAGGCCTTGCGGGTGATCACCGTCACCAGCGGCACGGTGGCCTCGGCGTAGGCGTAGATCAGCTTGGCGCCGCGACGGATGATGCCGTCGAACTCCTGCTCGGTGCCGGGCAGGAAACCGGGCACGTCGACGAAGGTCAGCACCGGGATGTTGAACGCGTCGCAGGTGCGAATGAAGCGGGCCGCCTTCTCCGACGCCTTGATGTCGAGGCAACCGGCAAACACGCTGGGCTGGTTGGCCACCACACCGATCGAGCGGCCCTCGATCCGTCCGAAACCGCAGATGATGTTGCCGGCATAGAGCTCCTGCACCTCGAGGAACTCGTCGTCGTCCAGCACGGTGTGGATGACCTCGCGCATGTCGTAGGGCTGGTTGGGCGAGTCGGGGATGATCGCGTCCAGCTTGCGGTCGTGGTCGGTGATGGTGAGGTCGACCTCTTCGTCCTCGTAGATCGGGGGATCCTCGAGGTTGTTCTGCGGCAGATAGGTGAGCAGGTCGCGCACGTACTCCAGCGCGTCGTGCTCGTCGCCGGCCAGGTAGTGGGCGGTGCCCGACTTGACCGAGTGGGTGCGTCCGCCGCCGAGTTCTTCGAGGGTGACGTCCTCGCCGGTGACGGTCTTGATCACGTCGGGGCCGGTGATGAACATCTGGCTGGTCTGGTCGACCATCACGATGAAGTCGGTGAGCGCGGGAGAGTAGACGTGGCCGCCGGCCGCCGCCCCCATGATCAGCGAGATCTGTGGGATGACGCCCGAGGCGTGGGTGTTGCGGCGGAAGATCTCGCCGTAGAGGCCGAGCGAGACCACGCCCTCCTGGATGCGGGCACCGCCGCCCTCGTTGATGCCGATCAGCGGGCAGCCGGTCTTGATCGCGAAGTCGATGATCTTGACGATCTTCTCGCCGTAGACCTGGCCCAGCGCGCCGCCGAAGATCGCCACGTCCTGGCTGAACACACAGACCGGACGACCGTGGATCGACCCCACCCCGATGATCACGCCGTCGCCGTAGGGACGCCGCTTCTCCATGCCGAAGGCGGTGGAGCGGTGGCGGGAGAACTCGTCCAGTTCGGCGAAGCTGCCCTCGTCCAGCAGGGCGAGCACGCGCTCGCGGGCGGTCATCTTGCCCTTGGCGTGCTGGCGCTCGACGGCTTCGGGGGACGCGGCGTTGACGGCCTCGTTCATCCGGCGTCCCAGGTCGGCGATCTTGCCTGCCGTGGTGTGGATGTCGATCTCCATGCAGGCGACGATAGCCCAGCTTGGCTAGGGTGCGAGGGTGGCTTGGGATGCGGTTCTCGACGTGGGCGACCTGCGCTCCCGGTTGCGGGCGGCAGGGGTGCGCTGGGACGTCTCGTGGGTGCCCGAGACCGGCTCGACCAACCGCGATCTGGCGCGCTGGGTGGCCGGTGCGGACGAGGCCGTGGCGCGGGTGCTGGTGGCCGATCACCAGACCGCTGGACGAGGCCGCTTCGACCGGGCCTGGACGGCGCCGCCCGGGTCTTCGCTGGCGATCTCGGTGGCGGTGTGGCCGGGGCGGGAGTTCCTGGACTGGACCTGGTTGCCGCTGGTGACCGGGGTGGCGGTGTTGCGCGGGCTGGGCTCGGTGGTCGGGGCTTCGGTGGCCGAGCGGCTGGTGTTGAAGTGGCCGAACGACGTGCTGGTGGCTGGCGACGGTGGGGTCGGGGCGGGGAAGCTCTGCGGGATCCTTGCCGAGCGGGTCGACGGCGGAGTGCTCGGTCGCCCGGCGGCGGTGATCGGCTTCGGGATCAACATCTCCATGCAGGCGGACGAGTTGCCGGTGCCGACCGCGACGTCGCTGCTGTTGGCGGCGGGGTCGGACGAGGCCGTCGTGCCGTCGAAGTCGGAGGTGGTGGCGGCGGTCGTGGGTGAGCTGGCGGGGCTGCTGGAGGTGTGGGAGCGTCGCGGCCACCTGCGCGAGGCCTACACCGAGGCCTGCGGGTCACTCGGGGTTCCGCTGCGGGTGCACGTGAGCGCGTCCGAGGTGGTCGAGGGGGTTGGTGAGTCCGTCGACGAGCAGGGACGACTGGTGGTGCGCACGGCGCAGGGGCTGCAGTCCTTCGCGGCAGGCGACGTCGTCCACCTGCGGTAGCGCAGTCGCCTCGGACGCTGCCTCCAGCCGCGGCACGCCGGGCCCCCGATCCGCGGTCGACCTGACTCGGTTTGTGGCGTGAACCGCGCTGTCATTCGGCGATTTCTCGCCACGAATCACGCGAGCCTTGGGGGCACTCGTCTGCCTGACTCGGTTTGTGGCGTGAAATGCGCTGTCAGACCGTGATTCCGCGCCACAAATCCCGGGGTCGGGCGAGGCCTGGACGCTGCACAAGATGCGGCAAGGGCCAACAGCGTCGGTGTCCCGGCACAGGTGACACAACAAGTCCCGAGACATGTGAGACACCGAAGTCCCGACACATGTGAGACACGGCAACCTCAGACACGCGCTCCGGTCCCGGCCGTTCCTGGCCGCGCCCGGCGCTCTAGGCGGCCTGGTCGCCTCTCGCCTCGAACTGTGGCAAGCGGCGACAGTGGACGCACGTGATCAGTCCATCGGGGCCTGGCCACCCGCGGTGCCTCAGCAGCATGGCCGTGTCGCGCGCCAACTCGCAGTGACTCGGCACGAGATCGGCGTAGGTGACCCGGTTGGTGTGAGCGCCCTGAAGCGCATGCCGTCGGTCTCGCCTGGCATCACGAGCATTCCTGGCGCCACCGTGGTGGGCCGCCCCGTCCAGTTCGGTGATCAGCGAGTACTTCTCATAGAGCACGTCCACGAACCGGCCGCCGTCCAGACTCGCCTGACGACTCCCCTCGGGGAGACCATGCAACCTCTCCATTCGGAGGTAGCGCAGCTCCAAGGGGCTTGCGATGCCCACCATCGTCCCCTCGAGCAACTCCCTCAGCAGCCCACGATGGCGTTGCCTGGTGCGCTCCCGGACGAGGTGGGCGAGGTAGCGGCGCAGATCATGGCGCTGGTGGAGCAGCTCAGCCAGTTTGGTGATGACGTCACCTTCGTCCTGGACAGCGTCGAGATGATCGAGGAAGGCCACACCAGGATTGGCACGCGGAGGAGTGCCCGATCCGAGCTGAGGGATCCGCCTGAACCTCCAGTGCTCAGGCTGATGAACCCGGTGGACGAGATCGCTGGCGTGGATGTCGATCACCTGCGGTCGAGGGCCCAGCCCGTGAAGGTGCAGGGCCGCGTCGCCGCCGACGATGGCATCGGGTCCTGCGAGCAGAACTCCGGCCCAGCAGAGGCCGGTGAAGCTGGGGGACGAGTCCGCGAACACGCCTCGTCCCAGATCGACCCAGCCGCGGGCGTCCACCCATCGTTTGGTGCTGGACGGGCCGAAGCCCTTGTCGCGCAGCTGACGCGTGGTGGCGACTCCCGCCTGTGCTCGCAACAGGCTGATGAGCTCAGGACCGGGGTTCTTGGCAGCTCGCATGCCCACACTCTGGGAGGCGGCGAGCCTGGAAGCGCCAACCAGTTTCGAAGCTGTGGACAACTCTCGTGGCGGTGCCCAAGCGGTGGATCGTCCCACGTGGTGATCGAGTTGGGGGGCCACCCCAGTTTGTGGCGGGAAATCGCTGTTTGACGCGTCACTTCACGCCACAAACCCGTGGGGGCCGGGGTGGTCCGAGTGCGCCTCAGTGATTGGTGGCGCGAAATCACTGATGGACGAGTCGTTTCACGCCACAAACCGGTGGGGTTGGGGTGGGCTGAGCACCCACGCAGTGATTCGTGGCGCGAAATCACTGATTGACGAGTCGTTTCACGCCACAAACCGCGGGGAGCCACCGGTGTCCATCGAGTCAGATGGACGGGGGAAGGTGGATGCCAGAACCTCAGTCGTCGTCGGCGACCCGGCCGCGCCCCAGGCGGGCATCGCCACGATCGGGGTCGTCGGGGTCGTCCAGCTCACCGGGACGCTGCACACCGTCGTCGTTCGACAACTCGTGCGTCCCGAACAGCAGTTCGGTCATCAGCACGTGCACCCGCTCGACGTCGGGCACGTCACGCAGCACCACCGGGGTCTCGGCGGCCGTGGTCAGCACCAGCGAGCCGCAGCCCAGCATCCGATCGAGCAGGCTGCGCTCGTAGGAGACGTTGTTGATGCGCCGCAGCGGCAGGTCGTGACCGGTCTTGTTGAGCACTCCCTTGCGGGTGATGATCCGACGGTCGGTCAGGGTGTAGGTGCTGGTCAGCCAGCGAAGGAACGGCACCAGGCAGAACACGATCATGGCGATCACGACCAGCCCGACCACCACCGCGTCGCCGATCCAGCCCCACGAGGTCGGCAGCAGCGCCAGCACCGTGCCCATCAGCACCGCCAGCAGGACGAACACCAGCCCCGGCACCAGCAGCGCCTTGCCGTGGGTGCGCATGTGGCGCACCTCGTGCTCGTCGTTGCCCAACAACCTGCGATCAAGACCCATGACAGCCATGGTCGCACGCACCCGCACCAAGTCGACCGCCGAATCGCGTGCGGTGATCGAGCACTGAATCCCCCCTTCGCCCCTTGCTAGGGTCAGCGTGTGACCGGGCGCTACACCATCGGCATCATCGGCGGCGGCCAACTGGCCCGGATGATGCACCAGGCATCGATCGGGCTCGGCATCACCATCCGCCTGCTCGCCGAAGGGCCCGACGTCTCCGCCGCCCAGGTCGTCCACGACGTCACCGTCGGCGACTACGCCCACCTTGACACGGTGCTGGCGTTCGCCAAGGACTGCGACGTGATCACCTTCGACCACGAGCACGTGCCCACCGCCATCCTCGAGGCGGTCGAGGCCGCCGGGGTCGCGGTCCGCCCCGGCCCGAAAGCCCTCGTCCACGCCCAGGACAAGGCAGTCATGCGCGCGCGGCTCACCGCCATGGATGCCCCCTGCCCAGCCCACGAGGTGGTCGCAGACGCCGACGCCCTGCGCGCCTTCGGCGAGCGCACGGGGTGGCCGGTGATCGCCAAGACCAGCCGGGGTGGCTACGACGGCAAGGGCGTCTGGAAGATCGACAGCCCTGACCAGGCCGACATTCCCTTCGAGGAACTCGCCCGCCCGACCTCGACCGTCGACGGCGGGACGATCAGCCGCGAGGGCGTCCAGATCATCGCCGAGGAGTTCATCGACTTCAGGCGCGAACTGTCGGCGCTGGTCGTCCGCTCACCATCGGGTCAGGCCGTCGCCTACCCGATCAGCGAGTCGACCCAGCGTGGCGGCATCTGCGTCGAGACGATCACCCCCGCCCCCGGGCTCACCGACGACCAGGCGCTCGAGGCCCAGCACCTCGCCCTGCGCATCGCCCAGGAACTCGAGGTCGTCGGCCTGCTGGCGGTGGAGTTGATGCAGCGCCGAGACGGGCACGTCGTGGTCAACGAGTTGGCGATGCGTCCGCACAACACCGGCCACTGGACGATCGACGGCGCCCACACCAGCCAGTTCGAGAACCACCTTCGGGCCGTGCTCGACCTGCCGCTGGGCGAACCCGGTCTGCGCGCCCCGCACGTGGTGATGACCAATGTGCTCGGTGGCAGCGAGGACGACCTGACCGGCGCCCTGCAGCACTGCTTCGCTCGCGATCGTGAACTGCGCGTCCACCTGTACGGCAAGAGCGTCAAGCCCGGACGAAAGGTGGGCCACGTCACCTGCCTGGGACGAGACCTCGACCAGACCCTGCGCCGAGCCCGGCACGCGGCCGGCTACCTGATGGGAGACCCTGATGCTTGAGCCCACACCTCGCCACTCGGATCGCTCCGGCGCCCGTCGTCCCCGCGTGGGACTGGTGATGGGGTCCGACTCCGACTGGCCCACCATGGAGCCCGCCGCCGCGGTCCTGCGCGAGTTCGACATCGCCGTCGAGGCCGACGTGGTCTCGGCGCACCGGATGCCCGAGGAGATGGTCTCGTACGGACGCATGGCCCACCGCCGCGGCCTCGAGGTGATCATCGCCGGCGCCGGGGGAGCCGCCCACCTGCCCGGCATGCTGGCCTCGCTCACCCCGCTGCCGGTGATCGGCGTGCCGGTGCCGCTGAAGCACCTCGACGGCATGGATTCGCTGCTCTCGATCGTCCAGATGCCCGCGGGGGTGCCCGTGGCCACGGTTGGGGTCGCCAACGCCCGCAACGCCGGCCTGCTCGCGGTGCGGATCCTCGCCACCGGGGACGAAGAACTGACCGCGCGGATGGTGGCGTTCCAGGAGAGCCTGCGCGAGACCGCCGCCGCCAAGGGTGAGGCGGTCCGCAGCTTCAACAGCTGAGGTCAGCTGGCGATCGGGTCGATCCGCAGCGAGAGCCGCATCGGCTCGGGCCTCAGCCAGTACTTCGGCAGCGGGAACGGACCACAGGCGGCCGAGCCGATCGAGGCCTGGGCCAGATCGACGTGCAACCAGTTGACCTCGTCCCGCTCGATCTCGCTGGGGTGGGCCGCTGCGGCGATCGCCTTCTCGGTCCACGGCTTCAGCGAGATGTCGAATGGGCGCTCGGCGGTGATCCGTACGCCCTGCCCACCCGTGGACGAGACCTCGGCCCAGCGCACCTGCGACCGGTTGCCGTTCGACTGCGGCCGGGTGTAGCGGGTCTGCAACTCGTCCACACCGGCGCTCCAGCGCCCGATCTGCACGGCGGCGGTGCTGTCGCGGTAGCTCTCGCCCGGGCCGAGCCCGAACCAGGTCAGCCGCTCCCACTCGCTCGGCACGCTCCAACGCAGACCGACGCGAGGCATCACCAGCGGCCAGTCGCCCTCGGGCACGGTCTCGACGTCGACCAGCAACGCATCGCCGACACCTCGCCAGGTGAACGTGGTGCGGTAGGCCAACTCCAGGGCCGCCGGTGCGGTCCGGGTGACCACGGTGAGCGTCTCGCCGTCAGCCTCGACCGACTCGGTGGTGAAGTGCAGCCGATCCAGGCCGGCCTTCTTCCACAACGTGCCCAAGTGCGTCTCGCGACCCGGAGCCCAGCCCAGCCGGTCGTTGTCGGTCGGTGCCCGGAACAGGTCGAGCTCAGGGCCCGAGACAGCCGTCCCGAACAGTTCCACCAGTCGTCCCGACCGGTCGAAGCGCGCCCCGCCCAGGGTGTGGCCGTCAGCGTCCGATGCCACGGCAACAGCCTCGCCCTCACCGACAGCCACCGGACGACCAGCATCCAGCTGACCCTGGCCGACCGCCACTTCGTGGCCGGCCTCGGCCCACGGCGTGTCGACCGACAACGACGCGGTCACGGTCAGCCACCGCTCGCCGCCCTGTCCCTCGGGCAGCTCGGGCAGCGCCACCGAGACGGTCTGCTCGGCCTCGACCACTGGCACCTCGAGGGCACCCTCGGCCACGACCTCGCCGTCCTCGCTGAGCGACCAGGCGAACCGGTGGCTGGACGAGTCGGCGAAGCTCAGCATCGAGGTCACCGAGATGCCTTCAGGCCCGATCGCGATCTTGAACGGCGCGATCACGCCCTTGAACTCGAGCAGTCCGGGCGACGGGGTCCGGTCGGGCAGCAGCAGGCCGTCGGCGATGAAGTTGCCGTCGTGCAACTCCTCACCGAAGTCGCCGCCGTAGTAGTAGTCGGCGCCCTCGTCGCTGCCACGTCGTCCGACCTGGCCGCCGGTGGCGACACCGTGGTCGATCCACTCCCAGATGAAACCACCGTTGAGCGGCTCGAGGGTGTCGAACAGGTTCTGGTAGTCGGCCAGCTCACCGGGACCGTTGCCCATGGCGTGGCCGTACTCGCACAGCACGAACGGCACGCTGTACTGGCGCGGCGTGAACTCGTCCTGACTACGCCACATGGTCGACCTGGCCTCGTCGGTCAGCGGAGCCCGGCTTCCGATGATCTCGGTGGTCGGGATCGAGGTGTACATCTGGCTGAGCACGTCGGTGTACTCCACGGCCCGGTCACCCTCGTAATGGATGAACCGGTCGGGGTCGCGCCGGCGGGTCCACTCGGCCATCGTGGCCAGCCCCGCACCGGTGTCGGACTCGTTGCCCAGCGACCAACTGATGATCGAGGCATGGTTCTTGTCACGCTCGACGGTGCGCTGCATCCGGTTGACCAGCTGCGGCGTCCAGCGCTCGTCCGCCGGCGGGTTGGCCTCCCAGCCACCCAACTGGAAGCCGTGGGTCTCGAGGTCGCACTCGAGCATGACCCACAGGCCGTACTCGTCGCACAGGTCGAGGAACCGGGCATCCGGCGGGTAGTGCGAGGTGCGCACGGCATTGATGTTGTGCTGCTTCATCAAGAGCACGTCGCGCAGCATGGTCTCGTCGTCCATGGTGCGGCCGCGCTCGGGATGCCACTCGTGCCGGTTCACCCCTCGCAGCGAGATGTTGCGGCCATTGACCATGATCCTGTCGCCGTCGATCCACACCCGGCGGAACCCGATCCGCAGGCTCACCTGCTCTGAGTCGGTGGCCACGGTCAGGTCGTACAGTCGCGGCGTCTCGGCGGTCCACGGCTGCACCGAGGCGAGGTGGTGGGTCTGGTTGGCAGCCACGTCGTGCAGGGCGAGTTCGGGCACCGACACCCGCGCCAGCACCGGCTCGCCACCGCGGGTCACGTCGACCCGCAACTCTCCCGAGCCCGAGTTGTGGTCGTAGTCGGCATGGACGAACACGTCGTCCACCCCGTACTGCGGACGACCGAGCAGGCTCACCGAGCGGTAGATGCCCGACATCCACCACATGTCCTGGTCTTCGAGGAAGGTGGCCTCCGACCACTGCTGCACGCGCACGGCCAGGGTGTTCTCGCCCTCGACCAGGGCATCGGTGATGTCGAACTCGGTGGTCAGCCGCGAACCCTTCGACCAGCCGATCTCGGTGCCGTTGACCCACACCCAGAACTTCGAGTCGACGCCCTCGAACCGCAGCCACGTGCGCATGCCGTCGTGCGCGGCGGGCACGGTGAACCGCCGCCGGTACTCACCGGTGGGGTTGTCGTCGGGGACGAACGGCTGGCCACCGGCCGCCGGCACCGGGATCGGGTAGAGCACGTTGGTGTAGGCGGGACGACCGTACGGTGCGGCACCGGCGGGATCGACCATCTGCCAGCACGACGGCACCGCCAACTGGTCCCAGGCGGCGTCGTCGAAGTCGGGCGCCTCGAAGCCGAGGGTGGCCCGGCTCGGCGAGGGCAGCCAACGGAAGGCCCAGTCGCCATCGAGCGAGGTCACCGGGGCGTCGGTGGTGAGGTGCGCGCGGGGCGGCAGGGCGCCCTGCCAGGGAAGCCAGATGGGGTCGGTGGTCATGCCCACGAGCCTATCGAGCCCACTTCGCGCATGAGCCGTTGCCCGCAGGCCATGCCCGAGGGGATTCAGCGCTGGTAGCTGGTCAGCTTGGAGGTGTCGCCGCGGGCCAGGTCGGCGAACATCCGCTTCGCCAGCGCCTCGTCCCACAGCACGCTCGACCCAGCCGAGGTGTGCGCGTCGGCGTTGGCGATCGGCACGGTCATGCTGATGCCCCCGCCGCTGCTGATCGTGCGGAAGGCGAGCGCTGCCCGGGCGAGTTCGCCGGTCGAGGTGTCGGACGACTTGGTGACCAGGTCGGCGCCGGCGGAGTTGAGCGCCCAGTACCGGTTGGGCAGCAGGGTGGCGGGGCTGACCGCCTTGTCGACCACCTTGCCGATCACCTCGCGCTGGCGCTCGATCCGACCCAAGTCACCCTTGGGGTCTGCCTTGCGCATCCGGGTGTAGGCGAGTGCGTCCTTGCCGTCCATCTGCTGGCAGCCGGCGGGGAAGTCGGCCTTGGAGTCGCGGTCCTTCATGGGCTTGTCGAGGCAGACCTCGATGCCGCCGACGGCGTCGACCATCCGTGGGAAGGCGGCCATGCCGATCTGCAGGTAGCCGTCGATCCGCAACCCGGTGTTGGCCTCGACGGTCTGCACCAGCAGCTTCGGCCCGCCGAAGGCGTAGGCGGCGTTGAGCTTGTTGGAGCCCTTGCCGGGGATCTGGACGTAGGAGTCGCGAGGCAGGCTGATCAGCGCCGGCTTCCCCTCGTCGGGGATGAACAGGATCATCATCGTGTCGGTGCGAGCACCCTCGGCACCGGGACGATCATCGGTGCCGGTCAGCAGGATCGCGGTGCCCGGTTGATCGGCGGGACGACTGCCCCCGGGGCTCGCATCGACCGACCCGGCGCGAGCCAGGTGGAACAGCGGCACGCCCACCAACCAGAGGACGACCAGCACCAGCAGCAGCGCGATGAACCGGCCGACGCCACCGCGACGACGGCGCCGCCGCTGGGTGGGGCGAGGTTCCTGCTCGGTCCCAGCGGGCGGCGGGGGAGCGCCCTGGTCGCGACGACGGTCACGCGAGGACGGCTGCGAGCGGCGACCCTGCTGCGCGGCGGGCCTGCGGCTTGCCGGCGGCGGGCCGGCGACCCTGCCCTGCTCGACTCCGGCCTGGTCAACCCTGGTCCGGTCGAGTGGCGGCTGGTCCACCCGGGTCGGCGGGTCGGCCTGCTCACCGGGCACGGCCCGGCGCTGGTCGGAGTAGAGCCAGTCGAGGTCGTCCTCGCGGGCGCCGTCAGGGCGCCTGCGCGGGTCTGGGGTCGCGTTCATCGGCCTCAACGCTACCCGGCCGTTCCACGGCGTGCCTGCCAGCATCGGGCGGGCCGGGCTGGTGATACTGGGGGAACCCGTTCGGCTCCTTCCCCGCCCGAAAGGCCGCAGTCCTCGTGCCTTCCCCCTCGTCCCTGCCCTCGCTCACCGCCGCCCAGCGGGCCCGAGGCGTTCGCCTGCGCCGTGGGATCGGCTACCTGCTCGGCTCGGCGGTGCTGCCCGGCTCGGTGCAACTGGTCGCCGGGAACCGGCGTCTCGGCGTGCTCGGGCTGCGGGTCGTCGGTCTGGTCTGGGCGGTGCTGCTGCTGGCCGGGGTGGGCCTGTTCGTCGCCCGGGGTGCGGTGGTCACCGTGGCCACCACCGGCTGGATCCTCAAGGCCCTGCAGCCCGTGCTGTGGGTGCTGGGCGCCGGGTGGGCGCTGCTGCTGCTCGACTCGCTGAGGTTGGCTCGCCCGGGCAGCCTGGGACGACGCGGCGGCTGGGCGACCACGCTGTCGGCGCTGGCGGTCGCGGTGGCCGTGCTCGCCGCCTCGATCGGTGCCGGCAACATCGCCCGCGCCCAGGGTGACCTGTTCTCGTCCGTGCTCGGTGGCGGCGGCAACGCCAAGCAGAACGCCGGCCGCTACAACATCCTGCTGCTCGGTGGCGATGCCGGTGCCAACCGCGACGGGCTTCGTCCCGACTCGATCCACGTCGCCTCGGTCGACGCCGAGAGCGGACGCACCGTGCTGTTCAGCCTGCCCCGCAACCTCGAGGACGTCCGCTTCCCGGCCGACTCGCCGCTGCACGACCTGTACCCCAACGGCTATTCCTGCGACGACCACTCCTGCATGCTCAACGCGGTCTACCTGCTCGGCCAGGAGCATGCCGACCGCTACCCGGGCGTCAAGGACCCGGGCGTGCAGGCCACGAAGGAGGCCGTCGAAGAGACCCTGGGCCTCGAGATCAACTACTACGCGATGGTCGACCTGGCCGGCTTCTCGAGCCTGGTCGACGCGCTCGGCGGCATCCGGCTCGACATCGGCAAGCGGGTGCCGATCGGCGGCGGCTCGTCCAAGATCTTCGGCTGGATCGAGCCCGGTCGCAATGTGCACCTCGACGGCTACCACGCGCTGTGGTTCGCCCGTTCGCGTGAGGGATCGACCGACTTCGAACGGATGGCCCGCCAGAAGTGCGTGATGAGCGCCATGCTGCACCAACTGAACCCCACCACCGTGCTGGTGAAGTTCAACGAGGTGGCCGCGGCCGGCAAGCAGATCGCGGTGACCGACGTCGGCCCCTCCGACGTCAACCGGCTCACCGAACTGGCGGTCAAGGCTCGCCAGAAGCCGATCGCGTCGATCTCGTTCACCCCGCCGCTGGTCTACCCCGGCAACCCCAAGTTCGACGTCATCCACGCCACCGTCAAGGCGGCGATCGAACGGTCCGAGGCCTTGGACGAGGGCCGCACCCCGGCGACCGCCTCGCCCACCCCCGCACCCTCGTCCCAGAACAGCCAGCAGCCGACCACCGCCCCCGCGCCCGCGGCCACCCCGACGCCGACCCCCCGCGACGACAACGGCACCCCGGCGCCCACCAGCGACGACCTCGCCGAAGTCTGCGCGGTGTCGTGATCGTCGGCTTGACGCTGGCGTCCGCGCCGCTGCGACAATGAGCGCCATGACGACCCCGGTGAGCGTGATCATGCCCGTGCTGAACGAGCAGACCCACCTCGCCACCTCGGTGCAGGGCGTGCTCGACCAGCACTACGCCGGTGACCTCGAGATCGTCCTGGCTGTGGGGCCCAGCACCGACCGCACCCGCGAGATCGCCGACGAACTCGCCGCCGACGACCCCCGCATCCGGGTGGTCGACAACCCCTCGGGCACCACGCCCGATGCGCTCAACCTGGCCATCGCCGCCACCAGGCACCCGATCGTCGTGCGGGTCGACGCCCACGGCGAACTCGCCCCCGACTACATCACCACCGCCGTCGAGTTGCTCGAACGCACCGGTGCCGCCAACGTCGGCGGGCTGATGGACGCCCAGGGCACCACCGCCTTCCAACAGGCCGTCGCCATCGCCTACACCTCACGGTTGGGGCTCGGCGGCGGAGCGTTCCACCTGCACGACACCCCCGAGGGCGCCGCCGACTCGGTCTTCCTCGGTGTGTTCCGCCGCGACGCCCTGGTCGCGGTCGGCGGCTACGACCCCGACCTGCTGCGCGCCCAGGACTGGGAACTCAACCTGCGACTGCGACAGGCCGGCGAGCAGGTCTGGTTCTCACCGGCGCTGCGCGTGGTCTATCGACCGCGCAGTTCGGTGAAGGCGCTGGCCAAGCAGTTCTTCCGCACCGGCCAGTGGCGCCGTGAGGTGATCAGGCGCCACCCCGAGAGTGCCTCGCTGCGCTATCTGGCGCCGCCGGCACTCGTGGGCGGCCTGGCGGTCGGCAAACTCGCCGGACTGGTCGGGCTGGTTCCCCGGACCCCGCGCTGGCTGCTGCTGGGCTGGCTGGTCCCGCTGGGGTACCTGCTCGGCGTGGTTGCCGGTGCGGCCGCGATGCCTCGCCAGATGCCGGCGGCCGTACGGGCGCGACTGCCGTTCGTCCTCGCGGTCATGCACCTGGCCTGGGGGTCCGGTTTCGTGGTGGGCCTGCGTGAGGACGAGCGCCATCGCCGCGATGCCGCGCCTCGCCCGGCAGCACAGGCCTGAAGCCCCAGCGCCCCGGCGCTCAGCTGAGCGCGAAGCGCACCGTCAGCACGACCTCGATGGTGCTCTGGCCAGCCTCGACACCACCGAAGGCCTTCTCCGCCGCCATCGAACGCATGATCACCTGGTCGCCATGGCTGCTGCCCTCGACGATCCGCAGGCAGTCACCGAGCGTCGCCCCGGCGCGAGTGGCCAGCGCGGTGGCCTTGGCCTCGGCGTCGGTGTAGGCGGCGTCGCGGGCCTGCTCGGCCAGGGTCGAGGGATCGCTCACCTTGAGGTGCGCCCCGTCCATGCCCAAGGCGTTGCGGCAGGCCTCGGCAGCCCGGGTCAGCACCTGGCCGACCGCCTTCGGGTCACGGATGCGCACCATCACTCGCTGGTGGGCCTCGTGGCCGATCACCCGGCCGTGACCCTCGGGATCCCACTGCGGGTTGATCTGTGCCCCGGAGGTCTGGATGTCGGTCCCTTCGACGCCCTGCTCGCGCAGCACCGCGCCGAGGTCGGCCATGCCCTTCAGTGAGGCCTGCAGCACCGCCGCCACCTCTGGTCCGGTGTGGCGCAGGGTCAACGCGGCCTCGACGCAGTCGGGCACCGCGACGGCGGTGCCCACCCCCTGCACCTCGATCCAGCGCTCGGTCTCAGAAGTCATCGTGCGTGCCCCCTCATCTCGACTCGTCCAAGGACGAACTCACGGCGTGCTCGGCGCGAGCCACGTCGGCCAGGTACTGCTCGTTCGCGGTCCCGTCGACGACGACGACCGATCCGCCGCCCACGATCGCTGAGGCCAGGGCGCGCAGCACGGTCAGGGCGGCCTGCGGACCGTTCGGGACGACCAGCACTCGTCCATCGTCGGGTGACGCAGCCAGGTCGGCACCGGTGACGTCGGCGTCGCCGACGCTCAGCCACACCTCGTCGGGGTCGGCGACAGCGGGGGAGTGCAGGTCGGGTTGCGACAGCACCTCGTGGAAGTCCAGCACGCCGTCGGGCCGGTCGGGCAGTGCCAGACCGAGCGGGTGCAGCGAGCAGGCGATGGTGTCTGCGCCGGCCACAGGGCCCGTCGCCGAGGGGCCCAGCACGGCGACATCGACGTCGTCCAAGGCATCGACGCCCGCGACCAGCAGTCGTCCGCCGGCCTGCCACGTGGCCAGAGCCCAGACCGCCCCCACCCAGTGCCCTGGCCGCTCGGCCAGCACCGGCGCACCGACCGCCACCCCGTCGTCGTCCCAGCCGAGGTCGGCGAGCAGGTTGACGGTCTTGTCGGCCCAGTTGGCCAGGGTGATCGCCGAGAACTCCACACGGGCGGCGGTGCTCGTCCCGCTGGGGTCAACCAGGTACCAGGTCAGCAGCGGGCGGGCCCCGTCGGCGGCGACGCGACGCTCGAGTGCGGTGAACAGGCTCACGGCGCCACCCTAGCCAGCACGTGCACGCGTGTGGCACAGGTGTGGCCAGCCTGCCTGACGGCGAGCGCTGGTCGTCCTAGCCTGTGGGCATGCGACACGTGGCGATCATGGCCGGAGGCTCGGGCAAGCGGTTGTGGCCGCTCAGCCGGCAGGGCGAACCCAAGCAGTTGCTCACCCTGATCGAGGGACGAAGCCTGCTGCGGATCGCCTACGAACGGATCCGCGAGCTGGTGCCCGATGCCAACGTGCTGGTCTGCACCGGTGCGGCCTATGCCGACCAGGTGGCCGCCCAACTGCCCGAGCTGCCGCCGGAGAACCTGCTCGGTGAGCCCGAGGGGCGCGACTCGCTCAATGCCGTCGCCTGGAGTGCCGCGGTGATCGCTGCCCGGGACCCCGAGGCAGTGATGGCGGTGCTCACCGCCGACCACATCATGCGCCCGGTCGAACTGTTCCGCTCGCGCCTCGAGGCGGGCTTCGAGGTGGCTGAGCAGGTCGAGGACGCCTTCGTCACCTTCGGCGTCGTACCGACCATGCCGGCGACCGGCTTCGGCTACCTGCACAAGGGCCAACCATTGGACGACCACGAGCACGCGGTCGAGGTGACCCAGTTCAAGGAGAAGCCCTCGCTCGAGGTCGCCGCCGAGTACCTCGCCTCGGGGGAGTACTGGTGGAACTCGGGCATGTTCGTCTGGCGGGCGGCGACCTTTCTGGCGACGCTCGAGCAGTTGATGCCCCAGACCGTCGCCGACGTCACGGCGCTGACCGACGACCCCAGCCGGGTCGCCGAGCTCTACCCGCAACTGGTCAAGGTGAGCGTCGACTACGCGGTGATGGAGCCGGTGTCGGTGGGACGAGCCCCCGGACGCGTGATCGCGGTCGAATTGCCGATCGAGTGGTACGACGTCGGCTCGTTCCAGGCCCTGGCTGAGCACCTGCCCCGCGACGAGCACGGCAACGCGGTCACCGGCGCCACCGTGGCGCTGGGGGCGTCGGGCAACCTGCTGATCAACACCCGGGGCGAGGGCACGGTGCTGGCGGTCACCGGCGTGCACGACCACGCGGTGGTGACCACGCCCACCGCCACCATGGTCGTCCCGCTGGCCGACTCCGAACTGGTCAAGGACCTGGTCGCGCTGGTCGCGGAGCGGCACGGGGCCGAGCTGGGCTGAGAACCGCCTAGAGTGGCCGATGATGCGCCACGGCCAGTGGCGCCCGTGGTGAGGGGACGATGGTGCTCGACACGTTGAAGAAGCACAGGGAACTGCTGGCCTGGATCGCGGCCGCCGTGGTGGGGCTCACGCAGCTCCAGGCGCTGGTCACGATCCTGTGGGGCCTGGTCGACGGCATGAGCTTCAGCACTGTCATTAAGTCGGTCGGCTACGGCCTCGACCAGTTCGCCTACGTCATTCTGTTGTTGCTCGTGCTGGCGTGCGTGGCGGTGCCCCCGCCGACCAAGCAGGTGAAGCTGCTGGCCACCATCACCCTCGCGCTCGGTGCCGTCGGCTTCGTCGGTGACCTGATCTCAGGGGTGATCTATCGATACGACTACGACGGTCTCAGGCCGTTCACCACGACCCTCAACACCACGATCGCGTTCCTGTTGGCCACGGTGTTCCGGGGCCTGCTGGTCGCCATCGCCTACGTCCTGTGGCAGGCCGCCCAGCGCACCGCACCGGCGCAGGCCGGCGTGGCCCCGGGCACCCAGGTCGCCCCGGCCGGCACCCCGGCCCTGACTCGTCCGACTTGGCAGGCCTCGGAGGCCAGCGGCGGCGCCTGGACCCGCGCCGGCGATGCGGCCACCGGTGCCGGCGCCTCGGCCTGGGGGACCCCGGGCCAGTCGTCCCAGGGGTGGCAGGTACCCAGCCAGCAGGCCGCCCAGCAGCAGCCGGGCCAGCAGCAGCCCGGGCAGTCGTATGCGCCCCAGGGACAGCCGCCGGCTCCCCAGTACTCGGCGCCGGAGTACCCGGCCCAGCAGTCCTCCGCCACGCCGCCGCCGGCCAACCAGCCCTGGCTGAGCGCCGGTCAGGCCGCCCAAGGCATGACCCAACCAGGCCAGCCCCAGAGCCAGTCGTCGGCACCCACCGACGCCGAGGACGGCACGATCCTGCGGCCCCAACCGCAGTGGCGTCCGGTCGACCGCGACGGTCAGTGAGGCACTCTCGGGCACCTGCGGCACTCCTCACCACGGCAGCACGCCTGACGATTTCGCTCTTCGGCTTGACGAGGGTGAATCACACCCGTGTAATTTGACCCACAAGCCCAACACCCCACCCCGGGCTTTCGGGTCGAGAGGACGAACCAGTGCGTGAGCTGCTGACAGTGCTGTCCATGGCTGACGAGGACGAGGTCACCTGGCAGGAGCGTGCCCTGTGCGCCCAGACCGACCCGGAGGCGTTCTTCCCCGAGAAGGGCGGTTCGACCCGCGAGGCCAAGAAGGTCTGCGACTCCTGCGAGGTCAAGCGTGAGTGCCTCGAGTACGCGCTGGCGATGGACGAGCGCTTCGGCATCTGGGGTGGACTCTCCGAGCGCGAGCGGCGCCGCCTCAAGCGCCGGGCCTGACCTGATCTTCACCACCACCTGCCCCCGGCCGACGAACGTGTCGCCGCCGGGGGTTTGTGCGTCCGCCTCCGGTGCACCACCATGGGATGGTTCCATCGAGCGCTGACCGCCAGCGTCGACCTCCACCCATGTGAGGATGCCCGCCGTGACCGATGAGCGCAGCGCTGCGCCGCAGGCAGGCGACGACGACCTCTGGGGCTGGGCCCACGATCGCGACGACGCCCCACCAGCACAGGTGGAACCCGAGCAGGTGGCGACCGTGCTGGTCGTCCACAACGGTGAGGGATGGCTGCCACGCACGCTGCGTGCCTTGGCGGCGCTCGACCAGCGACCCGGTTGGCTGGTCGCGGTCGATGCCGCCTCCACCGACGGCTCGCGAGCCCTGCTCGAACAGGCGCTGGAGGAAGGGGTCGTCGACGACCTGCTGACGGGACCCTCGTCCGGTTTCGGCGACGCCGCGGCTCCGGCCCTCGAGGTGCTCGCCGACCACCACCGCTGGATCTGGTTCCTGCACGACGACCTCGAACCCCGACCCGACGCCCTCACCGCCCTGTTGCGGGCAGCCGCGGCACAGTCGCGCCCCGACCTGCTGTTCCCCAAGCTGCTGGCCCCGCGCAGGCGCAACCATCCCGACCTGCTGCTCGAGATCGGCCAGTCGATCTCGACAGGGTCCAGGCGAGTGCTCAGCGTCGAACCGGGCGACATCGACCAGCACCAGCAGGAACCGACGGCCACCCTCGGCGGGTCGACCGCCGGTCTGCTGATCAGTCGCAACGCCTGGGAGTCGCTGGAAGGTTTCGACCCCGACCTGCCCCTGTTCCGTGACGCGGTCGACCTGGGCTGGCGTGCCAACGACGCCGGGCTCACCGTGGTCACCGTGCCCGAAGCAGCGCTGCACCACCACCAGGTCGGACGATGGGGCGACCGGGAGTCGGCGGTCTCCGACGACCTGCCGCTGCTCGACCGACTCAGCGGGCAACGCCTGCTGATGGCCCGCTCGCCGCGCCCCACCCTGACCGCTCTCCGCCTCAGCGTGGTCAGCCTGCTCACCGCGCTGGTCATGCTGCTCGGCAAGAACCTCGCCGACGCCCGCACCGCGTGGCGCTCCGCCGGGGCGGTGCTGCGTGACCGCAAGGTGGTGCACCGGATGCGTGGGCGGCGCGAGGCGCAACCGCATGGCGACGAGTCCGGGACGTCCGACAGTGTGAGCGGGTCGGCTGCGCTGCGCCCGGGACTTTGGGCCAGGTTGGCGTTCCTGGTCAGCGCAGGGGCGGGTGCCTTCACCGACCGCTACCGCGAGGCTCGCGACGACTCCTCGGGCACCAGCCTGGACGACCTCACCGGCGACGACTTCACCGGCGGACGCACGCGGGCCCGGCTGCTGGCCCCCACCACCGCGCTGCTCGTGGCCCTGGCCCTGCTCACCCTGTGGGCCGCACGCTCGAAGCTCTGGGCGGGGTCACTGACCTCGCCCCACCTGCTGCCCGCCCCCGCCGGACCGCGGCAGGCCTTTGCGGCCTGGCTGGAGCCCGCCGCCGGTCACCCGGGCCCCAATGCGCCCTGGCTGGGGCTGGCCGCCCTCGGCTCGTGGCTGACAGCAGGGATGCCCGAACTGCTGGTGCGGCTGGTCGTCCTCGGGGCTCCGCTGTGGGCCGGGCTCACCTTCTCTTCGCTGGCCCGGACCCTGGTGCGTCGACGTGGCTCGTCGTCGGTGCGTCCCGATGGCTGGCAGGTGGGACTGCTGTCGGCCGCCTGGGGCGTGCTGGTGGCGGTGCTCGGGCTGGTGTCTCGAGGGTCGGTGACCGCGATCGCGGTGGCGGTGGTGGCCCCGCTGGCAGCCTCGGCGCTGCTGCGCTGGTTCGACCAGGACCGGCGCGACTCCACCGCCGACCTCGTGCAGGGCGAGATCTGGCGGGCACCGGGACTGCTGGCGCTGTGGCTGGCGTTGCTCGGCACCGCCCAACCGGCGTTCTGGTTGGTCGCCCTGGTGGTGGCGGTCGTCCATGCCGTCGCCGCGCGTCGATTCACCGGACGCACGCTGGTCGTCGGGTTGCTGCCCGCGCTGCTCTCAGCGCCGTGGTGGTGGCGCCTGGCCGCGCAGCCGGCACGGCTGCTCACCGCCGCCGACCCGACGGCTGCTGTGGCCGCAGCCCAGGCGCCGCGGCCGCTCGCGCTGGCCGCGGGCCGACTCGGTGAGGGGGCCCCGGCCGCGTGGGCCTCGCTGGCCGTGTTCGCCGTGCTCTGGCTGGCGGCAGCCGTGGTCGCCGCCGTCGACTGGCGGGCGGGACGACGCCATGGCGCCGCGCTGCTCGGCCTGGCGTTGGCGCTGATCGCCCTCGGGGGCTGGCTCGGCCGCCAGGTGGTCACGGTGGACGGGGCGCCGGTTCGTCCGCTGCCGGACACCTGGGTGGTGCTGGCCATGTTCGTCCTGCTGACCAGCGTGCTGCTGCTGGTGACCCGAGGACGAAACGCGGCCGACCGACCCGGCCGAGACCGAACCGACCCAGATCGAGCCGAGCGAGTTCGACCCGACCGGGATCGTCCGGATCGCGACCGACTCGGGCTGCTGGTCGCCATCGTCGTTTCGGCCGCAGTGGTGGCCGGTGCCGTCGGCTGGCAGTTGGCCGCCAACCAAGGACCGCTGCGGCTGGCCGAGAGCCAGTTGCCGGCCCACGTCACCAGCGTGCAGGACTCGCCCAGGGCGACCCGCACCCTGATGGTGCAGGTGCGCCCCAGTGGTCTGACCTGGAACCTGACCAGCGCCGATTCCCCGCGCTGGGGAACCGGCGAACAGCACCCGGCCGGTGGCACCCCCGAGTGGGCATCGACGGTCCAAGCCCTGGTCGGGCAGATCGCCGCGGCCACTCCGGCCGGCGACTTCGCCCAGCAACTCAGCGCCCTGGGCATCGGACACGTCTGGGTGAACCGACCCACCACCGAGCAGCTCACCGCACTCACCAACACCCAGGGCCTGGTGGCCGCCCCGGCTGACCGAGACACCACCGTGTTCACCGTCTCCGGACTGGTCAGCCGGGCACGGGTGCTGCCCGAGGGCCAGACCGACCCGGTCAACCTCGCCGCGGGCAGCGTCGACCCCGGCACCACCGGCCGGCTCGTCGTGGCCGAGACCCCAGATCCGCGTTGGCGGGTCGAGGTCGGTGGCCAACGGGTCACCGGCGCACATCAGCAGGTCGGCGCCACCGCCTTCAGCGTCCCGCTCGGCGGGCAGAGCGGAACGGTCAGCTGGGCGACCGCACCGTCGACCTGGGCTGGGGTCTGGGAAGGAGCGGTGCTGCTGGTGCTGCTCGTCCTGGCCGCACCCACGCTGGGTCGCCAACGTCTGGGACGACCGACCGCTCGCCACGCGGGAGGGGACTGACATCATGCGCAGCAAACTGCTCACCCTGCTCGTGGTGCTGCTGTCCGCAGTAGCCCTGCTGGGTGCCGAGACCTCACCCGTCGAACGGCCGCCGGCGGCAGGCCCTGCCCAGGCCGCGCCCCCTGGTGAGGCCGGCTGTCTCATCCTCAGCCAAGGCCAGCTGATGGCGCCGCCGGACACGACCGTCACCGGCCTCGACACCACCGTCGTCCAGGGTGGCGGCCAAGCTTTCGGGGTCAGGGCACCGGTGCGGCTCTCGATCGCCGACGCCGGCTCGTCGCGCTCTGCCACTGCCGCCCTCGGGTCGCGCACCGGGCTGGTCTGGGCCGAGTGCGCCGCCCCGGTCACCCAGACGATGCTGCAACTGCCCGACCCGGCCACCTCTGACATCGTCCTGCTCAACACCGACGGCACCGACGCCGTCGTCAACCTCACCCTCTACGGTGCTGACGGCGAGGTGATCGAGTCGGGTGCTCGCGGGCTGTCAGTGGCGAGACGCTCCAGCCGGGTGGTGCCCATGTCGGTGCTGGCGCCGGCAGGCGAGCCGGTAGGCGTTGCGGTGAGAACCTCGCAGGGACGCATCATCGCCACCGCCCGGCTCTCGGCTAGGGCAGGGGGCCTCGACCAGGCCCTCGGTCTGGAACCGGCCCAGCGCCAGGTGGTCGCCGGGGTCCCCGCCAAGGTCACCCGGGTCAGCCTGCTGCTGACCAACCCCGGTGCCGAGCCCGTCACAGCCTCGATCAGCATCCTTGGTGCCCGCGGGGCCTTCACCCCCTCGGGGCAGGAGAGCGTCGAACTCGAGCCGATGTCGACCCGGGCACTCGATCTGACCACGGCCGTCAACGGTGAGCCGGCCGCCGTGCGGGTCGATGCCAACCGTGGCGAGATCGCGGCCAGCCTGCACGTGCGGCTCGGGGCGGACGCGGCGCTGATTCCCGCTTCCGAGCCCAGCACCGATGCCCTGGTGCACGCCCCGGGCGGCACGCTGCACCTGGTCAACCCGTCCGATGACGACATCACCGTCGAGGTGGCGGGCCAGTCGCTGTCGGTGGCGGCTGGGGCCCTGGTCACCCTGCCGGTCCGAGCCGGTGCCAACCGAGTCACCGGCGGCCCGGTGGTCGCGGTGCTGGTCAGCAATCGAGGGCTGG
This sequence comes from Aestuariimicrobium ganziense, assembly GCF_015352975.1. Lineage (GTDB taxonomy): Bacteria > Actinomycetota > Actinomycetes > Propionibacteriales > Propionibacteriaceae > Aestuariimicrobium > Aestuariimicrobium ganziense. Next base: position 408,547 of record NZ_JACYIZ010000002.1, on the reverse strand, counting down.
CGGCCCGACGCGTGCTGCAGGTTCGCGAGACCGAGTCGGGTGCCCAGGTCTCGAACGATCCCGGCCTGCGCTGAGGGTGGCGGCACGGGCCGGCGGTCAATCGTCGGTGTCGTCGTCCTCGTCGAAGTCGGGGTCGAGGTCGAGGATGCTGCGTCCGGTGAGGGCGGCCACCTGCTCGACCAAGGTGCGGTGCACCAGACGACGCAGCCCCCGGCGACTGGTGGAGCGGTGCTCCAACGGACGCCGGTAGAGCACGATGCGTGCACCACGCTGGCCGCTGGCCTCGATGGCGCTGGCCAGGGGCACGCGGTCGTCCTCGTGCCGCATTGCGGTGGGCACTTCCTCCATGGCGATGGTGATGTTGCCCAGCACCTCGGGGGCGGCGAGGTTGACCCGGTCGATCGCAGCCTCGAGGCAGTCGACGAACCACTCCGCCCGGCTCAACGGCCAGCGCAGTGCCACTTGGCGGCCGGTGTGCGGGTTCGGTGCTGCCAGCGGGCCGCGCATCCCTCGCCCGTGGCGGTCGCGATGGCGTGCCATCAGCCCTCCGCGATGACCCGCAGGTGACGCTTCTCGGCCAGCACCACCACGCCGGGCGGCAACGGCTCGGCACCACGCACGTCGTCGGTGCGGTTGCCCACCTCGCGAATGGCGTTGGCCAGGGCCAGCAGGTCGTCCTCGGCAGGCACCGGGGCGAGCAGTTCGTCCTCGGGCAGCCGGATCATCTCCCAGCCGCGCGGGGCGGTGACCCGGTCGGAGTGCTGCCGGCACAGGTCGTAGCTGCCGGGTACCGCGGCCAACGCCAGCGGCCCGACCACGGCGGTGGAGTCGGCGTAGACATAGGTCAGCGTCGAGGTCGCGTGTGCGTGGCAACCGGTCTTGGAGCAGCGGCGCATCGTGGTCCTCTGACGTCTCGGGTGGGGCAAGGGCGGGGGCGGCGGGACGACTCCACCCTCTGTTCGAGCAGGCTACGTCGCCGCGTCGGGCAACGTCTGGTTGCCACGCCGCTACGCTGAGCGCGTGCTCGAACGCGAGATCTTCAAGGCCAATGACGTCCGGGGGACCGTGACCGGTGAGCCGCCGCAGTGGGACGAGGCCGGCGCGCGGGCGATCGGTGCCGCCTTCGTCGAACTCGTCGGGTTGAACGGGCAGAGGTTCGTCCTCGGACGCGACATGCGCACCTCGGGGGTGGCGATGGCCACCGCGTTCATCCAGGGCGCCCTGGCCCGTGGGGCGTCGGTGCTCGACACAGGACTGGCCAGCACCGACCAACTGTGGTTCGCCTCCGGATCGATGGACGTGCCCGGTGTGCAGTTGACCGCCAGCCACAACCCGGCCGACTACAACGGCATCAAGTTCTGTCGCAGCGGGGCCCGCCCGGTCACCGCCGACTTCCTGGTGCAGTTGGCCGACCGCGCGATCGAGATCGACGCCTCGGGTGAATTCGCCGCCGCCGGGCCGGTGCCCGAGGACTGGTCGCCCGAGCGGTACCGCCGGGTCGAGACCCTCGACGCCTACGCCGAGCACCTGCGCTCGCTGGTCGACTGGCAGGACCTGCGTCCGTTGCGGGTGGTGGTCGACGCCGGCAACGGCATGGCCGGCCACACCGTCGCAGCGGCCCTCGACCCGCTCAACGTCGAGGTGATCGGGCTGTTTCTGGACCTGGACGGCAGCTTCCCCAACCACCAGCCCAACCCGCTCGAACCCGAGAACCTGGTCGACGCCCAGCAGGCGGTGCGTGACCACGGTGCCGACCTGGCCCTGGTCTTCGACGGCGATGCCGACCGCTGCTTCATCATCGACGAGCGTGGTGAGGTGGTGAACCCCAGCGCGATCACCGCCCTGATCGCGGCCGCCGAGCTGGCCCGCGAACCCGGTGGGACCATCGTGGTCAACTCGGTCACCTCACAGACCGTCGCCGAGGTGGTCGCCGAGCACGGGGGAGAGCTGGTGGTCTCACCGGTGGGCCACACCTACGTCAAGGCGCTGATGGCCGAGCACGACGCGGTCTTCGGTGGCGAGCATTCCGCCCACTACTACTTCCGCGACTTCTGGCGGGCTGACACCGGCATGCTGGCCGCGCTGCACGTGCTCACCCTGCTCGGGCACGACGAACGCCCGCTCAGCCAACTGGTCGCCGACTACGAGCGATACTGCTCGTCAGGCGAGATCAACTCGGTGGTGGCCGACGTCACCGCCTCGATGCAGAAGGTGGCAGCCGCGTTCGCCCCACGCGCCGAGGCGGACTGGAGCGACGGCCTGCTGCTGGCCGGTGAGGCCGAGGGACGAGGCCCGTGGCGGATCAGCCTTCGTCCCAGCAACACCGAGCCGCTGCTCAGGCTCAACGTCGAGGCCCGCGACCCAGAGGTGATGGAAGCGCTGCGTGACGACGTGCTCGACCTGGTGCGCAACAATGGGGACGACCCCGACCCGAACGGAGACCCGCGATGAGCGAACAGATGGAACTGGCCCCGGAGTTCCTCGAGATCGCCGCCTGCCCGGCCTGCCACAGCCAGTTCGCGGTCGACTACGACACCTCAGAACTCACCTGCACCAACTCACTGTGCGGGCTGGCCTTCCCCGTGCGCGACAACATCCCGGTGCTGTTGATCGACGAGGCCCGCAACCCGCTCGGCAATTGACCAACGATGGACTTCGACGACGCCCGGCTCGAGGACGAACTGTCACCTCGGGCCGATGACCTGCTGCGCTCGCTGGCTGAGACCGGCGCCCGGATCAGGCGCGAGGCCCAGCTGCCCGCCGCTGAGCTCGCCCGCACCTTCGAGGCCGGCCACCGCCCGCGTGGGGTGATCGCCTTGGGGGCGGAGTCGCGCCTGGTCAGGGCGGTGCTCGAGACGGTCTGCCCGGCCCCGTTCGTGGCCTGGCCCTTCGATGGACTGCCGGCGTGGGTGGGTCCGCTCGACCTGGTCGTGGTGCTGGCGCCGGAGGGATCGCCGGCCGGGCTGATGTCGGCTGTGGCTGAGGCGGTGCGGCGTGGAGCCTCGCTGCTGGTGGCCGCCCACCCCGACTCGATGATCGCCGATGCGGCGGCGTCGCGCTCGACGATGGTGCTGCCGATGACCACCGGCGACCCGCTGGCTGCGGTGGTGCAGGCGCTGTCGGTGCTGCACGAACTGGGCCTGGGCCCGCGGATCCAGCCCGAGCAGGTCGCCGATGCCGCCGACGCGGTCGCCGAGCTGTGTGGCCCGCACCGTGACCTGTCGGCCAACCCGGCCAAGGACATCGCGCTGGCGCTGGCCGATGCCGAGCCGCTGGTCTGGGGTGGAGGAGTGCTGTCGGCACGAGCCTCGCGCCGGATCGCGGAGTCGCTGCGCCGCAGCACCGGTCGTCCCGCACTGGCTGCCGACGCCGAGGCGCTGGTGCCGGTGATCGAGGGCACCACAGAGGCCGACCCGTTCGCCGACCCGGTGGCTGACGGACAGCCGCTGCGCCCGGTGCTGGTGGCCCTCGACGACGGGTTCGGTGAGGCGCAGGCCCGGCGCGAACGTGGCGAACTGCAGTCGTTGGCGGCGCGCCACGGGGTGCGGGTGTGCCCGATCGTGGCTGCGGACGAGGCATCGCCCGCCACGGGGGTCGATCGCTACGTCACCCTGCTGCAGCACGGACTGTTCGCCGCGGCATGGCTGGGCATCGGGCTGGGACGCGTCTGAGCTGGGGCTTGTGGGGTGGTGGTGAGCCCTAGAATGCGGCCATGACCACGGTCCTCGTCCTCAACGGCCCCAACCTCGGACGGCTCGGCACCCGCCAGCCGGAGGTGTACGGCTCGACCACCCATGCCGAACTGGCCGACCACCTCGTCGAGACCGGACGAGGGCTGGGCCTGGAGGTGCAGGTGCGCCAGACCGAGTCGGAGGCCGAGATGATCGGCTGGCTGCACGAGGCTGCCGACCAGGGCTGGCCGGTGGTGATCAACGCCGGTGCGTGGACCCACTACTCGTATGCGATAGCCGACGCAGCAGTGCTGGTGCCGCTCTATGTCGAGGTGCACATCTCGAACATCCATGCCCGGGAGGGCTTCCGCCAGCACAGCGTGCTCTCGGCCGGGGCGTCCGGTGTGATCGTGGGTTGTGGACTGGGCGGCTACGACCTGGCGCTGGCCCACGTCGCCGCCACCGCCTGAGCGTCCTGCGATTGGGGCGCTCCCGAGCCGCACCGATAGGCTCAGCGACCATGAGCACTGCGTCGTCCCAGACCCCTCCCGACTTCAAGGTCGCCGACCTCTCCCTGGCCGACTTCGGGCGACGTGAGATCAAGCTGGCCGAGCACGAGATGCCCGGGCTGATGGCGATGCGCGAGCGCTACGGGTCGTCCAAGCCGCTGGCCGGTGCCCGGATCGCCGGGTCGCTGCACATGACCATCCAGACCGCGGTGCTGATCGAGACGCTGGTGGCACTCGGCGCCGAGGTGCGCTGGGCCTCCTGCAACATCTTCTCCACCCAGGACCATGCCGCTGCTGCGATCGTGGTCGGCCCCGAGGGCACCGTCGACGCCCCCGCTGGCGTGCCGGTCTACGCCTGGAAGGGAGAGACCCTGGAGGAGTACTGGTGGTGCACCTCGAAGATCCTGCGCTGGGAGGACTCCGACGGCGGTGTCCGCTACCCCAACATGATCCTGGACGACGGCGGCGACGCCACCCTGCTCGTCCACAAGGGCGTCGAGTTCGCCAAGGCTGGGGAGGTGCCCGAGGCGGGCGAGGTCGACTCCCACGAGTACCAGGTGATCCTGCAGACCCTGCGCGACGACATCGCAGCCGAGACCACCGACTGGGTGCAGCTGGCCAACACCGTCAAGGGTGTCACCGAGGAGACCACGACCGGTGTGCACCGGCTGTACGAGATGGCCGCCCAGCAGGCGCTGCTGTTCCCGGCGATCAACGTCAACGACTCGGTCACCAAGTCGAAGTTCGACAACAAGTACGGCTGCCGCCACTCCCTGATCGACGGCATCAACCGGGCCACCGACGTGCTGATCGGCGGCAAGGTGGCCGTGGTCTGCGGTTACGGCGACGTCGGCAAGGGCTGCGCGGAGTCGCTGAAGGGCCAGGGTGCACGGGTGATCGTCACCGAGATCGACCCGATCTGCGCGCTCCAGGCCGCGATGGACGGCTACCAGGTCGCCCGTCTGGACGACGTCGTGGGCGTCGCCGACATCGTGGTCACCGCCACCGGCAACAAGGGTGTGGTGAGCGCTGACCAGATGTCACGGATGAAGCACCAGGCGATCGTGGGCAACATCGGCCACTTCGACAACGAGATCGACATGGCTGGGCTGGAGCGCTGGCCGGGGGTGCTGCGCACCACCATCAAGCCCCAGGTCGACCAGTGGAGCTTCCCCGACGGCCACGCGATCCTCGTGCTGTCGGAGGGACGCCTGCTCAACCTGGGCAACGCCACCGGGCACCCCAGCTTCGTGATGAGCAACTCCTTCACCAACCAGGTGTTGGCCCAGATCGAGCTGTACACCAAGCCCGAGCAGTACCCGACCGCGGTCTACACCCTGCCCAAGCACTTGGACGAGGAGGTGGCCCGTCTGCACCTCGACGCCCTTGGTGCGGTGCTGACCGAGCTCACCCCCGAGCAGGCGAGCTACCTGGGCGTGCCGGTCGAGGGCCCCTACAAGAGCGACGCCTACCGCTACTGACCGTGCCGTGGCGCCCGGGAGGCCTCAGCCCTGGCCGGCGTCCATCTCCTGCCAGATCTCCTTGCACTCCGGGCAGACCGGGTACTTGTCGGGGTTGCGGTGGGGCACCCAGACCTTGCCGCACAGCGCCACGACGGGTGTGCCGTTGACCATCGCCTCCATCAACTTGGCCTTGGGCACGTAGTGCGAGAAGCGTTCGTGGTCGCCCTCGTCGTACTGGTGCTCGGTGCGCTCGTCGAGGACGGTCTGCGAACCCGGTGCCAACTGTTGACTCATGCCCGGCAGTCTAGGCACACCCCACCAGCGGTTGGCAGGGCGTTCGCCACGCGCACACCTCGCCACTAGCATTGGTCGGTGCCCTCCACCCCTGCCAAGACTGCTTCCCGTGCGCTCACGGTCGGCATCCTGATGGGGGTCTTCGCGGTGGCGTTCCAGGCCTACGCCGTGGCCACCGCGATGCCTCGGGCCGCCGAGGACCTGGGCCAGCTCGGGCTGTTCGCCTGGACCTTCTCGATGTTCGTGATCGGCATCGCGCTGTCGACGGTGCTGGGTGGACGAGCGGTCGACCGCTTCGGTCCGGTGATCCCCTCCGCGCTCGGCCTGGCGCTGTTCACCGTCGGCCTGGTGGTCGCCGGTTCGGCGCCGACGATGCTGGTGCTGGTGACCGGACGATTCGTCCAAGGCCTGGGTGGTGGCCTGATCAACGTGGCACTGATGGTGATCGTCGCCCGCGCCTATGCCGAGCACCGGCGCGCGGTGATGATGACCGCATTCAGCTTCTGCTGGGTGCTGCCGGCCTTCATCGGACCCCCCGTCGCCGCCCTGGTCACCCGCCTGTGGTCGTGGCACGCCGCGTTCTGGATCCTCGTCCCGGTCATGGTGCTCACCGCCATCCTGTGCTGGCGACCCATGCTGGCCATCCAGCGACAGGGCGTCCCACAGCACGACGAACCGGTCGACCCGGTGCCGGTCTGGGCCGCCATCGCCGCGGCCCTCGGCCTGGCGGTGCTGCAGGCGGGCACCGAACGCCTCGACCTGCTCGGCGCGGGCATGGCCGTCGCCGGTCTGGCCGCCTTGGGGCTGGCCGTGCCGAGGATGATGCCGCCCGGATTCTTCACCGTGGCCGCCGGCATCCCGGCCGTCTCGTGGACGAGGCTGCTGCAGGCCGGATCGTTCTTCACCTTCGAGAGCTTCCTGCCGCTGGCGCTGGTCCAGACCCGGGGCCTGAGCCTGTTCTGGGCCGGGTCGATGCTCACCATCGGCTCGGTCGGCTGGACCACCGGGTCATGGCTGCAGTCACGTCCGTGGCTGCGGATCCGACGCGACCAGATCATCGTTCTCGGCACCCTGTGCGGGGTGGTCGGGCTGGTCGGGGTCGCCGCCGGCGTGCTCGTCCCGAGTACCGCCGGGCTGGTCGTGATCGCCACCGCCTACAGCATCGCCGGGCTGGGCATGGGCTTCTCGACCGCCTCGGGATCGCTGGCGGTGATGCAACTCAGCAGTCATGCCCGACTGGGTCGCAACACCTCGTCGCTGCAGGTCTCGGAGACCATGGGCAACGCCCTGTCCTTGGGGCTGGCCGGGGCGATCTTCGTCGCGCTGCGTGAGACCCACATCCCGACCACCACCTTCGCCTGGCTGTTCGCCGCGATCTGTCTGGTGGCCGTCGCGGCCTATCTCGCCGCGCGCAGGATCGGTCCGGTGCGCAACGCCACCTCGGGCGTCGGCTGACCCTGGTCAGTTCAGCAGGTAGGTGATGGTGAGGAACATCGTCAGCCCGAACACCGCCAGCACCGCCAGCGCGACCACCACGTAGAAGCCGATGGTGTGGCGTTCCTTGACCGGGGCCGGGGTGTAGCGGCCCTTGCCCAGGTAGGCGTCGAGCATCGAACCCGGCGTCTCGTTGCGCGGGGTGATCGAGTTGTGGCCGACCTGCGAGCGGTAGCTGTGCATCGACGACGGCGACCACTCGTGCAGGCCCTGGATGGGCATTGGTGCTGCACCCTCGGACGAGGCGTAGGGGTTGGGTGCCACCGGCACCAGCGGCGCACCTGAGCCGCCCGAGCCGCCCGACCCGTGGGTCGGTGGCAGCGACGAGCCGCCGGCCGGGTCGAGCGGACGAGGCGCGTAGGTCTCACCGCCGGGCATCACCGCCGCGAACGCGTCCAGTGCGGCGGCGAACTGCTCAGCGCTCTGCGGACGACGCTCCGGGTGCGGTGACAGCGCATCGGCCAGCAGGTTGTCGAGTTCGCGCGGGCCACCGAGCCGGTCGGCGATCGGCGGGGGACCCACATTCGGGTTGCGCTCGAGCAGGTGCTGCAGCGTCTTGATCGGGAAGGGTGCGTGGCCGGTGAGCAGCGCGTAGGTCACCGCGGCCAAGGAGTAGATGTCGGAGCGGTGGTCCAGCGCTTGCCCGGTGGCCTGCTCCAGCGCCATGAACGCCGGGGTGCCGGCGGTGGCGGCCAGACCGGACTTCTCGACCAGTGACTCCGAGACGCCCAGGTCGGCCAGCAGCACCCTGAGGCCGGCGGCGGAGTGGCTGAGCAACACGTTGCCCGGGGTGACGTCGCGGTGGATGACGTTGTGCCGGTGCAGCACCTCGAGGGCGCGGCCGGCCTCGGCGCACAGCCGCAGCGCTCGTCCCGGCGCAACCAGGTTCTTGCGCAGCCGTTCCAGCGAACCGCCGTCGGCGTAGTCCATGACGAAGTAGGGCGAGCCGTCGAGCGTCGTCCCGATGTCGTAGACCCGCACGATCCGCTCGTCGCGGATCCGGCGCAGCAACTGGGCCTCGGTGACGAAGCGACGACGCACATCCTCGTGCTGGGCCCACTGGGGGCTGAGCACCTTGATCGCCACCGGCACGTCCAGGTCGTCGTCGTGGCCCTTGTGGACGGTCGCAAATGACCCCGCGCCGATGCGCTGGGCCACTCGGTACCGGCCGATGCGTTCCATGGCGTTCACAGTGTCGCATGAGACGCCGCCTCGTCCACCGTCGGTTCCCCACCTGATCAGGCCGGTTCGGCGCCTCCGCGAGCGCCTGACAGAATGGTCGGGTGAGCACGTCGCCGCCCGCCCAGCCCTCGCTGCCGCCGATGGGCTGGTACCCCGACCCCACCGGTGGGGTCGAGGAACGCTACTGGGACGGCACCCGCTGGACCCACAACACCCGTGAGCCGATGGCCCAGCCCGACTGGCAGTCCGGACTCGGCGCCCGCGTGGCCGACCCCCGGCAGGCGGGGGCGCCGGCACCGGGCCCCGTCCCGCAGGTGCCGACCTCGACCCAGTGGGACCACGTCTCGATGCAGTGGCGCGAGATGCCCGTGGTCGACCAGGTCAAGCGCACCGCCGACGGCGTCCCGCTGGCGGGGTGGTGGTGGCGGGTGCTCGGACGCCTGATCGACGACCTGCTGATCGGGCTGGTCGTGCTCGCGGTGTGCTGGCCGCAGTTCCGCGCCGCCTACACCGCGGTGCGGCAGTGGTGGGACACGGCGATGGCCGACGCCATGCGCGGCGTCCCGGTCGACTCGGTCGCCCTGGCCAACGCCATTCAGGACGAGAGCACGATGATCGGGCTGGTCTCGATCACCCTCACCTGCGTCTCGGCCGCGTTCTTTCACGCCCGGTTCGCAGCCACGCCTGGCCAGCTGGTCACCGGGCTGCGCGTCGTCCCAGCCGGGCAGGGCAACCACCGTGGCGGACTGCCGCTGCCGCTGGCCATCAAGCGAGCCGCCGGTTACGCGATCATCCTCGGACTGAATCGACTCATCGGCCTGGCCTACATCATCGACGCGCTGTGGCCGCTGTTCGGCGACAGCCGCCAGACCCTGCACGACAAGTTGGGACGAACCCAGGTGGTTCGTCGAGCCAAGGGGATTTGACCCCGGGTTCGGTGAGGCCCGCGAGCATGTCCTAGGGTGTGCGGCGTGGCACTCAACGACGCGGCGCTGAACGAACTGACCGAGCACTTCGGCATCCAGACCGAGTTCTGGGACTGGAAGGGCCGTCACACCTCGATCACCGACGAGGCCGCGATCGCGATCCTGGCCGCCCTGGGAGTCGACGCCAGCACCCACGACCTGGCCTGGGCCGCCGTCGACGAGATCCGGCTCAAGCCGTGGCGCCGCGCGCTGCCGCCGTGCATCGTGGTCGAGCAGGGCCACTGGCGCTCGGTCGACGTGCACGTGCTGGCCGGCCACCACGCCGACCTGTCGGTGCGCACCGAGGACGGCCGGGTCAGTCCGCTGGCCCAGATCGACAACCAGGTGCCCGACCAGGAAGTCGACGGCGTCTGGATGGGACGAGCCACGTTCGCCATCCACGGCGACCTGCCGCTGGGCTACCACCGCCTCGTGCTGCGCAGCACTGACCGCGAGGTCGAGTCGTCCCTGATCGTCACCCCGAACTTCGTCGGCTTCCCCCGCGCCCTGGGTGAGAAGCGGATCTGGGGGTACGCCACCCAGTTGTACTCGGTGCGCTCCGAGCGCAGTTGGGGTGTCGGTGACCTGACCGACCTGGCCGACCTGACCGTGTGGTCACGCACCCAGCAGTACGCCGACTACGTGCTGATCAACCCGCTGCACGCCGCGCAGCCGACGGCCCCGATGGAGCCCTCGCCCTACCTGCCGTCGTCGCGCAAGTACGTCAACCCGCTCTACCTGCGCCCCGAAGCCATCCCCGAGTACGCCGGGGTCAGCGACGCCGTGCGCGACCAGATCGAGGCGATCCGCAAGAAGCTGTGGAAGAAGGTGCGCAAGGCCGACCAGATCCAGCGCAACGAGGCCTGGGCGGCGAAGATGGCGGCCCTCGAGATCCTCTACCGCGTCGGTCTGCCCGCGGCGCGGCAGATGGCCTTCGAAGGGTTCCGCCGCCGTGAGGGACGACCGCTGCGCGACTTCGCCACCTGGTGTGCGCTCTACGAGGTGCACGGGGTCGACTGGCGCACCTGGCCCGCGGAGTTGCAGCGGCCGACCTCGCCCGAGGTGGCCGAGTTCCACCGCGAGAACGCCGACCGGGTGCGGTTCTACGAGTGGCTGCAGTGGCAGTGCGAGCACCAGGTCTCGATCGCGCAGCAGAGCGCCAAGGACGCCGGGATGGCGATCGGTGTGGTCACCGACCTGGCCGTCGGGGTCAACGCCGCCGGCGCCGACACCTGGATGATGGCCGACGTGTTCGCTCAGGGGGTGACCGTCGGTGCACCGCCCGACCAGTTCAACCAGAACGGCCAGGACTGGGGCCAGCCGCCGTGGCGTCCCGACCGGTTGGCTGACCTGGCCTACGCCCCGTTCCGCGAGATGGTCTCGACCGTGCTGCGCCATGCGGGCGGCATTCGCGTCGACCACATCATCGGCCTGTTCCGGCTGTGGTGGGTGCCGCAGGGCAAGCTGCCCTCGCAGGGTGCCTACGTGCGCTACGACCACGAGGCTCTGATCGGCATCCTGGCGCTCGAGGCCTACCGCTTCGGGGCGCTGGTGGTGGGGGAGGACCTGGGCACCGTCGAGCCCTGGGTGCGCGAGTACCTGGCCCGCCGCGGGCTGTTGGGCACCTCGGTGCTGTGGTTCGAGAACGACGAGCACGGACGACCGCTGCACCCCGAGGCGTGGCGCGAGTACTGCATGGCCTCGGTCACCACCCACGACCTGCCCCCGACCACCGGCTACCTGGCCGGTGACCACGTGCGGCTGCGACACCGCCTCGGTCTGCTGACCGAGACCCTGGACGAGGAACTCCAGCACGCCCGCCAGGAGCAGGAGTCGGTGGTCTCGCTGCTGCGTGAGCGCGGCTTCGTCCACGGTGAGGACGAGGCGAGCGACGAGGTCGAGGCGCTGGTGCTGGCCATGCACCGCTTCCTGGTGCAGACCCCGTCACGGGTGCTCAACGTGGCGCTGACCGATGCGGTCGGCGACCGGCTCACGCAGAACCAGCCCGGCACGATCGACGAGTACCCCAACTGGCGGGTGCCGCTGACCGGCCCGGACGGTCGTCCGATGCTGCTCGAGGACGTGTTCGCCTCCGACCGCGCGATGCGGGTGTCTGCGGTGATGAACGGCTTCTCGTCAGTGCCCCCGGCCTGGGGACGACTCAACGCCCAGATCTGAAGGTTCTCGTTCGGCCACCCAGGTTCAGGTGCGCGGGGCGTAGGGGTTGTGGGCGACGTCGCCGTCGGCCTCGAGCATGATGGTGGGGATCGCGGGCTCGCCCTTGCTCACCCTCAGCGCAGCCGGAGGCAGCTCTGCCCGCACCCGCTCGTGGCGCTCCCGGGCGGCCGAGACGTCCTCTCGTCCGACGATCTCGCCGTCGCGGACCAGCTCGACCATCAGGTCACGGTCGTTGCCGTCGTTGTCTGGACGAGCCCCGATGCCGACGATCTCGGCCTGGGCGCGGCCGTGGTCGTCCAGGCGTCGCATCGCGAACTTGCGCCCGCCGACGGTGTTCTTGTTGAGCGACTTCTTGGCGACCGGCTCGATCAGGTCGTCGGGGTCGTCGGAGTCGGCGCGGGCCACCAACTTGTAGACGAAGCCGCAGGTCGGGTGCCCCGAGCCGGTGACCACCGAGGTGCCCACGCCGTAACCGTCGACCGGCGCGCCGCGCAGCGCAGCGATCTGGTACTCGTCGAGGTCGGAGGTGACGATGATCCTGGTCTGGGTCGCGCCGAGGTCGTCGAGCAGGTCGCGCACCTCGCGGGCTGCCAGCGCCAGGTCGCCGGAGTCCAGGCGCACCGCGCCGAGTTGCCCGTCGGTCAGCTCGACACCCTTGCGCACCGCAGCCTCGACGTCGTAGGTGTCGACCAGCAGGGTGGTGCCCACACCGAGGGCGTCCAACTGGGCCTGGAAGGCCTCCTGCTCGCTGTCGTGCAGCAGGGTGAACGAGTGCGCGGCGGTGCCGGCGGTGGGCACCCCGTACCAGCGTCCGGCCTCGAGGTTCGAGGTGGACGAGAAGCCGGCGATGTAGGCGGCGCGGGCGGCGGCCACAGCCGACCACTCCTGGGTGCGCCGCGACCCCATCTCGATCAGCGGTCGTCCCTCGGCCATCGCGGTCATCCGTGAGGCGGCCGAGGCGATCGCCGAGTCGTGGTTGTAGATGCTGAGCAGCACGGTCTCGAGCAGCACGCACTCGGCGAAGCTGCCCTCGACCACCAGCAGGGGCGAGCCGGGGAAGTAGATCTCACCCTCGGCGTAGCCGCAGATGTCGCCGCTGAACCGGTAGTCGGCCAGCCAGGTGGCGACCTCGTCGTTGACCACGTTCTTGCTGCGCAGGAACTCCAGTGCCGCCTCGTCGAAGCGGAACTTCTCGATCGCCTCCAGCGCGCGACCCACCCCGGCAACCACGCCGTAGCGTCGTCCCTCGGGCAGCCGGCGGGGGAACAACTCGAAGACGCTGCGGCGGAAGGCGGTGCCTCGTCCCACGGCGGCCTGCACCATGGTCAGCTCGTAGTGGTCGGTCAGCAACGCGGTGGTCATGGATCCTGAGCCTAACGGTCCCGCCCGAACCACGGTCACGAACGCCGCCACGCAGGTTTGCCACAATGGAGCCATGTCGGAACCGTCCAGCCCCAACGGTGGCACCGCCACCGTCGAGCAGGTCGACGAGGCCAGCGACCTCGCGCCCGGCTACGTCACCATCGTCTGGGACGACCCGGTCAACCTGATGAGCTACGTGTCCTACGTGTTCGTCACCTACTTCCGCTACACCTGCGACAAGGCCGACGAGTTGATGCTCAAGGTGCACAACGAGGGCAAGGCCGTGGTCTCGCACGGCTCGCGCGAAGAGATGGAGCGCGACGTCGCCGCCATGCATGGCTATGGCTTGTGGGCCACGGTGGACCGCTCATGACGCAGGTGCACGGGGGATCGGATCGCTGATGGGACAGTTCCAGCGCAGGCGCGGCCAGGTGGTGCTGACCCTCGACGCCTACGAGATCGAGTTGTTGCTGGCGCTGTTCGGTGAGCTCACCGGGTTGCTGCAGGAAGGGTTGGACGAGGCTCCGGGGCCGTCGTCCAGCGACGACCCGTTCGCGGTGTGGGAGCAGAGCTTCTCAACCGAGCCGACCCTGGAAGACCCGGACTTCCTCGACCCCGACCCGATCACCCGGCGGCTGTTCCCCGACGCCTACCACGACGACCCGGCGGCCTCGGCCGACTTCCGCCGCTACACCGATGGCGATGCCCGCCGCGCCAAGCTGGACGCCATCGAGGTGGTGCTGGACGACCTGCGCAAGGCTGACCGTGCCGGGCGCATCGAGGTGCCTGCTGCCCACCACCACGCCTGGATGACGTCGTTGAACAACCTTCGGTTGGTGCTGTCGGTTGTGTTGGGCATCACCGACGAGATCTCGGCCGACGAGGCTGCCAAGCGTCCTGACTCCGACCCCAAGGGGGTCATCCACCACTACTACTCGTGGCTTGGTTGGCTGCTGGAGTCGCTGATGTCGGCGATCACCGGCGACTGATCGGGAGATTACGAAACGCGGGCGTTGTCCAAATAGGCGCACCCGCTGGTGCGCATAGTCATGCGGCTCCTAGTGTGTGCCTGTGGAGTACTCGACCCGGCATCCCCATGAGGCGCTGGCGCTCACCCACGCGCCGCTTCGGCGGCCGGTGTTGCTGCGCCGCGTCGACGGGGAACCGGCGGTCTGTCGGCGGCTGGCGGCCTTGGGCCTGCGCCGTGGCGCCCACCTCGAGGTGGTGCAGCGCACCGTCGGCGGGGGGATCGTGGTCGCCGTGGCCGAGGCCCGGATCGCCCTGGGACGAGAGCTCGCCGACCGACTGACCGTGGAGCCGCGATGACCACCACGGGCCCGGTCCTCGTCCCGCTGAGCAGGGTGCAGCGGCCCCGCGCCGGCGAAGTCGACCTGCCTTGGCGCCGGGGGCGGGGCCGGGGCCGGTCCGGACGCGGCGGTGGTCGCGCTGGTCGGAGCGCCGAACGTCGGCAAGTCCACCCTGTTCAACACGCTCACCGGGGCACGGGTGACCATGGGCAACTGGCCGGGCACCACGGTGTCGGTCTCGCGGGGCGTGTGGCGCAACGCCGAGTTGCCGACGACCCTGATCGACCTGCCCGGCGCCTACAGCCTCGACCCGATGAGCCCGGACGAGGCGCTGACCCACGAACTGCTGCTCGACGTGCCCGCCGACGAGGTGCCCGACGTCACCGTCGCCGTGGTCGATGCCTCGCAGTTGGCGCGTGGGCTCTACCTGGTCACCCAGTTGCGGGAGCATCCGCTTCGGGTCGTGGTGGCGCTCACCATGGTCGACGTGGCCGCCACCCGGGGCATCACCATCGACACCGCCGCCCTGGAGCGTGAACTGGGCGTGCCAGTCGTCCTGATCGACCCACGTCGGCGCACCGGTCTGGACGAGTTGGCCGCCGTGGTCGCCGGCCTGGTCGGCGAGGACGCCCCAGCACCGCGCGTCCCCGATCTCGCGGTGTCGGGCGACCTGTCGCCGATCGAGGCAGACCTGGCGCGCGAGGACGACCGGTTCACCCTGATCGACCGCGCGTCGTCCGCAGCCACCCACCGCACCGGCGAGCGCCGCCGCACCCTGACCGACAAGGTCGACCGCTGGGTGACCGCACCGGTGTTCGGGCCGCTGATCTTCCTCGTGGTGATGTGGCTGGTGTTCCAGACCACGACCACCGTCGCGGCACCCCTGCAGGACCTGCTCGACGGGCTTTTCTCGGGCCCGGTCAGCGACGGTCTGCGCTGGCTGTTCGCCCGGGTGGGCTTGGGCGGATCATGGGTCGGAGGGCTGGTCGTCGACGGGCTGGTCGCCGGCGTCGGCATGCTGCTCACCTTCGCCCCGCTGATGGCCCTGATGTTCGCGCTGCTCGCGCTGCTCGAGGACTCCGGCTACATGGCCCGGGCTGCGGTGGTCACCGACCGCCTGATGCGCTCGATCGGACTTCCGGGACGGGCATTCCTGCCGCTGGTCGTTGGCTTCGGCTGCAACGTGCCGGCGATCTCGGCCACCCGAATCCTGCCGACCGCTCGCGAGCGGCTGCTCACCTCGCTGCTGATCCCGTTCACCTCGTGCTCGGCCAGGCTGACGGTGTACGCGCTGGTCGGCACGGTGTTCTTCGGACGTTGGGCGGGCACGGTGGTGTTCGCGATGTACGTGATCAGCATCCTGTTCGTGGTCGGGGTGGGCAAGTTGCTGCAGGCCACGCTGTGGCGAAAGTTCGGCGCTGATCCCTTGTTGCTCGACCTGCCGCCCTACCAACGCCCGACCCCGCGGCTGATCGGCAGCGTCACCTGGGTGCGGCTCGCAGGGTTCCTTCGCACCGCCTCGGGGATCATCGTCGCCACCGTTCGTCGTGGTCTGGCTGCTGCAGGCGATCCCCGTGGTTCCCGGCGCCTCGTTCGGCCACGTCGATGTCGAGCACTCGGTCTATGGACGCATCGCCCAGTTCGTCGCTCCGGCGTTCGGTCCTGCGGGGTTCGCCACCTGGCAGACCGTCTCGGCCCTGGTGGTCGGCTTCGTCGCCAAGGAGGCGGTGATCAGTTCCTGGGCACAGACCTACGCCGTCGCCGACCCGTCGGGTGGCGCCCCCGGGGCGCTGGGGGAGCAGATCCTGCAGGCCTTCACGATCAGTTCCGGTGGCCACCCGCACGCCGCGGTGGCCGCCTTCATGGTGTTCCTGCTGGCCTACACCCCCTGCGTGGCAACGCTGGCGGCCCAGCGCAGAGAGATCGGCATGCGCTGGACGCTGTTCGGGGTGCTGATGCAGTTGGTGGTGGCGTGGACCGCAGCCGTGGTCGTCTTCCAGGTCGGCAGGTTGCTGTGGTGACCGGGCCACTCAGCGTGGTGCTCGCGGCGTTCGGGGCCGGGGTGACCAGCGTGGACGAGGTG
Organism: Aestuariimicrobium ganziense; assembly: GCF_015352975.1. Classification (GTDB taxonomy): domain Bacteria; phylum Actinomycetota; class Actinomycetes; order Propionibacteriales; family Propionibacteriaceae; genus Aestuariimicrobium; species Aestuariimicrobium ganziense. The sequence continues at coordinate 392,039 of NZ_JACYIZ010000002.1, read as the reverse complement.
TGTGCCCGCACCGGGCTGTCACGCGACGTGGTCGACGCCGCGATCGACCACCTGCGCCGGTCTGGACGACTCAAGGCCACCGAGTTGGCCCTTGGATGCCCCAGCGGTGGCTGCGGGTCGTGCGCCTCAGGCCAGGTCGGCGGCACTGCCGGCTGCGGGGCGACTGGACCCTCGTCCCAGCGACGTGGTCCGGTGCTGGTGCAACTGTCGCTGCGGCGCTGAGCACGACCTGGCTGGTCGAGCAGGTCAGCAGTCCCAGTCCGACTGGGATGGCGATCTTCTTGGCCATGGCACCAGTCTGCTCCTGTGGGGGAGTGCCTGGGTGCGCATGCTTGCGCGGGGATAGTCTGCGAGCCATGCATTCCGAAGCCGACCTGAGGGCCCCGATCGGGATCTTCGATTCCGGCTTCGGTGGCCTCACCGTGGCGCGCGCGGTGCTCGACCTGTTGCCCCACGAAGATCTGGTCTACCTGGGCGACACCGCCCGGGCGCCGTATGGACCTCGTCCGATCGCGGAAGTGCGCGAGTTCGCCCTGGAGTGCCTCGACCGCCTGGTCGCCCATGGGGTGAGGGCGCTGGTCATCGCCTGCAACACCGCCTCTGCGGCTGTGCTGCGCGACGCCCGTGAACGCTACGCCGTGCCGATCATCGAAGTGGTGCTCCCGGCCGCCCGTCGCGCGGTCGCCGCCACCGCCACCGACCGGGTCGGGGTGATCTGCACCCAGGCCACCGCCACCAGCCAGGCCTACGACGACGCGCTTGCCGTGGCCCCGCACGTCACCCTCACCACTGCGGTCTGCCCGCGCTTCGTCGAGTTCGTCGAGGCCGGCATCACCGGCGGACCCGACCTGCTCGCCGTCGCCCGCGACTACCTGGCACCGATCCAGGCCGCCGGCTGCGACACCCTGATCCTGGGTTGCACCCACTACCCGCTGCTCGAGGGCGTGATCAGCTACGTGCTCGGCGAGGACGTGACCCTGGTCTCGTCCGCCACCACCTGCGCCCGCTCGGTGTTCAGCACGCTGACCGACCTCGACCTGCTGTCGGGGGACGAACGCCCCGGCCAACGGCTCTTCCTGACCACCGGCGACCCGCGCCGGTTCGCCGAACTGGGACGACGCCTGATCGGCGACCTGGTGGACGAAGTGGCACAGGTGCCCGTCGGTCGGGGGTAACACCAATCCCTGTCTGCGCTCTCGTCCAACGGGTTGAATGGTGACCACACCGACGAAAGGATCCCGCACATGCGTACCTGGTTGATCACTGGCGCCTCCTCCGGGCTCGGACGAGCCCTGGCTCAGGCCGTCCTCGACAACGGTGAGCAGGTCGTGCTGGCCGTGCGCCGCCCCGAGTCGGTGCAGGACCTGGTTGACGCCCATCCCGAGACCGCGCACGCCGTCGCGCTCGACGTCACCGACCCCGGCCAGGTAGTTGACGCGGTCACCAGGGCCGAGGCACGGTTCGGCGCGATCGACGTGCTGGTCAACAACGCCGGCTACGGCTACCGCGCCGCCATCGAGGAGGGCGACGACGCCGGCGTCCGCAAGCTGTTCGAGACCAACCTGTTCGGCCCGGTCAACCTGATCAAGGCCGCCCTGCCCGGCATGCGCGCCCGGCGCAGCGGCACGATCGTCAACCTGTCGTCGATCGCCGCGTCTCGTCCGTTGGCCGGTTCGGGCTACTACGCCTCGAGCAAGGCCGCGCTCGAGGGCATCACCGCCTCGCTCGCCGAGGACGTCGCCCCGCTGGGCATCCGCGCGATCCTGATCGAGCCGGGGGGCTTTCGCACCGAGTTCGGCGGGCGCTCGATCGAGCAGTCGCCGACCCGGATCGACGACTACATGGAGACCTCGGGCAGCCGTCGTCCGGTCGAGGGCGTCAACCCCAGCCTCAACACCGGCGGCGATCCCGCCAAGGCCGCCCAGACGATCATCACTCTGGTCGACATGGACAACCCGCCGCGCTTCATCGGCATGGGATCGGACGCCCACAAGACCATCACCGCGTCGCTGCAGGCCCGGCTCGACGCGATGAACGAGCACCGCGACCTGGTGGTCTCGAGCGACGCCGACGCCTGAGTGGCCACGGCAGGCGGTGAGGGAGCGTTTCGTCACCGCCAGCCGGTAGGGTCGTCCGCATGGCTGAACGCATCGACGGACGCACCCCCGACCAGTTGCGGCCGGTGACGATCACCCGGCGCTGGCTCGACCACGCCGAGGGCTCGGTGCTCGTCCAGTTCGGACGCACCCGTGTGCTGGTCGCGGCCAGCGTCACCGAAGGGGTGCCTCGGTGGCGCAAGGGTTCGGGCGAGGGCTGGGTGACCGCCGAGTACGCGATGTTGCCCCGGGCCACCCACGACCGTTCCGACCGGGAGTCGGTGCGCGGCAAGATCGGCGGACGCACCCACGAGATCTCGCGCCTGATCGGCCGTGCTCTGCGTGCGGTCGTCGACACCAAGGCGCTGGGTGAGAACACCATCGTCATCGACTGCGACGTGCTGCAGGCCGACGGCGGCACCCGCACCGCGGCGATCACCGGCGCCTACGTCGCGCTGGCCGACGCGGTCTCGTGGCTGCGGGGCCGTGGTGCGCTGGTCGGTGAGCCGCTGCGCGACTCGGTGGCGGCGGTCTCGGTCGGCATCGTCGACGGCGTGCCGATGCTCGACCTGGCCTATGAGGAGGACTCCTCGGCCGACACCGACCTCAACCTGGTGGTGGCCGGCAATGGCGACTTCATCGAGGTGCAGGGCACCGCCGAAGGGGTTCCGTTCCGCCGCGACGAACTCGACACCCTGCTCGACCTGGGCCTGGCTGGCTGCGCCGAGCTGCGCCGCCTGCAACTTGAGGCCCTGCAGGAGGGGGCATGAGGCCCCTGCCCTACTTCGACTCCCGGCCTGCTGTGGTGCTCGCCACCCACAACGCCGGCAAGCTCGCCGAGCTCAAGGCGATGCTCGAGGCATCCGACGTCGACGTCACGGTGCTCGGTCTGGACGATCTGCCCAGAGCCCCGGTGCCCGACGAGACCGGCGACACCTTCGAGGCGAATGCCCTGATCAAGGCCCACGACGCTGCATCCCGTTCGGGCCTGCCGGCGCTGGCCGACGACTCCGGCATCGAGGTCGATGCCCTTGACCGGATGCCGGGTATCAGGTCGGCGCGCTGGGCCGGTGCGGACGCCTCCGACGACGACAACCTGCACCTGCTGCTGAGCCAGGTCGACGGCGTGCCGGACGCGCGCCGCACGGCGCGGTTCGTCGCCGCGGTAGCGCTGGTCGTCCCGGGTGGGGACGAGCGCGTCGTCCGCGCCACCTGGGAAGGACGACTGGCCACCGCACCGCGCGGGACCAATGGGTTCGGCTACGACCCGATCTTCCTGCCCGACGACGTGCCCGGACGCACCAGTGCCGAGCTGGAGTCGTCCGACAAGAACAGCCGCTCGCACCGCGGTCAGGCGATGGATGCGATGCTTCCGCTACTGGTGGGCACCCTCGCGGGGGTGCAGGGGGTCGTCCCCCGCAAGGAGGAACGGTGAAGCAGTACCACGACCTGCTGCGCCGGGTGCTCGACGAGGGCGTGCAGAAGTCCGATCGCACCGGTACGGGGACGATCAGCGTCTTCGGCCACCAGTTGCGGTTCAACCTGGCCGAGGGGTTCCCGCTGCTGACCACCAAGCGGGTGCACACCCGGTCGGTGTTCGGTGAGCTGCTGTGGTTCCTGCGCGGCGACACCAACGTGGGCTGGCTGCACGAGAACAACATCACCATCTGGGACGAGTGGGCCGACGAGAACGGCGATCTCGGCCCGATCTACGGCTACCAGTGGCGGTCATGGCCCACCCCGGACGGTCGCCACGTCGACCAGTTGGCCACGGTGATCGAGCAGCTCAAGGCCAATCCCGACTCGCGCCGCCACATCGTGAGCGCTTGGAACGTCGCGCAACTGGACGAGATGGCGTTGCCCCCGTGCCACGCGTTCATGCAGTTCTACGTCGCCGACGGTCGGCTCAGCTGCCAGCTCTACCAGCGCAGCGCTGACATCTTCCTCGGGGTGCCGTTCAACATCGCGTCCTACGCGCTGCTCACCCAGATGATGGCCCAGGTCTGCGGTTACCAGGTCGGTGACTTCGTGCACACCTTCGGTGATGCCCACATCTACCTCAACCACCTCGACCAGGTGCACACCCAGTTGGAGCGTGAGCCGCGCCCGCTGCCCCGGTTGGTGTTGAATCCTGAGGTGGACCAGATCGACGCCTTCACCCTGGCCGACATCACCGTCGAGGGCTACGATCCCCACCCGACCATCAAGGCACCCATCGCCGTCTGAGGAAGTGACATGCAAGTCATCAGCATCGCTGCCGTCGCCGACAACCGCGTCATCGGGAACGGCCCCGAGATCCCTTGGCGGATCAAGGAGGACTGGGACCGGTTCCGCGAGCGCACCACCGGTCACTTCCTCGTGCTCGGGCGTGAGACCTTCGAGCAGATCGGCGACCCGCTGCCCAACCGCACCTCGATCGTGGTGACCCGCAACACCGACTGGGAGCCCCCCGAGGCCCACGGCGCCACCCGGGTGCTGGTGGCGCACTCGATCGACGAGGCGATCCACCTGGCCCGCACCACCCGCGGGTCGGCCGTGGGCGACATCTGCTTCATCGGCGGTGGTGGCGAGATCTATGCCCAGACCATGGACAAGGTGACCGGCCTCGACATCACCGAGGTGCACCAGAGCCCCGAGGGAGACGCGTACTACCCCGAGATCGACCCCGACCAGTGGGTCGAGATCTCCCGCGACGAGCGGGACGGTTTTGATTTCGTCCGCTATGCCCCGGTGGTGCGTACCGAGAGTCTGGAGCTTCGTCCGATCACCCTGGGCGACGCCGATGCGTGGTCGCGGATCAGCGCCGAGCACACCCTCGAGGAGCACAACGAGAACTGGCTCGAGGACGGGCTGGGGCTGTGGATGGTGCGCAACCTCGAGGGCGGCGACCCCGTCGGCGTGGCTGGCGTGCACACCCACGTGCTGCCCAACAAGGCCAAGGTGTGGGTCTTCCACCACCGGCTGTCCCCCGAGACCGAGCACCGCTCGTGGGCGGTCGAGGTGGCCAAGCAGGCCCTGGTCGAGGTCAACCGGATCGACCCGCTGGGGCGGGTGCGGGTGATCGTCCGGCAGGACGACCCGAAGGCGATCCAGGCCGTGCTCGACCTTGGGCTGGAGAAGTTCGACGATCGCGTCGGCCCCGATGGCGAACCGGAGACCATCTACCAGGGCGTGGCGCGCGAGCTGGTCTGAGCCGTGCGCGCGCAGGCTTCGATCCTGCACCTCGACCTGGACGCGTTCTTCGCCGCGGTCGAGCAGCGTGACAAGCCCTCGCTGAAGGGCCGTGCCGTCATCGTCGGCGGCCTGGGCGGACGAGGCGTGGTCTCGACCGCGTCGTACGAGGCCCGGGTGCACGGGGTGCGGTCGGCGATGCCGATGTCGGAGGCCCGGCGTCGGGCACCGTACGCGGCCTACCTGTCGGGACGATTCGACGCCTACCACCAGTCCAGCCGGATCGTCATGGCGCTGCTGGCAGAACTCTCGCCCAAGGTGGAGGCGCTCAGTCTGGACGAGGCGTTCGTCGACCTCGCGGCCGGGGGAGTGGACTGCTCGTCGTCCGAGGCGCTGGTCGAACTGGCCGAGACGTTGCGTGCCGAACTGACCGTGCGCACCGAGGGGTTGACCGCCTCGGTGGGCATCGGCACCTCGAAGTTCATGGCCAAGGTGGCCAGCGAACTCGCCAAGCCCGACGGCGTGCGGGTGATCGAGCCGGGGACCGAACTCGACGTGATCTCGGACATGTCGGTGCGGGCGATTCCCGGCGTGGGGCCGGCCACCCACGAGAAGTTGCAGCGGCTGGGCCTGCAGACGGTGCGTGACCTGCAGAACGCCTCGGAGGGTGAACTGCTGCGTGAGTTGGGCCAGTCCTGGGGTCACGGGCTGCGCGAGCTTGCCTTCGCCCGTGACGACCGCGAGGTGTCCAGCGACCGCGAAACCAAGTCGATCTCGGTCGAGGACACCTTCGAGCACGACCTGCGTGACCGAGCCGACCTCGAGCGGATCCTGGTCGCCGACGCCGACCTGGTCTGCGCCCGGGTGCGGCGACATGGCACCTTCGCGCGGACCGTGACGATCAAGGTGCGCCTGGGCGACTTCACCACCTGGACGCGGTCGCGCACCCTCGCTGGCGGCACCGACCAGCCCGAGCGGGTGGCCGCGGTGGCGATCTCGCTGTTGCGCCACCTCGACCTTCGCGAGGGGGTGCGGCTGCTCGGGCTGGGGCTGTCCGGGTTCACGATGGCTGCCCAGGAGGAACTGTTCGACCTGGAGGGACCCGAGTCGAAGCAGGTCGAGGGAGTCGACGAGACCACCACCGAGCGAGCCGGGCTGGAGCCGGTCGAGCACGTGGGTGGCCCGTTCGGACGACGCCGGGGCGGTGGCTGGTCACCCGGTGTCGAGGTGGAGCACGACGAGCACGGACGAGGCTGGGTCTGGGGTGCCGGCCACGGCCGGGTCACCGTGCGGTTCGAGACCCGGCACGCCCCGGGCGGACGCGTCCGCTCGTTCGCGGTGGATGACCCGGCGCTGCACCGGGCCGGCCTGCTGCCGATGACCCACGAGGTGCCCGAGGCCCGCGACGACGACTGACCTGTGCCGCCCAGCCCCAGAGCGGAGTGGGAGTCACCCACCCCTTCCCCCGCACCAAGATCGAGTTCCCGCACCAATNCGAGGTGCCCGAGGCCCGCGACGACGACTGACCTGTGCCGCCCAGCCCCAGAGCGGAGTGGGAGTCACCCACCCCTTCCCCCGCACCAAGATCGAGTTCCCGCACCAATCGTTGGTGCGGGAACTCGATCTTGGTGCGGGGGAAGCCCGAGGGCAGTGCCGCTAGATGAAAATCGTCTGGGCGTTCTCGCTGATCTCGATGAAGTCGGTGGCGCTGATCACGCCCTCCACGCCCGGGTGCATGTCGGCCTCGATCAGCTTCATCATGTCGAAGGTCATCCGGCAGGCGTACATGTGCACGCCGGCAGCCTGCATCAGGTCGAGGAAGTCAGGGACATCGGGCACGTCCAACTCGGCGATCTGCTTCTTCATCATCCAGGTGGCGAACTTGGTCATGCCCGGGATGCGTCCCATGATCTGGGGCATCGAGCGGTGCTCGAGCCCGGGCTTGATCCGGCCCAGTTCGTTCATGTGCATCGCGGTGTTGCCGACCATGGTGAACTTCAGGTTCCCGTTGGTCTTGGTGTTGACGATGTCGAGGCCCCAGAAGGTGAAGAAGACATGCACCTCGACACCCTCCGACGCGGCCGCGTTGCCCAGGATCAGCCCCGGGTAGGCCATGTCGAGGTTGCCCTTGGAGCAGATCAGGGCCAGCTTGCGGGGGCCGGTGTCGCCGGACGAACCACCGCCGGCCACCTCGGTCCGGGTCCGGCCACTGGCGGCAGCCGCAGCAGGTGCCGGGCCGAAGTTCGGCACGACGAAGCCTTCAGGAACACTACGCACGTCTCTCTCCTTGTCAGACGCAGCCGATGGGCTTGGGCAGCCCGGCGAGGTAGCTCATCTTCTTGGCGGGCTTACCGGGGAACAGTCGGTACAGCTCCTTGACGTCGAAGCCGCCGACGGTCTGCATCCGGCGAAGTGTCGGGGTCACCCCGGTGGTGGCCTGGTCGTCGCGCATGAACCGCAGCGCCTTCCAGTGCGCATCGGTCATCTCGACCCCGATCAGCTCGGCGAGGATGCCGGCCAGCTCCTCGTTCCAGTCGTCGCGCTGGGTGAAGAAGCCCTCCTCGTTGATGGCGAAGGTGTGGCCGTCGATGGTGTTGGTGGCAGGCATGGTCAGTCCTTCCCGGTTACCGGGCGCTTGCCGGTCAGCGTCAGGGTGGTGGGCACGGGCAGTGGGCGCCCGGGCAGCAGCATGTTCCAGTAGATCGGTTCGAAGGCGAGCTTGCCCAGGTGGTTGAGCCGGGTGGGCTTGAGCAGGCTCATCGGTCCGACGCCGGGCAGTGGGTAGGTGCCCGGAAGTGGTTCGACGTCGTAGCTGAAGTCGAGCAGCAGGGCTTGGCCTCGTCCGGACTCGACGAAGCAGTTGGCGTGGCCGTCGAAGCGGGCCGTGGGCTCTCGTCCTTCGGCGACTGCGGCCAGGTTCTCGAGCAGGTGCTCGACCTGGAAGTGGGCCACCGAACCAGCCTTCGAGGTCGGCACGTTGGTGGCGTCGCCGACCGCGAAGACCGAGGGGTCGACCACCGAGCGCAGGGTGTGCGGGTCGACCCGGACGAAGCCGACGTCGTCGACCAGCCCAGTGCCCTCGAGCACCCGGGCCCCGGTGTGCGGCGGGATGGTCACCAGCAGGTCGAAGGGGAGTTCTCGTCCGTCGTAGGCGACCAGACGCTGACTGGCCGGGTCGATGCGCTCCACCGCGACGTCGGTGGTCACCCTGATCGAACGGTCCACGAGCAGGTCACCCAGGGTCTGCTTGGCGACCGGGCGGGTGAACGCGCCGTCCAAGGGCGTGGCGAAGGTGATGTCGACCTTGTGGCGCAGCCGGCGCTTGCGGTAGTGGTCCTCGGCCAGCAGCGCGAACTCCAGCGGTGCGACCGGGCACTTGATCGGCATCTCGGCGATGTGGACGAGCAGCTTGCCCTCGCTGAAGGTGCGCAGGGTGCGCTGCAGGGCGATCGCCCCCTCGAGTGAGTAGAACTCGTGGGCACGCCTGCGCCAGATGCGTTCGTCGGTCAGCCCTTCGACCAGGTCGGGACGAGGGTGCGATCCGGTGGCGATCACCAGCAACTCGTAGTCGATGATGATCCCGACGCCCAGGTCGACACGCTTCTGGTCCGGGTGGATGGCAGTGATGGGGGAGTTGACGTAGTCAACCCTGGGGTTGAGTTGCGCCTTGCGTGAGCGGACGAGCCGATCTGGTCGTCCGCGGAAGGGAAGGAACAGCAGGCCGGGCTGGTAGACGTGCTGGTCGTCGGCGTCGACGACCGTCATCGACCAGGTCGGGTGGTGCTTGGCGACGGCGTTGGCGAGCATCGTGCCCGCAGTTCCGGCGCCGAGGATGACGAGGCGGGTCATGCCCACAGCATATGCCCCGGGGGGTATTTCTCGCCAGCGCCCCCGGGCAATTCGGCGAGGCAGCTCAGTGCTGGTCGCGCAGCCTGGCCGGCACCCGGTCGCGGTCGAAGGTGATCGAGTTGTGGCCGTGGGGTGTGGGGTGGCCCTCGTCGTCGAGGCAGACCATGACGATCTGGTCGATCGTGATGATCGAGCGCCCGGTGAAGACGTTGCGCACGTCGCAGCGCAGGGTGAGCGAGGAACGTCCCCAGCGGGTGGGCAGCAGCCCCAACTCGATGATGTCGCCCTCGCGGGCACTGGCGACGAAGTTGATCTCGGACATGTACTTGGTCACCACCCGCTCGGTGCCGAGTTGGATGATCGCGTAGATCGCGGCCTCCTCGTCGATCCAGCGCAGCAGGCTGCCGCCGAACAGCGTCTGGTTCGCGTTGAGGTCTTCGGGCTTGACCCACTTGCGGGAGTGGAAGCGCATGTCGTCGGCCGGCCCGATGGGCGCACTGGCGTAGGGGGTCGTGTTCACGGTCACTGACCGTACTCCGGTGGGCTGTGCGCTGTCGCGGCCCGATCAGTTCGGGTCGGCGGGTGCGACGGGACGCCAGCCGTCGTCGGGGAAGCCCTGGTCTCGGTAGTGGCCGACCAGGGCGCCGAAGGCACCGGTGTGGTCGTCCTCAGCGACCCAGAAGCCGGTGGCGGCCGACTCCAGGGCGTCCAGGCACAGGTCCCAGCCGGCGGCGTTGCGGGCCGCACCGTCGCGGTCTGAGAGGCGGTTGACCAGTTCGAGTTGGGCCAGCCCCATCGACGTCTGCGAGACCGACAGCTCCAGTTCGTCCTCGCCCCACTCGAAGGCGAACCGCTGACCCTGCTCGAAGACCAGCACCCGCCCGGACGAGCCGTCGGGTTTGTAGGGGTCGCCGCTCAGACAGATTCGTCCGCCGGCCCTGGACTCGTAGCTGACCACCGGTGCGGGGAACCACTCCTGCAGGCCCTCGGGGTCGCCGACGAACCACCACAGCCGATCGGGGTTGAGTGGCAACAGCCGGACGAACCGGACGCGCGCGGGCTCGTCAGCGAACACGGCGTCATGGCGTGGCATCGTGGTTCCTCCTGGTGGCGGTCGCACCGTTCCCGGCGCGCGAACCGTTGCCGTTGCCGTTGCGCAGCAGCGGGGTGGACGTGGGTGGGTGGCCGTGTCTGGCCTGGTACCAGGCGGCGTGGGCGGCGACCGCCGTGGGCAGGGTGGGGTAGATCCGATCCTCGCCGAGCCGGTCGACGAAGCCGGCGGCTCGCAACTGGTCGACCAGTTCGGTCTTGGCCCTGGCCAACGCCACGATGATCCCCCGGTCGGTGAGGGTCTGTCGCAGCTGGTCGAGGGTGTCGACTGCGGTCAGGTCGACCTCGGTGTTCGCCTCGGCGTTGAGCACGAACCACTCGCACGGCGGGTCCATCGCCTCGACCGAGGCCATTGCCCGTGCGAGGAAGTCCTCGGAATTGGCGAAGAAGAGCGGGGAGTCGTAGCGATAGACCATGAGCCCCGGCACCAGCGTGGCATCAGGGTAGTCGTCCACGTCGTGCATGCCGGCCAGCCCGGGTACGTGGCCCAGGACGCCGTCGTGCGGGTGCGCGATCCGGCGGATCAGGTCGAGCAGGCTCAGTGCGATCGCCAGCCCGATGCCGCTGAGCACGCCGAAGACGATGACGCAGGTCGTGGTCAGGGCGGCCAGGATCAGTTCGCTGCGCCGGAAGTGGCCGATTCGCCGGATCTCGGCGACGTCGATCAGCCGCAGCGCGGCGTAGACGACCAGCGCCCCCAGGGCAGCCGCGGGGAAGGTCGACAGGGCCGGTCCCAGCACCAGCAGGCTGGCCACGACCAGCAGCATCGCGACCAGGGAGTGCACCTGGGTGCGCGAACCGACCGCGTCGCCGATCACCGTCCTCGACCCGGACGAGCTGACCGGGAAGCCCTGCACGAAGCCGTTGGCCACGTTGACCGCCCCCAGGGCGAACAACTCCTGACCGGCGTCGATCCGCTCGCGGCGGGCCGAGGCGAAGGCTCGTCCGGTCAGCACGTTGTCAGAGGCGGCGACGACGGCGATGCCGATCGCATAGGGGACCAGGGCCCACAGGTCGACATCGCGCAGCGAGGGAACCTCGGGGGTGGGCAGGCCGCGCGGCACCTCACCGATCAGGACGATGCCGTGGCGCTCCAACCCGAAGACGGCCACCACGATGGCGGCCAGCACCATCACCACCAGCGGTCCCGGGAACCTGGGCTTGACCCAGGTCACCAGCAGCAGCAGGACCAGCACGCTGGCCGACAGCACCAGCGTCGGGACGTGCGCCTGGTCGAGCTGGGAGAACAGCGAACGCAGCTCGGCCACCGGGGAGTCGCCAGTGACGTCGGTCTTGGTGACCTTGCCCAGTTGGCTGGTGATCATCAGCACCGCGATGCCAGCCATGTAGCCGACCAGCACCGGGCGCGACAGCAGGTTTGCGAGGAACCCCAGGCGCAGCACTGCCCCGAGCAGGCAGACCAGTCCGACAGCGATGGCCATCAGAGCGGCCACGTCGGCCCAGCGCTCGGCTCCACCGGCGACGCCCACCAGGGCGCCGACGCCGGCGGCGGTCATCAGGGCGGTGGTCGACTCGGGCCCGACCGAGAGTTGGCGCGACGACCCGAGCGCGGCATAGATCAGCAGCGGCAGCAGGATCGCCCACAGCCCGGTGACGGCGGGCAGGCCCGCGATCTCGGCGTAGGCCATCACCTGGGGGACGAGGTAGGCCGCCACCGTCACCCCGGCGACCACGTCGCCGCGCAGCCACGAGCGGTCGTAGTGGGCCAGCACGTGCACCCCGGGGGCCCACCGGGCCCACCGCGGCTGGTCGGTGGCCTCCTCCATCCCCCGAAGCCTAGGGCCCGGGGCGGCAGTCAGGCGTCAGCAACGCACGAGCAGGTTCTGGCTCAGCGCCAGCCGAGCTCCTTGGCCACGGCCAGCACCTGCTCGATGACGTGGGTGTTGTAGTCCACGCCGAGCTGGTTGGGCACGGTCAGCAGCAGAGTGTCGGCCGCGGCGATCGCCTCATCGGCGGCCAGCTGCTCGACCAGTTGGTCGGGCTCGGCGGCGTAGGTCTTGCCGAAGATCGCCCGGCCACCGTCGATGATGCCGACCTGGTCGCTGCTGCGAGTCTCGAGCCCGAAGTAGTTGTGATCGAGCCGGCTGACCAGCGGGAAGATGCTGCGGCTGACCGACACGCGCGGCGTCCAGTCGTGGCCGCGCTCGTCCCACCTCGTCCGGAAGCGCTCGATCTGGTCGGCCTGGGCGACGTGGAACGGCTGGCCGGTGTCCTGGGTGAGCAGGGTCGAGCTCATCAGGTTCATCTGGTGGTCGGCCGCCCACTCGGCGGTGTCTGCCGACCCGGCACCCCACCAGATCCGCTGGCGTAGCCCCTCGGAGTGTGGTTCGAGGCGCAGCAGGCCGGGTGGATTGGGGAACATCGGACGAGGGTTGGGCTCGGCGAAGCCGCGTCCCTCGAGCAGGTCGAGGAACTCCATCGTGTGCCGTCGGGCCATGTCGGCATCGCTCTCGCCGTCGCGGGGCACGTGGCCGAAGTGGCGGTAGCCCTCGATCACCTGCTCGGGCGATCCCCGGCTCACGCCGAGCTGCAGGCGGCCTGCCGAGATCAGGTCGGCCGCCCCGGCGTCCTCGACCATGTAGTGCGGGTTCTCGTAGCGCATATCGGGGTTGTAGCGTTGGAGTCATTGGCTACCGTCGTCTACAAGTACCTACACACTTGATCGGTGCTGCACGTTTCAGGGTCCGGGTGCGCGGCGTCCTGTCTGAGGTCCGCGATAGTGTCGCGCAGCACGGAGAGCTGCGCGATCTGCTGCTCGATCTCAGCGAGGCGCACGTCAAGCAGGTCGCGCACGTGCTCGCAGGGCGCATGGCCGCCGTCGCGGATGTCGAGGATCTGGCGGATCTGGGCGAGGGTGAGGCCCGCGGCCTGGCCGCGGTGGACGAAGTCGATCCGGGCGACCGTCTCGGGTGCGTAGTCGCGATAGCCGGACTGCGTGCGCTCGGCCGGCGGAAGCAGCCCCTGCCCCTCGTAGAAGCGGAGCGTCTTCGCCGTGGTGCCCGCGCGTTCGGCGAGTTCTCCGATGCGCATCGCGGCCTCCGATCGTTCGGCAGGAGCAGGCTTGACCTTCCCCTGCACTGGAAGGTCCAGTATGGCTGAGACAGAGCAGAAAGCCAAGGACTGACAGGAGCAGCGATGCCTACCAAGTACGACCTCGCCATCATCGGATCCGGAGGCGGAGCATTCGCCGCCGCCATCCGTGCGACCACGCTCGGCAAGTCGGTGGTGATGATCGAGCGCGGGACGCTCGGCGGCACCTGCGTGAACACCGGCTGCGTGCCGTCGAAGGCCCTCATCGCCGCTGCCGACACCCTTCACGTCGCCGCCGACGCTTCAGGCCGGTTCCCGGGGATCGCGGCGACGGCTGAGACAGTGGACATGCCTGCGCTGATCGCCGGGAAGCAGGCGCTGGTCGAGTCGCTGCGCGGCGAGAAGTACGCCGACGTCGCCGACTCCTACGGCTGGCAGGTCCGCCGCGGCGATGCATCGTTCGCCAGCGGCCCAGACGCCCCGGTACTGGAGATCATCGCCGGCGACGGGACGGTCGAGACCATCGAGGCCGACCACTTCCTGGTCGCGACTGGTTCTCGCCCGTGGGCTCCGCCGATCGACGGCCTGGAGGAGACCGGGTACCTGACCTCGACCACGGCAATGGAACTCGCTGAGGTTCCTGAGTCGTTGCTGGTGCTCGGCGGCGGCTACGTCGCCCTGGAGCAGGCGCAGCTGTTCGCTCGCCTCGGCTCGCAGGTCACGCTGCTGGTGCGGTCCCGGCTCGCCTCGAAGGAGGAGCCGGAGGTGTCCAAGGCGCTTCAGGAGGCGTTCGCCGACGAAGGCATCCGCGTCGTCCGCCGCGTGGTGCCCACCCGGGTCTCCCGCGGCACGGGAGGCGAGGCCGTCGTGACCGCCGACGTGTCCGGCGACTCGCAGGAGTTCCGCGCCGAGCAGGTGCTCGTCGCCCTCGGACGCCGTCCCGTCACCGATGGCCTGAACCTCGATGCGGTCGGGGTGAAGACCGGGGACTCCGGCGAGGTGGTCGTCTCCGACCGGCTGCGGTCCTCGAACCCGCGGATCTGGGCCGCGGGCGACGTGACCGGGCACCCCGAGTTCGTCTACGTCGCCGCCCACCACGGCACCCTCGTCGCCGAGAACGCGTTCGCCGACGCCGATCGTGCCGTCGACTATTCCCGCCTGCCGCGGGTGACGTTCACCGGGCCCGCGATCGGAGCGGTCGGGATGACCGAGAAGGAAGTGCTTGCTGCGGGGATCCGCTGCGATTGCCGCGTCCTGCCGCTGCACCACGTGCCCCGCGCGCTGGTCAACCGCGACACCCGCGGGTTCATCAAGATCGTCGTGAACGCCGACACGAACGAGATCCTCGGCCTGACCGCCGTCGCCAAGGACGCCGGAGAGCTCGCCGCCGCCGGTGTCCACGTGCTCGGCAAGACCGTCGCCGAGATCGCCGACGCCTGGGCTCCCTACCTGACGATGGCCGAGGGCATCCGGATCGCCGCGAAGGCCTTCACCACCGACCCGTCGCTGCTGTCGTGCTGCGCATGACCGGCAGCGCAGGCAATCGGGGAGATCTCATCCTGAAGAGGTGCAGACGACGAGCGCCGATCAGGACCGCGACGAACGGCGCGCCGGTCCCGTCGTCGCTGCAGGGACCGGACTGCTCTTGCTGGCATGCTGCGCGCTTCCGTTGCTGCTCTGTTGCGGCCTGCCGCTCATCGCGGCGGGCGGAGCACTCGCGGGCGTCGGTGGGCTCCTCGGTAACCCCTGGATCATCGGTGCCGGGATCGCCGTCGTGATGGCCGTCACGGCGGGGATGCTCGTCAGGTTAGGGCGGCGGCACCGAGGCCGCAGGACCGGCTGCTGCGAAAATCCTTCGACCGCTGATCGGAACCGGTAGCTCGAGCGGATCCAGCCATCATCGCCACCTCGGCCACTTCGGCACCCCGCGACCCTTCCACGTCTCCACGAGACCGGCGGCCGAGCGGACGGACGCGAAGAGCCCGTAGCCGGCCCCGGCGAGACCCACGGAGACCACGAGCCAGCGCCCGATGCCGAGCCAGATGCGCCCGTCCACGTCGAGCGCCCACTGAGCGCCCGTGATGAGACCGGCGATGCCCATCCAGAGCCCGGCGACGACCACGACCACCGGCAGCAGGGCGAGGCACATCGCAGCGGCGGCCGACCAGAGCTGACGCGCTTCGAGCTTCGCCGTCGCCGCCATCATCCGCTCGGCGCGCTCGTTCGAGGCGTCGAGGTTCGCGGTCATCGTGGCCGAGGCCTCCCCGGCGACCTGCTCGACGGCCTTCTCGACCCGCTCCTCAGTACGCTTCTCGATCCGCTGCACCGCGCCGCCGACCTGGCTCACAAGCTTCTGGTTCGTTGTGGCCTGCACCTTCAGACCCTCAATCGCCGAGGCCGTAGCCGCGCGATTCTTCTGCGCCTCCGCGACCAAGGTTCGCGACGCGGCGTTCAAGCTCTCGCCGTTGAGACTCTGCGCGAACTCGCCGAGCGTGCTCGCGATCTCGTTCTGCCTGCTCTCGATACTCGCGATCCTCGCGGACACGTCGCTGGAGGGCGAGGAGGTCGACGCCGGGGTCGTGATCCGCTCCAGCCGCCTCGTCGTCTCCTCGTCCATGACCTTCACGAACCCCGCGAGCTTCTTCTGCTGCTCGGTCAGCGTGGCAATCCTCGTATTCTGCGCCTCGACGGCGGCGAGGATCGAGGTCAACAGCTCCATCGTCTCCGGACTGCCGAGCGGCTGCGGCGACTGCACGGGCCCGTTCTGCTGCTTCAGCCTGTCGAGCGCTGCGCTCATGTTCCTGCTCCTTCTGCTGCTGGTGGTAGTCGAAGAACGCCTGCGCGCCCTCCGGGGTGAAGTCCGCCGAGAGCGCGCTCGCGCGTTTGCGGCGATCGGCGCGGCCGGACTCGCCGCGGCGGTCCTCGATGTAGAGCGTCCAGGTCTCCTGCCCGGCGCGCTTGCCCTTCTTGCTGACGGGGCTGTGCAGCCGCATCCTCGGCACACGTTCCCCGGCGTCGTCGAGCTGCTGGTTCTGCTCCTCGATCACCGCTTCGAGACCGGCCTTGTCCACCACGCGGGGGTCGGCCAGTGCGGCGCTCATCCGGTCACCCATCTCGCGGTCGAGCCCGCCCTCCGCGAAGTCCTCGCGGCGCAGCTCCCAGTCCTTCGGCGCGTGCTCCAGCCGCTTCACGACCGAGAGCCCGTGCTCTCGCATCAGCTCGTCGTTCGCCGACTGCACGCCCCGCTGGTTCCCGGCCTTGCGATCGTGGAACGTCCGGTAGTCCGAGAGCGCCTTTCCGGTCCGGTTGCTGTGATTGATGACCAAGATGTGGTTATGCGGCTTTCTGCCCCGGCCATCCACGTGACTGACCACGAGGCAGTCCGAGTCGGGGTGCATCCTCTTCGCGAGCTGATAGCCGAGATCGTTCACCCGCTGCACGTGCTCCGGGTTCTTCGGGTCAAACTCCTCGTCGCTGAAAGACTGCCGGTAATGCAGCGCCTCGACCTCGCGCGTGGTGTTCTGCGTGAGCGCCCGTGCGCGCGCCGAGAATGCGCCAGGGCCTCCCGGCACTTCGCACGTGATCGCGACGCCCCGCTCGTCCTCCTTCCCGCGGATATAGCGCTCGGTGTCGGCGGCGCTGGTGCTCGGGCTGTAGTGGGTGGTGCTCATGCGGCCGTCCGATCCCCGAGCAAGGCGCGGACCTCGCGCAGCAGCTCGATCAGCTCGAGCACCTCCGACGACAGCGCCACCGCCTCACCGGCGCGCGCGCGGCGATCCAAGTCGTTGACGTTGATCGCCAGCGGGCGCACCTGGGCAGCCAGCTCACGAGCGTCCGCCGACGCCTGCACACGCGCCTCGACCCCGAGCAGGTGCGCCGCCACGGCGGCGTCCAACTCCTCCGAGCGGGAGGCGTGGAGGGCATCGCGTACGACGGTCCGTACCCACGTGCTCGGAGCCAGCCCGAGCCGCTTCGCACGAGTGCGAAGCGCCGCGAGCGTCTCCTCCCCGAAGTCGGTATCGAGCTTCGCGCGGCCCCCACGACGACGCTTCGCGCCGCCGTGACTCTGACGCACAGCCTCCGCATCAGCCCGACCGGTGTTCACCTGGGAGTCGGTCTGCTGCTCCACCTGTACGCCAGAGTGGCAAGCAGTAGGCCTGTCGGACACATCGCTGACGCTCGTGTCCTCCAGCCCTGCTTGCGAGGGGCCTCCGGCCCCCTCGACCCCCTGGAAGAGCGAATGCTGATCGGTGCTCATGCGGCACCTTCGATCAGCGCCAGCGGCACGTCCGGACTTCGCACCGCGAGCCCGCTGAGCAGCTCCGCGACCGCACCGTCCGCGTCGTGTTCCGCCGAGGTCTCCGGACCGTACGTCAGTTCCCGCGACCCGGCGTTCTGGTGGTACGCGTTGCCGTACATGCCGGGCGTGTGCGCGGCGGTCGGGATGCTGCACTGGTGCCACTCGTAGGGCTCGATCTTCCCGATGTGCTGCACGAGGTAGCGGTTGATGTCGTCGGCGCGGTAGACCTTCACGACCGACGCCAGGCGGCGGATGAACTGGTCCAGCGCCTCGTCCACGTTGCCCTTCTGGCGGGCGTAGTAGAAGAACTCGACCGGCTCGATCGTCGCCGTAATCACGATGAGGCGCGGAGCCACCTCGCCCTTGTTCTCGTACCGAGCCTTCGCAGGCGAGGCGTTATACGGATCGAGCAGCAGCAGCCAATCGTTCGCGTCCATCGCCGAGGCCCGCAGATCGTCCAGCAGCAGCACCTCCTCGCCCCGCCAGTCATCCAATGGGTTCCCCGTCGCGGCACGGTAGACCTGCCACCGCTCGCCATGTGCATTGGCCGCGCTAATCGCCTCGGTGATGAAATCCGTTGCGAACCGAGTCTTGCCGATCCCGGCATCCCCGTGGACGAACACCACGTGCGTCGAGAAGGCACCGGCGCGCAGCTTCGCGGCCGCCCGGTACGCGCGGCGCTGGCCGTAGGCCGACAGCGCGTCGTCGATCTCCCGCTGATGCCGCGAGTAGATGTCGAACAGTTCGTCCGTGAGCATGATCTAATCCCGCGTGATTTCGCCCTGCAGCACCCGCTCCCGCATGTCCTCGAAGTTCTCCGCGACGACCTTCTTCTTCACGTGGGCGCGCCCCTTGAGCCAGGTCTCCCGGCGCTGGGCGTCGATCCCGAGGTAGTCCGGCCCGCGCACCGTGGCGACCTCCGACGGCGCGTACTGATGCTTGTCCGCATACTTCACGTGAGTCAGGTACGACAGCATGTTGTCGAAGGCGTACCGACCGCGGCCCGGCTTCTCGACGTACTGGGGCTCGACGCCGATGCCGAACGCGAGCCGAGCCAGCGGCGCGCTCTTCGCACGGCTGGCGAACTTGATGACCGCGTGCAGGTGATCGGGCTTCGGCTCGACCACCAGAGCCTTCTCCGTGTCGCTCCAGACCTCGCGCTCATCCTTGTCGTGCACGATTCCGTAGGCCTCGATGACCTCGCAGCCGATGGCCTCGAGCCGCTGCGCGACGTAGGCGAGGATCGCCCCGGCTCCCTGCTCGAGCAGCGCGGCCCCGTTCGGGTCCTCGGCAGCCCAGGTCCAGTACGACGGATCGAGGTACTGCGTGAGCCCGATGCTCGTCGGGTTGTTCTCCTGCTTAGCCACGGCGACCACCCCCGTCGCAGGCGGCGTGGAGGGCCGCAGAGGGGGTGCGGCGCCTAAATGACCCCGTATTGACCCCCAAATGAGACCTCAAATGAACCCGCGAGGCGACGCGACGCAGCGAAGACGGAATCGGCTTCTGACCAGGCGCGTTGTTGCAAGGCGCGGCAATCGACAAGCCCTTGCCGCGCCCGTAGGAACGAATGAGGCCCCCGAAACTCTTGGAGTGCGAAGCACGGCTGCGGACCGTCATCACGGCGATGGGCAGCCCGCCTTCGGCGGGTGCCAGGCCAGGCCCTCCGGGCGGGGTCAGGTCGGCGGGTGCGGTGCTGAGGTTGCGTGCGTCGGCGTGCATCAGCGACCACCGCCCCGGCCGTAGCGCTTGATGACAGCCTGATGCGTGACGCCGAGGGCGTCGCCGATCCTGGCCCAGGTCACCCCGTCGGCGCGGGCGTCGGCGACGGCGATCTCGACGGCCTCCTCCAGCACGGAGCGGAGCACGCCGAGGTCGTAGAGCTGGGCCTCGCCATCGGCGAGGGACGGGTCGCCCTGTCGCCAGCGGAAGCTGGTCAGGTGATCGAAGGCGGCGGAGTTCGCGCTCATCAGCGACCACCGCCCATCACGGCGGCGACGGCGGCGCGCTGTCGCGGCGTCAGCGGAGTGAGTGCCAAGCGCTCACCGGCTCGGCGACCGGCGGCGCGGGCGGCGGCGATGACGGGATCGAGCCCATCAGCATGCGGAACGGGAGACGAGTCCTGATCGAGAGCAGGGCAGTCAAGCGCGGATGCGCGGGGAACGTCGATAACGACAGACATCGGAAGTCCTCAGATATGAGTATCTTCCGGTTCCCCGCCACGGTAGTTGGGCTGTTTGACCGGCTACTCATCCGGGAGCAGAACCCCGCGCTTCTAAGTCGCGGCCCCGGTGGGATCTTCTTGTCTGCAACCACTCTCCCACGAGTCGACTCACCATTGCAATGACGAGTTGACTCATGAGTCAGTCGCGACGCGGCTCTATGCGAATGAGGTCGGGGTCGAACTTCACGTGACCGGGCGCGATGGGCTCGATGGTCACAGTCACCAGCTCGTCCACGAGCATCCGGCGGCGGTCTATGTCCAACGCCTTCCACTTCGACTCGACAACCTCGCGACGCTCCGCGGTGCCGACCGCCTCCTCCACGTCTGCCAGCAGCTTCGCCGCCACGGATACCGAGCGGTCGAGCAGCTCCGCGTCGATCTCGTCGATGCGGACCTTCACGTCGTTGATCGCCGCGGTGATCTCCAGGACCGGCTGATGGATGTCGCGCAGCAGCGGGCTCAGCTCCTTTACGCGCTCGACCAGGGCGTTCCGCTCGGTCAGCAGCTCCTCGCGGTCCGGCCCGTCGTCCTCCTGCGGCATCACGAGGTCGTGCACGTCCACCGACGACAGGCGGGTGAGCACTGCCTCGGTGACCATCGCATCGACGGGCTCGCGTTGGCGGGTGAGGTGGAACTGCTCGCCGCAGCGATACGTCGGCTGCTTGCGGCTGTTCGTCCCCGAGACGAGCGTCGCACCGCACTTCCCGCACAGCCCGATCGTCGACAGGAGGTATTTCGGCTGGTTGCCCTGCCTGGCCGACCTCCGCACGTTGTCCTCCAGCTTCGCCACCGCGGTCCGCCACGTCTGCTCGCTGACGATGGGCGGGAACGCCTCGCCCTGCACCGGGTACAGCTCGCCGGATGCGTAGTGCTTGATGTAGCCACAGTACAGCGGGTTCGCGAGCAGGTAGCGCACGGCATCGACGGAGAATTCCGAGCCGCGGGCGGTGAGGTGACCAGCGCTGTTCAGGTCCTCGCGGATGCGCCGGATCGACAGCGACGGCTCGCCGAGGAACGCGTCGAAGGCCCGCCGAACCGCGTCGGCCTCTTCCTCGATCAGCTCACCCTCCCTCGACCATCCGAACGCCTTCCAGGCGGACGTGGGGATGCCCTCGGCACGTCGGCGCTCGTTCGACCTGATCTGTCGCTCGGCCTTGCGACGCGCCTCGAACCGGGCGAGAGCGGCGAGCATCGTCGCCCGGAACTCGCCGTCCGCCGTCGAGAGATCGATCTCGCCGTCCACGGTGACGACGCGCAGACCGAGGTCGATCAGCGTGTTCAGGTCCTTCGTGCTGCGCAGGAGCCGGTCCATGTCCACGGCGACCACCATCGAGAACCGGCCCGCGCGGGCGTCGTCCAGCATCTCGGCCCACCGGGTGCCAGCGCGGCGCTTCTTCGTCGCCGACACCGCGTTGTCCTCGTAGACCTCGACGACGTTCCAGTCCTTGGCCTCGGCCAGCGCCCTGATCTTCCTCAGCTGCGTATCGACCGTCCAGCGGTCGCCCTTGCGGTCCATGGAGGCGCCGACGTACGCGGCCACCTCGTTCGTCTTCCTCAGCGCTACCAGTTCGACCATGCAACCAAGCTTACGTGAACGGGCGTTGCAACCACGATATGCGGTAGCGCATGTCGATGACCCCGGTGCCGATGTCGATCCGCGAGGTACGGGCCCCGACCGCGGACAGCAGCGGGAACGGCGAACCGAGCTGTCGGGCGAAGTGGTGCACGCGGAAGTAGGCGCCGTCAGCGCCCAGCTCCTCGGCGGCCACGGCCAGGTCGATCGACTGGTGCAGCACGTCGGCGGCGCTGCGGGTGGCCGACGACGCGTGCGGCGTCCAGCGGCCGAAGGACAGGAATCCGATGGACTTGCGGGTCATGCCTGGTTCAACATTCAACAACCGCGGTTCATGCCTGCGCGTGGCACTCCCCAAAAGGCTCAGAGTTCGCGGCGCAGCAACAGGTACTCATTGCGTGAGGTGATGTAGCGGCGAGCGTAGCCCTCCGAGGGAGCCCCGACGCGCACCAGCGACCCGACCACCGACGCGTGGCGGGCCGCCATCTCGGTGAACAACTCCTGCATCAGCGCGGTGCCCAGGCCGGGGTGGCGGGCACCGAGGTAGGCCACCACGTAGCGGTCGGTGCGGCGTCGCCCCCGCAGCAGTCGCCACAGCCGTGCCGAGTTCGAGCCGTGCTGAAGCCCCAGGCCGTGGTCGGGCAGCACCACCATGAAGCCCTCCGGTTCGCCCTCTCGGTGCACCACGCGGACGAGTCTGGGGTCGATCACCGTCCGCAGCCTCCCGTAGTGGGCCTGGAACGCCTCCCACGGCAGTGGACTGAACACCGGCATGTCGGCGTACAGCTCGTGCAGCAGGGTGTGCACCTGTTGCAGGTGCTCGTCGAAGGACTTGCGGGTGGGGTGGTCGAAGGTGAAACCCTGCTCGCCGAAACGGGCCCGCCGCGCCGCGAACTGTCGCAGGTCCATGTCGGCGCGGGTGGGGTGGTAGAACGACGAGCGGTAACGCACCCACTGCTCGAACCCGGCCGCGTGCCACAGCGCCTCGTGGTGCGGGGGGTTGAGCGGTTCGGTGAAGTACGGACGAGAGCCGAACCCGCTCGCCTTCAGCCGGTAGCGGTACCAGAACGAGGCGTCGACCGGCCCGATCAGGGCGCGGCGACCGTGCTGGGCGGCGACCGCGGCGGCAGCGTCGAACAGCGTGCGCGCCGTGCTGCCCGAGCCTGGGGCCTGCAGGAAGCCGATGTGTGCCTCGTCGGAGTCGTCGGGCAGGGTCACCCCGATCCTGCCCACCGTCGAGACGCCGGCCCTGGCCAGCAGCCCGACCACCTGTCGTCCGCGGTTGAGCGGGTGGGTGCCCAGCAACAACTCACGCTCAACATCGAGATCCTGGTCCCAGGTGCCGGGCGGGTTCATCTGTGCGACCACGCCGACGAACTCGTCCACCTGGCCCGGCCCCACGCGCACGATCGCCATCAGCGCGTCCCCTCGTCCACGTCGAGCCGGCGCACCGTGCCGCGCCGGCCGTCGACCTCGACCCGCTCACCCGACGTGAACGAGTTCGTCGCTCCAGCCAGCCCGACCACCACCGGCACGCCGAGTTCGCGGGCCACGATCGCGGTGTGCGACAACGGCGAGCCCTGCTCGGCGACCAGGGCGGCGCAGCGCGCGAGCAGGAACACCCAGCCCGGGTCGGTGGTGGCACAGACCACCACGGCGCCGGCGAGGTCACCGGCGCGGCTGGCGTCCTCGACGACCACCACTGGCCCGGCGGCGGTGCCGGGGGAGACGCCCTGCCCGCGAAGGAGGCCGGTTCGCTCCCCACCAGCGGCGTCACCGCCAGAGACAGTGCCGACGACCGGTGGGTGCAGGTCGAACGGCTCCCCAGCGAAGGTGAGGCGTCCGATCGGGGGCAGCTGGGCGAACGAGGCGTGGTCGTCCTGACGCGATGTGATCACCGAGCGCAGGCCGGCGCGCGGGGCGAACACCTCGTCCATGGTCAGCCAGAACACCTGCGAGGGCTCGTCCAGCAGCCCATCGCGCACCATCAGCTCACCGGCCCGCAGGGCGATCCGGCGCACCAAACCATGCACCCGGGCCCGGTCGAGCCGTGACGACTCGCGCAGCGCGATCGCCTCGAGCCCCGCTCGGGCCAGTCGAGGCCGCACCGGCCCGCGCAGCAGCCGGGCCTCGTGGTGCGATCGGGCAGGCAACGACAAGGGTGTGCGCAGGGATTGGACGACCAGCAGCGGATCGGTGCGCAGCGTGGGTGACTCGAGCTTGAGTTCGGCCAGCCACCGGTCGCCGTAGCGCTGCACGTGCTCGCGCACCTCGGCGGCGAACGGGTTGGGGCCCGCGAGCCACTCCCGGGCCTGTTCGGCGGTGGTCACGTCGGCCAGTTCCGGCGCACGCTGGGGCGCCTGCTCGGCGAGGTGGGCCATCGCCGCCACCGGTCGCAGGCTCTCGATCGAGGCCACGCCGCTGAACAGCTCCCACAGCCGCTCGCGGCGCCGGCGCGGCGCCAGTGTCGCCCCGAGCAGCGCGGGCAGCACGAAGGCACGCACGTCGTTGAGCAGGGTGACGTCCCAGTGGGCGACCAGGTCGGTGAGGATCTGCTGGTAGGTCTCGGCCAACTCGTCCAAGCTGGTGGCCGACTCAATGCGTGGCGCAGCCCAGTCCTGAACTCGCTGCACCTTCGGTGCCAGGGCGCGCACCTGCTCAGGTGTGGTGCGCAACTCCTGCAGCAGCGACCATGCCACCCGCAGCCGGGTGCGCCGCGAGACCTCGACCAACGGCCCGGAGGAGCCTCCCTGAGCCACCCCCAGTGAGGCCCGCCAGGCCCTGGTGTACTGCTTCGAGAACGGCACCAGCGACATCACCGCGTACCAGCTCTCGAGTCGGTAGAACAGCCGCCCCGACTGGGCCTGCACCAAGCGCGACAGCACCGGCTGGAAGGCCTCGACCACGGCCTCGTCCCCACTCAGCCGGCGGGCCAGGCTGGTGAACACCTCGCGATAGCTGATCGGCACGAAGCTGAGCGTCAGCGGCAGGCAGGTGCCCGGGTAGTTCTCGACGATGTTGGCGTTGTCGAGGGTGACCGGATCGTCGTCGGGCAACCCGGTGATCGGACGCGCCTGCAGCACCCAGAGCCCCTCGCTGCTGCTCCAGGCCCACTCGACGTCGACCGGGCGCCCGCGCTGCGACTCGACCCTGGCCGCCATCGCGACCAGGTCGTCGACCAGACCGGGCGGCAAGTCCGGCGCCCCGGCCTCGGCGGTCGTCCAGCGTCGTCCGTCGACCCGCGAGACCGTCACCGTGCAGCTGGGACGATCGGCCGCGACCACCGAACCGGCCCCGGCACCGGCCGAGACCACCGCCAGGTCGAGCACCCCCGCCGGTTCGGCGCTGAACACCACCCCGGACACATCTGCGGACACCATCTGCTGCACCACCACCGGGATCGCGTGGTCGGCGCCACCGCTGGCCCGCACCCGGGCAACCGCCTCGGGCACGTCGCTGAGGGCGACGTCGAGCAGGCTCAGGTGGTGCCCGGCCAGCGACTGGTCGTCCTCGTCCTCGTCGAGCGCGGACGAACGCACGGCCACCCTGGTGTCCTCGGCGAACACCGCCAGCAGGCCGGGCAGCTGCTCCAGGGAAAGGTCGGCAGGCACCACGACGAACGGCGGAACCCGCTCACCGGCATCGTCCAGCAGCCGAAGCCCCTCAGCCTTGCCACCGCCGACCATCAGAAGTACCCCACGAACAGGTAGGTCGCCACCGCCAGCACCATCAGGCCCTCGACGCCATAGGTGTAGCGGTCGACCTTCGGCCCGATGACGAACGCCTCGGGGTCACGCAACCAGTGCAGGATCGTCCACGTGATCCAGGCCAGGTTGGCCAGCAGCGGCACCATCGCCACCCGTGAGACCGCATACACCAGCGACAGGTTGGTGGCCACGTCGACCCAGATCACCGCGAGCACGAACAGGATCGCTTTGCGGTGGCCCCAGATCCGGGAGTAGGTGACGTAGTCGTCCTCGCGGCCGGGGCTGCGGATCTTGCGCGCCACCTCCCAGATCAGGCTGGGGAAGTACATCGTCCACGCCAGCAGGAAGGTCACCCAGGTGAACGGCTCGAGGTCGTACTTGATCACCCCGAACGAGATCACGTAGAGGTTCATCACCATCATGATCGGGTTGTGGGTGACCAGTGCCAGGAACAGGTTGGGCTGGATCTTGGCTTTCGCGAAGAACCACAGCGAGAACGCCACCCCGTAGGCGAACAGCACCACGAAGAAGAGCAGGTTGTTCATCACCGCGACGTTGAGCACCGCGGTCGGCACGACCACCGCCGCCATCAGGATGCGCAGGTCGCGCACCGTGACCCGCCCGGACGCCAGCGGCCGGTGCGGGAAGATCCGCCGGTCGTGGTCGAGGTCCTTGAAGTCGTCGGCGATCCGCAGGGTGAGCAGGAACGCGAACACGGTCCAGGCGCCGACCACCTCCTGCCAGCCCATCCGGAAGTCTGTGACGCCGTAGTTGAGCAGCAGCACGAAGTAGATCTCGAACCACAGGATCGCGGCCAGCACGAGCCTGGGCAGCACCGGGTACATCTCGGCCAGGTAGTCGCGGATCCGGCCCGCCCACGTCGGACGAGCCGTCGCCGGGGCGACGGTCTGGCTCACAGCGCCCGCCCGATCGGCTCCCGGGCCCGGACGATGGTCTCGATGCCCTGGCTGGAGGCCTCGACAAGGTCGGCGTCGACCTCGACGCGTCCGGGTTCGGAGAGCACCACCAGGGTGGACCCGCCCAGCTCGAACACGCCGGCCTCGTCCCCGCGCTCGAAGCGTGGCCGGGCGTGCAGCACGATCCGGCCGACCAGCAGGGCACCCACCGCCACCAGGCAGAGGTCGCCGAAGTACCTGGTGCGCAGCAGCCGCCAGCGCCGCGAGTTGGTGACCAGGAAGCGGGCGTCGCCGGCGGGTCCGACGGTGTGCAGGCGTCGACGGGTGCTGCTGCCGGTGAGCAGCCGCCCGCTGGCGGGGAACTGGAAGCGGTGGGCATCGTCCACGCTGAGCCGGACGACCACCGCCGTCCCACCCCGGTAGCGCTCGGCCGCGACTCGGTCGCCGAGCAGGGCGTCCACGGTGTAGTCGATCCCCTTCAGTCGCAGCCGGTCGTCGTCCAGACCGACGACGAGCAGCTTGCCGTCGGCCGGGCTGAGCAGCAGCCGCGGGTCGTCCGGCAGCGGTCTGGCGCCCGGGGCGAAGTCGCGGACGAAGAACTCGGCGAAACTTCGCCAACCTCCTTCAGGCTGGACGAAGTCGGCCAGGTCGATGCCGTGGTCACGCACGAAACCGGCGATGGCTCGGGCCGACCCCGGACGACGCCTGGTCAAGGCGGCGAGTTCACTCATCCAACTCTGGGTGACCATCGGTTGCAGGGCCCGGCCGAACCGGGAGCGGTAGAGCAGACGAAGCCCACGCTCACCGAACAGTGGCTGTTCGACGAGTTCACCGGTGCGACGGTCGCGGACCCGCGAGGGGCCGCCCTGATTCGACGAGGTGCTCAGGGTCGATGCGGTGCTCGGGGTCGATGCGGTGCTCGTGGTCGACGTGGTGCTGGGCGTCACAGGCGCACCGTGGCCAGCCCGACCAGGACGACCACCGCCAGTACGGCGAAGACCACGTGGGCGATGCCCCGTGGCTTGGGGATCCTGAGCGGGGCGACGTACAGCACCGCCAGTGCCGCCATCGCCCACAGCCACCAGGTGCCCAGCGGTGCGAGCGCCGGTGTGGTCAGCGTGCGCGGTTGGTCGAGGTCGACCCCGAACCACAGCCACGCAGTGGCCAGCACCGGCAGCACCAGGGCGGCGTAGGTGACCGGCAGCCCGGTGTAGTGCGTCACGCGGGTGTCGGGTTCGGCGTCGGCGGTGAACGAGGCCAGACGGGCAACACCGGCAATCACGTACAGCGGGGTGACCAGGAGCAACAGCAGCGTCGGGGCTCCCAGGTCGGTCCGGTGGGCCCAGATGATCACCGCCGGCAGCACCAGGAACGAGACCACGTCGACCAGGCTGTCGAGGTGCACGCCGAACCGCTGCTGCTCGGCGCTGCGCCGCATCCGGCGCGCGACCGGCCCATCGGCCAGGTCACACAGGCCAGCCACGACCAAGCAGATCAGCGCGGTCCTGAGGTCGGCCACCATGCCGGCGAGCGCGGCGAGCAGCCCGAGCAGGGTCAGCGCTGATGACGGGTGGAGCAGGTTCGAGAGCACGCGCACCTGTCAAGCGTGGCACATCAGAGGTGGATGACCACCTCACCAGAGCTGCCATCGACGGTGATCGTGGCCCCGTCGGGCACGTGCCGCATCGCGTCGTGCAGGGCGACCACGCAAGGAATGCCGTACTCGCGGCTGACGATCGAGGCGTGGCACAGCACCCCGCCGTACTCGGTGACCACCGCCTGCACCAGGGCGAACTTGCCGGTCCAGCCGGTGTCGGTGAACCGGGTGACCAGGATGTCGCCCGGCTGGATGCGGTCGACCTCCTCCAGGCCCTGCACGACCCGTGCAGTGCCGGTGACCCGCCCGGGAGAGGCGCCCAGCCCGACCAGCGTCCCGTCGCCGGAGGCGGTTGCGGCCTCAACTTGGGCGTCGAAGCTGCGGCCCAACTCGTTCGGCGGGGTGAATTGGCGGAACGAGTCGTGGTAGCGACGGTGCCTGGCGACCCGACGCCGCAAGTGGTCGGCGTCGAGGCGCCCCTCGAGGTGGTCGGTGACCTCGGTGACGGTGGTGAACCAGATGTCGTCGACCTGGTCGAGCGTGCCGGCCTCGGCTAGGTGTGACGACAACTGCAGGCAGGCCTGGCGCAGCAGGTGGTAGTAGCGGGTGGAGGTGTCGCGCAGTTCCTCGCGCCACCACAGCATCGTCCGGGTGCGCTCGACCGTCCGGGCGAACCGTGCCCTCCGCCAGCGCGGCAGCGACGACAGGCCCTGCGCCAGGGTCTGGGTGTACGTCGACTCCAGCCGGGCCCGGTCGTGGTCGGGGGAGTAGGAGTCGTCGAGGGCGACCGTGTCGGCGACCATGGTGACCACCGCCAGGTGGTCCTGGTCGAAGTTCGGGTGGGTGATGTCGAGTTCGCGCACCGAGTGGTGACCGTGCTCGGCGATGATCGCGCGCACCTCGTCCAGGTGGTGGCGTTGGTCACCGGCGTCGAGCGCCTCGACGATCTGTTCGCGCGGGGTGGTCGTCCACCAGGCCAGGGATGCCGGGTCGTCGTGGATGGCGCGGCTGGTCGTCCACGCGTCGTGGAAGGGACGAAGGTGCGAGACCACCGGCAGCCCCGAGATCAGGTGGAAGTAGCCGACGTCACCGACCACCTTCTGGATGCGTTCGCGGGCAAGTTGCTGGTGGATGGTGTTGAGGAAGATCTGCCAGAAGTAGGTGCCCTCGCTGCGCTGGTAGTCGTGGTGGACGAGCCTGCGCCACAACGCAGCGGTCTGGTCAGGGCCGGGACGGGTGTCGAGTTCTGTCTGCACCTGGTCGGCGCGCGCGAGCAGGTCGGCCTGGGTCTGTTCGACGGTGTCGCGGTGCTCGGTCAGGATCGAGCGTTGCCGCCAGGCCACCTGGGCGATCCGGGCCAGGGTGCGGGGCGTGGTCGGTGTGGTGGCGCCTGGTCCGGCGTAGGTGACCCGCACCCCGAGTTCCTCGTCGAACTGCCGCTCGACGTAGCCGGGAACGACCGCCATCGCCTGCTTGACCACCGACAGGTTCCAGTAGGGCCGGCCAAAGAACATCCGGCCCAGTTGGCGCAGGTCGTCGCGCGTGAGCAGCGCCGAGTCGAGCATGAACCTGGCCAGCCAGCGCTCCCAGATCGACTCGTACAGGCTCCACATCATCGGGGTGCAGACCGTTGACGAGACCCCACCGTCCTTGAAGTCGGCGTTCGTCCACTGGTCGGTGATGCCGGCGTGGTGCACCCGCGTGATCGGACGAGCCTGCAGCAGGTGCACCCGAGGCTGGTCGGCGGCGCCGGTGATGGCGAACTCGAGGTCGCAGGGGTGGCCCAGGTGGGTCTGCACGGCCAGGGTCAGCTCGACCACCGCTGCCTGCTGGGCGGGTGACAACAGGTCGGTGGTCTCGACCGAGGTGGCGTGCCACCAGTCGTCGACGAACCGCTCGGGGCGCACCTGACCCGACACCAGCGCCTCACCGAGGCCTTCGACCACCTCGACGACCACCTCGGTGTCCGCGCCGGTCAGCGGGTTGATGCTGAACGCCACACCGGCATGGCTGGCCGGCACCATCTGCTGCACCAGCACGCAGAACTGGCCGTCGCTGGTCAGCCCGTGGTCGGTGCGATAGGTGAGCACGGCCTCCGATCGGGCCGAGGCGCGACACTCCAGCGCGGCCTCGAGCACGCCATCGGCGGGCACGTCGAGCAGCGTGCGGTACTGCCCGGCGAAGGACAGGTCGTCCAGGTCTTCATCGGCCGACGACGAGCGCACCGCGAACAGCGTGCCCGGCTCCCACCGGGCGAGCTGGCCTGCCAGGTCGGCGGCCCACTGCTCGCGCACCGCCGGCTCGTCCTCCACGCGACGCAACCACGTGTCGGTGAGGACGAATCCGTCCGGCACGTCGAAGCCCGCAGCCATGAGGTCCGCCAGGCCCTGGGCCTTGCGGCCCAAATCCTGGTCGGGGTGGTCGGCGGCCTCGCCCAGACCGACGATCACAGCGGGTGCTTCCGCAGGCCGACGGCGTACAGCAGCAGGTTCAAGACCAGGTGGGTGAGGCCGCCCAGGGCGATGATCGCGACGAACATCGCGCCCGAGACTGGAGCCAACAGCGCCAGCACCACCGCGCAGCCGACCACGGAGTCGATCTGGTCGAGTACCACGAACAGCGGCCGCCAGGCTCCGGCGTGGGTGTGGCCGGGGGTGATCCCGACCCGGCGCTTGAGCCACGAGTTGGGCAGTTCGAGCAAGCCGTAGGCCAGGCCGAGAAGCCCGCCGGTCAGGGCGTGCCAGGCTGGGGTCGAGGCGTGGTCGAGCAGGAACAGGTTGTTGCGCCCGATCGCGTTGCCCTCACCGAGGGCACCCCACGCCAGTCCGGCGAGCACCCCGAGCACGGTCACGCCGAGCAGGCCCTTCCAGGTCTTGTTGTCGCCGAACAGGCGTCGCCCGTCACGCAGCACGCGCCCTGCGTCGATCGGGCCCCACGAGCGCAGCCACGGGGTCTTCACCCACGCCATGTTGAGCACGGCGGCGATGATCGCCGGGGTGAGGCTGGCGTAGACCTGGGCCAGGCCGGTCAGCATCGTGGCCTCGCCGAGGTGGGACACATGTCCCCCAGTGTGCCCTGCGCCGGGCTCGTCCGACCTTGCCAGCACGCCGTGGACTGCGAGACTGTGACGCTCGAACAGGAGGGGTGCGATGCAGGTGCTGGGATGCGAGATCAACCAGGCCCGGATCGAGGGTTGGGTGCGCAGACTCGTGCCCGCGCGCCAGCCGTTCGTCGTGGACGACGACCTTGTCGCCGGACGCGACGTTGACCTCGACCAGCGCCCCGGAATGGACGACCTCGACACCTTCCTGCTCTACGGCAAGCGCCGGTTGTGGTGGCTGACCGAGGACGAGTTCAGCGCCCTCGACGCTGCTCTGCGAGCGCGCCTGGTGCGCCATCAGGCTGCGGTCGGACGAGGGGAGGTCCCATCCGTGCGGTCGGCGCCTGCCCAGGTCCGAGAGGCGGCGAGGGCGCAGGCCGACGGTCACCGGTTCGTCTGGTGGCCCCACCTGGTGGCCCCGGTGGCCGACGAGGTGGTGCTGGAGTTCGTCCGCCGCGGCTGGCCCGACTCGCTTCCGCTCGAGCGCGTCGACTGGGCCAGGGCGGCGAAGCGGCTACCGGGAGCCCAGGCTCTGGCCGGTACCTTCGCTGAACGGTCCGGCGCCAACTGCTTCGCCACGGTGATGGCTGCGGCCGGTGCGGACGTCGCCGATGAGTGGACCCAGGTCGACGATTTCGAGGCGTGGCTCGCCGCCCGCTGCCGACCCGTGGCGACGGCGCGCTGGGACGACCAGCCGGGCACCGTCCTGGTCTGGCGTGAAGCCGGGCACGCGGCGCACGCAGCGGTCACCGTGGGCGGCGGCCTCGCCCTGAACAAGCCCAGCCAAGCCTGGTACACGCCACGGTTCCTGTGGCCGGTGGCGAGGGTGGTGGCTCGGTCGCGGTTTCCTGGTGGACGACTCGAGCGGCACCGTCTGGCGGACTGACGCCAGATGAGGCTCGGCCCCGACCGGGGTGGGTCGAGGCCGAGCCAGCGAGGGGGAGGGGTGGGCGATCAGGCCTGCTGCTCGTCCTGACCGGAGGGGGCGTCGTCGACGACGGTGCCCTCGATCTGGCGCCCTTGTCCGGTGTGCTGCACCTGGATCTTGCGCGGCTTCGCGGTCTCGGCCACGGGGATGGTCAGCGTGAGCACGCCGTCGGAGTAGTCGGCGCCGATCTGGTCGGTGGCCAGACCACGCCCGAGCGTGAGCTGTCGGGCAAAGGTGCCGACCGCACGCTCGCGAGCCAGCCACTGCGCACCGTCGGGAGCACCCGAGGTGCGCTCGGCACGGATGGTGACGGTTGCCCCGTCCATGTCGATGTCGATGGTCGACGGGTCGACGCCGGGCAGGTCGACCGCCACCACGAAGGTGTCGCCGTCGCGGTAGAGGTCCATCGGCATGGCCGCGGCCACGGGGGTACGGGTGACGTCGCTGAGCAGGCGATCCACTTCACGGAACGGATCGAAACGAGCCATGATGCTTCCTTCCTGGGAGGAATCGGGCTGGTCGGCCATCGACCAGCGTCACCAAGTTGAGCGTCCTCGACTCAAGGTGTATTCCCCGAAGGGGAGTGTCGTTCGCTGTGGGCGAACACGGCGGCGCCGCGGCGCAGTCGGATCACCAAGAGCGGCTTGGTCGCGGTCTCGCGGGCCCGTGTCGGTGATGACCTGACGGCGGTCTACGCCCACTGCGACCAGGTCGGACGACGCTTCGTCCGCGCCGTCGAGCAGCGCGGGTTGCGGATCGGTGCCGACGTCTCTCTGGTCGTCCACGACGACGAGCAGGCTGACTGGGAGCCGACTCCGTTGGACGCGGGCAGCCCACCCAAGACGTGGGTGGGACGGCTGGCCTGAAAGCTCGCCGTCGACCTGGTCAGGCACCCCGCCGTGGAAGGGCCGTTGAAGCACGTCAGTCTGCAGCCACGGCTGGTCGTCCCGGGTTCGACGGCCCCGCCGCTCGGGCGCGCGAACTGATGGGTACCGGAGAAGGGACTCGAACCCTCACGCCTTGCGGCACAGGAACCTAAATCCTGCGTGTCTGCCAGTTCCACCACTCCGGTCGGGCGTCCTCAAGCCTACTGGCGCCGAGCAGCCCGATCAGATGCCGAGGTCACGCTTGAGCTTGTCGACGTGACCAGTGGCCTTCACGTTGTACTGGGCCACCTGGATAGTGCCGTTGCCGTCGTCGTCCACCTCGATCACGAAGGTGGAACGGATCACGCCCTCGACTTCCTTGCCGTAGAGCATCCGCTTGCCGTAGGTGCCGTAGGCGTCGTGGACGACGCGGTCGGGGTCGGCCAGCAGCGGGATGCCCAGGGCCTCCTTCTCGCGGAACGTGGCCAGCTTCTCGACGGTGTCGGGGCTGATCCCGACCACCGCGTAGCCGGCGCGCTCGAACTCCGAGACCGCAGCGGTGAAGTCGATCGCCTGGATGGTGCAGCCCGGGGTCATCGCGGCGGGGTAGAAGTAGACGACCACCCGACGGCCGGCGAAGTCCGACAGCGACACGTCCTGACCCTGGGCGTCCTTCAGCGTGAAGGACGGGGCAGGGGAACCGATCTCAAGGCGGGTGCTCATGGGGCCAACGATATAGGCTCCTCGCATGGCCCAGACCAGCAAGGACACCCGCTCCATCGACCAGATCCGCGCCGACATCTCGGCAGCCCGCTCACGCATGGCAGCCAGCGTCGAAGGGCTGGTCGAACAGGTGCATCCCACTGCGGTCAAGCAGCGCACGGTCAACGACGCCAAGAGCTTCGCCCAGGACGAGTTCACGAACCTGAAGTCGCAGGTCAAGGACGATGACGGCTGGCGAACCGACCGGCTCGTGATCGTCGGGGGAGCCCTGCTCGGTGTGGCCACCTTCCTGCTGACGGTGCGCGCCATCGTGGGCAGGATCAAGAAGTCGCGAGCCTGACCCGCCGA
Organism: Aestuariimicrobium ganziense; assembly: GCF_015352975.1. Lineage (GTDB taxonomy): Bacteria > Actinomycetota > Actinomycetes > Propionibacteriales > Propionibacteriaceae > Aestuariimicrobium > Aestuariimicrobium ganziense. The sequence goes on along the minus strand of NZ_JACYIZ010000002.1, from coordinate 358,482 downwards.
TGAGCGAGACCCGACGAAGTGCCTCGCTGGGCCTGAGACTGGCATTGTGGAGCGGCATCATCGCACTGCTCGCCATCGTGGTGATCGTGGCTGCCCTGGTCGGCGTCGACCGGTTCGCACCCTCGAGCCTCGACATGCTGCCGGTGCGCGCCATGGTCATCGGCTTCGGTGCCGCCGGTGCTGCCGCCGTGATCGGCATGAAGCGTCGCAACGTGATCAACCACCATCCGCCGGACGGCCTCGACCTGGCGCCCAATGTCTGGGCGCACCTCGCCCCGTGGGCGGTCATCGCCGGGCTGGCGATCGGGTGGGGGCTACGGCACGCCGCCGACGCTGTCGACGTGGGCATCGACAACTGGTTGGCCGTCGCGACCGTCGTGGTCACCCTGGTGGCCGGGCTGGCCACCCTGTTCGGTGAGCTCAGCGCTTTGCGTGAACGAGCCACCGCCGCTCCGGCCTGGAGCACGGACTGATCCCTCGCCACCCTCCGGATCCCGCACAACAGCAGCGGCCCCCGACCGAAGTCGGGGGCCACTGTTGGTGGTGGTACACCTCCAGGGACTCGAACCCTGAACCCGCTGATTAAGAGTCAGCTGCTCTGCCAGTTGAGCTAGAGGTGCGCGACAAGAAAGTCTAGAGCATCTGCGCGACGGACGCGAAATCGACTCCGCGGCTGTGGTGACACCCCCCGGGAGGTCACCGTGCGCCGCGCTGCACCGCCTCGATCCGCTGCTCGCGCAGCCGCTCGATCTCGGGCTTGTCCAGCGGCTCGAGGGTGGTGCCGGTGGCCAGTTCGAGCAGGTGGTCGGCCAGGTCGGGATTGCGGGCCAGCACCGGGCCGTGCGGGTAGGTCCCGATCACTCGTCCCTGCACCGCACCCTCTGACCCGTCGTTGGCGTTGCCGACGCCGACCACCACCCTGGCCAGGGGGTTGGCGTCCTGACCGAGCGTGGTGTAGCCGCCGTGGTTCTCGAAACCGGTGATCAGGCTGGTCGTCCCATCCGCGCGGCTCCAGCGGGTCAGGATCTCGCCGACCGCCCGCTGGGGGCCGCGTTCGGTGGTGACGTCGAGCAGGCCCAGCCCCTCGATCACCTCGTCCCGGTCGCCGACGGTGAAGGTCTTGCCGCAGATCTGGTACCCGGCGCAGACCGCGAACAGCACCGCCCCCTCGTCCAGCCCGCGGAACAGGTTGCCGTCGGTCTGCAGCGCCGAGACCGCCGACACCTGGGCCATGTCCTCACCGCCCCCGAGCAGGTAGATCGAGGCGTCGGCCGGCACGGCGTCACCGGGCTCGACCACGACCAACTCGTGGTCGATGCCGCGCCACTGCAGGCGCTTGCCCAGCACCGTGGCGTTGCCGCGGTCGCCGTAGATCCCCAGCAGGGACTGGTAGACCAGGGCGATCTTGACCGGTCGAGTCATGCCAGGCCTCCCAGCTTGCGAAGCTGTTGGAACGGGGTGTAGGTCGACACCACGTCGACGGGTTGGTCGAGCCCGGCGAGCCAGGGGTGGGCGAAGGCGGTGGCGAGGTCCTCGACGACTGCCACGTCCTCGACTTCGGCATAGGCCAACCGCACGGCCATGTCCTGGGCGCGGGGTCCGGTGGCGATCACGCGGCGTCCCACCAACTGCTCGTAGGCCACGTCCCACATCCACGACACGTCGCGTCCATCGGCGGCTGCGGCATTGATGGCGAGGACGACCGGGTCGCTGGTGGCCAGCGGCAGCGACTCGGCCCAGCCCGCCGGGTTCTTGGCCAGCAGCAACCGGGCCGAGGTGCCGCTGATGGTGGTGGTGGCGAAGCGTCCGGCAGGCGCGGTGACGGTGGCCATGCCTTCCAGCGCCTCGCGTGGCGGCACGCCCATGATCCGGGCGGCGGCGAAGGCGCAGGCGGCGTTGGCGCGGTTGAAGCGACCAGGCACCTGCAACTCGAGCGTCCAGGAGTGCCCATTGGGGTCTGAGACGGTGTCGCCATCGACCCGGTAATCGGGTTGGGGTTGGGTCAGTTCGCAGGCCGGGCAGTCCCAGTGCCCTCGGCCGTCGACCTGACGGTGGGTGAGCACCGCGCCACAACCGGGGCACAGGGCCGCGTCCTGGCCCCAGACGTCACCAGTGTCGATCCAGACCACCCGGCGGGCGGGTTGAGCCGACCAGACCACCAGCGGGTCACAGGCATTGGCGACGACCACCGGGCCGGCGTCACCGGCCTTGGTCAGGGCGTCGCGCCAGCCCCTGCCCAGCGCCTTGATCTCGTGATGGCGGTCGAGTTGGTCGCGGCTGAAGTTGAGCAGAACCAGCACCTCGGGATCGCCCTTGTCGACCACGCTCGGCACGACCCGTTCGTCGGTCTCGAGCACCGCCACCAGGGCCCTGCGGTGCTCGGAGAGGGCCGAGGCGATGCCGTGGTGCAGGTTGGCGCCGTCGGCGTTGGTGACCACGTCTTCGTCGTCGGCGGCCACCCGCCTCAGGGCAGCGGTGAGCAGGTGGGTGGTGGTGGTCTTGCCGTTGGTCCCCGAGACGCAGGCGATGCGACGCCCGGCCAGCAGCGTGGCGAAGGCACTCGGATCGAGCTTGAGCATCACCTGACCGCGGATCGAGGCGCCCGAGCCGCGTCCGGCCAGCCGGGAGGCGGTGGCAGCGGCGCGACCGGCCAGCGTCGCCACCTGCAGCCGGAACCGACTGAAGATGCCGGGGGTGAACCTCGTGCTGCGGTGTCGGGGTACGGCCATGCCGCACATTCTGGCAGAGGCGGCCGCGTGCACCCCAGACCGTAGTGTTCGCGTCGTGAAGGTCGTCATCCTGGGAGGCAGTGGGCTGCTCGGCCAGCACACGGCGGCCGAACTGGTGCGCCGCGGGCACAGCGTCAGGCTGGTCGGCCGACAGAGTTGCCTCGACTGGCTGCCCGGCCTGGGGGACGACCACCACGATCAGCGGGTGCTCGACGTGTGGTCGGCGGACGGGCCGCAGTTGCTTGGAGTGTTCGAGGGGGCCGACGCCTGCGTGTAGGCACTCGGCCCCGACGACGGCGTGCCCCACCCCATCGCGGCAGGGGAGTACCTGCAGCGACAGCTCGTCGACCAGACCGGACGAGTGCTCGCCCTGGCCCGGCGCGCCGGAGTGCAGCGGGCGGTGGTGCTCGGATCGTACTTCGCCACCTGGCACCGGATGCGTCCCGACCTCGACCTGGCCAGCAAGCACAGCGACGTGCAGGCCAGGCTCGACCAGGCCGAGGTGGCCATCGACACAGGCGCCGGAAGAGTCGTCGGAGGCATGGACGTCAGCGTGCTCGAGATCCCCTTCGTGTTCGGGACCGTGCCCGGCAGGGTGCCGATGCGGAAGGAGTGGCTGTTCGGCCGGATCGCCGCCGTGCCCATGGCGATGCACCCCTGCCAAAGCAGCAGCGCCGTGACCGCCCTGCAGGTGGGCCAAGCGGCGGCCGGGGCCCTCGAGGCCGGCATCGTCCGGATGGGTCGACCAGCAGGACTCAGCCGGGCTGCACCGACGCCTGGTAGATGCTCTCGATCGAGTCGTCCAGCGCGGCGTCGAACTCCTCGTCCGACTGCTGCGCGGTCAGCCCTTCGGTGAGGGCGCGCGAGAAGCTCGCCACCATGCCGTGCTGACGTGCCAATCGCGCGTTCGCCTCGGCCCGGCTGTAACCGCCCGACAGCGCGAACACCCGCAGCACCCGCGGGTCGTCGACCAGGTCGCGGTAGAGGTCGTCGACCTCGGGCAGGGTCAGCTTGAACATCACCACCTGGCCCTCGGGAACCCCGTCGAGGTGGGTGAGCAGGGCGTCGTGCAACTGCTCCTCGGCCTCGGCCTTGAGCGGGCTCCTGATGTCGACCTCGGGTTCCAGGATCGGGACGAGCCCGTGGGCCAGCACGTGTCGTCCGATGTCGAACTGCTGCTCGACCACGGCCATCAGGCCAGGGCCGGGCTCGTCGACGACCGAGCGCATCTTGGTGCCGAACACCCCCTGGGCCAGTGCTTCAGGGAGCACCTCGTCCAGGTCGGTGATCGGCTTCATCAGCCGAGCCCCGGCCTCGTGGTCGGCCAGACCCTTGTCGATCTTGAGGATCGGCACCACGTTCTTGACGTTCCACAGGTAGTCGGCGGTGGGTCTTCCGTCGACCTCACGGCCCAGGGTGTCCTGGAACAGGATCGCTCCCAGCACCCGGTCACCGTCGAAGCTCGGGCTGGTCATGATCCTGGCCCGCATCTGGTGGACCTGCTCGAACATCTCGGCGTCGTCGGCCCAGGAATCGACGCCGTAGCGCTTGAGGGCTCCGGGGGTACTGCCACCGCTCTGGTCGAGCGCGGCGATGAAGCCCTTCGCGTCCTTCATCTTGGTGAACTGAGCCTCGTTCATGACACTGTCCCTTCCTCGTCCGGAGCCGGACTGGATGGGTGACGTCGTGTGTCCGACTCCCACCTCCATCGTCCCACGAGCCTGCTCCCGAGCCGACGGCGGGGCGGGTCGACGCCCGCCGCGCGGGCTGGGGCGGCGGCCCACCCCGCAGGGGGGTGATCCACCGGAGCGAAAGGTGGTACCTGACCACCCGCTCCCCTTGACCCCACCGGCCAGGGCCGGTCACGCGGGGTCGTCAGGTGGAAGCCCGCCCTGAACGCCTTCGCGATCACCTTCGCAGGCAGGCTCGAAAGGACCACCCCACTAGAAACCGCCGGGCCCCACACACCGTTGATCCGACAGACCCCGATCCGCGCAGGAGAAGCTGGGCGCAGACGGCAGATCAGGAAGCCTCGACGATTCTGCAACCCCTCGGCTTCTTTGTCGTCTTGCGCGCAACACATGAAGTCTGCTTCACTAGTTCCATTGGAGGGGAGTATCCCCGAGCGCTTCGTCGCCATTTCGACACCCCCGCGGGTGTCCGGCGGGCGGGCCCGACCACCGGACTGGGAAAGACCTCCGCTCGGATCGATCGGAGTGTTCTTGTCATGGATGTCTCGTTCTGGGTGTGGGCGGCGGTGCTGGGCTTCATCGTCGCCATGCTCGCTCTCGACCTGTTCGCTCACCGTCATGCCCACGTGATCGGCGTGCGGGAGGCGGCGTCGTGGTCGGCGGTGTGGGTGATGTTCGGGGTCGCGTTTGGCGTCTTGATCTGGATCGGCTACGGCGCCGAGCTGGGCCAGCAGTACTTCGCCGGCTACCTCATCGAGAAGTCGCTGGCAGTCGACAACGTCTTTGTCTGGGCGATCATCTTCAGCTACTTCGCCGTACCGCGGGAGTACCAGCACCGGGTGCTGTTCCTCGGTGTCTTGGGTGCACTCGTCTTCCGCGGCATCTTCATCGCCCTCGGCGCGGTCCTCATCGCCAACTTCTCCTGGGTACTCTACATTTTCGCCGTGTTCCTGCTGTGGACCGGATATCGGATGATCCGCCAACGCAACGAGCACCTCGATCCCGACAAGTCGCGCGCCCTGCGGATGTTCCGCCGGTGGGTGCCGATGACCGACGCCTACCACGGGCAGCACTTCCTCATCCGCAAGGCAGGAATGGTCATGGCCACCCCGTTGCTGGCTGTCCTGGTGCTGGTGGAGGTCACCGACATCGTCTTCGCGGTCGACTCCATCCCGGCGATCTTCGCGGTGACCTCTGAGCCCTTCCTGGTGTTCACTGCCAACGCCTTCGCGATCTTGGGACTGCGGGCGATGTACTTCCTGCTCGCCGACCTCATCCACCGCTTCGTCTACCTCAAGATCGGCCTCGCCCTGGTGCTGATCTGGGTGGGGATCAAGATGATGCTCAAGGTGGATCTGTTCTACGTCCCCACGCCCCTGTCCCTGGCCATCGTCGCGACCATCATCGGTGTATCGATCGTGGCGAGCCTGCGCGCCACCCGCGGCCAGGGCCGCCAGGCCCTGCCGGCGTCAGCCACCGCACCGTTCCGACTCGCCACCGAAGAGGAAATCGCCGCCTGCGAACCCGTCTGGCGGTGGCACCCCCGCCCGGGCAAGCCCGCGGCACAGAGCACGACCAACCCGGACGACCGCGAAGGGGAGTGAACACTCATGGGCATCAGTGAGCTGCCCCACCTCCACCAACCCACCGTGCCGAACGGTCCGCGACGTCGGCCCGAGTGGACCTTCCTGACCAACCACGGCCACGTTCTGCTCGCCGTGGCGGCAGCTCCCGACGCGCGGCTCAGCGACATCGCCGCCCAGGTCGGAATCACCACCCGCGCGACCTTGGCCATTCTTCACGACCTCGAAGCGGCCAACTACGTGGCGCGCACGCGCATCGGGCGGCGAACTCACTACACCGTCAACTACCACGGGCACTTCCGACACCCGGCCACTGCCACCCACGAGATCGGCGAGCTGATGGCCATCTTCACCGACCGCTGACGAACCCACCGGCCGAGCCCCACTTGAAAGTGACACTCCAGTCGGCGTGGAAGGAGGTGAGACAGCATGGGCAGACTCAAGAAGATGGCCACTCGGGTGCCATCGCCGAACGCACCCGCATCTCCCGCGACATCCACGACACCATCGCCCAGGCACTCTCCTCGATCCGACTCCTCGCCCACGCCGGAGCCGGCCGCATCGAGGACCCAGACGCAGCGCGCACCCTCGAACAGGTCGAGACCCTCGCCGGTGACAGCCTCGCCGATGTGCGCCGCATCGTCGCCGCGCTCGCCCCCTCCGAACTCGAAGACGACGCCCTCGCCGCCGCGCTGCAACGCATGCTCGACCGTATCCGCGACGAAACCGGGCTCCACGGTGAGCTGCCTGTGGACGACTCGATGCCGATCCTGCCGACCGAGGTCGAAGTCGTGCTCCTGCGCACCGCGCAGTCGGCCCTCGCGAACGTTCGCCTCCACGCCAGAGCATCCCGTGTCGTCATGAGCCTCATCGACGTCGACGACGCCGTGCGGCTCGACATCATCGACGAAGGCACCGGCTTCAACCAGCCCGCTTGGGAACAGGCCGCGGACGCCGGACCGAGCTACGGCCTGCGTTTCATGCGGGCCCGCCTCCGCGAACTCGGCGGCGGCCTCGACATCGAGAGCACCCCCGGTGAGGGCACTGCCCTCTCCATCCACCTGCCGATCCGTCCCGGCCCAGTCTCGGCCACCGGCGCCGACCCCACCACAGAGGAGATGCCATGACCACCACCGTGCTCCTGGTCGACGATCACCCGGTCGTGCGAAGCGGGCTCCGTGCCGTACTCGAGGCGGCGGAGACTCTGCAGATCGTCGGGGAAGCCGCCACCGGCGAGGAGGCACTCCCCCTGGCAGCACATCTGCGCCCCGATGTGGTGCTCTGCGACTTGCGCCTCGGCAACGGCGTCGACGGCATCCAGACCACGACCGCGCTCCGCGCCCTCGACCCCGCCCCTGCGGTGCTCATCCTGACCACCTTCGATCGCGACGCCGAGATCCTCGGGACAATCGAAGCAGGCGCAGCGGGCTACCTCCTCAAAGAAGTCGACCCCGACGTCATCATCGACGGCATCCAGCGTGCTGCAGCCGGCGACACGGCACTCGCCCCCCGATCTCGCTTCCCGCGTGCTCAAGGGCTTGCGCAGCCCACCCCCACGTCTCACCGACCGCGAGATCGACGTGCTCGGTCTCCTCGCAACGGGATCGGCGAACAAAGAGATCGCCCGTGCCCTCTTCGTCACCGAGGCCACCGTCAAGAGCCACCTCGTCCACATCTTTACCAAGCTCGGTGTTGACAGCCGCTCCCGCGCGATCCACGTCGCGCAGGAGACCGGCCTGATCTGACCGCGACCAGACATCCGCCCATCGAAAGGAACCCCTGACCCGTGGTGCGCGGCTACTCCTACGAGCGGAACGGCCAGCGGTACGAAGGCTGGGAGTTCATCGCGACTCGCATCGGTCACGACCTCGCCCGCACGCGCTACGAGGTGGATCGCACCGAGCGGGGTGGGACCGGGCGCGACTCAGCCGCCTTCGCTGCACCTCAGCAGGCCGCCGCGCCGAGCGCGACCGCAATCGGGATGTGACCAGCGATGGGATCGCGGCCGCAGCCCACGGTCTGAGCCGTCTCGACGCCAGGGCACCGACTGCTAACTGGCTTCTAGACCGAGACCGGAGCCCCGCGACACCCGTAGTACGTCGGTGGAACAAGGCTAGGCTGAAGAGATGCGCGAGTTTCTGATCCGGACGAGCGCCCGGCACGAGTGGCCCGGATTCCACGTGAGCAGGATTGCGGATGTGCTCGTCCCGAGCGGCTGGTCGGCCGAGCAGTTGGCCGGCGACGGAGAGTTTGCTGTACGCGTGGGTGAAGCGACCGTCTCGTACTCGGGCGATATGCCCGGTTGGCAGGTGACGATCTGCGGTGAGTTGGACCGCGAAGAGGAATGGATCGCCGCCGTCACGGCACAGATTGCCGAGGCGGCTGGCGAGCCGTGCGAGTGGATAGATGTCTCCGGACAGGCACGATCTCCGTCGTAGGCTGCCGACTCTGCTGCGCGTGCGACGCCGATGCCCGGCCCGTCTTGGCTCGCGGTCGGTGGCCCGTCAAGCTGTCGCCGGCCGACCGATCCGATCGGTGTCACGATATCCTCGGGTCTGCCGTGAGTGTGGTTGACACGGGTTTTCAGGCGGCTGTTGCCGGCTGTGTTGATTGAACTGGTTCGGATGCGGCGGGGGTCAACCTGCCGAGTTGGGCTTGTCGTCGTCGGCGGTGGTGGGTCCGTTCGATCCAGGTGACGATCGCCGGAATGAACCGGCCGCGCGGCGAGTTGAATAATCAACTACTTCGAGAGGCACGTCATGGATCTCCAGTTCGGGCTCGACACCTTCGGTGACGTCACCGTCGACGACGCGGGCCAGCCGGTCACGCAGGCCCAGGTGATCCGCGACGTCGTGGCCCAGGGCGTCCTCGCCGACTCCCTCGGCGTCGACTACTTCGCCATCGGGGAGCACCACCGCCCCGACTTCGCCGTCAGCGCGCCCGACACGGTGCTGGCGGGCCTCGCCACCGCGACCGGGAGGATCCGCCTCGGGTCGGCCGTCGTGGTGCTGTCGTCGGACGACCCGATCCGCGTGTACGAGCGCTTCGCCACCATCGACGCGCTCAGCGGCGGACGCGCCGAGCCCGTGCTGGGCCGCGGGTCCTTCATCGAGTCCTTCGGGTTGTACGGCTTCGACCTGGCCGACTACGAGAAGCTCTTCGAGGAGAAGCTCGAGGTCTTCTCGCTGCTGCGCGAGGAGGGCCCGGTCACCTGGTCGGGCACCTACCGGACGCCCCTTGCCGACGTCGACGTGTTCCCCAAGACCGAGGGCGGACGCATGCGCTCCTGGGTCGCGGTCGGCGGATCGCCGCAGTCGGTCGTCCGCGCCGCCCACCGCGGGTTCGGGCTGCAGCTCGCGATCATCGGCGGCCCCGCCCAGCGCTTCAAGCCGTTCGCCGACCTGTACCGCCGCGCGGTGGACGAGTTCGGCGTGACGACCGAGATGCCCGTCGCCGTGCACAGCCCCGGCCACGTCGCCGAGACGGACGAGCTGGCGGCCGAGCAGTTGTTCCCCCACTTCAAGGCCCAGCGTGACCGCATCGGCCGGGAGCGGGGCTGGGGGGCCATGGGGTCCGACGAGTTCACCAACGAGATCGAGCACGGCGCGCTGTACGTCGGGTCGCCGGAGACGGTGGCGGCCAAGATCGCCGCGACCGTGCGCGAACTCAAAGTCGACCAGTTCGACCTGAAGTACGCCAACGGGCCCATGCCGCACAGCCAGCTGATGAAGTCCATCGAGCTGTACGCCATGCGCGTCGTCCCGCTGGTGCGGGAGATGCTGGCCTGACGCTCGGCGACGAGCCCACCGTGCACGGTGGCAACGGAACCCTCCGGGGGTCGGGACCTCAGCGGGCCAGGAGTCCGCGGGTCGGGACGGTCCACAGGCCCTCGCCCTGGACTCCCCATCGCTGGAGCAATGCGTTCGCTGCCAGGATCCCGGTCGTTGCGGCGCGCTCCATCAGCGCCACGGGATAATCGCTGCGTACCCAGTCCCCGGCCAGGACGAGCCAGGAGGCAGGTGTCTCCACCCCCGGACGGTCGTTCCACGGGGATGGGGTGATGAGGGTGCAGTCGTCCTGAACCAACACCTCACGGTGCAGCGTCCCCATGTGCGCTGTTTCGGGGAAGACCCGGTGCAGCTCGCTGGTCAGGTGCTGGACGAGGCGGTCGGTCGAGCCCTCGTTCCCGAGAACGTCCGGGTCGCACGCGTAGGCGTGCAGTTCCACGACGGATCCTCCGTGTGCCCGGCTCCAGGCGGCGGCTCCTGCCTCGAAGCGTTCCAGCACCGAAACGTTGTCGAGCGCGCCGTAGCCGCTGGTGCCCAGGAAGGCGGGGCGCTGGGGGGCGACCAGCGCATCGAGCCACAGCCGCACCACGGCAAACGGGGGTGCGTTGACCGTCTCGGCGACCCGGCGCGTGAACGCGTCCATCGGCCCAGAGGGGTCGCCGATGCCGGCCACCAGGGAGCGGGCAGTGCGGGGGTCGGTGGCCAGGACGACGGCGTCCGCCTCGATGAGCTCGCCGTGGTTGGTCCGGGCTCCGGTCGGGCCGATGGTGCTCACGCGGACGCCGGTGCGTACCTCCACGCCGAGTCGGGCCAGGTAGTGGCCGAGGGGTTGCCACAGGGCGGTGTCGTAGTCGTCGTCGGGGACGTCGAACAGGAGTCCTTCGGCCGAGCCCATGAAGTAGGTGTGGAACATGGCGACCAGTTCGCCGGCGGCGAAGTCGTTCGGATCGGCGAAGAAGGAGCGTGCGAACACCTCGAGGGCGAGGTCGCGTGCGTCGGCGGGGAAGCGCAGTCGGTCCAGGAACGCGGCGGCCGATTCGCCGTCGTAATGGCTGTAGGTGTCGGGGAAGCGGACGCGCAACAGCTCCAGGGCGGCGGGTAGGTCGACCTTCGCCAGGGACGCGAGTGTGAATGAGGGGCTCCGGGCGACAAACCCCATGACGCTGAACGGTGGCGTCCTGGGGATGTTGTTGAAGGAGTCCCGCATTCCGTCGGGACGCTGCAGTGGGTAGTCGCGTATCGGGATCAGCCGTGCCAGGTCGGGGTCGGGTCGGCGCAGCACCGCTCGTAGGTTGTAGTACTGGCGGAAGAAGGCGTGGAAGCCGCGACTCATGGTGCGTCCGTCCTCGAGCGGCCACGCGGCGACGCGTCCGCCGAGTCGGGGTGATGCCTCCACCAGCGTCACTCGGACTCCGCGTTCGGCCAGGATGGTGGCGGCCGACAGGCCGGCGATGCCGCCTCCGACGACGACGACCTTCGCTTCGCCCGTCAGGCGCTCGGCACCGGAGGGACCGGGGTGGTGGACGGCGCGCCGATCGCGGCCGGGGCGGGCGGGTCGCTTCATGCGGTCTCCTGGGGCTTGCGGGCCATGTAGAGGTGGAGGATGCCGTGTTGCCAGCCGGGCACACTCCGGGTGGCGATGTCCACGAAGCCGGCGGTGTGGAGCTGCTTCATGAATTGCGTCGGTGTGTCGAACTCCATCACGCTGCGCCAGAGGTAAGTGTACAGCGAGGGGTTGCGGTCGAGCAGGGCTCCGAGCGGGATGATGACCAGCCAGCTCACGATGCTCCACACCAGTTGCGCGCGGAATCGCTCGCGCACGGAGTACTCGACGACGGTCAGGGTGCCGCCGGGTGTGAGCAGCGCCTGGATCTCCGCCAGTGCGTCTCGGCGTTGAGCGGGCGTGAGGTTGCGGAAGAGATAGGCCGACAGGATGCCGTGGTGGGTTCCGGGCTGCCACGCTTGGGTGTCCAGCGAGCCGGCGGTGGCCTCGGCGAAGGTGACCGACGCAGGCCAGTGTTTGGCGCGGGCGCGGCTGAGCATCCCGGGGGAGGCGTCCAACCCTTGGATGTGGGTGTCGGGTGGGGCTGCGTCCACCAGTGCTCGGGTGGATGCTCCCGAACCGCAAGCGAGGTCGAGGAGGCGCCATGGTCCGGGCTGGCCGCGCAGCGTGTCCACCAGTGATGCGGCTGCCCTGCGCAGATGGGCGTGGTAGCCGGGATTGAGGGCGACCATGAGGTCGTAGTGCCGCGCCCCGCGGTCGAACGCTGCTCGGGTGCTCATGGTTGCTGGTGGCGGTCCACGCGGCCTCGGACGCCCGCCCAACGCGAGGGGCGTAGCGCGCCGACTGCGGCTTGGCGACCGAACAGGGCCAGCTTCTCGTGGGCGGGTACCCGGATGCGTCCGTTGAAGACGTCGTAGTCGGCTGCTTCGATCCGGTCGAGGATCCGTTGGTACAGGGTAAGGGCGGTGCCAACGCAGCGGCGCGAGGCTTCGGGCAGATAGGGTAGGCCATCGGCTGCGTGGGCGTACAGCGTGCGGTTGCGGTCCACCTGCTCGGCCATGAACGTGCGCCACTGCGGCGTCACCTGGCGCAGGTGGGGGTCGGCGCCGTGCCTGGTGAGCTCGTCCTGGGGCAGGTAGACGCGGCCACGGCTGAGGTCCTCGTCGACGTCACGCAGGAAATTGGTGAGTTGAAAGGCCAATCCCAGAGAGCGTGCGTGGTCGCGGGCAGCGTCGCTGGTGGGTTCCAGGACGGACAGCATCATCTCTCCGATGACGGCCGCCGAGCCCTCCATGTAGCCGTCGCGGAGCGCGGGCCACGTGGGCCAGGTGGAGTGGGTCAGGTCGAGCGCCATGGCGTCGAAGAACCGCTCGAAGCACTCGGGGTCGGTGCCGCGTCGCCGCAAGCTGTCGATCACCGAGGCCATCACCGGTTCGTCTGAGGTGCCGCGGGCCAATGCCGCGAAGAACCAGGCGCGGAACGCGTCGAGACGCTCCGTCGGGGTGCCGTGGGCCGGCACCGATGGGTGGGGCGTCTTGTCCGGCTCGTCGACGATGTCGTCGGCCAGCCGGCACAGCGCGTAGACCGCGTGCACGTCCCGGCGCTGGGGTGGGGGCAGGAGCAGGGCGCCCCAGTAGTACGTGGTGCCGTGCTCGCGGGTGAGGCGTGCGGCGGTGCGGTACCCGTCCTCCAGCAGGGTGCTCACCAGGTCATCTCCGCAACGCGTCGGGCGGCGAGCTTCCCGGAGATGAGCACCATGGGGATACCCACACCGGGGGTGGTGCTCGACCCGGCGAAGACCAGGCCCTTCACGCGCTTGTCGACGTTCTTGGCGCGGAAGGGGCCGGTCTGGCGGAACGTGTGGGCGAGCGCGAACGGGGTTCCCGCTGCCATGCCCTGCGCCAGCCAGTCCTGGGGAGTGACCAACTCCTCGGTCACGATGTCGGTGGGGTAGCCCCAGCGCTGCAGGTCGGTGAGCATGCGTTCGCGCAGGCGGGGGCCTTCGCTGGGCCAGTCGAGCCGGCCCACCTCCAGGTTGGGGGTGGGTTCCAGGACGTAGAGGCTGGTGCAGCCCTCGGGTGCCGCGTCGCGGTCGTGCAGGGACGGGACGGCCACGAAGCGGGAGGGGTCGGCCATGGGACGCCCGCGCCGGAGCAGGTCGTCGAAGGCGTCGTGCCACTGCTGCCCGAAGTGGATGTTGTGGTGGGCGGCCTCCGGCGGTGGGGCGCCCTTGACGCCCAGGTGCCACACCACGCACGAGGGGGAGTAGCGCCCCCGCGCGGCGACGCGGGGTGTGGGGACCTCGGGGAGGAGCTCTTCGTAGGCGACCGGGAGGTCCAGCGTGCAGACCACGGCATCCGCGTTCAGGCGTTCTCCACCGGCCAGCCGCACGCCGGTGGCTCGCCCCTGCGCGCAGGTGATGCGGTTAACGGTGGCCCCGTAGTGGAACTCGACCCCGGCGTCCATGGCGGCCTGCGCCATCGCATCGGGGACCGCGCGCATGCCTCCTTCGGGGAACCAGACGCCCTCGACCGAGTCCATGTAGGTGATGACGGCGTACAGCGCCAGCGCCTGGGCGGGCGCGAGGCCGGCGTACATCGCCTGGAAGCTGAAGATGCGGTGGAGGCGCGGGTCGGAGAAGCGGCGCTCGATGGCGGGACCGAGGCGCTCGAAGCCGCCCAGCGCGACCAGACGGGCGGCCGCGACCGGGTTGCGCAGCAGGTCGGTCGGACGGTCGAAGTTCACGTCGATGAAGTGGGGCAGTTCAGCCAGGTACAGCTTGCGCAGCCAGACGACGAACTCCTCGTAGGCGGCGGCGTCGACCGACCCGCACTCGCGGGCGATCTCGGCGCGCATCGCCTCCACTCCGTGGCGCACGTGGAGGGTGGAGCCGTCGTCGAAGCACGCACGATAGGCCGGGTCGAGCAGCTGCATCGTCAGGTAGTCGTCCGCGCGGCGACCCACCGCGCGGAAGGCCTGGTCGAGCAGGTCCACCATGGTGAACACGGTCGGGCCGGAGTCGAAGGTGAACCCGTCGCGCTCGATGCGGCCGCTCCGCCCCCCGGGCACAGCAGCACGCTCGAGCACCGTGACGTGGTGACCCTGCCCCCGCAGGTGCAGCGCAGCGGACAGGCCGGACAGGCCGCCTCCGATGACGATTACGTTCATGCGTCCCTCCAGGCGATGGCGCGGGCCGCGGATCGCAGCCCCTCGATGCCGGCTTCGGTGAGCTGGCCGTGGGCGAGGCAGGCGTCGGCGTGTGCCACGGCGTCCTCAATCATGGTTTCGATGTCGTCGCGGACGCAAGTGGATACCAGGGCATCACTCACCACGGCGACGTCGCCCGGGCGAAGATCCACGGTCCCGAGGCGGGTGAGTGCCTCGCGGGCGGGACCTTCCAGGCGCTCGAAGGCCAGTGCGAGGATCACCGTGGCCTTGCCCTCGGCCAGATCGTCGCCAGCCGGCTTCCCGGTGAGCGCCGGGTCGCCCCAGATCCCCAGCTGGTCGTCACGCAGGGCGAAGGCGCGGCCGATGTGCTCTCCCCATTGCTGCAGTGCGGCGCACGTGCCCTCCGCGGCGTTCGCAGCGAGCGCGCCAAGCTGCAGGGGGCGCTCGATGGTGTACATGCCTGACTTGAGCCGGGCGATGTGCTCGGCGTGGGCAAGGTCACGTCGACCTGCCGCGGCGCCAGTGAGATCGGCGCGTTGCCCGACCATCAGCTCGACGCAGAGCTCGAACCACAGGCGGCGCAGTCGGAGGGGGAGCGGCTGGACGAGGCTGTCGGCCAGCGTGTGCGCCAAGTCGCCCAAGAGCATGGCGAGGTTGATCCCGAAGGCGTTGGGCTCACCGGCGGCCCCCGCCTGCCGGTGCCATTCGGCGGCCTCGACGTGTGCGGCCGGCATCCCGCGACGTGACCCCGACTCATCCATGATGTCGTCGTGCACCATGGCGAACAGGTGCAGGGTCTCCAGGGCCGCGGCGATCCGGATCAGCCCCGGATAGTCGGGGCCGGCGATGTCACCGCCGGCCGCCACGAAGGCCCAGTGGAGCATGGTGGCGCGCAGGCGCTTGCCGCGCCCCACGAGCAGGCGTTCGAGCCAGGCCGGCAGGTCGTCAGGGAGCACCTCGACGCCCTCGGCACGGTTGGTCCGCTCCCAGGTGCCGGCCAGGTCGCGCAAGGTGGTGGTCAGCAGCCCGTCCACGCGGTCGACGAAATCCGTGAGCGAAGGGGCCGGGGTGCACGAGGCGCCCTCGAGCGCAAGCGCGACGCGGGGCACCTGGAGGACGCTCCACGGGCTGTACACAGCGGGGGTGGCGGTGATCGCGGCCACCAGGTCCTCCCACCTCACCCAAGCGTGCTCAGCGACCTCGTCCGAGTCGGGGGCGACGCGGGAGGAGGAGACGTGGCCGATGAAGACGGGGCAGAACTCGTTCTCCACGATTCCGCTGGCGTCCACTGCCCGATAGCGGAAGTCGGGCACCGCCGGGAGCAGCTCGGTGACCTCCAGGCCCAGTTCCTCCCTCACGCGCCGCCGGGCCGCTGCCTCGATGTCCTCGCCCGGAAGCGGGTGCCCGCAGCAGCTGTTGGTCCACACGCCCGGCCAGGTGGCCTTGTGGAGGGCACGCCGCGTGATCAGCACCCGGCCCTCGGAATCGAACAGGTACGTGGAGAAGGCGAGGTGGAGCGGGGTCTGGCGAGTGTGGACACTACGCCGGTCGGCGGCGCCGACGGGCTGGCCCTGCTCGTCGAGAAGCACGACTTCGTCGGCGACGGCGACGTCGGGTTCGCGCGGCGCAGAGTCCTGCTGGACGGGCATCTGAAGTTCCAAGGTTCGTCCAATCGTGCGCGGTCGCTGTCCGGGGGAACACCAGATCGTTGCAGAAAGCAGCCTGTCCACTTCGCCCTCGTCGCCACTCTAGTTCAGACAATGAAGGAAATAACCCCTCCAAAGAAGGATCGCCGACGCCGCTCGGGTGCGGCTGGGTCTGGGGGCAGATCACCTAGAGTGGCGGGGACACCCACGGAGGAGTGTGATGGAGCCGGACCCTGGCCACCGCAAGGCGCACCGCCCCGGAGAGAACGCCGGGCCCCGGATCGAGCGCCGGGGCCGTACCGTTCGCGTCCGATCGCTCGAGGCCGCCAGACAGGTGCTGCGGGCGCGTCAGCACACGACCCAAGCTGGGTTCACCGCCGAGTCCATCCCGCAGGGCGTCCTGAAGCACCATCCCATCCTGATGTCGGACGGTCCGCTCCACGACCAGCAGCGCACGAAGGTGGCCCGCTTCTTCGCCCCCTCCGTGGTGCGCGAGCGGTACACCGGCCTGATGGAGTCGTGCGCCGAGCGGATCGTCGCAGAGGCCGTGTCCTCACCTCGGTGCCGACTCGACGACCTCGCCCTGTTCTACTCCGTGGAGGTCACTGCCCAGGTCGTCGGGCTGACCGGCTCCGACGTGCGCTCGATGGCGCGTCGCCTCGTGACGTTCTTCAACCAGCCACCCTTCGACCTCGACCAACCGGGCCTGGGGCGTACCCGCCTGCAGTGGATGCAGGCGGCGGTCAACGGTCTCGTGCCGCTGGTCCGCTTCTACGTCGCCGACGTCCGGCCCGCCGTCCGGGCCCGCCGCCGCGAGCCTGCCAACGACGTCATCAGCCACCTCATCGCTGAGGGTTACACCGACACCGACATCCTTGTCGAGTCCGTGACTTACGGGACCGCAGGCATGGTCACCACGCGCGAGTTCATCTGCATGGCTGCTTGGCACCTCCTGACCAATGACTCCCTTCGGGGCCGGTTCCTCGAGGGCGAGCAGGAGGAAAGGCTTGCGATCCTGAACGAGGTCATCCGGCTGGAGCCCGTCGTCGGCCACCTGTACCGCCGTGTCCACGAGGGTTTCACCATCCGCGACCGGGACACCCAGGTGGCGCTGGAGCCCGGGGACCTCGTCGACGTCCACGTCCGCAGCACCAACACCGACCTCGACGCGGTCGGCGACCAGCCGTTGAACGTGTGTCCGGATCGACTGAGGGCCCGCGGCGTCGACCCGGCCGGGATGACGTTCGGCGACGGGGCCCACAAGTGTCCTGGCCAACCGCTCGCGTTGCTGGAGGCCGATGCCCTGCTCGTGCGTCTCTTGGCGCGCGAGGTCCGGATCGTGAGGGAACCTTCGATCGATTGGGATGACCTGATCGAGGGGTACACACTGCGCGACTTCGAACTCCAGGTGCGGTGAAGCCCGGCACGGGTGCGAGCGGGTGGAGCGCGACGATTCACCGCCCGAACGTCGCCGCCACCAACCGACGTTGGGCCTTCCCGGGCATGCGCCGGAAGATGCCCCACATGGCCCCCAGGACGCTGAGTGCGCTGCTCTGGCGGGACAGAAACGCACGTTGCTGGCCGGGACGTAGCCGTCCGAAGGCGTCGAAGAGCTCGATGGTGGTGTCGGAATCCAGACGGAGCAGCGCCCGCAACGCGAGGGACCGCACGTGGTCGCCGGCGCGCGTGGGATCCGGAACAGGAGTGCGACCGGCAGCGATGGCGGAGGCCAGGCGTGGGGCGCTGGCCAGCGCGTGCGCGACCGAGTACCCGCTGACCGGATGGCCTCCGCGCCCCGCCGTGCCGATCGCGACCACCCCCGGCGGGGGAGGGGCGCCGCGGCCCAGCATGGGGATGCGCACGACCTCGCGGCCCAACGGGGTGGCGATCGCTGCGGGGTCGACGCCGCGACGCTCGAGCCGTCGCCCCAGCCGAACCTTCAGCGTGTCGATCGGGACGCCCGGGGCAGCGGCGAGACAGGTCTCCTCCAGCAGCACCTGACCGTCGCCCAACGGCAGCGCGTACAGGAACGACGCAGGATCCTCGGGGCGATCGGGGTCGGCCGCCCAGTCCGGGGTGAAGTCCATCAGGAACCCCTCGGCGTGGCCCAGGGCGGGGGCGGCCAGAGCGCTCGGGAGGACGACGCCGTATGCCGTCTGGTGGGGGCTGAGGTCGTCCCGAACCCTGCCGTCCGGCCGGGCACCCCGCGCGTCAACGACGACGCGTGCGCGCCCCGACAGGGCCTTCACTTCGTCGTCGTCCAGCCTCGATCGCTCGATCTCGACGCCGGTCAGGGGGAGGGCCGCCTGGAGGGCTGGGTTGTCCAGGATCACGTACGTGCGCGTCAGGTCGTGTGCCGCTCGCCCCCGGATCTCGGGGTGATCCACGCGCGCTCTCACCACGGTCGTGGGGAGGTCGCCCAACTCGTCCGCCCACATTCCGAACGTGGGAGCCCACACGGCATCGGGGTGGGGATCCACCGCGAGCACCTGCAGGCCCGCGCTGGCGCAGGCCGACGCGAGGGCCCTGCCTGCCGGGCCCAGGCCCACGATCGCGACATCGAACACCCGGTCACCCTAGCCCCGCGTCATGTCCAAGGTGGTTGGGTCGCGATGCCGATCACGCCTAGTGTGGGGACATGACCATGGCGCCCCGCACCCAGACACCGCGGCAGGGCTGCTGAGATGGCGGCGATCGCGGAGTTCCGCGCCTTCCTGGCGGCGTCGTTGGTCACCCCGGTCGAGCGCACCCGCACCGAGAGTGTGTCAGCTCGGCGCCGTCGTCGGGTCGTGGTGGGCGTCACCGTCGTCTTGGGCGCGGTCGGCCTCGGGCTGGCCCTGGCCGTCCGGCCCGGCGACCCGCTGTTCTACCTGGCCTCGCTCGGCGTCGCCCTGTTGTGGATCGCCGGTGCGATCGTGTCCGGCCCCCTCCATCTCGGCGCGGCGCGGACCCGCAGCGGGGACACGAGCCTCGGTCTGCTGCAAGGGTTCCTGCTGGGGCTCCTGCTGCTGGCCGTCTTCCTGGTCGGGGCTCTGGTCGTCGCGCAGGTGCCGATCCTGCGGGGACCCGTCGAGGGGTTGCTGGGCCACGCCCGCTACGGCGCACTGTGGGTCGTGGCCCTGGTCACGGCGGTCAACGGGATCGCCGAGGAACTGTTCTTCCGCGGTGCCGCCTACGCCGCGTTGCCCCCGCGCATGAACGCCTTGGGCAGCACCGCCCTCTACGCGGCGTCCACCTTGTTCTCGGGGGTGCTGCTGCTCACCTTCGCCGCCATCTGCCTCGGGTTGCTGACCGCAGCCCAGCGGCGCGTGACCGGTGGCGTGCTGGGCCCCATCGCCTCGCACCTGACCTGGTCGATGGGGATGCTCTTCCTACTTCCACCCGTCTTCGCCCTGGGAGGCTGATATGTCTGATCGCACCGCCCTCGTCACGGGGGCATCCGGCTACGTCGGATCCCAACTCGTGCCCGCCCTCCTGGAACAGGGATGGACCGTCCGGGTCCTGGCGCGCAACCCCGGAGGACTCGCGCAGGCGTGGCGCGACCGAGTGGACGTCGTGCAGGGCGACGCGACCGATCCGGACGCGCTGGCTGAGGCACTGGCGGGCTGCCGGGTGGCGTACTACCTGCTGCACTCGATGGACGGCAAGGGTGACTATCGTGACCGGGACCGCCGGCTGGCCCGCCAGTTCGCCGACAGCGCCCTCGCCGCCGAGGTGGGCCGCATCGTTTATCTGTCGGGATTACACCCCCAGGGCAGGCTGTCCGACCACCTCGCCTCCCGCGTCGAGGTGGGGGAGATCCTCTTGGAGTCCGGTGTCCCGACGGCTGTTCTGCAGGCGGGGGTGGTCCTCGGTGAGGGGTCGGCGTCCTTCGACATGCTGCGCCACCTCACCGAGCGTCTTCCCGTCTCGTTCGGACCCAAGTGGCTGCGCAACCGCATCCAGCCCATCGCGGTGAGCGACGTCGTCCACTACCTCGTGCGCGCGGCCGACCTGGATCCGGGCGTGAACCGGACGATCGACGTCGGCATGCCCGAGCAGTTGACCTACCTCGAGATGATGCGCCGCTACGCCGCTGCGACGGGGCTGGGACCCCGCCTGGTGGGGACGGTGCCGGTGTTGACGCCCCGCCTGGCGTCGCTGTGGGTCGGACTCGTCACCCCCGTCCCGGCCGGTATCGCCCGGCCGTTGGTGGGCAGTCTCATCAACGATGCGGTCAAGTCCGAGGACGACGCCGCCACCCTCCTCGGTGACCCCGAAGGGGGCCTGAAGGGGTTCGAGGACGCCATCGCCCTGGCAACCCGGGACATCGACCCCCACCGCTGGGGCAGGACGCTGGCAACCGTGTCAGCAGGAGTCGCGGCGACCGCTGTGGCCGGTTCCCTGCTCACCGACCCGGACAGCGCTTGGTACCGGTCGCTGCGCAAGCCAACGTGGCAGCCTCCGGCCAGCGCGTTCCCGATCGTGTGGACCGGTCTCTACGCGATCATCGCGGTGGCGACCACCGCCGCGATCACCGAAGCCGAGGAGGCCGGCGACGTCGAAGAGGCCGCGGGCCTCCGCCGGTCGTTGGCGGTGAACCTTCCGCTCAATGCTGCCTGGAGCGGGATCTTCTTCCGATCGCGCAACCTGCCCGCCGCGACCCTGGGTGCCGCAGCGCTGGCCGCCTCGTCCGCCGATCTTGCCCGCCGTGCCGCCACGACAGGGGCCGGCAAGGCGGTGGGGCTGGGGCTCTACGCCGCCTGGTGCGGGTTCGCGACGGCGCTGTCGGCTGAACTAGCCCGCCTGAACCGGTGACCGATGGCTGCCCGCGACGCGAGGGTGGAGGCCGCCCTCGCGGCGTCGGGGGTGTCGCTGGTCCGCACCGGCAGCCCGTATGCAGTCACCCCCGGACGTGTGCGCCGCAAGGATGTCTCGCCCTACCGGGTCTTCACCCCGTTCAGCGCGGCGTGGTTCGAGCACGGCTGGAGGCCACCGGCCGAGGAGCCGGCCGGACTGCGGCTGGCTGCCGACCGCAGCGACCCGGACGCCTGGGCCGAGGTCGAGCGCGCCGCCGCGGCACGGGACGTGGCGCTCCCCGACGCCGGGGAGGAGGTTGCCCTCGACGCGTGGCACCGGTTCCTCGCTGGACCGCTGGGCACCTACGACGCCGACCGCAACCGACCGGACCTCGACGGCACCTCACGCCTGTCGCCCCACCTGTCGGTCGGGGCGATCCACCCCCGCACGTTGCTCGCCGACCTCCAGGCGCACGGCGGCCGGGGGGCGGATCGTTTCCGGATCGAGCTGGCGTGGCGCGAGTTCTATACCGACGTGCTGCACCACCACCCGGCTTCGGCGACGGACGACCTCAACCACTCCCTCGCCGACCTGGCCTCCAACCAGCACGGCTGGCAATGGGTCGCCGGCACCGGCACCGACGCGGCCCCCTACTTCCGGGTGTTCAACCCCACGCTGCAGGGCGAGCGCTTCGACCCCGAGGGTGACTACGTGCGCCGCTGGGTCCCCGAACTGCGCGGCATCCCGGGGTCGGCCGTCCACCAGCCGTGGAAGCTCCCCGCCCAGGCGCGCGGCGACTACCCCGACCCGCTGGTCGACCTGCGTGTCGAGCGCGCCGAGGCGTTGGGCCGGCTGGCCGCCAGCCGAGTTCAGGGCTGAGGGGGTTGGGGTGGCGCCTCTTGTCCGGAGGCTTCCGGGGTGAGTGGCATGATGGCCCATCCCTCAGAGAGCGTCCCGGGGGCGAGCTCACGGCGTTCCCCCGGGTTGAGACTCGCCAAGGAGAGCGCCTCCCAGAACTCCGGGTGACGTTCGCAGTGGAGGATGGCGGTGATGTGGCCGCGGACGGGCGCCTTGGAGCGGTGCGCCGTCACTTGGATGTAGCGGTGGCCCGAGTGGGTGGCGCGCCAGGCTAGAACCTGGGGTTTGTGGAGGATGAGCGTCCAAGCGAGGAGCTCTGAGGGTGACTCGACGGTGGCGGTGACGTCTCCGACGATGTCGAGCTCGCGGCTGATGCGGAGGAGGATCGCAAGTTCACGAGCTTCCTTGGACGGGTACATTTCTCCCCTTCCTGTGGGGCATTGGTCGACTTCAGGGGGTCGGGACACATCCCGACCCCCTGAGGACTCCAGAATGCGGCGTCCGTTCAGGCGCTGATCTCCTTGGCGGAATCGCCGGACGTGATCTCGACCTTGCGTGGCTTGGCCTTCTCGGCGATGGGAATCCGGATCGTGAGCACGCCTGCGTCGTAGTTGGCGGAGAGCCGATCGGCGTCCAGCGTCTCGCCCAGGAAGAGCTGACGGCTGAACACCCCGTAGCTGCGCTCGTCCACGATGCGCTCGGTGTCACCGGCGGGGGGCCTGCGCTCCGCGTGAACAGTGAGCACGTTCTGCTCCACCATCAGGTCGATCGAGTCGGCCGAGACCCCTGGCAGGTCGAGGTCGACCACGAACGAGTCATCGTCCCGGTAGGCCGTCATGGGCACGGCGGCCGGGCGGGCGCGCGTGCCCAACATGGCCTCGGCCAGACGGTCGAAGTCCCGGAACGGATCGGTGCGCATCAACATGGGTTCTTCCTCCTAACCGTGCGATCTGAAGAGCACTGCGCCGGTGCTCTTCAGATTATCTGAACTGGATACTTCAGATTTTGGTTGGCCTGTGCAACGATGTCAAGCATCACGTCGAAGAAGTCGGGGAAGGTCGGATCGGGGAGTCATGGAGGGGAAGCGAGCGGAGGCGCTGCGGTTGCTGGGTGTCCTTCCGGGCAGTGACCGGCGGACTGCCGGAGCGTCCTATCGACGGCTGGCTCGGGAAAACCATCCCGACGTGTCGAAGTGCTCCGACGCGGCCAAGCGCGAATCACCCCGGCTCTTGTGCCGGTCCCCGCGGCTGGCGGCCAGGATCCCCCCGCCGCCCTGGAGCCTCGAACAGCACCCCATCGTGCCTGGCCCGGTCCGGATCACGCCGGTAGCAGGAGACAGGCGTCTCGGACTCGGAGGTGCGCCATGGTGGATCTGAACACCGACCGGGCCCTGTACTCGATCTCCGTCGCCGCGGAAGTGACCGGGGTGAACCCTCAAATGCTTCGCATCTACGAGCAGAAGGGCTTGCTCGAGCCCCATCGCACCGAGGGTGGAACTCGTCGTTACAGCACCCGGGAACTGGAGCGGATTGGCGAGATCGCGAGCCTGCTCGCTGCTGGGCTCAACCTCGCAGGGGTCGCGCAAGTGCTGTTGCTGCGTGCCGAGAACCTCGAACTACGCCGCGAGATCGAGCATCTCCGTCGAAAGCCGCCCTCGTCGACGTGAGCCCCGCGTCTTCGCCCGGTCGGTGTTGGCCTCATCCGGTGAATCCTGTAGCCGAAGCGGATATTCAGGTGGCGGCCCCGGGAGGATTCGAACCTCCGACACAGTGTGAGTCCCTTTGCGGGCAACTCGATGAGGAGGTGGGCCGGTTCCGGACCCGGCGGCTCGACGCTGTCGAGTACCCGTACGTGTTCCTGGATGCCACCTACCTCCACGTCCGCACCGATCACCTGGTCACCAGCAAGGCCGTCGTGGTGGCGACCGCGGTGGCCGCCGACGGCCGCCGCGAAATCCTCGGGGTGGACGTGGGTGACAGTGAGGACGAGGTGTTCTGGCGTGGGTTCCTCACCAGCCTGAAGGCCCGCGGCCTCAACGGCGGAGCCTGTCAAGTTGTCTGTGTGTGAGTGGGTCGGTTCACTCTCAGTTGATGTGGTTGTCGAGTCGGTCGGGGAAGGCGATGAGGAGGGCGCCGAGGGCAGCCTTCCAGCCTTGGGTGGTGGCGCCTTCTACGAGGTAGCCCGGTGCGGTCCTCAACCAGGCGCTGTTCAAGACGATCTACATCGACGAGGACAACGACGTGCGCGTCGGCTACCGCAACCCGTACGACGGGCTGAGCATCCCCGGCCTCCATGCCGACGCACTGAGTTGGTCCGCCGAGGCAAAGAAGATGGGCCAGGCGCGAACCGCGACCAAGGGCGGACCCTTGGTCGCAAGTTCACACCTGACCCGTTTGGGGTGGATGACGGGACTTGAACCCGCGGCCACCTGGACCACAACCAGGTGCTCTACCAACTGAGCTACACCCACCACGCGCCCGGTGCGATAACGCGCTGGGCAGCCAGAGAAGACTAGCGCGCCGGGTTGGCTTCTGGCGAATCGGGCGGGGGGTTCGTCCCGGCTCCGGTGAGGGCACCCTGGTGGCGGCTGGCGATCTGCTTGGCCATCGCCGTGGTCGGTCCGGGCGCCTCGACGAAGACGGCCTCGCGGTAGTAGCGCAACTCCTCGATCGACTCCTGGATGTCGGCCAGCGCCCGGTGGTTCCCGGTCTTGGCCGGCGACTGGTAGTAGGCCTTGGGGTACCAACGGCGGGCCAGTTCCTTGATCGACGAGACGTCGACGTTGCGGTAGTGCACCCACGACTCCAACTCGGGCATGTCACGGGCCAGGAACATCCGGTCGGTGCCGATGGTGTTGCCGGCCAGCGGCGCCTTGCGGGCCACCGGGACGTGTTCGCGCACGTAGTCGAGCACTCGTTCCTCCGCCTCGCGCAGGCTGACCCCGGCGGCCAGGGCGTCGAGCAGGCCCGAGGTGGTGTGCATGTCGCGGACGAAGTCGCTCATCGCCTCCAACGCCTGGTCGGTCGGCTTGATCAGCACGTCGACACCCTCGCCGACCACGTTCAACTCACCATCGGTGACCAGTGCTGCGACCTCGACCAGCCCATCGGTGACGAGGTCAAGTCCGGTCATCTCGCAGTCGATCCAGACCATCATCTCGTTCTGTTGCGCCACGGTGTCCGACGTTATCAGGCGCACCTCACAGCGAGGTGATCACCAGCACCACCCCACCGGCCAGGCAGGCCAGGGTCGAGGCGAGACCGCTCCAGAGCCGGATCCGGCGACCCAGCGTGGGGTTGACGTCGGCTCGTCCGGGAAACAGGTGCGCCACCGCGGTGGGGAACCACGCCGGGGTCAGCACGCAGAGGCTGCAGACCACCAGGACGATGATCTTCACCGCCCAGTCGAGACCCGAGGCGCCGATCCGCTGGCTCAGCGAGACGAACACCGGCAGCGTGGTGAAGTTGGTGGCCATCGAGATCACACCCCACAGCCACAGGCTGTTGTCGCTGGCCGGCTTCTCGTCTGACGACTCGTCCGCGGTGCCCACGTGACTGCGCCAGTGGCTGAAGGCCAGCCAGCAGCCGTAGCCGAACAGCGCCACGCCCAGCACCCGGTCGACTGCCTTCGACGCGATCTGGCGCTCGGCGAAGTCGCTGGCCACGGTGCCCAGCACCCCGACGCTGGCGGTACCGAGGACGATGATCACCGCGGCACAGCCGGCGATGAACTGCCAGCCACCCTTGACCCCGCCCCGGCTCACGGCGGTGCCCGCGTTGAGGAACAGCACCGGGCTGATCGAGGCGAACACCACCAGCGGGGCGATCGTGAGCAACAACTGCGGCAGCGTGTGCACCGGTTCAGTGTGACCCACCAGTCGAGCAGTCCTCCACCCAGAAGGGTGACGAATGTCACTAGTGATTCTCACTAGTGACATGGTCCAATCAGCCCATGCTGCCACATCGGGTCGTGCTGCAGTCGATCGGGTCGGCCACCCCTCACGTGGCTGCCCAGGTCGGCCTGGGACTGGGAGTTCCGGTTCCTCAGATGGTGACTGCGTTCTACCGGGCACCATCGGTTCTGGTCGATGACCTCGACCAGCCGCGCGCCGCCGAACTGGCCGCACTGCTCGCTGACTTGGGGTGTCAGGCCCACGCCGAACCCTGCGACGAAGAACCGCCAGCCCGGGGCACCCTGTTCGACGTGGCGGTGCACGTGGTCGACGAGAGCCAGTTCGACGCCATGGTCGCCGCTGTGGCCAGCTTCGTGGGCTGCAGCACCGACGTGGCCGAGCAGATGCTGCTGGCCACCCCGGCCCTGGTGCTGGGTGGCGTCACTGAACCCACGGTCACCGCACTGCAAACCCTGCTGGGCCCGGGAGCGACCGTGCTCACCAGCCAACCCAGCCGGGCCAGGTTCGACCTGCTGCTCAGCCCTTGCCCGCCGGCCCAGCGCGAACGCCTGCTCGCCGACCTGCGCACGCGGGGTGTGGTCGTGCTGGACGAGGGTCCGTGGCTGGCCCGCGACCTCGACAAGCCCACCGCCGACGCGATCTGGGAGGTGCACCGTCGCAGCGGCGTGCTGCGGGTCGCCAACCAGGACTTCTACCGCTTCGAGGTGGTGCTCGACTCCGCCGACGCCACCGATCCCGCAGCCCGCCGAGCCCTCGAACAGGTGGGCCTGCCCGCCGAGGTGCTCGACCAGGCGATCGCCCAGGCGCCGATCACCATCGCCGACGACCTGTCCGCTGACCAGGCCCTGGCCCACATCGCCACCCTCGACGCCGCCGGTGTCGCGGCGCATGCCGAACTGACCACCTTCCTGCACCTGGGCCTCGAGGTCACCCAGCCCGGCCACCCCCCGCAGGTGCTGGGACCCTGGCCCGAGCTGACCGCCCGGGTGGCGCGCCAGCGCCTCGTCCAGCAGGGTGCCCTGGTCGAACTGGTCGACGCCGAGCTGGTCACCCGGTGAGCACCGCCAGCCTGCTCGACCACCTGGGCATCGCCGAGGCCGGCAAGGTCGAGGCCCTGGCCGGACACCACGACGAGGCCCTGCGCCACTACCGCGAGGCCCTGCGGCTGGCCGTCAGCCAGGCAGCCCCGGAGGTGTTCTTCCGCCACTACACCCAGTGCGTGCTGGAGAGCCTCGAGCGCAGCGGCAGCTACCCCGAGGTGATCGAGTACTGCCAACGAGCCGACTCCCACTACGCCGAACTCGAGAACAGCCGAGGTTTCCTGACCCGCTTGCAGCGTCGCGACCACGGAGCGACCCTCGAGCGGCTCGGGGTGTGTCAACTCAAGGCCGGGTCGACCACGGACGCGCGCGCGAGCCTGGAGCGCGCCGTCGCGGTGGCTGGGTCACCTCTCCCCGTGGCCGAGGCCCTGCTCGGCTGGCTGCGCCGCGCGCTCCGGGTCGACACCCGGCGCATCGTTGCACTCCAAGACCGCCACCACTACTTCTCGGTGCGGCCCGACCAGGTCGACCCGGCACGCGCCACCACGCTGCCGGACTCCCTGCCCCCAGCCTGACCAACCAGCGCTCCCGAGGAGCAACAAGATGCCCGATCTCGAAGAGATGACACCGGGGCAGGTTCTCGCCGATGCCAGCGTCGCCGACTTCATCGGCGCCCTGGGGTTGTCGATCGCCGAGGCCCAACGTGCCTTGGACGAGAACTCCGTCGCCCAGATTCCCCACTTCACCCAACCGATTCCCGCGATGGGCAACAAGACCCTGCTCGACCTGGGGCTGAGCCCGGCCTTCTACCACTACCAGCACGCCGACCTGTCGTGCTCCCTGCAGTTGTCGATGCGGGTCCAGCGAAGCACGGGCTTCGACCTGGGTCTCAATGGCTCCTACTCCACGGGCAGCACCGGCAGCCAGAGCGGGAGCTCGTCCTCGTCGAGCACCGAGTCGGGCACGTCGTCGTCGACCAGCGAACGGACTGCGACGCTCACCGTGCGCTCGACCGCCACCGGGGCGGTCACCGTGGGCGGGCGCCAGTTCGCGCTCACCGGGGACGACCCGCTCACCCGGGTGCGCGCCCTGCAGCAGGCCCTGACCGGGGACGCCCAGGGTGGGGTGCCGTTGGCGCTCTACACGCCACCGACCGACTCGTTCACCATCACCGTGGCACCGCCGACGCCGCGGATCGTCACCACCAGCCGCACGGTGACCTTCCTCGACACCTCGTTCGGGGCGGCGTTGATCAGGATCAGCCAGAACCAGGCCACCGACTTCGTGATGAACCCGGCGAGCACGGTCACCACCACCGCCCAGGCCGACCTGAACGCCTACGCCGACCACGTCGCCGCCCAGGTCGCCGCGGCCGGCTTCGACACCGCCATGGCCGCACCGAACGAACCGGTCAGCCGGGTCTACTTCAAGACCGGACGACACAACCTCGAGGTGTTCACGGCGCAGGGCAGCGAACGCAACACCTCGGCGCACTTCAACCTGATGGTGCTGGCTGGGTTCAGCCGCGACACCGGGACGAGGCTGCGGGTGCAGGGCTACACCGACACCCAGCCCTATCCCGGTGGTGCCGCTGCCTCCGACACCGCCAACCGGGCCCTGGGCGACCGGCGGGCCGCCGAGGTACGTGACCTGCTGATCGCCTGCGGTGCTCCGGCTGCGAACATCACCGTCACCCCCTCGACCGGGGCAGCGGCGGCCCGGGCCGCCGGTGGACAGCCGGTCGACGATGTCACCTTCCGCACCGCCGAGATCTCCCTGGAGCAGCCAGCCCACCTGCTGCGGGTGCGCACCACGTCGGCGGCCAACGCCACCACCCTCGAAGGGGTGACCCCGGCCAACCTGACCCCGCCGATGACCTCGTCCAACGCCTTCGTCTATCTCTACCGCCCCCAGAGCGGGTCACTGTCGGGCACCACGGTCACCGTCGACGGCACCGGTTTCGGCGTCAGCGGATCAGCCGGCGGCGGGGGAGCGGCGGGCAGTGCCCGGGCGCATGCGTTCAACCTGATGACCGCGGTCAACGCCCAGGCAGGAGTCGACTTCACCGCCTCGTCCGACGGGCCAGTGGTCACCCTCTACAAGAAGTCGTCGCCCTTCCAGGTGCAGTTGTTCACCACCGAGACCCGCGACATGACCATCACCGGCAGCGAGGGGGTGACGGTCACCCGCCAGTTCACCCGCACCCAGTCGTCCAGTTCGTCGAACCAGTCGACCAACAACCAGGCCGTGGCGATCGGGGCGACCGTCGACGTGCGCTACTCACGCCAGTTCGACACCACCGTCACCGGCAACTCCGCGATCACCGCCCGGCTGGTCTCGATCCCGGCGCCGCCGCAGTTCCTCGAGGCGATCAAGGACTTCCTGACGCCCACCCCGAACCCCAATCCGTGATCGGCTGACTGATGTCTGAAACCGTCTCGGTCACCACCCAGTTGCTGCAGGCCCCGCTGCCCACCATCGTCGAGCAGTTGGGGGTCTCGATCGCCCGCGCCCAGTTCGCCCTCGACCAGAACTCGGTGGCCCTGGCCAAGGAACTGGCTGACACCACCGTCGAGGTGGGCGACCAGGAGTACAGCCTGCTCACGCTGGGGTTCGTCCCCAGCTTCTACGCCTTCACCGAAGCCACCGTCGAGGCCAAGCTCAGCTTCTCGATGCAGGAGACCACCGAGTTCGGCATCGACGTCGGCGTTCAGGGCCGGGTCAACTACGGGGTGGTGATGGTCGCCGCCTCGGTGAGCGTCAGCTACGCCCGCAAGTTCTCGGTCTCGTCGGAGGGCCAGTCATCGCTGGCGGCCCGCCTCGTCTCGCTGCCACCACCCGACGGGTTGCTCGAGATCCTCCGTGCCCACACCTCGTCCCCCCAACCCTGACAGCACAGAACAGGACACACCCACATGGCCATTGGACAAGAACTGCTCAACGTCCCGATGGGCGACATGATCCGGCAGATGGCGTTCGCGATCGCCGACGGTCAGTACGCCTTGGACGAGAGCTCGATCCGCACCGCCGAGATGATGGGCGGGCTGAAGACGGTCTACGACGACGACGGCAAGGTCGCCTTCGACGACAGCCGGGTTTTCTTCGGCTACGAGTACATGACCCTGCCCGAGGCCGTCGCCTACGCCGCCGTCGACGATGCCCTCACCGGCACCATGGGCGACGACGTGATCAAGCTCTCCGAGGTGCTGGCCCAGGTGGTGGCAGACCTGCACCCCGGCGTCGACCTGGCCAACCTGTCCGACGCCCAGAAGAAGATCAGCATCAGGGTGCCGACCCGCCACTCGATGATGGAGTTGGGCTTCGCGCCGACGTTCTACCAGTTCGTCGACACCATCATCGAGGTGAAGATCGCGATCAAGATCACCCGGGAGTCGAGCTACACCCACACCACGAAGCGAACCTTCAACGACACCACCCAGAAGTCGAAGGGTTGGTGGCTGTTCAGCACCAACACCGGCGCCACGGTGTCGACCAGCCAGGTCGACGCCACCTACTCCAGCAAGTACTCCTACTCGGCCGAGGGTGCCTCGATCCTGCCCACCAAGCTGGTGCCGGTGCCGGTTCCGGCCGCGCTGGAGCAGCGGATCCAGTCGTTCATGGAGTCGGAGGAGCAACGCCGCCAGCTCGAGCTCGACAAGCTGAAGCCCGGTCCGGTGGCCTGACATGAGCGTCGCCACCGAGATGCTGAACACCCCGTTCCCGCAGATGGTACGGATGCTGGGAACGGGTATCGCCGAGGCGCAGTACGAGCTCGACCTGGTCTCGCTGAAGATCGCCCGGCTGATGGCTGGCTACGCTCCCGACCCGGAGGGGGAGCCGGGTCAACCCGATCCGGCGCCTCCGGCCAACCCGGAACGGACGATGCTGGTCAAGCTCGGGGACGGCAACACCGAGGGTTACTCCCTGCTCGAGCTGGGGTTCGTGCCGACCTTCTACCAGTTCGTCGACACCCTGATCGAGCTCAAGTTGTCGATCTCGATGTCGCGGGAGTCGAACTACTCCCGCTCGGCCACGCACGTGAGCGCCAACGTCAAGGGCAAGGTGGGCTTCTTCTCGGCCTCGGCCTCGATGAACTGCTCGGCGGTGTCGGCCAGCTACTCGGCCAAGTACCAGTACTCCGCCGAGGGCTCGTCGTTGATGCGTACCAAGCTCGTGCCGGTGCCCGCGCCCGCGATCCTCGAGGAACGGATCCGGGCGATGATCACCGAGTCGACCAAGCCGGCTCCGCCGACCCCGTGACCGGGCAGGTGTCGGATGCCTCGACGCAGTTGGCGTGACCTGAGCCCGTCGTCCCCGACGACGGGTGGTGAGGGCCCGGACGCCCTGCACCAGGCGGTGCGGCCACCTGCGCCCGACCGGCCGCCAGGGCTGCCCGACGGGATGGAGGGCTCACCCCTGGCCGGGCTGCTGGAGCAGCGTCGCCACCTCGAGGCCCAGATGGCGGCCGTGACCGGGCAGGGGGCGCTCGACCCGGCGCTGGCCGCACGGTACCCGGTCGCGACCTTCGCCCAGCGCCGGGCCGAGGCCGCGGAGTGGCTGCGCCGGCGTGAGGCCCTGGCCAGCGGGCGCGAGCCGGTCGTACCCGGACGAGGCGCTCGTCCGGGGGAGGACGACGCCTTGGCCATGGTGGCCGACCGCACCGCACCGCTGAGGTCGCGGCTGTTCGAGCCGTTCACCAGTGCCGTCGACCGGTTCTCGGGGGCGACCGAGCGTTGGCGCGAGGTCGAGCGGATCGTCCGTGAGCCGATGGACACCGCCTCGACCTACAGCCGCTGGCGTGACGAGCGCCTCGGCATCGACACCGGAGGGTCGGGTGACGTGTTCGCCCGCCGTGATGCCGCCCGGGCCGACCGCGAGGTCGAACGTCCCCGCCCTCGCTCCCGTCCTCGACCACCTGCCGAGGGCGCTGGCGACGACGACCACCTGCAACGACGAGACGAGCGGCGCGAACGCCGCCGGAGGGGAGGCGACGATGACTGAGGGTTCGTTCATCGCCGACACGCTGCAGTCGGTGATCGCCGGCATGGCCGACACCCTGACCGAGGCTGCCGACGAGTTGTCGCGGATCCCACCGCTGGACAGCTTCGGACGACCGACCACCCAGTACCGCATTCCCTACCTCGACTTCGAGATCGGGTTCCGGTTGCAGACCCAGTCGACCTCGTCGGGCCGCAGGGCGTTGCTGTTCTTCGCACCAGCGACCTCGTCGTCGTCCACCAACGAGGTCACCTCGAAGATCTCGGGACGGTTCGTCGCCGTCCCGCCGGGCGAGGGCCTGCCCCTGCCCCTGCTGCAACTCACCGTGAATGGCACCGGGGCCACGCAGACCCTGTCGGTGGTCGCGGCCAACTCGGCCGGGGAGTTGCTGGCCCATGCCCCGGTGCAGCTCAACGTCGATCTCGAGGCTTCGAACGCCTTGTCAGCAGCGGCCGGGGTGACCGACCCCAGGATCGCAGGCAACGTCACCTTCGACCGTGCCGTGGTCACCACCGATGCCACCGGACGAGCGCAGGCCACGGTGACCCTGGGAGCCCAGCTACGGGTGTCGGCGGTGGTCGTGGTGACCGCCGAGGTCGGCTCGACCATGGCCCGGATCACGACGGGCAAGGGGGCCTGAGATGGCGATCGAGATCACCGGGATGGTGCTCAG
Organism: Aestuariimicrobium ganziense; assembly: GCF_015352975.1. Lineage (GTDB taxonomy): Bacteria > Actinomycetota > Actinomycetes > Propionibacteriales > Propionibacteriaceae > Aestuariimicrobium > Aestuariimicrobium ganziense. Next base: position 326,112 of record NZ_JACYIZ010000002.1, on the reverse strand, counting down.
GTTCGATGGGAAGCCCTACGAGGGTGGCGAGTTCGTGCTGGAGGCCAACGTCGGAATGAACGGCTGGCAGGTGGTGGGAGCGGCGCACACCGAGGTCGGTGGGCTGCTGGTGGCCAGGTCCGAGGTGGAGCGGCTGGTGATGAAGGGACGCCCCGGTCCGACCCTGCCGGCGCTGCGCCTGGTGACGCCCGAGTTCGGTGAGGTCGCAGTGCTCTCGGCAGCACCCATGGTCAGGTTGGTCGACGACCGCGAGGGGGTGGTCGACTTCGGACGGCTGCGGATGCTGCGCGAACCGGTCAAGGTGCCCGGCCTCCACGACCTGACCCACGACGGGGTGCTGGTCGCCGCCGTGCCCGACGAACTCGCTGGCGACGACGCCGGGCCACAACCGGACAGTGCCGAGGTGGCCCGGCTCACCAAGCTGCTGGCCAGCCGCGCGCAGGAGTTGGCCCAGGCCCGACAAGAAGTGTCGGCGACAGCCACCGAGCTGGTCGAGTTGCGCCAGTCGCTGGGCAACCCGGCCCCGGTGGTCGACGTGATCGGCGGCATCGGCGCCCAACTGGCCGCCACCAACCAGGTGCTGGCCGCCCAACCGATCCCGTTCCGGCTCGAGCGAGCCACCCTCGACCTGCGCGGCACCCTGGGGGCCTCGGGCGACACCATCGCCCTCGATGGCCAGGGAGCTGGTGGCGTCAAGGCCGAGCTGGTGATTGACGCACCCTCGTCGGCCAGGGTGACCCAGGGCGTGCCGAGTGTGGTCGGGTTGACCGAGTCGGCGGCCCAGCGGGTGCTGCGCTCGGTCGGCTTCAAGCTCGATGCCGCCACCCAGGTGGTGGGCGACGGTGGCGCCACGCCGGGTCAGGCGATCATGCAACACCCCGTGGCCGGGGCCCAGGCCGACTTCGGCACGAGTGTGCTGGTGGTGTTCGCGGTGAGGAGGCAGGACGATGACTGACCTGGGACGACTGGTGACCGACACGGTGGCGACCCCGCTGGGGAGCGTGATCGCGGCGGTCGGCCACGGGGTGGCCGATGCCCAGCAGGCACTGGACGAGGCCTCCCTGGCTGCCACCCTGGCCCTGGTCACCAGCAGCGAGGACGACAAGCTCAAGCTGCTGCAGGCGATCGGCTACCGACCCACCTTCTACGCCCTGCCCGAGACCACCGGCGAGGTGAAGGTCGCGCTGAAGCTGGGTTCTGGGGCTGCCGGGGTGCCCGGGGCGTCGGCGGTGCCAGCAGTGCGCTCGACAGCCGGTCTGACAGCGCTGTCGGCCCTGTCCTCGACGGCCTTGTCGTCGGGGGCGGTGTCGATCAACCCCGCCCGGCTGGGACTGAACGCTCCGGTGGGCAAGCTGTACGCCACCCCGGTGGACGCCGGCTATGCCAACTCCTTCGGCTACTCCGCCGACGTGTCGGCCACGGTCAGCTTCCGGATCGTCCCGATCCCACCACCCGCGGGAGTCGAGGACCTGCGCCTCGTCCCCGACCTGGTCGGCGCCACCGTGGCTGCCGCACGAGAGCAGGCCGCGGCCCTGGACCTCACGGTCGTGGTGGTCGACGCAGCTGGCACGGGGGTCGCCGACCCGGCCGCGTCGGCGGGGGTCGCCTCGCAGGTGCCGGCGAAGGGGACGATCGCCTCGGCTGGGGACGAGCTGCGGCTCACGCTGACCTGAGAACGGCTGGGTGGACGAACTGGCGCCCCAGGCAGGAATCGAACCTGCGCGCGACAGATTAGAAGGCTGCTGCTCTATCCGCTGAGCTACTGGGGCCGGGCGAACCCGGGAACGAGCTTATCCGGGCCACAGGGGCGGCAGCCATCCCGCGGCGCTGGTCGTCCGTGGTAGCTCCTCAACCAGCGTCACGGGGCTGGCCACCGGCGGGCGCTACTGTGGGAGGCATGTCCTGGACGCCGCGACTGGAGAGACGTGCCCGCATGCTGTCGGGCATCCCTCGTCCCGGCGACCCCTCGCGCACCTGGTGGCAGAACATCCTGCGCAGCCCCTTCCTGTGGGCGACGGTCGCGCTGCTGGTCGTCGGGTTCTTCGCGCTGTGGGACATGTACGCGCTGGTCAGCTGGGACCGCCAGGTGCCCGGCGGCACCATCCCGGGCATCACCAACGAGTCGATCATCCTGGCCGCCAAGTACGCCTGGCCCACGGCTGCGGTCTGGTCGCTGATGTTCATCTGGCTCGACCGGCTGCGCAAGCAACGCATGGTGATGTGGCTGCTCGCCTTCCTCTGGGGCGCGGCGATCTCGACCTGGATCAGCATCTACGTCAACAGCTGGATGGCCGAGCTGATCAACATCCGCGGTGACGGTGACCCGGCCGCCGGTGCCCGTCCCGCCATCTTCGTCGCCCCCTTCGTCGAGGAGGCGGCCAAGGCGATCATCCTGTTCCTGCTGGCCGTGCTGGTGCGCTACCGGATCGTGTCGATCCTGCAGAGCGTCACCTTGGCAGGGCTCTCGGCGATCGGCTTCGCCTTCACCGAGAACATCCTCTACTACGCCCGCGCCCACGACTTCGCCACCCGCACCATCCAGGCCGGCGACCCGGTGGAGGCGATGAAGGAACTCGTGCTGCTGCGCGGTGTCTACACCTCGTTCGGCCACCCGCTGTTCACCTTCATGACCGGCGTCGGACTGGCCATCGGCCTGCGACACCGCAGCAAGCTCGTCCGCGTTCTCGCCCCCCTGGTCGGCTTCACGCTGTCAGCTCTGGGCCACATGGCCTTCAACGGCGTCGCCAGCACCGTCGGGTCGGGCCGCCAGGCCAAGATGCTCTGGTTCATGGGTCTCGGCCTGGTCGCCATTCTGATCGGCTTCCTGGTCGGACAGCTGTTCCGCGAGCGCAACCGGATTCGCAACCGGCTCACCGACCTCGCACGGATGGGATGGCTGCTGCCGGACGACCCCAAGGTCTACTCCACGCTGTGGAAGCGGGTCTGGATGGTCGTCATCGCGATCAGCCAGCCGCGCCGCCTGGTGCCGACCGTGCTGATGATGCGGGCGATGACCGAACTGGCCTACCTGCGTGACTCGATGACGCGCGGCCTGATCGACGACGTCGGCTACGTGCGAGCACGGGAGTTGCTGGTCGAGATCCGCCGACTGCGTCCGCTGGCGGTCAGCAACACCGCCGGTGAGCGGGTCGTCCTGCCCGATCCCCGGCGCTGGTTCCGTCGACGCCAGCCCAGCCTGGCCGGTGGCTACGCCGCCCCCGGTCAGTGGGCACCGCCCTCGACCGGACAGGCCTGGGGCCCACCCCAAAGTGGGCAATGGGGTCCCGGCCGCTGATCGGCCGAGGGTGAACAGGCTGTGCTGAGGGTGAAAGAGCCCCGCGTCCTCACTCGGTGACACCTCGATTCATGCCACAGTGACGAGCATGAGTTCTGCATCCCTGTCGCAGGCGCTGCTGCAGTTGCGTGAGTCGCTGGCCCCGGTAAGGCTGCCGCTGCCGCTACCCGGAGCCGTCGAGCAGGCGACCGCAGCCCGTGACATGCAGACCCAGCTCGACGACTACGTGCTGCCCCGTCTTGCCACCATCGACGCACCCCTGCTGGCGGTCGTCGGCGGATCGACCGGCGCCGGCAAGTCGACCCTGGTCAACACCCTGATCGGACGAACCGTCACCACCCCCGGGGTGATTCGACCGACCACCAAGTCTCCCGTGCTGATCCACCATCCCGATGACGAGCACTGGTTCAACGACGACCGCATCCTGCCCGGGCTGATTCGCTCGAAGGTCTCATCGGACGACCAGCGCTCGCTGCAGTTGGTGCCAGAACCCTCCCTGCCGACCGGTCTGGCGATCCTGGACGCGCCAGACATCGACTCGGTGGTCGAGCAGAACCGGCTTCTGGCCGCCCAACTGCTGCAGGCAGCCGACCTGTGGCTGTTCGTCACCTCGGCCGCCCGCTACGCCGACGCCGTGCCGTGGGACTTCCTCAAGCTCGCCGTCGATCGCCGGGCCGCGGTGGCCGTCGTTCTCAACCGGGTGCCACCTGCGGCGATGGCCGACGTGCCCACCCACCTGGGCCAGCTGATGACCCAGCGCGGACTCGCCGAATCGCCCCTGTTCGCCGTGCCCGAGACCACCACCGACGCCGAGGGGATGCTGCCCGACTCGGCCGTCTCGCCGGTGCGTACCTGGCTGGCCACGCTGGCCGCCGACCAGGTCAGTCGCACCGAGGTCGTTCTGCAGACCCTCGACGGGGCAGTCGCCAACCTCGTCCACCGGGCACCGGCCATTGCCGACGCGGTGGACGAGCAGGCCGAGGCTCTCGACCAACTGCGCGAGGACGCCGCCAAGTCGTTCGCCGAGGCAGCGCGGGCGGTCTCGGTGCAGTCGTCGGACGGCACCCTGCTGCGAGGTGAGGTGCTCACCCGCTGGCACGACTTCATCGGCACCGGCGAGTTCATGCGGGCCATGGAGCAGAAGCTGTCGTGGCTGCGCGACCGGGTCTGGAGCACCCTGGCCGGCAAGCCGCCTGAGGCCGACAAGGTCAAGGTGGCCGTCGAGAGCGGGCTGGAGGCGTTGATTCGTGAGGAGGGCGCCGCCGCGGCCGAGCGCGCCGAGCAGGCCTGGCGTTCGTCCCCGGCCGGACGCGCTGTGCTGACCAACACCACCGACCTGGCCCGACCCTCGGCGGAGTTCCCCACCCAGGTGGCCCGAGCCATCAGGGAGTGGCAGGGCGACGTCATGGAACTGGTCGCCGGCGAGGGCATGGACAAGCGCTCGAAGGCGAGGCTGTTGGCCTTCGGCATCAACGGCGCCGCCGTCGCCCTGATGGTGGTGATCTTCGCCCACACCGGAGGTGTGTCGGGTGCAGAGATCGGTATCGCCGGTGGCACCTCGGTGGTCGCCCAGCGCCTGCTCGAGGCGCTGATCGGGGACGACGCGGTGCGCGCCCTGGCCAACCAGGCCAAGGCCGCGCTCGACCAGCGGGTCGAGGCGCTGATGGCCTCAGAACTCGGACGGTTCGAGGCTGCCCTGGCCGGGCTGGAGACTGACCGGCAGCAGGCCGAGCGGGTCCGCGACGCGGTCGAGGCGACCGAGCGCGCCCGCGCCGAGGGCTACGCCGACCGCCCGCCGCGCGCCCAGCTGGGCACGACCGCCGAGGTGCTGTCGGTGCACGGTGACCCCGGACGACCCGCCATCGGTTCCGCGCTCCCCGAGCTCGAGGCCGGGGGTGCGCGAGGCTTCGCCGGGGTGGCGCTGTCTCCGGCCGACGAGGTGCACGAGGCCGAACTGGTCGACCACCCCGCCCCCCGTCACCTCGACCAGGAGCAGCGCTGATGGCACGCCGACGCCCCTTGCCCGAGCGGGTCGCCGCGCTCGGAGAGGCCGCCGAGCTGTCGCGTGGCCGACTGGACGACGACCTGGTCGACCGGGTCTCGACCGTGGTCGGGCGGGTCGACCAGCGACTGGCCTTCTCCGGCGACCACACCGTCGTCGCCCTGGCCGGGTCGACCGGCTCGGGCAAGTCCTCGCTTTTCAACGCGTTGTCAGGCACCGAACTGGCTGAGCCGGGCATCCGTCGTCCCACCACCTCGCGAGCCATGGCGGCGGCCTGGGGTGAGGCGCCGTCAGAACTGCTCGACTGGCTCGAGGTGCCGCGCCGGCACGTCGTTGAGGCCACCTCGAGCGCCCAGCAGGGACTGGTGCTGCTCGACCTGCCCGACCACGACTCGACCGAGGCGTCGCACCGGATGGAGGTCGACCGCCTGGTGCAACTGGTTGACCTGCTGATCTGGGTGGTCGACCCCCAGAAGTACGCCGACGCCGCCCTGCACGACCGCTACCTCAGGCCGTTGGCCGACCATGCCGAGGTGACCATGGTCGTGCTCAACCAGATCGACCGGCTCACCCCCGAACAGGTCAAGGCCTGCGTCGCCGACCTGCGTCGCCTGCTCGATGCTGAGGGCCTGTCGAAGACCAGCATCGTGGCCGTGTCGGCGATGACCGGCCAGGGCGTGGTCGAGTTGCGCAAGCAGTTGCTCGAGCGGGTGAAGTCCAAGACCACCGCGGCCGAACGGCTCGGTGCCGACGTCACCACCCTGGCCGCCCAGATGCGCGACGCCGTGGCCGGCAGTGGGGGAGAGGTGTCGGCCGCGAGCCGGCGCCAGCTCACCTCGGCCCTGGCCCGGGCAGCTAGCACCGAGGTGGTCGTCGAGGCCGTGCTCGGGGCGACCCGGCGCCGCGGCACCCTGGCCACCGGGTGGCCGGCGCTGTCGTGGATCGCCTCACTGCGCCCCGACCCGCTGCGCCGCCTGCACCTGTCGGCGCTGCCGGTGGGCAAGGGGCGCAAGGCGCTGGAACCCTCACGCGTGCAGCGCTCGGCCCTGCCCAGCGGGCAGGGTGTGCCCAGGGCCCGAGTCGACTCCGCGGTGCGCACGTTGGCCGACGAGGCGTCACAGAACCTGCCGGCCGGCTGGGCCGATGCCGTGCGGGCCGCGTCACGCCGCAACGAGTCCGTGCTGCCCGACGAACTCGACCGCGCGGTCTCCACCACCGACCTGGCCATGGACCGTGGACTGGGCTGGTGGAAGATCTTCCAGGTGCTGCAGTGGATCCTGATCACCGCGGTGGTGCTGGGTCTGCTTTGGCTGGGGGTCGATGTCGCGCTGGCCTACTTCCAGCTGCCCGCGCTCCCGGTCTATCGCTGGCGCGGCGTTCCGTACCAGACCTGGGCCGTGATCGGCGGTGTCGTCGCCGGACTGCTGCTGGCTGCGGTCAGCCGGGTCTTCGTCGAGGTCGCCGCACGTGGCAAGGCCCGCCGGGCCGAGTCGGTGCTGCACCGCTCGGTGGCCGAAGTGGGTGACCGGCTGGTGGTCGAACCGGTCGAACAGGAACTGAGCCGGTTCCGGGGGGCCGTCGAGGCGATCGAGCGCGCCGCCTGATCGTCGAGGCCCTGCTCCTCGTCCACAGGTCCCTGGTCGCTCGAAGCGTTGTCCACAGGTGACCAACTCGCTGACGTCCTGAGGGTGGTGCGTCCCCACAGTGAGGACGACCGATGGCCCGGCACGGGCCACCCACAGAGAGGGACGAGCATGGACGCAACGATCACCCTGACCGGCCACGTCGGCACCGAGGTGGAGACCTTCACCGGCGAGGGTTGGCAGATCTCCCGCTTCCGGATGGCCAGCACCCCACGCTTCCGTCGAGGCGACACCTGGGTCGACGGTGAGACCACCTGGATCTCGGTGCGAGCCACCAACCGACTCGCCGAACACGTCGCCGCCAGCATCCACAAGGGCGATCCGGTGGTGGTGATGGGCAAGCTGCGCACCCACACCTGGACCGACCAGGACCAGAACAAGCAGGACCGGCTGGTGGTTGAGGCGACCGCGATCGGCCATGACCTCTCCCGCGGGACCACGGTGTTCAGCAAGCCCGAGCGGGTCAACCCGAACACGGTGCACGACGGTCCGATCGTCGACCATGGTCAGAGCGACGGTGCCGCGACCGACGACATTCCCACCGACCTCGGCGACGAGCGCTACGACCCGGTCACTGGAGAGGTGCTCGCCGAGCCCGTCGCGGTCTGAGCGGCAGTCAACGGCTTCGCACCTGCGGTGCCGGACTGGCATACTGGACGCTGGCCTGATTGGCCGGCGAGTGGTTCCCGCGCGCCGCCCGGGCCCACCCGCCGGCCCTGCCGGCCCAACCGTCCGGACCCACAGCGCCCCGCGAAGGAAGTCAGCCTGCCCATGGCCGAATTCATCTACACCATGCACAACGTCCGCAAGGCCGTCGGTGACAAGGTGATCCTCGACAACGTCACGCTCTCGTTCTACCCGGGCGCCAAGATCGGTGTGGTCGGGCCCAACGGGGCGGGCAAGTCGACCCTGCTCAAGTTGATGGCCGGGCTCGAGACCGCCAACAACGGCGAGGCCAACCTGGCCAAGGGCGCCACCGTCGGCATCCTGCTGCAGGAGCCGCCGCTCACCGAGGACAAGACGGTCTGGGGCAACATCGAGGAGGCCGTGCACGAGACCAAGACGATGCTGGCCCGCTTCGAGGAGATCTCCAACTCCTTCGGCGACCCCGATGCCGACTTCGACGCCCTGATGGCCGAGATGGGTGAGCTGCAGACCGAACTCGACCACCGCAACGCCTGGGACATCGACGCCCAGCTCGAGCAGGCCATGGAGGCGCTGGGCTGCCCGCCCGGCGACTCGCCCGTCGACGTGCTGTCCGGTGGCGAGCGTCGCCGCGTCGCCCTGTGCAAGCTGCTGCTGCAGCAGCCCGACCTGCTGCTGCTCGACGAGCCCACCAACCACCTCGACGCCGAGAGCGTGAACTGGCTCGAGGGCCACCTCAAGAGCTACCCGGGCGCGATCCTGGCCGTCACCCACGACCGCTACTTCCTCGACAACGTCGCCGGCTGGATCTGTGAGGTCGACCGCGGCCGGCTGCACCCCTACGAGGGCAACTACTCCACCTACCTCGAGACCAAGCGCAAGCGGCTGCAGATCGAGGGCCAGAAGGACGCCAAGCGTGCCAAGGTGCTCGAGCGTGAGCTCGAGTGGGTGCGCTCGTCCCCCAAGGCCCGCCAGGCCAAGAACAAGGCCCGTCTGGCCCGCTACGAGGAACTGGCGGCCGAGGCCGAGCGCAACCGCAAGATCGACACCGCCGAGATCAACATCCCCTCGGGTCCGCGTCTGGGCAACGACGTGCTCAAGGCCATCGACCTGACCAAGGGCTTCGGCGACCGGGTGCTGATCGACGACCTCGACTTCACCCTGCCGCGTGCTGGCATCGTCGGCGTCATCGGCCCCAACGGCGTGGGCAAGTCCACCCTGTTCCGGATGATCGTCGGCGAGGAGCAGCCCGACTCGGGTGAGCTCAAGGTGGGCAGCACCGTCAAGATCTCCTACGTCGACCAGGGCCGCTCGGGTCTGGACCCGGCCAAGAACGTGTGGCAGGTGGTCTCGGAGGGCCTCGACTTCATCAAGGTCGGCAACTTCGAGATGGCCAGCCGGGCCTACGTGGCCAGCTTCGGGTTCAAGGGCCCCGACCAGCAGAAGCCCACCGGGGTGCTCTCCGGTGGTGAGCGCAACCGGCTGAACTTGGCCCTGACCCTGAAGATGGGCGGCAACCTGCTGCTGCTCGACGAGCCGACCAACGACCTCGACGTCGAGACCCTCAGCTCGCTCGAGGACGCCCTGCTCGACTTCCCCGGATGCGCCGTCGTGATCTCTCACGACCGCTGGTTCCTCGACCGGGTCGCCACCCACATCCTGGCCTGGGAGGGTGACGACGAGTCCGAGGCCAAGTGGTTCTGGTTCGAGGGCAACTTCGCCGACTACGAAGCCAACAAGGTCGAGCGCCTGGGTGCCGAGGCCGCCCGGCCGCACGCCAGCAAGCACCGCCGCCTGCGCCGGGACTGACGTGCTCACCGGGCTCGACCGCTGCGCCGCCGAGGGTTTCGGCCTGCTGCGAGGAGCCCGGGTTGCGCTGTGTTCGCACCCCGGCGGAGTGCTCTCGGGTGACCTGACCCACGGGGTCGACGCGATGGTGGCCGCCGGTGTGCACCTGGTGGCCCTGCTCGGACCCGAGCACGGCTTCCGTGGCAGCGCCCAGGCCGGCTTCGCCGAGGCGGACAGCCGAGACCCCCGTACTGGGGTGCCCATGGTCGACACCTACGGGCTCGATCCTGCCGCCCTCGCGGACGCACTCGCGGCGCACGAGGTCGATCTGGTCGTGATCGACCTGCCCGATGCCGGGGTGCGCTTCCACACCTACATCTGGACGATCTACCGCCTCGCGGTTGCTCGGTGGTGCCCCCGACCAGCGCACCTTGGAACTCCAGGCCCTGTCGCCTGCCGAACAGGTCGACGCGCAGGCCCCACCCACCCTGGTCTTCGTCGGTGACCAGGACACCTTCGCTCCGGCCGACGGGGTGACCACGCTGCAGGCCAGGGCCCGCGAGGTCGGCGCCCAGATCACGGTGGTCGAGGTGCCGTTCGCCGGTCACATGATCGACGGCGGCCTGATCAACGGGTACGCCGGGTCACAACTGGTACGGACGACGTCGTTGGCCTGGCTCACAGAGGTGCTCGAGGGCTGACCCCAGCGCCTGCGAGACAAGCGCCCACTCACAGGTGGGTGACCAGCAACTCTGCCAAGGTCATCGCCCGCTGTTCACTCAGGTCCGAGACCTGCTTGCGGCACGAGAACCCGTCGGCCAGCACGATCGCGTCCGGGTGCTTGCGCAGTTCGGGCAGCAGTGCGGTCTCGGCCACCTGCACCGACACGTCGTGGTGACCCCGCTCGACGCCGAAGTTGCCGGCCAGGCCGCAGCAGCCGCCCAGGGTGGTCACCGTCGCACCGGTGGCGGTGAGCAGCGCGGCATCGGCCCGCCAGCCCAGCACTGAGGCGTGGTGACAGTGCGGCTGGGCGATGATCCGGTGCCCGGTCAGGTCCGGGGGAGTCCAGTCGAGCGTGGCCAGGTACTCGGCCAGGGTGACTACGGCATCCTTCACCACTGCCACCCTGGGGTCGGCCAGCAGTTCCTCGGCGTCGGAACGCCACACCGCCAGGCAACTGGGCTCCACGCCGATGATCGGCACGCCGCTCTCGGCGATCGGGGTCAGTACGTCGAGGGCGTTCCTGAGCTGGCGACGAGCCCCGTCCAGCTGGCCGGTCGAGATCCAGGTAAGCCCACAGCAGGCCGACTCCTGCAGCACCTCGACCTCGACACCGAGGCGGCCGAGCAGCACCACCAACGCAGTGAGTTGGCCGCCCTCGAAGCCGTCGGTGAACGAGTCCACCCACAGCACGACCTTGGGTGAGTCGGCTGCCGCTGCGGTGGCCTGCGGCACCGACACCTTGGCGTGGCTGCGCACCGCGCGTCCCCGGGTGCGGAAGCGTGGCAACGGGCGACGCTGGTCGACCCCGGCCACCCACTTGGCCAGATGTGAGATCCCCGGCACCCGCAGCGCGGTGTTGGCGACAACACCCAGTCCGGGCACCGCGGTGACCAACCTGGTCCAGCGCGGCAGCTGGCCCAGCGCGTAGTGGTTGCGCGGACGAAGCCGTCCCCGGTAGCTCTCGTGCAGCACCCGAGCCTTGTAGGCGGCCATGTCGATGCCGGTGGGGCAGTCGCGACGACACCCCTTGCACGACAGGCACAGGTCGAGCGCCTCGTGCACCTCCGGCGAGCGCCACGACTCGGTGATCAGTGACCCGTTGACCATCTCCTGCAGGGCACGAGCGCGCCCTCTGGTGGAGTCCTTCTCGTCGCGGGTGGCGGTGAAGCTCGGGCACATCACTGCTCCCGGAATCACCCCACCCGCCAGGCACTTGCCCACCCCGGTGCACTGGTGCACCGCGGTGACGAACTCAGGTTCGCTGGTGCGAAGCGGCGAATTCACCGTGGCGGCCACGCGGATGTCGGCGTCGACCGGACGGGGGTCGACCAGCACACCCGGGTTGAGCAGGTTGTCCGGGTCGAACAACCCCTTGATCTGGCCGAACAGCGCCAGGGCCTCGGCGGAGTACATCGCCGGGAGCAGCGCCGACCGGGCGCGGCCGTCGCCGTGCTCGCCCGACATCGAGCCACCGTACGAGGCGACCAACTTGGCTGCCCGTTCGACGAAGCGCCGGTAGTGGTCGGTGCCGCCCTCGCGGTCGAGTGGGAAGTCGATCCGCACGTGCACGCAGCCCTCACCGAAGTGGCCATAGGGCAGGCCCTGCAGGTCGAACTCGGCCAGCAGCGCGTCGAAGTCGCGCAGGTAGTCGCCCAGGGCCGCCGGTGGTACGGCTGCGTCCTCCCACCCGGGGTGGGCGGGGTTGTCCAGGCTGACTCCGGCCAGACCGGCACCGTCCTCGCGGATCGCCCACAGCGCCAGCGCCCGCACCGGGTCGTCCACCACCCAGCCCTCGAGGGCGCCGGCGTCGGCGATCAGAGCCTCGGCGCGGACGCGCACCTCGTCCGGGTCGTCGCCGACCAGCTCGACGAACACCCAGCCGTCGCCGGCCGGCAGCAGCGGCACCGAGCCGGGGCCGCGACGCCGCAGCACGACGTCGACGATCCGGCGGTCCATACCCTCGGCGGCCACCGGTCGGTGCGGCAGCATGCGTGGCATGGCATCAGCGGCATCGGCCATCGTCGGGTAGCCCAGCGCCACCATCATCTGGTGGGGGGCATCGTGCACCAACCGCACCGTGGCCTTGAGGATGATCCCCAGCGTGCCCTCGGTGCCGGCCATGAAGCGGGCCACGTCGAAGCCCTTCTCGGGCAGCAGGTGCTCCATCGAATAGCCCGACACCTGGCGAGAGAACCTTCCGAACTCGGTGCGGATGGTGCCCAGGTTCGCGCTGACCAGGTCGTGCAGCCCGCCGAGCGGGCCCCGTTCCCTGCTCGACGACGAGGGCTCGCCACTGCGCACGGTGACGATCTCGCCGGTGCCGGTCAACACCTCGAGTTCGACCACGTTGTCGGAGCTTCGGCCGTAGCCCAGCGCCCGGGGTCCGCAGGCGTTGTTGCCGATCATCCCGCCGATGGTGCAGCGGGTGTGGGTCGAGGGGTCGGGCCCGAAGCGCAGACCGTGCGGACGAGTGGCCCGCTGTAGTGACGCCTGCACCACACCCGGCTCGACCGTGGCCGTGCGCGCCTCGACGTCGATGTCGAGCACCTTGGTCAGGTGCCGTGACACGTCGATGACCAGCCCGGGGCCGACGGCGTTGCCGGCACACGAGGTGCCCGCCCCGCGGGTGGTGACGGCGATGCCCGCCGCGAAGGCTGCCCTGGCCACGTCGACGAGTTCGTCCACGCTGCGGGGGAAGGCCACACCCAACGGTGGCACCCGGTAGAGCGAGGCGTCACTGGAGTAGAGCGCCCTGACCAGCGTCGAGGTGTCGACACAATCATGCCCGGCCAAGGCCTCGGGGAGGGCGGCTTCGGGCAGAGTGGCGGTGGGCACCGATTCAGTCTTCCACCGCGAGCACCGCGGCCATCACCCGTCCCATCGCGGTGAAGTCCGCCGGGTCGGCAGCGTCGACCAGGATCTTGCGCACAGCCTGGACGTGCCCGGGTGCTGCCTGCTCGAGCAGTCGCTGGCCCTTGTCGGTCAACTGGGCGTACACGCCACGGCGGTCGGTGTCGGAGGCCCGTCTGGTGACCAACCCGGCCTTCTCCATGCGCGTGACGGTGTGGGACAACCGGCTGCGTGACTGGTGCACGATGTCGGCCAGGTCCGACATCCGCGCCTCACGCGTCGGGCTCTCGCTGAGGCCCACCAGCACCTCGTAGTCGGCCAGGTCGAGGCCGCAGTCGCGCAACTGGGCGTCCAGGTAGGAGTTGATCCTGGCGACCGCACCCAGCCAGGAACGCCAGACCTGCTGCTGCTCGACGCTCAACCACAACGAGGCGTCGGGGGCGAACGAGGGGGCATCAGTCACCGTGGACCGCTGACCGGAGGGCGCAACCATGGCCCTCATCCTAGGTGAGTGGGGTCCGCGCACCCGACCCCCGGGGTGCTGCCAAGGCGTCCGGGAGTCTTGTGAGCTCAGCGGAATGAATTCAGGCCGGTGATTGCGTCTGCTCCCTCGCGCGGGCTCGCTCGCTAGACTCTGTCGGAACCACCCAACGACGGACGGAACCAACGTGGCACAGGGCAACGAGCTCGCGGTACGCGAAGAGATCAGGGCGAAGGCCTCGAAGAACATCGGCACCTTGCTCCGCGAACGAGTACAGGCCACCCCCGAGCACGCAGCCTTCCTGGTGCCCGACCGCAAGCCGGAGGGCCCCAACGAGTGGGCAGAGATCAGTTGGCGTCGCGCCGAGCAGATCGTCCACGAGTACGCCGCCGGCCTGCTCAGCCTGGGACTGGAGCCCGAGGGCCGCGTCGCCATCGCCTCGACCACCCGCATCGAGTGGGTCTACGCCGACCTCGCGATCGCCTGCGCCGGCGGCGCCACCACCACGATCTACCCCAACACCCAGGTCGGCGACGTGGTGCACATCCTGTCCGACTCCGACTCGACGATCGTGATCGCCGAGAACGCCGACCAGGTCGCCAAGATCGCCGGCCAGGACGCGCTGGACGACGTGGTGCGCACCATCGTCCTGGTCGAGGACGACGCCGCCACCCGCGAGGGTGACTCGCGGGTGATCACCCTGGACGAACTCGCCGAGCGCGGACGCCAGCAGCTCGCCGACGATCCCGAACTGGTCAACCGCACCATCGACGGCATCGACCCCGACGCCTTGTCGACCCTGATCTACACCTCAGGCACCACCGGCCTGCCCAAGGGCGTCGAGCTGACCCACCGCACCTGGACCTACGAGGCCGAGGCCATCGAGAGCCTGCACCTGATCCCCGACCACACCTGGGTGCACTACCTGTGGCTGCCGCTGTCGCACGTGTTCGGCAAGTGCCTGCTCTCGGTCGGGGTGAGGATCGGGTTCACCACCGCGGTCGACGGTCGCATCGACCGCATCGTCCAGGGCCTGGGCGAGGTTCGTCCGCACTTCATGTGTGGCGCCCCGCGCATCTACGAGAAGGTCCGGGCCGCCGTGCTCACCAAGAGCCGTGAGGGCACCGTCGCCGACCGGATCGCCCGCTGGGCCTTCCACGTCGGCCGCCGGTCGCGCACCTACCGGCTCGAGGGACGCCCGCTGCCGAAGTCGCTGGCCGTGCAGTACAAGGTCGCCGACAAGCTGGTGTTCAGCAAGCTCAAGGCCCGCATGGGTGGGCGCATCCAGTTCTTCGTCTCCGGCGCGGCCAAGCTCTCCGAGCAGGTGCAGGCCTGGTTCTACTCGGCCGGCATCACCGTGGTCGAGGGCTACGGCCTCACCGAGACCGCCGCCATCGCCTGCGTCAACGCCCCGCAGACCCCGCGCTTCGGCACCGTCGGCCCAGCCACCCCGGGTGTGGAACTGAAGATCGCCGACGACGGCGAGGTGTTGTTCCGCGGTCCGATCGTGATGCGCGGCTACCGCAACATGCCCGAGGCCACCGAGGAGTCGATCGTCGACGGCTGGTTCCACACCGGCGACATCGGCGAGCTCGACTCCGAGGGCTACCTGCGGATCACCGACCGCAAGAAGGACCTGATGAAGACCTCGGGCGGCAAGTACGTCGCCCCGCAGAAGGTCGAGGGCGCGATCACCGCCAACATCCCCTACGTCAGCCAAGCGGTCTGCGTCGGCGACGGCAAGAAGTACATCTCGGCGCTGGTCACCCTCGACCCGGTGCACCTGCAGACCTGGGCCGACCGGCGCGGGCGTGGCGACCTGTCCTACGCCGAGCTGACCCAGCTGCCTGAGATCAAGGCCTCGATTGCTCGATTCATGGAGCGCGCCAACCACCAGCTGGAGCGCTGGGAGACGGTCAAGCAGTTCGCGATCCTCGACCACGAGCTCAGCGTGGACGAAGGCGGCGTCACCCCCAACATGAAGATTCGCCGCAAGGCCGTCCAGGACCGGTACGCCGACATCATCGCCGGGCTGTACGACGACGAGGACTCCGTTGAACTGTGACCGGTGGCCAGCCGGCGGCGAACTGTGAGCGGTCCCCACGTCGTCGAGATCGACGTCCGCTGGGGTGACCTCGACGCCCAGGGCCACGTCAACAACGCCCTGGTCGCTGACTACCTGCAGGAGGCACGCGTCGAGTTCCTGCTCGCCGGTGGACGATCGACCATGCTCGACACCGGCGTGGTCGTGGTCGGCCACCAGGTCGAGTACCGGGCGCCGATCACCTTCGGCATCGCCCCGGTGGTCGCCGAGCTGTCGGTGGTCGAACGGGGCGCGTCCAGGTTCCGGCTGGCCTACCAGCTCAGCCAGGCCGGAGTCGTGGTGGCCAGGGCGCGCACGACACTGTGCCCCTTCGACCTCGCCCACCAGCGCGTCCGACGCCTGACCGCCGCCGAGCAGGAGTGGTTCGACGCCCAATTGGTCGAGGCCGAAGCGTTCTCGCCGCTCGCCCAGGTCGACCTGCGCGGACGAGGCCACGTGCACCCGGTGAGACCGCGCTGGTCGGACGTCGACCGTTTCCACCACGTCAACAACGTGCGGATCTTCGACTACGTGCAGGAAGCCCGGATCGCGATGACCACCACCGCCGACCCGACGATGGCGCGTCAGGGGACCACCGGCGCCGACCACGCCATGGCCGACCCCGACACCGCCTGGCTGGTGGCCCGCCAGGACGTGGACTACCTCGACCAGGTCGGCTACCGGCTCGAGCCCTACCACCTGGTCACCTCGGTGGTCTCGCTGGGACGAAGCTCGGTCACCCTCAACGCCGAACTGGTCGACCCGCTGCAGGCGTCGCTGCCGGTGCTCTGCCGTGCTCGTACGGTGCTGGTCTGCGCTGACGGCTCGGGTCGTCCCAAGCCGTTGGACGACGACCACCGCGCCCGGCTGGGCGCGTGGCTGGTCGCCCCGCCCGTCGCCTGAGAAGCGCCGCCGAGTAGGGTCACGATCGTGACCACGACACCTGAGAAGCCGACCCCGGCCGACAAGCCCGACCCCACCGACCTGCTGGTCGAGACCCAGCACGTGTTGCAGACCGCCGACGGACCGTTGAGCTACACCGCCCGGACCGGCCGGATCGTGGTGCGCGAGGAACAGGTGACCGACGACGTCTTCGACGGCTGGAAGCCTCGCGGCGAGATCGCAGTGACCGCCTACACCCTCGAGGGCGGCGACGTCACCACCCGGCCGATCACCTTCGTCTTCAACGGCGGCCCCGGGTCGAGCTCGGTCTGGCTGCACCTGGGTCTGCTCGGCCCCAGGATCGTCGACTTCGGTGAGCCCAACGAGCTCACCCCGCCGCCCTACCGGCTGCTCGACAACCCTGAAACACTGCTGCGGGCGTCCGACCTGGTCTTCATCGACCCCATGTCGACCGGCTGGTCGCGTGCGGTCGAGGGCGGCAAGGCCAAGGACTACCACGGCTGGAAGCGCGACGTGGAGCAGGTCGGTGAGGTGATCCGGCTGTGGTGCACCCGCGAGGACCGCTGGATGAGCCCCAAGTTCCTGTGCGGTGAGTCCTACGGCACCACGCGCGCGGTGTCGGTGGCCGAGCACCTGTTCAGCCGCTTCGGCATGCAACTCAACGGCCTGGTGCTGATCTCGAGCGTGCTCGACTTCGCCAGCCAGGACTTCCGCTACCTGCGCCACGACCAGGCCTGCCTGAGCTACCTGCCCACCTACGCCGCGATCGCCCACTACCACGGGCTGCGCGAGGGATCGTCCCTGCACGAGGTCGTCGACGAGGCCAACAACTACGTCGAGGACCGCTACCGCTGGGCCCTGGCCCGCGGCAACCGGCTGACCGACGAGGAACGGGACGAGGTGGCCGGCGACCTGTCGCGGATCACGGGGTTGTCGAAGGACTACCTGCTGGGCTGCAACCTGCGTCCCGAGCACTGGCGGTTCTGCACCGAGCTGCTGCGTGACCGCGGTCAGACCGTCGGACGCATCGATGGCCGGATCACCGGCGTGCTGCAGTCCGGCATCGCCGAGCGGATGGATGCCGATCCGTCGATCGATGCCCTGATGGGTCCCTACTCGGCTGCGGTGCACCACTACCTGCGCCACGAACTGCGATCAGAACTCGACCTGCCCTACGCGGTGTTCGCCGACGCCATCGAGCACTGGTCGTACAAGGAGTTCGAGGGTCGTCCGATCTCGGTGGTCGACAAGCTCGAGCGCGTGATGCGGGCCAACCCCCACCTGCAGGTGCGCATCGAGTACGGCCACTACGACCTGGCCACGCCGGTCGGTGCGGCACGCGAGATGGTCGACCACCTCGACCTGCCCCGGCAGGCGCTGGACCGGATCGAGCACGCCTGGTTCGAGACCGGCCACATGCCCTACGTGGGGGAGTCGAGCCGGGTCGACGAGGCCGAGCAGATCACCGCGTTCGTCCGCCGGGTGGGCGAGTCGAGCGGACGAGCCGACTGACCTCACCACACCCATGACATGACCGGGCCCGGGGGTGCACACCCCCGGGCCCGGTCGTTCACGTTGTTCAGTGGCTGTCGACGTCCTCGACCTCGGTGCGGTCGGTCGACCACAGGGTGTGGAAGCTGCCCGGCATGTCGATGCGACGGTAGGTGTGGGCGCCGAAGTAGTCGCGCAGGCCCTGGGTGAGGGCGGCATTGACCCGGGGGGCCCGCGCCTGGTCGTAGTAGCTGAGCGCCGAGGCGAACCCCGGCACGGGAACGCCGGACCTGACCGCGCCGGCCACGACCCTGCGCCACGCATCCTGGGTGCGGGCCAACTCGGCCTTGATCGAGGGGGCCTCGAGCAGGGTGACCAGGTTGTTGGCGGCGTACTCGCTGCGGATGCGCTCGAGCAGCTTGGCCCGGATGATGCAGCCGGCACGCCAGATCTTGGCGACCTCGGCGATGTCGATCTGCCAGCCGTACTCCTGGGCGGCGTAGCGAATCAGGTCGAGGCCCTGGGCGTAGGCGACGACCTTGGCCGACCACAGCGCGTCGCGGATGTCATTGACGAAGTGCTCGCGGTTGATCGGGTCGGAGTCGTCGATGGCGACCTTGCCGTCGGGACCGCTGAGCGCACCCTGGGCGGCCTTGCGCAGTTCGGCGTCGGACGAGGTGGCGCGCGCGAACACGGCCTCGGCGATGGCGTTGACGCCGACGCCGAGGTTGAGTGCAGCCTGGACAGTCCAGGTGCCGGTGCCCTTCATGCCGGCCGCGTCGACCACCACGTCGACCAGCGGCTGGCCGGTGCGGGCGTCGACCTGGCGCAGCACCTCGGAGGTGATCTCGATCAGGTAGGAGTCGAGGTCACCGGTGTTCCAGGTGGCGAACACATCCGCGGCCTCGGCCGCGGAGAACCCGGCCGCCTTGAGCATCTCGTAGGCCTCACCGATGAACTGCATGTCGGCGTACTCGATGCCGTTGTGCACCATCTTCACGAAGTGCCCGGCGCCGTCGGTGCCGATGTAGGTGCAGCAGGGCTCGCCGTCGACCTTGGCCGAGATCGACTCGAGGATCGGGCCGAGCGCGGCGTACGACTCGGGGGAGCCGCCGGGCATGATCGAGGGACCCTCGAGGGCGCCCACCTCGCCACCGGAGATGCCGGCACCGACGAAGTGGAAGCCGAGCTCACGCAGCTTCTTCTCGCGACGACGGGTGTCCTCGTAGTGGGCGTTGCCACCGTCGACGACGATGTCACCGGCTTCGAGTAGCGGGATGAGCGCGTCGATGGTGGCGTCGGTACCTCGTCCGGCCTGCACCATGATCACGATGCGGCGGGGACGCTCCAGGCTCGCGACGAAGTCGGCGAGGTCCTGGCTGGGGACAAAGGCGCCCTCGTGGCCGTGGGCAGCGATCATGGCGTCGGTCTTCGACCCGGTGCGGTTCCAGACCGCGGTGCGGTAGCCGTTGCGGGCCATGTTGCGGGCCAGGTTTGATCCCATGACGGCCATGCCGATCACACCGACCTGGGCCAACTCCTGCTGCTGGACCGTGTCGTGGGCTTCAGTCATCGTGTGCGTCCTTCGTCGAGGTGTCTGCGTGTGGTGTCCATGCAAGCCGATGGCCACCACTGTTGCCTCAGGTTGCCACAACTTGCCGATCTCGGGGCGGCCGTCGAACCCCTCGTCAGTGCGCGCCTGCGTGTTGTAGGTTCGGCCTGTGACAGAGACGCCACAGCCTGAGCGGGACGCGTCCTGTGACAAGCCGCCCACGATCTACGACGTGGCCGCCGCCGCAGGGGTCAACCCGTCGACGGTCTCGCGCGCCTTCTCGCGTCCGGGTCGGGTGAGCGACCGCACGGCCGTCCACATCCACGCCGTCGCCGCTGAGCTGGGTTACCGCTCCCGGAGCGTGTTCCGTCTGCCGCGCACCAAGCGCACCAGCATGATCGCCCTGGCCCTGAGTGACGTGACCAACCCGTTCTTCTTCAGCATCATCCGCGGCGCTGAGGAGGAGTGCAGCAACCGGGGGTACTCGCTGGTCGTGGCCGATGCCCAGGAATCCCCCGAGAAGGAGCGCCAGTTGTTCGAGCGCACTCTTCCGGTGGTCGATGGGTTGCTGGTGGCGAGTTCGCGGATGTCTGACACCGCGCTGCGGGCGGCTGCGCGCAAGGTGCCCACCATCCTGCTCAACCGGGTGGTGACCGGGCTGCCCTGTGTGGTGCCCGACCACGCTCGCGGCACCCGTCGGGCACTCGAGCACGTGGCCGAGCTCGGTCATCGGCGGATCGCCTACGTGGCTGGGCCGGATGCTTCCTGGGCCAACGGCGTGCGCTACCGGGCCTTTCGCGAGGGCTGCTACGAGCTCGAACTCATCGACTCGAGGATCGGCCCGGGTGCCCCCACCGTGCGAGGCGGCCAGGCTCTGGGCGCGAAGCTCCTGGAAGCGGGTGTGACCGCCGCGATCTGCTTCAACGACCTGATGGCGATAGGTGTGATGCGGACCCTGTCTGGACTCGGGGTCAGGGTGCCCCAGGAGATGTCGGTGGTCGGCTTCGACAACACCTTCGCCTCAGACCTGGTCAGCCCCGGCCTGACCACGGTGGCGGCGCCCCTGGGACGGATCGGGCAGGCTGCGACCAGTTCGTTGATCGGGATGATCGAGCACGACCACAAGCTCTCGACCGCGCCGATGGTGCTGCCGACCCAGTTGATCGAGCGGGGCTCGACGGCTCGTCCTCTCGAACGCGATCAGCCCTCGCGCAACCGGTAGAGCACCTCTCCGGCGTTCTCGATGACCACGGTGCCCGGCTCTTCGGCCATGGCCTCGAGGTCGATCGTGTCGGGGTCGAGGTAGCCCAGGTTGATCGACTCGCACACCTCACGGGGGATCTGGGTGGCCAGGGTGACCTTGACCCGCAGCTTCTCCTCACCGGTCTCGGCGTCGTAGCTGCCGGCACCGCGCAGGTGGGTGGAGTGAGCCAGCACCCCCCAGTGCACGTGGGAGAACTGGTCCCACTGCTTCACGAAGTAGTCGCGGCAGTGGTAGCCCACCTCGTGGATCTCGTGGTGGGTCTCGGACACCTCGGTGACGTGCGGGGCGTAGATGATCACCTCGCCGCCGTCGGCCACGGCCGGCTCGAGCTTGTAGAAGCCCTTGGCGGCGGTCCAGATGTCTTCGTAGCGAGGCATCATGCAGCTGACCACGCGCTGGAACGGTTCGTCGACGTAGGTGACGTGGGACTGTGCGGCGATGGCGGCCGCTGCGGCCCAGGCGTCCTCGACCTCGCCGAACGCGACCGCCTCGACCTCACCGGTGCCGGACTCGACCACCAGCTTGCAGGCCAGCCGGGCGCCGGTGAGCATCCGGGCACCCTCGTTGATCATCGCCCGCACCGGGGTGATGCCGGTGGTGCCGATGATCTCTGCTGAGGTGATCAGCGCACCCACCCAGTGGGTCATGTCGATGAACTCCTGGCTGGCCACCCCGGGGATGAAGTACTTGTTGCCACCCGAGATGCCGACCACCTCGTGGGGAAAGACCGGGCCGACCACGATGTTGACGTCTGCCTCGACCACATGGCGGTTGAGGACGATGTCGGCGCCCACGTCGAGGCGCCCCTGGGACAACTCGGCGATCCTCTCGCCGGTGATCTCACCGACCTTGACCAGCATGTCGGGCTCGGCCCACTCGTGGTTCACGATCCGCATGCCCGGGTAGCGCTGCCCGAGTTCGCCCGGGCCCACGCCGAACATCTGCTCGATCTCGTCCGGTTCCATGTAGGAGTGGGTGCCCAGCGCGATCACCGCGGTCAGCGAGCCGACCCGGTCGATGAGGTGGCGGTGCAGGATCGAGGCGACCATCGGCAGTGGCATCGACCGGGTGCCGTCGGGGACGACCAGCACCACATTGCGTCCGTCGAGGTCGAGGGCTGCCAGCTTGCGGCCCAGGAACTCCTCGACCTGGGCCTGGTCCACGTGCTGGTGGGCGCCGCCGATCAGTTCGCAGTCCACGGGGCCGATCGGGGTCTGTGAGGTCGCCACCACGGATGCCATGAGTCCAGTGAGCCACGGCAGACAGCCGCTGGCAAACAGGGGGAGCCAAGTGGGGCAATGATTGGCAACCGGTTGCCGGGTCGGGGCATGCACGAGAGAGTGAGGAGCATGGCGCGCACACTGACCCTGCACCCAGACCGGCTCTTCCCCAGCGACGCGCAGACCAGACAGGTCGCCCGGCGGCTCTACGACCAGGTCAAGGACCTGCCGATCATCAGCCCCCACGGCCACGTGCCCCCGGGGTGGATCGCCGACGACGTGCCGTTCAACGACCCGACGTCGTTGCTGATCACCCCCGACCACTACGTCACCCGGATGATGCACGCCAGCGGCGTCGACCTGGCCGACCTCGGGGTCGCACAGGCCGACTTCAGCGCAGACCAGGCCCGCAACGCCTTCCGGATCTTCTGCAGCCACTGGGACAAGTACTCGGGCACCCCGGTGCGCTACTGGATGACCGACGAGCTGGTCGACATCTTCGGCGTCGACGTCACCCCCTCGAGTGAGACCGCCGACCAGATCTACGACACGATCGCCGCCAAGATCGCCGAACCAGACTTCCGTCCGCGTGCCCTGATGGACCGGTTCGACATCGCCTTCATGGCCACCACCGACGATCCCTGTGACGACCTGTCGCACCACGCCAAGATCGCTGCGGACGAGTCGTTCACCCGCACCGTGGTGCCCACCTTCCGCCCCGACAAGTACCTCGAGCCGGCCAAGGCAACCTGGAACGACGACATCGACCGGCTCGGCGAGGTCAGCGGCGTCGACACCTCCAGCTATGCCGGTTGGGTCGAGGCGATGGAGAACCGGCGCGCCTTCTTCAAGGCCAACGGGGCGGTCTCGACCGACCACAGCCACATCGATCTGGGCACCCAGCGACTGGACGACGCCGAGGCGGCCCGCCTGTACGAGGCCGCGCGCGCCGGGACGATCGAGGTCGAGCAGGCCCACGCCCTGCGCCGCCACTTCGTCAACGACATGGCCCGGATGGCCAGCGACGACGGCCTGACCATGACGCTGCACCCGGCGGTGTACCGCAACCACCACACCCCGACCTTCGAGAAGTTCGGTGCCGACGTCGGTGCCGACATCCCGATCAGCGTCGAGGTCACCCGCGCCGTGCAGCCGATGCTCGACGCCTACGGCACCAACCCCAACTTCACCGTCGTGCTGTTCACCTTGGACGAGACCGTGTTCAGCCGCGAACTGGCCCCGCTGTCGGGCTTCTATCCGTCGGTGCACGTGGGTGTGCCGTGGTGGTTCATCGACGCACCGGACGCCATCAAGCGGTTCCGCAAGGCCGCGACCGAGTCGGCTGGCTTCACCCGGGGCTCGGGCTTCATCGACGACACCCGCGCGTTCCTGTCGATCCCTGCCCGCCACGACATGTCGCGCCGGCTCGACTGCGTGCACCTGGCCGACCTCGTCGTCGAGCACCGCCTCGACGAGGACGAGGCCTGCGACATCGCCCGCCAGTTGGTGGTCGACCTGCCCAAGAAGGTGTTCAAGCTGTGACCCGTCCACTGCATCGCGACCACGCTGGTCGTCCCAAGGCGCCGATCAGGATCGTGCACCTGGGCATCGGCAACTTCGCCCGCGCCCACCAGGCCTGGTACACCGAGCACGCACCCGACGCCGACAAGTGGGGCATCGCAGCCTTCACCGGCCGCTCGCCCGCGATCGCCGAGCAACTGTCAGCCTCCGACGGGGTCTACCAGTTGGTCGTGCAGGGCCCCGAGGGTGACCAGGTCGAGGTGATCTCGAGCCTGTCAGCTGTGCATCCTGCCGATGACCTCGACGCGTGGCGCGGCTACTTCACCGATCGCGCGCTCAGCCTGGTCACCTCGACCATCACCGAGGCGGGCTACCGGCGCGACGGCAACGGCGACCTCGACCTGGCCGACCCGGCCGTGGCCGACGACCTCGCCCTGCTCTCCCAGGATCCTGATGCCGAGGTGACCACCGCTGCGGGACGGTTCCTGGCCGGGCTGCTGGCCCGCCGCAACGCCGACGCCGGGCCGATCACCTTCGTCCCGTGTGACAACGTGCCCCACAACGGGCCGATGGTGGCCCGGATCCTGGCCCAGGGCGCAGCCCGACTCGAGGAACTGGGGATCGACCCCGGCCTGGTCGAGTGGATCGAGCAGAACGTCGGGGTGGTGACCACCATGGTCGACCGGATCACCCCTCGCGCCACCGACGATGACCGGACGAGCGTCGCCACCGAGTCCGGCTGGAGCGACCCGGCGTTGGTCGTCACCGAGCCGTTCTCGGAGTGGGTGCTGTCGGACACCTTCGCCACGCCTCGTCCGCAGTGGGAGCAGGCCGGTGCGCAGATCGTCGACGACGTCGCGCTGTTCGAGCGGCGCAAGTTGCTGCTGCTCAACGGCTCGCACTCGCTGATGGCCTACGGCGCCTCGGTACGTGGCCACGAGACGGTCTACGAGGCGATCAACGACCCGGTGGTCGAGTCGTGGGTCAACCAGTGGTGGGACGAGGCGACCTCGACCATCGACCTGCCGCATGCCGACCTCGATGGCTACCGGGCCGCCCTGCTCGAGCGCTACCGCAACCCGCGGATTCGCCACCTGCTGGCCCAGATCGCCGCCGACGGCTCGCAGAAGGTGCCGATCCGGATCGTCGGCGTGGTCAACGCCCTGCTCGAACGCGGTGAGGTCTCGGTCGGCGGCTCGCGTGCGCTGGCCGCGTGGCTGCTGCACCTGCGTGGGCTCGGGGCCCCGGTCACCGACCCCCGCGGGGACGAACTCAGCGCCTTGGTCGAGGGTGACCTGCCCGAGGCCGCCCGGGCGCTGCTGGCTGAACTCGGCATCACCGACGAGCAGGTGGTCGCCGCGGTGGTCAACGCCGCCGACGAGATCACCGCCGACACCGATGCCACCAACGACGACGAGAAGGAGAACTGAGCCATGGTCACCCTGCGAAACGATGCCCAGTGGGCGCTGTGCATCGCCACGTCGATGGGCGTGCGGATCACCCCCGACAACCACCAGGCCGTGCACACCTCCGACCGGTTCCACATGCAGGCCACCTCGGCCGAGTCGAACGTGGCCAGCGTGGCGTCGTACCTGGGGCTGCCGACGATGGTGCTCACCAACTTCGTCAAGGACTCACCGATCTCGGCCTTCATCAAGTCGAGCCTGCGCTCGCGCGGCATGACCTTCCGCGGCCCTGACAAGGACCAGGGCGGTGCCTGGGGTTATCGCCACCAGTTCAACATCGCCGACTCCGGCTACGGCAACCGCGCCCCCCGGGTGTGGAACGACCGCGCCGGTGAGGTGGGTCTCGACCTGGATGCCGCCGACTTCGACCTCGACCAGTTGTTCGCAGTCGAGGGCGTGAAGATCCTGCACCTGTCCGGGCTGGTGGCGGCGCTGTCGTCCAAGACCACCCAGTTCTGCCTCGACGTGGCCCGCAAGGCCAGCGAGAACGGCTGCCTGGTCTCGATGGACATGAACCACCGCGCGTCGTTCTGGAAGGGCCGCGAGGACGAGTTGCGTGCTGCCTTCACCGAGATCGCCAGCGTCTGCGACATCCTGATCGGCAACGAGGAGGACTTCCAGCTCTGCCTGGGCATCGAGGGCCCCGAGGCCGGGGGAGAGGACCTGCACGACGAGATCGGCTCGTTCAAGGAGATGATCGAACGCATCCGCGAGGCCTACCCGCGCGCGCAGTTCATCGCCACCACCCTGCGCGAGGTGATCTCGGTCAACCGTCACCTGTGGGGCATGGTCGTGTGGGGCGATGGCGAGTTCCATGTCGCCGAGCCCCGTGAGATCGGTGTCTTCGACCGCATCGGCGGCGGCGACGGATCGGTCGGCGGCATGCTCTACGGCATCCTGCAGGGCTGGCCGGCCGAGAAGTGCATGCAGTTCGGCTGGGCCACCGGTGCCCTGGCGGCCACCTCGATCAACGACTACGGGGCCCCGGCCGACGAGGCCCAGGTCTGGACGATCTGGGAGGGCAACTCACGCGTCCAGCGGTGACGCCCCTTCCCCCGCAGCTAAATCGAGTTCCCGCACCACCGTTGGTGCGGGAACTCGATCTTCGTGCGGGGGAAGCAGTGGTGGCCCCGGCCCGCTCGCCCACGTGCGCCTCGTCCCGAAATGATCTGTGGCGCGAAACGCACTGAGTTCAGTGCGTTCCGCGCCACGAATCATGTGGGGCTCAGCGGCCTCAGCCGGCGACGGCAGCGCGCAGCTGGGCTCCCAGGTTGGCGTCGACGTTCGTCCAGTACTGGAAGAAGTTCTCACGAACCACGTCGACGTTGATCGCCTTGCCCTGACCGGTCAGGGTCTCGAGGAAGCGCGCACGGGCGGCATCGTCGAACACCTCGCGGTACAGCGTGCCCGGCTGGCCGAAGTCGTCGTCCTCGGCGTGCAGGGTGTAGGCCTGGCGGACGAGTTCGCCGTCGGACTCCCACGAGTTGTCGACCGGGCCCTCCTGGTCTGACCAGGAGTCACCGAACGAGTTCGGGGCGTAGACCCGGTCGTTGCCGCGGTGCTCGTAGGTCATGTTGCCCTCGAAGTTGTACGAGTGCACCTGCGTCACCGGCTTGTTGACCGGCAGCTGCTGGAAGTTCGTCCCGATGCGGTAGCGCTGGGCGTCGGCGTAGGACAAGTTGCGGCCGAGCAGCATCTTGTCGGGGCTCATGCCCATGCCCGGAACCATGTTGCCGGGGCTGAACGCGGCCTGCTCGATCTCGGCGAAGAAGTTGGCCGGGTTCTCGTTCAGGGTCAGCGTGCCGACCTTGATGCGCGGGTAGTCCTTCTTCGACCAGGTCTTGGTCAGGTCGAACGGGTTGAACCGGTAGTCGTTCGCCTCGGAGTACGGCATCACCTGCACGTAGAGGTCCCACTGGGGGAACTCACCGCGGGCGATGGCCTCGTTGAGGTCACGACGGTGGTGGTCGGCGTCCGCGCCGGCCATGGCCTCGGCGTCGTCGGCGGTGAAGTTCTCGACCCCCAGCTGGCTGATGAAGTGGTACTTCACCCAGAACTTCTCACCGGCGGCGTTGACCCACATGTAGGTGTGCGAGCCGTAGCCGTTCATCGTCCGCCAGCTCTTGGGCAGGCCACGATCACCCATCAGGTAGGTGACCTGGTGGGCGGTCTCAGGGTTCTGCGTCCAGAAGTCCCACTGCATGGTGGCGTCGCGCAGGCCGGTGTCGGGCAGGCGCTTCTGCGAACGGATGAAGTGCGGGAACTTCATCGGATCACGCACGAAGAAGACCGGGGTGTTGTTGCCGACCAGGTCGAAGTTGCCCTCGGTGGTGTAGAACTTCAGCGCGAAACCACGCACGTCGCGCCAGGTGTCGGGCGAACCCAGCTCGCCGGCCACGGTCGAGAAGCGCAGCAGGGTGCGGGTGCTCACGCCGGGCTGGAACAGGGCGGCCTTGGTGTACTGGCTGATGTCCTCGGTGGTCTCGAAGGTGCCGAATGCGCCGGCGCCCTTGGCGTGCGGACGACGCTCGGGCACGTTCATCCGGTTGAAGTGCGCCAGGGTCTCGACCAGGTGGTGGTCGTGCAGGACGATCGGTCCGTTCGGGCCGACGGTGAGGGAGTTGCGGTCACTGACGGCCGGGATGCCGGCCTGCGTGGTCGAGCCGGTGCTCGCCGGGTTGGGCTGGGACGGGTTGGTCATCATTCTCCTTCGTGCGTTCGTCCTCGCCCGGTTCTGGACGAGGCTGCGGGAAGCTCGGTGGTGGTGCAGTCGCGGCACAGGCCGCGGTAGACGACGTCGGCGACGCGGACGTCGAGGGCGAGGGGGACCGGCGCCTCCAGACAGGGGGCCGACCCGGTGTGGCAGGGCACGTCGAGCACCAGCCCACAGCTGTCGCAGACCGCGTGGTGGTGGTTGTCGTGCTCGTCCAGTTCGTAGCGGGACGCATGGCCGGGCAGGTCGAGGCGACGGACGATGCCGGCCTGGCTGAGGTCAGCGACGATCAGGTAGATCGCCTGCCGGGTGATGCTCGCACCCGCGCCGAGCTGCTCGAGGATCTCGTCGACACTGGCATGGGGGTGCGTCCGGATGGCATCGATCACCGCCAGCCGCTGCCGGGTGATGCGCAGACCTGCCTGTCGCAGAGCCTCAGCAGCCGCAGGGCTGTCGGCGCTGAGCAGTCGGTCGGGCATGGCCCCACCCTATCAAAGAATTGATCAGTTCAAATGAAGGTGAACACACGACCTGAATTGACACGAGAAACTTGTGCAAGGATGGCGGAAGGAGGAACCATGACCGAACTGCCCCTCACCGACAAGCCCCTCACCGACAAGCCCCTCGCCGAGAAACAAAGCTGCGGCTGCGGCGGACACGACCACGACCTGCCCGAGATCGACGCCCGGGCGATCCCGCACCGCATTCGCCACGGGGCGATCCTCGGGGCCCTCGGCAGCCTGCACCCCGGCGAGGCGATGGTGCTGGTGGCACCACACGACCCGAAGCCGCTGCTGGCCCAGATCGGTCAGTTGCACGGCGACGCCGTCGAGGCCAGCTACCTCGAGCAGGGGCCCGAGGCCTGGCGGATCAAGCTGACCCGACGCTGACCACCGCCTGGTCAGTTCGTCCGTGGCGCTCGACCAGGGCGTGGACGAGGACGCCACCGGCCCACAGCGCCCCGAGCGCGTGCTGGGTCCACCAGACAGCCCGGTCGATGGCGGCCATGCCCCCGTAGGCAAGCGAAGGTGGGGGAGCGGCCACCAACACCAGCGCCAACCCCGCCGGCAGCGCCAACCTCGCGGCCAGCCCGAACCAGTCCCGGTCGCGCCAGAACACGCCGACCACGGCCAGGGCCGCCGCGATCACCGCGCACAACGGCACCAGCAGCGCCACCCGCGTCAACCAGTCGTCACCGTCACCGCCCCCGCTGAGGTCGGCCACGCCGTACCAGGTGATCGAGATGGCCGAGAGCATCACCGTGGCCACCGCCCAGCCCCACAGCCATCGGTCCACCCGCTGCCCAGGGGGTCCCACCTCGCCGGGCCTGTCGGCGCCAGCCGAACGGGTGAGCACGGCTGTCCCCACCACCACGAGCACCGCCCACGCCCACGTTCCGCTGGTCAACGTCACCAACAGGTCGACGAGGCGCTCCCAGGGGGTGGCGTCACTGGCACCCGAAACCTTGGGTGACCAGTGGTCGAGCAACTTCATGCTGATTCCGCCGAACACCACCCCGGCGACCATGGCCTGGACGAGCACCACGGCCCGTCGTTGTTCTGCGCCATCCATGCCCACCACTGTGGTCACCGGGCACCCCGACGCACATCCACCTCAGGGCTCGCTCCGATCAGCCGAAGGTCCTATCGCGGCGTCCTTGCGCCCGGGGCCAACGTGTCGTCCATGCAGACCGTGGCACCTGAACCGCGAACCCAGTGGTGGCGTCGGCTGGCTTGGCTCGCCGTGCTGATCGGTGCCGCGACCGTGCCGCTGGCGGTGCTGGTCTTCGCCACTGTCGGCGGCCGCGACCAGGTCGTCGACCTGTCGACCGTCGTCGTGGCGGCGGCCGCGGGAGGCTTGGTCGGCACCGTGGTGGCCGGGGTGCTGGAGTACGACACGCTGCGCCAACTGTCGGTGGCGCCGATGCCAGGGGTCGGTTTGATCGAAGAGGCCTCGAAGCTGATCGTCCCGGTCGCGGTCCTGCTGCTCTCGACCCGCGCACGCGACGTCAGGGCCGGCACCGCCCTGGGTGTGGCCTCAGGCATGCACGTGGGCGTGGTGGTCGTCAGCGTGGCCGCCCTGCTCTGGCTGATCCATCGCAGCCGACGGCCGGTCAAGCCCAGCCCTTCGCAGACGAGCACAGGGCCGGTCGTTCACCCGCCCCAGGTCTGACGGCCCTGCCAGTAGGTCGCCACCACCGGCGCCGGCAGGTCGAGCCCCCGGTAGGGGTTGTTGCGGGCCTTGGACGAGGTCTGCTCAGGGTCGATGACCGCCCTGGCGGCGGGATCGACCAGCACCAGGTTCGCCGGCTCGCCAGCAGCGATCGGTCGTCCCTGGTGGGGCAGCGATCCGATGGCAGCAGGACGATGGCTCATCCGCGTCGCGAGCCCGGCCCAGTCGATGCGGCCGGGCAGCACCATGGTCTCGACCACCACGGCCAGTACCTGTTCCAGCGCCACCAACCCGGGTGAGGCGTCGGCGAACGGCTTGTCCTTGTCGGCGGCCCGGTGCGGGGCGTGGTCGGTGGCGACGATGTCGATCGTGCCGTCCTCGAGCGCGGCCCTCACCGCCTCGACGTCCTCGGCCGGACGAAGCGGTGGGTTCACCTTGAAGGTGGTGTCGCCGCTGCGCAGCAACTCATGGGTGAGCAGCAGGTGGTGAGGCATCACCTCGGCGGTCACCCGCACGCCTCGTCCCTTGGCCCAGCGCAGCACCTCGACGCCCTCGGCAGTCGAGACGTGGCAGATGTGCAGCCGGGCCCCCAACTCCTTGGCGACCTGCACGTCGCGGGCGATGATCACCGACTCGGCCATCGTCGGCCAGCCCTCGTGGCCGAGCTCACGCGAGACCTCACCCTCGTGGCAGCAGGCGCTCGGCCCGGCCAACGTCGCGTCCTGGCAGTGCTCGGCGAGCACCCCGTCGAAGGGCAGCATCTGCTCCATCGCCGCCCGCACCAGGCCGGCCGTGGGCACCGAGAAGCCGTCGTCGGAGAACACGGTCACCCCGGCGGCGTGCATGCCGGCGATGTCGGACAGTTCCTGCCCGGCCAACCCACGGGTCACCGACCCGATCGGGACCACCTCGGCCGAGGCGCCCTCGGCGAGTCGGTGCTGGGTGGCGACCGCCTCGGCGGTGTCGGTGACCGGGGTGGTGTTGGCCATCGCGAAGACCGCGGTGAAGCCACCGCGGGCCGCGGCGGCGGTTCCGGTGGCGACGGTCTCGGACTCCTCGCGGCCGGGCTCGCGCAGGTGGGTGTGCAGGTCGACCAGGCCGGGCAGGGCGATCAGGCCGTCGGCATCGATTCGGCGGGCCCCTGACGGTGACTCGGCGACGAAGCGTCCACCGGCGACGTGCAGGTCGGTGCGGGTGCCGTCGGCCAGTTGGGCACCGACGATGGTCAGGTCGTCCATGTCACTCCCAGCGCAGGGTGGCGTCCCAGGGACGCTGCTTGGTGGTGGCCCGCACGGTGTCGGGCGAGCAGCCCAGGGCGGTCAGGAAGATCGCCATCCGCACGACCAGGCCGTTGTCGGTCTGGGTGAAGATCGACAGCCCGGGCAGGTCGTCCACGTCGTTGGACAGGTCGAAGGCATCGGCGCGGGAGTCGCGCGGCAGCGGGTGCATGATGATGATGTCGAGCGCGTCGGCCTCCATCAGCACCCGGCGGTCGATCAGGTTGCCCTGCAGCGCCCCCGAGGCGGCGACCTCCTCGGTCATCCGCTCGCGCTGCACCCGGGTGGCGTAGACCACGTCAGCTCCGCAGATCGCCTCGACCACTGTGTCGTACTCGGTGACCCGGTGCCCGCGCAGCGTGGCGTAGTGGGCGATCTCGGGCGGCAGTTCCAGGCTGGGTGGGCTGAACACCTGGAAGTGCAGGCCCTCGTAGACGGCCAGCAACTTGATCAACGAGTGCACGGTTCGTCCGTACTTCAGGTCGCCCACGACCGCGACCGTCGCGTGGTCGATGCCGGTGCCGCGGGCCTCGAGTTCGCGCTTGAGGGTGTAGGTGTCTAGCAGTGCCTGCGACGGGTGCTCACCGGCGCCGTCACCTCCGTTGATCACCGGGACGACGCTGTGGGCGGCGAACTCGGCCACCGACCCCTCGTCGGGATGGCGGACGACCAGCACGTCGGAGTAGCCGCTGACCACCCGGGAGGTGTCGGCGATCGACTCACCCTTGGCCATCGACGAGAAGGTGAAGCCGGTGGTGGTGGTCACCTCACCGCCCAGCCGCAGGAAGGCCGACTCGAACGACAACCGGGTGCGGGTCGAGGGTTCGAAGAACAGGCTGCCGAGCACCGCACCGTCGAGCACCGTGCAGACTCCGCGCCGTTGGGCGATGGGGGTGACCACGTCGGCCAGGGCGAACAGTTCGTGCAGCCGCGAGCGATCGAACTGCTGCACCGACAACAGGTGCCGTCCGGTCTCGAAGGGGGGCAGGTGGTCCCCGTGGTGGGGAGCGGACTGGACGTGCGACACGGGCGCCTCCGAGGGGCAGTGGCGGAACGCTCGGAACTTAGCACAGCGCCACTGGGCGACAGTGGGGGTCCGGTTTGGCTACTGTGTGCCCCATGACTGAGCTCGTGCTGCTCCCGCTGAAGGTGTTCCCCGGCTGGCCCCAGCCTGAGCCCGTGTCGGGCCTGTTCCTGCTGATGCTCACCGTGGTGGTGCCGCTGGGGGTCGGTGCGATCGTCGTCGCGATCTTCAAGGCGCCCGAGTGGCGTGCCCGCGGCCGTGAGGACGCCCGGGCGGTCGGCATGGTCGAGCTTGATGGCGACGGTGTCGCCGACGACCTCGCCCTGCCCGCCGAGGGCCAGGCTCGACGTAGCGCCTGAGCCCCACCGCGGCTCGCCCGGAAGGGACCAGCCTCAGCTGACCGCCTGGCAGCGCAGCGCCCGCGCCAGCGCGTCCCGGCGCTCGGTCACCGTGCGCTTCACCTGGTCGGAGGGATCGTTGGCGGTGAGCCACGCATCCACCCTGGCCAGCACAGCCTCGTCCCCGTCACCGGGGAACAGCCAGGTCAGCACGTTCTGGACGACCGCGTGCCCGCGGGTCGGCCAGCCCTGCTCGCCGCGTGAGATCTCATCGGCCACTGACAGGTAGCGGTCGACGTAGTCGCTGAGCACCTCGGACTGGTCGTACTGCCAGAAGTTCATCGCGATCTGGCGCTGGGTGCCGTTGGGCACCGAGGTGTCGGACGTGGCCAGCCCCCACGCGGTGGCCTTCGCCTCGGCCCCGGGCAGCGCGGCCCGTGCCCCGGCGGCGGACTCCGCGCCCTGGATGGTGGTGTCCTCGGCCAGCAGGGCATCGATCTGCTCGGGTCCGACCTCACCCATTCGCGCCAGCGCGGTCATGATCCGCCAGCGCATGTCGGTGTCGATGGTGAGCCCCTCGGGCACCTCCTCACCGGCCAGCCAGCCGCGGATCAACTCCGCCCCGGCCGGGGTGTGCACCGAGGCGACCAGCGCGTTGGTGAACGCCAACTGGTGGTCGGAGCCGGGCTCGGCGCCCTTGAGCAGCCCGGCCGCACCGGCCACCAGGCGCTCGCGCACCGCAGCCCGCTTGTCGCGGGCGGTGTAGCCGGTGGCGGCCAGTTGAGCCTGCCGCAGCAACGTGCCGACAGCGGTCAGGTCGCTCTCGCCACCCACGCCGCGCAGCACCAGGTCGACGTAGTCGCCCGAGGCCATCTCGGCGTCGCGACACATGTCCCAGGCCGCCCCCCACAGGATCGCCCGGCCCAGCGGCTCGTCCAGACCGTCGATGTGGGCGACGGCGGTCTGCAGGGACGACTCGTCCAACCGCACCTTGGCGTAGGTCAGGTCGTGGTCGTTGAGCAGGACGAGGTCGGCGGCCGACTCACCCACCAGTTCGGGCACCTCGGTGCGCTCGCCACTGACCTCGACTGGCAGCGAGGTGCGGCGCACCAGACGGCCGTCGACCAGGTCGAACAGTCCGATCGCCATCGAATGGGTGCGCAGCGTGGGCCAGCCGGCGTCGGCGGTCTGGACGATGGTGAACGACTCAATGGCCCCGGCGTTGACGACGACCTCGGGCACCAGAGTGTTGACGCCGGCCTTCTCGAGCCACTCGCCGCTGAACCAGCCGAGCTCTCGTCCGCTGGAGGTCTCCAGGGCACCGAGCAGGTCGGTGAGCTGGGTGTTGCCCCAGGCGTGCTCGTCGAAGTAGGCGCGCACACCGGTCAGGAACTGCTCCTCGCCGACCAGCGAGACCAGCTGCTTGAGCACCGAGGCGCCCTTGGCGTAGGTGATGCCGTCGAAGTTCTGCTCGACCGCTTCGAGGTCGACCATGTCGGCGGCGATCGGGTGGGTGGTGGGCATCTGGTCCTGGACGTAGGCCCAGCCCTTGCGCGCGTTGGCGAACGACACCCAGGGGTCGACCCCACCGTGCTCGTCGACGATCTTGGCCTGGCAGTAGTGCGAGGCCCACTCGGCGAACGACTCGTTGAGCCACAGGTCGTCCCACCAGGTCATGGTGACCAGGTCGCCGAACCACATGTGCGCGAGTTCGTGCAGGATCGTGTTGTCGCGCGCCTCGTGGGCCGCAGCGGTCACCCGCGACCGGAACAGGTACTCGTCTCGGATGGTGACGCAGCCCGCGTTCTCCATCGCGCCGGCGTTGAACTCGGGCACGAACACTTGGTCGTAGGTGCCGAACGGGTAGCCGACGCCGAAGGCCTCCTCGAACACGGTGAACCCGCGCTGGGTGGTGGTGAGGATCCGCTCGGCATCGAGGTGCTCGACCACGCTCTGGCGGCACATCACCGAGGCAGGCACCTCGCCGGTGGTCGAGGTGAGCGTGTCGCGCACCACGTGGTAGTCACCGGCGACCAGCGCGGTGATGTAGGTCGACATCGGCGGGGTGGGCTCGAAGCTCCACAGTGCGGCGTCGTCGTCGGTCGGCTCGGGATCGACGGCCGGGGCGTTCGACACGACGGTCCAGTGGGCCGGGGCGAGCACCGACAGCGTGAACGTGGCCTTCAGGTCGGGCTGGTCGAAGCAGGCGAACATCCGCCGGGCGTCGGCGATCTCGAACTGGGTGTAGAGGTAGACCAACTGGTCTGCGGGGTCGACGAACCGGTGCAGGCCCTCGCCGGTGTGGGAGTAGCGGCACAGCGCGACGATGGTCAGTTCGTGGTCGCCCTCGGAGAGTTCCAGCGGCATCCGGTGGCCGGTGAACGCCTCGGCGTCGAGGGCAGCACCGTCCAACTCGGCCGACAGCACCCGATCAGCGATCAGGTCGATCCAGGTCGTCCCGGCCCCGGAGCTGAACGTGACCGTGGTCGACGAGACGAAGGTGTCAGCATCGGCGAGATCGCGACCGGTCAGGTCGACGTGCACACGGTAGGACTCGCTGGTCACCAGGCATGCGCGGTCGGCTGCTTCGGCGCGGGTCAGGTTGGCCGGATTCATGGTGTGGTCTCCACAGGGTCAGGGGGTGGCCGCGGGCGTCCCGGGGCTGCGACGAGCCTAGCGGCATCGAGGTGTCGGTCGAGGCGTCTAGGCTGGCCCCCATGACGACGCGAGTTGACTTCTGGTTCGACCCCACCTGCCCCTGGGCCTGGATGACCTCCCGCTGGATGCTGGAGGTCGAGAAGGTGCGCGACGTGCACACCGTCTTCCACGTGATGAGCCTGTCGGTGCTCAACGAGGGCCGCGACCTCGACCCCGACTACCTCGCCTTCCTGGCGACCGCCAAGGCCCCGGTCAGGGCCGCCATCGGCGTCCGCGAGACCTACGGGGACGAGCGGGTGCGCGACTTCTACACCGCCATCGGCACCCGCTTCCACCTCGGCGAGCAGGACCGTGACATCGAGACCATCAAGGCCGCCCTGCGCGAGTGCGACATGGACGAGACCATCGCCGACCGCGCCCAGACCGACGAGTGGGACGAACTGCTGGTGGCCAGCCACCATGAGGGCATGGACCCCGTCGGAGACGAGGTGGGCACCCCGGTGATCCACATCAACGGCATGGCCCTGTTCGGACGGGTGATCTCGCCCGCACCCAAGGGTGAGGAGGCCGGCAACCTGTTCGACGGGTTCGCCAAGGTGACCGCCTACCCCGGCTTCTTCGAGCTGAAGCGCACCCGGACGGTGGGCCCGATCTTTGACTGAGCCTCAGGCGCCGCAGGCCGGTGCTGACACTTCGGGGGTGGCCGAGCCGACCCCCGAGGTGCGCCATGCCTGGACCGACCTGGCCGAGCGGATCACCGAGGCCCAGCAGTCGTACTACGGCCAGGATGCTCCGGTGGTCAACGACGCCACCTATGACGGTTGGCTGCGCGAGCTCGAGGCGCTCGAGGACCAGTGGCCTGCGCTGCGAACCCCCGACAGCCCCACCCAGAAGGTGGGAGCCGCCCAGTTCACCGACTTCGCCCCGGTCGAGCACCGGCAGCGGATGGAGTCGCTCGACAACGCCTTCTCAGACGACGAGTTGGACGAGTGGCTGGCTCGCACTGACCGAGCCCTGGACGGTGCAACGGTGCAGTACCTGTGCGAGCTCAAGATCGACGGGCTGGCGATCAACCTCACCTACGAGCGCGGGCGGCTGGTCAGCGCCGCCACCCGGGGCGACGGTCGGGTGGGGGAGGACGTCACCGGCAATGTGCGCACCATCACCGGCGTGCCGCACCAACTGGTGGGCGACGACGTGCCCGAGTTGCTCGAGGTGCGCGGCGAGATCTTCTTCCCGCTGGCCCGGTTCGAGGAACTGAACGCCTCGCTGGTCGAGGCCGGCAAGGCACCGTTCGCCAACCCGCGCAACGCCGCCGCCGGCTCGCTGCGCCAGAAGGATCCCCGGGTCACCGCC
This sequence comes from Aestuariimicrobium ganziense, assembly GCF_015352975.1. Taxonomy (GTDB): domain Bacteria; phylum Actinomycetota; class Actinomycetes; order Propionibacteriales; family Propionibacteriaceae; genus Aestuariimicrobium; species Aestuariimicrobium ganziense. Next base: position 289,647 of record NZ_JACYIZ010000002.1, on the reverse strand, counting down.
ACCCGCCCGCTGCGGATGCTGGTGCACGGCATCGGTGCCCGCACCGGCTTCGACCCCGAGCGGCAGTCTGAGGCCTACGACCGGCTCAAGGCCTGGGGACTGCCCACCTCGCCCCACGTGCGGGTGGTCGACACCGCCGACGAGGTCAAGGCCTACGTCACCCACCACGGCGAGCACCGCCACGACCTGCGCGGCGACCCCGACGACCAGCACGAGATCGACGGTGTCGTGGTCAAGGTCGACCAGATCAGCCAGCAGCGTGCACTGGGTTCCACGTCGCGTGCGCCGCGGTGGGCGGTCGCCTTCAAGTACCCACCTGAAGAGGTCAACACCCGACTGCTCGACATCCAGGTCAATGTCGGACGAACTGGACGCGTCACCCCGTTCGCGGTGATGGAGCCGGTGCTGGTGGCCGGCTCGACCGTGGCGATGGCCACCCTGCACAACGCCCACGAGGTGGAGCGCAAGGGCGTGCTGATCGGCGACATGGTGGTGCTGCGCAAGGCCGGCGACGTGATCCCCGAGGTGCTCGGGCCGGTGGTCGACCTGCGCGACGGCAACGAGCGGGCGTTCGTCATGCCCACCCACTGCCCGTCGTGCGGCACGGAGCTTCGCCCTGAGAAGGAGGGCGACAAGGACATTCGTTGCCCGAACTCCCGGTCGTGCCCGTCTCAGTTGCGCGAACGCCTGTTCGGCCTGGCCTCGCGCGGCGCCCTCGACATCGAGGTGCTCGGCTTCGAGGCAGCCAACGCCCTGCTCAGTTCGGGGGTGCTCGAGTCGGAGGCCGGGTTGTTCGACCTGACGCTGGACGACCTGCACCGCACCAGCCTCTACACCCGGGCGGCCAAGAAGGCCGAGGCGGCCGACCCCGAGACGGTGCCGGGTGGTGTCGTCGACGGCCGGGTGGTCTCGGCCCAGGGCCTCAAGTTGGTCGACAACCTCGAACGCGCCAAGCAGCAGCCGCTGTGGCGGGTGCTGGTGGCACTCTCGATCCGCCACGTCGGCCCGACCGCTGCCCGCGCGCTGGCGACCAGGTTCGAGTCGATGGAGGCGATCCGGGCCGCCTCGGTCGAGCAGTTGGCCGACACCGACGGGGTCGGCCAGGTGATCGCCGAGTCGGTGCGCGACTGGTTCGAGGTCGACTGGCACCGCGAACTGGTCGAGCGTTGGGCAGCCGCCGGGGTGCGAATGGCTGACGAACGCGACGAGTCGACGCCCCGCACGCTGGAGGGCCTGACCATCGTGGTGACCGGGTCTCTGGCCGGGTTCACCCGTGACGAGGTCAAGGAGGCCATCATCAGCCGCGGTGGCAAGGCGTCGGGCTCGGTGAGCAAGAACACCGACTTCGTGGTGGTGGGCGAGAACGCTGGCTCCAAGGCGACCCGGGCCGAGGAGTTGGGGCGTCCGATCCTGAACGAGGCGGGGTTCGTCCAACTGCTCGAGGGAGGGCCCTCAGCCCTGTGAGCGGCACTCAGCCGAATCGTCGTCCGTAGACGACCACCGGCTGCAGTTCGTATCCGAGCGCGTCGTAGAAGGCGCGGACCGCTTCGTTGTCGTCGCGCACCATCAGCTGGATCTTCGGCATGCCGTGCTCGTGGGCCCACTGCTCGCAGGCGTCCATCATCCGCCGGCCCAGCCCGGAACCCTGCAGGTCCGGTGCGACGGCCAGGTAGTAGACCCAGGCCCGATGGCCCTCGTGGCCGACGAGCGCAGTGGCCAGCAGGCGCTCGTCCTCGACCAGGCCGAGCACCTGCGACGAGGGCCCGCGCACTGCGCGCAGGAAGTCGTCCACCGGCGGGTTCCACGGCCGGGTCAGCCCGCAGGCCGTCCACAGCGCCACGGCCTCGTCGGCATGGCGTTCGTCCAGGACGACGAGTTCGGGCTGGACGGTGCTCACCAGTGCGCCTTGTTGAGCGGACGACGCTGCACCGCGAACAGGGCGTCCAGGCGGTTGACGGCCTCGTCGCTGCCCGTGACAAGGCCGACGTCGGCCAGGCGGCGAACCCGCACGTCACCGAAGTAGAGCGAGCCCAGCGTGGCGACGTCGAGCATCGCCGGGTCGTCACCGCCCTCGGCCACCTCGACGCCGTCGGCACCGACGGTCACCGTCCAGGTGCCGGCGCTCAGGCCGAGCGGGTCGACCACCTCGAGGCAGGCGCTGCCGCGCTGTTCCCAGCCGCGGATCCGCAGCGCCTCGGCCACATCGAGCACCCGCAGCCAGGCGTGGTCGGAGACGCGGGTGGTCTTGAGCCGGCGCGGGTCGGCCAGCACCCAGCGCAGCGGCCCGTCCGGGTCGACGCAGTGGGCGGTCACCTTGGTGCACAGTTCGTGGCGGCCGAGGTAGTTCCACAACGCGACCTCGGCAGTCGGGTTGGCAGCCATCAGGTCCTCGACCTCGATGGTGTCGTCGTCGCGGTTGATCTCGTAGACGAGCACGCCGTCGATCTCGCCGTCGTCGCCGGTGTGGACGGCCGAGCGCACCTTGGGATTGGGCTCACCCGACTCCCACTCGAACTCGCCGCTGAGCAGTCCGGCGTAGTAGGGGCCCCGTTCGTGGGCGCCGCGGCTGGTCTCGAGGAACTCGCGACTGAGGCGGGCCACCGCAGCCTTGACGTCCACGTGCTTGGGGTCGACCACGTCGAGCCTGGTCGAGGCGGGCACCCTGAGCGCGAAACCGGGGGAGGTGTCGAGTTCGATCCGGGTGTGGTGGGTGGCCGGCCCGAAACGAACCGGCCGTAGATCGTGGTGTCGGTGCAGGTCAACGAGGCGAACACCTGGCCACGCTGCTGGGCCTGGCGCAGGTCGTGCAGCATCAGCGCTCGCATCAGGCCGCGTCGGATGTGCGACTGACGAACCGTGACGTCGGTGATCAGGTCGACCTGGGCGAGCGTGGCGCCGGTGTTGAGCACACCGTCGAACGACAGGAAGGTCGCCGCCGGTCCTGGCAGGCTGCCCGGGAGGGCACCTCCGTACATGCCGGTCAGCCTGGTCGGCACCGCCACGAAGTCCCGGAACCAGGCCTGCATCTTGGTCTCGCTGGCCGACTTGGCGTTGAAGCCGAGCAGCACGGCCTGCATCCACTCGCGCATCGGGTCGTCGAGCGCCTCACCGATCTCGAGGGTGCGCAGTTCGTAGTCGTTGACGGAGTCCACGAGACTCGACACTAGTCGCCGCTGGATGCAGGCCCCCAGACCGAGCAGGAGCTGGAAAGGCGAACAAGGGCCCTGACCTGACACACTGGGCGCCATGCGAGTCCACATCGGCACCGACCACGCCGCCTTCGAACTCAAGAACCACCTCGTCACCGAGCTGCGCAAGCTCGGCCACGAGGTCGTCGACCACGGGGCGCTGGAGTACGACGACGCCGATGACTACCCAGTCTTCATCATCCCCACCGCCGAGGCCGTGGCTGCTGATCCCGAATCATTGGGCATCGTGCTGGGCGGCTCGGGCAACGGTGAGAACATCGCCGCCAACAAGGTCAAGGGCATCCGCTCGATCCTCGCCTACAACACCGACACCGCTCGGCTGGGCCGCCAGCACAACAACGCCAACGTGATCGCCCTCGGCGGTCGCATGGCCAGCCCCGAGGAGTCGCTGGCCATCGTCCAGACCTTCCTCCAGACTCGGTGGCCGGACGAGGAGCGCCACGCCCGCCGGATCGACCTGCTCACCCGCTACGAGCAGACCGGCTCGCTCGACGCCTCATGAGCTGACCGGCGCTCAGCGGGGACGTCGCCCCTGAGCTCTGGCCAACAGCTGCTCCAGCACAGCCGCGGCAGCGGCATGGTCGTCCTCGCTGGGACGACTGACCTCGCGGGTGCGCACCCCGGTGTCCCACCCGACCAGGCCGGTGATGCCGTCGTGGCCGAACTCGCGCGGCAGTTCGCGCGGTTCGGGGGCGCTCGCCCGGCGGTCGGAACCCATGGCCCCAGACTAGGCTGACCCGCATGCCCGAAGGCCACGTCATCCACCGGCTCGCCCACGCCGTCAACGCCGCGTTCGCCGGCCGGACGGTGCAGGTCACCTCACCCCAGGGCAGATTCGCCGACTCCGCGGTGCTGCTCGACGGCCACGTGCTCAGCGGGGCCCAGGCCTGGGGCAAGCACCTGTTCATCGACTTCGACGCGCCGGTCGACACGGCCACGATCCAGATCCACCTCGGCCTGATCGGCAAGCTGCGGGTCGGCCCGATCGAACCGGTCAAGGGCCTCGTCCGGCTGCGGATCACCGACGGTGACACCGCCGCCGACCTGCGCGGTCCCCAGACCTGCGTGCTGCAGTCACCCGCAGAGGTCGACGCCGTGGTGGCACCGCTCGGGCCCGACCCGCTGCGCGCGGACGCCGACCCCGAGGTCGCCTGGCAGCGGATCCACCGCTCGTCGAAGCCGATCGCCGCCCTGCTGATGGACCAGAGGATCACCGCCGGGGTGGGCAACATCTACCGCGCTGAGGTGCTGTTTCGGCACCGGATCGATCCCGCCTGCCCGGGCAACAAGCTCAAGCGCTCGAGTTGGGAACTGATCTGGGCCGACCTGGTGGCCCTGATGGCGCTGGGGGTGCAGGACGGCCGGATCGACACCGTCACCGACGAACACACCCCCGAGGCGATGGGACGAGACGCCCGCGTCGACCGCCATGGCGGGGAGGTGTACGTCTACCGACGTGCCGACCTGCCCTGCTGGGTCTGCGGGTCACGGGTGCGCACCCGCCTGCTCGAGGGGCGCAACCTGTACTGGTGCGGACGATGCCAACGCCGCCACTGAGTCAACGGACACTCGACGAGCCGCTGGTCTGGCAGGGCATCGCGCTGCACCCGCTCGGTGCCGACCTCGGTCCGGTGCTCGACCAGCACAGCGGACTTGTGCTCGCCGACCGGATCGGTGTCGAGTTCGACGCGCCCTGGCAACCCGTGGGGCCGGGCACCTGGCGGTGGGGGAGCGCCACGGTCAGCGTCGAGTGGCTGGTCGAGGACGACCAGTGGGCCTTGCTGCTCGACCTGCGCAGCACGGACGACCTGACGGTCCCCGGGCCGAGGCTGGTGGTCGAGGGCGAGTGGCCCACGCAGCACTACCGGGTCGACGTGCGCCACTGTGGCCTCGTCCTCGAACCCGGGCGCGACGACGGGTCAGCCGTTGTGCTGGCCGCCCAACCGCGCGTCGGCGACTGGGGCCACCCACTCGACGGCATACCGATCAACCTGCGCGGCAGCCGGATCACCCGGCGACTGACCTGGACCGCGCGCTGGGTGCGCACCCCGGCCGACCTGGCCGGCCTGCTGCCCGCCTGGTACCCACCCCACACCAGCGGCGACCCGGGGAGCGAGATCGTCCTCCCGCTGCCCGCTGCCGGCATCGACAGCCGCACCCTGACCGTCGTGCAGGACGAGGACGCCGCAGTGGTGACCCTGCTGTCCGGCGCCCACACCATCGACGTCCACCAAGCCGCCACCAGCAGCCGAGTGCTGGTGTGGGGACGCGCGGACGCCGTTGACCACGACGAGCCGGCCGCTGGGACTGCGCTAGCGGTGGCCAACGCACTGCGGGCGGGCGACCTCGAGGGGGCAGAGCAACACCTGGAGGAGGTGCTCCACCGCCCCGGGACGGTGCCCCCACTGGTCGTGGCGCTCTCGGCCAACCTGTTGGCGGCCAGTGCGAGACCGGAGCATGCCGCCCTGGTCGAGGAGGCCCTGGTGAGGATGTCGCCCGAGGCGGGCGCCGTGCTGGCCCACGCCCGGGCGTGGACGGCGTTGCTCGTCCACGGTGCACAGCCGAGCCCGCCCCCACCCCCACCCGCACCCGCGGCGGCTGACCACCGCCCGGCGCCGACCTGTCGACGCGCCGAACTCGCCGTCCTGAGCGGCGCCGATCACCCGACCGGAGATGTGTGGCGGATGTGGGGCCTGACCGGGCGAGGTCTGCCCGTCGAGACCCTCGATCCCGACCTGGTGGCCCCCTTCCTGGCCGTGCTCGAGCACGCTCCCGAACACTGGGACCTGGGCGATGGATCCCTGCTGCCGATGCCCGCCCAGGTCGAGGCCGTGCGCACCCGACTGCTCGCCGAGCACCCAGATCACGAGGCATCCGCCTGGCTGTGGTGACCAACACTGTCAACACATGCGACCACGCTCTTGGGGCGAGCCCCTGACGGTGCAACAGTTGAGGCCGTGACCGGTGCACGCCCCCCACAGAGGCTCGCCCAGGGGAAGTTCGTTGAGGGGAAGTTCGTTCAGGGGAAGCTCGCCCAGAGCAGGTTCGCCTGCTCATCGTTCGGCGGCGCGACTTCAGCGCCCACACCGTCGCCGGCAACCGGCGCGCCGCCCTGCTCGTGCTGTTGGCAGGCCTGGCCGTGACCTGGTCGGTCGGCTGGCTGTTGACCTACCTTGCCGGCGGGGCCGGTCGTCCGCGCTCGCGCCTGGCCAGGCTGATCCGGCGTCTGGTCACTGGTTCGACTGGCGGCCCGCTGCCCACGCCGCACTGGGTCGCCATGGCCGTGGGCACCCTCGCGGCGATCAGCCTGCGGGCCGCACTGCTCACGCTGATGCGCTCGCAGCGGGCTCGCGCACAGCTGCCCCCGTCCGACGAACTGACCGTGCGCACGCTGGTGCAGCAGAACTCCGAGGACTCCCTGGGCTATCTCGCCACCCGGCGCGACAAGACCCTGATCACCTCACCCACGCGGTCCGCAGCCATCGCGGGGCGTGTGCAGTCCGGTGTCTGCCTGGCCGCCGGTGACCCGCTGGGGCCTCGTGAACACTGGCCTGAGGCGATCACCGCATGGTTGGCGACGGCGCGCCGCTACGGCTGGACGTGCGGTCGGTTGACGAGCCCCGCGGGCACCACCGCCCGTCCAATGAAAGTCCGCACCCCGGGGGCACCCCGGAAAATCGATCTGCCTAGGGTAGGGGCCAAGTTCACAACCCGACAACGAGGTCGACATGACGCAATATGTGTACTCCTTCTCCGAGGGCAACCGCGACCAGAAGGACCTGCTGGGTGGCAAGGGTGCAAACCTTGCCGAGATGACCAACATGGGTCTTCCGGTGCCCCCCGGCTTCACCATCACCACCGAGGCCTGCAAGGCCTACTTGGCCGAGGGTGCCGTACCCGCGGAGATGGATGCCCAGGTCACTGACCACCTGACCCGCGTCGAGCAGGCGCTGGGTCGCACCTTGGGTGACCCCGACGACCCGTTGCTGGTGTCGGTGCGCTCGGGCGCGAAGTTCTCGATGCCCGGCATGATGGAGACCGTCCTCAACATCGGCCTCAACGACCAGTCGGTCAACGGCCTGGCCAAGATCTCCGAGGACGAGCGCTTTGCCTGGGACTCCTACCGCCGCCTGATCCAGATGTACGGCAAGACGGTCATGGAGGTGCCCGGCGACCTGTTCGAGGACGCCCTGGCCGACGCCAAGGAGCGCAAGGGCGTCACGCTCGACACCGACCTGACCGCCGACGACCTCAAGGCCCTGGTCGAGCAGTTCAAGCAGATCGTCAAGGACACCACTGGCGCCGACTTCCCGCAGGATCCGCGCAACCAGCTCGACGCCGCCACCGAGGCAGTCTTCCGGTCGTGGAACGGCGAGCGCGCCATCATCTACCGTCGCCAGGAGCGCATCCCCGAAGACCTCGGGACCGCCGTCAACGTGTGCACCATGGTCTTCGGCAACCTCGGTGACGACTCCGGCACCGGCGTCGCCTTCACCCGCGACCCCGCCACCGGCCACCCCGGCGTCTACGGCGACTACCTGCAGAACGCACAGGGCGAGGACGTCGTGGCCGGCATCCGCAACACCATGCCGCTGTCGGCACTGCAGGAGCTCAACCCGGCCGCGCACGCCCGTCTGCTCGAGATCATGCACCAGCTCGAGGAGCACTACCTCGACCTGTGCGACATCGAGTTCACCGTCGAGCGCGGCAAGCTGTGGATGCTGCAGACCCGCGTCGGCAAGCGCACGGCTCAGGCCGCCTTCCGGATCGCCACCCAGTTGGTGGACGAGGGCCTGATCAGCGAGGACGAGGCGCTCAACCGCGTCACCGGTGACCAGCTGGTGCACCTGATGTTCCCCAGCTTCGACGACGACGCTCCGAAGAACCGGATCGCCAAGGGCATGAACGCCTCCCCGGGTGCGGCTGTTGGTCAGATCGTGTTCTCGTCCGAGGCTGCCGTCGAGTGGGCCAAGAAGGGCAAGAAGGTCATCCTGGTTCGCCGAGAGACCAACCCCGACGACCTCAACGGCATGATCGCCTCGGTCGGCATCCTGACCAGCCGTGGCGGCAAGACCAGCCACGCTGCCGTGGTCGCCCGCGGCATGGGCAAGACCTGTGTCTGTGGCGCCGAGCAGCTCGACGTCGACACCAAGCGCAACCAGATGACCTGCCCCGACGGCACGGTGCTGGTCGAGGGTGACGTGGTCTCGATCGACGGCACCAGCGGTGACGTCTACGCCGGCGATGTGCCGGTGGCCCCGAGCCTGGTCGTGCAGTACTTCGAGGGCACCCTCGACCCCAGCAGCGACGAGCTCGTGGCTGCTGTCGACCGGATCATGAAGACTGCCGACAAGCAGGCCCGGCTCAAGGTTCGCGCCAACGCCGACAACGGCCCCGACGCCGCTCGTGCCCGCCGCTTCGGCGCCCAGGGCGTGGGTCTGTGCCGCACCGAGCACATGTTCCTCGGCGACCGGCGTGAGCTGGTCGAGCGGCTGATCCTGGCCCCGGGGTCGGAGCAGCGCCGTGCGGTGCTCGAAGAGCTTCGTCCGCTGCAGCGTGGCGACTTCATCGAGATCTTCGAGGCCATGGACGGGCTGCCGGTCACCATCCGCCTGCTCGACCCGCCGCTGCACGAGTTCCTGCCCGACCTGGTCGAGCTGAGCGTCAAGGTGGCCGTCGACGAGCACGACCACAAGGAGACCGAGGAGGACGAGAGCCTGCTGGCCGCCGTCCGTCGCCTGCACGAGCAGAACCCGATGCTGGGCCTGCGTGGTGTGCGCCTCGGCCTGGTCACCAAGGGTCTGTTCGCGATGCAGGCCCGTGCGGTGCTCGAGGCTGCGGCCGAGCGGATCAAGGCCGGCGGCGATCCTCGTCCCGAGATCATGATCCCGCTGGTCGGTGCGGTGCAGGAGTTGGAGAGCATCAAGGTCGAGATCGACGAGGTGGCCACCAAGGTCGCCGAGGAGTCCGGCGTCGACGTGCACCACCTGATCGGCACCATGATCGAGCTGCCGCGTGCAGCCCTGACCGCTGGCCAGATCGCTGAGGTCGCCGAGTTCTTCAGCTTCGGCACCAACGACCTGACCCAGACCACGTGGGGCTTCAGCCGCGACGACGTCGAGGCGGAGTTCTTCAGCGAGTACCTCGACCGGGGCATCTTCCGGGTCTCGCCGTTCGAGTCGCTCGACATCGACGGTGTCGGCCGCCTGGTCAAGGTCGCCGTGCGCGAGGGCCGCGCTGCTCGTCGCGACATCCACCTGGGTGTCTGTGGTGAGCACGGTGGCGATCCCGCTTCGGTGCACTTCTTCCACGAGGTCGGCCTCGACTACGTGTCGTGCAGCCCGTTCCGCGTGCCGGTCGCCCGGCTCGAGGCGGGTCGTGCAGCCAACGAGGCAGCGCACAGCGACACCCGGTAGTCGTCGCCAGCGACATCACCAGCGGCGCACCGTCCACCAGGGCGGTGCGCCGCTGGAGTGCGGGGGAAGGCGGGGAACGGCCGGGCGAGCGCGCGTAGCGTGGGTGCCATGTCGTTCGGGCCAGGCCACTCCCGCCGCAGCGGGCCACTGATTGCGGCCGTCACGCTGGTCATGGCTGTGAGTCTGGCCATCGGTACGCAGCTGGTCGGCTCACGGACGACGAGTCCAGGGCCAAGCCCCGGCGTCGTCCCGAGCACGACGCTGCCCGGTGAGTGCCCGCACCTCGTTCCGGTCGCCGGGGGCGTCGCCGAGGACTTCGGAGCCATGGTGCGATGGCAGGGCCGCGACTACCAGGCCACCGAGGAATCTCCTCAGGCGGTTGGGCCCCTGCTGTTCACCGTGTGGTGCAGCATCCCCGAGATCGCGTCGTCCAACGGCGTGGTGAGCCAGCCGTCGCCCGACCGCACCTCGACCATCCTGGCCAGCGGGGCACCCGTGCACGCGGTTGCGGGAGCATCCAGCGCCTGCGCCGTCGCGGCCCAGGTCGCCGACAGAGGCTGGGTGCTCTTCAGCGCGGGGTGCTGAGACCGCGATTCGGTGCGGGCAGCCGGACGGTGAAGGTCGAGCCCAGGCCTCGTCCCTCGGACGAGGCCGTGATCGTGCCGCCGTGGGCCTCGACGATGCCTCGGGCGATGGTCAGCCCGACGCCTGAGCCGTCACCCCTGCGTGAGCCCTCGGCCCGATGGAAGCGTTCGAACACCTTCTCGAACTCGTCTGCGTCGAGCCCCACCCCGGTGTCGGTCACCGACAGCAGGGTTCCCCTGCCGTCCGGTCGGCACAGCACGGTGATCGATCCGCCCGGGTCGGTGGCCCGGATGGCGTTGCCGACCAGGTTGGTGACCACTTGGGCCATCCGGTCGGGGTCGATCGAGCTCGAGAACCGTGACATCGCCGACCTCTAGAAGACCATCGCCGAGGTCTCGGAGCAGTTGGTCAAGGATGTGCTGGGCCGGCTGCTGAAGGCCTCCGAGCAGCACCTGCAGGCATTCACCACCGTCGCCGTGGGCAAGTCCCTGCCCGAGCCCGGCAGCGGCCAGGGCCCCGGCAACGGACCCGACGATCGACCCGGCGGCATGGGACAGGGCAAGCCTGGCGGCATGGGACAGCGCGGAACCGGACAGCCCCGCGCCGACGCCAACCGCGACGGCATCTGTGACATGCCCGGCGAGCCGGTCAACCCCGGTCAGGGCGCCACCCCGGGTGGTCGTCAGGGTGGTCGTCGGGGACGCAACCGCTGAAACACGTTCCCCCGCACGAAAATCGAGGTCCCGCACCAACGTTGGTGGGGGAACTCTATTGTCGGGCGGGGGAAGGGCTGGCCTGGGCGGCAGGACATCCCCCGCGCGGTGCTCGCTGTCGCTGTCGTCACCGGGTCCACTACAGTGGACGAGCCGAGCGGACCTCGTCCATCGGCGACCGGGGCGTAGCGTAGTGGCTAGCGCGCCTGCTTTGGGAGCAGGAGACCGCAGGTTCGAGTCCTGTCGCCCCGACCAATTCAAGAGCTTCATCTGACAAGGCGTTTCTCCAAGTTGACTAGGGGGAACGCCTTGTTCCATGTGTCGGTCCGATGAGCACCAAGGGGCCTCCGAGGGACTTGTGGGGACATTCATCTCCCACGTATCTCCCACGACGAGAGGCTCGACATGACGACGAAGCGGACAACCTCATCTCCGACCAGCGATGCGGGAAACGCCAGTGACTTGCGTTCCCCCCAAGGGAAACGCTCCACGCGCCGCGGGCGCTCCAAACGGGGCTTCGGACGGTTGGACAAGCTTCCCTCTGGGAAGTGGCGTGCTCGGTACCTAGGGCCAGATGGTCAGGTGCACTCGGCAGATCACACCTTCGTGGCCAAGATCGACGCCGAAGGTTGGCTCGTCGACGTGGAGCGGTCGATCAGCCGGGGTGAGTGGCAGGCTCTGGTGGCTCCCCAGCCCGCGCTGGTGAAGGAGGAGGCTCCGGTGGAGGTCGTGTTTGGAGACCTGGCCCGCGACGAGGTGGCCCGACGTGATCTGACACCGAGGACGAGGGCTCTATACGAGAGCCTGTTGGATCGGCTGATCCTTCCCGAGTTTGGGGATCAGGCGGTGGCGTCGATCACGCCGAAACAGGTTCGCGCGTGGTTCGACAGGATGGGGCCGGAACGGGCCGTGCAACGAAGCCACGCGTACGCGCTGCTCAAGTCCTTGCTGGCGGTGTGTGTGGACGAGGAGTTGATTGTCGCCAATCCCTGCCGCATCCGTTCGGCGGGCCGGCGCAAGACCACCAGGGCGATGCAGCCGGCGACGGTGGCCGAGCTCAACCGTGTGGCCGATCGGTTGCCGCCGGGGCAGGCGCTTCCCGTGCTGTTGGCCGCGTGGTGTGGGCTTCGTTCTGGGGAGGTGCGCGCGCTTCGGGTTAGGGACGTCGACACCGCGACCGGGTGGATCCACGTTCGTCAGGGCGTGACGCGGATCAAGGGGCAGGTGATCGTTGGCCCGCCCAAGACACCTGCGGCGATCCGGGATGTCGGAATCCCGCCGCACCTGCTGTCGCCGCTTCGTGAGTGGCGTGCAGGTCTGGGGGAGCGGAGGGCGCGCTCTGCGTACTTCTTCCCTGGACGCGGTGAGCTGCCGATGAGTGAGAAGGCGCTGCGGTATGCCTTTGACCAGGCACGTGACGTGATGGATCGGCACGATCTCACGTTCCATGACCTGCGTCACACTGCTGCCACGATGGCCGCCCAGAATGGCGCCACGACCGCCGAGTTGATTGCGCGCATGGGGCACACGACGGCCCAGATGGCGATGCGCTACCAGCACGCCAGCCGGCAGCGCGAACAACTCCTGGCGGAGCGATTGGCCGAGTTGGCCCGCGGTGGCGATGGCGCATCCGAGTAGGTGTCGATCACGAGAGAGCGCGTGGCGGCTTGGGCGGGCATGGAGCATCCACGGCGAGAGATTGAGGTCGAGACCGTGCAGTCGGCTGCGCGGCGTCTCGGGGTGTGCCCCAAGACGGTGCGTCGGATGATCTCTGACGGGAGGCTTCCGGCGTACCGACTTGGCCCACGGATGCTGCGCCTGGACCCGGCGGACGCGTTGTCCTGACACAACGCAGCATCCACCAGGCCCCGGAGTGATCCGGGGCCTTCGTCATGTCTGGGGGCTGTAGGGGCACTTCGTGGTCACGACCCGAAGGAAGACCCTCCATGTCCCAACATGATGACCTGTTCGATCACCGCGAGCTCAACCACGACCTGCACGTCTTCGCCACCGATCCCTTGGCGGGATCCGGTCTGCCTCTGTGGCTGCCGGCCGGGGCAGCCATCCGGGAGGAACTCGAACGCCTTGCGAAGGACATCGCCCACGACGATGGCTGTCTCGATGTCCGCACCCCAATCCTGGGCAAACGTGCCTTGTTCGAGCGCTCCGGTCACTGGACCAAGTTCAGCAAGGACATGTTCCCGCCCATGAGGCTTGGTGAGGATGAGGTCGTGCTGCGCCCCGCGAACTGCCCCCACCACGCTCTCGTCTACGCGTGCGACCAGCGCTCGTACCGTGACTTGCCGATCCGTCTCAACGAACTCGCGCCGATGTTCCGCGCCGAACGCTCCGGCGTCGTGTCCGGCCTCCAGCGTGTGCGCCAGATCAGCCTCGACGACACCCACGTCTTCTGCCGCCCCGACCAGGTCCAGACCGAGGTCGCCGCGGCTCTGCGCTCCGCGCTCAGGGCCCAGCGGATCCTCGGCCTCCCCGTCGACTATGTCCGGCTGTCCAAGCGCGACGACTCCGACGCGTGGCTCGGCTCCGCCGAACAATGGGACCATCACCAGGACGCGCTGCGCGCCGCCGCCCTCGAGGTGCTCGCCGACCATGGGATCGACCTGGTCGAAGCCGATGGGGAGGCCGCCTTCTACGGTCCCAAGCTCGACGTGCAGGTCCGCGATGGCCGTGGGCACGAGGAGACCATCGCCACCGCCCAGCTCGACTTCAACCAGTCCGAACGTTTCGACCTCACCTACGTCGACGCGGACGGCTCCAAACAGCGGTGCGTGATGATCCACCGTGGAACCGTCGGAGCCATGGAACGCGTCGTCGCCTCACTCATGGAGCGCTACCAAGGCCGCCTGCCGTTGTGGTTGGCGCCCGTCCAAGCTGTCGTCCTGCCTGTCAGCGAGGCCCAGGACGTAGCGGCCGACGAGGCTGCCCGGGTACTGCGGCGACATGGGCTTCGGGTCGAGGTGCGCCGCGAGGGGAGTCTGGGTAGTCGCATTCGCGAGGCTCGCACCGTGCGCGCCAGCGTCGTGGTCGTCATTGGTGAGCGCGAGGCCGCGCAAGCCATGGTGCAGGCCACCGACGGCCGGGACGGTATCAAACGCACCCTCGCCGTGAATGACCTCACCGAGCGCATGCAGCAGGCCCACCGGGATCGGGTCGACCTCGTATGGTGACGAGTGGGCCGGGCGCCGACAGCAAATGGCGCCCGGCCCGGCGCTTCACGTGATCTGGAGTCGAGCGGCCCCCTCGCTGGGTGCCCGCCTCCCTCGATGACGAGACACCCCACCAACAGGAGATGGCGGCGCGACGAAACGGCGTTCGGAAGCTCATGGGTCAGCCTCTGTCCACGGCGGCCGAAACCTGAGCTGAAATCGACGCCCGAAAGTTGAGCAGGTACGCCCCGCAGCCCGCAGCGAAAGGGCGCCACTTCATGGCCGGCTGGATGGGATGACAACCGCGGCCCAGTACCCCTCTGGTACGCATGGACCATATTCGAGTTCCCTCTGGCCAACCGCTTCGCGACGGTCACGTCATCCCCGGTCCGCGAGCTGCTGGCGATCCTGTCCCGCGGCGACTGATTTCCTTCGCCGGAGGCATCCCCGATCCCACCCTGTTCGAGCTGGACGACATCGCTGCCAGCTACGACTATGTCCTTTCCCACCAGGGCCGGCGCGCAATGCAGTACGCAGCCACCGAAGGTGAGCCCGAACTGCGCGAGCAGGCAGCGCTCCGACTCTTCCAGGACCTCCCGACGACGCCCGACCAGGTGCAGGTGACCTCCGGCAGCCAGGAGGGCATCTTCCTCACGGCCCAAGCCCTGCTCGACCCCGGCGACGTCGTCCTCGTCGAGCAGCCCACCTACCTCGCCGCGATCCAGGCCTTCACCCTGGCCGGCGCACACCTGGTGCCAGTCGACACCGACGACGACGGCATCGACCCCGAAGATCTCGCCGCCGAGATCGAGCTCCACCACCCAAGTTCATCTACCTCATCCCGACCTTCCAGAACCCGACCGGCCGCACCATGACGCTGCCTCGGCGCCAGTCCGTGGCAGAAGTCCTCCAGCACACCAAGACCCCGCTCGTCGAGGACGACCCGTACAGCGCGCTGCGCTACAGCGGGCAACCCATGCCCCCCATCGCGACACTCGGTGGCATGGCAGCCCGACGATCCTGCTGAACTCCGCCTCGAAGATCATCGCCCCCGGCGCCCGCGTCGGCTGGATCCGAGCCGAAGGCCCGATCCTGCGCACCCTGTCGGTCGCCAAGCAGGCCATCGGCCTGCAGTCCCCGGTGCCCGACCAACTCGCCATCGCGCGGTACTTCGAGTGCTGTGATTTGGATCGTCACCTCGAGATTGTCACCGAGGCCTATCGCGAGCGCCGCGACGTGATGGTCGATGCCCTCACCGATGTGCTACCGACAGGAGCGACGCTCCCCAGGCCCGAGGGGGGGCATGTTCTGCTGGCTCGATCTGCACTCCAACGCCGACACTGCCGCGCTGCTTCCCAAGGCCGTCGACACCGGTGTCGCTGGGGTGCCTGGCGCCGCCTTCCATTCTGTCGATCCGAACCCCGCGACGATGCGCCTCTCCTTCGTGACCAATGATGCCGCCACCATCCGGGAAGGCGTCGAGCGGATGGCGAAAGCCCTCTCCCTAGGTGCATCTGCCTGAGCGTCCCATCGCGGCAAAGTAGTGCGTTCCGAGCACCCGCTCAGGTGCCGACCAAAGGAGCGAGCAGCTGGCGGTAGAGGCCGCGGCCGTGGCCCGCGAGGTCCAGGGCGTGAGCGGCCACGGCCCGCTGTTCGGTGGTTCGGGTCGCGGTGGCATGGGGGAGCATGGACACCTGCACGACGGGTCGTGACAGCTGCGCAGCCCAGTACAGGGCGGCGATCGGCAGGGGCACCCGGCCGAAGATCATCCGCAGGTTGCGCGGTGTGATGCGAGCCCCCTGCGCTTCGAGGGAGTCGAAGGCCTGTCGCATGGCCCGAACCAGCAGGACAGCGCCGCGCACTCGCTGTGATCGCGTCTCCAAGGGCTGCTCCAGGACCAGGGCGGCCATGGCGGCCACGAACACCGTGTGGGTGTCCAACCAGGCGTGCATGTCCGGCTCGGTCCGCAGGTGGGGGTCGATCGCGCCGAGCAGCTGCGACGCGAACTTGGAGCCGGCTGCCCCGCCCTCGACCACGGTGGGCTGCTGCCCCACCCGGTGGGCGGTCACCTGCCCGTCCTTCACGCCGCCGCCCACACCGGAGAAGCACCAGACCAGCCGGTCGCGGCCCAGGCGAGCCTCCACGTCACTGCGCAGCTCGAGGGGGTTGGTGAACATCCAGACCCACCCAGCCGGGCTGGCTGCGATGTCGTCCAGGGCCGCAGCCAACTGGTCACCGCGAACGGCGACCAGCAGGACGTCGGAGTCTGTCACTTCCGGTGACTTCGTCACGGCCACGTCGGGCGCAAGGATCCGGCCGTCGAGGCCCACGAGCAGTCCATGGCGGCGCAGGTCGACGAGTCTCGATCCTCGTGCGATCAGGGTGACCTCGTGACCGGCGTCGGCCAGCAGCGCCGCGTAGACCGATCCAACGACACCTGCCCCGAGCACCCTCACACGCGCCATAGTGCGAGCCTATGCGCCAGGAGGACCCAGTGTCGACGACGGTCGAAAAGGGAGCCAGTAACGACGGTTGAAAAGGGGGCCACGCGATCACGATGGAGGGATGATCAGCGTGGATGTGTGGGCCGAGATTCGGTATCTGCATGCCAGTGAGGGCTTGTCGGGTAGGGCGATCGCGAAGCGGTTGGGGGTGGCTCGCAAGACGGTCGCGAAGGCGTTGGCCTCGGATGGTCCGCCTGTTTACAAGGCTCGCCCGCCGGTCGAGTCAGCCTGGGCCCGGGTCGAACCGGCAGTGCGAGTGTTGCTGAGTGAGTTCCCGGACATGCCGGCGACGGTGTTGGCGCAGCGGGTCGGTTGGGACGGGTCGATCACCTGGTTCCGTGAGAACGTCGCGGAGACACGTCGGCGGGTCCGCAGGGTTGATCCGGCGGATCGGCTCGTCCACCGCCCGGGGGAGCAGGTCCAGTGCGACTTGTGGTTCCCGCCCGTGGACGTTGGTCTCGGGCCCAGGTTGCGGGGTCGGGTGCCGGTGTTGGTGATGGTCGCGGCGCATTCCCGCCGGATCGAGGCGGTGATGGTCCCCAGCCGTCGTACCGGTGATCTGTTGGCGGGGATGTGGTTGTTGTTGCAGCGTTTCGGTGGCGTCCCGAAACGGCTGCTGTGGGACAACGAGGCCGGTATCGGACGCCGTGGACGCCTCGCTGACGGGGTCAGATGTCGAGGCACTTCGGACGCGGTGGCACCGTCCGTGGAGACGCTGGCGAGGAGCGTCAGACTTGACGACCGAATGGGATGAGCGGAACGGAGACCGATGGACGAACGCTGAGGGACCGGGGTGCCGGGTGGTGTCCGGCGCGGCGGGCGTCCCTGGCAAGCGGACAGCAAATCGTCGTGTGAGGCTCGGTGGGGGCCGCACGTCAGGACGAGCCCCACCTAATGGCCAAGACCTGGCCGCGAATCGCCGCGTGGGACAGCCAGCTTGGTGCAGCCAGATCCAGTCTCAATCCAGCTCGTCCCGGGACTGCTGCGTGACATCCCCGGGGCTGGCGGTGCGGCGACTTCCAAGCGTTGGCGATCCATAGGTCTCGATAGGCGGTGTCACGTTTGGAGCCCGTAAGAGTCCAGCCTGATTCGCCCGGGCTGGTCGCCGGAGTCGGGTCCGACGAGGTGGACCAGGAAGAAGCCGGCCCGCTGTGGCGTCCCAGGAGATGCGACTAGCAGTCGGCTTCCTCGGTGTGCCGATCACCGGCCCGGTGAGATGGAGCGCCCTGCAAGGCATCGCATCCGCGAGGCCGGTTGTGCGGCGTCGGGCTTGAAGGCAGGTGTGCGTTTTGGGTGTTTCGGGTACCATCCGTGTCATGAGTGGTGTATTGGCCGACGATGCGGCGCGGCAACTCCACGACGCCTTGAATGCCGTAGCAGACGATGCTGCGCGCGAACCCTTCCTGCGGCTGCTGGAAGTGCTGGAGACGTCACCCGAGGTGGTCATCCTGCCGGCGGACGCGTTGTTGAGTACTCAGGCCGTGGCAGACCACCTGGGCGTCAGCCGCATGACTGTGGTCAGGCTCATCGACCGGGGGATCCTTGAGTCCGCTGGCGTGGGAGTACATCGCAAGGTACGGGCGTCCGAAGTGGAGCGCTACCTGGTGGAGCGGGCCGCCAAACGGCGTGGGGCAATCGCAGAGCTGGCTCAAGACATTGATGCTGACACCGCCGCCGATGAGGTGATTCGCACCCGATGAGCGCGCCTGTCGTGCTGCTCGATGCGTGCACCTTGGTGCCGATCCGGCTCACCTCATGCCTGTTGTCCCTAGCCGAGGCGGGGCTGATCGCCCCGCTGTGGTCGGACGAGATCCTGGACGAAGTCGAGCGGAATCTCCCAAAGCTCAAAGGCATGACCCACGAGAGGGCCACGCAGCGGGTGGCAGCAATGCGCGAGGCTTTCGACGACGAGGCCTCCGTGGATGGCTACCAGGAGTTGATTCCTCGCCTGTCCTGCGACCCGAAGGATCGGCACGTCCTGGCTGCTGCGGTCCACGGCGGCGCAGACGTCCTGCTGACCTTCAACGTGAAGGACTTCCCTCCGGAGTCCACGGAATCGTTCGCGCTGTCAGTGGAGCATCCTGATTCGTTCTTGGCTAGTCTCTTGGTTGAGCAGCGCGACAGAGTGCTTGAAGTGCTGCGCGAGGATGCACTCCGGAACCGGCGCCCGCCCACGACGGTGGCCGAGTACTTCGCGGGTCTGGCCGCAACAGTCCCCACCTTCGCAACGCTCGCGAACGACGCCGCGAGCTTAGGCGACGAGGACGAATCGCCAGTCCCGGCACTTGTGGCAGCAGACGAGGATGACGCGCTCGCCGCCTACGGTGTCCCCGGCGACATCACAAACCCGGCGCAAGTGACGTTGTTGTGGTGGCTGGCGCTTCTTGAGCGGGACCCTGCGGTGCACCACCTCACGTACGATCCGTCCGCGTGGGGTGACTACGAGTGGGCGCGCGAGCACCTGGAGGGCAGGGCTCCGGCCTCGCGGGTGATCCCACTCGTCGACGCTCCCGAACAGGTCGCCGTCATGAGGTTTGTTCCGGAACCGTCCGCGGTCGCACAAGCCTTCGCGGCATTCCGCACAAGCGTGACTTTCCTGACTCTGGTGCGTGTGCCGGATGGAACTTGGAGAGTCTGGGGCTTGGGGCCCGGCATCCTGAGCGCGCGTGAGATCTTGGACTGAGGCGTTGCGCGGGATAGATCATTGCGAACAGGGTCGTAGACTCTGACCCATCCGTAACCGGAGACACGCAAGAGCCACGACCCCTGAATACGCACGATCCCTGCTGGAAGAACTGGTAGTCAGCAGCGGAGCACGCCCCGGCCGTCGCACTGTTCGAGTCCTGTCGCCCCGACCAGTGGTGCCCCAGCGGTGATCGATTCGTCCATACGATTGCGCTGCTCGAGGCTGGGCGACCAGGCCCGGCGCTCCTACGCTGACAGCCATGGGGACTCATCCGGGCCTGACGGGATTCAGGGCATGACGGGCACGACCACCCAGCGACCGGAGCGCCTGCCGTCGAGGTTGACCATCACCTTGTGGGACTTCAGTTGGTTCACCCAGGCGGGGCCGGGCGAGCCCTTCCACGACTTGGACGAGGCCATGGCCCAGGCGGTGGAGCGTGGCTACAACACGGTGCGCATCTGTGCCATGCCGCACCTGCTCTTCGGTGACGACCAGCTCGAATGGTCGCGTCTGCGAGTCAGCCAGATGGGGCCGGGTGTGGGGCACGGCACGCGGTGGTACAACGTGGCCGGAGGGGTCGAGCTCGACGGACGCGAACGCCTGCGCAACCTGTTCGAGGCGGCTCGACGCCATGGAGTCGTCGTCATCATCTCGTCGTGGGAGTACCAGCAGTCGCCCGCCTTCTCGGCCGACGACGCCTGGTACCGCAGCCTGATGGCCGTGCCGCCGCAGGAGCGGCACCTCGCCCTGGCCCGCAGCCTGGTACGCCTCGTCGAGCACCTGACCGAGCACGGCCTGGGCGACCAGATCGCCTACGTCGAACTGCACAACGAGGTCGACCTGTCGCGGCTGCGCGACGTGACCGGCGGTGACCAGGACCCCTACTGGTCCCAGAAGCCCCACAACGAGGCCGCCATCGAATGGTTGCGTGAGCAACTGCCGGGGGTGATGGTGACCACCTGCTACGGCATCACTCCGTACCTGGACATGGACAGTGCGGCCACGAACGGTGACGTGGCCCACTTCCACATCTACGTCTACGGCACCTTGGGGGCCCTCGAACGGTGGGCGGGTGTGCGGTCGCTCCCGCCGGAGTACCCGACCGCCAACCTCTGCTCGTTGCTGCGTGAGGACGCACCCGCCTTCGGCCCTGAGTCGACCGGTCACGTGCCCCAGTGGCGCTACGACGCGACCGGGGTGTCCCCGGCGATGTTCTACTCCTACGACCAGGTGGATCCGCGGTTGTGGGATCGCTGGTTGTACGAGCACCACCACCTCTACGCCGAAGCGATGCGTTGGGCCATCGCCGACAAGCTGGACGCGGTCGCACGCTTCGCCGCGAGCCACGGCATCCCCGCAGTGATCGGCGAGGGCTGGATCGGCTACACCCCCCTGCACAGCGACTACGAGGACGGTCCGTTGGGATCGGCCATCGCCGAGTTCGCCGTTGATCGTGCGATCGACCTCGGATATTGGGGAGTCGTGCTGGGGTCGAACTCGGCACCGCACCATCCCGGTTGGGGCAACGTCGGCTGGCAGCAACGACTCAATCGGCTGCTGCTGGAGTCTGCGCCCAGCTGAAGCGCTCCTACGCGGGTCGTGCCGGGTCGATCGTCGACTTCACGTCGAAGAACTGGTGCAGGGGGTTCTTGGGGTTCCCCAGCGCCCAGCTCATCGAGGTGCCGTCGACGGCGATCCGCATCTGTCGCCACAGTTCGGGGGTCAGCTGCGTCCACGACGACCTGGTCGAGTCGATCGGGAAGAAGTGGCGGAACCCGGCCTCGAGCAGTTGCGGGTACTTCGATCCCGGGCGCTCAAAGGCCACCGAACCATAACCGTCCACCCCGAAGGGGAAGATGAACTCCTCGGTGGGGCCGATGATCGGGCGCACCTCACTCGCCCAGTGCTCGATGTCCCAGGCCACATTGCCCGCGGACGACTTCCACAGGTTGATGTGGCCCCAGGTGTGCGAGGCGAAGTGCCAGCCATCAGCCTTCATGGCATCCGCCACGGCCTTGGCCAGTCGTTGCTGCTCGCGAGTCGCCGCAGTGTTGCCGTACTGGCGCACCGAGGTGCGGTAGCCGAGCACACCGTTGTAGCCGGTGAGGCCAATCGTCCCCTTGTCACCGCGGTAGCTGAACTCGGGATGGTCGCGAACGAAGTCGTCCACCACGGTCGAGACGTCGTAGGCGCCGTGGTGGGCCTGGCCCCGGGCGTCGACGTAGGTGTTGGTCACCCGACCGTCGCGGATGGTCAGGTTGCTCGCGAAGCCCGCACCGGCCATGTACTCGTAGTACGACACGTCGTCGACCGACAACACCAGCGGCGTGCGGCCGGGGGGCAGCAGCACCGGCTGGTAGCGCATCACGCCCGCAGCGTCGGGCGCGACCAGCCGCTGTGGGTGCACCAGGACGAAGCCTCGCTCATGCATCTGGCGCAGCTGGGCCTCGAACTCGCGCTGGGTCACCATGTACTCGGCGTAGCCCTGACGGGTCGGGTTGCTGGCGGCGAACGCCCGGGCCGGGTCGACGATCAGCGAGTGGTAGAAGATGTGCGAGACCGTGGAGTTGTCCGCCCAGACCACCGCTGACTTCTTCGCCGCCTCGACCTCGTCACGTGTCTGCGTGGCCTCGGGCGAGTCGTCGGTCTCGAGCATGGTCAGCGCTGCGTCGTAGTCGTACATGGACGACAGCCGCCGCGCCTGTTCCACCAGCCCGGAGGGGGTCGTGGAGGCAGTCGACGGCGTGGCCGAAGCGGTCGATCTGGCCGCGCTCACGCCCGTACCAGCCGTTGCCGGCGGTGCCGACGGACGAGGTGGCACCTCGCCTGAGCACGACGCCAGGGCAGCCACCATTGACAGTTGCAGCATCGTCCTGCGCTCCATCACACACCTGCCCTTGGGGTCGACTCCCTGAACCTGTCACGCGCAGGGTCCACCTGAGGTTGGCAGCCTTGACAGCGACTAGCCTGAGGCCTGACCGACTGCTGACCCGAGTCCACGAAAGGCGTGACCGATGACCTCACACGTGCTGCACGGGCGTGGCGACGTGCTCGTGCCCGACGTGCCGGGCGCGGTGTTCACGTCGATCGCCAAGCCGCCGGCCACTCCGCTCACCGACCCGTCCGCGGCAGTGCGGAACGTGCTCGAGAACCCGATCGGCAGCCGGCCCCTGGCAGAACTGGCCCAAGGCCGAGCCAGTGCCTGCATCGTGATCTGTGACATCACCCGCCCGGTGCCCAACCACCTGTTCCTGCGCCCCATGGTCGAGACCCTGGTCGAAGCAGGCATTCCGCTGGAGGCGATCACCATCCTGGTCGCCACCGGTCTCCACCGGCCCAACCTCGGCCCTGAGCTTGACGAGCTGGTCGGCGACCCGTGGGTGGTGGCGAATGTCCGGATCGGGAACCACTTCGCCAGGGACGAGGCCATGCTCGTCGACCTGGGTCGCACGTCGACCCGGGGCACCCCGATCCACCTCAACCGGCTCTTCGTCGAGGCCGACCTCAGGATCGTCACCGGCCTGATCGAGCCGCACTTCATGGCCGGTTGGTCGGGCGGTCGCAAGGTGGTGGCCCCCGGTGTCGCCGGCCACGAGACCATCCGCACCTTCCACTCCCACCGGTTCATGGCCGACCCGCTGGCCATCCAGTGCAACCTCGCCGGCAACCCGCTGCACGAGGAGCAACTCCAGATCGTGGCCGCGGTGGGGGAGATCTACGCCTTGAGCACGGTGATCGACGAACAGCGTCGCCTGCTGCAGGTCACCTTCGGCGACGTGATCGCTTCACACCAGGTGGCGGTCGACTTCGCCGCTGGACTGTGCGAGGTTGCGGTCGCACGACGCTTCCACACCGTGGTCACCTCGTCGGCCGGCTACCCGCTCGACAAGACCTACTACCAGACCGTCAAGGGCATGGTGACCCCACTCGACATCCTCGAACCCGGCGGCACGCTGATCATGGTGTCGGAGTGCGAGGAAGGCCTCGGCTCGCCGGAGTTCGCGGAGTCGCAGGCCCGCCTGGCGGCGCTGGGACCGAAGCCCTTCCTCGAACAGATCACCCCGAAGCGGCTCGCCGACATCGACGAGTGGCAGACCCAGATGCTGGCTCAGGCGATGCTGCGCGCCCGCATCCAACTGTTCGGGGCAAGGATCGCCCCTGACCAACAACAGCTGGCCTGTGTCGAAGTCATCGACGACCTCGCCGTGGCCATCGCTGCCAGCATCGAGCGCAGCGGCGACCCCGCGGTGGCGGTGATCCCCGAGGGTCCCTACGTCGTCCCCGTGGTCTGAGCAGGCAAGGAGGGGCAGGTGAGCGGCGACCTCGACGTCCTGGTGGTCGGGCTGGGGTTCGGACGAGATTTCGTCCCGATCCACCAGGCCCATCCTGAGGTCGGGCGGGTGGGCGTGGTCGAACCGGATCGACAACTGCTGGACGAGGTGGGCGCCCAGTTCGGCATCACCGAGCGCTACGAAACCCTCGACGAGGCGCTCCAGGGCACCGCCTGGCAGGCCGTCCACGTGGTCAGCCCGGTCAGGTTCCACCACGACCAGGTGTTGGCGGTGCTGAACTCCGGGCGCCACTGCGCCTCGGCGGTGCCGATGGGCACCACCCTGGCCGACTCCGAGGTGCGCTGCACCGGCTCGGCCGAACTCAGCCCCGACCGGATCGGTGACCACGGCCACCTGGACCGCCCCGGGCATCTGCGCCCACGAGTCCGCGCTGCGTGGGGGAGAGGCCGTCGAGGTGCCCGACTACGGCGTGACCTACTGAGCGTGGCTCACCGTTGCCCGCACCTGGGCGCGCAGCACCTTGCCCAGCATCGACTTCGGCAGCGACTCCACGGCCACCACCTGACGCGGCACCTTGTAGCGGGCCAGCCCACCACGACAGAACTCGCGCAGCGCGGCCTCGTCCAACTCGACCCCTTCGCGCAACACCACCGCGGCCACCACGTCCTCACCGCCCTGGGGCGAGGGTCGTCCCACCACCGCGGCCTCGACCACGTCGGGGTGGGTGGTGAGCATCGCCTCGACCTCAGACGGTGAGACGTTGAAGCCGCCGGTGATCACCAACTCCTTGAGCCGGTCGACGATCGAGGTGAAGCCGTCGGCATCGACCACCACCACGTCGCCCGTACGCAGCCACCCGCCGGGCAGCAGCGTGCGCTCGGTCTCGTCGTCGTTGTGCCAGTAGCCGGCGAACACCTGCGGCCCCTTGAGCAGCAGTTCACCCGGCTGGCCCTGTTCGACGTCGCGAGTGGGGTCGTCGGGGTCGACCACCCGCATGTAGGTGGAGGGGAAGGGGATGCCGATCGTGCCGGTGCGTCGGCTCGGGTGGAACGGGTTGCCCAGTGCCACCGGTGACGACTCGGTCATGCCGTAGCCCTCGACCAGCAGCCCACCCGAGACCGACTCCCACAACTCGACGGTCTCGTCAGGCAGGTTCATCGCTCCCGAGATGCAGTACTTGGCGCTCGACAGGTCGATGCCGCGCTCCTTGGCGCGCTTGGCGGTCGACTCGTAGATCGGCGGCACCGCGCAGTAGATCGTGGGTGGGGTCTTCTTCGCCGCGTCGAGCACCATGTCGACGTCGAAGCGGGGGAAGATCACCAGCCGGGCCTGCTTGAGGATGCCGTAGGTGACGTAGAGCGTCAGCCCGAAGGCGTGGAACATCGGCAGGATCGCGTAGAACACCTCCTTGCCGTACTCGGCGCCGTGCATCCAGGCCTCGCCCTGCAGCGCGTTGGAGAGCAGGTTGCGGTGGGTGAGCATCGCGCCCTTGGCCTGCCCGGTGGTGCCCGAGGTGTACTGGATCGCGGCCAGGTCGTCGAGCTCGGGACGAGGGTGGTCGGCGGCGATCGCCGGCGCCGCCAGCAACTGCCTCCAAGCCATGGTGCCGGTGGTGGGCGTGGTCAGCGCCGCCTTCGTCCTGCGCAGCTTGGGCACCGGCAGCGACAGCGCGAGCCGCTTGACCAGCGGGAACTCGTCGAGCAGGTTGACCGCGACGATGGTCTGCACGGCCACGTCTGCGGGGAAGGCCTGCAGCTTCTCGACCGCGGAGTCCCAGCAGATCGCGACCCGGGCGCCGTGGCTCTCGAACAGGTGGCGCAGTTCACGCGAGGTGTAGAGCGGGTTGTGCTCGACCACCACCGCACCCAGCCGCAGGATCGCGTAGAAGGCGACCAGGTGCTGGGGGCAGTTCGGCAGCACGAGCGCCACCCGGTCACCGGCGTGCACCCCCAGACGGCGCAGGCCCTCGGCGGCCCGCTCGACCTGCCGGCCGAGGTCGGTGTAGCTGGTCGTGCGTCCGAAGAAGTCGGTGGCGACGCCGTCACCGGCAGCGATCACCGACCCTTCGAACATGTGCACCAGTGAGTCGGTGGGGGCGACGATGTCGGCGGGGACGCCGGGTTGGTAGTGGCGAAGCCAGGGACGTTCAGGGTTGGTCACGCCCCGATCGTCCCACGCGCCATCGTGACCGATGAGGCGGGGGCCGACCTGGCGTCGCGAGGTCGCCCCCACCTCGTCCGAGGGTCACATCTGGCTCATCAGGTGGGCCCTGGGGCTGTAGGGGGACTCGAGCCGGGTGATCTCGTCCTCTGTGAGTTCGAGGTCGAGCGCGGCGACCGCATCGGTCAGGTGGTGGGGCTTGGTCATGCCGACCAGCGGGGCGACGACCACCGGGTTCTTCATCACCCAGGCCAACGCCACCTGCGCCCGGCTGACGCCACGCGCGTCGGCGATGGCGGCGACCGCCTCGACGATCGCCTT
Source organism: Aestuariimicrobium ganziense (assembly GCF_015352975.1). Classification (GTDB taxonomy): domain Bacteria; phylum Actinomycetota; class Actinomycetes; order Propionibacteriales; family Propionibacteriaceae; genus Aestuariimicrobium; species Aestuariimicrobium ganziense. Next base: position 263,594 of record NZ_JACYIZ010000002.1, on the reverse strand, counting down.
GTCGGACGACTCGTCGTACAGCCCGCCCTGCATCTCGTCGGTGCCCGATCGGGTGGTCTCGGCATCCCAGGCACGGGTGAGCTTGCCGCGTGCCAGCGGGCTCCATGGCATCGCGGCCAGGCCGAGGGCAGCCATGGCCGGGTGGACCTCGCGCTCCTCCTCCGCTGGCAGTCAGTCGCGGTTGAGCGCGTCCAGTTCATCCGCAGTGAGCTCCAGCGACGCTGCGGCTGCCGAGTCGATGATCGACTCGGGTCGCTTCGCCCCCGGGATCAGCGTTCGAGAGCCCGACCATGCGCACCTTGCCCGAGTCGGCGATCTGCTTCAGGGTGCCGATGACCTCGCTGTAGGGCACCTTCGGGTCGGGTCGATGGTGCTGCCACAGGGCGATCTGCGGCCTTCGCGCCGTTGCGGTGGGCTGCGCCGTAGGCGTCGGCGGTGTCGAACAGGTTGACCCCGGCGTCGAGGGCGGCCCTGACCGTGGCCTCCAACTGGTCGCGGGGAACCTCGTCGGTCTGGGTCCAGGTCATCAGGCCGAGCCCGATGCGGAAGACGTCGGTGCGACCGACGGTGTCATTGCCAAGGAGTAGGTCTGCATGGTGCCTGTGCAGCAGAGCCCCGAGCTGCCGGCGGCCCAAGGTGTGCGTCTGCACCCGTTGGGTCACTGCAGGCGCCACAATGGTGCGCGCAGCCAAGCAGCGGACCAGCCGCCGATCGTCCACCCTCACGAAGGAGCCCGTCGTGACCGCACCCAACCTGATGATCGTCGGCGTCGGCGGCATGGCCCGCCACCACCTCGAGACCATGGTGAAGGTGGGCCAGACCAGTCCGGAACGCCAGCTCGGCCGGGTGGTCTTCGTCGACCCCGCCCAGGACTCGCTCGACAAGGGCCTCGCGATCTTCGCCAAGGCCGGTCTGCCCGCTCCGACGTGCTACCGCGACCTGTCCGAGGCGCTGGCTGACGACGATCTCGACGTCGAGCTGACCCTGATCGCCACCCCGCACAACCTGCACCACCCGTTGGCCGTCGACTGCCTGCGCGCCGGCATCGACGTGTGGCTCGAGAAGCCGATGGTGTGCAGCGTCACCGAGGCCGAGGACCTGATCAAGGTGCGCGACGAGACCGGACGACTGCTGATCGTGTCGTTCAACGGCTCGCTGTCGCCCCGCGTTCGCAAGGCCCGCGAGATCATCGACTCCGGCGCGATCGGAGAGGTGACCGCGATCCACGCCTCGGTCTGGCAGGGCTGGAAGACCGAGCAGACGGGAACCTGGCGCACCGACCCGGTGCAGTCCGGCGGCGGGTTCATGTTCGACACCGGCGCCCACCTGCTCAACACCGTCTGCGACCTGGCGGGAGCGGACTTCACCAAGGTCAGTGCCTGGCTCGAGGAGTCGGGCCTGCCGGTCGACGTGCTCGGCTCGATCAGCGCCCGCACCACCGCCGGGACGATGGTCACGCTGGCCGGCTGTGGTGACACCATCCGCACCTGTGAGTCAGACGTCAAGGTCTTCGGGACGAAGGGACTGCTGGTCACCGGGGTGTGGGGTGAGCGGTTGCTGATGCAGACCGACCCCAAGGTGGCACCGACCGAGGTCGACGTGCCGAAGTCGGCCGGGCCCTGGGACATCGTGCTCGACGTGCGCGACGGCCTGCTGCCCAACCCCTCACCGGCCGAACTCGGCCTGCGGATGGCCCACCTGTGGGACATGGTCAAGGCCTCCGCCGCCCAGGACGGACGGCCCGTCAGTCCTGCGACCTGACGGGCCGGGACACGCCGCTGTCAGGGTGAGTCCTCGCCGGGGTGTGCATCTACGCCGGCGACATGTAGCGGATGGCTCCCTTCTACCCGCGACGTGTCGGGGGCTGCCTACCGACTGGGACGGCGGGCACCTCGCCGCGTTCGAGACCGGCGGTGGCGAGTTGTCGCTGTTCGTGCAGAGCCGGGGCGAATTGGTCAAGGCGATCGGCGAGCAGTGCCCGACCATGGTCGCACTGAGCGTCAGTCGCCCGGCCGGGTGGGCGTGAAGCTCAGCGCTCGGCGGCCTTGGCGAAGCCGTGCTCGATGCCCCACTTCACGGCCTGGCTGCGTCGGGTCACGCCGATCTTGGCGTAGGTCGAGCGAATGTAGGACTTGATCGAGTTGCCGCTGAGGTAGAGCCGCTCCGAGATCTCCTTGTTGGTGTGGCCGGCGACCACCAGGGCCAGCAGTTCGGCCTCGCGGTTCGACAGACCCTCGACCCGGCCGGGCCAGTCACCGCCGACCTGCTCGATCTCGTCGTCGGTGTGGGGGGCGAGCACCTTCTCGCCGCGGTGGATGCGCACCAGCGCATCGACCAGGTCACGGGCGGGCAGGCCCTTCGACAGGTAGCCCGACACGCCGAGCGCTGCAGCGGTCTGCACCGCCTCGGTACTCATCCGCCAGGTGTAGACGGCGACCTTGCCGATCAGGCGGTTGCGGCACAGGGCAGCGATCGCGTCCGGTGGGGGAGCCAGCGGCCCGAACGAGTCGTAGAGCGCAATGTCGACCTCGGTGTCGACCGTCGGCTGATCCTGCAGGTCGACCACGCGCACCTGTTGGGCGTAGTGGACGAACATGGCAGCAAGGCCCTTGACCACGAGCTCGTGGTCATTGACCAGGGCCACGCGCAGTGGCCTCCCCAGACGCTTGTGCACGAACTGATTGTAGGGCTCGGTCCACGCCTGGGCCGACAGGGAGTCGACGTGTGATTCGTTCCCGTGGCGACCGCGCCGCTATGCTGGTGCGCGCTGACCACGGCCAATGCCGAGGTGGCTCCACGCGGATGTAGCTCAATGGTAGAGCCCTAGTCTTCCAAACTAGCTACGCGGGTTCGATTCCCGTCATCCGCTCTGTGTTGGTGGGGCGGCGCCCCGCCCCGCTAGGATTGCCGAGCGTGTGCGCTGCGGCCCAAGCCGGTGCGCACCAGTTCCCGTGACCCAGGAGAAGAAACTCGTGCCCAGCACCGTTGAGAAGCTCAGCCCCACTCGGGCCAAGCTGACCGTCGAGATCCCGTTCCACACCCTCCAGCCGCATCTGGACCAGGCGTACAAGAGCATCGCCGAGCAGGTGACCATCCCCGGCTTCCGCAAGGGCAAGGTGCCCCCGAACGTGATCGACGTCCGGTTCGGACGCGGAGTCGTCCTGCAGGAGGCGATCAACGCCGCCCTGCCTGACGCCTACCAGCGGGCCCTCAATGAGCACCAGATCAGCGTGCTGGGTCAGCCCGAGGTCGAGGTCACCAAGCTCGAGGACGGCGACGTGGTCGAGTTCACCGCCGAGGTTGACGTGCGTCCCGAGTTCGACCTGCCCGACACCTCCGACATCGCGGTCGAGGTCGACCCGGTCGAGGTCAACGACGAGCAGGTCGAGGAGCGGGTCAACCTGCTGCGGCAGCGCTTCGCCACCACCAACGAGGTCGACCGTGCGGCCGCCGATGGCGACGTCGTCGTCGTCGACCTCAAGGGCAGCCTCGACGGCGAGCCGCTGGAGGACGCCACCGCCGAGGGCATCACCTACCAGATCGGCAACGGCGGCATGCTCGACGGTCTGGACGAGGCCGTCGTCGGCCTCAAGTCAGGGGAGTCGAAGCAGTTCCGTTCCACCCTGGTGGGCGGCGCGCTCAAGGGCACCGAGTGCGACATCGAGGTCACCCTGCAGAAGGTCTCGGAGCAGGAACTGCCCGAGGTCGACGACGAGTTCGCCCAGATGGTCTCGGAGTTCGACACCGTCGACCAGATGCGCGCCGACCTGCGTGACGGCCTGACCCGGATGGCCCGGCTCGACCAGGCCACCAGCGCCCGCGACAAGGTGCTCGAGGCGATCATCGCCAAGACCGAGATCCCGCTGCCCGAGGCCCTCGCCGCAGCCGAGCTCGACGCCCGCCGCTCGCAGGTGAACGCCCAGCTCGCCCAGGCCGGCCTGACCCTGGAGCAGTACCTGGCCGACTCCGACGAGGAGACCGATGACGAAGAGGGCTTCTGGGCCGACATCGAGAACCGGACCTTCGACGCGCTCAAGGCCCAGCTGCTGCTGGACAAGTACGCCGACGAGAACGACATCGGCGTCGAGCAGGCCGAGCTGTCGCAGCTGATCGTCCGCAAGGCCGCCCAGGCCGGCACCTCGCCGGAGCAGGAGGCCCAGCACATGATGGAGCACAACCACCTGCCCGAGTGGATGCAGGAGGTGCGTCGCACCAAGGCCCTGGGTGCCCTGGTCGAGAACGCCAAGGTCACCGACACCGCCGGAGCGTCGGTCGACCTGTCGGCGATCAACCCCGACGGCACCATCAAGGAGGTCGAGGAGGGCGCCGACGAGCCCGCAGCCGAGGAGGCTCCCGCTGATGAGGCCAAGCCCAAGGCCAAGCGCTCGTCCAAGAAGAAGGCTGCCGAGAAGTCCGACGAGGACGCCGAGGCCTGAGCCAACCCCCTCGAGCACGAGAGACAGACACGATGGCCCCCTCCCTGCGCGAGCGGCTCGGTGCGCTGATCCGGTCACGACGACCAGACCCCAGCCCCACCGACCAACCGCCCGAGGAGGGGGCCTCGTCCGTCTCGCCGGAACTGGTGGACGCGACCGACGACGCCCGAGCCGCGCGCCGGGCCGAGCCCGTCGTGGCGGAGCAGGAGCAGCCAGAAGTCGCTGAGGTCGTCGCGCCCGACACACCGGTCGTGCAGCCGCCGTCGTCAGCGGCCTCGGGGTTCATGACCCCCAGGTTCCTGATGGTCGTGGTCGGCATCGCCGCCATGGGACTGTCGCTGACCTTCATCCGCGAACTGGCCAGCGTGATCGCGCCGCTGTTCTTCGGGCTGAACCTGATGATCACGGTGCACCCCGTCTACCGCTGGCTTCGCCGCAAGCGCATCCCGGCAGGCATCGCCTCGACGGTCGCCGGTCTGATCGTGTTCGCCGTGCTGACCGGGTTCATCCTCGGGTTGTCGTACTCGGTGACCGCGATGGTGAACTACCTGCCCCGCTACACCGACCAGTTCACCTCGCTCTACGTGCGCACCATCGAGTCGCTGTCCCGGCTGGGCTTCAGTGAGGACATGCTGCTCGACCGGCTCAAGGGCATCGACCCGCAGAGCCTGGTCGGGGTGCTCACCTCGGTGCTGTCGGAGACCCGCGGCATCGCCTCGCTGCTGCTGGTGCTGGTGACCGCACTGATCTTCATGGTGATGGACACCCCTGGCTTCGAGGAGCGGATGGCGATCGCCCGGTCGAGCCACGGTGTGTTCATCGGCGCCCTGGAGCACTTTGCCACCGGCATCCGCAAGTACTGGGTGGTCACCACCATCTTCGGCCTGATCGTCGCCATCCTCGACCTGGCCGTGCTGATCGGCCTGGGGGTGCCGCTGGCGCTGATCTGGGCGCTGTTCAGCTTCCTGACCAACTACATCCCCAACATCGGCTTCGTCATCGGTGTCATCCCGCCGGCGCTGCTGGCCCTGTTCGAGAAGGGCCCCAAGACCGCGATCGCGGTGCTGGTGGCCTACTCGGTGCTCAACTTCGTCGTGCAGTCGATCATCCAGCCGAAGTTCGCCGGAGACGCGGTCGGGCTCAGCCCCACCCTGTCGTTCATCTCGCTGCTGCTGTGGACCTCGATCCTCGGTGCGCTCGGTGCGCTGCTGGCGCTGCCCAGCTCGCTGCTCGTCAAGGCTTTGCTGATCGACGCCGACCCCCGGGCGCGCTGGGTGAACGCGCTGATCTCGTCCAGACCAGCAGACGCCATCGCGGTCGAACCCGACAGACGCTGAGGCTGTCGTCCCTCAGCGAACGCACCGCGGGCCCACTCCGGTTTCACCTCGTGGGTTGGTAGGTTCGACTGCGTGAACCACGATCAGACCATTCGCGCCGCTGCGGGCGCGTCCGGCTTGGGCATGAACGACAACGTCTACCAGGCGCTGCTCGCCAACCGGATCATCTTCCTTGGCTCCGAGGTGCGCGACGAGAACGCCAACGCGATCTGCGCCCAGATGCTGCTGCTCAACGCCGAGGATCCCCACAAGGACATCTACCTCTACATCAACTCCCCGGGCGGCTCGGTCGACTCCGGCATGGCGATCTTCGACACCATGCAGTGGATCAGCAACGACGTGGCCACGGTGGCGATGGGCCTGGCGGCCTCGATGGGGCAGTTCCTGCTGTCGGCCGGCACGCCGGGCAAGCGGTTCGCGCTGCCGCACAGCCGGATCATGATGCACCAGCCCTCGGGCGGCCTGGGTGGCACCGCCTCCGACATCCGCATCCAGGCCGAGCAGTCGCTGCACATCAAGCGGACGATGGCCAGCCTGATCGCCCAGCACACCGGCCAGTCGATCGAGCAGATCGAGGCCGACTCCGACCGTGACCGCTGGTTCACCGCCGAACAGGCCCTCGAGTACGGGTTCATCGACCACGTCTACGAGCGCGCCAGCCAGATCAAGACCGACGCACCGAACCAGTGAGGCCGAGCCAGATGACCCAGAACTTCGCCCTGCCCGGCGGACTCGCCCCGGCCAGCCCGTCGATGGACTACTACATCCCGCAGTGGGAGGAGCGCACCAGCTACGGCATGCGTCGCGTCGATCCCTACACCAAGCTGTTCGAGGACCGGATCATCTTCCTGGGCACCCCGATCAGCGACGACATCGCCAACGCCGTGATGGCCCAACTGCTGTGCCTGCAGTCGATGGACCCCGAGCGTCCGATCTCGATCTACCTCAACTCGCCCGGTGGCTCGTTCACCGCGCTGACCGCGATCTACGACACGATGCGCTACATCAAGCCCGACGTGCAGACCGTGTGCCTGGGCCAGGCCGCCTCGGCTGCCGCGGTGCTGCTGGCCGCCGGCACCAAGGGCCGCCGGCTCGCCCTGCCGAACTCGCGGATCCTGATCCACCAGCCGGCCACCGAGGGCGGCTACGGGCAGAGCTCCGACCTGGAGATCCAGGCCAAGGAGATCATGCGGATCCGTTCGCTGATGGAGCAGATGCTGGCCGAGAACACCGGTCAGGACCTCGAGAAGGTCAGCAAGGACATCGAGCGTGACAAGTACCTCACGGCCGAGGAGGCCAAGGAGTACGGGATCATCGACGACATCCTGACCTCGCTGAAGGATCTCGACTGACGACACGCTGGGGGCAACTCCGGTAAGCGCCTTGTCTGGCTCCCGTGCCGGGCTAGGGTGGGTCGAATACATGGCGGACGAGGCATCGTCCGAACGCCCGGGAGAGGAGGGTGGCGATGGCACGCATCGGAGAGAGCGGCGACCTGTTCAAGTGCTCGTTCTGTGGCAAGAGCCAGAAGCAGGTCAAGAAGCTGATCGCCGGCCCGGGCGTCTACATCTGTGACGAGTGCATCGACCTGTGCAACGAGATCATCGAGGAGGAGTTCTCGGAGACCACCGACGTCGGTCTGCTGGACGAACTGCCCAAGCCGCGGGAGATCCGCACCTTCCTCGACTCCTATGTGATCGGCCAGGAGGCGGCCAAGAAGACCCTCGCGGTCGCCGTCTACAACCACTACAAGCGGGTGCAGGCCCAGGCGGCCAGCCCGGCCCGGCGCGCCGAGGACGACGGGGTCGAACTCGGCAAGTCGAACATCCTGCTGATCGGCCCCACCGGTTGCGGCAAGACCTACCTCGCCCAGACCCTGGCCAAGATGCTCAACGTGCCGTTCGCGATGGCTGATGCGACTGCGTTGACCGAGGCTGGCTACGTCGGTGAGGACGTCGAGAACATCCTGCTGAAGTTGATCCAGGCCGCGGACTTCGACGTCAAGAAGGCCGAGACCGGCATCATCTACATCGACGAGATCGACAAGGTCGCCCGCAAGAGTGAGAACCCCTCGATCACCCGCGACGTCTCGGGCGAGGGCGTGCAGCAGGCGCTGCTGAAGATCCTCGAGGGAACGACCGCCTCGGTGCCCCCTCAGGGTGGGCGCAAGCACCCCCATCAGGAGTTCCTGCAGATCGACACCACCAACGTGCTGTTCATCGTCGGGGGGGCCTTCGCCGGCCTCGAGCACATCATCGGCCAGCGGGTTGGCAAGCGTCCGCTGGGCTTCAACAACGACGAGGCGGTGCGCAGGTCGACCAACGACGACCTGTTCGCCCAGGTCAGCCCCGAAGACCTGCACTCGTTCGGCCTGATTCCGGAGTTCATCGGCCGGTTGCCGATGATCAGTTCGGTCAGCCCGCTCGACAAGGACGCCCTGGTGCGCATCCTGGTCGAGCCGCGCAACGCGTTGGTCAAGCAGTTCCGCAAGCTGTTCGAACTCGACGGCGTGCAGTTGGAGCTCACCGACGACGCCATCGACGCGGTCGCCGACAGGGCCCTCACCCGCGGCACCGGCGCCCGTGGCCTGCGCGCCATCCTCGAGGAGACCCTGCTCGAGGTGATGTACGACGTGCCCAGCCTTGAGGATGTGGCCGGCGTCGTGGTCACCGGGGCCGTCGTCCGTGGTGAGGACGAGCCCGAGTTCCTGCCCCGGGCGAAGCTGGCCCCGCGTGGCGAACTCTCCGCCTGAGCCCTCTTCGGCGTCGATCGAGTAGCGAGTTGCCCGTTGGGGCCCCATGTTGATCGAGTAGCGGCGAGGTACGAGCCGCGTGTCGAGATCGGCCCCCTCGAACCCTTCTCGCGCCCTTCCCCCGCACCAAATTCGAGTTCCCGCACCCAACGTGGGTGCGGGAACTCGATTGTGGTGCAGGGGAAGCCCCGGGCCGGGCAGGGCGAGAGGGCGCCTCAGGACTCGTCCAGCTCCTTGAGCGCCTCTTTGCGGGCCGGGGCGAGCAGCTCACTCAGGGTGACCAACTCGTCCAGCAGCCCTGCGGCCGCCTTGTCGTTGTCCTCGGTGTTGGCGAACACCCCGTCCTTCACCTTCGGCGGGGCACTGGCCAGGGCCACCGCTGCACCCGCGCTGACCATGCCGACGGTCGAGGTGACGTTCTTGGCGTGCTGCACCGACCGCATGCCACCCGAGGCGCCGCCGTACGACACCCAGCCCACGGCCAGCTTCGACCACTCGACGTAGAGGAAGTCGACGGCGTTGATCAGGGTCGCCGGCGCAGAGAAGTTGTACTCCGGCGTGACGAACACGACAGCGTCGGCGGCGGCCACGGTCGCACTCCACTGCTTGGTGTGGTCCTTGGTGTAGTTGTGCATCCGCGGGTGGTTGGGCTCGTCCAGGAAGGGCAGGTTGATCGTCGCGAGGTCGGCGACGGCCACCTTGAAGCTGCCGTGGGCCTCGGCCTGCTCGATGAACCAGTCACCAATGGCCCGACCGACACGGCCGGGGCGGGTGCTGCAGATGACGACGAGGAGCGTGGGTAGGGGCATGCAGTCGACGTTAGCGGCGTCGAGCCGGTCGTCGCCAAGTGCGAGCCGCTTCTACCCCCGTCGGTAGATGTGGCGCACCAGGTCTTCGATGGCGGGCTCCTCGATCGACAGGTCGCGCACCTCGGCGCGGGCCTGCACCGCCGACAGCACCTGGGCGGCAGACACACCGCGCTCGAAGCGAAGGTTGAGCCGCAGGCCGTCTGCCTCGGTGTCGATCAGTTCGACCCCGCGAGGCAGGACGAGCCCGTCGGCGGGGGTGTCGAGGTCGATGGTCATCATCCGCCGGGCCCCGGTGAGCTCAGCCAACTGGGCCTCGGTGCCGTCGAAGGCGAGCTTGCCGTGGTCGATGATCACCATCCGGTCGCACAGCCGCTGCACGTCGCCCAGGTCGTGGGTGGTGAGCAGGATGGTCGTCCCGCGGGTTCGGCGTTCCTCGTCGAGGTGGCGGCGCAGGTTCTCCTTGCTGATCATGTCGAGCCCGATGGTCGGTTCGTCCAGGATCACCAACTCAGGCGAGTGCAGCAGGGCGGCCGCCACCTCGCCGCGCATCCGCTGGCCCAGAGACAGCTGGCGCACCGGAGTGTCGAGGAACCCCTCCAGTTCGAGGCCGGCCACCAGTTCGTCCCAGCGGGGACGCCAGACCGAACCCGGTAGCCGGTGCATCGCCGCCAGGATCGGGTAGGTCTCCTTCAACGGCAGGTCCCACCACAGCTGTGACCGCTGCCCGAACACCACCCCGATCCGGCGAGTCAGGTGGCGCCGCTCGGGCACCGGGTCATGGCCCAGCACGCGCACCGAGCCGCGGGTCGGCACCAGGATGCCCGACAGCATCTTGATCGTGGTCGACTTGCCCGAGCCGTTGGCGCCCAGGTAGCCGACCGCCTCGCCGGCGGTGATCACCAGGTCGAGGTCGACCAGGGCCGGCACCACCCGACGGGTACGACGCACCAGTCCACCTTCGTGGACGATGTAGTCGCGGCTGAGTCCGCGGGCCTCGACAACGTGGTTCGACGCCATGTCAGCCTCCTGCCCCGGTGTAGTGACGAAGGCCGGCGCGCCACCAGATGGTGGCCGCCCCGAGCGCCAGCAGCCCTGCGGGCACACCGAACCAGCCCAGCCAGGACGGCGTCCCTGCCGGTGTGTCGATGCCGAGGATCCAGGCCATCGGCAGCCAGGCGGTGAACAACGCCGGCGCGACGAAGGTGAAGAACACCCGGATCGGGGTGAACAGCGCACCGCCGGGCACGCCTCCGGCGTACTTGCCACCGTAGGTGATCGCGTTGGCCGCCTGCCGCGCGCCGACCACGATCATCTGGAACCCGCCGGCGCCCATCAGGAAGCTGAAGTAGACCAGGGCACCGCCGAGTGGGGCCAGCACGGCCAGCAGGACCTTGGCCGCCGTCCAGTCGATGCCGACCAGTGCCAGACCGAGCGGGTAGCCGACCAGACCGACCACCACGCGTCCGATCCGCCGCAGTTGCAGCTCCTGGGTGATCATCTGCACCAGCAGGCTGGTGGGGCGCACGAGAAGCGCCTCGAGGCGACCCTCGCGCACCAGTGCCTCGGTGGCGTCGAGGGAGCCTCCAGTGAGGTCGGCGATCGCGAAGCCCAGGTTGGCGCAGAAGTAGACCAGGGCCACTTCGGCCAGACTGAAGCCGCCGAGCGCCGGTGCATGGGTCAGCAGCACCCACAGCTCGAGGAACTCGGTGAGGATCAAGAACCCCTGGGTGGCCATCTCGGCGATCATCGAGCCGCGGTAGACCATCTGCGAGCGCCACCTGGACGCCAGCAGGGTGGCCATCATCCGAAGCCAGCTCACCGGACGGTCCTGTGCGAGTTCAGCCACCCTGCACCTCCAGCTTGCGTCCGCCTCGGCGAAGCACCAACGCCGCCAGCGCCAGCAGGGTCAGTGCCCAGGCCAGTTGCTCGGCGAGCAGGACGAGCCGTCGTCCGTCGGCCAGCCCGGTGAGCAGGTCGATCGGGGTCTGGAACATGTGCCGGAAGGGGGAGTGGTCGATCACGCCTCGGGCCCAGGTCGGGAACCACTGCACGGGGATCAGCAAACCCGAGAACAGGTTGGCCACCACCATCATGGCCACCAGGTACCCGCGCACCTCGACCACCCACAGGGCGAGCAGCCCGACCAACAGCCACGCGGTGTGGCTGAGCACGACCGCCACCAGCAGGGCCCACAGGAACAGCAGGTACGACAGCGGCTCGGTGGGTAGCCGCAGGCCGGTCAGCAGGGCTCCGACGACCAGCATCGGGACGAACCTGGGCAACACCTGGGACGCGGCGCGACCCACCTCCTGGGCGGTCCACTGGAGCAGCGGGTGCACCGGGCGCAGCAGGTCGGTGACCAGGTCACCCTGCTTGACCCGGTTGTTCATCTCCCACCCGGATCCGCCCCACAGGTCGATCGGGCCGAGCAGGGCCTGGCCGATCCAGACATAGGTGATGGCGGTGAGCCGGTCGTACCCGGCGACGGGTGCGCCGGCCGCCTCGATGGTGGCCACCAGCAGCGACGCTCGGATCATGCCGAACATGATGTTGGCGACCATCGCCGCCAGGATGCCCATGCGGTAACGGGAGTGGCGCCGGAAGCCTCCGGCTGTCAGCTCCCAGGTCGCACGCACAATGGACGAGCCTACGCCAAGCGCTTCACGCCGCCCCAACCAGCGTCAGCAGTCGTCCTCAGGCCGGCACGATCTGCAGCAACTTGCCGCTGCCGCCGTCGGTGAGCAGCCACAGCGTGCCGTCGGGCCCCTGCTCGACCTCGCGGATTCGGGTGCCCATGTCCCACTGGTCGCCCTTGGTGGCGTTGGTGCCATCGAGGTCGACGCGCAGCAGGGCCTGACCCGACAGCGCCGGGATGAAGGCGTCGCCCTTCCAGTCGGCGAACACGTCACCGTTGTAGACGGTCAGCCCGCCGGGAGAGATCGAGGGCGTCCACCACACCTTGGGTGCCTCGAAGCCGTCACCGTCGGCGTGGTCAGGGATCTCGGCGCCGCCGTAGTGGGAGCCGTTCGACGCCTTGGGCCAGCCGTAGTTCTTGCCCTCGACGATCAGGTTGACCTCGTCCCCACCCTCGGGGCCCATCTCGGACGACCACAGGTTGCCGTCGGCGTCGAAGGCGATCCCCAGCGGGTTGCGGTGGCCGTAGGTCCAGATCTGGGCCGAGACCCCGCCCCGGTCGGCGAACGGGTTGCCGTCGGCGGGCGTCCCGTCGAGCTTGAGCCTGAGCACCTTGCCCAGGGCCACGTTCAGGTCCTGCGCCGGGTCCATCTTCTGCCGGTCGCCGGAGGTGACGAACAGGTACTGCCCGTCAGGGCTGAACGCCATCCGGTGGGAGAAGTGGCCGTTGCCGCTGACCTTGGGGTCCTGGCGCCAGATCACGCTCAGGTCGTCGAGCCTGGCCGAGCCACCGTCGACGACCAGGGTCGCTCGTCCGATCACCGCACCGTTGCCGCCGTCGCCGGATTCGACCCAGCTCAGGTAGACCACGTTGTCGTCGGCGAAGGTCGGGGCCAGCACCACATCGCCCAGTCCGCCCTGACCTGCGTCGACCACATCGGGCACGCCCTCGACCTCGACCACGTCGCCCGAGGACTGGTCGCGGAGCAGCAGTTCGCCCGACTTCTGCGTGATCAGCAGCTTGCCGTCGGGCAGGAAGGTCATCGCCCACGGGCTTGAGAACTCAGCCACCTCACGCACCGCGAATGCTCCGCTGGAGTGGGGGTCGCCGGTGGGCAGCGCCGCCGACGTGGCCGAACTGGCAGGCGACGAGGCGGGGTCGCTGCTGGCGCTGGTGGCCGGAGCGGCGCTGCTGGCTGCCGTGGTGGCGCTGCTGCTGGGTGCGCTCCCGGCACCGGTGGGGCCCGCGTCGTCGGCAGGGGCGGAGCAGGCAACCAGTACGACGGCGGTCGCAGCTGCGGCGAGGCTGGAGAGTCGTCTCATGTGTCGACGTTACTCGCGCGCGCTGAGGACCCACCCTTACTGGCGTAGAGGCCGGAATTCGGCCACGCTTGCGTCATGGACCATCGCGCACACTCCGCCTACTCCGACCCCGGGCGTCACTCCGGCCTGGTCGACGCGCTCGACCCGTCGCCCGAAGCGCTGTCGCAGCTGTGCCGGCGCCTGATCGGGCACTACCGGGCGCACGAGGACGAGTTGCCGCGCGAGACGATCGGCGACATCCACTCCCGCTGGCTCGATGTGATCCTTGACCGCGCCGTCGAGCGGCAGGCAGGACCCCTGGATGCCGAGCGTGCGCCGTCGGATCGGGTGCAGGGCTGCTGCCGCGACCATGCCCTGCTGGCCGTGGGAGTGCTGCGCCACCACATGGTGCCCGCTCGCAGCCGGGTCGGGTTCACCAACTACTTCGACCCGACCTGGCACCACGACCACGTCGTGCCCGAGTACCACGACGGCACCCGGTGGATCAGGTTCGAGCCGATGCTCGACGTCGGCGACCTGGTGCCTGACCCGCTCGATCTGCGCCAGGACGTTGACCCTGCGACTGACATCGGTTTCGCGACTGCGGCCCAGGTCTGGCTCGCCCATCGCGACCACGGCCTCGACCTGTCGACCTTCGGGGTGGCCAAGGAGGCGCCCGAAGTCGGTGGGGTCTGGTTCGTCCGCGAGTACGTGATCTTCGAGGTCGCCCACCGCTACGGGGACGAACTGCTGCTGTGGGAATCATGGGGCGCGATGGAGGGTCCGAACGCATCGTCCGACACCGACGACCTGGTCGACCGGGTGGCGCGGCTGTTGGTGGCCGCCGACGCTGGGGACGAGGCCGCCGAGGCCGAACTCGACCAGCTGTACCGCACCGACGACCGGTTGCACCCGGGCAGTGAGGTCTTCCGGATCGATCCGACCGGGGGTCCGGCGGTCACCGAGAGCTTGGTGCGCCCGTGACGCGGACGTTGAGCGTCGCCGCGCTGCAGTGGCGGACGACCGACGACCCCACCGTCAACCTGGCCGCACTCACCGCGCGTGCCAGGGTGGCCGTCGATCAGGGCGCGCAGATCGCCGTCGCTCCCGAAGCGGCGCTGGCCTGCTACGGCAGTGACCTTCGCGCACTCGCCCAACCCCTCGACGGACCCTTCGTCACCGGGCTGCGGGAGCTGGCCTCCGACCTGGGCACCTGGCTGGTGGCGGGCACGTTCGTCCCAGCTGGCGATCGGGTGCGCAACACCGCGGTGCTGACCAACGGTGACGCCCTGCACCACTACGCCAAGATCCACCTCTACGACGCCTTCGGGGCTCGTGAGTCCGATCTGGTCGAGCCGGGTACCGATCTCGTCCACGCCGACCTGCCGCTGGCCGGGGGAGTGCGGGTCGGGTTGGCGATCTGTTACGACCTGCGGTTCGCCGACCAGTTCACTGCGTTCGGACGAGCCGGCTGCGCACTGGTCTGTGTGCCGACGGCCTGGGGCGTGGGACCGGGCAAGATCGAGCAGTTGCAGGTGCTGACCCGGGCCAGGGCGATGGATGCTCAGTCGTTCGTGGTGGTGGCCGACCAGTCCGGCGGCCCGCAACCCACCGCCGACCCTCTGGGAGTGGGCCACAGTGCGGTCACTGGGCCGCTGGGCGAGGTGGTGGGTGAGTTGGACGACCAGCCGGGCGTGCTGGTGCGCGCCATCGACCTCGGTGAGGTGGACGAGGTGCGTGCCCGCGTCCCGATCGGTGTGCCGCCGGTCGGAAGCTGACTCAGCGCGGCTTGCGGCTCCAGTTGTAGGCGGCGTTGATGCCCAGGATCGTGGGCAGGATCAGCCACATCATCCACGGCGCGGGGGAGTGCAGCACGATCGCGGTGATCGGGATCAGCATCACCACCGACACCAGGGCCACCACCATGCCCAGGGCATTGGTCGGGGCAGGTGTCGGCGCCTCGGGACGCACCGCCAACTGGCGCCGGATCTCGTCGGTGACCTGGCTGGCGAAGGAGTCGACCAGGGCCGGCTCCATCTGGCTGCCCAACTCCTGGCGGGTGGCCAGCACCGATTCGTAGTCGGTGCGCCCGGGCAGCCCGCCTGGGCCGGGTGGGTTCTGGCTCGAGGGCGCGGTCGGCTGGCTCATGGCTGCCAGCCTAGGTCGGCCAGTGCGCGACGTGAACCCTGAAAAGTCCCGGATCCCGCCGGCTCAGGCCTGGGGATGGGCCAACTCCACCTCGACCCCGATCGGGGCATCGGTGCTGCTCCAGGCCACCTCACCGGTGATCCGGCCGACGGCGCGCAGGTCGTCCTCGATGGTGCGCAGGCGCTCCAGCGAGGCCTCCGGGCCGATGAACCCGGCACGGAGCACCTCGGTCTTCATCGAGACCTTGGCGTTCGACTTCGCGCCGCGCACCGCCATCAGTGCGGCCGCCACGTCGGCGACCAGCGCAGCATCACCGGTCGACCCCGCCAGCTCGTCGGCGCTGGGCCAGGACTGGTGGTGGATCGACTCCTCGCCGTGGGTCCACGACCAGACCTCTTCGGTGACGAACGGCATGAACGGTGCGAACAGCCGCAGCATCACCGACAGCGCCAGCGTCAGCGACGCGTGGGCCGACGCCGCTGCCTCGGCACCCTGGGCGCCGTAGGCCCGCTCCTTGACCAGCTCGACGTGGTCGTCGCAGAAGCTCCAGAAGAAGGTTTCGGTGGCTTCGAGCGCCCCGGTGTAGTCGTAGCGCTCGAAGGCGGCGGTGGCCTGTTCGACCACCTCGGCCAACCCGGCGAGCATGGCCCGGTCGGCCGGGTGGGTGATCGCCGACGCATCCGGGGTGGCTCCCTCGCCGGCGCCGGCCAGCGACCCGAGCACGAAGTTCGAGGCGTTGAGCACCTTCATCGCCAGGCGTCGTCCGACCTTCATCTGCGACTCGTCGAACGGTGAGTCCAGACCCGGACGAGCGATCGCTGCGCGCCAGCGCACCGCGTCAGCACCGTACTTGTCGAGGATCTCGTTGGGCACCACCACGTTGCCCTTCGACTTGCTCATCTTCTTGCGGTCGGGGTCGACGATGAAGCCCGAGATCATCGCGGTGTGCCACGGAGCGGTGTGCTGCTCGAAGTGGGCACGCACCACCCGGCTGAACAGCCAGGTGCGAATGATGTCGTGGGCATGGGTGCACAGGTCCATCGGGAAGGTGAGCCCGAACAGCTCCTCGTCGGTCAGCCAGCCACCGGCCAACTGCGGGGTGAGCGAACTGGTGGCCCAGGTGTCCATCACGTCGGGGTCGCCGATGAAGCCTCCGGGCTCACCGCGCTGCGTCTCGTCGTAGCCCTCGGGGGCCTGGGACGACGGGTCGACCGGCAGCTGGGCCTCGCTGGGCAGCAGCGGGTTGGCGTAGTCGGGCTCACCTTCGGTGTCGAGGGCGTACCAGACCGGGAAGGGGATGCCGAAGAACCGCTGGCGGCTGATCAGCCAGTCGCCGTTGAGGCCGTTGACCCAGTTGTCGTAGCGGTGCTTCATGTGGCTGGGGATCCAGCTCAACTCCGCGCCCCGTTCGAGCATCTGCTCACGGGTCGCCGCGTCGCGTCCGCCGTTGCTCAGGTACCACTGCCGGGTGGCCACGATCTCGAGCGGCTTGTCACCCTTCTCGTAGAAGTTGGCCATCCGCTGGGTGGGCTTGGGGTCGCCTTCGAGTTCACCGCGCTCACGCAGCCTGGCCACGATCGCCTCTCGGGCCGAGAAGGTGGTCTTGCCGGCCAGCTCGTCCCAGAACCCCTCGCCCTCGCCACCGGAGATCCACTCCGGCACCTCGCGGTGCAGGCGGCCGTCGCGGCCGATCACGGTGCGCACCGGCAGGTTGAGCTCACGCCACCACTGCACGTCGGTAAGGTCACCGAAGGTGCAGCACATGGCGATGCCGGCACCCTTGTCGGGCTCGGCGGCCGGGTGCGCCAGCACCGGCACCTCGACCCCGAACACCGGCGAGCTGACCGTCGTCCCGAACAGCGGCTGGTAGCGCTCGTCGTCGGGATGGGCGATCAGCGCCACCACCGAGCAGATCAGCTCCGGCCGGGTGGTCTCGATGTAGACCGGCTCGGCGCCGTCACGGTGGAAGGCCACCCGGTGGTAGGCACCCGGGTACTCTCGGGCCTCGAGCTCGGCCTGGGCGACCGCAGTCTGGAAGGTCACGTCCCACAGCGTCGGCGCTTCCTGCAGGTAGGCCTCGCCACGGGCGAGGTTGCGCAGGAAGGCGGTCTGCGAGACCAACTGGGCCTTGCGTCCGATGGTGGTGTAGCTCTGCTCCCAGTCCACCGAGAGGCCGAGCGTGCGCCACAGCGACTCGAACACCTGCTCATCGGCCTCGACCAACTGCTCGCACAACTCGACGAAGTTGCGCCGGCTCACCGGCACCTGACGCTTGGGGTCTGGGTTGGCCGGGGGAGTGTAGTCAGGGTCGTAGGGCAGCGACGGGTCGCAGCGCACCCCGAAGTAGTTCTGCACACGCCGCTCGGTGGGCAGGCCGTTGTCGTCCCAACCCATCGGGTAGAAGACGTGTTTGCCGCGCATGCGCTGGTAGCGGGCGACCAGGTCGGTGTGGGAGTAGCTGAACACGTGCCCGACGTGCAGCGAGCCCGACACCGTGGGCGGTGGGGTGTCGATCGAGTAGACCTGCTCGCGAGACTCGGGGCGGACGAAGGCATAGGTGTCGCGCTGCTTCCACAGCTCGGCCCACTTGGCCTCCAGGCCTTCCAGCGCCGGCTTGGCCGGTACCGCGGACCCGGAGTTCTGGGTCGCAGGGATGCCGGTGCTGGGTGTGGTGTTCATGGGGCCCGATCTTAGTGACGAGCCCGGGGTGAGCGCGATTCGGCTCAGGCGTACTGCTCGAGGGCAGCCAGCCACGCAGCCTCGGTGGGCTTCATCGGGTAGAAGAACTGGATCTGCTTGCCGTCGGCCTCGACCAGCGGGTTCTTGCCGTTGATGTCGACCTGCGGGGTGGAACCCTTCCAGCCCGCACGAGCGTTCTGGTTCGACTCGCGCACCCACTTGGCGGTGGCGTTCTGGTCGATGCACGACTGGAACTTGGTCAGGTTCTCACCGGTGATGCCCGACAGCTCGGGCAGCTTCACCCGCAGTGCCTCGGACGACCAGCCCTCACCGGACTGGGTGGCGAACAGGTTGTCGTGGTACGCCTTGAACTTGCCCACGGTGTCGGCGCAGGCAGCCGCCTGTGCGGTCTGGGTCGAGTAGGTGTTGCCATAGTTCTGGTCGAGGAAGGTCAACACCCGGAACTCGAGGTTGACCTTGCCCTGGTCGGCCAGCTTGCCCAGAACCCGACCGTGGGTCTCGTCGAAGCTCTTGCAGGCCGAGCACTGGAAGTCGGCGTAGACCGTGACCGTCGGCACGCCGCTGGCCTTGGTCGGGTTGTAGGTGAAGGCGTTGCGGGCGCTGGTCGCGCTCGGCGGGTCGATCTGGGCGAGGCGCTCCCGTTCGGCCTGTTCGCGCTTGGCGTTGCGGTCGTTGATGACCACGACGCTGATCACGGCGATCACGGCGAGCGCCACGACGGCGCTGACCACGTAGATGATCCGCATCTTGCGCTGCGCCGCCCGGCGTTCGGCCTCCTGCTGGGCACGCAGTTGCTCACGTCGGGTGGCGGCCGCGGCCGAGCGCTGCTGCTTGCTTGGCTTCTGTCCGGTCCTGCCGCCCTGCTTGGCAGGCTGCTGTGGACGGGACTTCTTCGCGCTGGCCATTGCTCACCTCATCCGTTGGTGCGGGTGTCAGCTCACCCGTGGTCGGCGATCGCCTTCAGCCACGACTCCTCGGTCGGCTCAAGCACGCGCCACCAGTCGGTGTCCTGGTCCTGGGAGTTCTTGACCTGGGGGTTCTTGCCGTTGATGTTGATCTGGGGGGTGCTGCCCTCCCACCCTGCCGAGCCCTTCTGGAACGCCTCGCGCACCCACTGCGAGGTGGACTTGCTGTCGTAGCAGGACTGGAACTTGGTCAGGTCGTCTCCGGTGATGCCCGCGGCGGCGGGGAAGTCCACGCGCAGCTGCTGGTCGGTGTAGCCAGATCCCTCGCCCTGCGGCTGGTTCTTGTAGACGACGTCGTGGTACTCCTTGAACTTGCCCGACACGTCAGCGCAGGCAGCTGCGCGCGCCGAGCGCTCCGAGGAGTCGTTGCGCAGGTTGGTGTCCATGAAGGTCAGGATCCGGTACTCGACCTTGATCTTGCCGTCCTCGGCGAGCTTGGCCAGGGTCGGGCCGAAGTACTCCTCGGTGCTCTTGCACGCCGGGCACTGGAAGTCCTCGTAGATGGTGATCGTCGGCGCGTCGGCCGCGGGGTTGCCCACCTTCCACGCGTAGCCGGTGCCGTCGGCCAGCGCGCTCGGCGGGGTGATCTGCGAGGCGGCCTCCTGGGCGGCCTGCTCCTTCTTGGCGTTGCGGTCGTTGACCACGACCACCGCGACGATCGCGATCACGGCCAGGGCCACGACCGCACCGAGAACGGTGAAGATGCGCATCGTGCGCTGGCGCTTCTTGGCCTCGGCCAGTTGCTGGGCGCGCAGTTGCTCACGCCGGGTCGATGCTGCGCGCTGCGAGTTCGCCCGCTGCTTGCCGGAACGCTGGTTGGAGGCTTTGCTCAACGCACTGGGTCCTTCGTGTCGTCATGGTCGTGGGCGGCCGTTGCGGCCAGGTCGTCGTCCTCGTCGAGGTCGTTGAACCCGTCTGTGGTCAGGGGATCGTCCCAGCCGAACAGCCACTTGTCGGCGGCGAACAGGCTGCGCGGACGAACCACCAGCCAAGCCCCGGCCAGGACGAAGAACAGGTCGCGGACGATGTCTTGCGGGTACTGGGTCTGCCCGGGATCGACGGTGCCGCCGTCGCCGAAGCAGCCGCAGTCGATCGACAGCCCCTTGGCCCAGGCCCAGGAGATACCGAAGATGAACGCCACCATCACCAGCGCACCCATCAGCGCGGTCCAGCGGGTGAACAGTCCGACCAGGATCAGCAGCCCGAGGATGATCTCGAAGACCGGCAGGCCGTAGCCCACCCACGCGGCGAGGTCCCACGGCAGCAACTGGTAGGCGCGGACGGCGAGCACGCTCTGCTCGAGGTTGCCGACCTTCGACAGGCCGGCGTAGAGCAGCACCCCACCGAGGATCAGGCGCGCCACCAGGCCGATGACGTCCTTGACCCGGGACGACGACGCCACGCGGGCAGGGCTGTCGGACGAGGGCACGCTCACGGGCCACAGCATATCCAGAGCGACCAACCTCGCTATTCTGGCCCAACCATGGACTCCCCTGCGATCAGCACCGCCCACGACGCCGCCCGTCACGCGACCCTGGTCGCTGAGTTGCAGGCCCGCTGGCCCGAGCACCGGATCGCACCCAGCCTCGGCCGGGTGCAGGCCTTGTGCGACCTGCTCGGCAACCCCGAGCGCAGCGCCCCGGTGATCCAGGTGGCCGGCACCAACGGCAAGGGCAGCACGGCGCTGATGATCGACGCTCTGCTGCGGTCGGAGGGCTTGCGCACCGGCCGTGTGGCCAGCCCCCACCTGCAGGACCTGACCGAGCGGATCTGCATCGACGGGCACCCGATCAGCCGGGCCGCCTTCGCCGACCTCTACGACGAGGTCAAGCCGTTCATCGACCTGGTCGATGCCCAGGCCATCGACGGTGTCCAGATGACCTTCTTCGAGGTGATGACCGGGCTCGCCTTCGCCGCCTTTGCCGACGCACCGGTCGACGTGATGGTGCTCGAGGTCGGACTCGGCGGCACCTGGGACGCCACCAACGTGGCCGACGCCGACGTGGCCGTGATCTGCCCGATCGACCTCGACCACACCCACATCCTCGGATCGACCGTGGCCGAGATCGCCGCCGAGAAGGCCGGCATCATCAAGCCCGGTGCCACCGCGGTGATCGCCGGCCAGACCCGCGAGGCTGCCGAGGTGCTGCTCGCCCGCTGCGCCGAGGTCGGTGCCGACCCGGTGCTCGAGGGCCCGGGCTTCGGCCTGCTGTCGCGTGAGCTCGCCGTGGGCGGGCAGGTGTTGCGGATCAATGGCGCCGAGGGACCGATCGGTGACCTGCACCTGCCGCTGCACGGACGCCACATGGCCGAGAACGCCGCCCTCGCGGTCGCCGCGGTCGAGTCGTTCCTGGGTGGACGAGCCCTGCCGCCGGAGGTGATCAGCGACGGCCTTGCCGACGTGGTGGCCCCGGCCCGGCTCGAGGTCGTTCGCCGTTCGCCCACGGTGGTGCTCGACACCGCCCACAACCCGCACGGGGTGCGGGCGACCCTCGAGGCGGTGCACGAGGCCTTCACCTTCCAGCCTCTGGTCGGGGTGGTGGCGATGATGGGCGACAAGGCGGTTGACGAGGTGTTCGGCCTGCTGGCCGACCAACTGTCGCACGTGGTGGTGACCACGATCTCCTCCACCTCGCGGGCGTTGAGCGTGGACGACCTGGCCGACATCGCCGAGGGAGCGATGGGTGTCGAGCGGGTCGACCGGGCCGCGACGATGGCCGAAGCCCTCGACCGGGCGATGCAGGTCGCTGACGAGGCTGGCCCTGCAGCCGGCGTGCTGGTGATCGGCTCGCTGATGGCAGCCGGCGAGGCACGCGACATCCTCGGGGCCCCCGAGCACTCGGGCGCCCTGGGCACCGCCGCCCTCGAGGACGATGACGAGGACGACTGGTGAGGCTGCAACCGACCAACCCGATGAACCGGGCGATCATCTCGGTGCTGGCCTTCGAGGTGATCGTGTTCGGGCTGGCCGTACCCGGCATGCTGCTGGTCGACCAGGTGCGCACCCCGGTGGCTCTGGCCAGCGTCGGCGTGGCCGCCCTGCTGGCCGTGGCAGGGATCGCCGGCCTGCGCCGCTCGTGGGGTTACCCGGTGGCGTGGCTGGCCCAGATCGCTGGGGTGCTGCTCGGGCTGCTGACCCCGATGATGTACGCCGTCGGAGGCCTGTTCGCCCTGATCTTCCTGGGCAGCTTCGTGCTCGGACGCCGGATCGAGACCTCCCCCAACGGCAGGGTGCGCTGACAGGCCGGTGGTTCGGTGGCCCAGCCGATCCCAGTACGCTTCAGCCATGACCGACGACCGCACCCTCGTGCTGCTCAAGCCCGATGCCGTCTCGCGCGGCCTGACCGGGCTGATCCTTGCCCGCTACGAGGCCAAGGGCCTGCGGATCGTCGCGCTGCGCCAGCGGATGGTCACCCCCGACCTGGCTGCCAAGCACTACGAGGAGCACCACGGTCGCCCCTACTACGACACCTTGGTCGAGTTCATCACCTCGGGCCCGGTGGTCTCGCTCGTGCTCGAGGGCGAGCGGGCGATCGAGGTCGTCCGGTTGATGAATGGGTCCACCGACGCCGGTGTGGCCGCGCCCGGCACGATCCGCGGCGACTACTCGCTGTACTACCAGCGCAACATCGTGCACGCCTCCGACTCCCCTGAGAACGCCGCCCGCGAGATCGCGCTCTGGTTCCAGCCGGACGAGGTGGCGCCCCGGGCGAGCACGTGACGCAGCCACAGCAGGGTCCTGCGCCCCAGCCACAGCAGGGGCCCGCACCCCAGCCGTACCAGTCCTACCCGCCCCCGTGGCCGGTGGTCTGGATGCCGCCGCCGGTGGCGCCCGCGCTGCCGGTCGAGCCAACCGACCACACCCAGTTCCTGCGCTCACCGCGCTGGAAGCCATGGCGGTCGGTGGTCCTGATCGGTGCCGGGGTGCTCGCCCTGGTGGCGCTGAGCACGATCGCGCTGCTGTTGGCCTGGGGCTACGACCTCACCACCGGACGGACCACCGTCGACGAACTCACCGGCCAACTCGAGGGTGGCGCCCTGCGGATGACGCCGGCGATGTTCCTGGCCAACAACGTCGGCCTGGGCCTGCTGATCCCGGCGACGATGCTGCTCACCTGGGCAGTCACCGGGCAACGGCCGCGCTGGTTGTCGAGCGTGGTCGGTGGACTGCGCTGGCGCTGGATGCTGACCGTGGCCGCCGCGCTGGCGCCGATCTGGCTGGTGATGCTGGCGCTGGGTCTGGCGAGCTCGTGGCGCGACCTCACCCCCGGTCCCGACACGCTGGTGCTGGCCATTGGGGTGCTGCTCACCCAGCCGTTCCAGGCAGCGGGGGAGGAGTACCTGTTCCGGGGGCTGTTCGCCCGCGGTGTGGGCAGCTTCTTCCGCAACAGTCGGGTCGCGCTGGCGGTCGCCGCGATCATTCCCTCGCTGGGCTTCATGCTCGCCCACAGCGCCGGCGATCCCTGGCTCAACCTGTTCTACCTGCTCTTCGGTCTGGCTGCGGCCTGGATGACCTGGCGCACCGGCGGCCTCGAGGCGGCCATCGCCCTGCACGTGGTCAACAACCTCACCAGCGCCTCGACGCTGCCGTTCAGCGACCTCACCGAGGTGATGGACCGCAGCGCCGGCGTGATCGCGCTGACAGACGTGGTGCCGATGTTGGTACCCCTGGTGCTGGGCGTGGTCGTGGTCGAGGTGCTCACCCGCTGGCGTCGTCCCGTTCGCCTGGGACCGCCACCTGCTCCCGGCGCGCCCGCTGAGCTGGGTCGTCAGGGTCTGGCCACGTAGACTCCTGCGGTGATGAGCGTCACACACGAACCCGCGTCCCTGTTCACCCGGCTGGAACCACTGCTGGCCCGGGTCAGCAAGCCGATCCAGTACGTCGGTGGCGAGCACAACTCGGTCGTCAAGGACTGGGGCTGTGGCCGCGACACCGACCACGGCCAGACTGTGCGTTGGTGCCTGATGTACCCCGACGCCTACGAGGTGGGCCAGCCCAACCAGGGCGTGGCGATCCTCTACGAGATCCTCAACGAGCGTGACTGGATTCTGGCCGAGCGCACGTACTCGGTGTGGCCCGACCTCGAGGCGCTGATGCGCGAGCAGCAGGTGCCGCAGTTCACCCTCGACAGCCATCGTCCGGTGGCCGCCTTCGACGTGTTCGGCATCAGCTTCTCGACCGAACTCGGCTACACCAACATGCTCAACGCGATCGACCTGGCCGGGTTGCCGCTGCACGCAGGCGACCGCGGCGACGACCACCCGTTGGTGCTGGCAGGCGGGCACGCCGCGTTCAACCCCGAGCCGATCGCCGACTTCATCGACGCCGCCGTGATCGGTGACGGCGAGCAGGCCGCGCTCACCATCTCAGACACGATCCGCGACTGGAAGGCCAACGGTCGTCCGGGGGGTCGCGACGGACTGCTGGTCGCGCTGGCTGCCACCGGTGGGGTCTACGTGCCGAAGTTCTACGACGTGACCTACCTGCCCGACGGACGCATCCAGCGGGTCGCGCCCAACCGGGCCGAGGTGCCCTTCCAGGTGCACAAGCACACCCTGATGGACCTCGACCAGTGGCCCTACCCGAAGAAGCCGCTGGTGCCGCTGGCCGAGACCGTGCACGAGCGGTACTCGGTCGAGATCTTCCGGGGATGCACGCGTGGCTGCCGGTTCTGCCAGGCCGGCATGATCACCCGCCCGGTGCGCGAACGCTCGATCGAGACCATCGGCACCATGGTCGCCGAGGGCCTGCGCAACACCGGGTTGGAGGAGGTCGGCCTGCTCAGCTTGTCGAGCGCCGACCACTCCGAGATCGGTGACGTCACCAAGCAGTTGGCCGACCGCTACGAGGGCACCAACGTCTCGTTGTCGTTGCCCAGCACCCGGGTCGACGCGTTCAACATCGACCTGGCCAACGAGTTGAGCCGCAACGGACGACGCTCCGGGCTCACCTTCGCTCCCGAGGGCGGCTCGGAGCGGATGCGCAAGGTGATCAACAAGATGGTCAGCGAGGACGACCTGATCGAAACCGTCGCCACCGCCTTCGGCAACGGCTGGCGCCAGGTCAAGCTCTACTTCATGTGCGGGCTGCCCACCGAGACCGACGACGACGTGCTGGCGATCGCCGACATGGCCGCCCGGGTGATCGAGACCGGCCGTAAGGCCGCCGGCACCCGAGACATCCGTTGCACCGTCAGCATCGGCGGGTTCGTGCCTAAGGCGCACACCCCGTTCCAGTGGGCCGCCCAGGCTGATCCCGAGACCATCGACCGACGCCTGATGGCGCTGCGCGACAAGATCCGGGCCAACCGCCAGTACGGCAAGGCGATCGGGCTGCGCTACCACGACGGCAAGCCGGGTCAGGTCGAGGGCCTGTTGTCACGCGGAGACCGACGGGTGGGCTCGGTGATCGAAGAGGTCTGGCGTCGGGGTGGCAAGTTCGACGGGTGGAGCGAGCACTTCTCCTACGAGCGCTGGGTCGAGGCTGCTGCGGCCGCGCTCCAGGGCACCGGTGTCGACCTGGCCTGGTACACCACCCGCGAACGCGGCTACGACGAGGTGCTGCCCTGGGACCACCTGGACGCCGGTCTTGATCGTGACTGGCTGTGGGAGGACTGGCAGGACGCCCTCGACGAGAACGAGGTCGACGACTGCCGCTGGACGCCGTGCTACGACTGCGGGGTGTGCCCGCAGCTCGACACCGAGATCCAGATCGGTCCGACCGGACGGTCGCTGTTGCCGTTGACCGTGGTCGGACGCGACCTGGCTCGCTGAGGCGTTCGGGACCGGCGTCAGTTCTGTGCGTCGTCCTCTCGGCTCTGTGCGTCGTCCTGGCGGCGGTGCGACTGCGAACGCAGGTGTGACTCGTCCCCGGTGAGTGCGGCCAACTGACGTCGCACGCCGGCAGCATCGTCCCCGCGGCTCTGGCGCTCGAGCGTGCGGGCCAGCAGCAACAGGCAGTAGTCGTTGGTGGGGTCGTCGGCCAGGATCCGGCGCAGCTCCTGCTCGGCCTTGCCCAGCGAGGCGCGGTGGAAGTGAGCCCTGGCCAGGTACTCGCGGGCGTTGCGGTGTGTCGGATCGGCCTCGAGCACCTGCTCGAAGCGCTCGACCGCAGCCTTGTAGTCCTTGTTCTCGAAGGCATGGATCGCCATCTCGAGGGTCAGCAGGGTGAACACGTCGACTTCCTTCAGTGGTGGGGTGTACCGGGCTGCAACACACCGGACGAGGGTTCTGTTCCCACCGTCGGCTTCAGTGCAGTTCGTCCTCGATCCAGCCCGCGCGGGCACTGACCACCCCACTGACCACCATCGGCACCGTCATCGACAGCAGCAGCACGATCGACCAGGTCCAGCCGCCGGTGGCCTCGTGCAGGGCACCCATCAGGAACGGCCCGGCCAACGCGATCGCGTAACCGACGCTCTGGGCGAATCCACTGAGCGCCGCGGTGCCCTCACTGGTGCGGGCGCGCATGCCGAACATGGCCAGGATCATCGGGAACGCTGAGGTGCCCAGCGCGATCACCGCCGCCCACAGCCAGGGCCATCGTCCGGGCGCGACCAGCAGCCCGGTGTACCCGACCCAGGCGGCTGCGGTGACCACCAGCAGCAGTCCGACCGGACGAGGCCTGCGCATCATCCACGCCGGCCACAGGAAGGCCAACGGGATGCCCAGGCCTGTGGCGATGCCCAGCATCAGTCCCGCCCGCTCGGCGCTCAGTCCGGCGTCCTGGTAGATCGAGGGCAGCCAGCCGAACACCGAGTAGGCCTGGGCTGACTGGAAGCCGAAGAAGATCGCCATCATCCAGCCCAACCGGGTGCGTGCCACTCGGGCCAGCGAGATGGCTCGCGGACGGTTCTCGGTGGTGTGGCCGCGGTCGTGGCGCAGGGCCACCAGCCAGGGCAGCAGCGCGAGCACCACCACCGACGCGTTGACCAGGAAGCTGGGAGGCCAGCCACCCAGGGCCTGGGCCACCGGCACGGTGACCACGCTGGCCAGGGTCACCCCGATCGACAGGCTCAGCGAGTAGACCGCGGTGACCAACCCGATGTGTCCGGCGAAGTGCTGGCGGACGACGCTGGGAATCAGCACGTTGCCGACCGCCATGCCGGCCAGGGCCAAGGTCGAGGCGGCCAGGAACAGCCACGAGTTGCTCGTCTGGGTGCGCAGCACGCTGCCCACCAGCACCGCGACCAGGGCGAGCGTGACCGTGCGGTGGGTGCCGAGTCGTCCGGCGAGCCCGGCGGCCACCGCCCCGAAGGCGCCGAAGCAGATCGTGGGCAGCGAGGTGAGCAGGCCTGCGGTGAGGCCGGTGAGGCCGAGGTCGCGCTGCAGGTCGGGCAGCACAGGCCCGACCTCGATGGCGACCGGTCGCAGGTTGAAGGCGAGCAGGCCGATGGCGACCAGCATGAAGGTGCCGCCCTGCCACCAGTGGGTGGTGGGGCGGCCGTGGTCGGTCGAGGGGGTGTGCGGGGTGCTCACGATCACCGCAGCTTAGTGGGCGGTGGCGAACCGGTACGCTCTGCTGCGTGTCGAGCAGCCGTCGCCAACCCATCCAGCAGGCCCCGCCCGTGCAGCGGTTGCGGCTGCGCTACGCCAAGCGCGGAGCTGCTCGCTTCACCAGCCACCGCGACTTCACCCGGGCCTTCGAGCGGGCGCTGCGGCGTGCCGAGGTGCCGATGGCCTACTCCTCGGGCTTCTCGCCGCACCCGCGCATCTCGTACGCGAACGCCTCGCCGACGTCGGCGGCGACCGAGGCGGAGTACTTGGAGATCGGCTTGAGCGAGGTCTGCGACCCCGCCAAGGTGATGGCGACACTCAACGAGGTCCTGCCCCCGGGCATGCAGATGCTCGAGGTGGTCGAGGACCAGACCGCGAGCATCGCTGACGCCCTGCCGGCCTCGGCGTGGATCGTCGACCTCGGCGACCCAGAAGCCGGCGAGGTCGACCAGTCGGCCCTCGAGAAGGCCGTGGGGCAGCTGCTCGGCTCGCAGTCGTGGGAGGTGCAGCGGATGACCAAGTCGGGCCTTCGCACCTTCGACGTGCGACACGCCGTGGTGCTGCTGCAGGTGTCGGGTCCCGGGCAGCTGAGGTTGGTGTCGCTGCAGGGCACGCCGTTGGTGCGTCCGGACGACGTGGTCTCTGCGCTGCGTGCCGCCGAACCGGCCCTGGCTTCGACTCGTCCGGCGATGTTGACGCGACTGCTGCAGGGACGCGTGGTCGACGGGGACGAGGGGACCGCTGCCACAGGGGTGCTGCTCGACCCGTTCAGCCAGGAGCCGACCGCACCCTGGTGATCCGGCGGCGCCGGTGACGGCTGTGCCATACTGACCCTAGGGATTGGGCACCACCCATGGGTGTCCTGCCAGGTGGAGATGGATCCGCATGGCCTCACCGCGACGAGGGATCGACCGCGGGGGCCGCAGGGGTCCACCACTGCCCCCCGCCAACTTCTGTGGCACCTGCGGGTGCTGCTGACAACCGCACCTTCATGGTGCCAGGAGAGCACATGCTCAGTGACGACATCGTCGAATCGTCAACCAGCGGCTCGGAGTCGACCTCGCAGACTGCCGACCAGTCCAACCCCGACCAGCCCACCGCCAAGGCCCCGCGCGGGCGTCGCGCTGTCTCGAGGCCCGCTGGTCCGCCCGCCCCAGTGAGCCCCCCGCCCGCTCCCGAGGTGACCCAGGCCGCACCGGCACCGGCCGAGCCCGCGCCGGTGGAGCAGGCGCTCCAGCCGGTCGCCGAGTCCCCGACCGAAGCAGCGGCCGAACAGGCCCCCAAGCGTGCCACCCGCCGCCGTGCCACCCGCGGCCAGGCCGCGCCCACCCCAGGGGAGGCGCCCGCGGTCGAGCCCGCCCAGCCCGTGCCCGCCCAGGCCGAGCCCGCCCAGGCCGAGCCCGCCCAGGCCGAGCCCACGCAGACCGAGCCAGCCCAGGCCGAGCCGGCTGCCGACGAGAAGCCCAAGCGCACCCGCAGCCGCCGCAGCACTGCCAAGGCGAAGGCCGAGCAGGTCGCTTCCGAGCAGACCGCACCCGAGGAGTCGTCGACCCAGGGCGCCGACGAGGTCCAGACCCTGCTCGCCGCCGCCGAGGCCGAGGCCGCCACCCGGCCTGCGCGTCGCCGTCGGGTGGCGTCGTCGGTGGCCAACCCCTTCCAGCCGCCCGCCGAGGTCAACACCGACGACGTGCTGCAGTCGCTGGCAGCCTCGATCGCAGGCGTCGCTCCCGAGCAGCCTGAGGCCGCACTGGACGAGGAGGAGGCCGAGCAGGTCGACTCCGAGGACGAGGTCGAGACCGACGAGGCCGACACCGACGACCAGGCCGAGGATTCCGCCGAGGAGCAGGACACCTCCGACAGCGAGGATGACGACTCCGCTGACGATGACTCCGATGACAGCGAGGACGGGGACTCCGACGACAGCGGGTCGTCCGGCTCGTCCCGCCGGCGTCGCCGCCGCCGTGGCGGACGCCGCCGTCGTCGCGGGGGCAGCGGTGACTCCGACGACTCCGAGTCCAGCACTGACTCCGAGTCCAGCGACGACAGCGACTCCGAGGACTCCTCCGACGACGCCGACGACAGCGACGGCGATGACTCCGACGACGCTGACGGCTCCGACTCCGGCACCTCGTCGCGCAGGCGTCGCCGCCGTCGTCGCCGCCGTGGCGAGGACACCAGCGGCGCCGAGGACGACCCGAGCGAGGTCGTCGTCCGCGTCCGTGAGCCGCGCCGCAGCAGCCGCAGTTCGTCCTCGGACGAGGTGACCGGCATCGAGGGCTCGACCCGCATGGAGGCCAAGCGTCAGCGTCGCCGTGAGGGACGCGCCGCCGGCCGCAGGCGTTCGCCGATCCTGTCGGAGTCGGAGTTCCTGGCCCGTCGCGAGAGCGTCGAGCGCCGCATGGTCATTCGCCAGAAGGACGACTACACCCAGCTGGCCGTGCTCGAGGACGGGATCCTGGTCGAGCACTACGTCGACCGCAAGGCCTCGGCCTCGATGATCGGCAACGTCTACCTGGGCCGCGTGCAGAACGTGCTGCCCAGCATGGAGGCCGCCTTCATCGACATCGGTCGCGGCCGCAACGCCGTGCTCTACGCCGGCGAGGTCGACTGGGACGCCTTCGGTGTCACCGGCGAGCAGCGCAAGGTCGAGCAGGTGCTCAAGTCGGGCCAGACCGTGCTCGTCCAGGTCTCGAAGGACCCGGTCGGCGCCAAGGGTGCCCGTCTGACCAGCCACGTCGCCATCCCCGGCCGCTACGTCGTCTACTCACCGGGTGGCCACCTGTCCGGCATCAGCCGCAAGCTGGCCGACACCGAGCGCAACCGGCTCAAGGACATCCTGGGCGGACTGATCGACGAGAAGGCGTCGGTGATCGTGCGCACCGCGGCCGAAGGGGCGTCCGAGGACGAACTCGTCCGCGACGTGAACCGCCTGAAGGCCCAGTGGGAGGTCATCGAGAAGAAGGTCAAGCAGGGTTCGGCGCCGCAGTTGCTGTACGGCGAGCCCGACCTGACCGTGCGGATCGTGCGTGACCTGTTCACCGAGGACTTCACCGAGCTCGTGGTGCAGGGCAACGGTGGCCCCGAAGACGTGCACGACGCCATCAAGGGCTATGTCGACCACGTCGCCCCGCACCTGGCCGAGCGGCTCAAGCGCTGGGACGACAGCTCCGGTGACATCTTCGCCAGCCACAAGCTGGACGAGCAGATCGCCAAGGCGCTGGAGCGCAAGGTGTTCCTGCCGTCGGGTGGTTCGCTGGTGATCGACCGCACCGAGGCGATGACCGTCATCGACGTCAACACCGGACGCTTCACCGGCACCGCTGGCAACCTCGAGGCGACCGTCACCAGCAACAACCTGGAGGCGGCCGAAGAGGTCGTGCGCCAGCTCAGGCTTCGCGACATCGGCGGCATCATCGTCGTTGACTTCATCGACATGGTGCTGCCCAGCAACCGTGAGCTGCTGATCCGCCGCTTGGTGGAGTGCCTGGGACGAGACCGCACCCGCCACCAGGTGGCCGAGGTCTCGAGTCTGGGCCTGGTGCAGATGACCCGCAAGAAGATCGGCACCGGTCTGGCCGAGGCGTTCACCGAGACCTGTGAGCACTGTGGTGGCCGCGGTTACCACCGCTCCGAGGAGCCGGTGGAGTCACAGGCGCCCTCCGACGGCGGTGACCGCCGCTCGGGTGGGGGTCGTGGCGGCAACGGGTCGTCGCGGTCGTCCTCGGGCTCGTCGCGATCGTCCAACGGAGGCGGATCGGGCTCGTCGAGGTCTCGTCGTGGTCGTCGAGGCGACAGCTCCGGCAACGGCCAGGGCGGCGACAACGGCAGTGACGGGAACGGCTCGTCCAACCACGCCACCCAGGCGGGTCAGGACGACTGAACCGGTCGCCACAGGGGAGGGCCGGTCGGTTTGACCCTGCGGAGGCAGAACACGTAGTCTTGACCCTCGGTGTTCGTCGTGTGGCCACGGTTCGTCCGGGCGGTGCACATCAGCGAACGGGTCTGGCGCCAGTCGGCGCGACCACACACAGTTTCGAATGGAAGAGGTCAGCGTGTACGCGATCGTGCGCAGTGGCGGCCGCCAGCACAAGGTTGCAGTGGGCGATGTCGTCGAGATCGACAAGGTCGGCGACGAGGTCGGCAGCAGCGTCAAGCTGCAGCCGCTGCTCCTGGTCGACGGTGACACCGTCACCTCCGACAAGGGTGCGCTCGACAAGGCCTCGGTGACCGCCGAGGTGCTGGCCGAGACCAAGGGTCCCAAGATCCGGATCCTCAAGTACAAGAACAAGACCGGCTACAAGAAGCGCCAGGGTCACCGCCAGCGGTACACCCAGGTCAAGGTTACCGGGATCGAGAGCTGAAGGAGCTGACCCATGGCACACAAGAAGGGCGCCTCGTCGTCCAAGAACGGTCGTGACTCGAACTCGCAGCGCCTCGGCGTGAAGCGCTTCGGCGGCGAGCTCGTCAACGCGGGCGAGATCATCGTCCGCCAGCGTGGCACCCACTTCCACCCCGGTGAGGGCGTGGGACGTGGTGGCGACGACACCCTGTTCGCCCTGCGTGAGGGCAACGTGGAGTTCCGCACCAAGCGCGGCCGCAAGGTCGTCAACGTGCAGCCCGAGGCCTGAGCCCAGCAGCTGCACCCCGAGCATCCCGACCGGGGGTCGCCCACCAGGGCGGCCCCCGATCGGCATTTCGCCCCAACCCGCCCCCCACGCACCCCGGGTAGAATCACCCGGAGGTGATCGCCCGGATCGCCCGATCTGAGCCCCTCACCGGAACGAGACCCCATGGCCATCCCCAGCTTCGTCGACCGCGTCACCCTCGAGGGGCGCGCGGGCAAGGGCGGGCACGGCTGCGCCTCGGTGCACCGTGAGAAGTTCAAGCCACTCGGCGGTCCCGACGGCGGCAACGGCGGTGATGGTGGCTCGATCATCCTGCGCGTCGATCGCCAGCTCACCACCCTGGTCGACTACCACCGCCAGTCGGTGCGCAAGGCGCCCAACGGTGAGCCCGGCAAGGGCGACCACCAGAACGGTGGCGCCGGCACCGATGTGGTGCTGGCCGTGCCCGAGGGCACGGTGGTCAGTGACGCCGACAGCGGCGAGGTGCTGGCCGACCTGACTGGTGACGGTGCCGAGCTGGTCATCGCCCAGGGCGGACGCGGTGGGCTCGGTAACGCAGCCTTGGCCTCGTCCACCCGCAAGGCCCCCGGTTTCGCGCTGCTCGGCGAGGAGGGGGAGACCCGACTCGTCCAACTCGAACTCAAGGTGGTCGCCGACGTCGGCCTGGTCGGCTTTCCCAGCGCCGGCAAGTCGTCGCTGATCGCCGCGATCAGCAGGGCGCGGCCCAAGATCGCCGACTACCCGTTCACCACCCTGGTCCCCAACCTGGGCGTGGTGGTCGCCGGCGAGATCACCTTCACCGTGGCCGACGTGCCCGGCCTGATCGAGGGGGCTTCTGAGGGACGAGGCCTCGGCCACGACTTCCTGCGCCACATCGAGCGCTGCCAGGCACTGGTGCACGTGATCGACACCGCTACCTTCGAACCCGGGCGTGACCCGCTGGCCGACCTCGACATCATCGAGGCCGAACTGGCCGCCCACGGCGGGCTGGAGGATCGTCCCCGTCTGGTGGCGCTCAACAAGGTCGACGTGCCTGATGGTGCCGAGATCGCCGACATGGTGGCTGCTGACATCGAAGCCCGTGGTCTTTCGGTGTTCAAGGTCTCGGCCATGTCGGGCGCTGGACTCAACCAGCTCGTCCACGCCATGGCCAGGGTGGTGCAGGAGCGCCGCGACACCCTGCCACCGCCGGCCGCACCGCGGGTGGTGGTCCGCCCCGTGCCGGTCAGGGGTAGTGGCGGGCCCGAGTTCACCATCAAGCGCCAGGGCGACGGTGAGGGTGGCTTCCTGTGGCGGGTGCGCGGCGCCAAGCCCGAGCGTTGGATCCGCCAGACCGACTTCTCCAACGCCGAGGCCGTCGGCTACCTGGCCGACCGGCTCAACCGGCTCGGCGTCGAGGAGGAACTGGCCAAGCTGGGTGCCGAACCCGGCGAGGCCGTCGCCGTCGGTGGCGAGGACGCGGTGGTGTTCGACTTCGCCCCGCAGATCGAGACCGGAGCCGAGTTGCTCGCCCGCCGTGGCGAGGACCAGCGCCTCGAGACCGAGCGCCCCTCGGCCACCCGCCGGCGCGCCGAGGACGCCGCCTACCACGCGGCCCGTGCCGAGCACGGCGTGGTCGGACGAGACCCGCGCGGCCAGGCCTGGCGCAGCGTCCACGCCGCCATCGAAGGCCTCGACCAACCCGAGCCCGCCCACCAGGCTTCCCACGCTCTGGACTTCGGCGACTTCGACGAGGACTTCTCCGACGACGTCGGCGACAATGACGAGCGTGACTGAAGCCAGCGCATCCGGGGCAGCCTCCGAACGCAGCGCGCTGCACAAGGCCGGGCGGATCGTCGTCAAGATCGGGTCGTCCTCGCTGACCAGCGCTGAGGGGGGCATCGACCCCGAACGGGTCGCCCGCCTCGTCAAGGCCATCGTCGACGTCCGGGCCTCGGGCAAGCAGGTCGTGCTGGTCAGTTCGGGCGCGATCGCGGCCGGTCTTGCCCCGCTGGGCATGAGCCGGCGTCCCCGCGACCTGGCCAACCAGCAGGCCGCCGCCTCGGTCGGCCAGGGCCTGCTGATGACCACCTACACCGAGCAGTTCGCCATGCACGGCCACCTGGTCGGGCAGGTGCTGCTCACCGTCGACGACATGACCCGCCAGTCCAGCTACCGCAACGCGGTGCGTTCGCTGGGGCGGCTGCTGCAACTGCGCGTGGTGCCGATCGTCAACGAGAACGACGCCGTCGCCACCCACGAGATTCGTTTCGGCGACAACGACCGACTGGCCGCCCTGGTCGCCCAACTGGTGCGCGCCGACGCACTCGTCCTGCTCAGCGACGTCGACGCGGTCTACACCGCCCATCCCTGCGACCCGCAGGCCCGGCGGCTCAGCCACGTGGACGACGTCGAGGCGCTGCAGGTCGACACCCACCGCGGCGGATCCGATGTCGGCACCGGTGGCATGACCACCAAGCTCGAGGCCGCCCAGATCGCCACCAGCGCCGGCATCCCGGTGGTGCTGGCCAGCGCCGACGACGCTCGCGCAGCGCTCCGCGGCGACCCGGTCGGCACCTGGTTCGAGCCGATCGACAAGCGCCGTCCACGGCGGCTGCTGTGGCTGGCGCACTCGTCCCAGGCGCGTGGCCGGCTGCTCCTGGACGAAGGCGCCACGCGAGCGGTCACCGAACGCAAGGCCTCGCTGCTGGCCGCCGGCATCCGTGCCGTGGAGGGCGACTTCGTCGCCGGCGACCCGGTCGAACTGGTCGACCCCCACGGCATCGTGGTCGCCCGTGGGTTGTCGGGTTTCGGGTCGGCCGACCTGCCCGAGATGCTGGGCCGCAACAGCCACGAACTGGCCGAGGCCCTGGGGGCTGAGTACGAGCGCGAGGTCGTCCACCGCGACGTGCTGGTCGTCCTGCGCCGGAAGCGCGGATGAGGACCCGCCGATGAGGATCGCGACCTGGAACGTCAACTCGGCCAAGCAGCGCCTGCCCCGCCTGCTGCTCTGGCTCGAGCAGCGCCGCCCCGACGTGGTCTGCCTGCAGGAGACCAAGCTCACCGAACAGGCCTTCGCCGACCTCTTCGACGAGCCGCTCACCGCGTTGGGCTACGAGTACGCCAGCCACGGCCAGCCCCAGTGGAACGGTGTCGCGCTGCTGTCACGGGTCGGCCTGGACGACGTGCAGCGCGGTTTCGAGGGTGAGCCGGGCTTCCCCGACCTCGAGGCCCGGGCGATCAGCGCCACCTGCGGCGGTGTGCGGGTGCACAGCCTCTACGTGCCCAACGGACGAACCCCCGACTCCGACCACTACCAGTACAAGCTGGCCTGGCTGGAGGCGTTGCGACTCGTGGTCGAAGCCGGTCCGGACGACGTCGCGCTGTGCGGCGACGTCAACATCGCACCGGCCGATGCCGACGTCTTCGACCCCGCGGCCTACATCGGCCAGACCCATGTCACCGCGCCGGAGCGGGCCGCGCTGGCCCGGCTGATCGACCTCGGGCTGCACGACGTGGTGCGTGACCGCTGGCCAGACAGCAGGGTCTTCAGCTACTGGGACTACCGGGCCGGGATGTTCCACATGGACCTGGGCATGCGCATCGACCTGGTGCTCGCCTCGACCCCCGTCGCGGCCCGCGTCGAAGCCACGTGGGTCGACCGCCAGGCCCGCAAGGGGAGTGGTCCCAGCGACCATGCCCCGGTCATCGTCGACCTCGACCAGGCCCCTGATGGAGACATCGGGCCGATGGTGCCACCGCCTTCGCGACCGGCCCGTCCGGGACGCACCGTGAGGCTGCCCCAGGCACCCGTCGCCGATTAGCTTAACGACCGTTCAGTCTCCTATGCTTGAGGCGTCCACCGCGAGAGAAAGAACCGCCCATGTCGGCGATGGAAATCTACGGCTGGTTCTGTGCGCTGATCGGCGCCGCCACCGCCTTCCCCCAACTCTTCAAACTCCTTCGCGCCCGCACCAGCGCCGGCCTGTCGCTGCTGATGTGGCAGCTGAGCCTGTCGGTCAACACCGCCTGGCTCGTCCACGGTTCGCTGTTCAAGTTCTGGAACCTGCTGGTTCCCAACGCCATCATGGGCGCCTGTGGTGCGCTGATCCTCTACCACATCAGCCGTGACCGCCAGATTCCGCTGCTTCGCGCCTTCCTGCTGCCGGCAACCATCTTCGCGGTGTTGGCCACGGTCGACTTGACCCTGGGCACTGTCGTCTTCGGCATCCTGATCTCGATCCCGCAGTTGGTCGGCGCCATCGCCCAGTTCCTGGTGCTGCTGCGCTCGCGTGACATCCGCGGCGTCTCGTTCCCGTTCCTGGCCTACTCGGTGCTGGTCAACCTGGTCTGGTTCATCTTCGGTGTCTGGGCCGCCGACGCCGCCCTGATGCTGGCCGCCTCGAGCCTGGGCGTGATGACGATCGTCAACTGCACCTGGTGGTTCCTGCGCACCAAGGGCCTGGTCGGCCCGCTGGGCTCCAAGGTCGAACCGGCTGTTCAGCCGGTGGCCGAGCCACAGCCTGAACTGGTCGCGGCGTCCTGACTCGGCTCGCCTAGGCTGGGCGCCATGTCGTTCGTCCAGCAAGCCCAGTCCGCCCGACTCGCGGCGCGCCAACTCGTCCTGCTCGACCGCGCAGCCAAGGACGCCGCCCTGTACGCGATGGCCGATGCCCTGCTCGCGGCGCAGGACGAGGTGCTGGCCGCCAACCGAGTCGATGTCGAGGCCGCCGAGGCGTCTGGCACCATCGCGTCGCTGGTCGATCGGCTGCGGCTGGACGGGTCACGCGTCGCTTCGATGGCCCAGGGCCTGCGTGACCTCGCCGGTCTGGACGACCCGGTGGGCACCCGGATCCGACAGTGGGACGTGCCTTCTGGCATCGAGATCGAGCAGGTGCGGGTGCCGTTCGGGGTGGTCGGCATCATCTACGAGGCCCGCCCGAACGTGACGGCGGACGCGGCCGGCATCTGCTTGAAGTCGGGCAACGCGGCCCTGCTGCGCGGATCGTCCTCGGCGATCAACTCCAACCGGGCGATCACCGTCGCGCTGCGCCATGGGCTCGAGAAGGCCGGCCTGCCCGCCGATGCGGTCAACCTGGTCGAGGGCGGGCGCGACGTCACCGCCGAGATGATGGCGGCCCGCGGACTGGTCGACGTGTTGATCCCTCGCGGGGGAGCGGGACTGATCGAGGCCGTGGTCACCGGGTCGAAGGTGCCGGTGATCGAAACCGGCACCGGCAACTGCCACCTCTACGTCGACGCGGCTGCCGACCTCGACGTCGCCGCGGCGATCACCATGAACGCCAAGACCCAGCGGCCGAGCGTCTGCAATGCCCTCGAGACCGTGCTGGTGCACCGCGACGTCGCCGAGGCCTACTGGACCAGGGTGGCCCCGTTGCTCGAGGGGGCCGGCGTGACGGTGCACGGGGACGACGCCACGCTAGGCCTGGTGCCGGCGGCGGTCGCCTCAGCCGAGGGCGAGTACGACGGGGAGTACCTCAGCCTCGACCTGGCAGCCAAGGTCGTCGATTCGGTCGACGAGGCGATCACCCACATCCAGGCGCACTCCACCGGGCACTCCGAGACCGTGGTGAGCAACGACGCCGCGGTGACCGATGAGTTCGTCGCCCGGATCGACGCTGCAGCCGTGCTGGTGAACGCCTCGAGCCGGTTCGTCGACGGGGGAGAGTTCGGTTTCGGGGCCGAGATCGGCATCTCCACCCAGAAGTTGCACGCACGCGGCCCGATGGGCCTGGCCGAGATGACCTCGTCGAAGTACGTGGTGGTCGGCCAGGGCCAGGTGCGCGGCTGACTCGCCGGACTGATCTAGACTGCACGGCATGCTTGCACTCCTGGAGTCCTCGATCCCGCCGCTGGTCTATGGCCTGATCGTGCTGGTGATCATGGTCGGCGCGCTGCTGGCCGTCATCAACATCGGCAAGGGTCGTCCCCACTCGTGACCTCACCCTCGTCCGCTGCGTCGCCCCACGGGCTGGCGCGCCGACGTGACGGTCGGCACCGCCTCGGGGTGATGGGTGGCACCTTCGACCCCATTCACCACGGCCACCTCGTGGCCGCCTCAGAGGTGGCAGCCCGTTTCGACCTGGACGAAGTCGTCTTCGTCCCCACCGGCGTCCCGTGGCAGAAGGCCGGCCGCCTGGTCTCGGCCGGCGAGGACCGCTACCTGATGACGGTCATCGCCACCGCCTCGAACCCCCGGTTCTCGGTGAGCCGGGTCGACATCGATCGTCCGGGCGACACCTACACCGTTGACACCCTCAAGGACCTGCGGGCCCAGCGCGGTGACCAGACCGACCTGTTCTTCATCACCGGCGCCGACGCGCTGTCGCAGATCCTCACCTGGCGTGGGGCCGAGGAGTTGTTCGACCTCGCCCACTTCGTCGGGGTCTCCAGGCCCGGGGTGAACCTGTCGGCCGACGACCTCGGCCACCTGCCCGGTGACAAGGTCACCCTGATCGAGATTCCCGCCATGGCGATCAGTTCGACCGACTGCCGTGAGCGGGTCAGCGAGGGCAAGCCGATCTGGTACCTGGTGCCCGACGGCATCGTGCAGTACATCAACAAGCGCGGCCTGTACGAGACCGGCTTCGCCAATCCTGACAACGACCAACCCGCACCCACCCCGATTGCCGCAGGAGCGCAGTGACCGCAACACAGGAGTCCATCGATCTGACCGCCATCGCCGCCCAGGCCGCGGCGGACAAGCTCGCCACCCAGATCGTCGCCATCGACGTGTCAGAGCACCTGGCGATCACCGACATCTTCCTGGTGGTCAGCGCCAGCAACGAGCGTCAGGTCGACGCGGTGGTCGACGGCATCGAGGAGGCCCTGCTCAAGACCGGGCACAAGCCGACCCGGCGCGAGGGCACCACCGAGATGCGCTGGGTACTGCTGGACTACCTCGACATGGTCGTGCACGTGCAGCACACCGAGGAGCGCGAGCTGTACGCCCTGGAGCGGCTCTGGAAGGACTGCCCGCGCATCCCGCTGACCATCGACGGCAAGCCGGCTGAGAGCCCCGAGTCTGCGTGAGGCCCTCCAGCGGTACCCGACTGATCCTGCTGCGCCACGGTCGCACCGAGTGGAATGCCACCGGGCGCTACCAAGGCCAGGCTGATGTCGCACTGGACGAGGTGGGCCTCGCCCAGGCCAGGGCGGTCGCCCCCGTGGTCGTCGACCGCTACCGTCCCGACGCACTCTGCAGTTCGCCGCTGTCACGCGCACGCCGGACCGCTGACGAGGTGGCTGCCGCCTCGGGGCTCCCGGTGGTCGAGGACGCCAGGCTCGCCGAGATCAACGTCGGGTCGTGGTCGGGACTGAGTCCCGCGGTGATGGGCGAGGTCGATCCTGCGTTCGGACGGGCGATCCGCAACGGCGAGGACTACCGGCGATCGCCCGAGGGGGAGACCGCCACCGAGACCGGTGAGCGCATGTGCGAGGCCCTGCGCGACATCGCCGACGCCCACGCCGGCCAGACCGTCGTGGTCGCCTCGCACGGATTGGCGATCCGGATGGGGATGGGGTTCCTGCTGGGCTGGGACTTCAGCACCGCGTGGTGGCTGGGGGCGATGGGCAACTGCCACTGGGCCGAGGTCAGGCTGTGGAGCCCGGGCACCCCGCAGCAGCGCTGGCGCCTCGAGGGCTGGAACCTCAGCGCCTGACGCTCCTCGGCTGGTCGAGTGGCCGCGAGGAACGAGCGGCGTGTCGAGACCACCTGCACTGGTGACCCGCGCGATGTGACATTGGGACGAGGGCTGCGCTAATCTCTTGTAGTCCCAAACGGCACCACCCGGGCGGGATCTGGGGCTATGGCGCAGTTGGTAGCGCGCTTCCATGGCATGGAAGAGGCCAGGGGTTCGAATCCCCTTAGCTCCACGCTGTGATGAGTCGAGTCGTCGTTCATATATGAGTCGAGTCATCGTTCATAGCCTGGGCCATCGGCCTGGGCTTTTGTTCTTGTTGCGCCAGTAGGCGCGGGTGGGGTCGATGTCGTGTTCGGACAGGACTTCTCCGGTGGTGGTGGCCAAGACGGTGACGGTGGTGTCATCGGCGAGGATGGTGACGGTGGCCGCTTCACCGGCGCTGTCGCACACATTCGAGATGACGGGGATATCGCACACACCCACCACATATCACTCCTTCACACCTTCGAGACGGCCGGCGGGTGGGGTCAGACCTGCTGGCCGACGTCTCAGAAGAAGTTGATCAACGTCACCGAGGCGCCGCAGAGCACCGCGGCTCCGCAGGAGACCAGGACGCCGACCTTGCCGCGGCCGGCCAGGTGCGGGTTGGAGGAGTTCGCGCCGAAGCCCCACACGATCGCGGAGATGATCAGCGCGAGCACCGACAGGATCAGGCCGACGGTCATGACCGCGCCGACGATGGTGCGCAGTTGGGCGATGCCGGGCAGGCCGTCCTCGTTGGGGCTGATGTTGACATCCATCGGCAGCAGGGCGGGCAGAGCGATGATGAGTTCGAACACGGTGAGTCTCCTGACGAACGAGCCCCTAACAGCGGGCACACACGGACGGGTGGTTCGCAGGACAGGTGCACTTGGTCATCCCGGAGGCTGATGCCCGGCTCGTTGGCTGGGCATCCCTTCTTGGTCTGCGTGCTCGCTCGGGCGGACGGGGGATTGAACTGCGTGCCAACCGCCAGGTGACCGAGGGCGTTCGCGCACTCGGTGGCGCTTGGCATCGACAGGTGCTCAACGCGGGGTGGATTGAGGGCAGGCCTGAGTCCCTTGGATGCTTGAGCGCGAATCTGGCCCGCGACGCCTGCCCGTCCCTCACTGCTGGGCTCGGAGCTCGTGAGTCGTGAAGCAACGTTCGGTGACGTCCAAACTCAGCCGGCCCCGTGTGGTGTCCGGTCTGCGAGACCTCGACGAATGCGGCGAAGTGCGTGGTGCTCCAGCGAGTAGCCAGTAAGACGTGAGCGACCATGCATCACCATCAACCGCCTGGGCCGATGTTCACCTGGTAGCGACTTGACAGAGTTAGTGAAGGGGGATTTACTAACCGGGTGTCTCGCCCCCGTACCCTGACCGACGAGGTCATCCTGGACCGTCTTGGCGCGTTCTTGGCCAGCCGGGACGGGGTCTCGCCGTGGACGTTGGCCGAGGCTGGTCGGCAGGTCGGGCTCACCCCGGCGGGCTTGCTCAAGCGGTTCGGGTCCCGGCAGGGGATGTTGGTCGCGTTGAGCACCCGGTGGATCGAGCAGATCCCGACCGGCCCCGCCGGCGGTGACCCGTTGGTCGAGCTGACCGGGTGGGTCACGGCCAAGGGTGCCGGTGGGCGGCCGCTGATTGGCCGATTGACTGACCTGGTGGCTGATCTGGCCGACCCGGTCCTGACCGGGCTGCTGGTGAAGGGGTGGGCGCGGGAGAGGGAGTACGTCGCCGAGCTGCTGGGCGAGCTGGACCTGCCCGGTCTTCCCGACCCCATGGTGGGTGCGGCGCTGCTTCTGGACTGCCTGACCGGGGCCGGGTTGCGGGCCGGCACCGGTGATGAGGACCACACCGACCCGCAACAGATTCTGACGACGTTCTTGGAGGTTTGGACATGACAGCACGTACCTGGCATGGCCGGGTGTTCATCGGGGTGAGCCTGGACGGGTACATCGCCCGCCGGGACGGCTCCCTGGACTGGTTGACCGATCCGCCTGGTGGCAGGGACCACGTCGCAGTGCCCAGCACGGTGCCGGCGCTGGAGTGGGACACCTTCTACCCCGATGTCGACCACCTGGTGATGGGGCGCGGCACGTACGAGAAGGTGCTGACCTTCGACGGCTGGCCCTACCCGGACAAGCAGGTCCTCGTGCTGTCCACGACGTTGGCCGGCGACGACGAGCGGGTGCAGGTGGTCCGCACCCTGGAGGAAGCAGTCGCGGCCCTGGACGGTGCGGGCGCGGAGCAGGTCTACGTCGACGGTGGCCAGGTGGTCCAGGCGTTCCTCGCGGCCGGTCTGGTCGATGAGCTCACCGTCGGGGTGGCCCCGGTGCTGATCGGTGAAGGACTGCCGTTGTTCGGGGCCCTACCCGCCGACGTGCTCCTGGAACTGCGAGCCAACCATGTCAGCGACAGCGGCATGGTCCACACGACCTACCGAGTCTCTCGACCGGGCGCGGCCACCGTCGAGGAAGAGGCCGCCCGATGGCCTCGATCGCCATCGTCACCAGCACGGTGCGCCCAGACCGAGTCGGCGCCCAGGTCGCGGACTGGGTCCTGCAGGAGGGCGTGACCCGTGCCCGGGAGCAGTTCGAGATCATCGACATCGCCGCCTACGACCTGCCGGTCTGGGCCGGCCGACCCGGCGAGCCCCCGCCCAGCGCGCAGGGGCACGAGTTCGCCCAGGCGATGGCCCGGTTCGATGGGTACGTCTTCGTCCTGGCCGAGTACAACCACTCCGTCCCGGGAGTGCTGAAGAACGCCCTGGACCACCTGCAGCCAGAGCTGCACACCAAAGCCGCAGCGATCGTCTCCTACGGCTCAGCGATGGGTGCCCGCGCCGCCGAGCACCTGCGCGGGATCCTGTCCGAGTACCACATCGCCCACGTGCGCGAGAGCACCCTGCTCTCGATCTTCCACGACTTCCACGAGTTCACCGATCTGCGCCCCACACCGTTCGCCCAGGCCGCGCTGGCCCCCATGCTCGATCGGCTCGGCACCTGGTCGCGTGCCATGAGCGCGATCCGCTCCGGCGACATTGACTAGTCCAAGACCCGCCAGCCTGACGCCCTCCCCGCGGGTCAGGGTCGTCCTCGCAAGCCTGGTGGGCAGCCTCGGCCTGGCCAGCGGCGGGACGGCCATCGCCGTGCTGAGCTCGCTCACCTTCCCCGCCCACCTCGCGCCGATCCCGCCAGCCGCAGTGGTCGCTGGCGCCGCGGTGGCCGTCCCCGCCGTCCTGGCACCGGGCGGGGTCGCCGGGCTGCGCGCCGGCTACCTGATCGGAGCGGCAGGGGCAGCCCTGGCCTACCTCAGCGCCGGTTGGGGATCCCTGCCAGCGCTGACCCTCAGCTGTCTACTCCTGGGCGCGGGGAACACGGCCATCTTCTTCAGCAGGTATGTCGCAGCCCGCCAGGAAGG
Organism: Aestuariimicrobium ganziense; assembly: GCF_015352975.1. Taxonomy (GTDB): domain Bacteria; phylum Actinomycetota; class Actinomycetes; order Propionibacteriales; family Propionibacteriaceae; genus Aestuariimicrobium; species Aestuariimicrobium ganziense. Next base: position 220,307 of record NZ_JACYIZ010000002.1, on the reverse strand, counting down.
GACGGCGTCGGAGCGGGCGATTGGGCATGTCCTGTTCGCGACCTCGATCGGTGCCGTCCTCAGCCCACTGCTCATCGGACCCAGTGCCGTACTGGCCGGGGCACGTTCAGCCGTGGCCGGGATCCTGCTGGTCACCGCGGTCCTCTACCTGTGCGCCAGCGTGGTGCTGTCCTTCACCGGCAAGGCCCGAGCAGCACCCGCACCCGGCCGCCCCAGGTCAGGCCGCGCCGGTGGAACCAGGTCCGCGCTGGCCGTCCTCGCGGTCGCGAACGCCGCCATGGTGGCCGTGATGACCGTCGGCGCCATCCACCTCGAGCGTGACCTCGGCCCCGGCCCGATGGGCATCGTCATCTCCGCCCACGTTCTCGCGATGTTCGCACCCTCCCCACTGACAGCGAGACTCCTGGCCACGTGCGGCACCAGGACCGGCTACGGCCTGGCCGCCCTGTGCAGCGCCCTGGCGGCGGGCACCATGCTCGCCGGCCACGGCACCGCCACGACCGTGGCCGCACTCGTCCTGATCGGCCTGGCCTGGAATGCCGCCGTCATGTCCACCGGCGTGATCCTCGCCCACGCCTCCCTCGGTCGTCTCGACGCCGCGGGACTCGGGGAAGTCCTTATCGGGGTCTCCGGCCTGGTCGGCACCTCCGCCAGCATGCTCATCCTGCCCCTCCTGCCGGTCCACCACATCATCCTCATCACCACCGCAGCCGCCGCGGCAACCCTGATCATCCTCACCCTCCTCTCCCGACGACGAACCCGTGCAGCGTGACAGCGGCCCCTCGTTCTCAACCTATGGTTGACATCTCATGGTTGACGGAGGCATTCTGAGTTCATGGACGAGAACGGCAGCACTACCGACCCAGAAGTCCTCCGCAAGCAAAGGGCGTTCGCCAGCCTTCAACGACTCTCAGACCGGCATGCCAGCACCCCTGCCCAGCGCGTTCGTGCCTGGCACCCGGACGCGATCGGCCCCAGCGAAGCGGTGCGCCTGACTGCCCTGCTTGGCGGGGGAGCACAAGAGCTCGTCGACGGTGAGGATCCGGTTGACGTGGAGGATGTGATCGCCGCACTGACTCTGTCTGCACACGCAGACGCCGAGCTCGACGCCACCGAGGCCGCACTTATCGAACTCGCCCGCCGACTCGGCCTCAGTTGGGCCCGCATCGGCTTCGCCCTCGGACTTGGATCGGCACAGGCCGCGCAGAAACGCTACGCCCGAGTGTCGTCGGAGCACGGCGTTGGAGAGATTCCGTGAGCCATTCTCGTACTCATCAACGGCGCGTCCGGGTCCAGCAAGTCAACGATCGCTCATCGGGTCGCGCACAATCGCGACATGGCGCCGGCACTGGACATCGACGCGAACAGACACAACCTCGGTCGATGGCATGTCGCCCTCGCCTCCGGCCTGCACGCCCGCGCCCTCGCTCTCACTGTGGCACAGACCCGACCTTGGACGACGGCTGACCACTCAGCGCGTTCCCCGAGCGACCGCTGGACCCAGAACCTCCCCGATCACGGTGAGAATCGGTCCTGGGATGCTGCCGGCAGTCTCCCTATCGTGATCAGAGTTGTTGGCCGAGGTCGATGAGCCAGTTCATCCATGCCACGCCGGCCCCGGCCAGCGCTGCCGCGCCCAGGGCGACCAGGGCACCGGTGCGGCCTTTCGCGGCGGCGCTGTGGTTGCCGTTCGCGGCGGCGATGGCCCACATGAGAGCGGAGACGATCAGCATCAGCACGGCGGTGATGAGCACGAAGGTCAGCAGTGCGCCGATGACCATGCGCAGGGCGGCGATGTCGCCGAGCCCGTCGAAGTCGGGGAAGACATCCATGACCGCTCAGCTCCCGGTCCGGACGGTGACGTGGAGGTGGTCGTAGTGTCCGCCGGTGATGTCGCCGGGGTCGTGCATGCCGCCGCCGTTGTAGGGCCGCCACCCCTCGGCGTTGCGGGCGGCTGACCAGATGCGGCCTTGCCAGATGAGGTAGTCCACCCCGAGCACCTCGGCGTGGGTTTTCATCCAGTTCGTCATTGCCCATCCGGCTTCGAGCTGGGCGGGGCTCGGGTGGTGGCCGATGGCGTTGCCGAAGGTGAGGTCGCAGGCCCGGCCGAGGGGGGTGCTCGGAGCGGGTGCCGGGGCGGGGTGAGTAGCACGCCCACGAGGTGTCGGGGAACGCCGCGGTGGCCTGGGTGTGAAGGTGAAGCATCCGGGCGGTGATCTGCCCACCGGAGGTGGGGTCATCGACGAGCGCGTCCGGGTCGCCGTCGATCGGGGCCGGCTCAGCCCCGGGGGTGCCGGTGTTGGGGTCGCAGCCGGTGGGGGCGCCGGTGTCGGGTTCGGGCAGGTCGGCGGCGTGGTGTTCGTTGAGCCAGGCGGCGGGGTCGGTGTGGTCTCCGTGGGTGCCGCCGGTGCGGACCTCGATGTGCAGGTGCGGGCCGGTGCTGTTGCCGGCCGAGCCGATGTCGCCGATGTGTTGCCCGGCGCTGACCTGGTCTCCGGCGGTGACGTGGATGCCGGTCTGCCACATGTGCCCGTACGCAGTCGCCACCGTCTGCCCGCCGATCTGGTGCTCGATCACGATCAGGCCGCCGTAGCCGCCGGAGAGTTCGGCGACGGTGACGGTGCCGTCGGCCGCGGCCAGGATCGGCGTGCCATCGGGGGCGGCGAAGTCGGTGCCGGTGTGAAACGACCTCTCCCCGCTGATCGGATGCACCCTGGGCCCGTACTCGCTGGTGAGCACCCACGTGCCTTCCGGGACCGGGAACACCACCCGGGACGACTCCACCGCGCCCGGCCGCACCACGGGAGCCACGGTGGTGTCGGCCGGCGCTCCGGTCGTGGCTGTGTCGGCCGTCGAGGTGGTGGTGCCGGTGAGAGTCGCGAGGATGGTCTCGGCGACGGGTTCGTAGGTGCGGTACCGGTCGGGGTGGGCACTGACTTCGACGGCTTGTGCGGCCTCGCCCTTGTCCAGGCGTTCCCATCCTGGGCTGGATTCGTGAGGACATCTCACGGGATCCCGTGCCGCTTGTGGTGGCCCCACCCGAGACGCTGGCGCGCATCGGCTGCCCGAGTACAGGGCGTCGGTAGCAACTCCCGATGTCCATTCGGATACGGGCGATCAACGCCTCCTGCCAGGACTGCGATGGTGTCGCCACCCGCCGCGAGCGTCGCACGGTGGACGGCACCTTCGATCCCGTACGCACCACCAGCGACCGTCACTCGTTCGTTCGCCGCCAGTCCGCCAGCAAGTATTGCGGCAATGTGCTCCCCATAGGCCGTTGAGGCGCGAGCACCGGTGACGGTCACCAGGTCGCTCATCGGCCGTGTCAGGAATGATGTCGCCCCGCGCGCGAACAGCACGTACGGGGCGCGGTCACCGAGATCACCCAGCGCGCCAGGCCAGTGCTCGTCACCGGGGATCAACACGGTGATCCGGCTGCGTTCGATACTGTTCAGGCGCCCAGCGACACCGTCAAGCCGCGTCCGCGGAGACAGCCGGTCACGCCACACCTGCGAATCGACACGGTTCAGCCCGGGCACCTGGCCGTCACCGTCGAGGCGCCTCAATGTCTCGACTGCACCGGTCTTCCGGACCAGCCGACCCGTGAGGGGATCGTCAGGCTCGGTCAGCAGCGACAGCATCACCCGAGCGCGGCGCTCATCCGGAGAGAGGTCTGTAATGGCAGACATGGAGGTGCTCCTTCTCGGTCGATCATGCCGAGAAGGTGCGCCTGTCACGCCCTTTCTACTGGCCGCAGAGTCAGGCCACGACGGTGGCTGAGCGGCGCAGCATCCGACGCTCCTGCCACTCGGAAGCGCGAGCCCTCAGCAGCAGGACGCGCTGACCGGGCCCATGAACGCGAACTTCATTGCGTTCCAGATGCACAGCACCACCAGCACATGCAGCCAGCCAGGCGCTCCGTCACTAATGAACACCATGAGTAGGTGCGCGACGTACAGGTAGGGGATGGCCAGCAGCATCGCCGGTACACCCCACTTCAGCCCGCGCCGCGTGCGGATCCCGTCCAGCAGCACATTGGTGGGCATGTACCGGCGCAGGAAGTAGCGGGTGTAGACGCTGCCGATCCAGATCAGGCGGAACATGAGCACAGTCCTCTCCTTGTCTCCGGCGACAAGGAATCACGAAGGACCGCTCCGGCCGAAGCCAACTGGTCGTCCCACCACGTCCGGCGGTGGGTCACGCAGGTAGAGGCCGCCTGCGCCCGATAACACTCCGGTCGCCCGACCGACGGAAGACCTGTTGGTTCTAGCCTCACGGCAGTGCTCCAGCGGTGCGTGGCCGTGTCCTCCAGTGTTACAGGCGTTCTCTTCGAGATACTGATGGATGACATGGATCTCTGACATTAGGCGAGTTCGCGCAGCCGAGCCATCGCCGGAGAGCGAGGCAGGCAATGGCGGCGGCACCTCCACAGATCCGGCTCTGGGACGACAACCCCAGCACCTTGGACCTGCTTGGCTTCGACGCTGTGGTCGAGCCGATCATCGCTGCTGTCCGCGAACGCGACATCCACCCGCTGACCCTCTCCGTGCAGAGCCCTTGGGGTGGCGGAAAGTCTACGATCCTGAAGCTTATCGAGACCGAGTTCGAGGACGACGACACGTGCTTCGTTGTCTCAACAAACCCGTGGGCCTACGACGACCAGGGGGACGTCAAGGGAACGCTGATCTCCGAGATTCTGCACGGCATCGAGAGCCAGATACCTGACTCGACGACCAGGGAAAAGGTCGCAGCGAAGGCCAAGGAACTGCTGGGGCGCATCAGCTGGAGCCGCGCCGCAGTCGCCATCGCCAAAGGAGCACTGACCTTCCAGGTTGATCCGGCGCAGATCGCGGACATCTTCCAGCCCAAAGACCCGGGCGGACCGGACTCGATGGCGAGCTTCAATGACGCCTACAAGGAGCTGCTCGCGCTGATTCCGAGGGTTGAGCGCGTGGTTGTCCTTGTCGATGACCTTGACCGCTGCTTGCCGGACGCAGTGACCGCGACGCTGGAGGCGATCAAGCTGTTCCTCTCCACCGAGAAGATGGTCTTCGTTCTGGCCGCCGATCAAGACATGGTCCGCGACGCCATCTCAGTCAGCCTCGATGGCGCCCGCAGGGGAGATATCTTTGCGAAGCGGTACTTGGAGAAGATCGTTCAGCTCCCGATCGCGCTACCGCGTCTGTCCGCCGCCGACGCGGAAGCCTACATCGGTCTACTCATCGCTGGCCGTTCCATGGGGCAGACAGACCTGCGCGCCCTCGCGGGGCACGTTCGTGAGCGGCGCAATGCCCACCAGTCTCCGCTGCTGCATGACTTCGATGACCTCGCTGTCAAACCGGCCGAGGACGACCTCGCGCTTGCGATTCAGCTTGCCGAAGGGCTCAGTGCGGATCGGCGCTCGAACCCACGCCAGATCAAGCGTTTCCTCAACGCGTCTGGCGTCCGGGAGTCGATCGCGCGCGCTCGCGGCGTCACGATCCCGCCGGCTGTGATGATCAAGATGTTGCTGCTGGAAGAACTTCACCGCACTTCCTTCAATACGCTGGCTGGAGCGCCGGTTCAAGAGCGCAAGTCCATCGTGGCGCGGTGGGAGGCATGGGCGAACCCTTCCGGTGAGGAAGGTGAAGACGCGACCCTTCCAGAGGGCATCGACGAAGCGACGAAGGAGTGGGCCACAGCCCCTCCGTCTCTGCGAAACGAGAATCTTGACCCGTATCTCACCCTCGCTGCGAGTCTGATCAACGTGAGTATGGGCGCCCAGGTGTCCGACGAGGTGCTGGCGCTCATCAACGATCTGCTTGGCGAGAGTGAAGCCGCGCGGAACGTGGCCGCCGAAGCTCTCAGCGAGCGCGGTGAGGACGAGCAGCTGGCAGCGCTCGACGTTCTGTTCGCCACGGCCAAACGCCTAGATGATGGCGAAGCAGTGGTCCGTGGCGCAGTGCTCTGGGTAGGGAAGACGCCCGCATTGGAGCAGGAAGTGTCAGCTGGAGTCGAAGCCCACTGCTGGGGATCACGACTGACTCCAGGTGCGGTCGTCGAACTCGCGACCAGCGGAAGAGCTACTTTCATGCAGCTCGTGAGCCGTGCCTCTCAGGACACCACGCTTCATCCGTCGACGCAGGCCGCCGCGCGCGAAGAGTTGGAGCATGTCGGTGGGAACTAGCGGCGCTTACGGCGGCAGCAACTCCGCCGAATGGAACGACTTCCGAGAGGCGTGGTCCGATCTCGGTTCAGGTACCACCGGCACCGGCGGTGACACTGGAAAACCAGGCCCCTCCCAGCCTTCCGATCAGCTCTTCGAGCCGGCGCAACCTGCGTCCGATCTCGACCGAGTAGGGCAAGCGCTCATCGATGCCCTCTGGCGCGACGATCCGGCCACCAGAGGCAACGTCGTCCCGACGATTCCGCGCCCACGTGTTCCCGGCCGCCGTGGCGCCGGTGCAGGAGGCACAGGAGGAACAGGCGGGGGTTCCGCAGGCGCCGGACGGTCCGGGAGCCGGTCCACTCGGCAAGTGATTGGCGGAGCCTCACGCGGTGGCGCGACGATCGGCGCGGCCTACGCACTGCGGGATCGTGACGCTCAGCGGCTGGCTGTTACGGGCTGTCGCTCGCCGAGTTCGACTCCCTCAGCCCTCGCGCTCGGATCAGCAGACTCGTCACCCTCATGATCGGCGACGACGGACACCCCGATGACCGAGCTATCCGCCAAGCGGCCACGGAACAGGTCAAGAAGATCGTGAGGACCGAAGGCGAGCCCCCGACCGCCACCGAGGCAGTCAAAGGCTTCGTCAGCTCGTACATCTTCCAGCTGGGACTTGTTGAACTCCAAGACCAAATCACCAACGGAACGCTTGACGGCAACGAGGCATTAGTGCGCGAGCGCATGCTGCGTGGCTGGATCGACGCGAAGGTTCGTGCTCTCGACATCGACGCCAGTCCGGCGCTCTCAGCTAACGCCCTTCACCAGGCGGCCGCTGATCTTGCCCAACGAGCCGTTCGCGTTCTGAGAGCGAGGTAGACGACGACATGCCGCTCACGCGCTTCTATGTCTGTGGCGAGGCCTCCACCAATCAGCCCCCGGCCGACCGTCACATTCTTCGGTGGCCCACCACCGCCGGCGAGACAGACACTGTCAAGAGCGCCATCGGCTGGTGGTTACCCTCGCTGGGCCCAGTCCCGACGCAGGCGATCGATCTGGTCCGTATCGCGGGCAGTGCCTACCTCGTCGACCGGATCTCTGGCAGACCCAGCACCTTCACTCGGCGACTTCACCTCACAGTCGAGGTCGCCAATCCCGAGCCGTGGGAGGGCGGGGCGATTGACCAACTCGCTCAGCTACTTTTCTGGCTCACCGGCGACACATGGGAACTCCAGCTCGTCCAGGACCCCACCACCCCAGATGACCCAGTCGTAGGAGCTGCTGATGGTGCGGACTCTGTCGCACTCCTCAGTGGAGGACTCGACTCCTATCTTGGAGCGCTGCACCTGCTCTCCACTCGGAGTGACTCACCGCTATTCGTGGGTCACTACGACACCGCCACCGCTGTCCGTCGAGCCCAGAACACCGTTCACAGCTGGCTGCAGGAAGCAAACACTCCACCGCCCTCGTACACGCAGATCGAGTTCACCCAAGTCGCTGCCAAGAAGGAAAGCTCCAGCCGCAGTCGCTCGTTGCTCTTCCTCGCGCTCGGAACCGCCGTGGGCACCAGCCGTGGCGCCTCCAAGCTCTTCGTGCCGGAGAACGGATTCACCAGTCTCAACCTCCCCCTGCACCCCAACCGCGCCGGCGCGCTCTCAACTCGTTCTACCCACCCCGAGACCTTCTATCGGGTCAACCTGCTCCTCCAGAGCCTTGACCTGTCACTCGCCGTGACGAATCCCTTCGCCACCTACACCAAGGGGGAGGAGATGCGGCTGGTCGCCGACAGCCACCCACCGAGTGGCTGGGAGCGCATTGTTGGGCTCACGGTGTCCTGTAGCAAACTCGACGGCGCTCGGATCAAGGGCGGAAACTCCACCCTCAACTGCGGCCTCTGCTACGCATGCGTCACCCGCAGGGGTGCATTCATCGCGGCCGGCGTCAACGACTCGACCATCTACCTGTCCGACGGACTCACTGGAAACGCGCGGCACAAGCTCCTTGAACGCCGCTACAGCGACCGTGCCGCCATCTCATACGCAACAACTCGCGGCATCGACGACGATGTGATCGACGCAGGCACCTGGCCCCCAGAAGCCGACCTAGACGAAATCAGCGACCTCGCCCGCCGAGGTCTCGCCGAACTCGGAAAGGTGGTCGTGACATGAGCAGCTCTGCTCTCCCCGCACTAGACGCCCACGCCCACATCGCGCCGGACGTCACACCGACACAGGTCGCGGCTCTCGGACAATCCGTCGTGTTCGCCATGACCCGGAGCCTGGACGAAGCCCGCCAAGTCAAGAACAGGCGCGACTCAGCACTCGTCTGGGGGATCGGCGTCCACCCCGGAGTAGCGGCAGCGCGCGAGGCATGGGACCCCGAAGAGTTCACCGCTCTGCTCGACTCGTTTGCCCTGGTGGGAGAAGTCGGTCTCGACCGCCGAGGCGGCGACCTGGGGCGCCAGCGTTCGATCTTCAAAGATGTACTGAGCATCGTCCGCAGCGAACCGGTACTCGTCTCCATCCACAGCAGCGGCGTCGCAACCGAGGTCGTCGAACACCTCCAGACTGCTGGCATGCGCGGTGCGATCCTGCATTGGTTCAACGATGATTCCGCCGACATCGCCGGCGCAGTTGAGACCGACGCGTACTTCTCGGTCAACGCCGCAATGTCCGAGGACCAGATCAGACAACTGCCCCCCGAGCGAGTAATATGCGAGACGGACTTCCCTGCACGCAGGATCCGCGCCCGCAAACCTGCAGACACAGAGCGCATCGAACACCTGCTCAGCCAGATCTGGAACAAGACCCCCGAAGAGGTCCGCTTCCGAACGTGGTGGAACCTGCGCACCCTCAGCGAACGATCCGGCGCCATCGAACGTCTGCCCGAGGCAGTCGCCGAGACCCTGCTCCTCCTGTAGCGACTACCACTTGGCCTATGCCCGGCATCACAAGGCGCCCACGAGATGCTGCTGCCCATCAAGCGGTCCGCAAGTTGGTGGGCATCCATGAAGCGCACGTCGGTCAATGGGCGCAGCAGCTGCGAGCTCTCCGGGCGTTCTGCGAGATCTTCCGCTTGTGCAGAGGGCTGACAATTGCCCGAGAGTCGAAACCGTACCAACGTGCGCGTCGGCGATCACGTCTTCCAGGAACTTGTCAACACGCTGCTGTAACCAGCTTCTCCGACTACATCTCGATGCCACTCCGGTAGGCCAATGGCGGCCCCCCGCTGCCATTGACGGCCGCAATGATTGGGCAGTGGTCGACGCCTCGAGGACCCCGATCTATCAGATCAAGTGGTCGATCAGCGGGAGGCGAACGACCCGGTCAGGTGCCTGGCTGGACCAAGTCGCACCGAACCGGGAGACGCCTCAGCACGATAGCGCCCGGTCACCGTGACCGGGCCCTCGTGCTGGTGACGGCCTGTGGGTTCGCGGGTCTCGCGTGTGGGGAACGGCAGGCCGGCACCCGTATGCCACCGATCAGCTGTCGGCTGCCTGCCGCCCCGGGTACCAACAGGTACGGCAGCGCGAAGCGGCTGATGCCAGGCCGCGGTGTCGGCGTCGAGATCGGTCAACTCGCCGTGGCCACCGCGTTCGTCAAGGTCGTGCACTCCGGCGATCGATAGGCTGGGGATCCCGCATCGGACCGAAACCGCCCTTCTTGACACCTTGGGTAGAGCGGGAGGGTCGGGTCGTGGCCGCAGGTGTGCATCCACTGTGAGGTGGCTCGCTGGTCTGGGGCAACCCCTCGCTCACACCTATGGAACCCCTGCGACCCATGGCTGAATCGATCATCGGGCTCTACCAGGCCGGGTACGTCCGAGTGGACGGTCTGGCCCGCATGTCGGCACCGCACCGATCGACGACCTCGAGCTGGATGTGCTGTCAGTGTTGTGATCCCAACCGGCGCCGGTTCCACCCTCACCTTGGATTCGTCTTCCCAGCCCAGGATGAAGCCGCCCACTCACGCTTCGAGCCCCCTGGGGCGCTCACACAACAAGTTGATGAATGGGGGTGCGCCTACAAGAAGCCACCCTGGACAGGAGCCTGACCGGGTTTCCCGGACAGTTGGCGTGTGGTGATCATGCCGCGGGTTGGGCGGTCGCGGCAAGGGTTTCGAACTCGTGCGGGGACAGCATTCCCAGGCTGGTGTGACGTCGTCTTGGGTTGTACCAGCCCTCGATCCACTCGAAGATCGCTGAGGCGAGTTGGGTGCGGGAGGCCCAGCTGTGTTGGTCAAACAACTTGCGTTGCATGACCGACCAGAACGACTCCATCGCGGCGTTGTCCTGACTCGAGGCGACTCGCCCCATCGAGCCCAGCAGACCGGCCTCGCGCAGCCGGTGTCCGAACATCCACGAGGTGTATTGGGCTCCTCGGTCGGCACGCACGATCGTGGCGACGGGCTGGCGCTGCCAGCGGGCCATCTGCAAGGCGTCGACCACCAGCTCGGAACGCATGTGGTCAGCGATCGACCAGCCCACGATCCGTCGCCTCCAAGCATCCATGACGCGCAGCAATAGACCCAGCCGTCCGCGGCGCGGTGCCCGGTGATGTCGGTGAACCACAACCGGTCCGGCCCGTCCACGCTGAACTGCCGCCCGACGAGGTCGTCAGGGGTTGCCGGCAACGGCTTGTGACCGCGCTTGCGGCGATGACAGATCCCGGCCAGACCATCGGCAGCCATCAGCCGCGCGACCCGCTTGCGCCCGCACGCCAGACCCATCCCCAACCTGAGTTCGGCATGAACCCTGGGCGCCCCATACGCGCCCCGCGACATCCGATGGACCTCACCGATCATGACCGGCAGCCGCCAATCCGCGAGCTCACGGTTGCTGGGGCCGCGTCGAACCCACTCGTAGTATCCCGAGCGCGAGACCTGCAAGACCCGGCACATCATCGCCACGCCGAACCCCTGCCCGGCCAGCTCCTGGACGCACCGGAACATCATTGTGGGAGGACGTTCTCCCACGCGAAATGGGCCGAGGCACGCTTGAGGATCTCGATCTCGGTCTCCAACACCCGATTCCGGCGACGCAGCTCGACCAGCTCACCCTTCTCCGCGCTGCCCAGGCCCTCCGCGCGGCCGCCGTCGACCTCGTCCTGGACCATCCACCGCCGCAGACACGACTCGCTGATCCCCAGATCCCTCGCGACCCGCGCCACGGGCTCACCCTGCCCGACCAGGTCCAACCGCGACGCCGGAACTCCGGCGACTTGGCAGCAGGCATCACAGACTCCTCTCCTGAGGTCATCACACCCCCTTCAGAACCGGTGTCCGGGAAAGCGGGTCAGGCTCCGTGCACCACCGACTCCTCTGCTGGGGTCCCACCCTTAGATACCGTGTCCGAAATGCGGTCAGGATCTGCGCCCTCACCACGTCTGTCACTCGCCTACTCCACTGACAGCGCTAGCACGTCATCGTCATCCAGCGCTAAGAAGCAACGCAATGGGGGGGTATATCCGACTATCTCCACTGTCCTACGCTCCAGCTCAAGAACCCGAACCGAGCTACAGCGTGCGATCCCAATGGAGCATGAGACAACTCCACCCTTGCCACGTACGATAACTGCAACCGATCGTTCGAATCCCGCCAACGTCAGCAAGATTGACCCGCCATCAGAACGGTCATACCGGAACCAGTAGTCCAAGAGATCCGGGTTCGATAAGGGGAGAGGCGAACCAAACACCTGCCTCAACTGATCAATCTCGAACACAAGGTCTTCTTGCTCGCTCATCGCGGGATCACCGTCACTACATCACCGTTAGCATTGGTAATAACGCGTACGCTTGTCGACCCGGGACTGGCGATCTCAGCCTCTACCACCATTGGAGGCACCCCCCGCGGCGCCGGGCCATTCTTGGCCCACCACGCCCCGAACTCAGGAGTCCCCGGAGATAGTCCCGCCGCTCTGGCGCGGGCGAGTGCGCGGCGCTCAAGTATTGCCATGACTTCAGGTGTATTGGGTGCCACCCGCTCGAGAGCGTGCTCGGTGTACCAACGTCCACCGATGGACGAACCGCCACCGCCAGGCGGCAAATCCCATGCGCCCCCAGCTTTTGTCGTTCGGCCTCCCTTGGCGATTAGTGTGGTGGTTTTGCTAATGGCTTTGCCCGCGGCTTTGACGGCGGCGCCGCCGAGGATGAAGGTTGCGAGTTCGGCGCTGCCGATGACGAGGAGTTTTCCGATGAGGACTCCGGCTTCGTAGTCTTGGCCGCGGATGAAGTGGGTGATGATTCCTGAAAGTAGGTCTGTGTACTCCTTGAGGGGGAAGAACTCCCCCTTGATCATGTCCATGGCGAGGAGCTTGATGAACTTCTTGGGGTTGCTCTTGAGTTCGTGGATTGCTTGCTTTATCTGCTCTGGGGTGTTGATGATGTCGGTGACTTGGCCCTTGGCTCCGTCTTTGATGCCTTGGACGACGGAGTCTTCGTCACCTGAGGGTGAGGGCATGGGAAGGGGTCTGCCAGCGTTGTCGTTGACGGTCCCTGGTCTGGTCTTGACGATTTGGCTCTTGGGTATCCAGCCTCCTTGATCGTCGGAGAGCATGGTGCCGTTGTGGTTGGTGAGTTGGCCGGTGGGGTCGTTGAAGGTGGTGGGGTTGTTGTCGGCGTAGGTGTAGCCGTTGTTTTGTTCGGGGTTGTCGATTTGGCGGATGGGGTCGACGGAGGTGAATCTGCCGATGAGGGGGTCGTAGTGTCTGGCGCCGATGTCGGTCAGGCCGTTGGTGGGGTTGTTGGGGGCGTTGAGGAAGGTGCGTGCGGCGCCGGGGAAGGTGGTGGAGCCTCCGGTGAAGGGGTTGCCGTAGGGGTCGTAGTAGCGTCGCTGCACGGCCCAGGTGCCGGGGTTGACTGCGATCTGGTTGGTGCCGTTGAGGTCGGACAGGACGTATTGGACGTTGGCCAGGCCTTGGCGGACGCCGACGTTGGTTCCGTTGAACTTGTAGGTCTTGGTGGTGGTGATCGTTCCGGCGGTGGTGCGTTTGATGTCTTGGAGGGGCAGGTAGAGGGTGGTCGCGTCGGGATCGATGCGCAGCAGGATCGCTCCGGAGGCATCGCGGATGTAGGTGGAGGTGGTGCCGTTGGCGCTGGTGGTGGAGGCGAGCTGGCCTTGGGAGTCGTAGTTGAAGGTGGTGTTGACCCCGTTGATGGTGCGGGTGTTGGTGGCGCCGTCGGCGTTGTAGGTGTAGGAGGAGGACCCGGTGGCGCCGCCGGTGGTGGTGGTGGAGGTCAGGGCGTGTTGGTGGCCGGGGGTGGTGTGGTGGTAGGTGGTGGTGGTGTTGGGTGTGGTGACGCCCTTGGGGGCGCGGATCACTTGCTGGGTGCGGCTGCCTGCAGCATCGAAGGTCCAGGTGTGCCAGTAGGGCTGCGGGCCGGCGACGGTCGTGTTGCCCGAGACTGAGGGGTTGGCTGCGCAGTTGTCGTTGGCTGACCAGGCTTGGGTGAGTTGGCGCTTGTTGTCGTAGGTGAAGCACTGGGTTTGCACCGGTGCCCCGCTACCGCCGCCTTGAACGTCGACCGACTTGGTGATGTTGCCGGCGGCGTCGTAGCTGTAGGAGAACTTCTCCAGTTGGGGGATGGCGGCCTGGCCAGAGAACAGGATGTCGGTGATGCGGCGGGTCTGTGCGTCGCGGGTGTAGGTGATCGAGCCTGTGGCGTTGTTGACTCCCAGCACGTACTGGGTGGGTTCGCCGTAGGGGGTGTAGGTGGCCGCGGACACGTAGGCGTTGATGCCCTGCATCGCGATCGGCAGGCCCTGTGCGTTGTAGGTGAAGCTCAGTTGTTCGGCGCCGCTTCCTCCCCCGGTGGCGATGGTGGAGGGCAGCAGGGTCTTGGTCAGCAGTCCGGTGCTGGTCCAGGTCTGGCTGGTGGTGTAGGTGGGTTTGAACCCTGTCACGTCGAGCGAGACGGTGCTTCCCGTCGGCCGGCCGCCGACGTCGTAGCCGGTGGCGGTTTGGGTGTAGGTCTTGCCGTCGACGTAGACGCTTTGAGAGGCGAGCTGGCCCAGCCCACCGGGTGCGGTGTCGTAGGTCCAGGACGCGAGCTGGGTGCCGGTTGGGGTTCCTGACAGGCGGCTGGTGGGGCGGCCGAGCACGTCGTAGATGTGTGACACGGCTCGACCGGCGGCGTCGGTGGTGGTCTTGACCTCGCCGGTGTCGTAGTAGCTGGTGGTGAGGGTGCCCGAGTCGGGATCGGTCTGGCTGACCACGCGCCCGGCGAGATCGTAGCTGGTGGTCCAGGTCGCAGCTTGGGGGGTGCCGACGGCGGTGGAGTAGCTGGTGTTGCGGCCCAGGGCGTCGTAGCCGTAGGCCAAAGTGGTGTAGGTGCCGCCGGTGACGGTGGTGCCGCTGACAGTGGGAAGGGTGGTGTACTGCCACTGTTCACGTTTGAGGCCGCGGCCGTCACTCAGGGTGGTGGTGGTGATCCCGCCAGCAGGATTGAGCACGGTGATTCGGTCACCACCATAGATGGTCTTGACAGTTGCCCCGGCGGTGGTGCCCTTGTACCGCGTGGTCTGGATCTCGCGCCCCAACCCGTCGAAGATGCTCACCGAGCGGTCATCGATTCCCGATTCTGCGGTGGTGATCAAGGTGGTGGTGGGGGCACCGGTGGTGTACCAGTGGTCCGACTTCTTGACCGCCCAGCCGTGGGAGTCGTAGAAGATGTCGGTCACGGCCCGGCCTCCACCGACACCGTCGGACTGGCCTTGGCGCAGCTGCCCCAACGCGTCGAAGATGGCAATGGAGGTGACATAGCCGGGGGTTGTGCCGTTCCCGACATCAACCAGGGTCTTGGTGGTGACCGCCAGCGGCGCATCAGGGCCCATCAGGTAGCTGTACGTCTGCGTGGCGCTGTTCACGTCCTTGACCTGGCCCGGGCGCCAGACGGCAGTGGTTCGCCCGATCGCATCGTAGGTGGCTTCACTGACCCGGCCGGTCTTGTCAACCACCTTGGTGGTCAGCCCTCGTGAGGGCTCGACCTCTACGGTGGTGCTCATCGTCGCGCCAGGCAGAGTTGTCACGGTCTTGCTGAGTGGGCCCGTGCCGGAGGGGGTGTAGGTGGTGGTGGTGACCCGTGTGGCGGGGGTGGCTCCGGGGTTGTGGAAAGTGGTACTGGTGGGCCGACCGAAGGTGTCGTAGGCGGCGGTGACTGCTGTCCATGTCAGCGCGGGTAGTGATGTTCCACCGGTGGCTGTCTCGGTGCGCGTGGCGTCGCCCCTGGTGATTGAACCTTGAGTGGTAGCCCCGTCGTAGTAGGTGCGGTTGGCGGCCAGGATGGTGGGGGAAGGAGTGGAAGTGGTGGGACAGGTCTGGGCGTAGCTGGTGACCTGTGCTGGGTGTTGCCTGACCCACTGTGTCGTGTTGTCGGCGTAGCTGGTGTGGACGCAGCTGGTCATCGCGTTGCTTGCCGCTGCTGTGACGGTGGACAGCCGGCCTTGCGCGTCGTAGGTGCTGGTCGTGGTGGCCCACAACGTGCTGGTGGTGGAGCCGCCGGTGGCGTGCGTCCACGTGGTGGTGGTAGTGGGACGCACGACACGCGCCTGGGCAGGAGACAGCTCGCTGCGGGCACGCGTCGCCGTGGTGGCTAGGAGACTGTCAATGTTGGTGCTGGACTCTGCCAGCACAGACCCACCCGAATCGAGGTAACTGCGGGTCTCCAGCACGCTGCCTGACTTCCAGTCGTCGTCGGTGTGGATGGTGCCATGGGAGTCGGTGATGGTGACGTTGCGAACTCCGGTGGGCAGTTTGTCGCCGTTCATGCCCCGGAAGTAGGTGATCTTGTCCAGGGTCCTTTGGTCGGCGGTGCCGTTGGCGGCGACGTTGGGGTTGCCGGTGCGCACTTCGATGGTCTGGTAGCCGCGGAACTGGCCCCATGTGCGTGCCTTGGGTTTGGTCACCTCGTTGTCGTCGTAGTGCCACGCCGGGGCACCGAGATAGGTGTAGGTGGTCTGTTGGGTCGGGGCGTGGCCGTTCTTGTCGGCGACATCGACCTGGGTGACCACGTACTTGTGGAAGAAGTCCACAGTCGGGGTGGTGTTGTAGGGCAGGGTCCAGTTGACTGGGTAGCAGGCTGTGGTGTTGTTGGCGACATCGCTGGGGACGGTGCTGGGGGTACACAAGCCCGCGGCACGGCCCGACTGGCCCGGGTCGCCTTGGTAGTAGACCGAGGTGAGTGATCCGGTTTCGCTGAGCACCGAGCTCAGTCGGAGCCGGTACATCGACGGGAGACCGTTGTAGCCGGCCACACGGTTGGCCCGGGTGGAGTAGGCGAGTGTCACCGGCGCTGAGGTGATCGTGGTCTGGCCCACCATGTGCGAGACCCGCACGATCTTGTCCAGGATCAGCTCGCGATCCCCGGCGAAGGACTGGGTCAGGTTGTACACGTCAACGGGCTGGTAGCCGGTGCCGTTCCAGTAGGCCGTGGAGATGCTGGTGAGCCGTTTGCGTGTCCAGAACGATGGTGCGTGCTGGTCACAGGAACCGGTGGCCGCACAGTTCAGGTCAACGGGGGTGTCTGGCCAGGAGTTGGCGTTGACCAGGACGAATTGGGCATCGCTGCAGGTGATGGTTCCCGACGGGAAGCAGCGCTCGGCCACGGTGAACGCCACGCGCTGCGGGGCATTGGCGAACAGTCCACCACCTTCGGAGACGTGCAGACCGTAGAAGATCGTGGTGAGGTGGCCGCCGCGCACGTACCCAACCGGGGTGCTGCCCCCACCGGCGCCGTAGAAGTTGGTCTCCTTGGCGTAGCGGTAGGTGATTGCGTTGCCGTGGGTGTCGACGACCATGTCCAGGTTCCACCGCCACACCTGCTCGCAGCGCGACGCCGCGAACGAGGCCCCCGAATAGCACGGATCCCCCGCCTTGGCTCCATAGACAGGCACGGTCCACGCAGAGTTGGTGCGATTTGCACTCGACCCCCCGGGCAGGACGTCCATCCCGAAGGTGTACTGAGTTCCATCGGTGGTCGTCACTCGCCAGTACTCGCCGTTGTAGCTGCCATTGCTCGCACCGGACAGGAGCTCGATTCGTTCGCCTGCGTCCTTGGCCGGGTGCCATTGACCCGCAGTGTCGTCTCGCACCAGACTCATTGACTCGGTACCAGGCATTTGCAGGGTGATGATCTGGCCAGCCCAGCACTGGTCGAGCGTCTTGCGATCAGAGGGCAGTGAGGTGTCGTCGGCGCAGGTGCGGTACGTGCGTTCGATGTAGCCGGTGGCCATCGAGAAGCCCT
This sequence comes from Aestuariimicrobium ganziense, assembly GCF_015352975.1. GTDB lineage: Bacteria > Actinomycetota > Actinomycetes > Propionibacteriales > Propionibacteriaceae > Aestuariimicrobium > Aestuariimicrobium ganziense. The sequence continues at coordinate 202,929 of NZ_JACYIZ010000002.1, read as the reverse complement.
GCCCCACCCACGACGACTGGTTGTTGGTCATCGAGTTCTGCCCATCGACGGCCTGGGAGTCGTAGGACAGGGCCAGACTGGGTTCTGTCCCGGTGGCTGCTGGCACCATGGTGATCGGGTAGCTCCACGAGAACCCGCCCGTGGCACCGCCTTGGCTCCACGAGCCTGATGGCGACAAACTGGTCGCGCCGAAGTCACCCTGCGTTCCAGCGGCGTCGGCGACCGCCGCCAACACCACCTGTTGGTCTGCGGCGGCGCTGACGGTCGTGGTGAGCCGGCCATCGTCCAGTGAGGCGGCCACCGGGCTCTGGGTCTGGCACGAGGGCTTCTCCGGCGTGGTCAGCGCACACTCTGGCAGCTGCACCAGCCGAAGCCGATGATGCCAGTCAGCCGATCCCGTGCCCTCCAGCTGCCCAGGCACGACCCCCACCGAGGCCTCGGCAAGCGCCTGCGCGCTGGAGACCGCGAACACCACACCGCGCACCTTCGCCTTCGTGGCTGCCGTGGTGTCCAAGACTTTCACCCGCACGGTCTGTGAGCTGTTCGCCTTGGCCTTGCCGGCGACCACCACCGGGGTACCCGGCACCACCGACGCTTCCCCGCCCGACAGGACGGTCTGTGTGGTCACGGCAGCCTGCACCCTGACCGGCTTGGCTGTGGTGCGCTTCGTCTGAGGGATCCGCACCGCCGACGCCGACACCACCTGCGTGCTGGCGACCACCTTCTCCTGGGGCGGCTCTGGGATGTAGGGCTTCGTGGGCGGCTCCTTGGCCGCCGCCTGCCCAAACGAAGTGACCACCAACGCAAACGCCACCAACGTGGCGACAGACCTGCCAGCCCACCTCGACATCGCAGCCTCCTCAAGGCTCACCAGCGACCAAAGTGGACGCATTGAAACACACCAAACCTGGCAACCACAACGCTTTCTGAGCGTGACAAATGCCACAATCAAATTTCGCTCACGTGCATTGAGCGAATCGTGGCTGGCTGTTTACAGCTGCGCCCGCCGCTTCTGATGATGCGAGGGCCATCCGCACGAACAGCTCTCCTGAGAGGCCTCCGTTATGAGCCCCACCCCTCGTTGGACGCCTTCTTTGGCGACAGTCACCGCGCTGGTTGTGGGGATGGCGGTGCTTCCCGTGGTGCCAGCTGCGGCAGACGATCCTGCCCCCGCGCCGGTGGACTGGTCGCAATACACCACCGAGAACACGATCGTGGAGACACTGCCCGACGGCAGTTTCAAGTTGATCACCCATCGCGAGGCGGTGCGGGCGAAGAAGAATGGCGTCTGGGCGCCGATCGAGACCACCCTGGTTTCCGACAGCAGCCGAGTTCGTCCCGGCAACGCCGCGGTCGATCTGTCCTTCTCCGCCGGGGGAAGCCAGCCCCTGCTCAGCATCAGCGACCACAACCAAACGGTCACCATGACCTGGCCAGGTGCTCTGCCCGAGCCCACACTGGATGGGTCCTCAGCCACCTACCACGACGTGCGCCCCGATGTGGACCTGATGCTCACCGCCCATCCCGAGGGCTACAGCCAAGTACTCATCGTCCACACTCCCGAAGCCGCCACAGAGTTGGTGGCCGATCCCGTCACCCTCAGCCTCACCACCACCGGCGGCAGCCTGAGCCAAACCAGTGACGACACCATCTCAGCGACCAGCAGCAAGGGCACCCGACTGGCAGGGCACTCCCCGGTGATGTGGGACTCCGCCACCGCCGATCCCGACCAGACCACACCATCCGCGACCGACCCCGGCGAAAGCCCACTCGAACCAGTGGCCCTGGAACTGACACCGGCCACCACCACACAGAGCGCCATCACGATCAACCCCAGCAGCGACCTCATCAGCGCCGCCGACACCGTCTACCCGATCTACATTGACCCCGGCATGTCCAAGTCGCGACTCAACTTCGCCACGGTCCACTCCCTGGGCTGGAACTACTACAACGACTCCACCCAGCCCATGCGCGTCGGACGATGCGGCTGGAGCGAGTGCAACAACTCCACCCAGGGCGTGGCCCGCTCCTACTTCTCCCTCGACATCTCCGCCCTGCCCGACAATGCGACCGTCTACACCGCGGCGGTCTATGTCAACCAGATCCACAGTGCCTCATCGATCGCCACTCCTGTCAGCCTGACCAAGGCAGGGGCGTTCGGCTCAGGTGTGGCATGGCCCGGGCCCACGTCGACATCGCTGGAGTCGATCACCGACATCGCCGGGTTCAACACCAACCCAGCCAAGGTTCTGGAATTCGACAGCACCCCCGTCCGCGACTACGTCGCACAGAACAAAGCCTCGAACACCATCAACTTCGGACTCAAAGCCCCCGACGAGGGTGATGCCTGGCAGTGGAAGAAGTTCGCCAACAACCCCAGCCTGGAGGTCACCTTCAACACCCCACCCTCAGCCCCCTCGGCCTTCGGGATCAGCGCCACCCAAGGCGTGCTGGTCGACTGCCGAGCACAGGGTCAAACCCTCTACACCACCGATGCCACACCAAACTTCGCCGCGAAGTCCAGCAACACCTCCAGCAACAACATCGGCATGTGGTTCGAAGTCTGGAACGCCAACGCCACGTCGCTGGTCGTCAAGAACCCCACAGCCGTTCAAGGTCAAGACAACCAGTCCATCGCCTGGACCACCAACAGTTCCAACACCACCCGCACCGCCCCGCTCGGACCCGGCGCGCACCGAGCCCGCGTACGAGCCGAAAGCGTCTCCAGCGACACACCCGGAATGCTGAGCGGCTGGAGCACCTGGCTCGACTTCACCGTCGACACCACTCCACCGACCCTGTCATCCACCCCAATTCGGAGCTACCACTACCCGCCCAACTTCTGGGGATCACCCCAGAACCAACCCGGGAGCTTCCAGCTCTCGAGCAGCGGTGACACCGCCGCCTTCAGCTACGCCTGGGACAACCTCACCCCACCCACACCGACCACCACCACCTGCACCTACACCGGCACTGGCTACATTCCCGCCACCTCCGGCAAAGCAACCCTCACTGCCCCCACCGACCTCCAGCCAGGACACCACACCCTGAGCGTCAAAGCCTTCGACCATGCCCACAACATGACTTCGACTGTCACCTACAGCTTCTATGTCTCGCCAACCATCGCGGACAACAACACCACCAACCTGTATGAGGCAGAAGCCCAACAGGTGAACTCACCAGATGGCGCCTACAACTACGACGAGGCCGGCCACACCATGTCGGGTGGCACCCAGTCCCACTTGATCGGTCAAGGCCCGCACACCTTCACCATCACCACCCCCGTCGACGGCTACTACGCCATCGGAATGCACTGGAGCAAGGCCAACCACTTCGGTGTCATCCGCCTCAAGCTCAACAACGGTGACTACCTGCGAAACCCCAACAACGACGAAATCATCGAACTCGACGGCTACACCAGCGTCACTGGCGAACGCTCCTACGTACAGATCGGCGGGTACCGACTCAAGCAGGGCACCCACCACATCACCGTCGACATCGTGGGCAAGAACCCCGCCGCCGGCAGCCGCACCTACACCCAGATCCCCGACGTCCCAGACGGCACCACCGACAACGGCTACGCCATCGGCATCGACTACTTCACCATCGCCCCACTCAAACTCCACACCGCCACCACTCTCACCGCATCCTTCAACAACAACGGCATCGGCCAAGACGGCACCACCGCCGCCAACTTCGATGGCGCAGGCAACTCCTACTCACAAGCCGCCCTCGAAGCCCAGAACATCACCACCACCAACACCGACGTCTGGCAGATAACCAACCCCACCAGCCCCCTCGACAACACCATCGCCTACGGCCAAGACATCACCCTGAACATCGACCCAGCACCCGAGGGACAACAGCGCTACATCAACGTGCTCGTCGGCTCATGCCAGCCCATCAGCGCCACCAACACACGGCAATTCACCATCAACTACACCAACCCCGACGACCCCAACGACCCCCTCCGCACCGACAAGCCCATCCCCAACATCAAGAGCTGGACCGACCTGCCCACCGGACTCAACACCACAGCACCACCCCCAACCCCGGGCTTCGATGAACCCGCCACCATCGTCGCCGCCCGCACCACCAGCCACCGACTCACCCAATCCGCCCCCGACAACACCCAACCCGTCAACCTCTACCACCTCCGCATCCCCGTCGAACCCAACAACTACGGCAACCTGCACATCCAATCCCTCACACTGCCCAACATCGGCACCATCGAAACCAACACCACCCAATGCACCAACGCCCTACACATCTTCAACATCACCACCACAACCACACCACTGGAATGACCCACCTCCATCCGCCCGCTCCAGGGTGGCTTCTTCTAGGCGCAACTGAAGCGCCTTGGGTCTGGTGGATGGTCTGATTCCCCCAGACGATGAGGATCGTGGCAGCACCGAGCAGGTATCTGCAGGTGTTGCTGGAGCGGTGGGTGCGGCTGGTGGCGGAGGCCACGGCGGCCGAGCCGGAGTTGTCGTTGAACCTGGCGGTGATCAGGGTCGGGTCGAGGGTGGGGGTGAACCCGGACACGTTGCGGGGCTGGGTCAAGCAGCATCGCATCGACACCGGGGCAGGTGTCGGGACCACTAGCACTGATGCGGCCAGGATCAAGGCGTTGGAGCAGGAGGTGAAGGGGTTGAAGCGGGCCAACGAAATCTTGGCTGGCCGCTTCGAGTTTCTTCGCGCGCCAGCTCGGGTGAGCGACGTTCGTGGTGACCTCGTTCATCGAGGAGAACAAGTCAAGGTTTGCAGGACGTGTGCGATCTGGCGGGTGCTGAGTGCGCACGGTTGCCAGATCGCCTCGTCGATCTGTTACGCCGCCAAGACCCGCCCGCCCAGCCGGCGGGCGGTCTCGGATGCGGTGTTGTGGGAGCGGATCGAGGCCGTCCAGGCCGACCGTGGCAAGGGTCGTGGGGTGGCCGGGTATCGCAAGATGTGGCACCTGTTGCGCCGCGAGGGGGTCAGCGTTGCCCGCTGCACGGTCGCCCGGTTGATGGCCGAACATGGGATGAAGGGCGTGGTCAGGGGCCGGGAGGTGGTCACCACCAAGCCCGATGACGCGCTGATGGTGAGGCCTGGCGACCTGGTCATGCGTGACTTCGCCGTGGCCGGGGGAGAACCGGCTGCGGGGTCGTGGACTTCGCCTACGTCCCGACCTGGGCAAGTGTTGGGGTTCACCGCGTTCGTGACCGACGCTTACTCGCGCCGGATCGTGGGCTGGCGCACCCACCACCGGATGCCGACCGAACTGCCACCCGACGCGCTGGAAATGGCGCTGTGGTGCCGCGAACGCGCCGGTCAGGACGTGACCGGATTGGTCCACCACTGTGACGCCGGCAGCCAGAACACCGCACGATGCTCGTGGCGCTGCATGTCCCGCTTGTCCCAGCGCGGCGGCCAAGGGTGCGTCCCAGCCCCACGGGGGATGTCGGCTCCGCCGCCAACTCGCGCTACCGCCATTCAGGCCCAAAGACCGGTCACCATGACCGGGCCTTCGTGCTTGTCAGTTCAGGGTCGTGGGGGACGGCAGGCCAGGACGTGCACCTCACCGGTCAGCTGAGACTTTCCTGCCGCCGCGGGCACCAGCAGGGTCTGACCTGCGTGCAACGGCTGCTGCCAGGGCTCGCCGTCGGCACCCACACCCGACAGCTCGCCCTCGCCGCCGGTGACGACCAACACCGCGAAGCCGGCGTCCAGCTGTGCGGGGCCGCTCACCAACTGCTGGTGGAAGTACTCGTCAGCCGCCTCGACCAGGCACTCACCGCCATCGCGGGACGGTCCGACCAGGCTGGCCGGATCGACGGCCTCGAGGTCGAGCGCCGACAGGGCTGTCTGCCAACCCAGACCGAGCGTCCCGTCGACACCGACCAGGTCGAAACCGTCCTGCTCGAGCAGGATCGACAGGTCCTCCGGCTCCTGCACCTCGACCAGCAGCACACCCTGTCCGATGGCGTGCAGGGTGCCCGGCGCCACATAGACACTCTGGCCGGCTGACAACTCGATCGGGTTCAGCAGCGCAAGCAGGTCGGCCGTGCGCTGCTGCGCCACCACCGCGGCGAGTTCGTCCGCGCTGATGTCGCGCGACAGCCCCACGTAGACCGTTCCCGGCTCCAACAGGTACCAGGCCTCGGCCTTGCCGTGGGCCGCGGCCAAGTGCACGCGCGCGAACTCCCCGTCGGGGTGGGCGTGCACCGGCAGCCGCTGCCCGGCATCCAGCAACTTGACCAGCAGTTTCGGGTCGGCACCCCAGCGAGACACGTGCGCTGCACCCAGCCACGCCTCGGGGTCGTCGGCCACCGCCTCGCGCAGCAACCGCCCGTCGGGCAGGGTGGTCAGCCCAGTGGACGCATCGCCGCGCACGGTGGTGGTCGACCCCACCCAGTCCTCTGGAGTGTTCGGCGGTGGGGGAGGGTCGCCACGGAAGGCGGCGATCTGCTCGCCGCCGGCGTAGAAGCGGGCCAGCGGCTGGTTCGCGGGCAGCAGCACGGGTCGCACAGTCGTTCTCCTTGGTTGTTGTTTCAGTCGTGGTGGTCCGTGGCCGGCTCGTCGGGCAGCGGGCGAGGTCGGGATCCCTCGATCACGGCCGCGGCCGCGTGCACGGTCTGGTGCAGTGCAACCTCGGGGCCCAGGCCTCGAAGCAGGGCCGACAACAGCCCGGCGGACGCGGCGTCGCCCGCACCGTTGGTCGACACGATCCGGTTCGGTACGACCGCAGCGGTGGTCAGCGACCGATCTGCCCACTGCTCGATGCAGGCGCCACCGCGAGAGCCCAGCAGCATCCGGGCCACCCGGTCCCGGTCACCGGTGTGCAGCGCCGCGCCGTGCGGACCGGCTGACACCACGGCCACCGCCGCGCCCCAGCCGACCAGGGCGCCGGCATGCTGCTGGGCCAACTCCAGGCTGGGCTGGGCGCCGGGAGTGCGGGCGCTGGTCAGGTCGTCCACCCTCGGTGAGAGCACGTCACCACGCTCGACGATCCGCGGCAGCAGCGTTGGCCAGTCCAGACCGGCCACCGGGCTCGCCGGATCGATCACCACCAAGTCGAGCGAGGTGGTCACCCCTGCGGCCCTGGCCCTTTCGAGCAGGGCCATCAGCGCGGGCGCGTCGTCGTCCAGCAGCGCGGGCAACATTGGCGGGTCACCCACGTGCAGCACCTCGTGTCTCCAGGCGCAACATCGTCCAGCACGAGCGCCCCACCCAGATCACCCAGGCCCTGACTGCGGTGGTGCGCGACGGTGCCGGCGTCGACGAGGCACTGGCGATGGTCGAGGCCTCCTGATGCGCACCGGAACGTCGGCATCGTCGGCGGTGGGCTGATGGCACGAGAGATCGCCCCCGACCTGCGCCGCTGGCCCGCCCTGATCGACCACCCCGTCCAGCCTCGGTTGACCCCGGTCTGCGACATCAACCCGGCGGCGCTGGAGTGGTTCCGCGGCATCGACACACTCTCGTCCAGCTTCGACGCCCTGCGGTGGTTCGAACTGCCCGCCGTCTCGATGGGCATCAGGCTGGACTGAGCACCTCGGCGATGTCGGTGTGGTCGCGGCCGAAGGCCTGGGCGACCGCCGGGTGGACGATCGCACCGGCGTGGGTGTTGAGCCCCTTGGCGAGCGCCTCGTCCCGGCGCATCGCCTCGCGCCAGCCGTGCTCGGCGATCCGGGTGAGGTAGGGCAGCGTGGCGTTGGTCAGTGCGTAGGTGGAGGTGTTCGGCACTGCGCCGGGCATGTTGGTCACGCAGTAGAAGACCGTGTCGTGCACGGTGAACGTCGGGTCGGCGTGGGTCGTCGGGCGGGAGTGCTCGAAGCAGCCACCCTGGTCGATCGCGACGTCGACCAGCACCGCTCCGGTCTTCATGGCCTGCACCATCTCGTCGGTGACCAGCTTCGGCGTCTTCGCGCCCGGGATCAGAACGGTGCCGATCACCAGGTCGGCCTGGGGAACGAGTTCGGCCAGGGCAAGCCGTGAGCTGGCCAGCTGATGCACCCGGTTCTGGAACCGCCAGAAGCTGGTGCGCAGCTTGTCCATGTCGGTGTCGAGGATCGTGACGTCTGCTCCCATGCCGGCGGCGATGTTGGCCGCCGTCTGTCCCGCCGTGCCACCGCCAAGCACGAGCACCTTCGCCGAGGCGACACCGCTGATGCCACCGAGCAGCATGCCCCGTCCGCCGCGGTGCCGGGTGAGCGTCATCGCCCCGACCTGGGGGGCGAGCGTACCGGCCACCTCGCTCATCGGTTGCAACAGCGGCAGGGCACCGGTGGCGAGCTGGACCGTCTCGTAGGCGATCGCCGTGGTGCCGGCCGCCAGCAGTGCCTCGGTGCACTCCGGCGCGGCGGCCAGGTGCAGGTAGGTGAACAGGGCCAGGTCGTCGCGCAGGCGGTGGTGCTCCTCGGGCAGCGGCTCCTTGACCTTGACCACCACTTCTCCGAAGCCCCAGACCTCGTCGGGATCGTCGATGATGGTCGCCCCTTGGGCGCGGTACTCCTCGTCGGTGAAGGACGACCCGACGCCCGCGCCGGCCTGGACGGCCACCTGGTGACCGTGGGCAACCAACTCCGCCACCCCCACCGGGGTCAGTGCGACCCGGTACTCGTGGTTCTTCACCTCGGTCGGCACGGCGATGCGCATTGACATCCTCCTCGCACAGTGGGCGCCAGCCGCACCACCTCACCCGACTCTGCCACACCCGCCAGTCAGGCCGACGCCTAGACTGTGGGGTCGTGCCCGACCTGCAGCGCCTGACCCGTGCGGAGTGGACAGCGCGTGCCGAGGCCCACCGTGAGCGCGCCGGCCGACGGCTCGCCGAAGTGGTCGAACGTCGACGCCGCGGCGCCAGGCACCCGATCGAGGACTTCCTGTTCGACTACTACCGACTTCGTCCCGGCGACCTGCTCGACTGGCAACCGGGCGCCCACGTCGTGCTGGAGGACGCACCGGAGTTCGTCGGGCGCCGCTGGTACCTCGCCGACGGCGACCTGGTCAGGCTCGACGTCGACGCGCTGGTCGCCGCCCGGGGATCGACCATCGACTTCGTGCAACGCCTGTTGACCTCGATCGAGGGCAGGCCCGCCCAGCACGGCTGCTTCGGCATGCACGAGTGGGCGATGGTGCACGGGCTCGATCCCGACCAGGTGCGCCACACCGGACTGCCGCTGCGCTTCGAGCCCGACGAGATCCGGGCGATCGTCGACCGGGTGGGCCTGCGCTGCAGCCACTTCGACGCCTTCCGCTTCTTCACCGACTCGGCTCGTCCGCTCAATGCCACCCAGCTGACTCGTGCCGACCAGGTCGAGCGCGACCAGGCTGGCTGCCTGCACGTCGGCATGGACCTGTACAAGTGGGCCGGCAAGCTGTTTGCGCTGACCAGCTCGGAGTTCTTGTTCGACTGCTTCGAGCTCGCCGCCGACATTCGGCTGCTCGACATGCGGGCCAGTGCCTACGACGTGAGTTCGTTGGGCCACAGCCCGGTGCCGGTCGAGACTCCGGCCGGACGAGCCGACTACGTCGCCCAGCAGCGGGGATTCACCGAACGTGCCCAACCGCTGCGACGACGCCTGGTCGAACTCACTGCGCAGCTCAGATACGCAACGCCCCACCCATGACCACGGTGCGTTCCTGGGGCAGGAGGATCGCCAGTGCCGACGGTGGTCAATGGTCGTCACAACAAGGACACAATTTCGCCCCAGACAGCTCGCTGTACGTCTGGGCGATGTGAACGGGTGCCATTTTCACTCGCAGCGTTCCGGGCTGGTTCGTTCCGAGACAGCGACGAGCGTGGTACCGGTCATCCTGCGAACGCCCACGCTCGCCGCCTCTGGGCGCACCGTCGGTACGGCTCACCCCAGGGGCTGAGTACCGGGGGACGTCGAGCGCCAGCGCCTGGCGAAGTGGAACGCGCCAGCGACGCTGACCGACGCCCCGAACGCGGCCAACCAGGCCACGAATGCGTAACTGCCACCGCCGGCCAGCAGCCCCAGCAGCAACAGGGCTGTGCAGCCGATGGCCGCCAGGGTCAGGCAGAACGCCAGCCCCTCGGCCAAGGTGCGCAGTGGGTTCACAGCCGCGCCAGAGACCGGGGGAGCCACCATCGCGAGCCCGGGGCCAGCTCCACCGGGCAGGTCTGCGGTGAGCAGGTGGAGGTCGATGTTGGTGCGCGCTCGCATGCTCGCGTCGACCCGCTGGTCGAGCTCGTCGGCGGTCAGGCGTCCAGCGGCGAAGTGCTGCGCGAGCTGCTGGCAGGTGGCGTCACGTTCGAGGTCGCCGATCAGCAGCCCGTGGCGGCCCACAGGTGCGGGTCGAGGGGCCAGTGGTGCGTCCGGGACGGGGGTGAACAGGGGGCGAGGCGAGGTCGTCATGGTTCCCAGCCTGACCCGTGCAAGTGGCCCGAATGGGGGAGGAGCCAGCACCTCCCGACGGGGGTCGCAGAGCTTGAGGACGAGCGGCCGAGTCAGCATCGTCCGAGGTCAGACCACAGTAGTAAGAGAATCTCAGCGAACTCATGGGTGGATTCACGCAACCCTGCGCCCCGGTGTGGCGTACCCAAGGTGACAGACAGCGACCGTAGATTGGTGCTCCGCGGCGCAACTTCCCCTCCAGCCGCACCGCGAAGGAACTGCGATGAACCCGTTCGCCAAGCGAGTCGGAGCCCTGATCGGGCTCACCCTGGCCCTCAGCGTCACCGCCGGCTGCGCCAAGGACCTCACCGCGGGGAGGTCCACTGCGGGGGAGCAGCCGACCCAGGTTGCCAGTGCCCCGAGCACCACCGGTGCGACGTCCGCGGTGCCCAGTACCGCGCGTCCATCACTGCCCACCGGCACTGTCTCGGCCTCGCCCTCGGCGACCACGCAGACCCCGACACCCACACCCACACCCACGGTGAAGCCTCTGCTGGCCCCCGGCGACAGCGGCGAGCAGGTGCGCGAACTTCAGCACCGACTGCTGCAGTTGCAGTGGTACGACGGCAAGATCACCGAGAACTACGGGCCGGCCACCACCGAGGCGGTCACCGGGTTCCAGCGCAAGCGCAACTTCGAGCCGACCGGCAAGGTCGACCAGCGCACCTGGGACACCTTGGTCAAGATGACCAAGAAGCCCACCCACGACCAGATGCACAACATCCTTCGCCCCGGTCCGGCGCTGTACAAGGCCGGCGCCACTGGCGATCCGGTGCGTCGCATCCAGGTACGGCTGAAGCAACTCGACTGGTTCTCACCCAAGATCGACGGCGTCTACGGCGCCACCACGGTCGAGGCCGTCAAGGGGTTCCAGGCCAAGCGAGAGATCCCCGTCACCGGTGAGATCGACCAGCGCACCCTTGACCTGCTCGTCGGCATGACCCGCACGCCCACCGCCGAGGAGATGTACAACAAGCCGCCCAAGGTGAACCTCGGCCGGATCGACGAGCGCTGCATGACCGGCCGTGTGCTGTGCATCAGCAAGGACAGCCGCCGGATGATGTGGATGATCGACGGCAAGGTCATCGAGAGCTACTCGGTGCGGTTCGGCTCGGTGCGCACCCCCACCCGCGAGGGCGTCTTCAGCGTCTACTGGAAGTCGCGTGACCACCACTCGACCCAGTACGACTCGCCGATGCCGTTCGCGATGTTCTTCGACGGTGGGCAGGCCGTGCACTACTCGTCCGACTTCGCCGCCCGCGGCTACGCCGGAGCCTCGCACGGTTGCGTCAACGTGCGTGACTACAACGGCATCAAGTGGCTGTTCGACACCCAGGTCAAGGTCGGCGACAAGGTGGTCGTCTACCGTTGAGCTGACCGGCACCCGAGCCACAACGCGGGCCCGTCCAGACCAGGACGGGCCCGCGTCGTTCAGCCGGTGGCGACCAGGGCAGTGATCTGGCGGCCCCGACCGTCGGCCAGGATCACCGTGGTGTCGCCACGGGGCTTGTCGAAGATGACGATGCCCTGCACGGTCTCGCCCTCGCGCACCATGCCTTCGTTGAGTGAGTTCGCCCCGCTGGGCGACGGGTTGTAGTCGTCGGTGGTGGCGTTGTCGAGGCAGAAGAACATGAACTCGAAGGTGCCTCGGGTGACCTCGATCGACATGGTCAGTTCCAGGCCCTTGTCAGTCCAGCGGTGCCCCAGGATGCGCCAGATGCCGTCAGCGTCGTCCCGCTCGGAGTGGAACGGGATGGTGTTCGGGTCGTGGCTGGCCTGCTCGGTGGGGGTGGCCGAGGGGGTCACCACCGGGGTCGGGGTCGGCGTTGGCGCTTCGGGCTGGCGGCTGGCCAGGTAGGCGGCGAAGGCCAGACCCAGGACGACCAGCGCCACGACCAGGGTGATGATCCACGGCGCCCGGTTGCGCGGCGGTTCGAACGACTCGATCGACACCTTGGCGTGTTCGTCGGTCGACATCGGACGACGTGGGTCGTGTGCCGGTGGTTGGTTCCAGGTCGGAGGCCGAAGCGGCCTCTGCGGGTCCTGGGGGTACCACGGGTTTGAGCCCGGTGGTTGCTGTTGGGGCTGCATCGGAGGCTGCTGGGGACGCTGCGGAGGCTGCTGGGGGTGTGGGGGCGGCGGCCAGCCCTGCGCCGGAGGATGCTGCGACATGGTGTGACCAGAGTACCGACGCAGGTTTCTCCACAGCCTCCGCGGCGCATGACGGGTTGTCCACAGGCGCTGAACCGGTTGACCCATTCCGGGGACTGCCGCGCATGAGTGAGGGCATGACATCGGAAATCATTCGCGTCTCCTCTGGCGGAGACCTGCTGGCGCTGCTGCCCTACGTGGTCGGCTTCGAGATCGAGGAGTCGCTGGTGGTGGTGATGCTGCGCGACGGCCGGGTGGCGATGACCGCCCGGCTCGACCACGGCTCTCTGGTCGACGTCGAGGCAGTGAGGTCGCGAGTCGACGTCGTCCTCGCGCAGCACCCGGACTGTTCGGTCGTGCTGGCCGCCTTCGGCGACGACCTGGACGTGTGCCACGACAGCCTCGCCCTGATCGAGACCATGGTCGACCCCGAGGTGCTGGTCGACTCGCTGCTCACCGACGGACGACGGTGGTGGTCGCGGCTGTGCAACGGTGACTGCTGCCCAGCCGAGGGTCGTCCACTCGACCGAGCCACCCCGGCAGTGGTGGCGGCAATCGCGGCAGGCATCAGCCCGCTGCCGAGTCGCCTGGTGCTCACCCGGATGCTGGAAGGGCCGTCGGCGCAACGGTTGGACGAACTCGCACCCCTGCACCGCCGGGAGAAGTCACGGCGCCGAGGGCGCAACACCAAGCGGCGACGCGTGGTCGACCTCGTCAACCGTGGGACGACCACGCGACTCGGCGATGCCGAACTCGTTGAGCTGGCCCACCTCGTGGCCGACGTGCCGGTGCGAGACCGGGCCTGGCTGATGATCCGGCCCGACAACGCCGAGGCGCACCAGGTGCTCTGGAGCCAGGTGCTGTCGGTCTCACCGGATGAACTCACCATGGCGCCGTTGTGCCTGGCCGGGATGGCCGGCTGGATCGGCGGCAACGGTGCCCTGCTCAACTGCGTCCTGGAGCGCTGCAGGGAGGTGGGCGAGCACCTCGGCACGACGTACAGCATGGCCGAACTGCTGCGCCAGATCAGCTGGACGGCAACCCCCGCCACGGTGTGGCGCACCGTGGACGACGACGAGGCAGACCTGCTCACCGGCGGATGACCCGCCCGCGGTGACCAGCGGCGGAAACCGGATGGGGGAGCTCTGGTGAGTCGCGATACCCTCTGGGGGTGATCGGCGGGTCGACCTCGACCTGCCCTGCAGGAGGAAAGACAGTGACCCAGAGCCACGAGGCCGAGACCAGCGACCGTCGCGGGTACGACATCCATGCCGCCCAGCAGAAGTGGTCGGCCTACTGGGAGCAGCACGGCACCTTCGCCGCCCTCGGCGACGGGTCGAAGCCCCAGCGCTACCTGCTCGACATGTTCCCCTATCCCTCGGGCGACCTGCACATGGGCCACGCCGAGGCCTGGGCAATGGGCGACGTGCTCGGACGGTTCTGGAAGATGCAGGGCTACGACGTGCTGCACCCCACCGGTTGGGACTCCTTCGGCCTGCCGGCCGAGAACGCCGCCATCGCCCGCAACGCCCACCCGGCCGAGTGGACCTACGCCAACATCAAGACCCAGGCCGAGTCGTTCGTCCGCTACGGCATCGGGTTCGACTGGCGCACCGAACTGCACACCTCCGACCCCGAGTACTACCAGTGGACCCAGTGGCTGTTCCTGCGCTACCACGAGCGCGGACTGGCCTACCGCAAGGACTCCTACGTCAACTGGTGCCCCGTCGACCAGACCGTGCTGGCCAACGAGCAGGTCAAGGAAGGCCTGTGTGATCGCTGCGGCACCCAGGTGACCAAGCGACAGCTCACCCAGTGGTACTTCAAGATCACCGACTACGCCCAGGAACTGCTCGACGACATGAGCCAGCTCGAGGGCGGGTGGCCCGAGCGGGTGCTGGCGATGCAGCGCAACTGGATCGGACGCTCCGAGGGCGCCCACGTCGACTTCACCATCGAGGGATGTGAGCAGCCGGTCCGGGTCTTCACCACCCGTCCGGACACCCTGTTCGGCGCCACCTTCATGGTGGTCGCCCCGGATGCCGAGCTGGCCGACGAGCTGTGCGCTCCCGAGCAGCGCGAGCAGTTCGACGCCTACCTCGAGAAGGTCAAGAAGCAGACCGAGATCGAGCGCCAGTCGACCGAGCACGTCAAGACAGGCGTGTTCCTGGGTCGGCACGCGATCAACCCGGTCAACGGCGAACGCATCCCGATCTGGGCGGCCGACTACGTGCTGGCCGAGTACGGCACCGGCGCGATCATGGCCGTGCCCGCCCACGACCAGCGAGACCTGGACTTCGCCCGGACCTACGACCTGCCCGTGCGCATGGTGATCGACACCGGTGAGGGTGATCCTGCCGAGACCGGTGTCGCCACCGCTGGCGACGGACGCTACGTCAACTCCGGCCTGCTCGACGGGCTCACCAACAAGGTCGAAGGTGTCGCCAGGATCACCGAGCAGCTCGAGGGTGACGGGGTCGGCGAAGGCACCGTCACCTACCGGCTGCGTGACTGGCTGCTCAGCCGGCAGCGGTTCTGGGGGTGCCCGATCCCCATCGTGCACTGCCCGCAGTGTGGTGAGGTGCCGGTGCCGGACGACCAGTTGCCGGTGCTGCTGCCCGACCTGCGTGGCGCCGATCTGGCACCCAAGGGCACCTCGCCTTTGGCCTCGGCCACCGACTGGGTCTCGACCACGTGCCCGAAGTGTGGGGGAGCGGCCTCGCGCGACACCGACACCATGGACACCTTCGTCGACTCGTCCTGGTACTTCTACCGTTACTGCTCACCGCAGTTCACCGAGGGCCCCTTCGACGTCGAGGCGGTCAAGCAGTGGATGCCGGTCGACCAGTACGTCGGCGGCGTCGAGCACGCCACCATGCACCTGCTCTACAGCCGCTTCTTCAACAAGGTGCTGCGTGACATGGGCATGGTCGACTTCGACGAGCCCTTCCTGCGCCTGCTCAACCAAGGGCAGGTGATCAACGAGGGCAAGGCGATGAGCAAGTCGCTGGGCAACGGAGTCGACCTCGGTGAGCAGATCGACCAGTTCGGGGTGGACGCGGTGCGCACCACTGTCGTGTTCGCCGGCCCTCCGGCCGAGGACATCGACTGGGCCGCGGTCAGCCCCGGTGCCACGCTGCGGTTCCTGCAGCGCGCCCACCGACTGGCGCTCGACGTGAGCTCTCCGGTCGACGCCGACCCCACCAGCGGCGACCGGGCGCTGCGCCAGGTCACCCACCGCACCATCCACGAGGTCACCGAGTTGTTGAACTCGGGTCGGTTCAACGTGGTGGTGGCCCGGGTGATGGAGTTGGTCAACGCCACCCGCAAGGCCGTCGACTCCGGCGCCGGTGGCGCTGACCCGGCCGTGCGTGAGGCCAGCCAGTTCGTCGCCCAGGCACTGTCGCTGGTCGCCCCGTACGTCGCCGAGGAGATGTGGGAGGCGCTCGGTCTGCCGCCGTCGGTGGCCGAGAGCACCTGGCCCACCGCCGACGAGACGCTGCTGGTCGCCGAGTCGGTGACCATGGTCGTGCAGGTCGCCGGCAAGGTGCGCGCCAAGCTCGAGGTCTCACCCGACATCACCGAGGACGAGGCCACCGCCGCTGCCCTGGCCGACGCCAACGTGCAGCGCTCGCTCGACGGACGAGAGGTCGCCAAGGTGATCTGCCGCCTGCCGCGGATGGTCAGCATCGTCCCCGCCTGAGCGCTGTCCACAGCTGCGAGGCCGCCGGCAGCGTCATCCACAGCCGAAGAGGAAGATGGTCGGCGAGGGCTCCACGTGCCCACAGTGAGGTGTGTCGACCTCTGACCTGGCCCGGGAGCGGCTTCGCCGTCTGCTGAGGCCGTCCACCACCTCCGAGGAGGAAGGTGTCCCGGACGCTCGGGCTCGTCCGCGCCCTCGTCTGGAACCTGCGCACCTCAAGGCGCTGCTGCTGGTCGTCGTCGTGGCCCTGGTTGCAGGGGCGACCATGGTGCTTCGGGCGCGGACTGAGTCGGTGCCACTGCAGCTGACCACCGGAGCACCCAGTTCGGCGTCTGCAGGTAGCCTGCCTGCCCACGCGCCAGCGCCCGCGTCTTCGTCCTCGACCGCGCCGCCCCTCATCCAGGTTCACGTGACCGGGCAGGTGCGCAAGCCCGGGGTGGTCAGGCTGCCGACCGGAGCCCGGGTGCACGATGCCGTGACCGCTGCCGGCGGTACGACCGGTCAGGCCGACCTGGGGTCGCTGAACCTCGCCGCGGTGGTCACCGATGGTTCACAGGTGGTCGTGGGGCGAAGGGGTGGCCCGTCATCGGTGGTCTCGCAGGCACCGGACGCCGATGCGGGAGGCCCGGCGGGGCAACCGGGTTCGGGCAAGCTGAACATCAACACCGCCACAGTGGCCCAGCTGGAGGAACTGCCCGGCGTCGGGCCGGTCACCGCGGCCAGCATCGTCAGTTGGCGCGAGCAGCACGGCCGGTTCACCCGCATCGAGGAGCTGCAGGAGGTCGACGGCATCGGCCCGAAGACCTACGCCAGGTTGGCCGAGC
This sequence comes from Aestuariimicrobium ganziense, assembly GCF_015352975.1. Taxonomy (GTDB): domain Bacteria; phylum Actinomycetota; class Actinomycetes; order Propionibacteriales; family Propionibacteriaceae; genus Aestuariimicrobium; species Aestuariimicrobium ganziense. Next base: position 185,842 of record NZ_JACYIZ010000002.1, on the reverse strand, counting down.
ATGTCACCGTCTGAACAGCGCCCCGCGGCGGAGCTGGACCTTCGCCTGGTCCCGGCGGCCGCGACCGCCTGGCTGGTGGTCGGGGCCGGGCTGGTCCAGGAGCCACGCTCCCTGCTGGTGCTCGCGGTGGTCGGTGCAACCGTGCTGGTCAGCTCGATCCTCCGGGGCAAGCTGGCGGTCGCGATGGTCGGCGTGGCGCTGGTGGCTTCGGCCGCAGCAGTCGGGGTGCGCGAGGTCATCCTCGACCGCTCGCCGGTGGCTGACCTCGCCCGAGAGCGGGCGGTGGTGCGAGCTCAGCTGCGCCTGTCCAGCGACGTGAGGCTCTACGAGCGCAAGGGTGCTCGTCCCGAGATGGCCACTGTGCCAGCCTCGATGGTCTGGCTCGATGCCCGCGGGCGGCGCTTCGCCGGCCGGACGCCGGTGCAGCTGAGGGCAACCGGTGAATTGGCCGGCAGTCTGGGTGCCCAGCCCGCAGGGGCGGTGGTCGAGGTGGTGGGACGACTCTCCAGCCCCGAGCCCGGTGACCCGGTGGCCGCCAGGCTGCAACTGCTCGAGCCCGTCCGTGGTGCCGTCGCACCTTCGGTGGCCCACCGGGCTGTCAACCGGGTGCGCGGGGCACTGGTGGCAGCGATGGCGCACTCGCCGCCCGACCAGGCCGGGCTCGTGCCCTCGTTGGTGGTGGGCGACACCTCGGGGCTGCCGGGACGGGTGACCGACGACTTCCGCGCGACCGGCCTGACCCATCTGACGGCGGTGTCGGGCACCAATCTCACCCTGTTGCTGGTGTTCCTGCTCACCGTGGCCCGCTGGGCCTGCGTCAGGGGGCGCTGGCTGTGGCTGGTGCAGGTGGTGGGCGTGGCGGCCTTCGTGGCATTGTGCCGGGCCGAGCCCAGCGTGCTACGTGCTTCGGCCATGGGGCTGGTCGCCATGGCCGCGCTGGGGCGCACCCGCGACTCCAGTCGCGGAATCCGCCACCTCTGCGTGGCGGTGCTGGTCCTGGTGCTGCTCGACCCGCCGTTGTCGCGGTCGTGGGGATTTGCGCTGTCGGTGTCGGCGACGGCCGGAATCTTGCTGATTGCACCCCCGATGCTCCGGGCGATGCAGTGGCTGCCGCGCAGCGTCGCGGAGGCGGTGGCCGTGCCCTGGGCTGCGCAGGTGGTCACCACGCCGCTGGTGGTGGCGTTGTCGGGTCAGGTTCCGGTCAGCGGGTTGGTGGCCAACGTGTTGGTGGCACCCTTCGTCGGTCCGGCCACCGTGCTGGGACTCGTGGCCGCCCTCGCGGGTGCGGTCTGGACGCCGCTGGGGGTGCCGTTCGGCTGGGTGGCCGGGTGGTGTGTGGAGCCGTTGCTGCTGGTGGCGGCCAGGGGTTCCGGGCTGCCGGGGGCGACCCACGCCTGGCCGCCGGGTGCACTTGCCATGGTGGTGCTGGTGGGCCTGAGCCTGGTCGTGGCACTGCTGACGCCGTGGCTGGTGCGACGTCGCTGGCTGGCGCTTCTGGCCGCGGTGGCGGTGGTCATCGGCATGGCGCGGCCACCGCTGGTGCCGGGTTGGCCAGGGGACTGGCGTGTGGTGTTCTGCTCGGTAGGTCAGGGCGATGCGACGGTGATCCGCGCCGGTCCCCGTGCGGCGATCATGGTCGACGTCGGTCCTGAGCCGAGGGTGGCGCTCGCCTGTCTCGACTCGCTCGGCGTCGAGCAGGTGCCTCTGTTGGTGCTCACGCACTTCCACGCCGACCACATCGGGGGAGTGGAGGCGGTGCTCGCGAGCCGGCGTGTGGGACTCGTCCTCACTTCACCGCTGCTCTCGCCTGCCGCAACCGCTGACAGCGTCTCGACAACTGCGCGTTCGCACGGTGCCTCGGTTCGTCCCGCCGCCACGGGCGAACGCCTCCACGTGGGCAGTGCCACCTGGACCACCTTGCAGGCCGGATCGACGGCCACAGTGCTGGCCGTCGTGGACAGGGCCGAGAGCTCGGTCGAGAATGACTCCTCGGTGATCGGGCTGGTCACATCGGGGGAGGTCAGCGTGCTGCTGGCCGGTGACGCCGAGCCCGCAGCCCAGCGCCAACTGGTGGCCAGCGGCACCGACCTGCGGGCGCAGGTGATCGCGATGCCGCATCATGGCTCGGCGCGGCAGGACGAGCAGTTCTGGCGGTCGACCGGTGCTCGCCTGGCCGTGGCTTCGGCCGGGCTCGACAACGACTACGGCCACCCCAGTGGAGCCGCACTCTCGCTGGCCCGCGGTCTGGGCATGCGCACGGTACGCACCGACCTCGATGGCAGCGTCGCGGTGGGCTGGCGAGACGGCGCGTTGCGGGTCGCCCTGCGCGGCGGGCGACCGCCGTGACCCCGAGGGCAGGGCGTAGGCTCGGGGCATGCCCACCCACACACTCGACCACCTGCCCGAGGGTGCCGTCCTGCACGGCGTCACTGCCGAACCCGTCGACCTCGACGGTCGCCCCTGCCTGCGCGTGGAGCTGACCGACGACCTCACGTTCAACGGCACCTGGGGTGTGGACTTCGTCGACCAGCCGACCTATGTCGAACTCCCGATCGAGTTCACCACTGGACGGATCGACGTCGCCCTGCGCAGCAGGCTCAACGGCAAGGGCCCCGAGGAGTGCCGCGCGTTCGCCGGGCTCGCCTACCGCATCAAGGACGGCACCAAGGCCTTCGAGAGCGTCTACCTGCGCCCGCTCAACGGCCTCAAGGTCGATCCGCCCGGGCCCCGCGGTCAGCGGGCCGTGCAGCACTTCGCCTACCCCGACTGGCCGTTCGACCGGCTGCGCGAGGAGCGTCCCGGCCTGTACGAGTCGGCCGCCGACATCGGCCCGGACGAGTGGATCCAGCTGAGCGTCGACGTCGCCGCTGATGGTGTCGTCGTCCGGATCGACGACCAGGTGGTGCTCCAGGTCGACCAGCCGCTGGCCGAGCCGAGCATCGGCACCGTCGGGTTGTTCGTCGACATCGGCACTGAGGCCTTCTTCGCCGACCTCCAGGTGACACCCGCCTGATCGACGTTCGTCAGTCGCGGCTGGCAGACTGCTCGACATGAGCCCCGCCAGCCCGTCCCGAGTAGGTCTCGGCAGCGCGCTGCTCGTGGCCGGTGCCGAGTCGCTGTTCGCCGAGCGGGCCGTCGCGCACCGTCTGGCACAGGTGCTCAAGCAGGCACCCGATGTCGAGGTGCACCAGATGCAGGCCGCCGAGCTCACCGCCGGACAGTTCACCGAACTGATCGGGGGGTCGCTGTTCAGCAGTCGCTCGGCAGTGGTGCTGCACGACGTCTCCGGGCTCGACCAGAACCTGTTCGACCTCGTGGCCGGGGCAGCGATCAGTCCGGCCGAGGACGTCGCGCTGATCCTCGTCCACCCCGGCGGGGTCAAGGGCAAGGGGCTGCTCGACCGGCTGGCCAAGGGCAAGGTCGAGAAGTTCGACGCCAGCCCGGTCAAGACCTGGGAGCTGGGCAAGTTCGTCGCGGACGAGGCGTCGCGCCAGCACGTCGTCCTCGACGAACGGGCTGGTCAGGCGCTGGTCAACGCGATCGGATCCGACGTGCGGGCTCTGGCCGCTGCCGTCGGCCAGTTGGGGGCTGACCAGGCAGGTGAACCGGTCACGGCCGACGTGGTCGCCCGCTACTTCGGGGGACGAGCCGAGGTCTCGAGCTTCGCCGTGGCCGACGACGTGATGGGCGGGCACCCGGCCCAGGCACTCGAGAAGCTGCGCTGGGCCCTGGAGACCGGGGTCTCACCGGTGCTGGTCACCTCGGCGTTGGCCGGGTCGCTGCGTTCGTTGGGCAAGTATCTCGACCTGCAGTCGCGGCGGATCTCCGATCCCGACATGGCTCGTGAGCTGGGCATCCCGCCGTGGAAGGTCAAGGACGTCAAACGCCTGGCGCGCACCTGGACCCCACAGGGTGTCGCCTCGGCGATCGCGGCAGTGGCCCGCGCCGACGCCGCGGTCAAGGGCGCTGCGACAGATCCCGACTTCGCCCTGGAGCAGTTGCTGTTGGCGATCGACGCCGCACGGCGCGGTCCGCGGGGCTGAGCCGCGGTCGTCCGACCAGATCAGGACGCAGACCGGGGAACGCAGAACAGCGCCCCCGATCACCCAGTGGATCGAGGACGCTGGTCACAGGTACCGGGCACAGCCCGGTGAAGTTCAGGAGCCGAGCTTGGCGGCAGCCGACGCGATCGACGACTTGCGGTTGGCGGCCTGGTTGGCGTGGATGACGCCCTTGCTGACGGCCTTGTCGAGCTGGCGGTTCGCGACCTGGGCGAGCTGCGTGGCCTTCTCGGTGTCGCCCGCCTCGACGGCCTCACGGAAACGACGCACGTGGGTGCGGAGGGCCGACTTGACGGCCTTGTTGCGCTGACGGGACTTCTCGTTCGTCTTGATGCGCTTCATCTGCGACTTGATGTTCGCCACGGGGCAAGCTCCAACTGGGTAGTAACGTCTCTGGGTGGTCGGCCGCCCGCATTCAGCGCGCTGGCGCGACCACTCACACTATCAGCGGCACTCCGGCAGGCCCAAATCCCCTCGGCTCGCCCCGACCGTCACGGGTTCGTCGGTGACGGGGCCCTCGTGAGACAATGGCATGTCTCGCGCGTGCCGGTGCCGCACCGACGTGCGATCCTCGTCCAGACGCCCCTCGTCCAGCAAGGAACACATGCCCGTCGCCCCGGAGCCCGGACGCACCGATCCGCACGTCATCCGCAACTTCTGCATCATCGCCCACATCGACCACGGCAAGTCGACGCTGGCCGACCGGATGCTGCAGTTGACCGAGGTGGTCGACGCCCGCACCATGCGCGCCCAGTACCTCGACCGGATGGACATCGAGCGCGAACGCGGCATCACCATCAAGTCCCAGGCCGTGCGCATGCCGTGGACCGTCGAGGGCACCACCCACGTGCTCAACATGATCGACACCCCCGGCCACGTCGACTTCACCTACGAGGTCAGCCGCTCGCTGGCGGCCTGCGAGGGTGCGGTGCTGCTGGTCGACGCCGCCCAAGGCATCGAGGCCCAGACCCTGGCCAACCTCTACTTGGCGCTCGAGGCCGACCTGCACATCATCCCGGTGCTCAACAAGATCGACCTGCCCAGCGCCCAGCCCGAGAAGTACGCCGCCGAGCTGGCCCACATCATCGGCTGCGATCCCTCCGACGTGCTCAAGGTCTCGGCCAAGACCGGCGAGGGAGTGCGCGAACTGCTCGACGCGATCGTCGAACAGGTGCCGGCTCCGGTCGGTGAGCTCGACGCCCCGCCGCGTGCGTTGATCTTCGACTCGGTCTATGACACCTACCGCGGCGTGGTCACCTATGTACGGGTTGTCGACGGCGAACTCAGCCACCGTGAACGCATCCTGATGATGTCGACCAAGGCCACCCACGAGGTGCTCGAGGTGGGCGTGATCTCACCCGAACCGACCAAGGCCCAGGGCCTGGGCGTCGGCGAGGTGGGCTACCTGATCACCGGGGTGAAGGACGTGCGCCAGTCCCGGGTGGGTGACACCGTCACTGTCTCGACCCGACCGGCAGCGCACTCGCTGGGGGGCTACCGCCACCCCAATCCGATGGTCTACGCCGGGCTCTACCCGATCGACGGGGACGACTTCGGCGAACTGCGCGAGGCGCTGGAGAAGCTGCAGCTCAACGACGCCGCACTCACCTACGAGCCCGAGACCTCGGCCGCGCTCGGTTTCGGCTTCCGGATCGGTTTCCTGGGTCTGCTGCACATGGAGATCACCCGCGAGCGCCTCGAGCAGGAGTTCAACCTCGACCTGATCTCGACGGCTCCGAACGTGGTCTACCAGGTGGTGATGGAGGACGGCACCAGGCACACCGTCACCAATCCCTCGGAGTACCCCGAGGGCAAGATCGCCGAGGTGCACGAGCCGATGGTCAAGGCCACCATCCTGGCCCCGGCCGAGTACATCGGGACGATCCTGGAGCTGTGCCAGACCCGCCGAGGCATCCAGAAGGGCATGGACTACCTCAGCGAGGACCGCGTCGAGATCGGCTACGAGCTGCCCCTGGCCGAGATCGTGTTCGACTTCTTCGACGCGCTGAAGTCGCGCACCAAGGGCTACGCCTCACTCGACTACGAGCCCATCGGTGACGCCGTCGCCGACCTGGTCAAGGTCGACATCCTGCTGCACGGTGACCCGGTCGATGCCTTCAGCGCCATCGTCCACAAGGACAAGGCCTACAGCTACGGCCTGGCGATGGCCGGCAAGCTCAAGGAACTGATCCCGCGCCAGCAGTTCGAGGTGCCCATCCAGGCCGCCATCGGCGCCCGCGTGATCGCCCGAGAGACCATTCGCGCCATGCGCAAGGACGTGCTCGCCAAGTGCTACGGCGGTGACATCAGCCGCAAGCGCAAGCTGCTGGAGAAGCAGAAGGAGGGCAAGAAGCGAATGAAGATGGTCGGCCGCGTCGAAGTGCCCCAAGAGGCGTTCGTCGCCGCCCTGCAGACCGGTGAGGGCAGCTCGAAGAGCAAGTGACCAGATCTGGGCGCGAGGGTGGTGATGGGCCCTACGCTGGGGTCCATGGACGAGTCCACCCCCTGCGTTGAACTGTCCAAGGACGACCTCGCCGTCGTGCGCACCGGTGTCTTCGGACTGCTCGCCGCCCTCGGTGCGGCTGGCGACTCCGGCCTGGCCGGAGGACTGCGCGAGGTGAGCACCGGCTCCGACGCCTTCGAGGCGCTCCCGGTCGCGCTGCGCGATGCCTTGGGCGACAGCCCGTCGTCCGTGGCTTGGGGGGAGCCGCCAGAAGACCTCGAAGCGGTCATCGAGGCCGCCCGCGAGGTGGTGGCCCGCAAACTGCCGGACCAGACCGCCGCCTTCGACGCCGCGCTGCTCTACGCCGCCGTGCGGGTGGCTGATGCTGCTCAGGGCACCAGTGACTCCGAGGAGGCCGTCATCGACCGTCTGCGCCAGCAGTTGGGCGTCGACCCGAGCAGCTGAGCGCGCTCACTTGATGCCCGAGGTCTCGACCCCCTGCACCAGGAAGCGCTGCAGGAACAGGAAGACCAGCACCACGGGCACGATCGCCACCAGCGCACCCGCGAACAGTTCGGGGTACTTCACCCCTTGTGAGGTCATGAACTGGCTGAGCACGATCTGAATGGTGGGGGTCTGGCTGCGGCTGATCAGCAGTGGCCACAGGAACGCGTTCCACGACCCGATGAAGGTGATCGTGCCGACGGCACCGATGATGCCCATCGAGTTGGGCACCACGACTCGCCAGAAGGTCGTCCACGGGTTGGCGCCGTCGATCGCGGCGGCCTCCTCGAGTTCGCGCGGGAAGTTGAGGAAGGTTTGGCGGAACAGGTAGGTGGCGAAGGCCGAGAACATCACCGGGATGACCAGGCCGCGGATCGAGTCGATCCAGCCGAACTGGGCGGTCATCACGAAGGTGGGCAGGAAGGTCACTGCGGCCGGCACCATCAGCGTGAACAGCGTCAGGCTGGTGAGGATCTTGCCGACCACGTTGTCGAGCCGCGACAGGGCGTAGCCGGCGAGCAGCGCCACGAACACGGTCAGCGAGGTCTGCAGCACCGAGACCACCGCCGAGTTGCCCAGCGCCTTGAGGATGCCCAGTTGCTCGTCGGCGAACAGCCGCTGCAGCACCGAGAAGTCGAACTTCTCGGGAATCCACTGCCAGCGCGCCGCGACGATCGTGGAGTTGTCGCTGAAGGCGTTTCGGACGATGACGTAGAACGGCAGCAGGAAGAAGACCGCGAGGACGACCAGCACCACGTACCGCAGCCCGATCAGGCCGCGGTCACGCTTGGACTGCACCATGCTCATCGGCGCTCCTTGCGTTCACTGCGGTTGACCAGCCAGGTCTGCGCCAGCCCGAACAGCACGATCAGGCCGGTGACGATGATCGTGCCCGCACCACCCAGGCCGAGGTCCTGCTGGCTGCCACCCAGGCTGATCAGGTACAGGTGAACCAGCGGCGGCCGGGCGAAGTTGGGGTAGGTGCCGATGCCGCCGAACAGGTTGAGGAACTCGTCGAAGGCCTGGAATGCGCCGATCAGCAGCAGCATCAGCACCGCGACGGTGGTGGTGCGCAACTGCGGCAGGGTGACGTACAGCAGCCGCTTCCAGCCGGTGGCCCCGTCGATCGCGGCCGCCTCGTAGGTCTCGAACGGGATCCGGTTGAGCCCGGCGATGATCAGGATCATGTAGAAGCCGACCTGCAGCCACAGCCGCAGCGAGATGACCACGAACCAGTACCAGTAGTTGTCGCCGCCCAGCAGCCAGGCCTTGTTCTCACCGCCGAACTGGCGAAGCATCGAGTTGGCCAGGCCGAACCGGGCGCCGTTGAAGAACGACAGCCGCCACACCATCGCGGCGACCACGTACGAGACCGCCGTCGGGATGAAGAACACCGAGCGGAAGAAGGCCTGGCCCCAGCGCACCCCGTTGAGCAGCAGCGCGAGCCCCAGCGAGCACACGTAGGTCACCGGCACGATGAACAGCGCGAAGATCATGAAGGTGACCAGCGAACTGCGGAAGATCGGGTCACTCAGCAGGTAGGTGTAGTTGTCGAGCCCGACGAACTTGGTGGGACGAATCGTCGCCCGCGCCTCGAAGAAGCTGAGGTAGGTGCTCCAGCCGATCGGGATGTAGACGAAGACCAGCAGGCCGATGATGAACGGGGCCGCGAACGCGGCGTACCACAGGTTGCGTCCCTGCGGTCCGCGCATTCGGCGCCACAGTGAGGGCGTGCGACCGGCGGGGGACGAGGCGCTCGTCCCCCGCACGGTCGCGGAGCCCTGGCTCATGGCGTGCTGGCTCAGCCCTTGAGGCGCTTGAGCTCAGCGGCCACCTTGTCGGCGAAGCCCTTGAAGGCCTCGGCCGGGTCGACGCCCTTGGTGATCGCGTTCGACAGCGCGGCGCCGTAGGCCTCGCCGAGCGCACCCGACCACATGATGTCGTTGGTGAAGCCGCTCTCGGCGACGAACTTCGCCGCGTCGGCACCGGCACCGTCGGCCAGCTTGGTGGCCTTGGGAACCAGCGCGGTCTTGCTGGGGATGTGGGTGCCGTAGGAGTCGGCGAAGTCGATCTGCTTCTCCTCCTGGTCGATCCACAGCCACTTGACGAAGGCCTTGGCGGCCTCGACGTTCTTGCCCTTGGCGGCCACGCAGGCCCCGAAGGCACCGAACGGCACCGCCGGGCGTCCCTTGGCTCCCATCGCCGGGAAGGGGAGCACGCCGAAGTCGTCGCCCAGCTTGGCCTTGATGTCGGTGACCGACCACAGGCCACCCCACTGCATCGCGGTCTCGCCGTCGGCGAACGGGGTGCCGTCGTACCACTCCTTGGAGGCTGACTTCAGCAGGCCCTTGCCGTTCTTGTAGAAGTCGGCGTAGGCCTTGACCGCGTCGTAGAACTCGGGGGTGAGGAAGGCCCCCTTGGTGCGGCCCTCGTCCAACTGCTCGTGGCCCGAAGCCCAGATGAACATGGTGCCGAGCACGCCCAGACCACCGTCGTTGCCGGCGAAGAAGCCGCCCATGTCACCGGTGGCGACCGCGTTGGCGACGTCGACCAGTTCGGCGAAGGTCTTCGGGGGCTGCTTGCCGGCCTTCTCCAGGGCGCTCTTGCGGTAGTAGAGCAGCTGCATGTCGACGACCTGCGGAATGCCGTAGATCTTGCCGTCGTAGGTGAAGCGCTTGACCACGGCCGGGTTGAACTGGTCCTTGACCGGGTCGAAGATGTCGTTCAGCTCGGCCAGCTGGCCGGCCTGGATCATGTCGAGCGAGCCACCCTGCTCAACCTCGAAGACATCGGGGAAGTCGTTGGTCAGCAGCGCCGCCGAGAGCTTCTTGCCGTAGTCGCCGGGGTTCCAGGTGACGGTCACCTTGGCATCGGTGTACTCGGCCGCGTACTTCTCGACGGCCTCCTTCACGCCCGCCTCGCCGTACTCGTGGTACCACTGCTGCAGGGTGACGTTGGAGGCCTGGCTGCTGGCCCCGGTGGCGCTGCCCGAGGTCGCCGCGGTGGGGGAGGTCGTGGTGCCGACCCCGCCGGAGTTGTCGCCGCAGGCGCTGACGGTGGCAGCCGCGGCGATGCCGCCAGCGGCGGCGAAGAGATGACGACGTGAGAGATTCATGGGCACACCATAGGACTGCCGGGAATCACCCGCCACCACTGCACCTAGTCTGGACGCCATGGCTGGTGCGCAACCTGACGGCGAGGCGGTCCCGGACGACGGGAGTCTGCCCCTGGCTGCGCTCGACGGCGTGGGCAGCGTTGCGCTGTCGGCGTACCTGCACGTGCCGTTCTGCACCAGCCGGTGCGGCTACTGCGACTTCAACACCTACACCCCCTCCGAACTCGGCGGGCTGACCATCGACGACCACCTGGTCGCCACCCATCGAGAGATCGACCTGGCCGCGCGGGTGCTGGGGGACGAGGCCCTGACACTGTCGACGGTCTTCGTCGGTGGTGGCACGCCGTCGCTGCTCACCGCGGCCCAGTTCGGTGAACTGCTCGACCACCTGCGCTCGTCCTTCGGGCTCGCCGGTGACGCCGAGGTGACCACCGAGGCGAACCCCGAGTCGACCACGCCGGCACTGCTCGACGGTCTGCTCGAGGTGGGGGTGAACCGGCTCAGCCTGGGTATGCAGTCGGCTCGTCCCCACGTGCTGGCCGTGCTCGACCGCAAGCACACGCCGGGACGAGCACTCGAGGTCGTCGACCAGGCACGAACAGCCGGCTTCGACGACATCTCGCTCGACCTGATCATGGGGACGCCGGGGGAGTCGATCGACGACTGGCGGGCCTCTCTCGACCAGGCGCTCTCGGTCGAGCCCGATCACCTGTCGTGCTACTCGCTGATCGTCGAGGAGGGAACACGGCTGGCGGCGCGGATCCGACGCGGTGAGGTGGTCTGGCCCAGCGACGACGACCACGCCGACAAGTACCTGCTGACCGAGCAGGTGCTGACCGACGCAGGGTTCGTCAACTACGAGGTGAGCAACTGGGCCCGTCCCCGCGATGGCCACCCGCACCGCTCTCGACACAACCTGGCCTACTGGCAGGGCCACCACTGGTGGGGCTTCGGCCCTGGTGCCCACTCCCACGTGGGCGGAGTGCGGTGGTGGAACCACAAGCATCCCCGTCGCTACGGCGCAGCGCTCGCCGAGGGGCGAACGCCCGGCGCCGGGCGCGAGGTGCTGGACGACGAGCAGCGCCGGGTCGAACGGGTGCTGCTCGAACTCCGGTTGGCCGACGGGCTGCCGCTGTCGGTGCTCACCGAGACCGAGCGGGAGCGAGTCGGTGACCCGGCGGACCGGGGTCTGGCCGTGGTGAGCGACGACCGCCTGGTGCTCACCCTTCGGGGACGGTTGCTCGCCGATGCCGTCATCCGCGACCTGTTGGACTGATGGTCACCATCGAGCAGTATCGGGCTGACCCCGGACGAAGCGCAGCCACCGCCTGGTGGAAGACCGCGTGGCCGGTGGCCGGTGCCTGACGGTGTGTGGGTGGTGCACGCTGCCGACGGCTGCCGCGTGGGCGATCCCGAGCCGGCGATCGTCGCCCAGATCGCTGCCTCCTACGACGACATGGCTGTCGACGCCGACGAGGTGGGCCGGTGGCGGACTCGTCAGGTGGCTGCGCCGCAGTTGTGGATCGGCGCCGTCGACCCCGCCGGCGGCCTGGTGGGGTCGGTGATCGCCGAGTTCGATGCCGCGGTCGGGGAGGTGGCGCTCGAGTGGGTGCAGGTGCTCACCTCACAGCGCGGACGAGGAGTCGGCCGCGCCCTGGTGTGCGCCGCGCTGGCACGGGCGAAGGAGGCGGGAGCCGGGTTCGCGACGGTCTCGGGACGAGTCGAGGACGTCGGCCCTGAGAGGCTCTGTCGAGCCTGCGGATTCAGCGGTGACGACGTCTGGCACGTGTACAGTTCCTGACCCCGCAACAGCGTTGTGACAAGCATCATCACTTGTCCACGGGGGTCAATCAACCATTGCCTATCGAACAAGGGATCGATAGAATCGAGGCATGCTCGACACCTCGAACCCGGCACTGACGCCGGCCCAGCGCGACAGCCTCGCGCTGCTCGACGGTGTCACCACCGCACGGGCGGCGGTGCATGCCGCCGAGGTCGAGGAGGTGGAGCTGGTGGCCGCATTCGCAGCCACCTACCGCGCCAGCGGTGCGGCCCATCGGCCCGTGCTCTCGGTGGTCGACGAACGGCTCGTGGCACTGGCCGGCGACGGGGCACCGCTGGTGTCGAGCTACGCAGGGCTCGAGCTGGGCGCCTTCCTCAACGTGCACGAGGGTCATGCTGACCACCAGATGCGCCAAGCCCTGGAGCTCGTCCACCGGCTGCCGAAGACCTGGTCGTTGTGCCAGCAGGGTCGAATCATGGTCTGGGTGGCCCGCAAGGTGGCCGACCAGACCCGCGTGCTCACGGCTGCCCAGGCCGAGTGGTTCGACCAGCGGTTCGCCCGGTTGGCCGGGCGGCTGCCGTCAGGACGCCAACTCACCCTGGCCGAGGCTCTGGTGATCGATGCTGACCCCGATGGCGCCTCACGTCGCGCCGAACAGGCAGCGCAGGATCGCTTCGTCAGCGTGCGGGTGCTGCCCGATGGTGCCGCTGGCTTGGCGGCTCGGCTCGATGTGCTCGACGCCCACCAGTTCGATGCCATGGCCGACCGGATCGCCGACATCCTGCGACAGCAGGGCGCCTGCGGCTCGAAGCAGGTACTGCGTGCCAAGGCCGTGGGGGTGCTCGCCAGTCCCGCCCGGGCGCTGGCCCTGCAGCAGCGGGCCCTGCAGCCGGCGCTTGATGACGAAGCCCTGGCCGCGATCGATCCCGAGTTGGTTGCCGGTCTGGCCGATCTGGTCCGCCAGATGGAGCTCACGCCGGCCCGGCCCGACGCCATGCCGGCACCGACAGACCTGCCCGCGCCCGAAGCACCGGATGACCTCGCACCCCCTGAGCGCCCGATCGACCCGTTCGACGCCGACGATGCAGCTCGGCAGGTCCGTGAGTCCGGCGCCCAGGTGTGGCGACCGGCGTGGTGGTGGGCCGACGACGCCCTCGACCCCGATCCACCACCGCCCGACCTCCCACCGCTCGACCCTCCAACGCTCGACCCACAGGGCATCCGTTGCGCCGGCCACACCTGTGGCCAGGTCACCGTGCCTGCCAACAAGCTGCTGCCTCGGGTGCGGTTGGTGGTGCACGTGTCGCAGGCCACCGCCGAGGAGGTGCGGGGAGTCGCCCGTGTCGAGGGCCACGGGCCCATGTCGTTCGAGACGTTGGTCGAGCAGCTCGGGGGAGAGGCTCGGGTCACGATCGTGCCCACTGTCGATCTCAACCAGGTGCCCAGCGTCGACCGCTACGAGATCCCGGCGCTCACCCGCGATGCCGTGCTGCAGCGTGACCTCTTCGCGGCGTTCCCGGGCAGCTCCTTCCGCTCAGCCCACCTCGACCTCGACCACACCGTGCCGTGGCGCTCCTGCACTGCTGGAGCCACCCGGCCCGCCGGTCTGGGTCCGCTGGGGCGTCGCCAGCACTGCGCCAAGACGGCACGGTTGTGGCACGTCCAGCAGCCGCTGCCCGGTCACTACCTGTGGACGAGTCCGCTCGGTCTGGTCTACATGGTCACGCCGAGCGGGGCCGCCCGGGTCAGGGTGCCGATCGCTGCTGATCCGGATCGCTGACCTGGCGGGCGCGCCACTCGTCCGCACTCATCGCGCAGACCAGGTTGTCGTCCCAAGCGCTGCGGCACCAGTACGACTTCGGCGCCAGTGACTCCACGTGCATCCCGAGTCGCTGCAGTAGACGCTTCGACCGCTCGTTCTCGGGAGAGAGTTGGGCGAAGATGCGGTGGCAGCCGAGGCGCTCGACCAGGTCCTCGACCACGGCCGACGCGGCCTCGTGGGCGTAGCCCTTGCCCTGGTGCTCGGTGCGCAGGGTGAAGCCGATCTCGGCGACGCCGCCGTGCTCGTCGAGGGCCACGTACAGGTCACCGACCAGCTCACCGTCGAGTTCGATCCCGATCTGACGTGGCTCGCCGGGTTCGATGTCGGTCCAGTCCGACTGTCGGGCGACATGAGACTCCACCCGTTCCCGGGTGACCGGCAGGTCCCAGTCCTGCAGTGCAGCGACCTCGGGGTCGTTGCGGTAGGCGATGATCACCTCGATGTCGTCGTCACGCAGTGGACGCAGGACGAGCCGTTCGGTTCGCATCGGATAGGCAGGCATGTCGTCAGCCGGCCAGGTGCGACCAGTCGGACGACAGCTCGTCCCACGTGCCCTGCGCCACGACCCGGCCGTCGACCAGCACGATCACCCGGTCGGCCTGGGCCAGGGCTGCCCTCTTCGAGGTGGCGCCCACCACGGTGGCGTTGCGCTTGCGCAGCGCGTCCCACAGTTCGATCTCGGTCTTGGCGTCAAGAGCACTCGACACGTCGTCGGCCAGCAGCAGTTCAGCCTCGGCCGCCAGTGCCCGGGCCAGCGCCAGCCGCTGCACCTGACCACCCGACAACCGCACCCCGCGGTGCCCGACCATGGCGGCAGGGCCACCCGCGTCGTCCACGTCAACCTGCAGCCGCGCATCAGACACCGGGGCGTCGAAGGCGCGTGTGAAGCCCAACTGCACGTTGTCGGCGAAGCTGCCCGACATCACCCGCGGCACCTGGGCCACGTAGGCGACCTGTCCGGGGCGCATGAACAACTCGGCGTCACTGACCACCTCGCCGTTCCACAACACCTCGCCCTCGTAGTCGATCAGCCCGGCCAAGGTGCGCAGCAGGCTCGACTTGCCCGACCCCACCTGGCCCAGCAGCAGCACCAACTCGCCACGGTCGACGGTGAGCGAGACGTCCTCCACACCGACCGTGCCGTCCTCGTGCACCGCGGTCACCCCGCGTGCGACCAACTGTTGCAGCGGCACCTTGCGCACCTCGGGTGCGGCAGGCGCCTGTCCGGTCTCGAGGTCGACACCCGGTGGCAGCGTCATCATGTCGACACCGCCGGCCATCCGGCTGGTGGCCTGCTGCCACGACTTGGTGCCGGGCGCCTCGGTGACCACCGAACCGGCGACGCGTCCGAACCACTCGAAGCCGTTGAGGGCATTGACCACCAGCAACGCAGTCGCCAGACCCCACCAGCCCTCGACGACGGCGGCCCAGACGAAGACCACGGCGATCTTGATCATCACCACCGGCACCGAGTCGAGCACGGCCTGCACGTGGTGCTCTCGCACCGCGGCGTCGACGCGTCCGGAGTCGACCTTGAGCAGGTAGCGGTGCACCTCAGGTGTGCGTCCGGCCAACTTGACCGTGCGGGCCGACTCCAGGGCCGACACCAACGTGCGTCCGAAGGTGGCGCGCATCGCCGAGGCCTTGGTCGCGGTACGTCCGGCGATCGGACGACCAATGGTCGCTGTGGTGGTGGCAGCCACGATCACTGCGAACATGACCAAGCCGGCCAGCGGGTTCGAGGCCGCGATGGTGGTGACGAGCACCACGATCAGGCCGTTGATGAAGTCGACCCAGCGGTCGGCGTAGCGGGCGTAACGGTCGGCGTCCATGGCGCGTGCGACGACCTCGCCGGCGGGCACCTTCTCCAGGCGCCGCTGGGCGGTCTGGCCGACCAGCACCGACAGCCGAACCCGCAGCAGCACTTCCACCCACCACCGCGGGTAGCGGGCGATCGCCTCAGCCAGCATCAGGGGAGCGGCGAGCACCGACACCACCACCGCGGCCACCCACCACCACGGACGTTCGCCCTTGGCCACCGCGTCGACCGCGTGGCCCCACGCGAAGCCGGTCAGCGCACCAGCGGCACCCGTCAGCGAGACGCCGAGGAACAGCAACACCGCGAACAGGCCCCAGCCTGGGCGCACCTTGAGCACCGAGATCATGCCCTTGGCCAGCGACGGTCCGGTGCCGGTCTCGGAGCGCTGCAGCACCTCGCGCCTGCGCCTGACCGATCCGACCGCCTCAGCCGAGGCTCGCTCGGGGGCGGGCTCAGCCGGGTTGACGTCGGCGACACCGGCGATCTCTTCAGCGCTCGCCGAACGCAGCAACTCGCGGTAGGCGCCCTCGGTGCGGGCCAGGGTGCGCCGCGGTCCGAACTGGACGACCTGCCCGTGCGACATCACCGCGACCAGGTCGGCGCGGCCGATGGTCGACAACCGGTGGGCCACCAGCACTCCAGTGCGGCCGCGCAGCAACCGGTCAGAGGCCGCCACCACGCGCGCCTCGGTCAACGGGTCCATCCGAGCGGTGGCCTCGTCCAGCACGACCACGTGCACGTCACGGATCAGCAGCCGGGCAAAGGCCACCAACTGCTCCTCGCCGGCCGACAGCGTCGTGCCGCCGGGGCCGAGCACGGTGTCGAGGCCGTCGTCGAGCCCGGCCACCCAGTCGGTGAGGCCGAGTTCGTCCACGACCTGCTCGACCCGGGTGCGGGGCAGCTCGGCGAACAGGGTGATGTTGTCGGCCAGCGACCCGGCCAGGATCTCGGTGCGTTGGGTGACCACACCGACCTGGCGTCGCAACGACTGCAGGTCGAGGTCACGCACGTCGACGTCACCCAGGAACACCGAGCCTGGCGGCGGTTCGACCGCGCGAGAGATCAGCGACGCCAGCGTCGACTTGCCCGATCCGGAACGACCGACCAGCGCCAGGGTCTGGCCCGCAGGCACGGTCAGGTGCACGTCCTGCAGGGCAAAGGTGCCCTCGTCGTAGGCGAAGTGCAGGTGCTCGAAGCGCAGGTCGACGCGATCGTCCTCGAGCCTCTTGCCGCCGATCGGCTCGGGATCGAGGGCCAGCATCTGGCGCAACCGGGTGACCGCACCCAGGCCGGCCTGGATGTCGGGCATCTGTTCGGCCACGAACCCGACCACGCCGACGAACTGGGCGGTGATCAGGAACAGGGTCACCAACTGGGCGACCGAGGTCTGGCCCCGGGTGGCCATCAGCACACCGACCACGGCGACCGCCACCAGCAGCCCATTGAGCAGCAGGATGCCGCGCAGCAGGATCTTGCGTTCGAGTTCGAGCACGGCCTTGAACTTGCGGTGCACGTCGGCTGACAACTGGGCGAGCCGGCGGATCGCGAACGACTGCCCCAGGCTGGTGCGCAGGTCGTCGCGACCGGCGATGCCCTCCTCGAGGGCGGCGGCGTGGTCGGTCCAGGCCACCTCTTCGACGATCTTGCGCTGCCGGATCGGCTCGAGCAACGAGCGCATGCCCAGCCAGGTGATCACCGCGAAGACCGGGAACATGAACCACGCCGGCCACCAGGTCAGGCCGGCGATGATCCACATCGGCACCGCACCGAAGACCGCCCGCAGCACCATCCACGACTGCCAGCGCATCAGGTTGCCGACTTCGCGGGTGTCGTCATCGACCCGGTCGAGCACCTCACCGACGGCCTGCTCACCCAGTTGGGCCAAGGGCTGGTTGAGGGCAGCGCTGAGCAGGTCGCGGCGCAGCCCGCCCTCGACCCGGTCGATCTCACCGAACCACAGGTAGCGACCGGTCATGTCGAGCACTGACCCACCGACCATGGCCAGCGCGAGCCAGCGCACCAGGTCCCACGACGGCGACTCGGCGATCTGGCCGGCGAACACGTTGCCGATCACCGCCGCCACCGAACCGATCAGCAGCACGACCAGCGCCACCGTGTTCACCGGGGTGATGGCGCGGCGCCAGGTGACGGTGCGGTCGACGGTGTCGTGCTGGGTGGGGGAGTCGACGCCCGGCACGGCCGGGGCGACAGAGGTGGGAGTACTCATCAACAGCTGAGCCTAGGGCGTGGACCCCGGCTGGTGACACTCGATTTCCCTGCCGCCCCCGGGCGACACGACCGCGTACTCTCGACCGGGTGGATCGCTACTCAGCAGATGTGCTCGGCCCGGGCTGGCAGCAGCGCGGCAAGCCGACCAGCCGTGACGTGGCGCTCGAGCGCGACCTCGTCCTCGAGGACCCCTCCAGCGGCTTCGTCGGCGCGGTGGTCGGCTGGGAGAACGGCATCGTCCTGCTCGAGGACCGCAAGGGCAAGCGCCGCGGCTTCCCGGTCGGGCCGGGCTTCTGGCTCGACGGCCAACCGGTGAGCGTCCGGATCCCCGCCCGCCAGGGTGCGGCGAGGTCGACGACCACCGCGTCCGGTTCGAGGACGAGCAGCGCCCCCACCCCGGCGAAGGTGGCGCTGCCCAGCCGGATCTTCGTCGAGGGACGCCACGACGCCGAACTGGTCGAGAAGATCTGGGGCGACGACCTGCGCCACGTCGGGGTGGTGGTCGAGTACCTGGGTGGCATCGACGACCTGCCCGGCATCGTCGCCGACTTCCGCCCCGAGACCGGACGACGTCTCGGCGTGCTTGTCGACCACCTGGTGGCTGGCTCGAAGGAGTCCCGGATCGCTGCCCAGGTGGCTCGCTCGGGCTTCGGTGACCACGTGTTCATCACTGGCCACGACTACATCGACATCTGGCAGGCGATCCGGCCCGGCGTGCTGGGCATCAAGGCATGGCCGAGTGTGCCGATGGACGAGGATTTCAAGAAGGGCACGCTGAAGCGACTCCAGTTGCCGCACGCCGACCAGGCCGACATCGCCCGGGCCTGGCAGGCCATGCTCGCCCGGGTGAAGTCCTGGCGCGACCTCGACGGCCGCCTGGTCACCGAGGTCGAGAAGTTGATCGACTTCGTCACCGCCGATCACCTCGACACCCTGGAGCCCTGATGGCCGTCACCACCCAAGGTGTGCTCGACCTGCTCGTCCGGGTCTCGGCCGAGGTGGTCGAGCCGCGGTTCGGTCGGCTGGCCAGCCATGACGTGGACGAGAAGCAGCCCGGCGACCTGGTCACCGTGGCCGACCGTGAGGCCGAACAGGTGCTCACCGCCGAACTGCTGCGGATGACTCCGGGCGCCCTGGTCGTGGGGGAGGAGGCCAGCTTCGACCAGCCCGCGTTGGTCACCGAACTGGCCCGTGCCGAGCACGCCTTCACCGTCGACCCGGTCGACGGCACGCGCAACTTCACCAACGGCAGCCCCGACCACGCCATGATGCTCACCGAACTCGTCCGCGGCGAGGTGGTGCGGGCCTGGATCTGGCAGCCCCAGCACCAGCACTCCTTCGTCGTCGAGCGTGGGGCCGGAGTCCTGCTGGACGGCGAGCCGCTCGGGCCGGCGACTCGGCCGCAGGTGCCACGCGGTGCGTCGTCCCGGCGCCACCTGCTCGGTCAGGACTTCGGGGGACGGATCGAACCGATCGGCAAGTCGCGCTGGTGTTGCGGTGTCGACTACCCGTGGCTGGCCACTGGTGGGGTCGACTTCCTGTGTTACTGGAACCTCAAGCCGTGGGACCACCTGCCCGGCGCGCTGATGCTGCGTGAACTCGGCGGCGAGGTGCTGATGCTCGAGGGTGGCCGCTACGGTGCCTCCTCGAGCGGGCAGGGGCTGATTGCTGCGGCCACCCCTGAACTGGCGGAGTTCGTCCGGGCCAGTTGGGCCGCGGATCGGGGCTGAGGTTCAGACCAGCGGCAGCTGACGACGCGGCTCCATGCCCTTCGACTTGAGTTCGGCGTAGGCCAGGGGCAGGGCGTCCTTGATGGTGTCGGTGTCGAACGGCCACTCCCACTCCAAGGCCGCCTCGACCGGCTGCCCGGACTCGTCCACCGGCTGGTCCAGGGCGGCAAGCGCATCGTCCAGGCGCACGCCACGGGCGACCAGTCGTTCGGCGGCACCGAAGATCATTGAGATCTCGGCCCGCTGCTGGAACGCGGTCATCGGCCCGGTCGGGTCACCGTGCCCGGGGACGACCAGCGTCTCCTCCTTCGCGCCGGCCAGCGCCCCGTCGAGGGCGTTGGGCCAGTTGCCCACGGTCGAGTCAGGCCCGAAGCAGGGTGGGCCGGCGGTCTCGTACAGGTCACCGGCGAACGCCACGCGCGCCTCCTGCACCACGACGATCAGGTCACCGGCGGTGTGGGCCGCACCCAGGTGCACAGCCTCGACCCGCAGGCCCCCCAGGTTGACCCCTCGGGCCAACGCGATCGGGGTGTTCGGCACGGCCACCTGCGACACGTCGACGCCGAGGTGCCCGGCCATCATCGTGGCGCGGGCATCGTCACTGAGCGGGGGAGCGACCGACTCGTGGGCGATCACCACTGCGTCGGGACAGACCTCGAGCACGCCGGACAGTCCCCAGTAGTGGTCCCAGTGGTCGTGGGTGATGATCACGTGGCTGATCGGACGACCAGTGAGCTCGGCGGCCGACTCAGCGATCGCACGTCCTTGGGCGGGCGTCGACCCGGTGTCGATCAACAGGACGCCATCGGTTCCGACGACCAGGCCGACGTTGACGGTGGCAGGTTCGGCGACCGCGCGGTACACGCCGTCACGAAGCTGCTGCCACGGGCCCAGGTGCGGGGTGAGGTCCATGCCGTGAGCCTAGCGCTAGACTGGCACTCGCCCATTTCGAGTGCCAACCCGTGGGGGTGCGGGGGGTCATCCCCCGCAAGGACGAACAGGAGGTGACAGGGTGGACGACCGCAAGCTCGAGGTGCTGAAGGCCATCGTCACCGACTACGTCTCCAGCCGCGAACCCGTCGGCTCGAAGGCGCTCGTCGACCGTCACCAGCTCAACGTCTCGCCGGCCACCGTGCGCAACGACATGGCCGTGCTCGAGGAGGAGGGCTACATCACCCAGCCGCACACCTCGGCCGGGCGGATCCCCACCGACAAGGGCTACCGGCTGTTCGTCGACCGGCTGGCCACCATCAAGCCGCTGTCGCTGGGGGAGCGGCGCGCCATCCAGACCTTCATGAGTGGTGCCGCCGACCTCGACGACATCGTCACGCGCACCGTGCGGCTGCTCGCCCAACTCACCCAGCAGGTCGCGATCGTCCAGTACCCGGTGAGCAATGCCGCGGTCATCCGCCACGTCGAACTGGTCGGGCTCACCTCCGACAAGGTGCTGCTGATCCTGATCACCAGTTCGGGACGGGTGCAGCAGCACGCCCTCGACCTGCCCACCCACACCGAGGACGACCTGGCCACCCTGCGCAACACGCTCAACGCCGCCTTGGTCGGCCAGAACTCTAGCCAAGCCGCGCAGCGGCTGCACTCGCTGGCTCTGGATCTTCGTCCCGAAGACCGACTGCACGGCGCCGCCGTGGTGGCGGTGCTGCTCGAGATGCTCACCTCGGACGCCGCTGCCACCCGCGTCGTCGTCGGTGGCGTGCCCAACCTGACCCGCTTCGGTGAGGAGTTCGAGACCACGGTGCGTCCAGTGCTCGAAGCGCTCGAGGAGCAGGTGGTTCTGCTGCGCCTGCTCGGCGAGGCCACCACCGGCGACGTCACCGTGCGGATCGGGCAGGAGAACCCCTACAGCCAGCTCAGTTCCACCTCTCTGGTCGCCAGCGCCTACCATGCTGATGCGGAATCGTGGTCGGGCCTGGGTGTGGTGGGTCCGACCCGGATGGACTACCCCTCGACCATCGCCTCGGTACGCGCGGTCGCGCGCTACCTGGGCCGTCTGCTCGCAGAAGGATGACCGACCTCACTCATGAGTGCTGACTACTACGAACTGCTCGGCGTGCAACGAGACGCCACGGCCGAGCAGATCAAGAAGGCGTACCGCCGGATGGCGATGAAGGTGCACCCCGACGTCGCTCCCGACCCCGACTCGGCCGAGAAGTTCAAGCAGGTCCAAGAGGCCTACGAGGTTCTCAGCGACCCGCAGAAGCGGGCCGTCTACGACCGCGGCGGCGACCCGATGGGTTCTGGCTACTCGGGCATGGGCGGTTTCGGCGGCTTCGGTGGCGGTGCGGGTGGCTTCCAGGGTGGCTTCGACTTCACCAACCTGGTCGACGCCATGTTCGGGGCCCAGACCTCGCGCGGCCCACGATCCCGGGTGCGCCGCGGTCAGGATGCGCTGGTGCGCCAGCAACTCACCCTGGCCGAGGCCGCATTCGGGGTGACCAAGCCGCTGGTGGTCGACACCGCGGTGGTCTGCCCCACGTGCACCGGCAAGGGGTCCGAGGACGGTTCGGAGCCCACCACCTGCGCCACCTGCGACGGCCACGGCGACATCACCACGGTGCAGCGCTCGTTCCTGGGCGACATCCGCACCTCACAGCCCTGCCCGACCTGCCGGGGCTACGGCTCCACCATCCGCAACCCCTGCGGTGAGTGCTCCGGTGAGGGCCGGGTACGCCACAAGCGCACCATCAACGTCAAGATCCCCGCCGGCGTCAACACCGGCAACCGGATCCACCTCGAGGCCAACGGCGAGGTCGGCCCCGGCGGTGGACCGGCCGGTGACCTCTACGTCGAACTGGTCGTGGCCCAGCACGAGGTGTTCACCCGCGACGGCGACAACCTCGAGATGGTGGTTCGCATCCCGATGACCGCCGCTGCCCTGGGCACCACCGTGCACATCCAGACTCTGGAGGCCGAACGCGACGACTCCGACCCCGGTGACCGCTCGGTCGAGGTCGAGATCCCCTCGGGCATCCAGTCCGGCACCCGGATCGCGATGGGTGGACGAGGCGTGCCCCGATTGCGCCAGGGTGGACGAGGCGATCTCGGCATCACCTTCCTGGTGCAGACCCCGACCAAGCTGGACGACGAGCAGCGCGATCTACTGCGACGGTTGGCCGAACTGCGCGACGAGACCAGCGTCAGCCCGACCGTCTCGAAGAAGGACAAGGGCTTCTTCGGACGGATGAAGGAAGCCTTCGGCGGATGACCGCCCCGCTGTTCCTCGCCGACCTCGACGGGCTCGCGGTCGGCGACCGCCTCGTCCTCGACGGGGATGAGGGACGCCATGCCGCTGTGGTGAAGCGGATCACCGCCGGTGAGGCCATCACCGTCAGCGACGGCGCCGGGCGGGCCCTGCGCGTACTGGTGGACGAGGTGACCCGCTCCGGTGTGGCCGGCGCGGTGACCGATGACCTCACCCGGCCTGAGCCAGCACTGCGTTTCCACGTCGTCCAGGCCCTCGCCAAGGGCGACCGGCAGGACCTCGCTCTGGAACTGCTCACCGAGCTGGGTGCCACGGTGGTCACCGCCTGGCAGTCACACCGCTCGATCACCCGTTGGGACGCCGCGCGGGCGGCCAAGAACCTCGCCAAGTGGCAGGCCGTCTGCCGCGAGGCCACCAAGCAGTCACGCCGCCACTGGGTGCCGGCCGTCACCGAGCATGTGCTCTCGACCACTCAGTTGGTGCGCTTGGTCGAGCAGCACCCCGGCCCAGTGCTGGTGCTGCACGAGGACGCCACCGACTGGATTGAGCAGGTCGACCTGCCCGACCACGGCGAGGTCGTGCTGGTGGTCGGTCCCGAGGGCGGCATCTCACCTGGCGAACTCGACCAGCTGACCGCTGCGGGCGCGCGGCTCGTTTTGGTCTCAGACGCCGTGCTGCGCACCTCGAGCGCAGGGGCGGTCGGCGTCGCTCTCCTGGCTGCCCGGAGCCGCCGGTGACCGGCTTCGGGTTCGAGGTCGGTCAGACCCTCGACAACAGTCGGGGCCGCACCGGGGTGATCACCACCCCGCACGGCGTGATCGAGACCCCGGCGTTCGTCGCGGTCGGCACCAAGGCCACGGTGAAGGCCACCACGCCGGCCCAGGTGCGCGAATTCGGGGCGCAGGCGGTGCTCGCCAACGCCTACCACCTTTACCTGCAGCCGGGCGCCGACATCGTCGACGAGGCCGGGGGAGTGGGCCGGTTCATGGGCTGGGACGGGCCCACCTTCACCGACTCCGGTGGCTTCCAGGTGATGAGCCTCGGCGTGGGGTTCAAGAAGGTGCTGGCGATGGATGCCAGCCGGGTCTCGTCCGACGAGGTGATCGCTGAGGGCAAGCAGCGGATGGCCCACGTCGATGACGACGGGGTCACCTTCAAGAGCTTCCTCGACGGCAGCCGCCACCGGTTCACCCCCGAGGTGAGCATGCAGGTGCAGCACCAGTTGGGCGCCGACATCATCTTCGCCTTCGACGAGCTGACCACGCTGATGAACACCCGCGGCTACCAGGAGGAGTCGCTCGAGCGCACCAGGCTGTGGGCCGAGCGATGCCTGGCCGAGCACCGGCGCCTCACCGAGCAGCGCGCCGACAAGCCGTACCAGGCCCTGTTCGGGGTGCTGCAGGGAGCCCAGTACGAAGACCTGCGTCGCAAGGCCGCCCGCGACCTGGGCACGATGGTCGTGGGCGGGCAGAGCTTCGACGGCTTCGGCCTGGGTGGGGCGATGGAGAAGGAGAACCTCGGCACCATCGTCGGCTGGATGGCCGACGAGCTGCCCGACGACAAGCCACGCCACCTGCTCGGCATCTCAGAACCCGACGACTTCTTCACCGCCATCGAGAACGGCGCCGACACCTTCGACTGCGTCAACCCGTCGCGGGTGGCCCGCAACGCCGCGATCTACACCGCCGACGGCCGCTACAACGTCAACACCGCCTCACAGCGCCGGTCGTTCATCCCCCTCGAGGACGGCTGCGACTGCTACACCTGCACCCACTTCACACGGGCCTACCTGCACCACCTGTTCAAGGCCAAGGAGATGCTGGCCTCGACGCTGGCCACCATCCACAACGAGCGCTTCACGATCCGTCTGGTCGACCGCATCCGCGCCTCGCTCGCCATCGGCGACTTCGACGCGTTCAAGGACGAGTTCCTGGGCCGCTTCTACGGCTGACCCGCCGGCCTGAGCCGGGAGGACCGGCGGTGGATCGTCCATGGTGGATGCGCTGGACGAGCCGTGGATTCGTCCCTGTTGAGCCTCAATGGTCAGTGCGCGGGGTTAACGTCTGCGCACACCCCGCATCACGCTCGGTACCCATCTTCAACGACGAAGGCAGGTCTCTCGTGAGTCATTCCCGTCTGCTGGCCCTGATCGCCTCGATCGTCCTCGCACTGAGCGGGTCGCTGCTGGCCCGTCCAGCCTCGGCCTCAACGGTCGACCCCTCGCTGAGCCCCACGCCCTATATGGGCTGGAACACCTACTACGGCAAGGTGCGTCCGGCTGAGGCCGACGTGCTCGCGGTCGCGGAGTCGATGAAGGAACGTGGCCTGCTCGCCGCCGGCTACGACATCCTCTGGCTCGACGGAGGCTGGACCGCCAATCCGGCCCGCAACGCCGACGGCAGCCTCGCCGTCGACCCCGCGAAGTTCCCCAACGGCATGAAGGCGTTCACCGACAAGGTGCACGCGCTCGGCTTCAAGGTGGGCATCTACACCGACGCTGGGCCGCAGAACTCCAGCTGTGCGCTGGGCAGCCTCGGCCACGAACAGGCCGACGCCGACCAGTTCGCCGCCTGGGGGTTCGACGCGGTCAAGGTCGACTTCCTGTGTGGCTGGGCCGCCAAGACCGACCCCGAGGAGGCAATGACCAAGGTCGCCACTGCGATCCGCAACAACGCCTCGGGCCGCGACATGATCATCAACATCTGCAACCCGGTGACCTCGCCCTACTGGGGCGAGTACCCCGAGGACCAGCAGTCGATCGGCAGCTGGGCCTACGCGCCCAAGATCGCCGAGTCGTGGCGCACCTACACCGACGTCGGCTGGCAGGGAGCGATCCTCTACAGCGACGTGATGCGCAACTTCGACGCCAACGCCCGACACCCCGAAGCAGCCGGACCCGGTCACTGGAACGACCCCGACTACCTCGGCCCCGAACTGGGCATGAGCACCACCGAGTTCGGCACCCAGATCAGCCTGTGGGCGATCGCCGCGGCGCCGTTGGTGATCGGCAGCGACCCGCGCACTCTCAGCGACACCTCGATCGCCATGCTCACCGACCCCGACATGCTGGCGATCAATCAGGACCGTCTGGGCATCCAGGGCACCAGGCTGGGCTCGGCCGGCACCCTCGAGGTGTGGACCAAGCCGCTGGCCGACGGCTCCAAGGCCGTCGCCCTGGTCAACCGGGGCACCACCAGCGCCACCGTCTCGACCACTGGCGCCGCGCTCGGCTTCGGCGACTCCCGGCTGCGGGTCAAGAACGTGTGGACCGACACCACGGGTGACTCGCTGGGACGAGTGGCTGCCACCGTGCCCCGCCATGGCACAGTGCTGCTGGTCGTCAGCCCGATCACCGGCAAGCCGCAGACGCCACGGGTGACCCTGTCGGCGCCGCAGGTCGTCGCCATCGACGGCACGCCGGTCACTGCGGTGAGCGAGGCTCTGGTTGGGGTCGGCTCGACGCTGACCGTGAAGGTGACCGTCACCAACGACGGCAACCAGCCGTTGCGCCAGGTCGACCCGGCGGCCACGCTGCCGTCGGGGTGGACGATCAGTGACCCGGCTGCGGTGCGGATCCTCGCCCCGCAGAAGTCGACCACCTTCACGGTTCAGGTGACCACTCCCGCTGAAGCCACCGTCGGCACCCACCAGGTGGCCTTCCGGGCCACCGCGTCCGGCCAAGCCATTGGTGATCCGGTCAACCTGACCGTGCTGGTCGCCCCGGCGGCTCCCGACGGCACGGTGAACCTGGCCCACCACCCGTGGATCAGTGCCACCAGCGGCTGGATGAGCCCGACCATCGACGCCTCGGTCGGTGGCTGGTCCGCGCTGATCGTGTCGGGGGTGACCTACCCGACCGGCATCGGCATCGCCAGCCCGAGCACCATCCGCTGGTACCTGGGCGGTGAGTGCACCTCGCTCAGCGGCCTGGCAGCCATTGACGACGCCGTGAAGTGGGAGCCCCAGGGCGCCACGGTCACCTTCCAGGTCGTCGGCGACGGCGAGGTGCTGTGGCAGACCGGGGTCGTCCGACGCGACCAGTTGCAGAGCTTCACCCTGGACGTGTCCGGTGTGCGCGACCTGCGCCTGCTCGTGGGCGATGCCGGCGACGGTGGCTACAACGACCGGGCCAACTGGATGAACCTGCAGGTGGTCTGTTCCTGATCACGCCTCGACGGTGAGGTCGTCCACCGCCATCGCCAGCGCCTGCGACAACTCGCGGACCTGGCGGTGCGGTGGCACGGCATCGAGCAGTGAGCTCGTGCGCACTTGGGCGGCGGTCATGCCCTGCACGACGACCTGGATGCCGCGTCGCCGCAGCGACCTGACCACCTCGCCCATCGCCTCGCCACCGGAGGCGTCGTAGATGCTCATCCGGTGACAGCGGATGATCACCACGTCGACCCCGTCCTCGACCGACTCGACCTCGGCCGCGAACCGGCGGGCGTCGCCGTAGAACAGGGCGCCGTCGATCCGGTACACCGCGATCCTCTCGCGCAGGTGCTCGGCCTCGGCGGGCAGGTCGACGCGTCCCTCGCGAGTGTCGGCCGGCAGGTGCTGGCGGCGCACCACCGAGTAGCGCGACATGTGTCGAAGGCTCATCAGGGCAGCCATGCCGAAGCCGAGCAGCACCGCCATCACCAGGTCGAGTGCCACGGTGGCCACGAAGGTGAGGATCAGGGTGTTGCGGTCCGCGCGGGTGCATCGCATGATCGTCCCGGCCTTGTGCAGGTCGATCATCCGCCAGGCCACCATCACCAGCACGCCGCCCAGCGCGGCCATCGGGATCCGTGACACCACCGGGCCGGCGACCATCATCACCGCGAACAGCACCAGGGCGTGGGTGATCGAGGCGAGCCGGCTGCGGCCACCGGTGCGCGCGTTGACCGCGGTGCGGGCGATCGCACCTGTGGCCGGCAGACCACCGAACACCCCGGACGCCAGGTTGGCCAGGCCCTGGCCGACCAGTTCGCGGTCGGGCTTGGTCTTGGGCAGGTCGGGCACCATGCCGTCGGCCACGCGCGCCGACAGCAATGACTCGAGCGCAGCCAACGCCGCCACCGCGAACGCGGGGGCGGCCAGCCCCTGCAGGGTGCGCAGGTCGAGCGCCGGCATCGAGGGAGCCGGCAGTGACTGGGGCAGGGTGCCGATGGTGGCCACGTCGAGCTCGGTGACCTCCACGACCACGGTGGCGACCACGATGGCGAGCAGCGAGATCGGCACCCCCTTGGCGAACCGTTCACCGGCCACGTGCAGCAGCACCACCAGCAGGGTGATCGCCAGCGGGGCGATCGCCTTCACCCAGTCGGTGTGCGCCAGGGTCAACCAGGCGGCGACCAGCGACGAGTCGGCGTCGACCTTCTCGGTGCCGAGCACCAGGGGCAGTTGCTGCAGCAGGATGATCACGCCGATGCCGAAGGTGAAGCCCTCGACGACCGGGAAGGGGATCAGGTCGACCGTTCGTCCCAGCGCGGTCATGCCCATCACGACCAGGATGACGCCGGCCATCACCGCCAGCACTGGCACCTGCTGCAGCCCGTAGGCGGCGATCACCGGCAGCAGCACAACGGTCATCGCCCCGGTCGGTCCCGAGATCTGGATGTGGCTGCCGCCGAACACCGCGGCCACCAGACCTGCGACGACGCGGTCACCAGCCCGGCGGCGGCACCAGCACCCGAGGCGACACCGAAACCGAGCGCCAGCGGCAGGGCGACGATGCCGACGGTCAGCCCAGCCAGCAGGTCGCGGCGCCAACTGCGCCGCAGCCCGCGGTAGTCGTCGAGGGTGGGCCACAGCTCCTTGAGGCTGATGATGTGGTCACCCAGCGCGTCCCAGGCCTGGGTCAGGTTCTCACCAGGGGTGTTGCGCGGCGGCTGGATCCGATGGTCGGGCATGCATGTTCCTCCGGGCGGAAGGCTACTGTGCGCCGGTCACGGATTGGTGTCGGGTCCCGTGTTGCCACAGCCCTGTGTCTGCGACCGACGTAGCGTGGGGGGATGGCTGGAACAGAGCGCGCGTGGAACGTGGCAGGTCTGGCGGCCGTGGGTGCGGCGCTGGTGCTCATGGTTGCCCGCACCTACCCACTCACCAGCGCCATCAACGACGGCAACGACCTGCTCGTCACCAGGCACAGCTGGCTCGACCCGGTGGTGGCCTTCGGCAGCGCCCTGGTGGTCGCCCCTCTTGCGGCCATCGCCGCAGCGGTGGCGCTGGTGCTCGGGGCGCTCTGGCTGCTGCGTGGGCGCTCACCGGGTGGTCCCCGTTCGCCGGGGGTGGCCGCCGCGATCGCGGCCGCCTGCGCCATCGCCGCCCTCGCCATGGCCGGCGGGGCCAGCGTGCTCGGCTGGGTCGCGGTGGCGCTGCTGGTGGCAGCGACCGCCTTCTGGCTGCTCGGCTCGTCCCCGCAGGAACGAACGGTCTGATCAGCGGGCCTTCGCCAGCCGGCGCAACCCCTCGTCCAGCACCTCGGGACGCTTGCAGTGCGCGAACCGGACGAGGCTTCGCACCGACTCCTTGTCGTCGCTGAACACGCTGACCGGGATGGCTGCCACGCCTGCCCGCTCGGGCAGGGCGCGGCACCAGGCCAGGGCATCGTCGACACCCCAATCGGCCAGGTCGGCGATCACGAAGTAGCCGCCATCGGGCCGCGAGATCGGCAGTCCCATCGACGTCAGCCCGACACACAGCCGGTCGCGCTGGGCCTGCAGGTCGGCGGCGATCCGGTCGAACACCGGCCGAGGCAGGCCGAGGCCGGTGGCGGTGGCGTGCTGGAAGGGCCCGGAGCCGACATAGGTGAGGAACTGCTTGACCGCCCGGGCCGCGGCCACCAGGTCGGCCGGACCACTCACCCAGCCCACCTTCCAGCCCGTCACCGAGAACGTCTTGCCCGCCGAGCCGATGGTCAAAGTGCGTTCGTGCATCCCGGGCAGACTCGCCATCGGGACGTGCGGGGTGGGGGAGTCGGTGAAGACCAGGTGCTCGTAGACCTCGTCGGTGACCACCAGGGCGTCGTGCTCGCGGGCCAGTCGGGCGACCAGTTCGAGTTCGTCGCGGGTGAACACCTTGCCGGTGGGGTTGTGCGGGCTGTTGAGCAGCACCATGCGGGTGCGGGACGAGAACGCCGCCCGCAGCGCTGCCTCGTCCACCGCCCAGTCGGGGAACCGCAACGGCACCGTCCGGCGGTCCCCGCCGGCCAGCGCTATGGTCGCCGCATAGGAGTCGTAGTAGGGCTCGAAGACGACCACCTCGTCACCGGGACGAAGCAGCGCCAGCACCACCGAGGCGATGGCCTCGGTCGCCCCCACGGTGACCAGCACCTGGCTGGTCGGGTCGAGGTCGATGCCGTACCAGTCGCGTTGGTGGTCGGCGACCGCCTGCAGCAGGGCAGGCACGCCGATGCCGGGCGGGTACTGGTTGTGGCCCTCGGCGATCGCGGCACGGGCGGCCTCCAGCACTTCGG
This sequence comes from Aestuariimicrobium ganziense, assembly GCF_015352975.1. Classification (GTDB taxonomy): domain Bacteria; phylum Actinomycetota; class Actinomycetes; order Propionibacteriales; family Propionibacteriaceae; genus Aestuariimicrobium; species Aestuariimicrobium ganziense. The sequence continues at coordinate 155,657 of NZ_JACYIZ010000002.1, read as the reverse complement.
CGGGGCCATCGTGGTCGGGGAAGCCCTGACCCAGGTTGACCGCATCGAGGGCGCTGGCCAGCGCCGACCTCTCGGCGAAGATCGTCGTCCCGAACTCGGCGAGGGTGGGGTGGCCCAGAGACGGTGTCGTCATCGCAGCAGTCCTTCCCGGTAGCTGGGTTCTGAGCGCTTGATCGCGCCGATCACCCGGCTGGTCACCGGCACCAGCAGGTACTCCACGGCGGTCTTCCACAGGAAACCGAAGGCCACGTAGTTGGCCCACTGGCCCCACGAGCTGATCCCGATGGCGGTGGCCGCCACCGAGCAGAACACCAGGGTGTCGAGGAACTCCCCGACCCCGGTCGAGGCCATCAGCCGCGCGGCCAGCCCTCGCTCGCCGAACCGGCTCTTCATCCGCACCATCACCAGCGCGTTGCTGGTCTGCCCGACCACGAACCCGAGTGCGCTGGCCAGCACGATCTGCCAGACCGGACCCAGGGCCCCCTCCAGGGCGGCCTGCTTCGCTGCGGCCTGGTCGTCGCCCAGCCCGGGCAGGGCGAGCACGACCCAGAAGGTGAGCACGGCCAGCACCGAGCAGGCGAAACCCGCGATGATCGAGCGGCGGGCGGCACGTGGGCCGTACACCTCAGAGATCACGTCGCCCAGGATGTAGGCGGCCGGGAACAGGAAGAAGCCGCCGTCGGTGACCACCGGGCCCAGTTGCACGCCCTTGGACGCGCCGATGTTCGACAGGATGATCACCACGCACATCGCGGTGAGCAGCAGGTCGAAGTGGCGTGCCCCGGCACGCGAGGCGTACACCGCCGGCCGGGTCGTCGTGGTCACTCGTGCATCCTAGGGTGAGCGCCATGACCGGTGAGCCGACGCGATTCGTCAAGCGCAGCCGTGGTCGCGAGATCGAGGCGTACCGGGCGCTGGCCGATGCCGGGGTTCGGCTGCCACGACTGCTCGACGCGAACGTCGTGGACGGGCGGGAGGTGCTGGCACTCGAGCACCTGCCCAGCATCGGCTACGGCGCTGCAGACGTGGAGGAGGTGCTCGCTCTGTTGGCCGCCCTGCACCGGGCCGAGGTCGACCCGCGTGTGGTCCCGCTGCCCGCGGGCATGCCGCAGGACGAGTTCGAGGCCGGCGTGCTCGAGGCCCTGCAGCGGCTGGCGACCGACCACGACGTGGTGCGGCCGAGGGTCTGGCTCGACGGCTACCGCCGGGCGCGGGAGGCCAACCACGCGTTTCCTGGTGACCACCCGGACCGTGGTCGGAGTCGAGTCACTTCCCTGGCTGACGACCCACCCTGACCTCGCCTTCAGAGGTGCCCAGACCACCCGTTGGGTAGGGATTCTGGCCGCCCAGTACGGCCAGTGTGAGAGGGCGCTGTGAAGTTTGCTGCATCGGGCCAAGATCCCTTGCACAACCGGGGATGACTGGCAGAATCGGGTCATGGAAGCGATTGTCGACACCGATGAGATGGTCCCGGAGGAGTCCGAGCAGCTCGACCAGTTGCAGAGCGACGACACGTTGATCCGTCGCGGGGTCGAGGATGTGCTCGACGAGGGCTGGGTGGCCCCCGACAACTACTCGGCCGCCGAGCGATTCGGCAACACCGCCGAGGAGCAGCGCCAGGGCGAGACCCTCGAGATGCGGCTGGCGCAGGAGGAGCCGGAGGTCGAGGCCTCCGACGACTACTGGAACGCCGCCCACGAGCCACGTGAGGTCGGCCGCCAGCGCGCCGGCCGGCTGGTCGCCCCCGGCGAGGGCTACGACGGCCCCGACGACGAGGACCAGGAGGTGGGACACGACGTCGGCTTTGCCGGTGGTGCCGCCTGCGCCGAGGAAGCCGCCATGCACGTGTTCACCCCCGACGAGCCCGACGAGGACGACTGGCGCTGAGTCAGCGCTTGACCCGGTAGCGCCACAGCGCGGGCGCCACCCACGGCATCACCAGCATGCCCAGCACCACCAGCACGCCGCCCCACAGGGTCGTGGGTCCGGCGTCGAGCTTGGCAGCGACCGCCCCGTGCAGCACGTCGGCAATCCGCGGACCGCCGACCACCACGATGAAGAAGACGCCCTGCAGGCGCCCGCGCACGTCGTCCCCAGCAGCCTCGAGCAGCATCGTCCCGCGGAAGGCGGACGAGGCGGTGTCCGCGGCCCCACCGATCGCCAGGGCGACCAGTCCGACGCCGAGCCAGGGCCACATCGTCCCGCCGGCCACCCAGACCGCGGCACCGAAGACGACCACGCCGACTCCCCAGACCAGCACACAGAGCACGACCGCTCGTCCCTGACGTTCCACCCGTGAGACCCAGCCCGACACCAACCCGCCCAGCACACCGCCCAGCGGGATCGCGGCGAACAGCAGGGCCAGAGCGAGCCCACCCTCGACCGGGCCGCCGAAGTCGAGGTTCGCCGCCTGCGGGAACAGGATCCGGGGCATGCCGAAGACCATGGCGATGATGTCGACGACGAAGCTGAACAGCAGCACGTGGTGCCAGCGCAGGTAGCGCAGCCCGTCGACGATGCTGGCCAGCCCGGCCTTGCGCCCCGACGAACCCTCGGGCACCATCGCCGGCAGCTTGACCACCGCGTAGAGCGTGGCGAACAGCAGGATCGAGTCGGCGAAGTACAACCAGGTGAAACCCAGCACCGGAATCAGCGTGCCCCCCACCATCGGACCGGCGACACCGCCGAGCAAGAAGACCGTGGTCGACAGGATGTTCGCGGCAGGCAGTTGCCCCGCGGGCACCAACTGCGGCGTGATCGCGGTGCGGGCGGGGGAGTTCACCGCGAAGAAGGCCTGCTGCAACGAGAAGATCGTCAGGATCACCCAGACGTTGCCGATGTCGAGCCAGGACTGCACGAAGAACAGGAAACTGGTCACGATCAGCCCGGTGGTGGTCACCATCAACACCCGGCGCCGGTCGAAGGCGTCGGCGATCGCGCCACCCCACAGCCCGAACACCAGCAACGGCACCAGGCCGAACAGGCCGGTGAGGCCGACGAAACCGGAGTCCTGGGTCAGCGTCCAGATCTGCGCCGGCACGCTCACCACGGTGAGTTGGGCGCCGATCATGGTGGCGATGCCCGCGATCCACAGCCTGCGGAAGTGGTCGTTGGCCAGCGGTCTGGTGTCGATCAGGTGCTGGCGCAGGCTGGACGGCAGGGGCACTGCACGAGGCTAGCGCCCGCCACCACCGGCCCTGACCACGTAGGATGGTCGGCAGTCGTCGATCCAGGAGGAACCCTGACCAGCTCAGCCATGAGTCCCCGTCCCGAGCGAGGGGAGCCCGCGCGCCGCCAGAGCGTGGCCAGTCGACGGCTCACCATTCCCGGCTCGATCCCGATGGTCAACATCCTGGGTCCGCGAGACGCCTTCCTGCGCATCCTCGAGCGAGAGCTCGAGGCAGACCTGTTGGTGCGCGGCAACGAGGTCACCCTCGACGGCACCCCCGAGCAGGTGGCCCTGGCCGCCGACGTGTTCACCGAACTGGTCACCATCCTGCGCACCGGCCAGGGCCTGACCGGCGACGTGGTCGAGCGGGTGGTCGGCATGAGCCAGGCCGCCGAGGAGCAGCGCCCGGCCGAGGTGCTCACCCAGAACATCCTGTCCAGCCGCGGCAAGACCATTCGTCCCAAGACGCTCAACCAGAAGCGCTACGTCGATGCCATCGACGCCCACACCGTGGTGTTCGGCATCGGCCCAGCCGGTACCGGCAAGACCTACCTGGCGATGGCCAAGGCGGTGCAGGCGCTGCAGTCCAAGCAGGTCAACCGCATCATCCTCACCCGCCCGGCGATCGAGGCCGGCGAGAAGCTCGGCTTCCTGCCCGGCACCCTCAACGACAAGATCGACCCCTACCTGCGCCCGCTCTACGACGCGCTGCACGACATGGTCGACCCCGAGAGCGTGCCCAAGCTGCTCACCGCCGGCACCATCGAGGTCGCCCCGCTGGCCTACATGCGTGGACGCACCCTCAACGACGCGTTCATCATCCTCGACGAGGCGCAGAACACCTCGATGGAGCAGATGAAGATGTTCCTCACCCGGTTGGGGTTCGGGTCGAAGATCGTGGTCACCGGTGACGTCACCCAGATCGACCTGCCCGGCGGCATGCGCAGTGGCCTGCGTGAGGTGCAGCACATCCTCGACGGTGTCGACGACATCATGTTCTGCCAATTGACCAGCCACGACGTCGTCCGCCACAAGCTGGTCGGACGCATCGTGGCCGCCTACGACCAGTTCGAGTCGACGGTCAGCGAGCAGGAGCACCAGAACCGCCGTCGTCCGGGACGCTCCGCGGCCCGTCGTCCGAACTGAAGGGCCGTAGGTGATCGACCTCAACAACGAGTCCGGCCAGGAGGCCGACGAACAGGGCCTGATCGCGCTGGCAACCTTCGCGCTGGCCCAACTGCGCATCCACCCCCAGTCGGAACTGTCGATCCTGCTGGTCGACGAAGACACGATGGCCAGCTACCACGAACGGTTCCTGGGCCTGCCGGGGCCGACTGACGTGATGAGCTTCCCGATGGACGAACTGCGCTCCCCCGGCGCCCAGGACGACCCGCCCGAGGGCCACCTGGGTGACATCGTGCTCTGCCCGGCGGTCACCGAGCGCCAAGCCTCCGAGAACGGTCGCAGCGCCTCGGAGGAGGCGGAGTACCTGCTCGTCCACGGCCTGCTGCACCTGCTCGGCCACGACCATGCCGAACCCGACGAGAAGGCCGTCATGTTCGGCCTCAACGACCAACTGATCGCCGCCTGGCAGCAACATCGGCTGGGTGACTGACCTTGCTCGACGTCACCGAGATCGCGCTGATCATCACCGCGCTGGTCTGCGCCATCCTGGCCAGCGTGCTGGCCGCCGCCGACTCCGCCCTGCAGTCGTTCTCCCGGTCGCGGGCCGAACGCCTGGTCGCCGAGGGCAAGGCCGGGGCGCCCAGGCTGGCCAAGATCGTGGCCGACCCGGCGCCGTACCTGAACGCGGCCATGTTCGCCCGCATCCTGTTCGAGATCGTCTCGATCGTCGCGGTCGGCATCGTCGTCGCCGACTGGTTCGACGCCATCTGGAAGCAGTTGCTGGTCACCGGCGGCGCCATGGTGCTGGTCTCGTTCATCCTGTGGGGGGTCGCACCCCGCACCTTGGGACGCCAACGTGCCGAGGGCATCGCCCGGGCCATGTCGGGCCCGGTGATGGCGATCGAGACCCTGTTGGGCCCGATCCCGCAGCTGATGATCCTGATCGGCAACGCGATGACCCCCGGCAAGGGCTTCACCGACGGCCCGTTCAGCTCCGAGGCCGAACTGCGCGAGATGGTCGACCTGGCCGAGGCCACCGAACTGATCGAGGCCGGTGAACGCCGGATGATCCACTCGGTGTTCGAACTGGGCGACACCATCGTGCGCGAGGTGATGGTGCCGCGCACCGACGTGGTCTTCATCCAGGAGGGCAAGACCCTGCGCCAGGGCATGTCGCTGGCGCTGCGCTCGGGCTTCAGCCGCATCCCCGTGGTGGGTGAGGGTGGCCTGGACGAGGTGCACGGGGTGATGTACCTCAAGGACGTGCAGCGCCGGGTCTACGACAACCACGACGCCGAACGCAACCAGACCGTGGGCGAACTGATGCGCCCGGTGATCTTCTGCCCCGACTCCAAGCCGGTGGACGACCTGCTGCGCGAGATGCAGCGGGCCCGCAACCATGTGGCGGTGGTGGTCGACGAGTTCGGCGGCACCGCCGGCCTGGTCTCGATCGAGGACATCCTCGAGGAGATCGTCGGCGAGATCGTCGACGAGTACGACGCAGAACCCACCCTGACCGAGCAACTGGACGAGGACCAGTTCCGGATCTCGGCGCGGATGCCGGTCGACGACCTTGGCGAGTTGTTCGGCCTGCACGTCGACGACGACGACGTCGAGACCGTCGGCGGCCTGATGGCCAAGGTGCTCAACATGGTGCCGATCCCCGGCTCGGTGATCGAGTGGGAAGGCCTGGAGATCACCGCTGAGAAGGCCGTCGGACGACGCCACCAGATCGACACCTGCCTCGTCCGCCGTGCCCCTGAGCCCCTGCCCGAACAGGACGGTGACGATGACTGAGCAGACCGCTCCCGAGGGTTTTCGCAGCGGCTTTGCCTGCTTCGTCGGACGACCCAACGCCGGCAAGTCGACGCTCACCAACGCGCTGGTCGGGCAGAAGGTGGCGATCACCTCGTCCAAGCCGCAGACCACCCGGCACTCGGTGCGTGGCATCGTCAACCGCCCCGACGCCCAGTTGGTGGTCATCGACACCCCCGGTCTGCACAAGCCGCGCACCCTGCTCGGTGAGCGGCTCAACGACCTGGTGCGCTCGACCTGGACCGAGGTCGACGTGATCGGGGTCTGCCTGCCCGCCGACCAGAAGATCGGCCCGGGCGACGCCTACCTGATCGGTGAGATCGCCAAGCTCAAGCAACGCCCCACCCTGGTGGCGCTGGCCACCAAGACCGACCTGGTCAGCGGCGATCGTCTGCGCGAGCACCTGCTCGAGATCATGACGCTGGAGGAGAAGCTCGGCATCCACTGGGCACACGTCGTGCCCTGTTCGGCGGTCAGCGGCGACCAGGTGGACGAGGTGGCCGACGTGCTGGTCAGCCTGCTGCCCACCGGGCCGAAGTACTACCTGGACGACGAGGCCACCGACGAGCCGACCGAGACCCTGGTCGCCGAACTCATCCGCGAGGCCGCGCTCGAGGGGGTGCGGGACGAACTGCCGCACTCGATCACCGTGGTGATCGACGAGATGGGTCTTCGTGACGGACGCCCCGACGACAAGCCGCTGCTCGACATCTACGCCTCGATGGTGCTGGAGCGTGACTCCCAGAAGGGGATCATGATCGGCCACAAGGGCTCGCACCTGCGCGACGTGGGCACCAGGGCCCGCCAGCAGATCACCGCCCTGCTCGGCACGCCGGTGCACCTGGACCTCAAGGTCAAGGTGATGAAGGACTGGCAGCGAGACCCCAAGTTCCTCAACAGACTGGGGTTCTAGGTCGGACGGGCCGGACCGCTGAGCCCGTCGAACCAGGCCAGGGTGCGGCCCAACCTGTCCCAGTCGATCTGGCGGTCGCCGTTGACCGCAGCCACCTCGAGGGTGATGGTGCCGTCGTGCCCGCGCCCGTCCACCGCGTGTCGCAGGAAGCCGTCCAGGTCGAGGGTGCCCTCACCGGGGTGCAGGTAGCGGCGACGCCCGGTCTCGGGGTCGTTGAGGACGCCGTCGAAGTCCTTGACGTGGATGTGCTTGACGTGGGGCCACAGCCAGTCGGCGGCCAGCGCATCGTCCAGCTCGCCATGGAAGGCGAGGAACTCCAGGTCGAGGGTGATCCGGGCTCGCTCGTCGGTCTCGACGACCCGGCGCAGCGCTGTCAGCGGCGTCGAGGCCAGGCAGACGATCGACTCCACGCACAGGCTCAGCCCGAACGCGTCGGTCACGTCGAGCAACCGCGGCAGTGCGGCCAGGTTGTGGTGCAGGTGCGCGTCGGAGCCGGGCAGCCCCCACAGGTGCACCACCACACGCTCAGCGCCCAGGGCGCGCGCGAAGCGACAGTTGCGCTCCAAGGCGACCAACGTGCGGTCGAGGTCGTCGGGCTCACCGGACGACAGGTCCGGCCCGATGCCCTTGTCGGCGTGGACGACGGGGATCGGCGCACCAGTGGCCCTGAGCGTCTCGGCCACCTGGTCGAGATCGTCCCAGACCCGGTGCACCATGACCTCGAGCGGGCGTGCGCCGAGCCGCGCGATGTCGTCGGCGAGGACGGCCACGCTGTTGGCGCCGTGGTCGCGGGTGATCGCCCCGGTCGAGGTCAGCAGCTGCTCAGCCCTGATCGGCACTGACCCCTCCTTCGTCGAAGGTGATCGCCGAGGCCTCCAGCGGTGTCACGTCGGGACGAAGCCTGCGCAGCACCGGTTGGCGCAACTGCCCGAACTCACTGGGCGTCTGGGCACGGTCACGACTCAGCGGCGCCCCGGGGCTGCCCAGGTGGCGCACCTGCACGCACAGAAGCGGCTCGACCCAGTGGGTGCGGCGCGCATCCGGACCGACCGGTGGCACCACGAAGGGGCAACGGTCGGTCTCGATCTCACGCAGCACCCCCAGCAGGTCGTCACGCTCACGATGACCCAGCCCTGAGCCGGCCCGGGTGACCAGGTGCAACAGGCCGTCGTCGTCGAACGTGGTCTCGTCGTGCGGGTGCCCGATCCACAGCGCACCCAGCCTGCGCGTGCTGCCCGCCTCGGGCACCCAACCGCCGATCACCCCGACGAACTCGCTGCGGTGGGGCACCTTGACCCAGTCGCCGTTGCGGGCACCGGGGGCATAGGGCGACGAGCGGCGCTTGCTGACCACACCTTCCAGGCCGGCCTCGAGGGTGGCCTGGGCGAGCAGGTCGCCGTCGTCGTACTGCGGGGGCAGCTGCCACGCTGACGACCCAGAGCCGAGGCCCACCTCGTCCAGCAGGGCGCGACGCTCGGTCAGCGGCAGCCGGGTGAGGTCTCGTCCGTCGAGGCGCAGCAGGTCGAAGACCATGTACTGCACCGGGTGGCTGGCGGCCAACTGGGTGATCCTGCGGGGGTCGCGCTGGTGCATACGGGGCATCACCGCCGCGAAACCGGATGCGTCGGCAGTGGCGACCACCACCTCCCCGTCGAGCAGCAGGTCGGCGGGCAGGTGCGAGACGTCGTGCAGTTCGGGGTAGGTGACGGTGACGTCGACACCGTTGCGATTGGTCAGGCGAACACGACCGTCCACCACCTCGACCATCAGCCGGATGCCGTCCCACTTGACCTCGTGCACCCACTCGTCGCCGCGCGGCACGCCGGCGGGGGAGTGGACGGCGAGCATCGGGCGCATGGGCTCCATTGTGGGGCAGGACGATGCGCTGGTCAGGCCTGTGCGGTGACCCGCCCGGCCAGCATCGTCATCCTGGGCCGGATCCGGTGCAGCCGGTCGGGATCGATGTCGAAGGGATTCTCGTCCAGCACGATCAGGTCGGCCTCGGCGCCGGCGACCAAGCTGGAGACCCCACGGCAGCTGGCCACCAGCGCCTGCGACAGTGACAGCGCCTGTTCGGGGTGCCACGCATCGAGTTTGTCGTCGCTGCGAAGAACGGCGCTCTCGATCGCGAGCCACGGGTCCAGGGGGGCCACCGGGGCGTCCGATCCCAGCGACAGCCGGACCCCGGCGCGGGCCATCGACGCCAACGGGAAGGCGTGTCGGGTGCGTCCGGGCCACAGGTCGTCCATCGCCGCGCGGTCGTCGAGCAGGTGGGCCGGTTGCACGCTGGCCCGCAGCCCCAGGTCGGCCATCCGGGTGATGTCGTCGTCGGTGACCAGTTGGGCGTGCTCGATCGAGCCGCTGGCACCGGTCTCGGCGAAGGCGTCGAGCACATCGCTGACCGCAGCGTCGCCGATGGCGTGGATGGCGCACTCCAGTCCTTGGGCGGCCGCGATCGACATCAGGTGCACCAGGTCGTCGTGCTCGACGTTGGCCAGCCCACAGGGGTGGTCGGGGTTCGCCGCTCCCAGGGTCGAGGCCGCGTACGGCTCGCTGCACCACGCCGTGCGGGCGGTGAGCGACCCGTCGACGATCACCTTGAGCGGACCCACGGCCAGCAGACCGAGGTCGTCGAGCAGGTCGCCGCTGCGCAGGCCACGTTCGACGGCTGCGGGCAGCCACTGGGGATAGATGCCGGTCCGGACAGCGAGGCTGTCGAACCCCGCCTCGAAGCGTCGCTGCCAGGCCGGAACACCGTCGACCATCTCGAGGTCGACGACCCCGACCACGCCGCGCGCCGCGGCCTCGCGTCCGGCACACGTGACCAGGGCGTCGAGTTGCTCATCAGGCAGGGTGTTGACCCGCCGGTGCACCTCGAACGCGTCCTCCTCGACCAGGTGGCCGCTGGAATGGTCCAGTCCGAGCCTGGCCAATGCGCTGTGGGTGGCCCAGACCGCGTGCATGTCGCCCGACATGGCCACGACCGGCCGATCTGACACGGCGTCGGCGAGCACCTGGTCACTGGGCGCGTCGGGCCACCGTGAGTCACGAAAGCCGTAGCCGACCAGCACCTGGTCAGCTGGTCGGTCGGCCAGGGCCTCGCGCAACAGGCTGGCGGCGTGGCGCGCCGATGTCGCAGGGCTCAGGTCGACCCAGTTCTGGCGAAGCGCCCACTGGCCCAGGTGCACGTGGGCGTCCCACAGTCCCGGCATGACGATGCCGCCCTCGAGGTCGACGTCGGGGCCGGCCCACGAGCCGGACGAGCGCGCGACCCGTCCGTTGACCACGTGCAGGTCCTGTTCGGGCCCGACCGAACCGGTCACCAGGTCAAGCAGCCGCGCCCTGCGGACCACCAGGTCGGGGCCTGCGGGGAGCTCTGCGGTGAACGCCATGCCAGTCATTCTGGCCGCACGCCCGCAGGCCGCCCAGGCACGTCCCAGCCCGTGGGCCCTACCTACGGGTGGGCGCGTGGCTGGTGCCGTACCTGGTGACGTAGCCGGAGACGTCACCGGCCTTGAGCGCAGCCGACAGCGCGTCCAGGCGCGTCTGGTCGACCAGGTTGACCGACGCGCCACCGACGGTGCCGAAGCGGGCGATCGGCACCATCAGCGAGGTGACCCGGTCGGCGCGCGCGCTGCGGATCGCCGGTACCAGGCCGGTGAGCTGGTCGAGGTCGACCGGCCCAGTCACCTTGACCCGTCGGCGCGCCTCGCGCAGCAGTCTCGCGGCGGCCACGGGGTTCTTCTCGAGGCGCTGCTGCAGCGCCTTGAGCATGCCGATCATCATCGCGCGATGGCGCTCGGCCCGGTCGAGGTCGCCCAGCGGCATCGACTTGCGCTCCCGGGCGAACAGCAGCAATTGCGGACCACGCAGGGTGATCGTCCCCTTCTCGAAGGTCTGCGGCGGGTAGTCGCTGCTGAGCTGCACCGTGGTGCGGTGCCGGTTGACCACCGTCACCGGCTCGAGCAGCTTCGCCAGGGCGTTCATGCCGACGAAGTTGGTCTGGGCTGTGAGGTGGATCGGCAGCCCACCCAGCAGGGACGAGACCGTCCGGCGCAGGCCCTCGGTGCCACCGCGGACGAACGCGGCATTGATCTTGCCGCGGCCCCCGCCCGCGTAGGCGGCATAGGTGTCGCGGGCGATCGAGACCAGGGTGAGTGAGCGCCGGTCGGACGAGACCTGGGCGACCAGGATGACGTCGGCGTTGCCCCGCAGCGACCCGTCACGGGCGTCGGTGCCGAAGAACAGCACGTTGACCACGCCCTTGGGCAAGGGGTCAGGGGGCAGCGAGGCCAAAGCCGTCGGGGTGGGGGACGAGGGCCTCGGCACGGAGGCAGCCGGCGTGGTCACGGTTCCGGTCGGGGAGGCGGACGCGGTGGATCTCGGGCTCACCGGCAGGGTGGGCGTGGGGGTCTGGTTCGTCCGAGCAGCGCTCGAGCACCCAGCCAGACCCAGCAGGCCCAACACTGTTCGCCGTCGTAGTCGCACGCCCAGCACCGTACCCGCCGAGGGCAAACACCCCGGCAAGACAGTGTCGGTGCCGGCCCACGGGCGTGTACCCTCACCTGCATGACGTGTGCGCGGCTGCAGCTCCTTGCTCGCCGCAGCGAGGCCCGGTAACAGGTCCGGCGGCCCCCTCGCTGCGGAGACCGGACGTGCCCGCCAACCACGACCCATCCAGTGAGGACTCCCGAATGACCACCAACCAGTTCGGCACCCGCGTGCAGCCCGTCCCGGTGCAGCAGCCCAGCCCGATGCCGTTCAGCCGCTACACCCCGTTCGTCCCGATCGACCTGCCCGACCGCACCTGGCCCAGCAGGAAGATCACCCACGCGCCGCGCTGGCTGTCCACCGACCTGCGTGACGGCAACCAGGCCCTGATCGACCCGATGACCCCGGCCCGCAAGCGCCGGATGTTCGAGTTGCTGGTCAGGCTCGGCTACAAGGAGATCGAGGTCGGCTTCCCGTCGGCCTCGCAGACCGACTTCGACTTCGTCCGGCAGTTGATCACCGAGGACGTCATTCCCGACGACGTCACCATCTCGGTGCTCACCCAGGCACGTGAAGACCTGATCGAGCGCACCGCCCAGTCGCTGGTGGGTGCCAGGCGCGCCACCATCCACATGTACAACGCGACCGCCGAACTGTTCCGCCGCGTGGTCTTCCGGATCTCGGAGGCCGAGTGCATCGCGATGGCCACCCGGGGCACCCAGATGGTGATGAAGCACGCCGAGGCCAACCTGGGTGACGTCGAGTTCGGTTACCAGTACAGCCCCGAGATCTTCACCCAGACCCCGACCGACCTCGCCGTCGAGGTCTGCAACCAGGTGATGGACGTCTGGCAGCCCGAGGCCGGACGAGAGATCGTGCTCAACCTGCCCGCCACCGTCGAGCGCTCCACCCCGAACACCTACGCCGACCAGATCGAGTACTTCATCCGCAACGTGCGCAACCGCGACAACGTCGCGGTCTCGCTGCACCCGCACAACGATCGCGGCACCGCCGTGGCGGCCACCGAGTTGGCGCTGATGGCCGGTGCCGATCGGGTCGAGGGCTGCCTGTTCGGCCACGGTGAGCGCACCGGCAACGTCGACCTGGTCACCTTGGCGCTCAACCTGTTCAGCCAGGGCATCGACCCGCAGGTCGACTTCTCCGACGTGGACGAGGTGCGCCGCACCGTGGAGTACTGCACCGGCCTGCCGGTTCATCCGCGCCATCCCTACGCCGGTGACCTGGTCTACACCGCGTTCTCGGGCTCGCACCAGGACGCGATCAAGAAGGGTCTTGAAGACCTGGAGCGCCGCGCCGCCGAGCAGGGTGTCGGCATCCACGAGATCGAGTGGGAGGCGCCCTACCTGCCGATCGACCCGCACGACGTGGGCCGCACCTACGAGGCCGTGATCCGGGTCAACAGCCAGTCCGGCAAGGGTGGCATGGCCTACATCATGAAGACCGAGCACAAGCTCGACCTGCCCCGTCGGCTGCAGATCGAGTTCAGCCGCGTCGTCCAGGGCCACACCGACACCGAGGGTGGCGAGGTGACCGCCGCCCAGATGTATGAGTACTTCACCCAGGAGTACCTCGACCGCACTCACCCGCTCGAACTGCTCAAGCACAGCTCCAGCAGCGAGGACGGGGTGCACCACGTCACCGCCACCGTGCGCCACCGCGGTGAGGAGAAGGTGATCGAGGGTGAGGGCAATGGTCCGCTCTCGGCCTTCGTCGACGCCCTCGGCATCCTCGGCGACGTGCGGGTTCTGGACTACTCCGAGCATGCGATGACCTCGGGTGGGGACGCCCAGGCCGCCGCCTACGTCGAGTGCGAACTCGATGAGGACGAGGAGATCCACTGGGGCGTGGGCATCGACCCCGACATCCTCACCGCCTCGTTCAAGGCTGTGGTCTCGGCGGTCAACCGCGCGCGTGGCTGACCCGCAGCGCCCCACCAGTTGGCGAGCGTGGCTGGTCAGGATCGCCCTGCTGCTGGCAGCGGTCCTGGCCGGCCTGGTCGCGGCGGCGGCCTTCGCCCGGGCCACCACCGAGGTGTACAACCTGAACCCCGACGGGGTTGCCGGCGGCTTCACGGTGCGCAACGACTCGATGATCGCCTGGGGGGCGGCCGCAGCGATCTCGTCGCTGGCCTACCTGGTCGCCGCGGTCGCGGCCATGGCGCGCAGGCTGCCGTCGCGGAGCCTGTGGCCCCTGCTCGGCATCGGGCTGGTGGTCCTGGCTGCCGCCAAGGCGGTCCAGGACTTCCAGCCTCCGGTTGGCTGAGGCTCTACTGCACCTGGTTGGGAATCGCCCCGCCGAACCGGCGGTCGCGGTCGACGTACATCTCGACGGCCCGCCACAGGTCACGGCGGTCGAAGTCGGGCCACAGCCGGTCGAGGAAGACCATCTCGGCATAGGCCGACTGCCACAGCAGGAAGTTGCTGGTGCGCTGTTCGCCCGATGAGCGGACGAACAGGTCGACATCGGGCACGTCGGGGCAGTACAGGTGGGTCGCGAGGGTCTTCTCGGTGATCCGTGACGGGTCGATGCGCCCGGCTGCGGCCTCGGCGGCGACCTGCCGGACCGCATCGACGAGCTCTGCTCGTCCGCCGTAGTTGACGCAGAACTGCAGGGTGAGGGTGGTGTTGTCGCGTGACTGCTGCTCGGCCGTCTTCAGTTCGTTGATCACCGACTTCCACAGTCGCGGTTCACGCCCGGCCCAGCGGATTCGCACGCCCATCGCGTCCAACTGGTCGCGGCGGCGGTGGATGACGTCGCGGTTGAACCCCATCAGCCAGCGCACCTCGTCGGGGGAGCGCTTCCAGTTCTCGGTCGAGAAGGCGTAGGCCGACAGGTAGGGGATGCCGAGTTCGATGGCACCGGCGATCACGTCGAACAGGGCGTCCTCGCCGCGGGCGTGGCCCTCGGTGCGCTTGAGGCCACGCTGCTTGGCCCAGCGTCCGTTGCCGTCCATGACGATGGCGACGTGGCGGGGCAGTTCAGCGGCCGGGATCGCCGGCGGACGAGCGCCGCTGGGGTGCGGGTCGGGGGGGCGGGGCGTCACTGGTCGTGCCCGAGCAGCGCCTCGACCGCGGGACGCAGTTCCTCGGGCGTGACCATGGGCGAGAAGCGCTCGACGACGGTGCCGTCACGGTCGATGAGGAACTTGGCGAAGTTCCACTCGATGTCCTCACCATCGGGGCCGGGGCGCTCGGCGTTCAGCCAGGCGAACAGCGGGTGGGCCTCGTCGCCGTTGACCTCGACCTTGGCGAACATCGGGAAGCTGACGCCGTAGTTGCGGGTGCAGAACTGCTCGATCTCGGCAGCGTCCCCGGGCTCCTGGTGGCCGAACTGGTCACACGGGAAACCGAGGACGACCAACCCGTCGTCACCGAGGTCTCGCCACAGCGCCTCCAGGCCTTCGTACTGGGGGGTCAACCCACACTTGGAGGCGGTGTTCACCACCAGCACCACGCGTCCAGCGTGGTCAGCCAGGTCGATGTCGCCGCCGATCAGGGCCTCGGCGTGAAAGTCGTGCAGGGTGGTCATGGCGTTGATTGTCTCGCACCGGACGAGGTTCAGCGCAGCGCCCGGCTCAACTCGGCGTTGCCCTGCAGCAGGTCGGCGGCGTTGCCCGGGGTGAGCACGTCGGGGGTGACCATCAGCGCCGGCGTCCGGACGAACAGGGTGTGCAGCTTGTTGTGGCCGGCGATGTGGGGGTTCACCACCACAGGTTCACCCGAACGGATCGCGGTCAGGGCATCGACGGTGGCCTGCACGATCCGGGCGGGGTCGCGATAGACGATGCCGGCCAGGTCGCCCCGGTGCAGTTGGGTCACCGACTCGACGGTGGCGCCGTCGGTGACGATCACCGGTCTGCGCTGCAGGCCCTGCGTCGCGGTGCGCACGGTGTCGGCCTCGGCCGGCGAGCCGGTGATCACTCCCGACAGCGGTTGCACCGGGTAGGTGGCCTCCAAGGTGGTGGCCAGGCGCTTGGCCAGCAGGGTCTGGTCGTCGTCGGGCGTGGTGACCTGGCTCCACGAGGTCTGCCCTGACTTGGTGACCACCTCGCCGCGCTTGGCGTAGGGCTTGAGTGCCCACATCGTGCCGGTGAAGCGGAGCCGGTCGGCCTGGCCGTCGACGTTCCCGGCGGTGTGCTCGACGTTGTAGAAGTCCTGCGGCGGGGGCCCCGGTGGCCACTGCTGTTGCATCGCCTGCAGCAGCGTGGCGAACTGGCGCTCGCCGGCCCCGAACTCGTCCCATCCGATGACCAGGTCGGCGTCGTCGGGCGAACTGGGCCGGTTGAGGACGACCAGCACGGTCGTCCCGGCCTCGCGCATCCGGCGCAGTTGGCTGCTCACCCGGGCGTCGGGCCACGGCTGGATGACGACGATGCCGGGACCGGGCGGTTGGGCGAGGAGCTGCTCGAGTTGCTCGGCGGCGTCGGACGAGGTCTTCACCTCGGCCGGGATCGACGCGCTGGACAGGGCCTGGCTGAACACCTCGTCGCCAGCCGTGGTGCCCACTGTCTGGGCCTGGTCGGTGACCAGCACCAGGACCTGTCCGTCGCGAGGGGCGCCGATGGTGACCTCGGCGCGGGTCTGGCGTGACGTGCACCCGCTGAGAACCAGCAGCAGGGCAACAAGCACGGTCAGCAGGTGGCCGGCACGGGTCAGCGGGCGGCGGGTCACGTCGTCAGCGTACTGGCTGCTGTCAGGATGGAAGCGTGCCGACCTACCGTGACGAGGCGATCGTGCTGCGCACCCACAAGCTGGGTGAGGCTGACCGCATCATCACCCTGTTCACCCGCCGCCACGGCAAGGTGCGTGCAGTCGCGCGGGGGGTGCGCCGCACCTCGTCCAAGTTCGGCGGGCGGCTCGAACCGTTCAGCCACGTCGACCTGCAACTGGTCGCAGGGCGCACCCTCGACATCGTCGCCCAGTGCGTGCAACTGCACGCGTGGGCCGAGCCGTTGATGGTCGACTACCAGCGCTACACCGTGGGCACGGTGATGCTTGAGACCGCCGACAAGCTGGTCACCGTCGAGTACGAGCCGGCGGTGCAGCAGTATCTGCTGCTGGCCGGGGCGGTGCGCACCCTGGGCGAGGGCACCCCTGATGGTCCCAGGCCGCCGGAGATGATCCTCGACTCCTACCTGCTCAGGGCCCTGTCGATCGCGGGCTACGCGCCCTCGCTGAGCGACTGCGCGGTGTGCGGTGCGGAGGGCCCGCACCCCTGGTTCGCGCCGGTCAGCGGTGGTGTGGTCTGCGACCGGTGCCGACCGCCCGGATCGGCCAGGGTCTCACCTGCCGCGCTGGCGCTGCTGGTGGCCGAGCTCACCGGCGAATGGGAGGCCACTCGTGACCTGCCGTCGGGAGTGCTGCGTGAGGCCAGCGGGCTGGTGGCCGCGTTCGTGGCCTGGCACCTCGATCGGGGCTTGCGTTCGTTCAGCCACCTCGAACGAAGCTGAGCGGTCGGGCCCGTGGTCTGCGGTGGCTCAGTCGGGGCAGCGATCGCAGAGGCCGAACATCTCCAGTTCGTGCCCGGCGTCACGGAATCCGTGCTGCGAGGCGACCCGCTCGGCCCAGCGCTCGACCTCGGTGGCCGAGATCTCGACCGTGCGTCCGCAGTTGCGGCAGATCAGGTGGTGGTGGTGACCGTCGGAGCAACGCCGATAGGCCATCTCGCCCTCGGGCTGGCGCAGGGCGTCGACCTCACCGGCCTCGGCCAGCGACTGCAGCGTGCGGTAGACCGTGGCCAGACCCACCGACTCACCGGCGGCGCGCAGGTCGTCGTGCACCTGCTGGGCGGTGCGGAAGGCATCGGTGCTGGCCATCAGCTCACGCACGGCACGGCGCTGGCGGGTGTCGCGCACGGGCGTGGCGGGCGTCTGGCTGGTCATGGTCCTCCCAGTCTGCCAGCCCGCTAGGTTGGGCACGTGATCGTCGTCAACCGCTTCGCCGTCGTCGACCGTGACCGGTTCCTGGCCCAGGCCCAGCCGGCCCTCGACCTGCTGCGCGGCAAGCCCGGTTGCCTGGGTCTCGACCTCGTCCGCAACCTGGACGACCCCCAGCTGTGGGCGTTGGTGTCGAGCTGGGCCGATGTCGGCAGCTACCGCCGGGCGTTGGGGGGACTGGATTCGAAGATGGTCGTCCAGCCGTTCCTGGGTACCTCGATCGACGAACCCAGCGCCTACGGTGACCCGGACGAGGTCGGTGAGAACCGGCCTAGGGGTGCGCACCGGTAGGGTGGCCCGGTGCATGCCCCGCTCGTCCTCGACGCGCCGAGCCGCCCCGCCGCGGTCTCGGTCGACGTGCCCGTCGTGCTGGCGCCAATGGCCGGCATCACGAACGCGTCCTACCGGCAGCTGTGCCTCGAGCAGGGGGCCGGGCTCTACGTCTGCGAGATGATCACCTCGCGGGGGCTGGTCGTCGGCGACCACAAGACCAAGGACATGCTGGCCTTCGCCCCGAACGAGACCGTGCGCTCGGTGCAGTTGTACGGGGTCGACCCGGCGATGATGGCCGAGGCCACCCACATCCTGTGCGAGCAGTACCGCGTCGACCACGTCGACCTGAACTTCGGCTGCCCGGTGCCCAAGGTGACCCGCAAGGGCGGGGGAGGGGTGCTGCCCTGGAAGCGTGACCGGCTCGAGGCAATCCTGCGGGCCACGGTCGAGGCCGCCGACGCGCACGGGGTGCCGGTGACGATGAAGACCCGCAAGGGCATCGACGACGACCACCTGACCTACCTCGACGCCGGCCGGATCGCCGAGCAGGCCGGCTGTGCAGCGATCGCGCTGCACGGACGCACCGTCGCCCAGGCCTACTCGGGCCATGCCGACTGGGACTCCATCGCCGCGCTGGTCGAGCACGTCGACATCCCGGTGCTCGGCAATGGCGACATCTGGGAGGCCTCCGACGCGTTGGCGATGGTCGAGGGCACCGGCTGCGCCGGCGTCGTGGTCGGACGAGGCTGCCTGGGTCGTCCCTGGCTGTTCGCCGACCTGGCCGACGCCTTCACCGGCGGCACCAGCCGGGCGCTGCCCACCCTGGGTGACGTGGCCGCGGTCGTCCGCCGGCACGCCGAGCTGCTCGCCGTTCTGATGGGCGAACGGCACGGACTCACCGACCTGCGCAAGCACATGGCCTGGTACTTCAAGGGCTTCCCGGTCGGTGGCGACCTGCGCCGCAGCCTGGCCATGGTCTCGTCACTGGACGAACTCGACGCCCTGCTCGCCCAACTCGACCAGGACGCGTCCTTTCCCGAGGGTGAACTGGGACGACCCCGCGGCCGGCAGGGGAGTCCACGGCACAAGGTCGTGCTGCCCTACGGGTGGCTCGACTCGACCTCGGGGTGCGAGCTCGACCTCAGCGAGGCCGAACTCGACACCTCCGGCGGTTGACCGCCCGCCGCAGCGCTGGTCAGAAGTACTCGGCCGCGCCCTGCATGATCAGCACGATCCAGAAGATGAAGCTGACGATCGGGGCACCGATGGCCACGATCAGTCCGACGATCCCCTTGGATCGCTGTGAGGCGATCTTCATCGCCTGCACCGAGAAGATCAGGCCGAGGATGCCCAGGATCGTGGGCAGCACCTGTCCCAGCACGCCCATGCCCGCGCGCATCAGCATCGCGTTCTGCTCTGGCGGCAGGTTCTCGGTGGTCATCTCGGCGGTGCCCTGGGCCTGCATCAGGTCGACATAGGCCTTGGCGGTGAACCAGCTCAGCAGCAGCGAGATCACCAGCGCCGACAACGCCATGCCCAGCCCGAGAGCACCCTTCTTCGAGGTGCCGTCATCGACCGGCCCGGTCGGGTAGGCGTAGGGCTGATAGGGGTTCGCGGCGTACGGCGACGGCGCCTGCTGGTAGCCCCCGGCGCCCGGCTGCTGGGTTGGGTACTGGGGGTAGGAGCCGGCGGACGGCTGCGAACTCGCCGGCGGGGCGCTGGGCTGCGGCTGCGGCGGCGGGGCGTTGCGCCAGGCCTCCTGGGACGACTGCTCAGGCGCCGGGGCAGGGTTGTCACTGCCCTGTCGGCTCCACGGGCTGGGCTGGTTGTCCCACGACTGCTGGCTCACGCTGGTCCTCACTGTCACGACTTGCTCACTCGCTAGCATGCCTGATGACAGGGTTGGACCACGATTGGAGGGTCGGGTGAACGAGGCGACGAGCCCAGAGCCGCTGCCGCGCGCGAAGGCCTGGGCCTCGACCCACCAGGGCCACGGCGACGACGTGGTGACCGCACACTCCGACACCCATGCCCGGCTCGTGGGTGGTCCACCGATCAACCGCGAGCAGCGCGAGCAGATCGAACACGCCTCGTTGCGCGAGGGTGCTTCGCTGGCGGTTGGCGCCGGCGACCGGGCCATTCCCGAGGAGCCCGACCCCGAGCGCACCTGCTTCGAGCGTGATCGCGACCGCATCATCCACTCCACCGCCTTCCGGCGGCTGGCCGGCAAGACCCAGGTCGTGGTCTATCCACGAGACCACCAGCGCACCCGTCTCACCCACGCGCTGGAGGTGGCGCAGGTGGCGACCTCGATCGCGCGCGGAGTCGGGGCCAACGTGACCCTCGCCGAGGCGATCGCGCTGGGCCACGACTGCGGGCACGGCCCCGGAGGTCACGCCTCCGAGGACGCCTTCGATGCCTTCCTGCCCGAGGGCTACGACCACGGCCCTTGGGGGGCTGATGTCGTGCTGACCAGCCTGAACCTGTGTTCCCAGACCCTTGACGGTGTGCGCAACCACTCCTGGTCTCGTCCGGCGCCGAGCACGCTGGAGGGCGAGATCGTGTCGTGGTCGGACCGGATCGCCTACTGTGCCCACGACCTCGAGGACGCCATCCACGCCGGGATCGTGCACCCCGCCGACCTGCCGCCCGAGATCACCGAGGTGGTCGGACGAAGCCGTCGTCCGCAGTTGGCGAGCTTCATCAAGGCCGTGGTCACGACCACCTGTGAGACCGGCACCGTGGGCATGGACGCCGACACCGCCGCTGCCCTGGGGCGGCTGCGGGCGTTCAACTACGAGCGGATCTACACCCGGCCGGAGTCGGTGGCGCAGTCGCACGCGGTGGTCGAGGTGCTTCAGGACCTGGTCGAGTACTACCGGCGAAACCCCGACCAGATGCCCGAGGAGTACCGTCATGCCGACCTCACCCGCGGGGCGGTCACCTATGTGGCCGGCATGACCGACCGGTTCGCCTTCGAACAGGCCGCCGCCAGGCTGGGCTGGGTCGAGACCCGTCTGCCCAAGGGCATCGGACGAGGCGCCTAGGGACGAAGCCTGTCCGTCAGGTCGTCCGGCAACAACCGGGCCTGCCGGACGAACAGGTGCGCGACCACGATCGTGATGGTCTGCGCGCACAGCACCGAGATCAGCACCAGCACCTGGGCCGCTCCGGCCTGCAGGGGAGTGCCACCGCCCAGCAGCACGCCGATGAACGCTCCCGGCAGGGTGACCAGGCCAACGGTGCGAGTCTGGTCGAGCGCGGGGTAGAGTGCCTCGGCGATCCGCGGGGAGGTCACCTCGGCGATCGCGTCGCGACGAAGGAGTCCGATCGACAACCCGGCCTCGTAGGTCGGGACGTTGCTGCGCAGTTCGTCGAACAACCGGCGCCCGGTCAGGGTGTGGGCGGTCATCACGTTGCCGGTGATGATGCCGGCGAGCGGGATCAGCGCCGCCCCGTTCAGCGGGACCACACCCAGCCCGAAGATCACTGCCAGGACCGGCAGCACCCCCGCGGCCATCGCCACCACCACCCATGGCCAGGCCCGGCGGGTGCCGGTGCGTCCGGTGGTGGTCCAGACCCCGATGACGAACATCGCCAGGGCGAACAGCGCCGCGCTCCACAGGTGTCCGATGGCTGCGACCACGATGCCGGCCACGGCGGCCAGTTGCAGCAGTGCACGCACGGCCGCGACCAGCAGGGACCGTCCCAGCCGAAGGCCACCCACGCCCGACATCGCGACCGCGATCGCCACCAGGACGACCAGCGCCACCGCGAGCTGCCAGGTCGGTTCGATGTTCACGCAGGTGAATCTAGCGCCGCGCTGAACACGTCGTCGCGGCGGCGTCTCTGGAGGCCCTCGCGGGAGGCTCCGCGGCCCAAGTTGGCACCCCTGGAACGCATGGAGTTGTGACGTGAGTGACAGATGTCACAGAGTTGAAGGAATGTCTCGTCTCTCCTTGTCAAACGGAGTTGACAGCCACTGGAATAGAACACATGAACGAGAGTGGTGGAGCAGTCCAGGAGCAGTCGCGTGACGACCTGCGCCGGGCCGAGTTCACCGCGCTGCGCGACGCCGTCGCTGCCCAGACCAAGGCCGAGATCGCCCAACTCGAGGCCACCATCCGACTGTGCGGGCTGTACGACCGGGTCGACAGCGATGACTTCGGGCCACTGATGGAGCAGGTCGTGCGCTCCGGTTCCGACGGGACGCCCGGCGTCTCGGAGTTCCTGTGCCTCGAACTGGGCGCGATCCTGGGCATCTCTCCCGAGGCGGCCGCCTCCAAGCTCTGGCGAGCCCTCGACCTCGTCCACCGTCACCCCGAGCTCCTGGCCCAGGTGCGGGCAGGTCGGGTGCGCCTGTGGCAGGCCGACAGGATCACCATGGCCACCTCGGCCGCCTGCCTCGACCTCGATGCGGCCCGGTGGGTCGACCGGCAGATCACCCCGCACGTCGAGCGCCTGCCGTTCGGACGGGTGATGTCGCTGGTCAAAGGGCTCTGCGTGCCGCCGCGTTCCTGCACGACGGCGAACCCGCCCGCCGCGGTGCCGACACCGCGACCCTGGTCGTGCACCTCTCGCCTGAGGCTGCCAAGCAGCCTGAAGGCACCGTGGCACGCATCGACGGCCTCGGACCGGTCGTGACCGCCGAGCTGACCGCGCTGCTGGCCAACTCCAAGGTCGTCGTCCGGCCGGTCGTCGACCTCAACGACACCCTCGCGGTCGACAGCTACGAGATCCCCGACCGCATCCGCCGGGCGGTGACCACCCGCACCACCCACGACGCCTTCCCCTTCGGGGTTCGTCGGGCTGGAGCGTGCGACCTCGACCACGTCACCGGAGTACCGGCACACGGGCCCACCGGGCCAGACCGCGAGCGACAGGCTGACCCCGCTGTCAAGACGCCCCCATCGCGCCAAGACCCGCCAGCAGTGGGCCCTCGAGATGCCCCACCCGGGCCGCCACACCTGGCGAAGTCCGCTGGGCTACTGCTACAGCACGGGCCCCGAGGGCACGTTCCGGCACGACTCGATCACCGAGGCGAGGCTGCAGGTCGAGGTGTGCTCCTGGCTGGGGACGGCTCAGTAGACTCACGGCCATGGCCGGGCGGATCAACGACGACGACATCGCGCTGGTCCGTGAACGCACCCGGATCGACGACGTGGTCTCGGCCCATGTGCACCTGCGCCCCGCCGGTGGGGGATCGCTGAAGGGCCTGTGTCCCTTCCACGACGAGAAGACCCCCAGCTTCCACGTGACACCGTCGCGCGGGTACTTCCACTGCTTCGGCTGTGGCGAGGGCGGCGACGCCATCAGCTTCCTGCAGAAGATCGGCAACCTCAGCTTCGTCGAGGCCGTGCAGCAACTGGCCGACCGAGC
This sequence comes from Aestuariimicrobium ganziense, assembly GCF_015352975.1. Taxonomy (GTDB): domain Bacteria; phylum Actinomycetota; class Actinomycetes; order Propionibacteriales; family Propionibacteriaceae; genus Aestuariimicrobium; species Aestuariimicrobium ganziense. The sequence goes on along the minus strand of NZ_JACYIZ010000002.1, from coordinate 132,536 downwards.
TGGCGTCCAACTGCGGATCAGTGACGACGGCACCGGCCCGCGCATCGAGCCAGGGCTGCGCAGCCGCATCCTGGACGCCAACGCCGCTGCCGCCGAGTACTTCGCCGCCCAGCTGATGAGCCCGGACGCGCTGGCCGCGCGCCAGTTCCTCGACGGACGAGGTTTCGACCGCACCGCCTCCGAACACTTCGGCGTCGGCTACGCCCCACGTGGGGGACGAGAACTGCGCCACCACCTCAACCGTGCCGGCTTCCGCGACGACCTGCTGGTCAAGGCGGGCCTGGTGCGCGAGGCCGGCTACGACTTCTTCCAGGGCCGGCTGCTGTGGCCGATCCGAGACGCTGCCAACTCCACCCTCGGGTTCGGCGCCCGGCGGCTGCACGACGACGACCGGATGCCGGCCAAGTACGTCAACACCCCCGAGACGCCGGTCTACAAGAAGTCGACCGTCCTCTACGGGCTCGACCTGGCCCGTCAGCCGATCGGACGCAAGTCCCAGGCGGTGGTGGTCGAGGGCTACACCGACGTGATGGCGGCCCACCTGGCCGGCATCGACACCGCGGTGGCCAGCTGCGGCACCGCCTTCGGCGACGACCACGCCCGGTTGCTGCAACGCCTGATGGGCAACCACGACGCCTTCAACGGCGAGGTGGTCTTCACCTTCGACGGCGACGAGGCCGGTCAGAAGGCGGCCCTCAAGGTCTTCTCCGGCGACCAGAACTTCATCGCCCAGACCTACGTGGCGGTCGAGCCCAACGGCCTCGACCCCTGCGACCTGCGCCTGCAGCACGGCGATGCCGCCGTCCGCGAACTGGTCGGACGACGGGTGCCGCTGTACCGCTTCGTGATGGGCAACGTGCTCGACGGCCACGACCTCGACCGGGTCGACGGTCGCCTGGCCGCGCTGCGGCAGGCCGCCCCGCTGATCAGCAGCATCCGCGACACCTCGCTGGTCAGCGGCTACGTGCGCGAACTCGCCTCGATGCTGGGCATGGACGTGGACGAGGTGCGCGCCGAGGTGCAGCGGGTCGGTCGTCGCAGGATCAGCGAGCCGGTGCAGGCCCGCGCCGTGGCCCCACCACCCGACGATGACGACGCCCCCGCGCTGGTCAGTGGCATCGCGTTGCCCGATCCCAATGACCGCGGGCTGCTCGTGGAGCGTTCGACCCTGAAGCTGATGCTGCAGCACCCCACGCTGTTCACCGCTGACTGGAACCAGGTGCGTCCCGACGACTTCTCTCACCCGGCCTACCGCGCGGTGTTCGAGGCGATCCTGGCCCACCCGTTCGACGGCAGCCAGCGGTGGGCCGAGGGGGTGCGCCAACTCACCACCGACGACCAGGTGCGCGGACTCGAGACCGAGTTGCTGGTCGAGTCGCTGTTGCGCGAACCGGACGAGCACTACGCCGACGCCCACGCTGCCCGGTTGCGGCTGCTGCGGGTCACCCACGACATCGCCCAACTCAAGTCGAGGCTGCAGCGCACCAACCCGGTCGAGCACACCAGCGAGTACAACCAGATGTTCTCGACGCTGCTCACCCTCGAGACCCAGCGCAAGGCGCTGCAGCACCAGTCCATCGGGCCACTGGACTGAGCCGGTGTTGCCCGGGTGTTGCCCGCGGCCTGTGAACCCGTGACCCACGAGCCGACGCCCCAGTTGGCTGTCGTGCATGGACACCGACACCTTGACCGCCCAGCAGGAGATCGACCTGGCCATCGAGATCGAGGCCGGCCTGTTCGCCCGTGCTCTGCTGGACGACACCACGCCCCACGACGTCGAGGCCACCGACGCGGAGCTGCAGGCCCTGGCCGCCTGTGGCGAGCTGGCCTGGCAGCGACTGTGGCAGGCGAACGTCCGGCTGGCGTGGTGGCTGGCCAGACGCGCCCACCGCCGCTTCGGAGGCAGCCTCGACGACCTGGGGCAGGACGCGCAGGTGGCGCTCGCTCAGGCCCTGATGCGCTGGGACCACACCCGGGGAACGAGGCTCTCGACCCATGCGTGGCGCTGGATCGGCTGGCAGCTCGAGGCGACCACCAAGGCCCAACGTCGTGAACGCAATGAGCTGTCGCGCTACGGGGCGGTTCCCGAGATGGTTGACCCGGCCGCAGAGGAGGACGTCGAGCACTGCCTGAGCCAGGTGCTGCCCGCCTGGTTCGAACGGTTGAGCCCCAGCGAGCGTGACGTGCTGCTTCGCCGCCACGGGGTCGAGCCCACCCCGGCGCCCCAGGTCGCCGACGACCTGGGGACCAGCGTCAGTTCGGTGCGCAGGCTGGAGCGTCAGGCAGTCGAGCGCGCCCGCCGCTGGGCCACAATGGCCGGGTGAGACTCTTTCGCTCCAAGCCCCCGACGGCGCTGACCGACGACCTGGCCACCCATCTGGGTCGCAGGCCCCGCGTGTTGGCGCGCGGAACTGGTCCCGGCGTCGAGGTGTTGACGCTGGTCGAGGCCCTGGCTGTGCAACGCGACGGGCACTGGACCATCATCGAGTGGCACCTCGTCCAGAGCGGTGGCTGGCGGGCCGAGCGAGGCCGGCTGGAGTGGCGGCTCGCCGACCAGAGTCGCGACCGGGTCGAGCTCAGCGAGCCGGGTCGGGTGCCAGAGACCTTCCAGGAGCGGGTGAACGCCTCGATCATCATCCAGCAGACCTACGACGCCCCTGGCGGCGGACGGGTGATGATCGCCGGGCGGCGCAGCCTCGTCCCGGGTCGTGGCGACCAGGAGCCGGTCTGGCAGGCGGTCACGCAGGGGGGAGCGAAGCTCTCCGATCCCCAGGTACGCGAGTTCGTCCTCGACACGACCGCCAGGCTCCGGGCCGATTACGGGTTCTGAGTCGGGATCTGCTAACTTCTCGTAGTGCTCCCGCGAGGGAGTTCATCCCCCATAGCTCAATTGGCAGAGCATCGGACTGTTAATCCGTGTGTTCCTGGTTCGAGTCCAGGTGGGGGAGCCACAGGCTCAGGTCAGCGGCGCATCGTGGCCGGCCGTCCGCTGCCGCAACTTCGCGACGCAGATCCTCGGTTGCCTGGTGAGCACCTCGACCTCCAGCGGCGCATCCGCCGCCTCCAGGTAGCCCTCGATCATGGCCAGGTGCATCATGCAGACGGGGTCCTGCTCGGCACTGTCCCAGGTCTGGAAGGCACAGTGGGTGAACATCACCCGCTTGTCGTCGGTGTCGACGGTGCTCGCGAATCCGGCTCGCTTGAGGTGGTCGGCGAGGCCGACCATGGCCTCCTGACCCTTCCTCGACCCCACCGCGATCGACTCGCCCCAGCGTCGTCCGGCCGACTTGGCCTTGGTCAGCGGATCAGGCTGCTGGTTGACCAGGTGGATGATCATCGCCCTGGTCAGCGACGACCAGTGCGCCTCGCTCACCTGCGGAGCCTGCTGCGTGGCCATGTAGAGCGCGCGGGGACGACCCTTGCCGACCCGTTTCTCGAACGACTTCTGCACGAATCCGGCGGCGATCAGGCCGTCCAGGTGGAAGCGGGCGCTGTTGGTGTGCAGGCCGACCCGCTCGGCAACGGTCTCGCAGTCCACCGGGACGCCATCGGTCAGCAGGACCTCCATCACCCTGGCCTTGGTGGGTCCCAGTCCGTGGCCAGCCCCGTCGACACTCACCCCACCAGTGTGTCACGGACCCTTCAAGGGCTTCGACTACAGTGGCCCGCATGCCGGCGAGCGAGGTGGACACCGAGACCGGGCTGTTGACCGACTCGTTCGGTAGAACAGCCCGCGACCTGCGCGTGTCGCTGACTGACCGCTGCAACCTGCGCTGCAGCTACTGCATGCCCGCCGAGGGCCTGCCATGGCTGCCGGACGAGCAGACCCTGACCGATGACGAGGTGCTGCGGCTGCTCGCTGTGGCGGTCGAACGACTGGGTGTGCGCAAGCTGCGATTCACCGGGGGAGAGCCGCTGCTGCGGGCCTCGCTCGAACGCCTGGTCGCAGGCGCCCACCAGTTGGTCACCCACGAGGGCCGCCCACCGGAGATCACCCTGACCACCAACGGCCTGGGGCTCGACAAGCGGCTGTCGGGCCTGGTCGCTGCCGGCCTCGACCGGGTCAACGTCTCACTGGACTCACTCGACCGGCAGCGTTACGCAGCACTGACCCGTCGCGACCGACTGCCCGACGTGCTCGCTTCGTTGCGGGCGGTCGAACAGGCCGGGCTGACCCCGATCAAGGTCAACGCCGTGATCATGCGTGAGGTCAACACCGACGACATCGTCCCGCTGGCCACCTTCGCCCTCGAACGCGGCTACCAACTGCGCTACATCGAGCAGATGCCACTGGGCCCGAAGCACTCCTGGGACCGGCGCCAGATGGTCACCGCCGCCGAAATCCTCGAAGCGCTGGGCGAGCACTTCACACTCACCCCGTTGGACGAGCCGCGCGGGGCGGCCCCGGCCGAGCTCTGGCAGGTGCATCCCACCGAGCAGACTCCCGGCGGGATCATCGGCGTGATCGCCAGCGTCAGCGCCCCGTTCTGCGGCAGCTGCGACCGCACCCGGATCACCAGCGACGGACAGGTGCGCAACTGCCTGTTCAGCCAAGTCGAGACCGACCTGCGCGGCCTGCTGCGACGCGGCGCCACCGACGACGAGCTGGCCCTGGCCTGGCGAGGCAGCCATCTCACCAAGGGTCCCGGGCACGGCATCGACCTGCCGGGCTTCCACCAGCCCGACCGCCCGATGAGCGCCATCGGCGGATGAGAGACGAGGAGTCAGCCATGATCGTCCGATTCTTCGCCGGGGCCGCAGCGGCCGCAGGCGTCGACCAGCGCAGCATCGAGCTCGCCGACGACGCGACCTTCGCCGACCTCGAGTCGCAGCTCGCCGACGGCAACGAGCACCTGGCCAAGGTGTTGCGGGTCTCGGCGCTGCTCGCCGACGGGGTCCGGGTGATCAATCGCGGGCAGGCCGTCGCAGACACCGCACAGGTCGACGTGCTGCCGCCGTTCGCCGGGGGCTGAGCTCAGCGTCGCCCGGTCTCCAGGAACGCGTCGATCGCCTCGAGCACGGTGGCGGTGATGCTGTGCCTGGGCACGAAGCCGAGCACGTCGCGCGCCTTGTCCATCGAGAACAGCGGTGAGCGCGAGATGTGCTCCATGCTGACTCCCGCGTGCTTGTCGCCGACGCGGGCCGCGAACTCGTCCCAGGGCAGGTACGACACCTTGGGCTCGTGGCCGAAGTGGCGCGCGACCAGGTGCGCATACCCACGCAGCGTGAGGGCCTCGGTGCAGACGCTGTTGAAGCTCTCGCCCGCCGCCTGTTGGGGGTTCTCCAGGCAGGCCTGATGGAGTCCGGCCACGTCGTCGGCGTGCACGTGGTGCAGGGTCTCACCGCCGCGGTCGGGCAGGACGCAACTGCCGTCGTCGCGCAGCTGGGTGATCACGGTCTCGTCGAAGTTGCCGGCCGGGCCGATCGGCAGCCACCCCGGGGCACTGATGTGGCCCGGGTGCACCACCGAGAAGGGCACCCGGTGCTGCTCACCGAGGTAGCGCTCGATGGACAGCTTGTTGGTGCCGTAGTCACCGAACGGGTGCTTGGGGGCGTCCTCGCGGGTCGGGACGAGTTCGCTCGGCCCGTACGACCAGATCGTGCCGGTGTGGATGAGGTGCTGGCCGTCCAGGGCTGACACCAAGTGCTCGGCCTGTTGCGGACTGAAGCAGGTCAGGTCGACGACCGCTTCGGGCCGGGTGGCGCTGACCACCCCGGCGAAGCTGCCGTCGGCCTCTGCCGCTTCACGATCGCAGGTGATCATCTCGACGTCGTCCCAAGCTGGGTCCAGATGGTAGGGCGAACGCTGCCCTCGCGAGATCACCACCGTCTCGTGGCCGGCTCGCACGAGTGAGGGGACGAGGTAGGTGCCGATGTGACCGGTGCCACCGATGACCAGGACGCGCATGCCGCCCACGCTACTTCGGCGGATGGGTCGCCGCGGCAGCCATGACACGACGCAGCAGGTCGTCCGCCGTTGCCGTCGGCGTCGGCCAGATTGCCCAGTCGATGACGGAGCGCAGCCAGTCGGTAGCGCCCGGCAAGGTATTGGGGCTGGTCGCGGTCATCGACCAGCACCACCCCGTCGGCGCCCAGATCGGCCGACGACAGCAACTCGACGACCTCCGCGACCTGCGGCAGGTCACAGGCCAGCACCAGCACGGTGCCCTCGGGGTCGGCATCGTCCAGGGCGGCCACCCCAGCAGCCACGGCCGCCACCGGGCCACCGAAGGGCGGGTCCTCGAGCACGAACTCGACGTCTCGGCCCATGTCGATGGGGGAGTCGGGTCCCACCACGACCACACGCTCCCGATCGGCGCTGGCCACCACGGCACGCTCAGCAGGGTGCGTCCCCGCAGTACCAGCATGGTCTTGTCGGTACCCATCCTGTTCGATCGGCCGCCGGCCAGGATGATCGCGTGCTCGCCCATGGTGGGCGAGTCCAGGCGCCGACTCCAAGCAGGTAGTCTCAGCCCGGTGACCCGGATCGAGCTGGCGACAGTGTCCAGCGAACCCATTGACGAAGCTGCTGTGGTCGCGGCCGTGGCAGATGCCCGAGGTGGCGCCACCGTGACGTTCAGCGGCGTGGTGCGCAACCACGACCACGGACGAGCGGTGACCTCGATCGAGTACGTCGGCCATCCCAGTGCGGCTGACGTGGTGGCCCGGGTGTCCCACGAGTTCGCCGAGGCCGACGGGGTGCATGCCCTCGCGGTGGTGCACCGCGTGGGGCATCTCGAGGTGGGCGACGTCGCGCTCAGCCTGGCCGTCACCTCGTCCCACCGGGCTGAGGCCTTCGCCACCGCCTCGGCCCTGGTCGACCGGATCAAGCAGGAACTGCCGGTGTGGAAGCGCCAGGTCTTCACCGACGGCACCGACGAGTGGAGCAACTGCCCGTGACCATTTCCTTGGTCGAAGCCGGTCCGGCGCTGACCGAGCTGCAGCGCGAGCGCTACCAGCGCAACATCGACGTGCCCGGCATCGGCGAGCTGGGGCAGCGCCGCCTGCTCAACGCGCGGGTGCTGGTGGTCGGAGCCGGGGGCCTGGGTTCGGCCGTGCTGCCGTACCTGACCGCCGCAGGGATCGGGGCGATCACGATCGCCGACGGTGATGCGGTCGAGTTGAAGAACATGCAACGCCAGGTGCTGCACCACGAACTCGGCCACAACAAGGCGCTCTCGGCCGTCGAGCGGCTGCGACTGCTCAACCCCGACGTCACGTTCGAGGCGATCACCACGATGCTCGACCCGCAGGCGTGTGACGAGTTGTTCGTCCGCCACGACCTGGTGGTCGACTGCACCGACACCTTCGCCGCGAAGTACGTGCTCAGCGACGCCGCTCAACGCACCGGGGTGCCCCTGGTCTGGGCGACCGCGGTCTCGACCCAGGGACAGTGCAGCGTCTTCGGGATCGCCTCCGAGCGCACCGAGCCGATCCACCTGCGCGACCTCGTGCCCGAGGAGCCAGCACCCGAGGACTACCCACGTGCCGTGGAACTCGGGGTGCTGGGCTCGGTGGTGGGCCAGGTCGGCACCGCCCAGGCCACCGAGGTGATCAAGCTGGTCACCGGGTGGGGTGACCCTCTGATCGGGCGACTGCTGCTGATCGACGGGGCCCGCAGCCGTTACGACGTGATCGAGGTGAGGGTGGGCCGATGAGGACCGTGGAGGAACACCTGACGGCCGTGCTGTCACAGGGGCGCCGCCTGGCCCCGGTGCAGGCATCAGGCAGGGCATGCCTGGGCCTCGTGCTCGCCGACGACCTGACGGCACGACTCGCCGTGCCCGCCTTCGACAACTCCTCGATGGACGGCTACGCGGTGCGCGCTGCCGACGTCGCCGGGGCCAGTCCGGACGCCCCGGTCGTGTTGGCGGTGGTCGGCGACCAGCCCGCGGGTCCAGCAGTCGAGGTGGCCGTGGCACCGGGAACCGCGGTGCGGATCATGACCGGTGCACCGATGCCCTCCGGCGCGGATGCCATCGTCCCGGTCGAGGACACCGACCAGCCGCGCGGTGCGGCCGCCCTGCCCGACCGGGTCGAGGTGCGGGCGTCCACCGAGCCGGGTCGCTTCCTGCGCCGGGCCGGCGACGACACCGCCCCGGGTGACCTGGTGGCACGGGCCGGTAGCCTGGTCACCCCGGCGCTGCTGTCGTCGGCGGTCAGCGTGGGGCACGGCACTCTGAGTGTGGTGCCCAGACCCCGGGTCTGGGTGATCTCGTCGGGCAGTGAACTGGTCGATCCCGGTGCTGACCTGTCGCCGGGCATGATCCCTGACTCCAACGGACTGCTGCTGGCCGGTCTGCTCGAGCAGTTCGGGGCCGAGGTCGTGGCCGTCGACCGGGTGACCGACGACCTCGAGGGATTCGCTGGGGCGCTCCGGCAGGGGCCTGAGGTCGACCTGGTGGTCACCACCGGTGGCGTCAGCGCTGGCGCCTTCGAGGTGGTGCGCGAGGTGACCGCCGGCACGGTGGAGTTCAGCGAGGTGGCGATGCAGCCCGGCAAGCCCCAGGGGGCGGGCACCGTCGACGTCGCCGGTCGCACCGTGGCGATGCTGGCACTGCCCGGCAACCCGGTGAGCGTGTTCGTGTCGGCCTGGCTGTTCGTCCGTCCGCTGTTGGCCGTCATGGCGGGACGACCCACCGACCTGCCCACCCGTCGCCTGCCGGCGGGAGAGGCCTGGCGCACCCCGCCGGCACGACGCCAGTACCTGCCGGCGGTCGTCCAGGACGGCCGTGTGCACCCCGCCCATCGGCTCGGCTCGGGATCGCACCTGGTGGCAGCCCTGCACCGGGCCGAGGTGCTGGCCGTGGTCGACGCCGAGGTCGACATGGTCGGCGAGGGCGACGAGGTCGAGGTCATCGACGTGAGGGGGCAGCAATGAGTGAGTTCACCCACCTTGACGAGCGGGGTCAGGCCCGCATGGTTGATGTCACGGCCAAGCAGCCGACGGTGCGACGCGCCACTGCCCGTGGGCGCGTCGCGGTCAGCGCCGAGGTGGTGGCGGCCCTGCGTGACGAGTCGATGCCCAAGGGTGACGTGCTCGCGGTCGCCCGGATCGCTGGCATCGCAGCGGCCAAGAAGGTGCCCGACCTGCTGCCGCTGGCCCACGTCATCGGCGTTCACGGCGTCCGGGTCGACCTCGAGGTGGTCGATGACGGTGTGCTGATCGAGGCCGAGGTGAGCACCGCCGACCGTACCGGCGTCGAGATGGAGGCGCTGACCGCGGTGACGGTGGCAGCCCTCGCTGTGGTCGACATGGTCAAGGGACGAGACCGCGGCGCGAGGATCGTCGACTGTCGCGTGGTGGCGAAGTCAGGCGGTCGGTCGGGGGACTGGACCAGGCCTGCCGACTGAGCCGTCCGGCGGGGTGGGGTGGTCGCCATCGTCCAACTGGGCGACCAGGTGGTCGGCCACCTCGAGCAGCACCGCGATCGAGTCACGCACCCCACCGGTCGAGCCGGGACAGGTCAGCACGAACGCGCGGCGGGCCTCCACCTCGACCACGCCGGCCACGGACCGCGACAGCATGGCCGTCGGCACGGTCGGCACCGAACGACGCCGGATCTCCTCACAGATCCCCGGCACCAGCACCTGGCACATCTGTTCGACCGCTGTCGGGGTGACGTCGCGGCGGGTGATGCCGGTGCCGCCGGTGGTCAGCACCACCCTGGCCCCAGAGCTGAGTGCCTGCGCCACGGCCTGCTGGATCTGGGTGGTGTCGTCGGGCACCACGGCGGTGTGCACCACCCGGTGGCCTGCCTCGGTGAGGGCAGCCACGGCAGCCGGACCCGAGCGATCCTCGTAGACGCCGGACGACGCACGGTCCGACACGGTGACGACAGCGAACTCGATCACCCGGCCAGACTAACCCGAGCCGGTCACAGGGTGGCGTCCTCATGCCAGCAGCCGCATGGCTGTCCCCGAACCCACGGTCCACGGACCCTGCCACCTGCCTGAACTGTTCTGGTAGCCGGTCAGGGCGCCGCTGGAGGTCTTGCGGACCAGGTCGATCGCGCCGTCGCCGTTGATGTCGATGCCGACCAGGGCTTCGGTGCCCGACCAGCCTCGTCCGATCTGCACGCTGCTCGAGATCGACCCCGAGGTGTTGAACCCGTAGCGGCGCAGCGCACCATCGGTCATGATCGCCCCGAGGTCAGGGGTGCCGTTGCGGTCGTGGTCACCGATCCAGGTCAGGTGGGTGACACTGCCCCAGCCGCTGCCGATCCGCGCCTCCTTCCACACGCTGCTCGGGTTGATCCGGTACCGGTGGAGGGACCCATCACTGGACCGGGCGATGAGTTCCGGTGCACCGTCTCGGTCGGCATCGGGCATGACCGTCATCAGTGACATCGAGTTCCATCCATGGCCCACCTGCGTGGCGTGGCCCAGACCATTGGTGCTCGTGCTCAGGTAGCGCCACAGCGTCCCGTCGTCGCGGCGGGCCAGCACGTCGGGGCGCCGATCGCCGTCGAGGTCGGGCACCTGGCCGATCCAGGTCATGCGGTGCCATCCGCTGCCGACCGTGATCGGGGTCCCCAAGGTTCGAGCACTCGTGAACGGGTGGCGCACCAACTGGCCGGCGGTGTTGACCGACAGCAGTCGGGCGGCGGGAGCGGCAGGCGGGGCGGCCGTCGGGTTGCAGTTCATGCTCGCAGGGGCCACCGGAGCGGTGCCCACGTAGTTGCGGCAGACCCCCAGCCCCCGGGCAGCCAGTCCTGACTTCATCTGGCCGAGGGCGGTACCGTTGAAGGCGTTCCACTGCATGTGCATCAGCACCGTGTCGCCGGCCCGAGCGTTCGCCACGACGTGGTTGACCACGCTCGCCTGTGACTTGCTCTGCCAGTCCAGGGTGTCGAGGTTCCACAGCCAGATCTTCATGCCCTTGGCGGCATAGGCCGCTGTCACGGTCGAGTTCAGTGCCCCGAACGGGGGACGACCGTAGCTGGTCACCACACCTGGTGCGCTCAGCTCGGTGAGGATGCGTGAGTAGCTCAGGGTGCGCAGGTCGGGGTGGGTGACGGAGTGGTTGAAGACGTGGTGACCGTGGGCGCGGGCGAACGCGGCGTCGAACCTGCCCTGCACCAGGCACTGACCGGTCGGGAACAGCGCCAGACCGATGTCGAGGCTCTCGGCGGCGAGCACGGTGGCCTTGAAGGCGGCCAGCGAGTTCGGGCAGTCGTCATAGCTGAGCACGATGCGCGACGAGGTGTTGGCGCCACGCAGTTGGTCGTAGGCGTGGGCGATGTTCGCTGGGGCGAACCCCAGGCCGGTGAGGGCGATGGCCAGCGCGACGAGCACGCGGGCACAGACTTTGACCGGACGCATGGCGGGCCTTCTCTCCTCGCAGCCCGACCGGGCTGGGCGACGTTTGTCCATGACACGTCAAGCGAGGGTTTCCGGTTGTCACGACACACGTGACCCTTGTCCTGAGAGAAGTAACGAAATGTGGCCCGTCCCTCAGGGACGGGCCACAGTCGGTGTTTCTGCGCAGTGGGTCAGTCGGCGGACTCGAAGGCGATCGCCTCGCCGGTCTCGTGCGACTGGCGGGCGGCCTCGAGCACGCGCAGGCAGCGCAGCACGCTGTCGACCTGGACGACCGGCTCCTCGCGCCCCTCGATCGAGGCGATCAGGTTGTCGTAGAACTCGTCCATGCCGGTCTCGATGCGCGGGATCGACAGGATCTCGACGTTGTCCTGCACCTTGGCGCGCTCGGCGTAGTCGATCAGGCGGGGGGCCATGGTCTTGGTCATGCCCTGGCCGGCCAGGATCGGCGTGGCGTCGGCGTCGTTCTCCTTGTCGAACAGGCGCACGATCTTGCCGTTCATCTGCCAGTCCTCGATCTGGGCGGTGCCGTGCACGGCCTCCATGTGGAACTTGGGCAGGCCGATGAAGTTGTTGGTGGTGCACACGGCGAGCGCCTCGACGCCATTGGCGTACGACATCTGGATGCGGAAGCCGTCCTCGACGGGCAGGCCCTTGGCGTAGGAGTAGCGGGCGAACACCCGGGTCACGGGCGAGGGCACCATCAGCAGCAGGCGGTCGACCAGGTGCACGCCCCAGTCCAGCACCATGCCACCGCCGCGCTCGGGATCGCGACGCCAGTCACCGGGGATGCCGCGCGAACCGTCGATCCGCGACTCGATGTAGGTCACCGGGCCCATGGTCTGCTCGTCGTAGAGCTTCTTCATCACCAGGTAGTCCTCGTCCCAGCGACGGTTCTGGTGCACGGTGAAGACCTTGCCGGACGCCTTGGCAGCCTCGATGACCTCTTCCAGTTCGGCCGAGTCGAGCATGGCCGGCTTCTCGGTCATCACGTTCTTGCCGGCAGCCAGCGCGGCCAGGGCGATCGGCTTGTGGGCCTCGTTGGGGGTCGAGATGACCACCAGGTCGATCTCGGGGTCGGCCAGACCCTCTTCCAGGCTCTCGTAGGCCACCATTCCAGCGGCGCGCACCTCGTCAAGGGCCCGCGGGTCGATGTCGACCGCTCCCTTGACGGTGACGTCCGGCATGGCCGAGAGCTTCTTGGTGTGGACGATGCCCATCGTGCCGTAACCGACGATGAGGACCGAGTGCTTCATGGTGTGTTCCCCTGGCAGAAGTGGGTGGTCTGTGGAGCGTGTCGCACGCTCCGACTAGCCTGCCACAGCAGTGGGCTCCGCCGCGCGGCGGATCGGCCGTTTCTGAGCGTTCGTTCACGTTGGCACGGCGTCGTGCCGGAGCGGCTCAGGGCACCTGCGGTGACTCCTTGAGCAGCTGGCAGTAGGTGCAGCCGTCGGTGCAGGGCGAACTGGGGATGTAGTGACCGTTCATCCACCCGACCGTAACGGACCCCACGGCTTTGGGCGAGACCTCCCACGGAGTGGCGCGGAACACGCTTTCCCAGCGGGAGTTGGTGGGGCGTGCGGGGCTCGAACCCGCGACCGAAGGATTATGAGTCCTCTGCTCTGACCTGCTGAGCTAACGCCCCCAGTCGGGCAGCCTAGTCGAGCAGGGCCTGGACCGTCCTGCCCACCCCCGACTCGTCGTGGTGGCCGGCCACCGGGAAGCCGAGGTCGAGCACCGAGGGGTGCGCATTGGCCATCGCGAAGGGCCTGCCCACCATCTGCAGCATCGCGATGTCGTTGGGCATGTCACCGAAGGCCGCCGAGTCGTCGGGCGAGACCGACAGGTCGTCCATCAGTCGGCGCAACCCACTGGCCTTGCTGATGCCGGGGCTGCTGATCTCGATCAGGCCCTTGGCCACCACGAACGACCAGGTCGGGTTCAGCCGGTCACCGACCACCGGCGTGATCAGGTCGGCGAGGGCGTCGCTGGCGATGGTCTGGCTGCGCACCAGCAGCTTCACCGCGGGCGCTCGTTGCAGCCCTTCCTCGATCGGGCCGACGAAGGGCACCGGCTCCACCTCGTGGTGGTCGACGGTGTAGGCCTCGTCGCACGACCAGCCGTCGACGTGCTCCAGGGCGAAACCCAGTCCCGGTACCGCCCCGCGCAGGTCGTCGACCACCTCACGGATCACCTCGACGTCCATCGGATCGTGGCTGGTCACCCTGTCGTCGGCGAGGTCGTAGCGGACCGCACCATTGCTCGCCAGCACGTGCAGGTCGAGGTCGTGCAACGGTTCGAGCACGCTCAACCACCGCCACGGACGCCCGGTGGCCACCACCAGGTGGACACCCTCGTCGGCCGCACGACGGAAGGCGGCCTCGTTCTCGGACGAGATCCGGCCCCGACTGTCGAGGAAGGTGCCGTCGAGGTCGGTGGCCAGCAGCCGGGGACGTGCCATCACAACCTCCGGTTGGGTGTGGGCGAGCCTCCACCGCCCGAGTCGGTGCCCGACGGGTCGGGGCTCTCCATGCTGGGCGTCTTCGTCGGCGAGGCGTCCCCATCGCTGGGAGACGGGCTCTCGGACTCAGAACCACTCTGTGACGGGCTCGGGCTCTGAGACTGCGACTGGCTCTGGGATTGGCTCTGGGATTGGCTCTGGCTCTGAGACTGCGACTGGCTCTGGGATTGGCTCTGGCTCTGAGACTGCGACTGGCTCTGGGATTGGCTCTGGCTCTGTGACTGCTGGCTGGGCGGGGGAGTCCCGCTGCCGTCGGTCGGCACCGGCGGGGGCGGTGGCTGCGGTGGACTGTTCTGGAAGATCAGGACGACGATCAGCAGCGCGACCAACGTCATCAGGATCATCAGCACTCCGGAGGCGAGGATGGTCACCCACCCCGCCCGGTCCCTTCGTCCCGGCCACGGCAAGGGCCACAACCGGCTGGTGCCCGGCTTGGTCGAGGTGTACCAGTGCATCTCGTAGGCAGGGCCCTTCGGCGCACCCAGCGGACCCAACCGCGACAGGTCGACCTCACGCAGGATCCGCTCCGCCTCGGCCACCGCGGCCGGCGACCCGTCGTAGGCCAGGGCCACCCACGGGGCCAACGGCTGCGCGTCCGGCCCCACCGGGTCGTCGTCCTCGCTGCGGTACAGGGCCGCCAGTCGCCCCTCGTCCTGACCCTGCCCACCGCGGGCGACGACGGTGTCGAGGTGCAACTTGTTCACCTCACCGGCCAGACGGTCACGGGCGGCGGCGTCGCGGGCAGCACCGTCGTTGAGGTGCAGCAGCATCACCGGGGTGTCGTCCGGGTCATGGCCCAGGTAGCCGACCCCGCTGGGGCCGGCCACCAGGCGCGCGTCCAACCAGAAGTCACCGATGCGCGGCGGGTCGTCGGTGGTCAGGGGGACCGGGAAGACCGCCGGGCCGCCCATCGGCGGCACAACTGGTGGCGTGGGATCGGACATCACTGTCCATCTCACCACATCGCCAGCCCAGACCAAGAGTGTCGCCACCCGACCGCGCGACGACGCCGGGGCCGGTGGCCACCGGGGGCGCTAAGGTTGAAAACAGGTCTGTCACCGTGTGGTGGCGACACCACCGGCCCCTGACCAGGAGTACTCGAGTGAGCACAACCGCGGCGAACCCCCAGGCCCCGACCACCACCCAGGACGCAGCCAGGCTGCTGGGTGAGGCGATCGGCCAGGTGCAGCGGGTCATCGTCGGCCAGGAGCACATGGTCGAGCAGCTGATGGTCGGCCTGCTGGCCAAGGGCCACATCCTGCTCGAGGGTGTGCCCGGCGTCGCCAAGACCCTCGCGGTGCGCTCGTTCGCCACCGTGGTCGGCGGCACCTTCTCGCGCGTGCAGTTCACCCCCGACCTGGTGCCCTCCGACATCGTCGGCACCCGGATCTACTCGGCCACCAAGGAGGAGTTCGACATCGAGCTCGGCCCGGTGTTCGTGAACTTCGTGCTGGCCGACGAGATCAACCGTGCGCCTGCGAAGGTGCAGTCGGCCATGCTCGAGCTGATGGCCGAGAAGCAGGTCTCGATCGCCGGCGTCACCTATCCCGCGCACAAGCCGTTCATCGTGATCGCCACCCAGAACCCGGTCGAGTCCGAGGGCGTCTACCCGCTGCCCGAGGCCCAGCGTGACCGCTTCCTGCTCAAGGTCGACGTGCCCTACCCGCGCGGCAACGAGGAGTTCGAGATCCTGCGCCGGATGAGCGTGCGGCCGCCGGAAGCGCAGCCGGTGCTCAACCCCGACGTGGTGATCGCGCTGCAGGACATGGCCTCGAACGTGTTCGTGCACAACCTGGTCGCCGAGTACATCGTCCGCCTGGTGCTGGCCACCCGCACCCCCGGTGAGTTCGGCATGCCCGACCTCACCTCGGTCATCCAGATCGGCAACTCCCCGCGCGCCACCCTCGGCCTGGTCTCGGCCGCCCGGGCGCTCGCCCTGATCCACGGCCGCGACTACGTGCTGCCCACCGACGTGCAGGCTGTCGCCAAGGACGTGATGGCCCACCGCCTGGTGCTCGGCTTCGACGCCGTGGCCGACAACATCCAGCCCGCGCAGGTGGTCGAGCGCATCCTGGCCATGGTGCCCCCGCCCACACCGGTGTGGAACGCCCAGCAGCGCCAGGCCCAGCACGGCCAGCACCGGCACAGCCCCGAGTTCCGCAACTGAGTGCCATGACACAACCCCCACCCGACTTCGCCCCACCGACGGGCCAGCAGCAGGGGTTCCTGGGGCGTGCCCGGCCTGACGTCGGCGTCGCCGAGACCGTGCTCAGGCCCCCGACCGGGCCCTCGGTGCCGCTCAGCAAGCTGGCGCCCGAGGCGGCGCTGCGTCGGCTCGAACTGACCGTCGTCCGACGCCTCGAGGGGTTCCTGCACGGCGACCACATGGGTCTGCTGCCCGGCCCCGGATCCGACACCAACGACGCCCGCCAGTACCAACCCGGCCAGGACGACGTGCGTCGGATGGACTGGGCGGTGACGGCGAGGACGACCGTCCCGCACGTGCGAGACACGATCGCCGACCGCGAACTCGAGGTCTGGGCCCTGCTCGACGCCACCCCCTCGATGAACTGGGGCACCGAGGGCGTCACCAAGCGTGACCTGGGCATCGCCGCCATCGCCACCATCGGCTTCCTGTCCCAGAAGATGGGCGACCGCTTCGGCGGCATGATCATGCGCCAGGACTCCATCCGGCGCCTGCCCGCCCGATCGGGTCGGACCGCGCTGTACGGGTTGCTGCGCACCATGCTGGACGAGCCGATCGTCCCCGACCACGCGCCCGGGTCGATGACGTTGGCCGCAGGCATCGAGCAGTTGGTGCGCACCCAGCGCCGACGCGGAATGCGCGTGGTGGTCTCGGACTTCCTCACCCCCGGCGAGGACGAACTCGACCCCAACGTCGAGACCGAGTGGGAGCGGCCACTGCGCCGGCTCGCGGTGCGCAACCAGGTGCTGTGCATCGAGGTCGTCGACTCCCACGAACTCGACTTCCCCGATGTCGGCGAGATGCTGATCAAGGACCCCGAGACCGACTTCGCCCGCTACGTCAACACCAGTGACAACGCCGCCCGGGAACGGATGAACGCGGCCACCACCGCGCAGCGCGAACGCATCAAGATCGCCCTGCGCCGCTCGGGCTGCGGACACATCCAGTTGCGCACCGACAGAGACTGGGTGCAGGACATTGCCCGATTCGTCTTGGGGTACCGGCGGGTGGCCAGCATGCTTCACGCCCCGCCCCAGGGAGTGAGCCGATGACGTCGACCACGCTGCACCCGCTGACCCTGCACCCGATGATCCTGGGCTTCCTGCCGTCGTTCAGCGACGAGCAGAGGCTGTGGACGCTGCTGGTCGTGCCCTTGCTGGTGGCCGCCTACATCTGGGTGTTGCGGCGCAAGCACCTGACCGGCATGCGCTTCACCAACACCGGCGTGCTCGGCCGGGTGCTGCCCAAGCAGTCAAGTTGGCGGCGCCACGTGGCCGTGGCTGCGACCTTGCTGTCGCTGGTCGCGCTGGTGTTCGCCTGGGCACGTCCTGAGGGCGTCGAGAAGGTGGCCCGCGCGCGGGCCACGGTCGTCGTGGTGATCGACGTGTCGCACTCGATGCAGGCCAAGGACGTCAGCCCCGACCGGCTCAGTGCCGCGAAGAAGGCCGCCACCGAGTTCATCCTGCAACTGCCACCCGACTTCAACGTGGCTGTGGTCGCCCTGTCGGGCAAGCCCGAGACCCGGCTGCCACCCAGCACCGACCGTGGTGCGGCCCAGCGAGTGATCGCCGGGCTCGAACTGCAGGACGCGACCGCGATCGGCACCGCGATTGACGAGGGTCTGCAGGCGATCACACTGGCCCCGCCCGGACCGGACGACAAACCCGCCCCCGCGGTGATGGTGCTGCTGTCGGACGGCCAGAACACCGAGGGCGGGTCGCCCCTGGAGGCCGCCCGAAAGGCCAAGGAGCAGAACGTCAAGGTCTACACGATCGCCTACGGCACCGAGACCGGCTACGTCGACCTCGACGGCAAGCGCGAGCGGGTGGCGCCCGACAAGGCCGGGCTGGCCCAGATCGCCCAGACCACCGACGCCAAGGCGTGGACCGCCGACAGCGCGAAGGACCTGACCAGCGTCTACAAGGACGTGCGCGGCGAGGTCGGCTTCGAGGAGGTCAAGAAGGAGATCACCGCCCAGTGGGCGTTCTACGCCTTCGCCTTCGCGGTGATCGCGGCACTCGGTGCGGTGTCGATGGCAGCGAGGTGGCCCTCATGACCGCGCTGCTCGTGCCGATGATCGAGTTCCTGAGCCCCAACCGACTGTGGTGGCTGATCGCCGTCGCCGTCGTGGCCGTGCTCTACTTCGCGCTGGTCACCCGCACCGGGTTCACCTCAGGACGACGTGCCGGCAGCCGACTTGACCTGGTCATCCCCAAGGACAAGCCGTGGAAGCGCCACCTGGCCGTTGGTGCGGCCGTGCTGGCGATGGCGATGCTGGTCGTGGCCTACGCCAAGCCCAAGGACTTCGCCGAGGTACCCCGCGAGCGGGCCACGGTGGTGCTGGCCATCGACGTGTCGATCTCGATGAAGGCCGAGGACGTCAAGCCCAACCGGATGCGCGCCGCCCAGGACGCCGCCAAGGAGTTCACCACCCTGCTGCCGCCACGGTTCAACGTCGGCCTGGTGAGCTTCGCCGGGACGGCGAGGCCGATGGTGCCACCCACGACCGACCGTGGCTCGGTGCAGCGCGCCATCGACGCGTTGCAGTACGCCCCGTCCACCGCGATCGGTGAGGGTGTCTACCAGTCGCTGAACCTGTTGAAGACGCTGCCGCCCGATCCGCAGAACCCCAATGACGTGCCCCCGGCTGCGATCGTGCTGCTGTCGGACGGCGCCACCAACATGGGCCGCTCGTCCGAGGCCGCTGCCCGCGAGGCGAAGAAGCAGGGCGTGCCCGTCTACACCATCGCCTACGGCACCGCCAACGGCTACGTGGTCGACCGGGGCGTGCGTCAGGCCGTGCCGGTCAACCACAACGAGCTGGCCATCGTCGCCCGTGAGTCGGGCGGAAAGAAGTTCTCTGCGGCCTCGTCCCAGGAACTCAAGGAGGTCTACCAGGCGATCGCCCGTTCGGTGGGCTACGAGCGGGTCTACGTCGAGGTCACCCATCGCTACGTCACCTACGCGCTGCTCGCCGGGCTGGTGGCCACCCTCGGGGTGATGTCGCTGGCGGCTCGCTGGCCATGACCAGTCACCCGGTCGACCGCGTCGACGTGGCCGCGAACCTGGCCGACGTCGAACAACGGATCACCACGGCCTGCCAGGCTGCTGGACGGTCACGCGACGAGGTGCACCTGCTGCCGGTCACCAAGACCCATCCGGTCGAGCTGGTCGACCAGGCGATCGCCGCGGGGCATCGACGGTTCGGGGAGAACCGGGTCCAGGAACTCGTGGGCAAGGCCCAGCACTACCAGGAGCACCCACCGCCCGGTGGCCCGGTCGAGTGGGTGGTGATCGGTCACCTGCAGTCCAACAAGGCCAAGGACGCCGCACAGTGGGCCACCGAACTGCAGTCGCTCGACTCACTGCGCCTGGCCGAGCAGTTGCAGCGCCGCCTCGACGCGCTCGACCGCAGCCTCGACGTGCTCGTGCAGGTGAATTCCTCGGGTGAGCACACCAAGTCAGGTCTGGCACCTGACGAGGTGCTCGACTTCGCACGCGCCCTGGCGCCGTTCGACCGGTTGCGGGTCAGGGGACTGATGACGCTGGCGCTGCCGGGCCCCGACCAGCAGGCGGTCGCGGCCTGCTTCGTGCGCATGCAGCACCTGCAGCGTGAGCTGCGCGACGCCCAGGTGCTGGGTTCGACCTGGGACGAGTTGTCGATGGGCATGTCGGGCGACCTCGACCTGGCGATCGCCCACGGCGCCACCATCGTCAGGGTGGGCACGGCGATCTTCGGGGAGCGCGCCCGGCTCGACTAGGACGACCAGCGACGCCGCTCGCGCTGCAGGTTGACTCGCGCGGGGTGCTCCCACAGGTCGCGCCCCGCGCTTGTCCGGTACAGCGGGTCCAGCGCGAGCAGGTGGTCGAGCACGGCTGTGCGTCCTGCCCGCCAGGTGGCGTCGTCGAGGTGGTCGTACTCGGTGCGCACGTCGCGGACGTACATGTCGTAGCGTCCCGGCGGCTGGGCCAACACCGCCAGGTCGGCATCACACAACATCGCCCCTGCCCGATCGGTGGGCTCGGGGTCGTGGCTGATCGTGAGGTGCACCAGGCGCACCACCTCGGCCACCTCGGCCTCGCCCACCAGCCCGCGCAGGCTGGTCTCGACCAACGCCGCCGAACGCTGCTCATCGTCGGGTGCCCGGTCGTACACGGCGTCATGGAACCACGCCGCCAGCAGCACCGGCCGCAGGGCAGGCCCCGGCTGCAACCTCGACAGTGCCTCGAGCACCTGCTGCAGGTGTCGCAGGTCGTGGTAGTGGCGCTGTGGCTGCCGCCAGCGCTCGAGCAGGTCGTCCCGTACGGCGTCGGCGTCGCTGGTCAGCCCCAGACCACGCCAGCTCTCCAGCAGGTGGGGGAGCACCCGTTCGACGGTGGGCAACTTGTCGGCCGGGCGCACCCGAAGGCCCGCTGCGGACAGGCGCCTGACCAGGTCGATGGACGACATGGGCAGGGCTCCGGCGTCGACCGCCGGCTGCCACAGCCGTTCGGGCAGGTCGTAGTGGTCGTGGTCGAAGGCCCGCCAGTGCAGACCGAGGTCGCCCGCGAACCGGTGGAGTTCGTCCAGGGAGGCGTCGGAGACCAGGTGGGCGAACAGGGTCCCGTGGGCCGGCCAGCGTGGACGATCGAGCAGGATCATCCCTGGTGGTCCTCAGGCGAGCAGCCGGTAGCCGCCCCAGCCCCAACCGATCTGGCGCTTGCTGCCCCATCGGCCGGTGAGGTTCGCGTAGAAGAACAACGCGCCCTCCGGACTGCGGCCGATCAGGTCGTGCCGACCGTCTCCGTTCATGTCCCCGGGTGACCAGATGGCGGTCCAGCCGCTCCAACCGTGGCCGACCTGGCTACGCCCGCCTCGGAAGGTTCCCTGGGCCGTCAAGGGGTAGCAGTACAACTCTCCCTGGGCCCCGATGGCGAGGATGTCGGGGATCCGGTCGCCGGTGAAGTCGCCCGCTGAGACAAGCTTCTGCATGCTGCCCCAACCATGACCGATGGTGCGGCGGTTCGCCAGGTAGCTGGTCGGTCCGGTGAAGCTGAAACGCGCCAACTCGCCGCTGCTCGTGCGACCGATCAACTCGGGCAACGTGTCGCCAGTGACGTCAGGAATCACCACGAGCTGGTCCAAGCCTCCGAAACCGTGTCCGAGCTTGCTCCTGGTCCCCCAGGCCCCCCGACCCAGGCCGGGATACAACCACAGGGTGCCGTCCGTGGCGCGCGCCAGCAGCTCGGTGCGGCCATCACGGTTGAGGTCGGGAACCGAGGAGATCCAGTTCATCCCGCCCCAACCGTGGCCCACTCGGATGCCGGGACGCAGTGCGGGCCCGGGCCCGGTCTGGAACATCATCAGGTTCTCGGTGCCCCCCTGCACCCCCAGGACGTCGGCCAGGCCGTCTCCCGTGTGGTCGCCGAACACGCCTGAGGCGGGGTTGCCGGTGTCGAAGCGCAGGCTGACAGAGCCGAGGTTGGTGGTGACGCTGCCGGTGTAGCCCTTGTTGAGCGCGAGCGGACGAGTCGGGATCACCAGCACCTTGCCGGCCATCAGGGCCTTGGCCGTGGAGTTGGCGTAGTTGGAGGCCGTGCGCACGCAGACGGGCACGTTGGTGCCGTCCTCGAGCACGACCGCGGTGGCGCTCGTCACGCTCGTGCCGGGACCGAAGTCGACCAGGGTCGGCGTGCCGTACCACGAGCCGCTGGGTGCGTTGCAGCCGGCAGCCGGGTCCGGCGACGAGGCCTCGGTCATCTCAAGGATGCGGGTGGTGCCGCGCGGCCAGACCCTTGGCCATCCGGTGGTGGCAGGGGCCCGGGTGCGGCCCTGGGCCACGTTGAGGGTCGCGGCGGTCGCCGAGGTGGAGGTCGAGGTGTACTGGCCGTAGCCGACGGTCGCCAGCCGGCTGTCCAGCATCGAGATCAGGTGGAAGGGGGCCGCAGTCCAGGCGTCGATGAACTCGGTGGGGGTGCTCCAGCCGGCAGCCACCAACGAGTTGCGTCCCGCGGTGTCGCCGGCGGTGGTGTAGTACGGCTGGGTCGGGTCCTCGGCCTGGGTGACGACCTGGTTCTCGGCCATGTAGCGCGAGTGCAGGCCGGCGGCCTGGCTCCAGGTGGCGGACTCGACAACGGCAGCCACGCCGAACTGCGAGCGAACGGTGTTGAGCTGGGTGAGCCACGGCGCCACGGCGGCCGGACCGATGGTGGTCGTCGACGTGGTCGGGGCGGTGCCCTGCGTGGCCGGTGCATCGGCGGGAAGGGCCTGCCCGACGTCCTTGAGCGGCTCGGCCGTCGAGCTCAGGGGCATCGCGACCACGCAGGTGGCGGCGGTCGCGGTGGCGACCAGCCAACGCAGGAGCTTCTTCATGGCCACGAGTCCTCCGCCGTCATCGATGTCGCAGCCCACAGTAGGTGACTCCTCAGCGCAGGTCGAGTTCCGGCAGGTCGGTGTCGGTCGTGTCCAATCGCCACAACTGCACGTGGAATGCGAGCTCGGCGAGCAGGGCCCGGCGTCGGGCGGCCATCGACCGGAAGCCGTGGCCCTCGCCCTCGAACAGCTCCAGGGCCACCGGCAGCCCCTTGGCCCGGACCGCCGAGGCGATGGCCTCGGCCTGGTTGGGCGGGACGACGGCATCCTCGGTGCCCTGCAGCAACAGCATCGGGGTCGACATGTTCTCGACGTGGTGGATGGGGGAGCGGTCGAGGTAGCGCTGGCGCGTCTGGGGCAGGCGGCCCACCAGCGAGTCGAGGTAGCGGGACTCGAACTTGTGGGTGTCGGTGGCCAGCATCTCGAGGTCTCCGATGCCGTAGCGGCTGACGCCGGCGGTGTAGGTCGAGGTGGTGGCCAGGCTCTGCAGGGTGGTGTAGCCACCCGCACTGCCCCCGGTGATGCTCACCCTGGCCGGGTCGGCCAGGCCCTCGGCCACCAGGTGCTCGACCACGGCGACACAGTCCTCGACGTCGACCACACCCCAGTTCTGCAGCAGCCGCTCCCGGTAGATCCGTCCGAACCCGGTGGAGCCGCCGTAGTTGACGTCGACGACGGCGAAGCCGCGGCTCGTCCAGAAAGTGACCGAGGGGTTGTACGCGGCACTGGCGAACGAGGTCGGCCCGCCGTGGGTCCTCACGATGGTCGGGGGCGGTTGGTCGGCGTCGCGGGTGGGGGCGTGGTACCAGGCGTGGACGGGGCCGGTGGGGCCGTCGATGATCATGCTCCGGGGTGCTGTGGTGAGCTGCTCCGGCTCGCCTTGGGGCTGGTGGACGAACTCGACCTCACCGCTGGGGTCGATCGCGACCAGGGCCGGTGGACGGGTGGCGAAGCCGGCCAGGACGAAGACCCGCCCGTCCAGCACGGCCACCGAGTCGACGTCGGCGAGGTCGGGCACGGGCAGCGGCTGCCAGGACTGGTCAGCGCCGGCCCAGCCGAGTTCGGGCCATCCGTCGACCATCCGGTGGCACAGCACCCTTCCAGCAACAGGCGACCAGGTGGGCACGGTCAGGGTCCAGACCGGGTGGTCGTGGTCATGGGGTTCATCGGTCACCGCCCGGGTGCTGGTGCGGTCCCAGCGAGCGATGTTCCAGTGGCCGGAGCCGTCCTGGCTGAAGACCAGGTCACGGCCGTCCCACTGGGGGTGCTGGGCACTGGTGTCGGGCTCGGCGAAGACGACTTGGTGGTGGTCGGTGCGCCAGGCGTCGCCGACGCGGCTCAACCGGGCCACGCGCAGTTCGGTCTCGTCCCAGGGCATCGAAGGATGGTTCCACTGGAACCATGCCAACAGGTCGTCCTCGCTGAGGCGGGGCCCGGCGTGGAAGTCGGCACCACTGACCAGGACGGTGCCGAAGTCGGCATTGGGGCCGGTGAGGCTGAGGGCGACGATGCTGCTGACCGGCTCACCCTCCTGACGGCCGTCCTCGCGTACGGCCAGCACCAGGTCGCGGTCGGGGTGCACCTGCAGCCCACCGAAGCGGACCGCCGGGTCGGCCGGGGTGATGGGAGTGGTCTGGTTGCCCTCGAGGCGCACCAGTCGCCCGCTGGTCAGGTCGCTGACCACCAGGACGCCGTCGTGGCAGTCCCAGGCACCACCCCCGTACTCCCAGATGCGGGTGCGCACGTTGATCGGGGCGGCGGTGAGTTCGCTGAGCTGCCCGTCCCGCCACCTCACGACGGTCATCCGGGCGTCCTCCAAGGGCCTGGACTCCAGCCACAGCAGGTCGGTGCCGTCACCGCGCAACTCGCTCATCGACACCGACGACGACAACACCTCGTCCACGGACAGGGGGGCGGCGGCGGGGACGGTGGCATCGCTCGACATGGCCAAAGCCTAGGCGAGTTCTCAGGACTGGTGTGCGGCGGCCTGACGAGGCACAATCGAGGTCAAGGTCACGACTCCGATCGTCCAGCTGCTGGGGAAGGCACGTCTGGATGCTGAGGAGGAGCCATGACCGCCGTCACCACGACGGGTGGAACCACGACGACCGGCGTCGACGCCCCGGCCACCGGGGTGGTGTGGATCCACTCGACGCCGTCCGCGCTGTGCCCGCACATCGAGTGGGCCCTGGGCGGCGTCCTTGGCGTACCCACACGCCTGGACTGGAGCCCTCAGCCTGCTGACCGCGGCAGCTACCGCGCCGAACTCGAGTGGCGTGGCCCGGCCGGCACCGCGGCCACCATCGCCTCGAGCCTGCAGCGCTGGGGACGACTGCGCTTCGAGGTCACCGAGCACCAGCCGGGCACCGACGAGGGTGTGCGCTACTCGGTCACGCCGCGCCTGGGGGTCTTCCACGCCACGATCGGGCGTCACGGCGACGTGCTGGTGCACGAGCAGCGACTGCGTGCCGCGCTGGTGGCCGATGCGCTCAACCGCGCCAGCCTGCACCGTGCCGTGGCTGACCTGCTGGGTCTGGCCTGGGACGAGGAGCTGGAGCTGTTCAGGCAGGCCGGTGCCGACGGGCCGCGCTGGCTGGAGCGTCACCTGGCCTGAGTCAGCCCCCCGCGCTCCACAGTTCGCGGTAGAAGTCGTACTTGGCCTGGTCCATCGCGATGCCGTAGGCCTCGAGGAGTACCTGCGGGTCGCCCATCGGCCAGCGGTGGCATCAGAGCGGGATGTTGGTGTGGTTGCCCCGTGTGCCCCGATCGGCGTCGCTGATCGCCGCAGCAAGTGCCGATCGGGTGGCGGTGGGCTCGATCACCTGGTCGACCACGCCGATCTCGACGGCGCGGTCGATGCCTCCGGCGATCCGGGCGTGCTCGGCGGCCAGTTCGAGTTCGACCTGCTCGCGGCTCTCGTCCGGCACGGCGGCGAGCTTGCGCCGGTGCAGGATGCGGATCGCTGCGACCGCGCCCATCACCGCGACCTCGGCGGTGGGCCAGGCGAACACCTTGGTGGCGCCCAGCGCACGGGAGTTCATCGCGATGTAGGCACCGCCGTAGGTCTTGCGGGTGACCAGGGTGACCCGCGGGACGACGGCCTCGGCGAAGGCGTGCAGCAGCTTGGCGCCGCGGCGGACCACACCGTCCCACTCCTGCCCGACGCCGGGCAGGTACCCGGGGGTGTCGACCAGCACGACCAGCGGGATCCCGAAGGTGTCGCACATCCGCACGAAGCGCGCGGCCTTCTCGGCCGACAGCGAGTCGAGGCAGCCACCCAGCCGCAGCGGGTTGTTGGCGATCACGCCGATGCTTCGTCCGCCCAGTCGACCCAGGGCCACGACGATGTTGGGGGCCCAGCGGGCGTGCAGTTCGCTGAGCGATCCCTCGTCGACCAGGCCGTGGATCAACGGGTGCACGTCGTAGGCGCGCTTGGCCGACTCCGGCAGCAGCGTGCTCAGGTCGGTGTCGTCGACGTCTGGGGCGACGGTGCGCTGGTCGGCGAACAGCGACACCAGCCGGCGTCCCTGGTCGAGGGCGTCGGCCTCGTCGGTGGCCTCGACGTGGACGACCCCGGAGCGACGTCCGTGGGTGTCGGGACCGCCGAGGCGGGCCATGTCGACGTCCTCGCCAGTCACCGAACGGACCACCTCGGGGCCGGTGACGAAGATGCGTCCTGCCGGGGAACTGATCACCACGTCGGTGAGCGCGGGACCGTAGGCGGCACCGCCGGCGCAGGGGCCGAGCACGATCGAGACCTGGGGAACCTTGCCCGAGGCGATGGTCATGATGTTGAAGATCTCGCCGACGGCGTGCAGTGACAGCACACCTTCGGCCAGCCGGGCTCCGCCGGAGTGCCAGATGCCGGCGATCGGCAACTGGTCGGCCAGTGCTCGCTCGTAGGCGGCGACGACCACCTTGCAGCCCTCGACGCCCATGGCGCCGCCCATCACAGTGGCATCGGAGCAGAAGGCCACGGTGCGGCAGCCCTTGACCAGTCCGACCGCAGCCAGGAAGCCGGAGTCGTCGTCGGCACTGATCAGTTCGACGCTGCCTTCGTCGAAGAAGGCAGCGAGCCGGTGGTTGGGGTTGCGCGGATCGAGTGCGCGCGGCAGTTTCTCGGCCTTGGTGGCAGTCATGGGGTCACCGGTTCTGGTGGGCGTTGGTGACGGCGATGACCACGTTGTGACCACCGAACCCGAACGAGTTGTTCAGGGCGGCCAGGTCGCCGTCACCGAGCGAGGTGGTCTCGGTGGCGATCCGCACCGGCAGGTTGGGCTCGAGGTTCTCGACGTTGATCGTCCCCGGAACACGACGGTCGCTGAGCGCACGCACGGTGGCGAAGGTCTCGACCGCACCGGCGCCACCGAGCAGGTGGCCGGTCATCGACTTGGTGCTGGTGACCCAGGGCTGGTCAGCGGAATCACCGAGTGCTGCGGCGATCGAGGCGGCCTCGGCCACGTCGCCCTGGGGGGTCGAGGTGCCGTGGGCGTTGACGTGGACGATGTCGCGCGGGGTCAGGCCCGCGTCCTTGATCGCCTTCGTCATCGCGGCGGCCTGGCCGCGACCGGTGGGGTCGGGCTGGACGATGTCGTGGGAGTCGGCCGAGATGCCGGCCCCGGCCAGGGTTCCGTAGATCTTGGCGCCGCGGGCCTGGGCGTGTTCGAGGGTCTCGATCACCATCAGCGCGGCACCCTCGCCGAGCACGAAGCCGTCACGGTCGACGTCCCAGGGGCGCGAGGCCCGCTCAGGGTCGTCGTTGCGGCGGCTGAGCGCCTGCATCTGCGCGAAGGCGGCGATCGGCAGCGGGTGAACGACCGCCTCGGTGCCACCGACCACGGCGATGTCGGCGCGGCCCAGGCGCAGCATGTCGAGGCCGAAGGCGATGGCCTCGTTGGACGATGCGCAGGCCGAGACCGGGGTGTGGATGGCGGCGCGGGCACCGAGGCGAAGGCCCACGTTGGCGGCCGGCGCATTGGCCATCAGCATCGGGATGGTGAACGGGCTGACCCGACGAAAGCCCTTCTCCTTCTGCACGTCCCACTGGCTGAGCAGTGACTGCATGCCGCCGATGCCTGAGGCGCAGCAGACACCGAGCCGGTCACGGTCGATGCCGTTGTCGTCGCCGAGGGTGAGGCCGGCATCGGCCCAGGCCTCCATCGCGGCGACCACCGCGTGCTGGGTGGAGCGGTCCATCCGGCGGGCCTCGACGCGGTCGAGCTTGTCCGACGGATCGCCGGCAGTCTCGGCCGCGAAGGTGACCGGCAGGTCCTCGGCCCACTCGTGGGGCAGGTGGTGCACCCCCGAGCGACCCAAGAGCATCGCCTCCCAGGTGCTGGGCGCGTCGGTGCCCAGCGGCGTGAAGGCGCCGAATCCGGTGATGACGATGTCAGACATGCGGTACTCCCGTGGGTCGGTGGGGTGGTGCGGCCCCGGCCGGTGGGTGATCCCGACCGGGGCTGACAGGCTCAGGCCTGCGCGCGCTCGATGAACGCGACGGCGTCGCCGACGGTCTTGAGGTTCTTGGCGTCCTCGTCGGGGATCGAGACGCCGAACTTCTCCTCGCAGGCGTAGATGATCTCGACCATCGACAGCGAGTCGACGTCGAGGTCGTCGGTGAACGACTTGTCCAACTGCACGTCCTCGACGGCAACGCCGGCGACGTCGTTCACGATCTCGGCGAGGTCGGCGCGGATCTCATCGGTGCTGGCCATGGGGCCCTCCTTGTGTGGGTGTGGGTGCTGCTGTTCTGTCGGGCCCGGTGGCTCCCACAGAAGTTCTTGGGTTGGTGGTCAGGGCAGGACGAGGACCTGGCCCGCGAAGACCAGTCCGGCGCCGAAGCCGATGACCAGGGCGGTCTGGCCCGAGGTGGCCTCGCCGGACTCGAGCAGGGCCTCCATCGCCAGGGGGATCGAGGCGGCCGACGAGTTGCCCATGTGGGTGATGTCGCGACTCACGGTGACCGACTCGGGCAACTTGAGGTGGCGCAGCATCGAGTCGGTGATCCGATTGTTGGCCTGGTGGGGGATGAAAACGTCGAGCTGCTCGGGCTCGAGACCGGCCACGCGCAGGCACTCGCGTGCCTTGTCGGCGATCGCGGTGGTCGCCCAGCGGAAGACCTTCTGGCCCTCCATCTCGATGTAGGGGAATTCGGGGTTGCCGACCTCCCAGGGGCGGGTCTGGATGACCTCGTGGTCACCCGGTTCCGATCCCCAGACCACCGGACCGATGGCTGGAGTGTCGCTCGGGCCGACCACCACGGCACCGGCGCCGTCGGAGAACAGGAAGGCGGTCGAGCGGTCGGACAGGTCGGTGAGCCGACTCAGGGTCTCGACGCCGATCACGAGCACGTTGATGGCAGCGCCGCTGCGCACCAGGGACTCGGCCATCCCCACGCCGTAGCTGAACCCGGCGCAGGCGGCGGAGATGTCGAAGGCGGCAGGTGTGCCGCAGTCGAGCTCGTCGGCGACCAGCACGGCCAGTGAGGGGGTCTGCTGGAAGTGCGAGACGGTCGAGCAGATCACGGCGTCGACCTGGTCGGCGGCGAGTCCCGCGCGGTCCAGCGCCTTGCGGGCGGCGGCAGCGGCCATGCTGAGCGGGGTCTCGTCCTCGGTGGCCCAACGGCGCTCGACGATGCCGGTGCGCTGGCGGATCCACTCGTCGGAGGAGTCGATCCAGGTGCACATCTCGTCGTTGTCGACGACGCGGCTGCCGCGATACCCGCCGACGCCGAGCAGGCGTGCGTACTGCGCGCCCTGGCTCGTGGTC
The DNA here is from genome assembly GCF_015352975.1 of Aestuariimicrobium ganziense. Lineage (GTDB taxonomy): Bacteria > Actinomycetota > Actinomycetes > Propionibacteriales > Propionibacteriaceae > Aestuariimicrobium > Aestuariimicrobium ganziense. The sequence goes on along the minus strand of NZ_JACYIZ010000002.1, from coordinate 103,367 downwards.
AGCATCCCGGCGGGGGCGGTGGCGGTCATGATGTCCTCTCCTGGCCGGCGGACGAGGTCTCGCCCAGCACGTCGTGGCGGCCTTCGGCCTCGGGGTGGAGCCGCACCAGTGGCTGGCCGGCGTGCACGGGGTCGCCGTCCTCGACGAGCCACTCGACGACCTCGCCACCGTGGGTGGCGGGCACCGGGACCGACTCGCGCAGGTTGCGCACGGCGCCGACCGGGGCGCCGACCGGCAGCACGGTGCCGACCTCGGTGCCGGGTTCGCGGACGAACGATCCCTTGCCGGGGCTGACCACCAGGCGCCAACTCGGGGTGATCGAGAGGTCGCCGGTCGGGTTCTCCTGGCCGTGGCGCTCGATGAACGCGCGGGCCTCGTTCAGCTGGTCGGGGGTGTTCAGGGCGAACAGCTCGACGCCCTTGAGGTTGCGCTTGGCGATGCCGGTCAGCGTGCCGGCCGGCGGCAGCTCCAGCAGACCGGTGACGCCGAGGTCGGCCAGGGTCTCCATGCACAGGTCCCAGCGCACCGGGTTCGCGACCTGGGCGATGATCCGCTCGAGGTACTCACGGCCGTGGTGGACGACCTGGCCGTCACGATTGCTGAGCAGTCGGGTGCGTGGGTCCTTGGTCGAGATGGCCAGGGCCAACCGGCTCAGGTGATCGACAGCGGGCGCCATGTGGATGGTGTGGAAGGCGCCGGCCACCGACAGCGGCACCAGGCGGGCGCGCGCGGGGGGATCGGCGGCCAGGTCGGCCAACTGCTCGACGGTGCCGGCGGCGACGATCTGGCCGGAGCCGTTGTTGTTGGCCGGGGTGAGGCCCGCGGCCTCGATCTTGGCCAGCACCTCGTCGCGGTCGCCGCTGACGACGGCGGTCATCGAGGTGGGGCGCGCCGCACTGGCCGCGGCCATCGCTCGTCCACGCTCACGCACGAAGACCATCGCCGACTCTGCACTCATCACGCCGGCTGCCGCTGCGGCGGTGATCTCACCCACGCTGTGGCCGGCGCCGACCGCGACCTTCGAGAAGGCGTCGGCGGGGCGTGGGAACAGTTCGAGCGCCGACACCAGGCCGGCGGCCACCAGCAGGGGCTGGGCGATGGCGGTGTCGCGGATGGTCTCGGCGTCGGCCTCGGTGCCGTAGTGGGCCAGGTCGAGTCCGCTGACCACGCTCAGCCAAGCGAGGCGGGCGGCGAAGGTGGGGAGCTCCAGCCAAGGGGCGAGGAAGCCGGGGGTCTGGGCGCCCTGTCCGGGCGCGACGATCGCGAGCACAGCACCACTGTGCCGCCGAAGGTGTGGGCCGCGCGCCTCGATCGGTTACGAAAAGGTCACGGCCCTCTTTGTGGGAACCCTCCAATTGTCCTTGGGTGTCGCTCGTGCACCGATGACGACGGTCGACGTGTGGGGTTGGAAGATCACCTGAATCGCACCGTTGTGATTCCCCGGCTGCCGGCCCTGGCTGCTTCGTGGCGTGAAACTTCGCGTCGACGGCAACCTTCCCGCCACAGATCGGGATCGACGCCGCCGGCTCAGCGGCGCTGCGCCAGCCGTCCCAGGGTGATCGCCAGCCGCAGTACATAGGCCTCACGCGGGTCCATGGGGGAGTAGCCGGTCACTTCCTGGATCCTCTTGAGCCGGTAGCGCACCGTGTTGGCGTGCACGAACAAGGCCCGGGCGGTGCCCTCGACCGAGCAGCCGTGGTCGAGGAAGCCCACGCAGGTCGACAGCAGGTCGCCACCGGCCTGCTCCAGCGGCCCGTAGACGTCCTGGGCCAGGGTCCGTCGGGCATGACCGTCACCGGCCAGGGCACGTTCGGGCAACACGTCGAGCGCCGACAGGGTGCGAGGTCCCTCCGGCCAGGCCACCGCCGCCCGGGCACCGGCTATGGCGGCTCGGGCCGAGACCGAGGCATCGACCAGGTCGTCCACCAGCGGACCGACCACGATCGGCCCGTCACCGAAGTGCTGTTCCAGTGCGGCCGTGGCGCGCACCGCCGCTGCGGTGTCGACCAGGTCGGGTCCCGACACGATCAGCACCAGCCGGTCACCCTGCAACGCAGCGAGCAACCCGAGCCGCTGCCGCTCGGCCGTGCGGCGCACGTCGTCCAGGGCGGCGGTGGCCTGCTCGGGGGCAGGCCCCACGGCCACCGCGACCTTGGTGCCGGTCACCCAGCCCAGGGTGGAGGCACGGGACACCACGGTCTCGTCGGTCTCGGAACGTACGACGGCGTCGACGACCAGGGCCTCGATCCTGGCGTCCCACGATCCCCGCATCTCGGCGGCCCGTGCGTACACCTCGGCGGCGCCGAAGGCCACCTCGCGCGAGTAGTGGACGATCGCGGTCGACATCAGCGCCCGGTCGTTCTCGGGCAGCAGCACCTGGATCTGCTCCTCGACCACGGCGATCGTGGTGCGCACCAACTCGACGGTCTGGTGCAGGCTGATCCGCCTGGTCAGTGCGCGAGGCGCCGCGTCGAACACCGCGGCGGGGGAGAACTCGTCAGGATGCTCGGCGGCGAACCAGCTGACGAAGCCGTCGATGCCACTGCGGGCGACCAGGGTGATCCACGAGCGTTCCTCGGCGTCCAGGTCGGTGAACCACGGCAGACGCTCGTCCATGGCGCCGACGGCCGCGGTGGTCATCTGGGAGGTGACACCGGCCAACCGTCTGACCGCTGCGCTCCGCTCGGGGTCCTGTCGTGCCTGTGCCATCACCCTCACCTCCTTGGCCGTCGGTCGTCCCGGGGCACGATCCTAGGGCTCGGGGGAGCCGTGCCGGGAGTCGTGGACGTGTCGGCCCCGGGTCAGGTGATCTTGACTGGCGCGCCCTAGAGTGACCGGCATGGACGCTGCCGCACACGATCGACTGACGTCCTCCTCCGGACCGGTCGCACTGTTGCGTGAAGTGGCCCTCTGGCGCGAGCGTGCCCGCGACGACACCCGTCGGGTCGAGGCCTACCGGCGGGCGGCCGACGCGCTCGAGGCGCTCGGACCCGACGAGTGGCAGCTGCTGCACCAGGCAGGCGCTTGGCGCAGCGTGCCCGGTGTCGGTGCCAGCACGGCCGAGGTGATCGAGGCCGCCATGGACGACCGTGTGCCAGCCAAGCTGGCGAAGCTGCGTGACCAGGGCAGGGCGCCGCTCGCCGCGAACGGCCTGCGGGCGCACCTGCGTGGTGACCTGCACACCCACTCCACCTGGTCGGACGGGGGTTCGCCGATCCTGCAGATGGCGCTCACCGCCTCGGCGCTGGGGCATGGGTACCTGGCGGTCACCGACCACTCACCCCGGCTGCGGGTGGCCAACGGGCTGCCGCGCGAACGCCTGCTCGCGCAGTGGGACGAGATCGCGCTCGTCCAGCGCCGGCTCGACGACCAGGGCCACCAGCTGCGCCTGCTGCGCGGCATCGAGGTCGACATCCTCGACGACGGCTCGCTCGACCAGGACGACGACCTGCTCGCTCAGCTCGACGTGGTGGTGGCCTCGGTGCACTCCAAGCTGCAGATGGAACCAGAGGCGATGACTCGGCGGATGGTCAACGCCGTGGCGAACCCGCGGGTCACCGTGCTCGGCCACTGCACCGGACGACGGGTCGAGGTCGGATCGCTGCGGGCCCAGTCGCGGTTCGACGCCGAGGTGGTCTTCGAGGCCTGCCGCCAGTTCGGGGTCGCCGTCGAGGTCAACAGCCGACCTGAACGGTGCGACCCACCCGACGAACTGATCGCCCTGGCTGCCGAGATCGGCTGCGTGTTCAGCGTCGACACCGACGCCCATGCCCCCGGTCAGCTCGACTTCCTCGACCTGGGCGCTGCCCGTCTCGAGGCGGCCGGTGTGGCACCCGAACGGGTGATCACGAGCTGGCCGCTGGAGCAGCTGACGGCGTTCGCCTCTGGGCCCAACTGCTGACCCGCTGGCCCTTCGGGGCACTCCGTCGGGGAGAATGGGGCCATGGCCAACGCCGACATCACTTCTGCCGTCATCCTCCGCCTAGCCCTGTTGGGGGAGCCACTGCCCGCCGACGCGACCGAGTCGTCCGGCTGGGGGCTGGTCGCCCCGATGGTGGCTCGGCAACGTGAGTTCCGGCGGCGGTTGGCCGATCGGCTGTGCCCCGCCGACGAGCGGATCCAGCAGTTCCTGGACTCCTACCTGGCCGAGGCCTCCGTGCGTCCCAAGCTGCCGCGGCGCACCCTCGTCCTCGACGAGCCGGGCCTGGCCCGCGAACTGTCGCTCCCCGAGGACGGGGACGAGGTGAGCTCGTCGCTGCTGTCGAGCTACCGGCTGGTCAACGGCGTGCTGCACAACCCCGCCAACGACCGCCGGACCACCCAAGGCGTGTTCCACATCGCCGAGGGCGGCCTGCCCATCCAGGACGACAAGCTCGCCGCCCCGCTCGAGACCTTCGCGCGGATGCTCGAGTTGGCGCTCGACCCACCCGCCGACGACAAGGTGCTGCCCTGGACCGCCAACAACGACAAGCCGGCGCACGCCCTGGTCTCGCTGCTGCTGCGTCCGCTGGTCGTGCCTGCGGTGCCCGGACGCCCGGCGATCACCATGGAGACCCGGTTCATCGTCCCCGGTGCGTTGGTCGCCAACCTGGACTTCGTCGAGGGCATCTTCGGCAATGCCGGCGACCCCTACCTGCCCGAGAACGACGCCGCCCTTGACCCGGCGACTTGGACCGGTCACACCGGCTGCGTGATCCTCGCCCCGCACCTGACGAAGGTGACCAAGAAGGCCGTCGGCCTGCCGCACGTCGACCAGGCCACCGAGCGCCAGAAGCGCGACGGAATGTGCTGGTCGAGTGAGGACGAGCTCTACAACAACGGCCAGGCCTTCAAGCTGGTCGCGCGTGATGCCCGCGGCGTGGTGGTCACCATGATCGCCGACAACTACTTCGGTTACTGCAAGAAGGAGATCAAGACCCAGATCAGCTACTCGGCCAACATCTACGGCCATGCCGAGGAGGAGCATGCTGGTGGAGCGATCTGCCACTCGGCCTACAACCTGGGTCCGGAGTTCATCGACAAGGTCACCCCGGCCGAATACACGGTGGCCGAAGTGCTCGAGCAGAACCCCGGGCGCTTCGACCCCCAGCCCGAGGGCCACGCCTACGACACCCTGCTGCCCAACCTGGTGCTGGTGCCGGCCTACTCGACCTACAGCCTCAACACCCAGACCGTCAGCTGGGAGCACGAGGGTCAGCGTCACGAGATCCCGCTGCTGGCCGGTCAGACCTACATGGGTCCCAACGGCTACCAGATCCACTCCAAGCAGCGTGAGCTCGACAAGACCCAGTGGCACCTGATCGGCATCTCACCGATCGCGATGCAGTGCCACAAGCCCGCGACGGTCTCCGGCGGTGGCAAGAGCGAGATCTCGAAGTCGCTGCTTGACGCCTTCGTGTTCACTGACCAGTGGACAGCGGACTTCTCCGACGACATCGAGGCCGTGGCCGACCTGATCAGCCAGGACTGGTCGCAGCGCTTCATCGACGAGGGGCAGAACGACGACGCTCGCTCGATCATGTCGCCCGACCGCAGCCTGGGCAGCGTGATCAAGTTGCTCACCCCGAGCTCGCTCTACACCCCCGAGTACAACGAGCGCCTCGCCGCGATCCCGCCGCACATCAAGGAGTTGCTGTTCACCATCAAGCGTTACCACCGTGTGGAGTGGGGTGACGACTGGCGCAGCCACTTCGGTGTCAGCGTGGTCAACGGGCGTCTGGGCAATGTGGTGCGCCTCGACGGCGACAAGGTGATCTCGAACATGCTGCGGGTCGGTTTCGAGGCCGACGGTTCGTGGCGCCTGTTCAGCCTGCGTCCGGACTTCAGCCCGGCCGTCAAGGTGCAGACCGAGGACGACATCACGGCCTCGACCGTGGTGCCGATGCCGGACCACCCGCTGGACTTCTCGAGGCGCACCGGCGCCCGGGCCGCGCTCGAGCAGGCCCGTCAGAAGCCGGGCCGTCCGGTGTCGCGCAAGTTCGTCAAGAACTGTGAGCAGTTGCTGTTCCAGCGCCCCGACGACGCCATCCACCGTGGTTACGACAAGCAGGCCGAGCGCGACATCTCCTCGCCGGGCACGTTCCTGTCGAACTTCCAGCCGATCACCCGGGACGAGGCCCGTGCGATCGTGCGCGACGCGGTGGGGTTCAGCCAGTTCACTGAGCCGATGCAGCAGTTGCTGCGCGACTTCGCGGCCCAGGACGACGACGCCTCACCGAAGTTCGTGGTGAGCTCGGCCAACCCGCGTCTTGTCGACGGCAAGCCCAGCAAGAACCCGCGCTACCTGCAGACCCGGCCAGACCACGCCCAGCCCGAGGCCACGATGATGGCCGAGATGGCGAGCCACCTGGTCAATCACCGCCCGCTGGACGAGTTCTTCCCGCTCCCGGTCGACGTGGTCGCTGCTGGACGACGCAACAACCCGCCCGAGGAGGGCGTGCCCGCACTGTGTGGCTACAACCCGCTGCACTACATGGAGCTGCCGGAACTGTTCATGGAGTTCATCAGCTCGATGACCGGCAAGTCGCCCTCGACGACCGGCGCCGGCTCGGAAGGAGCGCTGACCAAGGGCCCGTTCAACATGCTGCCGTCGATCCTCGACCTCAATGCCAGCCTGTTGTCGTATGCGCTGAGCGGCTATGACGGGTGGGTCTCCAGCGCGGGATACATCGGACCGCACACCCGGATCGACCACGACTTCAGCCTGCTGGTGCCCGAGTTGTTCGCCCGGATGGGGCCGGCCGAGCGCGACGCCAGTTGGTTGATCGAGCAGGGCTACCTCGACGCGGTGCCCGACTTCGAGCACGAGGGTCGCACGGTGCAGGCCAGTCGACTGGGCCACCGGATCAACGAGCGGTTCGTGACCACCTTCTTCGGGCGCATCTTCCTGCACCCCGACAAGGTGTTCACCCCCGAGATGCTGGCGCCCGAGCTGCAGGACCCGAAGGTGTACGCCGACTCGGTCGACGTCGTGGTCACCACCCACCAGAGGGTCGCCCAGAGCTACATCGACGACGGCACCATCGAGTGGGCGGTGCCGCCGCTGCGGGCGCTGCTCGAGGTGATGGCGCTCGGGCAATCCGCCGAGGGATGGACGCTGCACAGCCCGGAGCTTCGCCGGTTGTTCGAGCGCGACGAGATCTTGGCCAGCGACTGGTACGCCGAACGCCTGGACGCCCAGCAGGAACTGGACGTCAACCGGGTGAGTGCAGCTGTCGAGGCGATCAGCCACTTCATCGACGCCGAGGGCAACGTCGAGCCGGTGGGGGAGCTGGGCATGACCACCCGGCTCCGCGACCTGCACGAGCAGCTCGAGCGAGTGAAGTCGGCCGAGCACCGCGAGTCATTGGTGGGAACCCTGGGTCGTCAGCCGCTCTGAGCGGGGGTGTTCCGCTCCGCCAGGAGTCTGCTGCGGGCCCTGACCATCGCGCGTTCACTCTCGCGTTGTCGCCCTCGCTCTTCCAGCACCTGCTGGAGGGTTGGGTGCTGCGGCGCCAACTGAAGTCTTGGGCGTGGACTGAACCCGAGCCGCTCCGCCAACGGCGGGATGTCGCTGCGGCGCCGGTTCACCGACTTCGCGATGCGCGGCTCGCCCGCCCAGCGCCCCCACATCAGGTCGTCCCAGATCGGGGTGGCCACCACGTCGAGGTGGGCGGGGAACCGGCGTCCGCGACGGTCTCGCACGTCGTCGCGCCCGCCCATGGGCGCTGGGTGTACCTGATCAGCGTCGACGACCTCATGGCGCAGGCCGGCCAGATCGAGCATGGTGGCGAACATCGAGAAGGCCGGCTCAGCGGCCCCGGTCTCCCACCGGGCGACCGTGCTGGCACTGACCTCCAGGCGTTGGGCCAGCCCACGCTGGCTGACACCGAGGATTCGTCTCACACGGCGCACGATCCCGGGCAGGTCGATGTCGGGTGTGGGCGTTGCGAGTTTGCCCATCGTCGCTCCTCCTCAGGTGACCACGTGCCGACCGGGAACGGCCGGGACGCCCCACTGCACCGTGGCACCACCGGCTGACAATTCGGCGTCATGGGGCTGTCGAGGCTGTTGATGTCCTGGTCAGAGCACTGGGGGAGTGCTCCGCATCACGGAGCAGTCCGCAAGGAAGTCGGAAACACCTGCTGCAGGTCGCCGGCCGACCGCATGACTCACAGGTCGAGCCTCATCTCCACCTCGTCGGCCGACTCGTCCAGCGGGTAGGGGCGCCGACCCCCGGTGTCGACGAAGCCATGCCGGGTGTAGAACGCGATGGCGCGAGGGTTGTGCTCGTGCACCTCGAGCCACAGCGCGTCCTTTCCACGCTCACGGGCCCAGTCGACGACCGCCTCGAGCATGGCTGCTGCAGCCCGGGTCCCCCGCAGGGCGGGGGTGAGGTAGACCGCGACCAGCCACGCCCTGCCCGAGGGCCGGTCGTCGATCACGACCATCTGGCCCAGCCAGCGGCCGGTGTCGTCGGCGAGCGCGACCGAGCGACTGTTGGGCGCAAGGCGGCGAAGGTGCAATTCACGCCATGCGTCGTCGGAACGCTCCAGCGCGTCCCCGTGGCGCTCGAGGAACGCCAAAGGGCTGTCTGCCAGCATCTCCAGACGTAGGTCCCGGGCGTGTTCCCAGTCGTCGGGTCCCTGGACCAGCAGGGTCAGCCCCAGCGGCTCGTGGGTTCGTGCCATGCCGGGAAGTCAACCACGCAGCGTCGCTCCTGTGACAACTGTTGCTGGGGGTGGAAGACTGTCAGACGACGCACCTGCCGCCCTCGCCGGCGCAGGGTCCCACTACCGCGAGCGCGAATGTGGGTGTTGAGAAAGGACTCTGTTCAGTGACTGACCGAGACGATGCCGGACCCATCCTCAACGGGCTGCCCACGAACCTGCCCGACACCGATCCGGAGGAGACCGGCGAATGGCTCGAGTCCCTTGACGGGATCATCGAGGCCGGGGGACGCAATCGCGCACGCTACGTCATGCTCAAGCTGCTGGAGCGGGCCCGCGAGCGCCAGATCGGCGTCCCCTCGCTGACCAGCACCGACTACGTCAACACCATCCCCCCCGAACGCGAACCGGCCTACCCGGGCGACGAGGTGCTCGAGCGCCAGGTGCGCCGGCTGCTGCGTTGGAACGCCGCCGTGATGGTGCACCGGGCCCAGCGTCCCGGCATCGGTGTCGGTGGCCACATCTCGTCCTACGCCTCGGCCGCGACCCTGTACGAGGTCGGCTTCAACCACTTCTGGCGTGGCAAGGACCATCCCGGCGGCGGTGACCAGATCTTCTTCCAGGGCCACGCCTCGCCCGGCATGTACGCCCGCGCCTTCCTCGAGGGTCGTCTCGACGAGGAGCGCATGGACGGCTTCCGCCAGGAGAAGTCCAAGGTCAAGTCCCTCCCGTCCTACCCGCACCCGCACCAGATGCCGGACTTCTGGGAGTTCCCCACGGTGTCGATGGGTCTGGGCCCGATGAACGCGATCTACCAGGCGCAGTTCAACCGCTACCTGCACAACCGTGGCATCAAGGACACCTCCGACCAGCGGGTGTGGGCCTTCCTCGGTGATGGCGAGATGGACGAGCCGGAGTCGCGCGGCCTGCTGCACTTGGCTGCCAACGAGGAGCTCGACAACCTCACCTTCGTGGTCAACTGCAACCTGCAGCGACTCGACGGTCCGGTGCGCGGCAACGGCAAGATCATCCAGGAACTCGAGGCGTTCTTCCGCGGTGCCGGCTGGAACGTGCTCAAGGTGGTCTGGGGTCGTGGCTGGGACCAGCTGCTGGCCAACGACACCGAGGGTGCTCTGGTCAACCTGATGAACGCCACCACCGACGGCGACTACCAGACCTTCAAGGCCAACGATGGCGCGTACGTGCGCAAGCACTTCTTCGGACGCGACCCGCGCACCGAGGCCATGGTTGCCGACTGGAGCGACGACGACATCTGGCGGCTCACCCGCGGCGGGCACGACTACCACAAGGTGTACTCGGCCTACAAGGCTGCGACCGAGTTCACCGGCGCGCCGACGGTGATCCTCGCCCAGACCATCAAGGGCTATTTCCTGGGTCGCCACTTCGCCGGCCGCAATGCCACCCACCAGATGAAGAAGCTGGCGCTGGACGACCTCAAGAGCTTCCGTGACCGGCTGCAGATCCCGATCACCGACGAGGTGCTCGAGGCCGACCCCTACACCCCGCCGTACTACCACCCGGGGCAGCACGATCCGGCCATCCAGTACATGCAGGGACGTCGCAAGGAGCTCGGCGGCTACGTACCCGAGCGCCGCGACACCTCCAAGCCGCTGCCGCTGCCCGACGACAAGGCCTATGCCAGCGTCAAGAAGGGCTCGGGCAACCAGCAGATCGCCACCACCATGGCCTTCGTCCGGCTGCTCAAGGACCTGATGCGCGACAAGCAGTTCGCGCCGCACGTGGTGCCGATCATCCCCGACGAGGCCCGTACCTTCGGCATGGACTCGTTCTTCCCGACGATCAAGATCTACAACCCTCACGGGCAGAACTACACCCCGGTCGACCACGAGCTGATGCTCGCCTACCGTGAGTCACCCCAGGGCCAAATTCTCCACACCGGCATCAACGAGGACGGCTCGTCGGCAGCGTTCATCGCGGCCGGCACCAGCTACGCCACCCACGGAGTGGCGATGGTGCCGATCTACGTCTTCTACTCGATGTTCGGCTTCCAGCGCACCGGCGACAACATCTGGGCCGCCGGTGACCAGTTGGCCAAGGGCTTCTACATCGGCGCCACCGCCGGCCGCACCACGCTGACCGGTGAAGGCACCCAGCACATGGACGGCCACTCGCCGCTGCTGGCCTCGACCAACCCGGCCGTGGTCAGCTACGACCCGGCCTACGGCTACGAGATCGCCCACATCGTCCAGGACGGCCTGCGCCGGATGTACGGCGATAACCCCGAGCACGTCATGTACTACCTGACGGTCTACAACGAGCCGCTGGCCCAGCCCGCCGAGCCCGAGAACGTCGACGTCGAGGGCATCGTCAAGGGCATGTACCTGCTCAAGGAGGGCAGCTTCGAGGGTGTCGGTGAGGACGCACGTCGTGCCCAGCTGCTGGCCTCGGGTGTGGGCGTGCCGTGGGCGCTGGAGGCCCAAGAGCTGCTCAAGAAGGATTTCGGCGTGGTCGCCGACGTCTGGAGCGTCACCAGCTGGGGCGAGCTTCGCCGCGACGGGCTGGAGTGCGACGAGCAGTCCTTCCTGTACCCCGAGAAGGAGGCCAGGGTGCCGTTCGTGGCCCAGAAGCTGGCCGACCGTCAGGGTCCGGTGGTGGCCGTCAGCGACTACATGCGTGCGGTGCAGGACCAGATCGCCCAGTGGGTTCCCGGGGACTTCATCAGCCTGGGTGCCGACGGCTTCGGCTTCTCCGACACTCGCCAGGCAGCTCGCAGGTTCTTCCACATCGACGGTCCCTCGATCGCGGTGCGCACCCTGCAGATGCTGGCCAAGAACGGTGAGGTTCCCGCCGAGTGGGCGACCAAGGCAGCCGAGATGTACAAGCTGCTCGACGTCAACGCCGGCACCTCGGGCAACGCGGGCGGCGACGCCTGAGCCCGACCCGGGGTGGTGCGCCGATGGGGTCTCTGGCAGGCTGGGGACAGCCGCGCCGGAGCCCCCGGCGCTGAACGAGAGGGTCATCGGCACCGTGGGGACCGAACAGGTCGCATCAGTACTGGGACTGTCCACCGGCATGGTGGTCCAGGAACTGGGCTGGGACACCGACGTCGACGAGTCGCTGCGTGAAGCGATCATGGACGCGATCGACGCTGATCTCGTCGAGGAGGCGCTCGAGGCCGTCGACGCCGTGCTGCTGTGGTGGCGCGCCGAGGACGGCGACGTCGCCGACGCACTGGTCGACTCGCTGACCGACCTCTCGTCCACCGGGACGATCTGGCTGCTCACCCCCAAGGTGGGGCTGGAGGGTCACGTCGAGACTCGTGACATTGCCGAGGGCGTGCAGACCGCCGGCTTGGTGCTGACCGCACCGATCACCCTGGACTCGAGTTGGCAGGCCCAGCGGATCGTCCGTTCGAAGGCCGGCCGCCGCTAGTTCGTCGTCACCAGGTGGACGCCGCCGCTAGTTGGACGGGGCGGGCTCGCTGGCGCTCGGCGCCGGCGGTTGCTGGCTCACGGTGGGATCGACGCTGGCCGGGGCGATGGTCGACTGCTCCGGTGGGGGAGGCTCACTGGGCTGAGCAGGCTGCGTCGGCGTCACTGTCTCGGTGGGCGCCGGGTCGCTCGGCTCCTGCGTGGGTGTCGGCGTGGGTGTCGGCGTGGGGGTCTGGCTCGGCGTGGCAGTCGGTGTGGTGCTGGGTGTCGGAGTCTGACTGGGCGTCGTGGGGCTGGGCGTCGATGTACTGGGCGTCGGCGTACCGGGCGTCGGAGTGTGCGACTGGCTCGGGGTGCCCGGTGACGGACTCACCGAGGGAGTCCCGGACTCGCTGCTGCTGGGTGTCCCCGACGGGGTCTGGCTGCTTGGGTCAGCGGAGGGAGTGGCGCTCGGGGTCGGTGTCGATGAGTCCGACGGACCCGAGGTCACCAGTAGCGAGTCAGGAATGGGGTTCTTCGGCGACGCCTCTCCCGAGAGCCAGGGCAGCGGGTCGACGAAGTTGCCGTCGACCATGACCTCGAAGTGCAGGTGGCAGCCGGTGGAGTAGCCGGTCGTCCCGGTCAGTGCGATGCCCTGGCCCTGGACGACCTTCTGGCCCGGTCTGACGGCGAAGGCCGACAGGTGGTTGTAGGTGGTCTCGAGGCGCTTGCCCTCGACCAGGCCATGGTCGATCACGATCCGGTTGCCGTTGCCACCGCCCCAGCCGACGAAGCTGACGGTGCCGGCAGCCGAGGCGCCCACGGCTCGTCCGCACCCGGTGCCGAAGTCGGTGCCGGTGTGGAGTTTCACGTAACCCAACACGGGGTGGAAGCGCATGCCGTAGTTGGAGGTGACCGGGCCGACCACTGGGTAGGCGAGAATGCCCTTGCCCGGTCGGGTCACCTTGCTGATGGTGCCCGGGGCCAGGTTGGTGGCTCGGGTGACCACCATGACGGAGGTGTCTTCGTGGTTGATCTCAACGGGGTCGACGTCGTCGCCGCGCACGCCTCCGCGGTCGTCGCCGAGCCCGGGCTGGACCAGCGAGCCGTCGTCGGTGCCGAGTGTCGGCGAGGTGGGCTGTTCGGGCGGGGTCGACCACTGCGGTGCGGCCTTGGTCGCGGCCGGTGCCGGCACCGCCGACATCGGCGTGGGTTCGGCGGTGATCTGTGACAGCAGGGTGATCGGGATGATCGCCACCACCGCCACCAACGCCGCTGCGCAGGCATGCGAGAAGACCCCGGGGGCCTCGGCCCGCGGGTGCTGTTCGACTTCGCGGCGCAACCGCATCGATCACCTCATGCGACGACTCTCGTCCACGCTAACCCGGAGCGGAGGCGAAGGGTAAGCCTGCTCAGGATTTCCTCAGCCGACACGCAGGATGACGTGCATGTTCATGGCATTTGTCATGCGTGGTCGCCGAGGTCGGTCAGACCGTGATCGTGGGCGAAGACGACCACCTGCACGCGGTCGCGCAGGCCGAGCTTGCGCAGGATCTCGGCCACGTGCGACTTCACCGTCTCGATCGACAACACCAGTTCGGCGGCGACCTCGGCGTTGGAGTGGCCGCGGGCGAGGTGGGCGAACACTTCACGTTCTCGTGCGGTCAGTTCGTCCATGACCGGCGGACGCTCGGTGCGTGGTCGTTGGGCCGCGAAGTCGGCGACCAGACGACGGGTGATCGGTGCGGCGATCGCCATCGACCTGATCCGGCGCAAGGAACAGGCCGCCTCCTCGTCGTCCTCGTCCAGCTGAGGTTCTCAGCCGGAGATGTCGTAGCTCTGCAGCCGCTTGCGGTTGCGCTTGCCACCTTCGGCCTGCAGCGCCAGCAGTTCGGAGTAGATGCCGCCACTGACCGCCAGTTCGGCCGGGGTACCGATCTCGTCGACCTTGCCATCGCGCAGCGTGACGATCCGGTCGACCGCCGCGATGGTCGACAACCGGTGGGCGATGATGATGCTGGTCCGGTTCTCCATCAGCACGTCGAGCCCCTCCTGCACGAGTCGCTCCGAGCGGGTGTCCAGGGCCGAGGTGGCCTCGTCCAGCACCAGGATCGGCGCGTCCTTGAGCATGGCCCGGGCCACCGCGATCCGCTGGCGTTGACCGCCCGACAACTTCAACCCGCGCTCACCGATCACCGAGTCGTAGTCATCGCGGAAGCCGTTGATGAACTGGTGGGCGTTGGCGCGGGTCGCGACCTCGACCACCTGCTCGTCGGTGGCGTCGGGTCGTCCGTAGGTGATGTTGTCGCGAATCGTCCCCGAGAACAGGGCCGGCTCCTGGAAGACCACGCCGATCGAGCGACGCAACTCGGCCAGGTCGGTGCGGGAGTGATCTCGTCCCAGCACGGTGAGGCTCCCCTCGCGCAGCGGGTAGAGCCCCAGCAGCAGGTTGACGATGGTGGTCTTGCCACCACCGGACTCACCGACCAGGGCCACCTTCTCGCCCGGCATCACCTCGAAGCTGACCCCGCTGAGCACGTCCTCGGCCGAGTCGGAGTAGCCGAAGCTGGCATCCCGCAGCGAGATCACGGGCTGACCGGGGGTGACTGGGTCGAGTGGTGCCACCGCACGCTGGTCGATGTGCATCTCGGTCGACTCCTCGACCTCGTCCATCACCTCGAAGTAGCTGACGCTGCCGGCGATGGCACGCTGGGCGGTGTCGACGATCCAGCTCATGCCGGTGACCGGCTGCTTGGCCATGGTCACCAACTGCAGCAGCATCACCATGGTGCCGACGCTGAAGTCACCCTGGACGGTCTTGACCAGGATGATGGCGTGGACGACGAAGAAGATCAGCGCCAGTGCGGTGTTGCGCAGCACGTCCATCGAGTGCCACCAGCTCGACTGGCGCCTGGTCAGCCCGATCGTCGAGGCGTACTCGCGGTTGAAGCGACGCAGTTCACGTTGTTCGGTGGCAAAGCTCTTGACCACCTTGATCTGGCCGACGACCTCGGCGAAGGCTCCACCTGCGGTGTCGACATGGGCGTTCTTCTGCTTCTCCAGTGCCTGCCAGCGAGGGCTGGTCATGGTGGTGAGCCAGGTGTAGACCGGGAAGATCACGATCAGGGCGACCGCCAGCGGCCACGAGTAGAACGCGCTGATGCCCAGCACGGCGGCCAGCGTGATCAGCATCGGCAGGAAGTTGTTGGCGAAGCTGTTGAGGAAGTTGGTGATCTCGGTGATCGACCGGTTCAGCCTGGCGATCACGGTGCCCGACAGGGTGTTGTCGAAGTAGCGCTGCGGCAGGCGCAGCAGCTTGTCGTAGTAGCGCCCCGACAGGATGGCGCGCAGCCGGGCCGCCATCATGTCGCCCCAGAACCCACCGATGTTGCGCAGCACGGTGTTGAGCACCTCGACCACCAGCAGGGCGATCGCGTAGTAGAGGATCACCCGCACGCCACCCCCGCCACCCTGCAGACCGGCCACCACCTCGTCGGTGGCGCCGCGGACGACGAACGGCGTCAGCAGGGCGGTGACGGCGATCAACACCGAGACCAGGGTGATGCCGAGGTAGTGGTACTTCAGTTCGCCGGCATGGCGAAGGATGCGGAGATGCTGCGCACGGGTCTTTCCTGGAGTCTGGGGGAGCGGTCGGGTCACCGGGACGAGGACAACCGCCCACTCTATTGCCGAATGCAGGGTCAGGGCTGCCGATCTCGGTGTGGTAAGTGTCTCTCGTGCACTTCTCCCAATCCCCACACCCTCGCGCGGGACGGCTTCGACGCACCCTGGTGATGATCCTGGCCATCCTCACCGGTGCGCTGACTTCTGTGGTGGCGGCCCCTCCAGCCCATGCCGAGACCTGGGTCGAGCAGGAGAACCAGCTCCCCGGAAGCTCAGGCTGGAACGTGCCGACCGAGCAGTGGGCCCTGCCCACGCAGCTGTCTGCCTACACCACGGCGGCCTCGGTCACCCCGGGCCAGCCGGTGGTCCTGAGGATCGACAACCGGATCTCCGAGAGCCAGCGGGTGACCGCTTACCGGGTCGGCTGGTACGCCGGCGCAGGCGGGCGCGAGATCGCCCGGTCTGACTGGGCCCCAGCGACCGTTCAGCCGCAACCTCGCCTGACCAGGACGAACAGTCTCGGCGGGGTGGTCAACATGGTGGATGCCTCCGAATGGTCCGACACCATGAGCGTGCCCACCACCGGCTGGCCCGAAGGTGTCTACCTTCTGGTGGTCGAAGAGACCGGTGG
The DNA here is from genome assembly GCF_015352975.1 of Aestuariimicrobium ganziense. Taxonomy (GTDB): domain Bacteria; phylum Actinomycetota; class Actinomycetes; order Propionibacteriales; family Propionibacteriaceae; genus Aestuariimicrobium; species Aestuariimicrobium ganziense. The sequence continues at coordinate 87,072 of NZ_JACYIZ010000002.1, read as the reverse complement.
CCTGAAGGTGCAGGTGCCGTTCGTCGTGCGCTCCACCGCGCATGCCGGTCGTACCGCGATCGTCGCGGCCCCGCCCACCTGGCAGGCCTACAACCGCTTCGGTGGGTACTCGGCGTACACCGGCATGCTGGACGACGGGTCCGCCCTCTCGAGCACCGCACGGTCCCGGATGATCTCGCTCAACCGCCCGCTCGACCGCGACTACGGCGTGGCCCACTTCATGATCATGGAGCGAGCTGCTGTCGTGGAGGCTGAGAGGACCGGGGTCGACCTGTCGTACACCACCAGTGTCGACATCGCCCGTGACGGGTCCGCTCCACACCGGGGTGCCCGAGCACTCATCGGACTGGGACACGACGAGTACTGGTCGAACTCGCAGTGGGCCTCCGTGCGCGAACTGCGCGACGCGGGTACCAACCTGGTCTTCGCCGGGGCCAACACGTTGTGGTGGCGCATCCGCTACGACCAGGACCTGCGCAGCTACGAGATCTACAAGTTGTCGAGTGAGGACCCGGTCAAGACCCCCGACCAGACGACGACGAACTTCTCCACCAGCTACAGCCTGAGCCTGCTGGGTTCGCGCTACTCCTGCTCGTCACTGGTGGCGCCGCTGGTGGTCATCGATCCCTCGTTCTTCCTGTTCAAGGGCACTGGTGCGACCAAGGGTTCGACCTACCCGGCCCTGCTCAACATCGAGGTGGACAGCGCCCAGAAGTCGACCAGCAACCCGGCGAACCTGTCCATTGCGGCTCGTTCTCCGTTCACCTGCCGCGGGACGACGGCGATGAACGCCGACCTCACCTACTACACCGTCCCCTCCGGGGCAGGCGTGGTGAACTTCTCCACGATGGGCTTCGTGGTCGCCCTCGACGACCTGAACCGGGACCGCTTCCCGATGCCACAGGAGTCGATCGACTTCGCCCGCCAGGTGTTCCGCAACGCCGTCGTCGAGGCCTCCGCCGGCCCGCTGGGCCGGACGCACATCCCCTCGGGCAATGCTCGGTCGATCCTGGAACCGGTCACGGTGCCGCCGCCGGCGCCGGAGGACTCCCCGCTGAACATGCCCGAGGTCACCACCATCGTGCCGACCGTCCGCGGCAGCGGCGTGTTCGGTGACATGACCGGAGACCGTCGCGCCGACATCATCGGTGTGACCAAGGCGACCGGCGACCTCCAGCTCTACGTCACCGGAAACGGACCGACTCTGACCTCGCAGGGCAAGGTCGGCAGTGCGTGGCAGGTGATGACCTGGATCAGCCCCGTGCACGACCTCAACGGCGACGGACGAGTCGAGCTCGCCGCTCGGCGCTCCGACGGCACCCTGTGGCTCTACCCGGGATCGGACCGGGGTCGCTGGCGCGCGCCGACCCGGATCGGGTCGGGCTGGAACAGCATGTCGCTGCTCACCGTCTCTCCCGACCTCAACGGTGACGGGCGTCCCGATCTGGTCGCTCGCTCCTCCGACGGCAAGCTCAAGCGCTACGGCTTCACCGGGCTCGGCAAACCGCTCACCCCCGGTGTCCAGGTGGGCCACGGCTGGCAGTCGATGACCTCATTGGTCGCGGTGGGCGACCTGTCCGGTGACACCAAGCCCGACATCGTGGCAGTCAGGTCTGACGGTTACATGTTCACCTATGTGACCACCCGCACCGGCGGCCTGGTGTTGCTTCGCCAGGTGGGTCACGGCTGGCGTGGCTTCACCCACATCCTGTCGCCCGGTGACATGGACGGCGACGGGCGCTACGACCTGGTGGGGGTGCGGGCCGACGGGACCATGTGGTACTACCGCAACGGTGGCCGTTACTGGACCACCGCCCGCAGGATCGGGCACGGGTGGACCACGATGGCGCTGCTGGCCTGACCGCCCCCTCACCGTGTGCGTCGTCCTAGACTCGAGGCCATGACCGCCTACGTTGCTGCCGCCGACCGCTATGACGACCAGATGACCTACCGCCGCACCGGCTCGTGGGGTCTGAAGCTGCCCCTGATCAGCCTCGGGTTGTGGCAGAACTTCGGCGACGTCGGCTCGTCGCAGGTGCAGCGCGAGATCCTGCGGCGCGCCTTCGACCGCGGCATCACCCACTTCGACCTGGCCAACAACTACGGCCCGCCCTACGGTCAGGCCGAGCTGAACTTCGGCGCCCTGTTCGCCCAGGACTTCAAGCCCTACCGCGACGAGCTGATCATCAGCTCCAAGGCCGGATACGACATGTGGCCCGGTCCCTACGGTTCCGGCGGTGGCACGCGGAAGTACCTGCTCGCCTCACTCGACCAGTCGCTGGCACGGATGGGCCTGGACTACGTCGACATCTTCTACAGCCACCGCTTCGACCCTGACACCCCGCTCGAGGAGACCATGGGTGCCCTCGACCGTGCCGTGCGCTCGGGCAAGGCCCTGTACGTGGGCATCTCGTCCTACAACTCCGCCCAGACCCGTGAGGCGGCAGCGATCGCGCGCGACCTCGGCACGCCGCTGCTGATCCACCAGCCCAGCTATGCCATCACCAATCGTTGGATCGAGGACGACGACCTGCTAACCACCTGCGCAGACGAGGGCATGGGCGTGATCTCGTTCTCGAGCCTCGCGCAGGGCCTGCTCACCGACCGCTACCTCGACGGCATCCCTGAGGGGTCACGGGCCTCGCGCGGTGGGTCGCTCAAGTCCGACCAGATCACCGACGAGAAGCTCGCCCAGGTGCGTGCACTCAACGAGATCGCCCAGGGCCGCGGCCAGAAGCTCGCCCAGATGGCGTTGGCCTGGGCGCTGCGTGACGACCGGCTCACCTCGGTGATCATCGGTGCCAGTTCGGTCGAGCAGCTCGAGACCAACCTAGGCACCCTCGACCGGCTCGACTTCACCGAGGACGAGCTCACCGCCATCGACGAGGCCTCGGGCTTCGGCAAGGAGAACTGACGTGGCTGCCCTCAAGGACCGGCTCAAGACCGACCTGGTCACCGCGATGAAGGCCAAGGACGAGGCCGCGAAGTCGAACCTGCGGATGGCCATCGCGGCGATCGCCACCGAGGAGGTGGCTGGGTCGGCCGCCCGCCAGCTCAGTGAGGCCGAGGAGATCGCGATCGTCACCCGCGAGGTCAACAAGCGCAAGGATGCCGCCGAGGCCTACGAGTCCGGTGGTCGTCCCGAACTGGCCGGCAAGGAACTGGCCGAGGCCGAGTACCTCGCCCGCTACCTGCCCGAGCCGCTGACCGCCGAGGAACTGCAGGCGATCGTGGACGAGGAGGTGGCGCTGGTCACCGAGGCCCTCGGCGAGAAGCCGACCATGAAGCAGATGGGACAGGTGGTCAAGGCCGTCAACGCCCGCGCCGCCGGACGAGCCGACGGTGGGACGATCGCGGGACTGGTGCGCAGGGCCCTCGCCTGAGAGGCCCTCGCCAGCTGGCCTGGAGCGGGCGACCTAGTTGATCGGCTTGCCGTCGATGTCGACTGTGACCTCCTGGCCGCCTCCACCGGCTGTGATCACTGGCCCACCTGAACCACCGCTGATGACGATGCTGGAGTAGCTCCCCAGCGGGGAGACTGCCTTGTCAATGGCTCCGGCCAGCTTCTCGGGGGTGACTCCTGCCAGTGAGAACGTTGCCCCGTTCTCGCCCTTGCAGCCGGCGCTCTGGAGCCACAGCCCGCGTTCATCGGCGATGGCCGCCGTCCGCAGCACCGATCCGATGCACGAGTCGCTGACCTTGGCATTGAGTGAAACAGAAGGAGTCCTGGTCGCTCCCGAGCCACTGCTGATCCGGATCTGGGTGAAAGCAGCTTGGTCGCCGAACAGTGCACGTCCTTCGGCGAGCAGCGCGGTGACACCTTCTGCCGAAGCGAAGTCGGCCACCCCCTTCAGTTCCTGGCCGTCGAGCCGCTGGCGCTTCACCTCGTTCTCGTTCCCGCAGTCGGCCGATGAGTAGAACTTGCCGCCCGGGGTGACGGCGACCCAGACCGATGGGTTCTGGTTGTCACAGTTGATCCCCTCGGCCGCAGCCGCGTACTCCGTGACCGGGAACTGTGCAGTCGGGACCGCCTTGGACAGGCCCAGGGAGTCGTCGTCCATGGTGTGATCGCCCTTGTGGTTGTAGCGCGACGCCTTGCCGTCCTTCAGCACAGCCACGTCGGCGTAGGTCACCTTCCCGTCGCCCACCGTCATCTCGGCCCACAGGATGGCATCGACACCGGACTTCTCAGTGATCGTGGCCAAGACCTCCGCAGGGGTCGAGGCCCCGCCCAGGACCGAGCAACCGCTCTGGGAGAGCAGCAGTGTGCCGAGGGCAACTCCGGCGAGCCAGCGACCGGCGGTGTGTGTGATGTGCATCGACTCTCCTTGAGCAGGGACGATCGGGCAGTTCGGCTCACGTGCTCCGCCAGCCTAGCCACGCCCAGTACCACACGCCCAGAACCTGAGCAGGGCGCTGGCGCGCTGGCGAAACTCGCCGCGTGCTCCTGGAACGCGACAGCGCCGGTGCAGACCGCCCCGGCGCTGTCGTGGATCGACCGATGGTCAGATGTTCATGTCGATGCCTTCACCATCACCGGTGTCGTAGTTGCCACCGACGTAGCCGGAGTTGTACCCGAGCGCGCTGGTGTTGGCCGCGTCAGCTTCGACTCGCATGGTGATACCCGGCCACTGGCCAGAGTCCTGCAGGTTGACAGGCGCGTTGGTGACGGTGTCGATGTCGGTCGTGAGGCGCTGTGCGGCACTCGCCCAGTCCGACGCGTAGGGGTCGACGACCTTGTCAAGCCAGGTCTTGAGCGCCTTGAGGTTGTTGACCAACGTCATGGTGTGCTTGGCATACTCATACTGGTCCCACGGAGTCCCGCCCACTGTCGGGCGGGTCCAGAAGCCGCCCTCCACAGACTTCTTGGAGTAGCCCTCGGGCATGTACTCCTTGACGTCGAGCACCGAGTCACGGGTGCGCTGGTAGATCCAGGCATTCATGGTGCCGGCTTGGTCGACCGCCATGCTCTGCGCAGTCGCCAGACCGCTGAGTTCCTGCAGCGCCTTCTTCTGGGTCGGGAGGACGTTCTTGTACTCCTCGCCGCCAGCGCCGCCCCAGTCGTCCATCTCGAGGTGGGTCTCGACGTTCTCGCGAACGGTGGTGACCTTCGTTCGCACCTCGTTCCATGCGTCCTTCTGAGCCAGCAACTTCTTGGCAACGTCCTTGTTCTGCTCGAACGTCCCCTTGAAGATGGCATCGATCTGGGGGATCAGGCTCTCCAGGTCGGTGCCGATCTGGGTCAGCTGGGTGGTGAAGGTCTGCTCGTCGTCACAGGCGTAGTGCTCCTTCACCTTGTTGAAGCAGTCCTCGGCCTCGGCCTTCTCAGCCGACCAGATCGAGGGCCCGTTGGTCTTGATGGAGTTCCACGGATTCATGATCTCGTACATCGTGACGATCGTGGGCCCCGCCGACCCGCCGCCTCCGTCAGCAAGCATCACCATTGGTCAGGCCTCTCCTTCATTCACGTTGTTGCTGGCCTCGATGTGCGCTGTGGCCAGGTCTCGGTAGCCCTTGGCGTCACGGGCCAGCCCGGTCCCGATCTCGGTGAAGACAGTCGACGCGCTGCCCGCCCACGTCCCGCTGGTCGACTGCAGCGTGCTGTAGTTCGTCGCCGGCGGCGTCACGAACCCCAGCCCACCGTTCGGAGGAGCTAGTTCCGAGGTGACCGTCGTCTGCACCTCGGTCATGTCACTGGCCAGCGTGGCCCACCCCGAGCCAGCGGTCTCCATGGCGTCCGGGTTGTGGGCCGTGGTGGCACCGCCCCCTCCGCCACCGCCGCTCGGTATCGAGGGGGTCGACATTCCCGGACTACCCGGCCCGCCAGGTCCCGTCGGCTCCGACAGCTTGGGGATGCTCGGCTTCGGAGGTTCCGTCAGCGGAACAGGTTGCGTGTTGTTGTCGCCGTAGGGGGTGTCGTCCTCGGAGTCGGGGATGCCGTCGCCGTCGGAGTCGCGCTTCGGGCGGTCGCCGTAGGGGGGGTCGTCCTCGGAGTCGGGGAGGCCGTCGCCGTCGGAGTCGCGCTTCGGGCGGTCGCCGTAGGGGGGGTCGTCCTCGGAGTCGGGGAGGCCGTCGCCGTCGGAGTCGCGCTTCGGGGGGTCGCCGGCGGGGGTGTCGTCCTCGGAGTCGGGGATGCCATCGCCGTCGGAGTCGCGCTTCGGGAGGTCGCCGGAGGGGGTGTCGTCCTCGGAGTCGGGGATGCCGTCGCCATCGGAGTCGCGTGTCTTTGGGTCGTACCCGCCGGGGTTGTAGCCCTCGTCGCCAGGGAAGAGATCGGGCACTCCGTCACCATCGGTGTCGATGCCTCCGCCGGCGAAGGTGTCGGCGATGCCGTCACCATCGGTGTCGAGCCCCGAGGTACCTCCCAGCCCAGCCGCAGAGCTGCCGCCGCCGAAGCTGCCGGCTCCCAGGCCACTACCGAGCCCGGCACCGCCGCCGACGCCCGCGCCGCCACCGATGCCCGCGCCGCCACCGATGCCCGCGCCGCCACCGATGCCCGCGCCGCCACCGATGCCCGCGCCCCCGGCTCCGGCGCCGATGCCTCGAGCACCCATGCCGGCCGCACCCATGCCGGCCGCGTTCATGCCGGCTGCGTTCATGCCAGCAGCCCCGCCGCCGGCACCTCCGCCCATCATGCCGGGCGGCATCATCATGGGAGCGCCACCAGCACCCTTGTTACCAGCCTTGCCGCCAGCCCCGTTGGGGTCGATCAGGGTCTCATAGATGTCCAAGTCGACCAGTGCGTCATCGCTGTCTGAGCGATAGCCCTCGACGCCGCTCTCCTGGGCGCGCTTCACCTGCTCGTCGTCAACCATGGGATTGGCTCTCCTCTCATCGCTCATCAGTAGAATCCTCGCCTCATCAGTGCCCTCAACTCATCTCGGATGGCTGATCTCTCCTGCCGCAGCTCATCACGCTCGCCCGGGACATAGGTCGACTCGCCCTTGGAAGCCATCGCCGCTCCGGCGGCCGCCACGACGGCGTCGCACACCTCACGGGCGCGGCTGCCCTGCAGCCATGTCTCGTCGAACGTGACGTTGTCGTACTTGCCAGTGTGCGCCACCGTCACGCTGACCTTGCCTCCAGCGGCGCGGCCCACACCGGCCTCGCCCTCCCAGTGGCCGTGGCCCTCGTCGTCTCTCAACGCCTCGAAGCGCTCGTGCACCTGCATCGAGCGCTCATTCAACCGCGCCATGGCAGCCCATGAGAGCGGCTCGCGCGCCTCGGGCAGGTCGTCGGACCCGTCGAGGTCGACCGTGGTGTTCTCCTGGTGGATGCGGTCGTAGTTGTTGATGCCCGCGAAGGCAACACCGAAGGCATGGCCGAGCTGAACCGCCCCGGCCTTCCCGCCGTTCACCCGGGACAGCTTCTCGCGCCAGTTGGGGGAGACCCGAACCTTGGTGATGACCTTGGAGTCGTTGATCCAGACCCGGACGACTCCCAGCGGGTCACCGAAAGGGACCTCGTAGTTCACCTCACCGTTGTGCGGGTCGACCCGCACCAACGGAGTGCCGTACTCGTCGTCTTCCTGCTCGCCGACAGCTCCGCCGGCATGGGTCTGCATCGGGGCCAACGGGTCGAACTCATCGCTCTCCTCGGTCAGCCCAAGGTCTTCGAGCTCACTCCACTGCGTCACTCGTTCCTCCATGCTCGTCCTCCCGCCAATCATCGTGCCATCTGTCAGTGTCAAGGCTGTCCTGACGGATCCCGCTCAACGATGGACGCCACGGTTCCCGCCCAGGGGTGCTGGTGGTCGATGTCGACGCCGCTGTCTGAGCCTCACCATCGGTTACGGACGTCCTCGGCGAACCCGAGGACGTCGGCCACCTCGATCGTGCCCTGTGTGGTGCGCACCGTTCCCGACCAGTGGCCGAACACCTGGTGGGCCGCTGACGAGACGAGCCTGCGGTCGGTGCGTGAGGCGTGGTCCCAGAACGCGTTCTCGCGCGCACCGGTTCCGTCGGTCCACCGGCCGCCGAACTGCAGGCCCACGGCGCGTCCATCGGTGGCATGGCCCGCGCCGGCCGCCCAGTTCCACCACAGCGAGTACGGCCAGCGACCGCGACCGTGGTCGAGCACCGCCCACGACACGCTCCCGTCCAGGTCGTGGCGGGTGCCCTCGAACTCGATCCAGCCGGTGGCCGGGCGCAGCGGGTCCTTGATGGTGTGCTGGAAGCGGGTGTCGCCCCAGGGCACCACGACGCCCAGCGACTCGCCCGCACCGAGGCGTCCGGCCGTGACGTCGAACTCCACACCCTGGGTGCGGGCCCGGAGCCTGGTGCCGTCGGGCAGTTCGTCGACCCGGCCCGACAGCGAACGTGAGTGGTAGTTGCTGGGGCCGCCACCCAGTGAGCCGGGGATGGTGGTGCCGAGCGCCATGGGCACGACAGCGGTCCGGTCGACGGTGCGCCCGGTCGAGATCTGGTGGGCCCAGACGGTGTGGACGCCGGCGTAGTCGATGTCTGACAGGGTCAGCGAGGCCAGCAGGTCTGGCGTCATCACCAGCCAGTACTCCCAGCGCTTGTTGCGCCCGCGTCCTCGCCAGCCACGCTTCAGTCCGGAGGTGTCGTGCAGTGGTCGACGGCTCCAGCCGACAGCGCCCCGATTGAGCCGCCCGTCGGGGTCGACCAGTGACACGGGGGAGGTGATCTCTCGGGCGTGCACGCCCCACGATCTCACGCACACTTCAGGGGCGGGGCAGCCCACGAGGACCAGACCTGCGTTGCTACGATGACGCAAGGATTTCTGACGAGTTCTTGGGGCGGCAACGACGCCTCCACGGGAGGGGCTGAACAGATGGATGACGTTGCGGCGAAGTTGAACATCGTCCCGCCGGCCGGGATCCCGGCTGTCACCGAGGCGGCCATGGTCGCCACGGCCACCAAGGGTCGCTTCGAGATGTTCGTGCTGGCCATGAGCGCCGGCGCCCTGATCGGGATGGGCTTCATCTTCTTCACCACCTCGCAGATGGCTGCGGGCACCCAGGAGTGGTACGGGCTGACCAAGGTGGTCGGCGGCCTGAGCTTTTCGGTCGGCCTGGTGCTCGTGGTGCTCACCGGCGGTGACCTGTTCACCTCGACCACGATGTCGATCGTCCCGCTGATCCGGCGCAAGATCGCCTTCAGCACCTGGGCCGCCCACTGGGGCGTGGTCTACCTGGGCAACCTGGTGGGCGCGGTCGGGCTGGCCGCACTGGTGCTGCTCGCCGGCACGCCGATGCAGGGGCATGGTGCATGGGGTGCAGTGGCCGTCAACAGTGCCAACGCCAAGGTCTCGCACACCTGGCTGCAGGCCTTCATCCTCGGCATCCTGGCCAACGTGCTGGTCTGCCTGGCGATCTGGACCTCCAACGCCGGCCGGTCCCTGGTCGACAAGCTGCTGGCGATCACCGGCCCGATCGCGCTGTTCGTCGCCAGTGGGTTCGAGCACTCGGTGGCCAACATGTTCATGATCCCGATGGGGCTGTTGGTCAAGAACTACGGCGGCGACACCTTCTGGAACTCCCCGGGCGTCCAGGCCGCCGGGTTGACCCGTGAATCAGTCAATGACCTGACGCTGTCGTCGTTCTTCCTCGACAACCTGGTCCCGGTCACCCTGGGCAACATCGTCGGCGGGGCGCTGCTGGTCGCCGTCTTCTACTGGGCGGCCTACACCCGCCGCGAACACTGACGACGCGGCCCCTGCTCGTGCATCGTCTGCGTCGGATCGACGTCATCGCCCTGGTCGTGGGCGCCATCATCGGGTGGGGGTCGTTCACCCTGCCCGGCTCCCGGTTCCTGAAGCAGTCCGGGGTCATCGACACCGCGCTCGGCCTGGGCATCGGCGCCCTGGCGGTGGTCTTCATCCAGGCCGGGTACCACGTGATGATGGACGAGCACGCCGACGAGGGCGGCGAGTTCAGCTACGCCTACCGCCACCTGGGACGAATGCACGGCTTCGTGGTCGGCTGGTCGCTGCTGCTGGCCTACATCAGCCTGGTCGGGCTCAACGGCACCGCCTTCGTGCTGGTGCTTCGCCGGGTGTTCGGTGACCAGGTCTCGGTGGGTTACCTCTACTCGGTGGCCGGCTACCCGGTGCACGCCTCCGACATCGCCATCGCCAGTGCCATCATGATCGCCTTCGCCTGGCTGAACGTGCGCGGCCTCAAGGGCAGCTCGCGCACCCAGAACATCCTCGTCCTGCTGCTGGTCGGCAACGTGGTCACCCTGTTCGTGCTGATGCTGTTCGTGGTCGACCTGGCACCGTTCGCGACCACCTACGTCAACGGCTGGCAGATCTCGTGGGCACGAGTCGGCAGTGTGGTGGCCATCGTCCCCTTCCTCTACGTCGGCTTCGACGTCATTCCCCAGGTCGCCCGCGACCTCGGCTTCGAACCGGGCAGGGCGACTCGGCTGGCGGTCACCGGCATCGTCGTGGGTGCCTCGCTGTACGCGATCCTCAACACGATGACGGGCCTGGTCTTCGCCCCCGACGAGGTGGACGCGGTGACCTGGCCCACCGGTGCAGCAGTGCAGGACGCGCTGGGCCCGATCGGCCTGGCAGCACTGATCGTCGCGTTGGCGGGTGCGGTGATGTCGGGTCTCAACGCGTTCACGCTGGCCTCGTCCAAGCTGATCGCCTCGCTGGCCAACCACGAGTTCCTCTCGCCCCGCTTCGGTCTGCGCAACCGGGTGGGCGTGTTCGGTTGGGCGGTGGGTCTGGTGCTGGTGATCAGCCTGATCGCGCCGTGGGCCGGGCGCGAGGTGGTCAACTACATCGTCAACATGTGTTCGGCGCTGACCGCTGTGGCCTACCTCTACACCTGCCTGATCTCGACCAGGATCGCCGACCACACCGGCGCCCGCATCCGCTCGGCCGTGGGCGTGCTGTGCGCCTTGGGCTTCCTGTGGCTGCTGTTCTGGCCCACGTCACCGGGCAGGCTCGGAAACCTCGAACTGGTGGCCCTGGCGGTCTGGGTGGCGGCCGGAGTCGTCGTGGCATGGCTCGCCCGGGGGCGGCACGTGGAGGTGCCGGCTCCCCGGGCGTGGTGAGTGCGGTGTTCGTGCAGGTCAGGCCGGAGGCGCCTGGTCGTCGACCAGTGTGAAGTCGCCCGCCTCGGCCAGCGCCCGGCGGATGACCTCACGATCGGGGACGACGTCGGCCTTGTGCTTGACCCACAGGTCGGCCACGTCGGTGTTCTCGGTCACCTCGAAGGTGGCCTGCCCCATGCCCTGCTCAGCGAACACGTCGTAGAGCGACTGGAGGGCACGCTTCACCTCGTCAGGGGAGGTGATCCCGGCCACGCGGAAGCGGGTGCTGTCGATCTCCGGCATGTCAGATCCGTCCGTTCAGGGCCTGCAGGGCCGAGTCCTCGCGGGTGCCACCGCGGCCGTCGCCATAGGTCTTGTAATCGGCGATCCAGCGCACCGACCTGACCCACTTGACGTGCTTGTAGCCATGGTTTGACTCGACCCGCACGCGGGCAGGGGCGCCCAAGTACTTCGGGATCGGTTGGCCGTTGCGCTCGTAGGCCAGGATCGTGTCGTCCTCACCCAGGGTCTCGAGGTCGATCACCGCGTAGAACGGCTCGCGCGGACGGTTGTCGATCATCTTCTGGGCCAGACCGTAGGAGTCGACCAGCACGTAGTTCGCACCGGCCGGCTTCTCACCGAGCAAGCCGAGCACGTCGGTCAGCTTCACGCCGGTCCAGCGTGAGGTCGCCGACCAGCCCTGCATGCAGGTGTGGGTGGCGATGTAGGAGGTCTGCGGCAGGGCCCTGAGTTCGTCGAGGGTCACCGTCTTGGTCACGCCACCGATGTCGTCGCCGACGGTGATGGTGTAGCCGTCCCAGTCGCTGTCGGCCCAGGCCACCCACTCGGTCGACTCCTCCTCGGTGGGCGGAAGACCGTTGGTCCAGTGGAACTCGGAGATGTCGGCGTCGGTGTAGCTGCTCTGAGTGGCGTTGCGCGGACGCATCCAGTTGAGGAAGATCTTGCGCCCGATCTCGGTGAAGCCGACAAGGAAGCGATGTGCGCGCGGGCGGTCGGCCAGCGTCCAGTAGCTCAGCCCGATCCAGAACAGGGCCACCACGACGATGGTGACGATCATGATGACGAGGGCCTGGGCGGCGCGGGCAGTGTCGACGTCGCCGAAGACCATGTGCACCACGTTGTGGTCGCGGTGCACCAGGAAGACCAAGCCGACGTGCATGATGATGAAGCCGGTCATCAGCACCATGGCGATGAAGTGCAGCGAACGCGCGCCCTGGTGGCCGCCCCAGAACTTCACGTACCAGGGGTAGCGCGAGCGAATGGCGGGAGCCATCGCGACACCGGTGAGCATCATGAACGGCGCCAGGATGAAGATGACGCCGGTGTAGGTCAGCATCTGCAGCGGGTCGTACGGGGTGTAGTGCGAGATGTCGGGAACGCCGAAGCCGGCGTAGATCTTCATCGACTCCCAGGCCTCACCGAACACGCTCCACGAGGTGGGCACGATCCGGCGCCACAGTCCGGTGGCGAACAGCAGGGTCACGTAGATGATGCCGTTGAGCACCCACAGCATGACCGAGAAGCCGTGCCAGTGGCGCCCGAGCCCGATGTTCTCGCGGCCGGGCAGGGCGATCAGCGGTGAGAGCGACTTCTCGTCCATCAGCGAGGTGTAGACGCCCTCCTCCTTGGGCAGCTTGCGCTTGGTGAAGCGCAGCCACTCGGTGCCGGGGGCGCAGTCCTTGCGCCACCACAGCCGTGGCAGGGATGACAGCATCTCCCAGCCGGAGCGCAGGAGCATGCCGATCAGGACGAGGTTGATGAGGTGCGAGGCGCGCAGCCAGAAAGGAAAATCAGGGTTCATCCGTTTCTCCACTCAGAGTGTAGAAAGCAGTAAAACACAGGAACTGAGGTTTTCGTGGCTGATCTGGCCAAGGATTCAGGAAGTGTCCAACCGGACTCTTCCGACTCAGGCCTCATGCACCTTCATCAGGCAGGCGTCGGGCTCGGCGAAGGGCAGCAGATCGGCCGACTGGCCGGGCTCGAGGACGGTGTCGATCATGCCTTGGTGCATCGCGCAGACCACCTCGGGGTGCCGGTGGGCCATCTCGAGCAGGGGGCAGGCCAACAGCCTGATCTCACCGGGCTGCTGACCGGGCCGCGGAGCGAAACCGAGCTGGGTCAACCCCTCGACCAGGCCGGAGCCGAGGTCGTGGCGTCCGCGGCCCCACTCCCGGCCGATGGTGCGTGCCACGTTGATGCCCTCGGGCAGGTCGGCCAACGACCGTGTGACCGCCTCCAGCAACTCGGCCTGGGCGGTGTCGGTGACCTGGTGGGCGAGGTGCCGACGGCCTGCGTCGGTGATCGTGAACGACTGGGCAGGTCGACCGACGCCGGAGCTCACCAGGTCGACCCGCAGCAGGTCGGCCTGAACGAGGGCGTTCAAGCTGTGCCTGGTGGCGTTGGGGTGGCCACCCAAGCTGTCGGCCAGCGTGGCGATGGAGACCTCAGGACCCAAGTGGTCGACCGCGGCCAGCACGCGCAACTTGGCGGGCGTGAGCTGGGCGGCGTCGTTGCCCGACGGCGTCCTGCTGGGTCCGTTGCTCACCACTTCAGATTAACCCAGTGGTCGACGGCTGACCGGTGGGCGCAGAGGGGCTCGAACCCCCGACCCCTTGCTTGTAAGGCAAGTGCTCTGACCAACTGAGCTATGCGCCCTTCGGTGCCCGGGGGAACGATGCTCCCGGACACCGCGCACCATTGTGCCAGCCCCCACACCTGACAACCGGGCGGGTTCGTGGGGGGTGGTGTGGCTATGAGGATGACGTGCACAGCGAGGATGGGTGTCGTGACCACCTGGCGACGCCTGCCGATCCCGGCTGCAGCGGCGGTACTGGTGGCGTCCATGGGCAGCCTCGGCCGGGATCTCCTGGCGTCCGGTCAGGCTGCTGCACTGCTCACTGCACCCGGGTGATGGTCCCTGCACGGCGGCCGAGCAGAGTGGTGCCCTCGCCGCCGACGACGGCATCCGCACCGGCAGCTCACTCCAGGGCAACGGCGATGGAATGTTCGTCTCGTTGATCATCGCCCATGAGCTCGGCCACTACCTGCAGGGCAGTGTGGTGGTGAGCCCCGACAGCCCATTCGTGCTCGAGTCAGGCGTCGACGACACCGTCGGCATGCGCAAGAACCGACGCGTGGAACTGCAGGCCCAGTGCCTGTCGGTGGCGATGGTGCACCAGGGCTCGCCCCTCGAGGCCGCGACGCTGATGACCTACGTGTACGGCTCGGACGAGGCGCACTGGGACGTGACCTCGGGCAGGTTCTGGTCGATGCAGGGCCTGAAGGGCAGAGCAGGGGAGTGCAACGCGATCATCGCCGACTCGTCCCTGGTCGATTACCAGCCTTGACGCGTCCGCTCAGTCGTGGGTGCGTGACATCACCAACAGGCCGATGGCGGCCAACACCCCGAACACCGCCGGGACGACGAACACCAGCGGCAGCCCGAGGCTGGCCACACCCAGACCCCCGGTCAGGCCGCCGAGGGCACTCGCGACCGGCATCGAACTCATGAACACACCTGAGGCCGTGGCCATCCGTGACGGGAACAGGTCCTGCGCGACGATGATGCCCATCACCGCGAAGACGCCCCACACCCCGCCCATCAGCCCCTGTCCCGCGAACATGCCGGCGGCGCTGCCCCAGAAGGCGAAGCAGATGTTGGCACCCACACCGAGTGCCGCGCCGACGGCCAGCAGTCGCATCGCCCCCATGCCACGAGCCAGCAGCACGCTGAACGGCATGATGACCAGTTCGACCAGCGGCTACCACTGGGGCATCGAGGTCGATGGTGACCTGGTCGGTGCCATCAGCGTGGTCAACCTCGACGGGCACGACGCCAAGGCCGAGGTCGGTGACGTGGTCGCCCGCCGGGCGTGGGGACGAGGTCTGGCCACTGAGGCCCTGACGGCGGTGGTCGCGCACATGTTCGAGGAGGTGGGACTGAACCGCCTGTACGCGGTGCACGCCCCCGGCAACACTGCCTCGGGTCGGGTGCTCGTCAAGGCAGGCTTTGAGCACGAGGGTCTGGCGATCGACCACATGCGGTGCACGGAGGGCTTCCAGGACTGCCACCTGTACGGCCTGACTCGGGGCCAGTGGCGGCGCAGGGCCGACGAGGCCGCGGGCGGGTAGACTCGGCTCTCGTGGCACTCGCAGACCTCCAGCAGCAGATCACCGACCTCGACAAGTCCCTGAACTCGATCGAGGCGGTCATCGACCCTGCCGGCAAGCAGGCCGAGATCGCCGAACTCCAGCAGCAGGTGGCCGCGCCCGACCTGTGGAACGACCAGGCCAATGCCCAGCGCGTCACCTCCCGGCTGTCGCTGCTCGAGAACGAGATCAAGCGGGTCGCCGACCTGCGCACCCGGCTCGATGACGCCGAGGTGCTGCTCGAACTCGCCGCTGAGGAGGGCGACGCCGACTCGATGGCCGAGGCCGAGCGCGAGGTCAACTCACTCACCCGGGCGATCGAGGCGCTCGAGGTGCGCACCCTGCTCTCGGGTGAGTACGACGCCCGCGAGGCGATGGTCACCATCCGGTCCGAGGCCGGGGGAGTCGACGCCGCCGACTTCGCCCAGATGCTGCTGCGGATGTACACCCGGTGGGCCGAGCGCCACTCCTACCCGGTCGAGGTCTACGACGTCTCCTACGCAGAAGAGGCCGGCATCAAGTCGGCCACCTTCTCGGTCAAGGCCCCATTCGCCTACGGCACGCTCTCGGTCGAGCAGGGCACCCACCGGTTGGTGCGGATCTCGCCGTTCGACAACCAGGGCCGCCGCCAGACCTCGTTCGCCGGTGTCGAGGTGCTGCCGGTCACCGAGGAGACCGACCACATCGACATCCCCGAGGCCGACCTGCGGGTCGACGTCTTTCGCTCGTCGGGCCCTGGTGGGCAGTCGGTGAACACCACCGACTCCGCGGTGCGGTTGACCCACCTGCCGACCGGCATCGTGGTGAGCTGCCAGAACGAGAAGTCGCAGTTGCAGAACAAGGCGGCCGCGCTCAGGGTGCTGCAGTCGCGCCTGCTCGAGCGGGCCCGCCAGGAGCGCGAGGCCGAGATGAACGCCCTCAAGGGCGACTCGGGCAACTCGTGGGGCTCGCAGATGCGCTCCTACGTCGTCCACCCCTACCAGATGGTCAAGGACCTGCGCACCGACCACGAGGTCGGCAATCCCGACGCGGTCTTCGACGGTGACATCGACGGCTTCATCGACGCCGGCATCCGCTGGCGCCGCTCGAACACCGACGACTGAGCCAACCCCCGCGCCGCCATCGCGACTCAAGGTGGCGGGCGTGGCGTGAGGGTGCTCACAGCGCTCTCGCCTACACTCGACGCAGCCGGCCTGAGAGAAACTCAGGAACTTCCCCAACTCCGGCTGAGGTCTGCATGATCACCTTCGACGACGTCACCAAGCAGTACGAGGGCGGTACTCGTCCGGCTCTGAAGAACGTCACCGTCCAGATCGACAAGGGCGAGTTCGTCTTCCTGGTCGGGCAGTCGGGCTCAGGCAAGTCGACCTTCACGCGGCTCATCCTGCGCGAGTACCGGCCGACCAAGGGCACCGTCTACGTGCTCGGCAAGGACCTCGACACCCTGCACTCCTGGAAGGTGCCGGCGCTTCGCCGCCAGATCGGCACCGTCTTCCAGGACTTCCGGCTGTTGCCGGGCAAGACCGTGCACCAGAACGTCGCCTTCGCACTGCAGGTGATCGGACGACCGACCCGCGAGATCAAGCAGGTCGTCCCAGAGGTGCTTGAGACCGTGGGGCTGTCGGGCAAGGGCCACCGCCTGCCCGAGGAACTGTCCGGTGGTGAGCAACAGCGGGTGGCGATCGCACGGGCCTACGTGAACAAGCCGAAGATCCTGATCGCCGACGAGCCCACCGGCAACCTCGACCCGGCCACCAGCGTGGGCATCATGAAGCTGCTCGACCGGATCAACCGCACCGGCACCACCGTGATCATGGCCACCCACGACGCCACCATCGTCGACCAGATGCGCCGCCGCGTGATCGAACTCGATGCCGGCCAACTCGTCCGCGACCAGAGCAAGGGCGTCTACGGCAGCGCCTGATCGCGCCGGACGTCGAGGAGAGAACACATGCGCCACACACTGCGTGAGACCTGGTCTGGACTGACCCGCAACGCCGCGATGACCGTCGCGGTGGTGGTCACGATCTGGGTGTCGCTGACCCTGTTCGGGCTGGGCCTGCTTATCAACAAGCAGGTCGACCTGCTCAAGGACCGCTGGTACGACCAGATCGAGATCTCGGTCTTCCTGTGCGTTAAGGACTCCACCAGCGGCAACTGCGAGCCCGGTCAGGATGTGACCCAGTCGCAGAAGGACGCCATCAAGAAGGCACTCGAGGCCAATCCCGAGGTCGAGAAGGTGATGTTCGAGTCGAAGGAGGAGGCCTACCGCGACTTCCAGGAGACGTACAAGGACTCACCGATCGCCGACGACCTGACCGTCGACCAGATGCAGGAGTCGTACCGGATCAAGCTCAAGGACCCCGAGCAGTACCAGGGCGTGGTGACCGAGGCGATGGGCCTGCCCGGCGTGCAGAACGTGCAGGACATGCACACCGTGCTCGACCGGATCTTCGCCGGCCTCAACGCCCTGAAGTGGGGGACCGTGGCGATGTCGGTCGCCCTGCTGGTGGCCGCCTGGGTGCAGATCTCGAACACCATCCGGATCGCCGCCTTCGCCAGACGCCGCGAACTGGGCATCATGCGCCTGGTCGGCGCCTCGAACACCTACATCATGCTGCCCTTCCTGCTGGAGTCGCTGGTGGCGGGTGTGCTGGGCGCGGTGTTCGCCTCGGCGACGCTGCTGGGCCTGCACCACCTGGTGATCACACGCAACCTTGAAGTCTCGATGCAGGCTTTACGGTGGCTTGAGCGGGGCGACGTGCTGGTGGTGGTCGGTTGGGTTGCCCTGACCGCAATCGCGCTCTCTATAGTGCCGACACTGATTGCCACCAAGCGGTACCTGAAGGTGTGACGCCGATGGGCCGCGAACAGGAGTGTGACCACGTGACCAGCGGACTTCCCCCCGCCCACGCAGCCACTCGTGTCGTGCGTCGCACTGTGCGCGACCTCGGACGAGCCGCGCTTGTCGTCCTGCTCGGCGCCGGTCTGGTGCTGGCCCCCCTGAGCGCCCACGCGGACGACCTCGACGACCGCAAGAAGAAGGTCGAGACCGAACTGGCCCAGTCCAAGGCCGACCTCGCCGAGTACAACCAGGAGGCCATCCAGGCGGCCAACGAGCTGAAGCGCTCCGAGGCCGCGCTGCAGCAGGCCCAGGGCGAACTGGCCAGGACTGAGAGCCAACTGCGCGAGGCCCGGGCCCAGGACGCCAAGCTCGCCGGCGAACTCAAGGTCGCCCAGGCCGAGCTGGCCAAGGCCAAGGCGGCCGCGGCCAAGGCAGCCGCCGACGTGGAGGAGTTCCACGCGACCATCGGGGCCCGCGCCCGCGAACAGATGCAGCAGCGCAGCAGCGTCAGCGGCCTGGCCATCCTGGTGACCAGCACCACCACCGGTGACCTCAACCAGAAGATGCAGTGGGGCACCACCATCTTCGACAGCTCCGGTCGCCAGATGGACCGTCTGCGCGCACTCAAGCTCAAGCAGGACGCCGCCGAGGCCGCTGCCACCAAGGCCGAGGCGACCGTTGCCGCCGCCCGCAAGAAGGCCGCGCAGCACCTGGCCACCTCGACCACCCTGAACCAGCAGGCCACCGCCGCCCGCGACGAGGTGGCCCGCGCCACCACCGCTCGCGCCCAGGCCAAGCAGAAGGCCGACCAGATGGTCGCCTCCGAGACCAAGCGTCAGCAGGAACTGGTCAGTGAGCAGTCCGCGGTCAACAAGCGGATCGCCGACCGGATCGCCAAGGCCAAGGCTGAAGCGGCCCGCAAGGCCAAGCTCGAGGCCGACCGCAAGGCCAAGCTCGAGGCTGCGCGCAAGGCCAAGGCGGCAGCCGATGCCAAGGCCCGCCAGGATGCGGCCAAGCGCAAGCAGTCCACGCCCACCAAGCCCAAGCCTGTCACGGCCTCCAGGCCGAAGACCACCTCGTCCAACACGTCGCGGTCGACCAGCCGACCCGCGGTGTCGTCGTCCACCCCGTTGTTCTCGATGCCGGTGAGTGGTCCGATCACCTCGGTCTACGGCATGCGCCTGCACCCGGTGCTGGGTTACTGGAAGCTGCACGACGGCACCGACTTCGGTGCGGCCTGTGGTGCCCCGATCCGCGCTCCGCGCGACGGCGTGGTGGCCGAGCGCTACTACAACGCCGGCTACGGCAACCGCCTGATGATCGACCACGGTGTGGTCAACGGCCGCTACCTCACCACCGGTTACAACCACGCCACGCACTACGTGGTGAGCGTCGGTCAGCGGGTGAAGCGCGGCCAGGTGATCGGTTACGTCGGCACCACCGGGTACTCCACCGGCTGCCACCTGCACCTGATGGTGTGGCAGGACGGGCAGGTCGTCAATCCGATGGTGTGGTTCTGAGCCTGCTTGTTAGGCTGTCCGTCGGCGCTCGCCTGCGATGACCGATGACGGGCGACCGAACGACAGGAGGGTGCTGTGCCACGCGAGAAGGGGCGCAAGCTGGTGGCGCAGAACCGCAAGGCCACCCACGACTACCACATTGGTGACCGCTACGAGGCGGGCATGGTGCTCACCGGCACCGAGGTGAAGTCGCTGCGGGCCGGGCGGGCCTCACTGGCCGACGCCTACGCCACCGTGGACGACGGAGAGGTGTGGCTGCGCAACGCCCACATCCCCGAGTACGCCTTCGGCACCTGGAAGAACCACGCCACCCGGCGCACGAGGAAGTTGCTGCTCAACCGGCGCGAGATCGACAAGCTCGAACGAGAGGTCGCCAACTCGGGTCGGACGATCGTGCCGCTGGCGATCTACTTCTCCGACGGCTATGCCAAGGTCGAGATCGCCGTCGCCACCGGCAAGCGGGACTGGGACAAGCGCCAGGCGATCGCCGAACGCGATGCCCGCCGCGACACCGAGCGGGAGCTGGCCGCCCGGCGCCGCCGTTGAGCCGTCAGCCGTCGGTGGGGGTGCAGGGGGTCATCCCCCGCATGAAATGAGGTCGCAGACGAAGATGAGGGTCTCGCCGGGCTTGATCACGCCACCGGCGCCGCGGTCGCCGTAGGCCAGGTGCGCGGGGATCACCAGTTGGCGTCGTCCGCCCACCTTCATGCCCTGAACGCCGGTGTCCCAGCCCCGGATCACCATGCCGGCGCCCAGCGGGAAGCCCAGGGGCTCGCCACGGTTCCAGCTGGAGTCGAACTCGGCGCCGGTCGACCAGGCGACACCGACGTAGTGCACCTCGACGAACTGGCCGGCGGTGGCCTGGGGGCCGTCGCCCTCGACCAGGTCGGTGATGACCAACTCGGTGGGGGCATCGCCCTCGGGAATCTCGACAGCAGGCTGCTGATCAGTCATGGTCTCGACCCTAGGGCACGCCTCGCACAGCACGCGAGGAGCAGGCTCACCGGGGTCGGATGAGGGTTGGCTCGGGGTCGATCCTGACCCCGATCCGTGGGGGTGACGACCTAGGCTTGGGGCATGAGCCAGACGCCACGCTTCCCGACCAGTCCCACCAGCCAGCAGAGGCTGCAGGCACAGTTGGGCCAGATGGCGTTCAACCAGGGACTCGCGCACGTGACGCGCAGCCACCCCAACCTGACGCTGCGCGTGACAGAGGCGCAACGGGACAGGGCCCTGGCCTACCTGCAGGGCGCCTACGCCGACGGACGACTCAGCGCCGACGAACTCGACCACCGGATCGGGCAGGCGCTGGTGGCCGAGACCCGCGCCGAACTGAACGCCGCGTTCTCGGGACTGGTGCAGATCCCGCTGTCGTCGGCTGCCGTGGGAGCACACCCGGCCTACGCGCCATTGGTCAACCAGCACCGTGACGGCACCGCCGGACGCGTCACCGCCACATTGGGCCACCTGTCGGCGCTGGGCACCTCGATCGTGGGCCCGGGCCTGGTGTACGCGGTGACCGCCAAGGACAGCTACGCCAAGCTTGAGGCCGCCAAGGCGTTCAACTTCCAGGTCACCATGCTCGGCCTGATCATCGGCTCGGCGATCTTCCTGGAGTGGCTGCCCTTCCACGGTGCGCTGATGGCGCTGCTGGGCATCAGCTGGCTGGTGTTCACCGTTGTCGGCGGGCTGCGCGCCTCCAACGGTGAGGAGTGGACCAACCCGATCAACCGGGTGCTGCCGGTGCGCGTGCTCGAGGACCGGCCGGCACACAAGCGTCGTCCCCGTCGCTGACGGCCGGAAACACAGGTGCGCGCCACCTCGGCGACAAGGTAGAATGGAGAGGCGGTGCGGCCACCGGATCGCCTCGACTCAGGTCGGGCGACGAAGGCCGGTACAACTCAACAGGGGGTGACTGGTTTCGACTTGGGACGGTAGTCCCAGGGGAAGCGGGTCGAGAATCCAAGGTCAACTCGTAAATGTCCCTTGGAAACCAATAACTGCCGACAACACTCGCGCAGACTTCGCTCTCGCTGCCTGAGCAGTGACCGAAGGGTCAGACTGAGACCGCCTTCGACTCAGATCCTGGCCTCATCAAGAAGGCTTGCTGATCAGCCTGCGTCGCAGGGGCTGATCGGGACTCAACTGTGACTGGGCTCGTCTGCCACATGCCGCCATGAGGGCAGGAGCCAAGTAGAACGCCACGGCGGCTGCACCCGGAGAAGACCTGGTTCGCCTCTTGAGGACGCGGGTTCAATTCCCGCCACCTCCACCCCTGTGCCCCTGCCAGCTCGCTGGCAGGGGCTTTTTGCTTTCACGCCTCGAAGACCCCCGGGCAGCCCCGAGGACGAGACCTTCTTGGACGTGAGTCTCGAGTACGTGCGTCATCTAGGCACATGCCGACCCGAGGAGTTGGTCAGGCGTGGGCGGTGTGCTCGCGGTCGGCGTGTCCGGGTGGTTCGAGCTGGAAAGTGGAGTGCCCGATGCTGACGTCGAAGTGCTCGGCCACGCAGTCCTGGAGGTGGGCCAACATCTCGGCGGCGTGACCGTCGGTGAAGCACTCCTCGTCCAGGACGACGTGAGCCGTCAGCACGGGTAGGCCGGTGGCGATGGTGGAGGCGTGGAGGTCGTGTACGTCCTGCACGTGCCGCACCGCGAGCACGTGGGCGCGGACGTCGTCCAGGTTCAGCCCCTTGGGTGTGGACTCCAGCAGGATGTGTCCGGCCTCTCGCAGGATGGTGATGGCGCGGGGCACGATGAGGGCGGCAATGAGCATTCCGGTGATGGCGTCGATGCGGACCCACCCGGTGGTGGTGATGATGATCGCGCTGATGATGACGGCCACCGACCCCAGGGCGTCGTTGACGACCTCCAGGAACGCGGCGCGCATGTTGAGGTTGGCGACACGTCCGGAGCTGAGGACCAGCATGGAGACGATGTTTCCGGCGAGGCCGACGATACCGAAGATGAGCAAGCCGGTGGAGCTGACCTCGTGCGGTTCGTACAGGCGGCGGACGCCCTCGACGAAAGCGTAGAGCCCGACCCCGAGCAGCACAGTGGCCTGGGCTCCCGCGGCGAGTACCTCGGCCCGGCGGAACCCCCACGTCCGCTCGGGTGTTGGCGGGCGCAGGGCCAGCGACGCGGCGATCAGAGCCATGCCCAGCCCGGCGGCGTCGGTAACCATGTGCCCTGCGTCGACCAGCAGAGCCAGAGAGCCGGTCCACAACGCCCCGATGACCTCGGCGACCAAGATGGTCGAGGTGATCGCGAACGCGACCACCAGCGGGCCGCGGTGGGTGGTGGCGCTTCCGTGGTTGTGGCCTGCGCTCATGCGCGAGCTCCTTCCAGGTGGGTACGGTCCTGCGCCACGCCGGGGGCGGCGAGGTGTCTGCTGCGGCCGGCACGGACACCGTTGGCGATGACGAGGACCTCGGCCAGCTCGTGGACCAGGACGACCGCAGCCAGACCCAGAACGCCGAATAGGGCCAGCGGGATCAGGGCCGCGATCAGGGCGAGGGAGACCACGACGTTTTGCAGCATGATGGCGCGGGTGCGGTGGGCGTGCTCGAACGCGTACGGCAGCAGCCGCAGGTCATCACCCATGAGGGCGACGTCGGCGGTCTCGATCGCGACGTCGGTGCCCATCGCGCCCATCGCGACGCCGACGTCCGCGGTGGCCAACGCGGGTGCATCATTGACACCGTCGCCGACCATCGCGGTCGGCCCCTGGGTGCGCAGGCCGGTGACCACCTGGGACTTGTCTTCCGGGCGCAGGTCGGCGTGCACCTGCTCAATGCCGGCCTCGGCGGCCAGGGCCCGTGCGGTGACCTGGTTGTCCCCGGTCAGCATCACCACGGTGTAGCCGTGGTCGGCGAAACGGGCGATGACCTCGGCGGCCTCGGGCCGCACTTCGTCCCGGACCGCGATGGCGCCGGCCGGGTGGCCGTCGACCTCAACCACGACCGCGGTCGCGCCGGCCTGCTGCATGCGCGCCACATCACCTGCCAGGTCGCCGGGGGTGACCCAGCCGGGTCTGCCGAGCCGGACCCGCGCACCGTCGACGGTGCCGACCAGACCGGCGCCGACCACGGCCTGCACGTCCTTCGCGGCGGGCACCGTGGCGGTGGCGGCCAGGATGGCTGCGGCCAGCGGGTGCTCGCTGCGCGCCTCCAGGGCGGCCGCCCACCCCAGCACCTGGTCCCGGTTGTTCCCTGGTGCGGTAGCGACGTCGACGACGGCCGGCCGGTTACGGGTCAGCGTGCCGGTCTTGTCCAGGGCCACGGTGCGGACCCTGCCCAGTGCCTCCATCGCCGCACCGCCCTTGATCAGGAGTCCGCGGCGGCTCGCCGCCCCGATTGAGGCCCCCGCGGTGACCGGCACCGAGATCGCCAACGCGCACGGGGAGGCGGCCACGACCATGACCAGGGCCCGGTGCACCCAGACCGACGGGTCATCGAGGAGGGTGCCGAGCAGCGCGGTCAGGACGGCGGCGACGAGGATGCCAGGCACCAGCGGGCGGGCGATCCGGTCCGCGAGCCGCTGGGTGGCGCCGCGGCGGGACTGCTCGGTCTCGACCACGTGCACGATACGGGCCAGGGAGTTGTCCTGCGCGGTGGAGGTCACCGTGACCTCCAGGGCGCCGGTGCCGTTGATCGATCCGGCGAAGACCTCCTGACCGGGCCCGGTCTCCACCGGCATGGACTCCCCGGTGATGGCCGAGGTGTCCAGGCTGCTGCGGCCGCTGCGCACGGTCCCGTCGGTCGCCAGCCGCTCGCCCGGACGGACCACCATGACGTCCCCGGTCACCAGTTGGGCGGGGTCAAGGACGACCTCTTGGCCTCCGCGCAGCACCGTCGCCTCCTTGGGCACAAGGTCCAGCAGTGCCCTCAGGCCGTGCCGGGTCCGGGCCAGGGAGTATTCCTCCAGTCCCTCGCTGAGGGAGAACAGGAACGCCAGCGCGGCGGCCTCCTCCACCTGCCCCAGCAGGGTGGCGCCCACGGCGCCGATCGTCATCAGCAGGCCGACGCCGAGCTTGCCGCGCGCCAGCCTCCGCAGCGCACCGGGCACGAACGTGGACCCGCCCACAAGCAGCGCCGCTGCGGCCAGCACCAGCTCCACCGTCTCCCAGCCCCCGAGTCCGGCGAGGAACCCAACGCCGAGCAGGGCGCCGGAGAGCAGACTCAGCCGGATCTCCCGCACGTGCCAGAGCCGGGTGACCGGTTCCTCGACCTCGCCGCCGCCCGTGAAAGGCGGCGGCGTTCTCTCACACCCGCACGCGTCCACGAGCACCTCCCGCTGCGGGGTCTCCTCGCGGCTCACGCCCCCGCCTCCTGCCCGGCGTGGGTGCGTAGCTGGTCCGGGGCGGGGTTGCCCTCGGTCCCGACGCCGTAGTTCGGGCACAGCGCCACCGCATACCCCGAGGAGGCGAGGAGTCGCTCTGCGGCGTCCAGCACGCCCAGCAGCTCAGGCACGCTGGTGAGGGAGAACATCGAGGCCCGACCCTGCGGCCGGGACACCACCAGGCCACAGTCACGAAGGCACGCCAGGTGGGCGCTCACCGTCGACTGCGCCAACCCAAGGTGTTCCGTGAGGTCACGCACGCGGTGCTCGCCCAGGCTCAGGTGCTGCAAGATCGCCAACCGGGACGGGTCCGATAGGCCGTGGAACAGCGCAGCCGCCAAGGACAGTCCTGCATGGGGCTCCGGATCCCTATGGTCGCTCAGACTATTCGCTGGCATCGTCATGTAGCGATGTTAGCGCACTCTCTGCATGCCGCGCGTCGCCAGGTCAGGTGGACTTGCGGTACCGCGAACGGGCCGCGACAGACCGGCCCTCTGTGTGTGCACACTCTTCTGCCGCGATGAGGGTGGGACGTGGACCAATCCCTGACCTGGGTCTTGTCCGGGTGATGCGGCGCGCTGTATCAGCATCAGGTGATTACTGAAGGCCAAGAGTTCGACACATGCCCCCCGAGCTCCACCCCTGTAGAAGCCCCGCCGGCTCGTGCCGGCGGGGCTTTCGTTGTGTTGGCCTCAGCATGCTCAGAGATCTCGGGGACCGGGGGGAGTGCCTTGGACCGTTCCCGGAGCAGCCTCGCGAGCGCTCAGCGCCAGTGGTGCCGTCGAAGGCTCGTACGCCGGAAGCCACTGACAAGCCCCGGACTCGTCATTCGTCGCCGGTCGGCTTGGCATCCTTGAGCCCATGTACCCCTTGGCGACCATGGCCCCGGCGACCTACCGATGACGGTTCGACTCCAGACCATCCGGGTGATCCATGAAGTAGCCCAGCGTCGGGGGCACGTTCAAGAGGTCGCGGCCTCGTCGTCCCACGCGCGAAGCCGCTACGCAGAGGTTCTGGAGCGGCTCGGCCGGTGAGCGTCTTCCTGGACGGAAGACCTTCTTGAGCTCGCCAGCGATCTCGGAGGGGGGCCGGTGCGGGATGTGGGTCTGCTGGAGTCGGCTGCCCATCGTCCCACGACTGCTCTGTGGGGAGCGGATGCCTGTCCGACGCTGTTCCTCAAAGCAGCTGCCCTACTGGACTCGGTGGTCAACCACCACGGACTTGTTGATGGCAACAAGCGCTTGGGTTGGCTGGCGACTGTCGTCTTTGTGGACCTGAATGGAGTCTTGGTCGAGGCGCCCGATGACGCCGCCTCGGACCTGGTGTTGACGGGTGCCAGCCGGGGCGCGATCCTGTCCAGGATTTCTGATGCCCTCGAGGCTTGGGGCCAGCCGTAGAAGATGGATCAGCGTTCACCGGGGGGCAGGTCAGGACTCCGTCGCACTACGGCAGGCCTGCTGCCGCTCAACTGACATCTGCTGTCACAAGTGCGACACCAAGCACCTGGTCGTGACCAACCCGAGGCGGCTCTCCGCCTGGCGGAGCACCGCGATGGCGCGCACTGGATCCTCGTGTGGGTCGACCTCAGCACTGGCCAGTACGTCGCGAGCCGATCTCATGGCCTCGGCAGTCGGCGAGCCACCGTCGGGAACTCGCCACGTCTACGATGAACCGATGCTCCACGTGCGGCCAGTGGTGCCCAATGATGTTCTGCTGTGGGCCGAGGTCGAGCCGGACCGGTGGAGACTTGGGGGCAATCGGCGCTCGTTCGTCGCGGAGCTCGATGGGCAGCTGGTCGGTCACTGCCGTGGCATCGACAACGCCTGCCACCCTGGGTCCAGGACCTTGGTGCTCGAGGTGCGAACGGAGTGGCGAAACCGGGGTGTCGGCACTGCGCTGTTGAAGGCCCAGGTCGAGGCATCCACCCTGCCGCTGCGCGCCAAGATCACCGGAGCCATGCCCGAAGCCTGGGCGCTGGCGCGCACGTTCGGCGCCGTGGTGGAGCAGGCCTGCCCGCCCTGGCGGCGCGTCGTGGAGCCCCCCTCTTCGGGCCTGGGCAGACCAGCACCGTGACGACGCCGGGGACGTGGCCATCGAGGCAGTGTCCGACGACGACCTCGCCGAGCTCGCACAGTTGCACGCCAGCCACTACGTGGCCCAACACGCCGATTGGTCGCCAGCCGCGTCGGTCGAGACGATGGCGGCCCTCTTCGCCGAGGACTTCACCCCCGACGGTGACCTCGACATCGCCGCCACAAGGCTGGCACGAGAGGCTGGGGCGATCGTCGCAGCCGCCGTGGTCTGGAAGGCGGAGGCCGCCGACGGCACGACATCTCAGGGCCCCGGGTCGACGATCCGTCAGCCTGGGTGGCGCTGGTGGCCATCCCGGTGCCGGGCGGACCTGCACCGACACCGCTGTCACCAGACCTCATCCCCGACGAGGCGGCGTGGATGCGACCCCGCTGATCGACGACCCCTTGGTGACGGGGCTCGCCAGCCGAGGGTTCGTGGCCATGCCAAGATGGAGAGGTGAGTGCGATCCAGGTGCGTCCGGCTGCCGGTGAGCTGCTCGTCGCCAGTGTCGGGCTCGATGGCAACTTCTTCGAGCAGACCGTGATCCTGCTGCTCGACTGCGACTCATCCGGTGCCCTCGGAGTGGTGCTCAACAAGCTTGCCGACGCCGAACTGGCCGAGGTGCTGCCGCAGTGGCAGCAGATGGTCAGCCCTCCGCAGCGACTGTTCGCCGGTGGTCCGGTCTCACCCAACGGTGCGGTCTGCGTGGCCAAGGTCAACAACGACGCCGAGGACCCGCCCGGTTGGCGCCGTGTCGTGGACGACCTGGGCCTGCTGCACCTCGACACCCCGGTCGAGATCGCCGAGGGTGCCTACAGCGACCTGCGGATCTTCGCCGGCTACTCCGGCTGGGAGTCCGGTCAGCTCGAGGGTGAGATCCTGCGGGGCGACTGGCACCGGGCCGCGGTGCGCGAGGGTGACATCTTCGGCAGCGACCAGTCGACGCTGTGGCGCCGGGTGCTGCGCCGCCAGCAGGGCCCTGTCAGCCTGAACTCGGCCTGGGTCAGCGACCCCGAGGTCAACTGAGGTCCCTCAGCGCTTCCGGTAGAGCTTCCTGGTCTGGTAGACCGGCTCGCTGGTGACCTGCACGCCCAGGTTGCGGAAGATCCCCTCGTCCACCGAACCCAAGATCACCGTGGTGTGTGCATCGCAGCCTCGAAGGCTCTGCAGCTGGTCGATGGCGGCCTTGGCATGCGGGTCGGTGGTGGCGCTCACGGCCAACGCGATCAGCACCTCGTCGGTGTGCAGACGAGGGTTGCGGCTGCCCAGGTGGTGGGTCTTGAGGGTCTGGATCGGCTCGATCGACTCCGGGGCCAGCAGGTTGACCTGGTCGTCGATGCCGGCCAGGGCCTTGAGCGCATTGAGCAGCACCGACGAACTCGCACCCAGCAGCGCCGAGGTCTTGCCGGTGATGATGCGTTCGTCGGCCAGTTGCAGGGCGGCCGCGGGGGCCTTGGTGCGACGCTCGACCTCGAGCGCCGGCCCGACCACCGGACGATCGTCCTTGGTCACCCCCAACTGGCCCATCAGCAACGCGATCCGGTCGGAGGCGACCGGCTCGAGCTCGTCCCGGCGTTCCTCGACCAGGGCCTTGTGGTAGCGCCGGACGACCTCCTGCCGGCTGGCCTCGCGACAGACCTCGTCGTCGCTGATGCACATGCCGGCCATGTTCACCCCCATGTCGGTGGGGGAGCGGTACGGGGAGTGCCCCAGCAACTGCTCGAAGAGCAGGTTGAGCACGGGGAACACCTCGACGTCGCGGTTGTAGTTGACCACCTGCTCGCCGTAGGCGGCCAGGTGGAACGGGTCGATCATGTTGACGTCGTCGAGGTCGGCGGTGGCGGCCTCGTAGGCGATGTTGACCGGGTGGTCGAGCGGCAGGTTCCAGATCGGGAAGGTCTCGAACTTGGCGTAGCCGGAGCCGATGCCGCGCTGGTGGTCGTGGTAGAGCTGCGACAGGCAGGTGGCCATCTTGCCGCTGCCGGGCCCCGGGGCGGTCACCACGATCACGTCGCGGCTCGTTTCGATGTAGTCGTTGCGGCCGTAGCCGTGCTCGCTGACGATGGCGCGCACGTCGTGCGGGTAGCCCTTGATCGGGTAGTGCCGGTAGACCTTCAGGCCCATCCGCTCGAGCTTGCGGCGGAAGGTGCGCACGGTGCGGTTGTCGTCGGTGACCTGGGTGATGACCACGCTGCTGACGAACAGGCCACGCTCACCGAACTCGTCGATCAGGCGCAACACGTCGTCCTCGTAGCTGATGCCCAGGTCGGCGCGCACCTTGGTGGTGTTGGTCAGGTCGCGAGCGTTGACCGCGAACACCACCTCGACCTCGTCGGCAATCGAGGCGAGCATCTCGATCTTGTTGTCGGGGGTGAAGCCGGGCAGCACCCGCGAGGCATGCATGTCGTCGAACAGCTTGCCACCGAACTCGAGGTAGAGCTTGCCCCCGAACTGGCTGCGCCTGGCCTCGATGTGGTGTGACTGGAGGGTGAGGTACTTGTCCCGGTCGAACCCCACAGCGCGCATGCCGTCCTCTTCCCACGTCGGTCCTCGGTGAGCATAGCGGGCACGACCGGTCGTGGCCGACGAGGGGGAGTGGGCGATGTCGGCGTGCCGTCGATCGTCGAGGCTTGGCGGCTCGCGTTACCATGCCAGAGACGCTCAGCGACGACGCGACCGGTGAGGAGGGGCGGCATGGCCGAGGCCACTCGAGGCGGGGCGCGTCCCCGGATCCTGGTCGTGGACGACGACGCCGCGCTCGCCGAGATGCTGCAGATCGTGCTCCGTCAGGAGGGCTTCGACACCGCTTGGTGCTCGTCGGGGTCGCGTGCCATGGGGGCCTTCCGCGAGAGCCGGCCCGACCTCGTCCTGCTCGACCTGATGCTGCCCGGTCGCGACGGCGTGCAGATCTGTCGCGACATTCGCGCCGAGTCCGGCGTCCCTGTCGTCATGCTGACCGCCCGTTCCGACACCACCGACGTGGTCACCGGTCTCGAGGCGGGCGCCGACGACTACGTCTCGAAGCCGTTCAAGGCCAAGGAGTTGGTGGCAAGGATCCGAACCCGGCTGCGCCGGCTCGAGGTCGAGGACTCCACTGACTCGACGCTGGTGATCGGCGACCTCGAGATCTCGACCGAGGGCCACAGCGTCAAGCGTGGCCAGACCCAGATCCCGCTGACACCGCTGGAGTTCGACCTGCTGCTGGCACTGGCCCGCAAGCCCAAGCAGGTGTTCAGCCGCGAGGTGCTGCTCGAGGAGGTCTGGGGCTACCGTCACGCTGCCGACACCCGCTTGGTGAACGTGCACGTGCAGCGGCTGCGCTCCAAGATCGAGAAGGATCCCGAACGGCCCGAGATCGTGATCACGGTGCGGGGAATCGGCTACCGCGCAGGTGAGCCGGCCACGGACTGAGCGATGTCGGTCACTCCAGTCCCCAAGGCCGGTGCGAACAGGGCAGGCCGTCGCCGGATACGCACCCCGCTGCAGCTGTGGTGGTCGTCGCTGCCGCTGCGCATCATCTCCTCGACCCTGCTCGGCTCGGTGGTCGTGCTGCTGCTCGGTGGCGCGCTGATGATGCGCCTGGCCACCGACGGCATGCTCGAACAGAAGCGTGCCGCGAGCATCAACGAGGCCAGCGCCGCACTGGGCCGAATGAACCAGCAGCTCAGCGACACCGACCTGCGCACCGCCAACCTGTACGAGCGCCTGAGCCAACTCGCCGACGAGGTGGGCAACCAGCCGCAGAGCTTCCACGTGGTGATCCAGGGCCCGGTCTCGGGCTTCGTCTCGCCGGGTATCAGCGCCCAGAGCGTGCCCGAGTCGCTGGTGCAGGCGGTGACCGGCGGCACCGGTGGCATGTTCATCACCCCGACCACCGTCGTGCACTCCGACCCCGCGGTGCCCGACCAGCCCGGCCTGGCAATCGGGGGACGCCTCGAGGCGCCGGTGCAGGGGCAGTCGTACCCGATCTACTTCATCTTCACCCAGCAGCACGAGGTCGAGACCCTGGCGGGGCTGCAGCAGGCGTTGTGGATCGTCGGGGGAGGCGTGCTGGCGCTGCTGACGGTGATCGCCATCCTGGTCTCGCGCCACATCGTCCGACCCGTTCGGCAGGCCTCGATCACCGCCGGACGCCTGGCCGACGGGCACCTCGACGACCGGATGGCCGTGCGCGGCACCGACGACCTGGCCAGCCTGGCCACCTCGATGAACCACATGGCCTCGGAGTTGCAGCAGCAGATCGGTCAGCTCGAAGACCTGTCGCGCGTGCAGCAGCAGTTCGTCTCCGACGTCAGCCACGAGTTGCGCACCCCGCTCACCACGGTCCGGATGGCGGCCGAGTTGCTGTACGAGAGCCGGCACGAGTTCGACGCCACCGAGGCCCGGTCGGCCGAGTTGATGCACGACGAACTCGATCGGTTCGAAGGCCTGCTGGCCGACCTGCTCGAGATCTCGCGCTTCGATGCCGGCGCTGCCGTGCTGACCGTTGACGAGGTCGACGTGGTCGCCCTGGTCGCCGAGGAGGTCGCCTCGCAGAAGCCCTTCGCCGAGCGATCGGGAGCCACGCTGACGCTGACCGACGACGGGCCGGCGTGGGCCGAGGTCGACTCCCGACGCATCAGGCGGATCGTGCGCAACCTGCTCACCAACGCCATCGAGCACAGCGAGAAGCGTCCGATCGACGTGCGGGTCACCGCCGACGATCAGGCGGTGGCGATCGTGGTGCGCGACCACGGTGTCGGCTTCCAGGCCAGCCAGGCGCGCCAGGTGTTCCACCGGTTCTGGCGCGCTGACCCCGCCCGGTCACGAACCGTCGGCGGGACCGGCCTTGGTCTGGCCATCGCCATGGAGGACGCCCGGCTGCACAACGGGTGGCTGTCGGCCTGGGGTCGCCCCGGCAGGGGGGCCCAGTTCCGCCTGACTCTGCCCCGCAAGGCCCACGGCATCCTGACCAGCTCGCCGTTGCCGTTGGCGCCGGCCGATCCTCCTCCGCCGGCCATCGCGGCCCGGCCCGTCCGGCGGGAGGTCGTCCAGTGAGACGTCGCACACTCCTGGCCGGGGCGCCGCTGGCGGCGCTCGCCGCCTGCGCCCAGGTGCCGATCAGCGGCCCGGTGGTGCCGGTGGCGCCGGCCAGCTCGCGTGAGGTCGAGCAGGGCATCGGCATCGAGGTGCAGCCCCCTGTTCGCGGGGGCAGTCCCGAGGTGATCCTGGCCGGCTTCCTGCTGGCGATGAGCAGCGACCGTCCCGGCTACCCCGTGGCTCGCCAGTACCTGACCCAGAGCGCGAGCAACGACTGGAAGCCGGAGTCGGGGGCGGTGATCTACGAGTCCGACAACCACAAGCCGGTGACCACCGAGGAGTCCGCCGCACTCAACGCGCCCTGGGTGGGGTCGCTCGATGCCGAGGGGCGGCACACCCCGCACAGCGGCACCTACAAGCACGACTTCCGGATGATCAAGGTCGACGGCCAGTGGCGGATCGGCTCACCGCCGGAAGGGTTGCTGCTGGCGCGCTACCTGTTCCAGCGCTACTTCCGCCCGGTGACCCTGTACTTCCTGACCGGCAACGGCCAGACGGTCGCTCCCGAGTTGGTGCACCTGCCGGAGGCCACGGTGAACCCCTCGGCCGCCCTGGAGGGGTTGTTGGCCGGACCTGCTCCCTGGAAGCGGCCCAGCGTGGGCACCGCGATCCCGGCCGACACCCGCAGCACCTTGGCCTCGGTGAGCGTCGACGGCGGTGTGGCCGAGGTCTCGCTGACCGACCCGATCGCAGGACTGGGCGACCGGCAACGCCTGCAGGTCGCCGCCCAGTTGATGTGGACGATGAACCAGTTCAGCCAGGTCACCGCCGTGCGGATCACGGTCAACGGCCAACCCTGGGCCCTGCCCGGTGAGCCGTCCGGGACCGTTCGACTGGTCGACGTCACCTCGTTCGCGCCGATCGACTCGCGCAGCCTCGGCACCGTCGTGGGGGCGCGTGAGTCGGTGCTGGGGCACGTCGACGAACGCATCGGGGGACGGTTCTCGCCGGTGCAGGGGGCGTGGGGCCAGCCCGACTGGGGTGACACGGTGGGAGGGCTCGCCGTCTCGCGCGACGAGACCCGGGTCGCAGTGGTGTCCCAGGACCGCAAGCGCCTGTGGACCGGCGACGTGAGCGGGGTGCCCCACATGGTGCACGAGGGGGCCGCCCTCGCCAATCCGCAGGTGACCGACGACGGCAGTTGGACCATCGACAGCTCGGGCACCGGGGCCAGCAAGTTGGTGCACGTCGGGCGCAACGGTGAGGTGCAGGTGGTCGACATTCCCGACCTGCCCGATGGACGGGTGGTGGCCTTCAGGCTCGCCCCCGACCTGACCCGGATGGCCGTGGTGCTCGCCCAGGGTGACCAGTCGTCGCTGGGCATGGTCAGGTTGCGCGATCGCGAGGGCCGGCTGCAGCCCGAGGGGTGGCGGGAGTTGCCGCTGCACGCCTCCCAGGGCCTGCTCACCGCCATGCGCGACGTGGCCTGGGCCGAGGCGATGGAGTTGTTGGTGGTGGCGGCCGGTTCGGCCGACCCGCACTTCTCGGTCTACCGGGTGCGGTCTGACGCCTCGCGGGTCGAGGCGATGGGCCCCAGCGACCTGGAGATCGAGATCACCCAGATCAGTGCGCTGCCCAGGGTGTCGGGGACGACCGCGGTGGTGGTCACCGAGGACCAGACGGTGTGGCGGCTCGAGGACCGGTTCCGCTGGCAGGAGGTGGCTGGCGACCTGCCGGTGGCCGCGCTGCCCGGCTGACCCTGTCGTGGTCCTGCCGCCGGTTGTCCACAGGCCCGACGCGGCCGGCACCCAGCACGGGGCAGGCTGGCTCGATGAGGTTCGTCGACGCGCTGGCCGACCTGTTCCTGGGCGCGGAGTGCACGGGCTGCGGTGAACCCGTGCTGGGACTGTGCCCGGCCTGTCGGGCCAGCCTCGGGCTCGGGCCGTTGGAGCGAGACCTGTCCGGGCTGCGGGTGGTCTCGGCGACCAGCTACCAGCCCCCGGTCACCGCCATCGTCAAGGGCTTCAAGGACGCCCAGGCCTGGGGTCTGGCGGCACCCCTGGCTGAGGCGATGTCACACGTGCTGCCCGCCGTGGCGGACGCGGTGCTGGTCGCCGTGCCCAGCCCCGGCGCCAGCGTGCGGTCCCGTGGCTTCGACCACACCCGGGCGCTGGCGCTGCACCTGGGGCGGCTGAGCAGCATGCCGGTGCGTCGTCTGTTGCGTCGCCCGGGCGTCCGGGTCGACCAGACCGAGTTGCACAGGGCCGACCGCTGGGCCAACCAGCTCGGTCGGTTCAGTGCCCGCGGCAGCGGACAGCAGGTCGTCCTCGTCGACGACGTGGTCACCACCGGAGCCACCCTGGTGGCCGCTGCCGGGGCGCTCGAGGCAGTCGGGCACCGGGTGGCGCTGGCGGTCACCGTCGCCTCGTCCCAGTTGTGGACGACAACGCCTGACATGCCTGATCGAAAGGCTGACAGGGTTGCCGATGGTGGCTAAGTTGGGGGCATGGCACGACCAGCCGGCCCCAGTCACACAGACCGGTGGCGGGTGAGGTCCGGGCGTTGGACGTCGGACCGGGTGGTCGTGCCGTTGTCGTCCACGTGAACAGGAGGATGGGATGGACATCGTCGTCTCCGGACACCACTGCACCATCAGTGACGCCGTACGCGAGCAGGTCACCGAACGAATCGCCACCGTCGAGCGATTCCGCGACCGGGTACAGCGCGTCGAGGTGGTCTTCACCGCCAACGACACCAAGGGTTCACCTGACAAGGCCGTCGACGCCGAGATCACCCTGCGCAGCCGGGGACCGGTGGTGCGCGCCGAGGCTTCCGCCGAGGACAAGATGCAGGCCTTCGAGCGAGCCATGGACAAGCTGAAGGCGCAGCTGCGCAAGGCTGCCGACCGCCGCAAGCGCACCAAGGGCCTGCGTGGCCACGAGGTGGCCAACTCGTTCCACGAGCCGCACGAGGTCGAGCAGGTCGACGACGAGGCGTCCCAGACCCAGAACATCGCCGGCATCGAGGTCACCGGCGACGGTCCGCTGGTGGTCAAGGAGAAGGAGTTCCAGGCCGTGCCGCTGACGCTGGCCCAGGCCCTGGACGAGATGGAGCTGGTCGGTCACGACTTCTTCCTCTACTCGTGCGCCGAGACCGGCAAGCCGAGCGTGGTCTACCGCCGCCGCGGCTACGACTACGGCGTGATCAGGCTCGCCCTGCCGTGATCCCATCCCGCCGGTCGGTGACCCGGTGAGGTCGCTGTCCCTGGCCCAAGCCCGCCGCGTGGCGCTGCAGGCCCAGGGGTTGGCTCGTCCGCGCCGGGACCGGGCACCGACCATGCGCGACGTGCAGCGTGAGATCACGCGCGTGGCGCAGTTCCAGATCGACTCGGTCAACGTGGCCGTGCGTGCGCACTACATGCCACTGTTCTCCAGGCTCGGTCCCTACGACACCGGGCTGCTCGACCGGGCCTTCGGCAGCCCACCTCGACGGCTGGTCGAGTACTGGGGGCATGCCGCCTGCTTGATCGACGTGAACCTGTTCAACGCCATGCGCTTCAAGATGCAGCGCGAGGACGACGGGGCGTGGATCTCGGGCATCCGGGAGGGCTTTCCCGACATCACCGACCAGGTGCTGCGTGAGGTCACCGAGGGCGGGCCGCTGACGGCGCGCCAGATCCAGCACACCGAGGAACGCAGCCGGGTCAACTGGGGGTGGAACTGGTCATCGGCCAAGGTCGCCCTGGAGTGGCACTTCACCCGCGGCCGGATCGCCTCGGCCCGGCGCAATGCCCAGTTCGAACGGGTCTACGACCTTCCCGAACGCGTCCTGCCGGCGCACGTGCTGGCCGAGCCGCCCATGGACGAGCAGCAGCAGCGCACGATGTTGGCCCGGCGTGCGGCGAACGCCCTCGGGGTGTTCTCCGAGCGCTGCCTGTCGGAGTACTTCTACACCCAGCGTCGCCCGACCCGAGCCGCCATCGACGCCCTGGTCGAGACCGGTGAACTGGAGCCGGTGGCCGTCGAGGGCTGGAAGGGCCCGTTGTGGTGCGTGGCCGGCACGACCGTGCCCCGCCGGGTCGGTGCCCGGGCCCTGCTCAGCCCGTTCGACTCGATGATGTACCAGCGCCAACGCATCGAGACCCTGTTCGACTACCACTACCGCATCGAGATCTACGTCCCCGAGCCGAAGCGCCTGTACGGCTACTACGTCTACTCCTTCCTGATGGACGACGAGTTCGTCGCCCGCGTCGACCTCAAGGCCGACCGGCAGACCGCGACGCTGCTCGTCCAGGCAAGTTGGCGCGAACCCGGTCGACGAGCCGAGTTCGGCGAGGTGGCAGCGGCGTTGGCGCACGAGTTGGCCACCATGGCGGGCTGGCTGGGTCTGTCGTCGGTGAGGGTGCAACCGCGCGGCGACCTGGCACCCGAACTGGCCTCGGCGGTCGCCGCTCACGGTTTCGGGCAGCGACCAGTGGCCAACTAGGATGGGGTCTGTTTGAGGTCTGGGCTCGCCGCACGCCAGACCACGCCGACGCAAAGGATCCCTGTGAGCTTCATCGATCGCCTGCTGAACACGGGCGAGGGCCGCACCCTCAGGCAACTGCGCAAGATCGCCGACCAGGTCAACTCCATCGAGGCGGACTACGAGGAGATGACCGACGAGGAGTTGCGCGCGCAGACCGACGAGTTCCGCGAGCGCCTCGAGGACGGTGAGACCCTCGACGACATCCTGGTCGAGGCCTTCGCCACGGTGCGCGAAGCCGGCCAGCGGGTGTTCAACAAGCGACTGTTCGATGTGCAGATCATGGGCGGTGCCGCGCTGCACCGCGGCAACATCGCCGAGATGAAGACCGGTGAGGGCAAGACGCTGGTCGCCACCCTGCCCTCCTACCTGAATGCGCTCACCGGCAAGGGCGTCCACGTCGTCACGGTCAACGACTACCTGGCCAAGTACCAGTCCGAGCAGATGGGGCGCCTGCACCACTTCCTCGGCCTGACCACCGCGGTGATCCTCACCACGATGACCCCCGCTGAGCGGCGCGAGGCCTACAACGCCGACATCACCTACGGCACCAACAACGAGTTCGGCTTCGACTACCTGCGCGACAACATGGCGCTGACCAGCGAGGACCTCGTCCAGCGCGGTCACCACTTCGCCATCGTCGACGAGGTCGACTCGATTCTGATCGACGAGGCCCGCACCCCGCTGATCATCTCGGGTCCCTCGGAGGACAGCCACGAGTGGTACCCCGAGTTCGCCACCCTGGTCACCCGGCTCAAGCGCGACCGCGACTACGAGGTGGACGAGAAGAAGCGCACCGTGAGCGTGCTGGCCTCCGGCATCACCGCCGTCGAGGACCGCCTCGGCATCGACAACCTCTACGAGTCGGCCAACACCCCGCTGATCAGCTACCTCAACAACGCCATCAAGGCCAAGGAACTGTTCAAGCGCGACAAGGACTACGTCGTCATGGACGGCGAGGTGCTGATCGTCGACGAGCACACCGGCCGCGTGCTGTCGGGTCGCCGTTACAACGAGGGCCTGCACCAGGCGTTGGAGGCCAAGGAGAAGGTGCAGATCAAGGACGAGTACCAGACGCTCGCCACGATCACCCTGCAGAACTTCTTCCGGATGTACGACAAGCTCGCCGGGATGACCGGTACCGCCAAGACCGAGGAGAGCGAGTTCCAGAAGATCTACGGCCTGGGGGTCATCCCGATCCCGACCAACATGCCGATGATCCGCGCTGACCAGCGCGACCTGGTCTTCCGCACCGAGAACGGCAAGTTCTCGGCCATCGTCGACGACGTCAAGGAGCGCCACGAAGAGGGCCAGCCGGTGCTGCTGGGCACGGCCTCGGTCGCCAAGTCCGAGGTGCTGTCGAGCCTGCTGAAGAAGGCGGGCGTGCCGCACAAGGTGCTCAACGCCAAGCACCACGAGTCAGAGGCGGCCATCGTCGCCCTGGCCGGTCGCAAGGGTGCGGTCACCGTGGCCACCAACATGGCCGGACGAGGCACCGACATCATGCTGGGCGGCAACCCGGAGTTCCTGGCCGACCTGGTGCTCAAGGAGAAGGGCCTCGACCCGCACGAGACGCCCGAGGAGTACGAGGCCGCGTGGGCCGACACCCTGGCCGAGCTCGAGGAGCAGACCGCCGAGGAACATGAGGAGGTCGTCGAACTGGGCGGGCTCTACGTGATCGGTTCTGAACGCCACGAGTCGCGCCGGATCGACAACCAGCTGCGTGGACGATCCGGTCGTCAGGGTGACCCGGGGGAGAGCCGGTTCTACCTCTCCCTGGGTGATGACCTGATGCGGCTGTTCAAGGGCGAGGCCATGGAGCGGGCGATGCTCACGCTCAAGGTGCCCGAGGACCAGCCGATCGAGCACGCCTGGATCAACAAGTCGATCGAGAGCGCGCAGAAGCAGGTCGAGGCGCAGAACTTCGAGATGCGCAAGAACGTGCTGCGCTACGACGACGTGATGAACCGGCAGCGCCACGCCATCTATGGCGACCGGCGCAAGGTGCTCGACGGTGCTGACGTCGAGGCCCAGCTGCGCGGCACGGTCGCCCGGGTCGTCGAGTCCGGGGTGCGCTCGCACACCGTCGGTTTCGAGGACGACTGGGACCTCGACCAGCTGTGGACCGAGATGCGAACGCTCTACCCGGTCGGCATCGAGCTGGACGACGTCGACGACGTGCACGACCAGCAGGGGCTGGTCGACGCCTTCCTCGACGACGTGAACGCTGCCTACGACAAGCGTGAGGCTGACCTCGGCGAGGAGACCATGCGCGAGTTGGAGCGCCAGGTGCTGCTCACCGTGCTCGACCGCAAGTGGCGTGAGCACCTCTACGAGATGGACTACCTGCGCGAGGGCATCGGCCTGCGCGCCATGGCCCAGCGCGACCCCCTGGTGGAGTACCAGCGCGAGGGCGGCATGATGTTCAACTCCATGATGGAAGCCTTCATGGAGGAGGTTGTCGGCTACCTGTTCAACCTCGAGGTGCAGACCCAGGTGCCGCAGGTCGGACTGGTCGGCTCCGGTCGCCCGATGGTGCTCTCCGGGGGCGACGGCGACACCGACGAGGAGCTCGCGCAGGATGCGGTCGACCTGCCCGAGGAGGCGGTCGCCGCTCTCGACCAGGCCAACCAGCGGCGTGCGCGTCCGGTCATCGGCGCCAAGGGCCTGGGTGGACGCCAGGCGTCCAACCTGAGCTATTCGGCCCCCGACGAGAGCGGTGAGGCGACCACGCGTCGTGAGCCCGTGCGCCGAGGTGGCGGACGAGCTGCCCAGGCCCGCTCGGCCCGTCCCCAGACCACTCGGACGCAGGCCACCCGGACCCAGACGGCGAGGGCTGCTCGTCCGGTTGCCACCGCCGAGGACACCGCGACCGACGAGGTCAAGTCGGGTGGCACCTTCGACGGCGTGGGCCGCAACCAGAAGTGCCCGTGCGGCTCGGGTCGCAAGTTCAAGGCCTGCCACGGCCGCAACCCCGGCGCGGTCTGAGGTAGCACCGTCTGAGGGAGCGTGGCCTGAGCCTGGTGCTCAGGCCACGCGCCCGAGCAGTTGCGACTGGCCTCGCAGGATCGCGAAGTCGGTGCACAGCCATCGTTGGCGGCGGCGCTCAAGCCTGAGTGTGAGCATGGTCGAGTGACCGTCATGGTCGACCCGAACGCAGCCCTCGACCACTGCGGCATTGAGCAGGCATGCCCTGGCCGACCCGATCCGCGCGCCCTGCCACAGGGCGTGGCGTGACCAGGCAGCCAGGGCGACGGCCGCGTCGTCGCTGAGCCAGCGGTGCAGTTGGTGGGCGCCCCGACGCTGCTGCAGCACCTCGAGCACCACCACTCCGAAGCGAGCCACGAGTTGCTTGGGGCGCTCGTCCCGGCCGCTGGGTGCAGTCGGCTCCTGGGCCGGCGGTCGGGCCGATCGAGGAGCCATGTTCTGCTCTGGCCCGGCGTTGGCGAGCAAGGTCTCGGGGTCGAGCGTGGGCAGCCTGCGCAGGGTCAGCCCCTGCCTGGAGGAGGGTGCTGCGGTCAGGGCAGTGATGGTCATGGCCCCCACCCTGTGCCGAGGCGGCGGCAGGTCACCAGCATCCGTGAGCTACGGGCAACACCCGGGCAACACCCTGTGGGACGGGCCCGCTCAGGGGGCGAACAACAGCAACAGGCCGCCGCAGGTGAAGACCACCATGACCGCGAGGATCGGGACCTGTGCGGTCATCTGCCGCTCGGTCGGCAGCCAGCGCACCGCGAGGTCATGGGCGGCCACCACGGCCACCGCATGTCCGATGACGATGCCGGCGACCTGCAGCCAGGCCACCAGCGAGGGGTGCTCGAAGATCGAGGCGTCGACACCCCACTCGGCGGTCCCGAACCAGTTCTGGCCGCGGCCCAGCGGGTCGGACAGCGTGATCAGCACGCGCTGCCCTTCGAGCACGAACAGCGTGGTGTAGTGGGCGATCACATAACCCACCACGATCGGCAGCAGTGAGGGGCCGAGCCGGTGCCAGGACCGCAGGGGTGTGTGCTCGGGTCTGGCATGCCGGTCGAGCAGCGCGCAGGCGCCCCAGTAGAGCGCCACGACCAGGGCGATCATCGCCAGCAGGCCCACCGTGCCCCAGGCCAGGGCGGGCACAGCCGACGACTGCACGGCACGCACCCAGGCCAGTGAGCTGCCCAGCGAGT
This sequence comes from Aestuariimicrobium ganziense, assembly GCF_015352975.1. Lineage (GTDB taxonomy): Bacteria > Actinomycetota > Actinomycetes > Propionibacteriales > Propionibacteriaceae > Aestuariimicrobium > Aestuariimicrobium ganziense. Next base: position 46,403 of record NZ_JACYIZ010000002.1, on the reverse strand, counting down.
CGAAGGCGGTGGTGCCGAGCAACACCAGCGCCACCCCCCACAGTCCCCGCGGGGCGGGCGTGCTGCAGACCTGGCGCAGCGGGTTCACCCAGCAGATCACCCCGTCGATCCGCTGCCACGGTGAGATCCGTGCCAGGGCCGAGGCGTAGACCTCGAAGGGGTCGGACGAGGCCAGCCAGGCGCCGCCATGGCGCAGGGTGCCGGCCACCACCCACACCAGCCAGGCCAGTGCCCACCAGCGCAGCACGCCGGTGGTGGCCCGGTCGGGTTGCACGAGTTCGAGGAAGCCGAAACCGGCCAGGGCCAGGGCGCCCGGCCAGACCCCCCAGCGGGGCATCGGGGTGGTCGTGGAGGACCCCGCCCGCCAGGCCAACAGCGTGCGCACCGGGTGCAGCGCCGACCACGAGGTGCCGGTCAGCAGCGAGACCACCACCAGACCCACCCAGACCCAGACGAACAGGAACCCGGGGAACGGATTGCTCACCTTGTCGGGGCCTGCCCACAACGCCACCCAGGCGACGACGTTCGCCGCCAGCACCAGCAGGCGCAGCGCCCAGCGGGTGACCGGGTGGTCGACCAGGCGGGTGAGCCCGGGCAGGGCTCGTCCACGCGGTTCGGTCCATCGGGCCCGGCCCCAGGAGCGCAGCACGAGCACGAAGGTGAGGACGACGACCAGGGCCGCCCCGAACACCACCAGGGCGAAGGGCAGGGGCAGGTCTGAGCGGGAGCCGACCCCGTGCAGGGGCAGCAGGCCGGTCACGACTTGACGACCAACTGGCCGACGATCACCGCCGGGTCATGGGTCTCGATCTCGAAGGCCCCGGGCTTGTCAGCCGTGAACTCGTGCGTGGTCGGGGCGCCAGGGTTGGCCTGGACCTCGATCTCGTAACCGTGCACGTGGATGATGGTGGCCTTGTCGGTGGTGACCTCGAGGGTGACCGTGCCACCCTTGCGCACCTCGACCCTCTGGCCGTTGGGCGAGACCGAGCCATCGGCGATCACGATGGTCATGGTTGCGGTCTGGGGGGCCTTCGATGACCCCGAGCACCCGGTGAGCACCACCAGCAGAGCCAACACCACCACCGCCACGCGGGTCATCACGGTCACCGCTCCCTGTTCTGAGTCACTGTTCGCCTGAGCCACTGATCGCCTGAGTCACTGCTCGTGCCTGCCTGCCAAGCTACCGTGGAGGCTGAGATGCCGCGAACCGACCCCGACCAGGTGGAGGCCACCATGCTGGTGTTCGTACCCGCAGACCCCGACCGCTGGCGCGACGCCCTGCAGGCGCGCCCGGTGGTCGGTCATGCCGCCACCCCCGGCCTGCTCGAGGAGTTCGGCTACGGCCCGGCCGACGACGAGCAGGCCGAGCATGCAGCGATGGTGCTCGCCTCGGTGGCCGGCCTGGCCCAGTACGGTCGCCGCGGGGTGCTGGCCTGTGAGGTGCCCCCGTCCACGATCAGCACCGATCCTGCCCATCCCGACACCCCCAACGGGCGGGTCGAGGTGGATTCGATCGACCCGTCCCGGGTGGTGTCGTGGTTCACCGACGAGGCCGACCTCGACGTGAGCACGGCCGCGCGGGCCGCATCAGGGCTCGGCCTCGATCGGGCCTGGGAGACCCCTGAGGTGGCGAGCCTGGTCGAGGAGTGCGCGCTGCTGTGGCACGCTGCCGAGGAACTGCCCGGCCGAGGAGAGGACTGACCGATGCCACGTTCGATCTGGAAGGGTGCGATCTCGTTCGGCCTGGTCACCATCCCGGTCAAGCTCTACGGGGCCACCGAGGAGAAGGACATCTCGTTCCGGCAGGTGCACCCGGCCGACGGTGGCCGGATCCGCTACAAGCGGGTCTGCGACAAGTGCGGTGAGGAGATCCCGTTCGCCGAGATCGCCAAGGGCTACGAGGCCGCCGACGGCCGGATGGCGATCCTCGAGAAGCAGGACTTCGACGACCTGCCGCTGGCCACCACCAAGGCCGTCGACGTCGTCCAGTTCGTCGACACCTCGGCCATCGACCCCACCTACTTCGAGAAGACCTATGTGCTCGAGGCCGAGGGCCCCGGTGGCAAGCCCTACGTGCTGCTGCGCGACGCCCTGCAGGCCACCGGGAAGTCGGCCGTGGTCAAGGTCGCCCTGCGCCAGCGTGAGTCGTTGGCGCTGATCCGGGCCCGTGACCAGGTGCTGGTGATGCACACCATGTTGTGGCCCGACGAGCTGCGTGACCTGTCGTTCGCCGCCCCACCCGAGGACGTGAAGGCGAGCAAGGCCGAGGTGAAGATGGCCCAGACCTTCATCACCGAACTCGAGGGCGAGTTCGACCCGAGCCAGTTCACCGACGCCTACCGCGAGGCCCTCGACGCGGTCGTCCAGGCCAAGCTCAACGGCGCCCCGATGCCCGAGGGCGGCGACGAGCAGGCCACCGGCGGCGAGGTCGTCGACCTGGTGGCGGCACTCAAGGCCTCGGTGGCTGCGGCCAAGGCCAAGCGCGAGGCGGCCGCGAAGTCGTCCAAGACCAGCAAGGCAGGCTGAGATGCCCATCCCCGTCAACGAAGAGGTCAGGAGCTACGCACCCGGCTCGTCCGAGCGCGCCAGCCTGCAGCAGGCCCTGGACGACGTGTGGTCGTCCGAGCCGGTCGAGCTGACCGGTGACTTCGGGCACGGCCCTCGGATGGCCGGCGGCGACCTGGTCGAGGTGACCAGTCCGGTCGACCACCACCACGTGTTGGGACGGGTCGCGGTCTCGACCACCGCCGACGTCACCGAGGCGCTCGAGGCCGGACGAGCCGTGGCCCGCGACTGGGCCGACTTGGGCTTCGAGCACCGCGCCGCGATCATGCTGCGGGCCGCCGAGCTGGCCGCCGGACCCTGGCGAGACCGGCTCAACGCAGCCACCATGCTCGGCCAGGGCAAGACCGTGCAGCAGGCCGAGATCGATGCCGCCTGCGAACTGGTCGACTTCCTCAGGTTCAACGTCGACTTCGCCCGCCAGGTGCACCAGGTGCAGCCGATCAGCTCACCGGGACTGTGGAACCGGATGGAGTACCGCCCGCTGGAGGGCTTCGTCTACGCCATCACCCCGTTCAACTTCACCGCCATCGCCGCCAACCTGCCGACCGCACCCGCGCTGATGGGCAATGTCGTGCTGTGGAAGCCCTCGATCACCCAGCAACTGGCCGCCCAAGTCACCATGAACCTGCTGCGCGAGGCCGGCATGCCGCCCGGGGTGATCACCCTGGTGCCGGGCCACGGCCCCGAGGTGAGCGAGGTCGCTCTGGCCTCACCCGACCTGGCCGGCATCCACTTCACCGGGTCGACCGGCACCTTCCAGCACCTGTGGCGCGAGGTGGGCAACCGGATCGCCGACTACCGCACCTACCCGCGCCTGGTCGGTGAGACTGGGGGCAAGGACTTCGTCCTCGCCCACCCCTCGGCCGACCTCGACGTGCTGCGCACCGCCCTGGTCAGGGGAGCGTTCGAGTACTCGGGCCAGAAGTGCTCGGCAGCATCGCGGGCCTACCTGCCGCGCAGCCTGTGGAGGCGACTGGAGGGCGACCTGGCCGCTCTGGCCGATGACCTGGCCGTCGGTGACGTGCGCGACTTCACCAACTTCACTTCGGCAGTCATCGACCAACGGGCCTTCGCCAAGCTGTCCGGCGCGATCGACGCGGTGCGTGCGTCGTCCGACGCCCGGATCATCGCCGGCGGCACGGTCGACGACTCCACCGGTTGGTACGTGCGGCCCACCCTGGTGGTCTCCGACAACCCCCACCAGGACGTGTTCTGCACCGAGTACTTCGGGCCGTTGCTGTCAATCTTCGTCTACGAGGACGACCAGTACGACGCCATCCTCGACCTGGTCGACAGCACCGCCGTCTACGGGCTGACCGGCGCGATCATCTCCACCGACCGCCATGCCCTCGACCGGGCCAGCCGGGCGCTGGTGCACGCCGCGGGCAACATCTACTACAACGACAAGCCCACCGGTGCGGTGGTCGGCCAACAACCCTTCGGTGGTGGACGAGCCTCCGGCACCAACGACAAGGCCGGCTCGCTGTGGAACATCGCCCGCTGGACGAGCCCCAGGGCGGTCAAGGAGAGCCTGGTGCCGGTGGTCGACCACCGCTACCCGCACATGGCGCCCGACGCCTGACCGGACACCCGAGCGGGCCTGAGGCTCAGGCGCGCTCGGCCAGGTAGTCGGTGCCCACCTGCTGCTGCACCTGAAGTGCGCGGCTGATCGACGGGGCAGCAGCCTGCTCGAGCTTCTTGCCCAGCAGGGGGATGTTGACCTTGAGGTCGGCCAGGTAGTTGACCTCGGTGGTCGCACCCGCCGGGGCCATGGTGGCTCGTCCCTTCATCACCACCGGCATGCCCTTCACGGTGAGGTCGAGGGTGCCCTCACGCCGACCGTCCGCCGCAGCAGGCTCCCAGACGACGACCTGGGTGACGTCGAGGGACTCACCGACGAACTTGCGCACCTGCTCGGGCGCCGGCAGCGCCATCGTCACCGTGGTGGTGTCACCCTGCACGTCGATGGTCTGGCTGGTGGCGCCACCGCGGCGGCACACCTCGGCCAGGTAGGCGGGGTCGGTCATCATGGCGTGCACGCGGGCCGGGTCGGCGGCGTAGGACTGGTGGGACGTGATCTCCATGCCTCCATTGTGCGTGCTCGTCCGTGCCAGGCGCGCAGACCGCGGCGGTGATGCGCCGACGGCTGAATCGGCAGGTGGGTGCTCGCTAGGCTGGGGGATGGCCACGGCACCGGCGTCGTGGCCGGCGACGGTCGCATGCGAAGGAGTGGTCGGGCGTGGTCGAGGACTGGGCACGGCAGGCATTCCTGGACAGCGTCGCCACAGCCACCCAGGGCCGATCGGCAGCGCTGGTCGAGGGCTACCTTCGGCGTGTCCCCACAGAGCAACTGGGCGGCCTGGATCCCGTCCAGGTGGGGCACATGATCGATGCCCACGCCGAACTGTCGGCGTCTCGCCCCGGCGACCAGCCCGCGATCCGGATCTGGGCCCCCGGCGAGGCGGACTGGGTCGGTGCCAACCACCATGCCCTGCAGGTGGTCAGTCCTGACCGTCCGTTCGTGGTCGACACCATCGAACTCACCCTGACCCGACTCGGGTGGGCGATCCATGACCTGCACCACCCACAACTCGACATCGGCGGTCACCCGGAGTCATGGGTGCACGTCGACGTGGTCGCGCCCCGTGGCGATCCGGACGACCAGCGTGGCGAGTTGGCAGGCGAACTGCGACAGGCGCTGGACGACCTGGCCGTCGTGGTCGACGACTGGGCCGCCATGCAGCAGCGGGTGCACCAGGTGGCCGCCGACCTCGACCCCGACCTGGCCGAACTGCTGACCTGGCTCGCCGACGACCACTCGCTGCTGCTCGGCACCCGACAGCACCGTCTCGAGGCGGGAGAGTTGGTCGCCGTACCCGGCACCGGGCTGGGCCTGTTGCGAGACGGGCAGCACCCGGTCTCGGACTTCGAGGTGGTGCCCGCTGACCCGATGCGGGCCCAGCGGGTGATCGTCACCAAGGACTCGGCCCGCTCGACGATCCGCCGCGGCGGCCACATCGACCACCTCGCTGTGCGCACCTTCGACGAGGACGGCCGCTGCACCGGCGAGCACCGGATCCTGGGGCTGCTCAGCCGGTCGGCCTACACCGACCCGGTCGACTCGATTCCCCTGGTGCGTGAGAAGGCGGCGAGGGTGCGGCAGGCCATCGGCTACCCGCCGGGCAGCCACGGGGCCCGGGCGGTCGAGGCCACCATCGCTTCCTTCCCGCGTGACGAGCTGTTCCAGGCCCCGGTCGACCAGTTGGTGCCCGCGATCGCCCGGCTGGCCGAGCTCCGTGAACGGCGCGAGCTGAGGTCGTTCATGCGCTGGAGCACCGGTCACCGATTCCTCTACGTGCTGGTCTCGTTGCCGCGCGACCGCTACTCGACCGAGTCGCGACGGGCGATGGAGCAGGCCATCGGTTCGCTCGTCCCGGTGGCCTCGCTCGACTTCCGCACCCAGTTCTTCGAGTCGGTGCTGTGCCGGGTGTTCTTCACCGTCAGGATCGATCCCGCGGTACTCGCCCAAGGGGATCGTCCCGAGGTCGACCCTGTCCAACTGCAGGCCGTGCTGGCGGGGGCGGTCAAGACGTGGGAGGACACCTACGACGCACTGGCGGCCGACCTCGACCGTGCCGCGCGCGAGGTGGACTTCCCTGACAGCTACAAGGAGTCGACCACGCCTGAACAGGCAGTTGAGGACGTGCAGCAGTTGCTCGCCCTGGACGAGGCCGACGACATGCAACTGGCCATCCACCGCCCCGAGGGGACCGACATCGCCCAGTGGCGGGTGAAGGTCATGCGTACCGGCGCGACCATGACCCTGTCGGAGGTCATGCCGCAGTGGACCAGCCTGGGGGTGCAGGTGGTGGACGAGCGTCCTCACCAGCTCGAGCTGGCAGGCCGCCAGGTGATGGTCTACGACTTCGGACTGCGGCACCCCGAGGCCGAGGAGTGGGACGAGGGTGACCGCGCGCGGATCATGGCCGCCTTCGAGGCGGTCCACCGAGGCTGGGTGGACGCTGATCCGCTCAACGCCCTGGTCACGGCCACCGATCTCGACTGGCGACAGGTCAACCTGTTGCGTGCCCTGACCCGCTACCTGCTGCAGACGCCCAGCCAGTACTCCCACGCCTACGTCACCCAGACGCTGCTGGCGTTGCCGCACCTGGCGACTGGCCTTGCCGCCCTGATGGCCGCCAAGTTCGACCCCGACCAGTTCGTCGTCGAGGCGGGGGAGTCCGGTGAGCAGGCGATGCAACGGCGCCTGGACGAGGTCGAGCGGCTGCGCACTCGGCTGCTCGACGACCTCGACCGGGTGAGCCTGCTTGACCAGGACCGGATCGTGCGGTGGCTGCTCGCCATCGTCGATGCCTGCGTGCGCACCAACCACCACCAGGTACGCACTGGCCGCACGCCGCAGCAGTTCGCACTGGCCCTGAAGTTGCGCCCCGAACTGATCGAGTTCCTGCCCGAGCCCCGACCCGCGTTCGAGGTCTTCGTCCACTCGGTCAGGGTGGAAGGAGTGCACCTGCGCTTCGGTGCCGTGGCCCGCGGCGGGCTGCGCTGGTCGGACCGGGCCGAGGACTTCCGCACCGAGGTGCTCGGTCTGGCCAAGGCCCAGTTGGTGAAGAACGCCGTGATCGTCCCGGTGGGCGCCAAGGGAGGCTTCCTGCCCCGCCAGCTACCGGACGCCGCCGATCGCGAGGCGTGGCTGGATGAGGGACGGGCCTGCTACCGGATCTTCGTCGGCGCCCTGCTCGACGTCACCGACAACCTGGTCGCCGGCGAAGTCGTCCATCCCGAACGGACCGTGCGCCACGACGGTGACGACACCTACCTGGTGGTGGCCGCCGACAAGGGCACGGCCGCGTTCGCCGACCTGGCCAACGAGGTCTCCCTGGAGCGTGGCTACTGGCTCGGCGACGCCTTCGCCTCCGGAGGTTCGAAGGGGTATGACCACAAGGCCATGGGCATCACCGCCCGTGGTGCCTGGGAATCGGTCAAGCGTCACTTCGCCGAGATGGGCGTGGACTGCCAGCAGACCGACTTCACCTGCGTCGGCATCGGCGACATGTCGGGTGACGTGTTCGGCAACGGAATGCTGCAGTCGGAGCACATCCGGCTGGTGGCGGCCTTCAACCACCAACACGTCTTCGTCGATCCCGACCCGGATGCCGCCGTCGGCCACGCCGAACGGCTGCGGTTGTTCCAGCTGCCCAGATCTGCCTGGACCGACTACGACCCCTCACTGATCTCCGAGGGTGGGGGGGTGTTCGAGCGCTCGTCGAAGTCGGTGCCGATCAGCGAACCGATCCGTCGCGCGCTCGGGCTGGACGCCGAGGTCACCGAACTGACCGGCAGCCAACTGGTGCAGGCGGTGCTGGCAGCACCGGTCGACCTGCTCTTCAACGGCGGCATCGGCACCTACGTCAAGGCGAGCACACAGACCGACGCCGAGGCCGGCGACCGGGCCAACGACGCCGTGCGGGTGGACGCCACCCAGCTGCGCTGCCGGGTGGTCGCCGAGGGAGGCAACCTCGGGCTCACCCAGCCTGCCCGCGTCGAGTACGCCCAGGGCGGGGGCCGGGTCAACGCCGACTTCATCGACAACTCCGCCGGCGTCGACTCCTCAGACCACGAGGTCAACATCAAGATCCTGCTGGGTCTGGCAACAGAGTCGGGGCTGCTGAGCGCCTCGGATCGTGACAACCTGCTGCCGACCATGACCGACGAGATCGCCGAGTTGGTGCTGCGGCACAACATCGACCAGAACGTTGCCCTGTCGAACGCCCTGGCCCGCGCGGTCGACTTCGCCGGTCTGCACCAGAGCCTGATGGACCACCTGGCAGCCAGTTCGGACTTCGATCGTGAGGTCGACGAGATGCCCAGCCGCGACGAGCTGGAACGTCGGATCGCCGCGGGTGAGGGGCTGACCAGCCCCGAACTGGCCACCCTGATGGCCTGGACCAAGCTCGACCTGGCCGAGGAGTTGCTGGCCACCGACCTGCCCGATGATCCCTACCTGGCCGACCGGCTGGTCACCTACTTCCCCCACCAACTGCGCGAGCGCTTCGCCGAGCAGATGGCGGCCCACCCACTGCGCCGCGAGATCATCACCACGGTCGCGGTCAACCGGTTCGTCAACAGCCAGGGCATCACCGCGGCCGCCCGGCTGACCGACGAGTTCGGTGTGGGACCCGACCACGTCGTGCGCGCCCAACTGGCCGCCCGCTCGATCTTCTCCGCCGGTGGAGTCGAGGTGGCTGTGGCCAGGGCCGGCGTGCACCCCGACATGCAGCGCGAGATCCGGCTGGCCTGCCGTCGCCTCGTCGACCGGGGGACGCGCTGGCTGCTGCAGAACCTGCCCCACCCGATCGAGGTGCAGGCCACCATCGACCAGTACCGAGGCGGGGTCGAGACGCTGGTGGACCGCTTCGGTGAACTGCTCGTCCCGGACGAGCGCGACCGCGTGCTCGACCGTCTCGACCGCTACCTCACCGCCGGTGTGCCCGAGCAGGTCGCCAAGCTGGCGGCGGTGTCACGTCATGCCCACCTGGCCCTGGGCATGGTGGCCGATGCCGAGGCGACCGGAGTCGAGCTGATGCGTGCGGCGGCGGTTCAGGTTCAGCTGTCGACCCGGTTGGGGCTCGACCGGCTGTTGGCCGGCATCGAGGCGTTGCCCCGCAAGGACCGGTGGGAGGCGCAGGCCAGGGCGGCGCTTCGCGGTGACCTGCTCAGCCTGGTCTCGCAGTTGACCCGCGCAGCTCTGGCCGAGGCACCGCCGGACTCCTCGTCCGAGCAGGTGGTCGAGGCGTGGTGGGAGCGCACACCTCATGTGGACGAGCGGGCCGACTTGCTGGCCGACGTGCTCGCCCGCGACCCGGAGTTGGCACCGCTGCAGGTGGGGCTGCGCGTCGTGCGCACCCTGCTGGGCGGGCGCGGCGACGACGCGGCATGATGGGGCCATGCTGCGCGTCGACCTGCACACCCACTCGTCCGTCTCGGACGGCACCGACACTCCGACCCAGTTGGTGCACAAGGCCCAGGCGAGCGGTCTGGACGTCATCGGCCTGACCGACCACGACACCTTCGACGGCATCGACGAGGCGACCGAGGCCGGCAAGCGGATCGGTCTGACCGTGGTGCCCGGCGTGGAGATCTCGTGCGAGCGCAACGGTGCGTCGGTGCACCTGCTCGGCTTCTGGTGCGACCGCTGGCACCGTGGGCTGGGAGACGAACTGCGCAAGAGCCGAGCCGGACGAACCGGACGCATCGAGGCGATGGCCGAACGCCTGACCGAGCTCGGCATGCCGCTGACCAGCGATGACATCCGTCGAGCCGCCAAGGCGAGTCCCTCGGTCGGTCGTCCGCACGTCGCCGACGCGATGGTGGCCAAGGGCTACGTCGCCAACCGCAACGAGGCCTTCGACCTGTGGCTGGCCGACGACAAGCCCGGCTACGTGCACCGTTACGCCATCCCACTCGAACTGGCGATCGACCTCGTCCACGCCGCACACGGTGTCGCGGTGCTGGCGCACCCGTGGGGCCGTGGACGAGCCCACGTGCTGCCCGCCGACTACATCGGCGACCTGGTCACCGACCACGGCCTGGACGGCATCGAGGTCGACCACGAGGACCACGACGACGACACCCGCGAACTGTTGTTCCGCCTCGGTGCTCGGCTCGGGCTGGTGCGCACCGGATCGTCCGACTACCACGGCCTGGGCAAGGAGGGTCACGAGTTGGGCTGCAACCTGACCCGGGCCAGCGCCTTCCGCGAGTTGCAGCGGGTCGCCCGAGGCCGCGGCGCCAGGGTCTAGCCGGGTGGGGTGCTAGTCTCACTGGCGTGCACACCTTCCTGAGCTGGTGGCCGTCGACCTGACGGCGATCCAGTGGTGAGCACGACCCACCCGACGGCCGTCCCAGGACGGCCGTTTCGCATGTGCCCGTACGGGCAGATCCACGGGGCCGACCAGGGAGCCACAGCGACAAGGACTGACATGACCGACCCGATGACCACCCCCGCCGACCCCGCTCTCGAGTCCGCGGCAGACGATGCCTCCGAGCTGATCGAGCAGAGCAACTCCGAGGCCTCCCTGAGCCGCACGATCGCGCGCAGCGACGAGATCGAGGCCGACCTGCCCGTGCACCCCGAGCGCTACCGGATGCTCACCGGTGACCGCCCGACTGGCTTCCTGCACCTGGGCCACTACTTCGGGTCGCTGGCCAACCGCGTGCGCATGCAGGACCTCGGCGTCGAGACCTACGTGCTGATCGCCGACTACCAGGTGATCTACGACCGTGACGGGGTCGGCGACCTGCAGAACAACGTGCTCAACGCCGTGATCGACTACCTCGCCACCGGCATCGACCCGCAGCGCACGACGATCTTCGCCCACTCGGCGCTGCCGGGGCTGAACCAGTTGCTGCTGCCGTTCCTGTCGCTGGTCACCGACTCCGAACTGCGGCGCAACCCGACGGTCAAGGACGAACTGGCGGGCTCCACCCGCCCGATGTCAGGGCTGATGCTCACCTTCCCGGTGCACCAGGCCGCCGACATCCTGTTCTGCAAGGCCAACATCGTGCCGGTCGGCAAGGACCAGGTGCCCCACATCGAGCAGACCCGGTTGGTCGCCCGCCGCTTCGACGAGCGCTACGGCCGGGTCAACCCGGATGAGCCGGTGTTCCCGCAGCCGGCTGCGCTGCTGTCGGCCGCCCCGGCGATTCTGGGGCTGGACGGCACCAAGATGAGCAAGTCGAAGGGCAATGTCATCGAGTTGCGGATGTCGGCTGATGAGACCGCTGCGCTGCTGAAGAAGGCCAAGACCGACTCCGACCGCCACATCACCTACGACCCGACGGGTCGCCCCGAGGTGAGCAACCTGGTGCTGCTCACCGCACTGTGCTCGGGCCGCACGCCCGAGGAGGTCGCCGCCGAGATCGGTGACGGGGGAGGCGGTGGCCTGAAGAAGGCCGCGACCGAGGCGATCAACGGACATCTCGAACCGATCAGGGCACGTCGACGTGAGCTCGAGCAGAACCTCGACCACGTGCGGCAGGTGATCCGCGACGGCAACGAGCGGGCCGCTGCTGTGGCCGACCAGACCCTGTCAGAGGTCCGGCAGGCCATGCAGATGGTCTACTGATCAGTGCTGGTCTGATCGGTGCTGGTCTGATTGGGGCTGGTCTGATTGGGGCTGGTCTGATTGGGGCTGGGCTGATTGGGGCTGGTCTGATTGGGGCGGGTCTGATCTGAGCCGGGCTGGCCGCCGCCTCGTCCACCGCGACGACGACGGCGGCGACGCGACGACTGACCGACGTCGCTGCCCTCCGACGTTCCTGCGGTGCTGGTCTGCTGCTCGGACGAGGGCGCCTGCGCCTGGTCGAGCACCTCGCCGTTGCGGGTGCGGCGACGCTGACGGCGCGGGCGGTCGGCAGCGGCGTGCTCGCCCTGGGCGTGGTCGTCACGGCGGCGCTCGTCGCGGTCGCGACGCGGACCACGGTCGCCACGGCCGGAGCGTCCGCCCCGGTCGCTGCGGTGGCCGTCGCGCTCGCTGCGCTCGCTGCGGGCCCGCTCCGCGTCGCCCGCCGACACCAGCCGCCCCTTCGTCCCCTCGGGGATCTCGAGATCGGTGTACAGGTGCGGTGAGGTCGAGTAGGTCTCAGCCGGGTCCTCGAAGTCGAGCTCGAGGGCCTTGTTGATCAGCTTCCAGCGGGTGAGGTCGGCCCAGTCGACCAAGGTGATCGCCACGCCCTTGGCGCCGGCGCGACCGGTGCGGCCGATCCGGTGCACGTAGGTCTTCTCGTCATCGGGGCACTCGTTGTTGATCACGTGGCTGACCCCACTGACGTCGATGCCGCGGGCGGCCACGTCGGTGGCGACCAGGACCGCGATCTTGCCGTCACGGAAGCGCTTGAGGGCACGCTCACGGGCAGCCTGGTTGAGGTCGCCGTGGATCGAGGCAGCGGCGAAGCCACGGTCCTCGAGCTCGTCCGACAGCCGCTGGGCGGCGCGCTTGGTCTTGCAGAAGACCATGACCTTCTCGACACCGTCGGCCTGCAGCACGCGGCCGATGATCTCGGGCTTGTCGAGGTCGTGGGCCTGGTAGACGAACTGCGTGGTGTCCGGCACGGTCGCCTGGGCGTCGTGGCCTTCGGCGCGCACGTTGACCGGGCGACGCAGGTGGGCGCGGGCCAGCGACACGATCGCGCTCGGCATGGTGGCCGAGAACAGCAGGGTCTGCCGGTCTGTGGGCGTCTTGCCGATCAGCCGCTCGACATCGGGCAGGAAGCCCAGGTCGAGCATCTCGTCGGCTTCGTCGAGCACGACCACCTTGACATGGCGCAGGTCGAGGGTGCCGCGGTTGGCCAGGTCGAGCAGTCGTCCGGGGGTGCCGACGACCACGTCGACGCCGGCGGCCAGCGCGTCCAGCTGGGGCTCGTAGCCGACGCCGCCGTAGACGGTCAGCACGCGGGCCTTGCGCACCGACGAGGCGATCTCGAGGTCGCGGGCGACCTGGAGCGCGAGTTCGCGGGTCGGGCACATCACCAGCGCCTGCGGCTTGCCCGGATGGGCCCACTCGTCCTCATGGGCATCGCCGGCGACGACGATGCGCTGCAGCAACGAGATACCGAAGGCGAGCGTCTTGCCCGTGCCGGTACGGGCCTGGCCGATCATGTCGGTGCCTTCAATGGCGATCGGGATGGCCAGCGACTGGATCGGGAACGGATGGGTGATGCCGACCTCGGCCAGCGACTGCTCGATCGGCGCGATCACGCCGAGGTCGGCGAAGCTGAGGCGCTCGTCGGCCTCCGGTGCGCTGCGCGGGGAGGCGGGTTCGGCCTGGCTGGTGGTGGGGGAGGTCTGCTCGACCTCGTCGTGGGAGACGGTGTGCTCGCTCAGGGTCATGCCTTCTGATCATCAGGGCGTCGGCCCTGGGGTCTGTGTGCGTCGTTGGGGGACACCGCGCGGACCTGCACGGCGGCGACCGGCTCCCGAGGGTGGACCCGGCAGGGCAGTCGTGGCGCAGCGGCGATGGCCAACCCCTCGATCCTACCCCTGATGGGCCGCGGCGCCCACCTGCGGCGCGTTGTCGGCCCGTGGCGGCGTCCGCTGGCTAGGGTCGCAGGTGTGGACAACACCGCGCTGACCGAGCACTCCGACGCGCAGGCAGCCAGCCTGCTGGGGCTCACCTCGGCGGCTCTGCTCACGCACTTCCAGTCGCTGGCCGCCGATGCCCGACTGGGCACCAGCGTGCCCGAGACGCTCGAGCTGGCCAGGCACGCGAGTACCCGCTTCGCGGCCCTCGACCGGGCTCTGGCCGCCCTGACCGACCACGGCAGCAGCCCTGAGGCGGGTCTTGGTGCCTTCACCGAGGCGCTCGGGCAGTTCCACCGTCACACCGCCCCGCAGACCTGGCCCCAGGTGTTGCTGAAGTGCGTGCTGGTGTGTGGTTTCGCCACCGACTTCGAGGGAGCAGTGTCAGAGCACCTGCCCCCGGCCTTGCGCGCCCAGTTCAGCTCACTGGTCGCTGAGGCCCAGGCTCTGGCCTGGTGGGCCCGTCAGTCGCTGGAGTCACTGGTCGACGCCGACCCCGAGGTGGTGCACTCGCTCGGGCTGTTCGGTCGCCGGGTGCTCGCTGAGGGCAGTGCCCAGGCCCAGCGGGTCGCCGGTCAGGACAGCTCCCTGGCGGCGCTGTGCACCGGTTCGGTACCCGGCAGCCTCGAGGAGTTGAGCGCCAGCGTGCAGCTGATCGCCGACCTGGTCGAGGCCAGCGCGCAGCGCATGGTGGCGCTGGGGTTGCAGCCCTGAGTTGGTGGTCCTGCGTTGGTGTGGGCCTGAGAGAGTCCTAGACGGTGCCGAAACCGACCGGGCGGCTCTGTTCGCTGCCCAGGTCGAGGTAGCCGACCGACGCGGCCGGCACGGCGATGGTGCGGCCCTTCTCGTCCTTGAGTGTCAGCACGCCACCGTCGGCCAGCGCCTGGCTGAAGGACGACAACACCTGCTCGGAGGTGTCGTTCGACTCGACCGTCAGCTCGCGTGACACGTTCATGATCCCGATCTTGATCTCCACGTGGCCAACCTAGCGCGGCCCCGGAGCGGGTGCGCCATGGCTACGCCGACGGCGGACGCGTGGAGCGGGTCGGTTCAGGTGCTGTGCGCTTCAGTCGTCGAGCAGGGACGCCACGTCGGGGGCGGGAGGATCGACACGAGCCATCGCGACGGTGATGTTGTCGCGGCCGCCCTGGTGGTTGGCCCAGGCGACCAGGGCAGCCGCCAGCACCCCGGGACCGTCGCTGGGCGGCATCGAGCGCTGGAACTGACCGACGAGTCGTCCCATCGCCTCGGCGCTGGAGGCGTAGGTCCACAGGCCGTCGCTGCAGATCAGCACCCAGCCGGCCTCCTCGAGCGTGGCCGACCCGACGCGGGGGGCGACGGTGGGGGCTTCTGGGCCCAGCCACTTGGTGATCGCGTGGGCGTGGTAGCTCGACTCGGCCTCCTCGCGGCTGAGTCCCATCTCCATCTGGGCCTGGGCCATCGAGTCGTCCACGCTGAGCTGCACGGCCTCGCCCCGGTCGGGGACCCAGTAGGCACGGGTGTCACCGATGTTGGCCAGGTGCACCTCGTGATCGCGCACGACGGCGGCCACCAGGGTGCAGGAGCCCACCGACGACCCATCCTCACCGTCGGCGAGCACGGCGTCGTTGGCCAGCTTGTAGCCGGTGGTCAACTGCTCGGACAGTTCGGCGGTGTCGAGGTCGAGGTTGTCGACCAGGAAGTCACGCAATGTGCTCGAGGCGGTGGCCGAGGCCCGCTCGGCACCGACCGAGGACGAGACGCCGTCACTGACCACCAGCACCGCGCGGCGGGCCTCGGGATCGGGCACCCCGATCGCGAAGGCGTCCTGGTTGGTGTGGTGGCGTCGTCCGATGTCGGTGGCACCGGCAACCCAGGCCCCGAACTCCTCGGTGCGCCGGGTCCGCGAGGGATCCTCCAGCTGACGCAGGATCCGCCGCGTGGGCTCGTCAGCTTCGTCTGTCATCGGGCGAACCTCGGGGAGTGTCCGTGACCATCGGTGCACGGGTGGTGGATGTCGGGCGGGGTGGCTGTGGGTAGTCAATCACGAGCCCGGATCGTCCGGCCAGTCGGGCAGAGGAGCAGCGTTGGCGGGGTCGAGCAGGCCCGCCCACAGGTCGCCGTCGGAAGCCAACCGGGCCAGCACCTCATCGCTTGTCAGCTGGAACTCATCGCCGTCGGCGATGGTGGCGACCTCGTCCCAGGACAGTGGCGCTGAGACGGTCGGCTTGGCCCGGCCCCGCAGCGAGTAGACCGAGATGGTGTTGCGGTCGGCGCGGTTCTGCAGGTGGTCGAGGAAGATCCGGTCGGTACGGGCCTGCTTGTTCATCGTGGTCACGAACAGGTCCGGGTGCTGCCGCGCGAGGCGGACCCCCATGCGCCGCACCTGCTCCATGGCGTCGCGCCAGGGTGCGGGTTCGATCGCCGCCACCACCTGCATGCCCTTCGACCCGGAGCCCTTGACGAACGGGACGAGCCCGGCCTCGGCGAGTTCGTGGGCGGCGAGCATGGCCGCTGTCGCGATCTGTGAGGCCTGGATGCCTGGCCCGGGGTCGAGGTCGACGACCAGTGAACTGGCGTGCACGGCGTTGGCGCCGTCGAAGGTGACGGGTTGCTCGCCGCTGGGGGCATCGTCCAGACGCCACTGAGGAGTGTGCAGTTCGAGGGCTGCGAGGTTCGAGAGCCAGACCAAGGTGGCCGCGTCCTCGGCGACCACGTAGCGCAGCAGGGAGTCGGCGGCGGTGACCTCGGCGATGCGGACCCAGCCGGGGGTGCCTGCGGGAGCGTTCTTCTCGTAGAAGGAGCCCTGGTCGGTGCCGTTGGGGAACCGCAGCCGGGTGATGCAGCGCTGATGCAGGTGGGGCAACATCACCGGCGCCACCTCGAGGTAGTACGCGATCACCTCGGCCTTGGTGAAGCCGCTGGGGTAGAGCTGCTTGTCGAGGTTCGACAGCGCGACGCGGCGTCCGGCGACCTCTGTGGTCAGGTCAGGACTGGGGGAGGACATGACTCAGCTTCTCAGTTCTGCCCGCCACGCACGCGCGGGGTGCCGGGAGCTCCCGCAGCGGTCAACACGCACGCGGGGGACCCGGTTGCCCGGGCCCCCCGCGTGGACGTGTGTGGGATCGTGCGGTGATCAGCCGATCGGCCGAACGCTGTCGGCCTGCTGGCCCTTGGGGCCCTGGGTGATCTCGAACTCGACCTTCTGGCCCTCCTCGAGCGTGCGGAAGCCGCTCGACTCAATGGCGGTGTAGTGGACGAAGACGTCCTCAGAACCTCCGTCAACGGCGATGAAGCCGTACCCCTTCTCGGCGTTGAACCACTTGACGGTTCCCTGTGCCATGACTACTCCTCGTGCACTTGCGTGGTGGGGCCGCAGCCCCTGGATGCTGGTGAACCGTGACCGGCTCACCCCGTTCGGTCACGTGGTCGCGGACTTCCCGCGTCACCGCCGTACGGTGTCACCACTCTTCCACAGCCCGGGGTCAGGCGCGAACTTGGTGGAAATCACATCTAGACATGCCTGTGACAAGCCATGATGGCCACACCCGTGGGGGTGGGACGCCGATCCGGGCCGCCCGTGGACGCCAGCTGTCACAGCCTCGTGGTTGCATGGGTGCATGCCGAGCCGCACCGAGCGCACCCCGGGGGAGCCACGCCCAGGGGCCCCGCAGCTGCTGGCGCGGACCTCGGCCGACAATCACGAGCCCCTCGCCCTCGACCCGCAGCAGCAGGCTGCCGTCGAAGCTGCTGGTGGCGGTGACGTGCTGGTCGTCGGTGGACCGGGCACGGGCAAGACCTCTCTGTTGGTCGAGGGGGTGCGCCGAGCGGTGGCTGACGGCACCCCGCTGGGCAGGCAACTCGTCCTCGCCCACACCCGCCCAGCTGCCCAGGCCCTCCGCACGCAGATCATCCGCACGCTGGGTGGGGCCGAACTGGCCCCGGCGGTGATGACACCCCACGCACTGGCCCACGGCCTGCTGAGGCGCTTCGGCGACCACGACGAGTGGGGGTCGGCGCCCACGCTGCTGAGCGCACCCGAACAGGAGTTCAGGGTGCGCGAACTGCTCGCCCACACCGACACCACCCGCTGGCCCGACGACCTGGCTTCGGCGGCGAGGACGCGGGGCTTCGCCAGCGAGCTGCGCACGGCGATGGCCCGCATCCGGCAGTTGGGCCTGGATCCTTCGGACGTGGCACTGCTGGCCGAGCAGTCCGGTCGGCCGGCCTGGACGATGCTCGCGGAGTTCTTCGAGGAGTACCTCGAGGTGCTCGACGCCGAGCACGTGCTCGACTACGCCGAACTGGTGCACCGGGGACGGTTGCTGATGACCCAGCCACAGGTCGCCCAGGCCTGGGCTGCTGAGATCGAACAGGTCTGGTGCGACGACATGGGTGAGTACGACCCCAGCCAGGTGCAGTTGGTGGCAGACCTGGCCCACGTGGGTGCACGAGTGTGGGCGACCACCGACCCGTTCACCGGGGTGTTCGGGTTCCGGGGGGCCGACGACCGCCTCGTGCTGGACTTCACCGACCTGTTCCGCCGAGTGGGCAGCGCCGACCCCTCCAGGGTGTGGCTGGGTGAGAACCACCGCAACTCCTCGGCGGTGGTGCAGGCGATGACGGCGACGGCCCACCGCCTGCCGCGACCCGCTGGCTTCGGTCCTGGCACCGCCCAGGTGGGCCGGCCGGCCGGCAGGGTCCAGGCCTGGGTGTGCGACTCGCCGGGGGCCGAAGCCGACCACATCGTGCAGCGGCTGCGCAGCGCTCGGCTCACCGAAGGACTGGAGTGGTCGCAGATGGCGGTGATCACCCGATCGGGCCACGGCACGCTGCCGATGCTGGCCCGCACCCTGTCGGCCCACGGCGTTCCGGTACAGATGGCAGCCGACGAGGTGGCCCTGTCGGAGGCGATGGCCGTGACACCGTTGGTGTTGGCGCTGACGGCAGTCACTGTCGAGCCCCAGGAGTGGACGGCAGACCTCGTCCTCGACCTTGTGCGTTCGCCCCTGGCCGGGCTGCATGGTCTGGGTCTTCGCCGGCTCGGGCGACGGCTGCGGTCTGGGCGGCAGTCGGAGGAGTCAGCCGCGGAACCACCGACCTCGGCCGAAGGCCTGGTGCGGCTGCTCCGTGACCCGGACGGCCATGCCGACGTCACCGACACCCCCGAGGGCCGCGATGCCGTGCGCCTGGGGCAGCTGCTCCGCCGTTGCCATGAGATGGCCGTCGAGGGGGCGACCGCCGCCCAGGTGGTGTGGGAGCTGTGGTCGGGCACCGACTGGCCCCGCCGGCTGACCAACGAGGCAGTCTCGTCCTCCGAGACCGCCCCGCGCGCCAACCGCGACCTCGACGCCATCTGCGCCCTGTTCGACGTGGCCAACCCGCAGACGACCTGGACCGGCGTGCGCGGCATCCGGGCACTGTTGTCGGAGGTCGCCGCCCAGCAGATCCCGGCCGACCGGGCCCGCGAGTCCGACCCCAGGCAACGCGGGGTGACCCTGACCACCGCCCATCGGGTCAAGGGACTGTCATGGCCCTTGGTGGTGGTGGCCGGGGTGCAGGAGGGCGAGTGGCCGGCGACCCGACGCCGCAGCAGCCTGCTCGATGCGAGCCGGCTGACCCGCGAGGGACTGGCCGATCCGGAGCCGTTCAGCGCACTGGTGGCCGCGGAGCGCCGGCTCTTCCTGCTGGCCACCAGCCGAGCCACCGACGAGTTGCTGGTCACCTGCGTGCACGGCACCGAGGGCGAGGGCGACCAGCCCTCACGGTTCGTCGAGGAGCTGCCGGTCGAGCCGGTACGACTGCTCGGGCGACCCAGCCGTCCGCTGACGGTGCAGGGCCTGGTGGCGGAGTTGCGCCGTGCCGCCACTGACGGCCGGTCGTCGCCAGCGCTTCGCCAGGCCGCGGCCAGTCGGTTGGCCGTGCTGGCGGCTTCGGACGACCACCAAGGGGGACGACTGGCGCCGGATGCCGACCCCGGCCGCTGGTGGGGGCTGCTCGACCACACCGATCCTGAGCAACCGCTCCTCGACCCCCGAGCCCCGATCTCGCTGTCGGGGTC
The DNA here is from genome assembly GCF_015352975.1 of Aestuariimicrobium ganziense. Taxonomy (GTDB): domain Bacteria; phylum Actinomycetota; class Actinomycetes; order Propionibacteriales; family Propionibacteriaceae; genus Aestuariimicrobium; species Aestuariimicrobium ganziense. The sequence continues at coordinate 26,697 of NZ_JACYIZ010000002.1, read as the reverse complement.
GGAGCTGGAAACCCTGCTGACCTGTCCCCGGCGCTGGTTCCTCAGCCGTCCCGCTCGCGCGGAGACCGTTCGTGGCAGCGCGAGCAGCCTCGGTTCGGTGGTGCACGTGTTGGTCGACCACGCCTCGTCGGAGGGGATCGACCTGGAGACACTGCAGGCCCACCTCGACCACGTCTGGGACCGCATCCCGTTCGATGCCGCTTGGCTGAGTTCGTCCGAGCGCAGCGAGGCCGAGGCTGCCCTGGAGCGCTACGCGGCCTGGGCGGCAGCCAACACCCGCGAGGTGGTCGGCACCGAGGTGTCGTTCTCACTCGACCTCGACCTCGGTGACGAGCAGGTGGAGCTGCGCGGTGTCGTCGACCGGCTGGAACGCGACTCGCAGGGGCAGCTGCACGTGGTCGACTTCAAGACCGGACGCCAGCGACCCACCAAGGCACAGGCCGAGGCATCACCGCAGCTGGGCCTGTACCAGTTGGCCACCCAGCTGGGTGCCTTCGACGACCTGACCGACGGGGAACGACGCACCGGCGGGGCCGAACTGGTTTACCTGCGCCACGGCGCCACGACCCCGTCGGTCCTGACCCAGCCCTCCTTGGACACCCGGCCGCACCTCGAGCAGCAGTCCGAGTCGGTGAACTGGATGGTCGACGCCGTCAGCGAGGCGGTGGCCACCGTGCGGTCGGAGCAGTTCGAGGCCAGACCGTGTGACGGGTGCCGGCACTGCCCGTTCCTGGCCTCCTGCCCGGCCAAGGCGATCGCAGGGGAGGTCGGACGATGAGCCTGCGCGAACCACACGACCTCAGCCAGGCCCTCGGCATCGACTTCAGCGACGAGCAGCTCGCCGCGGCCACCGCTGCGCTGGAGCCGGGCGTGATCATCGCCGGCGCCGGCTCGGGCAAGACCACCGTGATGGCCGCCCGGGTGGTGTGGTTGGTGGGCACCGGTCAGGTGCGTCCCGACCAAGTGCTCGGACTGACCTTCACCCGCAAGGCGGCCGGGGAGTTGGCCGAACGGATCCGAACCGCGCTGCGTCGTGGTGGCGTGCTGCTCGAGGGCGCCGACGAACAGGGTGAAGAGGTCGTCATGACCTACGACTCCTTCGCCGGACGCCTGGTCAGCGAGCACGGCCTGCGGATCGGCGAGGAGAGCGACCGCACCCTGATCACCGGTGCAGCCCGGTACCGGCTGGCCAGCCGTGTGGTGCGTCGTGCACCCGGACCGGTCAGCCACCTGTCGCGGGTGCGCCCGGCCACCCTGACCGAGCGGGTGCTGTCATTGGACGCGATGATGCAGGCGCACCGGGTCAGTCCGGAGCGGATCCGCAACCATGCCGCCCGGTTCGCCCGCGAACTCGACCAGGCGCCCCTGTCGACACGCGGTGCGGTCTACCGCTCGGTGACGAGCGCGCGGGCGACCGTGGACGAGCGGGTCGAGTTGCTCGGGCTCGTGGCCGACTACCAGCGGCTCAAGGACGAGTTGGGCGTGGCGGAGTTCGCTGACCAGATGGCCGTCGCGGCAGCGGTGGTCGAGCAGGTGCCGGCGGTGCGCGAACTCACCCGGGACACCTTCAAGGTCGTCCTGCTCGACGAGTACCAGGACACCTCCAGTGCCCAGGCTGAACTGCTGCGCGGCCTGTTCAGCGGACCCTCGGCGGGTGAGGGTGCAGGGCACCCGGTCACCGCCGTGGGCGACCCGTTCCAGGCCATCTACGGCTGGCGCGGGGCGGCGGCGAGCAACATCCTGCGGTTCCACCGTGACTTCCCCAGGGTCGGGCCGGCCGGACAACTGCTCGATGCCCGGCGCCACCAGCTGTCGGTCAACCGCCGATCCGGCCAGCAGGTGCTCGACGTGGCCAACCGCGTCGCCACCAGCCTGCGCACCGATCCGGTGCTCACCGTGCATGACCCTGCCGGTGAGGGGACCCCCATCCCGCTGGTCGCTCCGGAAGACACCCCCGCTGCCACCGTCCGGGCTGCCAGCTTCATCAGTTGGCCGGACGAGGTCGAGTGGCTGGCAGACCTGGTGGTCGATCGACACCGCAGCGGCACCATCGCCCTGTGGTCGGACGCGGCGGTGCTGTTGCGACGCAACGCCGACCTCGGGGCCGTGCACAGCGCCCTGCGTGAGCGTGACGTCCCGGTCGAGATCGTCGGACTGGGCGGTCTGCTGTCGCTGCCCGAGGTGGCCGACGTGCTGGCCACCCTCCGGCTGGTCAACGACGTCACCAGCAACCCCGACCTGGTCCGCCTGCTCACCGGACCGCGATGGCGGATCGGTCCACGGGACCTGGCGGTGCTGGGGCGGCGCGCTCGCGAGTTGGCGGGACGGCGCCTGCCCGTCGAGGGCCGGGTCGCAGACCTCGCCGACGAACTGGACGGTGCCCTGGCTGAGACCGACGAGAGCGACGTGCTCAGCCTGCTCGAGGCCGTCGACGACCCCGGCACCGCACCGCTGTCGGACCAGGCCCGCCAGCGCCTGGCCATCTTCTCGGGGGAACTCGAACAGCTTCGCCGCCACTCGGGTGAGCCGGTGCTCGACCAGGTCAGGCGGGTGATCACCACGCTCGGGCTCGAGGTCGAACTGCAGGCCAGCACCGAGGCGGTCGCCGCTCGTCGAGCCGACCACCTCGGGGTGTTCGTCGACGCGGTGGCCAGCTATGTCGACGTCGACGGCGACACCTCGTTGGCCGGGCTCCTGGCCTGGCTCCAGGCCGAGATCGACCACGGTGTGGGCCTCGAACAGGCCACACCCAGCGACCGGGACTCGGTCAAGCTGCTCACCGTGCACCGCGCCAAGGGCCTGGAGTGGGACCTGGTGGTCGTACCTGCGCTGGTTGATGACGTCTTCCCCTCCGACCGGGTGACCGAGAACTGGGTGCGCGCCGCGCACACCGTCCCGGCTGAGCTCAGGGGTGATGCCGACTCGATCGCCCAGCTTGGGCCGCCCAGTGACAAACGGTTCACCGCCTACAACGAGGAACAGCGCGAGGCGAACCGGCTGAGTGAGGACCGGTTGGCCTACGTGGCGTTCACCCGCGCCCGCCGCGAGCTGGTGGCGACGACGCACCGGTGGCGTCCCGGGCTGAGCTCGGCCCGCGAGCCCTCTCCGTACTGGCAGGTGGTGGCCGAGGAGGCTGCCCGGCAGGGCCGGCTGCATCCGGTGGTCGACGACACCGCAGAGCGGCCAAGCGGCGACGGTGCGTCGGTCACCCCGTGGCCGGTTCCGGTCGACTCCGAGGGCAGGCGTCGCCGTCTGGAGGCTGCCGAGCTGGTGAGGGCCGCCAAGACCGCGATGGGTCACCAGGGCCCCTTGGACGAGGAGCTGTCACTGGATGAGACACTGCAGGTCGCTGAGTGGGACCAGCGGCTGGAGCACTTGCTGCTCGATGTCGAACGCCGCCGGTCGGCCTCGGCTGCTGTTGAACTGCCCGAGTCGTTGTCGGTGACCGCGATGGTGACACTCCACCGCGCCCCGCACAGCTACGCCGCCCAGCTGGTGCGGCCACTGCCGCGGCCGGTGAACCCGGCTGCCACGCTGGGGTCTCGTTTCCACGAGTGGGTCGAGCAGCACCATGGTCCCACCCACCTGGTCGACCCCCTGGTCGACATCGAGGACGATGTCGTCACCGATGACGACCAGCTGGCCGCGCTGGTCGCGGCCTTCCGAGCGGGGGAGTGGGCCTCGAAGGTTCCCGCGGCGGTCGAGGTGCCGTTCGTGATGGCCCTGGGCAACCACGTGGTGCGGGGCAAGATCGATGCCGTCTACCCGTCCGAGGACGGCACCCACCGCTGGCTGCTGGTCGACTGGAAGACCTCCGACCGTCCAGCCGACCCGGTGCAGCTGGCCATCTACCGGCTGGCCTGGGCGGCGTCGCAGGGGGTGGATGTCGATCTGGTCGACGCCTGCTACGTGCACGTGGCGAGCGGACGACGCGAACGGCCCGAGCGCTGGATGGGGCGCGCCGAGCTGGTGGACCTGCTCTCACCCCGACGGGAGCCGCACTAGGGTCAGCCTCGTGCTCGACCACGTCCTTGACCGCCGCGCTGATGATCGCCGTGACCGGCGGCGTCTCGCCCAGCACCGCGCCGACCTCAAGGCCCGGGTGCTGGTTGTCGACCCCGACGGGATGTTCGCGTCCGAACCCGTGGGCACCAGCGGGCCGCTGCTGCCGGAGGAGTCGGGCGAGGTGTTCCTGGGCGTTGGGCCGTCCGGTCCGTGGTTCGCGCGTCGAGGTGAGGTGCACGGGGGTACCAGCCTGCGTGAGGCGAGCGGCCTGAGCAGCGAGCAGCACCAGGTGGTGATGGCAGCGACGGCGATCCTGGCCTGGCACGACACCGAACCGCGCTGCGAGCGTTGCCACGGCCAGACCGTGCCGGTCGACGGCGGCTTCTCGAGACGGTGCCTCGACTGCGGCCGCCTGGTCTTCCCACGCACCGACCCGGCGATGATCGTGGCCGTGGTCGACGAGGATGACCGGTTGTTGCTGGGCCACCAGCTGACGTGGCCGACCGGACGAGCCTCGCTGCTGGCCGGGTTCACCGAGGCTGGGGAGTCGGTCGAGGCGGCGGTGGTGCGTGAGGTCGGTGAGGAGAGCCAGCTGCAGGTGACTGCGTTGCGCTATCTGGTCAGCCAGCCGTGGCCCTTTCCGCGCTCACTGATGCTGGCCTTCGTGGCTCGGGCGAGCGGTGAGCCGGTGGCCGACGGCGTCGAACTGGAGTGGGTGCGCTGGTTCGGCCGCAGCGACTACGAGCGCGCCCTTGGCTCAGGGATCGTGCTGCCGCCCGGACCCGGGTCGGTCGCCAGGAGGGTCATCGAGGCGTGGCGGGCCGGTCGGTTGCCTTCCCCGGAGGATCAGCCGCTGATCTGAGGCCCGTGCTCGGCCCGGGTGCCCCGCGCCAAGCCGGTGAGTCGTCGGGTCGGACGAGCCAGTGCCGCCTCGACCTGGTCGAGGTTGCCCACGAGCCGCACGCGCTGGGTGGCGCGGGTGAGGGCCGTGTAGAGCAGTTCCCGGGTGAGCAGTGGCGACCCGAGCGGCGGGAGCACCACGGTCACGTGGTTGAACTGGCTGCCCTGCGACTTGTGCACCGTCATGGCGTACAGCGTCTCCAGACCGTCGACCAACGATGCCCCCAGCAGGCGGTGCTGGTCGGCAGGGCCCAGGGCGAGGCGCACTCCGGACTGCGTGGACACCATCACCCCGCTGTCACCGTTGAAGACGTTGATGTCGGGCTGGTTGGTGGTGGCCAGCACCGGACGACCGACATGGTGCTCACCGGCATGACCATGCCCCGGCCTGGCGCGGCGGAGCAGCTCAGCCACCTCACGGGTGAACCGCCCGACCCCGAACGGGCCCTCCCGGTGCGCGCACAGCAGGCGGTGCTCGTCGAGGTCACGCAGCGCCTGCGGCGCGTCGCCCGCCTCGGCCGCGTCGATCATGCTGGTCAGGGGGCCGAGCAGGTCGTCGAGAAGGCCAGGAACCTCGGTGGAGCTGGCGTGGCCCAGGTCGACATCGACGAGTTGGACGCTGTCATCACCGGATGACAGCACCGAGGCAGCGGCCTCGTGGTCACCGGAACGCACGGCGTGGGCCAGATCTTGGATGGCTCCACTGAATCGGTAGTTGTGCTGCAACTCGACCACGGCCGGGGTGGGGTCGGCCTGCGAGACGGTCAGTCCCAGTCGGGTCACGTCAGCCAGCACACGACCGGCCTCGACGCTGCTGAGCTGGTGGGGATCGCCCACCATGACCAGCCTGGTGCGTGGGCCCAGGGCGCTCAGGACGCGCTCGAACAGGAACAGGTCGAGCATGCTGACCTCGTCCAGCACCACCACGTCGTGGGCCAGCGGGTCGTCAGGACCCTTGCGGAAGCCTCCGTGGCGCCCGCGCGCACCGAGCAGCCGGTGCACGGTGAGCCCTGCCGAGATCCTGGGTTTCGACCAGCCGGCCAGGTCGGGGGCGGCCCAGGCTCCGAGCACGGCTTCGTGCAGCCTGGCTGCGGCCTTGCCACTGGGTGCAGCCAGCGCCACTGTGGGCGGCTGGCCGTGCACCTTGGCCAGGACGGCGAGCAGACGTGCGATGGTCGTGGTCTTGCCGGTGCCGGGACCGCCGGCGACCACCGAGGTCCATGAGGTGGCAGCGGCCCTGGCCGCCTGGGCCTGCAGCGGGTCGCTGGGGGAGAACAGCCGGGCCAGCGACTCGTCCAACAGCTGGGTGTCCACGCTCGGGCTGGTGGCCCGGCGGGCTGCCAGGAAACCCTCGATGCGGCGCTCGGTGACCCAGTGTCGCTCCAGGTGCAGCAGGCCGTCGTCCAGGCGCAGCGGGCAGCGGTTCACCTCGGCGAAGGGGTCAGCCACGGCCGGTGAGGACCGCAGGGCCTCGAACCAGTCCTGGGGTTCGGGCCAGGGGAGCGCCTCGACCAGGGCGGTGGCCTCGTCCGGATCGTGGGAGGCCGCATCCTGGACTGTCAGGTCGCGCAGGGCCGGGTCGAGCAGGTCTTCGCGCACCTCCGAGCGGATCGTGGTGAGGTCGATGCAGGACGAGCCGTTGCGGACCGCACGTGCGGTCAACGCCATGGCCAGCACGACCCGGGGGTCGGTGATCCGGTGCAGGCGGGCGACGGTCTGGGCGAGGTGGACGTCGCCGAGGTCGAGGATCCCTGCCAGGTTGAAGTCCCTCAGCACACCGGTGGCACTGATCACGTGGTCGCGGGCGATGTCGGTCACAGTCCCTCCAGGATCGCCGAGGCCTCGAGCACGAGGGCTGCCGGCGGGTGCCAGGTGAACACACCCCAGGGCATGTCGAGGGGTTGCTCGACCGTGTCGTCAGCCATGCCCCTCACGAACAGGTAGCCAACGCCGCCGAGGTGCTGGTCGGGGTCGTAGCCGGGAACGCGCAGGGTCAGGAATCGGTGCAGGGCCACGCTGTAGAGCAGGGCCTGCAGCGGGTAGTGGGAGGCCATCATCGCCTCGGCCATGGCCGCCGCGGAGTAGTGCTGCACCGTCAGCACCTCGTCGGGTGGCAGTGGCATCCGGTTGGTCTTGTAGTCCAGCACCAGGTAGCGGGTGGTGTCGCCATCACGTTGGCGCAGCACCGCATCGATCGACCCGGTCAGCCAACCAGCCAACAAGCGGTCACCGGCCACCGTGGCCCCAAGCCGTGCGCCGTAGTCGCCCAGCGGGTCCGAGGCGTCGAGATGACGGGTGAACGCTGCCGCCAGGTCGGCCACCGAGTGGGCCCTGCGCGTGTCGTCGGCCATCGGTAGTTCGAAGACCAACTCGGGCAGGCGATCGGTGGTCGGGTAGTCGCAGAGCGCCCGCCCCTGGCTCAGCGACCCCAGCGAACTGGTCACCACCTCTCGCAGACCCAACGCCAGGTCGGTGGCCGACACGTCGGGCAGCGGCACCTGGTCGAGCGCGGCCACACTGGCCCGGGTCAGTTCAGCATCCAGGTCATTCACCGACGGATCGAGGTCCTCCAGCACGGCGTGCACCAGGGTGCCGAACTGCACCCCGCCCGGGAAGCTCGCCAGGGGCGACACCTTTCGGTCACCGGCCTCGGGCTGGACGTCGTCCCTGATCGGGGTGGGGGGACCGTCGTCTGCTGCAAGCTCGTCGAGATCGTCCGGCTCGTCGTCGATCTGGGTTCGCGGCGCGGGGTGGAGTCCTGGGGCCGACACGGCGTCGTGCACGTCGCTGGTGAGGGCGCTGTAGCTGGTGCGGCGCCAGTGTGGGTCGATCTCCCGGTCGAAGCGCCGCAGTTCAGGCACAGGTGTCATCTTGTCGGGAAGGGCTGCCCGGGCCGGGGCGGGAGGCTCGACCACCCTGGTCGCCTGCCACAGGGTGCCACCCCACCGAGCCAGCAGGCGTGCGGCTGGTTCCTCGGCGAGCGCCACGATCGGTGGGGGCGACTGGGCGGTGGTCGTGAGGTCGGCCAGCGCGCGATGCAGAGGCGAACGAGGCGTGTTCAGTCCACTGGGCGCCCACCAGGCGCGCAGGGCGTACTTGGCACGGGTCAGGGCGACGTAGAGCAGCCGTAGTTCCTCGTCTGCCGCTTCCTGGTCGGCCGCGGACTCCTCTGCCTTGGTCGGGGCGAGCTTGATCCTGGCCCGCCGCTGGTCGTCGTGGGTGACCACCGGCTCGAACCGACGACGCGTGGGTGCGGTCCAGGTCGAGGCCTCGGGTACGAGCACGATCGGCAGGTCGAGGCCCTTGGAGCGGTGGATCGTCATGATCTGCACTGCGCCACGGTCGCTCTCGAGGCGACGCATACCCTCTTCGGAGCCGGCACCACCGTCGACGCGATCGGCCAGCCATGCCCGCAGGGCGCTCACGCCGCAGTCGGTGCGGCGCTGGTGGTCGTGCAGCAGCTGGCTGATGTGGCGCAGGTCGGTGGCCACCCGCTCCCCGTCCTGGCCGCCCAGCACCCGACGCAGCACGTCGCGCTGCTCACACAGTTCGGCGAAGCCCGCGGCCACGCCATGACGGGTGATCACCCCGGCGACATCCTTGATCGTCACCGCGATGTCGGCCACGGCCATGTCGTCGAGGCGCGACAGCGTCATGACGTCGTGGCCGAAGAAGGCCGTCAGCGTGGCTCGACGGATGTTGGCGGTGGTCGGCTGCTCCATCGCATCGAGCAGGCGGAGCCAGTCCTTGGCGGCGAGGGTGTCGAAGACCGACCCGGCACCGGAGAAGACTGCCTGCACCCCGGCCTCGAGCAGTGCCTCCTTCAACTCGTCACCGCGGCGGTTGGTGCGCACCAGGATCGCGATGTCGCCGGGGTGCACCCGGGCACGCTGTGGACCGGAGGAGCCGAATGGCGGTTCGACGAACTCAGCCGCCAGCAGCCGGGTGACCTCGGCCACCACGTCGTGGGTGATCAACCTGGTGGCTTCGACGTCCGACATCGTCCGGTCTTCAGCGCCGGTCACCAGGCGCAACTGCACCACCGGCATCGGCCCGTCGGCGCCCTCGAGGTGGCGGTCGTCGTGGTGGGCACCCACCGTCGGCAGGGTGATGCCTGTGCCCAGCGCGCGCGGCCCGAACAGCTGGGCCACCGCGGCGACGACGGTGTGGCCACTGCGCCAGTTGGTGGCGAGGGTGACCTGGTCACTTCCCTCGACTGCACGCAGGTAGGCCTGCACGTCTGCGCCCCGGAAGGCATAGATGGCCTGCTTGGGATCGCCCACCAGCACCAGCGGACTCCGCCCGTCGAACGCGGCCTGGGCGATCTCCCACTGCATCGAGTCGGTGTCCTGGTACTCGTCGATCATCACCCAACGGAAGCGGTCGGCCAGCTTCTGTCGGGCCCGCAGCACGGGGTCGCCCTCGGCGAACATCGTCGCCGGCAGGTCGGCCTGCAGGGCGCGGTGCAGTCGGGTGACCATGTCGTCGTAGCCGTGCACACCCAGGACGCGCTTGCGCTGTTCGAGCCCGGCCCGCACCGCGGTGGCCAGCGCCCAGTGCTCGGCCGGGACTCCCTCAGGGCCGTCGAGCGGTTCCAGGCGCTTCACGACGAACTCGGCGACCGCGCGTGCCTTGCTGACGTGGAACTGCGAGGGAGCAGCGTCGGCGTGCTGGCGCAGGTAGCAGTCGCGAAACACCTGCTCGAAGATCTCGTCGAGGTCGTCGGCGAACACTTCACGGTTGTCGTGGTCGACCAGCACCCCCAGTTCAGCCAGCATCGAGGCACAGAACCCGTGGGTCGTGGCGATCGTCGCCCGGTCGACGTCACGCAGCGCGGTCGCCACCCGGCTGGCGCGCAGCGCACGTTCGTCGCCGTTGCCGGCGATCAGGTGGTCGATCCCGTCCCCGGGCTGCCGGCGATCGGCGAGCAGTTCGACCGCGTCGACCAGGCGCGCGTGCAGGCGGGAGCGCAGCTCGGTCGAGGCCCGGTTGCCGAAGGTCACCAGCATCACCTGTTCGACGGTGCACCAGCCCTCGGCCAGGGCACGGACGGTGAGCCCGGCGATGGCGGTGGTCTTTCCCGTCCCGGCACTCGCCTCGATCACCGTGGTGGTCGCTGCACTGGTGATCAGCGCTGCGTCGAACTGTCGAACAGTCATCGGCGGGCCTGGCTGATCTGGCCGAACACGTGGTCGGCGAGCTGGACCAAGGTCATGCCGTCGACACCGCTGTCACGCACCCGCAGCGCCTCCCACGGCTCGGTGGTGAACATGGCCCAGTCGGCATCGCGTTCGCTCTTCCACTCCCACGCGCGGGCAACCCTCGCCCGGTCGTCGTCGCCCCGCTCCCACGGGCCGTCGACACTGGCTTCGCGAAGCAGTTGGTCCATCGGCGCCAGCAGCACGCGAGACAGGCCTCGCCGGTACCAGGTGAGGTACCACCCCAGCTGCGCGAGGGCCTCAGCGCGGCTGGGGCCCAGCAGCACGGTGCGGGAGTCCTTGCGCACCACGTGGGACTCGACCGACTGCCCGGTCTGGGCCACCACAGCCAGGAGTTCGAGCCAGGTCGCGAGCAGTGAGCTGCCCTTGAGCCTGGCGAACGACTGGCTGACCAGGTGGCCGTCGCGCAACCGCACCATGCCGGTCAACGGGGTGGTGCCCAGCGTGAGGCTGATCGGGTGGTCGGTGACCGTGGCATCACGGGGCAGGCTGTGGTCGAGCAGTCGGTCGACCTTGGTCGCGACCCGCTCAAGCTGCTTGCGGCCCATCAGGCCTGGCGGCACATTGCCGCGCAGCCACTCAAGGCTCAGCGCCTCGTCACGGGTGAGCCCGCTCGCGTGTGAGGCCAGCAGGCCCTCGCCGACGGTGTACTCCGACATCGCGAACAACTCCAGCGGCAGGTGGGTCTCCAGGTGCTCGCTGTGGCGTTGCATGGAAGCGCCGATGGTGTGTTGCAGCAACGCCCTGGCCGGGTGTCGCCAGAAGGCGAGCAGGTCGGCCAGCGCCACCGGCTCCTCCGGGTCGAGCGCGTCGAAGCGCCAGGTGGTCGCATCGACCGGTGGTTCGGGCCTGGCCTCCAGTCGCAACCTGAGCGCGCCGGCGGCGGCGTGGGAGTGGGCGTCGAAGCTGAACGGACGATCACCGGTGCGGGCCGCGAAGTTGTCGACGCCGTGAGGCTGCAGGGGATGGGTCATCACCGGCCAACGCCAGGTGAGCGGGGCCGTGCGGCCAGGGGGTTGGGTGACCAGCGCCATCGCTGCCCTCAACTCGGTGACGGCGACCGGCTCGTCGATCGGGTCGTTGGTGCGGGAGTCGCGGTGGGCATGGGTGATCACCACGTGGTCGGAGGCGGCCAGGATCGCGTCGAGCAGCGCCCCCTGCGACCTGAGCCGACGGTCCTGCCAGGCGAGCCGGTCGGCGACGGGCACCAGGTCGTCGCCCACTCGTCCGGGACGAGCCGGGAAGCACTGGTCGTCCAGCCCAAGCACGGCCACGACTCGGTGGGGGACACCGCGAAGTTCGTCCAGACCGACCACCTGCAGGTTGCCGTTGCCGAAGGCGGGACGTCGGTGGCTGCGCCCGGCCAGGCCAGAGACCATCGTGTGCACGTCGGCACGTGACATCCGTCCGCCGGCAGCACCGGCCCGGGACGCCCAAGACCGCACCGCGGCGCGGGCCGCGGTCAGCTGCCACTGCTCGTCGCGGGGCAGGGACGCCAACATGCCCAGGGCGTCGTCCAACCTGGTCACCCACTGGTCGGGGGTCGCCGGGGTGGCAGTGTCGGCGCGCACCTTGCGCAGTCGCGAGACCAGCTCTGCCAAGGAGCCGGCCACGGCAAGGTCCTGGGCGTCCGTCATCGGGGCGGCAGCGGTCAGACCGACCCAGGCCGGGGGAGTGTCGGCCATCGTGGCACCCAGCATCATCCGCTCGACCCCGGCGAACCAGGTCGACTGCGGCACCTGCAGGTCGAAGGCCTGCTGACGGTGGGACAGGTCGAGACCCCACCGGACCTGGGCCCGTGACAGCAGGCTCCGGACGAGCTCGAGGTTGTCACCACCGAAGCCGAAGTGGTGGCGCACGCACGGGTTGGCGCACAGGTCGACCAGGTCGGCGCTGGTGGTGCGCTCGGCCGGCAGCGCCAGGATGCGCTCGAGCAGGGCAAGGGCCTGGTTGTCGACGACGCGCATCCCCGGGGTCTGCACGCGCAGTCGATGGCCCGGGTGGTGCCCGTCGTCACCGAGACCGAAGGCCGCGTCCAGCAGGGGAGCGAACCTGTCCAGGTCGGGGCAGACCATCACCACGTCGCGAGGCTCGAGGTCGGGGTGCTCGTCGAACAGGCCGCAGAGCACTTCACGCAGCACTTCGACCTGCCGGTCTGCGCCGTGGCTGGCGTGCACCTGCACCGAGTGGTCCACGCCCCCGCGGACGGGGTCGGCGCCGCGGAGCACCTGCTGCAGGCGCCCCAGGGCGGTCGTGCCGGGCTGGTCGGGCAGCACCGTTCCCGACTCGTCCAGTTCGATGCCCTCGACCGCGCGCCACTGGGCCAGGGCAGCTGCGCCCTGACGCCCCATCGGGGCCATCGGGCCGACGCGGTCGGGGTCGGCGCTGACCAGCTGCCACAGCCTGGTCGCTCGACCCGAACCCAGTGCGGTGAGCAGTTCGAGGTCGAGGGGGGCCAGCGGTTCGAGGCTGATCACGGCGACCCGCTGGCGATCGGAGTCGTCGCGGAGGGCCTCGACCACCCTCCGGTGGCGCTGCAGCGGTCCGGGGGCGCCGATCCGATGGGTGAGTTGGCGCCACAGCTCGTACTGCCAACGGTCGTGCACCAGTGGCTGTCCGTCCGGTCCGACAGCCGTGCCCTGCTCCCACGCGGTGACCATTGACGGCACTCGTCGGCAGTAGCCCAGCAACAGGCGGGCGAGACGGGTGGCGGTGGCCAGCCGTCGTCCGGGGCGCTCGTACTCGGTGACATCGTCGAGCACCGGGGCAAGGTGGTTGCGCACCGGTGTCATCCAGGCCGACTGCCAGTGGTCCTCGAAGACCCTGACCAGGGTGGCGGTGACCGCGGTCGACGACCAGGGGTCTGAGCTCGGGTCGAGGTCGGCGTGACGAACGGTGAGGTCACGGCGCAGCTGCGCCATCGTGATCGCACGGACCCCGGCCGTGACGCCAAGGCCCAGGGCCAGCTGCTGGGAGAACCAGCGGTGGTGCCCTGCGCCCGGGGTCACCAGCAGGTCGGTGTCGAAGGGGTCTGCAGGGGGCACGGCCCACCACCGGCCCAGGCCGTCAGCAGCCTGGCGCAGCGTGCGCACGACCGACACCTCGAGCACTGGGCCTCCCCTCGACAACTGGTGATGGCTCGTTGGCGAACCTGCGGACCAATCTATGGCCCCGCACTGACAAAACTGTGCGAGCAGGATGGTCGGGGCGCTCGTCGGACCGGCCGCCTACAGTGGCCTGCGTGGATGCGACCCCTGACCAAGTACTGGCTGCCCTCGACCCCGAGCAGCGTCAGGTGGCGACCGCACTCGATGGGCCGGTCGTGGTGCTCGCCGGGGCAGGAACGGGCAAGACCCGGGCGATCACCCACCGGATCGCCCATGCGGCGCTGGTCGGCGCCCACGACCCAGGACGGACGTTGGCCGTCACCTTCACCACCCGTGCTGCCGGCGAGATGCGCTCGCGCCTGCAGGCGTTGGGTGTGGCAGGGGTGCAGGCTCGCACCTTCCACTCCGCCGCCCTGAGGCAGGTGCAGCACTTCTGGCCGCGTGCCTACGGGGTCGAGCTGCCCCCGGTCAGCGACCAGCGGATGGGGCTCGCGGCGCAGGCCGCCCACGAGTGCGGACTGTCGGCCGACACCGCGCTGCTGCGCGACCTGCTCGGCGAGATTTCGTGGGCCAAGGTCTCCAACGTCACCATCGGCGACTACCCACGCCTGGCAAGGGCGACCGGCCGCCAGGTCGCCGGCCTGGAACCGGCAGCCGTGGCCCGGGTACTGGGCGCCTACGAGGCCGCCAAGCGCGAACGCGGGGTGATCGACTTCGACGACATCCTGCTGTGCACCGTCGCCCTGCTGCACGAACACCCTGACGTCGCTGAGCAGGTGCGCGGGCGCTACCGACACTTCGTGGTCGACGAGTACCAGGACGTCAGCCCCCTGCAGCAGACCCTGCTCGACGCCTGGGTGGGCGACTCGGTCGACCTGTGCGTGGTCGGCGATCCGCAGCAGTCCATCCACGGCTTCGCCGGAGCGCGTCCCGAGCACCTGCTGGGATTCTCCGCGGCGCACCCGAACTGCCGCGAGGTGCGCCTGGTGCGCGACTACCGCAGCACACCCCAGGTCGTCCAACTCGCCAACCGGGTGCTGGCGCGGGCCCCTCGCCGCCGCGACCAGCCAGCCCCGCTCAACCTCGTCGCGCAGGCGCCGGACGGACCCGATCCGGAGTTCGCGAGCCTTCCCGACGGGGCGGCCGAGGCTCGCGCCGTGGCGTCCTGGTTCCGCGACCTGCACGCCAGCGGGACGCCCTGGCGCGAGATGGCGGTGCTCACCCGGATCAACGCGCAGGCTCCTGCGCTCGAGGCCGCGTTGGCCGACCTCGGTGTGCCGTACAGCGTGCGGGGAAGCGAACGCTTCTACGAACGGCCCGAGATCCGTCAAGCCCTCACCCACCTCGGCGCTCGTGCCCAGCAGGACCCCCCAGGGCCGGGGCTGAGCGCACTGCGCGAACTGTTGACCGGTCTGGGCTGGTCGTCCGAGCCGCCGCAGGGCTCCGGGCGGGTCAGGGAACGCTGGGAGTCCTGGCAGGCGCTGGTCGACGTTGGCTGCGACGTCGACCCCGACGAGGAGCTCACGTTGGGGCAGTTGGCCGACGAGTTGCACGCACGAGCGAGCCTGCAGCACGTCCCGGTCGCCGATTCGGTGGTGGTCTCGACACTGCACTCGGCCAAGGGGCTGGAATGGGACGCAGTCGCCCTGGTCGGTGTGCAGGAGGGCACCCTGCCCTTCGTCCTGGCCAGCACGCCGAGCCAGGTCGACGAGGAGCGGCGGTTGCTCTACGTCGGCATCACCCGTGCCCGCAGGCACCTGCGGCTGTCATGGTCGCGAGGTGGTCCTGGACGGTCGTCCCGCCCGGTGTCCCGCTTCCTCGACGGTCTGACCCCGGCCACCTTGGTCGAGGAGCCGAAGCCGCGGGCCGGCCGGCGCAGGGGGACGACCCTTGCTGACGTCTGCCGGGTCTGCGGCGAGGGCCTGCGTACCGGTGCCGATCGCAAGCTGGGCCGCCATGCCGGGTGCCCGAGTTCGTACGACGAGTCGCTGTTGGCACAGCTCAAGCAGTGGCGACTGGAGGTGGCACAGGCTGCCTCGATGCCGGCGTTCGTGGTGTTCACCGACGCCACCCTGATCGCGATCGCCGAGCAGTTGCCCACGAGCTCCAGCGAGCTGCTGGCCATCTCTGGGGTCGGGCGGAGCAAGCTCGAGCGCCACGGTGATGACGTGCTCCGGATCCTGGCCGACCATCGCTCGGCGCAGGGGGCGACCCTGGTCTGAGCGATCGGCATCAGCGCTTGTCGAAAATGGGTTGCGCGGCCTGACACCGGTTCCAGTAGAGTGGGGCGCGCACCCTGTGGAACAGGTCGTGCCCACACCGGTCCGGAGAGGAGGAGCCCCCATGCTGATCACCATCATCAATGGCTTGGGCCTCACCCTTGGCATGTCGTGCACCCCGTCGGGGGCCGCCACTGCCCGACCCAAGACCTACGTGGGCACTCCCGCCCAGCGGACCAGTCTGGAATCGCGCGCACTCGTCTAGACGTGCAGCTGCCGACCAGGCCGTGAATCCGCACTCCGGGTTCACGGCCTTCGTGATTTCCCGGATCCCAGAACAGGCACCATCCACAGGAGATCCTCATGAGCCACGACGTGTTGAACCGCGACGTGACCCGCACCGACACGACCAGCGCCGACCTGATGTGGCTGGCCGAGCAGGCCGACCTGCCCTGCCAGGACCACGACCCGGAGGTGTTCTTCGCCGATGCCCCCGCCACGGTCGAGTTCGCCAAGACGGTCTGTGGCCCGTGCCCGCTGCGCGAGGAGTGCCTGGCAGGCGCCCTGCGACGTCGCGAGCCCCACGGCGTCTGGGGCGGCGAGCTGTTCCAGAACGGCGTGGTCATCGCACGCAAGCGTCCCCGTGGACGCCCGCCCAAGCACCCCCGCCCGCTCGAGACGGTTCCAGCGGCGGCGCAGGTGGTTCGCGCCGCGTGAGCCAGCCTCACGGCCATCACCCGCGACAGGAGCACTGGGGGTGGGGTGGCCAAAGCACGGTGCTGGCCGGCCCTCGTCCCAGCTGCAACTGCACCACCTCGCCGCGACCGAAGCAGTCGTCGTCTCGGGCCAGGGTGTGCAGCCACGACGCCACCGTGGCCTGGATCCAGGCCACGGTGGTGTCGGCGGGACGAGCGGGCCTGCGGGCCAGTGCCGCGACCACTGCCCACCAGTGCGGGTCACGGTCGCTGTGGTGGCGGTCGAGACACCCCACGCAGGCGCTGCCGCCGGGGAGGACGAACGGTCCGACAGTGGCGCGGTCGCGGTGCGCTGTGACCACCAGGTGGGGCAGGCAGGTGCGCACCAAGTGATCGGTGATTGCCCGGTCAGCCTCGACCTGGCGCTCGGCCACCACGACCAGGTCGACCGGAGCGTCGGCGCCCAACTCCGACCAGTGGCCCTGGGCGACCACTCGTGCGGGGTCGGCGCCAGCCGCGAGCAGGTCACGCCTCAGGTCGTCGGCGCCGGTCAGCGGACGCCGTTGACGGTGGGTGGCCATCACCAGGCCACGCGGGTCGAGTACCAGCAGTGAGCTGCCGGGCACGTCGAGGACAGCGCGGGCACAGGCGCCGGCCGCGGCGCGTGACCCGACCACGGCCACCGACAGCCGCTTGGTGGGCGGACTGATCAGGCCGTGCAGGTCGAGGTCGTCGAACAGCTCCTGGTCGATCGCGCCACCGGTGCGCATCGCGATGAGGGCGTCGATGGTGACCTGGTCCAAGGTGCCGAGGTCCCACTGGTCACCATGCCGGTCGACCAGTCGCCATCGTCCGCCGATCTCGACGAGGTCGGCGTCGAGCGGGCTGTGCGGCGACGGTGCGGTGGCGATCTCCATGCCGACAGCCTGCGCAGCCGACGATCACTCGTCCATGCCCACGCCCGACGCGGGCAACACCCGGACAACACCCGCAGAACGCCGACGGGACGGACCCTTGTCAGGATCCGTCCCGTCGGAAGTTGCGGGTGTCGCCTTGGCTCAGGCGCGACCCAGGATGCGGTTCAGGTTGGTGCCGCACTCGGGGCACTTGGCCTTGGCCATCCGGGTGCCCTTGTCGTTGACCACGACGTTGCCCTCGGCCTTGCGCTTGTCCTTGCACTTCACGCAGTAGAACTCACCGCTGTAGGTCTCGTCAGCCACGTTTCCTCCTTGTTGTTAGGGGCTCCCACACCCCCCAACCGAGTGGGGAACACGGGACAACTACCCGCACACTGTAGCGAAGCAGGGGGTGCTGTGCCCGTCGGCGCCTCACGACGCGCCGCAGTTCCGCCGAAGGGAGAAGCCCCCGGTCTTCGCGGTCGCATGCCTTCCCCTGCACGCGGTCCGCTCCCTCCGGGGGCTTCGCCCGTAACGCTAGTGGCAGGCCGACGTCAACGTCAAGGTGCCAGCGCGCCCTGCTCAGTCCTGCTCGCGGCCCTCCTGCTCGAGCAGCTTGGCCAGCTCACGGTCGAGGTCGTCCAACGACTCGTCGGCCGCCTGGTCGCCTCCCTCGGCCTCACCTACGACATAGCCCATCGGGTCGTCCAGCGCCGACGCCGAGGGCAGCAGGTCAGGATGCGACCACAGCCCGTCACGGGCGACCGCGCCACGCTCGGCATCGATGGCTGCCCACAGGTTCTGAGCGTCCCGCACCCGGCGGGGACGAAGCTCGAGCCCCACCAGGGCTTGGAACACCTTCTCGGCGGGCCCGCCCACGCCCCGGCGACGCCGCAGGGTCTCGGCCAGTGCGGCATGGTTCGGCATCCACCGAGTCGCGGCGACTGCGACCACGTGGTCGACCCACCCCTCGGTGAGGGCGAGAAGGGTCTCCAGCCGTTGCAGCACCGCCCGCTGCTCGTCGGTCTGGGTCGGTTCGAACAGCTTGCCCTGCAACTGCTGGGACAGCTCCTGCAGGCGCTCGGGGGTGAGTGAGCCGATGTCGTCCATCGCGATGGTCGACTCGATCACGTCACGGTCGATGCGGGTCTCGTGAGCGTAGTGCTCCACCAGCGCCAGCAACTGCGGTGCGAGCCATCCGACCGCGCTGAACAGCCGCTGCCGGGCCGCCTCGCGCAGGGTCAGGTACAACCGAATGTCGTCGCTGGGCAGGTCGAGGTCGGCGAAGTGGGTGTCGATGTTGGACTGCATCAGCGTGACGCGTGGCCGGCTGAGCAACTGGATGCCGATCTCGGTGCCCGAGACCACCTGGCCGGACAGTTCGGCCAAGGCCTGCGAGAACTGCATCGTGTACATGCCACCGGCCATCTGGCGCAGCATCGGCACGAACATCGTGGCCATCGCCGCCATCGGGTCGTCCTCGTGACCGTCGGTGGCCAACAACCCGGCCATCGCGTCGCCCAGTGAGGTGACGATCGGTTCGACGATCGGCTTCCACGAGTCGAGGGTCTGCTCGATCCACTCCGCCCGGCTCCACACCTGGGGGGTCGCCGTCACGGCGGGGAACTCGCATGCCTCGTCGAGCCACAGTTCGGCCAGGCGGGCCGCGTCGGCCAGGCCACGCTGCTGGCTGGGAGTCGGGGAGGGGTCGCTGCCCCTGGCCGCACTCAGGTGTCGCGTGGCCACCCGGGCCTGCGTCCAGTCGATCGGCGAGCCGGTGGCACTGCCCGCACCGCCCATGCCGGCGGCGCCACCGAGCAGTCCGGACCCGCCCAGCAGGCGCTGCACCTGCGCCATCAGGGCGTTCAGGTCGAGCGGTTGGTCGCCGTTGCCCATGCCCATCTGCTCGAACAGTTGGCGGAAGGGGTCGACCGGGTCGCCCTCGGGCTGGTCGCCGGGACGAGGGTCGTGGTCAGGGGTGTCGTTCATCGTGTGTGTGGCCTCCTGGCCGGGTCGGGCTGCGGGTGTCGTCGAGGTCGCAGAGCGAGCGCGGCGACAGCACCATTGAACAGCACTCCCATTGAACCGCAGCGGGCAACCGTGTGCGCCTCGGCCGTGGTTGGCGGCTGCCTGTAGGGTTCGGGCCATGAGCGCTGACACGCCTGCCCCGGCGGCACCGGGGAAGCGGCCCCGTGGTCGGCGTCTGCGTCGCTGGTTGCGGGGGCCACTGACCACCAACACGCTCACCTCAATGGTGGCTGCCGTGGTGTTCATCGCGCTCGCCGCGGTGATCGCGCTCGCACCGGTCCCGTTCGTGTCATGGGCCCCCGGACGCACCGTCGACCTGGCTGGCAACAACTCCGCGGGCCAGCCGATGATCACCGTGCAGGGACTGCCCACCACCCCGCTCAACGGGCACCTGCGAATGACCACCGTCTCGGTCACCCGGGTGGACTCGTTCGTGTCGCTGCCGGAATCGGTGCTGTCGTACTGGCTGCCCAAGCGCGACGTGCTGCCCCGTGAGGTGGTCTACCCCCGCTCGAAGTCGACCGAACAGGTCAAGTCCGAAGAAGTGGCCATGATGGACAACTCGCAGCGTGCGGCCGTGGTCGCCGCGCTGCGCGCTGCCGGGCAGCCGGTGCTCGAACTGCCGATGGTGGTCAGCGTCGTCGTGTCGGGCCCGGCCAACGGCAAGTTGATGCCCGGCGACCTGATCACCGAGGTGGACGACGTGGCGGTGCAGACCGTGGACGACGTGCGCAACCGGATCCGACGCCACCAGGTGGGGGAGTCGGTCGTGTTCACCGTCGAGCGCGACGGGGCACCGGTCGACGTGACCATCCAGACCGCACCGGGGCCCAAGGAGAAGGCCGTCCCCTACGTGGGCATCAGCCTCGACCTCGGGCACAAGTACCAGGCCAAGGTCAGCTACGGGATCGACCCCAACATCGTCGGCCCGTCAGCCGGACTGGTGTTCGCCCTGGCCATCTACGACCTGGTCACCGAGAACGACCTGCTCGCCGGCATGAACGTCGCCGGCACCGGCTCG
Organism: Aestuariimicrobium ganziense; assembly: GCF_015352975.1. Lineage (GTDB taxonomy): Bacteria > Actinomycetota > Actinomycetes > Propionibacteriales > Propionibacteriaceae > Aestuariimicrobium > Aestuariimicrobium ganziense. The sequence continues at coordinate 6,607 of NZ_JACYIZ010000002.1, read as the reverse complement.
ATCTCCGCCGACGGCACCGTCTCGCCGATCGGCGGCATCCAGGAGAAGGTCGCGGGCGCCGAGAAGGCCGGCGCCAAGGTGTTCCTGGTGCCCGCGCAGAACTGTCAGGACGTGCAGGGGCTGCGCACCAAGCTCGACCTGGTCAAGGTCTCGACGCTTCGTGAGGCGATCAGCAGCCTGCAGAAGATCAAGCAGAACAACTCGGAGGGGGTGCCTCGCTGTTGAGCGAGCAGGACCACAGTGTTCCCGACGCTCTGGTGGCCGCCCTGGCCGACATCGAGCGCCATGTGTCGCGCTCGGGCTGGGACCAGCCGGCACGACTGTTCGCGCTGGTGCGCACCGATGAACTGATCCGCAACGAGCCGTCGTTGGCCGAACACCTGTCGGTGGGCGCTCCTGACGGGTTGTCATCGGTCGAACAGGAGGACTTCCACGCTGGCGAGCGGCTCGACCAGACCCTGGCAGGCATCGCCTGGCCAGCCTCGGTCGCCGGTTGCGCGATTGCCTTCGAGCACGCCACCGTGCCACCCGAGTACGAGCACGAGCTACCCCAGGACCCGCACGAGGCCAGTCTGTTCGTGGCGAGACATCCGCACCGTGTCGACATCCGCCTGGTGGCAGGCGCCCTGCGTGACGGCAGCCAGTACGGCCTGGGACGCGTGGTCTCGAACCCCGATGACCTCGTCGGCGGACCCGAGTTCGTACCAGCACTGACCAAGGCCCTGTGGGAGACGCTGCGATGACCGAACGCCGTGGAGTGCGCTGGGGTGTGGTGGCCGCAGTCGTGGCGGCCCTGCTGGTCATCTACCTGATCGCCACCGAGATCGCCGCCACCTGGCTGTGGTTCCGCGAGGTGGGCTTCCAGTCGGTCTACACCACCAGGCTGGCAGCCAGTGTGCTGCTGTTCGTGGTCTTCGGGCTGGCGATGGCCCTGGGTGTGGGGTCGATGATGTGGCTGGCGCAGCGGATGCGTCCGAGGATTCGCCCCGAGGACACCTCGGCGATGCTGGCGCGCTACCGCGAACTCATCCAGCGCCGCTCCCGCACCTCGATCATCCTGCCCGCCCTCGCGTTCGGCCTGCTGGCCGGGGTGTCGGCGGTCGAGCGCACCGACATGTTCCTGGCCTGGCGCCACGCCACGGGCTTCGGCGTGCGTGACCCATGGACCGGACTCGACGTGAGCTTCTTCGTGTTCAGCTACCCCTGGTGGCGGTTCGTCGTCGGCTTCGCGATGAGCGTCGTGGTGGCCGCCCTGGTGGGCGCCACACTGACCCACTTCGCCAACGGAGCGCTGCGCACCCTGAACATGTCCGGTCCGCCCGGGGTGGTCACCGTGCGCCGACGCAGTCCCTTCGACAGCCCCGCACAGGCCCACCTGTCGGTGATGATGGGCGTGCTGCTGGTGCTCTACGGCCTGAGCAGCCTGCTCGACCGGTATGGCTTCGCGATCAACCAGAACTCGCTGTTCACCGGTGTCGGCTACACCGACCATCACGCCCGGATGACCGGCAAGGTGGTGATCGCGGTGATCAGCTTCGTGTGCGCGGCGCTGTTCTTCGCCAACGCCCGGGTGCGACGCTGGTCGATCCCAGGTCTGGCCATCCTGGTCATGCTGGTGGCCTCGCTGGTGGTGCAGGGCATCTACCCGGCCGCGCTGCAACGCTTCCACACCAAGCCCAGCGAGCAGGAGCTGGAGCGCCCCTACCTCGAGACGAACATTGCGGCGACCCGAGCCGCGTTCGGCATAGACCGGGTCGAGATCGAGGACTACCCGGCGGTCACCACCGCCAGCGCCGGCCAGCTGCGCAGCGACGCCGCCGCACTGCCGGCGATCCGGCTGATGGACCCTGCCCGGATCCCGGCCACCTTCGAGCAGCGCCAGCAGGTGCGCGGCTACTACTCCTTCCCCTCGGTGCTCGACGTCGACCGATACAACGTCAACGGCACCGTCACCGACGCCGTCGTCGCCGCACGCGAGATCGACGTCAACAACATCCCCGATCGGTCATGGAACAACCTGCACACGGTCTACACCCACGGCTATGGGCTGGTGGCCGCCTACGGCAACCAGCGCGAGAGCAACGGTGAGCCGGTCTGGCTGGCCGGCAACATCCCCAACACCGGTCCGCTCAAGGAGTCGCAGCCGCGGATCTACTACGGCGAGCGTGCCAGCCAGTACGTGGTGGTCGGGGCCCCCGAGGGCACCGCACCGGTCGAACTCGACATCCCCACCTCCGGAGACCTGGGGGCCGAGCAGAAGACCACCTACGACGGTGCCGGCGGGGTCTCGCTGAGCAACCCGCTGTCGCGGGTGCTGTTCGCCACCCACTTCGCCGACCTGAACCTGATCCTGTCCGACCGGGTCAACTCCGAGTCCAAGCTGTTGTTCAACCGCCAGCCGGCCAAGCGGGTTGCCGAGGTCGCCCCGTGGTTGACCCTCGACCAGGACCCGTTCCCCGCAGTGGTCGACGGTCGGATCGTCTGGATCCTCGACGGCTACACGCTCAGCGCGAACTACCCGAACTCCACCCGTACCGACCTGCGCACCGCGACCGCCGACTCCCGCACCGAAACCGGGCGGCTGCAGCAGTCGCAGCCGGTGAACTACATGCGCAACGCGGTCAAGGCCGTGGTCGACGCCTACGACGGCACCGTCACCCTCTACGCCTGGGACGAGGACGACCCGATCCTGCAGACCTGGATGAAGGTGTATCCGGGCGTGGTCAAGCCCAAGTCGGCGATCCAGCCCTCACTGTTGTCGCACGTGCGTTACCCGCAGGACCTGTTCAAGGTGCAGCGAGAGGTGTTGGGCCGCTACCACACCACCAACCCCTACACCCTGATCCAGGGCACCGACCTGTGGCGGGTGCCCAACGACCCGGTCGCCGGGGGCAACACCCTCGAGCCGCCGTACTACCTGAGCATCAAGTGGCCGGGCGACTCCGAACCGGTGTTCAGCCAGACCACGTTGTTCGTCCCCGACAAGCGCGAGAACCTGCGTGCCTATCTGGCGGTGAACGCCGACGCCGCGTCGTCCGACTACGGCACGTTGCGCATCCTGCGCATGGAGGACGCCCAACAGATCGCCGGTCCTTCGCAGACGATGAATGCGATCACGACCAACCCGGTGGTGGCCGAGCGGTTGCGCCCCTTCCTCAACCAGGGGTCGGCGCAGGCCCACTACGGCAACCTGATGACCCTGCCGCTGGGTGGGGGACTGCTCTACGTGCAGCCGATCTACACCCAGCGCGTCTCGTCGAACCAGGGTGGCTACCCGGCCCTGCGCTTCGTGGTGGTCCGCTTCGGTGAGCAGGTGGGCATCGGTGACACCCTGCAGCAGGCCCTCGACCAGGTCTTCGGTGGCGATTCAGGCGCCGACACCGGCGAGGACCCCACCGATGAGGGCGGAGGCTCGACGACCACCAACCCGACGGTGACGAAGCTTCTCGCAGAAGCCGACGCAGCGTTCAAGGCGGCCGAGGAGTCGCTGAAGAACGGTGACCTCGCCGGCTACCAGAAGCAGGTGCAGGTGGCTCGTGCGAAGGTCGCCGAGGCGCTGGCCCTGTCGGGCCGCTGAAGGCCAGAACCCAGTGGTCGGGCCTGTTGGCGATCAGTAGACCTCGAGCGGACGGACCTCGTAGCCGTCGAGTTCGAGGTCACGGGTGAGGGCCTCGGCGTCACCGACCAGGACGATGTGGCCCTCGTCCGGGCCGATGTGGCGACTGAAGGCCGCTGACGCCTCGTCGGTGCCCACGGCTGTGACATTGGCGAAATGGCGGTTGACCTGGTCGGGATCGAGCCCGACCAGGGCCAGTCGGCGTGCCTGGGAGATGATCGAGGCGGGGGTGTCGTAGCGCAGCGCGGCCATGTCGACCAGTTGGGTGCGTGCGTCGTCGACCTCGTCGCCGGTGAGTGGGTTCGAGACCAGGTCGAGCAGTCCGCGGGCCTCCATCAGGGCGGCGACGGCGACCTCGGTGCGGAAGCTTCCGGCCAGGGTCCACTGTCCGGCGTGCAGCATCGGCACCGCGCCCAGGCTGACGCCGTAGGTGTAGCCGCGCTCCTCGCGCAGCACCCGGTTGAGCCTGGACATGAACGACCCGCCGACCGCCACGCAGGCGGTCTGCAGGGCGGCGAAGTCCGGGTGCAGCCGGTCGACCGAGGTACCGCCGATCCGCAGGTCGACCTGCACCGCCCCCGGGCGGTCGACCAGGTGCACGACCGGGCCCGGTGGGGTGGGCAGAGGTTCCTCGCGCACCGGTGACGGGCGCGTACCCGGGGTGGCCCAGTCGGCGAACGAGCGCTCGACCAGCCCAACCAGGTCAGCTGTGTCGGAGAGGTCACCGGCGACCAGCACCCGGGTCGCGGCCGGCGTCCAGTGCCGGGCGTGGAAGTCTGCCACGTCGTCACGGGTCACCCTCGCCACCGAGTCGGCCAGACCAGCGCCGGGACGCGACCGTCGCGAGTCCCACCACCAGGTGACCTGTCGCAAGGCCTGGTTGGCCCGCTGGGGTCCCTGCACCCGGATCTGGTCGATCTGGGCCAGGCGCAGGGCCACGTGGCGGTCGACGTCGGCGGCGGCATGGCTCGGCTGGGTGACGATCTCGGCCAACAGCGGCAGCGCCTGCGCCAGCCGGGTGGAGGGAACGTCGAGGGTGCAGGTGGTGGCCTCGTGGTCGAGTTCGCCGCCGAACGCGGCACCGGCGTCCTCGAGCCGCTCGGCGATCTGGCTGCCCGGGTGTGGCAGCGTGCCCTCGTCCGCCGTGCGCAGGGCGATGCTGGCCACGCCCTCGAGGTCCCTGGGCTCGCTGGCCAGCGGCAGTTCGACCTGGACGTCGGTGGCCACGACGTGCTGGCCCGGCAGGTGGAAGCTCCACAGCTCGATGCCGTTGGGCAGTGTGGTCACCGCGGGCTGCGGGAAGCGCCACGACGGGGCCGCCTGGACGTCCGGTCGCGGGCGGTGGGGGATACGCTGGTCCATCACGCCTCCTCGCGCCGGTAGCGCAGCACGGAACAGTGTTCAGGGTCGAGCCACTGGCTCAGCGCCTGAGCGATCCGTTCGGGGGTGATGGCCAGCAGTTCATCGAGGTGGGTGTTGAGCCGTTGGGGGTCGCCCAGGGCGACCGAGAAGTGGTTGATCGCATCGGCTCGGGAGTCGACGGTGGCCAGTTCGCTCAACCACTCGCGCTCGAGTTGGGCGTGGGCGCGATCGAGTTCGGCCTCGGTGGGGCCGGTGGCGGCGAACTCCGCGAGCGCCTCGCGCAGCACCCGCTCGAGTTCGTCGCTCGGTCCGTCCTGGCGGGCGCGTGCGCTGACCAGGGCCAGGTTGGTGCCGGTCTCCAGACCCATGGTGTGCGCCGAAACACCTTCGGCCAGTTCCCGCTGGACGACCAGCAGCTGGTGCAGCCGGGATGACTGGGTGCGGGTGAGCACGCCCAGTCCCAGGTCGAGCGCCAAGGTGTCGGGGTGGTGGAAGACCGGTACCCGCCAGCCCAGGTGCAGCATGTCGCGGGGGACGGGGCGGACCACCTCTACCTCGTGGGCGACGTCGTGCGGACCCAGCGATGCCGGTGGACGACGATCGGGACGATCGAGGGCGGGCAGGTGGGCGAAGTGCTGCTCGACCAGGGCGAAGCCCTCGTCGACGCCGATCTTGCCGCAGACCACCAGGCTGGCGTTCGAGGGACGGTAGAAGCGCTGGTGGAAGGCCTGCACGTCGTCCAGGCTGGCGGCATCGAGGTCGGCCATCGAGCCGATCGGCACGTGTCCGTAGGCGTGGTCGCCGAAGTGCTGGGCGGTGAGCAGTTCGAAGGTGTCGCCGTAGGGCACGTTGTCGTAACGCTGGCGCTTCTCCTCCTTGACCACGTCACGCTGGGTGTCGAAGTTGATCTGGTCGACCCTCAGGTGCCCCATGCGCTGCGACTCCAGCCACAGGGCGAGTTCGAGCGCACCTCGGTGCACGGTCTCGTGGTAGTTGGTGCGGTCGAAGCTGGTGGTCGCGTTCGCCTCACCACCGGCGGCCTGCATGGCGGCGAGGTGCTCACCGGGGGTGACCCCGGTCCAGGTCCCTTGGAACATCAGGTGCTCGAACAGGTGGGCGAACCCGGTGCGCCCGGCAATCTCGTCGCGCGAGCCGACGCGGTACCACAGGTTGACCGCCACGCCGGGGGCGAGCTGATCGGGGCTGACCACGACGTGCAGACCGTTGTCGAGCACACGGTGCTCGAGGTCGTAGGCAACCCTGGTCATGGAACCCACCCTTACACAGTGCGAGGCGGGCGGGGCAGATGAACACTGCCCCGGGACGATCTCTCGTCCCGGGGCAGCGAGTTCAGGCGTGAGCCTTGGTGGCTTGGCGTGTCAGGCCTTGCCGGTGTTGATGTAGGAGGCGAGCTTCTTGCCGAAGTCGACCGCCGAGATCTTGGCCTTGATCCACGTGTCGACCTCGGTGGAGATGTTGGCGGCCACGACCGCGGTGTTCGAGATCTTCAGCGGGACGGCGTAGCCCTTGGCAGCCAGCTCGTTGAAGGTCTTGGCGTGCGCGGGCAGCGGCGGGTTGTCCTCCTCCACCAGGTTCTCCAGACCCTTGATGGACGGAACGGCGTTGCCA
>NZ_JACYIZ010000019.1 GCF_015352975.1 Aestuariimicrobium ganziense | reverse complement strand
CTCATAACTTGGTAGGAATCCAAAAACATACACCGAATAAAAAGAAGGAACATAAACAGTTTTTATGGGAAGGAAAAAAAAGAAGCTAAGTAACATTTCAAACAAACTGCCCCTAAAGACAGACAATAGGGTAAGTTGTCCTAATATGAAACTCAGTAGCCGTCAGGCTTGGAGGCAATGAAACTGATGCACTGCACTTGACGCACGTTGTCAAATCCAATGATACGGACCCAGGCCTGTGGGTATTCCTTCTTCGNCACCGAATAAAAAGAAGGAACATAAACAGTTTTTATGGGAAGGAAAAAAAAGAAGCTAAGTAACATTTCAAACAAACTGCCCCTAAAGACAGACAATAGGGTAAGTTGTCCTAATATGAAACTCAGTAGCCGTCAGGCTTGGAGGCAATGAAACTGATGCACTGCACTTGACGCACGTTGTCAAATCCAATGATACGGACCCAGGCCTGTGGGTATTCCTTCTTCGCCTCTCCCACCTCAGCCAACACTTGGGTGGCATCAGTGCATCCGAACATAGGTAGCTTCCACATGGTCCAGTATCTGCCATCATAGTATCCTGGTGACTTGTGGTGTTCACGGTAGACAAATCCTTTCTCAGTCTCGAATTCCAAGCAAGGAACCCATCCATTTTTCAAAAGGTACTCAATTTCGGAGAGCAATTGCTCCTGGCTCAAATCGGGAAGGTATGAGAGAGTCTCATACTTCTTCATGTTAATTGGTGGCCACACCTGCATGC
>NZ_JACYIZ010000018.1 GCF_015352975.1 Aestuariimicrobium ganziense | reverse complement strand
CGGGTCCAGGATGGCGACCTCGACCCCAGCCTTGAACGCCGTGCCGCGTTGGTCGAGCCATGTCTTGTACACGGTCCCGGAGCGGCCGGGTACGAGGTCGAGCAGCCGGGCTCGGACGCGTCCGTCCTTGTCACGGGTCAGGTCGACCATGCCGGTGAGTTCCTTCGGGCCGCGCGTGCGGGGACTCACGTGGTGCCACAGGTGTTCGTCCACCCCGAGGGTGGTCACGCCGGCGAACCGGGCCTCGTCGTCGGCCAGCGTCGCCAGGATGGGTTGGATCGAGCCCCATACCGTCTTCCACGCCACCCCCAGCTGCCGCGCGAGTCCGTGGATGGAGGCGTGCTCGCGGCGGACCTGCTCGATCACCCACCGGCACGCCCGGGTGGTCAACAGCCCGCGCGGGCGGGCTATCTGCTCGTCCTGCTCGGTGAACACCCTGGTCGGGCACGCCGGCTCCAGGCACCGCCACGTGCGTTTGCGCCACCGCAGCCGGGTCGGCCGGGCGAAACACGGGATGTCCACCAGCGTGATCGTGCGTCGGCCGCGACTCTCAGCGACCACCCCACACGTCGGGCAGCCCATCACCGTCGGCGCGGACTCCATCGTGACCACGAGCACGCCATGGCCGGTCTTGTCGACGTCGACCACGTGCAAGCCGTCCAGACCGACCAGCAGGTCGCAATGGTCACAGTACGAAGGGGTCGTGGAAGCGCAGCAGCACCCCGTAGGCTCGGACACGTCGAGGCCTTCCGGTCAGGTTGAAGAGACGCTTCCGATCCTGAAGGCCTCGACCCCCAACCACCCTCACCCCGCGCTCTGGCGTGTCGCGCTCACCCCCACC
>NZ_JACYIZ010000017.1 GCF_015352975.1 Aestuariimicrobium ganziense | reverse complement strand
GCGAGCTGGAATACAACTGAAATAGGAGTACAAGGATAATGATCTACTGTGCCAAAGCACTTGTGTTGAAAACAAGGAGAGCACCTCCAGCCAGAATGCCAACCAAGGTGACTGCCCATATGGCTAAGCCAGTGGTGCCTCCAACATAGACATCACCGCTTGGAGACCAGTCATCTGTGTTGTAGATGGGGCTGTATCCATCAACATTTGCTCCATATTTGTCAACGAATTGGTAAACACCCTTTCCCTTGGGCTTCCTGCCTGAGGCATCAACGCCGTCTCTCAAGCTCATGCTTCCATTAATTCCGTAAGGCTTGTCGGTCTTAAGCTTCTTGACACCACTAGCTTGAACTCTGAAGGAAGAAGAAGACCTAGCAAGTGATGGCAGTCCTTTCACTGCTGTCTTCTCAACACTGAAAGTTGCAGGTTTGAGGCTCAATGAGCTCATTACTGTGCTTGCCATTTCCTATACTCTCTTCTTCTGCNGCGAGCTGGAATACAACTGAAATAGGAGTACAAGGATAATGATCTACTGTGCCAAAGCACTTGTGTTGAAAACAAGGAGAGCACCTCCAGCCAGAATGCCAACCAAGGTGACTGCCCATATGGCTAAGCCAGTGGTGCCTCCAACATAGACATCACCGCTTGGAGACCAGTCATCTGTGTTGTAGATGGGGCTGTATCCATCAACATTTGCTCCATATTTGTCAACGAATTGGTAAACACCCTTTCCCTTGGGCTTCCTGCCTGAGGCATCAACGCCGTCTCTCAAGCTCATGCTTCCATTAATTCCGTAAGGCTTGTCGGTCTTAAGCTTCTTGACACCACTAGCTTGAACTCTGAAGGAAGAAGAAGACCTAGCAAGTGATGGCAGTCCTTTCACTGCTGTCTTCTCAACACTGAAAGTTGCAGGTTTGAGGCTCAATGAGCTCATTACTGTGCTTGCCATTTCCTATACTCTCTTCTTCTGCTCTAAC
>NZ_JACYIZ010000016.1 GCF_015352975.1 Aestuariimicrobium ganziense | reverse complement strand
CTGCTGCTGTGGGTGGTGCCGCGTTGACGCTGGCCGCCTGTGGTGGCAGCGACGGCGGTACCGGTAGCCCCACTGGTGGTGGCTCCGGTGGCGCCGAGAAGGACTACCAGAAGAAGGAAGGCAAGAACTTCGGTGGCACGATCAGCTGGGGTTCGTGGGCCAACCCCGGTGAGGCCAAGCGCTTCAACGAGTACGCCGCCGACTTCAAGAAGAACTACGGCACCGATGTGAAGTTCCAGGTCGTGTCTGGTGACTACACCTCGAAGATCATGACCCAGCTCGCCGGTGGTTCGGCCCCGGACGTGTTCTACGTGGGCGACACCATGATGAGCAAGCTGGTCGAGAACAACTCGATCGTGGAGCTGTCGAGCTACCTGAAGTCGGATGCGACCCGTTCGCCGCTGAGCGAGTACCACACCAACCTGATGGAGTGGTGCGCGCCCAAGGGTGACGGCGTCTTCTACGGCGTGACCGTGGACTGCAACCCCGCCGCCTTCTGGTTCAACCAGGACCTGCTGGGTTCGGCTGGTGTGGCCGAGGATCCCGCTGCCCTCTATGAGAAGGGTTCGTGGAACAAGGCCGCGGTCGACGAGCTGTTCACCAAGGTGACCGCTGCCGGCAAGCGCGCCCACGTGCTCGAGTCGGGCTATGGTCACTGGCTGAGCTGGATGACCACCTTCGGTGGCAAGCCGTTCGCCGACAACGGCGACGCCCAGATCGACCAGGACGATGCCTGCATGAAGGCGATCGAGTGGATGTGGGGCCACCTCGACAAGGGCACCATGACCTACGGCGGTTCGCTGCCCAAGGGCCAGGGTGTCGACGCGCTGTTCTACGCCCAGCAGCTGGCGACGATTCCTTACGGCCGTTGGATCCTGCCGAACCTGAAGCAGCTGAAGTTCAAGTACGACATCGCCCCGTTCCCGACCGAGGCCGGCAACGAGATCCTGCCGACCGTCGTGTACGTCGCGGCCATGGGCGTCAACGCCAAGGCCAAGGACGTCGACCTGGCCAAGGCCTTCATGGCGATCTACACCGGTGTCGAGGGTCAGAAGTTCCGCCTGTCCGGTGGTGGCAACGCCGTTCCGTCCATCAAGGGTCTGGAGAAC
>NZ_JACYIZ010000015.1 GCF_015352975.1 Aestuariimicrobium ganziense | reverse complement strand
TCTCCTATGTCAAGCGGCTTGGGCGAGGTCGGTGCTCGCGGTGGCGTGGTCGGTGGTCAGGTGGTTGAAGACGACGCGGGCCAAGCGGCGTTTGAGGCAGCGCAGTGCTTCGGAGGTGGACATGCCTTGGGCCTTCTTCTTCTCGTAGTAGGTCTTGCCGAGCCCGTCAAGGCGGATCTGGGTGACCGCGATGCGGTGGATCGCGGTGTTGAGTTGTCGGTTGCCCGATCTGGTGAGTCGGACACGGCCGCGGGTGTTGCCCGACCAGACCGGGATCGGCGCGATCCCGGCGTGACGGGCGAAAGCTGCCTCGGACTTGAACCGGGTGATGCCGGCAGCCTCACCGACGAGCTTGGCTGCGGTCAGCGCACCAACCCCCGGCATCGCCAGCAGAGTCGGCGCGACCTGAGCAACGAGCACGCTGATGCGCTGCTCGAGCTGGTTGACCCGACCGGTCAACTCGATCACATCGGCCAGTTCCTCCCGGGCGAGTTCGGCCACGATCCCGGCCCGGCCCGCCAGTCGAGCAGCCAGGATCTGCTGATGCTTGGCCAAGTCCAGCGAGCCCGGTTTCGGTGCCCATGCCGGGTCCAGCTCATGGACCCGCCAAAGCAGCCGGTTGATCGTGGCGGTGCGGTGCTTGACCAAGTCGTCACGCCTGTCGACAAGCAGCTTCAACTCACGAGAACCCTCATCGTGAGACGCGATCGGCAGGTCAGGTTCACGCAGCGCCGCCCGGGCCACCGCCGCCGCGTCAATCGGGTCAGACTTACCGCGGGTACGCGCGATCCGACGCTGCTCCGCCATCATCTTCGGCGGCACCCGCACCACCTGCTGACCCGCTGTCAGCAAATCACGCTCCAGCCGCGCCGACAGATGCCGACAGTCCTCGATCGCCCAAACCACGTCGACGCCGAACCGCTCACGCGCCCACGCCACCACCTGCTGATGACCCGCCGAGTGCGCGCCAACAGTCCTGTGTCCCAGTTCACGGCCCGCCTGGTCAACCGCCACAAACGTGTGCGTCCACTTGTGCACGTCAGCTCCAACAACAACCATGGAGGTTGCCTCCTTCACTCAGATGCGAGGAACGATTGGGCCGGTCGGCGGACACATCTCAGTCGGGGCGATGCCACGCTCCTATCAAGTCACGCCGGCCGGTCCTTCACACCTGGCGCCGGCAAAACACATGCCCATCAACCCGAAGGCGACACTCAGGCTAAGAGCCAGACACCAAGTGCTCAGGATCCAACCAGCCGCTGAAGGCGACCGCCACCACCCTGACACTGA
>NZ_JACYIZ010000014.1 GCF_015352975.1 Aestuariimicrobium ganziense | reverse complement strand
ATTAAATATGGCTGTTCACAGAGTTAGTTTCCTTGCTCTCCTCCTTTTTTTTGGAATGTCTCTGCTTGTAAGCAATGTGGAACATGCCAAGGCTTGTACTCGGGAATGCGATACAAGAATTGCTTATGGAGTTTGTCCGCGTTTAGAAGAAAAGACGAACAATCGAATATGCACCAATTGTTGTGCAGGAAAAAAGGGTTGTAAGTACTTTAGTGATGATGGAACTTTTGTTTGTGAAGGAGAGTCTGATCCTAGAAATCCAAAGCCATGTCCTCGGAATTGTGATGGAAGAATTGCCTATGGGATTTGCCCACTTTCAGAAGAAAAGAAGAATAATCGGTTATGTACCAACTGTTGCGCAGGCACGAAGGGTTGTAAGTACTTTAGTGATGATGGAACTTTTGTTTGTGAAGGAGAGTCTGATCCTAGAAATCCAAAGCCATGTCCTCGGAATTGTGATGGAAGAATTGCCTATGGGATTTGCCCACTTTCAGAAGAAAAGAAGAATAATCGGTTATGTACCAACTGTTGCGCAGGCACGAAGGGTTGTAACTACTTCAGTGCTGATGGAACTTTTGTTTGTGAAGGAGAGTCTGATCCTAGAAATCCAAAAGCTTGTCCCCGAAATTGTGATCCAAGAATTGACTATCGAGTTTGCCCGCGTTCAGAAGAAAAGAAAAATGATCGGATATGCACCAACTGTTGTTCAGGCAAAAAGGGTTGTAAGTACTTTAGTGATGATGGAACTTTTGTTTGTGAAGGAGAGTCTGATCCTAGAAATCCAAAGCCATGTCCTCGGAATTGTGATGGAAGAATTGCCTATGGGATTTGCCCACTTTCAGAAGAAAAGAAGAATAATCGGTTATGTACCAACTGTTGCGCAGGCACGAAGGGTTGTAACTACTTCAGTGCTGATGGAACTTTTGTTTGTGAAGGAGAGTCTGATCCTAGAAATCCAAAAGCTTGTCCCCGAAATTGTGATCCAAGAATTGACTATCGAGTTTGCCCGCGTTCAGAAGAAAAGAAAAATGATCGGATATGCACCAACTGTTGTTCAGGCAAAAAGGGCTGTAAGTACTTTAGTGATGATGGAACTTTTGTTTGTGAAGGAGAGTCTGATCCTAGAAATCCAAAGGGTTGTACTTTCGAATGCGATCCAAGAATTGCCTATGGGATTTGCCCACTTTCAGAAGAAAAGAAGAATAATCGGTTATGCACTAATTGTTGCGCAGGCAAGAAAGGTTGCAACTATTTCAGTTCTAATGGAACTTTTATTTGTGAAGGAGAATCTGAATATGGCAGCAAAGTGGTTGAATATGTTGGTGAAGTGGAGGATGATCTCCAGAAGTCTAAGGTTGCTGTTTCCTA
>NZ_JACYIZ010000013.1 GCF_015352975.1 Aestuariimicrobium ganziense | reverse complement strand
ACGCCCGCACCGGCTACCACCGAGGGCTCGACGCGCTGCGCCGAAGCGGATGGAAGGGTGCGGGACCGGTGCCGTGGGAGCACGAACCGAACCAGGGCTTCCTGCGCGCGCTGTGGGCGCTGACCATCGCTTCGGCCAGGATCGGGGACGACGCCGAGGCCTCCCGCTGCGCCCAGTTCCTTCGCGACTGCTCCGAACAGGCCTGGCAGGAACTGTCGTCCAACGAGTTCTGAACCTGGCGTCCGGCCGACCGCCAGCTCGCCGCCATCGAGGTCGCCGGCGGGGGGTTCGCCCCTGTGCTGTGGACAAACCCGGCCGTCGGTCGTCAGCACCCGTAGACTCGGGGCGCAAGAGCCCCACTTGCCGCGAACCCTTGGTGAGGGGGCTTCAGTTGTGTCGGCGGTTGGCGTCGGCAGTGAAGAGGGGCGGCTGAGATGCCGGGCATCATCGTGGTCGGAGCCCAGTGGGGCGACGAGGGCAAGGGCAAGGCGACCGACCAACTGGGCGAACGCGTCGACTACTGCGTGCGCTACTCCGGTGGCAACAACGCCGGTCACACCATCGTCGTCGGTGGCGAGAAGTTCGTGCTGCACCTGCTGCCCTCGGGCATCCTCAACCCCGGCACCACCACGATCCTGGGCAACGGGGTGGTCATCGACCTCGATGTGATGGCCAGCGAGATGCAGGCGCTGCGCTCGCGCGGGCTCGACGTGGCGCACCCACTGCTGAGCGCCAACGCACACATCATCGCCCCGTTCCACACCACCATCGACAAGGTCACCGAGCGCTTCCTGGGCAAGCGCCGCATCGGCACCACCGGACGAGGTGTCGGCCCGGCCTACGCCGACAAGGTCAACCGGATCGGCATCCGGGTGCAGGACCTGTTCGACGAGTCGATCCTGCGCCAGAAGGTCGAGGCCTCCCTCGACCAGAAGAACCACCTGCTGGTCAAGGTCTACAACCGCCGCGAGATCGACCCGGTGCAGACCACCGAACTGCTGCTCTCGCACGCCGAGACCCTGCGCCCCCACGTGATCGACTGCTCCAGGGTGCTCAACGAGGCACTCGACGCCGACAAGGTCGTCCTGTTCGAGGGAGCGCAGGCCAGCCACCTCGACGTCGACCACGGCACCTACCCCTACGTCACCTCGTCCAACCCGGGCGCGGCCGGCGCCTGCACCGGTACCGGGATGGGCCCCACCCGGATCGACCGGGTGGTCGGCATCGCCAAGGCCTACACCACCCGCGTGGGCGAGGGTCCGTTCCCGACCGAGTTGTTCGACGAGGACGGTGAGACGCTGCGCGAGAAGGGCAACGAGTACGGCGCCACCACTGGGCGCAAGCGCCGCTGTGGATGGTTCGACGCCGTGGTCGTCGAGCACGCCACCTTGGTCAACAACTTCACCGACATCTTCTTGACCAAGCTCGACATCCTGTCGGGCTGGGAGAAGATCCCGGTCTGCGTCGCCTACGACGTCAACGGGGTGCGCCACGACACCATGCCGATGACCCAGTCCGACCTGCACCACGCCAAGCCGATCTATGAGTACCTCGACGGCTGGACCGAGGACATCTCCGAGGCGCGCAGCTTCACCGACCTTCCGCTCAACTGCCAGGCCTACGTGCAGCGACTCGAGAAGTTGGTGGGTTGCCGGATCTCGGGCATCGGGGTCGGCCCGGGCCGTGAGCAGTCGGTGATGATCCACGACCTGCTCTGAGCACAGCGGCGTGGCCTCGGCCACGCACCGGCGTCAGCCGCAGTTGGGCGACGGGGGCCCGGTCGGGGCCCGATGGAGTGACCCCGTCGGACCATAGCTTCGCAGCATGATCGTCGAAGCTCTTGGGCTGCGTGCCACCCGGGATCCACAGCACCTCGCGCTGCAGGTTGGAGACCTCGAGCTCAGTTTCGACCGCTGGTGGCGGCAGTCCCAGGCTGTGGCCTGCGGCCTGCTCGAGCGCAGCCTGGGCCGCGGCGAACGGGTCGCACTGTGGAGCGATCCCGCGAACTGGCTCGACTATGCGGTGGCCTACTTCGGCGTGCTGGCAGCGGGGGGAGTGGCCGTGCCGCTGCCCAGCAGCAGTCCGGCGCCGGCTGCGCGCGAGGTGCTGGACGACTGCTCGCCGCAGTTGTTGGTCACCACCAGCGACGTGGCACCACCACCCGGCCGCCCGACCGTCAGCCTGGACGAGCTGCGCTCGACCTCGACAGCCCGTGCTGTGCCGTCGCTCAGCCCGTCCGAGCCGGCCCAGATCCTCTACACCTCGGGCACCACCGGGCGTCGCAAGGGCGTGCTGGCCAGTCACGGCAACCTGGCTGCTGGCCTTCCCCCGCGTCGTCCTCCCTACCTGGGCCACTCCCACCATGCGCTGCATGCCTTCCCGATGGGCACCAACGCGGCCCAGGCGGCGATGCTGGCCACGCTGGTCGCTCGTCCCACCCTGGTGATCGAGCCGTACTTCGAGGCCGACGCCTTCTGCGAGGTGATCGAGGCATGCGGAATCGGGTCAGCGTTCCTGGTGCCGGCGATGATCACCGACCTGGTGCGCTCAGGGGCGCTGGAGCGCCACGACCTGTCGAGTCTGGTGCTGGTCTCGTCGACAGCGGCCCCACTGCCACGCGATGTGGCTGGGCAACTGCTGTCTGCGCTGCCACACGTCACCCTGGTCGACACCTACACCACCACCGAGGCCAGCCCCGCGCAGACGGTGGTCGTCGTCGACCCGTCTCGCCCCGGCACGTTGGGGCGTCCGGCCGACCCGACCGCGCTGCAGGTGCGCGACCCGCAGGGACGACCCCAGCCAGCCGGCACGCCAGGGGCGGTCTGGCTACGCACACCCGGCCACGCCCGCCGCTACTGGGGCGACGGTGAGGCCACCGCGGCTGTCGTCGATGGTGCCTGGGTGCGCACCGGCGACATCGGCGTGATGGACGAAACCGGCCACCTCTCCCTGCTCGACCGCGAGGCCGACCTGGTCGACGCTGGCGGCCACAACGTCTCGACGCTCAGGGTCGAGGACGCCCTGCGGCGCCAACCCGGCATCAATGAGGCCGCGGTCTTCGGCGTGACCAGCCCCGGAGGCGGCAGCGTGCTGGCCGCCGCGGTGGTCAGTGACCACGCGATCGACCCTGCCGGGCTCAGGCGGTCGCTGCGCGACCTGCTCGCCCCCCACGAGGTGCCAGCGCTGCTCGAGCGCGTCGAGCGGCTGCCGCACAACGAGGGCGGCAAGGTGCAGA
>NZ_JACYIZ010000012.1 GCF_015352975.1 Aestuariimicrobium ganziense | reverse complement strand
GCCCGGGGTCAGGATCAGGCCCGGGGTCAGGATCAGGATCCGGATCGGGATCAGGATCCGGATCGGGATCTGGATCGGGGTCAGGATCCGGGTCGGGTGGTGATCCCTGCCAGGTGATCCGGCCCTGGGCCTGCGCGTCGGCCAGCGTGGCCACCAGGTCGGCCTGCCCGATGCTGTCGGAGGTCAGGCACCACCGCACCCGGCCCTCGGCATCGCTGACCACCGACCAGCTCTGGACGACCGCCCCTGTGGAGGCCAGGTCGACCCGAGCCCCGGCGACCGGGTTGGACTGGCCGTCGAGGACGGTCACGACCACGCAGCGCTGCTCACCGACGACCGCCGTCTGGTTGGCAGGTTCCATCGTCAGCCGGTCGACCTCGGCCACGGCCGCGACCAGGTGCGGCCCGGCGTAGCCGTAGGAGTCCCAGTCGCCGAAGCCGTACACCATCGCCACGAACGGGCTGCTCGACTCGACCACGTGGAAGCCGGCTGAGACCTCCACGGTCAGCGTCGCCCACGGCGTCCCGGGGACGACCGCCCACTGGGGCGTGGCCGCAGCTCCGACCCGGGCTGTCCGCAGCGCGGCGGCGGGGGCGGCCCCGTCGACCCGTACCTCGCCGGTGCGATCGGCCCGGGTGACCAGGCTGATGTGGTGGGTCGACTGGCCCTGTGCCGGCGTGGTCAGCACCGCCTTGGTCGTCCCCTGCGAGACCGGGGGCACGAAGGACAGGAAGGGGTCTGACACCGTGTCGTCGACGGTGCCACCCTCGGACAGCTGGGCCAGCAGGATCGGCTGGTCGGACCGCACCACCTGGCCCTTGCCGCTCTCCCAGGTCCAGCGCTGGCCGGCGGCCAACTCCTGGGTGACCACACCGTCGGAACTGGTCACGGTCACGGTGGTGGCGTCCTTGTCGGCCATCACCTCGAACCAGTCCTTGGTTCGTCCGGCCAGAGGCACCGTGACGAACTCCTTGCCCCAGGCCGACGGCGGCGGCAATTGCTCGGCCAGGTGGTCACAGGCGGGCTTCACCACGTTGGCGCAACCGTGCAACGAGTACACCGCCACCGGCTTGTTGCTGGTGTAGGCGAAGCCGCTCATCGGCCGGTTCGTGATCGCGGCGACCTCGCCCTTCTGCAGGGTGATGGTGCGGGCCTGCGGGTGGTCGTGCAGCGGCGACTGCGCGGCGATCACGGTGTCGTCCTCGATGGCCACGATGTTGACCTGGGGGTTGTAGAAGGGCAGGTCGTCGTAGGTCAGCGTGCGGATCCGGGTGCCCAGGGCATCGATCGGCAACACCGCGAAGGCATCGGTGGTGTACTGCACGTGGTTGTGGCCCACCACGGTCACGTCGCTGGAGGACCAGACGTGCACCCCTTGGCCGCGCTTGTAGAAGTAGCCCGAGTACCCGCCGATGTTCTGCATCACCTCGACCGGCACCTCGATGGTCACCACGGACTCCGGGGCGATGGTGAAGCTGGCACTCCAGTCCAGACCCGGAATCCAGATCCCGCCGGTGGCGCCGCGCTCGGAGGCGATGATCACCGAGAGCTTGCCGCCCTTGCTGGCGAAGGTATCAACGTCGTGGTTGGGGCCGAAGGCCAGCCAGAACTCCTGGCCGTAGGAGTCCTTGGGCGCCCCGGTCGCTGCCGGCAGGACGGTGATCGTCCGGGAGGCCTGCACCGTGCCCCCATAGCCGTCATCCACCCTGACGGTGAAGGTATGCTCGCCCAGCTGGGTCGGGGTCCAGTCGTAGCGGGTGCCGGTGTGGGTGCTGCCGTCGGGCAGGGTCCAGGTGACGGTCGCCTTGGTGTGGTCACCGGGATCGACCCACATGGTGTCGACGGTCACGGTGGTGTTGATGGTGGGACGCGTCGCGGCGTTGACCTGCAGGTTGGTCGGGGCGACATTGCGCACCGTGACCACTGCCTCGTCCGAGACCTGGTAGTCGCCGTCGACGCTGGTGATGCTGGCGGTGTAGGTGCCGGGCGTGTAGAGGTGGGTCCTCCGGCCGTAGCCGCCGACCCGGAACGGCTTGGTGCCGTCCCCGTAGTCCCACTCCACGTAGCCACCGGAGCGCGCCCAGTCGCCGGTGGGGTTGAACACCACCGGCGTGCCCTCGTCGACCACCTGGTCGGGGCCCAGGTTGATGGCGAACTCCCGCACCGTGACGACCAGGGTGCGAGGTTGGCTGGCGGCGCCTTCCTCGTCGGTGGCCACCAGGCTGACAGTGTACGTACCCGGCGTGGTCCAGGTCTTGGTGAGGGTGCGGGTGGTCGCCGTGGTGCCGTCACCGAGGTCCCAGTGCCAGGCGACGATCTCGTCCGCGCCCGGGTCGGAGGCTGACCCGACGAGGTCACGTGGCACCCCCGGAGCCACCACCTCGCCGCCGTGGCGACCCCAGGTGATCGAGGCGGTCGGGGCGACGTTGCCCACGATCAGGGTCGTGGTCGCGCTGGCGCTGGCCCCCGAAGGCAGGGTGGCGGTGACCTTCACGGTGTAGGTGCCGCTGTTGCGGTAGAAGGCCATCGGACGACCGTTGTGGTCGGCCTGCCCTCCGCCGAAGTCCCAGGTGAGGGTCGCGGTCTGGCCGCCGGGTGCGGTCACGGTGGGCTTGAAGGTGATCCAGGTGCCCTCGTCACCGTGGTGTTCGGCGGGCAGGGCGACTGTGGGTTTCGGCATGACGATGGCGGCGGCCGCCAGCGCGGCCCTCGCGAACTTCTCGGTCTTGGCGATCACCTCGTCGATGCCGTCGTCGTGGTGGACGACCAGCGCCCGGCGCTGCCCCCCGGGTGAGACCAGGCCTCGGTCAACCAGCCCGAGCAGTCGCCGTTGCACAGCCTGGTCGCCCGTGCTGACGCCCAGGGCGGCCAGTGCCGCGGCCTCGTCAGCGGTGAAACCGCTGGTGCGCACCCGGTCGAGCACCGGCAGCTTGGCCTGGCCGGCGGCCGTCTCGACCATCACCTCGTCGAGCAGGGCCTTGTCGGCAGCAGCCGACGACGCGAGCAGGGCCTCACCGGCCGCCCGTGACTCGCGCAGCGCCTCGACCAGCTGCAGACCGTACTCGCCGGTCGCCCTGGCCTGGCGTTCCTGGCCGGGCAGGTTGGCCGCCTCGACCGCGCCGAGGTAGCGCTCATAGCTGGTCAGCATCGCCCGGCCCACGGCCCGCTCTCGTTCGAGGGCCGCGACGAAGCGCTGCTGGGCCGCGGTGGGCATGGTCTCGACCGGCTGCGGCTGGATCGGGACGACCTCGTCGAAGTGGGGGTCGGGCGGGTCCTTGACGATGTCTTCGTGCATCAGCGAGATGTTGCAGCTGATGATGTTGAGCATGCGCAGAGCGACGTCGTGGTTGGTGGCCGGCGCCTCGATCTCGAGCTCGTCCATGACCAGGCTGCTGATCACCGCCCACGGGCCCGAGAACAGGGTCATCGCCTGGTCGTAGCGCTCCTTGATCGAGAAGGCGGTGCAGATGTGGCGGCCGGCGGCCATCCGCGCCGACGAGGCCTGCTTCCAGTCCTGCACCTGCTGCATCGCCACGGTGGAGTCGCAGCCGCTGCCGCTTCGGCAGTCGACGATGGTGAACTCCTCGGAGACGGCGTCGGTGACCCAGGCGTCACGACCGGGGTCGTAGGTCTCGGCCAGCAGCCGGTAGGTGCCCACCTTGAGGTAGGGCGGCTCGAGCAGAATGTGAGTGGTGCCGATGCCGGTGACGATGTTCGACGTGCCGAAGGCGGGCTTCTCGCAGGTGTCGCCCGGCTGGACGACGCACACCCGTCCGCCCCCAATGTCGGTGATCACCAGGGCGTACAGGGCGTCATCGGTCTCGAAGCCGTCGGTCGGGCTGCCCCCGGCATCGGCGGGCATGACGGTCCCGATGTCGGCGACCGCTGCCGGTGGCGACCCCAGCAGGGCGGCGAGCAGCGCCAGGGCCACCGCGACGACGAGTGAGGCAGGACGCACCGCGCCCCCGGATCGAGGTCTCATGAGCAGACAACCTAGGGCCGACAAGCCCGCGCGACACAGTGTTATTTGTCACATGAGTTGGAAAGACTCTCGCGAGGCGGGCCGCCCCCGCACGACGGTCCCCCGCCGGCCCAGTCAGTACAGGAAAGCCAGCTCCGGGTTCGACAGGATCGAGGCCACCTCGTGCAGG
>NZ_JACYIZ010000011.1 GCF_015352975.1 Aestuariimicrobium ganziense | reverse complement strand
CGCCTCGCGCGAGGCCCGGGAGCACCGATCAGGGTGCGTCCCGGGCCTCTCGTCCGGGAATTATGGTGCTCCTTCGCCCCCCGTCCCGCGCTACAACGAGAAGCCGACGAAGCGATGGCAGCTTTCCTCCGCGACATCAAGGCCGCGCTGGACACCTCCGTCCTCACTGCCGCGAACACTGTCTGTCGTCCCATCGGATTGGTGAAACCAGAACTACACCAGATGCCGTTGATCGACACCCCCTCTGACTTCGATTCCCTTCCTGCCCAAGGACGACTTAAAGGTCTGCGCCCAGACCAGATCCGGGCTCTCCGGCTCCTGCAGCCATCACAGCACGGCTGGACGCTGAATCCAGCCGGGCGACCGCCCGAGCTATGGCGCACCTATCGGCCGGACTCGAGGCAGTGGAATCGTGGGAAACATCTCGTGGAGAGCGCAGCCTATTCACTGCATGGGCGTCCGAAGCAGACCCACAACCGGCGCTCCCAGAGGGCGTACGCTTCGAGGAGAAGGAAATCGACCCAGCCGGCCCACTGGCTCGGCCCAAGCGGTTGGCAAGCTTCACACTCGACAAGGACTCCGCCACCGCATCGTTCGCCGGAAACCCGAACGTTTCCTTCGACGTGATCTTGGATGCTGCCCCGTGGCCGGATAATCCTGATGACAACTTCTCCCAGCGCTCACACAGACTCGTTGCGATCACGAGCCACCTCATCGAGGGCCTGGAGCCGTCGGTGAGCGGGGGCTACCGCGTGGACCTACTCCGCGCCTTGGATCGAAGTATCCCTGCAGAGAAGGAAGAGACATGACTGCCCGTCAAGTTCAGCAACGTTGAGCGGGAGGCAGGCGCCAAGGCCGCCATCGCAGAATCCGACCGGAGCATGGCCACCTATCTGAACGAAGACGGCACACTTGTCTACCTTCGCCTTTCCGAGGGCGGCAGCGTCGTTGGACGTGAGATCGCACCAGCACGCGATCTGCTCGATTTCAATCAAGACGGGGCGGCCGTCGAGGAAGCAGTCAGGGCCGCTGCGGGCAGTTGGGGCCTGCGTGACCTCGTGCTTCGACCGAAGGTCTTCGCGAAGGGCAGCGGGATACGTGAGCTTGGCGACGGGACGATCATCGCTGGCCGACGAGGCATCAGTCTGCAAGTCAAGGCCAGAGCCGTCACCGGAGACACCCCGGCCAAGGCAACAAAGTGGATCCTGAAGAACGCGGAGCACGGGCTTAGACAAGCACGGGGGACGATCAGGACGGCGCTGAAGAACCCCGCCGTCGAGCTCACAAACCTTCGTGGACGCCCGGTCAGGATTCGGGGAAGCTCGGTGTCATGGATCCCCGTTGTGGTCATCGATCACCCCAACACGCCTCCGACCGGGGTTATCCCACCAACCGACCGTCAGGGCCCCAGCGTCGTGTTGACGCGGCGGGACTGGGAGTTTCTTTGGGACCAACTTCGTTCCGCAACGGCGATCGTCGACTACATTCATCGCGTCGCCCAGGAAGAGGAGCCACTTGAGTTGGGCTCGGAGAGCAATCGCTATCTCGACCTTGCAGACAAGGACGCAGAGGCGCCTCCGAGGAAGCTGCCAGATTGGATCCCCGAGACCGAAGCGGTTCGCACCAGCCTGCCACGACTCCCACACGGCCGCGCAGGATCAACTGATCCCTTCGGGCACTCAATTTTCCAGCAGATTCTCGAAGACATAGCAGACACCGACTTCACAGGAGCTGAATCAGACCGCATCATGCTTCTCTCCCACATCGACCGCATTCCTGTGGCGGCCAGGGCCGAACTGGGCAGGCTTCTGCTGCGGCGGTTGACCCGGTGCGCCGAAGCAGCGCCCTCGGCCCACCGGATGGACCACCGAGTCGTTTACCTCGACCACGGCGCTCTTCAACTCACCTTCACGACCATGTCTCAGTTGACCGACTTCCACTTGGACATCTACCGAACCTGGCTCGCTCTGCGCCGCCAGGACTTCCTGATGAAGTCCGGCGCACTCGGCCCGACCTACCCGTGGACAGTGGGCGTTCTGCTCACACCTCGTCCCGACGGCCCAAGGCCGTGGGACACCACGATGATCTCCACGAACGGACCGCCCGCATACGACTCGATCGACTATGCCCGGTATACCGAGCTATTCAAGCCCAACCTCTAGCGTGCGCCACCCCGCACGGCAGTGCCTTTTCTCCTCCCGCAGGGAACGCACGCAACTGCCGCCGTCAGTAGGTGTGTTGTGGCAGCCACCGGGTGAGGACGGGGAGCATGTTGTCTGGCTGTATTCCGCTCGTGTGTTCGGCGCCTGAAATGCAACAGCTGTCCCACGGTGGGCGCGCGGGTCACGCTGAGCATCGCGTCGTGGGGTCGGGTCCGTCCACGGACGGGAATCCACCCATGCAGCCGGGCGAGCCGGTTCGCGGAGAGCGAGTTGCACCCCGGCGAGACTAGCCAGGAGGGCAGACTGGACGTGCTTGTTCGCAGCCCCGGGGGACGCTTGACCATCAACCCTGTTCGAGCTCCGAACGATGGTGATCACCCGCGTCGCGATCAGGCCCGCGATCAGCAGGCCTGCCAGCGCGTCGATCCGTGTCCAGCCGGTCAGCGCGATCACGACCGCGCTCATGATCACTGCCACCGACCCGAGGGCGTCGTTGACGACCTCCAAGAAGGCAGCGCGCATGTTGAGGTTCGCACCGCGGCCCGAGCTGAGCACCAGCATCGAGACGATGCTGCCGACCAGCCCCCACGATGCCGAACACGAGCAGCCCGCCAGCGGCAACCTCCGCGGGTCCAAACAGTCGTCGAACACCCTCGACGACCGCATACACCCCCACCCCTAGCAGGACCGCGGCCTGGGCGCCAGCGGCCAGCACTTCGGCACGCCGCCAGCCCCAGGTGCGTTCGGGGGTGGGTGGGCGAAGGGCGAGGTTGGTGGCGATCAGCGCCATCAGCAGCCCCGACGCCGCCGTGAGCATGTAACCGGCGTCGACCAACAACGCGAGGCTGTTGGTCCACCACGCCCCGATGACCTCGGCGACCAGGATAGCGGCAGTGATCCCGACCACGATCGTGAGCTTGCTGCGATGGGTGCCCTGCGACGCGTGGGCGTGGTCGGCGCTCATGCTGGTGCTCTGTCCAGGGCGGGCCTCAGGGCAGGTGCGTGAACTCGGGTCCGCCAGCTTTGCTGTGGATCAGGGGAGATCACGAGCGAACGTCCTGTCCACGGGGGGCCGGCGGTGACTGCGGCGGGCGATGTAGTCGAAGCCGATCTCGTCGACCACGGCTCGGATGTCCTCGGCGCTCACGGCTTCCGCGGGGGCGATCGTGAGGGACGATTCACCCGCAGGCTCAAGGTCGACGGTCACCTCCCGAACCCCGAGCAGGTGTCGGACGCGCTCCATGAGCAGGACGAGGCAGTCCGGGCAGGTCAGACCGCCCACCCCGAACGTGCTGACTCTCCTGATCGTGGCCCTCGTCACGGTGCCCCCCTTGGGCGTAGTTCGTGGCATGTAGGAGGGCGGGGTCGGCGACCCCCCGGCAGGGTTCAGCGTTGGTCGTCGAGGATCCGTCGGCGCTGCTGGTAGTCGTCGGGTTCGATCTCCCCGCGGGCGAGGCGTTCGTCCAGCAGTTCCAACGCGGTCGGCCGCTCGCGCTGGGGCCGGGGCGCCTCGACGCGGCCGATCCTGCTGATGGCCCACACCAACAGAGCGATCAGGACGACGAGGATGAGCGTGCTGATCCCCATTCCCAACCACATCCCCCAGCCGATGTTGTCTCCCCACATCATCATTGGTTCCCTTCTTGAGCTGGCCTTGGGTCCATGGTGCTGCGTCGACGGCGTGCGCCCGTCTGCGGTCGGTCAAGATCGCCACAAGGTCGGCGGCGCAGCGTTCGCGCCCGTTCACAGCCGGCTGGTGGCTTCTTTCAGGAGCTCCGCAGGGTCGAGCCACATGGAGGGGTAGTTGCCGTGCCAGAGCTTGTTGCCGTCGGCGTCGATCAGGACGAAGCCGTGCCCGGGCAGGCCGGGGTGCATGCCCTTGTCGAGGGTGTCGTAGGCCTTCGAGACCGTGCCGTCGTCCAGCAGGTAGGGGGTGGTGACGCCGAAGCGGTCCAGGTCGGGCTGGATCTGGGCGGCGGTGTTCATCACGATGGGGAGCACGGTGATGCCGGCTGCGGCGAAGCCCGGCTCCTGCTCGATGAGGGCCATCTGCTGGGTGCAGGAGCCGCAGCCGGCGCCCTCGTTGAAGTAGAGAAGCACGGGCTGGCCGCGGTAGTCGGCCAGGGACACGGTGGTGCCCGCGGTCGTCGGCAGGGTGAACGCGGGCGCCTGGCCGGACGGGCCACCCTCGACGGGGCGGGCGCTCCACAGGCCGAACCCCACGAGGGCGACGACGAGCGTGGTCAGCAGCCCGGTCGCGATTCTGAACAGGCGGCGACGCTTGGTCTCCTTGGCTGATTCTCGTGCCCGTTGGTCTCGGAGCTGTTGCCGGCGGCTGATGGTGGTGCGCTGGTTGCTGGGCATGGTCGTCAGTTCCTCGCGGTGTCGTGGTCGGCGATCGGGTGGTCGGCGTCGGTCGTGCTGTGGCAGTGCGGCAGGGTGGGGTCGGCGTCGGCGTGCTCTTCGGCTCCCTGGCGCGCGTCGCGGCGGCGGTCGCGGAGCGTGGTCCACACGAACACCCCGGCCAGCCCCAACAAGGCGAGGCCGAGGACGGGCTCAGGGACCGGGGCAAGCCAGCCGAGGACGGTCTGAGCAGCTTGGGTGATCCAGTCGCCGGCGGCGAGCTGCACCCAGGTGCCCGACCCGGTCATCGTTGCGGAGCCTGCGAGGGTGATGACCCAGACGCCCATGCTGACGAACGCGCCCGCGACGAGCAGGTTGACGCTGTTGGTGTGCAGGCTGCGGCCGGCGACGGTCACCCTGATGTGCTTCGCCCGGCCCCAGCGTCGTTCGTTGAGGCGGGCGGCGTCCCACACGAGTGCCATGACGAGCAGCGGGATGACCATGCCGAACACGAACGCCAGCCCGAGGACCAGGCCGCCGAGCGGGTTGCCGGAGAGAGCGGACAGGGTCATCACGCCTGCCAGGACGGGGGCGCAGCAGCTGGACGCGATCCCGGAGAACACGCCGAGGCTGAAGAAGGTCGCCGTGTCGCCGCGGGTGGTGTCGGGGGCGCGCAGCATCGACGGCATCGACCACATCCGGCCGCTGAGGGCCAGCAGGCCGAGGCCGATCATGAGCAGGCCACCGGCCCAGTACAGGATCACGTGGTACTTGGCGATCGCACCGGCCAGCAGACTCACCCCGAGCGTGATCGGGACCAGGACGAGCGCCAGGCCTGCCGCGAAGACGAAGGTCAGCGGGAGGAGGCGCCACCGGTTGTTCTTGACCGCAGCAGCCAGGTACGACGGGGCGAGGAAGACGATGCAGCAGGGTGCGAACAGTGCCACCGTGCCCGCGAAGAAGGCGGCCAGGATGCTGCCAGTTGCCAGGAGTTCCGAGCCCATCACGAGGCCTTCCGTGCCGCGAGGGCGCGGTCGAGCTTGCGGCGTGGGAGGCGTCCGGCGCTGAGGAACGCGCCGTCGAGCAGCACGAGGGGGAACATGGCCGGGCGGTGTTGATGGAGGAGCTTCTGGCCCTGCGGTGATTCGGCGTCCACCTGGTCGAGCAGTAGCTGCCCTTGGGTCGCGCGGTTCAGGAGTTCCGTGTGGGCGTCCTCACAGAGGTGGCAGGCCTCTGCGGTTACCAAGGTGACCATGGGCGACGCGGCCCGGTCGGTCTGGTGGCCGACCCGGGCCCAAGTGTTGTTCGTAGTGTTCACGACGACCATGGTGGTTCCCCTCACCGGGGGGACCGGTCAAGGCAGCCTCAAGATCTCGTCTGGCCTGAGAACAGCATGTGCGGTCGTCCGAGGGCGAGGGGCCGGCAGCACCTGCCGGCCCCTCGCCACGGTCGGGTTCCTACGCTGATGCGAGCAATCCCTGCATCTCCTCGATCTCTGCTTCCTGGTCGGCGATGATCTTCTGCGCCAGCTCGATGGCTTGCGGGTCCCGGCCGTCGGCGAGTTGGGTCTGGGCCATCTCGATCGCTCCTTGATGGTGGGCGATCATCGAGGTGAGAAACTGCCGGTCGAAGTCGGCGCCCGATAAGCCTCGCAGCTCGGCCATCACCTCTTCCTGGCTTCTGCCGTCCATGTCCATGCCCGAGTGGTCCATCCCGGCCATGTCGCTGTCGGCCGGCATCGGATCCTCGCCCCACGCCGAAAGCCAGCCGCTCATGGTCTCGATCTCGGGGCCCTGAGCCGCCGAGATGCGTTCGGCCAGGGCCTGGACGTCCGCGCTCTGGGCCTGCCGGGCGGCGAGGTCGGCCATCTCGATCGCACCCTGGTGGTGCACGATCATCATCTGCGCGAACGCCGTGTCTGCCTCGTCGTGGGCGGCCGCATTGCTCGGGTTCGCTGACCCTGCTGTCGTCAAGGCTGGGCTGGGAGTGGCCGCCGGCGTGGCCGAGCACGCCCCCAGCATGGTCGCCGCTACCGCGGCGCCCATCACGATCGTGACCCACTTCGGTGTTGCTCATGGTTCTCCTGTTTCTCGCAGACAATCGGCCGCACCCCCGAGGGAAGCGGGGCACCCGCCGTCTTTCAAGGCTGCGCAACGAGGCAGAGATCGCCCAGATGCAGGACTGGCTGCAGGAGTGGTATGACCTGCCGGGCGGCCGACCGGTCGGCACAGCCTGATCGAGGCCCTGCCCCCGCGGGCGGCCCGACGGAGGCGTGACGCGCAAGGGCGGGGGGTCGCGTTCGCGACCCACCCGCCCTTTTCACACGCAGGACCAGCTTCAAGTGCGGAGCAGCCGTTCGACGGCCCGGAGGGCCTGCTCCACCTGTTCGGTCTGCTCGTCGGCCAGGGTGGTGGCTGCCCCCCGCTGCAGGCAGTCGCGGAGGTGTTGGTCGACCAGCAGCAGGGCTGCGGCTTCGAGGGCGTGGGTGACTGCGGCCACCTGGGTGAGGATCTCGATGCAGTCGGCGTCGCCGTCGACCATCCGGGCGATCCCGCGGACCTGTCCCTCGATGCGCCGCAGCCGGCCCAGCAGGGCACGTCGGGTCCGTGGGCCCGACGCGCTCCGCTGGGCTGCGGGTGTTGCAGCGCCCGGGTCAGTGGTGGCCGGCGCCGGAGGGTCCATGCGCGTAGCGGTGGGGGTCGGTGTCGAACGCGGCTGCGCAGTGGGTGGAGCAGAAGTGGATCGTGGTGCCGTCGTGGTCGCGGGTGGCGGCCGCGTCGGTCGGATCAATCTTCATGCCGCAGACCGGGTCGACGACCTTGGCGGTGGTGTCCTTCTTCTTGCCGAACAGGCCGAACATGGTGGTTTCCTTTCGTTGGGTGTGGTGTGAGGCTTCGACGCTGCCGCCCACCTCGACGAGCGGGTCGACGCCGGCCACCTGGGTGGTGGCAGCCAGTGGACGGGGGGTGAACCGGCGGAGCCGGTTCGCGTTGGCGACCACCGACAGCGACGACAGTGCCATCGCGGCGGCGGCGATGATCGGGCTGAGGGTGATCCCGAACGCCGGATAGAGCACGCCGGCGGCGATCGGGATGCCCAGGATGTTGTACAGGAACGCGAACACCAGGTTCTGTTTGATGTTGCGCATGGTGGCCCGGGACAGGTCGACGGCGGTCACTATGCCCACCAGTGCCCCCGAGACCAACGTGATGTCGGAGGACTCGATCGCGACGTCGGTGCCGGTCCCGATCGCCGACCCGACGTCGGCCTGGGCGAGGGCGGGGGCGTCGTTGATGCCGTCGCCGACCATGCCGACCACCTTGCCGTCGGCTTGCAGGCGCCGGACCTCGGCGGCCTTGTGGTCGGGCATGACCTCGGCGACGACGCGGGTGATGCCGACCTGGCGGGCGATCGCGGCGGCGGTGTGCCGGTTGTCGCCGGTCATCATCACGACCTCGATGCCGCGGGCCTGGAGGGCTGCGACCGCCGCCGGGGCGCCTTCCTTGAGGGTGTCGGCTACAGCAACGACGCCGGCGGGGTGTCCGTCGACCGCGACCAGCATCGCGGTCTTGCCTTCGGCGGCCAGCCGGTCGTGGGCGGCGAGCAGGACGGCCGCGTCCACCCCGAACGCGTCCAGCAGCCGACGGTTGCCGACCAGCACGGGCCGCCCGTCGACCCGCGCCATCACCCCTTGGCCGGTGACGGACTCGAACCCGTCGACCTCGGGCACAGCGAGCCCGCGCTCGGTCGCCCCGGCCACGATCGCGGCCGCCAGCGGGTGCTCGGAGGCGCGCTCGACCCCGGCGACAGCGGCCAGGAGGCGGTCCTCACCGCCGTCGGTCACGGGGATGACGTCGGTGAGGGCCGGGACGCCGCGGGTCAGGGTGCCGGTCTTGTCGAGGATGATCGTCTGCAACTTGTGGGCGGTCTCCAAGGCTTCGGCGGAGCGGATCAGGATGCCGTGCGCGGCCCCTTTGCCGGTGCCGACGGTGATCGACATGGGAGTGGCGAGCCCTAGGGCGCAGGGGCAGGCGATGATCAGCACCGACACGGCGGCGACGAGCGCGAAGATGAACACCGGCGGCGGGCCGACGAGCACCCAGGCGACGAAGGTCCACACCGCGATCACGATCACGGAGGGCACGAAGTAGCTGGACACCTGGTCGGCGAGCCGCTGGATGGGCGCCTTGGAGCCCTGGGCTTCGCGGACCAGCCTGATGATCTGGGCCAGCAGCGTGTCGGCGCCGACCTTGGTGGCCCGGTAGCGCAGGGCGCCGGTGGTGTTGATGGTGGCGCCGATCACGGTGTCCCCGACGGACTTGGTGACCGGCATGGACTCGCCGGTCACCATGGACTCATCGATCGAGGAGGAGCCGCTGGTCACCTCGCCGTCGACCGGGAGCTTCTCCCCGGGACGGATCAGCACGATGTCTCCGACCCGCACCTCGTCAACGCCGACCTCGAGTTCGGCACCGTCGCGTTCGACGCGCGCGGTGCGGGGCTGCAGCCCGATCAGGGCACGGATCGCCTCACCGGTGCCGGCCTTCGCTTTCGTCTCGAGCAGCCGCCCGAGCAGGATGAGGGTGATGATCACCCCGACGGCCTCGTAGTACACATGCCGCAGCGCGTCGGGCAGCAGCCAGGGCAGGAACGTGACCACCAGGCTGTAGCCGAAGGCGGCAAACGTGCCCAAGGTGATCAGCGAGTTCATGTCGGCGGTCCGGTGCGACAGCGCCTTCCAGCCGGTCCGGTGGATCGGCCAGCCGGTATAGAACATCACCGGAGCGATCAACGCCAGCTGTAGCCACGGGTTCATCAGGAACTCGGGAACCCACATCGCCTGGAACAACTCCACCGCCATCACCGCGACCAGCACCGGCGCCGACAGCACCGCACCCACCAGCAGGCGGCGGGTCAAGTCGCGGATCTCGGCGGCACGCTCAGCCTCCTCCGACTCCGCGTCGGGGGCGGTGCGGCCGGCCGCGGTCGTTCCGTCCACCGGCCGGGAGGCCTGCTCCACCACGGTGCCGCCGCCTTGGGTATCGGCCGGGGGGCTCCCGCTGACCCGGACCACCCCGGACACCATGTTCATCCCGCACGCAAAGCGGTACTCCCCCGTTTCGGTGGGAAGGAACTCGACCGCCGTGGTCCGGAACGCCGGCAGCGCTGCGTTGACCTTGAAGTCGGGCATGACCACCCGCGAGGTGCACTCACCGCTCTCCTGCCGGTCGAACAGGAGCCTGACCGGTACGCCCGGGCGGACGCCCTCGATCACGTCCGGGATGTAGCCACCGTCCACGGTGACCCGCACCACCTGGACGCCGTCCTCCAGGCTCACCTGTCCGGCCCGCTTCGGACCGAAGAAGAACCACCACAACAACCCGGTGACCACCAGTGCGCCGCCGATGACGAGCCAACTCATCACAACCACCTCACCTTGTCCTGATACCCCCCAGGGGTACCGCTTCTGGTGTCAGGTTAGGTGGGTCTCGTGTCCGGATCGGCAGGATCGGATCAAGGTCGCGTCAAGATCCCGACGCAGCCTGCGCGGCCGGGGTGCCTGGTCGGCGGTGGTGCTCGTCAGGAAGCCGCAACCGCTTCAGCAGCAGGGCGTTGACAGCGACGATCAGGCTGGAACCGGACATCGACAGCGCAGCGATCTCTGGCCGTAGGGTCAGCCCGACGCCGGCAAACACGCCGGCCGCGATCGGCAGGGCGACCACGTTGTAACCGACCGCCCAGCCCAGGTTCTGCCGCATCTTCCGCAGCGTGCCACGGCCGATGGTCAGGGCGGTCGGCACGTCGAGGGGGTCCGACCGCATGAGGACCAGGTCGGCCGTCTCGATCGCCACATCGGTGCCCGCCCCGATCGCGACCCCCACGTCAGCCTGGGCCAGAGCAGGGGCGTCGTTGACACCATCACCGACCATCGCCACCACCCGCCCCTGGCGTTGTAGATCGGCCACATGGGCGGCCTTGTCGCCGGGCAGCACGTCCGCGATCACGGTGTCGATCCCCAGCTGGGCGGCGATCCGCTCCGCGGTCGCCTGATTGTCCCCGGTCAGCATCACCACCTGCACGCCCTGGTCGTGCAACGCCGCGACCGCCCGGGCGGAGGTCTCGCGGGGGGCGTCCGCCAACCCGATGACCGCCACGATGCGGCCGTCCACCGCTCCGAACACGGCGGTCTGGCCCTGGGCGGCGACCCGCTCGCGGATCGGCCCCGCCGCCGACAGGTCGACACCGAGGGACTCCATGAGCCGCCGGTTTCCGACCGCAACGTCCAGTCCGTCGACGACGGCGGTGGCCCCGTGGCCGGGCACGTTGCGAAACTCGGCAGCCTTACGGGTCGCGACGCCGAGGGCGTCGGCATGGGTGACCACGGCGGCCGCGAGCGGGTGTTCGGATTCGCGCTCCACCGCCGCGACCAGGTCGAGGTGGGGGTCGCCCCCGACGGCGATGACCTGGGTCACCTCGGGTTCGCCGCGGGTGAGCGTGCCGGTCTTGTCCATCACCACCGTGTTGACCTTCGCGGAGGTCTCCAGGGCGGTGGCGTTCTTGAACAACACTCCTCGCTTGGCGCCCAGACCGGTGCCGACCATGATCGCGGTCGGCGTCGCCAGTCCGAGGGCGTCGGGGCAGGTGATGACCACCACCGTGATCGCGAACAGCATCGCCGTCTGGACCGACGCGCCGGCCAGCAGCCAGGCCCCGAACGTGAGCCCTCCTCCGATGATGGCCACCAGCACCAGCCAGAACGCCGCCCGGTCCGCGAGCCGCTGGCCGGGGGCCTTCGAGTTCTGCGCCTGCTGCACCAGCGCGACGATCTGCGCCAGGGCGCTGTCCGCGCCCACCTTGGTGGCCTCCACCCGCAGCGTCCCCGTGGTGTTGATCGACGCCCCCACCACCGCTGAACCGACCGTCTTGTCGACCGGCAAGGACTCCCCGGTCACCATCGACTCGTCCACCTCGGAACGGCCCTCCCGGACGACGCCGTCGACGGGCACCTTCGCGCCGGGACGGACCAGCACCAGGTCGCCGACCAGCACCTCGCTGGTGGGCACGTCGGCCTCGACCCCGTCACGAATCACCGTCGCCATCGGCGGCGCCAGGTCCAGCAACGCCCGGATGGCGTCGTTCGCGCCGCCGCGGGCCCGCATCTCGAACCAGTGCCCCAACAAGACGAACGTGGTCAGCACCGCGGCCGCCTCGAAGAACACCTCGCCACCACCGGTGAGCGTGACCCACAGGCTGTACAGCCACCCGGCGCCGATCGCGATCGCGACCAGCACCATCATGTCCAGCGTTCGGTTCCGCAGGGCGCGGAAAGCCCCGTCGAAGAAGATCCAGCCCGCGTAGAACACCACCGGCAGCGACAACACCAGGGCGAACACCTCGTCCCGCAACCCGAACGGCGCCGGCAGCCCGAAGCCGAGCATGTCGCGTCCCATCGGGGAGAACAACGTGATCGGCACCGACAGCACCGCCGCGACCAGGAACCGGTTGCGCATGTCGGCGACCATGGCGTCCATCGACATCCCCCCATGACCGCCATGACCCATCGCGTCATGCGGCGAGATCACCACCCCCGCGGCGTGGCTCGCCGCCTGGTCGTGCCCCCCATGACCGTGCGGCACCGTGGTTCCGGGGCCGCCGTGCCGCGCGTGGGCGTCCGGGGCTGCGTGCCCCCCGGGATGACCTGGCGGTTCGATGCGGGGAACGCACACGTGGGTGGGCTGTGACTCGCCGGCACAGTGGTAGCCACACTCGCGCACCCAGCCCTGAAGTTCGGCGACGTCGGTCCGCGTCGGGTCGAACGTGACGGTCGCCGTCTGGGAGATCGCGTTCGCGTCGACCGCCAGCACGCCTGGCCGGGTCAGGAGGGTCTGTTCGACGCCGTGGGCGGTGGTGGCCCAGTGCAGGCCACCCACGTGCAGCACGACCGACTCGGCGGTGGAGTTCAGGTTCATCACATTCTCCTGTCAGGGCGGACGGGCGTGGGGGTGCCGGGGTCAATGCTTGTGGCCGCCAGCGGAGCCCTGGTTCATGAACAGCATCATCGCGCCCATCATCGCCATGCACAGCAGGGCGTAGCCGATGGCGCCGCCGCCCGCCGCCCCGGTGGCGACGAGGAATCCGACGACAGCCAGCATCGGGGCGCACATCAGCAGGTGCATCCACCACCGGTGCCGCACGGGCTGGGCCGTAGGGGCCGGCTGCCCAACGGGCGGTGCCGGGGTGGTCGGCGCGAACGGGTCGGCGGCGAACCGGTCGTACGGGTCGCTGCCGGCCGGCGGGATGGCGCGATGGTCGGCGTGGTCGTGATTCATGGCAGGGACTCCTTGGCGTCGGTCGGATCGTTACACCAACGAGGCTGGTCGACGAAGGTCGGGTCTGGTTGTGGGAACCGTCAAGGTCGCGTCAACGTTCCCGCTCAGCCGCGGTAGAGCAGGCCGATCATCATCCCGGCCTCGGCGTGGTAGATGTTGTGGCAGTGGACCATCCAGTCGCCGACGTTGTCGGCGTCCAGCTCGAGCGCCATCGACTGCATCGGCGCCAGAAGCACCGTGTCCTTCCGTAGCCCTGTCGGCAGCGCGAACGTGTGCCCGTGCAGATGCAGGGGGTGGGTCATCATCGTCATGTTCATCACGTTGAGCCGCAGCCGTTGCCCCTCACGCACGGTGAGCGGCTGGTTCTGCCCGAACGGGGCCCCGTTGATGCCCCACCGGTACGGGCTCATCGACCCCTCCAACGACATGTGCGCGGTGGCGTCCGGCGATCGTGAAGGCAGCCTCACCGACTCGTGGGGACGCAGGTCGGTGGCCAGCAGGATGCGCCCGGCCAGTTCGGCGGGCGACACGTCGGGGCCGGGGGCCTGACCCGAACCGGTCCTGACCAGGGCCAAGCCCTGGCCGCCCTCGGTCTTGCCGAACGGACGAGCCACCAGGGGGAACACGCCGTCGTCGAGGGTGACGAGGGCGTCGTAGCGCTCGCCCATGCCGAGGTAGAGGGCGTCGACCTCCCGCGGTTCCACGGGGAAGCCGTCGCCGTGGGTCACCGTCAGTCGGTGGCCGCCGAGCGCGACCGTGAAGATCGTGTCGGACGCCGCATTGATGAGCCGGATCCTGACGCGCTGGCCCGGCTTGGCCTCGAACGTGGCGGGTGCGGTGGGGACGCGTCCGTTGATCAGGAAGTAGGGGTAGGTGACGTCGCCGGCATCCCCCCACGGTTGCGGAGCGTTGCCGCCACCGTGACCGCCGTGGTCCATGCCACCCATCCCACCCATGCCGCCGCTGGGGGCAGGGCCCCCGTCGGCGATCAGCTTCGCGAGGACGTCGTCGGGGGTGCGTCCGGTGCCGTCGACCCAGTCGTCCAGCACGACCACCCACTCGGCGTCGTAGGCGCCCGCCTCGTTCGGGTCGTCGACGATCAGGGGGGCGTACAGGCCGCGGTCGAGCTGGACGCCGACGTGCGGGTGGAAGAAGTACGTGCCGGGATCCGGAGCGGTGAACTCGTAGGTGAACGACCCGCCGGCCGGGACCGGGTCCTGCGTCATGCTGGGGACACCGTCGGCCTTGTTGTGCAGCCGGATCCCGTGCCAGTGGATGGTGGTGTCCGCGGGCAACTGGTTGTCAAGACGTATCCGGAGGAAGTCACCCGCGGTAGCCCTCACGAGCGGACCGGGCGCGGTGTCGCCGTAGGCCCAGGTAGGGACGGTGGGTCCGCCGAGGTCGAGGGTCACAGGCTTGGCGGTCAAGACCTGCTCGACGATCCGTTGCCCGGGTCTCGGGGTGGCCGGCGGGAGCGTCGGCATCGGGCCAGACGCGGAGGGGACGGGGCCGGCGGCCGGCGCGGAGGTGCAGCCCGTCAGGGCGGCGGCGCCGAGGCCGAGTCCGCCGAGCAGGAGCGTGCGTCGGGACATGCCAGTCATGGGTGCCTTTCGATGGGTGCTATTCGAGACGTTGAGGAGGAGTCGGTCCGGACCGGCGGCTCGGCCGAAGCCCGAGGCTGCGAGCGCCCGGCGGTGGCGTCGTTCTCGGGTACGTCGCGGAATCCCTGCGCCGGCGTGTTCCCGCCCGCCAGGAACAGCGCCCGGATGCCCATCAGGACCACCGCCCAGAAGCCGGCCATGCCGACGAGCATGAGGACCCACATGCCCCAGCCCATAGCAATCCCCTCTCCTGACGTCCTGCCACTGTGGCCGCCTGCTGTGGAGTCGCCGTGTGGCGCAGGTTCAGGTTCGGTCAAGATCGCGACTACTTCGTGAGGTAGGCGAGCGGGTCGCTGCCCGCGCCGTCCTTGTAGAGGCTGAGATGGAGGTGGCAGGCCGTCGACAGACCCGTCGAGCCCACCGTGCCCAACCGTTGCCCGGTCTCGACCCGCTGGCCGACCTTCACCGCCACGTCGCCCATGTGCAGGTAGGCCGTCTCCAGTTCGGCGCCGCCGACCGGGCCGTGGTCGATCCGGACATTGTGGCCGGCCCCACCATTCGACCCGGATCGCTCCGCCCGTGTGACGACGCCGGCGCGGACCGCCACGATCGGCTGCCCGCAGGCCCCGCCGATGTCGGCGCCGTTGTGCAGCTTGCGCGTCTTCAGGATCGGGTGGACGCGGTACCCGAACCCGCTGGACACCCCACCCGCGGTGGGCCACACGAAGGCCTTCGAAGCAGCCTCGGCCGCCTTCGCCCGCTCAGCCTCCCGCTCAGCCTCCCGCGCAGCCAGCTGCCGTTGCTGCGCAGCGACATCGGAGAGCCGCTGCGTCTCCCGGTCGATCGCCTCCGCCGTGGCTTCCAGTTCAGCCTGCCGCTCCGCCACCGCCTTGCGTGCAGCGCGGGCGTCGCCCACCGCTGGGCCTTCCGGCAGCATTGCATCCCCCTGCCTGGTCACGCGAGTCTCGCCGCGGCTGGTCTGCACGCCGCGCAGTTCCGCCACGGGCAGCGGGGCGCCCACGGCGTCCGGACGCGGCACCGCGGCCACCGAGTGGCCGCACCCAGACCGACCACCCCCACGCCGGCCTCGGGTCGAACACGGGCTTGACTCAGCATCCCGGCGTTGCCTCACCGTTCGACCGGGATCGTCTCAAGATCGCATCAAGACCCGCCCGGGAGCCCGACCCAGCTCACCAGTGCTCAGCGGGTCGCGGCCATACTGGCTGACATGAACAGCGAAGGTGCACAGCCGACCAAGGTGTTGGTCGTCGATGACGAACGCGCACTCGCCGCCGTCATCGCGTCCTACCTCACCCGGGCAGGCCACCACGTCACTCAGGCCCACACCGGTCCCGACGCCGTCACCCAGGCGAGGGCCGAGGACCCCGATGTGATCGTGCTCGACCTCGGGCTGCCCGGGCTCGACGGCATCGAGGTGTGCCGCCAGATCCGCACCTTCTCGGACTGCTACATCCTGATCCTGACCGCCCGCGGGGACGAGGTCGACCGGCTCATCGGATTGTCCGTGGGCGCCGACGACTACCTCACCAAGCCCTTCAGCAACCGGGAACTCGTCGCCCGCGTCCAGACCGTGCTGCGGCGCCCCCGCAGGCCACCCGCCGCCACCCCCGCAATGGA
Source organism: Aestuariimicrobium ganziense (assembly GCF_015352975.1). Taxonomy (GTDB): domain Bacteria; phylum Actinomycetota; class Actinomycetes; order Propionibacteriales; family Propionibacteriaceae; genus Aestuariimicrobium; species Aestuariimicrobium ganziense. The sequence continues at coordinate 3,409 of NZ_JACYIZ010000011.1, read as the reverse complement.
GGAACACCGCGTGTTCGGCGACCTGCGCATCGACGCCGCCGGCCACGAAGTCTGGATCGCCGACCACCCCGTCGCGCTCACCCGCACCGAATTCGACATCCTCGACGTCCTGTCCGCCCAACCCCGCGTCGCACTCAGCCGCCGCCAACTCATCGACACCGTGTGGGACACCGCCTGGGTCGGCGACGAACACGTCGTGGACGTCCACGTCGCCAACCTCCGCAAGAAACTCGACGACGACCCGACCGAACCGCGCTACATCACCACCATCCGCGGCGTCGGCTACCGGATGGGACGAGGGTGACCCGCCTGCTTGAGGCGATCGCAGCGTGGCGGCTCGGCACCAGGCTGTTCGTCGCCCAAGCCATCGTCCTGTTCGCCATCGTGGCCAGCGCCGGCCTGACCGCCGCGATCATCGGGCCACCGCTGTTCCACGCCCACCTCCTGGACACGGGCCACCCGCCCGACTCTCCCGAGATCGTCCACATCGAACGCGCCTTCGCCGACGCCAGCATGATCTCCCTCACCGTCGGGCTGCTGGTCGCGCTCGCCGCCTCCCTCGGGATCTCGTGGTACCTGACCCGCCGCATCGGCCATCCCGTCGAGCTCCTGACCCAGGCGGCCGGCCGGCTCAGCCGTGGCGACTACGACGCCCGGGTCACCGTCACGGGCGGCGGCCCCGAGTTGAGCACCCTGGGCGACACGTTCAACACCATGGCCGACCGCCTCGGCGACGTCGAGAACACCCGCCGGCGCCTCCTGTCCGACCTGGCCCACGAAATGCGTACCCCCATCGCCACCCTCAACGCCCACCTCGAAGGGATCGCCGACGGTGTCCTCACCTGGGACGACAACACCCAAGCCGTCGTCGAGCAACAAGCCCAACGCCTCACTCGGCTCGCCCGCGACCTCGACGAGGTGTCCCGAGCCGAAGAAGGACGCATCGAACTCCAGACCAGCGTGCAACCGCTCACCGATCTGGTCGAGCCGGCGATCCGTCAGGCCAGGCACGCCTACGACACCAAAGGCGTCACCCTCACCGTCCGAGTCGACGACGTGCCGGTCCGAGCCGACCCCCAGCGCGTCGCCCAGATCCTCGGCAACCTGCTCACCAACGCCCTCCGACACACCCCCCAGGGGAGACGAGTCGACGTGACGTCAACCTCGACCCCGGACGCCGTGACCATCAGCGTCGCCGACACAGGCCAAGGCATGACCGCCGAACAACTCGCGCACATCTTCGAGCGCTTCTACCGCGGCGACGCCGCCAGGGAGGCCGACAAGGGCGGATCCGGCATCGGGCTCACCATCGCCAAAGCACTCGCCGAAGCCCACGGGGGCAGCCTCACCGCCACCAGCGACGGGGAGGGCACCGGCGCCACCCTGCGACTCACCCTCCCCAGGGAAACGCACCAATCGGGGCGGTGAGGGCAAGACCGTGACACCCGCTCCTCCGCTGTGGACGCTGACCGGACAGCCGCTCATTGCGCCGGCGTCACGCCCTCGTCCGGGTGGCCTGCGAGCTGACGCCAAGCCGTCCGCGTCGTCCAGGAGACAGTAGGCAGAACGTCCGCTTCCATATGACACCCGGCACGACTCCGGGCCGAGGTCCACAGGTCGGTCATCAGGTATTTCTGTGCTTGTTCAGAATGGGCCCTTTCCCGCAAAAGGGCGGGGTGTCGCGCGGGGCTCACTTCCCCAAAGCCAGCCGCAGCGAGCGGCGATTCAGGCCCGTTCGCTCGGCGATCACCGTTTCCGCAACCCTAGCATCCGCAGTAGCGATGACCGCCCCCGTCAGCCGACCCATGGCCTCCCGCTCAGCCACGCGCGCCCGCGACCACTCCTGTGCGAGACCCTCCAGCTTGTCATCGCCCAGCAGCACCCTGATCGCGCCACTCATGGCCTCCCCCATCATCTCCTCGTCGGGATGCTGTCCGTGGTCCCGGCCCGGGTAGCGGGCGGCGATCATGTCGATACTCCGCTCGAAGTCCTCGCGCTGGTCCCTGGTCAGCTCGGTGTCGCCGAGCCAGGCGCCAAGCTCGTAGGGCTGCATGGGGGGGTCATCGGAGGATCTCCCCGGTGTCGGGGTCGACCTGGCTGCCGTCGACCAAGCGGAGGTTGGGGCGCGCTGTCGGTTCGGCCAGGAGGGCGGCCCGGTGGTGCTCGGCGAGTTGCTGGGTGAGGGTGGTGACGTCGCTGCCGTAGGCGCGCAGGCGGGTGTCGAACTCGTTCATGAGGCGGGCGTGGCGGCCGCGGGCGGGCCAGCTGGGGTGGCTGTCGTCGCACTGGTTCTTCAGGCGGGCTTTCATCCGGTCGATGAAGGCGGGGACGGCGTAGCGGTGCCAGTCCTCGAGCAGGTCGCTGGTGGTCGCGATGCCGGCACGCCGGCGTTGGTCGGCGAGCACGGCAATCTCGTGGACGAGGTGGGGGTGCTGGGGCCAGCAGGAGGGGATCATGCCGGCGTTGGGGTCCCACATGTACTCGCGGTTGAACCAGACCACGAACTCCTCCAGCCAGTCCCACACTTCCTGGCGCAGGAGCGGGTCCTGGCAGGTGGCCGGGTCCCACGGGCGCGGGAGCAGGGCCGGGTCGCCGAGCATCTCCTTCTGCTGGGCGGTGCCCTCTGCGGCGAGGTAGAGGTCGCGGTAGGCGACGGCCAACAGTGGGGTGTTGGGGGTGGGGAACGTCCACACCAGTGACTTGTCCGGTGTCCTATCCATCGTGGTCGGCCGCCTCGGTGAGTGCGTGCCGGCGGGCGTTGGCCAGGGCGGCGAGTTGGCGGGCCTCGATGGAGACCTCGTCAGCACGCGCACGCTCGACGATGGTGCGGGTGGCGTCGAGTTCGGCCAACAGTTGGCGTCCGGTCTTGCCCTCGATGCAGCGCGACAGCTTGGCGATGATCGGGGGTGCGTTCTCGGGGACGACGAGGGCCTGCTTGGTGGGGATCTGCCGGACTTCCTCGGGTTTGAGGATGGCCATGTCCTCCCCGCTGACGCTGCGTCCACCCTTGCCGCCGGTCTGCCAGGTGGTGCGGGCGACGCGGACGCTGCCGACGAGTTCGGAGATCTCTCGGTTGAACCCGCCGTCCTTGCTGCCGCCGAACATGACCAGCACGTTGGTCAGGCCGAGCAGGGCGCGGGCTTCCTGCTCGCCGTACAGGGCGGCGAGCTGCCGCCACGTCTGTGCAGCCCAGATGAACGAGATGCCCAACGCGCGTTCGTTGGCCATCCGGATGCGGAGGGTGGGCAGGGGTGCGGTCGAGGGCAGCTCATCGAGGCAGGCCAGCATCGGCGGGCACAGCTTGTTGTGCTCGCTGGCCGTGGCGAGGGCGAGGGCGGTGTCGAGGACGTGTTCGGCCAGGGCGGTCATCAGCGGGCTCGGCCTGCTCAGCAGCGGCAGCATGGCCCAG
>NZ_JACYIZ010000010.1 GCF_015352975.1 Aestuariimicrobium ganziense | reverse complement strand
CACCGACCTCGCCCAAGCCGCTTGACATAGGAGAAACCCATGGAGCTGCTGCCACTGACCTTCGCCTCGGGTTGGGCGTCCGGAATCAACGCCTACGCCACCGTGTTCGTGCTCGGGCTGGTGGCGCGCTTCACCAGCCTCGGCGGTGACCAGGTGCCCGCCGGTTTCATGCGCACAGACGTGCTGATCATCATGGGCATCCTCGCGGTGCTCGAACTGGTCGCCGACAAGATCCCCTACCTCGACTCGGTGTGGGACTCGATCTCGACCTTCATCCGCCCGGTCGCCGGCGCGGTGATCGGCGCCCTGATCGGCGGTGCGAACGGTGACCTGCTGACGATCGCCCTGGCCTCGGTCGGTGGCGTCACCGCCCTGCTGTCGCACCTGTCGAAGACGGGGCTGCGGCTGGCGATCAACACCTCGCCAGAACCGGCCAGCAATGTCGGCGCCTCGATCGCGGGCGACGTCGGCGTGGTCTCGGTGGCCAGCCTCGCGGTGATGTACCCGACCGCCGCGGCGATCGTCGCCGGGGTGCTGTTGCTGCTGGGCATCGTGCTCACCGTGATGGTGTGGGCGAGGATCCGGCGCGGCTGGCGGGCGCTGAAGCGCTGGCGCGCCGAGCGCGCTGTCGGCGCCGGCGCCTGAGGTGGCTGTGGCTGAAGGAGCCGCCCGCCCCGGACGGGTGCAGATCACCGGCGCGAACCTGGCCGGACTGGCGCTGGCCGCCCGGCTGGCCCGCCACGGCCACCGGGTGACGGTGGTCAGCGCGGGGGCGCCGGGTGAGCGCGCCGCCGGGTATGCGCTGGGTGGGCACCCCGACGTCATCGTCGATGACCTGCCGCTGGCCACGACCCTGCCCGCGGCCTGGCGCGACCTGGCCAAGAAGTCCGGGCGGCCGATGGCGGGCTTCCTCAACGCCGCCCACCTCGACCTGGTCGAGGCCCCTGCGGCAGTGCACCGGTTCGCCGATGGCACCGAGCTCGCGCTTCCGGCCGATCGGGGAGGTCAGGTCAAGGCACTCGAGGCGGTGTTCGGACGAGCCCAGGCGCTGGCTTGGGCCGGCCTGGTGGACGAGTGCGATGCCCTGTGGCAGGCGCTCAGGCGCCACGGGGCGGAGGCGCCGTTCGTGGCCGACGACGCCCCTGCCGAACTGCAGCCGAAGCTCACCATGGGTCAGCTCGCCGACCGGCTGGACGATGCCCGGCTGCGCCAGTTGTGGCTGTCTGCCGCGAGCCGGGCCGGATCATCCGACCCAGTGAGGGCACCGGCCCTGCTCGCGAGCCGCTGGAGCCTGGAGCGGACCTTCGGTCGGTGGCAGCTGCTCGACCAGGACTCGGGTCTGACCCAGCCCCTGTCGGTGCTGACCGCGCTGTTGCTGACCCGGCTGGACGAGGCCGGGGTCGAGGTGATCGAACTGGTCGACGGCTACGAGTTCACCGCAGACGTCGTCGTCGACTGCCTCGCGGTCGACCCGCCGCGACGCCGCTGGCCATGGCAACCGCGGATCGAGGCGGTACGCCCACCGACGATCGGGCACGAGGTGGTCGACGCCGACGACGCCCTGGGTGGGCACGTGCGCGAGGTGGTCGAGCACTCCCCCTCCGGCCACCCCGTGGTGACCTGGACCCGTCGTCTCGACGCCGACTCGGCGCTGGTCACCACCCACGACCACACGCGTACCGGCGACCCCGATCCGCACTGGGGTTGGGCGGCCGACTCGATTGATGGGTGGATGAGGCGTCCGCCGCTGCACATCGAGGGCGGGCACTGGCAGGTGGGTGCCGCCAGCCACGCCGGCAACGAGCCCTGGGCCGAACTGCTCAGCGCCGCCCTGGTCAGCTACCAGGTGCACGAGCACCTCACCGGCGCCGACATCCGCCCCACCAATCGCGACGCCCCCCGGCCCCCGCGCTGAATGCCCACGCCGACCCAACCCGCAGCGGCGAACCCTGACACCGTCGTGGAACGCAGCCGTGGCGCCCGGTAGGGTGGAGAGTCAGTCAATTTGCGAGGAGCTTTGTGACTTCTTCACAGCCGCCCGCTGGCCGTGCCGGTGCCACCCCTGCGGGGCCCGAGACCGTGCGTCGTGAACTCCAGGCCGAGCAGCGCCATGTCGACCGGGTCTATGAGGCCCTCGACGTGGCCACGGCGTCGGCGCGACAGGTGGCCAAGCAGGGAAGCCAGCTCTACCAGTCCGACCGCACCAACTTCGTGCGTGAGGAGGACGGCACCGCCCTGTTCGAGCGCGACGCCTTCGCCTTCCAGTCCGCTCGCCGGCTGGCCGTGCTCGACGCCGAGCACGAGGGCCTGGTCTTCGGACGCCTCGACCTCAACGAGCCCGAGACCCGCTACATCGGGCGGATCGGCGTCCGCGACGACGACTACGAGCCGCTGGTGATCGACTGGCGCGCCCCGGCCGCCGAGCCGTTCTACCGCGCCACCCCGGCCGAGCCGATGGGTGTCGTCCGCCGCCGCGTGCTGCGCTGCCGCAACGACAAGGTGATCGGCATCGAGGACGACCTGCTCGACGCCGGCTCGAACACCGACCTGGTCGTGGTCGGCGAGGGTGCGCTGATGGCCGCCCTCAAGCGGGCACGCGGTGATGCCATGCGCGACATCGTCGCCACCATCCAGTCCGAGCAGGACGAGGCGATCCGCGCCCCCTACCAGGGGGTGACGGTGATCGCCGGCGGGCCCGGTACCGGCAAGACAGTGGTTGCCCTGCACCGCGCCGCCTACCTGCTCTACAGCCACCGCCGCCGCCTCGAGAAGGGTGGCGTGCTCGTGGTCGGACCGTCGGCGCTGTTCATGAACTACATCGAGCGGGTGCTGCCCAGCCTCGGTGAGGACTCGGTCACCCTGCGTGCGGTCGGTGACCTCGCCCACGACGTGCTCGGCTTCGCCGCCGACGACGTCGACGACGCCGCCGCTGCCACCCTCAAGGGCAGCCTGAGGATGCTCGACGTGCTGCGCGCCCTGGTCCGCGAGCCCGTGGGTGACGCCGACCTCAGGCTGCAGGTCAGCGTCAAGGGTGAGGTGCTGACCCTCGAACCGCGTCGGCTCCGCCAGATCCGCAACGAGGTGCTGGCCCACCAGGTGGTCAACCGGGCCAAGGCGCACGCTCTCAAGCTGGTGCTGAACGCCTTGTGGGACCGCTACACCAATGAGGACGAACTGGCCCGCGAGCAGTTCGACGACCTGGTCGGCTCGTCCGCGCAGTTCACCATGTTCAGCCACGCTTGGTGGCCCTCGCTCGAGGCGGCCGACGTGCTGCTGCGGCTGGCCGACCCCGACGTGCTCGCCACCGTTGCTCCCCGGCACTCCGAGCAGGAACGGGAGGCGCTGGCCTCGTCCTACCGGCAGGTCGCCGAAGGACGACGCGGCTGGACCGTCGCCGACGTCGCGCTGCTCGACGAACTGGTCTCGATGGTGGGACTGCCCGACCACGAGCACGACGAGGACCGCTCTGTGGTCTTCGAGGGTGGCGGCGACGTCGCCGAACTGGTGAGTACCGCCGACCTGCTCAGCCGCCAGCGCGAGGTCGACCCCGACCAGGACCCGTGGGAGACCTATGCGCACGTGCTGGTCGACGAGGCCCAGGACGTCACGCCGATGCAATGGCGGATGCTGCGACGCCGTGGTCCGCAGGCGAGTTGGACGTTGGTCGGTGACCCGGCCCAGAGTTCCTACCCGCACGCCGACGAGACCGACGAGGCGCTGCGCACCCTCGTCGGACGATCGCCGTTCCGCGAGTTCCGGCTGTCGACCAACTACCGCTCCCCCTCGGAAGTGTTCGAGTTGGCCGCGCAGGTGATCACCCGGGTGCACCCCGACGCCGACCTGCCGCACGCCATCCGCACCACCGGCATCCAGCCGCTGCTCAGCGCCACCGACCCGGCGCGGATGATGGACTCGGTCAGCGAGCACGTGAACGAGTTGCGTGGCCAGGTGGAGGGGACGATCGGTGTGGTGGTGCCCCCGTCGCTGTTCGGAGATGTGTCGAAGGCCTTGGCCGAGCGCACCCAGACCGAACCGATCCGCGTGGTCACCCCGTTGCAGGTCAAGGGGTTGGAGTACGACGCCGCCCTGGTGGTCTCACCCGACGACATCGTCGCCGAAGCCCCCGGTGGTGAGCGGGTGCTCTACGTGGCGCTGACCCGCCCGACCCAGCGCCTGGTCACCCTCGACCTGGTCGAGCGGGGACGAGCCCCCGCCCGCTGGCGCGAAGCACTGGTCTGACGGACCCTCACCAGTGCCGCTCCAGCAGCCTCGCGTAGATCTCGCGGGTGGCCTGCGAACGGTTCTGGGTGAAGAAGTGCAGGCCCGGGGCCCCGCCGCGCAGCAGCGTCACCGACAGCTCCGTGGCGATCCTGGCGCCCACCACCCGCACCTGCGCCGGGTCATCGGCGACCAGCTCCAGCCGGTGGGTGACCATCTCGGGCACCTCGTGGCCGGACAGTTCGGCGAAGATCTTCACCTGGCGCAGGTTGGTCACCGGCATGATGCCCGGGATGATCGGGATCGGGCAGCCCAGCGCCCGCACCCGCTCGACCAGGTCGAAGTACTGGTCGGGCTCGAAGAACAACTGGGTGATCGCGAACTCCGCCCCCGCCTGCCACTTCTCCACCAGCAGCCACGCGTCGAAGTCGGGGTCGCGCCGGTCGACGTGCGGCATCGGGAACGCCGCCACACCCACGCAGAAGTCCCCCACCTCCTTGACCAAGCGGATCAACTCGGTGGCGTTGGCCAAGCCTTCCGGGTGCTGCACCCACGGCACGGTCGGCCCACCGGGCATGTCGCCCCGGATCGCCAGGATGTGGTTCACCCCCTGGTCGGCATAGGTCTGGATGACGTTGCGCAACTGCTCGACCGGCTGGTCGACGCAGGTCAGGTGCCCCATGGTCTGCACGTTCGTCCGGGCCTGGATCTCGCGGGTGGCCCGCAGCGTCCGCTCCCGTGTCGAGCCGTTGGCGCCATAGGTCACCGAGACGAAGTCGGGGTTGAGCGGCTCGAGTCGCTCGATCGCCCGCCACAGCGCGCCGTACTCGTCCTCGTCGCGCGGCGGCATGAACTCGAACGAGAACAGCGGGCGGTCTGCCTGGGCAAGCATCTGGGCGATGGTGGGACGGTCGAGCACCCGACCACTCTAGGGAGAACCCGCGCGCCCAACCCAATAGGCTGCCCACGTGGACACCTTCGACCCGCGCGACCCCGTCGGCCCAGCCTTCCGCGATGCCGTCGGTGAGGTGCTCGACAGCTTCCTCGCCGAGCGTGCCGCTGCCCTGCTCGAGATCAGCCCCGCACTGGAGGACCTGACCCGGCGGGCGCTGGAGTTCAGCGCCGGTGGCAAGCGGCTGCGCCCGGCCTTCGCGTGGTGGGGCCACGTGGCGGCCGCCGGCGAACCCGACGACCCGACCGCCCTGCTGCGGGCTTGTGCCTCACTCGACCTGCTGCACGTCTCGGCACTCATGCACGACGACGTCATGGATGGTTCCGACACCCGCCGTGGGGTGCCTTCGGCCCACCGCCAGTACGAGGCGCTGCACCGTGACCTGCCCGGTGGACGAGGTCAGGCCGAGGCGTTCGGACGAGCCGGCGCGATCCTGCTCGGCGACCTGCTGCTGGTCTGGAGCACCGAGTTGTACGACTCGTCCGGCCTGGCGCCTGAGGTGTTGCGCCGCGCCCAGCCGCTCGTCCACGCGGTGCGCTCGGAGGTCACCGCCGGGCAGTTCCTCGACGTGCTGGCCCAGGCCACCGGCGGTCACCCCGGCGACCCGGACGCGCTGCGCCGTGACCTCGCCGTGGCCGAGTTGGTGCTGGAGTTCAAGTCTGCCCGCTACTCGGTACGCCGGCCGGTGCAGATCGGTGCCGCTCTCGGCGGCGGGGACGAGGCGCTGGTCGACGCGTTGGGACGCTTCGGGTCACCGCTGGGACGAGCCTTCCAGCTCAGGGACGACCTGCTCGGGGTCTTCGGCGACAGCCAGGTCACCGGCAAACCGGCCGGCGACGACCTGCGTGAGGGCAAGCGGACGACGCTGATCGCCCATGCCCTGGCCGAGGCCGAGCCGGCGGATGCCCGTCACCTCGACAGCCTGCTGGGTTCGTCCGACCTCGACGAGGAGCAGGTCGACCAGGGCCGGCGGGTGATCGAGTCGTCCGGGGCACGTGCCCAGGTCGAGGCCGACATCCAGACCGGCTGGCAGCAGGCGCTCGATGCGTTGGCCGGAGCCGACCTCACCGAGAGCGGCCGCACCGCCCTGGTCGCTCTGGCCGAGGCGACGGTCCAGCGCCAGCACTGACACTGGGTGGTCGAGCAGGTCGCGGGGACCAACCACTTCCACGCTGGCTGGTCGAGTAGGTCGCGAGGAACGCGCGACCGTGTCGAGACCGGCAGAAACCCGCCTCAGGCCTCGGAGTCGTCCACCTCAGCGTCGGGCGTCTGGTCGTCCTCCGACGTCGCCCGGGTCGACTTCACCGCCTCCTGCGACAGGTGGCTGTGCCGGTTGGGCAGGGTGACCGTGCCGTTCTCGAGGTCGATCTGCAGCGGCCCTCGCCCCCCACGCTTGGTGGGGACGACCGCGATCTTGTCGAAGTCCATCTGCTCCCGGGCGTGACGCTGCCCGGGGTTGAAGATCTCGAAGAAGCCGGTCACTGGGCCCTCGGGCCGTCGTGGGGCCCAGGAGGCGCCGGCGGCTGGCCCAGCAGCGCACCGCCCCCACCGAGGGCTGCCATCACGTACGAGCGCAGGTCGTTGCTCTCACGCCAGACCTGACCGATCCGCTCGGCCAGCGCACCGGCCGCAGCGGCCGGGTCGGCGGCCTTGGTCACCGCCGACGACACCGCGATCCGCACCGCTCCCGCCTCGAGCACCTCGTCGAGGTTGTCGGCGTTGATGCCACCCACGGCGAACCACGGCAGCGAGTTCACGTCGACCACCGGGTGCGCCACGGCAGCCTCGCCGACCAGCCCCAGCCCCGGCACGTTCTCGCCGTAGACCGGTCCGACGAACAGGTAGTCCGCACCGGTGGAGGAGAGTTCCTCGGCACGATGCACCGATCGTCCGACCAACGAGAACTCGCTGAGCTTGGCCCGCGCGCTGGGCAGTTCGCCGTCGCTGGCACCCAGGTGCAGGAAGTCGGCGCCGTAGGCGGCGGCCAGTTCGACGTCGCGTCCGACGACGAGCATTTTGCGGTGGTCGAAGGCGACCTGTCGGGCCGACTCGAGCACCTTGACGCTCTGGTCACGATCAAGACCGGTCTCGCGCACCTGGATCAGGTCGACCCCGGCGTTGAACAGGTCGTTGCAGAGGCGCGCAAAGTCATCGGCCGCGCTCAGGTCGGTGATCACCTGCAGCTTGGCGGTGCGCAGGATCTGGCTGAGGCCCATCAGTGCAGTCACGGCTCAACAATAGGCGGGGGCACCGCCCGGCGACCACGCAAGCTCGCCAAGAGCGCAACCGCGGGCGTCTTGACCGCCGACGCGGCCAGTAGTCCGGCGGGGATTCCCCAGCGTGAGGCCACCATGCCCAGACCCGGTCCCCCGGCGATCTGGCCGAGCGCATCGGCCTGGCCGATGATCGACAGGCTGGTCGCCCGAGCGGACGAGTCGATCTCGCGATTGAGCCACGCGGCGCGCACCGGTGCCGCCACCGACTGGGCCGCACCGATCGTCCACAGGAAGGCCACCGCCACCCAGAAGTTGCCCGACAGCGCCATTGGTGCAACTCGCGGGCCCAAAGGCCTCGTCAAGAGCCCGGCTTGCGCCTAGGATGGGCGCCACGGGCTAGCACGGCCTTCCTTCCCCGACCGTGTCTGGAGTCTTTTCGTGACCATGACCAGCGTCAGCGACCCCATGGTCGGGCGTCTGCTCGACGGGCGCTACGAGATGCTCGCGCGCATCGCGCGTGGCGGCATGGCAACGGTGTACCGAGCCATCGACCGCCGACTCACCCGCACGGTGGCGATCAAGGTCATGCACGACGGCCTCAGTGGCGACACCGACTTCGCCCGCAAGTTCGACCGCGAGGCCCGTTCCGCGGCGACGCTGTCGTCGCCCCACGTGGTGAGCGTGTTCGACCAGGGCGTCGACGACGGCCGCCCCTACATCGTCATGGAGTGCGTCGAGGGCTGCACGCTGCGCAACGTACTGGTCAAGGAGGGGGCGATGGAGCCCCTGCGCGCGCTGGACCTGTTCGAGTCGATCGCCTCGGCGCTGGCCACCGCCCATGAGCACCGCATCGTCCACTGCGACGTCAAGCCCGAGAACGTGCTAATCAGCGACCGTGGCCAGGTCAAGGTCGCCGACTTCGGACTGGCCCGGGCGGTCACCAACGCCACGGCCACCGCCACCCAGGGCCTGCTGATCGGCACGGTCAGCTACATCCCGCCCGAACTGGTCACCCACGCTCGCTCCGATGCCCGCTCCGACGTGTACGCCGCCGGCATCATGCTCTACGAGATGCTCACCGGCACCAAGCCGTACGCCGCCGACGTGCCGATCAACGTGGCCTGGATGCACGTGCACAACGACGTACCACCGCCGAGTGCCCAGATGGTCGACGACACCGACTCGCGCCGGATCATCCCGCCCTACCTCGACGCCCTGGTGCTGGCCTGCACCCGCCGGATGCCGTCGGACCGTCCTCGTGACGGTCGCGTGCTGTTGCACCTGGTCCGTCGTGCGCGGCGTGCGCTCAACCGCGGCATCATGGACGACCCCGCGCTGACCGAAGAGATGTCGGCATCGATGCGGCACGACCCGGCCACGCTCGAGAGCACCGTTCCCGACCCGCACGCCGGCGAGGACACCGACCCTGGTGGCATCGTCGCCGTGGTCGCTCCCCCGGTGCCGGTCAGTCATCGGGTGGTCAGCGCTGGCAGCCCGGTCTCGTCGCACTCGTCGTTGTCGGCTCCCACCGGTGGGTTCCGCGTGCGCTCGTCCACACCGATCAGCCCGGTCGACGCCGTGGGCTGGTCCGGTGGCACCGTCGTCCCACCACCGCGGACGAGCCCGGGTTCGCCCCGTTCCGCCACCCGGCAGCCAGTACCGCGCACGCGCACGCCTCGCTCGGCACTGACGCCGATCTTCCCCCACATCTCCCACGACCCGGTCCACAAGCGTCGTCGGCGTGGCCTGCTCATCCTTGTGCTGGTGCTGCTGTTGGCCATCGGTGGTGGCGTCGGCGCCTTCGCCTGGTTCGAGAAGCAGAGTTGGACCTCGGCACCCACCCTGGGTGGCCTGACCCAGAACGAGGCCCAACAGTTGGCCACCGCCAACGGGTTCACCATCACCTTCGACCCCGAGTTCTCCGAGACCGTCCGCAAGGACACGGTGATCAGGATGAGCCCGGAGCCCGGCGCCCGGGTCAAGAAGGGATCGGGTCTGCACGCAGTCGTCTCGTCCGGACCGGAACGGTTCACCATGCCCAAGCTGACCGGCATGGCGCTGGAGGGCGCGAAGGCCGAACTGGTCAAGAACAACCTCGTCGTCGGCAAGGTGACCCAGGCCTGGCACGAGTCGGCCAAGAAGGACACCGTGGTCAGCGCCTCACAGCAGGCAGGCAGCCCGCTCAAGCGCGGCACCACCGTCGACCTCGTGGTCTCGAAGGGCCCCCAGCCGATCCCGATCACGTCGTGGGCGGGCAAGAAGACCACCGAGGCCAAGGCCGCCCTCGAGAAGGCCGGCTTCAGCGTCAGCATCACCGAGAAGAACTCCGACACCGTCGCCAAGGGCCTGGTCATCTCCCAGACCCCCGACAAGGGCGAGGGCGCCAAGGGCACGAAGGTCAGCCTGGTCTCGTCCAAGGGCCCGGTGATGGTGCAGGTGCCGCGGGTGGCCGGTGCGGACGAAGCCACCGCCCGCACCCGTCTGGCCAACGCCGGACTCAAGGTCTCGGTGGTCTACACCACTCCGGCGTGGCTGCGTCTGAACGTGGTGGCAGGGCAGGATCCGGCCGCCGGGAAGATGGCCGTCAAGGGCTCGACCGTGACCATCTGGGTCAGCTGATCTGACGCAAACTATCCCTGCGTTGCGTCAACTTGACGAAAGATATTGCGGCTCTATCCTTGATCCGTGACACGATTCCGCGCCCCTCGCCTCGCCGTCCCCTCGCTCGTCCTGATGGCGATGCTGTGGGGTTCGACGTTCGTCGTCACCAAGGGCATGGTGGGCCGGATCGGCTCGGCCGACCTGACCTTCGTCCGCTTCGGGCTGGCCCTGCTGGTGCTGGTCGCCGTGGCGCCGCGGGCCCTGCGGATGAGCCGCCGCACGCTGGTGCACGGGCTGCTGCTGGGGTCGGTCTTCACGGTCGGCCAACTCCCCCAGACCTATGCCCTGGAACACGTGGACGCCTCGGTCGCGGGCTTCTACACCGGGCTCTACATGGTGCTCACGCCGTTGCTGGCCTGGCTGATCCTTCGTCGCCGGGTGTCGTCGGTGGTCTGGGGCGCGGTCGCGCTGGCCACGGCTGGTCTGGTGCTGCTGTCGGTCACCATCGACCCAGCCACCGGCCTGCAGTTGGGCACGTTCGGCTGGGGTGAGTTCATCCTGGTGCTCAGCGCGGTTGGGTTCGCCGCCCACATCGTGATCGCCGGGCACCTCTCCACCCCCGACACGGCGATGAGCCTGACCATCGTCCAGACCGCCGTGCTGGTGGCCACCTCGCTGCTCCTGTCCACACCCGACGGACTGCAGGTGCCCGCCGGCGTCTCCGACTGGTCGGCGATGCTCTACCTGGCCGTGGTCTGTGGCGCCCTGTCGCTGTACCTGCAACTGTGGGCCCAGTCACATGTCGAGGCCACCAAGGCCTCACTGCTGATGGGCACCGAGCCGGTCTGGGCGGCCACCCTCGCGGTCGCCTTCGGGGGCGAGTTGGTGACCTGGCAGATGGTGGCCGGCGGTCTGGCGATCAGCGCCGCCATCGCACTCGTGATCGCACCCCCCGGACGCCGCCGTGGTGGCATCGGCCTGCCGGTGCGCAGTGCTCTGCGCCAGCCCAGGCAACTGGGGGACGCCCCCGCGCGTCGATAGCCTTGTAGCCGGGTCTTCGATGCCGGACCCGACATCGAGGAGGACGCCGTGGAGTTCGTCATCATCCTGCTCGTTCTGGCCGGTGTGGCCATCACGATCGGGGTCATCTGGTACATCCAGCGCCAGCGCTACATCCAAGCGTTCGAGTCGCTGGGCTGGACCTTCGTCAACACACCGTCGATCGAGATCGCGCACGGACTCAACATGCCCCCGTTCGGTCTGGGCTTCGATCGCCGGGTGGACGAGCAGGTGATCGGGACGACCAGCCGCGGGGTGCCCTTTCAGGCGTTCGAGTACAAGGCCTCGAACTACTCACTGGGCGGCTTCGTGGTGGCCATGCCGTTGGGCCACTCGATGCCGGAGTACCACCTCGTGCCCACGCCGCGTGAGCGCAACGGGTCGATGACGCTGATCGTGCAGGAGTCGCCCACCCACCGGACGCTGTCCACCGTTCCCGAGTTCGGGCACGCCGTCGACTCGGTGATCGGGCCGCTGCTCGGCGGCTTTCCTGCAGGCACGGTGGTCGACCTGTCCATCGACCACGATCAGTTGGTGGCCCACGGTGCACCCACCGACGCCGCGGGCCTGCAGCCCTTCGTCGAGGCGCTGGGTCCGATCGCGACGGCGCTCAACGCCGCACCGCTGTCGTCGTTCGTCGGGCCCGAGCGACCGGTCGAACTGGGCTGGTACAACCGTCCCGACTGGATCTACCGGGTCAGGGACGACGGCATGCTGCAGTCGGTCAACCACACCGGTGGCGGCTCCAACCACGAAGCGACCAACGTCATCTTCTGCAACACCGCTCCCCTGCCGTTCGTCCGGTTGACCCACAAGTGGACGACCACGCGCACGGTCACCGAGTCCGACGGTGACGGGGGAACTCGTACCCGCACCGTGACCGACCACCACAGCGAGGAAATCTTCGAGTACCACCCGACCTTCCCGTTCCGGGACTTCAAGGTCAACGCGGGCTGGTTCGGCGGCAGGCGCACCTTCGAGTCCGAGGACTTCAACGAGCAGTTCACGGTGCGGGCCAGCGACCCCCGGTTCGCCCACGACATCTTCCACCCGCGGATGATGGAGTACCTGATGGCCACCCGTCCCGCACCGTTCGTCCACGACGGACAGGGCCGACTGACCATCGACCTGTCGGGCAACACCGCCAGCATCGAGGCCGCCACCGACTTCCTGCTCGGCTTCTTCGCCCGGGTGCCCAACTACGTCTGGGAGAACCTCGGGCTGTTCACCCCGCCGCTGCCGCTGTACCACGCCGTGGACGAGGGCGTGCGTACCGCCCTCGAGCAGGTGCAGCAGCAACGGATGCCCTACCGGCAGTGACCTGACCGCCCGGTTCAGTACTGGCGCGGCGACCAAGGGCCGTGGTCACGCAGGTCGTGCATGATCGTCCCGGTCATGTCGTCCAACCGGTTGTGCACCAGGGCGAAGCCCCGCTCGCCGAGCAACCCGTGGTGGATGCAGAAGCCGTCCTCGGCGCCGACCTCACGGGTGAAGTCGATGGTCTCCTTCATGGCCGCCCACGGTCCGTACGCCGGGATGGCCACCACGTCGATGCCCTGGGGTGCTGTGTCGAGTGCGTCGCCGGGGTGGAAGAAGCGTGGCTCACCCTCGGCCTCGACCACCAGGCCCACGTTGCCGATCCGGGGGATGTCACGGTGGATCACCGCGTGCAGTCCGCCGACGGCACTGATCCTCACCCCGCCCAGGTCGACCGTGGTGTCGGCCGCGATGCCCTCGCCGCGGGGCAGGTCGACCACGTCGAGCACGCTCGGCTCGACCCAGACGGCGGCATCGGGGTTGGCACGGATCAACTCCGGTGCGTGGTCGGGGTCGCAGTGGTCGCCGTGCTGGTGGGTGACCAGAATCGCGTCGAGGTCGGTCAGGCCGTGCCAGTCGCTGGAGAAGTTGCCCGGGTCGAACAGGATCCGACGTCCGGAGACCTCCACCAGCACGGTCGCATGTCCCAGGTGCGTGATCTCCATGCACCCACACTAGGTGCGCCGGACGGCCTCAGGGCTGGTCGGTGATCAGTTGCCCCACGACGCGGCCGGCCTCGCGGCAGGACTGCTCGTCCACGTCGAGGTGGGTGACCGCCCGCAGCATCCGCGGGCCCAGTGCCGAGACCAGGACACCACGCTCGGCGGCCGCCGCGGCGATCGGTGCCGCGGGCCCCGGGGTGCGCAGCACCACGATGTTGGTCGGCACCTGGGCCGGGTCGACGGCGTCGGGGACGAGCGCGGCCACCTCTTCGGCGAAGCCCTTGGCGGCGGCGTGGTCGTCGCGCAGCCGCTCGACGTGGTGGTCGAGGGCGTACAGCCCGGCCGCTGCGAGGATGCCGGCCTGGCGCCACCCCGCCCCCAGCCGCTTGCGTTGCACCCGGGCCCGGGCGATCTGTTCGGACGAGCCGACCAGCACCGAGCCGACCGGGGCACCCAGCCCCTTGGACAGGCACAGGCTGACGGTGTCGAACAGTTCGGCGTACTCACCGATCGTGATCCCGGTCTCGACGTGGGCGTTGAACAGTCGGGCTCCGTCCAGGTGCAGCCCGATGTCGACGGCACGACAGCCGGCGCTGACCTCACGCAGGTGCTCGATCGGCTGGATCGTCCCACCGCCGAAGTTGTGGGTGTTCTCGACCTCGACGCAGGTGGTCGAGACCAAGTAGGGCCCGGCATCGGGAGCGAGCATGGCTTCGATGTCGGCCCAGTCGGCCACACCGGCGGGCTGCCCGTCGCGCCCGGAGGTCCAGGTGCGCATGGTGATGCCGGCCAGCGCGCCGTGGGCACCCATCTCGGCCCGGGCGATGTGGGCCTGGGCGTCGCAGAGCACCTCCTGGCCGGGCGCGACCTGCAACCAGACCCCCAGCTGGTTGGCCAGCGAACCGGTGGCGCAGAACAGCGCCGCCTGCTTGCCGGTCAGGCCGGCCACCCGCTCCTCGAGGGCGTGGATGGTGGGGTCCTCGTCGTAGACGTCGTCACCGACCGGTGCTGCGGCCATCGCCTCGCGCATCGCCGGTGTGGGACGAGTCAGGGTGTCCGAACGCAGGTCGGCCAGCACGTCGGCGGTCACGGCTCGACCCGGTTCACAGGTCGACGCGGGCCTGGAAGGCCTGCACCGGGTTGTCACGGTTGAGTCGTCCGGCCGACAGCCGCTCGGCGACCATGAAGGCCAGCTCTAGCGACTGGTTGCGGTTGAGCCGGGGGTCGCAGGCAGTCTCGTAGCGGTTGACCAGGTCGTGCTCACCCAGTTCGTCGACCCCGCCGACACACTCGGTCACGTCGTCGCCGGTCAGCTCGATGTGCACCCCGCCGGGCCAGGTGCCCAACTCCTCGTGCACGTCGAAGAAGCCGTTGACCTCGTCCACGACCTCGCTGAAGGCGCGGGTCTTGAAGCCGTTGGCGGTCTCGAAGGTGTTGCCGTGCATCGGGTCGCACACCCAGACCACCTTGCGTCCGGTGGCCTCGACGGCCTCGATCACCGCCGGCAGCTTCTCGCGCACATTGGGCGCACCCATCCTGATGATGAAGGTGAGCCGGCCGGCCTCGTGGTCGGGGTCGAGCCGCTCGGCGAGCGCCACGGCGTCCTCACCGCTGGTGGACGGGCCGAGCTTCACCCCGATCGGGTTGCGGATGTGGCGCATCAGCTCGACGTGGGCACCGTCGAGCTGACGGGTGCGCTCGCCGATCCACAGCAGGTGGCCCGAGGTGTTGTAGGGCGTCTGGGAGCGGCTGTCGATGCGGGTCATCGCGTGCTCGTACTCCAGCAGCAAGGCCTCGTGGCTGGCGTAGAAGTCGACGGTCGACAGCTCGTCGTCGTCGATGCCGCAGGCCACCATGAAGGCCAGGGCGCGGTCGATCTCGGCGGCGAGCTGCTCGTAGCGGCTCTCGACGTTGGAGTTGCGCACGAAGGTCGAGTTCCACTGGTGGATGCCGCGCAGGTCGGCGAACCCGCCCTTGACGAAGGCCCGCACCAGGTTGAGCGTGGCCGACGAGGCGTTGTAGACCCGCAGCAGCCGCTCCGGGTCGTGCGCCCGCGCCTCGGCGGTGAAGGGGAACCCGTTGATGGCGTCCCCCCGGAACGCGGGCAGGGTGACGCCCTCGCGGGTCTCGGTGTCCTTGGAGCGCGGCTTGGCGTACTGGCCGGCGATCCGGCCCAGCTTGACCACCGGCACCTGGGCGGCGTAGGTCATCACGACGGCCATGCTCAGCAGCACCCGCAGCTTGCCCATGATGTTGCTGGCATTGACCCCGGCGAAGGTCTCGGCGCAGTCGCCGCCCTGCAGCAGGAAGGCGCGCCCGTCGGCGACCTGGGCCAGCTGGTGGCGCAGCTCGTCGCACTCGCCGGCGAAGACCAGCGGGGGCATCGTCCGCAACCGCTCGACGGCGGAGTCACGCTGGTTGGCGTCCAGATAGGTGGGCTGCTGCAGCATCGGGAGAGCGCGCAGGTCAGCCAGGGACGGGAACAGCGGTGACATGGCGTGCAGTCTAGTCACGCCCGGACGAGGTCAGGACGCACGTCCGATCAGGGTTCGCCGAGCCCCTGTTCGATCGCGTACAGGGTCAGCTCGACCCGGTTGTGCAGCTGCAGCTTGCGCAGCACGTTCTGCACGTGGTTCTGCACGGTGCGGTGCGAGACCACCAGTTCGTCGGCGATCTCGCGGTAGGCCATGCCCTTGGCCACCCGGCGCAGTACCTCGACCTCGCGGGCGGTGAGCACCGGCCCCTCGTCGTCGTGCTGGTGGGCGACGTTGACCATGCGCCGGAACTCACCGAGCACCAGCCCGGCCAGGCCGGGGGTGAACACCGCGTCACCGTCGGCGGTACGGCGCACCCCGTCGATCAGCTCGGCCTTCGAGGCGCTCTTGAGCAGGTAGCCCAGCGCACCGGCCTTGACCGCCCGCAGCACGTCATCGCGCTCGCCGGAGGCCGACAGCACCAGGATGCGCATCTCGGGGAACTCGTTGAGCAGGATCTCGGTGCAGGTGGCCCCGTCGGGCTGGGGGATCTGCAGGTCCATGACCACCACACCCGGACGCGCGGCGCGGGCTCGCTTGAGGCACTCCTCGCCGGTGTGGGCGACGGCCACGATCTCGAATCCCTCGCTGACCAGGTCCTCCGACAGCGCCTCGATCCACATCGGGTGATCGTCGACCAGCATCACTCGCTTGTTGTCCATGCTCACCTCGTCAACCTCACTTCGGAACCCTCAGCTCCCATTCAAGCCCACGAGAGGGTTGCGTCTTGACGGTGGCCTTTCCCCCCAAGGTCTCGATACGGCCCAGGATCGACGCACGCATGCCCATCCGGTTGGAGTTCATCGCGGTGGCCAGCTCGTCGCGTGACATGCCCACACCGTTGTCGCGGATCGAGACCACCAGCTCGTCATCGGTCTCCTCGACCAGCACCCAGGCCTTGGCCTCCTCACCGGCATGGCGCCGTACGTTGAGCAGCACCTGCTGCACAGCAGCCTCGAGCTCGATCGCCTTGCCTCGCGGCAGGAACACCTGGCCGGCCATCATCGAGACGGTGACGCGGTCGCTGCCGTGCGCCCCCATCATCGGGGTGACGTCGACCTCGGTGCTCTCGTTGACCACCTCTTCGCCGGCCTGCGGAACGCTGCGGTCCTGCAGGGCGGCGCGCAGCTGAACCTCCTGGTTGAGCGCCAGCCGGGCCAGCCGGGCACCGCGGGGTCCCAGCTCGGGGGCCTCCCGCTCGACCAGTGACAGCACCTGCAGGGCTCCGTCGTGGACGATGCGGGCCATCCGGTCGCGCTCGGCCAGAACGGCGGCCCTGGCCAAGGTGGCGTCACGCTGGGCGATGGTGGCGCGCAGCTGACCGACCAGACGCCCCACACCCCAGACCAGCAGCACCAGACCGATGCCGGCACTCAGGGCGGGCGACTGCCGCGTGGGCTGTTCGAGGAACTGCACCATGCCCATCAGGGCGCCGGCGAGGATGCCGTAGCGCACGCCGAACGTGAGCGCGAGCGCCAACGGAGAGATCACCGGCCAGAACACGGTGATCGGCATCAGCTGTTCTCCCCCGCCCGACAGCAGCACAGGCGACAGACCCAGCAGCGTGATGCCAAGCAGGAACTCGGTGACCAGCATGGGAACAGTCCGTCCTCGCCCACGGGAGTCCATCCAGTGCATGATCAGGCTCCAGCTGATCATCACCGCCCCGGCCAGACCCGGGACCACCAGGGCATCCCAGCGCAGGGCGTTGACCAGGGCGGCGTGCAGGGCCAGCGCCACCCGCAGCCACGACAGGGTGTTGTAGGTCGAGCGCAGCAGGCGGTACTCGCTGCTCCACTGCGGCTCAGAGTTCGGCACGACCCGGTCCTTCGGCGACCTCACTCGCGGACACCTGCGTCGCCGGGGCGTTCTGGTCGCGTCGAGCGGCCTCCTCAGCATGGCGGCGGGCCTGCTCGGCCGCTTCGGCGGCGCGTCGGGCCAGGTCCTCGACTTCGTCGGCGACCATCTGTCGGTGCCGCTGGACGGCTGCCCGATCGGCCTCGCGCTGGGCGGCGGCAGCCAGTCGGCGTCCCTGCCGGCGCAGCCGGGCCTGTTCGCGGTGCTGGTCGCGGGCGGCGGCGGTGGACGAGTCGCGGTAGTCGACCTCACCCAGCGTGCAGATGGCCGCCATCACTTCGTCGGTGACGCCCCTGGCCAGGGTCCGGTCGATCGGCAGGCCGTGGTGGCGGCTGAAGTCCAGTGGCTCACCGAAGCGGATGGTCGAGTTCAGCCCACGGGTGATGACCACGGCAGGCACCACCGGCACCTTGGCGAGCAGCAGCAGCGCCCCGAGCCCGGCTCGTCCCTTGTGCACCGCCCCGTCGGGCGAGGTGGCTCCTTCGGGGAAGACCAGCAGGGCCTGCCCCTGGCTGAGCCTGGCCAGCGCGTCGTCGAGGTCGTCGTCGTCCCTGGCCTGCCACGGGGTCTGGGCCGTGGGGCTCTGGGCCGGAGGTCGCGCCGAGACCGTGATGGTGGTCAGCCGTCGTGGGGAGGTGGCGTTGATCAGCCTGTTGTCGAGCAGCCCACCGTGGTGGCTGGCGATCACGACCGGACCCGAGGTCGGCACGTTCTCGATGCCCTCCACCTCGGTCTGCGCCGCGATCAGCGGGTTGCCGACCGTGGCCAGAGCCCGCCCGGTCAGGGACGAGGCAGTGCGCCTGAGCGCGCGGGGCAGTCGGGGCACCGCTCACTGCCCCCCGTCGGCCGGGCGGTCGTCGCCAGGGCTCTCGGCCTGGGGACGAGCAGCACCCGGGTGCTCGAGCATGTGGGGGGTGAGGTCGGCGCCCTTGAGGTCGCCGAACTTCACCCGGGTCGAGTAGACGTCGACGTAGGTCTGGCCGGTGAGTTGCTGAATGGCGGCCATCACCTCGTCGGTGACCTGGCGCAGCACCTTGAGCTCACCCTGCCGGCCGGCGAGCTCGCTGAATCGCAGTGGCGCGCCGATGGTGATGTGGGGCCGCCAGATGGTGGTGATGCCCAGCGGTCCCTTGGTGAAGCCGGTGTCGCGCATGCCCACCGGGACGACCGGCACGTCGTTCTCCAGCGCCATCCTGGCGACGCCGGTCTTGCCCTTGTAGAGGTTGCCGTCGGGTGAGCGGCTGCCCTCGGGGAAGATCCCGACCAGGCCGCCGTCACGCAGCACCTCGTTGATCGGGGTGAGGCCGGCGGCGCTGGCGCGTCCCCCTGACCTGTCCATGGGCACCTGGCCGACCGCCTTGAGGAACCAGGCGACGGCCTTGGCCTTGAGGCTGCCCTTGCCCAGGAACAGTTCGGCCTTGGCCGGGAACACCATGGGCCGGGTGATCAGTGCCGGCAGCAGGAAGGTCTCGCCGGTACCGATGTGGTTGGCGGCCATGATCGCCCCTTGGGGCGGGATGTTCTCCTCACCGGTGATCGTGGGCTGGAAGAGCAGCTTCGACCAGGGCCGCACGAATCCGTACTTGAAGAACGCGTACCACACCTGTCGACTTCTCCCTCCGGGCCCACACCCGCGCGAGCTCACGCTTCGACGGTGACCACATCGGTGGTCCGGCCACCCCCATCGTGGCATCCCTCGGCCTACTGTGGACATTGTGACGCACCCCAGCGACCCGGATGAGGTCGACCGCCGCTTCGCTGAACTGGTCGAGAGGCAGTTCGGTGAGACCACGCGCGGGCGTGGGGTGCCCGAGGTGGCGCCTCAGGTCAGCCCCACTCAGGCCTCCCCCAGCCCGGCGCCCTCTAGCCCGCCACCGCCCGCACCACCGCCGGTTGATCAGAACTTCGACCTGTGGCTGGACGACGACGTCGACTACCGCGAGGTGCCGCGTCAGCAGTCCAGTTGGTCGCTGCCGGTGCTGCTGGGCTTCCTCACCTCGGTCGGTGGACTGATCCTGTTGTTCCTGGTGCTGTTCGGCATGGGTCTGGACCGCTGGCTGGTGTGGCTGGCCGTGGCCGGGATGGTCGGTGGCGTGGCGGTGCTGATGTGGGTGGCGTTGAACCGGCATCCCGACGAGGACGACCAGCCGGGCGCCCAGGTGTAGCGAGCGGCCGGTCGGCAGAACTGCCTCGCCACAGCACCGGAGCGTGGGGGCGCTTCAGATCTGGTCGCGCCTCAGCCCTGGTCGCGCCTCAGCCCGGGTCGCGCCTCAGCCCTGGTCGCGCCTCAGCCCTGGTCGCGGGGAGCGCCCAGCAGGCGCTCGGTGCGCCGCTCGAGCCGGCGCTCGCGCTCGGGGCGTGTGCCCTCGACCGCCATCAGGTCACGCAGCCGAACTCGACGCGGGCGGCTGCTGCGGCGGCGCGGCCAGAACCCTCGGGCCACACCGGGGGGCTCGACGATCGAGTGCCTGGCGAGGTCGGCGGCACCGACCAGGCCGGCATCGTTGCGGAAGGTGGCCACCGAGATGCGCGCGACCGGGCGGAACCCTCGTCCAGTCAGGGTGCGCTCGAAGGCGGCCCGGGTCGGCTCGAGCAGCAGGTCACCTGAGGCGCTGACTCCCCCGCCGATCACGAACAGGTCGGGGTCGATGGCGGCAGCCAGGTTGGCCAGGCCTCGCCCGAGCCAGGTGCCGACGTCGGCGATCAACTCGCGGGCCACCGGGTCACCACCCACCGCTGCAGCGGTGATGTCAGGACCGGTGAGTCGCTCGGGGTTGCCGTCGGGGGCCGCTGCCAACAGCGTGGCTGACTGCGGCGCCTTGGCCGCGATCAGAGACTTGGCGTCACGCACCAGCGCGTTGCCCGAGGCGTACTGCTCCCAGCAGCCGCGGTTGCCGCAGGGGCACCAGTGACCCTCTGGGACGATGAGCATGTGGCCGAACTCCCCGGCCATGCCGTAGCGGCCGCGGAACAACCGGCCGTTCATCACCATGGCCCCGCCGATGCCGGTGCCGAGGGTGACGCAGACCATCACGCTGGACGAGCGCCCCGACCCGAATCGGTACTCGGCCCACGCGGCGGCGTTGGCGTCGTTGTCGACCAGCACGGGCAGCGCGATCCGGCTGCTCAGGCGCTGTTTGAGGGGTTCGTTGCGCCAGGCCAGGTGGGGCGAGAAGCGCACCACTGCCTGGTCGGTGTCGACCCAGCCGGCCGCACCGATGCCGACCGAGGCGACCCGATGGGTCTTGGACAGCTCGGCGACGATCGAGCAGATGGCGTTCTCGACCTCGGGGGCGCTGTGCGAGGGTGTCGGCAGTTGCACACGGCGCAGGATCTCGCCGTCGGGAGTGACCACCCCGGCGGCCACCTTGGTTCCGCCGATGTCGATCCCGATGCTCAGCACGCCAGACACCCTAGCCCGAGCAGGCCGTTGCGAACCTCAGGCCTCAGCCGACTCGCCGGGCCCCCATGAAGGGCATCGAGTACAGGCTGGTGATGTTGACGTCGGTGCGCGGGTTGGCGGCGTGGACGATCTTGCCGTTGCCGATGTACATGCCGACGTGGCTGATGCCGCTGTAGTAGAAGACCAGGTCACCCGGCTGCAACTGGCTGGCGCTCACCCTGACACCGGCGCCGTACTGCGCCTGAGAGGTGCGCGGCAGCGAGATGCCGGCCTGGCGGTACGACCAGACCATCAGGCCCGAGCAGTCGAACACCGACGGGCCGGTGCCACCGGAGACGTACTGGTAGCCGAGGCGGCTTAGCGCGGCGTTCACCGCGGTCTGGGCGCGGCTGCCGGCCGGTGCGGGGGCCGGCGCCTCGTCCTTCTTCGGTGGCGTGGTGGTCTTCGAGTTCGAAGAGCTCGAGCGGCTCGGTGAGGTGGTCGAGGTGCGGTTGGCCGAACGTGAGTTCGCTGCGGCCTCACGGGCGGCGATGGCGCGGCGCTGGGCCTCGGCCTTCTCGGCCTGCAGGCGGGCCAGGCGCTCCTGCTCCTGCTTGGTGAGCTTGTCGAGCAGCTTCTTGGCCTCGGCCTCCTTGGCCTCGTGGCCACTGATGATCTTGGCCTGCTCCTGCTTGGCGGTGGCGATCTCGTTGCGCTTGGTGACCAGGTCGGCCTTGGTCTGGTTGACCTTGGCCTGCTCGACCTGGTACTGCTGGACGAGCCCCTGGCTGCGGGTGCTGACGCTCTCGAGGGTGGCCAGCTGCTTCATGAACGAGGCGTCATCGGGCGAGGCGAGCAACTGGGCGGCCTGGCCGAGTGAGCCACGCTGGTGCTGGGTGAGGGCGATCCGGGCGACGACACCCTTCATCGACGAGACCTTCGACTCCTGCGCGGAGAGGTCCTTGGTGAGGGTGGCGACCTGCTTGTTCGCCTTGGTGAGCTGGTCCTCGAGCTTGGCGTACTGCAGATCGAGCACGGAGTGCTCCTGCTCGAGCTTCTCCAGAGCCTTCTGTGCTTCCTTCACGGTGTCGGGCTCGGCCTGGGCAGGGGCTGCCTGCATCACCAGACCAGCGGCAGCCAGGAAGGCCACGGCGGTACCAGCCACTCGATTGCCCACGGAAGTCCGCAGTGAAGTCACCTTCGCTCCTTGTCACCGGCACATTGGCTGGCTTCGTCGTGGTGTCGGCCGAGCGGGTCACGGCCAGACTGAGAAAAGCTTAGGCGAATCTCAGGCGCTAATCCAATCTTCGGGCGCGATTCGCGCAGCCCGGTCGGCTGTCCGACCAGGGCCTCACATGGCCTGCGAGCCGAGGTCGTCCCCGCGGTCGTCGAAGACGGGCTCGAGCCTCTCGACCAGCCGGAGCGGTGGCAACAGCCCGCCCATGGCCAGGGCGCCCATGGCGCCCGCCTCCTCACCGGAGAACTCGTGGGCGCTGACCGGCGGTCCGCCGAGCAGCGCCGTCATCAGGCAGTCCGAACAGGCCAGGTCGCGCATCTCGCAGGTGCCGCAGTCGACGATCAAGGGATCCATGCCCTCAGTGCAGCAGTCGCCCCTGACAAAACCGTCAGCAGGCGCCCGCTGCTCACAGGCCGCGCTCCCCGAACCACTCCAGCACCTGGGGCAATGAGCCTCAGGTAGGTGTCGTAGGTGTGGCCACCGGAGTCCATGATCAGCAACGCCATGCCCGGCAACGTCCTGGCGTGCTGGACGAACAGTCCGGTGTCCGGCCCCCTACCCTGCGGGTCTCCCACCGGGTCACCCCATGCGGACTTGTCGAGCTTGCTCACGATGGTGAGGAACTGGGCCCCGGCGGTGTGCCCACCCTTGACCATGGGCAGGATCGAGTAGCGGTCAACCAGCGCCCTGTCCGCGGCCAACCGGGGGTCGGCGTACATCGGGTGGAAGTAGCCACCCATCGACGCTCCGGCGCCGAACTGTGCGAGCAGCACCGCGAGCACGGTGCCCAGCGCCCCCAGCCCGGCCCTGCCGCGAACGCGACGACGCCACCTCACCCATCCGAGGACGAGCGGGATGGCCAGCGCCGCGGTGGCCACGAGGACGAGGAGCGAGGTGGAAGTGAGGCCCACGTCTTGCGAAGGTACGCCTGCTGCCACGCCCGCCCAAGTCTCACCGGAGATTCTCAGCCGCATCTTCGTCCCCCCACCGGGCAGAGCGAGCAGACCGCCTGCACGCAAAGCCTGCACGAAGTGTCAGTGGCTCGCCCTAGCTTGCCTGCATGCCCGTCACGACGCACCCGGCCAGACCTGGCGAGAGGCCCAGCCAGCCGAGCTTCGACGACCTCGGTCAACACCTCTCGCAGGTGACCTTCGTGGTCGTCGACCTCGAGACCACCGGCGGTGGCATCGACTGCAGCATCACCGAGATCGGCGCGGTCAAGGTGCGCGGCGGCAAGGTGCTCGGCGAGTTCCAGACCCTGGTGAGACCGACCACCCACATTCCACCGCTGATCGCAGTGCTCACCGGCATCACCAACCAGATGGTCGCCGACGCCCCGCCGCTGGGCAGCGTGCTGCCAGCCTTCCTGGAGTTCGCCCGAGGGTCGGTGCTGGTGGCTCACAACGCCGGCTTCGACACCGGCTTCCTCAAGCGGGCCTGCACCGCCCTCGGCCATCCCTGGCCGGGGTTCGCCGTGGTCGACACCGTCGCCCTGGCCCGGCAGGCCCTGCTGCGCGACGAGGTGCCCAACTGCAAGCTGGCCACGTTGGCGACCTACTTCCACGCCGAGGTCGAACCCAACCACCGTGCCCTCACCGACGCCCGCGCCACCGTCGACGTGCTGCACGGGCTGCTGCAGCGGGTGGGCAACCTCGGCGTCGACACGCTTGAGGACCTGCAGGAGTTCACCCGCCAGGTCTCACCCCAACGACGCGCCAAGCGCACTTGGGCCGCGACGGTGCCCGAGGCACCCGGGGTCTACTGGTTCCACGCCGACCTGCCCGACGACGCCGGTGGCACCCGGCGTGAGGTGCTCTACGTGGGCAAGTCGGTGAACCTGCGCCGCCGGGTGCGCAGCTACTTCACCGCGGCCGAGACCCGTCCACGGATGGACGAGATGGTGCGGGTCTCGTCCGGCGTCAGCCACGTGGTCTGCGCCACCGATCTGGAGGCCGAGGTTCGCGAGCTGCGGATGATCTCGGCCCACGCACCCCGCTACAACCGGCGCTCGCGCCGGCAGGACCGGGTGCTGTGGGTGCGGCTGACCCGAGAGCCGTTCCCCCGGCTGTCGATCGTGCGGCAGGTCAGTGGCGATGCCCTGCACTGGGGGCCGTTCAGCAGCCGTCAGGCCGCCGAGCAGGGCTGTCTGGCGCTCTACGACACGTTCCCGATCCGCCAGTGCACCAAGCGGTTGTCGGCCTCGCGACCCAGCGGCGCCTGCGCCCTGGGTGAGATGGGACGATGCCCCGCCCCCTGCGAACTCGGCCCGGCGGTCGAGGAGTACTCGACGGTGGTCGAGCAGTTGCGCCACGCGCTCGAGAACGACGTGCGCCCGGTCGTGCGCGCCGTGGGTGGCAGACTCAGCCGGCTCGCCACCCAGCACCGCTTCGAGGAGGCCGCGGAGCTGACCCGCCGGCTGGGCACCTACACCGCGACCACACGCCGCATGCACCGCATCCAGTCGGTCGCCAGGTGCGCGCAGATGGTGGCGGCGCGTCGCATCGACAGTGGCTGGGAGGTGCACGTGATCAGGTACGGACGACTGGCCGCCAGCGCCCACTGCCCCCACGGCGGCGTGCCCCAGGCCGTGGCCCGTGAGGCGGTGGCCACCGCCGAGACCGTGCCGGCGCCGGTGGCAGGGCTGCCCGCGGGATCGGTCGAGGAGTGCGAGCGGGTGGCCAGTTGGCTCGAGCTGCCCGGCGTCCGGTTCCTCGAGCTGGACGGCGAGTGGTCATGGCCCGCCCACGTCGGCCTCACCGAGGGGGCCCTGACCGCACTGGCCGACGTGACGCTGGCTGAACCCGGCTTGGCCAGCGCCTGAGCGGTCCTCCAGCCGGGGCACCCCGGCCGCAGTCGAAGCCCTAGTATCGAGCCATGATCACCGCCATCGTCTTCGTCCAGGCCGACGTCTCGCAGATCCCCGAGGTGGCCGAGCAGATCGCCGCGATCGACGGTGTGAGCGAGGTCTACTCGGTGACCGGGTCGATCGACCTGATCTGCCTGGTCAGGGTCGCCCAGCACGAGCAGATCGCCTCGGTGATCGCCGACCGGCTCAACAAGGTGCCCGGCGTGCTCGAGACCGAGACCCACATCGCCTTCCGCAGCTACTCACGCCACGACTTGGAGTCGGCCTTCTCACTGGGCAGCTGAACACGGCTGCTGTACCTGCNCGCCTTCCGCAGCTACTCACGCCACGACTTGGAGTCGGCCTTCTCACTGGGCAGCTGAACACGGCTGCTGTACCTGCCTGCTGCTGATCCGGGGGCAGACGAGAATCGGGCCCGTCAGGGGCGGCAACAGCCACCCCGACGGGCCCGACGTCTGCGGGTCGAGTCGCCTCAGGCGATCTCGACTCGGGCGATCTCGACTCGGGCGATCTCGACTCAGGCGATCTCGACTCAGGCGATCTCCACGCTCTCGATCACCACGTCCTCGACCGGACGGTCCTGGCGGCCGGTGCGCACGCTGGCGATCTCGTCCACGACCTTCTTGGACTCCTCGTCGGCAACCTCACCGAAGATGGTGTGGCGACGGTTGAGGTGCGGGGTCGGGGCGACGGTGATGAAGAACTGCGAGCCGTTGGTGCCGGGGCCGGCGTTGGCCATGGCCAGCAGGTAGGGCTTGTTGAACGACAGTTCGGGGTGGAACTCGTCGCCGAACTGGTAGCCGGGGCCGCCGTAGCCGGCGCCGAGCGGGCAACCGCCCTGGATCATGAAGCCCGAGATGATGCGGTGGAAGATCAGCCCGTCGTAGAACCGGCCGGTGGTCTGCTCGCCGGTCTCTGCGTGGGTGTACTCCTTGGTGCCGTTCGCCAGGCCGACGAAGTTCGCGACGGTCTGGGGCGCCTGGTCCTCGAACAAGTCGATGGTGATGTCACCGTGGTTGGTGTGCAGGATGGCCTGGGCCACGTCTGTTCCTCTCGACAGGGGTGCACCGCTCAGGTGCCTGAGTGGACGAGCCTAGCGGCCGTCAGCGTCGCCTCACACTTCCAAGGGCGCTTCACCCACCTCGCCCGCACCCATCGCGGGCACCCGTCCGCACCCATCGCGGGCGCTCGTCCGCACCAAAATCGAGTTGCCGCACCAACGTTGGGGCGGGGACTCGAGTTTGGTGCGGGGGAAGCGCCAGGACCCCACCCTGAAGGGTGGTCGGTTCAGCCGAGGGTGATGGCCGACCCTGAGTCTGCCCCCAACTCCGGGCGGTGCTGTTGGTTGGTCGAGTAGCGTGGATCAACGCTCGACCACGAGCAGGCTCGATCACGAGCACACACTCAACCCATCGGAGGAAAAGTGTCCCGCAAGAAGGACCTGCGCAAGGCCGCCGAGAAGACTCAGCACTCCGCCGCCGAAACCGCAGCGCTCGCCGTCGAAGAGGCCGTGAGCTTCCTGGCACCCTATGTCGAAGCCGCCCGCGACTCGGTCGCCCCTGCCGCCAAGCAGGCTGCGGAGCGTTCGGCCGACCTCGCCCACAAGGCGCGCAAGAACATCGACCCCTACGTCCACGACGCGATCGACCGGGTCAGCCCGGCCGTCGACACCGCCAAGGCCAAGGTTCAGGCTGACCTGATGCCCAAGTTGGTCGACCTGCTGCACGAGGCCGAGAAGCACCCCGCAGTGCGCGAGGCCGAGAAGCGTGGCGCCGCGACCTTGGCTGCCGTGCGTGGCGACCTGGCCCTGCCCGAGAAGAAGCGCAAGGGCAAGGTCGGACGCACCATCGCCAAGGTGATCGCCGCCACCGCACTGCTCGCCGGTGCCGCCGTGGCCGTGAAGCAGTTCCTCGGCAGCAAGGACGAGGGCTGGACCGCACACCAGCCGAGCCCGGCCTACACCCCCAAGGCCGAGACGTTGCTCGACGACGCTGCGGCACCCGAGGCCGATGCCCCTGAGGCCCCCGTGGCGGACGTCACCGAGTCGACCGCGACCGAGGCCTACGACGACGGCGCCGCCCCCGGCACCACCGAGGACCCGGTCGCCGAGGATGCCGTGATCGCCGAACCCGACGTGGTGACCGAGGGCGAGGCCGACGACGAGATGGTGGCCGAGGGTGGACCGGTGTTCAACCAGGCCGACACCACTCGTCATGGCGAGGGCTCCTGGATCGGCGATGACAAGCCCGAGGGCTACGTCATCAAGGGCAACGAGCGCTCGATGAAGTACCACGTGCCCGAATCGGGCGGCTACGACCGCACCAACGCCGACGTCTGGTTCGTCTCCGAGGAGGCCGCGACGGCTGCCGGGTTCACCCGCGCCCAGCGCTGATCCTCACCTGACCGCGAAGCGGCCCGATCCCCACAGCGGGGGTCGGGCCGCGTCTTCGTCCACAGGTCACGACCGGGTCGAGCCGGGCGGGCACTAGCGTTCGCAGCATGTCCGCTCCCCCGCTCGCGCTGGCCGTCGTCCTGACGCTGGTCGCGACGGTGGCCAGCTGGTTCTGGGTGCACCGGATGCCCGAGCCGGACGACGCGGCCGAGGTGGGCAAACGCCCTTACGCCAGCCTGGGGTGGCCCTGGTGGGTGTCCACGGTGGTACTCAGCGTGGTGCTGGCCTGGTGGACGCACGATCAGCCGGCGGCCTGGGTCTGGCTGGCGTGGTGCTCGGTGGGTCTGGTGCTGGTCGCTGTCGACCTCGCGACCACCTACCTGCCGGCTCGACTGCAGCAGGTGCTGACCGGTCTCGTCGTGGCAGGGCTGGTGGCGGCGGCTGCAAGCGGCTCGTGGACGACAGTGGCATCGGCGGCACTCGGGGGGGCGCTGGCAGCCGGAGGGTTGTTCTGGCTGGTGTGGCGGTTCAGCTCCGCCTTCGGGTTCGGCGACGTGCGGCTCGCCTTCACCCTGGGTGCACTGGCCGGCGCGCACGGCTGGGCGTTCTGGTGGACGAGCCTGCTGCTCGGCACCGCGCTCGGAGCCGTTGTGGGACTGGTCACCAGCGTGGTGCGGCGTCGACGCCCCCACCCGTTGGGATCAGCCTTCGCCTACGGGCCCTGGCTGTGGGCAGGCCCTTGGTTGGCGTTGGCCTGGGCCGACCTGATGCCTTGACGGCTGCTCAGGCGACACCGGCCCGGGAGCGCTCGATCCAGCGCTCCAGCAGGGCATTGCCGGCTCCGGAGTCGACCGCCTCGCCGGCCCGCTGCAGGGTGCCCCGCAGCTGTTCGGTCAGGTCACCGTCGAGGTCAGGCCCGTCATGGGCGAGCAGCGCGGCCGCCGCATTCAGCAGGACGATGTCGCGCACTGGTCCGGTCTGACCGGCGAGCACGTCACGCACCACCTGGGCGTTGTGGGCCGGTGGGCCACCGACCAGGTCTGCCGGTGCGGCCGGGCTGATGCCCAGGTCAGCCGGGTTGATCGTGGTCTGCACCAGCTGTCCACCGTTGAACAGCCACACGTCCGACGTGGTGGTCGTGGTGAGCTCGTCCAGACCGTCAGAGCCGTGGAAGACCAGTCCTCGCGTGCCACGGGCAGCCAGGACGCCGGCCATCTTGGGCGCCATCGTCGGGTTGGCCACACCGACGGCCTGCGCCAGCGGCCTGGCCGGGTTGGCCAGCGGACCGAGGAAGTTGAAGGTGGTCTGCACGCCCAGCTCGCGCCGCGCTGCAGCTGAGTGCCGCAGCGACTGGTGGTAGAGCGCGGCGAACAGGAAGGTGATGCCGACGTCGGCGAGCACCCCCGCCTGTGCCGAGGCGGGCACCTCGAGCGCCACACCCAGCTCCTCGAGGCAGTCCGCGGTGCCACACATCGAACTGGCCGCACGGTTGCCGTGCTTGACCACCTTGGCGCCGGCGGCGGCGGCCACGATGGCGGCCATCGTCGAGATGTTCACCGTGTTGGCGCGATCGCCACCGCTGCCCACGACATCGACGGCGTCACGGTCGAGCTCGATCTCAGCGGCGTGGGCGAGCATGCCCTCGCTGAGCCCGGTGATCTCGTCGACAGTCTCGCCCTTGGCCCGCAGTGCCACGGCGAAGCCCGCGATCTGCACCGGCGTGGCGCTGCCGCTCAGGATCTGGTCCATCGCCCACTGCGCCGTCGAGGAGTCCATGTCCTCGCGCTGCAGCAGGCCGGTCAGCACCTGCGGCCAGGTGAGCGACGGCTGCGCGGCCTCGGTCTGCTGCTCGGCGCTCACTGGGTGATCGGTTCGGCGTAGGCGCCGGTGGTCTCGCCCGAGCGGGCCCGACGCACCATCTGCGCCAACTGGCCGGGAAGCTGCACCGGGTCGACCGGGTGGGCGCTGATCGCGTCGGCCTTCGACCAGGTGGCCAGCCATGCGTCAGCGACCCGGGCCACCAGCAGCAGCACCGGCGGGCAGTTCGGGATCTCGTCCTTGATCTGGTAGGCCAGCCCCATGCCGCCCTCGGGGGTGGCTTCACCGTCGAAGATCAGGGCGTCGTAGCGACCCTGGTCGAGCGCGCGGATGGCCGCTGGTCCGGTCGCGACCTCGAACACCTCGACCTCGCTCAGGTCTGCGGCGATCCGGCGCCCCAGGGCCAGCTTGACCTCCTGGCGCACGGTGCGGTCATCGGAGTAGACCAGAACCCTG
Source organism: Aestuariimicrobium ganziense (assembly GCF_015352975.1). GTDB lineage: Bacteria > Actinomycetota > Actinomycetes > Propionibacteriales > Propionibacteriaceae > Aestuariimicrobium > Aestuariimicrobium ganziense. Next base: position 23,404 of record NZ_JACYIZ010000010.1, on the reverse strand, counting down.
AGCGGTTCGGTGCTGTTGCTCATCGCTCGTCCTCACGACTGGTGGTGGCCTGACCAGCGCGGTCAGGGTCGTCATCGGCATCGTATCCGGTGCTGACGAGTTGGGCAGCCGTGTGAGCGGGCGTGGTGGTCGACGTCGCGGTGGTGGACGACGCGGCGCGGCGGGCGGCCAGCGCCTCTTCGCGGTCGAGGGCCCGGTCGACCCGTCTGGCCTCCCGTTGCGAGTCGCGCACCCACTGCACGGCCAGCGCGCTCATCACCGAGAACATGGTCAAGTCACCGGTGGCCCACAGGATCCCGCCGGCCCAGGACTGGTCGCGTTCGGGGCTGATCCCCCAGGTGCGCTCGAAGCCCAGGTACCACTCCTCGGCGACCAACTTCTTGGCGCCCATGATGATCACGCCCATGAAGGCGTGGAACGGCATGGTCAGGAACACCAGCAGCAGCCGGATCGGGTGCGGCAGCTTCACCGGCACCGGGTCGACGCCCAGGATCGGGATGAAGAAGGCCACGCCGATGTAGACCATCCAGGCGTGCATGATGTCGTGGGCCAGGTCGTTGCGCAGGGTGTACTCGTACAACCCGGTCGGGTAGAGCGCGAACGGGTAGACCACCATCGCCAGCGTGGTCAACGGCGGGAAGGTCAGCACCTTGGCCACCCACGAGTGCAGAACGGCCAGCAGCCAGCGGTGTGGACGAGGCGGCAGGGTGCGCAGCAGCAGGGTGACCGGGGCCGCTTGGGCGATGTTCACCCCCGCCAGCATGGTCAGGATCATGTGCTGCACCATGTGCACCCAGAACAGCACGTTGTCGTAGATGGCCACGAAGCTGAACGAGGCGATCGACAACCAGCCCATGCCGAAGATCCAGGCAATGGTGCGCAGCACCGGCCAGCGGTCACCACGCCGGTGCAGCCGCCACACCCCGTAGAGGTAGGCCAGCCCGATCACCACGATCGGCACGCCTGCACCCCACGACCACTCCCAGCCGGTCACGTAGCGCCAGCCGACCAGCGGGACGATGTCGTCGCCGGGCTTGGCGTGCAACGGGAGCATCACCGACAGGGCCGACCACGACAACGACATGCCAGCCATTGTGGCAGCGTGCGACAGGCCGCCGGTCCACTGGTCGGGCTCACACCCGACCGGGCGGGCACGACACGCCCGCCCGCGCCTGGGACGGGCCCTCTCACGGAGTCGTCCGCGCTCGTGGGCGCGGGCGAGAAGCGCTGTGATCGAGGTCACATCGGGGTGGGTTCCATCCGCATTCCGGGAAGGGTGGGTCGCAGAGGTGACCCCGTCGCGCTTTTGCGGCAATAATGAGCCCGTGGCTACTACTCCGCGGACGTCCAGTGCTCTCCCAGTGCCCCATGGCGCCGTGCATCCGATCGCCCCGGCGCGGATGCACAAGCCGACGGGACGTCCGGAGCTGGTGCCGTTGGGTACGTGGATCTGGCTGGCCAGCGACCTGATGTTCTTCGCCGCACTGTTCGCGGCGTACTTCATGATCCGTCAGTTCACCAACGACCTCGCAGCCACCCCCTCGGAATCCCTGTGGGCGCAGATGACGACCCACCTGAACTTCCCGTTCGCGCTGGCGAACACCACGATCCTGGTGCTCTCGTCGATCACCTGCCAGATCGGCGTCCACAACGCCGAACACGGCAAGGTCAAGCGCAGCGGAAGCCTGTTCAACATCGCCCAGTGGGGCATGCGCGAGTGGTACATCCTGACCTTCCTGATGGGCTCGGTCTTCATCGCCGGCCAGGTCACCGAGTACGCCGAGCTGATCCACGAGGGCTGGACGATCTCGTCCAACGTCTACTTCTCGGCGTTCTTCCTCGCCACCGGCTTCCACGGCATCCACGTGCTGGCAGGGTTGTTCGCCTTCCTGTTCACCCTGGCCCGCACCTACATGACGCGAACCTTCACCCGAGAACAGACGGTGACGGCGATGGCGGTGTCGTACTACTGGCACTTCGTCGACCTGATCTGGATCATCCTGTTCTCGGTGATCTACCTGCTCCGCTGACCCGAAAGAAGAGACCATGCGTTTCCTGACCAGAAGGCGGCGAAGCAAGGCCGCGAAGCCACTGGCCATCCTCATGGCGCTGTTCGCGATGGGTCTGCTGTACTCGGTGGCCTCACCCGCGACCCAGTCGTCGGCCGAGACCGCCAGCCCCGAGCAGATCGCCCGCGGCAAGGCCATCTTCGAGCAGACCTGCTCGTCGTGCCACGGCCTCAACGGCGAGGGCACCAGCGAGGGACCCACCCTGATCGGCGTCGGCTCGATGGCCGTCGACTTCCAGATGGGCACCGGCCGCATGCCGATGGCTCGTCCCGAGGCCCAGGCGCCCGCGAAGCCGACCGACTACTCCGCTGAAGAGATCGCCGCCGTGGCCGCCTACGTGCAGGCCGAGTTCGGTGGTGGCCCCCAGGTGCCGACCTCAGACCAGTACAGCGCCGACGGCATGACCTCTGAGAAGCTGGCCCGTGGTGGCGAGCTGTTCAAGACCAACTGCTCGGCCTGCCACAACATCGAGGGCACCGGTGGCGCCCTGCCCAACGGCAAGTACGCGCCGTCGCTGGAGAAGACCTCCGACAAGCACATCTACGAGGCCATGCGGACCGGTCCGCAGCAGATGCCGGTGTTCGCCAAGGGCACCCTGACCGATGAGGACACCCGCGAGATCATCGGGTACCTGCAGACCCTGCACGCCCAGCCCGAGCAAGGCGGCCTCCACCTCGGTGGCCTCGGCCCGGTCGGCGAGGGCTTCTGGGCCTGGGTGCTCGGCGTCGGCGGTCTGTCGCTGGTGGCCGTCTGGCTCGCGAAGAAGGGTGCACGCGCACGATGAACACCGACCACTGCCCCGCACGCCACGCCGCGCACGACGTGGCAGTCGTCGACGACACCCGTCCGGTCGCCGACCCCGGTCTCGAGGAGCACGTCGAGCGCTGGACCGACGTGAACCCCAGCGCGGGCAACCGCGCCTACCGCCAGGTGCTGGGCATGCTCGCGCTGGTGCCACTGCTGTCGATCATCTTCGTGGTGATCTACTTCGCCGTCCCGCGCGACATGGAGGTCCGCTTCCTGGGCTGGCACTCCAACGCCATGCACGTCGGCCTCGGCCTGACCGCCGGCCTGGCCATCCTGCTGATCGGCCTGGCCTGCATCCACTGGGCCAAGCAGTTGATGAGCGACGTCGAGATGGTCGAGGAGCGCCACGACGCCAACTCCTCGCCCGAGGAGCGCAAGGAGTTCCTGGCGGCCTTCCAGGCCGGTGCCGACGACTCGGCGCTGGGACGACGCAAGCTGATCGGTGGCGCTCTCGGCGGCGCGCTGGGCATCATCGCGATCCCGGCCGTCGTCACGCTGGCCGACATGGGACCGCACCCCGGTCCCGGCACCCGTCGGGCGACCATCGAGAAGACCATCTGGGCCGAGGGTGTCCACCTGGTCAACGACGTCACCTACGCCCGGCTCAAGGCCTCCGACCTCGAGGTCGGTAGCCTGGTCAACGCCGAGCCCGAGACCCTCAAGGAACTCGAGGGCGCCCACCTGCACATCGAGAAGGCCAAGGCGGCGATCGTCATCGTCCGCATGGAGCCCGACTCGATCAAGATTCCCGACTCCCGCCGCGACTGGCAGGTCGGCGGCATCCTGGCCTACTCCAAGATCTGCACCCACGTGGGTTGCCCGATCAGCCTGTGGGAACGCCAGACCCACCACCTGCTGTGCCCCTGCCACCAGTCGACCTTCGACCTGGCCGACTCGGGCGTGGTGGTCTTCGGCCCCGCCGCCCGGGCACTGCCGCAGCTGCCGATCGCGGTCGACGCCGACGGATACCTGGTCGCCAAGAGCGACTTCACCGTCCCGGTCGGCCCCAGCTACTTCGAGCGCGATTCCCGCGACGACTTCAAGAAGGGTGACAACTGATGGCAAGGCCCGCAGAAGTCGCCAAGACCTCACCTGCGCTCGAGACCAGCACCCCTGAGAAGCCCGCACCGCTGGGTGGCATGGGTGGTCCGCTCGGGTGGGCCGACGACCGGCTCGGCATCGCCGCGCTCGGCAAGAAGAACCTGCGCAAGGTCTTCCCCGACCACTGGTCGTTCCTGCTCGGCGAGATCGCGCTCTACTCGTTCATCGTCCTGCTGCTCACCGGCATCTTCCTGACCATCTGGTTCCGTCCGTCGATGGCCGAGGTCGAGTACGCCGGCTCGTACCAGCTGCTCAAGGGCGTCCACATGTCCGAGGCGATGGCCTCGACGCTCGACATCTCCTTCGACGTGCGCGGCGGACTGCTGGTGCGCCAGATCCACCACTGGGCGGCCCTGCTGTTCGTGGCGGCTGCCATGGCCCACCTGCTGCGCGTGTTCTTCACCGGCGCCTTCCGCAAGCCGCGTGAGATCAACTGGCTGATCGGTGTCGGCCTGCTGAGCCTGGCCACCATCGCCGGCTTCACCGGCTACTCGCTGCCCGACGACCTGCTCTCGGGCACCGGTCTTCGGTTCGTCGACGGCCTGATCCGCTCGATCCCGCTGATCGGCACCTGGGCGGAGTTCTTCGTCTTCGGTGGCGAGTTCCCCGGGCACGTGGTGATCTCGCGGCTCTACATGGCCCACATCCTGCTGATCCCGGGCATTCTGCTCGGTCTGATCAGTGCCCACCTGGCGCTGATCGTCTACCACAAGCACACCCAGTACCCCGGCCCTGGCCGCACCGAGAAGAACGTGGTCGGCTACCCGCTGTTCCCGGTCTACATGGCCAAGGCCGGCGGCTTCTTCTTCGTCGTCTTCGGCGTGCTGGTGCTGATGGGTGGCCTGATGCAGATCAACCCGATCTGGAAGTACGGCCCCTACAACCCCGCTCAGGTGACCGCAGGCTCGCAGCCCGACTGGTACATGGGTTGGGTCGAGGGCGCGGTGCGCATCATGCCCGGTTGGGAGTCGCACATCGGCTCGACCACCTGGTCGTGGAACGTGTTCCTGCCGGCCGTGGCGCTGATGGGCCTGTTCTTCACCCTGCTCGGGGTGTGGCCGTTCGTCGAGGCGTGGATCACTGGCGACAAGCGCGAGCACCACATCCTGGATCGTCCCCGCAACGCCGCCACCCGCACCGCGCTCGGTGTGGCCGGCATGACCTGCTACGCGATGTTCTGGATCTCAGGTGGCAACGACATCCTCGCCACGATGTTCCACGTCAGCCTCAACGCCGTCACCTACTTCATGCGGGTCGCGGTGTTCGTGGCCCCGGTGATCGCCTTCATCATCACCAAGCGGATCTGCCTGTCGCTGCAGCGGGCCGACGCCGAGAAGGTGCTGCACGGCAGCGAGTCGGGCATCATCGTCCGCTCGCCCGAGGGTGGCTACTCCGAGGCGCACGTGCCGATCACTGCGGACGAGGCGTTCTCGCTCACCCAGCACGAGCGTGCCGAGATCGCGGTGCCGACCCCCAACCTGGACGACCGTGGCGTCAAGACCAAGGGCAAGCGGGTCTCCGGCCTGCGGGCCCGGTTGGCGCAGTGGTTCCTCGGGGACGAGATCGCTCCCCCCACCAGGGCCGAGATCGAGGCGGCGCGCCACCGCACGCCCACCTCACCCGACCTGCCTGAGGTCGAGGCCGACGAGCAGCGAGAGTTGGCCGACCGCCACTGAGAGACATCGACACCAGAGCGTCGAAGGCGGGGAGTTCCGAGAGGGAACTCCCCGCCTTCGTCGTTGTCGAGACGTGGTCTGCGTCGGCTCAGCTCTCGGTCAGCGGCTCACCCTCGATGGCGCAACCCGCAGCCGACATCTCACGCAGGGCCGCAGCGGTCGACTCCGGGGCAACACCAGCGGTCATCTGGGCGAGCACAGTGACGCGCAGGCCCTCAGCACGGGCGTCCAGCGCCGAGGCCCGCACGCAGTGGTCGGTGGCGATGCCGACGATGTCGAGTGAGCTGATCTGCTCGTCGTGCAGCAGTTCGGCCAGGCTTCGTCCGTCGTCGGTGGTGCCCTCGAAGGCAGAGTACGAGGGGCGTCCCTGCCCCTTGCGCACCTCGACCCGGATCGCGAGGGTGCTCAACTCGGGGTGGAACTGCGCGCCCTCGGTGCCGGCGACACAGTGCACCGGCCAGGTGTCGACGTAGTCGGGCTCACCGTCGAAGGCGAAGTGGCCACCGTTGTCGTTGTCGCCGTCGTGCCAGTCCCTCGAGGCAACCACGAGTTCGTAGTGTCCGGTCGTCCTGTCCAGGTGCTCAGAGATGGCGCGGGCCACCGCGGTGCCACCGGAGACGGCCAGTGCGCCTCCCTCGGTGAAGTCGTTCTGGACGTCGACGACCAGCAGTCCTCGACCTGATCCTTGTGCTGGGCTCATGGCTCCATCGTGACACGGGCCAGCTGTTGCTCGTACCGGGTGGCGAGCACGACCAGGTTGGTGCGGTACTCGCTGATCCGGCAGCCCAGCCCATTGGGCTTCACCGCGATCTGCTCGTCGTGCCAGTACGGGAGCGCCCGATCGATCAGCGGATGGTCGCCCGAGTGCGACAGCACGCGCCACCACGCCACCTCATGGCCGTGGTCGCGCATGATCGCCCCGACCCGCCTGGGCGACGTGCCGCACAGCTCGGCCAGGTCGCCGTAGCTGACCACCTGGCCGGCCGGCACCAGCTCGACGGCGAGCAGCACCCGCTCGACCAGGTCGCTCGGCGTCGAAGGCATACCGCCCATCCTGCCGCAGGCCGCTCGTCCGCGCGGTGCCCCGGGTCGCCCTAGGGTGGGGCCGTGGACTTCGACGAGTACCAGCGTCTGGCGCTGCGCACGGCCTCACCCCGCACCGCCCCCCACGAACTGCTGCACTTGGTGCTCGGGCTGGTCGGTGAGACCGGCGAGGTCGCCGAGAAGTTCAAGAAGTGGGTGCGCGACGACGCCTCGGACGAGTCGCGCATCGACCGTGCCGACCTGACCAAGGAACTCGGCGACGTGCTCTGGTACGCCGCCGTGCTCGCCGACTACCTCGACATCTCCTTCGACGAGATCGCCCGGCTGAACATTGACAAGCTGGCCTCCAGGGCCGAGCGTGGCGTGCTCGGCGGGTCGGGCGACCACCGCTGAACCAGTACCCCTGCCTCGTTCCGTTCCGCGCTTCTCGTCCGGCATGGGAGAATCGAGCCCGTGCGTTTCCTCAATGAACAGCCCCGCCACGACCTCACCTACAGCGACGTCTTCATGACGCCCGTGCGCTCGAGTGTCGGCTCACGGCTCAACGTCGACCTGACCAGCACCGACGGGCTGGCCACTCCCCTGCCGCTGGTGGTGGCCAACATGACCGCCATCTCAGGTCGCCGGATGGCCGAGACCATCGCCCGCCGCGGTGGCATCGCCGTGCTGCCCCAGGACATTCCCACCGACATGATCGCCAAGTCGATCGGACGGGTGAAGCGGGCCCACACCGTGTTCGACACCCCGATCCGGGTCGACCGCACCACCACGGTCGGTGAGGCCACCACACTGCTGGTCAAGCGTGCCCACGGCGTCGTCGTGGTGGTCGAGGACGACCGCCCGGTCGGCATCGTGTCGGCCTCGGAGGCCGACGGCGTCGACAGGTTCGCCCAGGTGCAGGAGGTGATGACCACCGACCTCACGCTGGTCTCACCCGACGCCACTCCCGAGGAGGTCTTCAACACCCTCAGCGCCCAGCACCAGAAGGTGGCGCTGGCGGTCGATGGCGATGGGCGCCTGGTCGGGCTGATCACGCCGAAGGGCGCGCTGCGAGCCACCCTGTACACCCCGGCCCTCGATGCTGATGGACGCCTGCGCGTGGCCACCGCGGTCGGTATCAACGGCGACGTGGCCGGACGCGCGAAGGCCCTGCTCGAGGCGGGCGCCGACGTGCTGGTGATGGACACCGCCCACGGCCACCAGGAGAAGATGATCGAGGCTCTCCGCCTCGTCCGTGACGTTCGCGACGAGTTCGAGGCGTCAACTGGTCGACGTACGCCGATGGTGGCCGGCAACGTGGTCACCGCAGCCGGCACGCAGGACCTGATCGAGGCCGGCGCCGACGTGGTCAAGGTGGGTGTGGGACCGGGCGCCATGTGCACCACCCGGATGCAGACCGGGGTGGGTCGTCCGCAGTTCTCGGCGGTGCTGGAGTGCGCCGCGGCCGCGGCCGAGGAGGGCAAGGCGATCTGGGCCGACGGCGGTGTGCGGCACCCGCGCGACGTGGCCCTGGCGCTGGCCGCGGGTTCGGGCTCGGTGATGATCGGCTCGTGGTTCGCCGGCACGCACGAGTCCACCGGCGACATGCTCGTCGACCACCAGGGGCGCCAGTACAAGGAGTCGTTCGGCATGGCCTCGGCCCGCGCCGTGCGGCACCGGACGATGCGCCAGAGCGCCTTCGAACGGGCCCGCGCGGGACTGTTCGAGGAGGGCATCTCGTCCTCGCGGATGTATCTCGACCCGGCCCGTCCCGGCGTGGAGGACCTGGTCGACTGGATCACCTCGGGCGTGCGGTCGGCCTGCACCTATGCCGGCGCCAGCAACCTCGCCGAGTTCTACGAGAAGGCCGTCGTCGGGGTGCAGTCGAGCTCGGGCTACGACGAGGGACGACCGCTGCACGCGAGCTGGTGACCCGGTGATCCCCGCCTACCACGCCGCCCTGCGCGCCAAGATCGGCAACGACCTCATCTGGGCGCCGGGTGCGGCGGTGCTGGTGCTGCGCGAGGGTGCCGACGGGCGTCAGGAGCTGCTGGTGCAGCAACGCAGCGACACCGGGGCCTGGAACCCGATCTGCGGATCGGTCGACCCCGGCGAGGATCCCGACGTCTGCGCTGTGCGCGAGGCGATCGAGGAGACCGGTGTCGCCATCGAGGTGACCGCCCTGCTCTCGGTGAGGGCCCTGCCAGTCAACGTGCTGCCCAATGGGCACGTGTGCCAGTACCTCGACCACACCTTCCTGGGACGACCGGTGGCCGGCGGTGCCGAGGCCCACGTCGCCGACGACGAGTCGCTGCAGGTGCACTGGGTGCCGGTCGACGAACTGCCCCCGATGGAGGCACGCTTCACCGACACCTTGGCCCGGGTCTTGTCCGGCGACCTGAGCACCCGCTTCGGAATGGACGACCGGCTGCTGCCCAGCTGAACGCCAGCAACCCTGTCCCGCGACCGTCCGAACACGGTTTCGGCGATTGCCGCGACTACCCGGCAATTGCCGAAACTGAGTCCACGTGCAGGCGGCGGGCAACGCAAAGGGCGCGCCCCGTGATGGAGGGCGCCCTTCAGCGATGCTCAGTGGGCGTAGTCGCCGCGGTAGTACTCGAACACCAAGCCCGACAGGGCCCAGACGCCCAGACCGAAGCCGATGGCGCTGATCCACCAGCCGAACACGATGCCCACGAACAGCAAGGTGATGCACAGGCTCAGCCAGAACGGCCAGATGCTCTTGGGCGGGAAGAAGCCCAGCTCACCGGCCGCCTCGTGGATCTCGGCGTCGTGGTCGTCCTCAGGACGCTTGCCGACCTCCTTGCCGACCAGCAACAGGTAGACGAACACCATGCTCGAGAGCAGCGTCGACAGCAACAGCGCCACGGTGCCGACGACCTCGTAGGTCATGAACCAGTAGACGGCGGTGACGACCAGGAAAAACGCGGCCAGGAAGATGAAGATCCAGGCCTCGGCGCGCAGGGCGGGGCCGCTGCGCTTGACCGGGGTGCCGATCGGTTCGGTCATGCCTTGGCTCCTTCATGGGCCTCGTCGCCCTCGATGCTCTGGGCGATCGCAGGGGCGGGATGGTCGTCACGAACCTCTTCGGCAAGCTCGGGGAACTTGAGGTCGAAGGCCGGGTAGGGCGAACGGATGCGGGGCAGCTTGGTGAAGTTGTGCCGCGGCGGCGGGCACGAGGTGGCCCACTCCAGCGAACGTCCCCAACCCCACGGATCGTCCACCTCGACCTTGGGGTTCTTGCGCGAGATGTAGACGTTCCAGATGAACGGCAGGAAGCTCACACCCAGCAGGAATGCCCCGAAGGTCGAGATCTGGTTGAGCAGGGTGAAGCCCTCCCAGTCGCCGTAGTCGGCGATCCGTCGCTGCATGCCTTCGACACCCAGCCAGTGCTGCACCAGGAAGGTGGTGTGGAAGCCCACGAACAGCAGCCAGAAGTGGATCTTGCCCCAGGTCTCGTCGAGCCTGCGTCCGGTGAACTTGGGCCACCAGAAGTAGAAGCCCGCGAACATCGCGAACACCACCGTGCCGAAGAGCACGTAGTGGAAGTGCGCCACCACGAAGTAGGTGTCGGAGACGTTGAAGTCCATCGGCGGCGAGGCCAGGATGATGCCGGTCAGGCCACCGAACAGGAACGTGGTCAGGAAGCCCAGCGCCCACAGCATGGGGGTCTCGAAGCTGATCGAGCCTCCCCACATCGTGCCGATCCAGTTGAAGAACTTCACACCCGTGGGCACCGCGATCATGAAGGTCATGAACGAGAAGAAGGGCAGCGAGACCGCGCCGGTGACGAACATGTGGTGGGCCCACACCGCCATCGACAGGGCGCCGATCGCCAAGGTGGCGAAGACCAGGCCGACGTAGCCGAAGACCGGCTTGCGGCTGAACACCGGCAGCACCTCGGTGATGATGCCGAAGAACGGCAACGCGATGATGTAGACCTCGGGGTGGCCGAAGAACCAGAACAGGTGCTGCCACAGGATCGCGCCACCGTTGGCGGGGTCGAGGATGTGCGAACCGAGCACGCGGTCAGACAGCAGGACGAGCAGACCGGCGGCGAGCACCGGGAACACCAGCAGCACCATGATCGAGGTGACCAGGATGTTCCAGGTGAAGATCGGCATGCGGAACATGGTCATGCCGGGGGGACGCATGGTCATGATCGTGGTGGTGAAGTTCACCGCGCCCAGGATCGTGCCCCAGCCCATGATGTACAGGCCGGCCACCCACATGTCGCCACCGACACCGGGTGAGTGGATCGCGTCCGACAACGGCACGTAGGCGAACCACCCGAAGCTGGCGGCGCCGCCGGGGGTCAGGAAGCCGGCGCAGGCCAGCAGCGAGCCCATCAGGTACAGCCAGTAGGCGAACATGTTGAGCCGCGGGAAGGCGACGTCAGGCGCACCCAGCTGCAGCGGCATGATCCAGTTGGCGAACCCTGCGAACAGCGGGGTGGCGAACATCAGCAGCATGATCGTGCCGTGCATCGTGAACAGCTGGTTGAACTGCTCCTGGTGCATGAACTGCATGCCCGGCGCGGCCAGCTCGAGCCGGATGCCCAGCGCCAACAGGCCACCGAAGGCGAAGAACGCCAGGGACGTGATGAAGTACAGCGTGCCGATCTTCTTGTGATCGGTCGTGGTCATGTAGTCCCAGACCAGCGCACCCAGGCGCCGCGACTTCACGGGAGCGTCGGTGGCGGCAACGGACGTGGTGCGTGCGAGGGTGCTCATTCGCCCTCCTCCTTGGTGGCCGAGGCGGTCGGGGTCGAGGGCAGGTGGGTGGCAGCCGCCGGGGGCAGGATCTCACCGGTCTTGCCCTCGCTGGCCAGCTTCTTGAGGTGGGCGTTGTAGTCGTCGACCGAGACCACCTTCACCTTGAACAGCATGTTGGCGTGGTAGGTGCCGCACAGCTCAGCACACTTGCCGTCGTAGTCGCCGATCTTGCTGGGCGTGACGTCGAAGGAGTTCGGGTGGCCCGGGATGACGTCGAGCTTGAAGTAGAACGCCGGGATCCAGAACGAATGGATGACGTCGGCGGAGGCGAGGTTGAACCGCACGGTCTCACCGACCGGCAGCACCAGGGTGGGCAGGTCTGACATGGTGCCGACGGTGTGCACGGTGGCGCCCACGTCGGGGTTGTCCTGCTCCATGTAGTTGAAGGTCCACGACCACTTCTGCGCCACCACGTTGATGGTGTGCGGCGGGGCGTCCTCCTTGGCGAGCACCGTGTTCTGGGCCCGGATGGTGAAGAAGAACAGCACACCGATGATCAGGAACGGCACCAGGGTGTAGAGGATCTCCATCGGCAGGTGGTACTTGGTCTGCCGGGGCACCTCGTTGCCGGGACGCCGGCGGTACCTGATGATCGCGTAGAAGATCAGGCCCCAGACCAGCACGCCGATGACCAAGGACGCGATCCACGCGCCCACCCACAGGTTGCCCATCGCGGGGGCCTGGTCACTGGCCGGCTCGAGCAGGCCGAAACGACGCCACTGGGCGGCCGTCTCGCTGCTGCAGCTCGTCAGCGCAGCCATGGCGACCACGCCCGCCACGGCCCTTCCCAGATGCCTACGCACACGCATTCCACTCACCCCCGCAGAGTAACGCATTTGGCGCCCCCAGTCGCGTCACCGATCAGGGGCAGGAGTACCATCTGCCAGCGATCAGTGGAAGCTGTCGCCACAAGCGCAGGAACCGCCCGCGTTGGGGTTGTCGATGGTGAAGCCCTGCTTCTCGATGGTGTCGACGAAGTCGATGGTCGCGCCGGCCAGGTAGGGGGCGCTCATCCGGTCGGTGACGACGTTGACCGAGTCGTAGGTCTTGACCACGTCGCCATCGAGGGACCGGTCGTCGAAGTAGAGCTGGTAGCGCAGCCCCGAGCATCCGCCCGGCTGCACAGCCACGCGCAGCGAGAGGTCGTCGCGACCCTCGCCGTCGATCAGGGCCTTGACCTTCGAGGCAGCCTCGGTGGTCAAGATGATGCCGTCGCTGACGGCCTGCGGGGTGGTCTCGGTGGTGGTGGTCATCGTGGAGTCCTTGTCAGTCGCGATCGAGGACGACTCGTCGTCCGCCTCGTTGTGGGCAACAATGCAGCCGTCCGCAGCTATTCCCCGCACATGCTACCCGGCCGTGACCAGCGCACGTCGTCCTCGCGGACGGGCGAGCCAATCGCAGGCTCAGCGCACACCCAAGTGGGTGGCAAACGTCGCGCTGGCCTGCTCGGCCTGCTCTCGCGTCGGCATCTCGCTGAAGATCCGCAGAAGGGGCTCGGTGCCCGAGAACCGGACGACCACCCAGCCACCGTTGGTGAAGCGCACCTTGCATCCGTCGAGCCAGCTCACCTCGGCGACCTCGAGGTCGAAGGTCGGCAGGTCGCGGTCGACGAACAGCCGGCCCTGGATCTCGTGCTTGCGCGAGGCGTTGAACGCGTAGTCGTCCTCGACCATCACCAGTTCGCCGTACTCGGCGACCAGGTCGGCGTAGATCTCCGAGAGCTTCTTCTGGCGCACCGCGATCATCTCGACCAGCAGCGAGGCGGCGTAGATGCCGTCCTTGCCCTTGATGTGGCCGCGAACAGTCAGGCCGCCGGAGCTCTCGCCGCCGATGATGGCGTCGTTGGCCTCCATCGCCGACGAGATGTGCTTGAAGCCGACGGGCACCTCGATGCAGCGCTCACCGTGGGCCTCGGCCACCCGGTCGAGCAGGTGGGTGGTGGCCAGGTTGCGCACCCCCGGGCCCTTCCAGCCCTTGACGGTGAGCAGGTAGTGGTAGAGCAGGACGAGGATCTGGTTGGGATGCAGGAAGTGCCCTTGGTCGTCGATGATGCCGAGCCGGTCGGCGTCACCGTCGGTGCCGATGCCCAGGTCGGCCCTGCGGTCGACCACGGTCTGGGTGAGGGCGCGCAGGGTGTCGACGTTGGGTGAAGGAAGACGTCCCCCGAACAGGGTGTCGCGGCGGTCGTTGATCACCTCGACCTGGCAGCGGGCGGTGACCAGGATGGTCTCCAGGCAGGTGCGCGAGACGCCGAACATCGGGTCGAGGACGACCGAGAGGCCACTCTTGCGGATCGCGGCCATGTCAACCTGGTCGATGATCGCGTCGATGTAGTCGTTGAACGAGGTCAGCACGGTGATCAGCCCCTGCGCGACCGCCTCGTCGGCCTCCATGGTGACCACGTCGTCCTCTGAGAGGGCGTTGACCTGTTGCTGCAGTTCATCGGTGGTCTCGGCATCGGCGTCACGTCCACCGGCGGTGAAGACCTTGATGCCGTTGTAGAGCGCCGGGTTGTGGCTGGCGGTCACGGCCAGACCGTAGGGGGCGCCGATCTCGCGGGTGGTGAACATCACCAGTGGCGTGGGGGCCGGACGATCGACCATCTGCACGTGGATGCCGTTGGCGGCCAGCACCTGGGCGGCCCACCAGGCGGCCTCTCGGGACAGGAAGCGCCGGTCGTAACCCATGGCGACCTCACGCTTGGCGTCGGGTTCGAACAGGATGCGCTGGGCGAGTCCCTGCGCCAGCAGCGCGACGTTGGCCTTGGTGAACCCGTCGGCGATGATGGCACGCCATCCGCCGGTGCCGAACTCGATCATGCCCCCCACGCTAGGGCGGTGGTCAGGGCCGATGCGCAGAGCGCGCACCCCGGTTGCGCGCTCGCGCGAGCGGTTCGCACGCCGTGTCGGCGAGGGTCACCACGACCAACTGGCAGCGACCCTGCGGGCCAGCACCAACAGGTCGTCCTCGCTGACCGCAGGCTGGGTGGCGTCGGCAGCCGCGCCGTGAGCGTGCACGGGATAGGCAGCCTCGACGCCGATCGAGCGCAGTTCTCGAGACGAGATGAAGTTCTGCCCGGCGATCACCACCAAGGGCCGCAGCACCTGCTCGGCGACCTCACGCACCTCGGTGAGCACGTCGCCGCCCATCGAGCCGAAGTCGAGTCGGTCGCCGCCGGTGACCACCAGGTCGGCGTGGGCGGCGGTGCGGTCGAGACCGGACAGCTCGCGGCACAGGCCAGGACCTGACACCACGCGACCGCCCAGGGCAAGAACTGCCCATCCCACTCCCCCGACGGCACCCGATCCCGGAGCCTGGGCGAGGTCGCCGGCTCCGGCAGCAGCAGCGAGGTCGACCAGGTCCTGGTCGAGTCGCAGCATGGTGGCCGGGTCGGTGTGGCCGTGGGCGTGGGCCGCGCGCGAGGTGATGCCGCGCAGTCCCACCAGGGGAATGGTCAGTTCGTCCGCGGGGATGGCGAGCACCAGGTCAGCGCCCCGAAGCCTGCCGCGCACGGGGTCGAGGTCGAGGGTCTGCCCGGCCAGACCACCTGCCTCGAAGCCGGTGACCAAGCCCAGGTGGCGGAGCATTCCCAGTCCGCCGTCCTGCCAGGTCGGTTCGGCGACCTCGAGGACGATGCTGGTCAACGGCTGGTCGTCGTCAAGGTCGGCGAGCGCGGCCGCCAAGGCCTGCCCGACCACCGATGAACTGCCGTGCCAGTGCGGTGGCGGGGACGCCTCGAGGGGTGCGTGCAGGCTCACGCAGAGCCTGATCCCCGACTCACCTTCGCCACGGGCGATCGTCACGGCGCGGTCGGCGACCTGCACCAGGTCCTCGTCGGCACCCCACAGGTCTGCGAGCGCTTCACCGAGCCCGGCGCCGGCCTGTCCGATCGGGACGACGGCCACCTGGGCACCCCGTTCGGCCCAGGCTCGTCCGATCGCTGCACCGGCCGCCGACGACCGGATGCCGGGGTGGCGGTCGGTGACGACCACCACCCTCACGTCGTCACGCCTGCGTCTGCCGCCACCAATCCGTCAGACGACGTCGTCGGGAATGAGGCCGTCGTCGGACTCGCGAGCATCGAGGAACTCCTGCATCTGCTGCAGCGACACCGCCGAGTCGGGCAGGATCAGGTCGGAGTCGGCCAGCACGTCGTCGGGCACCTGGGTGCCGCGGCTGCGCACCTCGTCGAGCAGCTCGGTGAGCACGCTGGTCAGCGTCTCCTGGTCGCTGTCGGTCAGGGCGGCCTCGATCCGGTCGTCCAGATCATTCAGCTCGGGGAGGTCGGCCGGGTCGATCGTCCACTGGCCCTCGCCGATGATGCGGACGATCATGCCTGCTGCCCTCCCTGCGGAGCCTGCGGCTCGTCAACGGCCGGCGGCTGGTAACCGCCCTGGTCGCCGCCCTCGGCGGGAGTGGGAGCGTAGCCGGGAGCGGTCGGCTGGGCGTAGCCCTGGTCGGGACGAGCCGGCGTCTGCACCGAACCCGGGCCGATCTCGGCCTGGGGCTGGGCGGGGCCGCTGCCGAGCGACAGCTGCGCCTTCATCGCGGCCAGCTCGTTCTCGACCTGGGAGGTCGAGGCCAGCGAGTCGAGCTCGCGGGTGATGTCGTCCTTGTAGGTGCCGGTCGGATCCTCGAGCGCACCGGAGGCGAGCAGCTCGTCCACGGCCGAGGCACGGGCCTGCATCTGCAGGGTCTTGTCCTCGGCACGCTGGATGGCCAGGCCGACGTCGCCCATCTCTTCGGAGATGCCGGTGAAGGCCTCATTGATCCGGGTCTGGGCCTCGGCTGCGGAGTAGGTGGCCTTGATCGTCTCCTTGCGGGTGCGGAAGGCATCGACCTTGGCCTGCAGGCGGGTGCTGGCGCGCACCAGCTTCTCCTCCTCGCCCTGCAGGGCCGCGTGCTGGGTCTGCAGGTCGGCCAGCTGCTGCTGCAGGCCCGACTTACGGGTCAGCGCCTCGCGGGCCAGGTCTTCACGGTTGGCCTCGAGGGCGCGCTGGGCCGACAGGGTCAGCTTGTCGACCTCGCCGTTGAGCTGGTTGGCCTGGATCTCGACCCGCTTGCGGCTGGTGGCCACGTCGGCGACCCCCCGGCGAACCTTCTGCAGGAGCTCGAGCTGGCGCTGGTAGGAGTAGTCGAGGGTCTCGCGGGGATCTTCGGCGCGGTCCAGGGCCTTGTCGGCCTTGGCGCGGAAGATCGTGGCGATGCGAGCAAAGATGCCGGCCATGTACGGGGTTTCCTTCCACAAGGGTGTGTCGGCGACCACACGCCACCGACCATGCAGTCCCTAGCTTAGGTGGCCGAAGTGGCGCACGTCAGGGCACCAGCGGACGATCCGGGGACGAATGGGGGTAGTCCCCCGGGGTGAGGGCTGGCCGGATGCCCCTGTGGGACGATCTCGCGGCTGCATCTAGGATGGGCCTGACCGGCGGCACCAGGTACCGCCAGCCCTGTGCAGGGCCACACCGACACGACTGGGAGAACCGTGGCACTCTTCCGCCCCTACGAGCGCACCACCCCCAAGAAGACCGAGTCCACCGAGACCGCTGCGACGCAGTCGAAGGCTGCGGCCACCGTGGCGCCGTCCAGCCGGAAGTCCGCCAAGCCCGCGCGGGTGCCGGTCGCCGAGAAGGCGCCGACGTCGGTCGCGCCCGCCAGCGAGTCCACCTCGTCCGAGGCGGTGGGGACGACGGCCAAGGTGCGCAAGGGGTACACCCCCAAGAAGGCGCACGCCACCCCCACGCGTGAGCAGGCCGAGGCCGCTCGCCAGGAGCGGATCAATCCGGTGCTGTCGCCCAAGGACCGCAAGCGCCGGGCCCGAGAGGTCAGGGCCGAGGCCCGCGCCGAGGCGATGCAGCGCATGGAGGACGAGCCGATCAAGGTGCTGCTGCGCGACTACATCGACGCGCGCTGGACCGCGACCGAGTTCATGATCCCGATCATGATCCTGCTGCTGGCGGCCAACATCGCCTTCCTGCAGTCGCTGGTGATGACCCAGATCATCTCCGCGGTGGTGCTGGTGGTGTTCCTGGTCTGGTTCGCCAACGTCTACATCGTGTGGCGCGGCTTCAAGAAGGTGGCCCGTGAGCGCATCAAGAACCCGAACTTCCGGGGTCTGCTGGTCTACGCCAATGGCCGGATGATGACGATCAGGCGCTTCCGTCGCCCCGGTCCGCGAATCCCGCGTGGGGGCGAGTACTGATGGCCTGGATCTGGAGCGCCGAGCCCGGCCCGGGCACCGAGGTGACCGCTGAGGACCTCGAGGCGGCCGGCATCGGCACGAGGTTCGACGACCAGGCCGCCGCCGAGGCGTGGCTGGCCACTGACTGGGAGGTGCTCGCCGACCTCGGCGTCACCGAGGTGAGCCTGTTCGAGGAGGACCGGCTGGTCTACGGTCCGATGTCGCTGCTGGCCGAGTGAGCTCGCAGGCGGCGGTCCATCGCCACCAGCACCACTGAGAAGGCGATCAGCCCGACGCCGGTGCCGATCACGGTGGGACGAGACGCGCGCGCCGAGGCCTGCCGCTGCTCGTAGGTCTGCACCTCGTCCGAACTGGGATCGGTGAGCGTTCCCTTGCGGCAGGTGTCACCGGGTTGCATCACCTGCCCACGACAGGTCACGGGGCCCTGGCCGACCACGAACAGGCCGACCAGGACCACCACGACTCCGAGCACGCCGACGGCGATGTTCAGCCAGTGCTGCCGGCGGTGCAGTGCACCAGCGATGCTCACGCCTCGCGCACCCCGGGCTCGACGAACGGCGGCTTGACCACCTCGAACTGCTCGACCCGGTTGCGCACCTGCACCCCGACCTGGGCCCCGGGTTCGATCGAGGCGTCGACCAGGGCGAGCCCGATGCCCTGCTTCAGGGTCGGCGAGAAGGTGCCCGAGGTGACCTCACCGATCGGGGCACCGGACTCGTCCACCACGACCATGCCGGGACGAGGGATCCCTCGCCCGAGCGCCTTGAGGCCACGGCTGCGCCTGGCTGGGCCGGCCTCGCGGATCGCCCGCAACGCCTCCGACCCCGGGAACGGCTGGGTCTTCTTCCACCCGACCGCCCACGACAGCCCGGCCTCGACCGGGTTGATCGATGGCGAGATGTCGTTGCCGTGCAGCGAGTAGCCCATCTCGGTGCGCAGGGTGTCGCGTGCGGCGAGCCCGCAGGCCCTGATGCCGTACTGCTCGCCGGCGGCCATGGCCTCGTCCCAGACCTCGCCGGCGATCGCCGAGGGCACCACCAACTCGTAGCCGCGCTCACCGGTGTAGCCGGTGCGGCACACGGTGAACGGCAGTGGTCCGTCAACGGTGTCGCGCTCGACGAACTCGAAGCTCATGTAGTCGTGCCCGGTGGGCAGAACCATGGCCTGGAGCACCTCGTCCGACCTGGGGCCCTGGATCGCGATCACCGCGAAGTCGTGGTGCAGGTTGGTCACCTCGATGCCGTCGGGAGCGGCGGCATCGAGGATGTCGACCACCTCAGAGGTGTTGGCCGCGTTGGGGATGACCAGCACCTCGTCATCGCTGACCAGGTAGCAGATCAGGTCGTCGACCACGCCGCCGGTGTCGTTGCACAGCATCGAGTACTGCGCCTTGCCCGGGACGATCTTGCGCAGGTCGTTGGTCAGGCACCGGTTGAGGAAGTCGATCACCCCTGCCCCGGCGACGCTGGCCTTGCCCAGGTGCGACACGTCGAAGATCCCGACGGAGTCACGCACCGCGTGGTGCTCGGCCAGCACGCCGGAGCCGGCGTACTCCAACGGCATGGTCCATCCGCCGAACTCGGCGAACTTCGCGCCGGCCTCGACGTGGCGCTGGTGAAGGGGTGACTGGAACAGGTGCGAGGTGGGAGCCCCACTCACCCGAGGGTCTCCTTGAGCCAGGCGTAGCTCTGCGTGATGCCGTCGAAGGTGTCACCCTCGTAGTGGTCGAACTCGATCACGGCGTAGGGGATGTCGAGGTCGGCGGCGAACACGTCGGCGAGCTTCACATCGCCCTGGCCGGCCGGGGCCTGGTCCTTGGGCAGGTTGGCGGCGGTGGTGCCGGGACGCAGGGGGCCGTCCTTGGAGTGCACCGCGATCACCCGATCGCCGAGGCGGGTCAGCAGCTCGATCAGGTCGGCGCCACCGGCCTGGGCCCAGTACAGGTCGACCTCGAGCTTGACGTCGGGATCGAGCTGCTCGACGAACAGGTCGTAAGCCGGACGGCCGTCGATCTCGGCGGTGAACTCGTGCTCGTGGTTGTGGTAGCCGACCTTGAGGCCGTAGTCACGGGCCTGCACGGCGCGCTCGTTGAGCTTGGTCGCGGTGCGGGTGACGTCCTCGGCGGTCTGCCACTTGGCGGGCGCGACGAACGGGTCGATGACAACCTCGACGCCCAGCTTCTTGGCGGCCTCGAAGGTCTCCTCGACCGGGGGCACCGAGAGCAGGCCGTCGGGGGTGGCGACGCCGGCGTCCTCGATCAGGATGGCGTGCGCGGTGGGCGACTTCAGACCGTACTTGTCGAACGCTGCCTTGAGCTCGTCGACCCGGGTGACGAAGTCGAACGCCTCGACCGTGGTCAGGCCGATGTCGGCGATCTTGGCCAGCGATCCGTCGAGGTCGGCTGCCAGTTCAGGATGGATCGAGTACAGCTGTACGGAGATCTCCGGGGTGCTCATGGGTTCCTCACTTCGTCGTGTCGGTCAACGGCTGGCTCGGCAGGTGGGACACCGGGACGAACCACTGTCGAGCACCAGCCTAGTCGTCCAGACTGACGGTGCGCCGCCGAGGTGGCCACTCGGTAGGCTTCCTGACGAGCCGTCCACCGAAAGGGAACCATGTCAGCGCTGTCGACCCATCGCGCCCCCCAGCTCACCCTCACCGGCCAGGTGCCGTCGTCCGTCGACGTGCTGGTCGTGGGTGTGGCCAGTTCGAACGACAAGGACGTCGTCGTCGGCGTCCCCGCAGACCTCGAGAAGGGCTGGGCCAAGAAGCTGCCCGGTGACCTGACCGACCTGGTCGCCGACCTGGGCGGCAGCTCCAAGGCCAACGATGCTGTCGTGCTGCCCAAGGGGCTGCTCGGCCAGAGCGTCGTCGCCGTCGGCGTCGGGCCGGTCGAGGTGACCCCGAACGCGCTGCGCGAGGCCGTCGGCGTCGCCGTGCGCAAGGCCGCCGGACTGGCCAAGGACGCCGACGTCAAGGTCGCCGTCTCGCTCGACGCCACCGACCCCGAACTGCTCGCCGCGATCGCCGAGGGCGCCCTGCAGGGCGCCTACACCTTCACCAAGGTCAGCGGCGCGGACGCCCCCACGCGCGTCACCGAGGTCGCCGTGGTCTCGGCCGCCAAGGGCCGCGACGTGAACCGCACCGTCGAGGAGTCGGTGAACCTGTCGGCCGCGGTCAACCTGGCCCGCGACTGGATCAACGCCCCGGCCAACCTGCTCTACCCCGAGGTCTTCGCCAACGAGGCCCGCGACCAGTTCAAGGGCATCAAGAACGTCACCGTCGAGGTGCTGGACGACAAGACCCTGGCCCGCGAGGGCTACGGCGGTCTCAGTGCCGTCGGTGGCGGCTCGTCGCGTGGCCCCCGCCTGGTGCGCGTGGAGTACAAGCCGCGCGGCGCCAAGCAGACCCTCGCCCTGGTCGGCAAGGGCATCACCTTCGACTCCGGTGGCCTCAACATCAAGCCGTCCGAGGGCATGTACACCATGAAGTGCGACATGTCCGGCGCGGCCGCGGTGCTGGCCGCCACCAAGGTGATCGCCCAGCTCGGGCTCAACGTGCACGTGATCACCTACGCCGCCATGGCCGAGAACCTGCCCAGCGACACCGCCTACCGCCCCAGTGACGTGCTCAGCATGTATGGCGGCACCACCGTCGAGAACGTCAACACCGACGCCGAGGGACGCCTGGTGATGGCCGACGCGCTGGCCCGCACCAAGGGCGATGCCGCCGACCTGGTGGTCGACGTGGCCACCCTCACCGGTGCGTGCATCGTCGCCCTCGGCAACCGGATCGCGGGCCTGATGGCCTCCGACGACGAAACCGCCGACCGCATCCTCGACGCGGCCGAGGTGGCCGGTGAGCAGTTCTGGCAGCTGCCGATCCCCGACCAGCTGCGCGCCACCCTCGATTCCAAGGTCGCCGACCTCAAGTCCGGTGGACCGCGCTGGGGTGGGGCGCTGACCGCCGCCGCCTTCCTGCAGCGCTTCGTCGCCGAGGGCCAGTCGTGGGCACACCTCGACATCGCCGGCCCGGCCTGGAACGAGGAGTCGGCCTGGGGCCACGTGTCCACCGGAGGCACCGGCTTCGCCGTCTCGACCCTGGTCGCGCTCGCCGCCGGCATGGAGGGCTGAGGCGGTGGCCTCGTCCTCGACCGGGAGCGCCACGCTGACCGCCAGCCACGACCTGGTCGTGCTCGGCGGCGGCAGCGGCGGCTACGCAGCAGCGCTGCGGGCCGCCCAACTGGGGCTCGACGTGGCCCTGGTCGAGGCCGACCTGCTCGGCGGCACCTGCCTGCACCGAGGCTGCATCCCCACCAAGGCCCGACTGCACGCCGCACACGTGGCCGAGGCCACCCGTGACGCTGCCCGGGTGGGGGTGCGGGCCAGCTTCGAGGGTGTCGACCTCGAAGGGGTCAACGCGTTCTCCGACCAGGTGGTCGGCCGACTGCACAAGGGGCTCCAGGGGCTGGTCTCCTCTCGTGGCATCGCGCAGGTGCACGGCCGAGGACGCCTCGTGGTCGACCAGACCGGCCCGGCGGTGCAGGTCGGCGACACGCTGGTGCGTGGCCGGCACGTGGTGTTGGCCACCGGCTCACGGCCCCGCACACTCGGGCTGCCGATCGACGGCGAGCGGATCATCACCTCAGACCACGCGATGACCATGACCTCGCTGCCGCGGACCGCGATCGTGCTCGGTGGCGGGGTGATCGGGGTGGAGTTCGCCTCGATGTGGGCCTCGTTCGGGGTCGAGGTGACCATCGTCGAGGCACTCGACCGGCTGGTGCCGGCCGAGGAACCGACCATCGCCAAGGCGTTGCTGCGAGCCTTCGGGCGGCGCGGAATCACCGTGCACACCGGGGTTCCAGTTGCCGGCGCGACCGCGGGTGACGAGGGTGTCGAGGTGGCCCTGCAGAACGGCACGACGCTCTCGGCCGACCTGCTGCTGGTGGCGGTGGGACGAGAGCCGGTCAGCGACGACCTGGACTTCGAGCAGGCCGGCATCACGCTGCGCGGACGCCACGTCAGCGTGGACGAGAACCTGACCACCTCGGTGCCGCAGGTCTCGGCCGTGGGCGACCTGGTCGCCGGACTGCAACTGGCCCACCGCGGCTTCGCCCAGGGCATCTTCGTCGCCGAACGCGTCGCCCACCTGCAGGGTCACACCCGCGAGCGGCCTCGTCCGGTGCGCGAGGACCAGATTCCCCGGGTCACCTACTGCTCACCCGAGATCGCCTCGGTCGGGCTCACTCGCGCCCAGGCCGAACGCGACGGTGCGGTCGAGGTGGTCGAGTACCAACTCGGCGGCAACGGACGCTCCCAGATCGTCGGGACGAATGGCTTCGTCCAACTGGTGCGCCGGGCCGACGGCGCTGTCGTCGGTGTGCACATGATCGGCGACGGCGTCTCGGAACTGATCGGCGAAGCAGCCCTGATCACCGCCTGGGAGGCTCGTCCCGACGACTTCGGCGGACTGATCCACGCCCATCCCACCCAGGGGGAGGCAATCGGCGAGGCGATCATGGCCCTGGCCGGGGCGCCCCTGCACGCCCACTCCTGAGGCCGGTGCCCCTCCCGGCGGCGGTGGCTGCGCCACCCAGCCGCGGGGGCTAGGCTGACGGAGGTAACCACAGCAAAGGAGCTTCCACTCTCATGTCGACCGAAGTCACCCTTCCCGCACTCGGCGAATCCGTCACCGAGGGAACCATCTCCCGCTGGCTCAAGCAGGTCG
>NZ_JACYIZ010000001.1:690434-747499 GCF_015352975.1 Aestuariimicrobium ganziense | reverse complement strand
CGTGTCGCGCTCACCCCCACCTCAAGGTTGAAGAGCCGGATTTCTGGCCCCTCTCCAAGTCATTCTTGGGTCATTCGTGGCCTACTTGACCGAGGACGTGTTCGGGTTCTCCTGGACTCGCTGGCCGGTCATCTTCCTTGCGGTCTGGGGATTCGGTGCGGCCTCAGTGTTCGCGATGAAGGAGTCCCTTGCTCGGAGGCTGCACTGGACCTTCCGCGTGCCGGGCTGGAGGGATGACCTCCTCGTGAGCCTGTGGGTGGTTGTCCTGCTCATGGCCATGGTGCTGGTTGTCAATTGGTGATGGCATCCGCTCACCACCCCCACTGTGACCGAGGAGGGCGCTGAGCGGCTCGGTCGCAGGATAGCCAGCGCTCTGGGTGTTCCCTTGGTGGTTGACGCGTCTCCACCGGAGTCACAGCCCCCCAAAAGGATGGCACCGTGAACACGCGCACCAGCCGTGGTGCTGTTCCACGGTCAGGTGCACGATGGCCCTCACCAGGCCGATGTACTCATTCGGGACTGCCGACTTCGGACCATACGTCGCCAGCGTCGCCGGCTGAGAAGCGCTGCGGCCCTATGCGCCCGAAGAGGTGGCAGGCGCCCCACCCGCTAGCATGAGGGGGTCGCGACCCCCGACGCAGGAGAGAACTTGACGCAGACCTTGGGCAACTTGGCCCTGATCTTTGTCTTCATCCTGATCGGTGGCGTCTTCGCGGCGGCCGAGATGGCTCTGGTGAGCCTGCGCGACTCGCAGGTCAAGCAGTTGGCCAGCAAGGGCAAGCGCGGTGCGGCCATCGAGCACCTGATCCGCAACCCCAATCGGTTCCTGTCGGCGGTGCAGATCGGTGTCACCCTGGCCGGCTTCCTGTCGGCCTCGTTCGGTGGTGCCACGCTGGCTGACGACCTCGCCCCGGTGCTCGCCCGCACCGGGCTGCCGATGTCGGTGGCGAGCCCGCTGGCCCTGGTGTTGATCACCATCATCATCAGCTACTTCTCGATCGTGCTGTCAGAACTCACCGCCAAGCGGCTGGCCATGCAGCGGGCCGAGGGCTTCGCCCTGGCGCTCGGGCCGATGGTCAACGGCATCGCGACGGCGGCTCGTCCACTGATCTGGTTCCTGGGCAAGTCGACCGACGTCGTGGTGCGCATCCTGGGCGGTGACCCGAAGGCGTCCAAGGAGGAGGTCTCCGACGAGGAGATCCGCTCGATGGTGTCGAGCTCGCAGACCCTGGGCGACGAGGAACGACTGATCCTCGACGAGGTGTTCGACGCCGGCGAACGCAGCCTGCGCGAGGTGATGGTGCCGCGCACCGAGGTCGACTTCCTCTCCGGCGACATGCCCGCCCACCGCGCCATGCGCGAGGTGCAGGGCGCCCCGCACTCCCGCTACCCGGTCACCGACGGATCCACCGACCGGATCGCCGGCTTCCTGCACGTGCGCGACCTGTTCGACCTCGACCCGCAGGTGCGCCAACTTCCCGTGAAGCAACTGGTGCGGCCGGTGCTCAGCCTGCCCGAGACCGTCAAGGTGCTGCGGGCGCTCACCGACATGCGCCGCGAGGGCGCGCACCTGGCCATCGTGCTGGACGAGTGGGGTGGCACCGCGGGCATCGTCACCCTCGAAGACCTGATGGAAGAACTGATCGGCGACATCACCGACGAGTACGACGTGGTCGACGACCAGCGCGCCCACAGCGAACTCAGCGACGTCGACGGCCTGACCACCCTCGAGGAGTTCGAGGAGGCCACCGGCTACGTGCTCGAGGAGGGCCCCTACGACACCGTTGCCGGCTGGGTGATGGCCCAACTCGGCCACGTGCCCCAGGTCGGTGACCAGGTCGAGGTCGAACTGGTGCGCAGCTTCGAGGCCTCACACGACCTGCCCGAGAGTGCCCTGGTGGTCTTCGAGGTCGCCGAACTCGACGGACGACGTGCCGCCTGGCTGCGGGTGCACCGGGCCGACGGCAGGCCCAGCGAGACCGACCCCGGCGACGCCACCGAGGCAGGCGAGACCACCGAGCCCGACGTTGCCAGCACCACCGAGCGCGAGCCGGCGGAGGCCGGCACCGGCGATGCCTCGTCCTGACGATCCCGACGGCGCCCACCTGCTGACCTCTGAGCGGGTCGGCGAACTACTCGCCGCCGCGGTCGAGCACGCCGGGGGAGTGCTGCTCAGCTGGTCGATGGACCACGTCGACGCCCACCCCGGCCACTCCACCACCGCCACCTACGTCGCCAGCGTGCGCTGGCCCTACGGGGTGCGAGAGGAACTGCTCGGGGTGAGCGCCCGATCAGGCGGGCGAACCCCGACCGACGCCCGCGCCGACATCTTCGCCGACGGTTCCCGCGAGGTCGCGGTTTGGCTGTACCCCAAGGATCCTGACCTGCCCGGCCTGGCCCGGGCCGCCTACCCCGAGCAGATGGCCGAACTGGTCAACGCCCACCGCCTGGTCGACCGCCCGGTCAGCGCCGACCAGATCAGCTTGGCCATGGTCGGCTACCGGCCCCGACGCCGCGCCGTGCTGCGGATGGTGGTCACCGACCCGCGCGAAACCTTCTACGTCAAGGTGCAGCGCGAACGCTCCTTCCGCGAGGTGCTGGCCCGCCACCGGCTGCTGCTCGACGCCGGCGTGCCCTCACCCGAGGTGGCGCTGGCCACCGACGACCACCTGCTGGTGCTGCGCGAACTGAGCGGTCGTCCGCTGGCCAAAGCGATGTTCGACCCCGAACCGCCCTGCACCGCCGAGCAACTGATCGACCTGCTCGACTCGATGCCCGCCAGCGTCGCCAGGCTCGATCGGCGCGCCCCCTGGTCGGCCGCCATCGACCACTACGTCGGCATGGTCGCCCAGGCAATGCCGAGCGAAGAGGCCCGGCTGACCTGGATGGCCTCCCAGATCCACCAAGGGCTCGACCGCATCCCGCAGGGGGACGAACCGACCCACGGCGACTTCCACGAGGGCCAGGTGTTCGTCGAGCACAGCCAGGTCAGCGGCATGCTCGACATCGACACCATCGGCCCGGGCCGGCGTGCGGACGACCTGGCCTGCATGATCGCCCACCTGTCGACGGTGCAGCGGATGAACCCCGAGCAGGCCAGCCGGGTGCACCACCTGATTCGCACCTGGGTGCCGGTCTTCGACGAGCGGGTCGACCCGGTGGAACTCAGGCTGCGGGCAGCCGCGGTGATCATCTCGCTGGCCACCGGCCCCTACCGGGGGCAGGAACCACAGTGGGAGCGCGAGACCACCGTGATCGTCGACGCCGCCGAGGCACTCGTCCGCCAGATCGGCTGACCCCCCTCAGAACGGCCCCGACGAACCGGGGCGATGGTTGCAGCTTGGTCACACTTGGCCCCGATCGGCACCCCCGCACTGGCCGGTTTCTGCACCAGTGGTTACAGTGCTCGTGCCCGCCACCAGCGAGCCCCCCAGAATCTCTGGCACGAATCATCTGCTCAGGAGGCAGTTCACGTGAAGAAGTCCCTTCTCGCGCTCTCGGCCCTGTTCTCGGCCGCCGCGCTCACCCTCGCCGGATGCGCCGAGGCGCCCGACGCCGCCGCACCTTCGACCCAGCAGTCCACCGCAGCCTCGTCGGCCCCCTCGGGTTCGGCCACGAGCGCGGCTGAGACCTCGGCCGCTGCTGAGTTCAAGGCCTGCATGGTCTCTGACTCCGGTGGTTTCGACGACAAGTCGTTCAACCAGACCTCGCACGACGGCCTCGAGAAGGCCGCCCAGGATCTCGGCATCCAGGTCGCCGAGGTCGAGTCGAAGGACGCCAAGGACTTCGCCACCAACATCCAGTCGATGATCGCCGAGAAGTGCAACATCATCATCACCGTCGGCTTCCTGCTCTCCGACGCCACCGTCGCGGCTGCCAAGGCCAACCCCGACGTCAAGTTCGCCATCGTCGACGACAACCCCGCCTCGGCCAAGGGCCTGACCAACCTCAAGCCGCTGGTGTTCAACACCGCCGAGTCGAGCTTCATGGCCGGCTACGTCGCCGCCTCGCAGTCCAAGTCGGGCAAGGTCGGCACCTTCGGTGGCATGAAGATCCCCACCGTGACCATCTTCATGGACGGCTACGCCCAGGGCGTGGCCTACTACAACCAGCAGAAGGGCAAGAACGTCCAGGTGCTCGGTTGGGACGCCAAGAAGCAGGACGGCCAGTTCGTGCCTGAGCCCAAGCCGTTCGAGAACATCGCCGGTGGCAAGTCCACCGCCACCAACCTGGTCAGCCAGGGCGCCGACGTGCTGTTCCCGGTCGCCGGCCCCGCCGGTCTGGGCGCCCTGCAGGTCGCCGACACCAGCAACGGTGCGGTCAAGGCCGTGTGGGTCGACACCGACGGCTGCATCTCTGCCGAGAAGTCGTGCAAGAGCATCCTGACCTCGGTGCAGAAGGCCATGGACGTGGCCGTGTTCGACGCCATCAAGGCCGCCCAGGACGGCAGCTTCAGCTCCGATCCCTACGTCGGCACCCTCGAGAACGGTGGCACCACCATCGCTCCGTTCCACGAGTTCGACGGCGCCGTCTCGGCCGAGACCAAGTCCGAGCTGGAGAAGATCAAGGCCGACATCATCGCCGGCACCATCAAGATCGAGTCCGCCTCGCAGCCCAAGTGATCCCGTCGCGGATCCACTGACATGACGGGAGGGGTCCACCGGGCCCCTCCCGTTCGTCATGTCCCCGCCGCCATCGTCGTCATCGCTCGTGGCGGGGCAACCCCGGCCTGAGGGCCACCCACCACCACTTGTGCAAGGATGCCAGCGTGTCGACCACCACGACTGCACCGATCGGCAGCGCCGCCGATCCTGCGCCCCAGGGCCTGAGCCTGCGCGGAATCACCAAGCGCTTCGGAACTCTGACCGCCAACGACCACATTGACCTCGACATCGTCCCGGGCCGCATCCACTGCCTGCTCGGTGAGAACGGTGCTGGCAAGTCGACCCTGATGAACATCCTCTACGGCCTGCTCGACGCCGACGAGGGGACCATCTCGATCGACGGGGTCGAGCAGCACTTCCGCAACCCGCGCCAGTCGATGGCCGCAGGCATCGGCATGGTGCACCAGCACTTCATGCTGGTCGACGTGTTCACCGTCGCCGAGAACATCATCCTCGGCCGCGAACAGGCCACCGGCGGGCTGCTCAACATGCGCCAGGCCCGCCAGAAGGTGCTCGAACTGTCGAACCGCTACCGACTGCGGGTGCAGCCCGACTCGAGGATCGAACATCTGCCGGTGGGCGTGCAGCAGCGCGTCGAGATCCTCAAGGCGCTGGCCAACGACGCCAAGTACCTGATCTTCGACGAGCCGACCGCCGTGCTCACCCCCCAGGAGATCGACGAACTGATGACCGTCATGCGCTCGCTGCGTGACGAGGGACGAGCCATCGTCTTCATCACCCACAAGCTGCGCGAGGTGCTCGCCATCGCCGACGACATCACCGTGATCCGTCGCGGCAAGGTGGTCGGCCAAGCCGACGCCAGCGCGTCCGAGGGTGACCTGGCCGAGATGATGGTCGGACGCTCGGTCAACCTGCAGGTCGACAAGTCCCCCGCCGAGGCCGGCGAGCCCACCCTGGTGGTCGAGAACCTCACCGTGGCGGACGCGTCAGGACAGGTCGTCGTCGACGACGTCTCCCTCGACGTGCGCGCCGGTGAGATCCTCTGTGTGGCCGGCGTGCAGGGCAACGGGCAGACCGAACTCGCCGAGGTGCTGTTGGGTCTTCGTCCGGTGTTGAAGGGGCGAGTGGAGCTGCAGGGACGAGACCTCACCAAGCTCGGCACCCGCGAGACCATCGCCGCCGGAGTCGGGTTCGTGCCCGAGGACCGCCAGCACGACGGCTACGTGTCGACCTTCACCGTCGCCGAGAACCTGGTGCTCAACCAGGTCGGCGGCTTCACCCGGCGCGGCAACCTGCGCTGGGACCAGATCAAGGCCAACGCCCGCGCCAAGGTCGACGAGTTCGACATCCGCACCCAGGGCATCGACCTGCCGCTCAGCTCGCTGTCGGGCGGCAACGCCCAGAAGGTGGTGCTGGCCCGCGAACTGTCCCGCCCCCTGAAGCTGCTGGTCGCCAGCCAACCCACCCGCGGCGTCGACGTCGGCGCCATCGAGTTCCTGCACAAGCGCATCATCGAGGAACGCGACCGTGGCACCGCGGTGCTGATCGTCTCGACCGAGCTGGACGAGATCGAGGCCCTCGCCGACCGGATCGCGGTGATGAACCGCGGCCACGTGGTCGGTATCGTGCCCGCTGGGACCCCGCGCGACGTGCTCGGGTTGATGATGGCCGGCATCCCGTACGACGAAGCGGTCGTCGCCGCTGAGGAAGGAGCCGGCGATGAGTGAGTCCATCGGTTCGGCCGGCCGGCGCATCCGGCTGCCCTGGTCAGACGTCGTGGTGACGCTGTTCGCGTTCATCCTCGCCTTCCTGCTGGGTGCGGTGCTGATGGTGGTCTCAGACCCCGAGATCGCCCCGAAGTGGTCGTACTTCTTCTCCCGCCCCAGTGACGCCCTGGGGGCGTCCTGGGACAAGGTGAGTCAGGCCTACTCGGCCCTGGTCGGCGGCGCGCTGGGCGGCATCGGCCCGATCACCTCGACGCTGGCCCGCTCGGCTCCGCTGATCTGCGCCGGCCTGGGCATCGGGCTGGCCTTCCGTGCCGGCCTGTTCAACATCGGCGCCCAGGGCCAGGCAGTCGTCGGTGCGATGATCTCGGCCCTGGTCGGCTTCTCGATCAAGGGGCTGCCGCTGGCGGTGCACCTGCCGCTGGCCGTGCTCGCCGGCGTCGCCGCCGGTGCGGCCTGGGGTGGCATCGCCGGTGCGCTCAAGGCGCGCGCCGGGGCCCACGAGGTGATCACCACGATCATGCTCAACTACATCGCCCTGGGCATGCTCGGTTGGGCGCTGACCACAACGCTGTTCCAGCGGCCCGGCCGAGCCGACCCGATCTCACCGATCGTGGAGTGGTCGGCCACCTTCCCGCGCATCGAGGGCACCCAGCTGCACATGGGCTTCGTGCTGGCGCTGCTGGCCGCCTTCGGCGTGTGGTGGCTGATGGAGCGCACCAAGCTGGGTTTCCAGATTCGCGCGGTCGGGTCGAACCCCAGCGCCTCGGCCACCGCCGGCATGAGCGTGTCGACCATCACCGCCACCACCATGGCGATCTCGGGTGGCCTGGCCGGTCTGGCCGGCGTGCAGGTCGCCCTGGGCGCGATCTCTGGCGCCACCCCCACCCCGTTGACCGCGGGCCTGGTCGGCTCGATCGGCTTCGACGCCATCACCGTCGCCCTGCTCGGACGCTCCCGGCCGTTGGGCACCGTGCTGGCCGGCCTGCTGTTCGGTGCGATGAACACCGGCGGGCTCAAGATGCAGTCGGCCGCCCAGACGCCGCCTGACCTGATCATGGTGCTGCAGGCGCTGATCGTGCTGTTCGTCGGCGCCCCGATGCTGGTGCGCACCCTGGTGCCCTTCCTCAAGGCGCGCCGCGCCGGCAAGGCACCCACCACGCAAGCTGTGGCCCCGGTGGCCTCGCAGGGAGGACTGGCCTCGTGAACACGACCTACCCTCGTCCCGATGGCACTCCCGAGAAGGTGCCCCCCGTTCCTGGCGACGCAGCACCTGCCGACGCAGAACCTTCCGACGCACGGCGGGCCGACGAGTCGTCGGTGACCACGGCCACGCTCGCGCCCTACCGCCACCCCGCCCAGCTGGACGAGGAGGTGCACCTGCGCACCACCGAGTCGGCCGAGGCCAGGCGCCAACGCCTGTCGACCGGTGCCCTGATCGGCATCGTCGCCGCGGTGATGCTGTGGCTGGTCACCCAGACCTCGGGCACCGCCCGGTTCGCGCTGTCGAACGCGTTGGACGAGGTGCAGTTGCCCACCATCTCGGTGCCGGGCCTGCCGGTCGTCCTGGTCAGTGCGCTGCTGCTGGCCGCTGCCTGCGTGGTCTACGTGCTGCCCGGCATGGGGCGTTGGCGCCGCTGGGCAGGCCTGGTCGCTGGGCTGGCCCTGGTCGCTGGGTTCCTGAGCTGGGCGGCTGCGGGACGATCGCTGCCGTTCCTGGTCTCGAACCAGTTGCAGGGCACCCTGCTGCTGGCCACCCCCCTGATCCTGGGCGCCCTGTGCGGTGTGATGTGTGAGCGCTCCGGTGTGGTCAACGTGGCGATCGAGGGCCAGATGCTCACCGCCGCCTTCGCGGCCGCGGTCGTCGGCTCGGTGACCGGGTCGGTCACCGCCGGGCTGTTCGCCGCGATGTTCGCCGGCGTGCTGATGGGGGCGGTGCT
Organism: Aestuariimicrobium ganziense; assembly: GCF_015352975.1. GTDB lineage: Bacteria > Actinomycetota > Actinomycetes > Propionibacteriales > Propionibacteriaceae > Aestuariimicrobium > Aestuariimicrobium ganziense. The sequence goes on along the minus strand of NZ_JACYIZ010000001.1, from coordinate 739,210 downwards.
GGCCCTGTTCGCGATCACCTACCTGATGGACCAGGTGGTGCTCGGCGTGGTGATCAACCTGTTGGCACTGGGCCTGACCAGCTTCCTGTTCGACTCGCTGGTCAAGCCGCAGTCGGGCGAACTCAACGACGCGCCGCTGCTCGAGCCGATCCAGATCCCGTTGCTGCACAAGATCCCGCTGCTGGGCGACGTGCTGTTCAGCCAGACGATCCTGGCCTACCTGGCCCTGATCAGCGTGGTCGTGGTCTGGTTCATCCTCGAGCGCACGGTGTGGGGGCTGCGGATCCGCTCGGTCGGCGAGCACCCCAAGGCCGCCGACACCGTCGGCATCAACGTGGTCGCCATCCGCTGGAGCGCAGTGCTGGCCGGCGGCCTGTTCGCCGGTCTCGGCGGATCGTTCTTCACCCTCGGCGTCACCGGAGCGTTCAACGACGACATCACCGTCGGCAAGGGCTTCATCGCCCTGGCCGCGCTGATCATGGGCCGCTGGCGCCCAGGTCTGGCTGCGCTGATGGCGCTGTTCTTCGGCTTCGTCGACCAGTTGGGTTCGCAGGTGCAGACCATGGGCACCCCGATCTCGTCCGACTGGTTGAAGCTGCTGCCCTACCTGGCCACCATCGTCGCGGTCGCCGGCCTGATCGGACGGGTGCGGGGCCCGGCCGCCGACGGCGTCCCCTACGTGAAGTGAGCAACCGATGACCGATCCGTCGTCCACCATCGACTGGGACGAACTGCGCCGCCGCGCGATCGAGGTGAGCCAGCGCGCCTACGCGCCCTACTCGCACTACCGGGTGGGTGCAGCAGCCCTGGTCGACGACGGACGCATCGTGGTCGGCTGCAACGTCGAGAACGCCGGCTACGGGGTGACGCTGTGCGCCGAGTGCGGGGTGATCTCCGACCTGGTCGCCGGCGGTGGGGGACGACTGGTCGCCTTCGCCTGCGTCAACGGCCTCGGTGAGCCGATCATGCCCTGCGGGCGCTGCCGTCAGTTGCTGTTCGAGCACGGTGGACGCGAACTGCTGGTCGACACCCCCGACGGCACGTGGACGATGGACCAGGTGCTGCCGCTGGGCTTCGGGCCCGCAGCGCTCGACCACCTGCGGGAGGCGCAGGGGTGAGCCTGAGCGTTGAGCAACTCCGCGCGCTGCCCAAGGTGGCGCTGCACGACCACCTGGACGGTGGGCTTCGTCCGCAGACTGTGGTCGACCACTGCCTCGAGAACGGCCACGAACCACCCACCCGCGACGCCGACGCACTGGCCGACTGGTTCTTCGAGCACGCCGACTCGGGCAGCCTGGTCAACTACCTGACCACCTTCGACCACACCGTGGCAGCGATGCAGACCCGTGAGCAGTTGGTGCGGGTGGCGAGGGAGTTCGTGCTCGACCAGGCCGCCGACGGGGTCGTGCTCGCCGAGGCGCGCTGGGCGCCCGAACAGCACCTGCAGCGCGGGCTCACCATGGCCGAGGCCATCGAGGCGGTACGCGACGGACTGGCCGAGGGAATGACCCAGGCGGCCGAGAAAGGCACCCCGGTGATCGCCCACCAGATCGTCACCTCGATGCGCCACGGCGAGCCCACCCTCGACGTCGCCGAACTGGCGGTGCGCTACCGCAACGACTCGGTCTGCGGGTTCGACATCGCCGGCGCCGAGAAGGGCTTCCCGCCCAGCCGGATGGCCGCCGCCTTCGACTACCTCAAGCGCCAGAACGCCTATTTCACCATCCACGCCGGGGAGGCGTTCGGGCTGCCCTCGATCTGGGAGGCGGTGCAGGTCTGCGGCGCCCACCGCCTCGGCCACGGGGTGCGGATCGTCGAGGACATCAGCGTCGACGAGTCCGGTGGCGACGTGCTCGGGCCGCTGGCCGACTACATCCGCAACCAGCGCATCCCGCTCGAGGTCTGCCCCAGTTCGAACCTGCAGACCGGCATCGCCGACTCGATCGCCGAGCACCCCGTGGAGTTGCTCAAGCGGCTCAAGTTCCGGGTGACGATCAGTTGCGACAACCGGCTGCAGAGTCGCACCACGCTGTCGCGGGAGTTCGCGTTGTGCAGCGAGGCCTTCGGTTGGAGTGTGGACGACGTGCGCTGGCTGACCATCAACGCCGCCAAGTCGGCCTTCCTGCCCTTCGACCAGCGGCTGCGCCTGATCGACGAGGTCATCAAACCTGGGTTCGCCGCGGCGGGGGCGTCATGATCACCGCTGCCGCCGACGGCTCTTCCCTGTCGAACCCGGGCCCGGCCGGCTGGGCCTGGTACGTCGACGACCCGCGCGGGGCCGCCGGCGGGTGGGCGCACGGGACGAACAACATGGGCGAGTTGATGGCCGTGCTCGACCTGCTGCAGCAGACCGCAGACGTGGACGAGCCGCTGCACGTACTGTGCGACTCGCAGTACGTGATCAACTGCGCCACCAAGTGGATTCCTGGCTGGAAGCGGCGCGGCTGGCGCAAGGCCGACGGCAAGCCGGTGCTCAACGTCGAGTTGTTGCGCGAGCTGGACGCCGCCCTGGCTGGGCGCCGGGTGAGCTTCGAGTGGGTGAAGGGCCACGCCGGCCACGAACTCAACGAGGCCGCCGACCTGCGTGCCCGGGCCGTGGCCACCGCGTTCCGCGACGGCGCCGAGCCCGAGACCGGTCCGGGATGGGCCGGCGCGAGCTCCCCGGCCCGCGAGATCGCCTTTGCACCCACCCCGAAGCCCGAGCCGGAGCCTGACCTGTTCAGCCTGGACGAGCCGCCGGCCGGGGTGGATCAGCCGGTCGACCAGGGTGCGCCAGCAGGCGGTGAGTCGTTGGTTGAGGAGCGAGCGCCAGCGAGCGTCCCGAAACCCACACCCATCGACCCCGACCACCCGGTGCTCGCCCTCGAGCGCCGCCTGCTCGACGACGACGTCCGCACCGACCGCACCGCACTCGAACAGCTGCTGCACGCCCTGTTCGTCGAGCACACCGCCTCTGGCGGCATCCTCACCCGCAACCGGGCCGTGCTCGGGCTCGGTCCGCTCGGGCTCACCCCCAGGCTCGAGGTGATGGGCATCGACGAACTCGGCGCCGGGCTGGTCAGCCTGCGCTACCGCCTCACGCTGGGCTCGCGGGTGACCCTTCGCCACTCGCTGTGGCAGCAGGGCGGTCCGCAGGGCTGGCAGCTCCGGTTCCACCAGGGGACGCCTGCGCGCTGACCGGCGCCAGGTAGTCGACCAGCCAGTCGTCCAGCTGCGCGAACCGGCGCACATCCAGGCCGACCGTGGCGTACAGCGCCTCGGCGCGCTCGACCACGGCGTCGATGATGCGCTGGTTGCGTGCGTGCAGGTGGTCCACGACTCGTCCTCACTGCCCCGGCGTCGGCAAGCGGGGGTTCGGTGCAGACTACTGCCATGCGCATCGACCTCAACGCCGACCTGGGCGAGAGCGATGCGCAGGCGGGGCTGATCTTCCCCGACGAGCAGATGCTGGCCATCGTCACCTCGGCCAATGTCGCCTGCGGCCACCACGCCGGCGACCGGGACTCGATGCTGGCGACCACCCGCCGCGCCGCAGAACTGGGGGTGGTGGTCGGGGCCCACGTCTCCTACCTCGACCGTGACGACTTCGGCCGACGCCGCATGGACGTCGATGCCCCGATCCTGCACGGCTGGGTGGTCGAACAACTCGACCTGATGGCCGAGGTCTGTCGCCGGACCGGCGCCGTGCTGGGCTACGTCAAGCCGCACGGTGCCCTCTACAACCGGATCGCGGCCGACGACGAGCAGGCGCAGGTGGTGGTCGAGGCAGTTGCCGAGGCCGGTGGAGGCATCGGGCTGCTCGGCCTGCCCGGATCGGCGGTCGAGTCCCGGTGTCGACGGGCCGGGTTGCCGTTCCACATCGAGGCGTTTGCCGACCGCGGCTACGCAGCCGACGGCAGCCTGGTGCCCCGAGGCGAGCCAGGGGCGCTGCTGCACGACCCGGACGAGGTGGCCGCCCGGATCGTGGGTCTGGTCACCCGCGGCGAACTGGCCGCGGTCGATGGGACCGTGCTGCGGGTGAACCCGGACTCGGTCTGTGTGCACGGCGACTCTCCGGGGGCGGTCGAGATGGCCGCCGCAGTGCGCGCCGCACTGACCGCCGCCGGCGTTCACCTCTCTGCCTTCGCGGGGTCCTGATGCGGCTGCTGCCCTGCGGGGATCGCGCGTGGCTGGTCGAACTGCCCGATGCGGCCACCCGTCGCCACTGGGACGAGGCGCTGCGCGCCAACCCCATCGCGGGCGTGCTCGAGCACGTGCCCGCCGCCCGCACGATCGGGGTGCTGCTGGACGGTTCGCGCCCGCTGGCCGAGGTGGCGGCTGACCTGCGTGCCCTCGAGGTCGGGCAGGTCGACGAGGATGCGACGTCGGGGCCGGTGGTCGAGGTCGAGGTGGTCTACGACGGCCCGGACCTCGCCGAGGTCTGCGCCCTGCGTGGCTGGAGCGCCGACGACCTGGTGGTCTGGCACACGAGCCAGGCCTGGACCTGCGACTTCGTCGGCTTCCTGCCCGGGTTCGGCTACCTGCTCGGCGACGGGGAGCCGTTGGCAGTACCGCGCCGGACGAGCCCTCGTCCCCGGGTGCCGGCAGGCTCGGTCGCGCTGGCCGGGGACTTCTGCGCGGTCTATCCCCAGGCCAGTCCCGGTGGATGGCAACTGGTCGGGCGCACCGAGGCGGTGCTGTTCGACGTGACCCGCGAGCCGGCCTCGCTGCTGGCCTCGGGCACCCGGGTGCGGTTCGTCGACGCGGGTGGCCGGCGATGACGCTCCGGGTGGTCGAGCCGGGCCTGCAGTGCCTGGTGCAGGACCTCGGACGCCCCGGCTGGGCCCACCTGGGGGTCAGCGAGGGTGGGGCGATGGACCGCAGCGCACTGCGCCGGGCCAACCGCCTGGTCGGCAACCCCGAGCAGGCGGCAGGGCTCGAGCTGCTGCTGGGTGGGACCAGGTTCATCGCCGAGGACGACTGCCTGCTCGCGGTGACCGGTGCGGTGGCTGAGGTGACGGTCGACGGACGAGCCGTCGACCAGCACCGCGCGGTGATGGTCGCGGCCGGGCAGGAGGTCACGATCGGACGAGCCGTCGCCGGCCTACGCTGCTACCTGGCGCTGCGGGGCGGGATCGAGGCCGAGGCGGTGCTCGGCTCGTGCAGCACCGACCCGGTGACCGGGCTGGGACCAGCGCCGGTGCGAGCCGGGGACGAGCTGGTGGCCGGCGACGCTGGTGGGGCGGTGCCGACCGCCGACCTGGCCCAGGTGCACCTGCCCAGCGCCGAGGTGACCGTGCGGGCGATGCTCGGCCCGCGCCACGACTGGGTCGAACCCGATGACCTGGCCCTGCTCGGGTCACTGGCCTGGCGGGTCTCACCCCAGTGCGACCGGATCGGCATCCGGCTGACCGGGGGCGTGCTGCGACGCCGGGTCACCGACGAACTACCCAGTGAGCTGGTCGTCCGGGGGGCGGTGCAACTGCCACCCTCGGGCGAACCGCTGGTGTTCGGCGCAGACCACCCCACCACCGGTGGCTACCCGGTGGTGGCGGTCGTGCTCGACGACGACATCGACCTGCTCGGACAGGTCGGACCAGGATCCGTGGTGAGGTTCGACCTGCTCAGGTGAGGAGCGCCGCCGACCTCACTGCAGGGGTGCGGCGGCCGCGGTGACCAGGCGGGCCACGGCGTCCTCGTCCCCGCTGGTGACCACCTCCGACGGACGACCCCACATCCACAGGTCGAGTTGCTCGACGGTGCCTGACGCCTCGGCGGTGGGGGCGGGGGAGTCAGCGCCGGCCCGGCGCAGGAACGGCTCGTCGAACTCGTTGCCCGACTGCGGCCCGATGCCGCTCCAGCGGCCGACCTCGACCGTCCAGGTCTGGCCGGTGTCGGTCGCCCGCAGCACCGCGGTGACCGCCGGCGTGAGGGTGGCCCAGTCGGGCACCCCGCCGCGCATCACGTCGATCGAGTGGTCGATGCCCTCGGCGGCCACGGCGGCGGCGATCGGGCTGATCGGCACACCGGCGGTGAGTTCGGCGTCCACCCGGTGGATGGTGGCCTCGTGGGTCTGCATGCGATGGGTGAACCCGACGGTCTGGTCGTCCTCGAACCAACTCCAGGCCTGCTCGTCGTCGCTGCGCTGGCCGAGGGCGTCGAGCAGGGTGTCGGTGGCGTGGGTGCGCAGGTCGAGCAGGGCCTCACGGCCGTCGGGCCGGGGCGGGTTGCCGGCGGCGAAGGCGGCCTCGTCGTCGACCTCGGTGACCCGGTCGCCGATGATCCGTGACCAGAACAGGTGCACCTCGGTGAGGTGCCAGAGCAGGTCGTCGGCGGTCCATTCCGGGCAGGAGGGCACCGGCGCGCCGGCGTCGGTGGTGGCGAGCACGCTCGCGAACCGGTCGGACTCTGTGCGGATCACCCCGTCCCGGTCGATNGAACCGGTCGGACTCTGTGCGGATCACCCCGTCCCGGTCGATGCCGCCGGTGACTGGGCCGCCGGTGACTGGGCCGCCGGTGACTGGGCCGCCGGGGTCGGTACTGCTGGAGTCTGTGGTCATGGGCACACCCTAGGTTGCGGTGGGGACATTTCAGCGACATCGGCGGTGACTTCGTTCGATCCCGCCACAGGGCTGCAAGGGGATCGCCCCGAACGCCAGAACTCCCCCTTGACGAATTGTCGGTGGGTCGGCCTATAGTGGAACACGTTCGAACAGCTGTTCGATTGACTGGTTCACCCGCCAGTCGAACACCCGGGCCGGATCTTGGGGAAGGGCCACCCGGCGAGAACCGTTGGACGAACACCCGGACTGCTCCGGTGCGGATGGCTTCGACCCCCGTCCGCACCGGGGCTTCCGTCGCCTCTGGGTCGACACAGCGAGGCACCCCGAGCGATCCGACCCGTGCGGTCGGCCCCAGGAGGTGGACCACGATGCGTCGACACCACGACCCGGTGCAGGTGCGGCTCGGCCGCGAGGAGGATCCGGTCCAGTTCGTCTGGCGTGAACAACTGTGGCGGGTGCTGGCGGTGGAGTCGCGCTGGATCGAGTCCGGCCAGTGGTGGACCTCGCCGGCGGTCCGCGCCGCACGTGGTGAAGAGCTGCCCGAGGCCGAGAACGACCTGCTGTGCGAGATCGAGGTCTGGCGGGTCGAGGCCGCCAACGGCATGGCCGGCAGCCGCGGCATCTACGAGTTGGCCCACACCTGGAACGACGGCGCCTGGCAATTGCGCACCGTCGTCGACTGAAGGGGCGAGCGATGGACACCGAGCGCACAGCCGCCGACCGGCTGCTGGTCGACCTGACCCAGGTGCGGGCGCTGGTGGTTGAGGCCGAACTGGTCGAGGCCGCCGGGCACCGCTACGTGGCCGCCCACCAGGCCGCCGTGCGGGCCGCCGACCTGGTGCTGCGTGCCCGCACCGGGCGAGGCGTGGCCCCCGGGGTGATCGACCCCTGGGTGCTGGTTGCGCGCTACGCCCCCGAACTGGGGGAGTGGGCCAGCTTCTTCGCCGCCACCTCGGTGCGTCGCCGCCTGATCGGTCAGGGACGAGCCCACGCCACCACCCGCGAGGCCGACGACCTGGTCAGGGACGCCGAACGCTTCTGCACCGAGGTGGAGAGGTGGCTGCGCCGAAGCGGCCGCCGCCCCCGCTGGTTGCACGCGGTCGAGGACGACACGGCATGAACGACCCCTTCGTGCACCTGCGCGTGGCCTCGGGCTACTCGTTGCAGCACGGTGCCTCCCACCCCGAAGCCCTGGTCGCCAAGGCCGCCGAGCACGGCCAGGACATCCTCGCCCTCACCGACCGGGACGGGCTCTACGGCGCCATCCGGTTCGCCAAGGCCTGCCTGGCCCACGGGGTCGCCCCGGTGGTCGGGGTCGACCTCGCCCTGGCCCCGACCGGACGACCGCGGGACCGGTCTCGTCCCCCCACCGCGGTGCGCGGCGGCGAACTGCGCGACCCCCGACTGCCCCGGGTGGTGGCGATGGCCACCTCGCGGCGCGGCTGGGGCAGCCTGTGCCGGCTCACCAGCGCCACCCACCTGACCGGGGTGCGAGGTGAGCCGATCAGTTCGTCCGACCTGGTCGCCGAACATGCCCGCGACGGCGACCTGGTCGTGGTGCTCGGCAGCGACTCACCGTTCGGCGAACTCGTCGCCCGCGGCGAACGACAGCGTGCCCAGCAGGAGTTGCAGGCCTGGGTCGACCGGGTCGGCCCCTCGCAGGTGGTGGTCGCTGCCACCAACCACCGGGTCAGTGGACGCGGCACCAACTCCGCCGCCCAGGCCGGTGCCATGGTCGAACTCGCCGACCGGTTCGGACTCACCGCAGTGCTGACCAACCACGTGCGGATGGCCGAACGCCACCAGGCCGCCACCGTCGACGTGCTCGACGCCGCCCGACGACTCGTCCCTCTCGACCTGCGCAACATCGACCGCCGCAACGCCGAGGGCCACCTCAAGTCGGGCAAGGACATGCTCGAGGTCGCCGAACAGGTCGCCCGCGCCGCCGGACGAGGGTCCTCCGGCACCGCCCAGTTGCTGGGGCAGACCCGCGAACTGGGCCTGCGCTGCCAACTCGACCCGCACGCCGACATCGGTCTCGGCGAGATCCACCTGCCCGAGTTCGAAGTGCTCGGCACCACCGGACGCGAGGCGATGAGCGTGCTCAAGGCCCGCTGCGAGGCCGGCATCGCCGACCGCTACGCCACCGTCACCGACGAACTCACCCGACGACTGGACGAGGAACTGGCGGTGATCGCCCACCTCGGGTTCGCCTCGTACTTCCTCACCGTCGCCGACGTGGTCGAGATGATCCGCGACATGGGGGTGCGCTGCGCCGCCCGCGGATCGGGCGCAGGCAGCCTGGTCAACCACCTGCTCGGGGTCTCCGGGGTCGACCCGCTGGCCAACGGGCTGATCATGGAACGGTTCCTGTCACCGCTGCGGCGGGCACTGCCCGACATCGACCTCGACGTCGAGTCGGCCCGACGCACCGAGATCTACCAGAAGATCTTCGACGTCTTCGGGGGCCAGCGGGTGGCCTGCGTGGCGATGATGGAGACCTACCGGGTGCGCCACGCGGTGCGCGACGTCGGTGCCGCGCTCAGCCTGCCGCCGATGGAGATCGATGCCATCGCCAAGTCGTTCCCCCACAGCCGCGCCCGAGATGCGCGCAACGCGTTGCGCGACCAGCCCGAACTGCGCGCCGCTGGGCTGGCCGAACGTCGTCTCGACGTGCTGTTCGAACTGGTCGAATCCCTCGACGGGCTGCCCCGCCACGTTGCCCTGCACCCCTGCGGGGTGTTGCTCAGCGACGTCACCCTGGGCGACCGGACCCCGGTCGAGGCCAGCTTCGGCGGGTTCCCGATGAGCCAGTTCGACAAGGAGGACGTCGAGGACATCGGGCTGCTCAAGCTCGACGTGCTCGGCATCCGGATGCAGTCGGCGATGGCTCACGCCCTCGACGAGATCGAACGCACCGGGCACCCTCGTCCCGACATCGACGCCCTGGCCCCCTTCGACGACCCCGACACCTACGACATGATCGGCCACGCCGCCACCCTGGGCTGCTTCCAGATCGAGTCACCCGGCCAACGCGAACTGGTCGGCAAGTTCGGGCCCGCCGACTTCACCGACATCATCATCGACATCTCGCTGTTCCGGCCCGGGCCGGTGAAGTCCGACATGGTGGTGCCCTTCCTCAACGCCCGGCAGGGATGGGGCGCACCCCATTACCTGCACCCCGACCTCGCCCCGGTGCTCGCCGAGACCGGAGGGGTGGTGGTCTTCCACGAACAACTGATCCAGATCGTGTCGATCATGACCGGCTGCAGCCTGGCCCAGGCCGACGAGGTGCGCCGCGCCTTGGGCGACATCGCCGGACGACACGACGTGCAGGACTGGTTCATCCCCACCGCCCGCGACCGCGGCTACACCCCCGCGGTGGTCGACAAGGTCTGGGAGGTGCTGGCGGCCTTCGCCTCGTTCGGGTTCTGCAAGGCCCACGCCGCCGCTTTCGCCCTGCCCACCTACCAGTCGGCCTGGCTCAAACGCCACCACCCGGCCCACTTCATCGCCGGGGTGCTCACCCACGACCCCGGCATGTATCCCAAGCGGCTGCTGCTCGAGGAGGCCCGCCGGATGGGCATCCCGGTGCTCGGTCTCGACGTCAACGCCTCCACCGACACCTACCGGGTCGAATGCCTGCACCCCCACGAACGTTGGTCGAGTAGGGAGCGAAGCGACCGTGTCGAGACCACGCGCGACCGTGTCGAGACCACGAGCGACCGTGTCGAGACCACCAGCGACCGTGCCGAGCCCCTCCCCGAACCCGAGCAACCCGGCCTCGAGGAGTCCACCGACGGCTGGGCCGCCGTGCGTCCCCTCGACCACCGCGGACTGCCCGACGACTCCGAGCACGGCATCCGGCTCTCGCTGTCAGAAGTCAAGGGCATCAGCCAGGTCGAGGTGCTGCGGATCGTGGCCGGCCAGCCCTACCACTCGCTGACCGACTTCTGGAACCGTGCCCGGGTCGAAGCCCCCGTGGTCGAACGCCTGGTCAAGGCCGGTGCCTTCGACCGGATGTACCGGGTCGGACGAGCCAGCCAGGTGCAGTCACGCGATCAACTCACCCGCCGCGACCTGCTGCTCAGCGTGGCCGACCTGCACAGGTTGGCCGTGGTCGAACGCCGCACCCTCGCCCGGGGACGAGGCCTGCGCCGCACCAAGCCCCTACCCATGAACGGGGACGACCCACGCGACCTCGCCGCCCGCCAGGCCCAGGGTGAGGTGGTGCCGTCGCGGGTGGCCGAGTCGTTCACCGGCGTCCAACTCGCGCTCGACTTCGATGCGGGGGATGACCCCCTGCACCCCCACGCGGGGGATGACCCCCGGCACCCCCCGACAGACCATGCCGTCGGCCTGCCGCCGACCCCTGCTGACGTCACCGCGTCGCGGCTGCCCGAGATGAGTGACTCCGAACGCCTCGAGGCCGAACTCGACATCCTCGGACTCGACGCCAGCCATCACATCGTCGACTTCCACCGCGACTTCCTCGAGGCCCTGGGCACCACCTGGTCGACCGACCTGATCAGGCAACGCTCCCAGGCCGACCTGCTGGTGGCCGGGGTCAAGGTCGCCACCCAGACCCCACCGATCCGCAGCGGGCGCCGCGTGGTCTTCCTCACCCTCGACGACGGCACCGGCCCGGTCGACGCCACCTTCTTCGAGGACGCCCAGGGTCCCTACGCCCACACCGTGTTCTCCAGTTGGTTGCTCGTCGTCCGCGGAGAACTGCGCCGCACCGGCCCTCGCGGGATCTCGTTGCGAGCCACCGGCGCCTGGGACCTGCAGGTGCTGCACCGCTGCTGGACCGACGAACTCGCCCAGCACGGTGACCGCGACCAGGCCATGTCGGCCGTGCTCGACCTGGTCAACGCGGTCCCTGCCGGCGCGATCGCCCCCCAGGCCTCGGCACCCCGCCTGGTCGACGCCCCCACCCACACCTCGGGCGGGATGGGACCGCGGCGCGTCCTCGTCCACGCCTCCGGGTTCAAGCAGTCGCCCTATGCCGACGTCAAGCCCGCCGGCACCCCCGCCGACCAGGCCCCCCGCAAGCTGTGGCACTCGTCCCCGGGTAGCTCGGGACGATGACCCCCACCCCCGCGCCAGCTGCGCCCGGCTCTCGCAGCATCCTCCACGTCGACATGGACGCCTTCTACGTCTCGGTCGAACTGGCCCGTCGTCCCGAACTGCGCGGACGACCGGTCTGGGTCGGGGGAGCCGAGCGGGGAGTCGTCCTGGCCGCCAGCTACGAGGCACGCCAGTCGGGGGTGCGTTCGGGCATGCCCAGTTCACGCGCCCGACGGCTGTGCCCCCACGGGGTGCCCATCCCGCCCGACCACGACACCTACGCCGAGGTCAGCAAGGGAGTGTTCGCGATCTTCTCCGGCATCACCGCCCAGGTCGAACCGATCTCGATCGACGAGGCCTTCCTCGACGTCACCGGAGCCCAACGGCGACTCGGACCCGCCCGCGAGATCGCCGAACTGATCCGCATCCAGGTCGCCGACGAACAACAGATCACCTGCTCGGTCGGGCTGGCCCCCAGCAAGTTCGTCGCCAAGATCGCCTCGGGCCAGGCCAAACCCGATGGCCTGATCGAGGTCTCACCCCACCAGGTCACCAGCTTCCTGCACCCGCTGCCGGTCGAGACCATCTGGGGCGTGGGGGAGTCCACCGCCGCCAAGCTGCACAGCCTCGGCCTGACCCAGGTCGGCCACCTCGCCCACACCTCGCGCAGCACCCTGCAACGAGCGCTCGGCATGCACCAGGGCACCTGGCTGCACGACCTGGCTTGGGGACGCGACGCCCGCACCGTCGCCACCACCGCCGTCGAACGCAGCATCGGCGCCCAGGAGACCTTCTCGCGCGACACCGACGACGCCGAGGTGGTCACCACCGAACTGCTGCGGATGGCCGCCCGCACCGCCTCACGGATGCGTCAGGCCGAAGTGCTCGGACGAGCCGTCTCGATCTCGGTGCGGTTCGCCGACTTCACCACCATCACCCGCACCACCCAACTCGCCACCCCCACCGACGTCACCGACGAGATCTACGCCGCCGCGCTGCGCTGCTGGACCAAGCTGCACCTGCAGCGCGCCCGGATCCGCCGGGTCGGGGTACGGGCCGAGCACCTCGTCGACGCCGACGAGGCCTTCCAGCAGTTCACCCTCGACGCCCCCGAACGCGGCATGCGTGAGGCCGAACGCGCCGCCGACGCTGCCGTCGCCCGGTTCGGGCCCCACGCCGTGCGCCGAGCCCGGCTGACCACCCGGTAGGGGGGCTACAACAGTCGGTTCGCACCAGCCCTGTTGTGCGACCGCCCAGCGACCTACACTGGAGCGACCACCCCCGAGCAACGGGGGCAACTGGGCAAAGGGGGTCAGGAATCGTGGCACTGTCCGACGAGGAACAGCGACTGCTCCAGCAGTTGGAGGCGTCGTTGGCCAAGGACGACCCCAAGCTCGCCCACACCCTGCGCGGCACCCGTCCACGGACGATGGTCAGCGCCCGCACCACCGCCCTCAGCGCAGTCGGATTCGTGCTCGGACTGGGCTTGCTGGTCGCTGGCATCTCGATCCACTGGTCGGTCAGCGTCGTCGGATTCCTGATCATGCTGGCCTCGGCCCTGGTCGGCCTCGGCGCCTGGAAGGCCGGCGATCCCGACCCGGACAGCCCTCCACCCACGGTGCCGACCTCGTCGGCGCCCACCGGATCGTCATCGCCGTTCATGGACAAGCTCGAGGAGCGCTGGCGTCGCCGCCAGGACGAGGGCTACTGAGCTGAGGCATTGACGCGGGGGAGCACCCCCTGCAACCCCGGTTGCGGGGAACCCCGGAGGCGTCGTCCGATCATCGAGCTCCACCGGGCTATCGGCTGACCACGAGGAACAACGTTTCCGGAATTGCCGCGATGACGAGGCAATGGCCGAAACCCCGATCAGGCCGCGCCCCAAGCCTGCCCGACCCCACCCACAGCGTCCCCCACCGCGACTTCGTCACAGCGCGACCCGGGCGCGGGGCCGCTGATCAGCGCCCGAAGTGCGCCATCAGGTTGCGCCACAGCGAGGCCGGTGCCCACTTCATGGCGAACTGACCCGCGCGAGTCTGGCGCAACCGAAGTTCGCTGCTGACCGTGCGCACGTCGTCCACCAGTCCCTGCGGCACCGAGCCCAAGGCGCGGGCGTAACGCGAGCGCTCGACCGCGTCGGCCAGACGGCCGATTGCGGCAGTCGAGTTCTCCGACAGGCCCATCGACAGGACGGCTGCCCGCTCCCGGGGCGAACCCGACGGCCAGCGCTCCCGTGCGTCCCAGAAGGTGTCACGCAACTCCGCCCACGCGGCCGCGACCTGTTCGTGCGGATCGGTCACCGACTCACCGAAGCGGCGCCGGCGCACCAGCATGCGGGCCAGCCCGGGCACAGCCGCGACCGCCAGCACCGCAGCCAGGATGCCCAGCCCGGTCAGCACCTGACGCCACGGGAAGCCACCGCCCTCGGTGGGCAGCGGGTCGTCGCCCATGTCGATGCTCGGACCGGCCGTCGGGATCTCAGCCGTGTTGGACGAGGAGGTGGCGCTCGGCGAGGCGCTCTGCGAGGCCGACGGGCTCGGGTCGACGTCGCCCGAGGTCACCGTCCACTCCGGGGCGTCCGCGACCGCGCTGGTCGGCTCGAAGCGCACCCACCCGAAGCCCTCGAAGAACAGCTCGGGCCACGCGTGCATGTTCTTGGCCTGCACCTGCCAGGTGTCACCCTCCTGGGTGCCGGGCAGGAAGCCCACCGCCACCCTGCTCGGGATGCCCTCGATGCGGGCCATCAGCGCCATCGCCGAGGCGAAGTGGATGCAGTAGCCGGCCTTGTCGCGCAGCAGGAAGTTGCTCATCACCTCGTAGCCGTCACCGGCTGGGGCCTGGGTGGAGTACTGGAACTGGCGCGGGTCGCGCAGGAAGTCCTGGATCGCCGCCGCCTTCAGCACGTCGGTCGGCGCGTCCTTGGTGACCTCGGCGGTCAACTCGATGATCTCCTGCGGCACGTCCGACGGCAACGCCTTGGTGATCGCCGAGTCGGGCGGAGTGCCCGCCCTCGCCTGCGAGAACGCCGCCGGATCCGGGGTGTTCGGCACGCTGGTCACGCGGTAGGTGATGTTGCGGGTGGCGGTGGAGTTGTTGTCGGCGGTCGAGACCATGGTCAACGTCCGCGGGTCGTAGCCCCAGGGCCCCTCGACGGTCACGTCGGTGGGGGCGTAGGGCACCGGCAGGTACTGGCTGGAGAAGTCGCCGGTGGTGATCTCGCTGGTCACCGTCGGCGACGAGGCCGACGTACCGGACGGACGCCCGGGGGACGACCCCTGCCGCAGGTCCATCGTGGTCAGCTTCCACCCGGAGCGGTCCATCACCGGCAGCGCGGTCATCCGCAGGTACTCACCGGTCTGGCTGGTGGTGCGGTAGGTCACCACCACACGCTCGGACTGCTGGGCCAGGTTGCGGTTCAGTTCGACGGTGGGGTCCTGCAACTGGATCGGCCCGCTGCCCCGAGGACGCTTGGAGTCGATGTCGAGGCTGCCCAGCGCCGGCAGCACCGCACCCAGCAGCAGCGACAGTGCGATCGCGGGCACCCCGACCACAGTCGCCATGCGCCAGATGCCCGACTGGCTGTGACTTCGGGCGGCATTGTCCTCGGCCAGGTTCCTCGTCCAGCCGGCCAACTGGTTGAGCGAGTCGGTGGCCATCACCACCAAGTAGGCCAGCGCCAGCGGCACGAAGGTGCGCCAGCTCACGTCACTCGGCAGCGCGAGCGCGGGGATCGCATAGAGCGTGAGCAGGGGGGCCAGCGACCACGCCGGGGTCGCCAACGAGATCACCAGGATGTCGGCAATGATCGTGATCAGTCCCACCAGCAGCACCAGCAGCCAGCGCACGCCCGGGCTCGGTGACATGGGGGCCGACGAGGTCTGGATGTGCAGCAGGCCCTCGAGGTAGAGCTGCCACAGCTGCGACAACCAGTTGCCCGACTCGGGATTCGCGCCGAGCCCCAGCCCCAACCCGATGCCGACCAGCACCAACAACTGCCACAGGTGGATCAGCCAACTGGTGATGCCGAAGCGGCGTGACAGGGCCGAGATCGCCATGATCACCGCGATCACCGGCACCACGACGAACAGCATGCCCCGGTCGCTGGTCAGCTCGAACAGGGTCAGGGTGGCCAGCGTCATCGCCACCCCCAGCGCCAACGCGAGGCGATCGGTCGACTTCACAGCGAGGCTCCCATCCGGTCGAGGGAGCGCCATGCCTCGTCGACGCCCATGGAGTGCTTCACGTCGACCACGCGCCAGGCGTGCCGGCGCAGCAGGTCGATCGATGCCTGGTGTTCATCGGCCTGCTCGGGAGTGCCCCGGAACCGACGAGCGGTGAAGGTGTCGACGTCGAGCACGAGCGCCAGCCCCTGCGAGCGGCGGGCCCGCATCGTCACCAGCGCCTGCACGTCGGCCTGGGTCAGTCGTCCCATCACCGCCACCATCATGTCGCCGGCCTTGTACTGGCCACAGGCCTCGGTGGCCACCTTGAGGTCGGTGGTCTGGCTGAAGTCCTCATCGGTCATCGCAACCAGCAGCGCCTCACGGGCAGCGGCGGGGTCCTGGCTGGACGCCTCCAGCAGTTGGCCCTCGCAGTCGACCACGGTCGTGCGGAACCCGGAGCGGATCATGTGCATGCCGATGCTGGCCAGCGCCGAGACCGCCCACTCGAAGGAGTTCTCCCGTCCCTGCCCCGCGTGGGAAGCCGGACGATTGTCCAGGAACAGCGTCGCCGCCGGGTCCCAGGCCTGCTCCTCGCGGCGCACCATGATCTCGTCGCGTCGGGCGGTCGAGCGCCAGTGGATGCGGCGTACGTCGTCACCGGCGCGGTACTCACGCACCAGCACGTCGTCCTGGCCGACCAGGCCGATCTTCTGCGGGGTCGACTCGCCACTCTGCCCACTGCCCGGCGCGGTGCTCATCGACGACAGCGGCACCACCCGTGGGGTGATCATCACCTCGCGCACCGAGCGGAACCGGCGATCGATGTGGGCCAGGCCGAACGGGTCCTGGGCACGCACCAGCAACGGCCCCACGGTGTAGCGGCCGCGGGCCAACCCCACCAACGGGTAGCTCACTCGCCGGGTCCACTCGCCGGTGAACTGGTGCACCGTGAACCGAGGACGACGCCCCAGCTCGCGCGGCACCGTCTCTTCGAAGCGCAGCAGGCCCAGCGGCCACTGGTCACGCTTGGTCAGGTCGAGGTGGGCGATCAGGCGCTCACCGATCGCCGTCCGGCCGGGCTCGAGGCGACGCTCACAGGCCAACTGCATCCGTGAACGACCGACGACCACCACCGCAGCCACGGGCAGCAGCACCAGCAGCGCGAACAACCAGACCAGGTCGCGCTGGCCGAACGACATGGCCGCGATCGTCCCCACCACCCCGGCGACCAGGAAGGTCCACCCTCGGGCAGTGAGCAGTTGCCAAGGCTTGAGCATCACCTGCGATCAGGAATCTCCACCGAGGTGACCGCGGCGTCGACGATCTCGTCCACGCTGCGGCCGTCGAGCTGCGAGGCCGTCGACGGCAGCACGCGGTGACCGAGCACCGGCCCGGCCAAGCGCTTCACGTCGTCCGGGATGGCGTAGTCGCGGCCGGACAGCGCGGCGAACGCGCGCACGCCACGCAGCAGGTGCAGGCTGGCGCGCGGCGATGCGCCCAGACGCAGGTCGGGATTGTCTCGGGTCGCGCCGATCACGCTGACGATGTAGTCCTTGACCGCCGGAGCCACGTAGACCTGCTTGACGATCTCGATCAGGCGAATCACCTCGTCGGCGTCGGTGACCGGCTCGAGCTGCCGCAGGGGGTCACGCGCCCCGTGGCTGTCGAGCATGTCCAGCTCGGACGCCTTGGTCGGGTACCCCATCTGGATGCGGGCCAGGAAGCGGTCACGCTGGGCCTCGGGCAGCGGGTAGGTGCCCTCCATCTCGATCGGGTTCTGCGTGGCGATCACCATGAACGGCGCCGGCAGCTGGTGGGTCACACCGTCGGCCGAGACCTGGCGTTCGGCCATGGCCTCGAGCAGCGCCGACTGGGTCTTGGGTGAGGCGCGGTTGATCTCGTCGCCGACCACGATGTTGGCGAAGATGCCGCCGGCCTTGAACTCGAACTCCCGGGTGACCTGGTTGAACACGCTGACACCGGTGATGTCGCTGGGCAGCAGGTCGGGGGTGAACTGCAGCCGCCGCACGGTCGAGTCGATCGAGCGGGCCAACGAGCGGGCCAGCATCGTCTTGCCGACACCGGGCACGTCCTCGACCAGCAGGTGGCCCTCGGCCAGCAGCACGGTCAGGGCCAGGGTGATCTGGTCGGACTTGCCCTCGATCACGCTCTCGATGGCGCCGCGTACCCGGCCCATCACCGTCACGACGTCGTTGACGTCGACCCGGTCGTCGGCGGTGGTGGCCTGGTTCTGATCGGTCACAGGTTCTCCTCGGTTCGTCACCGACCACGGGCGCGGCCTACGACAGGACTGGCGGTCGTGCGTTGAGCAACAGGCATCAGGGAGCCTGCAGCAGCAGGACACGCCCCACAGCCTAACGGTTGGCCACAACCCGGCTGGACGAGCGGGTGGCACCGATCACGACCGCGGTGGAGAAGTCGGCGGGTCAAAGGAGTGGAAAGTGGAGCGAAGTGGAGTACTGTGGGGCCAGGTGGAGCGGATCGGCGCTTCTGTCAGCCAACGGGAGGGGTCCAGGCATGTTCTTGGGGACCCATACTCCGAAGCTTGACGAGAAGGGTCGGTTCTTCCTCCCGGCGAAGTTCCGCGAAGGACTGGCCGAGGGGCTGGTGATCACCAGGCAGCAGGAGCGCTGTCTGGCCATCTACCCCACGGAGACGTTCGTCGCACTGGCACAGCGGGCACAGAGTGCCCCCAGCACGGTCAAGCAGGTGCGTGACTACCAGCGCATGCTGGCCGCTGGGGCCTCGGACGAGGTGCCGGACAAGCAGGGACGGGTCACCATCCCGCCGACCCTGCGCAGCTACGCCGGGCTCGACAAGGAGATCGTCGTGATCGGGGCGGTCAATCGGGTCGAGGTCTGGGACGCCACCACGTGGCAGACGTACTCCGTCGAGCAGGAGGCGGCGTACGCGGAGATGAACGAAGTGGTCTTCCCCCTGGGGGAGTGACCACGGGAGCGAGGCAGGCCGTCTGCGCGGCGTGGCTCCATCCCGATGCCGGGCCCCCTGGCGCACCTTCCCCGGTGCCAGGTGGCCGGGCATGGGGCTGGAACCAGGCTGCACAGCCGGTGCAGTGGCAACGACGACGAGTCAGTGGGATGGGGTCGACACGGTGGTCAGCGACATGGCGCAGCCCGAGCCGCATGATGCGGCCGCGGCGCACGTGCCGGTGATGCGTGACCGCATCGTCGCCATCCTCAGCCCTGCGCTCGATCGTCCCGGCAGCGTTCACGTCGACGGCACCCTGGGCATGGGAGGGCACGCCGAGGCGATCCTCGAGGCCCACCCGACGTGTCGGGTCGTCGGCATCGACCGTGACCCCCAGGCCCTGGCCATGGCCGGTGCACGTCTGGCTCGCTTCGGCGACCGGGCCACGCTCGTCCACGCCGTCTACGACGAACTGCCGCAGGTGCTGGACGACCTCGGCCTGCGCCGTGTCGACTCGGTGCTGCTCGACCTCGGCCTGTCGTCGCTGCAGATCGACCGCACCGACCGTGGCTTCGCCTACGCCACGGACGCACCACTCGACATGCGGATGGACTCCTCGTCCCCGCTCACGGCGGCGGTCGTGGTCAACACCTATTCGGCCGCCGACCTCACCCGGATCCTGCGCACCTTCGGCGAGGAACGCTTCGCCGACCGGATCGCCCGCCGCATCGTCCAGGCCCGCGCCGAGGCACCGTTCGACCGCTCCGCCCGCCTGGTGCAGGTGATCAGCGACGCGATCCCGATGGCCGCGCGCGCCACCGGTGGTCACCCGGCCAAGCGCAGCTTCCAGGCTCTGCGCATCGAGGTCAACGCCGAACTCGAGGCACTCGAGGGCGTGCTGCCGGCCGCCATCGACGCGGTCGCCGTGGGTGGACGAATCGCCGTGCTCGCCTACCACTCGCTCGAGGACCGGCTGGTCAAGAACGCCTTCCGCGACGCCACCTCAGACCACGCCCCGGCCGGGCTGCCGATGGTCCCCGACCACCTGCGCGCCCAGTTCACCAACCTCACCCGAGGAGCCGAACGACCCACCCCCGACGAGGTCGGGCAGAACCCCCGGGCGGCCTCGGCCAGGTTCCGGGCGATCCAGCGCACCAGGGAGGCCGCATGAGCGCGCTCAGGAACTTCTGGCCGATCGCGGCCAAGCCCGAAGCCAAGCCCGAGGTCAAGCAGCGTCCGGCACTCAAGGCGGTGCCGACCCCCCGGCGTGCCCCGCTGGCGCGACTGCCCTTCCTGGCGATCCTGGGTGGGCTGTTGGCGCTCGGCATGGTGGGACTGGTGGTGCTCAACACCGCCATCCAGTCGCAGGCCTCAGAACTCGCCCGGCTCAACGGCCAGGCCTCCCGGCTGGGCAACGAGCAGGCCGCCCTCACCGTCCAGGTGCAGTGGCTGCGCTCGTCCTCACACCTCACCCAGGCCGCGCACGCGCTGGGCATGCGCCCCAACCCGCACCCGGCGTTCATCGTCCTGCCCGATGGCAAGGTGCTCGGCACCCCCAAGCCGGTCACCGGCAAGGAGATGCCCGACCAGACCTACAAGACCTGGCAGCAACTGCAGGCCGAGCAGGAGGCCGCGCGAGCCAAGGTCGCCGCCGAGGCCAAGGCCAAGGCCGATGCGGCAGCCAAGAAGAAGGCCGAAGAAGCCAGGAAGAAGGCTGAAGAGGCCAAGAAGAAGGCCGAGGAGGCCAAGAAGAAGGCCGACGCGAAGAAGAAGGCCGACGCGAAGAAGACCGCCAGTCCGACCCCCACCCCCGGAGGACGCTGATGAGCGATCGCCCACCCGCCAGGCGAAACCAGCCCAGGCCGCGCCCCCAGACCGCTCGGGGCAGCGCGAGCCGTTCGTCCTCGTCGAGGACGGGCACCCGCCCGACCCGTCCCGCTGGGCGCCCAAGCGGGCGCAGTGCGTCGTCTCGGCGTGTGCACCGCCCGGCCTTCAGGCTGCCGCTGGCCAAGCCGGAGCGCCGCCTCAACGTGGCGCTGGTGGTGCTGATCGCGGTGATGGTCGCCTTCACCGGTCGTGCCTTCGTGCTGCAGGCCTGGGACGCGCAGGCCTATGCGGCCGAGGCCGCCGCGAAGATGAAGGCCTCGAACACCCTGGTCGCCCAGCGCGGCCAGATCACCGACCGCAACGGTCAGGTGCTGGCCGCCACCCAACCCGCGGTCCGCGTGGTCGCCGACCCGCTGATGATCTCGCGCAACGGCGTGGACTCCCGGATCACCATGACCAAGAAGCAGAAGGCCAAGGCCGAGGCCGCCCCGGGCGAGATCGCCACCATCCTGGCCAAGTACCTCGGTGGTGATGCGGCCGAGTACAAGGCCCAACTGACCGACCTGTCGCGCAAGCACTACGTGGTGATCGCCCGCCAGGTGCCGGCCTGGACCTACCAGAAGATGCGCCAGGAGATCGCCGACGGCGGCTGGCTCGGCATCTACAAGGAGGACGACCCGATCCGGATCTACCCGGCCGGCGACGTGGCCAGCAACGTGGTCGGCTTCATGAACGCCGAGGGCAAGGGTGCCGGCGGCCTCGAGTACTCCCTGGACGCCCAACTCACCGGGATCGACGGCAAGGAGGTCTACGACTCCTCGTGGAACGGCCGGATCCCGCTGGGCACCAACACCCTGGTGCCCGCCCAGGACGGCACCAGCTACACCCTCACCCTCGACTCCGAGATGCAGTCCATGGTCAACCAGGCGCTCTCGGCCGGGGTGAGCAGGGCCGGTGCCAAGCACGGCACCGCCATCGTCATGAACGTCAAGACCGGCGAACTGCTGGCGCTGTCGACCACACCCGGCTTCGACTCCAACAGCCCCGGCACCGCTGATGCGGCCAACCTGGGCAACCGCGCGGTCTCGTCCCCCTACGAGCCGGGATCGGTGCAGAAGGTCATCACCATGGCCGCGCTGGCCGACCAGGGCCTGGTCACCCCCGACACCAAGGTCGAGATCCCCTCGCGCCTGGCGAGCGGTGACGGCCGGATCAAGGACGCCTACGAGCACGGCACCATCCACCTCACCGCCCGCGGGGTGGTGGCGAACTCGTCCAACATCGGCACCGTGCTGCTCACCCGCCAGATGCCCAAGAACCAACTGCGCGACTACCTGCTCGCCTTCGGGCTGGGCAGTCGCACCGGCATCGGCCTGCCCGGTGAGTCGGCGGGCTGGCTGCCCCCGACCCAGATGCCGGACTACTCCCGAGACCAGATCGCCTTCGGCCAGGGCCTGTCGGTCACCGCGGTGCAGGAGGCGGCCGCCGTCGCGGCGATCGCCAACGGCGGGCTCTACAACGCCCCCACCCTGATCAAGTCGGCCACCGACGGCCAGGGCAAACCGGCCGCGGTGCCCAGCACCGAACCCCGCCGGGTGATCTCGCCCGAGGCAGCCGGGCAGGTGATGGAGATGATGGAGTCGGTCATCACCCTCAAGGACGCCCGCAAGCTCGACAACTACCGCTGGGCGGGCAAGACCGGCACCGCGCAGCGGGTCGACCCGACCTGCTCGTGCTACCGCGGCTACACCGCCAGCTTCGTCGGCGTCGCCCCCGCCGAGGACCCCCAGATCCTGGTCTACGTGGTCATCGACCAGCCCACCCGCGGCACCGACGGCTCCGCACTGGCACTGCCAGTGGCCCAGCAGATCATGAACCTGGCCCTGCCGCGCTACGGGGTCGTCCCCTCGACCACCCAGCCCCCCAAGGGCAAGCTGACCTACGAGCCGTGACCATGCTTCGCCCGACCCGGACCGAGCCCACTCGGCTGGCCGACCTTCTGGACGGGTTGGTCACCTTTGACCAGACCGCCCTCGACCAGGGCGTCGGCGACCTCACCGTCACCGGCATCGGCCTCGACTCACGGGCCAGTTCGGCCGGAGACCTCTACGTCGCGCTGCCCGGCAGCCGTGCCCACGGTGCGGTGTTCGCCACCTCGGCCCAGCAACGAGGGGCGGTGGCCGTGCTGACCGACCCAGCCGGACGAGCCCTGGTCGCCGACCAGGGCGATCCGCTGCCGGTCGTGACGGTGGACGATCCGCGGGCCGCCATGGCCGAGGTCGCGGCCCGGCTGTACCGGCGTCCGTCGTCAGCGATGGAGATGTACGGCATCACCGGCACCAACGGCAAGACCACCACCGCCTTCCTGGTCGAGGCCGCGCTCACCCACCTGGGCGCCACCACCGGGACGATCGGCACCATCGGCTTCCGGATCGACGGGCGGCCCCTGCACTCGGGTCGCACGACGGTGACCACCCCGGAGTCGGTCGACCTGCAGGCACTGCTCGCGGTCTTCGTCCAGGAGGGCGCCCGCGCCTGCGTGATGGAGGTCAGCTCGCACGCCCTGGCCCTGCACCGGGTGGACGCCTGCGAGTTCGACGTCGTCGGCTTCACCAACCTCGGCCGCGACCACCTGGACTTCCACGCCGACCTCGACGACTACTTCGAGGCCAAGGCCACCCTGTTCGCTCCCGGTCGGTCGCAGCACGCCGTGGTGATGGTCGACGACGAGCACGGACGAACGCTCGCCGCCCGCATCCGCGAGGCCGGTGCACCAGCGGTGACCACGGTCGGCAGCGCCGAGGGTGCCGACGTGCGCATCGTCGAGCACGACGCCATCCCCGGCGGTGGTTCGCGCATCGTCCTCGACCACCGCGGCGACCACGTGGAGTTCACCATCGACCTGCCCGGCGAGCACAACGTGCGCAACGCGGCGCTGGCGCTGGCCATGGTGGCCGCCTCCGGCCACCCCATCGACCGGGCCGCAGCCGGTCTGGCCCACGCCCAGGTGCCCGGCCGCATGCAGCGCATCGACCTCAAGCGAACGGGACGGCCGGCCCCGAGCGTCGTGGTCGACTTCGCCCACACCCCGCAGGCCATCGCCGAGGCGGTCCGCCTCGCCTCGGCCTTCCGCCGCACCGCCGTCGTGGTGGGTGCCGGGGGGGACCGTGACCGGGCCAAGCGCGCGCCGATGGGTGAGGCGGCCGCAGCAGTCGACCTGGTGGTGGTGACCGACGACAACCCACGCACCGAGGACCCTGCCCAGATCCGCGCCGAGGTGGCCTCCGGCGCCCGCAACGGACGAGCCGAGGTGCGTGAGGTGGACGACCGCCGCGCAGCGATCGCCGAGGCACTGGCCTGGGCCGGGCCGGACGACCTGGTGCTCGTCCTCGGCAAGGGCCACGAGACGGGGCAGCAGGTCGGCGACCAGGTGCGTCCGTTCGACGACGCGGCCGTCGTCGCCGAGGTCTGGAACGAGATCGCAGGAGGTGGCGATGCGCACCCATGACCTGGCCGAACTCGCCCGCGTCGTGGGCGCGCAGGCGCCGTCGGAGCAGGAGCACGACCTGCTGGTCGGACCCGACGTGGTGATCGACTCGCGCCGCGCGACGCCCGGGGCGCTGTTCGTCGCCCTGCCCGGCGAGCACGTCGACGGCCACGACTACGCCGGTGCCGCCGCCCAGGCCGGTGCGGTGGCGGTCCTGGCCCAGCGACCAGTGGCGGCCGACGTGGCCACGCTGGTCGTCGACGACGCGGTCGAGGGACTGTCGCGGCTGGGTCGCCATGTCGTGTCGGAGGCCAAGCAGCGTGGGCTGAAGGTGTTCGCCCTGACCGGCTCGTCGGGCAAGACCAGCACCAAGGACCTGCTCGCCCAGGTGCTCGAGGCCCACGGCCCGACCGTGGCACCGGTCGGCTCGTTCAACAACGAGATCGGCGTGCCGCTCACCGCCTGCCGGGTGGACGAGCACACCCGCCACCTGGTTTCGGAGATGGGTGCCCGGGGCCCTGGCCACATCGCCTGGCTGTGCTCGATGACCCCACCCGACATCGCTGCGGTGGTCAACGTCGGCACCGCACATCTGGGTGAGTTCGGGTCGGTCGAGGGGATCTCCGCCGCCAAGGGTGAACTGGTCGAGGCCCTGTCACCGCAGGGGTGGGCCGTACTCAACGCCGACGACACCGCCGTCGCCGCCATGGCACAGCGCACCCAGGCCCGGCTGGCCTGGTTCTCGGTCGGCGACCAGCGTCCGGACCCGGTCTCGAGCACCGACCTGTGGGTGCAGGCCGCCCGGGTCGAGGCCGACGACCTGCAGCGCCACGATTTCGACCTCGTCGTCCACCACCCCGACGGCGTGGACGCCACCACCCACCGCGTGAGGCTGCCGCTGATCGGTGCCCACCACGTCGCCAACGCCGCTGCCGCGGCCGCGATGGCGATCGCCGGGGGAGTCGACCCCGCCCTGGCCGCCCAGGTGTTGGGCCGGGTCGAGGTGCGCAGCCGCTGGCGGATGGAACTGCTCGAACGTCTGGACGGTGTCGCGATCATCAACGACGCCTACAACGCCAACCCCGACTCGATGGCCGCCGCACTGCACGCCGTGGCCGCCATCGCCCGCGCCCGGCGCTCCACCACCCCCATGGCCCGAGCGGTGGCCGTCCTGGGCGACATGCTCGAACTCGGCGCCGACGCTCCAGCGCGCCATCGTGAGGTCGGACGACTGGCCGCCACCCTCGGGTTCGACGAGGTGTGCGCCGTCGGTGAGTGGGCCGACGAGGTGGTGGCCGGGGCCACTGAGTGCGGGGTGTCGGCGCGGGTGGTCAGCCGGGACGAGGCTTCGTGGCTAGATTTGCGCGTGGGTGACGTGGTCGTGGTCAAGGCCTCCCGAGGTCTGGCGCTCGACGAGGTCGCCGAGGCGTTGGCCCGTCCGCGGGGCGACGGGCCGACGACTGGGGCCGAGTTCGAGGGTGGAGGACAGCTGTGAAGAACATCCTGCTGGCGGGCGGGTTGGCCATGATGGTCACCCTGTTCGGCACGCGGTCGCTGATCAAGTTCCTGGTCAAGCGTGGCTACGGGCAGTTCATCCGCGACGACGGCCCCACCACCCACCACACCAAGCGTGGCGTGCCCACCATGGGCGGCCTGGTGATCATCTTCGCCGTGCTGTTCGGCTACGGCATGGCCCACCTGATCACCTGGAGCCGGATCACCCTGTCGGCCGTGCTGGTGCTCTACCTGTTCGCCGGGCTCGGGGTCATCGGCCTGCTCGACGACTGGGCCAAGATCCGCAACCAGCGCTCGCTGGGGCTCAACGCCAAGGGCAAGCTGCTCGGCCAGATCTTCGTGGCCGCCTCGTTCGCCGTGCTCGCCCTCAACTTCCCTGACGCCCGCGGCCTCACCCCGGCCTCGCAGGCGGTCTCGTTCCTGCGTGACATCGACTGGTTGGTGCTGCCGCTACCGCTGGCGGTGCTGTGGTTGATGGTGCTGATCGCCGGTGCGTCCAATGCCGCCAACCTCACCGACGGCCTCGACGGGTTGCTGTCGGGTGGGGCGACCATGGTGTTCGCCGCCTACGTGATCCTCAACGTGTGGCAGTACAACCAGTGGTGCGGCCGCACCTCGACCGCTGGTCCGCTGTGCTACGAGGTGCGCAACCCCTATGACCTGGCCGTGGTGGCGATGGCCTTGGCCGGGGCCTGCTTCGGCTTCCTGTGGTGGAACGCCAAACCGGCCAAGATCATCCTAGGCGACACCGGGTCGCTGGCCATCGGCGGCGCGCTCGCCGGCTTGGCGATCATGAGCCGCAGCCAGTTCCTGCTGGTGATCATCGGCGGACTGTTCGTCATGGAGACCCTGTCGGTGATGCTGCAGGTGAGCTGGTTCAAGCTCACCAAGGGCAAGCGGCTGTTCAAGATGACCCCGATCCACCACCACTTCGAACTGCTCGGCTGGGCCGAGATCACCGTGGCGGTGCGGTTCTGGATCATCTGCGGCCTGTGCGTGGCCGCCGGGTTGGGCCTGTTCTACGCCGAGTGGGTGGCCGGCCAGTGACCCGACTGTCGTGGTTGGCCGAGGCCGACCGCCGTTCCCCGTGGTCGCAGGCGAGGGTGGTCGTCGCCGGCCTGGCCCGCTCGGGCATGGCAGCGGCCGACGCCTTGGTCGAGGCCGGTGCCACGGTGATCGTCCTCGACGAGGCCTCCGACGAGGCCACGGCAGAACGCGGCCGGATCCTGGAGTTCCTCGGGGCCGAGGTCGAGCTCGGTCCCGGCTCGACCGCCACCCTGCCCGACGAGGTCGACCTCGTGGTCACCTCACCCGGATGGCGTCCCACCGCGCCCCTGCTGGCCCAGGCCGCCGAGCGTGGCGTCCCGATCTGGGGCGAGACCGAGCTCGCCTGGCGCTTCATGCACCCCGACCAGGTGGTGCCCTGGCTGGCGATCACCGGCACCAACGGCAAGACCACCACCACCCAGATGCTCGAGTCGATCCTCGCCGCCGCAGGACTGAAGGTGGCCTGCGTGGGCAACATTGGTCGTCCGGTGATGGAGGCGGTGCTCGACGAGGTGGCCTACGACGTCTTCGTCGTGGAACTGTCCAGCTTCCAGTTGCACTGGTCACCCTCGCTGCAGATGCACTCAGCAGCGGTGCTCAACCTGCACGACGACCATCTGGAGTGGTACGCCCACGCCGACGACCCGGCTGCCGCCTACGCCGACGACAAGGCCCGGATCTACCACATGGTGCGCCACGCCTGCGTCTACAACGTGGCCGACCCAGCCACCGAGCACATGGTCGAGGAGGCCGACGTCGTCGAGGGGGCACGCGCGATCGGCTTCACCCTGGGCATCCCGGGCCCGTCGATGCTCGGGGTGGTCGACGACCTGCTGGTCGACCGGGCCTTCGTCGAGCAGCGCCAGACCTCGGCGCTGGAGCTGTGCAAGGTGACCGACGTGCAGCCCGCGGCCCCGCACAACGTCGAGAACGCCCTGGCTGCCGCGGCGCTCGCCCGCAGCTTCGGGGTGCCCGCGACCGCCGTCGGACGAGGCCTGCGCGCCCTCGAACTCGGTGGCCACCGCATTCAGACCGTGGCCGAGGCCGACGGCATCACCTGGGTCGACGACTCCAAGGCCACCAACCCGCACGCCGCCAACGCCTCGCTGCAGGCCTACCCCTCGGTGGTCTGGATCGCCGGCGGGCAGGCCAAGGGGGTCAGCTTCGACCAGCTGGTCACCGACAACGCCTCGCGGCTGCGGGCCGCAGTCCTGCTGGGCGTCGACCGGCACGTGGTGGCGGCGGCACTTTCCCAACACGCCCCCGATGTCCCGGTGATCATCATCGACACCGCCGACACTGGAGCAATGGCCCACGCGGTCGAGGCGGCAGCCGGTCTGGCCCAGTCGGGTGACACCGTGCTGCTGGCCCCTGGCTGCGCGAGCAAGGACATCTGGTCGGGATACGACGCACGCGGTGACGACTTCGCCGCTGCCGTGCGGGCACTCCTCGACCAGGACGACGACCGGCACGACACCGACAACTGACGAGGAGGGCGCAGGTGGCCACCACGACCAGCGAACGCCTCTCCCGGTCCAGTCGCCGCGTCGGCCTGGTCGGGCAGATGCTGTCGCAGCCGATGGCCAGCTACTACCTGGTGCTCGTGCCCGTCGCCCTGCTCACCGGCGTCGGGGCGTTGATGGCGCTCTCGTCGTCCTCGGTGTACGCCCAGTCGCAGGGCCGCGCCCCCTACTACTACGCGATCCGCCAACTGCTCTTCCTGGCGGTCGGCATTCCCGCTGCGCTGTGGTTGTCGTACCGAAGCCCCAAGGTGCTCAAGATCCTGGGGCACCTGGGCATGTGGGGGTCGTTCGTCCTGCTGGCCCTGATGCACGTGCCGGGGATCGGTGTCGAGACCAAGGGCAACCGAGCCTGGATCGGCATCGGGCCGCTCACCATGCAGCCAGCAGAGTTCGCCAAGGTCGCCCTCGTGCTGTGGTCGGCGGCCGTGCTCGCCGACCGACACCGCCGCCTGGACGAACCGCGGCAACTGCTCTTCCCGCTCAGCCTGGGCTTCGGCCTGATCATCGGAGCCGTGCTGCTCGGCGGCGACCTCGGGACCGCCATGGTGTTGTGCGGTCTGTTCTTCGCGGTGCTCTGGGTCGCCGGCGCGCACATCGTGCTGATCGGTGGGCTGGCCACCATCGGGTTGGCCATCGTCGGCGTGCTGGTCGCCTTCAACGAGAACCGGATGACCCGGATCATGTTGTTCCTGTCGCCGCGCACCGACGACCCCTCGGTCTCGCAGCAGCCTCTCAGCGCGATCTACGCGCTGGCCACCGGCGGCTGGTTCGGTGTCGGTCTGGGAGCCTCGCGCCAGAAGTGGGGCAACCTCGCCGACGCCGCCCAGAACGACTTCGTGTTCGCCGTGCTGGGTGAGGAGATGGGCCTGGTCGGCACCCTGACGGTGATCGGGCTGTTCGGGGTGCTGGGCTATGCCGGCATCCGGATCAGCCAGCGGGTCAACGACCCCTTCCTGCGGATCGCGGCCGGCACCGCCACCGGCTGGCTGATGATGCAGGCACTGCTCAACATCGGTGTGGCCATGAAGATCTTCCCTGTCGTCGGCGTCACCCTGCCGTTCATCTCGGTCGGAGGTTCGGCGCTGGTGGCCAACCTGCTCGCCGCGGGCATCCTGCTGGCCTGCGCCCGCAACGAACCCGCCGCCCGCCGACTGATCGAGGCATCCAAGGGCGTGCCCCGGGCACGCGTCACCAGCGTGGTCGCTGACCGCCGAGCCCGGGCCGGCGCCGGCCGAGGGAGGAACGCGTGACCAGTGTCGTGCTCGCCGGCGGGGGTACCGCCGGCCACACCTCGCCCCTGATCGCCACCGCTGAAGCGCTGCGCGAGGCGGGCGTCGATTCGTTGAGCGCGATCGGCACCTCACGGGGTCTCGAGACCACCGTGATCCCGGCCGCCGGGCTCGAACTCGATCTGGTCGACCCGGTGCCGCTGCCGCGTCGTCCCTCGGTCGAACTGGCCAAGGTGCCGCTGCGCCTGGGACGAGCGGTTGCTCAGGCCCGCGACATCCTGCGCCGCCGCCGCGCCGACGTGCTGGTGGGTTTCGGGGGCTACGTCTCGCTGCCGGCCTACCTCGCCGCCCGGACGATGGGGGTGCCCGTGGTCATCCACGAGCAGAACGCCCTGCCCGGCCTGGCCAACAAGGCCGCCGCCCGCTTCGCCCACACGGTGGCGGTCTCGTTCCCCGACACCCCGCTGCCGAAGGCCCAGTTCATCGGCCTGCCGGTCCGCGCCGCGATCGCCGACCTGGCCCGCACCGGACGCACCGCGGCGAGGGTCGAGGCCCGTGCCGCGCTCGGGCTGGACGCGGATCGTCCCACCCTGTTGGTCAGCGGCGGGTCACAGGGAGCCCGCTCGATCAACGAGGCCACCGTTGCCGCGCGCAACGACCTGCTCGCCGCCGGCGTCCAGGTGTTGCACGTCTGGGGCGCCAAGAACTTCACCGACCAGGCCCTCGTCCGCGACGAGACGACCGGCGCGGCCTACCAGCCGGTGCCGTACGTGCCTGCCATGGAACAGGCCTACGCCGCCGCCGACCTGATGGTGGGACGATCCGGGGCCGGCACCGTGGTCGAGACTGCCGTCGTCGGGCTGCCGGCGGTCTTCGTCCCCCTGCCCCACGGCAACGGCGAGCAGGCCCGCAACGCGGTGGCCTCGGTCGAGGCCGGGGCAGCAGTGCTGGTGGCAGACGCCGAACTGGATGCCGCCCGCCTGGTCGCCGAGGTGGTGCCCAGGATCACCGATCCCGACACCCTGCAGCGCATGGGTGAGGCCGGCACCACGCTGATGAGCCCCGACGCCGCTCGCCAGTTGGCCGAGTTTGTGCGCGCCGCTCAGCGTCCGCGCCGCCGCAGAGGAGTCGGCCATGGCGCTGCGTGAACCGGTCGAGGTCGCCGCACCCGAACAGCTGGGTCCGATCCACTTCATCGCCATCGGCGGGGCGGGAATGAGTGGCATCGCCCAACTCTTCCGCCAACGGGGCAGCCAGGTCTCGGGTTCCGACCAGGTCGACTCGGCGGCACTGCGACAACTGGCGACCCAAGGCATCCAGACCCACGTGGGCCACGACGCCGACCAACTCGGACAGGCCAGCACGGTGGTGGTCTCGTCCGCCATCCGCGACGACAACCCCGAACTGGTCGAGGCCCGCGCCCGGGGCCTGACCGTGCTGCACCGCTCGGCGGCGCTCGCAGCGTTGATGACCGGGCACCGCGGGGTCTCGATCGCCGGCACCCACGGCAAGACCACCACCACCGGCATGACCGCGGTGATGCTCGACGTCGCCGGCGCCGACCCCAGCTACGTGATCGGTTCGCCACTGGCCTCGTCGGGGGTGAGCGCCCACCTGGGCGGCGGCGACGTGTTCGTGGTGGAGGCCGACGAGTCCGACGGCTCGTTCCTTCAGTACCCGACCGAGGTCGCCGTGGTGACCAATGTCGAGGCCGACCACCTCGACAACTGGGACACCCCCGAGGCGTACTACGCGGGCTTCGTCCGCTTCGCCACCCAACCGTCGGTCCGGGTGCTGGTGGTCAACTCCGACGATGCCGGCGCGGCCGAACTGGCCACCATGGTCGAGGCCCGCGGCACCCGCGTCGTGCGCTACGGCACCGGCGACGAGGCCGACGTGCGGCTGTCCGAGATGGACTTCGAGGGCACCCACGCCTCGGCGCGGCTGCAGTGCGGTTCGTCCGACGGGCGGATCGAACTCAAGGTGCCCGGCCGCTACAACCTCGAGAACGCCGCTGCCGCCTACGCGGCTGGACGAGAGCTCGGGCTCGACCACGACCGGCTGCTGGCCGGCGCCGCGTCGTTCACCGGGACGCTTCGTCGGTTCCAGCTGGTGGGGGAGCGGGGCGGTGTGCGGGTGTACGACGACTACGCCCACCATCCGTCCGAGCTGCGCGCCGCGCTGACCGCTGCCCGTCGTGCGGTCGGTGCGGGACGGCTGATCGCCTGCTTCCAGCCACACCTGTACAGCCGCACCGTCGAGTTCGCCGACGACTTCGGCCAGGCGCTGGCGCTGGCCGACGTCGCGGTCGTCACCGACGTCTACGGCGCCCGAGAAGACCCGGTGCCCGGGGTGAGTGGCCAACTGGTCGCCGACGCCGCCCGCGCGGCCGGCGCCCAGGTGCACTACGTCGCCGACAAGCGTGACCTGCCTGCCGCCCTGGCCGACCTGGCCGCTGATGGTGACCTGGTGATGACGCTGGGCGCCGGTGACGTGACCATCGTCGGTCCGCTGCTGGTCGACCAGCTGGGCCCGTCCGCCACGACGTCCGAGCGGGCCGGGTCCTGATGGCCTCGCGCGGCTCGGTGGCCGACGCGACCGGCCGGCTGAAGCAGCGAGCCTCCCGTCGCCGTCGCCAGCAACTGGTCGGGTTGGCCTGGTTGCTCGGGGTGGTCGTGCTGCTCTCGGGGCTGGCCTACCTCTTCTTCGCCTCGCCCGCCTTCGTGCCCCGACAGGTCAGGGTCGACGGGGTCAGCCTGCTGACCGTCGACCAGGTGCGGGCCAAGGCCGCCGTGCCCCGCATGCCGTTGGCCAGGATAGACACCGGCCAGATCGCCGAGCGGGTGGCGACCATGCCCGAGGTGGGCTCGGTGCGGGTACGCGTCCGCTATCCCTCGACCGTGGTGATCGAGGTGGTCGAGCGCACACCGGTGGTGCAGCGGCTCGAGGGCTCCAGCTTCCAGTGGGTCGATGCCGAGGGTGTCGTCTTCCACTCCCGCACGGCCCGGCTGCCCAACGTGGTGGCGGTCAAGACTCCGTCGGTCGACACCCGGCTGCTCAAGGACGCCGGGGTGGTCGCGCGCTCGCTGACCCCCCAGCTCAAGAAGCGTGTGGTCAGGATCGAGGCCGACACCCCCGATGCCTTCACCCTGGTGCTCGACAAGAACCAGAAGGTGGTCTGGGGCAGTGCAGCCGACTCCGAGACCAAGTCCCAGGTGGCCACGGCCCTGCTGACGGTGAAGGCGACCGTCTACGACGTCAGCTCACCCTCGACGCCGACCTCCCGCTGACCCGGCAACCCGCCGACTCTCCACCACTACTTGAGGCTTGGTCGAGACCTCCCGAGCGTGATGGACAGTCTTTCGCGGGCCACCCTAGCCTTGCCAAGGACGACCCCTGCGTCCCTGCGGGGAGTTCCAACCCCGGCCGGGTAGGGTCGACGCAACCGGCTGGCAGGACCTGACGAGAAGGCGGACTTCGGTGGCAAGTGCATCCCAGAACTACCTGGCGATCATCAAGGTCGTGGGCGTGGGTGGTGGCGGCGTCAACGCCGTCAACCGAATGATCGAGGCGGGGCTGAAGGGCGTCGAGTTCATCGCGATCAACACCGACGCCCAGGCGCTGCTGATGAGCGACGCCGACGTCAAGCTCGACGTCGGCCGCGACCTGACCCGCGGTCTGGGCGCCGGCGCCGACCCCGAGAAGGGTCGTCAGGCCACCGAGGACCACTCCGAGGAGATCGAGGAGACCCTCAAGGGCGCCGACATGGTCTTCGTCACCGCAGGCGAGGGTGGCGGCACCGGTACCGGGGGCGCCCCAGTGGTCGCCAAGATCGCCCGCTCGCTGGGCGCCCTGACCATCGGTGTGGTGACCCGGCCGTTCGGCTTCGAGGGCAAGCGCCGCGCCAACCAGGCCGAGGCCGGTATCGCCGCGCTGCGCGAAGAGGTCGACACCCTGATCGTCATCCCCAACGACAAGCTGCTGCAGATGACCGACCACCAGGTCGCCATCCTCGACGCCTTCAAGCAGGCCGACACGGTGCTGCTGCAGGGCGTGCAGGGCATCACCGACCTGATCACCACCCCCGGCCTGATCAACCTCGACTTCGCCGACGTGAAGTCGATCATGTCGAACGCCGGCTCGGCGCTGATGGGCATCGGCAACGCCCGTGGCGAGGACCGTGCCCGGGCCGCCGCCGAGATGGCCATCAGCTCTCCGCTGCTCGAGGCCAGCATCGACGGCGCACACGGTGTGCTGCTGTCGATCGCCGGTGGTTCCGACCTGGGCCTGTTCGAGGTCTCGAATGCCGCCAACCTGATCGAGCAGGCTGCCCACGACGAGGCCAACATCATCTTCGGCACCGTCATCGACGACACCTTGGGCGACGAGGTGCGGGTGACCGTGATCGCCGCCGGTTTCGACGGTGGCCAGCCGCCGCGTCGTCAGCCCGGTGTCGCCCGCCAACCCGACCTGCGCCGCCCCACTCCGGCCACCAGCGGCCAGTCCTCCAGCGGTCAAGCCCCCAGCGGCCAGGCCTCCTCGAGCAACCAGCCCGGTGCTGGCCAGCAGGCTCGTCCTGACCAGGCCGAGCAGGCCTCGTCGACCCCGACCGCTCCGCGCCCGCAGGCTCGTCCGCGCAACGATGACGACGACCTGGACGTGCCGGAGTTCCTCAAGTGAGCGCTGGCTGACCCGGTGTTCCGCATCCTGATCGGCCCCGACGCCAACCACGGCGTCGGGGCCGCTTTCACTGATCGCCACGGCGGGGTCTCGTCCGGCACGCACGGCTCGCTCAATCTGGGCCGCACCGACCTGGACGACCTGGCAGCGGTCGAGACCAACTTCGAGCGGGTGCGCCGAGCCATCGGCGTCGCCCGGGTGGTCACCCTCGACCAGGTGCACGGCGACCAGGTCGTCGTGGTCGACCAGCGCTGGATGCATGGTTGGGGTCCGCTCTCACACCTGGGTGGAGCGGCCGGTCAGCCCCCGCTGGTGAGCGCCGATGCGATGGTCACCACGCTGCCCGACGTCGCCCTGTGCATCAGGGTGGCCGACTGCGTGCCGGTGCTGCTCTGTGACACCTCCGCGGGGGTGATCGGTGCAGCGCACGCCGGACGAGCCGGGTTCCTGTCCGATGTGGCCGGACGCACCGTCGAGCAGATGCGTGACCTGGGTGCCCGCGACATCGTGGCTTGGCTGGGACCGCACATCTGCGCCTCCTGCTACGAGGTGCCCCAGTCGATGGCCGACGAGGTGGCGCAGTCACACCGGTACGCGGTCTCGACGACGACCTGGGGCACCCCCTCGATCGACCTGGCCGGCGGGCTCGAGCACCAACTGCTGCAGCGTGGCGTCGAGGTGGTCAGGCTCGACCCGTGCACGCGCACCGAACCCTCGCTGCACTCCCACAGGCGCGATGGCGCGGACGCCGGCCGGCTGGGTGGACTGATTTGGCGCGTGTCGGGCGCAGCCTGAAGGGCTGGCGAGCACTCAGCCGGTACCGTGGAGGCGACCCGAGGGAGGACTTTGGCGATGGCAGACACGTTCAAGCGAGCAGCGCAGTGGCTCGGCCTGGTGCAGGATGACCGCTACGACGACTACCGCTCCGAGGACGAGCTCACCGAGCAGGTCGCCATCGACACCGACGAGTGGGACGAGGCGGAGCCCTCGACCGAGGTCGCGCCGATCAACGCCCGGTCGACGCAGACGCGCGGCAGCCAGTCCCGTGAGCAGGCGCCCATCGCCGCGGTGGCCCGCACCACGAGCCGTCCCGCGGTGAAGCGGATCGACGACCTCTCCCGGATCATCACCGTGCACCCTCGCACCTACAACGAGGCCCGCACCATCGGCGAGCACTTCCGCGACGGCGTGCCGGTGATCATGAACCTCACCGACATGGAGGACACCGACGCCAAGCGGCTGGTCGACTTCGCCGCGGGGCTGATCTTTGGCCTGCATGGCACGATTGAGCGCGTCACCAGCAAGGTGTTCCTGCTCTCGCCCGAGAACGTCAACGTGACCGCCGAGGACAAGCAGCGGATCGCCAGCGGGGGCTTCTTCAACCAGAGCTGAGCACCGTCTGGCCATCGATCTGCGACGGTTGCGGTGCAGGGGAGTACGTCGTGGCAGGGATCGGCACGCTGATCGTCGCAGCGCTGCAGCTGTACCTGCTGCTGTTCCTGGTCAGGATGGTGCTGTCGCTCGTTCCTGCCTTGAGCCCGGGCTTCACCCCCAGGGGCGGGACGCTGGTGCTGTTCGAAGTGGTCTACACCCTCACCGACCCGCTGATCAGGTTCTACGAGCGCTTCCTGCCGCCGTTGCGGCTGGGACAGGTCAGCTTCTCGCTGGGTTTCCTCGCCGCGTGGTTCACGCTGGTGGCACTGCAGCGGTTGACGGTGATGGTCTTCCACAGCTGAACCGGGCGTCGATCGCCCCGTCACACGCTGCCGACGAGCGCGACTGCGGCCAATGACGATGTGATTGTGTCTGGTTCCAGTGGAACCACGCGAGCGGGCTGGAGTAGCCTGACGGGTGTCCTTGGCGCCGTCAGCGCCGAGAGCGGCACCCGAGTAGTACCTGACAACCAGGAGTTCACCATGACGCTGACCCTCGAAGAGGTCAAAAGGATCCGCTTCCCGATGGCGCGGCGCCCCAACGAGGGCTACCGGGCGGGAGAGGTCGACGACTTCTGCGACAACGTGCTCGCCACCTTCACGGCGCAGACCGATGAGATCGAGCGGCTCAAGGCCCAGATGGAGGCCCTGAAGGCTGACCAGGGCCAGGCCGCGCCGCAGGGTGACGACTCCGAGAAGGCCGCGCTCTCGCAGGAGAACGAGCGTCTGCGCGCCGAGGTGGAGCAGCTGCGCCAGCGTCCCGAGACCACCGGTGACCAGCCGGTCGTCGACACCACCGAGCTCGACGGCCTGCGCCGCCACAACGAAGACCTGCAGGGCCGCGTCCAGCAGCTCGAGGCCGACCTGCAGCAGGCCCGCGAGCAGGCCGCTCGTCCCTTCGCCGGCGACAGTGAGCAGGCTGCCCCGCAGCCCCAGAGCCTGGTCGTCACCACCTCGGCCGAGGCGAGCTCGTCGGCGATCCGCCTGGTCAGCCTCGCCACCGAGCAGGCCGAGCGCGTGATCGCAGAGGCCGACAACGAGGCCCAGAGCAAGCGCCAGGAGGCCGACCGGGTCGCCGCCGAGACGACGTCGGCTGCCGAGGCACGTGCCGAGGAGATCAAGACCGCCGCCCAGGGCGAGGCCGACCGCATGCTCGCCGACGCCAAGGCCACGGCCGACCAGGTCGAGGTCGACGCCCGCGGACGTCGCGAGGAGCTGTTCAGCCGGCTCGAGGCCGAGCGCGAGGAGTTCGCCGGCAAGATCGACCAGCTCAAGTCGTGGGAGTCCAGCTACCGCCAGGCCATCGCTGACCACCTGCGTGCCGAGGTCGAGAAGGTGCAGAGCGGAAACTTCCACCCCGCCGACTCGCCGACGCTGCTCGGTGAGGAGCGTCACACCTCGCCCACGCCGCGCCTCGATGCGCTGCTGGCCGAGAAGGAGTGAGCAACGCCCGCACGTGACCACGGCCGTCCCCGATGGGGGCGGCCGTGTCGCGTTGTGGGTGGCTGGGGGCAATCCTGCTTGACAGCGGGTATACCGTATGGGCTCAGCCACCCGTCGAGGCGTGGTGACCCACGCCCAGGAATGGAGCAGTGCCGATGGTGAGCAAGGCGTCCCGCGAGCCGCAGGAGACCACCCTGCCCGTGCGAGAGGGCGAGGATCCGTGGACCCCTGACGAGGTCGCCGAGATCCGCAGCGAGCTCGAGGACGAGATCGACCGGCTCGAACGGGCGATCCACAAGGCTGAGGCCGAGCTGCAGGGCCTGATGCGCGAGGGTTCCGACGGTGCCGGGCGCGACCCGGCCGACGTCGGCTCGTCCAACTTCGAGCGCGACCAGGAGATGTCGCTGGCGCAGAACGCCCGCGAGATGCTCGAGCAGGCCCAGCTGGCGCTGCGGCTGTTCAACGCCGGCGAGTACGGACTGTGCGAGAGCTGTGGCCAGCCCATCGGCAAGGCCCGCCTGCAGGCCTTCCCACGGGCCACGATGTGCGTCAGCTGCAAGCAGCGTGCCGAGCGACGCTGAGGCTCGCACCGAGCCCGTCGACGAGCCGGTGACCGGCCCGGACGAGCAACCCGCGGACGAGAGCCCCCGCGACGAGGCTCCGGTGCCGCGGCACCGGGCGGCGCGTGTGCTGATCGCCGGCCTCGCGGTGGTGCTGCTGGCCATCGACCAGGCCACCAAGGCGTGGGCGGTGGCCACCCTCGACCCCAGCGACCCCCCGTCCTACCTGGGCGGGTTCCTCACCCTGCGGCTGGTCCGGAACCCTGGGGCTGCGTTCTCGCTGGGCTCGTCGGCCACCTGGTTGTTCAGCCTGTTGGCCATCGCTGCGCTGACCTACTGCCTGTTCGTGCTCGCCCCGCGGATCACCTCGCGTGGCGGTGCGGTGGTCACCGGGCTGGCGATCGCCGGCATCGCCGGCAACCTGATCGACCGGATCGTGCGCCCACCGGGTGTGATGCGTGGCCACGTCATCGACTTCCTGCAGATCCCGCACTGGGCGATCTTCAACGTGGCCGACATGTGCATCGTCGCCACCGCGATCCTGGTGGTGCTGGGCGCGATCCGTGAGGCGGTCGTCGAGCGGCGCCAGAAGCAGGCAGCGGCGACCCCATGACCGTGCTGCTCGTCCCCGACGGCCTCGCCGGCGAGCGGGTCGACGCCGCCGCAGCCCGGATGACCGGACTGTCACGTTCACGGGTCGCCGACCTGATCGACGCCGGCGGGGTACGACTCGACGGCGAAGCAGTCACCAGGTCGTCGACTCGGGTCAGCGCCGGGGCGATGCTCGAGGTCGACCTCGACCAGCCCGCCCCCAGCGTCCAGGTGGTACCCCAGGAAGTGGCCGGGGTGCGCATCGTCCACGACGACCGAGACCTGGTCGTGGTCGACAAACCCGCTGGGGTGGCCGCCCACCCGTCGCTGGGGTGGGACGGGCCCAGCGTGGTCGAACACCTGGCCGGGGCGGGCTTCAGGATCTCGACCAGTGGCGCCCCCGAGCGGCAGGGCATCGTCCAGCGCCTCGACGTCGGCACCTCGGGCCTGATGGTGGTGGCCAAGTCCGAGACCGCCTACACCGTGCTCAAGCAGGCCTTCCGCGACCGTACCGTCGACAAGGTGTACCACGCCCTCATCCAGGGCCACCCCGACCCGTTCGAGGGGACGATCGACGCCCCGATCGCCAGGCATCCCGGCCACGACTGGAAGATGGCCGTGGTCGAGGGTGGACGCCGTTCGATCACCCACTACGCCACCCTCGAGGCGCACCGTGCGGCCA
This sequence comes from Aestuariimicrobium ganziense, assembly GCF_015352975.1. Classification (GTDB taxonomy): domain Bacteria; phylum Actinomycetota; class Actinomycetes; order Propionibacteriales; family Propionibacteriaceae; genus Aestuariimicrobium; species Aestuariimicrobium ganziense. Next base: position 700,469 of record NZ_JACYIZ010000001.1, on the reverse strand, counting down.
CCTTGGTCGAGGTGCACCTCGAGACCGGCCGCACCCACCAGATCAGGGTGCACTTCGCCGCCCTGCGCCACCCCTGCGTCGGGGACCCGCTGTACGGCGCTGACCCGGTGCTGGCCGCCCGGCTGGGACTGGAACGACAGTGGCTGCACGCGGTCGAGCTCGCCTTCGTCCACCCCGGCACCGGCGAACCGGTCCGGTTCCACAGCGACCCCCCGGACGACCTGGCCCGGGCGCTGTCGTTGGTCAGGCAGGGATGAGCGACTCGCGCAAATGGTGGCGGCGTGCGGCCATGGTCGATCTGGGCTTGTAGGGTGGGGCACGTGCGTAGAGCAAAGATTGTGTGCACGCTGGGGCCTGCGGTCGAGAGCCCGGAGCGGATGGACGAACTGGTAGCGGCCGGCATGAACGTCGCCCGCCTGAACATGAGTCATGGTGACCACAACGAGCACCTGAACCGGCTCAGCCTGGTGCGCGAGGCTGCCCTGCGCGCCGGCAAGCGGGTCGCCTCTCTGGCCGACCTGCAAGGACCCAAGATTCGCTGCGGTCGCTTCACCAATGGGCGTGAGGAACTGGTGATGGGTCAGACCTTCACCATCACCATCGACGACATCATGGGCGACAACACCCGGTGCTCGACCACCTTCAAGGGCCTGCCCGGCGACGTCACCCCCGGCGAGATCATCCTGATCGACGACGGCAAGATCCAGCTCGACGTGACCGAGGTCACCGAGCGTGACGTGGTCTGCGTGGTCACCGTGCCCGGCATCATCAGCAACAACAAGGGCATCAACCTGCCCGGCGTCGCCGTGAGCGTGCCTGCGCTGAGCGAGAAGGACGAGGCTGACCTGCGCTGGGCGCTCTCTCAGGGCATCGACGTGGTCGCCCTGTCGTTCGTCCGCTCGGCCGACGACGTCGTGCGGGTGCACGAGATCATGGCCGAGGAAGGCCGCAAGGTGCCGGTCGTCGCCAAGCTCGAGAAGCCTCAGGCGATCGACAACCTGCAGGCGATCATCGACGCCTTCGACGCCGTGATGGTGGCCCGTGGCGACCTGGGTGTCGAACTGCCGCTCGAGGACGTGCCGCTGGTGCAGAAGCGGATCATTCGCGCTGCCCGCCGCTGGGCCAAGCCCGTGATCGTGGCCACCCAGATGCTGGAGTCGATGATCGACAACCCGCGCCCGACCCGGGCCGAGGCCTCCGACGTCGCCAACGCCATCTTCGACGGCGCCGACGCGGTGATGCTGTCGGGCGAGACCTCAGTGGGCCAGTTCCCGATCGAGACCGTGCAGACCATGGCCCGGATCATCGAGGAGACCGAGCGTCACGGCCACGCCGAGATCAGCAAGATCGAGTGGGACATCCACACCACCGGTGGTGTGGTCTGCCAGGCCGCCACCGACGTGGCCCGCAAGCTCAACTGCAAGGTGGTCGCCGCCTTCACCGAGTCGGGTGACTCGGCCAAGCGGCTGGCCCGGATCCGTCCCGAGACCCCCATCATCGCGTTCACCCCGAACACCGACACCTGCCAGCAGATGATGCTCAGCTGGGGCGTCGAGACCGTGCTGACCCCGAAGTTCGTCGAGCCCGAGGACATGATCGTCGAGGTCAACCGCTGGCTGATCGAGAACGGACGGGCCGAGCCCGGCGACATGGTCGTGATCGTGCGCGGCTCGCCGCTGGGTGTGGCCGGAACCACGAACTCGCTGCGTGTGCACCTGGTGCGCAAGTACGAGGACATGACCTACGCATCGAGGCGCTGACGCCAGCCGTGCAACGAGGGGGTGGGACCGGTCGGTCCCACCCCCTCGTCGCGTGCCCGGGAGGGGAGTCGAACCCCTACGGTCTTTCGACCAGACGGGTTTGAGCCGTCCGCGTATGCCATTCCGCCACCCGGGCGGGCAGCGCGCACCATTGTGCCACAGGGCGGCGAGCGCTCGTCCACCGCGACCGTGGGTGCGGGTGGGCGCTGCAGGCGGCTGGCCAGTACGATGGACGAGGCAACGATGGCGCGAGAGGTGACGACTGTGACGAACACCGAGAACGGCTCTGGCAAGGGCACCAGGCCCCGTGTGCTGGTGGCCGAGGACGAGGCCCTGATCCGGATGGACCTGGTCGAGTTGCTCACCGAGGAGGGCTACGAGGTGATCGGCCAGGCCGGCAACGGCGAGGAGGCCCTCACCCTCGCCCGCGACCTCAACCCCGACCTCGTCGTGATGGACGTCAAGATGCCGGTGATGGACGGCATCACCGCTGCCTCGACGATCGCCGAGGAGCGGATCTGCCCGGTGGTGATGCTCACCGCCTTCAGCCAACGTGACCTGGTCGAGCGGGCCCGCGAGGCCGGCGCCATGGCCTACGTGGTGAAGCCCTTCGACGCCTCCGACGTGGTGCCGGCGATCGAGATCGCCATGGCGCGCTTCGCCGAGATCCGCGCGGTCGAGGACGAGGTCAGTGACCTGGAGGAGCGACTTGCCTCACGCAAGGCCGTCGACCAGGCCAAGGGCATCCTGCAGGAGGGGCTCGGGCTGAGCGAGGCCGAGGCCTTCCGGTGGATCCAGAAGACCGCCATGGACCTGCGCAAGTCGATGCGCGAGGTCGCCGAGGGCGTCATCGACCACGGCAAGCAGACCAAGGGCCGCAGCAAGTCCTGACGCTGGAGTGTCTGCCGGGTGTCGGCCCGTCAGTCGGCGTCGTCGGGTAGCGGCACCAACTGGCAGGTCAACCTGCCGGTGCCCACGTGGTTGCCCTCGTCGTCGTGCAACAGCACCTGCCAGGTGGTGGTGCGTCCGCCCTTGTGGAGCGGTGTTGCGGTGCCGGTGACCCAGCCCTGGCGCACCGGCCGGTGGTGGGTGACGTTGAGGTCGACGCCAACCCCGATCATGTTGCGTTCGCGGCCGTAGGCGTAGGCGCCCAGCGAGGCCAGCGTCTCGACCGCCACCCCTGAGGCGCCGCCGTGCCACAGTCCGACCACCTGGGTGTTGCCCTCGACCGGGTAGCGGCCGACCACCCGGTCGGATGAGATCTCGAGCAGTTCGAAGCCCAGCTTGTGGTCCAGACCCAGCCGGAAGCCACGGGCCCACTCGGGCAGGTCGGGGTGGTGGCCCGCTCCCTGCGGATGGTCGAGGGGTGCGGATGACTCAGCCATGGCGCCACCCTAGTGGCCACGCCGATTCCGGGCACGGAGCACGCACTGCCCCGCAGCATCGCTGCCAGAAATCGGCGCATCACTCGCGCCAGTGGCTGTCGGCGCCGCCCGGTAGTGTCGCGGTGTGAACGAGACCAAGCTGCTGCTGATCGACGGCCACTCGGTGGCCTACCGCGCGTTCTTCGCCCTGCCGGTCGAGAGCTTCTCCACCACGACCGGGCAGCACACCAACGCGGTCTACGGCTTCACCTCGATGCTGATCAACGTGCTGCGCGACGAGCAGCCCACCCACGTCGCGGTCGCCTTCGACGTGTCACGCCAGACCTTCCGCACCACCGAGTACGCCGAGTACAAGGCCAACCGCTCCACCTCGCCCGACGAGTTCAAGGGCCAGGTGCAGTTGATCAAGGAGGTGCTCGACGCGCTCAACATCGTCCACCTCGAACTCGACGGTTACGAGGCCGACGACATCATCGCCACCCTGGCCACCGTGGTCGGCGCCGACCCCGAAGCCCAGGTGCTGATCTGCACCGGCGACCGCGACGCCATGCAGTTGGTCAACGACCAGGTGACCGTGCTCTACCCGCGCAAGGGTGTCTCCGACCTGGCCCGGATGACCCCCGAAGCGGTGCTCGAGAAGTACCTGGTCGTCCCGGCCCGCTACCCCGAGTTGGCGGCCCTGGTCGGTGAGACCAGCGACAACCTGCCCGGCGTGCCCGGGGTGGGTCCCAAGACTGCGGCCAAGTGGCTCGAGGGGTTCGACGGGCTCGAGAACCTCGTGCTGCGCGCCGACCAGGTGCCGGGCAAGGCGGGGGAGAGCTTCCGCGCCCACCTGGATGACGTGGTGCGCAACCGCCGGCTGAATGCCCTCGTCCGTGACCTGTCGCTGACGGTGGGGGTGGACGACCTGGTGCGACAGGACTGGGACCGCGAGGCGGTGCACACCCTGTTCGACGGGTTGGAGTTCCGGGTGCTGCGTGAGCGGCTGCTCGAGGCGCTCCCGGCCACCGAGACCGCCCCCGACGGTGGCTTCGAGGTCGAGGGGACGGTGCTCGAGCCCGGCCACCTCGCGGAATGGCTCGACGCGCACGCCCGCACCACCACCGGTGTCGACGTGGTCGGCCGTTGGGGATCGGGCACCGGTGACATCAGCCGGATCAGCATCGCCAGCCCCGACGGGGCAGCCGCCCACCTCGACGTCACCGAACTGACCCCCGCCGACGACCAGGCGCTGGCCGACTGGCTGGCCGACGAGTCCGCAGGCAAGGTGCTGCACTCGGCCAAGGGCCCGATGCTGGCTGCCTGGGCACGCGGCTGGAACTTGGCCGGTGTCACCGCCGACACCCTGTTGGCTGCCTACCTGTTGCGTCCCGACCAGCGCAGTTACGATCTGGCAGACCTGTCGGTGCGCCACCTCAAGCGTGAGCTGCGGGTCGAGTCCGGCGAGCAGCCGGACGAGCCCCAGCTCAGCCTGGACTTCGGCGACGACGACTCCGACCAGCAGGCCGCCTCGGCCTCGATGGTGCGGGCCCGCGCGGTGCTCGACCTGTCCGAGGCCCTGATGGCCGAACTGGACAGCTCGGGTGGCGCAGCGTTGATGCGCGATGTCGAACTGCCGCTGCAGGCGGTGCTCGCCCGGATGGAGCAGGTCGGCATCGCGGTCGACCTCGACCTGCTCGAGCAGTTGCGTTCGGACTTCGACGTGCGAGTGGTGGCTGCTGAGCAGGAGGCCTACGCGGTGATCGGTCGTCCGATCAACCTGGGCTCACCCAAGCAGCTGCAAGAAGTGCTGTTCGGCGAGCTGGACATGCCCAAGACCCGGCGCACCAAGTCGGGGTACACCACCGACGCCGACGCCCTGGCCGACCTGTTCGCCAAGACCGAGCACCCGTTCTTGGCCCACCTGCTCGAGCACCGCGACGCGATCCGCCTGCGCCAGGTGGTCGACGGACTGCTCAAGTCGGTTGCCACCGACGGCCGCATCCACACCACCTACGAGCAGACCATCGCGGCCACCGGCCGGTTGTCGAGCACCGACCCGAACCTGCAGAACATCCCGATCCGCACCGAGGCCGGACGACGGATCCGAGAGGCCTTCGTCGTCGGGTCCGGCTACGAGACGCTGATGACCGCCGACTACTCCCAGATCGAGATGCGGATCATGGCCGACGCCTCCGGCGATGCCGGCCTGATCGAGGCCTTCCGGTCGGGGGAGGACTTCCACACCCAGATGGCCTCCACGGTGTTCCGGGTCGAGCCCGACGACGTCAGCCTGGCCCAGCGGGCCAGGATCAAGGCGATGAACTACGGCCTGGCCTACGGGCTGTCGGCGTTCGGGTTGTCGGGCCAGCTGGGCATCCCGGTCTCTGAGGCCCGCGGCCTGATGGACACCTACTTCGAACGCTTCGGTGGGGTGCGCGACTACCTGCACGACGTGGTCAACGAGGCTCGTCGCACCGGGTTCACCGAGACCTTGCTGGGACGACGCCGCTACCTGCCCGACCTCGGCTCGTCCAACCGGCAGCGCCGCGAGATGGCCGAGCGGATGGCACTCAACGCCCCGATCCAGGGATCTGCGGCCGACATCATCAAGGTGGCGATGGTCAAGCTCGAGCAGGAGTTGGCCGGCTCGGGGCTCGCGTCACGGCTGCTGCTGCAGGTGCACGACGAACTGGTGATCGAGGTGGCCACCGGCGAACGCGAGGCCGTCGAGCAACTCGTCCGCCACACCATGGGTCACGCGGTCGAACTGCAGGTGCCGCTCGACGTCTCGGTCGGAGTGGGACGAAGCTGGCACGAGGCCGCCCACTGAAATGGTGCCGAGGAGACGGGTGCGGACGCACCTCGAGATGACCTCACCCGACAACCTGAGACCGTCCAGCCAGTCGGCGGTGATCACCTTCGAAGAGCGTCCTCCTGGAGATCGGGGAGTCCGGGACACCGTGGCGGCGGTGGGAAAGCCCTATGGGTGGCGGTGTGCCAGCCGCGATGAGCAGGGGTGGGTCGACTACTTCAACTCGGGCCGGCGCTACTGGCTGATCACGGACGGTGACCGGACCATCGGTTTGCTCGAGCTCGACATCGTCGGTCAGGTGGTGGAGATCGACACCTTCGGTCTCGTGCCGGAGGCGGTTGCAAGCCGCTGCGTGACCAGGAGATCCTGGACTGGGCCTCCCAGCTGATCCGCTCGATCTTCCTGGACGACTTCACCGCGGCGTAGGCGTGTCCGGCGGCGGTGCGGTGACTGATGAGACGGGCGCCGTGCCGAGGCTAGGGTTGATGTATGCACTTTCCCTTCGGTGGCATCTCGACTGAATCGCTTGAGGCTGCGGGCTACACGGTCACGGTCCGAGACCGCCCCGAGGGCACAGCCGGTTATGAAGACGTCCAGTCCCGCTGGCCGATCCTGAAATTGCCCCACGTCCGTGGCGACCTGCCCGCGACTGTGAAGCATCCCGACGACGCGCTGGACGTCGTCAGCGTGGACTGGAGGGGTGTGGCCATCGGCAACGCGGGCGAGACTCTGCTGGTCCTCGTCGAGGGCGTCACCGGGACCATCGACGCCAGCGCAGCTGACCTCTCCAGGATCGTCCCCGGCAGCGTCGCAGCTCTCCTTACTGACCAGGGGGACCGCGATCCGGATGGCTTCCGGGTGCGCTTCGTAGCCCCATCCATGAAGGCTTATGCCCGCTGCCACGTCCGCGCCCAGATGCTCACGCTGCAGTGGTGGACCTATGCCATCGATGGCGACGTGACGCCCCAGATCGAGATCGAGTCGGCCGTGCGAGCATTCGAGAGTGAGGTGGCGCAGATCGCCGGAGAGACCGACTTCTGGCCCGATCTCGTCGCAGACCTGGAAGACATCGGTCCGACGACGATGGTGATCTGGGACATGCTCGTTGGGCGAGCGGGGCTTCCCGAACGTTGAGAGCACCTGCCCTCACCGGTATGCCGCCCGGCCGACTCGTACTCCATCGGGGCCTCCCGAGGGTGTCATGGATTCCGGCCACCGAGGGCGCGATCATCTGGCACCTGTTCGACAAGGCCACCTTCGACCTCGGCCGTGACGCGATCGACATCCCCGGCACCGATGCCCTCCAGATCGGCCTGTACAGCCCGGAGCGGTGCATCGCCGACGCCTACCGACTCCGCGGGAAGCTCGGCTACGAGATCGCCACGCAGGCGTTGCGCACCTGGGGTTGACCACCACAAGCATCGATGCCCCCACAGCGTTGCCCAACTACCTTGCCCGCGGCATGGTCGTGACCCACACCGAGCTGGTCACCGACTGAATCCTGCGCGAGACCTCAGACCAACGGGGTGAGGTAGTACAGGATCCGGGAGTCCCACTCCTCGGTGCCACGGTTGAAGTCCCAGCAGATCACGATCACGGCCTGGGGCTTGCCGTTGTTGTTGTACAGCACGGTCGAGTTGGGGTCGTAGTCCTTGACCCAGATCTTGAGGGCGCGCTCGTACTTGTAGCACATGGTCTTGCCCTGGGCGTCGGTCATCCGCACCACCATGCCGGGCTTGATGCCCTTGTCGGAGTTGAGTTGGTTGCCCAACGCACCGCCCTGGCGGTAGGTGTGGATGGTCAGCACCACGTTGCCCTTGTCAGAGCCGACCTTGGGGCCCTTGTTCCACCAGCCGACGGTGTGGCTGGCGTTCTTGGGCGGGGCGGCGGCTGCGCCCGAGGAGTCGGTGCCCAGCGACAGCATCGGTGAGTCGACCTTGATGTCCTCGATCACGAAGCGGGTGGGCTCGATCTCAGTGGCGGTCGACATGCAACCGGGGTCGACCTTGGCCGGCGGAGAACTGGGACGAACCTGCGAGGCGATCCGGGTCGGGCTCGGCTTGGGGCTGGTGGCCGATGTCGACGCGCTCGTGGCCGAAGGGGTGGGGGTGTAGACCGGGACGTCGCCGGAGTGGGTGTCGGCGTCCCGATTCATCCACCGGTCGACCAAGAAGCCACCGGCCAGGCCGAGAGCCAGGACGAGCACGATGATCGGCAGCAACGGCGACCGGCGGCGACCACCGTCGGGAGCACCACGGCGCGGTGCGGGTGCCGACCTCTCGGGCCTGTTGTCCAGGTTCTCCGACATGCTCTCTCCCAGTGCTGTGCGCGCCTCGTTCAGGGTGCGCAGTGGCGATGATCCATTCCTACTCGATGAGCAGGCTACCTGACCGACCAAGCCACCCGTCCCGGCCGGGTTGGCGCAAGCCGACCCCGGATTGACCCTCGTGTGCGCGCGCAGGTAATCTGGGCGGGCACTGTGACCTGCGTCGCCTCGGACCTAGTGGGTGTCGCTGGTGGTCTTCGAGGATCCCTGTCTTCCACCGCGGTTGCGGTGTGCACACATCATCCATCCATCGGAGCCCTACTACATGACCTCCTCCACTGAGGCCTCGACGCAGGTCGCGGTTGACGACCTCGGCTCGCCGGAAGCGTTCCTCGCTGCGGTTGACGCCACCATCAAGTACTTCAACGACGGTGACATCGTCACCGGCACCGTCGTCAAGGTCGATCGGGACGAAGTCCTGCTCGACATCGGCTACAAGACCGAGGGCGTCATCCCGTCCAAGGAACTGAGCATCAAGCACGACGTCGACCCCTTTGAGGTGGTCTCCGTCGGTGACGAGATCGAGGCCCTCGTCCAGCAGAAGGAGGACAAGGAGGGTCGTCTCATCCTGTCCAAGAAGCGCGCCCAGTACGAGCGCGCCTGGGGCACGATCGAGAAGGTCAAGGAGGAGGACGGCGTCGTCACCGGCACCGTCATCGAGGTGGTCAAGGGCGGCCTGATCGTCGACATCGGCCTGCGTGGCTTCCTTCCCGCATCGCTGGTCGAGATGCGCCGCGTGCGCGACCTGCAGCCCTATGTGGGCCAGGAGCTCGAGGCCAAGATCATCGAGCTCGACAAGAACCGCAACAACGTCGTGCTCTCGCGCCGCGCCTGGCTCGAGCAGACCCAGAGCGAGGTCCGCCAGACCTTCCTCAACCAGCTGCAGAAGGGCCAGATCCGCAAGGGTGTCGTCAGCTCGATCGTCAACTTCGGTGCCTTCGTCGACCTCGGTGGGGTCGACGGCCTGGTGCACGTCTCGGAGCTGTCGTGGAAGCACATCGACCACCCGAGCGAGGTCGTCGAGGTCGGTACGCCGGTCACCGTCGAGGTGCTCGACGTCGACATGGATCGCGAGCGGGTCTCGCTGTCGCTGAAGGCGACCCAGGAGGATCCGTGGCAGACCTTCGCCCGCACCCACCAGATCGGCCACATCGTGCCCGGCAAGGTCACCAAGCTGGTGCCCTTCGGTGCGTTCGTGCGGGTCGAGGAGGGCATCGAGGGCCTGGTGCACGTCTCCGAGCTGGCTGAGCGCCACGTCGAGATCCCCGAGCAGGTCGTGTCGGTCAACGACGACGTCATGGTCAAGATCATCGACATCGACCTCGAGCGTCGCCGCATCTCGCTGTCGCTCAAGCAGGCCAACGAGGGTGTCGACGTCGCCGCTGACGACTTCGACCCGTCGCTGTACGGCATGACCGCCAGCTACGACGACCAGGGCAACTACATCTACCCCGAGGGCTTCGATCCGGAGACCAACGAGTGGAAGCCCGGCTACGAGGAGCAGCAGCGCGCTTGGGAGCAGCAGTACGCCGAGGCCCACGCCCGCTGGCTGGCCCACAAGAAGCAGGTCGAGGACGCCGAGACTGCCGACAAGAACGCGGCTGTCGCCGAGGCCAAAGCGGCCACCTACAGCAGCGCCGCCGAGTCGACTGAGGAGCCCGAGGGTTCGCTGGCCTCCGACGAGGCCCTGCAGGCCCTGCGCGACAAGCTCACCGGCGGCAACTGAGTCACCGGCTGATCTGACACGACCGGGGGTCCCCATCCACGCGG
>NZ_JACYIZ010000001.1:0-690365 GCF_015352975.1 Aestuariimicrobium ganziense | reverse complement strand
GGTTGGGGACCCCCGGTCGCTTGCGTTGGGCGGGCATGCAGTTCAGGTGGTCGTCCCTCGCACGTGGGCCTTGATGGTGCCGCAGCGCTGCCCGGCCGCCGCCTCGGTGGGACGAATCGTGTAGCGACCGAGCGCCGCCGGGACGATGAAGGTCTCGGCGTGGTGCACCACGAACGGCTCGAAGGCGCCCGTCGGACTCTCGACCACCGCCTCGTCCCCCTCGACCAGGTTGAGCACGTTGACCGTGCCGGCGGTGTCGTGCTCGACGATCGAGGTGAACCAGTGGCGGGTGGTCTCGATGAACTCCAGCTCGTGCAGTCCGGTGCGCTCGGCGACCCAGCCGTCGCCGCTGCCGACCTGTTCGACCTGTCCGACCAGGTTGGTGGTCGTCCATTCGGTCTGTCGGTCCCACTGGATGTTGGCCAGCGCGTGGTCCAGGTGCACCGGGCGGGGGAGGCCGTCCAGTCCGAGGCGACCCCAGTCCCACATCTTGAAGGTGAAGATGAACGGGGTCGCCGAGATCTCCAGCACCATCGAGTTCGCCCCCGAACAGTGCACCGTGCCGGCCGGGATCGGGAAGTGGTCGTGCTTGGCAGCGGGGAAGGAGTTCACGAATCGTTCGGCGTCGAAGTCCTGCTCGCCCCGTGAGGCTCGACGAAGCTCCTCGGCCATCTGTGCGGGGTCGACGCCGGTCCGCAGCCCGAGGTGGACGACCGCTCCGGGGTCAGCGTCGAGCAGGTAGTAGCTCTCGTCCTGGGTGTAGTGCATGCCGAAGGTGCGCTGGATGTAGTCGGTGAGCGGATGCACCTGCAGTGACAGGTTGCCCCCACCCATGGTGTCGAGCAGGTCGAAGCGGATCGGGAACTCGGCGCCGAACCGGGCGTGGGTGCGTGCTCCCAGCAGGGGAACCGGGTGGTGCAACACCAGGTTGATCGAGGGGGTCTCGACCACCACGTCGCCACAGCGCAGCAGCAGGGAGTTCTCCTCGGGCACGCAGTCGAAGCACCAGGCGTAGTTGGGCGCTGACTCGTCCAGCCCGAAGCGTTCGCGCATCCACTGCCCGCCCCACACCCCGGGGTCGAAGAAGGGGACGACTCGGAACGGACGCCGGGTGGTCAGTTCAAGACCGCGGCGGTAGTCGTCGCCGCTCACCAGGGCCGGCTCGGTGACGGTGTCGAGCACGAAGTCGACGGTGTGCAGCAGGGGACGCTTGTGGGCGTCGGCTGTGCGCCACTCGATGAAGAAGCCACGCTTGTACTTGCGCAGGGTGTCCTCGTCGTCGTTGCTGCACCGCCAGCTCGGCTGACCGGCCCGCTGACGGGTCTGGATCTCCCAGCGGGGCATGTCGGCCAGGACGACGACCGCCCGGTCGGGGGCGACCCGGGCGGCGCCCCAGCCGACGACCACCAAGGGCCGATCGGCCTGATCCACGACAGTGGCCACCTCGTCGAAGGCGCCCTCGCGGTAGAAGTCGTCGACCGCTCGGGGTCTCAGCCATCCGAACACCCGGTCGTCGGTGAGGTCGTCGGTCAGCATCGCGGTGCGCTCGTCCTCGGGGCGCGCCCAGCGTTCCAGGTCGAGCACCTCGGCCTCGGGCAGGTGGCTCGCGATCGACTTGATCAGGGCGACGACCTCGACTCCGGGGTAGGCGTCGATGACCACCACCGGACGATCGTGGTCGCGTTCGCGTGCGGACGCCAGCAGGTGCGGCCAGACCTGGTCGCCCTGCCATCCGCGGGCGTCGGGCACCCGGACCTCAGGGCGGAGGTCGTAGCGTCCGGGGGCGGGGGTGGTCTCAGGCATCACAGCTCCTGTCGTTCGCGGGCCAAGTGGTGCAGGCCCTTGACCACCGACAGCCCGGGGTCGGTGGCGATGCGCAGTTCGGGTCGGTGGGACGAGGGGAAGAGCGCGCCGTGCAGGTGCTCGGTGAGCGTCGGCAGATCGAACGCGGAGTGGTGCAGTGGACCCCCGGAGAGGACGACCACTTCGGGATCGTGGGCGTGACACAGGGTGACCAGCAGCGCGCCGAGCGTGCTCTGCAGGTGCTCCCAGACGGCGCGGGCGGCCGGGTCGCCGCCGGTGGCCAGGTCGAGCAACTCCCGATAGCCGAGTCCGGGCGGTGCCTGCGTGCGGGCGACGCGTTGCCAGGTGCCGGGCAGGGCCCAGCTGCCGAGGATGGCCTCGGCGCAGCCTCGTCCGCCGCAGGTGCAGCGGGGTCCCTCAACGTCGACCACCAGGTGGCCACCGAGCACGCCGGCATGACCGAACCGACCGGTGAGCAGAACGCCACCCTGTGCGACGGCGGTACCGACACCGGTGCCCAGGATCACCAGGACGGCGTCGCCGAATCCCTGGGCGGCGCCTTCGTGGAGCTCGCCCACCAGGGCGGCTCGGGCGTCGTTCTCCAGGGCGACGCGCTCGCGAGGCAACCCCAGCCGGTCGGCCACCCAGCCCACCACGTCGCGTCCGAGCAGTCGGTCGTACTTGCCGTTGATGCCCAGGATCCCGCCGCTGGCCGGGTCGACGGTGCCGGGCAGGGCGACAGCAGCGCACTCGACGGGGCCGAGCGCAGCGGCAGCCTCGAGGAGCTCACCGGTTCCGGCGAGCACATCGGTGGCCGAGGGTGCGCCGTCAGGGTCTGAGAAGACGTTCGCCGGGATCGTGCCGACGAGCTGGTCACCAACCTCATGGCGCAGCGAGACCCGCACCGCGGAGCCACCGAAGTCGATGGCCACAGAGCCTGCCCCAGACACGTTGGTAACGTTAGCAGACCGATCAAGCCAGCCCATGCCCGGGCAGGTGCAGCAGCGTCGTCGGCACCTGCACGCTGCGGGGCAGCCAGGTGGCGGCGTCAGCAGCCAGGTGGTCGAGCAGCAACTGGGCACTGAGTCGGCCCACCTCGCGAGCATCGTGGACGACCAGCACCATCGGCCACGGCACGAAGTCCGACAACTCGAAGTGGTCGAAGAACGCCAGCCCCGGAGGGCCGTCCAGTCGTCCGGCGGCATAGAGGGCGCCCAGTGCGTTGAGCACGCCGAGGCTGTTGCGGTTGTTGGTGGCGAAGAAGGCGTCCGGCGGCTCAGGCAGGGCCAGCAGTTGCTCGGCGATCTGCTGGGCCTGGTCGGCGGTCTGTCCGCCGAGTCTGATCAACTGCTGCTCGGGTTCGACGCCGGCGTCCTCGTGGGCGAGCAGGAAGCCCTCCAGTCGGCGACGGCTGGTCGACACGCTCTCGGAGTTGCCCAGGAAGGCCACCCGCCGATGGCCACGGGTGAGCAGGGCGGTGGCTCCGTCGTAGGCGCCGTTCACGTCGTCCACCAGCACGGCATCGGCCGGGATACCGGCGACGGTACGCGAGGCGAAGACCAGTGGTGTCTGCTCGGGGCGGGCGCGCCGCAGGTGGCCGCGGCCGCCGGAGGGAACCACGATCAGCCCTTCGACCTGGCGTCCGATGAAGTCGTCGATCAGTCGCGACTCGCGCTCCGAGTCCTCCTGGGTGGTGCCCAGCAGCAGGCGTCGGCCGGACTGGCGGGCGACGTCCTCGATGCCCAGCACGAGTTCGGCGTAGTAGGGGTTGTCGATGTTGGTGATCGCCACACCGATCAGGCCGCTGCCCTTGCCCTGGCGAAGGTGGCGGGCGTTCTCGTTTCGCCGGTAGCCCAGTGCCGCGACGCTGGCGTGCACCTTCTCCTGCAGTTCGGGACGGACGTGCGCGCTGCCTGCGAGCACCCGCGAGACGGTCATCGGGCTGACACCGGCGTGCTTGGCCACGTCGACCAGCGTGGGGGACTGCTTCACACCCGGTCTCCCTCCTGAGTGGTCCAGATATGTGACATCCGTCACATTCACGCAGCTACTGGTGGTGCAGGAATCAGCGCGATGGTATCGTCTGGTAACGATACCACAGTGTTTCGGTCGCATCACCGCGCCGTCTGGGCGCCCAAGTCGGAACCCCCAACCTCCACAACCTCGAAGGAGCCCGACGATGACCCGCACGACCACCCCGAGAAGGTGTGGCACCTGCCACCCGAATGGACCCAGAACACCTGGGGTGCTCAGTCACCGATCGACGTGCAGGTGATGCCAGCCCTGCCGGACTTCATCCGCACCGCAGGCGAACACGGGATCCGGACCGGGCTGTCGACCTGGTTCCGGCAGGACCGCGACGACACCCGACTGCGGATCAGCAACCCCGACGACCTCGGCCGGATCTGGCTCGACACGCTGCGGCAACTCGACATGGCGGGCGTGATGGACCACGTCATCTACCTCGACCTGTGCAACGAGTGGCCGCTGCACCGCTGGGCCCCGTTCCTGTACGGCAGCACGGACGAGCCCGAGATGAAGCGCTCGTCCGAGCGCAACCGGCAGTGGACGGCTGACTCCATCGGCATCGTCAAGGCCGAGTACCCCGACCTGCCGGTGACCTTCTCGGTGTGCAACCAGTACGACGACCTGGCCGAGGAGCACGTCAGTTCGCTCGACTTCCTCGAACCCCACCTGTGGATGGCCAACTCGAGCGGGTTCTACGACAAGGTTGGCTACCACTTCGAACCCTTCGACCCGATCGGCTACGACAACGTGGTGGCCAACGCCAAGCGCGAGTACCTCGACAAGCAGGAGCACTACGACAACCAGTTGTGGGCCGGGATCGAGAAGCTGGCGCAGTGGTCGCGCGACACCGGCAAGCCGCTGGTGACCACCGAGTGCTGGGCGATCGTCGACTACAAGGACTGGCCGGGTCTGGACTGGGACTGGGTCAACGACCTCAACGCACGGGCCGTCGAACGCGCGGCCGCCACCGGACGCTGGGCCGGCATCGCGACCAGCAACTTCGCCGGTCCGCAGTTCCGGGGGGCCTGGCGTGACGTGGCCCACCACCAGCGGTTGACTGGCATCATCCACGACGCCGCGCTCGACGCCGACCTGCGCGACGGGGCGGTGTTCGGCTGACCATGAGGAGGTTGCGGTGAAGCTTGAGGCCTCCGGGCTCGACCTCGGCCTGGTCGACGAGCCGTTGGGTTTCGAGTTCGGCGAGGGGCTCGTCCACCCGCCGCTCGAACGACGCCGGCTCGACGACATCCGCGCCAGCCTGCGCGATCCTTCCGCGCACGGGCCGGAGGTGCTGTACAGCATCGCCATGGACGTCTGTGAGCGCGACGACCACACAGCACTGGTCGAGCAGAACCTGTTGTTCGGCATCTGTGCCTACTCCTCGGGCCTGGTCGGCAACGAGCCGGTGCGCTCGCAGGGTCATGTGCACGCGATCTCTGCCTCGTGTGGCAGTTCCACCGGCGAGCTCTACGAGTTCTGGGCCGGTGAGGGCATCGTCTACATGCAGGAGTTCTCCGGCGATGACCCCGGACGATGCTTCGCGGTGCGAGCAGGGGCGGGCGAGACTGTCCTCGTCCCCCCGGGCTGGGCCCACCTCACAGTCAACGCGACTCCTCACCAGACCATGGCCTTCGGCGCTTGGTGCGTGCGTGACTACGGCTTCGACTACACCGAGGTGCGTGCACGGCAGGGACTGGCCTGGTACCCGGTCGTCGAGGACGACCAGGTGTGCTGGGTGCCCAATCTCCACTACCGGACGAGCACCCTGGTCGAGAAGAGCCCTGACGACCACCGCGAGTTCGGGATCGAGGACGGCCCGATCTACCGCCAGTGGCAACAGCGGCCGCGCGACTTCGACTTCATCCGCCGCCCCGACGTGGCTGCCGACCTGTGGAAGGACTACACCCCATGACCCCCACCAGCGCCACAGGCACTGCCACCACCCCGGTGCCGACCCCGGTCGAGCTGACGTTGCCCGCCCTGCTGGTGACCGGTGAACCGGTGCAGCGCAGCGGCAAGACCCTCGGCGAGCTCAGCTCGTCCTACCTCGACGCCCAAGGCGTCGACCCGGCGATGCCGCTGTACGCGGTCGACGTGTGGCAGCGCGGTGAAACCGCCCAGGTCGGCAACCTGTTCGTGGGCATGACCACCCTGCAGCCGGGAACCGTGAACGGCGAGTACGTGATGACCCGCGGGCATTACCACCAGGACCCGAATGCCGCCGAGATCTACGTCGGTGTGGCCGGCGAGGGGCTGCTGTTGCTGATGACGCGAGACGGCGACGCCCGCACCGAGCAGGTGCGCCCGGGCAGCATCCACCACATCCTCGGCCACGAGGCACACCGGCTGGTCAACACCGGTTCGGAGCCGTTGAAGGTGTTCGCCGTCTGGCCCACCACGGCTGGCTACGACTACGAGGCGATCAATGCCGACGGGTTCCCGGTCAGGGTGTTCGCCTCCGACGCCGGCCCGGTGCTGCAGCCGCGCTGACCGGGCTGGCGATCGACGTCGATCGTGATCGGGCAGAATGCGCCCATGGGACGACTGCGCGTGGGCCTGACCGGGGGGATCGCCTCGGGCAAGTCGACCGTCGCCAACCTGCTCAGCGCCCACGGTGCCCAGGTGATCGACTCCGACCTGCTGGCCCGCGAGGTGGTGGCCGCCGGCACTGACGGACTGCAGGCCGTCGCCGAGCGCTTCGGCCCCTCGGTCATCAGCGCCGACGGCACCCTCGATCGCCCAGCGCTCGGGGCGTTGGTCTTCCCCGACCCCGCCGCCCGGGCCGACCTCGAGGCGATCATCCACCCCAGGGTGCGTGCTCGCGCCGCCGAACTCGAGCGCGAGTCCGAGGCCGAGGTGGTCGTGCAGATGATCCCGCTGCTGGTCGAGACCCAGCAGCAGCACTCGTTCGATCTGGTCGCGGTGGTCGACCTGCCGGTCTGGCTGCAGAGCGACCGCCTGCGCCAACGCAACGGCTTCAGTGACGACGAGGTGAGCGCACGCCTGGCCAGCCAGACCACCCGTGGGCAACGGTTGCGGGCTGCTGGCCTCGTCATCGACAACTCCGGCACCCGCGGTGAGCTGGCCGCGGTGGTCGACCAGGTCTGGCGGCTGCTGTGGCGTCGCGTGGCCGTCCAGTCCAGCTCGCCTGCTGCGGGCTGACCCAGCCCTGCGCGACAATGGACGGGCCCTGACAGCTGCCACGAACTGAAGGAGCGCCCCGTGGACTGCCCTCGTTGCGACACCGCGCTGCCCGAGGCGAGTCACTTCTGCCACGCCTGTGGGCAGGACCAGACCTCGTCCGACACGGTCAACCGACGCTCGTACGCGATCAAGCCGGACGAGCAGGTGCGCTCGCTGCGACTGGTCTCGACGATCATGCCCAAGGGAGCCGCCGAGCGTCCCCGCACCTACCAGATCGCCCTGGCGATCGCGCTGGCCGCCACCGTGGTGTCCGCACTGCTGGGGGCGGTGCCGGTGGCACTGATGATCGCTGCTTTCGCCATCCCGATCGTCTACATCGTCTACCTCTACGACGTGAACCTGTGGGAGGACGCCCCGGTGCCGGTCACCGGCCTGGCCTTCGTGCTCACGTTCGTGCTGACGGTCGCCTTCACGGCGGCTTGGGTGGGCCTGCGGGGACCGCTGACCAGCGCGATCGAACTCGGTGGCGGACTGTCTCCCAGCCTCACCGGCACCCTCATCGCCGTGCTGCTGGTGCCCATCGTCGGTGAGCTGATCCGCCAGGTCGGCCCGTTGATGCTGGCCTCGCGACCGGAGTTTGACGACCTGATGGACGGTCTCACCTTCGGCATCATCTCCGGCGTGGCGTTCTCGACCGCCGACACCCTGGTCAAGAACTGGTCACTGTTCGGTGAAGGCTTCTCCGACCCGGGGCAGGGGGCCTCGACCTGGGTGGCCCTGCTGGTGCTCGAGGGCTTCATCAAGCCGTTGGTCGTGGGTACGGCCACCGGTCTGGCCTGTGCCGAGTTCTCCGGTCTGGGACGAGGCTACGACGGCTTCACCCCCCGCTACGCCCTGGCCGTGGTCGAGGCCATCGGCTGGAACGTGCTGTTCTTCGGCGGCACCTACCTGCTGGGCTTCATCGGGGCGCCGTGGGTCGGCATCCTGCTGTCGGTGCTGTGGGGCCTCGCGCTGCTCGCCGTGCTGGTGATCCGCGTGCGCGGCGTGCTGCAGACCGGCCTGATGGAAGCGGCCCTCGAGAACGCCGCCCGTCACCACACCGAGCACGGTGTCGGCGAGGAGGCCGAACTCGACCACTGCGGCAACTGTGAGATGCCGCTGCTCGCTGAGTCGGAGTTCTGCTCCGCCTGTGGCACTGCCGTGCGCACCACCCGCGGCCACTCGCTGCACCACCGGGCGGGCGACGCTCCGTTGCGGCCTGCCGGTGCGGGAGCCGCGACGGCGGTGGCGGTCGCCCCGGCAGCCCAGGCGACCTCGGCCGAGGCCCTCGCCGACCAGCCGCTCACCGCAACCGGTTTCGACCATCCCGAACCGGTGCAACGAGACCCTGAGGACTTGGCCGAGCAGGCGCGACTGGACGACGAGGAGGCCCGCTGATGTCGCAGTACCCGAACCAGCCCGGTCAGCCGAACCAGCCCGGCCCGCACGGGCAGCAGCCCCAGTACGGCCAGCAGCCGCAGTACGGCCAGCAGCCCCAGTACGGCCAGCAGCCGCAGTACGGCCAGCAGCCCCAGTACGGGCAAGCACCCCAGCAGCAGTACGGGGGGCAGCAGTACGGCGCCCAGCAGCCCGGCCAGTACGGTCAGCCCGGCCAACCGGGCCAGTACCCCCAGCAGGCCCAGGGGCAGCAGTACGGCCAGCAGCCCCAGTACGGCCAGCGTCCGCCCCAAGGTGGGCAGGGCCAGCCCGGTTGGGGACAGTCGGGTCCGGGCCATGCCGCACCACCGGCGCGCTCGTCCAGCAAGCTGATCACCTACGTGCTGGTCGGTCTGGTCGTGGTGGCGCTGGCCGCGGTCGGCATCATGTTCGCCACCAAGAAGGATCCGGTCGACACCCAGAACCCGCCGATCACCGTGCCGACGCCCACGGCGCCGACCCCGACCGGGCCCTCGACTGAGCCGACGCCGGGTGCTCCGACCGACAGTCCGTCGCCGACCCAACCACCCACCAGCGGTGACAGCGTGACGCTGGGCAGCGGCAT
Source organism: Aestuariimicrobium ganziense (assembly GCF_015352975.1). Taxonomy (GTDB): domain Bacteria; phylum Actinomycetota; class Actinomycetes; order Propionibacteriales; family Propionibacteriaceae; genus Aestuariimicrobium; species Aestuariimicrobium ganziense. The sequence goes on along the minus strand of NZ_JACYIZ010000001.1, from coordinate 681,349 downwards.
CACCGTCGAACTGCCGGCCGGCTGGAAGGTCGAGGACCGCCCCGACGCCAACACCGCGATCGTCGTCAGCTCCGACGGCCACGCAGCGCTGCTGCAGACCTTCAAGTCCGACAAGGGCACCGGCAAGGCCGAGGTGCAGGCAACCCTCGACCGGGTCGAGTCGAAGCTCACCTCACCCAAGAAGGGCACGATCAAGGAGCACGACATCGATCCGTCGTTGTCGGTGGCCACAGGAGCGATTCAGGGCGTCACGACCGGCACCAACGGCACGCAGGCGGTGTTCTACAACGTGATGATCTCGGTGCGCACCGATGACAACCTCGCGCTGATGGTCACCCTGGTCACCAACCCCAACCAGATCGACGAGCAGGTCAGCAAGGACTACAACGCGCTGGTCGAGTCCGGGCTCGAGAGCCAGTTGCGCAGCTGACCTCAGCTGAGCACGGCCGCCAGGTATGTCATCCAGTCCTGGCGGCTGAGGAAGTGCGTGCCAGGGCGCAGGTGGTACTGCACACGGCCGCCGCCGATGTTGCCCAGAGTGGGTGTCGAGGACGAGGTGTCGCCCAGCCCGACCGCCCCGTGGCGCTCCCAAGCCGGTGAGGCGGCGACGCAGGCGAGGTATTCACTGAGCGGGTCTGCCCAGTCGTCCTCGATCGCGCTGCCGACGCACAGTCTGCGCGGAGCGATCGCAGCCAGCAGCCAGTGCTGGTCGAGCGGCAACGTGGACGGATCGTTCGCGCGGTCTGCGTAGCCGGGGAGGAACCAGTGGCCGAACCGTCCGGTGATGTCGCTGACCTGTTCGCCGGTGTTGCCGCGGGTCAGCGCGGCGCCGCTGCATCCGGAGTCGTTCGAGATGGCGCCAGCGAAACGTTCGTCCTGCGCGGCGGCCCAGAGTGCGGTCTTGCCGAGCCGGGAGTGCCCGGCCACCCAGACCTGTGCGGGGTCGAGGTCGTCCCGCCTGGAGAGGTGGTCGAGCACCCGACTGGCCGCCCACGCCCACAGCGCGATCTTGCCCATGGACGAGCGGGCGTGGGGAAAGTGTCCGGCCAAGCCATCGCTGAAGTCGTCGTCATCGCTGGTCACGGCCTGGTAGTCGACCACGCACACGGTCAGCCCGGCATCGACGAGTTCCTCGATCGGGCAGTAGTCATGGGGCAGGGCGCCGAAGTTCACCAGCAGCACGGCCGGGCCGGCCGGTTGGTCGGGCACCGTCAGGGTCACCGGCAGCGTGAAGGGGGTGGTTGGCGTCGGGAGTGACAGCCTGAGCTGGTGGTGGGTGGCCTTGCCGGCGTAGGCACGCTGCTGCGGCTCCGACGTGACCAGCGTCACCTCCCTGGTCACCTGGGGGACGCGTCCGTAGAGGTGGGCGGCCAGGGCGTCGACCATCTCGTCGCGACTGGCGGGCAGGGGCGGCAGGTGCCTGGCGTCGAGGCGCGGTCCGGGATTCACGGGGTCACCGCCGATCGGGCCCAGCCCTGGGCCTCGGCCAACCAGGTCGAGCGCACCTCGGGTGACCCGGACGGCACCAGGCTGAGGATCACCGCAGCCACCCGCGCCCGCAGGGCGACCGGGTCGACCCTCGACTCGAAGTCCTGGGTCGCAGCCGCCAGGTGCTCGGGCACCATCGGGTACGACTCGGGGGCGAGGCTGGGCAGCACCGCCAGGTGCCCGAGCAGGCACGCCAGATCGTCCTCGCGGCGACCGGGACCCACCGAGTCCAGGTCGATCAGGTGGCTGGGGGTGCCGTCGGGGTCGCAGTAGAGGTTGGCCTCGTAGAAGTCGCCGTGGGTGGGCACCACTGGTCCGACCGGGGCGGCATCCAGCAACGGCTGCAGGTCGCGGGCCAGCGCGTGCACCTCGTCGGCTCGTTCGGGTAGGGCGGTGGCTGCGGCATGGGTGTGGAAGTCGAGCCGATCAGACCAGGCGTCGCGCCGCGGCCAGGACATCGCCTCGGCAGGCAGGCGGTCGAGCAGGTCGACCAACTGAGCCGGGGTCGGCACCACCCCGAGACCCTCGCTGGCGGCGGCGACCAGCGCCTGCGCGTAGGAGCGTCCACGGGCCGCTGGGATGATCAGCACGTTCTCGCCCGGACGACCCAGCAGTTCCGGTGCCAGGCCCGAGCCACCCAGCACGGTGTGCCTGGTGGCCAGCGCATCGGCACGCTTGCGGGGGAGCACCTTGAGGTAGAAGACCCGGTCGCCCTGGACGGCCCGCAGCACGGCCCGCCGCAGGGGACGGTAGGCGAGCACCTCGAGGCTGGACGGGGCGTCGCTGCCGGTGATCTCGGTCAGCCAGGCGGCCACCGTCTCGGGCTGGCAGGCATCGGCCAGGCCGGGCAGCCGGGGATCGTCGGGGTGGCGCCACACGCGCAGGGTGAGATCACCCTGGCTGAGTTCGGCGACCTGTCCGGTGACGTCTGCGGTGGTGGCGACCAGGTACTCCTCGACGGGCTGGTCGCCCACGGTGTAGCTGATGACGTAGCCGACGCTGACCTCGGCTCCCGGGCGGTGGTGCACCGCGTCGACCTCGCAGCGGAAGTCGGTCAGCCGGGCGTCCGGGTCGCCGGTGAGCGCGTACTGCAGCAGGTCGGTCATCGAGTCAGAGTTCAGCAGTTGGTACTCACCCTCGAGCGTCTCCATGGCTTCCATCCTGCCTGAGTTCGGGTGCCGCAAGGGGTTTTGGACATGGCTTCGGCGCCGTCCTCGGGGGGAGGGACGGCGCCGAAGCGGTCAGAGGGGGCGATCAGATCGGTGGTCAGTCGCCGGAGTCGGCCGAGGGGGCCGAGTTGGCGCTGTCGGGGGAGTCAGCGCTCACCGGCGAGGGCGGGCTGTACGGCGAGGCCGGGCTCACCGGCGACTTGGGGCTGATCGGAGACTTGGGGCTGATCGGAGACGGGGGGCTGATCGGAGACGGGGGGCTGATCGGAGACGGGGGGCTGATCGGAGACGGGGGGCTGATCGGAGACGGGGGGCTGATCGGAGACGTGGGGCTGATCGGCGCGGGCGCGCTCTGGGGGGAGTTGACCTGCGTGACGCCCGGCTTCTTGGTGGTCTTCGTGGCGGTGGGGGCCTGTGGGGAGTTCGCCGAGGGGGCGACCGAGGTCTTGGTGCTCGAGGGCGAGGCCGGGCTGTTGGCCGAGACGACCTTCACCGGTGAGGTGGTCGAGGTGCTGGGCGAGGCCGGGCTGGCGGCGGACAGGGCAGCCTCGGTGACCTGCACGGGGGCGGTCTGGCCGGGCTGGTTCGGGGCGGGGGATTCAGCCAACGCCGCCACCGTGCCACCGAGCAGTGCGACACCGAGGGCGCCGGAGATGGCCCAGGCGGCGGTCGAGGTGCGGAGGTTCATGATCGAGCCTTTCGTGGTTGGCGTTCTTTCGACATCACTGACTGTGCCAACCGGGGATGAGGAGGCCGGTGAGATGACGATGAGACCTCTCTCATCGTGCTGAGACCGCCCTCACGAGGCCGGACGGCGGCGCCGGTCCGGGGTCGTCCCCCCGGCGGGGAGGGGGTCGTCCTCCGTGGCACATGGAACTGTCAGTGGGGTGATCTAGGGTTGGCGCATGCGTCCTCTGGCAGACCTGCAGCGCCGCGTCGCACCGTTCAAGGTGCACGCCGACTTCGAGCCCTCCGGCGATCAGCCGAAGGCCATCGACGACCTCGAACAACGGGTCCGCGCGGGCGAGGAGCACATGGTGCTGCTGGGTGCGACCGGCACCGGCAAGACCGCCACGGTGGCGTGGCTGGCCGAGCGGGTGCAGCGTCCGATGCTGGTCATGCAGCCCAACAAGACGCTGGCCGCCCAGTTCGCCAACGAGCTGCGCCAGTTCTTCCCCGACAACGCCGTCGAGTACTTCGTCTCGTACTACGACTACTACCAACCCGAGGCCTACGTTCCGCAGACCGACACCTACATCGAGAAGGACTCCTCGCTCAACGAGGAGGTCGAGCGGCTGCGCCACCAGGCCACCCACTCGTTGTTCACCCGGCGCGACGTGATCGTGGTCGCGACAGTCTCAGCGATCTACGGTCTGGGCACGCCCGAGGAGTACTTCAACCGGAGGATCGTCCTGCAAGTTGGTCAGGAACTCGACCGTGACCAATTGCTGCGGCGCTTGGTCGACATCCAGTACGCCCGCAACGACCTGGCCGGCACCCGCGGCACCTTCCGGGTGCGGGGTGACACCCTCGAGGTCTTCCCGATGTGGGAGGAGATGGCTTGGCGGGTCGAGTTCTTCGGTGACGAGATCGAGGGCCTGTCGACGCTGAACCCGTTGACCGGTGAGGTGGTCTCGACCGACGACGAGTTGGCGATCTTCCCCGCCACCCACTACACCGCCGGTGCCGAGCGGATGGAGGCGGCGATCAGTGGGATCGAGGCCGAACTCGAGGTGCGGCTGGCCGAGTTGGAGGCGTCCAACAAGCTGCTCGAGGCGCAGCGGTTGCGGATGCGTACCGGTTACGACATCGAGATGATGCGCCAGATCGGCACCTGCTCGGGCATCGAGAACTACTCGCGCCACCTCGATGGACGAGGCCCGGGCAGCGCCCCGAACTGCCTGCTCGACTACTTTCCCGAGGACTTCCTGCTGGTGGTGGACGAGTCGCACGTCACCGTTCCGCAGATCGGCGGCATGTTCGAGGGCGACATGTCACGCAAGCGCACCTTGGTCGAGCACGGGTTCCGGTTGCCCAGCGCGATGGACAACCGGCCCCTGAAGTTCGAGGAGTTCGTCGACCGGATCGGGCAGACGGTGTATCTGTCCGCCACGCCCGGCAACTACGAGATGGCCCGCAGTGACGGCGTGGTGCAGCAGATCATTCGTCCGACCGGACTGGTCGACCCCGAGGTGGTGGTGAAGCCGACCAAGGGCCAGATCGACGACCTGATGGGTGAGGTGCGCGCACGTGTGGAGCGTCACGAGCGCGTGCTGGTCACCACGCTGACCAAGAAGATGGCCGAAGACCTCACCGACTACCTGATGGAGCACGGGGTGCGCACCCGTTACCTGCACTCCGAGGTCGACACCCTGCGCCGGGTGGAGTTGCTGCGCGAGTTGCGGATGGGTGAGTACGACGTGCTGGTCGGCATCAACCTGCTGCGCGAGGGACTCGACCTTCCCGAGGTCTCGCTGGTGGCGATCCTGGACGCTGACAAGGAGGGCTTCCTGCGCTCGGACCGTTCGCTGATCCAGACGATCGGACGAGCCGCCCGCAACGTCGCCGGACAGGTGCACATGTACGCCGACAAGGTGACGCCGTCGATGGCAGCGGCCATCGACGAGACCAACCGACGTCGTGCCATCCAGGTGGCCTACAACACCGAGCACGGCATCGACCCCCAGCCTCTGCGCAAGAGGATCGCCGACATCACCGAGATGCTGGCCCGTGAGGACGCCGACACTGACGCCCTCGTGGCCAAGGCGAATCCCAGGGGTCGACGCGGCTCGCCGGTGCCCGACGTGGGCGAGCGACGCTCGCTGGACACCTCGTCGATGGCCGCCAGCGAGCTGGCCGACCTGGTCACCGAGTTGACTGACCAGATGCACCAGGCCGCCAAGGATCTGCAGTTCGAGTTGGCCGCGCGACTGCGCGACGAGATCTCCGACCTCAAGCAGGAACTGCGCCAGATGATCGAGGCGAACCGATGAAACAGCTGTCAGCACGGTTCGCGCTGGCGTGGCCTGCGTGAGAAGATGTCCGGCGGAGGGGAGTACTCCCCAATGCTGCTGAGGTCGACATCACGGTCACTCCCATGAGTGCCCGGCCCTGCGGACCCGTGCTCAGCGTGGGTGGAAGAGACCTCCGGCTGACGTAGACCTCGAAAGGTGCTGGATGGACATCCATGCCTATGTCTGGTTGATCACTGTCGTCGTGCTGATCGGCATTCTTGCCGTCGACGTGTTCGTGATCGGCCGCCGCCCCCACGTGCCCTCGATGAAGGAGTGCGGCATCGCCGTCACGATCTTCGTGCTGATGGCCATCCTCTTCGGCATCGGGGTGACCTACTTCTCCGGAGCCAAGTACGGCAAACAGTTCTTCGCCGGCTGGTTGACCGAGTACAGCCTCTCGATCGACAACCTGTTCATCTTCCTGATCATCATGGAGAAGATGAGGGTGCCCAGGCACCTGCAGCAGTTCGCCCTGCTGGTCGGCATCATTCTCGCCCTGGTCTTCAGAGGCGTCTTCATCGCCATGGGCGCTGCGATGATCGCGGCTGCCGCGTGGGTGTTCTTCATCTTCGGCGCCTTCCTGATCTACACCGCGATCGACCTGCTGCGGGACTACCTGCAGAAAGACCACGAGGACGAGGCGACCGACAACTTCTTCATCCGGTTCGTGCGCCGTCGGCTCCCTTCGACCGGTGACTGGCACGGCACCCGGATGACCATCACCGAGGGCGGACGCCGCCTGATCACCCCGATGTTCATGGTGATCGTGGCGCTCGGCTCGACCGACATCCTGTTCGCGCTCGACTCGATCCCGGCGATCTACGGCCTGACCAGCGAGCCGTTCCTGGTGTTCACCGCCAACGTGTTCGCACTGATGGGCCTTCGCCAGCTCTACTTCCTGCTGGGTGGCGCGCTGCGCAAGCTGGTCTACCTGTCGTTGGGCCTGTCGGTCATCCTGGCCTTCATCGGCGTGAAGCTGGTGCTGCACGCCATGCACCACTACCACCTCGACCAGGAGTGGTTCGGCCGCAGCCTCGAGGTCTCGATCGAGGTTTCGCTCGCGGTCATCGTGGGCACCCTGGTGCTCACCACCGTCGCCAGCCTGATCAAGTCCTCGCGCACCAAGCCCGAGGAGGATCCCCACCCGATGGGGCACGTCCCGGCCGACGAGGTCGACCAGGTCACCGACCACTGAGCTGCTCGACAACGTGGAACAGCGGGTGCTCCCTCCCGGGGGCACCTGCTGTTCGCGTTCGTTGGTTGATCAGGCCGAGGGACGAGGCCGACTCTGGACCACGACCTCGTCCCGCTCAGCTCACCAGGCGTAGGCCTCCGGGGCCTGTCCACCCGGGCCGGGCCAGATCTCGTCCAGCTCGTCGAGCGCGGTCTTGTTGAGCTTGATCGACAGCGCCCGCAGGCCGCCCTCGAGCTGCTCCATGGTGCGCGGGCCGATGATCGGGCCGGTCACGCCCTCTTGGTGCAGCAGCCAGGCCAGCGCCACGTCGCCGGGGTCTTCGCCACGGTCGGCGCAGAACTTCTCCCACTTCTGCAGCTGGGGGCGCTTCTGTTCGATCTGCTTCTGCATGCCCTCGTCGGCACGGCGACCTTCCTGGGCCTTCTTGAGCACGCCACCGAGCAGGCCACCACCCAGCGGCGACCAGGGGATCACGCCCAGCCCGTAGTGACGGCAGGCGGGCAGCACCTCGAGCTCGAGGGTGCGAGCACCCAGGTGGTACAGCGACTGCTCGCTGACCAGACCCAGGGTGTGGCGGGCCTTGGCCGCCTCGCAGGCAGCGGCGATGTTCCAGCCGGCGAAGTTGGACGAGCCGACGTAGAGCACCTTGCCCTGGGCGACCAGCGTGTCCATCGCCTGCCACAGCTCCTCCCAGGGGGTGAGCCGGTCGATGTGGTGCATCTGGTACAGGTCGATACGGTCGGTCTTGAGCCGGCGCAGCGAGTCCTCGACGTTCTTGCGGATGCTGTAGGCCGAGACCTTGCCGTGGTTGGGCCACGGGGTCATGTCGCCGTAGACCTTGGTGGCGATGACGACCTTGTCGCGCTGGCCCGACTTCTCGAACCAGTCACCGACGATCTCCTCGGTCCAGCCGCGGCGGTCGGCGCCACCGTAGACATTGGCCGTGTCGAAGAAGTTGATGCCCTCGTCGATGGCCCGATCCATGATCGTGAAGCTGTCGTCGGGAGTGGTGCGCGGGCCGAAGTTCATCGTGCCCAGACAGAGTCGGGAAACCTTGAGGCCGGTGCGGCCGAGTTGGGTGTAGTGCATGGTCATGCACTCGACCCTACGCGCGGGGCACCGGCCTCGTCGGGGGTTGGCGCCGAACCCCCACCAGGGGGTGTTCGGCGTCGACCATCAGGTCTGTGAACGGATCAGTTGGGCGCTCCCAGGCAGTAGGTGCGCTTGGGGTCAGCCGGGAAACCGACCGCTCGTGCGCCGCCCTCGCAGACGCTGGTGTCATCCGAGCCGTCGACTCGCTTGGTCACCTTGAAGGCCGCGCCGCCGCCGTTGCAGTCGACGATGGCGTAGCCCTGCGCGGGGGCAGCGGCCTGCTTGTAGCACTTGCCCTCGACCAGGTTCTCCATCAGACAGTAGACCGTGGTCTCACGGCTGCCACCGAAGCGGCCACGCGAGCTGAAGGTGTACGTGGCGTACTCAGAACTGCACTTCTCGCCGCCATCGAGCTTCTGCACGATCTGGTACGAGGGAGTGTTGGCGTCGCCGCAGTCGACCTTCTTGTTGTCGTAGTCGGACGACGACTTCTTCTCCAGGGTGATGCACTGGCCGACCTTGAGGCCGCCGCCACCGCCGATGCCCAATTGGTTGAGCAGGAGCGGGCCACCAAGCAGGACCGCGAGGGCGATGAGCACCGGCACGAGCCGCTTCAGTGGGCTCTTCTTGGCCGGCTCGGCAGTCTGCGGAGGCTGCCACGGCTGGCCGGGGCCCGGCTGGCCGGGACCCTGGGGCGGCACCGGACCGCCCGGCGGGAAGTTCTGCCCGGGCTGGAAGCCACCCTGGGGCTGGCCGGGCTGGGGGCCGCCTTGCGGAAACTGTGCGCCCTGCGGGTTGCTGGGGCCCTGCGGGTTCTGGGGTCCACCCTGCGGCTGCTGCCCGGGCTGGGGAACACCCTCGGGGTTCTGTCCACCCTGTGGGTTCTGTCCACCCTGTGGGTTCTGGGGATTCTGGGGGTACTGGTCAGTCACGTTCTCTCCCTGCGCTGTCAAGGTGCCTCAGCCTAGCGGTGGCGAAGATCACTTCCCTGACGCTCACACGCCCACAGGGCCAGCATCGTCGATGAGTCCGTCGCCACAGCTGTGTGTGCCCAGGTTCAGGCTGGGCGGCCATCGAGGCTCCCGGCCAACGACGGCCAGAACCGGCACGCCCAGTCGAACCAGCTGCCGTCGCCCTCGGGTGGTGGCGGCACGGCTTCCTCGGCAAGCTCCTCGGCGTCCGGCTCCTCGAAGCCGGCCAGCCACGCGTCGCGCTCGGACTCGTCCATCGGGAAGTTGTGGTCAGGGTCTCGGGCCAAGCGCTCCCTGATTCGCGCCCACTGCAGGTCGCGCTCCGCCGGCAGGTGGACGACCTGCGACTGCGCGCCCACCGACTGCGCGAGCCAGCGCAGTGCACTGCGTTCGTCCCGCGACCACAGCCCGAAGTCGAGGACGACGCTGACCCCCTTGCCCAGCAGGTCGAGGGCCAGCGCCACCAGCCGTCCCTCCAGCATCCAGCGCATGCCGTCAGGTCGCGACTGGTGGCGGTCGCCGTTGCCGAAGATGCTGATCGCCCACTCATCAGGGGTGAGTCGGACCGCGGCGTGTTCGGCCGCCAGTTCGCGTGCTCGGTGGGTCTTGCCCGAGCCGGGGAGCCCGACCATCAGGTACATGGTGGGCATCGGACGATGCTGCGTCGTTGTGCGGGCGTCGTCCATGGGCCCATCGTGCCCGAACGCCCCGGCGGCGTGTTTCACTCGGGGCATGCGTGTGGTGCCAGTGGACGAGCGAGACAGTTCGTGGGAGTCGGCGGAACCCCGGTTCCGCGTCTACCTGCACGGCAGCTCCGATGAGAGTACGGCCGGGTGGACGTCGACCCACGACGTCGAGGGTGGCGACGTGCTGCAGGTGATCGACTGGTCGCAGCGTCAGGCCAGCGGGGGAGTCACCTATGCCGTCGCCCTGGTGGTGGACGACGCCGACATGGGGCGGACCAATCCCGGCCACGGGCGAGGACTCGTCTGGCTGGTGGGCCGCGACGGCAATGACATGCCACGTGATCCTGAACTGGCCGATGCCCAGCGCCGGATGCTCGCGCGCCGTGCCGAGCCGGTGGGGATCCCACTGACCGACCGCGTCCCGGACGACCTGCCCTCTCACGAGTGGGCACGGCGCTGGCGCGCTGATCTGCCGGACGGGAACTAGTCACCCAGCAGGCCCAGTGGGATGACACCGACGCCAGCGGGACGCCGGTAGGCGTGAGGGCCAGTGGTCAGGACGATCGAGTCGAGCAGCCGGTCGCCGATGACGCCCGCGAGCCAGTGCAGGTGCTTGGTGTCGCGGTCGTCGACGGTCCCCGCCAGCTTCACCTCGACTGCCAGGTCACGGGTGAATCAGACAAGTAGCAGGGGCTGAATCAGTCAACCAGCAGCCTGGTCACCAGCCGCGCGAGCGCCACTCGGCCAACTGCGGACGTTCCGCGCCCAGCGTCGTGGAGTCCCCGTGCCCCGGATGCACCACCGTGTCGTCGGGCAGTGCATCGAACAGCAGTGAGGTGACGTCGCCCAGCAGCCGGGTGAAGTCCTCGGGGCTGCCGGTCTTACCCACCCCGCCGGGGAACAGTGAGTGCCTTGTGGCACTGTCACGCCGGCCGAAAATCGGTTGTCAAGAACTACTCCCTGAGGAACTCTTGGCCCCATGACACAAGAGTTGCTGCGGCGTGTCTCTGGAGATCTGAAGCGTCTTGACATGAACTGGGCCTTGGTAGGTGATCTTGCCGTCTGTCTGAGGGCAGTTCCTCGACCTACTGCTGATGTGGCCGCCGGGTCATGGCAGCCGTCGAAGGAGGGCTGGCGACCATCCCCGCACTCGTGGTCACCGACGATGGGGACAAGGCAGAACTATATCTAGGTAGCTGCGTTTCCTCTTGTCGGGACGGCCCCCTAGGATGACCAGCAGCCCAGCCGAAAGAGCGTTCGTGCTGCAGCGTGCCGACCGGCAGCACCAAACCGAATCGACGGCGAGTGGTCGCTCCATCGTTCAACGGGACGCGCGCTCTGTTGCACCGCGCAAGTTGCAGCGACTCTGGTTGACTCGTAGTAGTGATGGGCTCGACAACTAGCTAGACGAGGATGACATGACAACGGCGAACAGAATCTGGTGCGGGTGTTGCCTCGCTGCGCTGGTCATCTGCTGGGCGTATGGAATTGCCGTGATTGCCGGTGCAATGGCTGTCACGATCGTCGGAACACCGCTGGACGTACTGCGAGGCCGAGGTCATTGGAGCAGGGCGGCGACCATTTACGCAGTTCCGCTGGCTCTCCTGACGATGATCCCGGTCGTGTGGGCTGTACGGCGGGGATCACCGTCGAGAGTTGCCCCGTCGAACCCGTGACTACGGCGCAGTGGATCGAGCCAGACGAACTGTGACCGGTAGGACCCACAAAGCTGCGAAGAGGATGCCGGTGAAAGCGAGGCTGACAGCGAGAGCCGTCGGCGCCATCAGGTCGAAACCGATCTGTGCGTAGGCGCGGTAGAAGTCATCAGGGTTTCCTCCCGACGAAATGAGGGCCTGCATGATGGCACTCTCACCCGATGGTGTCCGCCAAGGGTAGGCCTCGAGAACCAGCCACCAGGCGGCTAGCGATGCACTGAGCACCAGGCGCGCTGCAGCCACGATGAGCTGGCGGGGAGAAGATGATGGGCCTGGATACCAAATGGCGCACGAGCACGTCCGCGTTGCTCTAGCGTCTCTATATGAAGTCACGTAAACCCTCTCTCGTTGCGGGTGGACTGATGGTGGCGCTTCTGCCAAGCCACGCTCACGCAGAACTTCCGACACCTCCCCCTCAAGGATCCACCTTCGAGCCCGTAACTCTGAAGGAGGGTCAGCACTCGATGAGTGTCGCGCAGGCCCTCGATCTCGCCTACAGCAAGCCCACACTCGCCGGTGTGGCGCTGGCTTGGGATGATGCGATCATCATGGCACCCGAGAGCCCCACAGCTCGCCTCTCAGCAACAGCCACTCTCAAGGAGGAGATGATCCGCGTCGGCGGTGACGTGGAACCGGTTGTCCTCTGGTTCATGGGTGACCCCGAGGACCCCGACCTAGAGACAATTGCAGATTACCAAAAGCGGACTGGCAAGCTGATCGACGACGTCCCCCTGCCATCAGGGAAGCACACTCTACAGCAGCGGCACGAGGCTGAGAAGCGCGCACGGGCGGAGAAGTTGGCACGGGCTAGCGCAGTCTCGCCTGCGAGCATCAGCCAGACCTGGATGCCAAACGATGTAGTCATCACTGGGCGGTTCGAGGGCGACAAGTTCAAGGTCACGCACGAACTGTGGTGGACCGGTAGCCACAAGCCTGGCGTGAACGACGACTGGGGGTTCGAGTCGAATCTCATTGTTCGTAACGACGGAGTCGACGGGGTGAGGCAGCTAGCAGGTGTCAGCGACTGCTCAGGTGGTAACGAGCACAACGACTTCCCCGGGAGGTACAACGGTGACAGGACCCTCTCGGTTCCCTTCACCAGCGCTGACGAGATCCCAATCGGAACGTTCGAGACCAACACGTCCACTAGTAAATGGGCTGCCATGCAACTTTACGTCGACTGGTGGCAGTACGCTGATCCCTGCGCCCAAAAGAACTACGACTTCGGAATCGGCAAACCAACCGTGATGGAGACCAACGGCTACGGGTACGGGATTGCATACACGCTGACCATGAACAAGGGCACGGCGCCAGCCGGCCCACTGTACGCCTACGGCCAGGCAGTCCATGATGACTGCCCCTCGTACGCCACGACGCTCTGCATGGACCTCGACAAGAACGCAACCTTCCCGCCGGGCACCAAGACGGCGGCCATCTACGGCACGGCGCGTCACGCCTTCATGCCGGGTCAGCTCATTCACAACGACTCGACCATGTCCTACATCAACGGTTCCGCGAGGGGAACCAAGCATGGTGACTCAACGGGCGATGGAGCGGCCGACCTGCTCTACGTTTGGGGAGACTCAGGCACCATCACCGCATACCGCGGGAGCTCTTCCGGCTCTCTGTCATCGCTCGGGAACCGTCAGCGCCCAATCCCTGGAGGCCACCGTGTGAAGTCGTTCGCGAAGGTCCCCGACCTCGACGGGGACAGCTACGCGGACTACTTCTACATCGATGAAAACACGGGTGCCCTCATCCTGATGATTGGTGGTCCTCAAGGCACCATCTTCGACAACGCGCTGACTAACGCCCAGCTCCAAATTGGGCCCCACCAGATTGGGCAGGGCTGGGCGGGGATGAAACTACTGGTGGGCAAGAACTCGCTCTACGCCATCAGAACCGATGGCAAGCTCTCCTACTACCCCTTCAGTGGAACCAACTCAACCACTGACGGAGGACTCCGGGTCACATTCGGGACTCCGACCGTGCTTGGCCAGGGATGGGGGACCGTCCGAACTGCGGCCCGGGTTGACTGGAATCGAGACGGAGTGTGGGACATCCTCGCAGTCGGCGCGGACGGGACCATGCGGCTCTACACCTGCAACGCCACAGGGGGAATCGCGTCCACAACCCAGGTTGGTCACGGCTGGAGCGATTTCCAAGTATCCGTCGGCGGTGATCTGACCGGCGATGGACACCCTGACCTCATCGCGCGCACCAGTAGCGGCACGGTATACGTCTACCCTCTCACCGGATCAGGCTTCGGATCAAGGCGAATAGTCGGTACTGGATTCAGCGGCAGCAGCGCCGAGTTCCTCACCTAGGAGCATCCCGGTCAAATCCGGATACCCCGCCGCCACGTAGCTGGCGGCGGGGTATCCGTGGTCGATGGCCGCGGGAGTTTGGGGGCTCTTCCCAATCGAGGGTGGGTGGGTGACGGCGCGGGCTGAGCGTTGAGGAGCCTTGTCGCCGCGAGGATGTGGGTGTCGAATCCGATCCAGCAACAACAAGGCCCATGTCTGACGCTACCTCAACGACGCCCGCCTGCCCGCCGGTCACCAGCCCGGATCTGACCACCTTCGCTCGGGTTGACGCCCTCGGGCTGCGGGTCGACGCCCAGCAGATCTGGCCGGACAAGGCGATCCTGTTCTGCTCGCTGGCCACGGTCGATGACCGATGTCCCCGCTGCGGCGCTGGGGGCCGGGTGCACGACCAGGTGCTACGCCGGTTCACCCACCTGCCCGTGGGGCCGACGGCCGACGTGGCTGTCGGTCCGGGTGCCCCGGTTCCGCTGCGATGGGTGTGGGCGGGTGTGGCGGCATTCGCTGAAGACGGTGGCCCGACCGCGGTCGAAGCTGACCAGGGCCGCGGACTGGTGGGCCCTGTGCCAAGTCGTGCTCGATCACACCCCGATCAGCGGTGTCGCCGCCGTGCTGGGCATCAGCTGGGACACCGCCCACATGGCCGTGACCGACGTCGGGACCCAGCTCCTCATCGACCACCCGGGACGGCTCGACGGCGTCGAGGTCGTCGGCGTCGACGAGCACGCCTGGCGACACACCCGCAAGGGCGACAAGTACGTGACCGTGATCATCGACCTCACCCCGATCCGGGACGACACCGGCCCCGCCCGGCTGCTGGGCCTGGTCGAGGGTCGCTCGAAGAAGGCGTTCAAGACCTGGCTGGAGGCTCAGACCGACCAGTTCCGGGCCCGGGTCGCCATCGTGGCGATGGACGGCTTCACCGGCTTCAAGACCGCCGCCGCCGAAGCCGTCCCCGACGCCACCGCCGTGATGGACCCCTTCCACGTGGTCGCGTTGGCCGGCGGCAAGCTGAACGCCACCCGACAACGCGTCCAACGTGAACTCACCGGCGGCCGCGGCCGAGCCGAAGATCCGCTCTACAAGGCCCGACGTACCCTGCGCACCGGCCGGGCGCTACTCACCGACAAGCAGAAGGCCCGCCTGTCAGCACTGTGGGCCATCGATGAAGCAGTCCCCCTCGAGGTCGCCTGGCTGACCTACCAAGACATCATCGACGCCTACCGACACCCCGACGCCGACGTCGGGAAGAAGCTGCTCACCTCGGTGATCGACCGGATCAAGACCGCTGTCCCAGCCGGGCTGGCCGAACTCGCCCAACTCGGCAGGACACTCGAAAAGCGACGAGACGACATCCTCGCCTGGTTCGACCACCCCGGCTCCAGCAACGGACCCACCGAAGCCATCTGTGAGTGTCTACCTGGCTGGTCCGGGACCGGCTGGTCAGGATGGTTCCGGTCGCGCTGAACAGCGTGTGACTCTCGAAGCAATTGGCCCGCTTCGGCGGTGCTCTTCCGTTGAATTGTCCACGCTGGGAAGCGCGGCCGGCACCGTCCGGCCCACCTCGGTGACCTGATCAGGAGACTGTCCGACCCCATCTAGATTCACGGGGTCGTGGCCCATCACAGATATGCCCCGACGTGACCTCTACCCGGGCCGGTGCCGGCCGCTTGGCGACCGAGACATCACATCCCCGTCACGAGGAAGGAACGTCGATCACCATGTCGATCGTCGCGCACACCCGCCCATTCGTCATCGGCGTAGACGCCCACGCCCGAACCCATGCACTCGCCGTGCTGGCCTGCCCGACCGGAGAGGTCCTCGATGAGGCACAGTTCCCAGCGACGACTGCCGGCCTTGCCCGTGCCGTCGCCTGGGTCGCACGCCGCACCGGCGCGGACCTCGACGCGCTCTGGGTCATCGAGGGCGTCGGCACCTACGGCGCCCGCCTGGCGCGTGCAGCTGCCGATGCTGGGTACGCCGTGGCCGAGGCACCACGGATGAACGCTCGCGCCAACCGCGGCGTGGGCAAGTCCGACCCCCTGGACGCTCGCCGGATCGCTCAAGCAGCCCTCCCGCTCGACCACACCCAGCTGCGTCTGCCGCGCACCGACGAGGGAGCCCGGGCCGCCCTGCGGATCCTGATCGCCTCCCGCGACCACATCACCAACGAGCGCACCGCCGCGATCAACGCCCTGATCGCGCTGCTGCGGGTCGTCGACCTGGGGATCGATGCCCGAGGCACCCTCAACACCGGCCGGATCAGCGAGATCGCCGCGTGGCGCGCCCGCGCCGAGGAGCTCTCCATCGGCGTCGCCCGCGCCGAGGCCGTCCGCCTCGCCAAGCGTGTCCGCACAGCCGACAGGGAGCTGGGCGACCTCACCCGCCAGATGACCGCCCTGTTGAACGAGAGCCCCGCCGCGGGCCTGCTGGACCAGCCGGGCATCGGACCCGTCACCGCCGCGATCGCCTACGCTGCGTGGTCGCACCCCGGCCGGATCCGCTCCGAAGCCGCCTTCGCCAGCCTGGCCGGCGTCAACCCCATCCCGGCCTCATCCGGCAACACCGTTCGACACCGCATCAACCGCGGCGGCGACCGACGCCTCAACCGCGCCCTGCACATGGCCGTCGTCACCCGCATGCGCATGGACCCCGAGACCCGCGCCTACGTCGACAAGCGCACCGCGCAGGGGCGCACCCCGCGCGAGATCCGCCGCTCGCTCAAGCGCTACCTCGCCCGTCAGATCTACAGGCAACTCATCGCCACGATCACACCTGCGGCGGCTGCTTGACATACATAGGAGATTCAACGGCCGGCTCGAACACCTCCGCGGCATCGCGCTCGGCTTCCGCAACCTCGTCAACTACCGGATCAGATCACTCCTCGAAGCCGGCGGATTCAGACCCCTCATCCACTCTCTTTCGTGAAGAGCCAACAAACGCCCGCCCCGTCACCTGCACAAGGTGGCGGGGCGGTGCACTGTTGTCTCAGAGGTTCCTCTCCCTGTCGGCGTCTTGGGGAGGGTCGTTGCCCAGAGCTTGGAGCACCAGGCTGGCTAGCTCCTCGGCAAAGCCGGGATCGGCTGGTATCTGGTTGAGCACGGGGAACTCGTGCATGAAGAACGAGTCGTGATCGTCTGGCGCCTCAGACCAAGCCAGCGCAACGCCCACATACCCAATGATCGCCATTGCTTCGTAGCCTGTGATCCGCCCTCTGGTGGGTGAGAAATACACATGATCGTCAGGTCGGAACAGCCCCGAATTTGGCCCGAACTGCCGGAACAGCTTGTGCCCACCGTAGTGAGACTCGCTCTTCACGAGATACAGCCCAACGTCCGGCATAGAGGGCTCGCCATCGAGGAACGCGACCATGCTCTGTGGAGGTCGGACGCCGTGGTCTGCCATTTGGCAACCCATGTTCTTGACGTGGTAGCGAGCGAGCTTGAGTGCCTCTGTCCTCCACTCTGGGCCATATATGGCACCGAGATCAACACCGTCCGCCTCCCACCACCCGTCCATCCCGTCGACGAGCGCTGCGCTGAATACCTCGTAGGCTCGGTCGAAGGGCTGGCTCCTCGCGTTGTTGCAGTTCTGGCATAGGACCGCGCCGAATCGCACCGAGCGCGACTTGCTGTTGGGTCCCCTGAGCGTCTCGACGCGGCCACCATCACCTCCCCAAACGGGGGCGCGAGAGCCCTCCCAAAGACGCTCCAGATCGGTGCGCTTGTGGCGATGTTCCAAGGAGTCAGCAACCTTGCCGCACCACCAGCAAGTCCCATGGAGGTCCTCCAGCAGGGCGGCTAGCTCAGGGTTGGTACCGCGTCCAGCCCGGAGGTCACCAGCCACGAGCCCGCCACTCCGGTAGATGTGGACGTTCTGCGCCTAGGGTGGTGCTGTCCCCGTGGCCGGGGTGAACCACCGTGTCGTCAGGGAACGCGCCGAAGATCTTCGCTTCTAGGTCGCTCATCAGCGAGTCGAAGTCCTTAGGGTTATTTACCTGTCCAGGCCCTCCGGGGAAGAGGGAGTCATCTGTGACCATCAGTCCGGCTTCAGCACGCTCGCGAAGAAACCGCCTTCTTCAGTGGGCACTATCGAGGCGAGATCAGGCTCCACGTCCAACTCAAAGCGCGCAGCCAAGTCGCCCACAAGTTGACCGACCTTCGCCCGCAACTCGCCCAAGGCGACCGAGAACGGCTCGTGCCCCATGTGATAACGGCGTCCATGGTCATCGCGGGTCTCCATGAAAGTGCGGAAGTACGACCGCAGCAACTTCAGCTGTTGCGCGAGGCCAGTGCTGATGTCGGGGTTCGTGATCATCTCACTTAGTTTGTCGCGCACGGCACCCGCCGAGACGATGCAATCGCTGGGCGTCTCCCAGTAGAAGTCCACGAAGAGGAGCCGCCTATCCTCCAAGAGGCTGATGACACGGCGGGCGATCACCTCATCGTCGTCTTTGCGTTCCCACTGGAGCGAACCAAATGGTGTTCCCAGCCCGGTCCATCGATATCTCATGTCACCACCTCCTCGCCCACCACTCTGGGAGATGGATCCGCTCAACTCCAAGAGTCGTAGCGTCACCGTGGCCCGGGTGGACGACCGTATCGTCCGGAAGCGTGAAGACCTTCTCCTCCAGATCGCTCATCAGCGAGTCGAAGTCCTCGGGATTATTTACCCTTCCAGGCCCCCCAGGGAACAGCGAATCGCCGGTGAACACGTGCGCGGGGCCCTCGTCCGGCTGCCAGAGCAGCGCGATCGCTCCCGGTGTGTGGCCGACCAGCCCGACCACCTCGAGGTGGTCATCGCCCAGCGCCACCCGGTCGCCGGTCCACAGGCCACGTTGCTCGACGCCAGTGGCCTCGCTGATGGCCTCGGCATCGGGTGCCCCGCTGAAGCAGCGCACCTCCAGCGCGGCACTCACCTCGGCCAGGGCCCCGATGTGGTCGTGATGACGGTGGGTGGTGACGATGCAGCGCACGTCGACCCCCGCGACCAGTTCGAGCAGCCGATCGGCCTCGGCGGCCGCGTCGACCAGCACGGCAGGTCCGCTGGCCGGCACCAGCAGGTAGGCGTTGTTGTCCATCCGGCCCACCGACAACTTGGTGGCGCGCACACCGCCGCCGAGGTCGAAGACCAGTCCCGGCCCTCCGTTCTCGACGTGGTGACCAGCGGGTACCTCAGTGGGCGTGTCGAACTCGACCATCGTTGGCTCCTCCCAGCCGTACCGAACCTCAACCCCACAGGGGCATGACCAGATCGTCGGTTCCCTCCAGGCCGTCGCCGGAACCTCGTCCGGTCAACCACCCGAGCAGCGGACGATCGTCGCCCTCGACCACTACGACCTCGCCGTAGCTGCCGAGGCGCGCCACCAGGCCGGACGACGACCGCAGCTCCAGCAGGGGGATGTCCTCGCGGTCTCCCAGCCGGAACGCCGACCACTCCAGCAGCCGGCGCGCGGTCTCGTGCGCCACGTCGTCCACGGTGAAACCCACACCGAGGTCGACATGGTGCAGCACCACCTCGTCGAGTCGGGCCAACGGCAGCAGGCGCGCTGGCAGCCGGAAGCCCGCTCGCAGCTCCACCGGCATCGCCTGGTCGATCGTCTCCAACGCGTCCAGGGCCTCGTTGAGCAGCCCGGACGACACGTCCAGGTCGATCTGCAGGGCCAGGCCGTTGCGCTCCGAGCCGCGCTCGATGTCGCGCTCCTTGTCCGGCTCGGAGGCGTACATCCGCTGCGGCATGCCCAGCATCATCGTCTCGAACGCCAATCGCAGGCCGTCGGCGTTTCGAGCCAGGTGCGTTGCCACGTGCGCACGAGTCCAGCCCGGCAGCAGGCTGGCCTCCTGCCAGTCGGCGTCACTGATCCTGATCGTGTCGCCCAGCAGGCGCTGGGTCGCCTCGAGCTTGAGGGCACGAACCTCGCTGACCTCACCACCCAGGGTCATCGGGTCGAGCGAAGCGGGAGCCATGGGTTCAACCTAGCCCGCCGACACCTCTCCACTCCAGAGGGTGAGGGCCACCGGTGGCCCCACGAGGCCGATCGGGGAAATGTCACAGGCAGGTCCTACAGTGGCCGGTGTGAATGATCGCCTGCTCGTGCGTGGTGCCCGCGAACACAACCTGAAGAACGTCTCCCTCGACCTGCCGAGGGACGCGCTGATCGTGTTCACGGGCCTGTCAGGGTCGGGCAAGTCGTCGCTGGCCTTCGACACCATCTTCGCCGAGGGGCAGCGCCGCTACGTCGAGAGCCTGTCGGCCTATGCCCGCCAGTTCCTGGGCCAGATGGACAAGCCCGACGTCGACTTCATCGAAGGTCTGTCGCCGGCGGTATCGATCGACCAGAAGTCCACCTCGCGCAACCCTCGATCGACCGTCGGCACGATCACCGAGGTGCACGACTACCTGCGTCTGCTCTACGCCCGCATCGGTCATCCACACTGCCCGGTCTGTGGCGAGCCGATCAGCCGGCAGACCCCGCAGCAGATCGTCGACCGGCTGCTCAACCTCGACGAGGGGACGAGGCTGCAGGTGCTGGCGCCCGTCGTGCGCGGCCGCAAGGGTGAGCACGTGGATCTGTTCCGGCAGTTGTCCACTCAGGGCTTCAGCAGGGTGCGGGTCGACGGCGAGGTGCACCAACTCTCCTCCCCGCCCACGCTCGACAAGCAGAAGAAGCACGACATCGATGTCGTGGTCGACCGGGTGGTGATCAAGTCGACCGCCAAGCAGCGGCTCACAGACTCGGTCGAGACCGCGCTCGGGCTGGCCAACGGCGTGGTCGGCGTCGATCATGTCGACCTGCCCGCCGACGACCCCAACCGTGAGCGGCGTTACTCCGAGAAGCTCGGCTGCCCCAACGAGCACGACATCTCGATCGAGGAACTGGAACCCCGCCAGTTCTCGTTCAACGGTCCGTGGGGTGCCTGCCCCGCCTGTGCTGGTCTGGGCACCAGCATGGAGGTCGACCCCGAACTGGTCGTGCCCAATGACCGGGTGAGCCTGGCCGACGGCGCGATCCAGCCGTGGGCATCGCCCCATGTCGCGGGCCACTTCGTCCACGTCTACGAGTCGATGGGCGAGGAGCACGGCTTCAGCCCGCACACCCCGTGGCGCGACCTCACCGACACCCAGCGCAACCTGCTGTTGCGGGGCAAGGGCGACCCGGTGGTCGTCCGCTACCGCAATCGGTTCGGACGCGTCCGTTCGTTCACGCAGAAGTTCGAGGGTGTGCTGCCCTACGTCAAGCGCCGCCACGGCGAGGCCGAGAGCGACTCGGCGCGTGAGCGCTGGGGCGAGTACATGCGGGAGATCCCATGCTCGACGTGCAACGGCGACCGTCTGAAGCCCACGTCGCTGGCGGTCACCATCGCCGGACGCAACATCGCCCAGGTCTCGCACCTGTCGATCGGTGAGGCCGCCGAGTTCCTCGGTGGGCTCGAACTGACCCCGCGCGAGGCGCAGATCGCCGAGCGTGTGGTCAAGGAGATCAACGAGCGGCTGCGCTTCCTGGTCGACGTCGGCCTGGACTACCTCTCCCTGGCCCGCAGCGCCGGGTCACTGTCGGGCGGCGAGGCCCAGCGGATCCGGTTGGCCACCCAGATCGGGTCGGGCCTGGTTGGCGTGCTGTACGTCCTGGACGAGCCGAGCATCGGCCTGCACCAGCGCGACAACCGCCGCCTGATCGAGACCCTGCAGCGGCTGCGCGACCTGGGCAACACCCTGATCGTGGTCGAGCACGACGAAGACACCATCCGCGTCGCCGACTGGGCGGTCGACATCGGTCCGGGTGCCGGTGAGCACGGTGGCCACGTGGTGGTCTCCGGTCCGGTCAAGGACCTGCTGGCCAGCAAGGACTCCCTGACCGGTGCGTACCTGTCGGGTCGTCGCGAGATCCCGCTGCCCGCCCGCCGTCGTCCCCACACCGGACGCGACCTGGTGGTTGAGGGCGCCCGCGAGAACAACCTGCGCGACATCACCGTCAACGTGCCGCTGGGCCAGTTGGTCGCCGTGACCGGCGTCTCCGGGTCGGGCAAGTCGTCGCTGGTCAACGGCATCCTCTACAAGGCGCTCGCCCGCCGGCTCTACGGGGCCAAGGCCGTGCCCGGACGTCACCGTGGACTGCAGGGCGCCGACCAGATCGACAAGGTGATCCACGTCGACCAGTCGCCGATCGGACGCACCCCGCGCTCGAACCCGGCCACCTACACCGGGGTGTTCGACAAGATCCGGGCCTTGTTCGCGCAGACCCCCGAGGCCAAGATCCGCGGCTACCAGCAGGGTCGGTTCTCGTTCAACATCAAGGGCGGACGCTGCGAGCACTGCCAGGGCGACGGCACCATCAAGATCGAGATGAACTTCCTGCCCGACGTCTACGTGCCCTGCGAGGTCTGCCACGGAGCCCGCTACAACCGCGAGACCCTCGAGGTGCACTACAAGGGCAAGACCATCTCGGAAGTGCTCGACATGCCCATCGAGGAGGCTGCGGAGTTCTTCGCGCCGATCCAGTCGATCGCCCGCCACCTGGTCACGCTCAACGAGGTGGGTCTGGGTTACGTGCGGCTCGGTCAGCCGGCGACCACCCTCTCCGGCGGTGAGGCGCAGCGGGTCAAGCTGGCCAGCGAACTGCAGAAGCGCTCCACCGGCAAGACGTTCTACGTGCTGGACGAACCGACCACCGGCCTGCACTTCGAGGACATCCGCAAGCTGCTGGGCGTGCTCGGGCGACTCGTCGACGCCGGCAACTCGGTACTGGTGATCGAGCACAACCTCGACGTCATCAAGACCGCTGACTGGCTGATCGACATGGGGCCCGAGGGTGGCTCGCGCGGCGGCGTCGTCGTCGCCGAGGGCACCCCCGAGCAGGTCGCCGGGAACCCTGATTCGCACACCGGGGTGTTCCTGCGCGAGGTGCTGCACGGCCGCGAGGTGCCGGTGGGGGAGGACCCCGACCTGTTCAGTGAGGACGAGCCCGACGAGCCCAAGGCCGCGCCGCGCAATGGGCGAGGACGAGCCAGCGCCACCGCGAGGCAGACGAAGGCGACCACGACCAGGGCGACAACGACAACGACCAAGAGCACGGCCGCCAAGGCCACGGCGGCGAAGTCAACCGCTGCCAAGACCAGGGCGGCGAAGACCGCAGGGTCAAGTCCCGCGACGGCCGCGAAGCCTTCATCCGCCAAGTAGTCGACTCCGAGCGGCGGCGGGATCAGGCGATCGGGCGACCTTCAGGAGCTCGCCACGCCCACTGGCGCCTCGCCGGAACGCACTGCCCAGGCCAGGGGTAGGCAGGCCAGGGCCAACACGGACATCGCGAAGGCGGCTCGGCGCAGCCCAAGAGCCGGATCGCCGCGCAGCGCTGCCTCGGAGAAGATCGTGCCCAGTGCTGCGATGCCGAGGGACGCCGTCACCCGCTGGGTGATCGTGAAGGCCGTGTTGACGTCAGCGACCTCGGAGGCTGCGACCCGCCGACTGATGGCCTGCAGCAGGGGGGTGGTGACCAGGCCCGTGGCTGCAGCGCGTCCCGTCATCACCACGGCATCGCCAATGGTGCCAGCGGCGCGCCGGACAGGCCTTGGACGGCGCGGAACCAGATCAGCTGCGTCAGGTCGTTGCTCGCTGCGCACGCGGCCGAGGCCAGCGTGAAGGCCAACAGCGATGCTGCGTACAACCGCCTCAGGCCGACGCACTTCGTCAGGTACGGGGTCATGCAGAGCCCCAGGCCCAGTGCCAGTAGGTAGCCGCTGATGATCCACTGGACTGCGCTCACCGGCTCGCCGGTGCCGTGGGCGATGTCTGCGGCGGCGACGTTGACCACGCTCGAGTCGAGCATTGACATCATCGGTCCGGCCAGCAGGCCGAAGGATGCCCATCTCGGCAGGGGGGCGGGGTGCGATGACTCACCAGCACTCCATTCATAAGAATACAGTCACAAGAATGCATTCTGGGGAATGTAGAGTCGAGGGCATGCGCACGGCAGACATGTTCCGGCTTGGAGGCATCCTCAGGGACGCTGCCAAGGCGGCCAGCGTCCAGGGCACCGACGCCCATGCCACTCCTGCCGAGATCACCGTCGCCAGTGACGTGGCCATGTTCCCCGACAGCACCATCGGCGAGATCGTTGCCCGCACTGGTCTCAGCCAAGGGGCGGTGTCGCGCATCGTGGCGAGGGTCGTGGCAGCGGGGTACCTCGAGGTGGCCAAGGACCCGGCCGATGCCCGGCGCACCCGGGTTCGCGTGGCCACGCGCGCCGTCGACAACCAGGTCGCCTCCGCGGGAAACCGGGATGCGTCGCACGCGCTCGCCGACCTTGGACGGCTCGACGATGCTCAGCAGCAGCGGGCCAGTGAACTGTTGGCCGAACTGTGGAGCTTGCTCGGTCCGGCCGACCACGGCCAGCGCTGATCAGCCGGTGACGACCACCTGGTCGCCCTCGACGCTGACCTGCTTGGCGGTCAGGCCCTGGGTGGCTGGCCCTTCCTGCACCGATCCGTCGACGGCCGAGAACCGCGAGCCGTGGCACTCGCAGGTGATCACGTTCGACTCGACTCGGGTGACGTCGCAGCCCTGGTGAGGGCACACGCTCGTCCACGCCTTGAACTCGCCGTCCTCGGGCTGCACCACCACGACCCTGGCGCTGGTGTCGATCCGGCCGCCTCCGACCGGCACGTCGGACTTGGCCACAGTCAGCCCACCCTGCCCACTCGCCGAGGTGTCGCCGCTGGGAAGGGACTGCCCCGGTTCGTCCCGGCTGCAGCCGGCGAGGCCGCAGCAGGCGACTGCAGCCGCCCCGGCGTTGGTGAGGAACTGGCGTCGGTCAGTGGGTGTCATCAGGCGCCTCCTGGGTCGTGGGCGGGGTGTCGGGTGGGGGGCTGGTCGCCGGGATGGCCGGCGGGACCGGGTGGTGCGTGCGGCTGGGAAGGTGATCCACCGTGGTCAGGTGATCGACCCGGTTGACCCAGTCCACCCAGACGCGGCGGCGCCCGTGCTCGAGTTCGAGAAGCGTGACCGAAGTGTTGTCGAGCCGGTACCAGACGCTCAGGTCGTCCGCCCCGGGGTTGTCCAGCGCCAGCGCGGCCTCGACGGAGGCCGGCTGCAGCAGTGCCGACAACAGCATCGACCCGATCGCCCCGTGGATGACCAGGGCGACGCAGTCGTCCTCGAGGGTCCACAACCAGTCGGCCACCCGGGCCGCCCGCCGCAGGCTGTCGGCGGCCGCCTCGGTGGGCCCGGTCCACCAGCCGGCCTCGGTGGCCTGCTCGGGCAGAACCACCCGGGTGCTCAACGCCTGCAACTCCCCACGAGGCGAACCCGGGTGCGGAGTCTGGTCGTGGTACTCACCGCTGTAGCAGCCACCGTTCTCGTGCAACTCGACCCGCGCCTCCACCGGCAGGTCGAGCCCCTCGGCCCACGGGTGCGCGGTGAGGATCGTCCGCCGCATCAGTGAGCAGAAGATCCTGCTCGGTCGAGGCCCCTGCTCGACCATCCAGTCGGCCAGTGCTTGCGCCTGTGCATGACCCAGCTCGGTCAGGCCCGGGTCGGTGGTGCGGGCGTAGGTGCCGATCTGCTCCCAGGCAGCGTTGTTGGTCGACTGGCCATGGCGGACGATCAGCAGCTTCATGGGTCCACCCTAGTGAGAGCCGGGAATCGGCGCCGGGGGCCACGGGGTCGTGTGCCGGGAAGCACGTGGGGCTCTTCACCCCCCGGTCCGCCGATTTCGGGCAGGGAGTTCGCGATGGAAGGCCGAAGACCACATCTGCGCGACTTCGGTGCCCGGATTCGGCGCACCGACCCGCCAGCTGTCTGAATCCCGTCTCGTCTCAGGTGGGATCCTCGGGGCTCACCCATGGCGTCGTGTGAGCAGGCGCCCGGCCCCGGCGGCAACCCCCGTGCGTCGATGTGCTGTCGGTGCCTCGTCCTAGACTCGACGCCATGGCTGACCCCTCCAGTTATCGCCCCGCCCCCGGGACGATTCCGACTGACCCCGGGGTCTATCGCTTCATCGACGCTCACGGCACGGTGATCTACGTCGGCAAGGCCCGCAACCTGCGCCAGCGGCTCAACTCCTACTTCGCCGACCCGGCCGGGCTGCACCACCGCACCTTCACCATGGTGCGCACCGCCGCCCGGGTGGAGTGGACCGTGGTCGCCAACGAACTCGAGTCGCTGCAGCTCGAGTACACCTGGATCCAGCAGTACGACCCGCGGTTCAACGTCAAGTACCGCGACGACAAGTCCTACCCCTGGCTGTGCATCACCTGGAGCGAGGAGTTCCCGCGGGTCTACGTCGGCCGGGGCAGCAAGCGCAAGGGCTACCGCTACTTCGGCCCCTTCGGCCAGGCCTGGGCGATCCGCGAGACGGTCGACTCGTTGCTGCGGGTCTTCCCGATGCGGTCGTGCTCCAGCGGCACGTTCAACTCCGCGCAGCGCAGCGGTCGTCCCTGCCTGCTCGGCTACATCGGCAAGTGCTCCGCCCCGTGCGTCGGCCGGATCACCCCCGACGACCACCGCCTGATCGTCAACGACTTCATCTCGTTCATGTCGGGCCAGACCGCCCCCCTGGTCCGGCGGCTCAAGCGCGAGATGCAGCAGGCGTCCGACAACCTCGAGTTCGAGGCGGCCGCCGTGCTGCGCGACTCACTCGAGGCCCTCGAACTGGCCACCGCCAAGAACGCCGTGGTGCTGGCCGACGGCACCGACGCCGACGTGATCTCGATGGCCGAGGACCCCCTCGAGGTGGCCATCCAGGTCTTCCACGTGCGCCAGGGACGCATCCGCGGCGAACGCGGGTGGGTGGCCGACCGCGCCGACGACTCCGGTACCGCCGAACTGATCGAGTCGTTCCTGCTGCAGCTCTACGCCGGCGTCGACGACAGCGAACCGAACTCCGGCATCCCGCGCGAGATTCTGGTGCCCACTCAACCCGCCTCGGGCAGCGCGATGGCCGAACTGCTCAGCGAGGTCCGCGGCAGCAAGGTGGCGATCAGGGTGCCACAACGCGGCGACAAGCTCACCCTGCTCGAGACCGTCAGCCGCAACGCCGCCGAGGTGCTCGCCCAGCACAAGATGAAGCGCGCCAGCGACCTCTCCACCCGCAACCGGGCCCTCGAAGAGGTGCAGAAGGCACTCGGGCTCGAAACCGCTCCACTGCGCATCGAGTGCTACGACATCTCCCACACCCAGGGGTCTGAGGTGGTCGGCTCGATGGTGGTCTTCGAGGACGGACTGCCCCGCAAGAGCGAGTACCGACGCTTCATCATCCGCACCGTCGAGGGATCGGACGACGTCGGCTCGATCCGCGAGGTGCTCACCCGACGGCTGCGTCGCCTGCTGGACGACCGCGCCAGCATCGCCGCCGAACCCAGCGGCGAGGCGCCGCTGCTGGTCGACCCGACCACAGGCGCCCCGCGCAAGTTCGCCTACGCGCCGCAACTGATCGTCGTCGACGGCGGCGCCCCGCAGGTGAACGCCGCCCAGGCAGTGCTCGACGAACTCGGCATCACCGACATCCCGGTCGTCGGCCTGGCCAAGCGCCTCGAGGAACTGTGGTTGCCCGACGACGACCAGCCACTGATCCTGCCGCGCACCAGCGAGGGCCTCTACCTGCTGCAGCGGCTGCGTGACGAGGCCCACCGGTTCGCCATCGGCCACCACCGCGGACGACGTAGCCAGGCCATGGTCGAGTCGGTGCTCGACGGTGTCCCCGGGCTGGGGGAGGTGCGCCGCAAGGCCCTGCTGGCCTACTTCGGCAGCCTGCGCAAGCTGCGGGCCGCCGAACAGTCCGAGATTGCGCAGGTGCCTGGCTTCGGCCCCACTCTGGCGCAGGCGGTCAAGCAGGCGCTCGACGCCGATCGTCCAGAACCGGCGGTCAACATGACCACCGGCGAGGTGCTCGACTGAGCGGCCCGCGCCAGCTCGCGCCAAAGCCAGCGATGCTGGCCATAATGGGACGGTGACTGACCCGACCCCTGCCGGTGCCCAACCTCGTGTGGTGATCATCACCGGCCTGTCAGGGGCCGGGCGACGCACCGCTGCCCACGCCATGGAGGACCTCGGCTGGTACGTGGTCGACAACCTGCCCCCGGCCATGGTGCTCGCCTTGGTGCGCACCGCGCGCGAGAACGGCATCAAGCGGGTCGCGGTCGTCCTCGACGTGCGCTCGCCGCAACTGGTGGACGAACTGTCGCCGCTGTTCGCCGAGCTCACCGACCACCAGGTGCCGCACGAGGTGCTGTTCCTCGAGGCCACCGACGAGACCATCGTCCGCCGGCAGGAGTCGTCGAGGCGCCCGCTGCCGCTGCAGGGTGACGGGCGACTGTTGGACGCGATCGGCCGCGAACGCCACATGCTGTCGTCGCTGCGCGCCCAGGCCGACCTGGTCATCGACACCTCACGCCTGACCGTGCACCAACTCGCCTCGCGGGTCGCCCACGCTTACAGCGGAGACCTGTCGGGCATGGTGCGGATCGCGGTGATGAGCTTCGGCTTCAAGAACGGCCTGCCGATCGACGCCGACCTGGTCTTCGACGTGCGCTTCCTGCCCAACCCGCACTGGGTGCCCGAACTGCGTCCCCAGACCGGCCTGTCGACGGCAGTCAGCAGCTATGTGTTGTCGCAGCCCGGCGCGCAGGACTTCCTCGACACCCTGGTCGACATGCTCACCGTGATGACGCCGGGCTACGTGCGCGAGGGCAAGCGCCAGCTCACCATCGCCATCGGCTGCACCGGCGGCAAGCACCGCTCGACGGCGATGAGCGTCGAACTCGGACGAAGGCTGCAGCAGTGCGGGTACCGCGCCAACGTCTCGCACCGCGACCTGGGGCTGGAATGACCGAGCCGCTGCGTCCCTTCCGCAAGCTGCCCAACGTGGTCGCGTTGGGCGGGGGACATGGCCTGGCCGCGTCGCTGTCGGCGCTGCGCCGGCTCACCGACCGGCTGACCGCGGTGGTCACCGTCGCCGACGACGGCGGCTCGTCCGGGCGGCTGCGTGACGAGTTCGACTGCCTGCCCCCGGGCGACCTGCGGATGGCGCTGGCGGCCCTGTGTGGTGACAACCACGACGGACGAGCCTGGGCCGACGTGCTGCAGTACCGCTTCGGTGGCGAGGGCGACCTGTCGGGCCACTCGATGGGCAACCTGCTGATCGCCGGCCTGTGGCAACAACTCGGCGACCCGGTGGCCGGCCTGGCGATGGTGGGGGAGTTGCTCGGCATCCGCGGACGCGTGCTGCCGATGTCGCTGAGCCCGCTGACCATCGAGGCCGACGTCGTCGGGCTCGATCCCCAGCGCCCCGACGAACTGGCCACCCTGGTCGGCCAGGCCACCGTGGCCAAGACCCGTGGCGGCGTCCAGCAGGTGCGGCTCGTGCCGGGACGACCCACCGCCTGCCTCGACGCCGTGGGCGCGGTGCGTGAGGCCGACCACGTCGTGCTGGGCCCCGGATCGTGGTTCACCTCGGTGATCCCGCACCTGTTGGTGCCCGAACTGGCCGAGGCGATCATCGAGTCCAGCGCGCAGCGCATCCTCGTCCTCAACATCGCCCCAGCCGACGAGACCGCAGGCTTCTCACCCGCCCGCCACCTCGAGGCGCTGGCCGACCACGCCCCACGGCTACGGCTCGATGTCGTCCTGGCCGATGAGCAGTTCGCCGACAGCGACCCCCACCTGAGCGCCTACGCCACCTCACTCGGTGCCCGACTGGTGGTGGCCGACGTGGCCATGCGTGACGGTTCGCCCCGCCACGACCCCCTGCGACTGGCCTCGGCCTTCGCCGACGTGATCGGGTTGTGACCCGTGAGAGGATGCACGCCATGGCGATGACAGCACAGGCCAAGTCGGAGTTGGCGACCGTGGTGGTCGACAAGCCCTGCTGCCGACGCTCCGAGGTGGCGTCGATGCTGCGCTTCGGCGGCGGCATCCACATCGTCGGTGGCCGGATCGTCATCGAGTGCGAACTCGACACCGGCATCGCCGCCCGCCGGCTGCGCACCGCCATCACCGAGGTGTTCGGCAACGAGTCCGAACTGCTGGTGATCAACTCCTCCGGCATCCGCCGAGGCACCCGCTACACCGTGCGCCTGGTGCGCGACGGCGAGGTGCTCGCCCGCCAGACCGGTCTGATCGACCAGCGCGGACGACCTGTGCGCGGCCTGCCCGCGACCCTGGTCGGGGCCGGCACCTGCTGCCAGGTGGCGATCTGGCGCGGAGCCTTCCTGGCCCGGGGCTCGCTCACCGAACCGGGCCGGTCGATGGCCCTGGAGGTCACCTGCCCCGGCTCGGAGGCGGCACTGGCCCTGGTCGGGTCGGCGCGCAGGCTGTCGGTGCAGGCCAAGATGCGTGAGGTGCGCGGCGTCGACCGCGTCGTGATCCGCGACGGCGACGCCATCTCGGCGATGCTCGCCCGGATGGGGGCCCACGACACCCTGCTCGCCTGGGAGGAACGCCGTCTGCGCCGCGAGGTGCGCGCCTCGGCCAACCGGCTGGCCAACTTCGACGACGCCAACCTGCGCCGTTCGGCTCTGGCTGCGGTGGCCGCCAGTGCGCGGGTCGAGCGGGCGCTGGAGATCCTCGGCGACCAGGTGCCCGAGCACCTGCTGGTGGCCGGCAAGCTGCGTCTGGAGCACCGCAACGCCAGCCTCGAGGAACTCGGCCAGGCCCACGAGCCGCCGCTGACCAAGGACGCCATCGCCGGCCGGATCCGACGCCTGCTCGCCACCGCCGACAAGGTGGCTGAGGAGCGCGGCATCCCCGGAACCGAGGCCAGCCTCACCCCCGATCTGC
Source organism: Aestuariimicrobium ganziense (assembly GCF_015352975.1). Classification (GTDB taxonomy): domain Bacteria; phylum Actinomycetota; class Actinomycetes; order Propionibacteriales; family Propionibacteriaceae; genus Aestuariimicrobium; species Aestuariimicrobium ganziense. The sequence goes on along the minus strand of NZ_JACYIZ010000001.1, from coordinate 650,925 downwards.
TCGAGGACGCCTGAGTTCGTCCTCGTCGGCGAGACACCAGGCAGGCGGCAGGCTCGGCCAAGTGGGTTTTCGTCGAGGTCGGTGTGCCGTGGCGCTGACCGTTCGTTAGGCTGGAAGACGTCACACAAGTTCGACACCTGTGCCGTGACGTGCTGCAGACAGTGGTGGCGTCGGCACACCGAGATCTTCGAAGGAGATCAGATTTCATGACCGTCAAGGTTGGCATCAACGGCTTCGGCCGCATCGGCCGCAACTTCTACCGTGCACTGGTCGCCTCCGGGGCCGACCTCGAGGTCGTCGCGGTCAATGACCTGACCGACAACAAGACCCTCGCCCACCTGCTGAAGTACGACTCGATCCTGGGCCGTTTCCCCGGCGAGATCAGCTACGACGATGACGCCATCACCGTCGACGGCAAGGAGATCAAGGCCTTCGCCGAGAAGGATCCCGCCGCGCTGCCGTGGAAGGACCTCGGCGTTGACATCGTCATCGAGTCGACCGGCTTCTTCACCGACGCCACCAAGGCCAAGGCGCACATCGACGCCGGCGCCAAGAAGGTGCTCATCTCGGCTCCGGCCAAGAACGAGGACATCACCATCGTCATGGGCGTCAACGACGACCAGTACGACGCAGCCGCGCACAACATCATCTCCAACGCGTCCTGCACCACGAACTGCCTGGCTCCGATGGCCAAGGCGCTCAACGACGGCATCGGCATCGTCAAGGGCCTGATGACCACCATCCACGCCTACACCCAGGACCAGAACCTGCAGGACGGCCCGCACAAGGACCTGCGTCGTTCGCGCGCCGCGGCCCTCAACATGGTGCCCACCACCACCGGTGCCGCCAAGGCTGTCTCGCTCGTGCTGCCTGAGCTCAAGGGCAAGCTCGACGGCTACGCCATGCGCGTGCCCACCCCGACCGGTTCCGCCACCGACCTCACCTTCGAGGCCGCGCGCGAGACCACCGTCGAGGAGATCAACGAGATCGTCAAGAAGGCTGCCGACGGCAAGGTGCTCGTCTACACCGAGGACGAGATCGTCAGCAAGGACATCGAGACCGACCCGGCCTCCTGCATCTTCGACGCCAAGCTCACCAAGGTGATCGGCAACCAGGTGAAGGTGCTCGGCTGGTACGACAACGAGTGGGGCTACTCCAACCGCCTGGTCGACCTGACCGTGCTGGTCGGCAGCAAGCTCTGAGCACGTTGACGACATGACCCGAGGGGGTGGGGCCTGCCCCGCCCCCTCGTGTCGTCCACTCTCGAACTCCAGAGCACGAACCCAGCAGAACCATGGCCTCGGCGCTGTGCCGACGCCGTCCAGACCACCAGTGAGGAAGTGACGTGAAGTCAGTCCAGGATCTCGGCGACCTGCGCGGCAAGCGCGTGGTCATCCGCTGCGATTTCAACGTGCCGCTCGACGGCGACACCATCACCGACGACGGCCGCATCAAGGCCGCCCTGCCCACCCTGAACGACCTGCGCGAGGCTGGTGCCCGCGTGGTCGTGCTGGCCCACCTCGGACGCCCCAAGGGTGAGGTCAACCCCAAGTACTCCTTGGCGCCGGTCGCCAAGCGCCTCGGCGAACTGCTCGGTGCCGAGGTCAAGCTCGCCACCGACGTGGTCGGCGAGTCGGCCCAGTCGATCGCGGCCGGCCTGGCCGACGGCGAGGTCGCCCTGGTCGAGAACGTGCGCTACGAGCCGGCCGAGGAGAGCAAGGACGAGGCTGCCCGCGTCGAGCTGGCGACCAAGTACGCCGCCCTCGGTGACGTGTTCGTCTCCGACGGCTTCGGTGTGGTGCACCGCAAGCAGGCGTCGGTCTACGACGTCGCCCGGCTGCTGCCCAACGCCGCCGGCCACCTGGTCAAGAAGGAGGTCGACGTCCTCGCCCGCCTGACCAAGGATCCCGAGCGTCCGTTCGTGGTCGTGCTCGGTGGCGCCAAGGTCGCCGACAAGCTGGCCGTGATCGACAACCTGCTCAAGGTTGCCGACACCCTGGTCATCGGTGGCGGCATGGCCTACACGTTCCTCAAGGCCCAGGGCCACGAGGTCGGCTCGTCCATCCTCGACGCCGACAACGTCGAGACCTGCAAGGGCTACCTCGAGCAGGCCAAGGCTGCCGGCAAGACCATCCTGCTGCCCACCGACGTGCGTGTGGCCGACGGCATGGACTTCGCCGCCCGCACTGTCGACGGCCCTGTCGAGGTGGTCGCGGTCGACGCGATCCCCGCAGGCAAGATGGGCCTCGACATCGGCCCCGAGAGCGAGAAGGCGTTCGCCGAGACGATCAAGGGTGCCAAGACCGTGTTCTGGAACGGCCCGATGGGCGTGTTCGAGATCAGCGAACTCGCGAACGGCACCAAGGCGGTCGCCCAGGCGCTCACCGAGGTCGACGGCCTGTCGGTCGTCGGCGGTGGTGACTCCGCCGCGGCGGTCCGTGAACTCGGCCACGCCGACGAGGCGTTCGGCCACATCTCCACCGGTGGCGGTGCCTCGCTGGAGTACCTGGAGGGCAAGGAACTGCCCGGACTGACCGTTCTGGAGGAGGACAAGTGACCCGCAAGCCGATCATGGCCGGCAACTGGAAGATGAACCTGAACCACGTCGAGGCGGTCGGGCTCGTCCAGAAGCTGGCGTGGACCCTGGCCGACAAGAAGTGGGACGCCGAGCAGTCCGAGTGCGTCGTGCTGCCCCCGTTCACCGACATCCGCACCGTGCAGACCCTCGTCGAGGGCGACCGGCTGCCGATCGTCTTCGGGGCCCAGGACGTCTCCGAGCACGACAAGGGTGCCTACACCGGTGAGGTGTCGGCCTCGATGCTGGCCAAGCTCAACGTCAGCTACGTGGTCGTCGGCCACTCCGAGCGCCGGCAGTACCACGCCGAGACCGACGCGGTCGTCAACGCCAAGGCCAAGAAGGTGCTCGAGAACGGGATGACCCCGATCATCTGCGTCGGTGAGGCCCTCGACATCCGCAAGGCCGGCAACCAGGTCGAGTACACCCTCGACCAGGTCAAGGGTTCGCTCGACAGCATCAGCGGCGACGAGGTCGCCTCGCTGGTGATCGCCTACGAGCCGGTCTGGGCCATCGGCACCGGCGAGGTCGCCACCCCCGAGGACGCCCAGGAGGTCTGCGGCGCGATCCGTGGCTGCGTGGCCGAGCTGTACGGCCAGGCGGTCGCCGACGCCGTCCGCATCCAGTACGGCGGCTCGGTCAAGGCCAACAACATCGTCGACATCATGGCCCAGCCCGATGTCGACGGTGCCCTGGTCGGTGGCGCCAGCCTGGACGCCGACGAGTTCGCCGGCATCGTGCGGTTCTACGCCCTGCAGGGCTGACCGACACCCCGTCAGGCCCCGGGCCCTGCCACCTGCGCGGTGGCGGGGCCCGGTGTCATTTCCTGCCCGCGAGCCGGGGTCGGTCGCCTCGGGCGGTACCCGCGACGGCCCCTGTTCGTCCCGTCGGGGGCGAATAGGGAAACACCTGCCCCGTGGGTTAGTCTGGACGACGTGTTCGTGGCACCAATGATGAGCTGGCCGATCATGACGTTGTCGATCGTGCTGATCCTGACGAGCCTGCTCCTGTCGCTGTCGGTCCTGCTCCACAAGGGGCGTGGCGGCGGCATGTCCGACCTCTTCGGTGGTGGCATGTCGACCTCGATGGGCGGCACCTCGGTGGCCGAACGCAACCTCGACCGATTGACCATCATCATCGGTCTGATCTGGCTGGCCACCATCATCGGTCTGCTGGTGCTCTACCGCCTCGGCGTCTAGGGGTCGAGAAGGCACCAGCCAAAGGGGTACTGCACCCCAACCTGTCGCGTCGGAACCTCGGCGCGCCAACACACAGCAACAAGGAGTGGACCGTGGTCGGTGGCAGCGCCATCAGGGGAAGTCGTGTCGGCGCAGGGCCGATGGGTGAGGCCGAGCGTGGCGACGCCGCCCCGCGGCTGAGGGTCTCGTACTTCTGCTCGAACCAGCACGAGACCCGTCCCGCCTTCGCCGCCGATGCGCAGGTGCCCGAGACCTGGGACTGCCCGCGCTGCGGCCTGCCGGCGAACATGGACGCCGAGAACCCGCCGCCCCCGCCGCGGATCCTGCCCTACAAGACACACCTGGCCTACGTGAAGGAGCGTCGCAGCGACGCCGAGGCCGCTGCGATCCTGGCCGAGGCCCTGCAGGGCCTGCGTGAGCGCCGGGCCCGCGGCGAGGTCATCTACTGATCGAGGCCGCTGTGGCCAGCCAGGCATCGACCCGGCAGTCACCCTCACAGCAGGCAGTTGAACCGCGGCAGCAGGCTCGCCGCTGCCGCGTCCAGGAACCAGAGCGTCTCGACGGTGCCCTTGACCCGTGCTGCGGGAAGGAACCAGTCGCCGCCCAGCGCCCGTGCCACGCTCTCGGCCTTCGCCTCACCGGTGACCAGCAGCCAGACCGAGCGTGACCGGTTGATCGCGTTGAGCGTCAGCGAGATGCGGTCAGACGGCGGCTTGGGTGCATCGCTCACCCCGATCACGGTGGCCGTGGTGGGGTCCATGCTCGGGTGCTCGGGGAAGATCGAGGCGACGTGTCCGTCCTCACCCATGCCGAGCAGGCAGACGTCGAACAAGGTGTCACCCAACTCGCGGGCGTAGGAGAAGGCTGCCTCGTCGGCATCGGCGTGGGCATCGCTGCCCGGCATCGGGTGGGTCTGGGCACGGGACAGGTGCAGCGTCCGGGCCAGGATCGACAGGCTCTGGATGGCGTTGCGGTCAGGGTCGGTCAGTCCGACGTAGTGGTCGTCGCCCCACCACAGGTGCAGTTGGCTGGGGTCGAGCTCGGAGCCCTCGACCTGCCCGGCGAAGCTCTGGTAGATCGAGTTCGCCACACGCCCGCCGGTCAGGCAGAGGTTGGCCTCACCCCGCGAGCGCTGCACCTCGACCAAGCGCGCCAGCAGTTGGCGTGCCGCCCCCTCGGCCAGTTCCTCGGGGGAGTGGAAGCGCAGCACCCTGGCTGACATCAGCCGTCCTTGGTCTTGGACGAGGTCCGGCGGGGCGTGCTGCGAGGCTTGGCCTTGGGGTCCTGGCTGGCACGTGCCTTCGCGGCCGGCTTCTTCGCAGACGTGGCGCGCTTGCGCCGCACCCCCTTCGCTGCCCGCTCGAGCAGGGTCGCGGTGGCTGCCTCGAAGATGTCGTCGGCATCCATCCGACGCAGTTCCTCACTGATCAGCGCCGGCAGTTCGCGTCGCTTCAGCGCCACCAGTCGGCGGGGCTGCCCCGGCACCTCGTAGCTGGCGAGCTTTCCGTCCGAGCGCAGCACGGCGATGTCACCGGCGGGGGTGTGCAACCTGATGCCGGTGATGCCGGGGCCAGCACTGTTCTGCACGACCACCTCGACGTCGAGCCGACTCTGCAGCCAGGAGGCCATCAGTTCGGCCGCGGCGTTGCCCCGTGCCGCCTCGACGCTGGCCCCGACCACCCGGGCCGGGTACTGGTCCAGGGCGGCGGCCAGCAGTGCACGCCACGGCGTGATCCTGGTCCACGACAGGTCGGTGTCACCGGGGGCGTGGTGCTTGGCCCGCACCCGCATCGCCTCCAGGGCGTTGGGCACCCCGCCGGCATCGGTGATCCGCCGGTGGGCGAGCAGACCGATCGGGTCGGCGCCCGGCTCGACGGGTGACTCGTTGGGCCACCAGGCCACCACCGGGGTGTCAGGCAGCACCAACGGACGCACCACCGAGTCGGCGTGGTCGGCAACCTCACCCGACAGCCACAGCGTGACCACGTCGCCGGGCACGGACTCCGAGATCCGCACCTCGGCGTCCAACTTCGACCGCTTGCCGGCCTTGCGGACGATCAGCAGGATCCGGGAGGGGTGCTCGCGGCCCGCCTGCAGCGCGGCCTCGAGCGCCTCGTCGTAGTGCCGGGCAGTGCAGATCACCAGCAGCGTGTAGACCAGGCCGGTGGCCATGCCCTGATTGCGGCGGGCTGAGCGGATCGTCCGGGCGATCTCGGCCGAGGTGGTGTTGGTGAGTGCGATCATCGTGTGCTCTCCTCAGGCCGATTCACGGACGTCGCCAGACGAAGCCGTCGCGGGCCAACATCTCGACACCGCACTTGGGGCCCCAGGTGCCCGAGGCGTACTGCTCGGGTTGGGTGCCGGACTCCTCCCAGTGGTTCAGCACCGGGTCGAGGATCTGCCACGACAACTCGACCTCCTCGTGCTGGGGGAACAGGGGTGGGTCACCCAGCAACACGTCGAGGATCAGCCGCTCGTAGGCCTCGGGGGACGACTCGGTGAACGAGCCGCCGTAGTTGAAGTTCATGCTGACCTCGCGGATCTCCATCTGGGTGCTGGGCACCTTGGCGCCGAAGCGCATGGTGATGCCCTCGTCCGGCTGGATGCGCATGACCAGCGCGTTGGTGCCCATGCCCTCGGTGTCGGCGTGGGTGAACGGCAGGTGCAGGGCCCGCTTGAAGTTGAGCGCGATCTCGGTCACCCGGCGCGGCATCCGTTTGGCGGTGCGCAGGTAGAACGGGACGCCCGCCCAGCGACGGTTGTCGACGTCGACCCTGATCGCGGCATAGGTCTCGGTGGTCGACGACGGCGAGATGCCCTCCTCGTCCAGGTAGCCCCTGACCTGCTCGCCACCCTGCCAGCCGGCGGCGTACTGACCGCGGGCGGTGTGGACGTCGATGTCGGCCGGCGGCTTGGCCGCGGCCAACACCTTCTGCTTCTCGGTGCGCAGTTGCGCCGCGTCGAAGCTGGTCGGCTCCTCCATGGCGGTGAGTGCCATCAACTGCAGCAGGTGGTTCTGGATGACGTCACGCGCGGCACCGATGCCGTCGTAGTAGCCGGCCCGGCCCTCGATGCCGATGTCCTCGGCCATCGTGATCTGCACGTCGCTGACGTAGTGGTTGTTCCAGACCGGCTCGTAGAGGGCGTTGGCGAAGCGGAAGGCGATCAGGTTCTGCACCGTCTCCTTGCCCAGGTAGTGGTCGATCCGGAACACCGACTCGGGCGCGAACACCGTCGAGACGATCTGGTTGAGCTCGCGGGCGGACTCCAGGTCGTGGCCGAACGGCTTCTCGATCACCACCCGGCTCCACTGGCGCCCGTTCGACTCGGCCATGCCGTGGCGGCGCAACTGACCCACGACGTCGTCGAAGAAGCCAGGCGGGATCGACAGGTAGAAGGCGTGGTTGCCGCCGGTGCCGCGCGACTCGTCCAACTCCTGGATGGTGCGCTTCAGGGTGCGGAAGGCGTTGTCGTCGTTGAACTCGCCGGGCACGAACCGGATGCCCTCGAGCAACTGCTGCCAGACCTCTTCGCGGAAGGGAGTGCGGGCGTTCTCCTTGACCGAGTCGTGCACCTGCTTGGCGAAGTCCTGGTCGGCCCAGTCGCGACGGGCGAACCCGACCAGACCGAAGCCGGGGGGCAGCAGCCCCCGGTTGGCCAAGTCGTAGATCGCCGGCATCAGCTTCTTGCGCGACAGGTCTCCGGTGACGCCGAAGATCACCAGGACGCACGGTCCCGCGATCCGTGGCAGGCGGCGGTCCTGGGGATCGCGCAGCGGGTTGGTGGTCGTGGTCTCGGTCACACGTGCTCCAAGGAGATGTCGTTGAGGGCCAGGTGCGCGAAGCGGACTGGCCTGGGTCGATTCTGCATGGACTTCAGGACAACTTCTCCAGTTCTCGCGTGACGGTCTGCAGCAGTTCGGCCCAGGACGCCTCGAACTTCGCCACCGCCTCGTCCTCGAGGCTGGCGAAGACGTCGTCGAGGTCGATGCCGACCTCGCGCAGTTGGCCGGTCACCCCGACCGCGTCGTCGACATTGGCCTCGATCGTGTCACCGCGCACCTCGCCGTGGTCGGCGAAGGCGAGCAGGGTCTTCTCGGGCATGGTGTTGACCACCCCGCTGCTGACCAACTCGGTGACGTAGCGGGTGTCGGGGTAGGCGGGGTCCTTGACCCCGGTCGAGGCCCACAGCGCTCGCTGTGGGTGGGCACCCTGGGCGGCCAGCGCCCGGAACCGTTCGCTGGTGAAGACCTCGTGGGCGGCCTGCCGGGCCAGTCGGGTGTTGGCGATCGCCGCTTGGCCCTTGAGCGCCAGAGCCTGTTCGGTGCCGATTGCATCGAGCCGCTTGTCGACCTCGGTGTCGATGCGCGACACGAACACCGAGGCGACCGAGTGGATGGTCGACAGGTCCCGTCCGGCCGCCAGGGCATCCTCCAGCCCGGACAGGTAGGCGTCAGCGACGGCCCGGTAGCGCTCCACCGAGAAGATCAGCGTGACGTTGACGCTGATCCCGGCGGCGATGGTGCGTCGGATCGCCTCGAGGCCGGGCAGGGTGGCCGGGATCTTGACCAGCACGTTGGGACGATCGACCAGCTCGGCCAGCGATGCGGCCTCGGTGACGGTCTCGTCGGTCTTCATGGCCAGACCGGGGTCGACCTCGATCGAGACCCGACCGTCGAAGCCGTCGGTGGCCTCGTACACCGGCGCGAACAGCTCGCAGGCGTCACGGACGTCGGTGCTGGTCAACTGGTGGGCGACGGTGACCGGGTCCTGCCCGGCCAGGCCGGCAAGCTGTTCGGTGTAGGCCTCGCCGTCGGCCAGCGCGGCGGCGAAGATCGTTGGGTTGGTGGTCACGCCGACCACGTTGAGGGTCTGGATCAGCTCGGCCAGGTTGCCGGAGTCGAGCCGCTCACGCGACAGGTCGTCCAGCCAGATCGAGACGCCGGCTGCGCTCAGCGCAGCCGTGCGCGGGTTGGGGGTGGGGGTGTCGGTCATGCGTGGGTCCTCTCATCGGTCACGGGCAGAACGCGACGTCATCGCCACTGTAGCCAGCAGCCCGCCACGCCGAGGGGTGATCGACCCAGCGCCTACCCGGCTGGGTCGAGATTCCCGGCGGCGAGCCGTAGACTCGCGCAATCGTGACCACCACACCTGTTCCCACCACCGACAGCTCCCGCGACGACCTGTCACGCCTGCCCGATTCGGACGCCCCGTCGGCGAGCTTCGGCGACCGGGTTCGCGCCTACGTGGCGCTGACCAAGCCCCGGATCATCGAGTTGCTGCTGGTGACCACCCTGCCGGCGATGTTCCTGGCCGCCGGCGGGCTCCCGCCGTGGTGGCTGATGCTGGTCACCCTGCTGGGTGGCACCCTCGCCGCCGGGTCGGCCAATGTCTTCAACTGCGTGATCGACCGCGACATCGACGAGACGATGCGCCGCACCCGGCGTCGTCCGATGCCGCGCCACCAGGTGCCCACGGCCAATGCCTGGGCGTTCGGTGCGGTGCTGGGCGTCGCCTCGACCCTCGTGCTCGGCTTCGGAGCGAACTGGCTGTCGGCGGTGCTCGCCCTCGCGGCGAACGCCTTCTACGTGTTCGTCTACACGCTGTGGCTCAAGCGGCGCACCTCGCAGAACATCGTCTGGGGTGGCATCGCCGGCTGCTTCCCGCCGTTGATCGGCTGGACCTCGGTGACCGGACAGGTTGGGTGGGCCCCGCTGGTGATGTTCGCCATCGTCTTCTTCTGGACGCCACCTCACACCTGGGCGCTGGCCTTCCGCTACCGCGACGACTACGCCGCCGCCGGGGTGCCGATGCTGCCGGTGGTCATGGGCAACGTGGGCGTCGCCTGGCGGATCCTGGCCTACACCGTGGCGACCGTGGCCACCTCACTGGTGCTGTGGCCGGTGGGTGGTACCGGCTGGCTCTACCCGCTCGTCGCCGCCGTGGTCGGCGCCGTGATCATCGTCGAGGCCGTCGCGCTGCTGCGCCGGGCACGTGCCGGGGCCGACGCGGTCGCCCTCAAGCCCATGCGGCTGTTCCACTTCTCGAACAGCTACCTGGCGCTGCTGTTCTGTGCCATCGCGATCGACCCGCTGCTGTCCTGAACACCGCTCGGGTCGTCCACGACGGGTGAGGCGTAGCCGGCGGGCAGGGCGCGCACTCCGAACAGCACGGCGGCCGCGGCGGCGGTGGCCAGCGCAGCGCCCAGCAGGTGGATCAGTACCAGCACGATCGGCAGCCCGGTGAAGTACTGGACGTAGCCGATCGCTCCCTGCACCAGCGAGATCACCAGCAGCACCAGCGGCCAGCGGGCAGCCACCCGGTGCCCGCGGCGCACCAGCAGCGCGAGGGTGAGCACGGTGAACACCACCGCCACGTAGACCGAGGCGGCGTGCACCCGGGCAACGAACTCGATGTCGAAGCCGGTTCGGGCGGCGCCTCCGTCGCCCGAGTGCGGCCCCGAACCGGTGACCACGGTGCCCAGCCAGCAGACCAGCACCATCGCGACGAAGGTGGCCGTGGCCAGGTGCCGGGGGGCTCCGGTGACGTCCTCGGTTCGTGCGGGCCAGACCATCATCACCAACTTCGTGAGGATGACCACCAGGGCCAGTGACAGCAGCAGGTGCAGGGCCACCACGAACGGGTTGAGGTCGGTGAGCACCGTGATCCCGCCGATGACGCCCTGGAACGGTACGCCCAGGGCGGCCACCAGTGCGAGCGTGCGGGCATGCCTGCTGCCGTGGCGCACGGCTGCCCAGAACACCATCACGGCAAGGAAGATCAGCAGGAAGGTGATCGTCCGGTTGCCGAACTCGATGAACTCGTGGTGCCCGAGTTCGCCACGGGGCACGTAGGAGGCGTCGGTGCACTTGGGCCAGGTCGGGCAGCCGAGCCCTGACCCGGTGAGACGGACGACCGCGCCGGTGACGATGATGGCGATGTTGGCGACCCACGAGGCCAGCGCCCAGCGGGGAAGGCTCCTGGGGCTGCCGACCAGGGCGTCGCCGATCCGCTGCCCGGTGGTGGGCCTGGGGGTCATCGGGCTGGGGGTCATGACGTCCATCGGAAGGCCTTTCTGGCGAGCAACACGCCACCCAGCGCCCAGATGAGGGCGACCGGCAGCGACAACAGGGTGACATGGTGGGCCGAGGTGGCGCGAAGTGCCTCGCCGAGGGCGGCACTCGGGGTGAAGGCGACGATCGTCCCCCACGGTTCGGGGTGTCGCTCCACCCCGATCAGCAGCGCACCGCCGGCAGCCACCACCAGGTGCAGCAGGTTGGCCAGGGCCAAGGTCAGCTCGGCCCGCAGCGTGCCGGCCAGTGCGAGGGCGAGTGCGACGAAGGCCACCGTGCAGGCAACCGCGGTGACCAGCACCACCGCCCACTGCGAGGCGCCCGCCACCGGCCGCCACCCGAGCACCAGGGCGAGGGCGACCAGCAGCACCAGTTGCCCGGCCATCACCAGCAGCACCGAGATCGCCTTGCCCATCACCAGGCCAGAGCGACGCAGTGGGGTGGCCGCGAGCCTCTCGAGCACGCCGTAGCGGCGCTCGAAGCCGGTGGCGATCGCGGTGGAGGTGAAGGCGGACGAGAAGATCGCCAGCCCCAGCACCGACGGAGCGACCTGGTCGAACTCGAATCCGTACCGCGCTCCCAGGAACCGGCCGCCGAGCAGCACCGCCACCGGGATGACCAGGGCGAGCAGCAACTGCTCACCGTTGCGCAGCAGCAGCATGGCCTCGGTGCGGGCATGGGCCCACACCGCTTGGCTGCGTGGCGCCGCGCCCGGTCGGGGAGTGAGGTCGATCATGTGTCCCCCGAGGTGTGGGCCAGGAACAGTTCCTCGAGGCTGTGCTCGTCGGTCAACTCCGCGACCGACCCGCTGAGCACCACACGACCCCGGTCGACGATGTGCACCGTGTCGGCGAGTGCCTGGGCCTCGTCCATGGCGTGGGTGGTCAACAGCACCGCCAGGCCCGCCTCGCGCAGCCGCTCGACCAGTCGCCAGGTGCGCCGACGGGCGTGCGGGTCCATGCCCGAGGTCGGCTCGTCGAGCACGACCATCTCGGGTCGTCCGACCAGGGCGCCGGCCAGGTTGACCGCCTGCTGCTGGCCACCCGACAGCCGACGGTAGGGGGTCCTGGCGTAGGTGGTGACCTGCAACTCGTCCATGAGTGCGGCGACGTCGAGCGGGTGGGAGTACAGCTTGGACAGGTGGCTGAGCAGCTCGGCGGCAGTGATCCCGCTCCAGGCGCCGGTCGACTGGGGCATCAGGCCGACCCTGGGGAGCACGTCCGGGTGCCCCGGCGGCAGCCCGAACAGGCTGATCCGGCCCCGGTCCAGATCGAGCAGGCCGGTGCATGCCCGGATCAGGGTGGTCTTGCCAGCTCCGTTGGGTCCGAGCAGGGCCGTCACCTGGCCGCGCTCGGCGCGCAGGTCGAGCCCGTCGAGGGCGACGGTCGTCCCGAAGCTGACCGCGGCGTCCTCGACCAGGAGGGCAGGGTGGTCAGGCACGTCGGCCAGTCTAGGGAGTCGTGCCCGAGGTGGCCTGCCGGGGTCGTTCAGTCGAGGGCAGGCAGGTTCTCGGGGTCGACCACACCCAACTGGATCGCCCGCACCAGCACCTGCGTGCGCGAGCGCGCCTCGAGCTTGCCGGCCACGTTCGCCATGTGTTGCTTGACCGTTCCCTCGGCGACGTTGAGCCGCGCCCCGATCTCGGCATTGCTCAGCCCGTGGGCCAGCCACTGCAGCACCTCGACCTCGCGGGGCGTGATGCCGTGGACGCGACCCTGACCCGCCGGAGCCCCGTGCAGTGAAGCCACCAGTCGCTGCCGGACGGCGGGGGACAGTGGCATCTCACCGGCCAGGGCCTGGTGCATGCCCTCGACCAGGCCATGGGCACCCACGTCCTTGAGCAGGTACCCGGCGGCACCCCCGCGCAGCGCCCGGACGACGTGGTCGTGAGTGGCGAAGGTGGTGAACGCCACCACCACGGCGTCCGGCCAGCGACGGCAGATGCGTTCGATCGCCTCGATGCCCGAGGTTGCGGGCATCTGCAGGTCCATCAGCACCAAGTCGGGCAACACCGATCCGTACACCTCGACGGCCTGGGCGCCGTCGGACGCCTCGCCCACCAACTCGAGGTCGGCGCGAGCCTCCAGGAAGCGCGACAGGGCTGCGCGGACCTGTGGGCTGTCGTCGGCCACCATGACCCGGATCGACGCTGACATGGTGAGCAGCCTAGTAGGAGTGGTTCGCACGGCCCTAGGCTGCGCTCATGGGGGTCGTCAGCAGATGAGGGAGGCGTGGGCCGCGCTCCCTCGTGATCTGGGGCGGATCACCAGGTGGATGCTGACACTGGTCGGTGTCGCGCTGCTGCTCGACTCCACCACCCGAATGGTGGTTGACCTCGTCCGTGGAGTCACCGACTCGTGGCTCGCTCACGTGGTGCGGGTGACCTCGATCCTGGTCATGGTCGGCGCGGTCTGGCGGCCCATGCTCGCCCTGGCCATGTGGCTGCTGATGGCACCGTTCTCGGGCTACCAGAGCATGTCGGTCTTGGCCTGGCTGGTGCTGGCCGCACGCATCACGGCCACCGGCAGGATCTGGCAGGTCGTCGTGGTGGTGGTGAGCGGATTCGTCTACGAGGTCTGGTTCAGGGTCACCGAGTACGACTACAGCGTGACCAGTGCCGCGATCACCACGACGGTGATGATCGCCATGGTGGTGGTGTTCGGCGCGACGGCTCGCTACTTCATCAGGCAGCGACTGGCCAACACCGAGCTGGCCGTCGCGCTTGAGGTCGAGTCCGCCAGGCTGCGCGAGGCCGAGCACCACCAGCTCGCCCGTGAACTGCACGACGGACTGGCCCACGAACTGTCGATCATCACGCTGCAGGCGATGGCCGCCCAGAGCGGCGCACCGGGCGCCCAACGCCAGGCTCTGGCCGAGGTGGTGGCCGCGTCCGCGAACGCCATGGCCGAACTGCGCGGCCTGGTCACCCTGCTGCGCGACGACGGGGCGAGCCCCTGGCTCGACACCTCGGCCCCGACCGAGCTGGCGCAGCGGATGGCCTCGACCCTGGCGGGTCGTGACCTCGACCTGCAGGTCGCCGTCGACCCGATCGCCGACACCACCACCGGTCACGTACGCCAGACCCTGTTGCGGGTGCTCAAGGAGACCGCCACCAACGTGTTGCGCCACGCGCCGGCGGGGTCGACCGCGACCATGACGGTGGACGACGACGGGCACCAGGTGCGCGTCGTCGTCGAGAACCAGACCACTCCCGGGGGCAGCCGGAGCCCGCTGTCGACCGGATGGGGCCTGCTCGGGCTGCGCGAACGGATCCTGCTGATTGGCGGCGATTTCGGTGCCGGTGAGGTCGACGGACGCTGGCGGGTCGAGGTCACCATCCCGCTCGAGACGCCGAGCGCGCCGTTGGCCCAGGATGCCCCCGACGAGGGCAGGAACCTCTGATGGCCCACGGACGAAGCGCCGACTACCCACGGTGGCTCGTGCCCCAGCCCCTGGTTGCCGTGCTGTGCCTGATACCAGTGGTCGCTGCGGTGTACACCCTGCTGGACGACGGCGCGTTCGTGCTCAGCCACCACATGATGATGCCGCTGCTGCTGGTGGCGATCGTTCTGGCGGCCCGCTGGCCCCGATACGCCCTGATGCTGGTGGTGCCGCTGCTGCTGTCACCGCTGTGGGGCGACCAGAGCGGGTCGAACTACCTCGCCCTGCTGGTGCTGATCCCGGTCGCCATGACCGCGGGCAACCAGTTGGTCACCGTGTTCGCGTTCGTGATCTATTTGGGGTGGACGATCATCCGGGCGGCGGTGACGTCGTTGCGTGACGACCTCGCGGTGTCGGCCAGCGCCTCGTTCGCGGCCGTGGGCATGGCGCTGGGGCTGGCCGGACGCCACCTCGCGTCGTCCTGGCACCGCAGCGAGCGCGAGGTGGTCGACCTCGCTGCCCGGACGGCCAGGGCCAGGGCCGAGCAGCGCACCGAACTCGCCCGTGAGATGCACGACGGCGTGGCCCACCAGATCAAGATGATCGCCCACGCCGCCCAGACCGGGCTCGATGGCGCCGACGACGACCTCCCGGCGGTGCTGAGCATCGTCGAGGGCCGGTCTCGCTCAGCCCTCAACGAGTTGCGGGTGCTGCTGGGGGTGCTGCGCGACGGGGACGCCGCTCGCGTCCGGGAACTCGTCACCGAGGAACTCAGCGAGCGCCACCTGCCCTCGGTGGTCGCGTCGAACTCTGCCGGCGTGCTGCGCGAGGCTGGGCATCCGCTGACCATCAGCGTCGACCCGGGGGTGGACGAGCTGCCGCCCGACCTTCGCCAGACGGTGTGTCGGCTGCTGCAGGAGGGGGTGGCCAATGTGCTCACCCATGGCGTTCCGGGTGCCGCGTGTGAACTGTCGGTGGCGGTCGATGCCGAGAGGGTCCATGTGTTGGTCACCAACGAACACCCGGGCCCGGTGGCGCCTCGACGTGACGGGTGGGGTCTGACCGGGTTGCGAGAGTGCGTGCAGCTCAGTGGCGGGAGCCTGCGTGCCGGTCTGGTGGACCAGAGCTGGCAACTGGTCGCTGACATGCCGCTGCGTGTGGATGGGGAGGCGGCCAGCGACGCGCGGGCCGAACGCAGCCAGTGATCGCAATCGCCGCGGGTTCGCCCGGTCGGCGCCCGGACTTGATCGTCGGGCCGATATTGGCAAGACTGGCGTAGTGAAAAACCCTCGAGTGACGCCACCAGCCACCCCGGCTGTGCCCGTGCTCGACGAGGCCACCACCCGCGACCGGGTCGCGCACTCGATCCTCGAGCACGGCCCTTCGACGGCCGCCGAACTGGCCCAGCGCCTTGGGCTGACCACCGCCGCCGTGCGGCGCCACCTCACGGCGCTGGTCGAGCGCGGCGAGATCAGTTCCCGTGAGCAGCGGGTCTACGGCCAGCGCGGGCGAGGTCGTCCCTCGAAGGTCTTCTACCTGACCGACCAGGGCCACGGAGAGTTCTACCAGGCCTACGACGACCTCGCGATCGCGGCGATGACCCAACTCGCCAATACCGCGGGTTCCACCGCGGTGCACAGCCTGGCCGAGCAGCGCGTGGAGACCCTCGAGGCGGCCTACCGCGAGCTGGCTGAGCAGTACCCGGACCGTCCGGCGGTCGAACTGCTGGCCGAGGCCCTCAGTGCCGACGGTTACGCAGCCTCGATCCGCCCGGCGATGGCCGGCGACCAGCTCTGCCAGCACCACTGCCCGGTCGCTGCGGTGGCCGCGGAGTTCCCGCAACTGTGCGAGGCCGAGACCCAGCTGTTCAGCCGCCTGCTCGACTCGCACGTGCAGCGGCTGGCCACCATTGCCCACGGCGACGGTGTCTGCACCACCCACGTGCCCAGGATGATTGTTGCGGGGGAGAACCCCCTGCACCCCCCAGCGGCCGACCCCAAGACCCCCCTCCCCAGTTCCCCCACCGAAAGGTCACAACCATGACCCAGCTCGAGCAGCCTCGTCCGGCCGCGCCAGGCCTTGGCGCCACCCAGGACGAACACCTCGAGGCCCTGTCGAAGTACCAGTGGGGTTGGCACGACGCCGACGCTGCCGGCGCCAGCGCGCAGCGTGGCCTGAACGAGGCCGTGGTCACCAACATCTCGGGGCTGAAGGACGAGCCCCAGTGGATGCTCGACCTGCGCCTGCGTGGCCTCAAGCTGTTCGGTCGCAAGCCCATGCCCACGTGGGGTGCCGACCTGTCCGACATCGACTTCGACAACATCAAGTACTTCGTGCGCTCCTCCGAACGCCAGGCCAAGAGCTGGGAGGACCTGCCCGAGGACATCAAGAACACCTACGACCGCCTGGGCATCCCCGAGGCCGAGAAGCAGCGTCTGGTCGCCGGAGTCGCCGCGCAGTACGAGTCCGAGGTGGTCTACCACTCCATCCGTGAGGACCTCGAGGCCAAGGGCGTCATCTTCGTCGACACCGACACCGGCCTGAAGGAGCACGAGGAGCTCTTCAAGGAGTACTTCGGCACTGTCATCCCGGTCGGCGACAACAAGTTCGCCGCGCTCAACACCGCCGTCTGGTCGGGTGGTTCGTTCATCTACGTGCCCAAGGGCGTGCAGGTCGACATCCCGCTGCAGGCCTACTTCCGGATCAACACCGAGAACATGGGCCAGTTCGAGCGCACGCTGATCATCGCCGACGAGGGCTCCTACGTGCACTACGTCGAGGGCTGCACCGCACCGATCTACAGCTCCGACTCGCTGCACTCGGCCGTGGTCGAGATCATCGTCAAGAAGAACGCCCGGGTGCGCTACACGACCATCCAGAACTGGTCGAACAACGTGTACAACCTGGTCACCAAGCGGGCCACCTGCGCCGAGGGCGCCACCATGGAATGGATCGACGGCAACATCGGCTCGAAGATCACCATGAAGTACCCGGCCGTCTACCTGATGGGTGAGCACGCCAAGGGCGAGACCCTGTCGATCGCCTTTGCCGGCGAGGGCCAGCACCAGGACGCTGGATCGAAGATGGTGCACTGCGCCCCGCACACGTCGAGCTCGATCATCTCCAAGTCGGTCGCCCGCAACGGCGGACGCTCGTCCTACCGCGGTCTGGTCGAGGTGCAGGAGGGTGCCCAC
The DNA here is from genome assembly GCF_015352975.1 of Aestuariimicrobium ganziense. Taxonomy (GTDB): domain Bacteria; phylum Actinomycetota; class Actinomycetes; order Propionibacteriales; family Propionibacteriaceae; genus Aestuariimicrobium; species Aestuariimicrobium ganziense. The sequence goes on along the minus strand of NZ_JACYIZ010000001.1, from coordinate 633,504 downwards.
CACTCCGCGTCCTCGGTCAAGTGCGACGCCCTGCTGGTCGACCAGATCAGCCGGTCGGACACCTATCCCTACGTCGACGTGCGTGAGGACGACGTGTCGATGGCCCACGAGGCCACGGTCTCGAAGGTGTCGGACGACCAGCTGTTCTACCTGATGAGCCGCGGCATGGAGGAGGACGAGGCGATGGCGATGATCGTGCGCGGTTTCGTCGAGCCGATCGCCCGCGAGCTGCCGATGGAGTATGCCCTCGAGCTCAACCGCCTGATCGAACTGCAGATGGAAGGCGCGGTGGGCTGACGGGGTCGACGACCCCCACCCACCCAGCACGCCTCGACACCAGAAAGAAGAACATCCCTTGTCAGTAGATACTGCAGTCGGCACTGCGGCGCCCGCCGATGCCGTTCCCAACGTCGCCACTGCCCTCGAGCGCCTCGAGTCGCACCTGCACCCGACCCCGTCGTGGAACTTGGACGACCACCCGCAGCCGACCGGCCGCGAGGAGATCTGGCGGTTCACCCCGATCAAGCGCTTCGCGGCGCTGCTCGGTGACCCCGCCGACCTGGGCACCCTCGACTGGCAGGCCGACCTGCCCGAGGGCGTGACGGTCACCGACCTCGACGACGAGCAGGCCAAGGGTCTGGCCGTCGAGGCCCCGGTCGACCGGGTCGCCGCCCAGGCCGCTCTGCACACCGTCCACCGCACCCACATCCAGGTGCCGGCCGAGGCCGAGCTCGATCGTCCGGTGGTCTTCACCGCCAACGGCCAGGGCGGCCAGGCCCGCGACCACTACGTACTGTCGGTCGGCGCCCACGCCAAGGCCACCGTGGTGATCCGGTTCACCGGCACCGCCAGCTACGGCGAGAAGTTCGACGTGCTCGTCGGCGACGGCGCCCAGCTGAACCTGGTCACCGTGCAGGACTGGGCCGAGGGCGCGGTGCACGGCGGACAGCGCTCGATCCGGGTCGGTCGCGACGCCCAGGTCAAGGCGATCACCGCTTCGATCGGTGGCGACATCCGCCTGCAGGAGGATGCCCGCTTCGACGGGCCGGGCGGCTCGCTGGAGCAGTTCGGGCTCTACCTGGTCGATGCCGGCCAGCACATCGAGCACCGGCTGTTCGTCGACCACAACGCACCGCACACCTCGTCCAACGTCGACTACCGCGGCGCCCTGCAGGGCAAGGGGGCGCACTCGGTGTGGATCGGTGACGTGCTGATCCGCAAGGTGGCCGAGGGCATCGAGACCTACGAGGCCAACAAGAACCTGGTGCTCACCGACGGCTGCCAGGCCGACTCGGTGCCCAACCTCGAGATCGAGACCGGCGAGATCGCCGGGGCAGGTCACTCGTCGACCACCGGCCGTTTCGACGACGAGCAGCTGTTCTACCTGCGCAGCCGCGGCGTGCCGGAGTCCGAGGCCCGGCGCTTGGTCGTCCACGGCTTCTTCAACGACATCATCCGCAGGATCGGCGTCACCGACGTCGAGGACCACCTGCGGGCGATCGTCGAGCACGAACTCGAGATCCTGGGAGCACAGCAGTGACCTTCCAGGCCGTGGCCACCATCGACGAGATCGTCGACGACCTCCCGCTGGGGGTCGAGGCCACCGCACCCGACGGCACCGAGTGGCAGATCGTCCTGGTGCGCTTCGATGGTGAGCTGTACGCGCTGCACGACGAGTGCAGCCACGGCCACGTCCGGCTCTCCGAGGGAGACCTGACCGCCGAGGGCATCGAGTGCCACCTGCACGGGTCGCTGTTCGACCCGCGCACCGGCGCCGCGCTGAACCTGCCCGCCACCCAGCCGGTGGCGACCTACCCGGTCAAGGTCGACGGCACGAACGTGCTGGTCGACGTCGACCACCCCCTGAACAACGTCACGTACGAGAACTGAGAGATTGCAGATGTCGAAGCTGGAGATTGTCGACCTTCACGTGTCGGTCGAGACCGAGTCGGGCGCCAAGGAGATCCTCAAGGGCGTCAACCTCACCGTGAACTCGGGTGAGGTGCACGCCATCATGGGGCCCAACGGTTCGGGCAAGTCCACCCTGGCCTACTCGATCGCCGGGCACCCCAAGTACGAGATCACCTCGGGCTCGGTCAAGCTCGACGGGGTCGAGCTCACCGAGCTGACCGTCGACGAGCGTGCCCGCGCCGGGCTGTTCCTGGCCATGCAGTACCCGGTCGAGGTGCCGGGGGTGTCGGTGTCGAACTTCCTGCGCACCGCCAAGACTGCCCTCGACGGTCAGGCGCCCAAGCTGCGCACCTGGGTCAAGGACGTCAACGGCGCCCTGGCCGGCATGAAGCTCGACTCCAGCTTCGCCGGCCGCTCGGTCAACGAGGGCTTCTCCGGTGGTGAGAAGAAGCGCCACGAGATCGCCCAGCTCGAGCTGCTCAACCCGCGCTTCGCCGTGCTGGACGAGACCGACTCCGGCCTCGACATCGACGCGCTGCGCGTGGTCGCCGACGGCGTCAACCGCTACACCGGCCAGGGCGACCGCGGCCTGCTGCTGATCACCCACTACACCCGCATCCTGCGCTACATCGAGCCCGACTTCGTGCACGTCTTCGTCGACGGCAAGATCGCCGAGGAGGGTGGCCGCGAGCTGGCCGACCGCCTCGAGGCCGAGGGCTACGACCGTTACGTCAGCGCCGCCGGCGCGGGTGCCTGAGGACGATCCACCTCGCATGAGTCGCTACGACGTCGAGGCCATCCGGGCTGACTTCCCGATCCTGCAGCGCAGGGTCGGGCAGTACCCGTTGGCGTACCTCGACTCGGCCAACACCTCGCAGAAGCCGCAGCAGGTGGTCGACGCGATCGCCCAGCACTACTTGCAGCACAACGCCAACGTGGCCCGTGCCATGCACGTGCTGGGTGCTGAGGCCACCGAGTCGTTCGAGGGGGCCCGGTCGCGGGTGGCCCGGTTCATCGGCGCGGCCAGCCCCGACGAGGTGGTGTTCACCAAGAACGCCTCCGAGGCGCTCAACCTCGCCGCCAACACCCTCGGCAGCAGGCTTCGTCCCGGCGACGAGGTGGTGGTCTCGGTGATGGAGCACCACTCCAACATCGTGCCGTGGCAGCTGGTCTGCGAGCGCACCGGCGCCACTCTGCGCTGGTTCGACGTCACCGACGACGGGCAGCTCGACCTCGAGGCGGCCGAGTCGTCCGGACTGGTCAACGAGCGCACCAAGGTGGTCAGCCTGGCCTGGGTGAGCAACGTGCTGGGCACGGTCAACCCGATCCGCACGGTCGCCGACTGGGCCCACGTGGTCGGCGCGGTGATGGTCGTGGACGGCGCCCAGGGCGTGCCGCAACGCCCCACCGACGTCACCGCCCTGGGGGCCGACATGCTGGCCTTCACCGGGCACAAGGTGTGCGGCCCGACCGGCATCGGGGTGCTGTGGGGACGACTCGACCTGCTCAGCGACCTGCCGCCCTTCCTGGGTGGTGGCGAGATGATCGAGGTCGTCCGGATGGAGGGTTCGACCTGGGCCCCGCCACCGCACCGCTTCGAGGCCGGCACCCCGCCGATCGCCCAGGCCGTCGGCCTGGCCGCCGCGCTGGACTACCTCGACGGCATCGGCATGGACGCGATCGCGGCCCACGAGACCGACATCACCCAGTACGCACTTGAGCAGTTGGCACGGGTCGAGGGCGTGCGGGTGCTCGGGCCAGGCGCCGACGCCGACCGTGGCGGGGCCATCGCCTTCACCCTCGAGGGCGTGCACCCCCACGACATCATGCAGCTGCTCGACTCGCGCGGGGTCGCGGTGCGCGGTGGCCACCACTGTGCCCGTCCGCTGCACGACCGGTTCGGCGTGCAGAGCTCGACCCGGGCCAGCGGCTACCTCTACACCACCCGGGCGGAGGTCGACGCCCTGGCCGAGGCACTCGACCACACCCGCCAGTTCTTCGCCAGGGGGCGCGGCAGCGCTCGTCGGAGTCGCCGTCGGCACAGCGACGCCGCCGTGGGAGGTGGGGCATGAACGTCGAAGACCTCTACCAGGAGATCATTCTCGACCACTACCGCGAGCGGCACCACAGCGGCCTGCGCGAGCCGTTCGGGGCCGAGGTGCACCACGTCAACCCCAGCTGCGGTGACGAGATCACCCTGCGGGTGGCACTGGCGGGCGACGAGATCGCCGACATCAGCTACGACGCGGTCGGCTGCTCGATCTCGCAGGCCTCGACCTCGGTGATGGCCGACCTGCTGATCGGGCGCGACATCGACGACGCCATGGCGCTCTACGACGAGTTCCTCGAGATGATGAACTCCCGTGGCCAGGCCACCCCCGACGAGGACCGCTTCGAGGACGCGATCGCCTTCGTCGGCGTCTCGCAGTTCCCGGCTCGGGTCAAGTGCGCACTGCTGGGCTGGGCCGCCACCCGCGATGCCGTCGCCCGCGCCCAGACCGCTGAGACGCAGTCCTCTGAGACGCAGACCGTTGACACCCAGACCGGCGAGACACGGGCCGCCACCACCGACCTTCCCACCCCGCCCCAGGAGGCATCATGACCGAACAGCGTCCCTCAGACCTGGTCAAGGACGACTTGCCTGACGTCGACGTCACCGCCGGCTCGACCGGCGCTCGTCCCAGCGAGGATGACGTGCTCGAGGCCATGCGCGACGTCATCGACCCCGAACTGATGGTCAACGTCGTCGACCTCGGCCTGGTCTACGGAGTGCACATCGACGAGGGCAACAACGCTACCATCGACATGACCCTGACCAGCCCGACCTGTCCGCTGACCGACCGGATCGAGTACGACACCCAGCTGGTGCTCGACGGTCTGGTGACCTCGGCCACCATCAACTGGGTGTGGCTGCCGCCGTGGGGTCTGGACAAGATCACCGAGGACGGACGCGAGCAGCTGCGCTCCATCGGCTACAACGTGTGACCCGCTGATCGACCAGAATTGGCCGCGTGACCCGCCCCCGCACACATCGTCCTGACGTGCCCTTGGACGCCCGAGGGTTGATGAGCTACGTCCAGGAGCAGTACCAGAGGGCCATGCGTGAGGCGAAGGCCCAGCGTGAGGCGCTCGCAGCCACCGCCGTGGTCGCCTCCGACGAGTTCATCGAACTCGAGGTCAATCCCGACGGCACCGTGGCTCGCTGCCTGTTCACCGAGTCGGCGCGCGACATCGCACCCGGGCGGCTCGCCGCCTCGTTCATGCGGGTGCAGCGCACTGCCCAGCTGCAGTCCCGCGAGGCGATGGTGGCCACCCTGCAGCGCACCCGCCCCGATATCGCCGCCGCCGTGCAGGAACACGAGCCGCAGACCGCCGGCGAGGACGAGTCGCGCTCACAGGTCACCACCCGCCCGGTGGCCGCCGCCGGCACCGACAGGGCGGACGACCAGACCCCAGAGGAGTTCCCGCCGCCCCCGAAGACCGGTGTGGAGGCCCGCTGGGCTCAGATCCGTGCCGAGGCCCGCAACCCGATCGCCGCGATCAACGCCGCCGCCCGCGACCCGGAACTGACCGCAGCCCGCCCCAAGGGTGACCCGAAGCTGTGGAACCAGCAGGCGCGCGAACGGATCACCGCCATCGTCGAGCGAGGCCGTGCCCTGATGCCACAGCTGCAGACCCTCACCGGCCATGCCGCGTCCGACCTGGTCGAGGTCACGGTCAACCTGGGCGGTGCCCCGACCGGGATCGAGTTCCGTCGCCAGTTGGGTGACCGCGACCTGGGTGAGGTGGCCGACGAGGTCGTCCAGGTGCTGGGTCAGGCCCACGCCGACGTCAAGGGCCAGGCCGATCGCCTGCTCGAGGGCGTCGATCCCGGAAGCTCGTGGACCACCGACGCCCCCACCGGGAAGGACAGCTGATGAGCGACTGCTCGTTCGAGGTCAGCGACGCCGAGCTCACCGACCAGCTGACCAGGCTGGAGTCCGCGAAGACCACCATCAACGACGGCATCAGCCTCGTGCAGAATCCGCCGCCGGCGGTGGCCATCACCGAATGGGCTGCCTCCATGATCAGTGGCGTCTTCGGTGGCGCCGCGGTCGGTGCCGAGGCCAGCACCCGCAAGGCCATGGAGATGGTCGAGCAGGTACGTCTGCAGTTGGTCGAGGTGCAGAAGTGCTACGCCGAGCAGGAGACCATCTACATCGAGGGAATCCAGACCATCACCAGCGATCTCGAGGCGGTCTGACATGCCCTTCTTCGCGGTGGTCGAGACCGGGTTTGCGTGGGCCGACGGTCAGTTCCGGCTCGACGACGTGCTGTCGCCGATCGGCATCGGCTTGGACTATCTCGCCGTGGTAGCCGACCCCCTCGGGGCGCTCATCGGGCAGGCTCTGGACTTCCTGCTGGGGCTGCTGATCGACTACGCGGCCTCGTTGTGCCCTCCGCTGGACGCGCTGTGGGGTGCCCCCGACCAGATCGTCGGCTACTCCGAGAAGGTCCACCAGAGCAGCGCCAAGCTGGCCGACGCCGCCAACCTCCTGGCCGACGCCGCCGCTGCCCTGACGATCTGGGCCGGACAGGGCGCCCAGGCCTACCTCGACGTGCTCAAGGGCGCCTACACCTCGGTGAGCGCCCAGTCGGCCCTGAACGCCAACATGGCTGACCTGTGGAACGCGGTGGGCTGCGTCGCCGCCATGGTCAAGGAGTTCCTCTGGGGCCTGATCATCGACCGCCTCGCCGCCTGGATCAAGGAGGGTCTGGTCGCGTTGGCCGCCTCGGTCCCCAGCCTCGGCACGTCGATCGGCATCTACACCGGGTGGGTCGCAGCCTCCTACGCGTGGACTTTCGGCAAGGTGATGAACTTCCTGTCCGAAGCAGCCGATGAGATCGACGACATCGCGGAGATGCTCAAGATCAACAACAAGTGGCTCGACAGCTTGGAGGACGTGTTCGGGTCTGCCGCGTCCAGCCCGATCGTCCCCAACATCCCCAACTGGGTCGCTCCGATTCCCGAAGGAGCCGGGAACGCCGGCGGCACCTTCGGCGACCCCAGCGACTCGATCAACCCGTTCCCCTCGTGAGCCGCCGCGTTCTGGTCGCGACGATCCTGGTCGTCCTGCTGGGCCTGGCCATCGGCTTCGCCGTGCTGAGGCAGGGGTGGGGGCTCGACCTCACCAGCCGCGCCGAGCGCACCGGCACGGCCATGGTCACCTCGTGCGAGGGTGCCCTGGCCCACCAGCGCTGCACCGGCACCGTCCGCTGGGACGACGGCAGCACCGAACAGGTCGACCAGATCTGGGCCAAGCAGTCGCTCAACGGCGAGGTCGCGGTGGAACAGCACCGCAGGCTGGGCGCTCGTCCCGGCCGACGCACCGTGGTCACCGAGGCCGGCTACCCCACGAGGGGAGATGGGCTGGCCGTCGGGGCCGGTGTGGTGGTGCTCGCCCTGGTCGGAGCGGCCGCGCTGGGGCTGCGCGCGGCCAAGCGTCGCTGACTCGTCTCGCGACGTTCCGCATCGTCCCCGCGCGTTCCGCCGGCAGCGGGACCATCAAGCTGGCCGCGGAAGTGGATTCGGCCGTCTCGAATCGCTGGCCACCCAGCCCGGCGCGAACGCCGACGGCTCCTTCGCGACCCCGGCGACTTGGGGCACCCTGCTCGCGCCACCTAGACTCGTGCGACGTGCTGCAGGCCAAGGACGTGGAGGTGAGGGCCGGGGCCAGGCTGTTGCTGACGCCGGTCTCGTTCCAGGTGCTGCCCGGCGACAAGGTCGGGCTGGTTGGCCGCAACGGTGCCGGCAAGACCACCCTCACCAAGATCCTCGCTGGTGAGGCATTGCCGGCCGCCGGGCGGGTGGTGCGTACCGGCCACCTCGGCTACCTGCCGCAGGACCCCCGCGACGGTGACCTCGAGGTCCTGGCGCTCAACCGGATCCTGTCGGCGCGCGGCCTCGACCAGGTGTTGCTGCGGCTTCGTCGCTACGAGCAGGAGATGTCAGAGGCGACCGGCGCCCGCCGCGAGGCCGCGATGAACTCCTACGCCCGGGCCGAGGCCGAGCACGTCGCCGCCGGTGGTTACGCCGCCGAGGCCGAGGCGGCCCGGATCGCAGCCAACCTCGGCCTGCCCGAGCGCGTTCTCACTCAACCTCTTGCGCACCTCTCGGGAGGTCAGCGGCGCCGGGTCGAGCTCGCCCGCATCCTGTTCTCGGGCGCCGACACCCTGCTGCTGGACGAACCCACCAACCACCTCGATGCCGACTCGGTGGCGTGGCTGCGCACCTTCCTGCAGGGCTACGCCGGGGGAGTGGTGATGATCTCGCACGACACCGGGCTGCTCGACGCCGTCGTCACCAAGGTGTTCCACCTCGACGCCAACCGCACCGAACTCGACCAGTACGCAATGAACTGGAAGCTCTACCTGCAGCAGCGCGAGACCGACGAGAAGCGCCGCAAGCGCGAACGGGCCAACGCCGAGAAGAAGGCCGAGGCGCTGAACGCCCAGGCCGAGAAGATGCGCGCGAAGGCGACCAAGGCCACCGCTGCCCAGAACATGATGAAGCGGGCCGAACGGCTGCTCGCGGGGGTCGAGGCCGAGCGCCAGGCCGACCGGGTGGCCCACATCACCTTCCCGACGCCCACCCCTTGCGGTCGCACACCGTTGACAGCCGAGGGGCTCTCGAAGAGCTACGGGTCGCTCGAGGTGTTCACCGACGTCGACCTCGCCATCGACCGTGGCTCGAAGGTGGTGGTGCTCGGGCTGAACGGCGCCGGCAAGACCACGCTGCTGCGGATCCTCGCCGCCGTGGAGCAGTCCGACACCGGTGAGGTGCTCCCCGGCCACGGGCTCAAGCTGGGCTACTTCGCCCAGGAGCACGACCTGCTCGACCTCGGTGCCACCGTGCTGCAGAACATGCAGGCCTCGGCCGACGCGATGAGCGAGACCGAGTGCCGGCGGGTGCTGGGCTCGTTCCTGTTCACCGGTGACGACGTCGACAAGCCCGCCCGGGTGCTCTCCGGTGGTGAGAAGACACGTCTCGCTCTCGCCATGCTGGTGGTCAGCGCCGCCAACGTGCTGCTGCTCGACGAGCCCACCAACAACCTCGACCCAGCCAGCCGGCAGGAGGTGCTGTCGGCCATCCGCGGCCACCGCGGGGCGATCGTCCTGGTCACCCACGACGAGGGTGCTGTCGAGGCGCTGGAACCCGACCGGGTGCTGCTGCTGCCTGACGGTGTCGAGGACCTGTGGAGCCCCGACTACGCCGACCTGGTGCAACTGGCCTGAGCCCGCTCCCGGGACCTGTTCCTGCGTACCTGTTTCTTGCGACCTGTTTCCTGCGACCTGTTTCCTGCTTCCTGTTTCCTGCGGCCTGCTCTCTGCGACCTGTGCCCGCCGCCCCTTCCTGCTTCGCGGTTGCCGATTTGGGGCAGCGACGTCGAACGGCTCACCGAGGCCACCGCACCCTCCCACCTTCCGTGCCCGGAATCGGCGAGACGTCGCTCTGGACTCCTGGCCTGTGCCCCCCTCCCGCCCTTCCGTCACATGTGACCCGTCCTCTGTCGGCCCGTCACCCGCGCCCCGTCCCGGCAACCCGTACTGAGGCCTCGTCCCCGCGCCCCCTCCCGGCCCCCATAACGGCCCCGTCCCAGCCCCTATGTCGGCCCCGTCCCGGCCATGTCCCGGCGCCCCTCACCTGACCCCGGACGCCGATTCCGGGCAGCGACGCCGAGCCGCTCACCAAGGCCAGCGCACCCTCCCGCCTTCCGTGCCCATAATCGGCGAAACGTCGTCCAACACCTCGTCCCAGACCGGGTCATCGGCCAGCGACTAGGGTTGCCGGGGGAGGTGGCCCATGGGCATGCCACACGGTGGCGGACGGATGATGCGCCAGTTCGGGCGCGAGGACGAGGTGCGTGGCCACCGACTCGCTGAGGGCACGGTCCGCAGGGTGCTGGGCTACGGCCGGCCCTACCGCTGGATGCTTGCTGCGTTCCTGGTCACCATCGTGGTTGGCGCAGTGCTGGGCGTCGCCCCGCCGCTGCTGCTGCAACGCATCGTCGACGACGGTGTGCTCGCCGGCAATGCCCGACTGGTGATCATCCTGGCCGCCGTGGTGGCCCTGATCGCCCTGCTCGATGCCGTCGTCGGCACCGTCGCCACCTGGCTCTCGAGCCGGATCGGGGAAGGCCTGATCCGCGACCTGCGGGTGCAGGTGTTCGACCACGTCTCGTCGATGCCGCTGGCCTTCTTCTCGCGCACCCACACCGGCCAGCTGGTGTCTCGCCTGCAGTCCGACGTGATCGGCGCCCAGCAGGCCTTCACCGCGACCCTGTCGCGGGTGGTGTCGAACCTGATCTCGCTGGTGCTGGTGCTGGTCGCCATGGCCGCGCTCAACCTGCCGCTGACCCTGGCCTCGCTGGCCTTCGTGCCCCTGTTGATCATCCCCAGCCGCATCGTCGGACGCCGGGTCGCCGCCCTGCAACGCGAGTCGATGCAGGTCAACGGCCGCCTCTCGGCGCTGATGACCGAACGCTTCACCGTCAGCGGCGCCCTGCTGGTCAAGCTGTTCGGCCGACGCCAGCGCGAGCATGACACCTTCGCCGAACCCGCCAACGCCCGACTGGGCATCGGCGTGCGGATCGCCATGGTCAGTCGCTACTTCGCTGCCTCGCTCACCCTGGTCGCTGCGTTGGCGACCGCCATCGTCTACGGCTGGGGCGGTGTGCTCACCGTCGAGGGCTCGATGACGCTGGGCACACTGACGGCCCTGGCTGGCCTGCTCGGACGCCTCTACGGCCCGTTGATGCAGCTCACCAGCGTGCGCGTCGACATCATGAGCGCCCTGGTCAGCTTCGAGCGGGTCTTCGAGGTGCTCGACCTGGAGCCGCTGATCAAGGACGCCCTGGACGCCGTCGACCTGCCCGATGGTGCCTCGCACCACGAGGCCAGCATCCAGTTCGACGACGTCTGGTTCACCTACCCCGAGCCGGCGCTGTACTCGCTGCGCTCGCTGGAGCCCGAGGGAGTGGTCGAGGAGCGTCCCAACGAGCCCGTGCTTCGTGGGGTGAGCTTCCGGGCCGAGCCCGGGCAGACGGTTGCCCTGGTCGGTGCCTCCGGGGCGGGCAAGACCACCATCACGCACCTGCTCAACCGCCTCTACGACGCCACGTCAGGCCGGGTGTGCATCGGCGGCCACGACGTGCGCTCGATCCGAGGCGAGTCGCTGCACGCCGCCGTGGGCTACGTCACCCAGGACGCCCACATGTTCCACGACACCATCCGCAACAACCTGCTCTACGCGGTGCCGACGGCCACCGAGGAGCAGATGCGTGAGGTGCTGGCCGCCGCGCAGGTGCTCGACCTGGTCGACCGGCTCCCCGACGGACTCGACACCATGGTCGGCGAGCGCGGCTACCGACTCTCCGGTGGTGAGCGGCAGCGGTTCGCGATCGCACGGCTGCTGCTCGTCCAACCTTCGATCGTTGTACTGGACGAGGCCACCGCCCACCTCGACCAGGAGTCGGAGGTGGCCGTGCAGCGTGCCCTCGACACCGCGATGGCCGACCGCACCAGCGTGGTGATCGCGCACCGGTTGTCGACCGTGCGCCACGCCGACCAGATCCTGGTGATCGACCGCGGCCGGGTGGTCGAGCAGGGCACCCACAGCGAACTGCTGGACGCCGATGGCCCCTACGCCCGGCTGTACGCCAGCCAGTTCCAGGGGGCAGACCAGTGAGGATTCAGCGGCGGTAGCTGCGCACGTCGACCGACAGCGTCACCGTCGCGGTCAGCCCCTGCGGTGCCGGGTGGTGGTGGGCGTTCGGTCCCATCGCGACCAGGTCGGCGATCGACGACTCGTCCAGCTCGATCCGGCGGACGACGCTGGTGTGGTCGACCTGCTGGTACCCCGCGAACTGAGCGGTGAGCTGGTCGTCCTTGCCCTCGTGGATGCCGAGCAGGCCGAGCTCTGCGCGCAGTTCCTGCAGGTGGTCCGGGCGAGGGGTGGCGACGATCGCCACGCCGCCGGGACGAAGTACCCGAGCGAAATCGGCGGCGTTGCGTGGGGCGAAGACGCAGAGCAGGGCGTCGACCGAGGCGTCCTGCAGGGGGAGCCTCGCCCAGGTGTCAGCGACCAGGCTGACCATCCGCGGATGGCTCCGAGCGGCGCGGCGGGCGGCGGCGGGCGAGATGTCGCTCGCCACGCCCAAGGCGTCCGGATGGCTGTCGAGGGCATCGGCCACGTACCAGCCGGTGCCAGCACCGACCTCGAGCAGCACCCGCGAGCCTGCCGGCACGGCTGCGGTCACGGCCTCGGCGAGCGGCCGGTAGTGACCGGCGGACAGGAACCGCTCCCGGGCTGCCACCATCGCTGGTGTGTCAGCGTTGGCCGGAGCAGCTCGGCCCAGCAGGTTCACGTGCCCCTGACGAGCCAGGTCGAAACGGTGCCCCGCGCCGCAGACCAGGCTCGCTGCGGTCCGCGCCATAGGGCCGGGGTCGCCGACGCGTCCACACACCGGGCACGCCAGCAGCCCAACAGCCCTGTCCCACAGCGCCAGGTCGACCACGTGTCCGCTCAGATCGCCCGGCCGGCGCCGCCGTCGACCGCGACCAGCGTGCCGCTGACGTAGCTGGCGGCATCCGACAGCAGGAAGGCCGCGACGCGTCCGAACTCGTCGGGATCACCCAGGCGGCGCAGCGGGATGGTTTGCTCGGCGGCTGCCCGAGCCGCAGCCGGGTCGGGCGCGCCGGAGTGCAGGTCGGTGATCCGGTCGGTGGCGATGCTGCCGGGAAGGACGCCGACCGCTCGTCCACCCTGAGGGCCGATCTCGTCGGCCAACTGGCTGACCAACCCGGCCAGGCCGGGACGCAGCCCGTTCGAGATCGCCATCCTGGGCAGGGGAGTGCGGGCGGAACTCGACAGGACGAAGCCCAGCCGCGGCGCCTCGACCGCTGGGCAGACCGCCCGCGCCACCCGCAGCGCGGGCAGGAAGACGCTGTCGAACCCGGCTCGCCACTGTTCCTCGGTGGTCTCGAGCACCGTCCCGGGTGGCGGGCCGCCGACACTGACCAGCGCCCCGTCCAGCCGGCCGAACCGGTCGATGGCGGTGCGCACCGCACGGGCTGGCAGGTCCGGGTCGGTCAGGTCACCGGGCAGGGCCAGGGCGCCATCGCCCAGCGCGGCCGCCTCGCGTTCCAGCAGATCGGCCCGGCGTGCCACCATCACCACGCGGGCACCCTCGGCGACCAGGGCGCGGGCACTGGCGAGCCCCAGTCCGCTGGAGGCAGCGGTGACGAGGAAGCAGCGATCGTGGAGTCCCAGGTCCATCTCAGTCCTCCCGGGTGGGGGTCACGGTGACGGGTGCGTCGTCGGAGGGGACCTGGTCGGCAGCGGCGGCGCGTGCCTCACGGGCCAACTTCTTGCGGCGTTCGCGCAGGTCGCCCCTGATCAGGATCACCGCGCCACCGACGGCGATCAGGGTGAAGACGAACCACTGCACCGCGTACGACAGGTGCGGTCCCTCGTCCAGGCTGGGTGGCGGCACCAACTGAAAACTCGGGTCGTCGGCCGGGGTCGTGCTGATCGCCTGGATGTGACCGTCGACCACGGGCTTGCCGAGCCAGGCCGCGATGGCGGGGGAGTTGATCAGCCGCACGGTGTTCTGCACCGGGGTGATCGCATTGGCTTTGCCCACCTCGTTGCGCCGCACGTACCCGACCACGGTCACCTCACCAGCCGGCGGGGTCGGGCTGACCGCGTCCAGGGTGTTCTTGGGGCGCGGCAGGAACCCGCGGTTGACCAGCACCACCTGGCCGTCGCTGGTGACCAGCGGGGTGACCACCTCGACACCGGCCTGGTCGGCCACGTTGCGGTAGCGCACGGTGAGCATGTGGTCGGGATCGAAGGTGCCGGTGACGCTGACCCGCTGCCACTGCTGGTCGTCGCTGATCGGTCCGGTGAACACCTCGTCCCACGGCTTCACCGGCTGCTGCTGGTGCGCCACGACGCGGGCGTTGGTCTCGCGGCGCTGCTCGAGTCGGTGGATCTGCCACTCACCGAGTCTGACGAAGACCGCAGCCAGCACGGCCACGAACACGGCCAGGGCCAGCCAACGGATCCAGAGCTTGCGCACCCTCGGCAGCCTAGCCTCGCAGTTCGTCCGACCCAACCGGGGTGGTCTCGCCCCGGATCACTTCGTGCGACATCAACGCGGGGCGCGTCTCGTCGTCCGGTTCCCAGGAACGTCGGGTCGGCTCGCGGGTGGAGATGTTGGCGAACAGCACCGCCAGCGGCGGAATCACCGCCGCGCCCAGCAGGAACAGCCAACGCCACGGGTGAGGGGTGACCACGAGCCCGAAGAAGCAGACCATGCGGATGCCCATCGACACCAGGTAGCGGCGCTGCCGCCTCGACAGGTCGTCACTGGTGCCGTGGGCTGCGTCGGTGATCACCACCGGTTGCAGGTTCGCGGGCTGCTGGGGCACCGGCCCAGCCTACGCCGACACGACGCGTCGGATTCGTGGTCAGTGCGGCGCCGTGGACGCTCCGCTGGGTAGGTTCGACCCCGTGAGTGAGACAGCCGAGCAAACAGGCGGACGAAGCGCCCTGGTCACCGGGGTGAGCAAGGGGATCGGACGAGCGATCGCCGAGGACCTCGTGGCCGCCGGGTACCGGGTCACCGGCACCTACCGCAGCGGCGACGTGCCGCAGGGTGTGCTGGGGGTGCAGTGCGACATCACCGACCCCGACCAGGTCGAGTCCGCCTTCGCCGCGGCCGAAGAGGCCCACGGGCCGGTCGAGGTGCTGGTCGCCAACGCCGGCATCACCAAGGACGGGCTGCTGATGCGGATGAGCGAGGACGACTTCGCCTCGGTCATCGACACCAACCTCACCGGCACCTGGCGGGTGGTCAAGCGGGCCACCCGGGCCATGATGCGCGCCCGATACGGACGCATCGTGCTGGTCAGCTCGGTGGTCGCCCTGCTCGGATCGGCCGGTCAGGTGAACTACGCGGCCAGCAAGTCGGCCCTGGTCGGCCTGGCCCGCAGCGTCTCGCGCGAGCTCGGCGGACGAGGGATCACCTGCAACGTGGTGGCTCCGGGCTTCATCGAGACCGACATGACCGCGGTGCTCGCCGACGACGTGATCGCCGGCTACAAGCAGCGGATCCCGGCCGGACGACTCGGCACGACCGCTGACGTGGCGGCCGCCGTGCGCCACCTGGTCAGCGACCAGGCCGGCTACACCACCGGGGCCGTCATCCCGGTCGACGGCGGCCTCGGCATGGGGCACTGAGTCATGGCGGGGGATGACCCCGCCACGCACACATTGCTGCGGGGGAGGACCCCCTGCACCCCCCACGGGGGAGGGCTTCCCGCCCCCTCACCACAGAACCCAAGGGAGAAGACCTGGGCCTCCTCGAAGGCAAGAACATCCTGGTCGCCGGTGTGACCATGAACACCTCCATCGGCTACGCGGTGGCGCAGGTCGCCCAGGCCGAGGGCGCGACCGTGCTGGTCAGCAACTTCGGACGAGCCCTGTCGCTGACCCGACGCGTCGTCCAGAAGCTCGACCCGGTGCCCCCGGTGCTCGAGGTCGACGTCACCAACGACGACCACCTGGCCGGGCTGCCCGACATGGTGCGCGAGCACGTCGACCGGCTCGACGGCATCGTTCACTCGATCGCCTTCGCCAACCCCGAGACCGCGCTCGGGGGCAACTTCCTGACCACCGGCTGGGACGATGTCGCCACCTCGCTGAAGGTGTCGGCCTACTCGTTGGCCAGCCTGACCATGGCCTGCAAGCCACTGTTCGGTGAGAAGTCCAGCGTGGTCGGCCTGACCTATGACGCCCGGGTGAGCTGGCCGGCCTACGACTGGATGGGGGTCTCGAAGGCCGCCCTGGAGTCGACCAGCCGCTACCTGGCCCGCTACCTCGGGCCCGAGGGCATCCGCTGCAACATCGTCTCGGCCGGCCCGCTCGAGACCATCGCCAAGAAGGCCATTCCCGGCGCCGAGCAGTTCAACGACGTCTGGTCGCAGCGTGCCCCCCTTGGCTGGGACCCGCGCGACCTCACTCCCACCGCCAAGGCCGTGGTTGCCCTGCTCAGCGACTTCTTCCCGGCCACCACCGGCGAGATGATCCACGTCGACGGGGGAGTGCACTCCACCGGAGCGTGACCGGTCTCACTGCATCAGGTGCGTCGGCCACGATGCCGCGGCCTCGATCGCGTCCAGACAGGCTGCCTCCAGCCGACGCAGCACCTGCTCACGGGTCAGCACCCCATGGGAGTGCAGCACCTCGGGTGCCGCCTCCAGCGCGGCCTCGATGTGACCCAGCAGAACGAGCGCCCGGTCGAGCAGCACCTGTGAGGTGGCGGGATAGGCCCCGCCAAGACGTACCGTCCCAGCCCGTTCGGCCAGCGCTCCTGCGGTCAGGCCGAGGGCCTCGAGGGTGGTGGTCGCCTCGCCGATGGTGCGGCCCAGCGCCTGCGCGGCCTCGTGGGGCAGGGGTGCGGTCGCCGGACGGTTGGCGGCTCGTAGCCGCCACCGGACCGCGAGCGTGCCATCAGCATCGGTCTCGCACGGCTCCCAGAGCAGGCCGGTCCGGGTATGGAGGACCACCGAACTCCGATTGGCCACCAGCGCACGGGTGACCTCCTTGGGGCCGCGAAGCGGTCCCGGGCGTCCAGGCGCGGGCAGGGCGAGGATCCAGCCCTGACCGAGCGGCTGGTGCGCCACTCGTCCCAGCGCCAGCCGCAGGCTGCCCCCGGTGCCGGGCAACAGGTCGTCCGGATCGTCCACGCTGTGCAGTCGGGAGCCACCGGTGAGGGCATGCTCAGCCTCAGCCGCGGACACCAGTCTCGCGTCCACGTGGTTGAGTGCGACCACCAGTCGCAGAGCCGTGAGCACCCACGCAGGGTAACCGCTGGCCTGCCCCACCCGGCAGCCCACCCGGGCACGGTAGGTTGGACGACATGAGCGCAGTGGTTGAACTGGTCGACGTTGGCGTCCGCCGTGGGAACGCCACCCTGCTGCGATCGATCGACTGGATCGTCGACGAGTCCGACCGCTGGGTGATCATCGGCCCCAACGGTGCCGGCAAGACCACCCTGCTGCAGATCCTGGCCGGACACATGCACCCCACCACCGGCATGGCCGGGCTGCTCGGCGAGGTGCTGGGAGCGGTCGACGTGTTCGAACTGCGGCCCCGGATCGGCGTCACCTCGGCAGCCATCGCCGAGCGCATCCCGCGAGCGGAGTCGGTCTCGAACGTCGTGGTGTCGGCCTCGTACGCAGTGATGGGCCGTTGGCGCGAGGAGTACGACGACCTCGACCACCAGCGCGCGCTGGAACTGATGACCCAACTTCGGGTCGGGCACCTCGCCGACCGCACCTTCGGCACCCTCAGCGAGGGCGAGCGCAAGCGCGTCCAGATCGCCCGCGCCCTGATGACCGACCCCGAACTGCTGCTGCTGGACGAGCCTGCGGCCGGTCTCGACCTGGCCGGACGTGAGGCGCTGGTGGGCACCCTGTCGGAGCTGTGCACAGACGACTACGCCCCGGCGACGGTGCTGGTCACCCACCACGTCGAGGAGATCCCGGCCGGGATCACCCACTGCCTGCTGCTCAAGCAGGGCGAGGTGGTCGCTGCCGGACCGATCGGCGAAGTGTTGACCGACGACCTGCTGTCGCGCACCTTCGACCTGCCGCTGACCGTGACCCACGAGGCTGGACGATGGACCGCCCGCGCCAAGCCGATGCGCCCGGCCCGCGCGGCGACCGAGGCGAGCGGGTGAGGGGGTCATCGTGCGTCAGTGGCTGAGCGACAACCTCTGGTCGTTGTGGCTGGCGGCCGCGATGCTGCTCGGCGTGGCCGAGATGCTCACCCTCGACCTGACCCTGCTGATGCTCGCCGCGGGGGCGCTGGCCGGTGCCGGCACGGCTGCGGTCTTCCCCGATGCCTGGCTGGCCCAGGTGCTGGTGGCCCTGGCAGTAGCCGGGCTGAGCCTGTTCCTGCTGCGGCCCACCCTGCTGGCCAAGGTGCGCAACGCCCCGGGCTACCGCAACTCGGTGAACAAGCTGGTCGGCAGCACTGCCACCGCCACCGCCGAGATCTCGGTGACCGGGGGAGAGGTGAAGGTCGACGGGCAGCTGTGGACCGCCCGCACGTTGGACTCGTCGGTCCGGGTGCTGCCCGGGCAACTCGTGGAGATCTACGAGGTCGAGGGCACCACCTTGGTGGTCTACCCGAGCGAACGTGGACTGCCCTACCGAAACACTGGCCTGTGACATCCGCTGGCCCTGGCAGTACGAAGGAGTAGAGCGTGGAGTACATCATTCCGGCGATCCTGATCCTGACGGTGATCGTCGCGCTGGTACAGGCCGTGCGCATCATCAACCAGCAACAGATTGGCTTGGTCGAGCGGCTGGGGAAGTTCCGCCGCACCCTCGAGCCTGGCCCGCACCTGGTCGTCCCGATCGTCGACAAGGTGCGTCACACCCTCGACATGCGCGAGCAGGTGCAACCGTTCCCGCCGCAGGGGGTGATCACCGAGGACAACCTGATGGTCAACATCGACTCGGTCATCTACTTCCAGATCGTCGACCCGGTGCGAGCCGCGTACGAGGCGCAGAGCTACAAGGCCGCGATCGAGCAACTCACCATGACCACGCTGCGCAACATCATCGGCGGCATGGACCTCGAGGCCGCCCTGACCAGCCGTGAGGAGATCAACCAGCGGCTGCGTGCGGTGCTCGACGAGGCCACCGGCAAGTGGGGCATCAAGGTCAACCGCGTCGAGCTGCGGGCGATCGAGCCGCCTCCCACGATCCGTGACGCGATGGAGAAGGGCGCCCGGGCCGAGCGAGACAAGCGGGCCCAGATCCTGTTGGCCGAGGGTCAGCGGCAGTCGCAGATCCTGTCTGCGGGCGGTGACCGTGAGTCGGCGATCCTGCGAGCCCAGGGTGAGCGCGAGGCCGCGGTGCTGCGCGCCCAGGCCGACCGTCAGGCCCAGATGCTGCGGGCCGAGGGTGAGGCGCAGGCCATCACCACGGTGTTCAACGCCATCCACGCCGGCCAGCCAGACCAGGGGCTGCTCGCCTACCAGTACCTGCAGATGCTGCCCACGCTGGCCCGGGGTGACGCGAACAAGGTCTGGATTGTGCCGTCGGAGCTGAACGACGCCCTCAAGGGGCTCGGCTCGGTGATGGGCGGGGCGACCGAGACCGGTGGCCCCAACGCCGCACCACTGCGCGCCACGGGCAACTTCAAGGCGCCAGAGAAGGTCGACGTGTTCGCCGAGATCGAGCAGCAGAAGGTCACCGAGAAGGCTGATTCCGACGCCACCGTGCAGAAGGCGATCGAGGAGGCAGCCAAGCTCGAGAACCCGAACGCGCTGAAGAGCCGTCGCGACGACAGCCGGTCGCTGCCCCCGCCGGTGCCGTACACGCAGCACACCCCGCCGAATGCGCCCGAGAGCGAGCCGTGGAGCCAGCAGTCCGCCCCGGAGGCCGGTGGCTTCGGCGGCCAGCAGGGTCCCCAGCAAGGCCCATGGCGCCAACAGGGTCAGCAGGGTCAGTCCTACGGCCAGCAGGGACAGCCTTGGGGACCGCCGCAGCAGTGATCTGAGTCAACGGGTCCTCCGCCACGCCGGAGGGCCCGTTGTCATGTCCGGCGAACGACTCCGGACCGGCACCTCGACGGGTGCCGCGAGGTCGGCTGCCGGGCACTCCACCCCCTCGCTGCCTCCTCTGCGCCGCCCCCCTCCGCCGCGCCCCCTCCACCTCGCCGTCCGCGCGCCGAATCCCGGCACGGAGACTCGATGGGCCTGCGAGACATGCCTGGCAACCTGGCTTCCCGGCCCGGAATCGGCGAACCCACACCGGGTGCCCGACGTGCCGGCGCCACCCCGCGCCGCCGCCCTCTCCGCCGCGCCGCCTCTGAATGCCGACCGCGCGCCGAATCCCGGCAGGGAGACACGATGGGCCTGCGAGACACGCGTGGCAGGTCGGCTTTCCGGCCCGGAATCGGCGAACCCACAGCGGGTGCCCGACGTGCCGGCGCCACCCCGCCTGCCCACCCCCCACCGCCCCGTGTGGGCCTTCCGCCCCTACCATCGCTCCCGCACCCGGGTGGTCAGCGCCGCCAGTGGGTGGCGGCGCCGGTGGTTTGGGCGCCGCGAATCACTCCTCTCCGCGCCGCCCCCGACCTGGTCCACCCAATTGGCCGCCGATTCCCGGCATGGAGACACGACTCCCGGTACGGAGACACAGGGCCGCACCGAGCCCCTCGTCGCCGCTCGGGCTTCCGGCCGGGAATCGGCGATCGGGCTGTGTCCACAGCCCGCGGGCGACTCCGAGCGCCCTCCACAGGTCCGAGGTTGGGTGACGCACCACCTGTGTCTGCTTCTCACAGTGAGGGCATGACCGTCATCGCCGGGATCGAGGCCCATCTCGCGTTGCATGGTGTCTGCGCGGTCTCCGAGCATCCGCAGTGGTCTCGACGACTCGCCGAACTCGCGGACGACAAGGTGCTGGTCAGGTTGCTTCCAGGCATCTACGCCGTAGCTGCCAACGCCAGGGAAACCAGGATCCGCTGCGCGGCACTCATGCTGTGGGATCCCGATGCCGTGGTCACCGGCCTGGCGGCCGCCGCGCTGACCTTCTGGCCCAAGGCCAGGGTCGCCGAGGTCGAGTTCCACTCCCGCCGCAAGAAGCGAAGCTATCCCGGGTTCCGGCTGCACCGCAGCCAAGTGCCCCCCGACCAGGTGTCCGAAGTCCAAGGGCTACGCCTGGTCTCATCCGCCTGGGCGGCGGTGCACCGCGCAGCCGTCGACGACGGGGTGGCGATCGACGAGTACCTGCGGGCCTCGTTCGGCAAAGTGGCCCACGTTGCCCAGGCGCTGGTCGACTTCGGGCGTCGCGTGGGGAACCCGATGCGTCGCGCAGTGGTCACCGACTCCCGCAGCAACCCATGGTCGCCTCGGGAACGAAGGCTGCACGGCCTGTTGCGCCGGGCAGGGATCGTTGACTGGGTGGCCAACCTCAAGGTGATTGCCGACGGCACGACCCACTTCCTCGACATTGCCTTCCGGGACTGCATGGTGGCCTTCGAGTACCACGGCGTGGAGCACCACCTCTCCAGTGCCTCCGACGTGATCAACGACCACCAGCGCACCGCCCGCCTGGCGGCTGAGGGCTGGACGATCGTCCCGCTGACCACCGAGGCGCTGGACGATGTGGAGCGCCTCATCGACCTGGTGCGCCGAACGCTCGACTCCCATCGTCGAGGGCTGGTCACTGGCGGCAGGCGGCGACGCAGTGGAGGGTAGGCTCACGCCTCGTGGCCCGCTACCTGGAGGTCGACGACCCACACGATCCCCGCCTCGCCGATTACGTACGGCTGCGCGAGACCACCTTGCGGCAGTCGATCGAAGCCGAGCACGGGCTCTACATCGCCGAGGGTGAGAAGGTGATCAGGCGAGCCCTGGAAGCCGGCCACCAGCCGAGGTCGCTCATGCTGGCGCCGCGCTGGATCGAGGGTCTGCGAGACCTGCTCGACGGCCTCGACGTCGATGTCTGGGTTGTGAGTCCGGCCCTCGCCGAACAGGTCACCGGCTTCCACGTGCACCGTGGGGCTCTGGCGAGCATGCGCCGTCCCGAAGTCACCCCGCTGGACGACCTGTTCGGCTCGCGCCGCCTGGTGCTGTGCGAAGACCTGGTCGACCATGCCAACGTCGGGGCGATCATCCGCTGCGCAGCCGGACTGGGCTGGGACGCCGTGGCGTTGTCGCCGCGCAGCGCCGACCCGCTCTATCGCCGAGCCGTCAAGACCTCGATGGGTACCGTGTTCAGTCTCCCGTGGACGCGACTGGGTGAGACCGTGGACGACCTGCGCCGCCTCAGGGACGCAGGCTTCTGCCTGGTGGCAGCCGCACTGACCTGTGACGCCGTGACCTTGGATGCGCTTCCCGCCGACCTCGCACTCCGGCCCTTGGCATTGTTGCTGGGCACCGAGGGAGACGGGTTGAGCGACGCCTGGCTGGACGAGGCCGACGTGGTCGTCTCGATCCCGATGGCTCGGGGTGTCGACTCGCTCAACGTGGCGACGGCCGCCGCGGTGCTGTGCTGGGAGTTGCGCGACCGAAGGTAGCTCGAGCGCCGTGGCCCATCAGGACGAGACCTGGGCGGGTACCTCGTCGTCGCGGGTCTCCGAGAGATGCGCTGAGTCGGATCAGACCTCAGCGTGTTCGGTCTCGTCCTCGGCGTCGTCCGGCACCGCCCCACGCACCTTGGTGCTGATCGGCCAGTCGTCGGGATAGCGCGGGGCGAGGTCCTCGCGCTGCTTGTCGAGGGCGCGTCGCGCCCGGTTCGACAGCCGGTCGCCGAACACGATGCCGTTGCAGTGGTCGGTCTCGTGCTGCAGGCACCGGGCGAACAGGCCGGTGCCGACCAACTCGACCGGCTCCCCGTTCTCGTCCACGCCGGTGCACCACGCCTTGTCGGGACGCGAGAGCGACTGGTAGGCGCCGGGCCACGACAGGCAGCCCTCGTCGGTGGCGTCGAGCTTGCGTTCGCGGCCCTCGGGCAGACGCACCTCGGGGTTGCAGACCACGCCGACATGGCGTTCGCCGTCGTCGTCGGGGCAGTCGTAGACGAAGACGGCGAGGTCGACCCCCACTTGGGTGCCGGCCAGGCCGACACCCTCGGCGGCGTACATGGTGGCGAACATGTCGCGGACCAGGTCGTGGAGTTCGGGTCCGAACTCGGTCACCGGTCGGGTGGGCTCGTGCATCACCGGCTCACCCCAGCGGGTCACCCGGCGGACGTTGCCCCCGCTGAGCAGGTCGTCGGCCGGGCTCATCGGCGACCCCGCTGCGGCGGTGCGACGGTGGTGCCCAGGGTGGAGTAGGCGTCGAGGGTGACGCCCTCGTTGGTCTCGTGGTCGTAGTCGTAGACGCGTCGACCGTCCACCCAGACCGACTCGGCCCGGCTGTAGATGTCGAGCGGATCGCCACTCCACAGCACCAGGTCGGCATCCTTGCCCACTTCGAGCGATCCGACCCGCTCGTCCAGGCCGAGGATGCGCGCGGGGTTGATGGTGATCGACTCCAGCCCGACCGTGCGGTCGAGACCGTCCTTGACGGCCAGGATCACCTGGTAGACGAGGAAGTTGATCGGGATCACCGGGGCGTCGGTGGTGATGGCGATGGTGACACCGGCGCGAGCCAGGTGCCCCGGGTTGGCGAGCGAGCGCTGGTTGACCTCCCACTTCGACCGCGAGGTCATCAGCGGGCCGATCACCACCGGCAGGTTGCGCTCGGCGAGCACGTCGGCGAGCAGGTGGGCCTCGGTGCCGTGGTTGATCACCAAGCGGTAGCCGAACTCGTCAGCGATCCGGATGGCGGTGGCGATGTCGTCGACCCGGTGGGTGTGCTGGCACCAGGGCAGCGTGCCGTCGAGCACCTGCAACAGCGCCTCGGAGGTCAGGTCGTGGTCGAACGGCTTGCCCTCGCGGGCGGCCTCGGCGCGCTTGGCGCCGTAGTCACGGGCCTTGGTGAACGCGTCTCGCAGCACGGCTGCCACACCCTGGCGGGTCGAGGGCAGACGCTTCTGCTCGGCGCCGTGGAAGCGCTTGGGGTTCTCACCCAGGGCTGACTTCATCGAACACGGCGACTTGATCACCATCTCGTCGACCATTCGGCCCCAGCACTTGAGCGCCACGGTCTGCCCACCGATCGGGTTGGCTGACCCGGGCTTGACCACCATCGAGGTCACTCCACCCGAGAGCGCGTCGCGGAAACCCTCGTCGCTGGGGTGGATGGCGTCCAGCGCACGGAAGCGTGCGCCGTTGACCTCGGTGCCCTCGTTGGTGTCGTTGCCCGCCCAGGCGATGCCCTCCTCGTGGATGCCGACGTGGCCGTGGGCCTCGACGAACCCGGGCAGCAGCCACTGGCCACCGGCGTCGAACACCTCCGCTCCCTCCGGCACGGTGACATCGGCGCCGAGGGCAGTGATCCGGCCTTCGTCGAACACGACAGTGCCGTCGAAGGGGTCTCCCACCACGGGCACGACATGGGCGTTGATGATCGCGTGGCTCATGCCAGCGAGCCTATCGCCGGTGACGAGGTCAGCCGTCCACCACCTCACGGAAGCACAGGGCAGCCGGGGAGGGCACCTCGGTGCGGTCGAGCACCCGCCAGCCACGCGAGGTCTCGCCGAGCACGGTCACCTCGTGCGATCCCAGGTGCGCCACCCACAACCGACCGTCGTGGACGACGATGTCGCGGGGGTGGTCGCCTCCGGAGTCGAACTCGTCGACGAGGACGAGGCTGCCGTCGTCGACCCAGTCGAGGACGGCCAGGGTGTTGATCATTCGATTCGCGAGCACCACCTGGTCGTCGGCCAGCAGCCGGATGCCCGACGGCACTCCACCGCCGACCAGCGACCCGTCGACCACAGCCGTCTGGCGCCAGCCGACCCGGGCATCGACGCCCAACTCGAACGCGGCGACCTGGCCGCTGAGTTCCCCGGCGACCGCGATCTGGCGCATGGCATTGACGCCCTCGCCGACCTCGCGAACCACCAGGTGGCGAGGGCCGAAGCCCGGGGGCAGCACGATCGGGTCGAGTTCTGACAGCACGCCCTCGTCCCAGACCAGGCTGCGCACCAGGTCTGCTCCCAGGTCGCAGACCAGCAGCCAGGTGTTGGTCAGCCAAGCCACGTGGTGCGCGTGAGGAGCCTCCTGCCGTGCGGCGTCGACCCCCGAGTGCCCGGTGAAGCGACGCTGTTCCACCAGTCTTGGCCCACCACCCTCGGCTCCGGTGCCGACGATCGCGATCGAGCCCGAGGTGTAGTGCGCGAGTGCCGCCCAGGCGGCATCGGGGCTCAACGCGACGTGGCAGGCGTCGGCGTCGCCGGTCGAGACCGATTCGCCCACCGACACCGGGTCGAGCACGATGCGCACCAAGGACGACTCATCGAGGTGGAGGCCGGCCCAGATCTCGTCGTCGCCCTCGACCAACCACCCCGGGTCGGTCACCTCCAGGCTGCCTGCCGGGCGCAGGGTGGTGTCATTGACCTCGAACCACCGCAGACCCGGCTGCTCCCCATGCGTGAACGAGCCCACCCACAGCTGTGTTGCCATGGCATGACGCTACTGCCTGGGCACGACCAGCGACGGCACCTAGAGTGGCAGCAGGGTCGGTCGTGAGCGGCGGCCGCAGGAGGACCTCATGGAGGAGTTGGACGAACGGTGGCGCACCGCGCTGCATCGCTTCGACGACCACCTGCGCCTCGACCTGCGCCGCTCGGAGCACACCCGTACCGCGTACCGGTCCGACCTGGTCAGCCTGGCCACGCACCTGTCCGAGGCAGGTGTCAACGGACCTGGGGGAGTGACCCTGCGAGACCTTCGAGGCTGGCTGGCGGCCCAACACGCGGGTGGCGCAGCTCCCGCCACCCTGCAGCGACGCAGCGGTGCGGTCCGGGTGTTCTTCCGCTGGGCACACGCCCAGGGCGTGGTTGACCGCGACCCGGCAGCCAGCCTGAAGTCGCCCAAGGTTGGACGCCGGCTACCGCCCGAGCTCACCCAGGCCGACCTCCAGCAGGTCTACGCGGCCGCCAGTGCCAGAGCTGCTGAGGACGAGGGACCCGGCGGGCGGCGCGATGTCGCCCTGCTCGAACTGCTCTACGCCACCGGCATCCGAGTCTCGGAGCTCTGCGGCCTCGACGTGGACGACCTCGACCACGAGCGCGGCACCGTGCGGGTGCTCGGCAAGGGCAACAGGGAGCGGGTCGTCCCCTTGGGCAGGCCGGCGCGCGCCGCATTGGACGCCTGGGTGCAGGTGCGCCACCAGTGGGTCACATCCGACTCGGGCCCGGCCCTGTTCCTCGGAGCCCGGGGTGGTCGGATCGACCCGCGGGTGGTGCGCCGCGTCGTCCACGCGAGCCTTGAGGCGGTGCCCGAGGCGCCTGACCTGGGGCCGCACGGGCTGCGGCACGCGATGGCGACCCACCTGCTCGAGGGCGGCGCCGACCTGCGTAGCGTGCAGGAGATGCTCGGGCACTCGTCCTTGGCGACCACGCAGATCTACACGCACGTGACCAGCGACCGGCTCCGGGCGGCCTTCCGGCAGGCCCACCCTCGCGCCTGAGACCGTCGCGGGCACGCGGCCGCGAACGGCCGATCATGGTCACACCCACCGTGTCGGGTCGACGATCCGCCCGTCCTGCCAAGCCATGAAGTGCAGGTGGCAGCCGGTCGACCATCCCGTCGATCCGACGTCACCGACTCGCTGCCCAGCCGCCAGAACCTGTCCGGGTGCGACCGTGGCCCTGGCCAGGTGGGTGTATCCGGTGCGCAGCCCTCCGGCATGCTCGACAACGACGCGGATGCCGTAGGCCACGTGCCGCTCCACCAGCACCACCCGTCCCGGTGCGATCGTCCTCGCCGGGCTGCCACAGGCTGCACCGATGTCGACACCGTCGTGCAGCCGCCACGTGCCCAGCAACGGGTGGCGACGCATCCCGAACGGCGAAGTGATCGGTCCCTCGGCGGCTCGCGCCGTGGCCGACGACCACGGTAGGCCGGGGCTGACCGACACCTCGAGCGTCGGGGGTGGCGACGGAAGGGCGCCGTCCGGCAGCAGGCGAACCTCGGGGACGAGCAGCCACGTCAACGGGTCGAGGTACTCCTCGCCCCTGACCAGGCCCCAGTGCAACCCGGGATGGGGCTCGCGGCCGACGAGGCGTCCGATCACCTGCCCCGACTCGACCCAGTCGTCGGGGCTGACGCTCGCCACCACCGGCTGGTAGGTGGTGCGCAGCCGGGTCTGCTCGTCGTGGGTGATGGTGATCGTCGCGGTGCCGGCGATGGTGCCGACGTGGCTCACCCGGCCGGCGGCGGCAGCGCGCACCACCGCTCCCGGTGACGCGTCGAGGTCGACCCCGCGATGGCCGGCTCCCCACGCCTTGTCCGGCGGGTCGAACGGCCGCAGCACCGCTCCCGGGACGGGACGCTCCAGCGTCAGCCCCTGCGCCCTGGCCGGGGGCGGCACTCCCAGCTGCGCAGCGAGCACGATGGTCACCACGACCAACCATCTGGACAACGGACTCCTCACGCCGACACTCTGGGACGAGCGGCACTGGCGTGCGTCAGGCGGTTGTGGGCCTGTGGACAACACTGCGAGCCGCCCCGCACCTGTGGACAGTCGCCGATTGGCGCCACCCCGGCGCGGCGAACTAGACTCGCCTGCGGCGATGGAAGGGCCCCAGGCTCGACCGTCGACTAACACAGTGCAGGCATGAGTCCCACCGCGGTCCGAGGAAGCGATTTCCGAGGTCGGTGAGGCTGCTGCACGAGGCAGCGCCGGGGCCCTCGGCGCGACGCAACCGACTGGGGCGTGGCCGTGCCACGCCCACCACGAAAGGACCGGCCATGGCCGTCGTCACCACCCGCCAGTTGCTCGAGAGCGGCGTCCACTTCGGGCACCAGACCCGTCGTTGGAACCCCAAGATGAAGCGGTTCATCTTCACCGAGCGCAACGGCATCTACATCATCGACCTGCAGCAGTCGCTGAGCTACATCGACAAGGCCTACGCCTTCGTCCGCGAGACTGTCTCGCGCGGCGGCCAGGTGCTGTTCGTCGGCACCAAGAAGCAGGCCCAGGAGGCCATCTCCGAGCAGGCCACCCGCGTCGGCATGCCGTACGTCAACCAGCGTTGGCTCGGTGGCATGCTCACCAACTTCCAGACCGTCATCAAGCGCGTGCAGCGCCTCAAGGAGCTCGAGGCCATGGACCTCGACACCGTGGCCTCCGGCGGCCTGACCAAGAAGGAGAACCTCGGCCTCAAGCGTGAGCTCGAGAAGCTCGACCGCACCCTGGGCGGTATCCGCGACATGTCGCGCGTGCCCCAGGCGGTGTGGATCGTCGACACCAAGAAGGAGCACCTGGCCGTCGACGAGGCGCGCAAGCTGCGGATCCCGGTGATTGGCATCCTCGACACCAACTGTGACCCGGACGAGGTCGACTTCCCGATCCCCGGCAACGACGACGCGATCCGCTCGGTGGCCCTGCTCACCCGGATCATCGCCGACGCCGCCGCCGACGGCCTGATGGCTCGCTCGGGCCGTGGCGCCGAGGGCGAAGAGGCCGAGCCCATGCCCGACTGGGAGCGCGAGCTGCTGGCCGGTCAGGACGCTGCCTCCGCCGCCGAGGCCCCCGCCCAGGAGGCTGCCCCGGCCGAGGCTGCTGCTGAGGCGCCTGCTGCTGACGAGGTCGAGGCTGAGGCCCCGGCTGCCGAGGCCACCGAGACCCCCGCTGCCGAGGCTCCTGCCGCCGAGGCCACCGAGGCCCCCGCCGCTGAGGCTGCCGAGGCCGGCGAGACCGTCGAGGCCCCGGCCGCCGACGAGTCCAAGTGACCCTGATCCACGAACGAGAGATTGGATTCCCCCATGGCAATCACCGCTGCTGACGTCAAGAAGCTCCGGGACGCCACCGGCGCCGGGATGATGGACGCCAAGAAGGCCCTCACTGAGGCCGACGGCGATTTCGACAAGGCGATCGAGGTGCTCCGCGTGACCGGCCTGTCCAAGGCCGCCAAGCGCAGCGACCGCGAGGCCAGCAACGGCCTGGTCGCCGCTGCCGGCAACGCGATCGTCCAGCTGGGCGCCGAGACCGACTTCGTCGCCAAGAACGACGAGTTCGTCGCCCTCGCCCAGGAGATCGCCACCGCGGTCAACGAGGCCAAGGTCGACGGCAAGGAGGCCGCTGGTGCGGTCACCCTCGCCTCGGGCCAGACCGTCGACGAGACCATCCAGGCGCTGGCCGCCAAGATCGGCGAGAAGCTCGAGCTGGCTGCCGCGACCTACTACGACGGCAACGTGCACACCTACCTGCATCGCCGCTCGCAGGACCTGCCCCCGCAGGTCGGCGTGCTGGTGGAGTACACCGGCGACAACGCCGAGCTCGTCCACGCGGTCGCGCTGCAGATCGCCGCGATGAGCCCGCAGTACGTGACCCGCGACGACGTGCCGGCCGACCTGGTCGACAACGAGCGCCGGATCGCCGAGGCCACCGCCCGCGAGGAGGGCAAGCCCGAGGGCGCCCTGCCCAAGATCGTCGAGGGACGTGTGGGTGGCTTCTTCAAGGACGTCGTGCTGGTCGACCAGCCTGCCGTCTCGGACGACAAGAAGTCCGTGGGCAAGCTGCTCGAGGAGGGTGGCGTCACCATCACCCGCTTCGCCCGCCTGTCCGCCGGAGCCTGATCGCGCTCACGAGCAAGGCAACAGCAAGGCACAGTAGAGTGGCATGCGCCGGGGAGTGATCCCCGGCGCATGTTGCATGTCAGCACTGATGGCGACCCGAGGAGACTTCGTTGGCCAGTCCGTACAAGCGTGTCCTGCTGAAGCTCTCCGGTGAGGTGTTCGGCGGCGGCAAGGTCGGCGTCGACCCGAACGTGATCCGTTCGATCGCCGAGCAGGTCGCCGAGGTCGCGACCAGCGGCGTCCAGGTCGCCGTCGTGGTCGGTGGCGGCAACTTCTTCCGTGGAGCCGAACTGCAGCAGCAGGGCATCGACCGCGACCGCGCCGACTACATGGGCATGCTGGGCACCGTCATGAACTGCCTCGCCCTGCAGGACTTCCTCGAGAAGGCCGGCGTCGCCACCCGGGTGCAGACCGCCATCACCATGGGTCAGGTCGCCGAGCCCTACATTCCCCGCCGCGCCGAGCGCCACCTCGAGAAGGGGCGCGTCGTCATCTTCGGTGCCGGCGCCGGCATGCCGTACTTCACCACCGACACCGTGGCCGCCCAGCGCGCGCTCGAGATCGGCGCCGAGGTGCTGCTGGTCGCCAAGCAGGGCGCCGACGGCGTCTTCGACCGCGACCCCAACAAGCACGCCGACGCGGTGATGTTCGACGAGTTGACCTACGACGAGTTCATCTCACGCAACCTGCGCATCGCCGATGCTGCGGCGATCAGCCTGGCCCGCGACAACAACCTGCCCGTGCTGTTCTTCAACCTCGACGTGCCCGGCAACATCGTCCGCGCCGCCAGCGGCGAGAAGCTCGGCACCCGCGTGCACGCCTGACCCCACCAGACCAGGCCCCCAGAACCAGAACCCCCAGAACCAGAACCCCCAGAACCAGAACCCCCAGAACCAGAACCCCAGACCGACAAGGAAGCGACCATGATCAACGAGATCAATGCCGAGACCGAGAAGAAGATGAAGGGTGCGGTGGAGTTCACCGGGGAGGACCTGGCGAGCATCCGGACCGGACGCGCCCACCCGGCCATGTTCAACAAGCTGATGGCCGACTACTACGGCGCACCCACGCCGCTGCAGCAGCTGGCCACCTTCAGCACCCCTGAGGCCCGCACCATCCTGATCCAGCCCTTCGACCGTTCGGCGATGAACGCGATCGAGCGGGCGATCCGCGACTCCGACCTGGGCGTCAACCCGTCCAACGACGGCAACGTGATCCGCTGCATCATGCCGGCGCTGACCGAGGACCGCCGCAAGGAGTACATCAAGATGGCCCGCCACAAGGCCGAGGAGGGCCGGGTCGCGGTGCGCAACGTGCGCCGTCACGCCATCGACCAGATCAAGAAGCTCGAGAAGGACAAGGAGATCGGCGAGGACGAGGCGACCCGCGCCGAGAAGCACCTTGACGCGGTCACCAAGAAGTACGTCGACCAGATCGACGACGTGCTGAAGAACAAGGAAGCCGAACTGCTCGAGGTCTGAGCAGCCGGCACCGTAGATGAGTCAGGAACCGATCGCGCCGACAGCGACCGCCGCCACGCCCAAGCCGGGCGGGCGGGCCGGCCGCAACCTGCCAGCAGCGATCATCGTCGGCGTGCTGCTGTTCGGCGCGGTCGTCGCCACGCTGGGCTGGTGGCACTGGGGCTTCGTGCTGCTGGTCGCCACCGCCCTGTCTCTCGGTGCGGTCGAGGTCGCCAGGGCGCTGTCGCGGGTCGGCATGGATGCCGCCATCGTCCCGATCGTGCTCGGCACCTGGACGATCGTGGTCGGCTCCTACTACGCCGGACAGCACCCCGAACGGGGAGTGAGCTCCAACACCCTGCTGCTGGCAGCACTCAGCCTGACCGTGCTGGCCACGCTGGTGTGGCGGATCTTCAAGGGCCCGGAGAACTTCGTCAAGGACGCCGCGGCCAGCGTGTTCATCGTCGGCTACATCCCGCTGCTGGGCTCGTCGGTGTCGCTGATGCTGGCCGGTGAGCGCGGCCCGCAGCGGATCATCGCGTTCCTGGTGTGCGTGATCGCCTCCGACGTGTTCGGTTACGCGGTCGGAGTGTTGTTCGGACGAACCCCGCTGGCGCCCAGGATCAGCCCGAAGAAGACCTGGGAGGGTTTCATCGGCTCGGTGGTCGGCGGCATGGCCGTTGGCGCGATCCTGTCCAGTTGGCTGCTGCAGGTCTCGTTCTGGGTCGGGCTGGTGCTCGGTGCGGCGATGGTCGCGTTCGGCACCGCCGGTGACCTGATCGAGAGCCTGATCAAGCGCGACGTCGGCATCAAGGACATGTCCTCCTTCCTGCCCGGCCACGGCGGCATCATGGACCGGCTCGACTCGCTGCTGGTCGCCGCCCCTGTCGCCTGGTTCGTGATGTACCTGTTCGTGCCGGGAGGCTGACGTGACCGACCGACGCCAGGTTCGTCCCCGTACCGAGGGCTGGCAGCAACAGGTCGACGCCGAAGGGCGTCCACTGCTGCAGTTCGCCAGCCCGACCCGCGGCATGCCGCCGGAGCACTGGGCCGACCTCGACCCTGACCAGCGTGTGCAGCGGGTCGTCGACCTGGGCCTGCCGCGGTTCCGCGCCAAGCAGCTCAGCACACACTACTTCACCCACCACTCGTCCGACCCGGCGTCGATGACCGACCTGCCGGCCAACTCCCACGAGTGGGTCAGCGCCCTGTTGCCGCCGCTGCTCACCGAGGTGCGCCGCCTCGAGACCGACCGGGGCGACACCATCAAGTTCCTGTGGCGGCTGCACGACGGCGCCCTGGTCGAATCGGTGCTGATGCGCTACGTCGGCCGGGTCACCCTGTGCATCAGCTCCCAGGCCGGCTGCGGCATGAACTGCCCGTTCTGCGCCACCGGGCAGGCCGGGCTGACCCGCAACCTGTCGAGCGCCGAGATCGTCGACCAGGTCGTCCGGGCCAACCAGGTGGTGGCCCGGGGTGAGCTCGGCGGCAAGCGCCGCGACGACCACTCCGCCGATCGGGTGTCGAACATCGTGTTCATGGGCATGGGTGAGCCTTTGGCCAACTACAAGCGGGTGGTCCATGCCGTGAGGACGATGATCGCCGCCCCTCCCGACGGGCTGGGCATGAGTGCCCGCGGGATCACGGTCTCGACCGTCGGGCTGGTGCCGGCCATCACCAAGCTGGCGGCCGAAGACCTGCCGGTCACCTTCGCCCTGTCGTTGCACGCCCCCGACGACGAACTGCGCGACGAGCTGATCCCGGTGAACTCGCGCTGGAAGGTCGACGAGGCACTCGATGCTGCCCGCGGCTACTTCGACACCACCGGTCGTCGGGTCTCGATCGAGTACGCCCTCATCAAGGACATGAACGACCACGCCTGGCGCGCCGACCTGCTGGCACGCAAGCTGAACGCCCGTGGACGAGGCTGGGTGCACGTCAACCCGATCCCGCTCAACCCCACCCCCGGGTCGATCTGGACCGCCTCTGACAAGGCCGTGCAGGACGAGTTCGTCCGACGCCTGAACGCTGCGGGGGTGCCGACCACCCTGCGTGACACCCGTGGCAAGGAGATCGACGGCGCCTGCGGCCAGTTGGCCGCCACTGACGAGGACTGACCCCGGCCGGCAGCGACCAGACCTGCGCCAGCAGCGGGCGCCCGGGCGGGCTCGTCCACCGTTTCACTGAGCAGGGCGGTTCACCAGCACCTGAGCGGCCTGCTCGATGTCGTCCACGAGGTGGACGTGGGCCTCCATGCTCCTTCCGCGCGCCAGGCCCTGCACCAGTGGCCAGGCCGGCAGCGTCCTCGTCCAGTGCTCGACGCCAACCAGCACCATCGGCGCAGGCACCACGTCGGCTGCCGCGTAGTAGTTGCCGGTGGCGGCCTGGAAGATCTCCTGCACGGTTCCTGCTGCCCCCGGCAGGTAGATGATCCCGGCGCGGCAGCGTTGCAGCAGGGTGTCCTCGCGCAGCGCGTTGGAGAAGTACTTGGCGATGTGGCTGGCGAACGCGTTCGGGGGCTCGTGACCGTAGAACCAGGTCGGCACCCCGACGCTGGTGCCCTCACCGTCGTAGCGGTGCTTGACCTCAAGCGCCTTGCGAGCCCAAGCGGTGATCCCCTGGCCACCCTCGGCGCGCGGCCGGAAGCTCGGCACCGTGGCCAGTTCGTCGACGGCCGCGTCAATCACTGCGGTGTCGACGTCGTGACCCGGACGAGCCAACGCCGCGCCCAGGTTCGCGGCCTCCATCGCACCCGGACCACCACCGGTGAGCACCGTCGCCCCGGCCGCGGTCAGCCGGGCCGCCAGGTGGGCCGCGGCCCGGTACGACTCCGAACCGCGGGCCGCCGCGTGGCCACCCATGATGCCCAGCGTGTTCTGCGGGCCGAGCGGGCCTGCCAACTCGTCGAGGGCGTCGCTGATGGCATGGTCGTGCAGGGTCATCGCCAGGGTGTGTTCCAGCGACGCCGCCCCGGGACGACGCTGCCAGGCATAGGTCATCGCGTCGAGCGTGTCCTCGTAGCGGTGCTCGAGCCCGGCATAGAGTTCCTCGGCGTCGTAGAGCGTGCTGCGATACGGGTTGAACGGCAGGTCGGGCAGCGTGGGGAAGACCAGAGCACCCCGGGCACGAACATCGGCCTCGGCCTGCTCGGTCAGGGCACAGCCCAGGAAGACCGTGCGGGTGACCGCCACCCCCGCCAGCGCCTCGGTGCGCTCACTGAGGTCGATGCCCTGCAACGCCACCCGGGTCAACGACCTGGGCGGACGATGCGTCAGCCACCGGTCGAACTCCTCCAGGGAGTGCAGCTCGACGAGGTGCGGCATGGTCACTCGTCCCAGCCGGCCGGCAACGAGATCGCAGCGATGGTGTCGCGCCCCAACGGCTGGGTCGTCCACGTCATGCGGGCCTGGTCGGTGAGCCTCAGCATCGCGGTGTGCGGGGTCTGGATGCAGGCGATCCGCACTTCGATGGCGTCGTCGTCCTGCACCGCCGCCGAGCAGGCCACCTTCGCGATGCGCTCACCGTACTGTTCGTGGCTCCACGTCATCGAGCCCTCGACCCAGTGGCCGTGGCCAACTCCCAGTCGGTGCTGGCCGCCGTCCGCGTCGTCCCACAGCAGCTCCCAGCCGTTCTCGACAGCGGTCAGGCTCAGCCGTCCACCCCGCTCGTCGGTGCCCTCCCAGACCTGACCCGGTTCGGCGATCGCGCCGAGCGCTGGTGGGACGACCACCGGCTCGTCCGGCACCTGCAACTGGTCGATCTCGGGCAGCAGGATGTCGAAGACCTGGTCGATGGTCTCCTGCATCGAGTCGGTCGAACTGGTGATCACCACCGCGAGCTTCTCCTCGGGCCACATCAGCCCGTACTGGCCGCAGGCACCATCGGCGCGATGGCCCTCGCGGTTGCGCCAGACCTGCCAGCCGTAGCCGTTGGTCCACTCCGGGGCGCCTGGGTCGTCGGTGGTGGCGACCTTGCGGATCGGGTACTCCTCGATCCAGCGCTGCGGCAGCAGCCGCTCACCCTGGTACACCCCGTCATTGGTGAGCAGGCCGATGAACTTGGCAAGGTCGCGCGGGGCGATGTGCATGCCCGAGTAGCCGGCGGAGTTGCCGGCGCTGTCGGTGCTCCAGTAGGTCGGGCCCGCGCCCATCGGGTCGAGCACCCGCTCGCGGATCAGCTCGTGCACGGTCTTGCCCATCGCCTTCGAGATGGCCACCGACACCGCATAGGTGCACAGCTGGTTGTAGCAGAAGGTCACCCCGACCTCACCCTCGGGCTCCCAGCGCAGGAAGTCGCCCAACCCCTCGGGTCCGACGTCCCAGCGGCCCTGGAACAGGGTGATCGTGTCGGTGGTGTGACCTGAGGCCATGGCCAGGCAGTCGCGCAGCCGGATGGTGCGTGCCTTGGGGCCGACGCGGTCGTCCACCAGGTCGCTGAACAGGTCGACCAGCAGGTCGTCGGGCGAGAGCTTGCCCTCGTCCCAGGCGATGCCGAAGGCCGCCGAGGTGAAGGTCTTGCTCATCGAGTAGATCAGCGACTGCTGCTCAAGCCCCCATGGTTCGGCGGCCAGGGCGACCAGCGGCTCACCTTCACGCACCACCGTCAGCGAGTGGAACTCGACCCCAGCCTCGCGCTGGGCCTGCAGGAAACGAGAGATCGCGTCAGACATGGTTCCAGTCAAGCGCACGCCCTCGTCCGGCGCGGCAGGTCGGGGCAAGCCACTAGGCTTCGCGGCATGTCGACCACCCCCTCACCGCACAGTCGCGAGCCCAAGGTGCTGGCCCTGCGTCGCCGCATGCTGCGGCTGCCCGTGGTGGGGGAGCGGATCTTCGACATCGTCTTCGCCCGGATGGCGCCCTACTTCTCGACCGTTCGCCCGCATTTCACCCGGGTCGAGCCCAACCACGTCGAACTGGTCATCGGCAAGCGCCGACGCGTGCACAACCACATCGGCACCGTGCACGTGATCGCGATCTGCAACGGACTCGAGGCGGCCATGGGCTGCTTGGCTGAGGTCACGGTGCCGGCCGACAAGCGCTGGATCCCCCGCGGCATGCAGGTCACCTACCCGGCCAAGGCCGACAGCGACATCACCTGCATCGCCACCACCGAACCCGCCGCCTGGGTCGGGGACGACCCCGCGCTCCCGGTCACCGTGCGTGCGGTGCGAGCCGACGGCACGGTGGTGGTCGAGGGGACGATCGACCTGTGGGTCACCCCGCGCAAGCCGCGCTGATCGCCTCGATCGTCCGCGCATGGAGCCGCCAGTCTCGGTGTTGTCCTGTGCGCGTGCCACACTGGACGCCGTGACGCGGCGCGACGTGGTGATCCTGGGCTCGACCGGATCCATTGGCACCCAGGCCATCGAGGTCATACGCGAACGCCCGGACCAGTTCCGCGTGGTCGCCCTGGCAGCCGGCGGATCCGACGTCGCCACGCTGGCCGCGCAGGCGCTCGAGTTGCAGCCCCAGGTCGTGGCCGTGGCCCGTCCGACCGTCGTCCAGGACCTGCAGTTGGCGCTGTACGCCGCCGCCAAGGAGCGTGGCTGGAGCACCGGTGAGACCAGGCTCCCGCAGATCATCGCCGGACCTGATGCCGCCACCAAGGTCGCGGCCATGGACTGTGACGTCGTCCTCAACGGAATCACCGGATCGGCCGGCCTGCTGCCCACCCTGGCCGCGCTCGAGCACGGCACCACGCTGGCGCTGGCCAACAAGGAATCGCTGGTGATCGGTGGACGCCTGGTCACCCAGGCTGCTGCTGAGGGCCAGATCGTGGCGGTCGACTCCGAACACTCCGCCTTCGCCCAGGCCCTGCGGGCCGGACGACGCGACGAGGTGCGGCGGCTCGTCCTCACCGCCTCGGGTGGGCCGTTCCGCGGACGGACCCGTGACGAGCTCGGCGAGGTGACCCCTGAGCAGGCGATGGCCCACCCGACCTGGGACATGGGGCGGGTGATCACCATCAACTCCGCCACGCTGGTCAACAAGGGCCTGGAACTGCTCGAGGCCGGGCTGCTCTACGACGTCGACCTCGACGACATCGTGGTCACCGTGCACCCGCAGTCCATCGTCCACTCGATGGTCGAGTTCCACGATGGGTCGACCATCGCCCAGGCATCGCCGCCGGACATGAAGTTGCCGATCGCGCTCGGGCTGACCTGGCCCGACCGCCTGCCAGACGCCGCCGCCCCCTGCGACTGGACGACCCCGGCTGCCTGGACCTTCGAACCGCTCGACTCGGTCGCCTTCCCCGCCGTCGAGCTGGCCCGCCGGGCCGGCAAGGCCGGTGGCACCGCACCAGCGGTCTACAACGCCGCCAACGAAGCCTGTGTCGACGCCTTCTGCGCCGGACGGATCGGCTTCCTGGCCATCGTCGACACCGTCACCGCCGTGCTGGACGAGCACCTGGCCGCAGCCGGTGACGCGCACGGGCACGTGAGCGACGACCAGATGAGTGTCGACGCGGTGCTGGCCGCCGACCGTTGGGCCCGCGACCGGGCCGAGGAGCTGTGCCGATGAGTGACGTGGTGATCATCCTGGCGGCCGCGATCGGGTTCTTCGCCCTGATCATGGCCTCGATCGCGCTGCACGAGATCGGCCACCTGCTGCCCGGCAAGCTGTTCGACGTCAAGATCACCCAATACTTCGTCGGATTCGGCAACACGCTGTGGTCGCGGCGGCGAGGCGAGACCGAGTACGGCTTCAAGGCCATCCCGCTGGGCGGCTACGTCAAGCTGATCGGCATGTACCCACCGGCCTGGGGCACGCCGGGCCGGTCGAACCGGGTCAAGCGGCTGGCCGACTACGCCCGCGAGGCCGAGTACGAGGAGATCACCCCCGCCGACAACGGCCGGCTGTTCCACCAGAAGAAGACCTGGCAGAAGCTGGTCATCATGTTCGGCGGTCCGGCTATGAACCTGCTGCTGGCCTTCCTGATCGTGCTCGGCGTCAACATGTTCCACGGCCAGTACCGCTCGACGCTGGTGGTCGACCAGGTCAGCGAGTGCGTCGTCCCCGCCGACCGCGCCGACCAGAAGTGCACCGCGGACGACCCCGCCACCCCCGCCGCCAAGGCCGGCTTCCGGGTCGGTGACCAGATCGTCAGCTTCAACGGCGAGAAGATCGACGACTGGGATGAGCTCTCCACCCTGATCAGGGCCAACCTCGACCGCCCGGCCACCATCGTGGTGCTGCGCGACGGGGCCCAGGTCAGCCTGAGCACCTCGACCGTGGTCACCGGCCTGCCGCACCGGCTCGACCCGGGACGCACGGTCGAGGCAGGGTTCCTCGGGGTGTCGCCGCGGCGCGAACTGCAGCGCGGCGGACCGCTCACCACCGCCGACGACCTGTGGACGATGACCACCCAGTCGGTGAGTGCCCTGTCGCGGTTCCCGGTCAAGGTGTGGAACGTCGCCGTCGACCTGGTCACCGGGCAGCCGCGTGACGTCAACGGCCCGATCTCGATCGTGGGCGCCAGTCGTGCCGCCGGCGAGATCGCCGCCGCCGACCAGATCCCCGTTGGTGACCGGGTCGCCAGTTGGTTCATGCTGCTGGGGGCGGTCAACCTGTTCGTCGCCCTGCTCAACCTCGTCCCGCTGATGCCGTTGGACGGCGGACACATCGCCGGTGCGCTGTACGAGGCGGCCAAGCGTCGCCTGGCCCGGCTGCGCGGACGACCCGACCCGGGCCACGTCGACACCGCCATGATGCTGCCCGTCGCCTATGCCGTGGGAGCCTTCCTGGCCCTGTCGGGACTGGTGCTGATCGTGGCCGACATCGTCTCGCCGGTGAAGCTGTTCTGAGCCGTTGCTGGTCGTCCTCGCCGGCCGCCCAGCAGGCCGGACCACGCGCGCACGCGCTGTAGGCTGGCGCCCATGACCGCTGTGAACCTCGGGCTCCCCCCGATGCCGCCCCCCACGCTGGCCCCCCGGCGCAAGACCCGCCAGATCCAGGTGGGCAAGGTCGCCGTCGGCGGAGGTGCACCGATCACGGTGCAGTCGATGACCACCACCAAGACCACCGACATCAACGCCACCCTGCAGCAGATCGCCGAACTGACCGCGACCGGCTGCGACATCGTCCGGGTGGCCGTGCCCAGCCAGGACGACGCGGACGCCCTGCCGGCGATCGCCAAGAAGTCGCAGATCCCGGTGATCGCCGACATCCACTTCCAGCCCCGCTACGTGTTCGCCGCGATCGACGCCGGCTGTGCGGCGGTGCGGGTCAACCCGGGCAACATCCGGGCCTTCGACGACCAGGTCGCAGGCATCGCCAAGGCGGCCGCTGACGCCGGAGTCTCGATCCGGATCGGCGTCAACGCCGGTTCGCTCGACAAGCGCCTGCTCGACAAGTACGGCGCTCCCACCGCCGAGGCGCTGGTCGAGTCCGCGCTGTGGGAGGCCAGCCTGTTCGAGGAGGTCGGCTTCGGCGACTTCAAGATCTCGGTCAAGCACCACGACCCGGTGGTCATGGTGCGCGCCTACGAGATGCTCTCGGAGCAGTGCGACTACCCGCTGCACCTCGGCGTCACCGAGGCCGGGCCTGCGTTCCAGGGCACCATCAAGTCGGCGGTCGCCTTCGGTGCGCTGCTCAGCCGCGGGATCGGTGACACCATTCGGGTGTCGCTGTCGGCGCCGCCGGTCGAAGAGGTCAAGGTCGGGCTCAAGATCCTCGAGTCGCTCAACCTGCGCCAGCGCCAACTCGAGATCGTCTCGTGCCCCTCGTGCGGGCGCGCCCAGGTCGACGTCTACACCCTCGCTGAGAAGGTCACCGAGGGGCTTGAGGGCATGACCGTGCCGCTGCGCGTCGCGGTGATGGGGTGCGTCGTCAACGGTCCCGGTGAGGCACGAGAGGCCGACCTCGGTGTCGCCTCGGGCAACGGCAAGGGCCAGATCTTCGTCAAGGGCGAGGTGATCAAGACCGTGCCCGAGAGCGAGATCGTCGAGACCCTGATCGCCGAGGCCAACCGGCTCGCCGCCGAGAGCTCCGAGGTCGGTTCACCCGAGGTCTCGGTCAGCTGAGATGGCCACGCGCCTGAGGGTGCTGGGCAATGGTGACCTGCCGGCGCTGCTGCAGCTCACCGCCCACGACCCGGTGGCGCACCTGTTCGTGCGGGCCCGCACCTCGCAGTACGGCATCGGCCGGCTGACCCTGGGCTGCGAGGTGCTCGGCTTCGAGCGCCAGGGCCGTCTGGTCTCGGTGCTGCACCACGGGTCGAACCTGGTGATGGCCGGTGACGACCCCGAGGCGGTGCAGGCCTTCGTCGCCAAGATCGGGCCGCGGCGCCACACCTCGTCCATCATGGGGCGCTCGCCCGACGTGCGCGCGCTGTGGGAGGGCCTGACCCAGCGCTGGGGGCAGTCGTGGGGCGCCTACCGTGACCTGCGTCCACGGCAGCCGTTGATGGTGATGCAGGACGATCCGACCGTTCCCGAGGACCCCAGGGTGCGCCGGGTGCGGGCCGACGAGTTCGAGGCCTACTTCGATGCCGCGGTGAAGATGTACACCGAAGAGGTCGGGGTGACGCCACTGGAACCCTCTGGTGGCTACGCCAGCTACGTGCGCGGCCTGATCGCGCAGGGACGAGCCTTCGGGATCGTCGAGAACGGTCGAGTGCTGTTCAAGTCCGACATCGGGACCGCCATGGACGCGGTCTGCCAGGTGCAGGGGGTCTGGCTCGATCCCTCACTGCGCGGCCGAGGACTCTCGGAGCCGGCGATGGCCTCGGTGGTGCGGCTGTGCCGCGAGAACCACCCGGTCGTCTCGCTCTACGTCAACGATTTCAACACCCGCGCCCGCAAGCTCTACGAGCGCGTCGGGTTCGACACCGTGGACGAGTTCGCCACGGTGCTGTACTGAGCCGTTCGAGTGCGCCCAGCCATCGGGCGGCGGCGGTTGGCGTTCGTCCTCGTGGGAGACTGGACGACATGCCAGCACTGCGTTCGCGTACCTCGACCCACGGCCGCACCATGGCCGGAGCCCGCGCCCTGTGGCGGGCCACCGGCATGACCGACGACGACTTCGGCAAGCCGATCGTGGCGATCGCCAACAGCTTCACCCAGTTCGTCCCCGGTCACGTGCACCTCAAGGACATGGGGCAGCTGGTGGCCGGCGCGGTCGCCGAGGCTGGGGGAGTGGGGCGTGAGTTCAACACCATCGCGGTCGACGACGGCATCGCCATGGGCCACTCCGGCATGCTCTACTCGCTGCCCAGCCGCGAGCTGATCGCCGATGCTGTGGAGTACATGGTCAACGCCCACTGCGCTGACGCCCTGGTCTGCATCAGCAACTGCGACAAGATCACCCCCGGCATGCTGCTGGCGGCGCTGCGCCTGAACATCCCGACCGTGTTCGTCTCCGGTGGACCGATGGAGGCCGGCAAGACCCAGGCCATCGAGGGCATCGTCCACTCCAAGCTCGACCTGATCGACGCGATGATCGCCTCGGCCAACGACGAGGTCACCGATGGCCAACTCGACACCATCGAGCGCTCGGCCTGCCCCACCTGTGGCTCGTGCTCGGGCATGTTCACCGCCAACTCGATGAACTGCCTGACCGAGGCGATCGGGCTGTCGCTGCCGGGCAACGGTTCGACGCTGGCCACCCACGCCGCACGCGAGGAGTTGTTCCTCGAGGCTGGTCGACTGATCGTCGACATCGCCCGCCGCTACTACGACGAGGACGAGGAGTCGCTGCTGCCGCGCGCAATCGCCACCCGTGAGGCCTTCGAGAACGCGATCGCGCTCGACGTGGCCATGGGTGGATCGACCAACACCGTGCTGCACCTGCTCGCCGCCGCCCGCGAGGGTGAGGTCGACTTCCAGATGAGCGACATCGACGCCATCTCGCGTCGCGTCCCGTGCCTGAGCAAGGTCGCCCCGAACACCCCCAAGTACCACATGGAGGACGTGCACCGTGCCGGCGGCATTCCCGCCATCCTCGGTGAGCTCAACCGGGTCGGGCTGCTCAACACCGGCGTGCACTCGGTGCACTCACCCGACCTGCAGGGTTGGCTGGACGAGTGGGACATCCGCAGCGGCAAGGCCTCTGACAAGGCCATCGAGCTGTTCCACGCCGCCCCGGGTGGGGTGCGCACCACCGAGGCGTTCTCGACCAGCAACCGTTGGGAGTCGCTCGACACCGACGCGGCCGAGGGCTGCATCCGTGACCGTGAGCACGCCTACACCGCCGACGGCGGGCTGGCTGTGCTGTTCGGCAACATCGCCGAGGCAGGCTGCGTGGTCAAGACCGCCGGCGTGCCCGAGGCGGTGTGGACCTTCTCGGGCCCGGCCGTGGTCTTCGAGAGCCAGGACGACGCGGTCGAGGGCATCCTCGGCGGCAAGGTCGGTGCCGGGGACGTCGTGGTCATCCGCTACGAGGGCCCCAAGGGCGGCCCCGGCATGCAGGAGATGCTGTACCCGACCTCGTTCCTCAAGGGCAAGGGCCTGGGACAGAAGTGCGCGCTGATCACCGACGGCCGGTTCTCGGGCGGCACGTCGGGGTTGTCGATCGGGCACATCTCGCCCGAAGCGGCCTCCGGTGGCCTGATCGCCCTGGTCGAGGACGGTGACACCATCGCGATCGACATCCCGAACCGGTCGATCTCGCTCGAGGTGGACGACGCGGTGCTGGCGGCCAGGCGCGAGGCCCAGGCCGGGCGCGAGCAGCCGTTCACCCCGGCTGATCGGGACCGTCCGGTGTCAGCAGCGCTACGGGCATATGCCTCGATGGCTGCCTCGGCCTCGGACGGAGCCGTTCGCATCGTCCCCTGAGGCAGGGCTCCTGCTGCCTCGATGGTGGAGGAACGAGCGTCAGCGAGGGCCTCGAAAGCAGCTTCTGCCGCGCGTTTTCGAGACCCACGCTCGTCCCCGCCTCGGGTGCTCCTCAACTGGCGTTCTCTGACTGCTGTTGGCCGATTTCGGGCACGGAGCTCCGGAGCGTATGCAGCGCTCGGTCGCCCTCCCGGGTTCCGTGCCCGGAATCGGCGCGGAAACCAGGTCGAGCCGAACCGCCTCACCCCGATAGTCTGGGCGGCGTTGTCGCCAACACCGAGGAGGCCGGCGTGATCACCCGGATGTCGCAGTTGTTCGTCCGCACCCTGCGTGAGGACCCCGCCGACGCCGAGGTGCCCAGCCACCGCTGGCTGGTGCGCGCCGGTTACGTGCGACGGGTCGCGCCGGGCATCTACTCCTGGCTGCCGCTGGGGCTGCGGGTGCTGCACAAGGTCGAGACCATCGTCCGCGAGGAGATGAACGCGATCGGTGCCCAGGAGGTCC
The DNA here is from genome assembly GCF_015352975.1 of Aestuariimicrobium ganziense. Classification (GTDB taxonomy): domain Bacteria; phylum Actinomycetota; class Actinomycetes; order Propionibacteriales; family Propionibacteriaceae; genus Aestuariimicrobium; species Aestuariimicrobium ganziense. Next base: position 590,597 of record NZ_JACYIZ010000001.1, on the reverse strand, counting down.
ACTTCCCGGCGCTGCTGCCGCGTGAGCCCTACGAGGCCACCGGCCGCTGGACCGAGTACGGCCCAAACATCTTCCGGATCGTCGACCGCAAGGGCAGCGACTACCTGCTCGGCCCGACCCATGAGGAGATGTTCACCCTCATGGTCAAGGACATGTACAGCTCGTACAAGGACCTGCCGCTGTCGCTGTACCAGATTCAGACCAAGTACCGCGACGAGGCCCGTCCGCGCGCCGGCATCCTGCGTGGGCGCGAGTTCGTGATGAAGGACGCCTACTCCTTCGACATCGACGACGAGGCCATGGAGCGCTCCTACAACGCCCACCGCGACGCCTACGTCAAGATCTTCGACCGGCTGGGCTTCGACTACGTCATCGTCCAGGCCGACGCCGGGGCGATGGGTGGCTCGGCCTCGGAGGAGTTCCTGGCGATCGCCGCCAACGGTGAGGACACCTTCGTCCGCTCGCCGGGCGACTACGCGGCCAATGTCGAGGCGGTCACCACGCCGACGCCGGACGCGATCCCGTTCGACGACGCGCCGGCCGCCCACGTCGAGTCCACCCCCGACAGCCCGACCATCGAGTCGCTGGTTGCGCTGTCGAACGCCCAGTTCGCCCGCGCCGACCGTGAGTGGACCGCCGCGGACACCCTCAAGAACGTGGTGTTCATGCTGCGCGGTGTCGACGGCAGCCGCACCCCGCTGGTGATCGGCCTGCCCGGTGACCGCGAGGTCGACCCCAAGCGGCTTGAGACCGCGGTTGCTCCCGCTGAGGCCGAGCCGTTCACCGATGCCGACTTCGAGGCCAACCCCGAGTTGGTCAAGGGCTACATCGGTCCGGTGCGCGACGGTCAGGCGGTGCTCGGCGAGGAGGGCTCGTCCAAGGTCCGCTACCTGCTCGACCCCCGCGTCGTCAGCGGCACCCGCTGGATCACCGGCGCCAACCTGGCCGGGCACCACGTCTACGACCTGGTCGCCGGACGCGACTTCACCGCCGACGGGACGATCGACGTCGCCGAGGTGCGCGAGGGTGACCCGGCACCGGACGGTTCGGGTCCGCTGACCCTGTCGCGCGGCATCGAGATGGGCCACGTCTTCCAGCTGGGCCGTAAGTACGCCGAGGCCCTGGGCCTGAAGGTGCTCGACCAGAACGGCAAGCTGGTCACCGTCACCATGGGCTCCTACGGTGTCGGGGTCTCGCGTGCCGTGGCCGCCGTGGCCGAGGGCACCGCCGACGACAAGGGACTGTGCTGGCCGCGCGAGATCGCGCCGTTCGACGTGATGGTGCTGGCCACCGGCAAGGGTGACGAGGTCGCCCAGGAGGCTGAGCGGATCGCAGGCGAACTCGACGAGTTGGGTGTCGCCACACTGCTGGACGACCGCAAGGCCTCGCCCGGGGTGAAGTTCGCCGACTCCGAGATCCTCGGTGTGCCGACCATCGTGGTGGTCGGACGAGGCCTGGCCGAGGGGCAGGTCGAGATCCGTGACCGGCGCACTGGTGCGGCCCGCAACGTCGCTGTCGCCGACGCAGTGCATCAGGTCGTCACCGACATCGACCCCGAGACCCCGTGACCGTCTCGCGCTCGTCGCAGGCCGATGCCCTGGCCGCCATCGACCAGGGTGGGGTGGTCGTCTACCACCGGCCGGGCTGCGGGTACTGCGCCCGGCTGATCCGCTCGGTGGGCAGGCTCGCCGAGCGCGCCACCTGGGTCGACATCTGGGCCGACGAGGACGCCGCCGCCTACGTGCGCAGTGTCAACGACGGCAACGAGACCGTGCCGACGGTGGTGATCGACGGCGTCGCGTTCACCAATCCGAAGCCGTCGGTGGTCAAGGCCGCCCTCGAACGCTGAACCGTGCCCCGCGAACTCTGACCCGGGCCCTCGTGCTCTGCCCCTTGGCCGTGAGCAGTTTGCTAGCATTCTAGGCATGGAGAAGAAGGTGCAGTTCAACGTCTACCTGCCCCCGGAGCTGGTCAAGCAGGTCAAGCACCGCGCCATCGACGAGGGACGAAGCCTGTCCGCACTGGTCGAGGATGCGCTCCGCCACTACGTCGAGAGGACCGCACGATGACCCAGCAGCCGACCTACGTCATCCTGCCGATGCGCTTCACACCCAAGCCAGACCCGATGGCTGCGTTCCTCGAGGCGGTCGGTCTGCGGCGTGTGCTCACCTCGGACTCGCAGACCTTCGTCCACTTCGTCGGGCTCGGGGGAGAGGTCGCCGTGCACGGACCCGACACCGAGGGTGGCACCCTGACCGAGCCCCACACGGCCCTCAACCTGCTCACCGTCGACGTCGCCGCGGCTGCCAACGACCTGGCCACCAAGGGTGTCGGGGTTGACTGGTGGGACGAGAGCTACGGCCGCCAGGGTGTCTTCCGCGATGCGCGCGGGCGCTCCGTGGGGCTCAACGAGGTGCAGACCGACACCTACGGCTACCAGGACCACGGCGCGGTTCCCGGTGGCGACATCGTCGTCACCGCCATCGTGTACAGCACCGACTTCGAGGCTGACGCAGAGCGCTTCGGGCATTTTGGCTTCCGGGTGCTGCCCGGCTCGGACGAGAACTGGACGGCGCTGTCGGCCGGGCCTCGCTCGGGGGTGATCGGGCTGCACGCACCCTTCGGGCGGGTCGAACCCGAGGGCTCCACCGATGCGTGGATCGAGTTGGGTCTCGAGACCACCTCGCCGCTGGAGGTCGTCCGTGACCGCCTGCTCGCCGCCGGCCACGACGCTGAGATCGTCAGCGACGAGAACGCGACCAAAGTGCACGTCACCGATCCCGACGGCTTCCACCTGGAGATCCATCCCTACGTCGGCTGACCGGCCCGCACCCGCTTCCCCCGCCCGAAAACCGCGTTCCCGCCCCAACGGTGGTGCGGGCACTCGCTTTTCGTGCGGGGGAACAGCAGCTCAGCCAGCGACCGGGCCGTCCCAACTCCACTTCGGAACGGGCAGTCCGTCGACGATGCCGTCGGCCGAATCGGGGTTGGCGTTCATCAACCCCAACGCCCAGCGCCAGTAGTCACGAAGGGTCTGGCCGAGCCGCGGGTCGGCGTCCAGACCGGCATCGGCCACGGCCTGGTCCCAGCAGGCGATCGCGGCCTCGTCCAACTCGACGTGCGGGCCGTTGCAGGCATGCATGCGCAGCACGCCGCTGTCGTCCTCGCCCAACTCGCTCCACAGCGGCGGCCCGCCGAGCGCCTCGCTGAAGTAGGCCGCCAGCCGATCGGTGTGGTCGGCGCGGTAGCCGTGCTCGAACGGGTGCGCGGCGATCGGGTCGGCGGTCACCCGGCGGTGCCAGGCCTCGGCCAGCGCCTGCATCGCTGGGTACCCACCGGCTGCCTCATTGATCGTGGACTCCATGGTCCACACCCTGCCTCAGAACTGCACGTGGTGGGGCGTGTACACATCAGCCAACGCGGTCATCTCCTCATCGGTGAGTTCCACATCGAGGGCTGCGGCGGCGTCAGCCAGGTGGTGCGGCTTCGTGGCACCCACGATCGGGGCGGTGATCGCCGGGTTGGCGAGCACCCAGGCCAGCGCGAGCGTCGCCATCGAGACCCCACGGTCGGCCGCCATCTGCTGCACCAGGTCGACCACGGCCTTGTCGGAGTCGGAGTACAGCGACGCGATCCGGCCGTCGGTCGACTGGCGGGTGGTCTGCTCGTCCCACGGGCGGGTCAGCTTGCCACGCGCCATCGGGCTCCACGGAACCACCCCGATGCCCTCCGAAGCGCAGTAGGGGAGCATCTCGCGCTCCTCCTCGCGGTAGATCAGGTTGTACTGCGGCTGCATCGACACGAACCTCGTCCAGCCGTTGAGGTCGGCGGTGTACTGCATCGTCACGAACTGCCAGGTCCACATCGACGACGCGCCGATGTAGCGCACCTTGCCGGCCTTGACGACGTCGTGGAGCGCCTCCATGGTCTCCTCGATCGGCGTCTCGGGGTCGAAGCGGTGCACCTGCATCAGGTCGATGTGGTCGGTGTCGAGGCGGCGCAGCGAGGCGTCGGTCTGTTCCATGATCGCCTTGCGCGACGACCCGCGACCGCCGGGGCCGTCGTGCATCGGATGGAAGAGCTTGGTGGCCAGCACCACGTTCTCGCGCGTGGTCAGTTTCCTCACCGCGCGCCCGGTGAACTCCTCACTCGAGCCCGCCGAGTACACATTGGCCGTGTCCCAGAAGGTGATGCCGAGGTCGAGGGCCTGCCTGTAGTACTCCAGCGAGGACTCCTCGTCCAGCACCCACTCCTGGCCAGCGCGCTTGCCGTCGCCGAAGCTCATGCACCCCAGAGCCAGCCGACTCACCTTCAGTCCCGAACCACCCAACCTGATCTGTTCCATGGCCCCAGCCTGCCACTGCTGCGGCGTCCCAGGCAGGTACTGTCAACACCGGTGCCACACCGCCGGGAGGGTCGATGGAACTGGCCACGCACGCGGTGCTGCTCCTGCTGCTCGCGGCCTTCGTCGCCGGCTGGGTCGACGCGGTGGTCGGCGGCGGTGGCCTGATCCAGTTGCCCTCGCTGCTGATCGGGTTGCCGGACGACACCTCGGCTGCGGCCATCAGCGGGACGAACAAGGTCTCGTCGGCCGCGGGCACCCTGGTCGCCACCATCACCTACCTGCGCCGCATCCCGCTCGACGTGCGCGCAGCGTCACCGCTGGTGGTGGCTGCCTTCGCCGGCTCGATGCTGGGCGCCAGGCTCGTGCAGTACCTGCCCAAGCAGTGGTTCACCCCGGTGGTGCTGGTCGTCCTGGTCGCGGTCGGCATCCACACCCTGCGCCGCCCGAGCCTCGGTCTGCAGCACAACGTCCGCCACCACGGGGCCGCGCACGCCCTGCGCGCCGGGGCCATCGGCGCGGTGGTTGGGGTCTACGACGGGTTCCTCGGCCCGGGCACCGGAAGCTTCTTCGTGATCGCTCTGGTCGGGTTGCTCGGCTACGGGTTCCTGCAGGCCTCGGCCATGGCCAAGCTCGCCAACCTGACCACCAACGCCGCCGCCATCCTCGTCCTGGGCAGCCAGGGTGTCGTGATCTGGCACCTGGCCTTGCCGATGGCCGCCGCCAACCTCACCGGGGGCTTCCTCGGAGCTCGCACCGCGTTGCGCCGCGGCAACGGCTTCATCCGCAAGGTCTTCATCACCGTGGTCTCGGCGCTGGCCGCGAAGCTCGCCTGGGACACGGTCGTCCTGTTCAGTTGAGCGTCACGGCCAGCCGGGCCAGACCACCATCGCGCCGCCGAACGCCTGGCAGCGCGGCACCTGCGCCAGCATCGCTGCCAGCGCCTCGTCGCGGTCGGTGCCCTCGGTGGCGGCGACCACGCGTCCCCAGGCGTCGAGCAGGTCGCGCTCGAGCAGGACGAACAACTGCGTGGCTTGGGTCACCGTGGTGGGGGTGATCGGCTGTCGGTATCCCGGACGAGGCCCCGGCGGGTCATCACCGTCCTCGCGGATGCCGGTGGCCACCGTGTCACGCAGCCGACCCAAGGCGGCCAACCGGTCCTCGGCGGGCTTGCGCAGCCGGTCGGTGAACGCGATCACTGCCACGCCGGTCTCATAGCCCTGGACGACGGCGTGCAGTCGCTGCAGCAGCACCGAGCGCGCCTCGGTCGGCGTGCCCGGGTCGATGTGGTGGGGACGAGTCGCCCGAGCCAGCATCGGCCGGGTCGGTACCCCCTGTGATGCCGCGGTCACCATCAGCGAGGCCCACAGCAGCGCCATCCCGGGCTCTTCGGCGGTCGCCGACCGGGTGCGGTGCTCACCGACCAGACGGGCCGAGTCGGCCTTGATCGCGGCCAGCGCTGCCTGCGGTGTGGCGTGCTGGGCGGCCTTCACGGGGGCCGGCGACGACACCGGCACCGCCATCGGGTCGAGTTGACCCAGCAGGTGGGCGGCACCGGCGTGTGCCCCCATCACGGTGGTCGCCCACTGTTTGACCGCCGCCGACACCCCCGAGGGGGCGGCTGCCAACCAGGCCAGGTGCGAGGCGAGCGTGGTCTCGTCCTCGCCGGCAGCGACGTTCGATGGTTCGGGGGTGGGCTCGGGCGTCGGCGTCGTCCCCGAGGGGTTGCGGGTGGAGTGCACCACCGGGTCGGTCCAGCGGCACCCGGCCAGGCCGGCCAGGACCCCCGAACCGATCAGCCCAGAACCGATCAGCCCAGAACCGATCAGGCCCGCACCAGCCCGCAGCAACCCTCGCCGCGAGGTGACCGAGCCGTTGCCTGCCATGGCCCCAGAGCCTAGCCAGCCATCTCCCGTTCCCCCCAAATGGCGGGCTACACTCGTCCATCACAACCGCAACCGACAATCGAACCCCGGGAGCTGACATGTCGCAGGAGCGAATCGCCGCGCTCGTCGAGCCGATCCTCGAGCGCCACGGCCTGGAACTCGACCGACTCGAGGTCATCCCCGCGGGGCGCCGAAGCGTGGTGCGGGTGACCGTTGACGGTGACGGACCCCACGGACGCGGTCCGCTGCTCGACGACATCGCCGCCGCCAGCCAGGACCTCTCGCAGGCCCTCGACGAGGCCGATGCGGTCAAGGCCGACAGCTACACCCTCGAGGTCTCCAGCCGCGGGCTGTCGTCCCCGCTGACTGAACCCAAGCACTTCCGCCGCAATCTCACCCGGCTGCTCAAGGTGACCCTGGACGACGGCCGCACCCTCGAGGGCCGATTGCTGGCAGCCACCGAGACGACCATCGACCTCGAGGTGACGCCCGAGTCGGTCAAGGGCAACCGCAACCCCAAGCCGGTCACCCACACCCTCGACATGGCCAGCGTGCGCAAGGCCTTGGTGCAGGTCGAGCTGAACCGATCGATCGACGACGACCTCGGGCTGGGCGACGATCTGCTCGACGACGAGGACGACACCGACAACGAGTTGGAGGAGAACTGACATGGACATCGACATGGCTGCGCTGCGCATGATCGAGCGCGACAAGGAGATCCCCTTCGACATCCTGGTCAAGGCGATCGAAGAGGCCCTGCTCAACGCCTATGACAAGACCCCGCACGCCCAGAAGGGCGCACGCGTGGTGCTCGACCGCAAGAGCGGCAAGGCAGCGGTGATGGTGCCCGAACTCGACGAGGACGATGCTGTCATCGGCGAGTACGACGACACCCCCGCCGACTTCGGACGCGTCGCCGCCGCGACCGCTCGCCAGGTGATCTTCCAGCGGCTGCGCGATGCCGAGGACGAGCAGAAGTACGGCCACTTCCTGGCCTCCGAGGGCGACATCCTGCTCGGGACGGTGCAGCAGGACCGTGACTCGCGCACCGTGCGGGTCGACCTCGGCTCGATCGAGGCGATCATGCCCCAGGCCGAGCAGGTGCCCGGTGAGGACTACAGCCACGGGCGAAGGCTGCGGGTCTACGTGGTGGCGGTTCGCCGTGAACTGCGCGGCCCCCAGGTCGTGGTCTCACGCACCCATCCCAACCTGGTCAAGAAGCTGTTCGCCCTCGAGGTGCCCGAGATCGCCCAGGGCATCGTCGAGATCAAGGAGATCGCCCGCGAGGCCGGCCACCGCTCGAAGATCGCGGTGATCTCGCACCGTTCCGACGTGTCGGCCAAGGGCGCCTGCATCGGGCCCATGGGGCAGCGGGTGCGTGCGGTGATGCACGAACTCAACGAGGAGAAGATCGACATCATCGACTGGTCGGAGGATCCGGCGGCGTTCGTCGGCCAGGCGCTCAGCCCGGCCAAGGTGTCGTCGGTGACGGTCGTGGACGCTGCTGCCAAGGCTGCCCGTGTGGTGGTGCCCGACTACCAGTTGTCGCTGGCGATCGGACGCGAGGGCCAGAACGCCAGGCTCGCGGCCCGGCTCACCGGGTGGCGGATCGACATTCGTTCCGACGCCGAGCAGCAGGGCTGACGGAGGCCGGCAGACCGGGAGGTCAGCCGGGATGGGACCGAGGTCGGCGGTCAGCCGCCGATCTTGGTCTCCTTGACCTTGGTGAGCATCTCGTCAGCCTCGGCCTGGGTGATCTTGCCCTGCTTGACCGCCTCGGCGAGCTTGGCCTCGATCATCGCCTCGTTGCTGGCGACCGTCTCGTCCTTGACCTCGTTGATCGCCTTGGCCAGCGCCTGAGGGGTGACCTTGAGCTCGCGTGCGGCCACGGACATTGCGCGCCGCTCGTAGAGCTTCGCCAGAGCCTCACGGTCGGTCTCTGTGCCGGTCTTCCAGCGCAGGCCCTCGGCCTGGGTGGGCACGACCTCGCTCTTCACCTTCTCGGCCGCTGCCTTCAGCTGCTCAGGGGTGCGGTCGAGCTTGGTGGCCAGCTGCTCGATGCTGGCACCGGCCAGCGCCTGCAGCTCGGGCGGCACCTCGTGCTGACCCTTCTTGCCCGGGACGTTCTTGCCCGGGACACTGTTGCTGGCGTCGGTCTTGCCGGGCTGGTCGGCCGGCAGCACGTTGACCGCCTGCTGAGCGGGAACCTCGGGCTGGCTGGCCTCGTGAGCCACGGCCCACCCGCCGAGTCCGAGCGCGAGGGCCCCGACCGCGGCGACCGCCATCGTGGTTGCTCGCCTGGGCATGGTTCCTCCTGCGGGGTGCGGCACGGCCAGCTCAGGACCGGGGGACACTGCCAGAGTAGGTCACGCCGAGGCCTCGTCCAAGGGCACCGAGGCGACGAAGACGAACTCCCGGCCGGGACGGTCGGGGGCGTCACGCACCTCGTCCACGACGAAACCGCAGGCCCGAGGGGAGGCCTCGACCGCCTCGCGTGAGCGCAAACGCAGTGTCGAGGTCGACCACACCTGCTCGCCGTCATCACGGAAGGTGGTGCGTCCGCGGAAGGTGACGAACTCGCCCTCGACTCGGTCACCTCACCCCAGGTCTCGAGCACGCCGTGGCCCTCGATCTCGACCACGCGGCGCTCGTCCAGTCGCGCTTCCAGTCCTCCCAGATGCGCCGGTCGGGGTCGCGGGCCTCGAACACCAACAGGCCACCGAGCCGAAGGCACTGGCGAGCCGCCGTCAAGGTGGCCAGCCACTGCTCGTCGGTCAGGAAGTCCTGGGCCACGTCGCCAGTCATGGTGGCGATCTCGACCGGCAGCGGCAGGTCGTCGCGTGAGTGGACGTCGGGCGCGGTGCCGGGCAACCAGTGCACCCGGTCGGCGCCGGGCTTGGGGTGGGCGACCTCGAGCGAGGCCTCGGCCGGGTCGACACCGATGACGGTCGTGCCCCGGCCGGAAAGCAGGCAGGCGAAGGTGCCGGTGCCGCAGCCGAGGTCGAGCACCCGGGTGGCGCCGAACTCGGTGACCATCGCCACGTCGTGGTCGAGGTCGGACCGATCCGGGTCGAGCGGGTCGTAGACCTGGGCGAGGCGGGGATGGGCGAAGGCGGCATCGGGCATGGGACGAACCCAGGTCGACCGCGCAGCGGACGCCAGCGGAAGTGCGCAGCGACGATCGTCGGGGTGCCCGGTAGGGTCGCTGCCGTGGCCGCTCCCATTCGCACCTGCATCGGCTGCCGTCGCACGGCGCCGCAGGCGGAGTTGCAGAGGTACGTGGTCGTCGACGGACGAGCCACCCCCGACCCCTCGCGACGGCTGCCCGGCCGCGGCAGTTGGCTGCACGACGACCCCACCTGTCTGGACCAGGCCCTGCGCCGGGGCGCCTTCAGTCGCAGCCAGCGGCGCCAGGTCGAGGCGAGTGGCCTCAAACCGCCCCCCGAGTTGGGGCGTGAGGGCCGGAATCGCTAAGCTGGGGGATGCAGTCCCGCCGAGTTCCCTCGGTGTGGGGATCCCGATCAAGCACCGTCCTCGGCAGAGTTCGGCTGCGCGCCAGAAAGTGGGCTCACGCTCATGACCACTCGATGAGTACCCAGCAATGAGCATGCACAACAACTAACTGGTCCGCACCATCGGGCGCGGACCGCCAAGGAGAGCAGTGGCAAAGGTCCGCGTCTATGAGCTCGCGAAAGAGCTCGGACTCGAAAGCAAGGACGTCCTCAAGACGTTGAACGACATGGGCGAGTTCGTCCGGTCGGCGTCTTCCACCATCGAACCCCCCGTCGTGCGCAAGCTGCGCGAGCAGGCAGCCAGTGCCCAGGCGGCGGCTGCGCCTGCCGCGCCAGCGGCTCCGGCACCCAAGGCGGCAGCTCCTGCCGCACCCGCCGCGTCTGTTGGTCGCCCGGCTCCTCGTCCGACTCCCGGGGCACCCACCCCGGCCCCGGCAGCAGCTGCACCCGCAGTTCCTGCCGCACCGGCAGCCCCGGCGGCTTCGGCACCCCCGGCACCGGCTGCGCCCACCGCGCGTCCGACCGGAACGCCTGGCGTGCCCGGTGCTCGTCCAGGTGCCGCCCCGCGCCCCGGCGGCGCTGCGCCGCGTCCGGGCGGAGCTCCCGGCGTGCCCGGTGCCCGTCCCGGTGCCCCGCGCCCCGGTACTTCTGGCGGTCCTCCCGGCGGGGGCTCGCGTCGTCCCGGTACGCCTCGTCCGGGCAACAACCCGTTCGCCCCGGCACAGGGCATGGGCACCCAGCGTCGTCGTCCTGAGGGTGCGCCCCCGGCACGTACCGGCGCCCCCGGTGCCCGTGACGCCCGTCCCGGGGCACCCCGTCCGGGCGCGCCTGGTGGTGACCGGATGCCTCGTCCCGGTGGTACCGGCGGCCTGCCCGGCATGCCTCGTCCCAACCCGGCGATGATGCCCAAGGTGCAGAACGCCGGTGTCGGCGCTGCCCGTCCCGGTGGTCCCGGCCGTGGTGCCGGACCGCGCCGCGGCGGACCCGGCGGTGGCCCAGGTCGCGGTGGTCCCGGCATGGGCGGTGGACCGGGTACCGGTCCGATCGGCGGCGGCCGTGGTGGTCGCGGTGGTCGCGGCGGCTCGGGCACCCAGGGTGCGTTCGGTCGCGGTGGCGCCGGTGGCAAGCGCGGACGCAAGTCGAAGAAGCAGCGCAGGCAAGAGTTCGCCGAGATGGACGCACCGGTCATCGGTGGCGTGCGCATCAGGCAGGGTGATGGCTCGACGGTCCGCCTGCGCCGCGGCGCCTCGTTGACCGACCTGGCCGAGCGGATCGGCGTCGAGCCGGCATCGCTGGTGCAGGTGCTGTTCAACCTCGGCGAGATGGTGACCGCCACCCAGTCGGTCTCGGACGAGACCCTCGAGGTGCTGGGCACCGAGCTCAACTACGACATCCAGGTCGTCTCGCCCGAGGACGAGGACCGCGAGCTGCTAGAGAGCTTCGACGTGGTGTTCGGGGAGGACGCCGGTGACGAGAGCGACCTGGCTCCGCGTCCGCCGGCCGTCACCGTGATGGGCCACGTCGACCACGGCAAGACCAAGCTGCTGGACGCGCTGCGCCACGCCAACGTGGTGGCCGGCGAGGCCGGTGGCATCACCCAGGCCATCGGCGCCTACCAGGTCGAGACCGAGGTCGACGACACCGAGCGCAAGATCACCTTCATCGACACCCCGGGCCACGAGGCGTTCACCGCCATGCGTGCCCGTGGTGCGAAGTCGACCGACATCGCGGTGCTCGTGGTGGCCGCTGACGACGGTGTGATGCCGCAGACGATCGAGGCGCTCAACCACGCCCGGGCGGCTGACGTGCCGGTCGTGGTCGCGGTCAACAAGATCGACAAGCCGACCGCCGACCCGGCCAAGGTGCGCGGTCAGCTCACCGAGTTCGGGCTGGTGCCCGAGGAGTATGGCGGCGACACCATGTTCGTCGACATCTCCGCGGTCACCGGCGAGGGCCTCGACAGCCTGCTGGAGGCCGTCGTCCTCACCGCTGACGCGGCACTCGACCTGCAGGCCAACCCCGACATGCCCGCGCAGGGCGTGGCGATCGAGGCCCACCTCGACAAGGGGCGCGGTCCCGTGGCCACGGTGCTGGTTCACCGCGGCACGCTCAAGATCGGCGACTCGATCGTGGCCGGCTCGGCCCACGGTCGCGTGCGAGCGCTGATCAACGACCAGGGTGACACCGTCGACGAGGCCCCGCCCTCGATGCCGGTGCAGGTGCTGGGTCTGACCAGCGTTCCCGGTGCTGGTGACAACTTCTTGGTCGTCGACGACGACCGGATGGCTCGCCAGATCGCCGACAAGCGTGAGGCCCGGATGCGGGCCGCTGCGCAGGCCGCTGGTTCGCGTCGTCGCACCCTTGACCAGCTGTTCGAGCAGTTGGAGAAGGGCGAGACCCAGGAGCTGCTGCTCATCCTCAAGGGCGACGGTGCCGGTTCGGTCGAGGCGCTCGAGGATGCTCTGTCGAAGATCGACGTCGGCGACGAGGTGTCGCTGCGGGTCATCGACCGTGGCGTCGGTGCCATCACCGAGACCAACGTGTCGCTGGCTGCGGCGTCCAAGGCGGTCATCATCGGCTTCAACGTGCGGCCCACCCCGCACGCCGCCCAGATGGCCGACCGTGAGAACGTCGACATCCGCTACTACTCGGTCATCTACTCCGCGATCGACGAGATCGAGGCTGCTCTCAAGGGCATGCTCAAGCCGATCTACGAGGAGAAGACCTTGGGCCAGGCCGAGATCCGCGAGATCTTCCGTTCCTCGCGGTTCGGTGTCATCGCGGGCTGCATGGTCATCGACGGACTCATGCGGCGCAACGCCAAGGCGCGCCTCATCCGCGATGGCGTCGTCCTCGCCGACACCTCCATCGCCTCGCTGCGTCGCGAGAAGGACGACGCGACCGAGGTGCGTGAGGGTTACGAGTGCGGCATGACGCTGGCCAACTACTCCGACATCAAGACCGGGGACATCATCGAGACCTATGAGATGGTCGAGAAGCCCCGCGACTGACGTCGCAGACCGCAGGACCTGAAGGCGCCGGGGAGTCGACCACTCCCCGGCGCCTGTGGTCTGAGAAGCTCAGAACACCCCCTTTCGACCCCGAGGAGAGACCCATGAGCAACCCGCGCGTGGCCAAGCTGGCCGAGCAGATCCACGTCATCGTGGCCGAGATGCTCGAACGCCGGATCAAGGACCCTCGACTGGGTTTCGTGACCGTCACCGACGTGCGCCTGACCGGCGACTCTCGTGAGGCCACGATCTTCTACACCGTGATGGGCTCCGACACCGAGCGCCAGAACTCCCAGGCTGCGCTCGACTCGGCCAAGGGCCTGCTGCGTTCGACGGTGGGCAAGCGGCTCGGCCTGAAGTTCGCCCCCTCGTTGGCCTTCGTGCTGGACGCCACCCCCGAGGCCGCGATGGCGATCGAGGACCTGCTCGCCAAGGCCCGTTCGAGTGACGCCGAGGTGGCCGCCCAGGCTGCCGGCGCCAGCTACGCCGGTGACGCCGACCCCTACCGCCGCAAGGACGAGGACGCCGACGAGGACCAGGACGAGGACGACCTCGACGAGGCTGACGAGGACGAGGCTGACGAGGACTCCGACGAGGAGGCTCGTGGCTGAGGTCGGCTCAGGCCTGGTCGTGGTCGACAAGCCGCAGGGCTGGACCTCGCACCAGGTGGTCGGGCGGCTGCGTCGCCTGCTCGGCACCCGCAAGGTGGGCCACGCCGGCACGCTCGACCCGATGGCGACCGGCGTGCTGCTGGTCGGGGTGAACCGGGCCACTCGCCTGCTCGGCCACCTGGCCGCCCACGACAAGACCTACCTGGCCACCATCCGGCTGGGTGAGCAGACCACCACCGACGACGCCGAGGGCGAGACGGTGGCGACCACCGACGCGTCCTCGGTCGGTGATGCCGACATTTCGATGCAGGTCGCTGCCCTGACCGGCGAGATCGACCAGGTGCCCAGCACCGTGTCGGCGATCAAGGTCGACGGCAAGCGCGCCTATGCCCGGGCCCGCGCCGGCGAAGTGGTCGTGCTCAAGTCGCGCCGGGTGACGGTGAGCCGCTTCGACGTGCTCACCCGACACGAGAGGGGAGGGCACGTCGACCTCGACGTGGTGGTCGACTGCACCTCGGGCACCTATGTGCGGGCGCTGGCCCGTGACCTCGGGGCGGCGCTGGGCGTCGGTGGGCACCTCACCGCGCTGCGGCGCACCCGGATCGGGGGCTTCGAACTGCCCGGCCTCGATCCGATGCTGGACGAGGCGCCACCGCTGATCGGCATGGCCGAGGTGGCCAGGCGCTGCTTCCCGGTGGTCGACCTGGACCAGAACCAGGCCACCGACGTCAGGTACGGACGAGGCCTCTCACTTCCGTTGTCCGGTCTGACCGGTCTGGTCTTCGCCGCCGACCTGCTTGCCCTGCACGAACCCGACCCCGAGCGCCCCGGACGAAGCCGGGCCGTCGCGGTGTTGGTCGGCTGATCAAGGCCCCTAGACTGTCCGGCGTGCAGGACAGTCAGCGCAGCATCGTCGTCATCGGCAACTTCGACGGGGTCCACTCGGGGCACCGCGGCCTGATCGAGCGGGCCCGCGAACTCAGCGACGGTCGTCCGGTCGTCGCGGTCACCTTCTGGCCGCACCCGCAGGCCGTCATCCACCCCGGTACCGAGCCGCTGCTGCTCACCGACCTGCACCAGCGCATCGACCTGCTGCGCGACGCTGGGGCCGACGAGGTGCGCGTGGTCACCTTCGACCACGAGGTGATGGGCTGGAGCCCGGCCGAGTTCGTCGAACGCGTCATCGATCCGCTGCACCCGGCCGTGGTCGTCGTGGGCACCAACTTCCACTTCGGTTCCAGGGCCGCGGGCACCGTCGAGACCCTGCGCGAACTGGGCGCGGGACGTTTCGACGTCGTGGCCACCGACCTGGTCACCGTGGGCGACGAGGGAACCTGCTCATCGGCCATCCGCAAGGCGTTGGCCGACGGTGACGTCGAACTCGCAGCACAGCACTTGGGTCGTCCGTTCCGCTACGTCGGCGTGGTGGTGATGGGCCACCAGCGCGGTCGAGACCTCGGGTTCCCGACCGCCAACCTGCCCACACCGCCGGGATTCGCCGTGCCGGCCGATGGCGTCTACGCGGGGTGGGCGACCAGGCTCGACCAGCCCGGCGCCGAGCGCTGGCCCGCGGCGATCTCGGTCGGCACCAACCCGACCTTCGACGACGTGCGAGCCACCGTGGTCGAGGCCCACGTGCTCGACCGTGACGACCTGGAGCTCTACGGCATCGAGATCGCGGTCGACTTCGTCGCGAGGCTGCGCGGCAACGTGAAGTTCGAGTCTCTGGACGCGCTGATCGCCCAGATCGGTGCCGACGTCGCGGCCGCACGGTCGATCCTGCTCGGCTGAGTCGCTCGTCCTGCCACGCCCGGCTGGGGTCGGACACGGTTCGTGGCGGGAAATCACTGGCTGACGGCAACTTTCACGCCACGAACCGGACGCGGACGACGGTCACGTCGTGGTTCGTGGCGGGAAATCGCGGGCTGAAGGCCACTTTCGCGCCACGAACCGGACGCGGCCGACGGTCACGTCGTGGTTCGCGGCGGGAAATCGCGGGCTGACGGCCACTTTCGCGCCACGAACCGGACGCGGCCGACGGTCACGTCGTGGTTCGCGGCGGGAAATCGCGGGCTGAAGGCCACTTTCGCGCCACGAACCGGACGCGGACGACGGTCACGTCGCGGTTCGTGGCGGGAAATCGCGGGCTGAAGGCCACTTTCGCGCCACGAACCGGACGCGGACGACGGTCACGTCGCGGTTCGTGGCGGGAAATCGCGGGCTGAAGGCCACTTTCGCGCCACAGATCGGACGACTGCAGCGTGCGGGAGGTGGGCGGAAGGTGCACCGAGTGGGCTCCCGGAAGGGGAGCGAGGCAGTCGCGAGGCGCCTCAGCGCATCGTCAACGACTTGCGGTAGATCGCGTAGTAGCTGCTGGCCAGGCTCGGGTGGTTGACCTGGTCGGCGTCGGGATCCTCGACGAAGCGGTGGTCTCCGGTGGCGGAATAGCCGAGGTCGATCGCCATCGGCACCATCTTCTCGTTGTTGGGATCGACCGCCAGGAAGCACTCGGTGAAGCCCTGCTCCCTGGCCTGGGCCTCGAGGAACTCCGACAGCGCCTTGCCCAGACCCTCGCGACGATGTCCCGGCTCGACGAACAGCAGCTTGACCTCGGGTTGCTCCGCCGACTCGGTCAGGTCGAGCACACCACTGCCCAGCACGGCGCCGTCTCGTTCGGCCACCGCATACACTGCCTCTCCCCGGATCTGGGCCTCATGGCTGCGGTCGACCAGACCCAGTTCCGGCCGGGTCGACATGGCGCGCAACTGGTCGAGGTCGGCCTCGGTGACCGGACGAACGGTGGCGGGTGCCTGGGTCATCAGGGGGTCCTTTCCCGATGGGGTGCATGGCCAGTCAACCACGCGAGCAGGTGCGGGGGCGAGACGGGGCTGAGCCGTGGACGACCAGCCGCTCGATTTCGTCCGGGTGTGGGCGAGCGAGTAGTGTGACCCTCGGCGTGATGACGCCCGCGGACCCAGAGAGCCCCTCGTCGAGGTAGGCGCCGCGCAACGAGATGGAAGGAGCGCCCACACGATGGATGCCGAGACCAAGAAGAAGATCATCGACGAGTACGCCACCAGCCCCGGTGACACCGGCTCGCCCGACGTGCAGATCGCGCTCCTGACCAAGCGCATCGCGCACCTCACCGAGCACCTCAAGGAACACAAGGGTGACCACCACAGCCGCCGTGGCCTGATGCTCATGGTCGGCCAGCGCCGCCGGCTGCTCAACTACGTCGAGAAGCAGGACGTCGAGCACTACCGTGAGCTGATCAAGCGCCTCGGCCTGCGCCGGTGATCTGACAGACGTACCCAGCAGCGCCCCCACCACAGCGGTGGGGGCGCTGTTGCATTTCGGGGACCCGGGCGACTGCGCCGATTCCGGGCACCGACCCTGGGTGTGCACGTTCGGCCTTCGGTGGGCCCGGCGTTCCCTGCCCGGAATCGGCGCGCGCCGACCCACCACGCACGAATGGGTGTTCCCGCCCGATCCCGCTAGACTGGGCGGGTCACCCGTGTGGGTGACGACAACTCCATCCCGTCCGACGCCGCACCGCATCTGGTCTGGTCCTCGGTAGTGGCCTTCGGGTCTCGTCGACACGACGATCCCCGCGGGCCTCGATCGAAGACCGGCTGGAAATCCCCGGCTGGTGGTCCCGCACGCCGACACCGGCGAGAGCGAGGACGCCCCAGCACCCTGCGCACGTCAGGCACAGATGCCTGCGCCCAGTGGTGTCAGACCAAACCAGAGAGGAATCCCGTGGAGGGACCTGATCTTCAGTTCACCGAGGCCGTTCTCGACAACGGCCGCTTCGGCAAGCACGTCGTCCGTTTCGAGTCGGGCCTGCTCGCCCGCCAGGCCGATGGCTGCGCCTCGGTCTACCTCAACGACGACACCATGCTGCTGTCGGCCACCACGGCCGCCAAGACCCCCCGTGACTCCATCGACTTCTTCCCGCTGACGGTTGACGTCGAGGAGCGCATGTACGCCGCGGGCCGCATCCCCGGCTCGTTCTTCCGCCGCGAGGGCCGCCCCAGTGAGGGCGCCATCCTGGCGTGCCGCCTGATCGACCGCCCGCTGCGCCCGTCGTTCGTCAAGGGCCTGCGCAACGAGGTGCAGGTCGTCGTCACCGTCATGGCCCTCAACCCCGAGGTGCTCTACGACGTGCTGGCGATCAACGCCGCCTCGATGTCGACCCAGCTCGCCGGGCTGCCCTTCTCGGGCCCGATCGGTGGCGTCCGTGTCGCCCTGATCGACGGCCAGTGGGTCGCCTTCCCGACCGTGCACCAGCTCGAGGACGCCGTCTTCGACATGGTGGTGGCCGGTCGCGTGCTGGCCGACGGTGACGTCGCGATCATGATGGTCGAGGCCGAGTCGACCGAGCAGACCTTCGAAGCAGTGCGCGCCGGTGCGCAGGCCCCGACCGAAGAGGTCGTCGGCCAGGGCCTCGAGGCCGCCAAGCCGTTCATCAAGGCCCTGTGCGACGCGCAGGCCGAGCTCGCCGCCAAGCTGCCCAAGGAGACCTTCGACTTCCCGGTCTTCGCCGAGTACGGCGACGACGTCTACGACGAGGTCGCCCGCCTGGGTGAGGAGAAGCTCCGCGACATCATGCAGATCGCCGGCAAGCAGGAGCGTGACGACGCCAGCCACGCGCTGCGCAAGGAGATCACCGACGAGCTGGCCGACAAGTTCGACGCCCGCGCGACCGAGATCTCGGCCGCCTTCAAGTCGCTGACCAAGAAGATCGTGCGCCACCGCACCCTGACCGACGGTGTGCGCATCGACGGCCGCGGCGTGCGCGACATCCGCAGCCTGTCGGCCGAGGTCGGCGTGCTGCCGCGCGTGCACGGTTCGTCGCTGTTCATGCGTGGCGAGACCCAGATCCTGGGCGTCTCGACGCTCAACATGCTGGGTCTGGAGCAGAAGCTCGACACGCTGGCTCCCGAGACCACCAAGCGCTACATGCACCACTACAACTTCCCGCCCTACTCCACCGGTGAGACCGGTCGGGTGGGTTCGCCCAAGCGCCGCGAGATCGGCCACGGCGCGCTGGCTGAGCGTGCGCTCGTCCCGGTGCTGCCCAACCGCGAGGAGTTCCCCTACGCCATCCGTCAGGTGTCGGAGGCGCTGGGCTCCAACGGTTCGACCTCGATGGGTTCGGTCTGCGCCTCGACGCTGGCCCTGCTCAACGCCGGTGTGCCGCTGAAGGCCCCCGTGGCCGGCATCGCCATGGGCCTGATGAGCGAGACCATCGACGGCGAGACCAAGTACGTGGCGCTGACCGACATCCTCGGTGCCGAGGACGCGCTGGGTGACATGGACTTCAAGGTCGCCGGCACCAAGGACTTCGTCACCGCCCTGCAGCTCGACACCAAGCTCGACGGCATCCCCGCCGCTGAGCTGGCCAAGGCGATGCTGCAGGCCCGCGAGGCCCGCCACGCGATCCTCGAGGTGATGAACGAGGCCATCGACGCCCCCGACGAGATGAGCCCCTACGCTCCGCGGATCATCACCGTGAAGATCCCGGTCGACAAGATCGGTGAGGTCATCGGCCCCAAGGGCAAGATGATCAACCAGATCCAGGACGACACCGGCGCCCAGATCACCATCGAGGACGACGGCACCATCTACATCGGTGCCGAGAACGGCGAGGCCGCCGAGGCCGCGCGTGCCACCATCAACGGCATCGCCAACCCGACGATGCCCGAGAAGGGCGAGCGTTACCTGGGCACCGTGGTCAAGACCACCGCCTTCGGTGCGTTCATCTCGCTGCTGCCAGGCAAGGACGGCCTGCTGCACATCTCCAAGATGCGTGGCCTGGCCGGTGGCAAGCGGGTCGAGAGCGTGGACGACGTGCTCAGCGTCGGCCAGAAGCTGCGCGTCGAGATCAACGAGATCGACGACCGCGGCAAGCTCTCGCTGATCCCGGTCGAGGACGAGTCGGAGGGCTCGGCCGAGCCTGCCGCCGCCGAGACCGCTGAGGCCACCGCCGCCGAGTGAGCCTGATCGACACCACCAGCACCGCCCGGGAGGACAGCGACATTCGTCGCAGCGTCCTCCCGGGCGGTCTGCGTGTCGTCACTGAGCACCGCAGCGGCACCCATGGGGTGCACGTGGGCTGGTTCGTCGGGGTCGGCTCACGGCACGAGACCGCCCGCCAGCACGGCTGCAGCCATGTGCTCGAGCACGTGCTGTTCAAGGGCACCAGGCGGCGTGACGCCGCCGAGGTGAGCGCCGCCGTCGAACGTGTCGGTGGCGACCTCAACGCCTGGACCGGACGAGACCACACCGCCTTCCACGCCCGCGTGCTGCGCCGCGACCTGCCGCTGGCCCTGGACGTGCTCGGCGACATGCTCACCGACTCGGTTCTGCGCGAGGCCGACCTGGCCAGCGAGAAGGAGGTCATCCTCGACGAGATCGCCATGCACCGCGATGACCCCCTCGAGCTCACCCAGGAACTCGTCCACGGATCGCTGTTCGGAACTGACCCGCTGGCTCGTCCAGTCATCGGCACCGAGGCCTCGATCACCGCCCTGTCGCGCAACCAGGTGCGCAGCTTCTGGCGACGCCACTACCGCACCGCCAGATCGGTGATCTCGGTGGTCGGCGACGTCGACCACGACCGGGTCGTCGACCAGGTCGCCCAGCTCAGGGTGCCCGAGGGCGAGCCGTTGACCCGCGAGCCGGCGGTTCTCGTCCAGCAGGCCGGCGAGGTGCGCCACCACTGGACTCGGCTGGCCCAGACCAGCGTCAGCCTCGGCTTCCCCGGCTTCGCCCGCGACGACGAACGTCGGTTCGCGCTGTCGGTGCTGACCACCGCCCTGGGGGGCGGCATGAGTTCACGGTTGTTCCAGCGGGTGCGTGAGCAGCGGGCGTTGGCCTACGCCATCGACTCCTCCGACAGCACCTGGCGCGGTGCTGGTCTGGCCAGCATCGACTGGCAGGCCCTGCCCGGTCGCACCGCCAGCATCGTCGACGAGGTGCGCGGCATCGTCACCGACGTCGTCGAGCACGGCATCACCGAGGACGAACTGCAGGCCGCGATCACCCTGATCGAGGGCCAGACCCGGCTGGCGCTCGACTCCGGGTCGACCAGCATGACCCGACTGGGGCTGACCTGGTTGTCGGACGACCTGCGCAGCGTCGACGACGTGCTGCAGGGCTACCGGCAGGTCACCCGCGACGCCGTCACCGACGTCGCCCGTCAGGTGCTCGGGAATCGTCCCCACCTGGCACTGGCGGGGGGACGCACCCCACTGCGCGCGGTCGAGCGCGTGCTCGATCGCTGGTGAGTCGGGTCGGCTGAAGCGTCAGCGGGCGCGGCGATCGCGCGGACGGTAGAACTCGCGCCGTGCCACCCAGTACTCCACGATGGCGGCGAGCAGGCTGAGCGAGCCGGCTGCCAGGCAGGCGTACACCAGCGCGCCTCCGATGCCGCGGGCCTCGGCCTCGGTCATCGCGATCCAGTTGCGCACCGGCGCGTGCCGCAACGGACCCGACTGCCCGGCCTCACCGAAGAACCACGGCCACGCCACGGCGAAGACCAGGAACACGGCGAACAGCCAACTCGTCCAAGCACCTGCCGCCCGCGGTGACACGATCGTCGCGCGGCCTCGGATCAGCCACGCCAGCACCAACATGGCCACGATGCTGGGGATCGTCACGTAGTAGAGCACGGTGAAGGTGAGCCACCCGGTCAGGCCGGCCAGGATGCGCAGCGCGAACCACGACACCGGCACCCAGACCGCCAGCACCACGATGATCCGAGGCAGCAGTCGCTGCCACGCGTTGGCCTTGACGGCCAGTCCGTAGGGTCGCGATGGGGCCGTGGCCGGGGTGGTCTGGGTGGCGGTCACACCCCGAGTCTACCGAGCGCGGCTAGGCTGGCCGACGACGACCACGGTGTGAGGAGCAGCAATGACCAAGGTGGCGGTGTTCGGGGCGAAGGGCCGAATGGGTGCCGAGGTGTGCCGGGCGGTCGAGCGCGCAGGCCACGAACTGGTCGCCGCGATCGACGTGGACGACGACCGCGCAGCCGCCGAGACCGCCGAGGTGGTGGTCGACTTTACCCATCCCGACGTGGTGATGGACAACTTGGAGTGGGCGATCAGCCAGGGCATCCACGCCGTCGTCGGCACCACCGGGTTCACCGACGAGCGCCTCGCCCAACTGCGCAGTTGGCTGGACGACCAGCCCGAGGTCGGGGTCGTCGTGGCCGCCAACTTCTCCATCGGCGCGGTGATGATGATGGCGATGGCCGACCTGGCCGCACGCCACTTCGAGTCGGTCGAGATCATCGAACTGCACCACCCCGACAAGGCGGACGCCCCCTCGGGCACCGCGTCGGTCACCGCCCAGCGGATCGCCGCCAAGCGTGCCGAGGCCGGCGTCGGGGTCAGCCCGGACGCCACCAAGCACGCCCTCGACGGGGCGCGCGGCGCCAAGGTCGAAGACATCACCGTGCACAGCGTGCGCTTGCGCGGGCTCGTCGCCCACCAAGAGGTGCTGTTCGGCACGGCGGGGGAGACCCTGTCGATCCGCCACGACTCGCTCGACCGGGTCTCGTTCATGCCCGGCGTGATCACCGCCGTCGAGGGCGTGGCAGAACGCCCAGGACTCACCGTGGGCATCGAACCGTTCCTCGGACTGACCTGAGCTGCCGATGAGGGAATCCACCCGCCCCCCTCGCGCTCGCCGCTTCTTCCGCCGTCTGGTCGTCGTCCTGGTCGTGCTGGCCGTGCTGGTGGGCGTCGGGGCGTTCGCCGCTGAACGGATCGTCAGGGACGAGGCCGAACGGATCATCCGCGAGCAGGTGAGCACGGCGCTGGGTGGTGAGGCGACCACCGTGCTGCACGACCAGGTCGTGCTGGTCAGCCTGAGCCGCGACCGACTCGACAAGGTCACCGGCTGGGTTGACGAAGCGGTGGTCAGCGACGGTGAGCAGTCAGTCGTGCTCGACCACGTCGACTTCACCGCCGTCGGCGTCCGCCATCCGCGGGATGCCAATCGGGTCACCGTCGACAAGCTCGATGCCAAGGCCACCATCAGCTGGGCCGAGACCGTACGCATCACCGGGGTCGACCTCAAGCACGCCGATGGCAACCGGGTCGAGATCAAGCACACCATCGAGATCTGGGGCGGTGAGGTGCCGATCACGCTGAGTGCCGAACCCGGCGTCGACCCGGCCACCCGTCGGTTCACCCTGCGCAACCCCAAGGCCGAACTCAGTGGTGTCGAGGTGCCGCAGTCGCTGCTCGTCCCGCTGCTGGCCAAGCTCACCGAGAACACGCTGCTGCCCGAAGTGATGGGGCTTCGTTACCAGTCGTTGGTGGCCACCGACGAGGGGATCGTCGTCGAACTCACCGGCACCGACGTGCCGCTGCAGCAGCCCCGCTGATCAGCCGTCCTGGCCGGAGCCGCCGCTGATGTCGGTGTGCAGCCGCACCTGCTTCAGCCGCACCACACCGTCGTCCGAACC
This sequence comes from Aestuariimicrobium ganziense, assembly GCF_015352975.1. GTDB lineage: Bacteria > Actinomycetota > Actinomycetes > Propionibacteriales > Propionibacteriaceae > Aestuariimicrobium > Aestuariimicrobium ganziense. Next base: position 567,757 of record NZ_JACYIZ010000001.1, on the reverse strand, counting down.
GAGCTCGCGGTGCGCCCCGTCCGCAGCCCACCCCGCCCCCACCAGGAAGCGGCGCAGGTCGTCGTCGGTGGAGGTGACCCACCAGCGAGCGAGCGAGAACCCGTCGGCGCTCATCGTGTCGACCACGGCGTTGAGCAGCCGTGATCCATGCCCCCGACCACGGGCCTGGCCGTCGATGATGAAGGCCAGCACCTCGGCCTCGCGGCTTCCCGCGTCGTCGTCGCCCGAGGGCCCGATCGCGGCGAAACCGAAGACGCGTGACTCGAGGCGGCTGGTGTTCGGCTCTGGAGTCTGTTCCGGGCGTCCCCACGGCTCGGTCGCCACCAGCACACGGTACTGGGCCAGCGGTGGACGGGTGATCGCGCGGTGCCACACCTCGGCCATTTCGTCGACGCTGGCCTGGTCGAGGAAGCGGGAGTGCACCGGGTCTTCAGCCCAGGCCCGACGCTGGATCTCGGCGATCTGCAGCGCCTCGACAGGCATGGCCAGGCGCACTGTCGGCAGTGGCCGCGACGGGTCGTGAGTCACCCGGGCAGCCTACCGGCACCCCTCGTGCAGTGCTCCGCGCCGAGTACTCGACGGGCAGATGCTCTTCAGTGGGGTGCTGTTCACGTGGCCAGGATCGCCGCGGTCCGACCACATGGTGGGTGTGGCCACTTCCACGGGCGAGGAGTGCTGCCGATGACCAGGTCTCCGGTTGTGACCAGACGCGCCTTCGTGACAGCTGTGGCAGGGGTGTTGGCGGTGGGTTGCACCGAGCCGGAGGTTCGTCAGAGCGAGGGGATTCAGGCTCCCGTTACAGCAGCATTCGAGACCTGGGTCGAGACAGTGACGCCATCGTCCTGGGCAGGGTGACGTCGTTCCAGACGGTGACCTACACACCCGGGCCAGACGTGGCGCCCTATCCGCTGGTGTTCGCCACGCTGGCGGTCGAACGCTCCCTCGGCGTCGTCCCGGCCACGATCGAGGTCTGCTGGTCAGGCGAGGACGACCAGCAACGAGGTGGGCTGAACAAGATGAAGGACGGGGAACGCTACCTGCTGTTCACCAACCGGAGCGAGCGCGACAATCGAACCAGCCTTCAGGACCACGACGACCTCCACTTCATCACCGACGGACCCACGGGGGCCTTCTCGGTCAGCGGCGAGCAGGCCACCATGCTCGGCGATGGCTTCGACCCAGCCCCCGGTGAGCAGAAGTCGACCCAGGCCACCACCTACCCGGTCGACGAGCTCTTGGCGGTGGCCACGCGGACCTAGCCTGTCGGTGGGCTCCACTAGGGTGGGGCCGTGCCCGTCACTGGACTGAAGACCCCGCCCCGTCTCGCCCCCGACACGCTCCGCGTCATTCCGCTGGGCGGTCTCGGCGACGTCGGGCGCAACATGGCCAGCCTCGAGGTCAACGGCCAACTGCTGTTCATCGACGCCGGTGTGCTGTTCCCCGAGGACGACCACCCGGGTGTCGACCTGATCCTGCCCGGCCTGGACGCGATCACCGATCGACTGGACGACGTGCAGGCGCTCGTGCTGACCCACGGCCACGAGGACCACATCGGGGCAGTGCCCTACCTGCTGCGCCGGCGCAACGACATCCCGGTCTACGGCTCGAAGCTCACCCTGGCCCTGCTCAGCGAGAAGTTGCGGGAGCACCGCATTCGCAACGTGGTGCTGCGCGAGGTCAGTGAGGGCCAGCGCCAGCGGGTTGGCGAGTTCGACCTGGAGTTCGTGGCGGTCAACCACTCGATCCCTGACGCGATGGGCGTCATGGTGCGCACCCGCGCCGGGTCGGTGCTGCACACCGGTGACTTCAAGATGGACCAGTTGCCGCTGGATGGCCGGATCACCGACCTGCGCGCCTTCGCCCGGCTCGGTGAAGAAGGTGTCGACCTGTTCATGGTCGACTCGACCAATGCCGAGGTGCCCGGCTTCGTGCCGAGCGAGCGCGAGATCGAACCGGCGCTCGAGCGGGTGTTCGCCACCTCGCGACAGAAGCTGATCGTGGCCTGCTTCGCCAGCCACGTGCACCGGGTGCAGCAGGTGCTCGACCTCGCCGTGCAGCACGACCGCAAGGTGGTCTATGTCGGACGATCGATGCTGCGCAACATGGGTGTGGCCCGCGACCTGGGCTACCTGAGGGTGCCCGAGAACACCCTGGCCGAGATGAAGGACCTGGAACACCTGCCCGACGACAAGGTGGTGATCATCTCCACCGGCTCGCAGGGTGAACCACTGTCGGCGCTGTCGCGGATCGCCAACCGTGAGCACCCGGTCGTGCAGATCGGTCCCGGTGACACCGTGCTGCTGGCCAGCTCGCTGATTCCCGGCAACGAGAACTCGGTCTACAGGGTGATCAACGGCCTCACCCGGCTGGGCGCCAACGTCGTCCACAAGGGCAACGCGCTGGTGCACGTGTCGGGCCATGCCGCGGCCGGGGAGTTGCTCTACTGCTACAACATCATCCGTCCCCGCAACGTGATGCCGGTGCACGGCGAGGTGCGCCACCTGGTCGCCAACGGTGCCCTGGCGATCAAGTCAGGCGTGCCTGCGCAGAACGTGGTGATCACCGAGGACGGGGGAGTGGTCGACCTGGCCGGTGGCCGCGCCAAGGTGGTCGGCAAGATCGATGCCTCCTACATCTTCGTCGACGGGTCGGTGGTCGGCGACATCTCCGAATCCGAGCTCACCGACCGCAAGATCCTCGGCGAGGAGGGCTTCATCTCGGTGGTGGCGGCAGTCAACCTGCACGACTCGACCCTGGTCAGCGGCCCCGACATCACCGCCCGCGGCTTCGCCGACGAGGAAGCCTTCGCCCGGATCACCGACGAGGTGCGCCGCGACCTCGAGAAGGCGCTTGCCGACGGCGTCGACGACGTGCACCAGTTGCAGCAGATGATTCGGCGCCTGGTCGGACGATGGGTCTCGCAGACCTACCGCCGTCGCCCGATGATCATTCCCGTGGTGGTCGCGATCTGAGTCATCAGCGGGGGAGGGCCCCCTGCACCCCCCGCACGCGCCCTGGGGTGGGGAGCAAGGGGTGAGCGTCCCGGAGCCAGCACCAGGCCACCCCGGGTTTGGTCACCGGCGGCCCCAGCGGGTACGATCGACAGGTTGCTGTGCGCGGACACTCGTCCCCGCAGCCCCGAACCAAGAACACTGCCACCACCGGTGGCTCGAAGAATCTGCAAGGAGACTCCCATGGCTGCCGTGTGCGACGTCTGCGCCAAGCGTCCCGGCTTCGGCCACAACGTGCCGTGGTCGAAGAAGAAGACCAAGCGTCAGTGGACCCCCAACATCCAGCGCGTGCGCGCCCTGGTCAACGGTGCCCCCAAGCGGATGAACGTCTGCACCTCGTGCATCAAGGCCGGCAAGGTCACCCGCTGACCCCAGCTGACAACGAACGAAGGACCCGCCGCGGCGGGTCCTTCGCTCATTTCGCCCACGATCGGGTCGGGCACGATCGGTTCAGTTGAACTGGGCCTCGATCTCGTCCAACTCCTCGGCGGTCAGCTCCAGGTCGGCGGCCTTGGCCGAGTCGGTGATCGACTCGGGACGAGACGCCCCGGGAATCGGGATCACGTGTTCGCCCAGGCTGAGCTCCCAGGCCAGCACCACCTGGTAGGGGCTGACGCCGCGGCGGCGTCCGATCTCGGTGAAGGCGGGGTAGGTGAGGCCGACTTCCTGGCTGCCGGCGCCGGTGCCTCCCAGCGGGCTCCACGGCAGGAAGACCACCCCGTTCTCGCCGCAGAACTCCAACTCGCCACGGCTGGAACGGAACTTCGGTGAGAACTCGTTCTGCACCGACACCAGTCCACCGGGACCGAGCACGTCGATCGCGACCTGGATCTCCTCGACGTTGGCGTTGCTGATGCCGACAGCCTTGACCAGCCCCTCGTCCTGGAAGCCCTTGAACACCTCGACCACCTGGCCGTAGGGCAGCGACCGGTCGGGGCGGTGCCACTGGTAGAGGTCGATGACGTCACGCTCGAGGGCGGTCAACGACGCCTCGAGCGCGCGGCGCAGGTACTCCGGCGATCCGTCGCGGCCCCAGGTCTCGCCCTCACCGCGGGTGATGCCACCCTTGGTGGCCACCGTGATCGTCGAGGCGTCGCCCGACCAGCTCTTCAGCGCCTTGGCCACGATGCGCTCGTTGTGGCCCATGGTGTCCCAGCTCGGGGCGTAGATGTCGGCCGTGTCGAGGAAGGTCACCCCCGCGTCCAGGGCGGCATGGACGGTGGCCTCAGCCTGTTCGGGGCTCGGCTTCACGTTGGCGCCCATCGACATCGGCATGCAGCCCAGGCCGATGGCAGAGACGGTGAAGGGTCCCAGTGTGCGTGTCTTCATGGATGCCATCCTTGCGTGGCAGGTGAGCGAGCGGCGCAGCGGGTCGGTGTTCGGTGACCAGCCACCCAATACCATGGCGAGCGTGAGCAACGACGCCCGACTGGTGAGCGCGCTGTGGTGACCCGCCACGTGCGCCACGTGGCCCTGACGATCCTCGGCTGGGTGTTGTTGGTCGCCGGCATAGCGGCCCTGGTGTTGCCCGGCCCCGGCCTGCTGATGATCTTCGCCGGCATGACCATCCTGTCGCAGCGCTACGCGTGGGCCGAGAAGCGGCTTCGTCCGATCGAGCTCAAGGCGATGTGGGGTGCGGCCGAGAGCGTGCAGACCTGGCCACGGATCATCGGCACCTGCCTGATGGCGACCGGCCTGGTGGCACTTGGGGTCTACTGGTTCCTGCAGCCGGATGTGCCGTCGTGGTGGCCGGTGCACGAACGCTGGTGGCTGATCGGCGGCCGGACCCCGGGCGCGACCTTCGCCGTGTCAGGGCTGATCGCGTGGAGCTTGGTGATCTGGAGCTATCGGCGATTCCACAACAAGCCCCACGCACTGGCTCGGATCGAGGAACTGGCCCGCTCGAACTGAGCGGCCGTCCTCGTCTCATCCGGATCGTCGGCCGCTGCCAGTAGGGTCGCACCATGGTGCGTTGGCAGACCGACACGTTCGCGCGCCTCAACGCGCCCCTGTCGTCGGTGCTCGGCGACAAGACCGCCAAGGCGATGGCCAAGCTGCGGCTGCGCACCACCGGCGACCTGATGCGTCACCTGCCCCGGCGCTACCTGCGCGGCACCGAGGAGAGCTCTGACCTGTCACGACTGCAGGACGGTGAGGACGTCGCCCTGCTCGCCCGGGTGCGCAACGTGAAGAAGGTGACCAGCCAACGAGCGCGGGTCGAGGCAGTGCTCACCGACGGTCGCAACGAGGTCGACGTCACCTTCTTCGCCCCCAAGCACTGGATGCCCGACTTCTTCGAGAAGCAACTCACCAAAGGGGTGCAGGGCATCTTCGTCGGACGGGTCGGCACCTTCCGCGACCGCTTCCAGCTCACCCACCCCAACTTCGTGATGATCGACCGCCACGGCACCGTGGTCGGCAGCGCCGAGCGGGTCACCCTGGCCTCGGCGGTCTCGCGATCAGGCCTGGTCGGGCTCTACCCGTCGAGTTCGGCCCTTCCCACGTGGACGATCTCCGCCTCGGCCGAGATCGTCCGCGAGCACCTCAGCGGGCTGGACGAGCCGCTGCCCGACTGGGTGCGCGAGCAGAGGGGCCTGCCCACCCTGGAGGAGGCGTTCGCGTTCGTCCATGCGGGGGAGACCCTCGACCAGACCGAGCGGGGTGCTGAGCGACTGCGCTTCGACGAGGCCCTCGCCCTGCAACTCACCATGGCCTACCGCCGGCTCGACCAGTCCCACCACTTGGCCGCCCCGATGCCTGGGGCGGTCGGTGGTCTGCTCGACGCGTTCGACGACACCCTGCCCTTCACCCTGACCCGTGGGCAGCGCCAGGTCGGTGCCGAGATCGACGCCGAACTGTCCCGCGACAAGCCGATGCAGCGACTGCTGCAGGGTGAGGTCGGCTCGGGCAAGACCCTGGTCGCGCTGCGGGCGATGCTGCGCGTGGTCGACTCGGGCCACCAGGCCGTGCTGCTGGCCCCCACCGAGGTGCTCGCCGCCCAGCACGCCGACACCCTGCGCCGCCTGCTGGGCGACCTCGCCGCCGGCCAGGTGCTGGGTGCTCCCGAGCAGGCCACCGAGGTCGTCCTGCTGTCGGGCTCGCTGCCGGCGGCGGTCCGGCGCGACACCTTGGCCAAGGCCGCCAACGGGCAGGCCGGCATCATCGTCGGCACCCACGCCCTGCTCTCCGACGCGGTCGAGTTCGCCTCGCTCGGTCTGGTGGTGGTCGACGAGCAGCACCGGTTCGGGGTCGAGCAGCGTGCTCGGCTCAACGAGGCCGGCAGGCTTCGTCCGCACGTGCTGGTGATGACCGCCACCCCGATCCCACGGTCGGTGGCGATGACGGTCTTCGGCGACCTCGAGACCAGCACCCTGACCGAGATCCCGGCTGGACGAGCCGATGTGCAGACCACGGTGGTCGACGTCGAGGCCCATCCGGGGTGGCTGGACCGGGCCTGGCAGCGGATCCGTGAAGAGGTGGGGCAGGGCCGCCAGGCCTTCGTGGTGGCGCCCGCGATCTCGTCCACGGTGATGGACGACACCGCCGACGCAGTGTTGTTTGTCGATGGGGCCGAGTCGACGTCGACCAGACCACTGACCAGCGTCGAAGACCTGCACGACGACCTTCGCAACGGTGTGCTGGCCGGGCTGAGGATCGGCATGCTGCACGGCCGGATGCCCACCGACGAGAAGGACAAGGTGATGTCGTCCTTCGCCTCGGGTGACCTCGATGTGCTGGTCTCGACCACCGTCGTCGAGGTAGGCGTCGACGTGCCCAACGCCTCGGTGATGGTGGTGATGGACGCCGACCGGTTCGGCATCAGCCAACTGCACCAGTTGCGCGGCCGAATCGGACGAGGCAGCCACCCCGGGCTGTGCCTGCTGATCACCGGCGCCGAGGAGGGCAGCCCGGCCCGGGAGCGCCTGGCGGCGGTCGCCTCGACCCGCGACGGGTTCGTCCTCGCCGAGGCAGATCTGAACGCCCGCCGCGAGGGCGACGTGCTCGGTGCCTCGCAGGCCGGCACCCGCTCGACCCTTCGGCTGCTGCGGGTGCTCGAGCACGCCGACACCATCATCGATGCGCGCGAGGTGGCCGAGCGCCTGGTGGCCGACGACCCGCGCCGTGAGAATCCCTTCCTGGCCGACCTGGTCACCCAGACCGAACTGCTCGCCGCCGGTGACTGGCTGGAGCGCACATGAGCCGGATCGTCGCCGGTAGAGCCGGCGGGCGACGGCTGCAGATGCCCGCGGGTGAAGCCACCCGGCCCACCTCCGACCGGGTGCGGGAGGCCTTCTTCACCGCGCTCGCCAGTTGGAACGGATCGGCCGATGCCGCGGTCGAGCAGCACTTGGCCGGCATCGCCTTCCTCGACCTGTACGCGGGTTCTGGTGCGGTCGGCCTGGAGGCCGCCAGTCGCGGCGCGTCACCGGTCTGGTTGGTCGAGCACGACGAACGAGCCGCACGGGTGGCACGGGCCAACGTGGGCGCCACAAGGTTGGGTGCCACGGTGGTGCAGCGCCGCGTGCAGTCGCTGCTGGCCACCGAGCCCGACCAGGTCTTCGACGTGGTGTGGCTCGACCCGCCCTACCCGGTGGGCACCGACGAGGTCGAGAAGGTCGTCGAGCAGGTGTTCGCGGGCGGCTGGGTGGCCAGCGACGGCGTGGTGGTGATCGAACGGTCGACCCGTGCGGTGCCACCTCGGTTCGACCACCACGAGCAGTGGCACAGGAAGTACGGTGAGACCACCGTGTACTGGGTCGCAGCCCGAGCAGAGGAGTTGGAATGAGGGTGGTCTGCCCCGGGTCGTTCGACCCGATCACCCTGGGTCACGTCGACGTGATCCAGCGTGCGGCCGAGATCTTCGGTGAAGTGGTGGTCGCGGTGGGGGTCAACACCACCAAGCAGTACGTGTTCTCAGAGGACGAGCGGATCGCGTTGGCCCGGCGCACCTTCGCCGACCTGCCGGGTGTCATCGTGGCCCCGATCGAGGGGCTGCTGGTCGACTTCTGCCGCGAGCACGGGGCTGAGATCGTGGTCAAGGGTCTGCGGTTCTCGTCCGACTTCGAGTTCGAGTTGCAGCAGGCCCACATGAACAACCACGTCGGTGACGTCGAGACGGTGTTCCTGCCCGCCAGCCGTGAGTTCGGCACGATCTCGTCCACCCTGATCCGCAACATCGCGGCCTACGGGGGAGACGTCTCGGCCTTCCTGCCGCCCGAGGTCAACGAGGCGCTGATGCGCCGGATGGCCGAGCGGCGCGGCTGAGCACGAGGCCGGGGCCTGCATCTTTGGGCCTCAGGCCTGGCGCGGGCCTCGTCCGTCGAACCCGTCGGCCAGCCAACCGGCGGCCGCGCAACCGAGCACGATGAGGGTGCCGAGCACCACGACGACTGCGTTGATGAGATCCATTGTTGTCATGCATCCAGCCTGCTCAACAGGGGGTGCCATGCACATCCACCGCCGGTCGCGACTCCATTCGCCCGCGGTCGGACCGGCGGCGTAGGCTCCCCCCATGGCGCACCTGATACTGACCCTGATCGGCGAGGACCGGCCCGGCCTGGTCCAGTCGGTCGCCGAGGTCGTCTCTGCCCACGCCGGTAACTGGGAACGCAGCCAACTCGCCCACCTGGCCGGCCAGTTCGCGGGTCTGGTCGAGGTCGGCGTCGACAACGACCAGGCCGACGACCTGGTGGCGGCGCTGCGCGGGCTCGAGGGACTCGAGGTCACCCTGCGCACGGGACGTGCCACCGAGGCACCCCCGCCCGCGCGACGGATCGTCCTCGACCTGGTCGGCAACGACCGTCTGGGGATCGTCGCCGACGTGACCTCGGCGCTGGCCGCCCGCGGCGCCAACATCGAACGGCTCGAGACCACCACCGAAGAAGCTCCGATGGCCGGGGGCAGCATCTTCCGGGCCAGGGTCGAGGCCTCCGTGGTCGACCGAGCCGAACTGGCCGATCTGACCCAGGCGCTGGAAGACCTGGCGGGGGAGTTGATGGTCGACCTCGAGGTCACCGACGCCGATCCCGACTCTCTGTTGTGAGCGTGCTCCGGCAATTTGGGTTCACCCAGCGCCACCGGTAGAGTTGCTCCTCGGTCATCGACAGCGTCGTGCTGCGCGCAACGAGGAGGGACACATCATGACGTCCTCGTCCAAGCATCCGGACGCCCGCTCGCTCCTGGTCCTCGAGACCCATGAGCTGAGCAGGCGGGCGGGCACGATGAAGGAGGTCCATCGGACCGTCCCTGCTCCCGCGGGGCTCGGCGTCGAGATGATCGGGGTGCCTGAGGGCTCCGAGATCGCCGTGAGCGTCAAGCTCGAATCGGTGGTCGAGGGGATCTGGGTGTCCGGAACCGCCGAGGTCGAACTGACCGGGGAGTGCGCTCGCTGTCTGCGGCCGCTGGCTGATGAGGCCACGCTGGAGATGCAGGAGCTGTTCTACCACCCCGGGCGTGACGCCGAGGAGGACGCCAGCTTCGTGGTCGACGAACGGATCGACCTCGAACCGCTGCTCCGTGACGCCGTGGTGCTCGAACTTCCGTTCACCCCTGTGTGCCGGGATGACTGTGCGGGGTTGTGCGTCGCGTGCGGCGCCAACCTCAACGACGATCCCGATCACACCCACGACGAGCAGATCGACCCCCGGTGGGCGGCGCTGCGCGACGTGACCCAGAACTGAAGTACCCGAATCCGGCTCGCCGGAGAAGACCTGAGGAGAAGACCTGTGGCTGTTCCCAAGCGGAGGATGTCCCGCAGCAACACCCGCAGCCGTCGTGCGCAGTGGAAGGCGGTTGCCGTGCAGACGGTGACCTGCGCCAACCCCGCGTGCCGCCAGCCGCACCTTCAGCACACCGCCTGCCCCGGCTGCGGCCAGTACGGCCCGCGCGTCGCGCGTCGCCAGGTCCTCGAGGCCTGAGCCGCGGGTGGCGGCGATGAGCCGCTTCCACCAACTCCTCGACGAGCTGGGTGTCCCGATGGACGCCCAGCTCTTTGAGCTTGCCCTGACCCACCGCAGCTGGGCCTACGAGAACGGTGGCGTGCCCACCAACGAGCGGCTGGAGTTCCTGGGCGACTCGGTGCTCGGCGTGGTGGTCACCGAACACCTCTACCACCGCTTCCCCGACGCCCCCGAGAGCACCTTGGCCAAGCTGCGCGCCGCCGTGGTGAGTGGACGAAGTCTTGCCGAGGTCGCCCGCCGCTACGAGATCGGCCCCCTGGTCAAGCTCGGTCAGGGCGAGATCAACACCGCCGGGTCCGACAAGACCTCGATCCTCGCCGACACCCTTGAGGCGCTGATCGGCGCCGCTCGTCTTTCGGGCAGCCTCGCCACGGCGTCGCGGCTCGTCCACCACCTGTTCGATCCCCAGGTCGAGACGGCCGCCGAACTCGGTGCCGGCCTGGACTGGAAGACATCGCTGCAGGAACTGTGCGCGACCCGGGGCCTGGAGATGCCGGTCTATGAGGTGACTGCCACGGGGCCGGAGCACGACCGCCGCTTCGTCGCTGTGGCGATCGTCGGCGGTGAGCAGCACGAGCCGGGACGAGGGCGCACCAAGCGGCACGCCGAGATGGAGGCCGCCAGCCACGCCTTCGCCGCGCTCAGCCCGCGACCCGGTCCCGCCGGCGGCGATGCCTGAGCTGCCCGAGGTGGAGTCGGTGCGGCTCGGCCTGGCTGCCCACCTGGTCGGCCGGACGACCACCGCGATCACCGTGCTGCACCCTCGGCCGGTGCGCTCCGACCCCCTCGGACCCGACCACTTCGCGTCCCTGCTGACCGGGCGGACGTTCACCGAACCGCGCCGGCGCGGCAAGTACCTGGGGCTGCCGTTCGCCGACGGTGACGCAATGCTCGCCCACCTGGGGATGAGCGGGCAGTTCCGGGTGGACGGGCCCGGCGACCCCCTGCTGCGCAACACCCGCGTGCTGTTCGACCTGGACGACGGACGCCAACTGCGCTTGGTCGACCAGCGGATGTTCGGGGGACTGGCGCTCTCGCCCGGCGGGGCTGAGTTCCCCGACGAGTACGCCCATGTTGCCCCCGACCTGCTCGAGGAGGCGTTCGACCGCGACGCCGTGGTGGCCCGGATCCGCAGCAAGGACTCGGGCATCAAGCGGATCCTGCTGGACCAGCGGGTGATCTCAGGGCTTGGCAATATCTACGTGGACGAGTCGCTGTGGCGCGCTCAGGTGCACTACGACCGGCCCGGTCGGCAGCTGACCCGGGCAGCCGCCGGGGGTTTGCTCGACCACGCCCGCAACGTGCTGCTTGAGGCGCTGGAGGCCGGAGGCACCAGCTTCGACGCGCTCTACGTCAACGTGAACGGCGAGTCCGGCTACTTCGCACGCAGCCTGCACGCCTACGGCCGCGAGGAGCAACCGTGCGACCGGTGCGGTACGCCGATCCGCCGGGAGGCGTTCATGAACCGGAGCTCGTTCTTCTGCCCCCGGTGTCAGCGGGCACCGCGCAAGCGTCGGACGTGAGCCCCTACCCGCACGGGTGAACAATGCGCAGTATGCGGCATGAGCGTGCTTCGCCTGCCCGTGACCAAGGCCCGGCGAAGACAATGTCCCCATGACCCACTTGTCTCAGTGCCGAACTCTCCCGTGGATCCTGCCGTGAGGCCTTGGCAACTGGCGTGCCTGGGGCTGCTGACGCATCCGCGGCCATCGACGGTGGTTCTGGATGACGAGTGGTTCTTGCAGTACTACTTCCGGATCCTCAGTTGGTGGAGGCCATGAAGGGCAAGGTCGGCACCTACGAGTTCTTCGAGCAGGTGGACCAGCGTCTGGTCTGTGGCAGAGGTGACCAGTTCGACCACTGGGAACTCGACCTGGCCGGGGAGGTCGCCACGTGCACGTGCCCCTGTGGACTGATGAGTGCCGAGGTCATCGGTAGCCCTGTTCGGGGGGATTACGTGCACCAGGGTCTCCACCCCCAGAAGGGTCTGCCATGGGCCACTGGTGTGGAAGTCCGACTCAGGCCCACCCTCACAGAACCGCAGATGGCCTCGGCCGCTGACTCGATCCTCATCAAGCCCCACGAGCGGCTTGATCCGTGGTACGAGGCCACTTGGGCTACGTCACCGCAGGCGCCAACCTGGCCAGCAGAAGGTGGCAGCGCGACATCGTCGATCCGACTTGGGACGCGCTCTGGGCAAGCTCGAGTCCACTGGCCGCTTTCTCGCTGCTCGCGAATGGCTGGTTGCTGGACGATGATGGCGCTGCCTCCCGCCGAGGAAGCATGCCTCGCTGCCAACTCGCTCTGCTTGGCCTACGCGTGCACCCCGATCCTCCCAGGCCGCCGAAGGCCTGGATCCGCGAGGAGTTCCTGCGCCTCGCCATGATCGACGGTGGCCATGCCGCGGTCAGACGGGCCGCCCTGATGCTCAAACAGACCCTCGTCGACATTGGCATGGGCGACACCCCCACGCTGCAAGCTGTCGCAGCCGCTGCCAAGGAGTGGGTCGCCCGTGTGGGAGAGCGGTAAGCACCAAGAGCGCGGGCGCTTGATGGCCCTCGTTCGGACTCGCGCGCCTGGACTCTGCCATCGCCCCCGCCTCGCTACGCTGTGACGACCATGACCAGACCGTCCCCCTTCTTCGAGCGACACCGCCGCACGCTCGGGCAATTCGTCCGCTTCGGGCTGGTCGGAGGTTCGGGAGTCCTGGTCAACATGGTCGTCGCCGTGATCATGACCAAGCTCAACGGTGGCACCCGCAACGACAACCGGGTGCTGTTCTGGATCACCAGCGAGCACGCCTTCCGCTACACCGTCCTGGTCTGGATCGTCGCGTTCGTCGTCGCCAACTTCTGGAACTTCGAGCTCAACCGGCGCTGGGCGTTCAAGTCGCGCCAGCACGCGAGTTGGTGGTCGGAGTTCTGGCCGTTCTTCGTGGTCGGTTCGGTCGCTGCCGGCGTCGGCGCCATCATCAAGGTCGCGCTGACCAACCCGACCAGCCCGCTCTACCTGCCGCACCCACCGTTCAACGACGACCAGGGCCTGCGGGCCCGCGCCTACTGGGCCCAGCTGATCACCATCGTGATCACCATGCCGATCAACTTCGTGGTCAACAAGCTGTGGACGTTCCGCGCCGTGCGCTCGTCCCGGATGGCCGCCCACGCCGCAGCCGCTGACCAGGCCGAGAAGGTCGGTCGCTGATGTACCTGAAGTCGTTGACGCTACGAGGCTTCAAGTCCTTCGCGTCAGCCACCACGTTGCACTTCGAACCCGGGGTCACCTGCGTGGTCGGGCCCAACGGGTCGGGCAAGTCCAACGTGGTCGACGCGCTCAGCTGGGTGATGGGCGAGCAGGGCGCCAAGAGCCTTCGCGGCGGCAAGATGGAGGACGTCATCTTCGCCGGCACCGCCGGACGGGCGCCCCTTGGTCGCGCCGAGGTCGTGCTCACCATCGACAACACCGACGGCGCGCTGCCGATCGACTACACCGAGGTGACGATCAGCCGGACGATGTTCCGCAACGGCGGCTCGGAGTACTCGATCAACGGCCAGGCCGCCCGGTTGCTCGACGTGCAGGAACTGCTCAGCGACTCCGGCATCGGCCGCGAGATGCACGTCATCGTCGGCCAGGGCCAGCTCGACTCGATCCTGCAGGCCACCCCTGAGATCCGCCGTGGCTTGATCGAGGAGGCCGCCGGGGTGCTCAAGCACCGCAAGCGCAAGGAGAAGGCGCTCCGCAAGCTCGAGTCGACCGGCGCCAACCTCAACCGGCTCAACGACCTGATCGCCGAACTGCGCCGCCAGCTTCGTCCCCTGGGACGACAGGCCGAGGTCGCCCGCAAGGCCGCCATCATCCAGGCCGACCTGCGCGACGCGCGCGCCCGGCTGCTGGCCGACGACCTCGCCCAGCTCACCGACGCGCTCGAGGCCGACCTCGCCGACGAGCAGGCCCAGGCCGAGGCCCGCCGCCGGCTCGAGGCCGCCCACGAGCGAGCCCGCGCGGCCGAGGCTGCCGCCGACGACGAGGTCGCCGCCGCCAACCCCCGTCTGGCTGCCGCCCAGGAGAACTGGTACGCGTTGGCCGGCCTGCGAGAACGGGTGCAGACCACCCGCTCGATCGCAGCCGAGCGGATGCGCCACGCCGACGCCCAGCCCGAACTCGCCAGGGCCAGCCGCGACCCCGAGGCACTCGACCGCGAAGTCGCCCAGGTGCGCGACGAGGAGGCCCAACTGCGCGAACAGGTGCGCCAGCGCACCGACGAGCTGGCCGACGCCACCCTGCGCCGCAATGGGGCCGAGGCCGCCCACGCCGAGGCCGACGCCACCCACAACGCCCAACTGCGTGCCATCGCCGACCGACGCGAGGGCCTCGCCCGGCTGGTCGGCCAGGTCAACGCCATGCGCTCCCGGCTCGAAGCCTCCGCCGAAGAGGTCGACCGGCTCACCCAGCGCCGCGGCGAGGCCGAACAGCGCTCGCGTCAGGCCGCCGCACAGTTCACCAAGCTCGAGATCCAGGTCGGCCAACTCGGTGATGGGGAGTCCGGGCTCGACCACGCCCACGAACAGGCCCAGTCCCTGGTCGACCAGCTGAAGCTGCGCCGTGACCAACTGCGTCAGGACGAGGCCGACGCCGCCCAGCGTCGGGCTTCGCTGGCCGCCCGGCTCGAGGCGCTGCAACTGGGCCTGGAGCGCAAGGACGCCTCGGCTGCGCTGCTGGCCGCCTCCGACGACCTCAGCGGACTGCTCGGCCAGGTGGCCACCCTGGTCAGCGTCGAGTCCGGCTACGAGGCCGCCACCGCCGCCGCCCTCGGTCAGGCCAGCGACGCCGTCGCCGTCACCGACCTGTCTGCCGCCGTCGCCGCGATGGACCACCTGCGCGCCGAAGACCTGGGACGCGCCGGGCTGCTGCTGGGTGGTGCCACCGCCGGACGCGACGACTGGCCAGACCTGCCCGGCTCCGCCACCTGGCTGGTCGACCGGGTCACGGTCGCCGACGAACTGCAGGGATCGATGGCACGGCTGCTGCACAAGGTGGCCGTCGTCGAGACCCTCGACCAAGCCCGCACCCTGGTCGCCGCGCTGCCCGACGTCAGCGCCGTCACCCGCGATGGCGACCTGCTGTCGAGTTGGTTCGCCAGCGGCGGCTCGGGTCGCAAGCCCAGCCTGATCGAGGTGCAGGCCGCCGTCGACGAGGCCCAGGCCGGGCTGCTCACCGCCCAGGCCGACCTCGAGCAGTTGAAGTTCGGCCTCGCCGAGACCCAGGCCTCGCTCGAGACCGCCGAGCACCAGGCTGCCGCCGCCTTGGAGAAGCTGCACGAGTCCGACGCCCACTACACCGCCCTCACCGAACAACTCGGTGCTCTCAACCAGACTGTCCGCGAGGCCGGCTCCGAGGCCGAACGTCTGGCCGCCGCGATCGAGACCGCCCGTACCGCCCGCGCCCAGGACGAGGAGGGTCTGGCCGCCCTCGAGTCACGCCTCGAACTGGCCTCGAGTGAGACCGACCTCGTCGAGGCCGACCCCACCGAGCGCGACACCCGTGCCGCCGAGGCCCGTCAGGCCCGTCAGGTCGAACTCGAGGCCCGGCTGGCGCTGCGCACGGCCGAGGAGAAGGTCAAGGCGATGGCGGGACGAGCCGACTCCCTGGCCCGTGCCGCCGCCCATGAACGCCAGGCCCGCGCCAAGGCCGCCGCCCGCGCCGCGCAACTGCGTCGCGAGGCCGAGGCCGCCACCGCCGTCCATGCCGCAGCGCAATGGCTCACCGAGCAGGTCGAGCGCGCCCGCGCCATCGCCACCGCCGAGCGCACCGCTGCCGAGACGTCCCGTCAACAGGCCGAGGCACGCCTGGGTGTCGCCCGCCGCGAGACCCGCGACCTGGCCAAGGAACTCGAGGACGTCGTCGCCGGCGCCCACCGCGACGAGATGGGCCGCATCGAACTGCGGATGCGTATCGAGCGGCTGCACGAGGTGGCCATGGGCGAACTCGGGCTCGAACCCGAGGCGCTGCTGGCCGAGTACGCACCCGAGTTCCCCGTGCCGGTGCTCACCCACCCCGACGGTCGTCCGGTCACTGACGAGGACGAGGACCGCCCCCACCCAGTGCCCTACGTGCGGTCCGAGCAGGAGAAGCGACTGCGCGAGGCCGAACGCAACCTGCAGGTGCTGGGCCGGGTCAACCCGCTGGCGCTGGAGGAGTTCGACGCCATGCAGGAGCGCCACCACTACCTCGCCGAACAACTCGAAGACCTGCGTCGAACCCGCGCCGACCTGACCGACATCGTCGCCGAGGTCGACGCCCGCGTGCAGGAGGTCTTCGCCGCCGCCTACGCCGACGTCGAGGCCGCCTTCGAGCGCGTGTTCGCCCGCCTGTTCCCCGGCGGTGAGGGACGACTCGTCCTCACCGAACCGGGGCAGTGGCTGACCACCGGCGTCGAGGTCGAGGCCAAGCCGGCCGGCAAGAACGTCAAGCGGCTGTCGCTGCTGTCGGGCGGCGAGCGATCGCTGGTGGCGGTGGCCTTCCTGGTCAGCCTGTTCATGGCCCGGCCCAGCCCGTTCTACATCCTGGACGAGGTGGAGGCCGCCCTGGACGACACCAACCTGGGACGCCTGCTCGGCATCTACGAGGAACTGCGCGAGAACTCCCAGTTGCTGGTGATCACCCACCAGAAACGGACGATGGAGATCGCCGACGCCCTCTACGGGGTGACCATGCGCGGCGACGGTGTCTCAACCGTGGTCTCACAGCGCCTCCGCGACCAGTGAGCAATGCCTCAGCGATGTGTTGGGGCCCCTCAGTGAAGTCTTGGCTGATTCTTGGCTGAACCCGTGTGTGCCCGGTTGGAGGAACAGAGCTGACCGCGGGCACAATGGTCGGGTAGGAATCTGCAACGAGGCGAGTCCTTCCCCAGTCACACGCTCGAGTCCTCAGAGGTGAATCCATCGTGGCCGTGATCGTCCTGTCCATGGTCGTCATCGTCGCCGTCGCTCTCGCGGTCGCCGCCGTCGTCGCGGTCGGCATGCGCGGCAAGTTCGTCACCGCCGACCCTCGGCTGCGCAACGGACTGACCCAGGTGGCCCGCCACCTCAACGGTGACGCCGAGACTCCGCAGGCCTTCGCCGACGCCGTGGCCTCGATCGGTCATCACCGCGACGAGCGAATCACCACCGCCTGATCGCGGACCCACCTGGTACAGCCCCGCCTGACAGCCGCACCGCTGGTCCCAGCCCCGCCCCGGCGGCGGGGGAGCCGCCGAGCTGCGCCTAGACTCGTGGCTCGTGAACTGGATGTATGTCTTCTGGGCGATCCTCGCCGCCTTCGTTCTCGTCACGGCTGCCGCCGCCGTGGTGGCCCTGCGCTCGCGCCGCGAGCTGCCCCCGGTCGAGCCGGCCGACGAGCTGCTGCCCGCGCAGGAGCCCACCGATACCGAAGTCTTCGAGCCGACCGACATCGACCTGGAACCTGCCCCGCCGGTAGAGCCCGAACCGGTCGAGGAGCCTGCTGTCGCCCTCGAGGTGCCCGAGGCTCCCGCGTCGCGGCTCGCTCGCCTGCGCCGCCGCTTGGCCGGCAGCAACAATGCCCGGGCCCGCGGGCTGGCCGACCTGCTCAGCCGTGATCGGATCGACGAGGACACCTGGGACGACTTCGAGACCACGCTGATCACCTCCGATCTGGGTGTCGGACCCACCACCGAACTGGTCACCGCCCTTCGCCGGGAGCTCGCGGTCGACGGTGTCTCCGACCCGGCCAAGGCCCGCGAGGTGCTGCGCCGTGAGCTGGTGGCGCTCGTCCAGCCCGATCTTGATCGCTCGCTCGACGTCACCGGCGATGGCGACGATCCGGGTGTCGTCCTGGTCGTCGGGGTCAACGGCACCGGCAAGACCACGACCGTCGGAAAGCTCGCCCGCGTGCTGGTCGCCGAGGGACGCACCGTCGTCCTCGGCGCCGCCGACACCTTCCGCGCGGCCGCCGCCGAGCAACTCACCACCTGGGGTGAGCGGGTCGGCGTCGAGACCATCCGCGGACCGGAGGGCTCCGACCCCGCCTCGGTCGCCTTCGACGCCGTCAGCCGTGGTGCCGCCGAGAACATCGACACCGTCATCGTCGACACCGCCGGACGACTGCACACCAAGACCGGCCTGATGGACGAGCTCGGCAAGGTCAAGCGCGTGATCGAGAAGACCGCCCCGGTCACCGAGGTACTGCTCGTGCTCGACGCCACCACCGGCCAGAACGGCCTGACCCAGGCGAGGATCTTCGCCGAGGTCGTCGACGTCACCGGCATCGTCCTGACCAAGCTGGACGGATCGGCCAAGGGCGGCATCGTCGTCCAGGTGCAGCGCGAGCTCGGCGTGCCGGTCAAGCTGATCGGCCTGGGTGAGGGTGTGGACGACTTGGCGCCCTTCGACGCCGAGCAGTTCGTCGCCGGCCTGCTGGGGGAGTGAGTCCCCTCGCTCACCGGGTAAACTCGGGGCTCGGCGCCGCTCGGCGCCAGCTTCCGTGCACCCTGTGAGGTCCCCTTCGTGTTCGACACCCTGCAAGACCGTCTCGCCGCCACCTTCAAGGGACTGCGTGGCAAGGGTCGGCTGTCCGAGGCCGACATCGACGCCACCGCACGCGAGATCCGGATCGCACTGCTCGAGGCCGACGTCAACCTGGCCGTGGTCAAGGAGTTCGTGGCCGCCGTCAAGGAACGCGCCCGCGGTGAGGAACTCTCCAAGGCTCTGAACCCTGCCCAGCAGGTCATCAAGATCGTCAACGACGAGTTGATCGAGATCCTCGGCGGCGAGACCCGCACGGTGCGCTTCGCCAAGACCCCGCCGACGGTGATCATGCTCGCCGGCCTGCAGGGTGCGGGCAAGACCACCCTGGCCGGCAAGCTCGCCCGCTGGCTCAAGGACGAGGGCCACTCGCCGTTGCTGGTCGCCGCAGACCTGCAGCGACCCAACGCGGTCAACCAGTTGCAGGTGGTCGGCCAGCGTGCCGGGGTGCAGGTCTTCGCCCCCGAGCCCGGCAACGGCGTCGGTGACCCGGTAGCGGTCGCCCGCCAGTCGATCCTCGAGGCGCAGCGTCGGCTGTTCGACGTGGTCATCGTCGACACCGCCGGACGCCTCGGCATCGACGCCGAACTGATGCGACAGGCCGCCGACATCAAGGCCGCGGTCAACCCCGACGAGACGTTGTTCGTGGTCGACGCCATGATCGGCCAGGACGCGGTCAACACCGCGGTGGCCTTCCAGGAGGGCGTCGGCTTCGACGGGGTGGTGCTCACCAAGCTCGACGGCGATGCCCGCGGTGGCGCCGCGCTGTCGATCGCCCGCGTGGTCGGCAAGCCGATCATGTTCGCCTCGAACGGTGAGAACCTCAAGGACTTCGACGTCTTCCACCCCGACCGGATGGCCTCGCGCATCCTCGACATGGGCGACATGCTCACCCTGATCGAGCAGGCTGAGAAGGCCTTCGACGCCGAGCAGTCCAAGCTCGCCGCCGACAAGTTGCTGGGCGGCAAGGGCGAGTTCGGCCTGCAGGACTTCCTGTCGCAGATGCAGCAGATGCGCAAGATGGGTCCGCTGAGCAAGATCTTCGGAATGCTGCCCGGCATGGGCCAGATGAAGGACCAGATCGCCAACATCGACGAGCGCGAGGTCGACCGGATCGAGGCGATCATCTACTCGATGACCCCGGCCGAACGCGCCGACGTGTCGATCCTCAACGGCTCGCGCCGGCTGCGCATCGCGCGCGGCGCTGGCGTCGAGGTCAGCGACGTCAACAACCTGGTCAACCGCTTCACCGAGGCCCGCAAGATGATGCAGTCGATGGCCGGGATGATGGGCGGCGGCATGCCGGGCATGGGTGGTGGCCTGCCGGGACGACCGGCCCGCCAGCAGCAGAAGAAGGGCAAGAAGGGACGAGGCCCGGGCAACCCGGCCAAGCGTGCCGCTGCCGCCCGTGGTGAGAAGGTGGCGGCTCGTCCGGCAGCCGACGCCGGCGACGCGTTCGGCTTCGGTGGCCAGCAGCCAAGCGAGGCCGACCTGCAGCGCGCGATGCAGGACTACCAGTTGCCGCCGCAGTTGCAGCAGATGTTCAACCAGTCCAACAAGGGTCCGCGGGGCTAGGCCGAGGCTTCGTCCGGTACCGGCGCCGGGGGCAGGCTGCGCTGGTAGAGGATGAACCCGACCAGTCCGAGCAGCAACAGCGCCGTTCCGACCAGGTACAGCGTGGTGTAGCCGAAGCTCGACGCGATCGCCCCACCCACGATCGGGCCCAGTCCCTGCCCGACGTCGGCACCGATGAAGTAGGTGCTCATCGCCACGCCCACCCGGGCCGGACCCATCTGCCGGATGGCCGTGGTCTGGATCGCGGGCTGGCTCGCTCCCGAGCCCATGGCGTACAGCACGCCGGCCACCGCCAGCACCCACATCGAGTGGGCGAAGCCGACAAGCGTGGTGGCGATCGCGGCCAGCACGAATGCGGGGTAGAGCACGACTCCCAGACCCTTGGTGTCGACCAGGCGTCCGGCCAACGGTCGGGTCACCAGCAGCGTGACCGCATTGGCGATGAAGTAGATGCCCACCGCCATGCCGCGTTCCTCGCCGACCAGGGCGATGAAGGCGGCGATGATGCCATTGGTGAAGGCGAAGGCCGCGGCGATCGCGGTCAGCGGCCACAGCCTCACCGCGATCAGGTCGTCCAGACGCAGTCTGCGTGCCGGTGCTGGTTCGCGCTCGGGCGGGGTGTAGCGCAGGAACAGGATCATCACCGCCGAGGCCAGCACCAGGCCGAACGAGACGTAGAAGGCGACCGGGTAGCCGGCCCGGTCCGACAACTCCAGGCCCAGGTTCGGGCCGACCGCGCTGGCCAGGATGAACCCCAGCCCCATGTAGCCGATGCCCTCACCGAGACGGTCGCGCGGGATGAACGCGGCCCCCAGCGCCTGGGTGGCGGTGCCTGAGAACCCGAAGGCGATGCCGTGCAGCACCCGGAAGAAGAACAGCACCTCGACGCTGTTCGAGATGCCGTAGCCCAGGGTTGCCACCGCAAGGCCCAGCGTCGCGAGCAGGGCGACGGTGCGCATGTTGAGCCGGTCGGTGGCCAGCCCCGCCACCGGACGAATCAGCAACGCGGTGATCGAGAACAGCCCGGCGATGATGCCCGCCAGGGTCAACGACGCCCCGAGTTCGAGCGCGAACTTCGGCAGGATCGGGATCACCATCATGAAACCGATCGCCATCAACGTGGAGATCAGGATCATCGCCACGTACGAGCGGTTCCACAGGTGGGTGGGCATCTTGGCATTATCGCCTGTCCCCGCATTTCCCGTGGCGGCCGGCACCGGGTGGCAGGATCGAGGCATGGGCCACCCGCACAGCCATGCCCACGGTCTAGGCCACGACCACGTCCACCACGCCGAGCAGGTCGTCCTCGACGGGCCTGCGGTGCCACTGCACCTGGTCGGACGACTCGTCGAGACCGGTGAGCCCGTCGAGTTCTGGGTCGCCGACGGACGACTGCACACCGAGCCGGTCGCCGACGCCCAGACGGTGTGCAGTGACGGCTGGATCATGCCCGGCCTGGTTGACGCCCACTGCCACATCGGGCTGGACGCCCACGGCGAGGTCGACCGCGACACCACCGAACGACAGGCACTCGACGAGCGCGACGCCGGGGTGCTGCTCGTCCGCGATGCCGGTTCACCGGCCGACACTGGTTGGATCGACGACCGCGACGACCTGCCCAGGGTCATCCGTGCCGGTCGCCACATCGCGCGGCCGCGCCGTTACATCCGCAACTACGCCGCCGAGGTCGAACCCGACGACCTGGTCGCCGAGGTCGAGCGCCAGGTCGCCCGCGGCGACGGCTGGGTCAAGCTGGTCGGTGACTGGATCGACCGAGACCTGGGCGACCTCGCCCCGCTCTGGGAACCCGAGGTGGCCCGTGCCGCCATCAGCCGAGCCCACGAACTCGGCGCCAAGGTGACCGCTCACTGCTTCGGTGAGGAATCGGTGGCCCAACTGGTCGAGGCCGGCATCGACGGCATCGAGCACGGCACCGGCATGGACGAGTCGGTGATCGACCTGATGGTCGCCAACCAGGTCGCGCTGGTGCCCACGATGGTCAACCTGGAGAACTTCCCCGGCATCGCCGACAGCGCCCAGGACAAGTTCCCCCGCTACGCCGCCCACATGCGCGACCTGCACCAGCGCCGACTCCAGACGCTGAGGCTCGCCCGTGAGGCAGGGGTGGCGATCTTCGCCGGCACCGACGCCGGGGGAGTGCTGCCCCACGGACTGGTCGGGCAGGAGGTCGAGCGGCTGGGCACGATCGGCGATGCCGACTTCGCGCTGGGCGCCGCGTCCTGGCGGGCCCGAGCCTGGCTGGGGCGTCCCGGACTGGAGCCTGGGGCACCGGCTGACCTGGTCGTGCTGGACGAGGATCCCCGCGCCAACCTGGCCGTGCTGCGCCACCCGAGGCTGGTCGTCCTGCGCGGACGAGTGGTGCGCGCAGCCACGGTTTCGTCCTGACGCCCGGGCTCTGGCAGAATGTCGGATGCATCTGTGTCTGGCATGCCCTCTCAACGTGCCTGCACTGGTCACCCCGGACTGTTCGTCGGCGTGCCCCACACGCGACTGAGCGATCCACCCGTTCGTCTCACCAGAGACTTCCACACAGGAGAACCCACACACGTGGCAACCAAGATTCGTCTGAAGCGACTCGGCAAGATCCGCTCGCCTCACTACCGCATCATCGTCATCGACTCGCGCGCCAAGCGGGATGGCAAGGCCATCGAGGAGATCGGCCTCTACCACCCCAAGAACGATCCCTCGCTGATCCAGGTCAACTCCGAGCGCGCCCTCTACTGGCTGGGCGTGGGCGCCCAGCCGACCGAGGCCGTCGTGGCGCTGCTCAAGCGCAGCGGTGACTGGCAGAAGCACACCGGCGACACCTCTGCCTCGGGCATCGAGGAGCAGAAGGAGCGTCCGAACAAGACCGACCTGTTCAACAAGGCCCTCGCTGACGCCAACGACGAGCCTTCGTCGGCCGCGATCAGCAAGTCGAAGCGTTCGTCGAAGAAGGCTGACGACGCCGAGGCCGAGGCTCCTGCCGAGGAGGCGACCGAGGCTGCCGAGGTCGAGGCTGACGAGGCCCCCGCCGCTGAGGCTCCCGCCGAGGCCGAGGCCGCAGAGGCCGACGCCCCCGCCGACGAGGCCTGACGTGCTGGCTGAGGCCCTCGAGCACCTGGTGCGCGGCATCGTCCTCAACCCTGACGACGTCAGGGTGCGCGACAAGGACCTGCGCCGTGGCCGCATGCTCGAGGTCAGGGTCAATCCCGAGGACATCGGCAAGGTGATCGGCCGTCAGGGCCGCACCGCCCAGGCCCTGCGCACCGTGGTCGGTGCGCTGGCCGGGCGCGAGCAGGTGCGCGTCGACTTCGTCGACGTCGACCGTCGCCGCTGAATCAGTCCGTGGCGTGAAGTGTGGTGAACTCACCGCACTTCACGCCACGAATCATTTGTCGCCACGAACGTGCTTGAAGGGAAGCCCATGGCAGACCAGGTCGAGGTCGTCGTCGGGGCGCTGTCACGCGCCCACGGCATTCGCGGTGACGTCGCCGTCGACGTGCGCACCGACGAACCCGAGCGCCGCTTCGCCGACGGTGCCTTGCTGCGCATCGAGAACAGCGCCCGCACCCTGACCGTGGCCGGCAGCCGCTGGCACTCGGGACGACTGCTCGTCCGCTTCGCCGAACTGGCAGACCGCACCGCGGTCGAGGCCCTGCGCGGAGCCGTGCTGGTCGTCGACGTACCCGCTGACGAGGTGCCCGACGACCCCGAGGAGTTTTACGACCGCCAGTTGGTCGGGCTGCAGGCAGTCCAGGGCGGACGAGTCGTCGGCACCATCACCTCGGTCGTCCACCTGCCCAGCCAGGACCTGTTGGCCATCGACGTGGACGGCACCGAGCGGCTCGTCCCGTTCGTCACCGCACTGGTGCCCACCGTCGACCTGGCCGCCGGGCAGGTGCACCTGGCCGATGACGTCGCCGGTCTGCTCGACGACGTCGACGAGACCGAGGACGACGACCCCGACGGCGGGGACGTGGCCTGATGCGCCTCGACGTCGTCTCGATCTTTCCCGACTACTTCGCCCCGCTGCAGTTGTCGCTGGTCGGCAAGGCGATCCAGACCGGGCTCGTCCGCCTCGACGTGCACGACCTGCGCGACTGGACCCACGACCGTCACCGCACCGTCGACGACACCCCCTACGGCGGGGGAGCGGGCATGGTGATGAAGCCTGAACCTTGGGGTGAGGCGCTCGATGCCCTGATCGATGCCAGCGCGCCGCCCACGGTCATCGTCCCGACCCCCTCGGGGCAGCAATTCGACCAGGCGCTGGCCGCCGAACTGGCCACCCACGAGCACCTGCTGTTCTGCTGCGGGCGCTACGAGGGCATCGACGCCCGCGTCGTCGAGCACGCCTCGACCGTGGCGACGGTGCTCGAGGTCAGCCTGGGCGACTACGTGCTCAACGGTGGCGAGGTGGCCGTGCTGGCCATGGTCGAGGCCATCGTCCGCCTGATTCCCGGCGTGGTCGGCAACCCTGCCTCGCTCACCGAGGAGTCGCACAGCCCCGACCACGAGGGTCTGCTGGAGTACCCGGTCTACACCAAGCCCGAACTCTGGCGAGGACGAGCTGTGCCCGAGGTGCTGCTCAGCGGACACCACGCCAGGATCGCCGCCTGGCGCCGCGAGCGCGCCCTGGAACGGACTCGTGCCAGAAGGCCCGATCTTCTGCCGCCGGGCGAGGCGGACGAGCCGCCCACCGAGGGGATTTGAGCAACGTCGAGCTTGCCTTTTTCGCCTAGTGGGCAGGGAGTAGGCAGGTGCGCCGTGGAAGCCCCGACTTTGGGCGAGCCCTGTGTTCCCCAGTAGGTGGCGGATGGCTAGTGTGTGACTCGTGGCGACTCAACTGACTACTCATCAGAGGGCAGCGCGGTCGACAGTGGCGATGAAGGCCTTGATGGCCGTCACCGGCCTGCTGTTGATCGGCTTCCTGCTCATGCACATGTTCGGCAACTTCAAGATGCTGATCCCCGACGACGGCAAGGAGTTCAACGAGTACTCCCACTGGCTGCGCGAGTTCGGCTACCCGGCGCTGCCGCACAAGCTGTTCCTGTGGATCTTCCGGATCGTGCTGCTGTCGGCCGCGGTCCTGCACATCTGGTCGGCGGCCAAGCTGCGCCTGCGCGCCAACGCCAATGCGGGTGGCAAGCGCTACCGCAGCCAGAAGTTCATGGAGAAGAGCTACGCGGCCCGCACCATGATCTGGGGCGGCATCCTGATCCTGCTCTTCGTGATCATCCACATCCTGCAGTACACCGCCGAGGTGCTGCGGTTCGGCTACGACAACCCTGATCGCAGCCTGGCCCCGTTCGACCGCGTCCTGGCCGGCTTCAGCGAGTGGTGGGTCGTGCTGTTCTACGCGATCGCCATGGTCGCGGTGTGCATGCACGTGCTCCACGGCTTCTGGAGCGCATTCGCCACCCTGGGTGCCAACGCCAGCGCCGGCGCCCGCAAGGTGCTCAAGACCCTGGCCTGGATCGCTGCCGCACTGCTCTACGTCGGCTTCATGATCCCGCCCGTGCTGATCCTGTTTGGAGTGATTGGACGATGACCGACAACCCGCAGACCGAGCAGCAGGTGCTCGTCGAGGCCGAGGCCGAGACCATGATTCCCGAGACCGGCAGCCAGGACGCCTCGGCCGCGCAGGCCCCCGTCTCGGCCGCCGACGGCTACTGGATCGACGGCGAGGACATCGCCGACACCAAGGCAGACCTCAGCCAGCCCATCGACAAGATGTGGCAGCACCGCCAGTTCAGCGCGGCGCTGGTCAACCCGGCCAACCGCCGCAAGCTCACCGTGATCATCGTCGGCACCGGCCTGGCCGGTGGCGCCGCTGCCGCCACCCTCGGTGAGGCCGGCTACAACGTGCTGAACTTCTGCTACCAGGACTCCCCGCGTCGAGCCCACTCGATCGCGGCCCAGGGTGGCATCAACGCGGCCAAGAACTACCGCAACGACGGTGACTCGACGTTCCGGCTGTTCTACGACACCGTCAAGGGCGGCGACTACCGCGCCCGTGAGACCAACGTCTACCGTCTGGCCGAGGTCAGCGCGAACATCATCGACCAGTGCGTCGCCCAGGGCGTTCCGTTCGCCCGCGAGTACGGCGGCCTGCTCGACACCCGCTCGTTCGGCGGCGTGCAGGTGCAGCGCACCTTCTACGCCCGGGGCCAGACCGGTCAGCAGCTGCTGATCGGCGCCTACCAGGCCCTCGAGCGCCAGGTCGCGGCCGGCACGGTCAAGATGCACACCCGCCACGAGATGGTCGAACTGATCGTGGTCGACGGACGAGCCCGTGGCATCGTCACCCGCGACATGGTCACCGGCAAGATCCAGGCCCACTACGCCGATGCGGTCGTGCTCGCCACGGGCGGCTACGGCAACGTGTTCTTCCTGTCGACCAACGCCATGGGCTGCAACGTGACCGCCAACTGGCGGGCCCACCGCAAGGGCGCCTACTTCGGCAACCCCTGCTACACCCAGATCCACCCCACCTGCATCCCGGTGCACGGTGAGACCCAGTCGAAGCTGACCCTGATGTCTGAGTCGCTGCGCAACGACGGACGCATCTGGGTGCCCAAGAACGCCGAGGACTGCGGCAAGGATCCCCGCCAGATTCCCGAGGAGGCCCGCGACTACTACCTGGAGCGGATCTACCCGGCGTTCGGCAACCTGGTGCCGCGAGACATCGCCTCGCGCCAGGCCAAGAACATGTGCGACGAGGGTCGCGGTGTCGGCCCGGCCGTCACCGAGCGTGACCACGACGGCAACGAGCGCGAGATGCGTCGAGGCGTCTACCTCGACTTCGCCGACGCCATCAAGCGCTTGGGCCAGAAGGCCGTCGAGGCCAAGTACGGCAACCTGTTCGACATGTACCAGCAGATCACCGGTGAGAACCCCTACGAGGTGCCGATGCGCATCTACCCGGCGGTTCACTACACCATGGGTGGTCTGTGGGTCGACTACGACCTGCAGAGCTCGATCCCGGGCCTGTACGTCACCGGCGAGGCCAACTTCTCCGACCACGGTGCGAACCGGCTCGGTGCCTCGGCGCTGATGCAGGGTCTGGCCGACGGCTACTTCGTCCTGCCCAACACCATCAACGACTACTTGGCTGCCGGCCCGTTCGAGAAGGTCGACGACTCGCACCCGGCATCGCAGGAGGCGCTGACCTCGGTCAAGAGCCGGATCGACAAGATGCTCAGCATCAACGGCACCCGCACCGTCGACTCGATCCACAAGGAACTCGGCCACATCATGTGGGAGTACTGCGGCATGGAGCGCTGGGAGGACGGTCTGAAGACCGCCATCGAGCGCATCCGCGCCCTGCGCGAGGAGTTCTGGACCAACGTCAAGGTCACCGGTGTCAACGAGGACTTCAACCAGGCCCTCGAGCGGGCCGGCCGTCTGGCCGACTTCCTCGAACTGGGCGAGTTGATGTGCATCGACGCCCTGCACCGCCGCGAGTCCTGTGGTGGCCACTTCCGTGGTGAGAGCCAGACCGAGGAGGGCGAGGCGCTGCGTCACGACGACGAGTTCCTCTACGTCGCGGCCTGGGAGTACGGCGGAGACGGCGCGCAACCCGTGCTGCACAAGGAACCCCTGGTCTACAAGGCCATCGAGCTGAAGCAACGGAGTTACAAGTGAAGGTCACACTGCGCATCTGGCGCCAGGCGAATGCCAACTCGACCGGCCAGCTGGTCACCTACCCGCTCGACGGGGTCAGCGAGGACATGTCGTTCCTCGAGATGCTCGACATGCTCAACGAGATCCTCACCGAGCGCAACGAGGAACCGGTGGCTTTCGACCACGACTGCCGTGAGGGCATCTGCGGCATGTGTGGGGTGGTGATCAACGGCGTCGCCCACGGCGGCCAGCACACCACCACCTGTCAGCTGCACATGCGCTCGTTCTCCGACGGCGCCATCATCGACATCGAGCCCTGGAAGGCCGGAGCCTTCCCGGTGATCAAGGACCTGGTGGTCGACCGCACCGCGTTCGACCGGATCATCCAGGCCGGCGGGTACATCTCGGCCAACACCGGGTCTGCCCCCGACGCCCACGCCACCCCGGCGCCCAAGCGTGAGGCCGACATCGCCTTCGACAACGCCACCTGCATCGGCTGCGGTGCCTGCGTGGCTGCGTGCCCCAACGGTTCGGCGATGCTGTTCACCTCGGCGAAGATCACCCACCTGGCGATGCTTCCCCAGGGCCAGCCCGAGCGCTACAGCCGGGTCAAGTCGATGGTCGCCCAGCACGACGCCGAGGGCTTCGGCGGCTGCACCAACATCGGCGAGTGCTCTCAGGTCTGCCCCAAGGGCATTCCGCTGGAGTCGATCAGCCAGCTCAACCGCGACCTGGTCAAGTCGCTGTTCAAGGGCGACGGCAAGGCCAGCTGAGCTCGTCCAAGCAGACAACGTCGGCCCCCAACCATCCGGGCGGGGGCCGACGTGCGTGTGTGCGGACCGGGACAGTTGCTTCTTGCGGCGGATTCATCTTCGGGTTTCACTGGGGTATGGACACAGGTGGAGTGAAGGTGTCATCACCGAGACTCTCCCGGCGCGTCGCCCTGTCGACGCTGGGTGTGGTTGCCTGCACTGCCACCGTCGGCTGCTCGCAGCAGCGTCAGTCGAGCGCGACGTACCCCTCCTACGAGTCGCTGGAGCAACTGGTCAGCGCGTCGTCACTGGTGGCCCAGGGAACGGTCGGACGAGGTCGTCGGACGCTTGACGGCAACACGCCAGTGGCGCTGTTCAACTTGTCGGTGACCCGCTGCACGAAGGCAGCTGCGGTCGGCCAGAAGCTCACCCTGGTGATGCCCGACACGAAGTCCCCGCAGCGGCGTGGAGAGACGTCGGTCTCGGCCGATCGTGACTACGTCCTGTTCCTCGATGAGGTCACAGTTCAGGAGCGAGACGGTCTGGCGGACGAGGGAACGGTGTACTCCTCCGTGGGCGGGCCGCAGGGCATCTTCACGGTCGATGGCGATCGAGCCAGACCGGTCGAGGCCACGACCCTGACCACGTACAACAGCCCGGACGGTGAGCGGTTGCCGCAGGACAGCACTGGCCTCTTCCTCCCGCTCGAGAGGATCTTCGGCTGACTCACAGCGACGCCCCCGACCGCGATCGGTCGGGGGCGTCGTCGTTGTTCAGGAGTCGAGGCGTTCGATCACCTTCTTGTAGTGCTGGACGAAGCGCGACAGCCCTGCGTGCTGGTCGGGCAGTTGGGCGTTGTAGGGGCCGACGCCGTTGTTGTCCTGGCCGTAGAGCCGTTCGAACATCACCAGCACACGCGGCCCGGACTGGATGACCACCGAGTTCTCGAAGTTCTGGTACATCTCGTTGTCACCGGAAATCGAGGCAGCGTAGTAGTGGATCGTGGCGCCACCCTCGACGAGCACCGGCTCAGCGTGGAGGCCCGCCTTCGGGTTGATGCCCTTGAGCTTGGTGTCGCAGCCGGCGTACCAGCCGGTGATGGTGGCGAGCGCCCTCTTGGCGGCGTCGTCGTTGACGAACTGCATGACGACCGCCTCGACCTCGTAGTCGGAGTAGTCCTGGGGGTTGGGCACTCCCTCTGCCGGCCCGCCGTAGATGCCCTGCCACTCAGCCACGGTGCCCGGGAAGTTCATCAGGCCGCCGTCGCACACGCCCAGGGCGTCCTGCTCGCCGCGGCCACCGATGCCGGCGCTGGTCTCGAACATCAGGTCGTTGGGCTCGAGCAGGTAGATCTCGGCGCCGGACGGCAGGTTCGCAGCACTCAGCAGGCCGTTGTCGGTCTTGGCTGCGGGGGTGCTACGGGTGTCGGTCGGCGTGGGGCTGGGGCGGGTGGTGCTGGTCACGCTGGACGAGGCGCTGGGGCTCGGGGTGCCAGCCCACTGCGGGTCGTCGCTGCCGAACATGCTGCCGTTGAGCGCCAGGGCCGAGCCGGCCAGCAGTGCCAGGGCCAGGGCTCCTGAGGCCACGCCGACTCGGCGGCGGGTGCGGCGGCGCTCACCGAGGCGACGAACCTGGCTGGGCGGCAGCATCGGCACGTACTCGGCGTCGCGGGTGTAGGAGTCCCAGGCTGCGCGGGGGATGTCGAGGCGGGGGTCGTCGTCGAAGTGGTCAGACATGGCGGGTCTCCAGGGGTGCGTCGTTGAGCAGGGCAGCCAGCGCGGCGCGGCCGCGGGAGAGTCTGGCCTTGACGGTGCCGACCGGAACCTTGAGTTCCTCGGCAATCTCGTTGACCGACAGGTCGGCGTAGTGGTGCAACACCAGCGCGCGCCTCTGGTCAGGGCTGATCTGGGCAAGGGCCCGTTCGAGCGCCACCCGGTCGGGGCTGGGGGTGCTCGGCTGCGGGATGGGTTCGACGGCACGGTCGGCGGGGCGGCGGCCACGCATCACGCGACGCCAACGGCTGACGGCCAGCCGGTGGGCCACGGTGCGCACCCAAGCCTCGGGGCTCTGTGACGTGTCGAGCTTGCGGCGCTGGTCCCAAGCTCGGACGAACGCTTCCTGCACGCAGTCCTGGGCCTCGGTCCGGTCACCGATGATCGCGGTGAGTTGCCCGACGAGTCGGTTGAACGACTCGGCGTAGAAAGCGTCGAAGGCTTCCTCGTCCATGTCGCTCGTCCTCTCGTCGGTGTGCCGGGCCCCAGGGGCGGGGAGTGTGTCGACGGCCTTGGCGGGCCCGACGCCTGATCCTTGCAGCCAGGCGGCTTCTCACTGGGTCTACGCTCGGCGTGGCCGACTGGTTGCATGCGACTTCGGCAATTGGTGCCAGCCCGACCCGGTGTGGCAGAATCGAGAGCTGTTGCCTGCGACTGCGGCTCCTGCCATGGGGGGATCGTCTGCGGGGTGGGCACTCACACCAGAACTTTCACGAGGTGACCCATGGCACCGGCGAGGACACCATCATGAGCCAGATCATCGACGCGGTCGACGCAGCAGCGCTACGCGACGACATCCCCACCTTCCGGGCCGGCGACTCCGTGCGCGTCCACGTGCGCGTCATCGAGGGCAGCCGCTCCCGCGTCCAGGTCTTCGCCGGCGTGGTGATCTCTCGCACCGGCGGCGGTGTGCGCGAGTCGTTCACCGTCCGCAAGGTCTCGTTCGGCAACGGTGTCGAGCGCACTTTCCCGCTGCACTCGCCGATCATCGAGAAGATCGAGGTCGAGCGTCGCGGTGACGTGCGTCGCGCCAAGCTGTACTACCTGCGAGGGCTCAAGGGCAAGGCCGCCAAGATCAAGGAGAAGCGCGAGAACTGAGCCCACTGGGCCGGATCGCACGACACACGCCCCCGACACCATGCCGGTGTCGGGGGCGTCGTCGTGGAACCGCGAACTCGGCCACATAGACTGGGCCGGCGTGGGGTCGGCCAGCTGGGCGCCCGGAGAGGTGCAGTGTGAGCATGACCCCTGACGAGCAGGAGACCAAGTCGCCCGTGGACGAGGCCGCACCCGGCTCGGCCGACGGTCCGCGCCGCGCGGCCGAGGAAGACGCGGGCGACCCTCAGGAGGACGACAAGGGTCGCACCTCACTCGGTCGCGGGCTGCTCGCCATGGCCAAGGAAGTCGTCCTGGTCGCGGTTCTGGCCTTGGTGATCTCGTCACTGATCCGGCTCTTGATCGGGCAGGTCTTCATCATCCCCTCGGGGTCGATGGAGGACACCCTGCAGGTGGGCGACCGCGTCGCCGTGGCCAAGATCGGCGGCTTCGAACGCGGTGACATCGTGGTCTTCAAGGATCCCGGTGGCTGGATGCCGCCGGCGCCGGAGGTCTCGACCTCACGCAAGGTCCTGCAGTTCGTCGGCGTGCTGCCCGACACCTCGCAGCGACACCTGATCAAGCGCGTCGTCGGCATGCCCGGTGACACGGTCACCTGCTGCGACGACCAGGGCCGCCTGATGGTCAACGGGGTACCTCTGGACGAGACCGCATACCTTGAGATCGAGGACGGGGTGCAGGACAAGCCAGCCCTGGTGCCCTTCAAGGTCGTGGTGCCCGCCGACCGGATCTTCGTCATGGGTGACAACCGCAACAACTCCAGCGACTCTCGCTGCCACCTGGCCGACCTGTCCACCACGGGTGAACCCCGAGGCATGGCTGCCTTCATCCCCGTGGACGAGGTGGTCGGTCCCGCCAAGCTCGTCCTGCTGCCGTTCGATCGCTTCTCACGCCTGTCCAGACCCAGCACCTTCGACTCGGTGCCCGAGCCCGCGCAGCCACCACCGGCGAACCCGGTGATCAGCCCCGAAGGTGTGGGCTGCGTACCGACGCGATGACGATCAGGCCCGGCCGCGGGCTGTACGGCTACGAGCGGGCGCTCGCCCGCGCCGGCTTGTCGCCGGTCGCCGGTGCGGACGAGGCCGGGCGAGGTGCCTGCGCCGGCCCGCTGGTGGCCGCCGCGGTGGTGCTCGCCGACACATCCGCTCGTCGGATCACCGGGTTGGCCGACTCCAAGTTGCTCACCGCCAAGGCGCGGGAACGCTGCTACGACGAGATCATGGCCAAGGCCGTCGACGTCGCCTGGGTCAGCATCGAGGCAGCCGAGTGCGACCGCCTGGGCATGCACGTGGCCGACATCCAGGCCCTGCGACGGGCGTTGATGCGGCTGAGTGTGCGCCCGGAGTTCGTGCTCACCGATGGCTTCGGGGTCGACGGTCTGGGGGTGCCCGGACTGGCGGTGTGGAAGGGCGACCGGGTTGCCGCCTGCGTGGCCGCAGCCTCGGTGGTGGCCAAGGTCACCAGGGACCGGATGATGACCGCGATGGCCGAGAACTACCCGGCCTACCGGTTCGACGTCCACAAGGGGTATTGCACCGCTGACCACCAGGCCGAACTCGACCAGCACGGACCCTGCCCGGAGCACCGGCGACGCTTCGAGAACGTCAGGCGAGCCGCTATGGTGAACTCATCATGAGCGCTGAAGACCTGGAAGCCTACGAGAGCAAGCTCGAGCTCGACCTGTACAAGGAGTACAAGGACGTCGTGGGCATCTTCACCTACGCGGTCGAGACCGAACGGCGCTTCTACCTGTGCAATGCGGTCGACCTCAAGGTGCGCACCGAGGGCGGCGACGTCTACTACGAGGTGTCGATGGGTGATGCCTGGGTGTGGGACATGTACCGGCCGGCACGGTTCGTGAAGTCTGCCAAGGTGCTGACCTTCCGCGACGTGTCGATCGAGGAGATCGTCCACTCCGACCTGCAGGTGCCCGACCAGAAGTGAGCCCGGCCCGAGCCGGCCAGCCTGCCACCTCCTGCTGACCATTTCGCCGTCTCTGATCGGTTCTGTGGACAACTCGCCACCTGGACTGCCGAATCTGTGGACGTGACCGTCCAGGGCATCTTCCTCCCCACAGTGTGGGCGGAGGTGATGGTCCATGACGTCGAAGGCGACCCGAGCGCTGGGCCGGTGGGGCGAGGACGCGGCAGCTGGCCACTGCGAACGACTGGGTTGGACCGTCCTGGAGCGCAACTGGCGCTGCCGTGCGGGTGAGATCGACCTGGTGGCGCGTGAACCCGACGGAACCGTGGTCTTCGTCGAGGTGAAGTGCCGCTCGGGCAGGGGCTTCGGAGACCCGCTGGAGTCGATCACCATCGCCAAGCTCACCAAGCTGCGCGAACTCGCCGCACGGTGGCTCAAGGAACACCAGCCGGGTGCCCCACGGATACGCCTGGACGCCATCGGCGTGCTGCGTGGACCAGGCGGGGTCGAACTCACCCACGTCAAGGGGATCGCCCGATGACCGCCTCGGCGTGGTCGGTGGCCCTGATCGGCATGGATGGTGCCCTGGTCGAGGTCGAGGCAGCCATCGGCGGTGGCCTGCCGCGCATCGTCCTCGTGGGACTGCCCGACACGGCCCTGTACGAGGCCAGGGATCGCTGCCGGGCCGCGGTGAAGGGGGCGGAGCTGTCGTGGCCCGACCAACTGGTCACCATCAACCTCACCCCTGCCGCACTGCCGAAGGCGGGTTCTCACTACGACCTCGCGATCGCGTCAGCGGTGCTTGCGGCCAGCGGGGCCGTTCCACCCGACCTGCTCCGGGACACCGTGATGATGGGCGAACTCGGTCTCGACGGACGCGTTCGCGCGGTGCGCGGTGTGCTGCCCGGGCTGCTGGCCGCCGTCGATGCCGGCATGGTGCGTGCCATCGTGCCTGCCAGCCAGCTGGACGAGGCCGCGCTGGTGCCCGGCATCGCGATCTGGGGCGTGTCGACGCTCACCGACCTGGTCGAGGTGCTGCGCGGGCGACCCGTGCTCAACACCGTGCCAGCGGCCGCGGACGACCCCGAGCCCAGCAAGGTGCCCGACCTAGGCGACGTGACCGGTCAGGAGGCGGCCAAGTTCGCCCTCGAGGTGGCCGCCGCGGGACGACACCATCTCTACCTGCACGGGCCACCGGGGGTGGGCAAGAGCATGCTGGCCAGCCGACTGCCGGGCATCCTGCCCGACCTCAGCCCGGGCGAGGCACTGGAGGTTTCGGCGGTGCACTCGATCGCCGGGCAACTCCACGGCGGCCTGATCCAGCGTCCGACCTTCGCCGACCCACTGCACAATGTCAGCCTGACAGCACTCGTCGGCGGGGGACAGCGGGTGGTTCGCCCCGGGCTGGTCTCGCTCGCCCACCGCGGGGTGCTGTTCCTGGACGAGGTCCTCGAGTTCAGCTCCCACTTGCTGGAGGCCCTGCGGACCCCGCTCGAGTCGGGCTGGGTGACCATCGCCCGGGCGCAGATGATGGCGCGATTCCCGGCCAGGTTCCAGTTGGTGGTGGCCGCCAACCCCTGTCCGTGCGGGCAGTTCGGCACCCCGGGAGGGCAGTGCTCGTGCAGCCCCATGGCGGTGCGGCGCTATGCCGAGAGGCTCAGCGGACCGATCCTCGACCGGATCGACATCCAGTACCGGTTGCTTCCGGTGCGCACCTCGAGCTTCGGCAGCGCGCCGACGGGGGAGTCGTCGGCTGCGGTGGCCGACCGGGTGCAGCTGGCGCGCGAGCGCCAGGCGTGGCGTCTGGAGGGCACCGGCTTCACCACCAACGGGGAAGTGCCGGGGTCGCTGCTGCGTCACGTGCTGCCGGCGCCGCTGGACACCAGGCCCCTCGATCACGCCCTGACCCGGGGCCTGCTGTCGGCTCGGGGCGTCGACAAGGTGGCGCGCGTCAGCTGGACCCTGGCCGACCTGGCCGGCAAGGACCGGGTGAGCGCTAGTCACCTGCGCCAGGCCTTGGCCATGCGTCAGGGCGAGCAGGCCGAGGTGGCGGCATGACCTGGGATGGCGAGCAGCGTGCCCGCGTCGGACTGGCCATGGCCTGCGCCGGAACGGCCGACCTCAAGTTGGCTCGACTCGTCGCCACCGAAGGTGCTGAGGCCGTGTGGATGTCGCTGCTCACCGGCGATCGTGACAGCAGGTGGGGGATCCGGGCACGCAAGGTCGACCTCGACATGGTCGAGGCCCGTACCGAAGTGCTTGGGCTGCAGCACCTGGTGCCCAGTGATCCACGCTGGCCCACCGGACTGAACGACCTCGACCACGTCGAGGTGTCAGAGATGGGCGGTGCGCCCTGGGGGCTCTGGGTCGCTGGAGACCCTGACCTGGCGTCATCGTGCGCCGCTTCGGTGGCGGTCGTGGGCTCGCGTGCAGCCACCCATTACGGAGAGTGGGCAGCCGCCGAGATCGCCGCCGGACTGGCCGCCCACCGACACGACCGGATGGTGAGCCGGGCCACGGTGGTCTCGGGTGGGGCCTACGGCATCGATGCCGCCGCCCACAGGGGCGCACTGGCCGTGGGCGGACCAACGGTTGCCGTGCTTGCGGGTGGACTGGACGACCTCTACCCGAAGGGCAATGCCGGGCTGTTGCGCCAAGTCAGGCAGCACGGCTCGATCGTCTCCGAACTGGCGCCCGGAACCTCGCCGACACGGGTCGCTTTCCTGGCGCGCAACCGGCTGATCGCCGGCATGACCGCCTGCACGGTGATCGTCGAGGCGGCCCGGCGCAGCGGGGCACGGAACACGGTGGCCTGGGCGCGTGCCCTGGGCAGGGTACTGGCCGCGGTACCCGGCCCGATCAACTCCGACCGGTCACTGACCCCGCACCAGCTGATCAGGGACCAGGAAGCAGTGTTGGTGGCCGATGCCGAGCAGGTGCGCGAACTGCTCAGCCCACTGGTGGAGCCGCCGCTGCCCGGGGTGGAGGCGCCGGCACGAGAGCTGGACGAGATGCCGACCCGCCTGCTCGAGGTCAGGGAGGCGTTGCGACGTCGTGGTGGCACCCCGGTCGACGAGGTCGTGGCCCGCACCGGGCTGGGCGTCGCCGAATGCCTCGACCGTCTGGGTGAACTGGAAGACTGGGGATGGGTCCGACTGCTCCCGGACGGGTCCTGGGGCCTGCGCAGACCGTCGGGTCACTGAGGTGGAAGGGGACGACGCATGGCGCTCTACGCAGCCTCCGGCCGACGGCGCACCAGGCAGGTGCTCGGTGACCTGTTCGCGCTCGCCTGGTGTGCGGCATGGATCTGGGTCGGCACCCTGGTCTTCGACGTGGTCGACGCCATCGCCACCCCAGCCCGACGCACCGCCGAGACCAGTGCCGACTTGGAGCGCAAGCTGCACGGTGCCGGTGACAAGGTCGGACAGGTCCCGGCGGTGGGCGATGAGCTGGCCACCCCGTTCCGCGACCTGGCCACCGGGCTCTCGCAGATCACCAGCCAGGCCAACGACCAGGCAGCGTTCATTCACGACGCCGCCTGGGTGGTGGCCATCGTCATCGCCGCCATCCCGGTGCTGATGGCGCTGGCCCTGCGGCTGCCGGGCCGCATCCGGTTCGCCCGCGAGTCCAGCGCCGCGCAACGGTTCATCGACGCAGACCCCGACCTCGACCTGTTCGCGCTGAGGGCGATGACCATGCTGCCGATGTCACAACTGGCCGGCATCAGTGACGACCCGGTCGGTGCCTGGCGTCGTGGTGACCGACGCGTGATCGACCAACTGGCGGCCCTCGAGCTGGGTCGCGTGGGACTCAAACCGCCCATCAGGGCCGAGCAGGTCGTACGCCCAGATCGACGGTCGCTCGAGACCTGACGGTGGCGCTGGGCTCGTCCAACCGTGGCCCGACCGTCTACGCTTTGCAGGTCGTCACTGCCCAGCCGCTGAAGGTCGTCCGTGCTCTCATACCTCGATGCGATCCTGCTCGGGATCGTCGAAGGACTCACCGAGTTCCTCCCCGTCTCGTCCACCGGCCACCTCACCATCGCCGAGAAGATGCTCGGCCTCAAGGTCGACGACCCCGCCGTCACCGCCTACACCGCGATCATCCAGCTGCCGGCGATCCTGGCCACCTTCATCTACTTCTGGCGCAAGATCGTCACCCTGGTCGTGGCCTGGGCCAAGGGCCTCAGGAACCCCGCCGAACGCAGCGACCCCAACTACCCGTTGGCGTGGGCTGTCATCATCGGATCGCTCCCGGTCGGCATCGTCGGCTTCCTCGGACGCAACTTCATCAGCGGTCCGCTGCGCAGCCTGTGGGTGGTCGCCGGTGCGCTCGTGCTGTGGAGCGCGGTGATCTGGTTCTCCGAGCGCCGGTTCCACCGACTCGCCGAGCAGGGTCGGGTGCGCGAGGAGGGTGATGTCACCATTGCCGATGGCCTGCTGATCGGGCTGTTCCAGTGCTTCTCGCTGATTCCCGGGGTCTCCCGCTCAGGCACGACGATTTCGCTCGGGCTTGTTCGCGGGCTCAACCGGGTCACCGCCACCGAGCTGTCCTTCTTCCTGGCCATCCCCGCACTGACCGCTGCGGGCATCTTCCAGGCGGTCGAGGCCTGGAACCAGCTGCCGACGCTCGGGTGGGGCCCGATCCTGGTCGGCTGTGTCGCCTCGTTCGTGGTGGCCTACGCCTCGATCGCCTGGCTGCTCAAGTTCGTCCGCAACCACTCGCTGAACTGGTTCGTCGGCTACCGCGTGCTGCTGGGCGCCGCCGTCCTGGTCGCCCTGGCCGCCGGGTGGATGAGCGCCAACTGAGCCGTGCCCACCGGGTCGTCGCTCAGTCGACGACCTGATGGACGACGCGCGCCCGGCCAAGCCCGAGCAGTACCACCGGCACCAGCGCCACCATCGTCACCATCGACAGCCCGCCGAAGCCCAGCGCCCCCATGATCGGGCCGGCCAGACCGGCGGCGGTGGCGTTGCCGACATTGACCAAGGTGTCCGCCGCGCCCTGCGACTGGGTGCGGATCGCCACCGGTACCTCCTCGGCCAGGATCGACGAACCCGACACCATGCCGAACGACCAGCCCAGACCGACCAGGAACAACCCGATGTTGACCATCATCAGGCTGTCGCCGGCCAGGGCGCACAGCACCAGCGCCGCGAGGTTGGTCGCCACGCAGGCCCAGATCACCACGCGTGACCCCGACCGCTCCACCCACCAGCCGATCAGTGGTGCGAACGCGAACATGCCCAGGATGTGCATCGACAGGGTCAGCCCCACCATCGCCAGCGAGTGACCGGCCCTGGTCATGTGCACCGGCGTCAGCGTCATGATCGCCGCCATCACGTACATGTTGAGCACCAGGGTGACCAGGGCGAACCGTCCCGCGGGCAGGCGCCACAGCTCCGGCACGACGCTCAGTGCTCCGCGACGACGCGACGCGGCCGATGCCTCCTTGGTGTGGCTCCGGGCCAACAACAGCGGGTCGGGACGAAGTGCGGTCGCGACGAAGACCGAGCCCACCAGCAACCCCACGCCTGCGAGCACGTAGGCGCCGGCGATCGGGGGCAGGCCCAGCCATCGTCCGACCGACCCACCCGGGGCCGCCAGGTTCGGGCCCGCCACCGAACCGAACGTGGTCGCCCACATCACGAAGGCCAGCGTCCGCGCTCGGTGCTTCGGCACCGCCAGGTCAGTGGCGGCGAACCGGGTCTGCAGGTTGGCCGCCGATCCGGCACCGAACAACAGCATGCCGCCCAGCAGCAGCCACAGGCTCTGGAAGGCGACCGAGCCCACCAGCAGCACCGAACCGGCCAGGGCGATCGCCCAGCCGCTGGCCAGGGCGGCTCGTCGTCCCCGCCTGAGCGCCAAGGCCACCAGCGGGCCGGCGAACAGGGCCGCCGACAAGGCGTTGAACACCCGCGACAACCCGGCCAGCGACTCGCGTCCGGTCACTTCGTAGGCCAACAGCGACCCCATCGAGCCGGCCACACCGATGCTCAGGCCGCCGATCACCTGCGCAGTCGACAGCACGCCCACGGTGCGTCGCTGCACCGCGCGAACCTCGGCCTGATCCTGCCACGTCACGATCGACCAGTCTGCCGCGCCAAGCCCGGCGCGGTGGCTCAGACCAGCAGTCGGGAGGCCTCGTCCACGAATTGCCTGGCCCTGTCGTCGGCAGGCCCCAGCTCTCGTCCCTCACGTTGTGCAGTCAGCACCTCATCGAGCCACACCGCGTCGTGACTGGTGACCGGGAACCGTCGCTGCCACCATCCCACCCCGTCGACCTTCGACAGCACCAGGCCCGCGTCGGCGAAGGCCACCGCTCGACAGGCGTTGAGCACGGCGTAACGGGCGTCACCGTGCTCCAGACCCCAGGCCAACTCGTCGCGCAGGTAGCCCAGCACCCACTCCTGCCTGATCGGCCCAATCACCCGACCGGGGTCCGGCCCGTGTGTCGCCAGCCCAGCAGACCTGGCCACGAGCAGGTGCATCAGCAGGTCGGGATCGCCGTGGCCGGGGTCAGGTCCGGCCACCCGGTCAGCGCTGTTGACGTGCAACAGGTAGGACCACGGCGGCCCGGGGCGTCGCGCCAGCGCCTCGCGGATCACCGACAGTTCCAGCCACGGCGTCCGCGACCCGACCCCGAGCAGGGCAGAGCCCAGCGTGGTCAGGTTGTCGGGGGCAACGTCACGCACGACCACGAGCACGTCGAGGTCACTGGCAGGACCGACGCCACCGAGCGCCGCCGATCCGTGCACCCACACCGCGACCAGGTCATGGCCGAGCACCTCCTGGCAGGTCAGGGTCACCGACCGTGCCCGCTCCTGCCAGGGCTGCTCGTCCACCTCAGTCAGCGGTCACCTCGAGAACTGCGGTCAGGTCTGCGGTTGAGCTGCCACCGACGTACACGTCGATCGTGCTCGCATCCTGGACCCAGTCACGGGTGGCCGCGCTCCAGTAGCGCAGCTGGTCGGGTCCAAGGTCGAAGCCGACCGTGCGGGTCTCGCCGGCCGCGAGGGTGACCCGCTCGAAGCCCTTGAGCTCACGCACCGGGCGTGACGAGGTGCCGTGGCGCTGGTGGATGTAGAGCTGCACCACCTCGTCAGCGGCCACAGGCGAGGTGTTGGTCACCTGGACCTCGACGCGGGCCGTGGCACCCACGGCGACGCTGCCGGTGCCCACGCTCAGGTTGGCGTAGCTGAAGCTGCCGTACGACAGGCCGTGCCCGAACGGGTACAGCGGCACCGACGGGTCGTCCCAGTAGCGCTCACCCTGACCATCGGGCATGTGGCTGCGGGTGTGGGCGTAGTTCAGCGGCACCTGACCGACGTGCCGCGGCCAGGTGAACGGCAGCCGGCCGCCGGGGGAAACGTCACCGAACAGGGCGGCGGCGACCGCCTCACCGCCTCGGGTGCCCGGGTACCAGACCTGCAGGATCGCCGGAGCGACCTCGTCCACGACCCGCAGGTCGAGCGGACGACCCGACATCACCAACACCACCACCGGGGTTGCGGTGTCAACAATCCGCTGCAACTGCTCGACCTGCTTGCCACCCAGCGACAGCGTGCTGGTCGAGGCCGACTCACCGATCTGGTTCTGCGGCTGACCCACGACCACCACGGCCACGTCGGCCCCGGCAGCCAGCTCGACAGCCGCCTCGATCGCGTCGTCATCGGTCTCGGGGTCGTAGCTCGTGGGGGTGGCGCCACCATCCATGCCGTCGAACATCGAGGCGAACTTCCGCGGGGGGATGCCGGCACCGGCGGCGTGCTCGACCCGCACACCCTCACCGACGCGGGCCTTGATGCCGTCGAGGATGGTGACGGTCTCGGCATCGTCCTGCTCGAACACCCACGGGCCCACGGTGTCGCGCGCCGAGGCAGCCAGCGAACCGATCACCGCGATCGAGCCGAGCTGATCAGCCTTGAGCGGCAGAGCCTGGTCCTCGTTCTTCAGCAGGACGAAGGTGCGCTCGGCAGCCTGGCGCGACACGGCACGGTGGGCTGTGTCACCGAGCACGCTGAGCGAGGTCTCCTCGTCGACATAGGGGTTCTCGAAGATGCCGAACGAGAACTTGACCCGCAGCACCCGCCGCACGGCCTCATCAACCTGCTGCTCGTTGAGCTGACCGTCGGCCACCGCCTGCGGAATGCGGGTGAAGGCGGGGTCGAAGATGCACATCTCCATGTCGTTGCCGGCAGCCAGCGCCCGGGCGGCGGCGTCAGCCAGATCACGCACGTGGTGCTGGGCCTCCTGGTTGCGCACACCGTTGGCGTCACTGACCACGAAGCCGTCGAAGCCGAAGGCCTCGCGCAGCACGTCGTGCAGCAGCCAGCGGTTGGACACCGCCGGCACCCCGTTGAGGTCCATGTAGGCGCTCATGATGTTGCCGGCACCCGCGTCGACCGCGGCCTTGAACGGCGGCAGGTAGATGTTCCACAGTTCGGAGTCCGACAGTTCCACCTGGTCGTAGTCACGACCACCCTGTGAGGCGCCGTAGCCAGCGAAGTGCTTGGGGCCGGCGATGATCCGGTCGGCGCCGAAGTCGCCCTGGAAACCGCGCACCTGGGCAGCGGCCATCGCGCCACCGAGCACCGGGTCCTCACCCGCGCCCTCGATGATGCGCCCCCAGCGCGGGTCGCGGGTGATGTCGACCATCGGGGCGAACGCCCAGTGGATGCCGACCGCACGTGCCTCACGAGCAGCCACGGTCTGGCCGGCCTCGGCCACCGAGGGATCCCACGAGGCGGCCACCGCGATCGGCACCGGCATGATCGTGCGCAGTCCGTGAATGACGTCGTAGCCGAAGATCAACGGGATGCCGTGCCGGTTGCCCTCGATCGCCATCTTCTGCAGCCGATTGGCGTTGGCGGCATCCTTGACGAACAGCAGCGAACCGGCGCCACCGGCCTGCAGAGCGGCCTCGACCATCTTCGGCTGCTGCAGGAACATCTGGGCGTCAACCGGGAGTTGGCCCATGTCGGTGTCTGCGGGGAAGTTCTGTGCGAAGGCGCCGAAGTAGAAGTACTGGGTCAGCTGGCCGGCCTTCTCCTCCAGGGTCATCCGGCCCAGCAGGTCGTCCACACGTTCCTCGACCGGTATCGACGGATCGCGGTAGGGCAGATCGTTCATGGCGACTCCTTCGTCCACAGGGCATGGCACCCGCCCCCTGCGGGCACCCGCCGACACCACGACGCTACCTGCCCGGCGATGCCGGGGAGTGGCGCACTGCAACATCGGTGGTCGGGGCGACGACACGCGTCCAGCGACCGCAGGCTCAGCCGCTTGCCCCACCCCGGGCGGTAGGTTCTGTGGCTACACGGCCGCCGACCCGGAGGCCTGACGCGCAGGAGGCACCGTGCTGAAGCGGATCGCTGTGGTCAACCGAGGAGAGGCCGCGATGCGGCTGATCCACGCCGTGCGTGACCTGAACGCCGCGGCCCGACCCGATGACGAGCCGATCAGCGTGATCGCCCTGTACACCGATGCCGAGCGCACCGCCATGTTCGTCCGCGAGGCTGACGAGGCCCAACCGCTCGGACCCGCTGCCAACCGCCCCTACCTCGACCACGACCTGCTGCTCGACGTGCTCCGCCGCGCCCGGGCCGACGCGGTCTGGGTCGGCTGGGGCTTCGTCGCCGAGGACGCCGCCTTCGCCGACCGCTGCACCGAGGCCGGCATCACCTTCATCGGACCCACAGGTGAGTCGATGCGCCAACTCGGCGACAAGATCGGCTCGAAGCTGATCGCCGAATCGGTCGGCGTCCCCGTCGCGCCCTGGAGCGGGGGACCGGTCGACACCGTCGACGACGCCCTGGCCGCTGCCGAGCGGATCGGCTACCCGGTGATGCTCAAGGCCACCGCCGGTGGTGGTGGACGAGGCATTCGCCTGGTCAGCACCCCCGACGAACTCACCGACGCCTACCAACGCACCCGCGACGAGGCCGAACGCGCCTTCGGCTCCGGCGTGGTCTTCCTCGAGAAGGTGGTCACCGGAGCCCGCCACGTCGAGGTGCAGTTGATCGCCGACCACCACGGCACCGCCTGGGCGGTGGGGGTGCGCGACTGCTCGATCCAGCGACGCAACCAGAAGGTGATCGAGGAGTCGGCCTCGCCGCTGTTGCTGCCCGAAGAGGTCGCCGAACTCAAGGCCGCCGCCGAGCGGCTCGCCCTGGCCGTGGGCTATCGCGGCGCCGGCACGGTGGAGTTTCTGTTCCAGCCGTTCGATCGCAGCTTCGCCTTCCTCGAGGTCAACACCCGTCTGCAGGTCGAGCACCCGATCACCGAGGTGGTCACCGGGCTCGACC
This sequence comes from Aestuariimicrobium ganziense, assembly GCF_015352975.1. Taxonomy (GTDB): domain Bacteria; phylum Actinomycetota; class Actinomycetes; order Propionibacteriales; family Propionibacteriaceae; genus Aestuariimicrobium; species Aestuariimicrobium ganziense. The sequence continues at coordinate 524,176 of NZ_JACYIZ010000001.1, read as the reverse complement.
TGGTGCAGTTGCAGATCCACGTCGCCGACGGCGGACGACTCGACGGCGGTGTTCGTCCGGCCGAGGTCGGCCACGCCGTCGAGGCCCGGCTCAACGCCGAGGACCCCGATCGTGACTTCGCTCCCTCGCCGGGACGGATCGTGCGCCTGCAGTTCCCGTCGGGCCCCGGCATCCGGGTCGACACCGGCGTCGCCGAGGGTGACGCCATCGTTGCCGACTTCGACTCGATGATCGCCAAGGTGATCGCCCACGGCCGCACCAGGGACGAGGCGCTGGCCCGGCTGCGACGCGCCATGGCCGAGACCACGGTCGTGATCGAGGGCGGCACCACCAACAAGAGCTTCGTGCTCGACCTGCTCGACCAGCCCGAGGTGGCCACCGGCCACGACGCCGCCACCGCAGAGCCCGGCCACTGGGCCGACACCGCCTGGATCGACCGAGTCCGCGCGCAGGGACGTCTCGGCGAGGCGGCCTGGTCAGGCGTCGCACTGGTCGCCGCCGCGATCGAGGCCTACGGCGAGGCAGAGCAGGTCGAGCTGGCCCGCCTGCTCGAGTCGGCCCGGGGCGGCCGTCCCCAGGTGCAGCACGTCACCGGACGCCCCATCGACCTGAAGCTGCGCGGCGCCACCCACCAGGTCACCGTGGCCCGGGTCGGTGCCGACCGCTACCACGTGGTCGTCCTCGGTGGCGAGCAGCCTGCTCACGCCGACGTGCGTGTGCAGACCTTGGACGACTTCCACTCCCGGTTGACGGTCAACGGCCAGGTCTTCCGGCTGGTCACCCACACTTCGGGTCCGATGCACCTGGTCGAGGTCAACGGCATCACCCACCGGGTCAGTCGCGACGAGGGCGGCGTCGTCCGCTCACCCGCTCCGGCCCTGGTGGTGGCCACCCCGGTCGCCGTGGGCGACGAGGTCGCCGCTGACGCGCCGGTTCTGGTGCTGGAGTCGATGAAGATGGAGACTGTGCTCACCGCACCGTTCGCCGGGCGGGTGCGTGAGTTGCTGGTGGCCGCGGGCAGCCAGGTCGAGACCGGGGCACCGCTCGTCCGTCTCGAACCCACCGGCGACGCCGACGAGACCACAGCCACCGCAGACGCCACTGCCTCCGTCGACCTGCCAGCACCTGCCGAGGCCGACGACAACGACGAGCAGTTCCAGAGCGCGCTGGCCACCCTGCGCGCCGGACTGCAGGGCTACGACCTCGACGACACCCGGGCCGCCCTGACCGAGTTCGGTCAGACCCGCGCCACCCTGCGCGCCGCTGGCGGCCACACTCTGGAGTCGGAGATGGCGCTGCTGTCGCTGTTCGCCGACCTCGCCGAACTGAGCCGCAACCGCCCGGTCGGGGAAGACCTGGCCACCGAACTGCGGGTGCACAGCGCCCGTGAGCACTTCCACAGCTACCTGCGCACCCTCGACGTCGAGCGTGGCGGGTTGCCGGTCAGCTTCGAGGAGAAGCTGCGCACGGTCCTCGCCCACTACGGGGTGGACGACCTCGACCGCAGCCCTGCCCTGCACGAGGCGGTGTTCCGCATCTTCCTGTCGCAGCAGCGCCCCGCGCGCGTGCCCGCGGGCGCGAGCGCTGGGCTCGAGGCCTGGCTGGACGAGCAGCCGCCCACCGGCGAGCGGGCCGACGCCGCACGAGACCTGCTGGAGCGGCTGGTCCGCACCACCCAGCGTCGTTTCCCCCGGGTCGGTGACCTGGCCCGTTCGGTGCGCTTCCGTTGGTTCGACCAGCCCCAGGTCGACGCCGAGCGTGACCTCGTCCTCGACCGGGTGCGCACCGAACTGGACGCCCTGTCGGCCGACCCGGCCCCGGCCGACCGAGAGAGCCGGATCGAGGCCCTGGCCGACATCCCCGAGCAGCTCATCGAGTTCCTGGCCGCCCGGATGCGGCGCGGGCTGGGCGACCGCGACCCGATGCTCGAGGTGCTGGTGCGCCGCCACTACCGCGAGTTCGACCTTGGGGAGGTGTCGACCGAGCCGGTGGCTGGTCGTCCCGCTGCGGTCGCCGACTACCGGATCAGTGACCGTGACGCCCGCGTGATCGCCCTGGTGTTCGACGCCGACGCCCTCACCGGCGGCGATCCCACGCTCACCGAGGCCGTGGCCAGCCTGGTCAGCGCCGCTCGCGAGCAGCAGCGCCACCCGGTCGTCGAACTGCACGTGTTGTGGCCCCAGGCGCCGGTCGACGCGCGAGAGCAGGCAGAGCAACTTCGGCGCTGGCTCGCCGACCAGGCCTGGTCACTCGAGGCCCGTCGGGTCACCGTGGCCGTCGTGGCCGACGACGAGCGGCCCACGACCCACACCACCTTCCGGGCCCGTGACGTCGACCGACGACGCGAGCTGGTCGAGGATCGCCTGGTCAGCGGCGTGCACCCGATGCTGGCCCGCCAACTGAGCCTGTGGCGGCTGAGCGAGTTCGAGATCACCCGGCTCGACTCCCCACACGGTGTGCTGCTGTATGAGTGCGTGGCCCGCAGCAACCCCGCCGACCGACGGCTGATCGCCATGGCGCAGGTGCGCCAACTCGCGGTCACCCGCGACCGGTCGGGCCGCGTCGTCGGCCTGCCCCACGCCGAACGCGCCGTGCAGCAGAGCCTCGAGGCGATCCGGCGAGCCCGCTCGGCGCGCGGCTCGGCCGGCAACCAACTGGTGATGAACCACATCTGGCTGCACATCTGGCCGGTGGTGCGCGCCGAACTCGACGACCTGGCCGCACTTCAGTCGCGGATCCGTCCACTCGGGGAGGCCGCAGGCCTGGAGGAGGTGCTCGCCCAGGGACGGGTGCTCGCACCCGACGGCACCGCGCGCCCGGTGGCGATCCGCTTCCACGCCGCTCCCGGGGCAGGTGTCACCGCCGACATCGGGCGGATCCCCGATGCGCCGCTCAAGCCGATGGACGACTACGACGCCAAGGTCGAGCGGGCCCGGCGCCGCGGGCTGGTCTACCCCTACGAGTTGCAGGGCATGCTGGCCGGGCCCGGTGGCACCGTCACCGAACTCGACCTGGACGAGTCCGGTCACCTGGTGCCGGTCGATCGTCCGGCCGGTCAGAACCGGGCCGGGATCATCGTCGCCGACGTCACCACCCCGACCCCGACTCACCCCGAAGGGGTGCGGCGGATCGTCCTGTCGGGCGACCCGATCAAGGCGCTGGGTGCGGTGGCCGAGCCGGAGTGCTCGCGGATCATTGCGGCGATCGACCGGGCCGAGGCCGAGAAGGTGCCGCTGGAGTGGTACACGATCTCGTCGGGGGCGCGGATCTCGATGGAGTCGGGCACCGAGAACATGGACTGGGTCGCGGCGGCGCTGAAGCGAATCGTCGAGTTCACCCAGGCCGGGGGAGAGGTCAACGTCGTGGTCGCCGGGATCAATGTCGGCGCCCAGCCGTACTGGAACGCCGAGGCGACCATGCTGATGCACACCCGGGGTGTGCTGGTGATGACCCCGGACTCGGCGATGGTGCTCACCGGCAAGCAGTCGCTGGACTTCTCCGGTGGGGTCTCGGCCGAGGACAACTTCGGCATCGGTGGCTTCGACCGGGTGATGGGCCCCAACGGGCAGGCCCAGTACTGGGCCCCCACACTGGCCGGCGCCTACGAGATCCTGATGCGCCACTACGAGCACACCTACGTCGCTCCTGGCGAGCAGCGTCCTCGTGACCTGCCCAGTGTCGACCCGGTCGACCGCGACATCAGCGACGCCCCGCACGCCTGGGGCACGGACTTCACCACCATCGGCGAGGTGTTCTCGAAGGAACTGAACCCCGATCGCAAGAAGGCGTTCGACATTCGTGCAGTGATCAGGGCGGTGGCCGACCAGGATCGTCCCCAGTTGGAGCGGTGGGCGCAGATGGCTGACGCCGAGACCGCGGTCGTGGTCGACACCACGATGGGCGGGCACCCGGTCTGCATCGTCGGCATCGAGTCGCGACCGGTGCCCCGGCGCGGCTTCCCGCCCACCGACGGACCCGACACCTACACCGCTGGCACGCTGTTCCCGCGTTCGTCGAAGAAGGTGGCCCGGGCGCTGAACGCGGCCAGCGGCAATCGTCCGGTGGTGGTGCTGGCCAACCTGTCTGGCTTCGACGGGTCACCCGACTCGATGCGTCACCTGCAGTTGGAGTACGGCGCCGAGATCGGACGAGCGATCGTCAACTTCGAGGGCACGATCGTGTTCTGCGTGATCTCGCGCTACCACGGCGGCGCGTTCGTGGTGTTCTCGAAGGCGCTCAACCCCAACATGACCGTGCTTGCCCTTGAGGGTTCGTTCGCCTCGGTGATCGGTGGCGCCCCGGCAGCCGCCGTGGTCTTCGCCGGTGAGGTCGCCAAGCGGGTCGCCGCCCATCCCGAGGTGGCACGCCTGCGGGCGGCGGTCGAGTCGGCATCGGGTGCTGAGCGCAGCCGGTTGTCGGCGGAGTTGGCTGACGCCGAGACCGCGGCCCGGGCCGAGAAGATCGGTGAGGTGGCCGCCGAGTTCGACGGTGTGCACGACATCCACCGGGCCGTCGAGGTCGGGTCGGTCGACGAGGTGGTCTCGGTGGCCCGGCTGCGGCCGACGGTGATCGAGGTGATCAGACGCTCACGCGGCTGATCACCCCGACCCCTCGGGCTCAGGCCAAGCGCAGGGTCTGGCCGACGTAGATCAGGTTGGGGTTCTTGACCTTGGCCCGGTTGAGCTGGTGCAGCTTCTGCCAGCCGCCGTTCACCCCATGACGGGCGGCGATCTTGCTGAGAGTGTCGCCGCGCTTGACGGTGATGCTGCGCGCCTTCGAGGTCGCGCTGGTCACCGGCTTGGTGGTGGTGGAGCGCTTGCTGGTCGCCGGCTTGGTGGACTTCTTCGGTGTGGTGCTGCGCTGCGTCGTGGACGAGCCAGCCGTCGCGCTGGACGAGGCGCCGCCGTTGGCCTTGGTCAGACCGGCTCGCACCGAGCACACCGGCCAGGCGCCGGGGCCCTGCACCGCGAGGGTGCGGCGGGCGATCGCAATCTGCTGCGACTTCGTGGCCAGGTCGGCCCGGGGGGCGTACTGGCGCCCGCCGAAGCCCTCCCAGGTCGCCTGCGAGAACTGCAGGCCGCCGTAGTAGCCGTTGCCGGTGTTGATCGACCAGTTGCCGCTGGACTCACAGGCGGCAACCCGGTCCCACACGGCGGTGTTCGCGTCGGCGGTCGAGGGGGCGCCGCCGATGGCCAAACCAGCTCCGACGAGGGCTCCGAGGGCGAGGGTGGTGAAACGCGTGGTGCTGTTCGTCATGGTGGGGGAACCTTTCCGTGTTGACGAGGTCGTCCACGGTAGGAACCATCCTGAGGAAACTCAACAATTTCTCAGGTGCAGGGGGTGATCCCACCCCGACAGGCTGGTCAGGTGATGTCGTAGACCCGGCGCAGGGCCTGGTCGACCCGGGTGTTGAGTTCGTCGAGGTGGGCGTACTCCTCGGGCGCCGTGCCGCGATAGAGCGGGCGCACGGTGATGATCGCCTCGTACAGGTCGTCCTTGGTGAACTGGGGCTGCGCCAGCAGCATCCGCAGGTCGCGGTTGGCGCCGCGCAGGTCGTTGGCTCGGCCTCGCCAGCCGGGGTTGTCGACGGGGGAGCCCTCGGAGCCCATCGCCCGGGCGAGTTCCTCCAGGTTGGTGGCCAGGTCGTCCACCGCGGTGCGAACCTCGTCGCTACTCACCACGGCCGACACCACCGGGGAGTCGTCGTCCTCGGAGCGCCCCAACAACCTCGACAGGAAACCCATGAATACCCCTTCGCCACGCCCGCACCCGCGTGCGCGCTGTCTCGTTCCTACCAGATCGTCGCACCGACCGTGGCTGACCGATCGTGACGGGTACCACCGATGACAACCGATCGCGGCTGTGCGGCGTTGTCAGTGCAACAACGAAAGGGGGGCACCATGAACATCGTCGTTCGCCCCATCAGGACCATCGCCGCCTTGGTGGCCACTCTCGCGGTCACGCTGGCCACACTCATCGGTTTCACGGCGCAGGCCCCAGCGGCCACCCCCACCTCGTGCACGGTTCGCTGGGGATCTCTTCCCAAGGACGGTGGCCTGGCGATGACCAGCGCTGCCCTCACCGGCGTCCGTGCCGGACGTCACGCCTGCTTCGACCGTCTGGTGATCGATCTCAACGGAGGCGTCGCCGGCTATGACGTGCGCTACGTGCCGTTGGTGCACGCGGACGGAAGTGGGATGCCGCTCCCCGTTGCCGGGGCGGCCGACCTGCAGGTGATCGTGCGAGCGCCGGCTCACAACAGCGCGGGCCGACCCAGCTACACGCCGAGCAACCCCAATGCCCTGGTCAACGTGTCCGGCTACTCGACCCTCCGGCAGGTGCGCTGGGCGGGGTCGTTCGAGGGTCAGAGCACCATCGCACTCGGTGTGCGGGCCCGGCTGCCGATGCGGGTCTTCGTGTTGACCGGACCGGGGAACGGCTCACGTCTGGTGATCGACGTCGCCCACCGTTGGTGAGTCACCGGGTGGGACGGGCTCAGCCCTCCCACGTGTTCGGGTGCGGGCCGACACGGCCGTCCTCGCCCCGGTCGAGGGCGTTGATCGCGTCCATCTGGGCCTGATCCAACTCGAAGTCGAAGACGCTGAGGTTCTCGACCATCCGCTCGGGGCGCGACGACTTCGGAATCGAGACGTCACCGCGCTGCACGTGCCAACGCAGGATCACCTGGGCGGTCGAGCGACCCAGCGATTCGGCGATCTCGGTGATCGTCGGATCGGTGAGTGGTTCACGGTTGTGACCGAGCGGGCTGTGCGCCTCGACCGCGATCCCGTACTTCGCGCACGCCTCGGTGGTGGGCTTGTTGGCGAAGTAGGGGTGCAGTTCGAACTGGTTGACCACCGGCACGAGGCCGGTCTCGTCGATGATCGTGTCGAGGTGCTCGGGCAGGAAGTTCGAGACCCCGGCACTGCGCAGCCGGCCACCGTCGACCAGTGCCGCGACCGCCTTCCAGGTCGAGACGTAGTCGCCGTCGTGCATGGTGGGCAGCGGCCAGTGGATCAGGAACAGGTCGAGGCGGTCGAGGCCCAGGTGCTCCAGGGTCTGGTCGAACGAGCGGCGCACGTCGTCGGGGGCATGGTTGGGGTTGGCCAGCTTGCTGGCGACGTAGAGCTCGTCACGGGGGATGCCCGACTCGGCGATCGCCTTGCCGACGCCGCGCTCGGTGCCGTACGACTGCGCTGAGTCGAGGTGGCGGTAACCAGCCTTGAGGGCGGCGCGGACGATCTCGCCAGTGATGTCGGCGTTCTCGTCGCTGGCGTCACGGCTGGGCTGCACAGCGAGGGTGCCGAACCCGATCTGGGGGATGGTGGTGCCGTTGGGCAGGGTGGTCCACGGGGCTGCAGGTGCGGACGACATGGGTGACTCCGTTCCCGGCGATGGACTGATCCCAACCCTACGTGGCGTCCTCTGCGCGCTGGTGGGCGACTTGTGCCTTGGCCACCTCGAGGGCGAGTTCGAAGTCCAGGTCGGGATCGGCGATCAGGCGACTGGTGACGATCGCATGGGCGCGAGCGGCGTCGTTCGCCTCGGCCGCGTGCTCGACGTCACTCAGTGCCGCAAGTGCGGTCTCGCCCAGCGATGCGATGCTGCGGCTGAGCGCCCGCTGCAGTGAGAGGTCACCTCGTCCGAGTTCGCGGACGAGGTCGCGCGCAAGCTCGGCGCGCTGGTCGTCCGGGACGACCGCCGCGGCCGCCCGCCACGCGGTGCGGGCCACCTCGTCGACCTCGGAGTGCAGCATGTCGGTGGTGATCAACGGCCAGGTGGCCGGGTCGCCGATCTTCGACAGGGTGTGCAGGGCCTGACTGCGGGCTTGGTCTTCGGCGCGCCACAGTTCGGTGGCCAGCGCCTTGACCACCTGATCGCATGGGTGCATCAGCAACGCCCAGCTCAAAGTGTCACGGACGAAGAAGTCCGGCTCGATGCGGCAGCGCTCGATCAACACCTCGACGAAGCCGGGCTGAGGATGCGTTCCGGCGGCGAGGGTGGCGCTCAGCCGGCTCTGGTTGTCGTCGGACGACAGCAACTCACGGAGTTGGGTCACACGGTCGGGGGAGGTCACCCTTCGATCCTTCCATGGCAATGACAAGAGGCCGGCGCCAAGGCGTTTCGCCTTGTCACCGGCCTCTTCGTGCGAGTGTCCGAGAGAGGACTTGAACCTCCATGCCCGATAAAGGGCACTAGCACCTCAAGCTAGCGCGTCTACCAATTCCGCCACCCGGACAGGGTGCGTCCGGTCGCCCGGACAGCCCCTCGAGAATAGCAGCGCCCCCACGGGGGTGCCAATCGCCGGGCACCCGATCGGTACTCACTGCGACAGGCGCTCGACCACCTCGGCGAACCGGGCCTCGACCTGGTAGCCATCGGCCTCACCAGACGACTCGTCGAAGACCATCGTGCGCGGTGCCTCCCGCGTCCAGACCTGCCACGGTGCGGTGTGCTCGCTGATGAACTGCACCCACACCGCATGCATCCGATCGGCCAACTCCTGTGGTGCACCAGGCCCGGACGACGTCTCGACCTTGGGGTCGGCCAGGTTGTCCCAGACGAACGGCAGTTCTGCGCAGTGGGTGGCCAGACCAGAGGTCTGGTTGACCCAGCGGAAGTCGTAGACCCACGTCGGCAGACCATGCTGCTCACGGGCCTGGGCCACCACCGGCACCCACCGCCGGAAGGTCTTGTCGGTGTCCACCTGGCCCAGCAGCAGGTCGTCGTCCATCTCGGCGTTCGCGGCCAGGTATTCCTCGGCGAACTCGCCGAGCCGGCTCGTCCGCAGCAGGTCGCGTGCGTTCTGCCCCTGGAGCAGTGGTGCCATGAACTGCCCGGCCGCGGTGATCTCGTGGGCGGTCGTCCCGAACATCAGCGGCGCCGGATGGGCAGCCACCCGCGACACCCAGCCAGCGGGCAGGCTGAACGAGTCCTCGTGCGGCAGGAACATCAGTTCGGTGATCCGTTCAGCGGCCACCACCGAGTCGACCACCTGCTGCGGGTCCTCGACCGGGCGCTCGGCGCGTTCCATGGCCTCGGTGGCGTCGAGCACCTGGTCGTGGGTGACCGACGAGAAGCCCTCCACGGTCGGTTCGACACCCAACTGCTCGGCCAGTGCCGTCGTCCGCTCGGCAGCGAGGTCGGCGGTGATCGGACGAAGGGCACCGGAGTGACTGATCGCCGCATGGAACAGGCCCTCGGCCAGCGGTGAGGCCATCAGCGCCAGCACCGAACCGCCGCCGGCCGACTGCCCGGCGATGGTGACGTTCGAGGGGTCGCCACCGAACTCGGCGATGTTGTTGCGCACCCACTCCAGCCCAGCGATCTGGTCGAGCAGGCCCCTGTTGGCCGGTGCGTGCTCGATCAGGCCGAACCCGTCGAAGCCCAACCGGTAGCCCACGCTCACCGTGACGACGCCGTCACGGTTGAAGGCGAACCCGTCGTACCAAGGGCTGGCCGGCGAACCGGCCTTGTAACCGCCGCCGTGGATCCAGAACAGCACCGGCAGCAGCGCGCCCTCGCGCGGGTCGGGGGTGAACACGTTGACGTGCAGCACGTCGTCGCCGGGGATGCTCGGCTCGGGGATCGCGGTCACCTCACCGAACGGACGACGCTGCGCGGTGGCGCCGTACTTGGTCGCATCGCGCACGCCCTCCCACGGGGTGCGCGGGTGTGGCGCCAGGTAGCGGTAGGCACCCACCGGCGCCTCGGCGAACGGCACACCCAGGAAGGCCGCCGACCGCGAGCCCTCGGGCTGGTCGCGCCAGAACCCCCTGACCTGGCCGCTGGTGGTGGTGACGACGGGTGAGTCAGACATGGATGCCCCCTGCATGGTGATGCTCGACATGGTCGTTGCTCCGACTCGAACCTACCGGGAGCGTCATCGGCCCGTGGAAGGATGGCGCCATGACCGAAGCCGCAGCCCCTGCCCGCCGCGACGTCGACTCCGAGGTGGTCGACCTGTGTCGCGAGCTGATCCAGATCGACACCACCAACTACGGGGCCGGCGAGTCCAAGGGGGAGCGGCCGGCAGCTGAGTACGTCGCAGCCAAGCTCGACGAGGTCGGCATCGAGTCGCAACTGTTCGAGTCCGAGCCCGGACGCACCACCCTGGTCGCGCACTGGGAACCCGAGGGCGTCGACCGCAGCGTGGCGCCGTTGATGATCCACTGCCACACCGATGTCGTCCCGGCCGTGGCCGACGACTGGCAGGTCGACCCGTTCGCCGCCGAGGTGCGCGACGACATGATCTGGGGTCGCGGCGCGGTCGACATGAAGGACTTCGACGCCATGCTGCTGTCGGTCGTCCGTTCGCGGCAACGTGAGGGACGAGCGCCGCGTCGTCCGGTCAGGCTGGTGTTCTTCGCCGACGAGGAGGCCGGGGGACAGCTGGGCTCGAAGTGGCTCGCCCAGCACCACCGCGACCTGCTCGCCGACTGCTCCGACGCGATCAGCGAGGTCGGCGGGTTCTCACTCACCGTGCGCGACGACCTGCGTCTCTACCTGGTGCAGACCGCCGAGAAGGGCCTGATGTGGCTCAAGCTGATCGCCGAGGGACGCGCCGGCCACGGCTCGATGCGCAACGACGAGAACGCGGTCACCCGGCTCGCCGCCGCGATCGGACGCATCGGCTCGCACCAGTGGCCGCAGACCCTGCACCCCACCCAGCGCGCGTTCCTGGACGAGATCGAGAAGGCCTTCGAGATCGAGATCAACCACGACGACGTCGAGGCCACCCTGTCCCGGCTGGGCACGATCTCACGGATGGTCGGCGCCACCATGCAGAACACGGTCAACCCGACGGTGCTGCGTGCCGGCTACAAGACCAACGTCATTCCCGGGCACGCCGAGGCCGAGCTCGACGGACGATTCCTGCCCGGTGGTGAGGAGGAGTTGATCGCCACGGTGCGCGAGCTCGCCGGACCCGACATCACAGTCGAGGCGACGGTGCACGAGCGGGCGGTCGAGGCCGAGTTCGCCGGCTCACTGGTCGAGGCGATGCAGTGGAGCCTGGAGCAGGAGGATCCGCACGCCCGCACGATTCCGTTCATGATGAGCGCCGGCACCGACGCCAAGGCCTTCGGTGGCATGGACATCAACTGCTTCGGCTTCGCGCCGCTGCAGCTGCCGCCCGAGCTCGACTTCACGGCCCTGTTCCACGGCGTGGACGAGCGGGTGCCGATCGAGTCTCTGAAGTTCGGCGCCCGGGTGCTCGACCACTTCCTCGACAAGGCCTGAATCTGGCTGGTCGAGTGGGACGGCCTGAACCTGGCTGGTCGAGTAGGGGCGAGGTACGAGCCCCGTGTCGAGACCAGGTCGGCGCAGGGGTCTCGACACGCGCTTCGCGCTACTCGACCAGCCAAGGCTTCAGCGGCCGAGGTTGGGTCCTCCGGACACGTCGTCGAGTGCGGCCACGATCGAGCTGGGCAGCACCTGCGACTCCACGGCCAGGTAGGGCGCCAACTGTTCTGGTGTCCGGGCTCCGAGGATCGGTGCGGTCACCCCGGGGGCGTCGCGCACCCACAGCAGGGCCACCTGCGCCGGGCTGAGGCCCAGCCCGTCGGCAGCGGTCGCCACCGCGTCGGTGATTGCCTGCGGCTTCGCCTCGAGCAGCGGCTCGACGAACCACGAGAAGTGGTCCTGTGCCCCTCGGGAGTCACGCGGGGTGCCGCGGCGGTACTTGCCGGTGAGCACCCCTCGTCCGATCGGTGACCAGGCGAACACGCCCATCGTCAGCGCCCGGGCTGCCGGCACCACCTCGACCTCGGCCCGCCGTGCCAACAGCGAGTACTCCACCTGGGTGCTGACCACCGGCGCCCGCCCGGGAACTGCCCGCTGCCAGGTGGCGGCCTGCGCGGTCTGCCAGCCGACGAAGTTGCTGATGCCGACGTAGCGCGCCATCCCGGAGTTGACCGCCTGGTCGAGTGCGGACAGGGTCTCGTCGAGCGGCTCCTCGCCCCAGGCATGCACCTGCCACAGGTCGACGTGGTCGGTGCCCAGCCGCCGCAGCGACCCAGCCAGGTCGTCCAGCATCGCCCGCTTCGAGGTGTCGACCACCCGCTGGCCGTCGTGGATGCCGAAACCACCCTTGGTGGCGATCACCACTTGGTCACGGCGCAGTTCGGTGTGCAGCAGCTTGCCGATGATTCGCTCGGCGACCCCGGCGCCATAGGCCGGGGCGGTGTCGAGCAGGGTCCCGCCGGCCTCGACGAAGGCGCGCACCAACTGCCGGGCCACTTGGGGAGTGGTGTCCCGCCCCCAGGTCATCGTGCCCAGACCGAGCCTCGAGACCTGCAGACCGGACGAGCCGACGCGACGCAACTGCATGCGCGTCACCCTACCGAGCAGCCTCGCCGGCCCAGCGCATCCGCACATCGACCACGTCGAACCCACTGTGTCCCGAGACCTCGATCCGCTCGGTGCGCACGAGCAGGTCGTCCACAGCACCTTCGCGGGCATAGAACGCCCGGCCGCGCAGGTTGTCGCGCAGCACCCAGACCACCACCGGACGACGGCACCGTCGCAGCGCCTCGCGCAGCAGGGTCGAGCCGACCCCCTGCGACCGCACCTCGGGATCGACCCAGAGGTCCCACACTTCGTCCGCCTCGAGGCCCTGGCTGCGGGACGGAGGATCTGCTGTCGGCCCGAACCGGACGAACCCGACCACCCGGCCCTGGCCGTCGGTCGCCACCCACACCGCGGTGGCTCGCTCGCCAGCGGGTCGGGCCAGTTGGGCACGCCAGCGCTGCACGCACGCCATCGCCCGGGCGGGGTCGTCGAGCCACCAGTCGGGCAGCAGCCCGCGGTAGGCCCACCACCCCTGGATGTGCAGGGCAGCCACCGCGTCGGCGTCGCGCGCCTCGGCCTCACGAACCTGCCAGTGGGTCACGCTCCCAGCCTGCCGCATCGGGGTGCGGATAGCCTGACCGGGTGAGCAGCGTCATCGTCGTCCGCCACGGACGCAGCACCTCGAACACCGCCGGCACCCTGGCCGGGCGCACACCCGGGGTGCTGCTCGACGAGACCGGCGAGAAGCAGGCCCGAGCACTCGGTGAGCGGCTGGCCGGGATCGAACTCGCCGCCGTGGTCTGCTCACCGCTGGAACGCTGCCGCCAGACCGCCCAGCTGGCGCTCGAGGCCGCCGGCTCGTCCGCCCAGGTGGTGATCGACGAACGGATCGCCGAGACCGACTACGGCGTCTGGTCAGGACGCCTGCTCAGCGAACTGGCCAAGGAGCCGCTGTGGACGCAGGTGCAGCGCGACCCGGCCAGCGTCCAGTTCCCCGACGGCGAGACCATGGTCGGCGTCGTCGAGCGCGTGGTCGAGGCCGTCGAGTACTGGAACTCACGCCTGCCCGCCGACGCGGTCTGGCTGATGGTCAGCCACGGGGACCCGATCAACGGCTTCCTCGGTTGGGCCCTGGGCCAACCCTTCGAGAAGGTGCAGCGACTGATGGTCGACCCGGCCAGCGCCTCGGTCGTCCACCTGCCCGCCCCCGACGCCACCGAGGCCTTTCCGCGGGTGGCCTGCGTCAACTCCGTCGCCGGCCCGCTCAAGTCGTTCGCCGTCATCCCCAAGCCGACCCAAGCCAGCGTCGGCGGGGGAGTGGGCGCCACCGGCAGCGAGGACGACGCACCCCCGGCCGAGTCGCCCGACGTCCCCACCGCGGACGCCCCCTAAGCTGGTCATCATGGCGAGGCTGACCCACCGCTACCACTTCCCCGACCGCTTCGTGGCCGGCACCATCGGGCGTCCCGGTGAGCGCGTCTTCTACCTGCAGGCCCGCGACGGCAACCGGATCTCGTCGGTGCTGTGCGAGAAGGAGCAGGTGCAGATCCTCGCCGAGCACATCGCCCGGATCCTCGACGGCCTCAGCGAACTCGGCAACGAACCCCCGATCCCGCCGGTGCTCGAGGTCTCCAGCGACCTCGGCCCGCTCGACCAGCCCCTGGTCGAGGACTTCCGGGTGGGGACGATGACCCTGGCCTGGGACTCCGGGCAGCAGTGCGTCGCCCTCGAACTGTTCTCGGTCGAGACCACCGACGACGAGGACGACGACCCCGTGACCAGCGAGGACGACGACATCGACCCGTCGATCAGCCAGGCCCAGCAGTCGATGGAGGTCCGGCTCGGGCCGGTGGCCTGCCGCGAGTTCGTCGCCCGGTCACGTGCCCTGGTCGAGTCGGGACGACCCGCCTGCCCGTTCTGCTCGCAGCCGATGGACCCGGGTGGTCACGTCTGCCCCCGTGCCAACGGCTACCGCACCCCACTGTTCCTGCGGTGAGCCGTGGATGACCACTGGAGCATCGCCGAACCGCCCAGCGGAGAGTTGAACCTGGTCGGACGCCTGGTCATGGCCTCGAACGCCACCTTCCTGGCCGAGGACGAGTTGGGCGCCAAGTGGGTCTACAAGCCGGTGCGCGGGGAGGCCCCGTTGTGGGACTTCCCGACCGCGACCCTGGGCCAGCGCGAGATCGCCGCCCACGACCTGTCACGGGCCGCCGGCTGGGACGCGGTGCCATTCACCTGCCGGGTCGAGGGGCCGTTCGGCCCAGGCTCGGCACAGCGTTGGGTCGAGGAGTCCGAGGACGACCTGGCCGACCTGGTCAGGCTGCACGAGGGGCCCGAGGGCTGGGCCACCATCGTCGCCGGCGTCGACGGCGACGCCCACGAAGTGGTGCTGGTCACCGCCGATCACCCGCTGCTGCGCCGCCTGGCCCTGTTCGACGTGGTCACCAACAACGCCGACCGCAAGGCCGGGCACATCCTGCACGTGCCGGCCACCGACGCCCACCCCGAGGCCGTGCTCGGCGTTGACCACGGCCTCACCTTCCACGCGGAGCCGAAGCTGCGCACCATCCTGTGGGGGTGGGCCGGTGAGATCCTCACCGAAGACGAGCACGCGCTGCTGGAACGCACCCTTGATGCCAGCGAGGACGCGCTGGGCCCCTGGCTCGACGACGACGAGATCCAGGCCACCCAGGAGCGGATCTTCACCCTGATCGGCGACGGCTGCTTCCCGGTGCCGGGGGATGCCTGGCCCGTCATCCCCTGGCCACCGATCTGACCGAGACATCCAGGAGACAGGTGAAAACCATCGCGCCACCGCCGCACGTCGTGCTGGCCGGACGACACGTCGTCCTCGAACCGGTGACCGACGACAACATCGCCGAGATCGCGGGCGCGCTGGCCACGCCGGAGACCTTCGCCGGCGGCTGGGGCGGGGGGCCGGCGGGCACCCTCACCGACCCCGACGCGTTCACCCCCTGGGTGTGCGGCTACCTGCCCTGGCAGCGCGGTGGGCACTCCTACCTGGTGCGGCTGGCCGACGGCGACCAGGCCGGACGATGCGTCGGCACCACCTCGATCGCCGACTTCGAGCCGGACAAACAGAGTTGCCACATCGGCTGGACCGCCTACCACCACAGCGTGTGGGGCACGGCGGTCAACCCCGAGTGCAAGCTGCTGCTGCTCGGCCACCTGTTCGACCACGGCTGGGGCCGGGTGAAGCTGCAGGCCGACGCGGTCAACGCCCGATCCCGGGCGGCGATCAGCAAACTCGGCGCCACCTTCGAAGGCATCGCTCGGCGCGACCAGCGCCGTGCCGACGGCAGTTGGCGCGACGCCGCGATCTTCAGCGTCGTCGTCGACGACTGGCCCCGGGTGAGGGCTGGCCTCGAGGCGCGACTGCTGGACGATCGGGGCGTCGAAGCTGGGTAGGCTTCCCCCATGAAGGCCTGGTCGCACCCCGACGTCCCCACCTTGGCCCCGGCAAGCGGCGACGTGCCAGCGCGGCTGGTCGTCCGTGACACCGCCAGCGGCGACCTGGTCGAGGTCGGACCGCCGGCAGACTCCGAGAAGGCCGGTGCTGCCCGGCTCTACGTCTGCGGGATCACCCCCTACGACGCCACCCACATGGGGCACGCCTTCACCTACGTCACCTTCGACCTGCTCACCCGGGTCTGGCGCGACCAGGGCTGTCAGGTCACCTACGCCCAGAACGTCACCGACGTGGACGAGCCGCTGCTCGAGCGCGCCGAGCAGACCGGCGTCGACTGGCGAGACCTCGCCCAGGAGCAGACCGAACTGTTCCGCACCGACATGGAAGCCCTGCGCGTCGTCCCGCCCGACCACTACATCGGAGCGGTCGAGAGCGTGGGTCTGGTCGTCAACCTGCTCGAGTCGATGCTGCTCGACGACTCGCTGGTGGCCGACGACGGCACTCGTCCGATCTACCAGGTCGACGACCCCGAGTACCCCGACTGGTACTTCGACGTCTCGCGCTCGGCCGGCTTCGGCAGGGTCGGGCACCTGGACGAGCAGCAGGCCCTGGCCAAGTTCACCGAGATGGGCGGCGACCCCGAGCGTCCGGGCAAGCGCAACCCGCTGGACTGCCTGGTCTGGCGCCTCAACCGCGAGGGGGAGCCCACCTGGGATGGAGGCAGCCTCGGCCTGGGGCGTCCCGGTTGGCACATCGAGTGCACCGCGATCGCGCTGGAGCACCTGGGCGCCCACTTCGACGTGCAGGGCGGCGGCACCGACCTGGCCTTCCCGCACCACGAGATGTGCGCCGCGCAGGCCGAGGTGGCCACCGGTGAACCGCTGGCCGACGCCTTCGTCCACAGCTCGATGGTCGCCCTCGACGGCGAGAAGATGAGCAAGTCCAAGGGCAACCTCGAGCTGGTCTCGCGTCTGCGCAACAACGGTGCTGACCCGATGGCGATCCGACTCGCCCTGCTCGACCAGCACTACCGCGACGACTGGGAGTGGACGCCCGAGCTGCTCGAGCGGGCCAACCGGCGTCTGGAGCGTTGGCGTGACGCCGTCGGGCAGGACGCCACCCTCGGCACCGACGACCTGGTCGCCCAAGTGCGCACCGCCCTGCGCACCGACCTGGACGCGCCCGCGGCGCTGGCCGCCATGGATGCGTGGGCAGCGGCCAGCCTCGCCATGGACGGCGACGACACCGAGGGCGGCGCCCGCGCCGCCACCCTGGTCGACGCCCTGCTCGGCGTGCGCCTCTGAACGCGAAGGTCTCGTCGTCGCTCACCCTTCACGCCCGCCCGAGTGGCGGATCACTCCGCGAGTACCCGGAGCGATCCGCCATCCGAGCCTGCGTCGCAATCGATTCGTGGCGTGAATCACGTGGTCGACGGGGCGCTTCACGCCACAAACCGCTCGCGGCCGGCGGGGGGGATCGGCTCTCTTCCCGCGAACACAACCGCGAACCGGGTGCCACCCCACCCACACCTCGGGCGTCGGTGCACACCAGCTGCCGACTCTGGCAGGATGGCCAGCGGTGACCTCGTCCGAGGTCGCCATGAGCAGTTCGCAGTGTTCCGGGGTCGGTGCAAGTCCGAACCGGCGGTGACAGTCCGCGACCCGGGTGATCCCCACGAGGGAGATCTCGGCTGAACCGGTGCAATTCCGGTACCGACGGTGAAAGTCCGGATGGGAGGAACACGAGGGCGACGGTGCGTGCCTGCTGTGCACGCGACGGCGTCCCTTTCTGGTACCCCGGTGTTCTGCGACCGGACGAAAGGGACACCTCAGGTGCTCGACATCCTCTCCCGGTTGCTGGATGCCCAACTCGACGTCGGTCTCGGCAAGCCCATGTTGTGGCGCGAGATCATCGGCAACGGGTTCGGCCTGGCCTCGGCCATCCTCGGCATGCGCCGCAAGGTCGGCGCCTGGCCGATCGGCATCCTCGGCAACGTCATCCTGTTCACCGTCTTCCTCGGCGGTGTCTTCAACACCCCCCAGAACCTCGACCTGTGGGGTCAGGCCGGCCGTCAGGTGTTCTTCCTGATCACCTCGGTCTACGGCTGGGTGGTCTGGGCCGCCTACCGTCGTCACAACCCCGAGTCGGGCGTCGGCGTGGCGCCGAGGTGGGCCGGACGATCCGGGCGCATCCAACTGCTGGTGGGTGCCATCGTGCTGTGGACCGCCAGCTACTTCATCCTCAAGGCGCTCGGCTCGTGGGGTCCGGCCGCCGACGCCTGGATCCTCACCGGCTCGATCCTGGCCACCTACGGCATGGCCCGCGGCTGGACCGAGTTCTGGCTGATCTGGATCGCGGTCGACATCGTCGGCGTGCCACTGCTGTGGAAGGCGCAGTACTACCCGAGCGCACTGATGTACGTCATCTACGGCGTCTTCGTCGCGATCGGCTTCGTCACCTGGGTCAGGGTGCAACGCAGTGGCGGTGAGGTCACCGGGCCGGCGCCCGAACTGGTCGGCGCGGGCGAGGCGAGGGACTAGCCGCAAACCCCGGTAGGGTGGGGCGGCGTGAGCAAGTCCTTCGAAGACCTCTTCGCCCAACTGCAGCACACCGCCACCACCCGGCCGGAGGGCTCGGGCACGGTCAAGCGCCTCGACGCCGGCGTGCACGAGATCGGCAAGAAGATCGTCGAAGAGGCTGCCGAGGTCTGGATGGCGGCCGAGTTCCAGAGCAAGGACGATGCCGCGCTCGAGATGAGCCAACTGCTCTACCACGTGCAGGTGATGATGCTGGCGCTCGACCTCGACCTCGACGACGTGTACCGCCACCTGTGATCGACAAGGACCGAGATGACTGACACCACCCTGCCCGGCGCCGACCAGGTGCCCCTGCTCAGGGTCGCCGTACCCAACAAGGGGTCGCTGTCGGAGGCCGCGACGGTCATGCTGCGCGAGGCCGGCTACCGCCAGCGCAATGACCTCAAGGACCTCGTCCTGGTCGACGAGGCCAACGGCGTCGAGTTCTACTACCTGCGTCCCCGCGACATCGCGGTCTACGTCGGTGAGGGCACGCTCGACTTCGGCATCACCGGACGCGACATGCTGCTCGACTCCGGGGCACCCGCTGACGAGGTGACCGCCCTGGCCTTCGGACGCTCCCGGTTCCGGTTCGCCGCCCCAGTCGGCACCGCCGGTGCGGTCTCCGACCTCGAGGGTCTCCGTGTCGCCACCAGCTATCCGGGCCTGGTCGGTGCGCACCTGGCCCAGCACGGCATCAACGCCCGACTGATCAGCCTCGACGGTGCGGTGGAGTCCGCGATCCGGCTCGGCGTTGCCGACGCGATCGCCGACGTCGTCGAGACCGGGACGACCCTGCGCAAGGCAGGGCTCGAGGTCTTCGGTGAGCCGATCTGTGAGTCCGAGGCAATCCTGATCGAACGCAAGGGGCTCGAGCACACCGCCCGCGCCGAGCAGTTGTTGCGCCGCCTGTCCGGCGTGCTGGTGGCCCGCGCCTACGTGATGGTCGAGTACGACGTGTCGAGTGAGAACCTTGACGCTGCCTGCGCGATCACCCCCGGGCTCGAGGGCCCGACCATCTCGAACCTGGCCCGCGAGGGCTGGTACGCGGTGCGCTCCATGGTGCCCCAGGCCCAAGCCCACCAGATCATGGACCGACTCTGGGACGCCGGCGCTCGAGCCATCCTGGTCACCGACATCACGGCGTGCCGGCTGTGACCGCCCAGGACCACGGGACGACCGACAGCGCGTCCACCAGCAGGGCGGCCCAGCTGACCGGGGACCAGAAGGTGATCTTCCGCTCCGCGCCGGTGCTGCGCACCGCGATCTCGCTGTCGGTGCTGCTGGTGGCCAGCTCACTGTTCGGCTGGTACATGCTCGACGCCTCGATCCGGGCCAAGTTCACCGGCCTGCAGATCGCCACGCTCGCCTTCTTCGTGCTGTTCATGGTCGGCATGATGCTGAGCATCGGACTCTCGACGATCGTCGCCGATGCACGCGGGCTCACCGTCCGCAACACCGTCAGCACCAAGTTCCACCCGTGGAGCGAGGTCGAGGGCGTGACCTTCGGCTCCGGTGACGCCTGGCCCTACCTGGTGCTGCGACCCAGCGCCGACCACCCCGAGGGCAACAACCGGATGATGCTCGGCATCCAACGGGTCGAGGGCGACGCCGCCGTCGAGCGGGTCCGCCGGCTGCGCGACCTCGTCCGCCTGCACGCCCCCGCCACCGCGGAGTGAGGTTCGCCACACCCACGTGACCACGACGTGGGCACAACTCGATCAACGCTGACTCTCAGCGACAGTGGTCACCACCACCGACGTGAAGGAGTGGCCATGACCGACTACGCGACCATCACCATCGACGGGGTTGAGCACCAGTTCCCCCTCGTGACCGGCAGCGAGGGTGAACGGGCGATCGACATCTCCACGCTGCGCTCGACCACCGGTGTTGTCACCCTCGACGACGGCTACGCCAACACCGGCGCCGCCCAGTCAGCGATCACCTTCATCGACGGCGACAAGGGCATCCTGCGCTACCGCGGTGTGCCGATCGAGGACCTGGCCAAGCACTCCTCGTTCATCGAGACCGCCGAACTGCTGATCTGGGGCGAACTGCCCGACCCGGCCCAGCGCGACCGCTTCCGCCAGATGCTCAGCGACCAGGCGCCCCTGCACCGCGACATGCGCAAGCACTTCGACGGCTTCCCCTCCGACGCCCACCCGATGGCGATCCAGTCGGCGATGATCAACGCGATCCAGGCCTACGACCTGCCCGAGATCCACATCAGCGACGACCCCACCTTCGAGCGTGCCGCCGCCGCCCTGATCGCCAAGACCCGCACCATCGCCGCCGCTGCGTACAAGTCGCACATCGGCCAGCCGATGGTTTACCCGCGCCACGACCTGAACTACGTCGAGAACTTCCTGCACATGATGTTCTCGGTTCCCTACCGGCCCTACGAGGCCACACCCGAGGTCGCGCACGCGCTCAACATGTTCCTGGTGCTGCACGCCGACCACGAGCAGAACTGCTCGACCTCGACCGTGCGCATGGTCGCCTCGTCCGGCGCCAACCTGTTCACCGCGGTGTCGGCCGGCGTCAACGCCCTGTGGGGGCCGCTGCACGGCGGCGCCAACATGGCCGTGATCGACATGCTCGAAGACATCCGCGACTCCGGCACCTCACCGCAGAGCTACGTCGACAAGGCCAAGGACCGCAACTCCGGCGTCAGGCTGATGGGCTTCGGCCACCGGGTGTACCGCAACTTCGACCCGCGCGCCAAGATCCTCAAGGAGGCCGCGGACGACCTGCTCAACAAGGTGAAGGTCACCGATCCGCTGCTCGACATCGCCCGCGAGGTCGAGGCCGCAGCGCTGGCCGACGACTACTTCGTCGAGCGCAAGCTCTACCCCAACGTCGACTTCTACTCCGGCATCATCCTGCGCGCCATCGGCATCCCGCTCGACATGTTCACCGTCATGTTCGCGATCGGACGCACCCCGGGCTGGATCGCCCACTGGAAGGAAGTCCACGACAACGCCGCGCAGCGCATCCACCGTCCGCGTCAGGTCTACGTCGGTCCGACGCTGACCGAGTGGGTGCCGCGACCCGACCGCAAGGACAAGCGCAAGAAGCGCTGAGACGGGGAGTGCTGCGGCTCAGTTGATGCCGCGCCGCTTGAGGATCGCCTCGATCTCGGCGTCCTCGTCGCTGAGCCCGTCCTTGGCGGGCTTGGCGGCCGGACGAGCCACCGGCTTCTGGTCGGTGCGCCCGTCCTGGGACGAGGGGAGTGCGCGGCCGGTGCTGCCCTGCGGCGTGGCGCCCACGGGCTGGCGACGGGCCTCGCGCGCGGCGCGGGCCTCGTCCTTGGTGCGGCCCTTGACCAGCATGCCGACCACCACGAGCAGCACGGCGACGGCGACGATCGAGACGCCGATCCAACGCTGCAGGTCCATCGGGGTGCTCATCAGCCATCGGTAGCCGGCGACGGCTCCGCGCCCGAACAACTCCATCAGCCCGATCACCCACAACCCGATCGGCAACAGCACCCAGCCGATGCCTTGGAGGATCGCGCGCGGGCCTCGTCCACGCTGGTGGGCGACCAGGGTGGCGACCAGGGCCACCAGGCTGAGCGCAGCGGTCACCATGATCATGATCATCGGCAGGTCCATGCCCCAAGACTCGCACACCCCGTCGGGCCAACCGCCCAGACGACACCCTGACCCACCCCCAGACGACCCCTCGGGAGGGTCGCCGGTTACGCTTCGGCGCATGAGCCGACTGCACCAGCCCGACCAGCGCTGGGCGGACGACCACGGCGAGGCCGACCCACAGGTGCGGGCGGCCCTGGCCGCCCAGGCAGCCCCGTTGGGCTACCTGCGGGCGATCGTCGCGCTGGGCGGAGCGCGGTTGCTGATGCCGATCGTGGCCACCGGTGACGACCACGCTGACGGGCCCGACCCTGACCGGCAGGCCGAGATGGCGGCGGTGACCATGACCAACGCGGCGGGACAGAGTGCACTCCTCGCCTTCACCGGCTTGGACGCGCTGCAGGCCTGGGACCGGTCGGCCAGGCCCGTCCCCTGCACACTGGACGAACTGGCGGCCACCGTCGGGGAGGCGGGGGCCACGGTGCTGCTGGTCGACGTGGCCGGCCCACAGGCGTGCGTCGTCGGCGCCGACGTGGTCGAGCAGTTGGCCCAGGGGCGACGTCTGGTCGAACTCGAACCCGAGGCTGACGGTGCACCCCAGTTCGGATGGATGCAGCAGCGGCCGGGCTGACTCGACCGTTGCCGCACGATTTCGTCTGATCGGTCCGGGCCGGTAGAATCACTGAGTGCGTGACCAGTTCGTCTGGTCCGATGAAGTGGGGGCCTGACCTCCCACCTGCCCGGCACTGTCGGTCAGGTCAGTTCCGACGGGGCGTTCGTCGTCCCCGGTGCACCGTCAGGCCTTCGCGACCCCGCGAGGGCCTTTCTGCTTGTCAGAGGCTCTTCCAGGGCATCGGGGCGGTCGAGGTGGGCACGCCACCACCACAACCTTGGAGGAACAATCAGCACCGAACAACACCGCATCAATGAGCGGATCCGCGTCCCGGAGGTCCGCCTGGTCGGACCCGCCGGCGAGCAGGTGGGCGTCGTCCCCGTGCAGCAGGCCCTGCAGTTGGCTCGCGAGCACGACCTCGACCTGGTCGAGGTGGCGCCGATGGCTCGTCCGCCCGTGGCCAAGCTCATGGACTACGGCAAGTTCAAGTACGAGAACGCCCAGAAGGCCCGCGACGCACGTCGCAACCAGACCAACACCGTGATCAAGGAGATGAAGCTTCGGCCGAAGATCGACGATCACGACTACGAGACCAAGAAGGGCCACGTCGTCCGGTTCCTCAAGGCCGGTGACAAGGTCAAGATCACCATCATGTTCCGTGGACGTGAGCAGTCGCGTCCCGAACTGGGGGTGAACCTGCTGGGCAAGCTGGCCGAGGACGTCGCCGAGTTCGGCTACGTCGAGTCCGCCCCCAAGCTGGACGGTCGCAACATGCTGATGGTTCTCGGGCCGACCCGCAAGAAGACCGAGGCCCGTGCCGACGTCAAGGCCGAGCGCGACGCCCGGATGGCTGCCCGCAAGGCCAACCAGGACGCCGAGCGCGAGGAGGAGGCCCGGCTGCGGGCCGCCCACGTGCCGCACGAGAAGAAGAAGCGCGGCCCGGCCGACAACCTGGACCCAGACATCGACCTCTGAGTCCACCCAGACCACTGGCGGGTCTCCCGCCACCCCTGAACCGGTCCGCCGGTTCACCCGCCGCGGCTGGCCGCGACGGCACTACCACGAAGGAGCGGCAACCATGCCGAAGATGAAGACCCACTCGGGCGCCAAGAAGCGCTACAAGCTGACCGGCACCGGCAAGCTGCGTCGCATGCAGGCCGGGCGCAAGTCCGGCGCTGCGTTCGCGTCGGCCCCGACCACCGGCAGCCGCAACAAGCACCGCCTCAAGGGCGGCATGGTCGAGGTGTCGGCCGCCGACCGCAAGTCGGCCAAGAAGCTTCTCGGTCTCTGACCAGTCCCCACCGCCCGTCGGTGGTCGCGACGCAACGAGACCACCACCCCGAATCACAAGGAGAAAGACCATGGCACGCGTCAAGCGTTCTGTGAATGCGCACAAGAAGCGCCGCGAAGTGCTCGAGCTGGCCTCGGGCTACCGCGGGCAGCGCTCGCGGCTGTACCGCAAGGCCAAGGAGCAGATGCTCCACTCGATGACCTACGCCTACCGCGACCGTCGCGCCAAGAAGGGCGACTTCCGCAGCCTGTGGATCCAGCGGATCAACGCAGCCTGCCGCGCCGAGGGCATGACCTACAACCGCTTCATCAACGGCCTGAAGACCGCTGGTGTCGAGGTCGACCGCAAGATCCTGGCCGAGCTGGCCGTCAACGACCCCACCGCGTTCTCCGCGCTGGTCAAGGTCGCCCAGGACAACCAGCCCGCCGCCGCTGCCTGATCGGCAGCACCCAGTGACCGACGAGCCGATCGTCAGCCGGACCCTCTCCAGGGCCCAGCTGCGGTCGGCTCGTCAGTTGCTGACCAAGAAGTTCCGCGACCAGAGCGGCCAGTTCTTGGTCGAGGGCACCCAGGCCGTGCGCGAGGCGCTGGCCGACCCCGACCGGGTGGACTGGGTGCTGGTCGACGACCCCGAGGCCCACGCCGAGATCGTCGCCCTGACACCGCCCGACCGGCTGCTGCTGGCCACCACCGATGACGTGCGGCAACTGTCCGACACCGTCGCCAGCCAGGGTGTGTTCGCCCTGTGCCGACAGCTGCGTTCCGGCTGGGACGACCTACCGGCCACCCTGCGACTGGTGGTGGTCTGCGCCCAGGTGCGAGACCCCGGCAACGCCGGCACCGTGATCCGCTGCGCCGACGCGTTCGGCGCCGACGCAGTGGTGCTCACCGCAGGCTCGGTCGACCTGCACAACCCCAAGCTGGTGCGCGCCTCAGTCGGATCGGTCTTCCACCTGCCGGTGGTCACCGGGGTCAGTCTGGACGAGGCCGTCGCCCACCTGCGCGGGCATGGCCTGCAGGTGCTGGCCGCCGACGGTGGCGGCTCGTCCCTGGACGACCTGGCCGCCGAGGGAGCGCTGGCTCGTCCCACCGCGTGGGTGATGGGCAACGAGGCCTGGGGCCTGCCCGAGCACGAACGGTCCCTGGCCGACAGGGTGGTCGGAGTGCCGATGTGGGGACGAGCCGAGTCACTCAACCTGTCGACCGCCGCCGCGGTCTGTCTCTACGCCACCGCCAGCGCACAGCGCGTCAGCGGTCTGTAGGGCGAGACAACTGGTCGAGAAAGCCCAACAGCAACGCCTCGCGAACCCCGGGTGGGGCCGCGTCGAGCAGGGCATTGACGTGCGCCATCCGGGTTCAGGATCACGTCCCAGGCCTTGGGCAGGAACACGACCAGTCCGGCCAGCGCGGCAGTCACGCCGAGGCGATCGGTGAGGTAGGGCAGCAGCAGCAGGCCGGGCACCGTGCCGAACGACCCGGTCGCCACCGATCCCAGTCCGTAACCCCTCCGCGCCGAGGGTTCGAGCCCCGCCATGGCGTGACCCTACTGGAACCCCAGCCGCCGGTAGAGCGCGAATGCCGCTGGCGAGCTGCCCTCACCCACCCGCAGCGACAGTTGGTTGTCGCCTGCGCGGATGCAGGCGTCCATCGCCGCCCGCACCAGGGCGGCGCCGAAGCCTCGTCCCTTCTGGTCGGCGTGGACGAACAGGTCGATGATGAACGGGCCCTCCAGACCCTCGTCCCAGATCGAGCGCTCGGTCACCATCACCGCCCCGACCACCCGTGGGCCGTCGAGGGCGACGAAGGACGCATCGTCGCGCAGCACGCCGTACTGACCGGCGAAGGTGGCATCCATCTCGGTCAGCGCCTCAGCGTGGTTGGCGGCACCGATCTCGGGTGGGTAGGCCGACTGGTAGGCGGCGGCCAGGTCGTCGCGATCGCTGGAGCGCATGGTGCGCAGCCGTGTGTCGCCGTCGGTGGTCGGCAGGTCGCCCAGTGGGCAGGTCAACAGGTCTTGGGGCATGACGGATCCGTTCGTGAACAGGACTGGTGGGCGACGATGAACAGCGTCAGGAACGGGTCATGGACGACGAAGCTACCACCCGGCGGCCGAGCAGTCGGTCGAGGCCGGCGAATGCCGCGGCGATCACCAGGCCGAGCGCGAAGATCACTGCCACCAGGGCGAGCACCGTGACGTAGCCGTGCAGGCCTACATTGGTGAAGCCGTAGGGATAGGTGCCCCCGATCGCTCCGCGGACCAGCATGTAACCCACCCAGACCAGCGGCACCACCAGCGCTGCCGGCACCGTCCGCCACGTGATACACCCCCGCGGCCCCCACACCAGCCAGACCAGCACCGTGAGCGCCGGCACGATGACATGGGTCAACGGGTTGGTCAGGTGCCCCCAACCGCTCACCTCGACATACGGCGACAGCAGCACCCAGTAGACGATCGCGGTGATGGTGATCATCAGCAGCCCCGACAACCGCAGTGCCCGGCGCCAGGGCGTGACACCGTTCGGCTGCAGGGCCAACGACGTGGTCGAGACCGCCACCACGATGTTCGACCAGATCGTGAAGTAGCTCAGCGAATCGAGCAGGCGCACCATCGCCCCCGACCAGCCCGGCGCGGAGTTGCCGTACAACCCGGGCTCTATCGCCACCCGGGCATACCCGTCGACCGTCGAGATGACCACGGTCGCCACCACACCGAGCCAGGCCAGCGCAGCGGTGACGGCGTGGGCGACTCGATCCATGGGTCCAGCCTCTCAGAGCCAGTGAGGCCATCCCCGCAGGGGCTGATACAGTCGCCAGCGTGTGTGGACGGCGATTTCAGTGCCCCCGGCCGGCAGGCCTCGGGGGACGACGCGTCGCGTCCTGATTCCTGAGGTGACCGGTCGGGGGAGCACCGACCAGCACGTCGTCCCCCCATCTGGAACCGAGAGGAACCACCACCCATGAGTGGGCCCAACACCAATTACGACCCTGTGCAGGTCGCTGCCCTCGACGAGGCCGCGATCGCCGAGATGGTCGACCAGGCCGTCACCGCCATCCGTGCGGCCGACAGCATCGCCGGCCTCAAGCAGGCCCGCCTCGACCACCTCGGCGACCGCTCGCCGATCGCCCTGGCCAACCGTGAGATCGGTGCGCTGCCGCCCGAGGCCCGCCGGGTCGCCGGCCAGCGCATCGGCCAGGCCCGCGGCCGGATCACCGAGGTGTTCCGCGAGCGCGAGGCCGAGGTCACCGCCGCCGAACTCGAGGCCACGTTGCGTGCCGAACGCCTCGACATGACACTGCCGGTCGAACTGCACCCCCAGGGTGCGGTGCACCCGGTCACCGCCCTGATCGACCAGCTCAACGACGTCTTCACCGCGATGGGCTGGGAGGTCGCCGAGGGCCCCGAGCTCGAGGGGGAGTGGCTGAACTTCGACGCCCTCAACATCGGGCCCGACCATCCCTCGCGCGGCACCACCGACACCCTGTTCGTCGACCCGATCGACCACGGCCTGGTGATGCGCACCCACACCTCACCGGTGCAGATCCGCGCGCTGCTCAACCGCGACCTGCCGGTCTACGTGGTCTGCCCCGGTCGCACCTACCGCGCCGACGAGTACGATCCGACCCACCTGCCGGTCTTCCACCAGATCGAGGGGCTGTGCGTCGACAAGGGCATCACCATGGCCCACCTGAAGGGCACCCTCGACCACTTCGCCCGTGAACTGTTCGGTGACGTGCGCACCCGGCTTCGTCCGCACTACTTCCCGTTCACCGAGCCCAGCGCCGAGATGGACCTGGAGTGCTTCGTCTGCCGCGGCGAGTCGGTCGGCAACCCCGACCGGCCGTGCCGCACCTGCAGGTCCGAGGGCTGGATCGAGTGGGGCGGCTGCGGTGTGGTCAACCCGCGGGTGCTGGCCGCGGTCGGCATCGACGCCGACGTCTACTCCGGCTTCGCCTTCGGCATGGGCATCGAGCGCACGCTGATGTTCCGCAACGGCGCCGAAGACATGCGCGAGATGGTCGAGGGTGACGTCCGCTACAGCCGCACACTGCGTGGAGGTGCACGATGAGGGCCCCGATGAGCTGGCTGCGCGACTGGGCGCAGCTGGGTGACGACGTCACCGTCGACCAGGTCGCCGAGCAGTTCACCCGGCTCGGTCTGACCGTCGAGCGGATCGAGCGGGTCGAGCCCGGCTGGAGTGGTCCGGTCGTGGTCGGACGAGTGCTGGAGTGCGCCCGCGAACCGCAGAAGAACGGCCGCACCATCTCGTGGTGCCTGGTCGACGTCGGCCACCACAACGCCGACAGCGCCGAGGGTGTCGACACTCACCGCGGCATCGTCTGCGGGGCGCCCAACGTCGATGCCGGCCAGTTGGTCGTCGTGGCGCTGCCCGGTGCCGTGCTGCCCGGTGACTTCGCGATCAGTGCCCGCAAGACCTATGGCCACGTCTCCGACGGCATGATCTGCGCCGAGGACGAACTCGGCGTGGGCACCGACCACACCGGCATCATGGTGCTGCCCGAGACCGTCGACGGCCGGGCCCTGGTGCCCGGCGAGGACGCGACCCCGCTGCTGGTCAGCCCTGACACCGTGTTCGACATCGACGTCACCCCCGACCTGAGCCACTGCATGTCGATCCGTGGCCTGGCCCGAGAACTGGCCGGGGCCCTCGGGGCGCCGTTCACCGACCCGGTCTCACTGACCACGCCCGACCCGGTGGCCGAGGGGTACCCGGTGCGCCTGCTCGACGCGGCCTGCCCGCTGTTCGTCGCGGTCACCGTCGACGACCTCAACCCAACGGCCCAGACCCCGGCCTGGATGAAGCGGCGCCTCGAACTGGCGGGCATGCGCTCGATCTCGCTGGCCGTCGACGTCACCAACTACGTGATGCTCGAGACCGGGCAGCCGCTGCACGCCTACGACGGCGACCGACTGCAGGGATCGATCGTCGTCCGCAAGGCCCACGACGGTGAGGTGCTGACCACCCTGGACGAGCAGGAGCGCACCCTCGACCCCGACGACCTGCTGATCACCGATGACTCCGGACCGATCGGTGTCGCGGGCGTCATGGGCGGGGCCAGCGCCGAGGTCACCGAGACCACCCGCACCATCGTACTCGAGGCCGCCCACTTCGACGCTGCCACCATCTCGCGGGGCATGCGTCGCCACAAGCTGCCCAGCGAGGCGTCCAAGCGGTTCGAGCGTGGCGTCGACCCGGGTGCGGCCTACTCGGCTGCCCACCGCGCCGCTGACCTGCTGGTCAGCCTGGGTGGCGCGCGCAAGCGCACGACCGAGACCGTCACCGGGAAGGTGCCGGTCATGCCCACGCAGACGATCGCTGCGAGCCTGGCCGGTGACGTGCTGGGCGTCGAGGTGCCCACCGAGCAGGTGGTGTCGATCCTGCAGTCCTCGGGTGTGCAGGTCGATGTCGCCGGCGACCGGTTGCACCTGGTGCCGCCCACCTGGCGTCCCGACCTGGTCGACCCCTACGACTACGTCGAGGAGGTCGGCTGCAAGGTCGGCTACGACCACATCCCCTCGGTGGTGCCGCGGGCGCCGGTCGGACGAGGCCTGACCCGTAGTCAGAGGCTGCGCCGGGCGATCAACACCGCCGTGGCCGGTCAGGGACTGGTCGAACTGATCACCATGCCCTTCATCAACGACCGTGATCTTGATCGGATGGGTCTTCCCGCCGAGGATCCGCGCCGTCGGGTGGTGCGGCTGGCCAACCCGCTGGCTGACACCGCGCCCTACCTGCGCACCTCGCTGCTGCCGGGGCTGTTCGCGGCGATCAGCCGCAACACCTCCCGCGGGAACGACGACCTGGCGCTCTACGAGGCGGGCTCGGTCTTCCTCGCCCGTGAGGGCGCCCCGACCGCGCCCAGCCCCTCGGTGGACGCTCGTCCCAGCGACGACGAGTTGGCCCAGTTCGCCGCCGCGCTGCCCGAGCAGCCCCGGCTGTTGGCCGCCGTCTCGTGCGGGGCGTGGACTCGTCCGGGTTGGCGCGGCGCGGGGCTGCCGGCCGACTGGACGACGGTGGTGGCCGCGGCCGACGCCGCCGCCGAGGCCGTGGGGGTGACGCTGGTCCGCCGTCAGGCCGAGGTGGCCCCGTGGCACCCCGGACGCTGCGCCGAACTCCTGGTCGACGGTCAGGTGGTCGGTGTCGCCGGCGAACTGCACCCCAGCGTCTGCCAGGCCTTCGGGTTGCCGGCGCGGACTGCGGCGATGGAACTCGACCTCGATGACCTGATCGCGGCCGACCCCGGACGAGGTGTGCTCGCCCCGCTGTCGTCGCACCCGGTTGCCAAGGAGGACGTGGCCCTGGTGGTCGACGCCGACGTGGCCGCCGAGGAGGTTC
The DNA here is from genome assembly GCF_015352975.1 of Aestuariimicrobium ganziense. Taxonomy (GTDB): domain Bacteria; phylum Actinomycetota; class Actinomycetes; order Propionibacteriales; family Propionibacteriaceae; genus Aestuariimicrobium; species Aestuariimicrobium ganziense. The sequence continues at coordinate 494,023 of NZ_JACYIZ010000001.1, read as the reverse complement.
GCCAGGCCCTGGTCGAGGGCGGGGGAGCGATGGTCGAGTCGGTCACCCTGTTCGACGTCTACACCGGGCCGCAGGTCGGCGAGGGCAAGAAGTCGTTGGCGTTCGCGTTGCGCATCCGTGCTGCTGACCACACCCTCAAGGACGCCGAGGCCGCCCAGGTGCGGGACGCGGCTGTGGCGGTGGCGGTCGAGCGGTTCGGGGCGGTGCTCCGCGACTGAGGCCCCTCCCGACTGAGGCCCCCTCCCGACTGAGGCCCCTCCCGACTGAGGCCCCTCCCGACTGAGGCACACCTTGTTGGCTGAAGCACAGGCAATTGCCTGTGCCTCACGCAACACCCTGTGCCTCAGCGGGGGCTGGTCGGAATAACTATTCCGGGTATGGCATAGTTATGCCATGACCTACTCCGTGGCCGTCGCCGGGTGCACCGGCTATGCCGGCGGTGAGGTGCTCCGACTGCTGCTGGGACATCCCGACGTCAGCATCGGCGCCCTCACCGCCAACGCCTCCGCAGGAACGCTGCTCGGCGCCCACCAACCCCACCTGGTGCCGCTGGCCGACCGTCCGGTGCTGCCCACCAGCGCCGAGACCCTGCGAGGCCACGACGTGGTCTTCCTCTGCCTGCCCCCCGGCGCCTCGGCCGAGGTCGCCGAGCAGTTGGGTGACGAGGTGCTGGTGGTCGACGCCGGCGCCGACTTTCGTCTGGCCGACCCCGAACTGTGGACGAAGTTCTACGGTACCCCGCACGCCGGCACCTGGCCCTACGGCCTGCCCGAGCTGCCCGGGGCGCGGGACGAACTGCGCTCCACCCGACGGATCGCCGTTCCCGGCTGCTACCCGACCACGGCCACGCTGGCGCTGTTGCCCGCGGTCGTCGCCGGCCTGGTCGACGGCCACGACGTCACCGTGGCGGCGGCCAGCGGATCGTCCGGGGCGGGCAAGGCCGCCAAGCCCAACCTGATCGGCGCCGAGCTGTTCGGCTCGGCCTCGGCCTACGGTGTGGGCGGTGTGCACCGGCACACCCCCGAGATGCTGCAGAACCTGCGCCGCCTGGGTGCCGACGATCCCTCGATCAGCTTCACCCCGATGCTGGTGCCGATGAGTCGCGGCATCCTCGCCGTGGTCACCGCACCGCTGGTCGATCCGGCGACCACCAGCGAGCAGGCCCACGCCGCCTATGCCGACAGCTACGCCGACGAACCGTTCGTCCACCTGCTGCCCCCGGGGCAGTGGCCGCAGAGCCAGCACGTGGTCGGCAGCAACGCCGTGCACGTGCAGGTCACGGTCGACGCCTCGGCAGGCCGGCTGGTCGCGGTCGCCTGCCTCGACAACCTGACCAAGGGCACCGCCGGCGGCGCCGTCCAGTCGATGAACCTCGCCCTCGGCCTGCCCGAGACCACCGGCCTGAGCACCCTGGGAGTTGCCCCATGAGCGTCACCACCCCGAAGGGGTTCACCGCCACCGGTATCGCCGCCGGTATCAAGGCGTCCGGTCGTCCCGATCTCGCGCTGGTCGTCAACGACGGACCGATGCACGCCGCCGCAGGCGTCTTCACCAGCAATCGCGTCCATGCCGCCCCGGTGGCCTGGAGCCGCAAGGCCGTCGCCGACGGCACCCTGCGCGCGGTCGTCCTCAACTCCGGCGGAGCGAACGCCTGCACCGGGGCCGAGGGCTACGCTGACACCGTCGCCACCGCCGAGGCCGTCGCAGCCCAACTCGACGGCGCGAGCGCCGGCGACGTCGCGGTCTGCTCCACCGGGCTGATCGGCGTCCGGTTGCCGATGGACGCGCTGCTGGCCGGCGTGGCGCAGGCAGCCACCCAGCTCGCCGACGACGGGGGAGACGCGGCCGCCGCCGCGATCATGACCACCGACACGGTGCCCAAGCAGGCCGCCGTCACCACCGACGCCGGCTGGAGCGTGGGTGGCATGGCCAAGGGCGCCGGCATGCTCGCCCCGGGCCTGGCCACCATGCTGGTCGTGGTCACCACCGACGCGGTCGCCGAGCCAGCCGTGCTCAACCGCGCACTCAAGCACGGCACCGCCCGCACCCTCGACCGGCTCGACTCCGACGGGTGCATGTCGACCAACGACACCGTGCTGCTGATGGCCTCGGGCGCCAGTGGTGTCGCCCCCAGCGAGGCTGACCTCGCGGCCGCGCTGGTCGGCGTGCTCGACGACCTGGGTCGCCAACTGCTCGCCGACGCCGAAGGTGCCTCGCACGAGATCGAGGTCGTGGTCACCGGTGCCCACAGCGTCGCCGACGCCCTCGAGGTCGGACGAAGCATCGCCCGCAACAACCTGTTCAAGTGCGCCATCTACGGCAACGACCCCAACTGGGGACGCGTGCTGGCCGCGATCGGCACCACCCGCGCCGTCTTCGACGCCGACCAACTCGACGTCAGCTTCAACGGCGTCATGGTCTGCCGGGGCGGCGCCATCGGAGAGCCACGCGACCTGGTCGACCTCACCCCCCGTGCGGTCGAGTTACTGGTCGACCTGCACGCCGGCTCGGCCCAGGCCACCATCCTCACCAACGACCTCACCCACGCCTACGTCACCGAGAACGCGGAGTACTCCTCATGAGCACCATCCGGAGCAGCGACACCGAGGCCCTGCAGGCCAAGGCGTCGACACTGATCGAGGCCCTGCCCTGGCTCGCCCAGTACGCCGGCAAGACCGTGGTGATCAAGTACGGCGGCAACGCCATGGTCAACGACGACCTCAAGCGGGCATTCGCCGAAGACATCGTCTTCCTGCGCCGCTGCGGCGTGCACCCGGTCGTGGTGCACGGCGGCGGGCCGCAGATTTCGTCGATGCTCAAGCGGCTGGAGATCCCCAGCGAGTTCCGCGGCGGCTTCCGGGTCACCTCGGCCGAGGCGATGGACGTCGTGCGGATGGTGCTGGTCGGCCAGGTCGGACGAGAACTGGTCGGCCTGATCAACGCCCACGGACCGTTCGCAGTCGGCCTGTCCGGCGAGGACGGCGGGCTGTTCACCGCCATCCGCCGCGGCGCCCACGTCGACGGCGAAGAGGTCGACCTCGGACTGGTCGGCGACGTCGACAGCGTCCGCCCCGAGTCGATCCGCGACCTGATCGAAGCCGGACGCATCCCCGTGGTCGCCTCGGTCGCCCCTGACGCCGAAGGCCAGGTGCACAACCTCAACGCCGACACCGCAGCCGCCGCGCTGGCCACCGCCCTCGGCGCAGAACGCTTGGTCATGCTCACTGACGTCGCCGGCCTCTACGCCAACTGGCCCGACAGCGACGAGGTCGTGACCCAGATCAGCGCCGACGAACTGCGGGCGATGCTGCCCGCGCTGGAGTCGGGGATGATCCCCAAGATGGAGGCCTGCCTGCAGGCGGTCACCCACGGCGTGCCGCGGGCCACGATCATCGACGGCCGCGTCGAACACTGCCTGCTGCTCGAGATCTTCACCGATGACGGCATCGGCACCCTCGTCCACGACGGAAGCCAGGAGACCAGCTCATGAGCCAACCCGATGCCGCAGCTCTGGTCGGCCCCAGCCACCGCTCGCAGCCCGAGCTCACCAGCCGCTACGGGCAGGTGATGATGAACACCTTCGGCGCACCGAAGCGGGTCTTCGTGCGCGGCGAGGGCGTCCACGTCTGGGACGCCGACCAGAACAGGTACCTCGACCTGCTGTCCGGCCTGGCCGTCAACGGCCTGGGCCACGCCCACCCCGCGGTGCTGTCGGCGATCACCTCGCAGTTGTCGACGTTGGGCCACGTGTCGAACTTCTTCGCCACTCCCGCCCAGATCGCGCTGGCCGAGCGGCTGGTCGACCTCACCGGCCGGGGACGAACCGACCACGCCAAGGTGTTCTTCACCAACTCCGGCACCGAGGCCAACGAGGCCGCTCTCAAGGCCACCCGGCTCACCGGGCGCTCCCGGGTCATCGCCATGGAGGGCAGCTTCCACGGCCGCACCATGGGGGCGCTCTCGCTCACCCACAACCCTGCCTACCGCACTCCCTTCGAACCCCTTCCCGGTGGGGTCACCTTCGTCCCCTACGGCGACGCCGACGCGCTCGCAGACGTGCTGGACGACACCGTGGCCGCAGTCGTGGTCGAGCCGATCCAGGGCGAGAACGGTGTGGTCAGCCCGCCCCAGGGCTACCTGCAGCGGGTGCGCGAACTCACCCGTGAGCACGGTGCCCTGTTGTGGTTCGACGAGGTGCAGACCGGCATGGGGCGCACCGGCCGATGGCTGGCCAGCGAGGGCGTCGAGGCCGACCTGGTCACGCTGGCCAAGGGCTTGGGCAACGGGTTTCCGATCGGTGCCTGCCTGGCCTTCGGGGCGGCGGGGCAACTGCTCAAGCCCGGCCACCACGGCACCACCTTCGGCGGCAACCCGGTCGCGGCCATCGCAGGACTGGCCGTCATTGGCGTCATCGAGCGTGACGGCCTGCTGGCCAACGCCACCGCGGTCGGGGAACACCTGGCCAACTCGGTCGAGTCGCTGCGCCATCCGCTGGTCACCACGGTGCGGGGGGAAGGGCTGCTGCGAGGCATCGTCCTGGCCGTCGACATCGCACCCAAGGTGAGCGACCTGTTGCTCGACGCGGGCTTCATCACCAATGCCCCACGCCCGAACGTGCTGCGGATCGCCCCGCCACTGCTGATCACCCGCGAGCAGATCGACGCGTTCGTCGCCGCCCTGCCCCAGGCGCTGGGGGCCGCCCGTGACTGACGAGGCGCGCACCCCGTCACGCACGGCCCGGCAGGCGCTTGTTCGGCAGTTGCTCGAGAGCAACGAGGTGACCTCGCAGGCCGAGCTCAGCGAACTGCTGGCCGAACGTGGAGTGCACGTCACGCAGGGAACGGTCTCGAAGGACCTGGTCGAGGTGGGCGCGGTGCGGTCGCGGTCGAGCGCCGGGACGATCAGCTACGTGCTGACCAGCGACGAGGCCACCCCCGGCCAGGGGGTGGCCGCCAGCCGGCTGGCCAGGCTGTGCGTCGAGATGATGATCGACGCCGAGGCCTCGGCGAACCTGGTGGTGGCGCGCACCCCACCGGGCGCAGCCCAGTACTTCGCCTCGGCCATCGACAAGGCGGCCTGGCCAGAGCTGCTCGGTACGATCGCGGGCGACGACGCGGTGCTGCTGATCACCCGCGACCCGCTCGGCGGTGAAGCGGTGGCAGAGCGCCTGCGCGGGCTGGCCGACGGTCGGTCAACCCAGACCACGCACGAGACGGAGCAGAAGTGACTCACGACCCCCAGCTCGCCGAGCAGGTCGACGACGCCGGCGATGGACGGCTGTGGGGCGGGCGGTTCGCCGGCGGCCCTGCCGAAGCGATGGCAGCGCTGAGCCGATCGACCCACTTCGACTGGCGGCTGGCCCGCCACGACCTGGCCGGGTCGCGCGCCCATGCCGGCGCCCTGCACACCGCGGGACTGCTCACCGACGACGAACACGCCGCGATGGTGGCTGCCCTGGCCCAGATCGAGGACGACGTGGTCGCCGGGCGGGTGCTGCCGGCAGCGTCGGACGAGGACGTGCACGGGGCCCTCGAGCGGGTGCTGGTCGAGCGAGTGGGCGCCGACCTCGGCGGACGACTGCGCGCCGGCCGGTCGCGCAACGACCAGATCGCCACCCTGATCCGCCGCTACCTTCGCGAGGAACTGCGGCTGCTGGCGGCCGACGTCGCCGACGTGGTCGAGGCGTTGCACGGGCAGGCGACGCGTCACCTGGGTGCCACGATGCCCGGGCGGACCCACCTGCAGTCGGCCCAGCCGGTGCTGCTCAGCCACCACCTGATGGCGCACGCCTGGCCGTTGGTGCGCGACCTGCAGCGGATGGGCGACCTCGACCGGCGCCTCGCGGTCAGTCCCTACGGGTCGGGCGCCCTGGCCGGCACCTCGCTCGGCCTGGACCCCGAGCAGGTGGCGCGCGAGCTGGGCTTCTCGTCCTCGACAGCCAACTCGATCGACGGCACCGCCGCCCGCGACCTGGTCAGTGAGGCGGCCTACGTGCTGGCCCAGGTCGGTGTCGACCTGTCGCGGCTGGCCGAGGACGTCATCCTGTGGTGCACCCACGAGTTCGGCTTCGCCACGCTCGACGACGCCTGGTCGACCGGCTCGAGCATCATGCCCCAGAAGAAGAACCCGGACGTCGCCGAGCTGGCCCGCGGCAAGGCGGGACGACTGGTCGGCAACCTGGCCGGGTTGATGACCACCTTCAAGGGCTTGGCCCTGGCCTACAACCGTGACCTGCAGGAGGACAAGGAGCCGCTGTTCGATGGCATCGACCAGTTGCTCGTGCTGTTGCCGGCCGTGGCGGGCATGGTGGGCACGCTCACCTTCCACCCCGACCGGATGGCCGACCTCGCCCCACGTGGTTTCTCGCTGGCCACCGACATGGCCGACTGGCTGGTGCGCCGCCGGGTGCCGTTCGCCCAGGCCCACGAGATCACCGGCGAGGCGGTGCGCTTCTGTGAGGCCAACGGGCTCGAACTGGCCGACCTGACCCAGGCGCAGCTGGCGTCCATCTCCGACCACCTGGACGAGTCGGTGCTCGAGGTGCTCACGGTCGACGGTTCGGTTGCCTCGCGTGATGGACGTGGCGGGACGGCCCCGGTCCGGGTCGCCGAGCAGGCCGACGAGCTGCGCCGGGCACTGCAGGAGGCCCTCGCCTTCGCCCACTAGGCTGACCGGCGTGAACGTCTTCGATGAGCTGACCTGGCGAGGCCTGATCGCCCACTCCACCGACCCCGAAGGACTGAGGGCACACCTGGGTGGCGAGCCGATCTCGTTCTACGTCGGCTTCGACCCGACGGCTCCGAGCCTGCACCATGGTCACCTCATCCAGTTGCTCACCGCCCGGCGCCTGCAGCAGGCGGGTCACCGCCCGGTGCTGCTGGTCGGTGGGGCCACCGGCCTGATCGGTGACCCGCGCGAGGTGGGGGAGCGAGTGATGAACTCACCCGAGGTGGTGGCCGGCTGGGTCGAGCGGCTGCGCGACCAGGTGGGGCAGTACGTGGACTTCACGGGTCCGGCTGCGGCCACGATCGTCAACAACCTCGACTGGACCTCGCAGATCAACGTCATCGAGTTCCTGCGCGACATCGGCAAGCACTTCCCGGTCAACCGGATGCTCGCGCGCGACGTCGTGGCCAGGCGGCTGGAGTCGGGGATCTCCTACACCGAGTTCAGCTACGTGCTGCTGCAGTCGATGGACTACCTCAACCTGTTCCGCCGCAACGGGGTCACCCTGCAGACCGGTGGATCGGACCAGTGGGGCAACATCACCGCCGGAGTGGAACTGATCCGCAGGGCCGATGGTGAGCGAGTGCATGCGCTGGCCACTCCGCTGTTGACCAAGGCCGACGGCACCAAGTTCGGCAAGAGCGAGGGCGGTGCGGTCTGGCTCGACCCCACCATGACCTCGCCCTACGCCCTGCACCAGTTCTTGCTCAATGCCGAGGACGCCAAGGTGGTCGAGTACCTCAAGGTGTTCAGCTTCCGTGGCCGCGACGAGATCGACGAACTCGGACGACTCACCGCCGAGGAACCCTGGAAGCGCGCCGCCCAGCGTGCGTTGGCCGACGACGTCACCGACATGGTGCACTCGGTGGCCGAGCGCGAGGCCGCGGTGGCCGCCGCCGACGCCCTGTTCGGAAGAGGCGACCTGCAGGCACTGCCGGCAGCCACGATCGACGCGGTGGTCCAGGAGGTCGGTGGCACCGCGTGGACGGGAACCGAGCTGCCCACGATGGTCGAGGCGCTCGAGACCAGCGGCGTGGTCAGCTCACGCTCGGCCGCCCGTCGGGCGATCGACGAGGGTGGCGCCTACCTGAACAACCAGCGGATCACCGACGCCGAGGCACAGCTGCAGCGCGACGACCTGCTCGCCGGGCGACACGCCCTGCTCAGGCGTGGCAAGCGCACCATCGGGGCGGTGACCGTGTCCTGAGCAGGGCAGATGGGCTGTGACCAAGCTCACACGAGGCTGATTTGCGCAGGCCCCGAGTGCTGGGTAATGTAGTCCGAGCCTTGACGGTGACACGGACGAGGAAGCAGCCCGCAAGGGCCGGCTCCAGGACGGACCTCAGGCCACTCCAGCCCTCGACTTCAGGGAATCGGTGTGTGTTCAGAGAGAGCCCACCGAACGCCCTGCAGCTGCGTCGCGGAGTGAGCGGAGAAGCGCGACAGTCGGTTTGACTGGGACGAGATCCGCAAGGTAGAGTAGGAACTCGCTCGAAAGAGCACCCAACTCCTCCTGACTAGGAAAGACACCTCGGTGTCGGCACCTGGAAGGGGGCTGAGGGAGCGGGACACGAGGATTTGACTCCGAGGGTCTGGCTCACTAGAGTTGGTCGAGTTGCCCCAAGCGGCGGCCCCCAAGGCCAAGGCGCGGGACGCACCCGAAACTTGAGAACTCAACAGCGTGCTTAAAGTCAATGCCAAATTATGCACAAAATATGTCCCGTGCGAGGCAGGACGCCAGGCAACTGGTAGCCGGCCGAGCATAGGATTCCTTTGATGAAATTGATTGATCCAGCAATGGATTGCGTCAGGTCATCAAACTCGTTGACGACAACCCGGCTTCGGTCGGACGTCGATATTTTTCAACGGAGAGTTTGATCCTGGCTCAGGACGAACGCTGGCGGCGTGCTTAACACATGCAAGTCGAGCGGTAAGGCCCTTCGGGGTACACGAGCGGCGAACGGGTGAGTAACACGTGAGTAACCTGCCCCAGACTCTGGGATAACAGCTGGAAACAGCTGCTAATACCGGATACGAACACAGCAGGCATCTGCCGAGTTGGAAAGCTCCGGCGGTCTGGGATGGACTCGCGGCCTATCAGCTAGTTGGTGAGGTAACGGCCCACCAAGGCTTCGACGGGTAGCCGGCCTGAGAGGGCGACCGGCCACACTGGGACTGAGACACGGCCCAGACTCCTACGGGAGGCAGCAGTGGGGAATATTGCACAATGGGCGCAAGCCTGATGCAGCAACGCCGCGTGCGGGATGACGGCCTTCGGGTCGTAAACCGCTTTCAGCAGGGACGAAGCGAAAGTGACGGTACCTGCAGAAGAAGCACCGGCCAACTACGTGCCAGCAGCCGCGGTGATACGTAGGGTGCGAGCGTTGTCCGGAATTATTGGGCGTAAAGAGCTTGTAGGCGGTTTGTCGCGTCGTAAGTGAAAACTCAGGGCTCAACCCTGAGCCTGCTTGCGATACGGGCTGACTTGAGGAAGGTAGGGGAGAACGGAATTCCTGGTGGAGCGGTGGAATGCGCAGATATCAGGAGGAACACCGGTGGCGAAGGCGGTTCTCTGGACCTTTCCTGACGCTGAGAAGCGAAAGCGTGGGGAGCAAACAGGCTTAGATACCCTGGTAGTCCACGCCGTAAACGGTGGGTACTAGGTGTGGGGGACATTCCACGTTCTCCGTGCCGCAGCTAACGCATTAAGTACCCCGCCTGGGGAGTACGGCCGCAAGGCTAAAACTCAAAGGAATTGACGGGGCCCCGCACAAGCGGCGGAGCATGTTCATTAATTCGATGCAACGCGAAGAACCTTACCTGGGTTTGACATATACCGGAAACATCTGGAGACAGGTGCCCCTTTTTGGTCGGTATACAGGTGGTGCATGGCTGTCGTCAGCTCGTGTCGTGAGATGTTGGGTTAAGTCCCGCAACGAGCGCAACCCTCGTCCAATGTTGCCAGCACGTAATGGTGGGGACTCATTGGAGACCGCCGGGGCCAACTCGGAGGAAGGTGGGGATGAGGTCAAGTCATCATGCCCCTTATGTCCAGGGCTTGAAACATGCTACAATGGCTGGTACAAAGGGCTGCAATACTGCAAAGTTGAGCGAATCCCAAAAAGCCAGTCTCAGTTCGGATTGGGGTCTGCAACTCGACCCCATGAAGTCGGAGTCGCTAGTAATCGCAGATCAGCAATGCTGCGGTGAATACGTTCCCGGGGCTTGTACACACCGCCCGTCAAGTCATGAAAGTCGGTAACACCCGAAGCCGGTGGCCCAACCCTTGTGGAGGGAGCCGTCGAAGGTGGGACTGGTAATTAGGACTAAGTCGTAACAAGGTAGCCGTACCGGAAGGTGCGGCTGGATCACCTCCTTTCTAAGGAGCCATTGGCCAGGCAGTCACAACTGACCTGGTCCAGCGCTGTGTTCCAAGGCGATCGTCCTTGGCGCAGCAGGCAACCGGAACAGTGGAACATTGACCTGAAGCTCGTGGCGCACGCCTCGTCAGTACAACCCGCAAGGGAGTGGAACATCGAGGGGCAGCGAACGAGCCCGAGCACGCTGTTGGGTCCTGAAGGGTCGGTTGCGATGCAACCTCTCTTCGACGCGGACCAGCTACTGCGAACCGGCTGTACGCCGGCACGTGGTCCTGGGCCCGCCCGTATCTTGAGAACTACACAGTGGACGCGAGCATCTTTGTAGTAACAACAAGCTACTAAGTGCGATCGGTGGATGCCTTGGCACCAAGAGCCGATGAAGGACGTTGTAACCTGCGATAAGCCCTGGGGAGCTGGTAAACAAGCTTTGATCCGGGGATCTCCGAATAGGGAAACCTCGAAGATACCGGAGTCATGTCCGGCGACCTCTGCCTGAACACATAGGGCAGTTGGAGGGAACGTGGGGAAGTGAAACATCTCAGTACCCACAGGAAAAGAAAACAACCGTGATTCCGTAAGTAGTGGCGAGCGAACGCGGAAGAGGCCAAACCGTATGTGTGTGATAGCTGACAGGCGTTGCATATACGGGGTAGTGGGACCGCTCAGAGTTGACTGTCATCAACTCAGAGAGTCAAAAATGATCTGTGAAGTCGAAGAACCTGGGAAGGTTCGGCAAAGAAGGTGAGACCCCTGTAGACGTAAGCACATCACTCTCGAGCGTCATCCCAAGTAACGCGGAACCCCTGAAATTCCGCGTGAATCTGGCGGGACCACCCGTTAAGCCTAAATACTCCTTGGTGACCGATAGCGGACAAGTACCGTGAGGGAAAGGTGAAAAGTACCCCGGGAGGGGAGTGAAATAGTACCTGAAACCGATCGCATACAATCCGTCGGAGCCCTTCGGGGTGACGGCGTGCCTTTTGAAGAATGAGCCTGCGAGTTAGTGGTGTGTGGCGAGGTTAACCCGTGTGGGGAAGCCGTAGCGAAAGCAAGTCCGAACAGGGCGTTGAGTCGCATGCTCTAGACCCGAAGCGTAGTGATCTATCCATGGCCAGGGTGAAGCGACGGTAAGACGTCGTGGAGGCCCGAACCCACTTGGGTTGAAAACCGAGGGGATGAGCTGTGGATAGGGGTGAAAGGCCAATCAAACTACGTGATAGCTGGTTCTCCCCGAAATGCATATAGGTGCAGCGTTGCGTGTTTCTTCCCGGAGGTAGAGCACTGGATGGTCTAGGGGGCCCACAAGCTTACCGAAATCAACCAAACTCCGAATGCCGGCAAGTGAGAGCGCAGCAGTGAGACTGCGGGCGATAAGGTTCGTAGTCGAGAGGGAAACAGCCCAGATCACCAGCTAAGGCCCCTAAGCGATAACTAAGTGGAAAAGGATGTGGAGTTGCGGAGACAACCAGGAGGTTGGCTTGGAAGCAGCCACCCTTGAAAGAGTGCGTAATAGCTCACTGGTCAAGTGATTCTGCGCCGACAATTTAGCGGGGCTCAAGTTATCCGCCGAAGCTGTGGCATTCACGCGTGTACCTGACTTCGGTCCAGGTGCGTGGATGGGTAGGGGAGCGTCGTGTGCACGGAGAAGCGGCGGGGTGACCCAGCCGTGGAGAGCACACGAGTGAGAATGCAGGCATGAGTAGCGAAAGACGGGTGAGAAACCCGTCCGCCGAATATCCAAGGGTTCCAGGGTCAAGCTAATCTGCCCTGGGTGAGTCGGGACCTAAGGCGAGGCCGACAGGCGTAGTCGATGGACAACGGGTTGATATTCCCGTACCGGCGAAATATGGCCCATGCCGAACCAGGTAATGCTAAGCACGCGAGGTGGTGGATGCCTTCGGGCGGAAACCACTGAGTCTGCGATCCAAACCTGTATTAGGCAAGCTGCGGAGGGACGCAGGAAGGTAGCTCAACCCCGGCGATGGTAGTCCGGGGACAAGCGTGTAGGGCGAGGTGTAGGCAAATCCGCACCTCATGTGCCTGAGACGTGACGTCGTGATTGGATTTTTCCAAGAGTGAGTGATCCTATGCTGCCTAGAAAAGCTTCGTGAGCGACATATTAGCCGCCCGTACCCCAAACCGACACAGGTGGATAGGTAGAGAATACCAAGGCGATCGAGATAATCATGGTGAAGGAACTCGGCAAAATACCCCCGTAACTTCGGGATAAGGGGGACCGGACGCGTGTAGGAACTTGCTTCTGAAGCGCTGAAGGTCGCAGAGACCAGGCCCAAGCGACTGTTTACTAAAAACACAGGTCCGTGCCAAGTTGAAAGACGATGTATACGGACTGACTCCTGCCCGGTGCTGGAAGGTTAACGGGAAGTGTCAGCGCAAGCGAAGCACTGAACTTAAGCCCCAGTAAACGGCGGTGGTAACTATAACCATCCTAAGGTAGCGAAATTCCTTGTCGGGTAAGTTCCGACCTGCACGAATGGAGTAACGATTTGGGCGCTGTCTCCACCATGAACTCGGCGAAATTGCATTACGAGTAAAGATGCTCGTTACGCGCAGCAGGACGGAAAGACCCCGGGACCTTTACTATAGTTTGGTATTGGTGTTTGGTGCGACTTGTGTAGGATAGGTGGGAGACTTTGAAGCTTGGACGCCAGTTCAGGTGGAGTCAACGGTGAAATACCACTCTGGTCGTTCTGGATATCTAACCTAGGTCCATCATCTGGATCAGGGACAGTGCCTGATGGGTAGTTTGACTGGGGCGGTCGCCTCCCAAAAGGTAACGGAGGCGCCCAAAGGTTCCCTCAGCCTGGTTGGCAATCAGGTGTTGAGTGTAAGTGCACAAGGGAGCTTGACTGTGAGAGGGACACCTCGAGCAGGGACGAAAGTCGGGACTAGTGATCTGGCGGTGGCATGTGGAAGCGCCGTCACTCAACGGATAAAAGGTACCCCGGGGATAACAGGCTGATCTTGCCCGAGCGCTCACAGCGACGGCATGGTTTGGCACCTCGATGTCGGCTCGTCGCATCCTGGGGCTGTAGCCGGTCCCAAGGGTTGGGCTGTTCGCCCATTAAAGCGGCACGCGAGCTGGGTTTAGAACGTCGTGAGACAGTTCGGTCCCTATCCGCTGCGCGCGTAGGAGTCTTGAGAAGAGCTGTCCTTAGTACGAGAGGACCGGGACGGACCAACCTCTGGTGTGCCAGTTGTTCTGCCAAGAGCACGGCTGGTTGGCTACGTTGGGAAGTGATAACCGCTGAAAGCATCTAAGCGGGAAGCATACTTCAAGATGAGGGCTCCCACAGAATAATCTGGTAAGGCCCCCGGCAGACCACCGGGTGATAGGTCGGATGTGGAAGTGCTGCAAGGCATGGAGCTGACCGATACTAATAGGCCGAGGGCTTGTTTACTACAAAGATGCTACGCGTCCACTGTGTGGTTCCCGAGATACGGTCGGGAACCTGGCTGAGTCACTCTCGTGACTCGTCGGAATCCGACACATCTCCATAGTGTTTCGGTGACCATGGCGAAAGGGAAACACCCGGCTCCATTCCGAACCCGGAAGTTAAGCCTTTCAGCGCCGATGGTACTGCAGGGGGGACCCTGTGGGAGACTAGGACGTCGCCGGACTTACACACACCTCTGCCGGACCTGAACAATCAGGTCCGGCAGGGGTGTTTTTCATTTGTGCTAGTCGCCTGTGGTGGCCTTTGCTCCGGCCGGTCACGGTGCGGCAGGATGGAGCCCATGAGTGACTCGCGTCGAGAAGATGATCGTCGTGGTGGACGAGGCGACGGCGCGCGTCCAGGGGGCCGAAGCGGACGAGCTGGCTCCGACCGCCAAGGGTTTGGCGGTCGACGAAGCGATGGTGATCGCCGGCCTCGCCAGGAGGGCTCGGAGCGTCCCCGCAGGGATGACCGATCTCGTGGAGAGCGACCGCAGCGCGATGACAAGCCCCGCCGTGACGACCGGCCCCGCGGTGAACGTCCGCAGCGCGACGACCGGTTCGCCCGCGATGACCGACCGAGGCGCGATGACCGACCGAGGCGCGACGCCGCACCCCGCGGTGAGCGTGACAGCCGATACAGCCGTGATGACCGCCCACGCGGTGAGCGTCCGCAGCGCGACGATCGGTTTGCGCGTGACGACCGGCCGAGGCGTGATGACCGAGCACGCGGCGAGCGGCCGCAGCGTGACAGTCGCTACAGCCGGGACGACCGTCCCCGCACTGAGCGTCCCCGTGGTGAGCGTCCGCAGCGGGATGACCGGCCCCGCCGCGACGACGCGGGTCGCCCCGGGCGCTTCCAGCGTGATCGCGATCGGGACCCAGGGCTGACCCGCGAACAGGTCCGTGAGCAGGAACGGGTGCAGCGTCCCGGTCTCGCCCCGAAGGCCAACGAGCCCGAGACCCCAGTCGAGTACGACGAGAAGGCCCTGCCCCGCGCCGTGCGCGCCGAACTGCGAGGGCTTCCCGTCGACCTGGCCCGCATCGTCGGCGCCCACCTGTGGGCCGCCGGTGAGGCACTCGACTCCGATCCTGAGCTCGCCCTGGCCCACGCGCAGGCCGCGAGGCGTCGCGCAGCTCGACTCCCGGTCGTCCGCGAGGCGACGGCCGAGACCGCGCATGCCGCAGGTGAGTGGGCCGTGGCCCTCACCGAGTACCGGGCCCTGCACCGGATGACCGGATCGCCCGACTACCTGCCGGTGATGGCCGACTGCGAGCGGGCGCTGGGTCGTCCACGTGAAGCACTCAAGTTGGCCAAGCAGGCCGGTGAACGCGGACTGTCACCAGAACAGTGGCTCGAGATGGTCATCGTCGAAGCGGGTGCCCGCGCTGACCTGGGCCAGGCCGACGAGGGAGTCCGGGTGCTGAAGCAGGCGATCAGCTCCCGCCGAGGCCCCAAGCTCTCACAGGCGCGACTGCGCTACGCCCTGGCCGACCTCGCCATCCAGGACGGCGACACCGACCTGGCCGGGCGGATGTTCGCCGAGGCCGACCGACTCGACACCGACCACGACCTCGACGCCGACGAGCGGCTCGCCGAGCTCGAGGGACGCCCCGTGGTGCCCCGGGAGGACGAGGACGTCGCGCTCGTCCAGTGGGGGATCCCGGAGCAGGACGACGACGAGGACGAGGGCGACGAGGCCAGCGCAGATGCCGAGGCCCAGGACTCCGGCGAGGAGGAGCAGCCGTGAGCAAGCCCTTGGTGGACGGCTACGACGCAGCCCTGTTCGACCTCGACGGGGTCGTCTACCTCGGACCGGTCGTCGTCGAGGGGGCCGGCGACGGTATCGCCGCCCTGCGCGCGCTCGGGGTGCACATCGGGTTCGTCACGAACAACGCCGCCCGCAGTCCCCAGCACGTGGCTGACCACTTGAACGAACTCGGCGTCGCGGCCCAGGTCGCTGACGTGGTGACCAGTGCCCAGGCCTGCGCGCGGCTGATGGCCTCCGAGCTCGAGCCTGGGGCCAAGGTCCTGGTGGTCGGCACCGAGGCGTTCGCGGCCGAGATCGCCGCCGTGGGCCTGGTGCCGGTCTCGTCCCATCGTGACCAGCCGACCGCGGTCGCGCAGGGCTACCACCCGGCGCTGCCGTGGTCACTGGTCGACGAGGCATGCTTCGCCATCCAGCGGGGCGCCCGGTGGTACGTCAGCAACACCGACTCGACCCGACCCACCGACCTCGGGCTGGTGCCCGGCGCCGGGTCGCAGATCCAGGCTGTCCGCAACGTCGTCGGTGTCGATCCCGTGGTCGCCGGCAAGCCCTACACGCCGCTGATGCACGAGACGGTCCGCCGCTTGGCCGCTGAGCGCCCGATCTTCGTCGGTGATCGCATCGACACCGACATCATGGGCGCGGTCGCGGTGGGCATGGACTCGCTGTTCGTGTTCACCGGCGCCCACGGCAAGCACGATCTGGTCGCCGCCGACCACACCGGACGCCCCACCCACCTGGGTTGGGACCTGCGCGCCCTGTTGGCCCCTGAGCGTCAGCTCGTGGTCCACGGCACAGGCACCACCTGTGGCGACGCCACGGTTCGTCTGGCCGCCGGCGAGGTAGTCCTCGACGAGGTGCCCACCGATCGCGAGGGCCAACTGGATGCACTGTGGGCGTTGCTGCACGTGGTGTGGACCCACGGGGCCCGCGCCGATCGCGCACTCGAGGAGCTCGCGCTGCTGCACTGAGGCAACCGCGCGATAGGGTCGAGGCTGTGTCGTCGACCAGGAGGCCCCCGTTGAACCGATCTGATCGGAACCCCATGATGGACGTGGCCCTGGTGGCCGTGTTCGCCGCGCTGATCGCCGCGTTCTCCCTCGTCCCGGGCATCAACCTGGTGGTCGTCCCGATCACCCTGCAGACCCTGGCCGTCGGCCTCACCGCGATGGTGATCGGGCCCTGGCGCGCCTTCGCCGCCACCAGCCTCTACCTGCTGGTCGGTTTCGCCGGCCTTCCGGTGTTCGCGAACGGCGCCGCTGGCATCGGGGTGTTGGCTCGAGGTTCGGCTGGCTACCTGCTCAGCTTCCCGCTCTACGCGCTGCTGGTCGGCCTGCTGGCCCAGGCCGTGGTGCGTCGCGGCTGGCGCCAGCGCTGGCTGCGGCTGTTCCTGGCTGGGTTGGTGGGCTCGTTCACCCTCGTCCACCCGATGGGCATCGCGGGCATGATGGTCAACGTCAACCTTCCGCTGGCCAAGGCGTTCACCCTCGACATGACCTTCTGGGTCGGTGACCTGATCAAGACCGCCATCGCCGCGGGCGTGGCCGTGGCGGTGCACAAGGCCTTCCCGGCACTGCTGGCCACCCGGCGGGTGCCTGGCCCCGTCACCGCCTGACGTGATCCGGCTCGAAGGGGCCGGCGTCACCGTCGCCGGGTTCAGCCAGGGCCGGCCCGTCGATCACACCATCCTGCACCCGATCACCCTTGACCTCGACACCCCCCGCACCGCTGTCATCGGCGCCAACGGGTCGGGCAAGTCCACCCTGCTGCGCCTGCTCAACGGCCTGACCCTGCCCAGCCAGGGCCGGGTGCTGGTCGACGATCTCGACACCGCCCGCGACGGAGCGGCCGTGAGGCGTCGTGTGGGTTTCGTCTTCACCGAACCGCTGGCGCAGTTGGTGATGTCGACCCCGGCCGACGACGTCGAACTCAGCCTGCGCCGCCGCCATCGTGACCGCAGCCAGCGTCGTGCCCTGGCCCGCCACCTGCTGACCGAGCAGGGGCTCGCCGACCTCGCCGACTCCTCGGTGCACGACCTGTCCGGCGGTGAGCGGCAACTGGTGGCGCTCACCTCGGTGCTGGCCGTCGAGCCGAGTGTCATCGTCGCCGACGAACCCACCACCCTGCTCGACCTGCGCAACCGCAACCGGGTGCAGACCGCCCTGCTGGCACTGCCCCAGCAATTGGTGGTGGCCACCCACGACCTCGAGTTCGCTGCCGCGTGCGACCGGGCCATCGTCGTCGACGAGGGACGCGTGGTGGCCGACGACCTGCCCGGCCGGGCGATCGACTCCTACCGACGCCTGATGGGTGCCACGTGAGAGCCGGCGCCCAACTGTTCGGTCAGCACCTGCCCACCGGGTCATGGGTGCACCGACTCGGCATCGGCACCAAGTACGCCCTCGTCCTGCTGCCGAGCCTGGCCAGCCTGGTCGTGCGGCAGTGGTGGCTCGCCCTGGCCCTGGTCGCCCTCGGTGCAGGTCTGCTGCTGGCCTCGCGGATCCCTGCCCGCTGGTCGCTGCGACTGCCCTGGTACTTCGTGGTCATGGCCGTGCTGGTCTCGCTGTACGGGTTCATCGCCGTCAGCTGGCAGGCCGGCACCACCACGTTGGCCAACATCATCGGGGCCCTGCTGGTGTCGAGGGTGCTCACCATGACCACACCGGCGGCTGACCTTGTCGACGCCCTGGTCGGTGTCGCCCGACCGCTCGACCGGTTCGTCCCGCAGGCCTCGGAGCGGTTCGGGCTGGCAGTGGCCCTGATGCTGCGCTCAATCCCCCACCTGGTCGACTCGTTCGGGCAGGTGCGCCAGGCTGCCCGTGCCCGCGGACTCCAACGGCGGGTGGCCGGGCTGCTCACCCCCGTGGTGATCATGGCGGTCGCGCACGCCCAACGCAGCGGCGAGGCCCTCACCGCCCGCGGGCTGGGCGACCCCGACGATAGGATCGAGCGGTGAGCGACCAGCACTCCGAGGCGAGCGACAGCGAGCAGACCAGCCCTCCACCGACGACGGGCAACCGGCTGGTCGACGCCGCACTGGCCGAGTTCGGTGACCTCTCCCAGCACCCGCCAACCGAGCACCACGACCGGCTCTCGCAAGTGGCCGACGTGTTGTCGTCGGTGCTGGAGAACTCCCGTGACGGGGTGCAGACCCCGATACCCGGCCTGCCACCGCAGCGAGGCTGACGTGGCCGAGCGCCTCGACCTGGCCCTGGTGCGCCTGGGTCTGGCCCGGTCACGATCCGCCGCCCAGGGGCTCGTCCGAGAGGGCCGGGTGCGGGTCAACGGGACGACGACCACGCGCTCGTCCCACCAGGTGAACCAGACCGACCGGGTCGACGCCGATGTCGACCCGTGGGTCAGCCGGGCCGCCCACAAGCTGATCGGTGCGCTGGACGACCTGCACGTCGACGTCCCCGCCACCTGCCTCGACGCCGGAGCCTCGACCGGTGGCTTCACACAGGTGCTGCTCAGCCGCGGCGCCACCCTCGTCCACGCCTTCGACGTCGGTCACGCCCAACTCGCCCCGGTGCTGCGCGACGACCCCCGGGTGCGCTCCCGGGAGGGATTCAACCTGCGCGAACTCGGCCTCGCCGACCTCGGCGACACGACGGTCGACCTCGTCGTGGCCGACCTGTCGTTCATCTCGCTCACCCTGGTGGTCGAGCCGCTGCTGTCGGTGCTCGACCCGAACGGCACCGCCCTGCTGATGGTCAAGCCGCAGTTCGAGGTGGGTCGCGAGGCACTCGGCGCCGGGGGAGTGGTGGACGACCCGGTGCTGCGGCGCCAGGCCATCGAGCAGGTGGTCATGGCGGTCGAGGCCCAGGGGTGGAGGGTCGTCGACCAGGCCCCCAGCCGCCTGCCCGGACCCTCGGGCAACCTGGAACACTTCCTGCTCTGCCGCCATCCCTGACACCGGGCACTGATGGCTAGGCTGGGAGGCAGTGTCGGCCCCACCGGCGCCACTGACGAGAGGCATTCCATGGAGACCAGGCCGACCTCGCTGGGCATCCTGCTGCACCCGACCCGCACCGAGGCTCGCGAGACCGCCAGCCAGTTCGTGGCCGGTGTCAGCGAGCGTGGCCTGCGCTGTCACCTGGTGCCGGCCCAACAGGAGCTCCTGCCGGTCGCCTCCGAACCGCTCGACCTCGACAACCCACCCGACCTCGACCTGCTCGTGGTCTTCGGTGGTGACGGCACGATCCTCAAGGCCGCAGAACTCGCCCAGCGGCTCGACATCCCCCTGCTCGGGGTCAACCTCGGCCACGTCGGCTTCCTGGCCGAACTCGAGGCCCACGAGGTGGAGTCGCTGGTCGAGGCGATCTCGACCGGTGACTACAGCGTCGAGCCCCGGCTCACCCTGCGCGTTGACGTGCACGACCCTGACGGCACCAAGGTGTGGTCGTCGTTCGCGATGAACGAGGTCTCGCTCGAGAAGGCTGCCCGCGAGCGCATGGTCGAGGTGCTGGTCAGCATCGATGGCCGTCCACTGTCGCAGTGGGGCTGTGACGGGGTGCTGGTCTCGACCCCGACCGGGTCGACCGCCTACGCCTTCAGTGCCGGCGGCCCGGTGATGTGGCCCGACGTGCAGGCCATCATCGTCGTGCCGCTGTCGGCCCACGCCCTGTTCGCCCGACCGCTGGTGCTCAGTCCGCTGGCCGCGGTCGACCTGGACGTGCAGCCTGCCCCCTTCGGCGCCGCTGTGGTGTGGTGCGACGGGCGGCGCAGCGTCGACATCGAACCCGGCAGCCGGATCACCGTCAACCGAGGGGACACCGATATTCGCCTGGTGCGGTTGCAGCCGCAACCGTTCGCTGATCGGCTGGTGAAGAAGTTCGGGCTGCCGGTGCAGGGGTGGCGCGCGCGATGAGCCTGCGCGAGCTCAGCATCACCGGGCTCGGGGTGATCGACCAGGCCACCGTGGAGTTCTCCAGCGGCCTCACCGCGCTCACCGGCGAGACCGGCGCCGGCAAGACCATGGTCACCACCGGTATCGGACTGCTGCTGGGCGAGCGAGCCGACCCCGGCGTCGTCCGTCGTGGCGCCCGCTCGGCCCGGGTCGAAGGACGCTTCGCCGGGGACGACCTGGCCGCCGGCACCCCTGTCGGGACGTTGGTCGATGACGCCGGCGGTGAACTCGACGACGAGGAGCTCTTGGTCGCCCGCCAGGTCAACGAGCAGGGACGATCACGGGCGTGGGTCGGTGGGGCGCAGACCTCGGCCACCTCCCTGGCCGGGGTCACCAGCGAGCTGGTCACCATCCACGGCCAGTCCGAGCAGGTGAGGCTGGGCAGCCCTGAGCGGCAACGCCTGTTGCTCGACCGCTCCTGCGGCCCCGAGCACGTCGCAGCGGTGGCCGCCCACCAGCAGTTGTACGCCGAACGCCAACGCCTCGTGGCTGAGCTGGACGACCTGCGCCGCAGCAGCCAGGAACGTGCCCGCGAGGCCGACCTGCTGCGGTTCGGCTGCGACGAGGTCTCCGCCGTCGCACCACAGCCCGGCGAGGACGACCAGCTGCGCGAGGAGGCCCGTCGGTTGCAGTCGCTGGACGAGCTGCGACTGGAGGCCGGCCGGCTCACCGCCGCCCTCAGTGGTGACCCCGACGGCAGTGGCTACGACGACCACGCCAGCCTCGGCGCCTCAGGTCTGCTCGGCCTGGCCCGCCGCAGCGCCACCGCACTGGCCCGCCTCGACGACCAGGCTGGCGGCCTCAACGAACGCGTGCACGACCTGGCCGGCCAGATCGACGACCTGGCTGCCGACGTCGCCCGCTACACCGACGACCTGGCTGCCGATCCCGCTCGGCTCGACGCGGTGATGGCCCGCCAGGCCGACCTGGCCAGGCTCACCCGCAAGTACGGCACCACCATTGACGAGGTGCTCGCCTGGGCCGACGACGCGACCACCCGGCTGGCCGACCTCGACGGCTCGGACGAGCGGATCGCCGACCTCGAGCACCGCCTCACCGCACTCGACACCGACTTGGCGCGAAGCGCTGCCGCGATCACCGAGCGCCGTGCCACCGGCGCACGCGTCCTCGAGCAGGCCGCCGGGGCCGAACTCGCTGCGCTCGCGCTGCCCGACGCCCAGATCGTCTTCCACCTCGAACCGCGAACCCAGGTGGGGCCGTACGGGGCCGAGCAGGTGAGCCTGCTGTTCAGCGCCAACCCCGGCAGCATGCCCGGCCCACTGTCACGGGTGGCGTCCGGCGGCGAACTGTCCCGGGTGAGGCTCGCCCTCGAGGTGGTGCTCGCCGACGACGACCCCGGCCACACCTTCGTCTTCGACGAGGTGGACGCCGGGATCGGCGGTGCGGTCGCCCTCGAGGTCGGACGACGCCTGGCCCAGCTGGCCCGGCGCTCCCAGGTGATCGTGGTCACCCACCTCGCCCAGGTCGCCGCCTTCGCCGACCGTCAGGTCGTGGTCGCCAAGTCGTCCGACGGACAGGTGACCACCAGTGGCTTGCGGGTGGTCGAGGGCACCGAACGCGAGCAGGAACTCGCCCGGATGATGGGCGGGCTGGAGTCGGCCGACTCGGCCCGAGCCCATGCCCGCGACCTGCTGGACGAGGCTGGTCAGCGGCTGAGCACCCGGCCCAGGTCGTAGCCCGCGGCCACCTCGACCTGGTCGAGGGTGCACGAGCGGGGATCGCGGTCCGGGCGCCACCGCACTAGGGTGACCGCGTGGCGGAAGCGTCGTCCCTCGAGTTGGTCGAACTCCACCTCGGCCACCAGTTCGGGGCGAAGCGCGACGTACTGGGCTTCGGCGTCGACCAGCCGCACCCGACCGTTGCTCGCCGGCAGGGCCACACCCTCCCCCTCGGGCGCCACCAGCGGCTCGAGTTCGGCCAGTAGAGCCTCACGCATCGACTGGCTGAAGGCGCCGATGCCACCGACGTTGACCAGCCGGCCGCGCTCGTCATACATCCCCAGCAGGACTGAACCGACGCCTGAGCCGCGGGCGTGGTGGCGGTAGCCGATCACCACAGCCTCGGCGGTGCGGCGGTGCTTGACCTTGAGCATGCTGCGCCGGCCCGGCTCGTAGCGGGCGCCGAGATCCTTGACCATCACGCCATCCAGACCGGCCCCCTCGAAGGTGGTGAACCACTCGCGGGCCAGGTCGGCGTCGGTGGTCATCGTGGTCAGGTGCACCCCGTAGTCCGGATCGACCTGCTCGAAGACCTGCTCCAGACGCTGACGGCGCTCCCGGAACGGCAACGGCATCAGGTTCTCGTCGTCCAGGCTGAGCAGGTCGAAGCAGACCAGTTCGGCCGGGGTGTCGACCGCCAGTTGCGCGACCCGGCGGGTGGCCGGGTGGATCCGCTGGCTGAGCCCGTCCCAGTCGAGCCGCTCCGCCCCCGGCTCGCCGGTGCGCAGGATGATCTCGGAGTCGACCACGCAGCGTTCGGGAAGCACCGAGACGATCCTGGCCACCACTTCGGGGAAGTAGCGGGTCAACGACTTGTTCATCCGACTGGACAGTTCGATCTGGTCGCCGTCGCGCAGGATCACGCAACGGAAGCCGTCCCACTTCGGTTCGTAGGCGTGGCCGGCCGGCACGGCGTCGTGGGCCGGCACCTCGTCCACGATGCGCGCGAGCATGGGTGCCACAGGCAACTCCATTGGTACGCGCATGTGCCCATCATGACAGCCCTGACCAGCGCGAACGCTGCCGGAGGGTGCATTGGGTGAATAGGCTCGACGTTACATCTGCGTGACGAGTGCGCCGTCGGTTCGCCAGCCACCGTGTGGGCGTGTCAGGATCGGAGTCCGTGGACGACTCCAGGATGAAGAGGGCCCGGGCCCAGACCAAGCACGTGTTCGTGACCGGAGGCGTGGTCTCGTCCCTGGGCAAGGGGCTCACCGCGTCGAGCCTGGGCAGCCTGCTGGTGGCGCGCGGACTGCGGGTGACGATGCAGAAGCTCGACCCGTACCTCAATGTCGACCCCGGCACGATGAACCCGTTCCAGCACGGCGAGGTGTTCGTGACCGAGGACGGGGCTGAGACCGACCTCGACATCGGCCACTACGAGCGCTTTCTCGACGTCGACCTGGGCCGCGACGCCAACGTCACCACCGGACAGGTCTACTCCACCGTGATCGCCCGTGAGCGGCGCGGTGACTACCTCGGTGACACCGTGCAGGTGATCCCTCACATCACCAACGAACTGGTCGACCGGATGCTGTCGATGGCCGGCGACGACGTCGACGTGGTGATCCACGAGGTCGGCGGCACCGTCGGCGACATCGAGTCGTTGCCCTTCCTCGAGGCCGCCCGGCAGGTGCGCCAGCGCGTGGGCCGCGCCAATGTCTTCTTCCTGCACGTCTCGCTGGTGCCCTTCATCGGGCCGGCGGCGGAGATGAAGACCAAGCCGACCCAGCATTCGGTGGCAGCCCTGCGTCAGGTCGGCATCCAGCCCGACGCCATCGTCTGCCGCGCCAACCGCCCGCTGGCCAACAGCATCAAGCGCAAGATCGCGCTGATGTGCGACGTGGACGAGGAGGCCGTCATCCCCTGCGTGGACGCCTCCTCGATCTACGCCATTCCCCGGGTGCTGCACCAGGAGGGACTGGACGCCTACCTGGTCCGTCGACTGAACCTGGCCTTCCGTGACGTCGACTGGACCGTGTGGAACGACCTGCTCGACCGGGTCGAGAACCCCACCGACGAGGTCACCATCGCCCTGGTCGGCAAGTACATCGACCTGCCCGACGCCTACCTCAGCGTCACCGAGGCACTGCGTGCCGGTGGCTTCGCCCACCGCACCAGGGTCAACCTGCGCTGGGTCGCCTCCGACGACTGCGAGACCCCGCAGGGAGCCGAAGAGCACCTCGGTGACGTCCACGGCATCTGCGTGCCCGGAGGGTTCGGCATCCGCGGGGTCGAGGGCAAGCTCGGCGCGATCAGCTACGCCCGTGAGCAGCGCATCCCGCTGCTCGGGCTGTGCCTGGGCCTGCAGTGCATGGTGATCGAGGCCGCACGCAACCTGGCCGGCGTCGGCGATGCCGCCTCGACCGAGTTCGACCCCGACACCGAGCACCCTGTGGTCGCCACCATGGCCGAACAACTGGCGATCGTCGGTGGCGGCGGCGACCTGGGCGGCTCGATGCGGCTGGGCTCCTACCCGGCCACCCTGGTCGAGGGGTCGCTGGCCGCCGAGCTGTACGGCAGCACCTCGGTCACCGAGCGGCACCGCCACCGCTACGAGGTCAACAACGCCTACCGCGACCAACTCGAGCAGGCCGGTCTGGTGTTCAGCGGCACCTCACCCGAACCCGGCCCCAACGGGCACCTGGTCGAGTTCGTCGAACTCTCCCGCGACGTGCACCCGTTCTTCATCGGCACCCAGGCCCATCCCGAGCTCAAGAGCCGACCCACCCGCCCCCATCCGCTGTTCGCGGGGCTCGTCCGGGCCGCCCTCGACCGCCACCAAGGACGCGGATGAGCCACGTTCCCGCCCCGGCCGACCAGGTCACCGAGGTCGATCGGCACGACCACCAGGTGCTCGCCGCAGGTGCCATCTCGACCTTCGTCCAGGACGAGTTCAGCCTCACCGTCGACGGCCACACCGAGACGATGCGCCGCCAGTACATGGGCCACCCCGGGGCGGTGGCGATCATCGCCATCGACGCCGACGACCGGGTGGCCTGCGTGCACCAGTACCGCCACCCGGCCGGGATGACCATGGTCGAGCCGCCGGCCGGACTGCTCGACCGTCCCGACGAGGACCCGTGGGCTGCGGCCCGGCGCGAACTCGCCGAGGAGGCCGAACTGGCCGCCGACCACTGGGCGGTGCTGGCCGACGTGGCCCTGTCGCCGGGCGGAAGCATGGAACAGATCCGGGTCTTCCTGGCCACGGGCCTGCAACCCACTGCCCGCCCCGAGGGGTTCGTGCTCGAGGGCGAGGAACGACTGATGGGCCTGGCCTGGCACCACCTCGACGACCTGGTCGCCGGCATCCTGGGCGGACGACTCTCCAGCCCTTCGCTGATCGCCGGGGTGCTCGCGGTGAAGGCTGCCCGATCCAGCGGCACCACGCTGCTGCCCCCCGACTCGCCGTGGCCGGCTCGCGCGGCACAGCGGCCGCGTCTGGTGGAGTTGCTCGATGAGCTCGCCCGCCGCGAATGAACTGACCCGCTGGGTGCGGGCGTGCCTGGACCACCTGCAGGTCGAGCGCGGGCTGTCGTCCAACACCATCAGCAACTACCGTCGCGACCTCGACCGCTACCTGACCCACCTCGCCGGCCGCGGACGCACGCGGGTCTGTGACGTCACCACCGACGACGTGGTCAGCTTCGCCCGTTGGCTGGCCGAGGGGGACGAGCAGCACCCCGCGTTGGCGCCGGCCAGCACCAACCGCGCGGTGGTCGCGGTGCGCACCCTGCACCGGTTCGCCGTCGACGACGGTTTCCGCGAGGACGACCCCGCCGCCGAGGTGCGGGTGCCCTCACTGCAGCAGCGCCTGCCCAAGGCGCTCACCCTCGACCAGGTCACCCGGCTGCTGCAGGCCCCCGACACCAGCGAGGTCGACGGGCTGCGTGACGCCGCGCTGCTCGAGCTGCTCTACGGCACCGGGGCGCGGATCAGCGAGGTCTGCGCCCTCGACGTCGACGAGGTCACCCGCACTCTGGCCGACGACGACCTGGGGCTGCGGCTGCTCGGCAAGGGCGACAAGCAGCGCGTCGTCCCGCTGGGCAGTTATGCCCGGCAGGCCGTGGACGCATGGCTGGTACGTGGCCGTCCCGGCTGGGCGTCGCGCGCGGCACGGGCCACCCCGGCACTGCTGCTCAACTCTCGCGGGGGCCGGCTGTCACGCCAGAGCGCGTGGGCGGTGCTGCAACGCCACGCGACCGCCGCCGCGCTCGAGGTCGAGGTCAGCCCGCACAGCCTGCGGCACACCTTCGCCACCCACCTGCTCGACGGGGGAGCCGACATCCGGGTGGTGCAGGAGTTGCTCGGCCACGCCTCGGTGACCACCACCCAGATCTACACCAAGGTGACCGTCGAGCATCTTCGTGAGGTCTACCTGACCTCTCACCCGCGCGCATACTAGGCTGACCGCGAGCCGGACGGCCGCCATGACTGGGCGGCCGACCCAGGAAGGAATGTCGTGGAGACACCCCACCCCGAGGGCACCGAGGTGCTGTTCACCGTGCCCACCCCGCTGGACGAGATCGACGAGGCGACGCCTGCCGACCAACTGGGCCCCACCGGTCGTCCGCTGCCCGGCCTGCCCGACCCGCAGCCTCCGGCCTCCGGACCCAAACGGGCCACCATCATCGCGATGTGCAACCAGAAGGGCGGTGTGGGCAAGACCACCACCACCATCAACCTGGGCGCGGCCCTGGTCGAGACCGGCCGGCGGGTGCTGCTGGTCGACTTCGACCCCCAGGGCTCGCTGTCGGTCGGGCTGGGGGTCAACCCGCACACGCTCGAGACCTCGATCTACAACCTGCTGATGTCGCGCAACACCCAGATCGACGACGTGATCTCGCCGACCAGCGTCGACGGCCTCGACATCCTGCCCTCGAACATCGACCTGTCGGCTGCCGAGGTGCAGCTGGTCAGCGAGGTGGCCCGCGAACAGATCCTGGGACGCGTCCTCGACCGGGTCCGCGACCGCTACGACGTGATCCTGATCGACTGCGCGCCGTCGCTGGGCCTGTTGACGGTCAACGCGCTGACGGCCTCCGACAAGGTGATCATCCCGCTGGAGTGCGAGTTCTTCGCCCTGCGCGGGGTGGCGCTGCTCACCGACACGATCAGCAAGGTGCAGGACCGGCTCAACCCCGACCTGGAACTGCTCGGCATCCTCGGCACCATGTTCGACTCACGCACCCTGCACTCGCGCGAGGTGCTCGAGCGGGTGGTGCAGGCCTTCGGCGACGTGGTCTTCCACACCGTGATCCGGCGCACGATCAAGTTCCCCGAGACCACCGTCGCCGGGGAGCCGATCACCACCTACGCGCCCAGCTCGCCCGGGGCGCACGCGTTCCGCGACCTCGCCAAGGAGGTGCTGTTCCGATGCCGAGGCGAGTGAACCTGCCCGGCGCCTCGGAACTGTTCCGTGGCGAGCAGGCCAAACCGACAACCCGGGCCCGGTCGAGTGCGCCTGACCCGGACGCCGAGCCCACCGGCCCGACCCGTCGAGTGCGCCACGACGAGAAGATCACCGTCTACGTCTCCTCTGCAGAACTGCTCGGACTAGAGCAGGCCCGCCTCGACCTGCGCGGTCAGCACGGCATCGCCGTCGACCGCGGACGACTCGTCCGCGAGGCGATCGACATGGCCTTGGCCGACCTCGCCGAGCACGGGGACTCCTCGGAGCTGGTGCGCCGGCTGAGCCAGCCGTGACCACCCCCGCCGCACCGACCGACCTGGCGGGCGAGGCGGTCGGCGGCTTCGTCCTTCGACTCGACAACTTCGAAGGGCCCTTCGACCTGCTGCTGCAGCTGATCAGCCGGCACAAGCTCGACGTCACCGAGGTCGCCCTGTCGAGGGTCACCGACGAGTTCATCGCCCACGTCAAGGCCGCCGGCCCGGTGTGGGACCTGGAACAGACCAGCTCGTTCCTGGTGGTGGCGGCCACCCTGCTCGACCTCAAGGCCGCAAGGCTGCTGCCCCAGGGGGAGGTCGAGGACCCCGAGGACCTCGCCCTGCTCGAGGCCCGCGACCTGCTGTTCGCGCGCCTGCTGCAGTACCGCGCGTTCAAGCAGGTCTCGGCCTGGTTCGCCGCCCGCCTCGGCGAGGAGGCCGCGCGAATGGCCCGCCCCGGCGGACTCGAGCCACAGTTCGCCGCCCTCATGCCCGAAGTGACCCTGGTCAGCCCCGAGCGGCTCGCCGAGATCGCCGCCCGGGCCCTGACCCCGCAGCCGGTGGCCACCGTCGCGCTCGAGCACCTGCACGTCAGCGCGGTCAGCGTGCAGGAGGAGGGAAGGTGGCTGGTCGGCCAGCTGCGCCGACTGGGCACCACCACCTTCCGGGCGCTGGTGCACGACGCCGACGTGGTCACCACCGTCGCCCGGTTCCTGGCCCTGCTGGAACTGTTCCGCGAGTCGGTGGTGGCCTTCGAACAACTCACCCCCCTGGGGGAACTCACCATCCGCTGGAGCGGCGACGACGAGACCGAGCTGACCATCTCGGACGAGTTCGACCAGCCCGTCCTGGCCGAGGAGGCACGATGAACGAGTCGAAGGCGATCGAACCGGCCGTCGAGGCATTGCTGCTGATGGCCACCGAAGCCACCGCCAGCATCACCCTGGCCGAGGCCCTGCAGGTGCCGGTCGAGGTGGTCGACCAGGCCTGCAGCAGCCTCGCAGACTTCTACACCGAGACCGGACGAGGCTTCGAGTTGCGCCATGTCGGCGGCGGCTGGAGGTTGTGGACCCGCCCCGAGCACGCCGACCTGATCGGCACCTGGGTGTTGTCGGGCCAGCACGCCCGACTGTCGCAGGCCGCACTCGAGACCCTGGCCGTGATCGCCTACCTGCAACCGATCGCGCGCTCCCGGGTCTCGGCGGTGCGTGGCGTGAACGTCGACGGCGTCGTCCGCACGTTGCTCGCCCGCGGTCTGGTCGAGGAGGCCGGCCAGGACGAGCGCGGTCAAGCGGCTGTGCTGCGCACCACCGACCTGTTCCTGGAGCGGATGGGTCTGGAGTCGCTGACCGAACTGCCCGAACTCGCCCCGCACCTACCCGATGCCACCGACCTCGAGGAGGAACTCGGCCGAGTGGCCGCAGCCTCGAGGCCGAGCGACCAGACCGACCAGAGCCAGACCGACGAGCCCCAGACCGACCAGAGCGCACCGGAGGACCCGCGATGACCGATCACGAACTGCACGACCAGGCCGAGGGGGTGCGCCTGCAGAAGGTGCTCGCCCAGGCCGGTCTCGCCTCACGCCGGGCCAGCGAGGCACTGATCTGCGAGGGCCGGGTCGAGGTCAACGGCCAGGTGGTGGTCGAGATGGGCATGCGGGTCGACCCCGAGAAGGACGTCATCCGGGTCGACGGGTCACGGATCCCGACCGCGCGACGCCACCAGTACCTGGTGCTCAACAAGCCCCGCGGCGTGGTCTCGACCATGGACGACCCCGAAGGTCGTCCCACGCTCAGCGACTACCTCGGCCGTCGCAAGGACCGGCTGTTCCACGTCGGGCGCCTCGACACCGACACCGAGGGGCTGATCCTGCTCACCAACGACGGGGAGTTCGCCCACCGGATGGCCCACCCCAGCTACGAGGTGCCCAAGACCTACCTGGCTGAGGTCGAGGGCGTCGTCGACGCCAAGGTGGTGCGCCGCCTCGAGAAGGGCGTCACCCTCGACGACGGACCGGTGCGCCCCGACAAGGTCAAGGTCGTCCAGCGGGGCGAGTCGCGCACCCTGCTGCAGATCACCCTGCACGAGGGCCGCAACCGGATCGTCCGCCGGATGATGGACGCGGTCGCCCACCCGGTGCGCAAGCTCAGCCGCACCGCGGTCGGCCCGGTCAGGATCGGCCAACTCAAGGTGGGGGAGACCCGCGAACTCACCCGCGAAGAACTGGGAGCCCTGCTCGACCTCGTCCAGCAGTGAGGCCGGTGACCTCGTGACCCAGTGGCTGCCCAGGCGGGTGCGTGGCATCGAGACCGAGTACGGACTCTCGCTCACGCTGCTCAGCGACGACCCGGCAGCCCGGCCGCGGCGGGTCGGCCCGGACGAGGCTGCCCGACTGCTGTTCCGCCCGGTCACCACCACCACGGCGACCACCAACGTGTTCCTGCGCAACGGTGGCCGGCTCTACCTCGACGTCGGCTCCCATCCCGAGTACGCCACCGCCGAGTGCGACTCGATCCTCGACCTGGTCGCCCACGACCGGGCCGGCGACGCGATCATGTCGCAACTGGCCGACCGCTGCGTCGAGCAACTGGCCGCCGACGGCAGCAGCGCCAGGGTGCAACTGCACAAGAACAACCTGGACTCCCACGGCAACTCCTACGGCAGCCACGAGAACTACCAGGTCAGCCGCGACACCCCACTGCGCGACCACGCCGCAGCGTTGACCCCGTTCCTGGTGGTGCGGCAACTGCTGTGCGGAGCCGGGGTCTGGGTACGTGCTCGCGACGGTCGTCCCGGCGGGTTCTGGCTCAGCCAGCGCGCCGCCCACATGTGGGACCCGCTGTCGTCGACCACCACCCGGTCCCGGCCGATGATCAACACCCGCGACGAACCGCACGCCGACCCTCAGCGTTTCCGCCGGCTGCACGTGATCGTCGGTGACTCCACGCTCAGCCAGTCCACACTGCTCCTGCGACTCGGCGCCACCGAACTGGTGCTGCGCGCCATCGAGGCCGGCGAGCGGTTCACCGACTTGGCCCTGGCCGACCCCCCGGCCGCGATCCGCGAGGTGGCCCAGGGTCGCAGCGGACGAGCCGTGGTCGTCCTGGACACCGGCGCCGAACTGAGTGCACTCGACCTGCTGGCTCGGATCCGCGACCGGGTCGCCCACTGCGCCGACGACCCGACCCTGGCGGACGCCCTGGCGCGGTGGGACCAGGTCGTCGAAGCGTTGGCCGACGACCGCCTCGAACTGATCGACACCCGGATCGACTGGGCAGTCAAGTGGAGGCTGCTCCGCCGCTACGCCGAACGCCACGACCTGTCCGACGACGACCCGCGGCTGGCCCAGGTCGACCTTGCCTTCTCAGACATCCGCCCTGGGCAGGGGCTGTTCACCCGTCTCGAGCAGGCCGGTGAGGTCGAGCGGCTGCTCGACGACGAGGTCGTGGCCCACGCCGTCGACCACCCGCCTTCGACCACCCGCGCTGCCCTGCGAGGACGCCTGATCACCGCCGCACAACGCCACCGGCGAAGCCACACCGTCGACTGGATGACCTTCTCGGTGCGCGACCTGACCGACGGCACCGTGGTGATGCCAGACCCGCTGCGTGCCGAGGACGAACGGGTCGAGGCCTTGATCGAGCGGATGGCCGACGAACCGCGGCTGCCCACCTCGTCCGCCTTCACTGGCCTGCCCGCCCGTTTCGACCGTCGCGATGGCGGCAGGTAACCTTGCGGGGTGACCCGCCGTACCTTCGACGCCCGGCTCAGCCGCCGTGGCCTCACCCTCGCCGCCCTCAGCGCCGCCGCCCTCGGGGTGGCCGGCTGCTCGGACGACACCCCTGCCCAGCCGCCCGCCTCAGCCAGCGTGGGTGCCCCGCAGGGGTCGGGCAGCGCCGTTCCGAGCACCACGACGAGCGCCAGCGCGTCGGCGACGAGCAGGGCGACTGTGGTCAAGAACCTCAACGGCATCACCGTGACCGGCGGGTTCGGCACGATGCCGACGGTCAAGGCCTCGTGGCCGATCTCGATCGAGCAGACCCAGTCGAAGGTGCTGGTCGCCGGCAAGGGCGACCTGGTGCGCGACGAGTCGGTCACCGTCGAGGTGCACTACTCGGGCTACAACGCCCGCACCGGCCAGCGCTTCGATGACTCCTTCACCCGCAAGTCCACCTCGGCGTTCCCGCTCAACCAGGTGGTGACCGGCTTCGCCAAGGGCCTGGTCGGCAAGAGGGTCGGCGACCGGGTGCTGGTGATGATGCCCTCCAAGGACGGCTACGCCGAGGGCAACCCCGAGATCGGCGTCGAGCCCGGCGACTCGCTCATCTTCGTCGTCGACCTGGTGCAGGTCAGCCACAAGGCGCCCGCAGGCGAGACGGTCGCCCCGAAGGATGGTCTGCCGAAGGTCACCGACAACGGCAGCAAGGCCCCGACCATCGCCATCGGCGACGCCACGAAGCCGTCCGACCTGGTCGTCCAGCCGCTGATCAAGGGCAAGGGTCGCGCCATCGTCGCCGACGACATCGTCATGGTCAACTACACGATGGTCGACTGGAACGGCAAGGTGCTGGCCGAGAGCTACAGCACCGGCCCGGAGACCGGCGCCCTGTCGGGCCTGATCGAAGGCTGGAAACAGGGTCTGGTCAAGCAGACCATCGGCAGCCGGGTGCTGCTGCTGGTGCCCCCGGCCCTGGGTTACCCCAAGGGGAACGAGGAGCGGGGCCTGCCGGCCGGCGAGAGCCTGGCCTTCGTGGTCGACATCCTGTTCGCCCAGACGCCCGCCTCCTGAGGCTCAGAGCACCCAGTCGCGCGCCGCTGCGGCCAGCAGTCGCTGCCAGGGCACCTCGTCCATCGACAGCAACTGCTGCGCCGAGGTGAGCAGTTCCGCCTCCCATGAGGCCGCCAGCATCGCGAACACCTCGCTCGGCCCGACCCCGGTCGCGGCGAGATCGGCCAGGCTGACCGCCCCGTCGCGCTTGGCCAGACGTCGGCCTTCCTTGTTGAGCGCCAGGCCCAGGTGCACCCAGGTGTCTGGCCCGCCACCGCCCAGCTGCTGCGCCAACCAGGCCTGCCGAGGTGCCGACTCCAGCAGGTCACGGCCACGCGTGACGTGCTGCACGCCCTGGGCCAGGTCGTCGACCACCACCGCGAGGTTGTAGGCCGGGGTGCCGTCACCACGCACCACCACGAAGTCGTCCACCTCGCCGGTCACCTCACCCGCGAACAGGTCGAACACCTGCTGCGATGCGCCTGCGGCTCGCACCCGCAGCGCCGGTGGCCGGGTCAGCCGCCGGACAGCCCGTTCGTCGTCGGTCAGGTCGCGGCAGGTGCCCGGGTAGGGGCGGTGACCGTCGTGGGGGGCCTGCGACGCCTCGGCGATGTCGCGCCGGGTGCAGAAGCACTCATAGGTGTCCAGACGCGCGACGGCCTCGGTGTAGGCCTCCAGCCGGCGGCTCTGCACCATCGGTTCGCCGTCCCAGTCCAGGCCGATCGCGGTCAGGTCGTCCAGTTGCCGCTGGGCGACGGCAGGGGCGGCAGCCACCCGCTGCTGGTCGAGGTTCTCGACCCGCAGGACGAACCCAGTCCCGCTCCGGCGGGCGAGCGCCCAAGCGATCACCGCGGTGCGCAGGTTGCCCAGGTGCAGGTCTGACGTGGGGGTCGGGGCGTAGCGGCCGGGCCCGGTGACCCGGGTCTGCGATGGCACCAGCGCGCCCCTTCCGTCGGGTCTGAGCAGCGCTGCTAGCCTTCCCCCACGGAGGGGTGGTGGAGATGTCGCAACGCAAGTCAGAACGTATCGTCAACCTCACCATCATGCTGCTCGGGTCGCGCCAGTTCCTCACCCGCGAGCGGATCCGGACCACTGTCGAGGGCTACCGCGACCTCAGTGATGCCGCCTTCGAACGCACCTTCGAGCGCGACAAGGACGACCTGCGCGCCATGGGGGTGCCGATCGAGACTGGCAGCCACGAGTCCTTCCACGGTGATGCGGTCGGCTACCGGATCCCACGCAGTGACTTCGAACTCCCAGCCATGGAGTTCAGCCCGGCTGAGGCGGCTGTGCTCGGGCTGGCCGCCCAGGTATGGCAGCAGGCCAGTTCGGCCGAGTCGACCCGGATGGCGTTGACCAAGCTGCGCGCGGCGGGTGTCGACCCCGACTCGTCACGCCTGGCGGCGCTGCAACCGGTGGTTAACGCTCCCGACCCGGCCTTCGAGGTGGTCAAGGACGCGTTCCTGGCCCAGCAGGCGGTCGCGTTCCGTTACCGCGGCGGCGACGAGGTGCGCACCGTCGAACCGTGGGCCATGCCGTTGCGCTCGGGTGCCTGGTACCTGATCGGCTTCGACCGCGGACGCGGCGAGCGGCGCACCTTCAAGATCAGCCGGATCACCTCCGCACCCCAACTCGTCGGCAAGCCCGGGGCCTTCACCGTTCCCGAGCAGGTCGACACCAGGGTCGCTGTCGACGACCAGGAGCAGTCAGGGCAGGCCCTGGTCGCGATCCGCGGCGAGCACGCCCCGGGTCTTCGCCGGCGCGGACGAGCCGTCTCGGCCGACGATGTGCCCGAGAGCCTCGCGGCACGGTTGCCCGAGGGCTTCGAGCTGTGGTGGGTGCCCTACGTGCGCACCCACGCCATGGTGCAGGAGTTGGCTGCCGCCGCGCCGCACGTGGCCGTGGTCGAACCCGACCACCTGGTGCGGGCCCACGCCGAGCACCTGCAGCGGGTGCTCGAGGCGCACCCGGCGCAGGCCGACGAGGGGAGCTCCTCGTGAAGTCGTTCGACCAGGTCGCCCGGGTGCTCAACCTGATTCCCTACCTCCAGGCCCATCCCGGCAGCCGGATGGCCGACGTGGCCGCCCACCTTCAGGTCAGCGAGGCCGAACTGCTGCGTGACCTCAAGGTCGCCTGGATGTGCGGGCTTCCCGGGGGACTGCCCGGCGACCTGATCGAGGTCGACATGGAGTTGGTCGAGTCCGAGGGCGTGATCAACCTGACCAACGCCGAGTACCTGTCACGACCGATGCGGTTCACCGCCGACGAGGTGTTCAGCCTGCGGGTGGCGGTCTCGGTGCTGGCAGAACTCGCCACCGGCGACCAGCGCCAGGTGGTGGCCTCCACCCTGGCCAAGCTCGAGCAACTGGCCGGTGAGAACGCCGCCGCGCCGGTGGCTGTCGGCATCACCGGCGGCCCCGAGGCGGTGCGCGACCAGTTGCAGCAGGCCATCGAGGCGCGCCGACGGGTCAGGCTCACCTACGACGGGCTCAACCGGGGGCAGACCACCCGACCCGAGGTCGACCCGGCCGCCATCGTGCTGCGTGACGGTGTGGCCTACCTGCGCGGGTGGAGCCTGGCTCGCAGCGACTGGCGCACCTTCCGGCTGGACAGGGTTGCCGAGGTCGAGGTGCTGGACGAGGCCGCCGACGACCACAAAGAGCTGCCGCCGATGGCCACCGGCTGGTTCGACGACGTGGTCGGCGCCAGTGACGTCACCCTGGAACTGGCCCCTGAGGCGGCGTGGGTGGTCGAGTACGACCCCACCGAATCGGTCCGGCGCACCGACGACGGCACCGTGGTCGCCAGCTTCCGGGTGGTCGACCCGCAGTGGGTGACCCGCCAGCTGCTGACCCTGGCTGAGGGGGTCAGGCGCACCGAGCCGCCCGAGGCCGCGGCCATGGCCCGTGAACTGGCCACCGAGGCGCTGGCCCTGCAGCAGGGCGTGGCGGGGCTGTAGGGTCGTCGCCATGGTGTGGGTCTTCATCTTCCTCGGCATCGCCGTGGGCGGGCTGATCATGGTGATCAGCTATGCAGTCTGGTTGGCCCACAAGGCAGCCGACCTGGGCTCGGAGATCGAGATGCTGGGCAAGCGCGCCGAGGAACTGCAGGAACTGCTCGCCCAGCTCGAGACGCCACGCTGACGAGGCCCTGGCGTACTTTGCTGGGCAACGTACGATGACCATGACGGTCGCACGACCGCCGAAGAACTGTTGGCCGGACCCCCGGCCGGGGAAAGTGAGCTGGACATGTTTGGACTCGGATGGCCTGAGCTGCTGATCATCCTTGCCGTGGCGCTGTTGCTGTTCGGCGGCAGCCGCCTCGCGGGTGTCGGCAAGGGCACCGGACGCGCGATCCGCGAGTTCAAGGAGGAGACCCGCGGGCTGCGTGAGGCTGACAAGGCTGACAAGGCCGCCAAGGACGCTGCTGCTGCCGAGGCTGAGGCGGCCGAGGCCGCCCGCGCCGCTGACCGGGTCGAGGCCCCCCGCGCCGACGCGCCCGCTCGTCCGGTCGGCGAGGTCGACCCCGACGGCAACGCCAAGATCTGAGGCTGGTCGTCCCGATGGCCCTCAGGCTGCACCAGCTCAAGTTGGGGTGGTTGACCCCGCCGGCGCCGACTGTCGACGGCACCATGGCGTTGGTCGACCACCTCAAGGAGCTGCGCTACCGGGTCGTCATCTCGGCGATCGCCATCGTGCTGATGACGGCGATCGGCTTGGTCTTCCACAAGGACCTGACCAAGGTCGTGATGTGGCCGATCGACACCGCGATCGAGTCCTACAAGAGATCCAATCCGGGCGCCCAGTCCGAGGTGATCATCAAGGAACTGACCGGCGGCTTCATGTTCATGCTGAAGATCGCCGGCGTGGCGGGCCTGATCGCCTCCTGCCCGGTGTGGCTCTACCAGTTCTGGGCCTTCATCGTGCCCGGCCTGTTGGCCAACGAGAAGAAGTACGCCGTGCGCTTCCTGGGCTCGGCGATCCCGCTGTTCCTGATGGGCGTGGCGCTGGGCTACATCGTCACCCCCAAGGGTTTCGCAGTACTCCTCAACTTCAACCCTGAGGGCATCCTCAACCTCAACGACCTCAACACCTTCCTGGCGTTCGAACTGCGCATGCTGCTGGTGTTCGGGTTGTCGTTCCTGCTGCCGGTGGTGCTGGTGGCGCTCAACATGATCGGCGTGGTCAAGGCCACCCAGTTGGCCCGTGCGCGCAGCGTGGCTGTGTTCTCGTGCTTCGTGTTCGCTGCGATCGCCACGCCCTCGGTCGACCCGTTCGCCATGCTGGCCCTGGCGTTGCCGATGGTGCTGATGTACTTGGTCTCGGAACTGATCTGCAAGGCCCACGACAAGGCCGTGGCCAGCCGGAGTGACGAGATCGTGCTGGCCGACGACCGCGTCAGCGTCGACTGAGCCAGTCGGCCACACGCCATGCGCAGCCAGGAGGCCACCGGCATCACGTTGGTCGTGAACCCCGCCGCCGGACGAGGCCGTGCCGGCCGGGCGCTGTCACGCATCGTCGCCCAACTGCGCCAAGTGGCCCCGCAGGCTCCGATCACCGTCGAGCGCACTGCCAGCTATGACGAGTCCGTCGCGCGTTGTCGTGCCGCTGTCGAAAGGGCCATGGCCAAGCCCGACCTGTACGGCGACGGGATCTCGCGCGACCTGCTCGTGGTCGTCGGTGGCGACGGCATGGCCCACATCGGCATCAACGCCTGCGCGGCCACCCCGGTGCCCCTGGCCATCATCCCGGCCGGCACCGGCAACGACTTCTGCCGAGGGCTGGGCATCCCGCTCAACCTGCGCCGGGCCCCGCACACCGCCGCCCACGGCACCATCGACACCGTCGACCTCAACCGGGTCACCGGTGACCTCGCCGACGGGGTCGAGCAGGCCTGGGTCGGCTGCACGGTCAGCACCGGCTACGACGCCGTCGTCAGCCAGGCCGTGCGCCAGTCGGTGGCCCAACTCGGCACACTGACCTACGTCTGGCACGCGCTGCATGAACTGGCCAGGTTCTCACCGATGCGCTACCAGCTCACGATCGACGGCCAGACCTCGACTCAGCAGGCGATGGTCGTGGCGGTCTCGAACTCGGTGTACTTCGGTGGCGGCATGCGCATCGCCCCGAACGCCGACGTGCACGACGGACTGCTCGACATCACCCTGGTCAGCCCGGTCACTCGCGGCACCCTGCTGCGGTTGCTGCCCCGGCTGTTCGACGGCTCGTTCGTCCGGCACCCCGCGGTGCGCCAAATCCGGGCCCACAGCATCCGGATCGACGGCGAGGGCATGCTCGGTGAGGGCGACGGCGAGGTGCTCGGGGTGCCACCGCTGACCATCGAGGCCGTCCCCGGCGCGCTGCACGTCGTCCGCCCGCGCCCGCTGGTCCCTGAGCGGGTGCGGCCAGCGTGAGCGAGACCACGTCCGGCCACGGGCCGCTGCTGGCTGCGTTCGTCACCGGCTACGAGTTCGAACTCGACGACTACCAACTCGCGGCCTGCCGGCTGGTCGAGGACGGTGCGGGGGTGTTGGTCGCCGCCCCGACCGGCGCCGGCAAGACGGTGGTGGGGGAGTTCGCGGTCTGGTGTGCCCTGCAGTTGGGCCGCAAGTGCTTCTACACCACCCCGATCAAGGCGCTGTCGAACCAGAAGTTCCACGACCTGGTCGAGCGCCACGGGCCCGACCGGGTCGGGCTGCTGACTGGTGACACCTCGATCAACGGTGACGCGCAGGTGGTGGTGATGACCACCGAGGTGCTGCGCAACATGATCCACGCCGAGTCGACCACGCTGGGCAACCTCGGCTACGTGGTGATGGACGAGGTGCACTACCTGGCCGACCGGTTCCGCGGTGCGGTCTGGGAAGAGGTCATCCTCGGTCTGGCCCCCGAGGTGCAGGTGATCAGCCTGTCGGCCACGGTCAGCAACGCCGAGGAGTTCGGAGACTGGTTGGCCGAGGTGCGTGGCCGGGTCGAGGTCGTGCTCTCCGAACGCCGCCCGGTGCCGCTGTACCAGCACGTGATGGCCGGGCGGCGGCTGCTCGACCTGTTCGACGGCCAGGCGCCCACCGAGATGGCGCTCCCGGCGACGCGCGCCCCCGACGTCAACCCCGAACTGCTCACCCTGTCGAAGCAGGAGACCCGTGCCGTCCGAGACGACGCCCGACGCCCACGCGGTCGCAGCGGGCGGGGTCGTCGCGAGGTGCACCACGGCTCGGGCCGCTTCGGCGGTGCCCACCACGACCGTGGTCGTGACGGTGGACGAGGCCGTGACGAGCGTGACCGTCGTCCCAGTCTGACTCCACGCCGAGACGCAACCGTCGAGGTGCTGCGCAGCCACGACCTGCTGCCGGCGATCGTGTTCATCTTCTCCCGCCAGGGCTGCGACGGTGCCGTGAGGCAGCTGTTGGGCAGCGGCATCCGGCTCACCAACGCCGCGGAGGCGCGTGAACTGCGCGAGATCGTCGACCGCCACACTGGCGGGCTGGACGACGCCGAACGACGCGCCCTCGACCACGACACCTTCGTCGAGGCCCTCACCCGCGGCATCGCTGCGCACCACGCCGGCATCCTGCCCGCCTACAAGGCGGTGGTCGAGGAGGGATTCGAGGCCGGGCTGATCAAGGTGGTCTACGCCACCGAGACGCTGGCCCTGGGCATCAACATGCCCGCCCGCACCGTGGTGATCGAGAAGCTGGTCAAGTACAACGGCGAGACCCACGCCGACATCACCCCCGGTGAGTACACGCAGCTGACCGGACGAGCGGGCCGGCGCGGCATCGACGTCGAGGGCCATGCCGTCGTGCTCTGGCAGGCCGGGATCGACCCCAGGGCCCTGGCCGGACTGGCGTCGCGTCGCACCTACCCGCTGCGCAGTTCGTTCGCCCCGACCTACAACATGGCGGTCAACCTGGTCGCCCGCCTGGGACGTGCCCAGGCCCGTAGCCTGCTCGAGCAGAGCTTCGCCCAGTTCCAGACCGACCGCACCGTGGTCGGCATGGCACGCGAGGCCAACCGGGATGAGGAGGCGATCGCCGGCTACCTCGAGTCGGCCAGTTGCCACCTGGGGGACTTCGCCGAGTACGCCCGGCTGCGAGAGCAACTGTCGAGGCTCGAGGCCGAGGCGGCTCGGGGACGCAAGGCTGACCACCGGGCCGAGTCGCTGAGTGCCCTGTTGGCCCTCGAGCCGGGCGACATCATCTGGGTGCCGCACGGTCGCCACGGTGGCTGGGCGGCGGTCGTCGACCCCGGGCGGGGACGAGACGCCGAACCGCACCCGCTGGTGATGACCGAGAAGCGTGACCTGGTCAGGCTCACGTTGAAGGACTTCCCGACCCCCACCGCCAGCGTCGGCCGGATCAGGATCCCTCGCCGCTTCGACCCCAAGTCGGCCCCGGCGCGCAAGTCACTGGCGGCGTCACTGCTCGACCGGCTCTCGCTGCTGCAACCCGAGCCCCCGGCCCGGTCTCGTCCCGATCGGGACGAGGAGGTCGCCCGCGAGGTCGACCGGCTGCGCAGGGCGCTGCGCCAACACCCCTGCCATGCCTGCCCCGACCGGGAGTCGCATGCCAGGTTCGCCGAGCGGGCGATGCGGCTGGAGCGCAAGCACACCGAGCTGTCCGAGCGGATGGCCCGGCGCACCAACACCATCGCGGTGAGGTTCGACCGGATCTGCCAGGTGCTGGTCAGCCTGGGCTACCTCGACGCGGAGGATCCCGACGTGGTGACCACCGAGGGGCTGCGGTTGCAGCGCATCTACTCCGAACTCGACCTGGTCGCCGCCGAGAGCCTGCGTGACGGTGCCTTCGACGACCTCGACGTGCCGCAGTTGGCGGCGGTGCTGTCGACCTTCGTCTACGA
Organism: Aestuariimicrobium ganziense; assembly: GCF_015352975.1. Classification (GTDB taxonomy): domain Bacteria; phylum Actinomycetota; class Actinomycetes; order Propionibacteriales; family Propionibacteriaceae; genus Aestuariimicrobium; species Aestuariimicrobium ganziense. The sequence goes on along the minus strand of NZ_JACYIZ010000001.1, from coordinate 453,749 downwards.
GGCCCGTCGGGTCGACCACGCCCGGATCGCCCGGATGCCCGACCGCACTTCGGAGCAGGCCGGGCAACTGGTGCGCCAGACCTGGCGTCGGGTGAGCCTCGTCGAGCGCGACTTCAAGCTCGACCGTGCCCCCGAACCCGACATCGGCTTCGCCGAGGCGGCCCACGCCTGGGCCGGGGGAGCGGGACTCGACGTGGTGCTGTACACCTCGGGCCTGCCCGCCGGCGACTTCGTCCGCTGGGTGCGCCAGGTGGTCGACTTCGCCGGTCAGGTCGCCGACGCTGCCGGCCCGGGCGACCTGCGCCGCCGCTGCCGTGACGTGATCAGCGCCATGCGCCGCGGCGTGGTCGAGTTCGATCCCGACGAGGACTGAGAGTGAGGGGCGGGCGGGCTCAGCGCTTGAAGGTCATCGTCCCGTAGGCCCCGGTCAGCAACTTTGATCAGCCGACCCGTGGTGCTGCCCGCGGGCTCGCGCGAGCCGACCATCGTCCTCGCGGGCTTGACCACGACGAAACTGTCGCCCTCGGCGCGCAGTGTGCCCGCCGTGCGGTTGATCGAGTCGTGGAACCACACCCACTGTCGGGTGATCTCGAAGCCGGGACGCATCGTCCGCTGGTGCATCGAGACGTCGACTGTGCCCTGCTGGTCGGTGAGGCTGATCGGGTGCCACTCGACGTCGAGTGGGATGTCAGCGACCGGTGTGCCCGGGGAGGGCGTCGGCGTCGTTGACGGTGTTGCCGGTGATGGCGAGGGGGCCGCCGGGGCCGTCGGCGATCCACTGACCGACGGTGAGGGCGCCGGCACGTCTTTCTGCGAGCAGGCCGCAGCCGCGACGACGATCCCGGCAAGCACGCTCCGTCGGGCGATGTCCATGCGGATCAGTAGGCCTTCGACACCGTCGACATGGTGAAGTCGGGCACCCGCAGCGCCGGGGCGCTGGTCAGGGTGAACCAGTCGTTCCACTCCCGGCAGAGCACCTTCTCGGCGACCGAGGCCTCGGTGGCGCGCCCCAGCAGCGAGATCGGTGACTCGTTCCAGCGGAAGTTGTTCACCATGCCGGTCACGCGGCCGTCCTCGACCAGGTAGACGCCATCGCGGGTGAGGCCGGTGAGCAACAGCGTCTCGGGGTCGACCTCGCGGATGTACCACAGACAGGTCAGCAGCAGTCCGCGCTTGGTCGAGGCGATCATCTCGTCCAGGCTCGCGGTCCCGCCGGCGTCGACCAGCAGGTTGTCGGTCGGCCACGGCAGCGGTGACTCAGGGCCTCCGGTCTTGGCCAGCTCGGCCCGGGTCTCGATCAACTGGACGAGCCTGCCGTCGCGCAGCCAGTCCACCCGTGCCGCCGGGAGGCCGTTGTCGAACACCGACGCCGTGCCGGCTTGTGAGGAACCCGTGACGGCGAACCCGGGCTGCTCGAGCCCGGCCGCGGTCGGATCGCTCCAGATCGAGACCGGCAGCGTCGCCAGTCGCTCACCTACCCGGGTGGTGCCACCCTTGCCGGCGAACACGGTGCGTCCCTCGCGGGCGTCTCGACCCGACGAAGTCCAGTAGGCGTAGATCAGCAGGTCGGCGACCGCGCTGCCGGGCAGGATCGTCTCGTAGGAGCCCGCGGGCAACTCGATCCGGTTCTCACACCAGGCCAGCCTCTGCAGCACCTCGTCGACGCACGCGGCGATGTCGACGTCGCTGAAGTCGGTGGTCGCTCGTCCGACCCAGGCCGAGCCGATCATGTCGGGGTGCTTGGCGTTCAGCTCCATCCGACCCAGGCGGGTGACCGCACGGCGGCGGGTGCCGGCGGTGGTGCCCAGCCAGGTGGTGGTCGAGGTGTGCTCGGCGAACCCGAAGAACAGGTGGTGCTCACCGGCCGCCTCGAACGCGGCACCCAATCCGGCGGCGAGGTCGCTGAACACCTCCACCGAGGTGGGCACCGCAGCAGCACCGAAGTCGTCATCGGTGCCGCCGTCGGCCAGGGGCATGGCGTCGGGGTCGGCCGGGGTCTGGGTTGCCGCCCGGGCAGCGGCCCGCACCAACGCGACCAGGTCGTCTGCGCTGGCGACGGGTGCGTCGAGGCAGCCCGCGGCCACACCGTCGTCCACCTGGGCCAGCGCCACGACCTGCCCGGTGCGCGAGTGCATGATGCCGTTGGTGGTCAGGTGGTTGTTGGCCCAGCGCAGGTTGACCTGGCTGGTCTCGTTGACGATCACCACGCAGCCCTGCTCGGTGCCGGGCAGACCGTCGGCGGTCTGCAGCGCCTGCTCGATCCAGTCGTTGACCTGGGAGATCTGTTCGAGGTGCGACATCACTGGCCGCCTTCCTGGGTGGTGTTGAGCACGTTGACCTCGCGGAACAGCGCCACCGGGGCGCCGTGACTGACCGCGGCGACCTGGCCGGGCTGGCCCTTGCCGCAGTTGAAGGCACCCGACAACAGCCACGTCTGCTCGCCGCCGACCGCCTCCATCGAACCCCAGAAGTCGGTGGTGGTGGCCTGGTAGGCCGCGTCACGCACCTGTTCCCCGGTGAGGCGGCCGTTCTCGATCACCAGGAACCGCTGCGCGGTGAACTGGAAGTTGTAGCGCTGCATGTCGATCGACCACGACTTGTCGCCGACCACGTAGAGGCCACGGTCGACCTTGGAGACCAGGTCATCGAGCGAGATGTCGTCCGGGCTGGGTTGCAGGCTGACATTGGGCATCCGCTGCAGCGGGAGGTGCCCGGCGGAGTCGGCGAAGGCGCAGCCGTTCGATCGTCCCAGCGCCTGCTCATGGGCCATCTGCCGGTTGAGCTGGTAGCCGACCAGGGTGCCGTCGCGGATGATGTCGAAGGTCTGCGCCCCGACACCTTCGTCGTCCCAGGCGACGGTGGCCAAGCCGTGCTCGGTGACCCGGTCGCCGGTGACGTTCATCACGGGGCTGCCGTAGCGAAGGCTGCCGAGCTGGTCGAAGGTGGCGAACGAGGTGCCGGCATAGGCGGCCTCGTAGCCCAGGGCCCGGTCGAGCTCGGTCGCGTGGGCGACCGACTCGTGGATGGTCAGGAACAGCTGGGTCGGGTCGATCACCAGGTCGAGCGGACCGGCCTCGACGCTGCGGGCGGCGACATTGCCGGCCAGGTGGCCACCCATCTCGGCGATCTCCTGATCGAAGTCCCAGCCGGTGCCGGTCAGGTACTCCCAGCCGCGTCCGGCGGGCGGTGCGATCGTCCGCATGGACGAGTAGCCGCGCTCACTGACGTTGCTGGCCTCGAGTTCGGGGTGCACGCGGACGCGCTGCTGCCGGGTGCGGGTGCCGGCCAGGTTGGCGAAGAACTTGTTCTCCTGCACCACCATCAACCGGGCCTCGGTGTGGGTGACGCCGGGTTGCCCGCCGAGTGCCCGTGAGAGCTCGACCAGCCGGTCGAGGCGCTGACGCTCCGGCACCTCGAACGGGTTGACCTCGTAGGCCGAGACCCATTCCCCGGTGTGTACAGGCTCGTCGGCGAGTTCCACACTGCGCGGGTTGAGCGGTGCCGACACCTTCGCCATCGCGACCGCCTGGTCGGCCAGGTCGCGGGCGGCCTGCGTGGTCAACGTGATGCCGGCGGCGAAGCCCCACGACCCGGCGTGCACGACGCGCAGGCTGATCCCGAGGTCGACCGAGTCGGACGAGGACGCCAGCTCGGCGTCGCGCAGCACCGTGGTGGCGGTGCGGTGCCGCTCGATCCGCACGTCAGCGTGGCTGGCGCCGAGCTCCGCTGCCCGGGCGAGCGCAGCGTCGGCGAGGTCGTCCAACGGCAGCGCGACGAAGTCGGCGTCCATCTCGTGGTGGGTCATGAGCCGACACTAGCGGCTCAATCGAGGGCGGCCTCCAGGGTCACGAAGGTGTATCCCAACGCTTGTAGTCCGGCGATGATGCCCGGCAGCGCGTCCGCATCGAGGACCGAACCGTCGTCGGGGTTGGCCCCCACGTGCATCAGCACGATCTGGCCGGGTTGGGCGTTGGCGAGGACCCGGCTGGTGACGCTCTGCACGGACTGTCCGCCGGAGGTGCCCTTCCACCCCAGCGTGTCGACGCTCCAGCGGAACGGCACGTAGCACTCGTCGTTGACCAGGGCGATGGTGCGCTGGTCGACCGCGCCGAACGGGAACCGGAACAGCGGCTGAGGATCCTGACCGGTGACCGCACGGATCCGGGTCGCTGCGCTGCGCAACTCCGTGCGGACACCCGAGTCACCCAAGGTCGTCAGGTCGGGATGGTTCTGGGTGTGGTTGCCCACCGGTCCCCAGGACGCCATCGCCTTCGCGCTCGTGGGGAAGACGTCGACGAAGTCACCGGTGAGGAAGAAGGTGGCCGGCACACCCTCACGCTGGAGCGTCGCCAGGATCCGCGCCACGCCCGCGTCGCTGCCACCGGCGTCGAAGGTGAGCGCCACCACCTTGCGCTGGGTACCGAGGGTCTGCAGGTCACGTCCGAGCAGCGATGTCGGCACATGGCAGGACGATGTGGTGGCCGGCGGCGGAGTCGTGCTCGCCGGGGGAGTGCTGACCGACGTCTGCGAGGACGGTGAGGCTGGGGTCGACGGTGGGTACGACACCGGCAGCGACGACGAGTGTGCTGGAGACGACGGTGCCGGGCTCGGAGGCTGGTGCACCGCCGGGGTCGACGTCGGCGGTGGCGTCAGCGCACTGTCACTGGCGCAACCTGCGAGGGCGAGAGCCAGCACTACCACGGTGGTGAACCGCTGCACTCTGGTGAAACCCCGCACCGCGCTCATGGCCTGATCCTCCACCCGTACCACGCTCGAGTGGGCCTGCGGGTTGACCGTCGGCTGGGACGAGCCGATCCTGACGCTGTGGCCGCTCGATAGTCTGGGCGCATGTCCACCCCGCAGCGTCCCGAACCCGGCGCCCGCGTGGCCCTGGTCGACTCGGGTGGCACCAACATCGCCTCGGTCGCCCACGCCATCGAACGGCTGGGATCGCACGCGTCACTGACCGCCGACCCGGACGAGATCCTGTCCGCCGACCGGGTGATCCTGCCCGGTGTCGGTGCCGCTGCCGCCGGCATGGCCAGGCTGCGAGAACTCGGTCTGGTCGAGGTGCTGCGCGAGGTCACTGCACCTGTGCTGGGCGTCTGCCTGGGCATGCAGTTGTTGTTCGAGCACTCCGAGGAGGACGGCGGCGTCGACCTGCTCGGCTTCCTGCCCGGACGGGTCCGCCGCATCCCTGCGGTCCCGGGCCTTCGCGTGCCGCACATGGGCTGGAACATCCTCGACCTGCACCGAACCCAGGCCCCGCTGTTGGCCGGCCTGTCCAGCGGTCAGCGCGCCTACTTCGTCCACTCCTATGTCGCAGAGCTCGGAGAAGCCACCCTGGCCACCACCACCCACGGCGTCGAGTTCTCGGCGGTCGTTGGTGACGGTCGGGTCTGGGGTGCCCAGTTCCATCCCGAGAAGTCGGCCGACGTCGGCGCCCGGTTGCTCGCCAACTTCCTCTCACCGTCGATCCAGGAGACCCCGTGACCGCGAACCCGACCAGCCGCCTCGCCAAGCGGATCATCCCCTGCCTCGACGTGCAGGACGGGCGGGTGGTCAAGGGCACGCAGTTCCGCAACCACGTCGACATGGGCGACATCGTCGACCTGGCCACCCGCTACCGCGCCGAGGGCGCCGATGAGCTGGTCTTCTACGACATCACCGCCTCACCCGATGGTCGCGGTCCCGACATCGAGTGGGTGCGCCGCGTCGCCCGCACCCTCGACATCCCGTTCTGTGTCGCCGGCGGCATCACCTCGGGCGAGACCGCCCGGGAGGTGCTGCACGCCGGCGCCGACAAGGTGTCGGTCAACACCCCCGCCACCCAGCGCCCCGAACTGGTCACCGAACTGGCCGAAGCCTTCGGTGTGCAGTGCGTCGTGGTCGGTGTCGACTCGCTGCGCGACCCCGACGGGATCTGGCGGATCCGCCAGTTCACCGGACGACCTGACGCCACCAAGGCGCTCGAGGTCACCACGCTCGACTGGGTGCAGCGCGTCCAGGACCTGGGTGCCGGCGAGATCGTGCTCAACTGCATGGGCAGCGACGGTGTGCGGGCAGGCTATGACCTGGAGCAGCTGTCGGCGGTCCGCGAGATCTGTCGAGTCCCCCTGGTCGCCTCGGGTGGGGCTGGTGAGATCGAGCACTTCGTCGACGTCTTCCGTGAGGCCGACGTCGACGCCGCCCTGGCGGCCTCGGTGTTCCACTCCGGCCACGTGCCGATCGGTCAGCTGAAGGACCGGCTCGCCGAGGCCGGCATCGAGGTTCGTCGTCCCGACCACGAAGGAGTCACGAAGTGAGCCGCATCGCCTGGGTCCCCTATGCCGATGCCGACGAGGCCTGCAGCATCCTCGGCGAGCACGAGGGCGTCACCTACCGCAGCTACACGAAGGTCGACGAGCCCCCGGCCGACCCGGCCGAGGTGAACTTCCTGGTCATGCCCTACATGAGCAGCCCGAGCCTGCTCGACGACCCCTCACGCCTCAGCGGCCTCGAGGTCGTCCAGATGCAGAGCGCCGGCTACGACAACGTGCCCGAACTGCCCGAGGGTGTGCTGCTGTGCAACGGCGGGGGCATCCACGACTCGGCCACCGCCGAACTCGCCGTCGCGCTGACCCTCGCCCACGCGCGCCACTTGGACGACTTCGCCCGCAACATGACCACCGGCACGTGGAAGGGGCAGTGGGGCACCGGACTGGCCTACCGCCGGGTGACCATCGTCGGCTACGGCAAGATCGGCAAGGCGATCGAGCGTCGGATCGAGGGCTTCGACGCCACCTCGATCACCCGCGTCGCCCGCACCCCGCGCACCGACCCCGAGGTGCGCCCGGTGAGCGACCTGCCCCAGGTGCTCGCCGAGACCGACGTCTGCATCATCATCCTGCCGCTGACCGACGACACCCGAGGCCTGTTCGACGCCCAGATGCTCGCGCACCTGCCCGACGGGGCCCTGCTGGTCAACGTCGGACGAGGCCCCATCGTCGACACCGAGGCGCTGCTGGCCGAGGTCAGCAGCGGTCGGCTGCATGCCGCCCTCGACGTCACCGACCCCGAGCCGCTGCCAGCCGATCATGGCCTGTGGAGCCAGCCCAACGTGCTGATCAGTCCCCACGTCGGTGGCTACACCAATGCCTTCGAGCCTCGCCGTGATGCCCTGCTGCGCTCCCAGGTCGAGGCTTGGGCGCAGGGCCGTCCGCTCGACCACGTCGTTCGTGGGGGTCAGCCGTGAGCGAACAGCAGGCCTGCGTCTTCTGTCGAATCGTCGCGGGCGAACTGCCCGCCTCGGTGGTGCACAGCGACGAGCACGCGGTGGCGATCCTCGACCTGTCGCCCGAGGAGCCCGGGCACACGCTCGTGCTCTCGCGCCGCCACGTGGCCGACCTGGTGGACGATCCCATGGCTCTCGCCGAGGTGGCCCCGACCGTCTCGTCCGTAGCCGCAGTGCTGCTGGAGCGACTGGGGGCCACCGGCATCAACGCCGTCGTCAACTGTGGTGAGTCGGCGGGCCAGACCGTCGACCACCTGCACGTGCACCTGCTGCCGCGCGAGGTCGCTGATCTCGACAAGGACGATGCTGCGGCCGTGCTGGCACGGATCACTGGTTGAACTGCCGGGTCCCACCAGCCTGATGTGTTGCTGATGGCGGCTGCGCGGCGTCGCCCATTCCTCAGGTGAATCGTTGTGGAGTCCACCGATCGAAGCGGCCATAGTCATGGATCTCTGCGGTGGCCGCCGTCATGTCACGTGAGGCGGTTGTTGATCGCTTGATTGTGTACCCCCGCACAGTTCAGCGATGGACCACTGCCGTAGCGTTTCCTCGGGTCAGCGGCCACCCCGTGTCGTTGAGCCAGTCCCCCCGTTTGGGTGCCGTCAAACCCAGAAAGGTTGCCCTCGCATGAGTGCAAAGCCCGCCAAGATCGTTGGCATCATCTCCCTCATCGCCGGTCTCGTCATGCTGATCGCCGGCGCCATCACCTGGGGCATCGTCTCCTCGCAGCTCAAGGACGAGCGCATCACCGTCCCCGGCGATGCCAAGCCCGTGCTCGGCATGCCGGTCGCCGGCAAGAAGGTCAATGGCCCGATCACCGCCTTCGGGCAGGCCGAGATCATCAAGGAGCACGCGCTCCGCAGCAGTGAGAACAAGACCTACGCCGAGCTCGGCGCCGAGCAGACCCGCGTGCGCAACAAGGCCAAGGAACTCGGTGTCGAGGACCTCAACAGCACCGATCCGGCCGTCGTCGGCAAGATCGAGGGCGATCCCGAGCTCAAGGCCCTCAAGGAGGAGCTGGACAAGTGGACCGCCGCTCGTACCAGCAACATGAACGGCGCCTTCCTGCGTACCTCGCTGTTCAGCTCGGTCATCACCTACGGCGTGGCCGCCCTGGTCATGGGCCTGGGCCTGATGAACCTGCTGTACGGCTGGGCCTTCCTGAACCTGGCCAAGCGCGCCCCGGTTGCCGCCCGCGACAACGTGGTTGTCGACCGTGACCGCGACGGTGTTCGCGACCGCGACGAGGCCTGATCGCTCGTCCGCACCAGATCGGCGTTGGCCGTCCCGCACTCGCGGGGCGGCCAACGCCATGTGGGGCCCAGTGACCTGGGGTGCAGGTCGTCGTCCATGATGTGGAACCCGAGCGGGTCGGTCTTGACGACTGGGGTTGGATGACGACATGGTGGAGACGTGCAGCAGTCCCTTCTCGTAGTCACATCGCGCTGAGTCGTCCCTCGACCCAGCGCTCCCTCGTGTGCCATCCCTGGCGGCGGGGGTTTTTTGTTGCACGGACCACCTCAAGACGAAGGACGAGACCATGGCAGGCGAAACGCCCACGGCCCCGACGACGATGACTGGTGCGCAGGCACTCGTTGCCTCGCTCGAGCGGATGGGTGTCGACGTAGTCTTCGGGATCCCGGGAGGGGCGATCCTGCCCGCCTACGACCCGCTCTACGATTCGAAGGTGCGCCACATCCTGGTGCGCCACGAGCAGGGGGCCGGTCACGCTGCCGAGGGCTATGCCGTCGCCACTGGCCGCGTGGGCGTCTGCATCGCCACTTCTGGCCCCGGTGCCACCAACCTGGTCACCCCGCTGGCCGATGCCTACATGGACTCGGTGCCGATCGTGGCGATCACCGGACAGGTGAACTCCTCGTTCATCGGCACCGACGCCTTCCAGGAGGCCGACATCCGCGGCATCACGATGCCGGTGACCAAGCACAACTACCTGATCACCCGCACCGAGGACATTCCCAAGGCGATCAAGGAGGCCTTTCACATCGCCTCCACCGGTCGTCCGGGACCGGTGCTGGTCGACATCTCCAAGGACGCCCTGGTCGACTCCGCTCGCTTCGTGTGGCCGGCTCAGGTCAAGATGGCCAGCTACCGTCCGACCGTGCGTCCGCACCTGGGCCAGGTGCGCCAGGCCGCGAAGATGATCGCCGAGGCAGAGCGCCCGGTGCTCTACATCGGCGGTGGTGTGCTCAAGGCGCGGGCATCTGAGGAACTCAAGACCTTTGTCGAGATGACCGGCATCCCGGTGGTCACCACGTTGATGGCGCGTGGCGCGTTCCCCGACAGCCACGACCTGGCCCTCGGCATGCCCGGCATGCACGGTGCGGTGGCCGCCGTCGGCGCCATCCAGCGCAGCGACCTGCTGATCGCGATCGGCACCCGGTTCGACGACCGGGTGACCGGACGTCTGGACAGCTTCGCGCCGCTGGCCAAGGTGATCCACGCCGACATCGACCCGGCCGAGATCAGCAAGAACAGGGTTGCCGACCTGCCCATCGTGGGTGACGCCAAGGCCGTGCTCGAGGGCCTGATCACCGCCAGCCAAGACCTGCAGCGCACAGACCTGACCGCGTGGCAGACCTGGGTCGACAGCCTGAAGCGTCGCTACCCGACCCGCTTCGACGACCAGACCGAGGACGGATCGCTGTCGCCGCAGTACGTGATCCGCCGACTCGGCGAGATCAGCGGACCCGAGACGATCTTCGCCGCCGGTGTCGGTCAGCACCAGATGTGGGCTGCCCACTTCCTGCCCTTCGAGCGCCCCGACAAGTGGCTCAACTCAGGCGGACTGGGGACGATGGGCTACTGCGTCCCTGCGGCCATGGGCGCCAAGGTCGGCCAACCCGATGCCGTGGTGTGGGGGATCGATGGTGACGGGTGCTTCCAGATGACCAACCAGGAGTTGGTCACCTGTGCGCTCAACGACATCCCGGTCAAGATCGCGGTGATCAACAACGAGTCGCTGGGCATGGTCCGACAGTGGCAGACGCTGTTCTACGAGGGCCGCTACTCCAACACCGACCTGCAGTCGCGCCGCATCCCCGACTTCCCCAAGCTCGCCGAGGCGATGGGCGCGGTCGGGCTGCGCGCCGAGACCGTCGACGAGGTCGACGAGGTGATCAACCAGGCCATGGCGATCAACGATCGTCCGGTGGTGGTCGAGTTCGTCGTCCACAAGGACGCCATGGTGTGGCCGATGGTGGCCGCCGGCACCAGCAATGACGAGATCAAGATCGCGCGCGACCTCGCGCCCGAGTGGGAGGAGGAGGTGCTGTGAGCACCCACACCCTGAGCGTGCTGGTCTACAACCGGCCAGGCGTGCTGACCCGGATCGCGGGTCTGTTCTCGCGGCGTGGCTTCAACATCGAGTCGCTGACCGTCGGCGTCACCGAGAAGCCCGAACTGTCGCGAATGACCGTCGTGGCCACCGTGGACGACGAGATCGCCCTGGAGCAGATCGTCAAGCAGCTCAACAAGCTGATCGAGGTGCTCAAGGTCATCGAACTCGAGGACAACGCCGTGCAGCGGATGATGGCGCTGATCAAGGTGCGTTCTGACTCCGACCACCGCAGCCAGATCATCGACACCGTCAGCCTGTTCCGCGGCAAGGCGGTCGACGTCAGCCACGACTCGATCACGGTCGAGGCCACCGGCAGCCGTGACAAGATCAGCGCCCTGATCTCGATGCTCGAGCCATTCGGCATCCTCGAACTGGTCCAGTCGGGCCAGGTCTCGCTGGGCCGTGGCGCCCGATCGATCACCGACCGCACCCGCTCGGACCTTCGGCGCGCAGCCGAGGACTGACCACCACCACCCGAACCACGCCAACACAAGGAGAAACCCGTGGCAGAAATGTTCTACGACCAGGACGCCGACCTGTCGATCATCCAGGGCCGCAGCGTGGCCGTCATCGGCTACGGCTCGCAGGGCCACGCCCACGCGCTCAGCCTGCGCGACTCCGGTGTCGACGTGCGCGTCGGCCTGAGCGAGGGCAGCAAGTCGCGGGCCAAGGCCGAGGCCGAGGGCCTGCGGGTGCTCACCGTGGCCGAGGCGGTCGAAGAGGCCGACGTGATCATGATCCTCACCCCCGACCAGACCCAGCGCAAGCTCTACGCCGAGCAGATCGAGCCCCACCTGGTGCCCGGCGACGCGCTGTTCTTCGCCCACGGCTTCAACATCCGCTTCGGCTACATCACCGCCCCCGAGGGTGTCGACGTGTGCATGGTCGCGCCCAAGGGCCCCGGCCACCTGGTGCGCCGCGAGTACGCCGACGGACGAGGCGTGCCGGTGATCGTGGCTGTCGAGAAGGACGCCTCGGGCAAGGCCTGGGACCTCACACTGAGCTACGCCAAGGCGATCGGAGGCCTGCGCGCCGGCGGCATCAAGACCACCTTCACCGAGGAGTGCGAGACCGACCTGTTCGGTGAGCAGGCCGTGCTCTGCGGTGGCGCGTCCAAGCTGATCCAGACCGGTTTCGAGGTGCTCACCGAGGCCGGCTACCAGCCCGAGGTGGCCTACTTCGAGTGCCTGCACGAGCTGAAGCTGATCGTCGACCTGATGTACGAGGGTGGCATCGCCAAGCAGCGCTGGAGCATCTCCGACACCGCCGAGTTCGGTGACTACGTCTCGGGCCCGCGGGTGATCGACGACCACGTCAAGCAGAACATGCAGGCAGTGCTGGCCGACGTGCAGTCGGGCGCCTTCGCCAAGCGGTTCATCGACGACCAAGACGCCGGCGCCCCGGAGTTCAAGCGTCTGCGCGCCGAGGGCGAGCAGCACCCGATCGAGAAGACCGGACGCGAACTGCGCCAGCTGATGGCCTGGGTCAAGAGCTCCGACTCCGACTACGTCGAGGGCACCGCCGCTCGCTGAGCAGCCGCCCTGTCGCACGACCTGACCAGCGCGTCGTCCACCCCGGTGGGCGGCGCGCTGGCGTCTTCCGGGCTGGTCCGGCCCACCAGTAGACTGTCCCCAAAGGGGGAACCAGCGTGGTCTTCATGGTGATCGGCGTCATCGGCGCGCTGGTCCTGCTGTTGTCGCTGGTCATCGGAGACATCGGTGACGTCGACTTCGGCCACGACTGGGACTTCGGCGCTGACCTGTTCTCGATCGCCGCCCTGGCCGGCTTCGCCGGGGCGTTCGGCTTCGGTGCGGCGCTGGTCGAGTCACTGACCGGGCAGACCTGGCTCGGGGTGCTCGCCGGTGTGCTGGTGGGTGCGGTGATCGCGTGGCTGGTCGCCAGGCTCACCCGCGCGCTCAAGACCGGCGGAACGGCGGGCACCGTCAGGACGTCGAACCTCGTGGGGTTGGAGGGTGTGGTGCTCTCCAGCATCCCGGCAGGAGGATTCGGCGAGGTCCGCATCCGCGCCCACGGACAACAACTCAAGCTCAACGCCCGCTCCGAGGCCGCCCTCGAGACCGGGCAACGGGTCTGGGTGAGCGGTGTCGTCTCACCCACCGCGGTCGAGGTGCGCGACAGCGACCCCCTCGACTCAGCCTTCGCCCCTGGGGCCATCGAGTCCTGACCCGCACGACCAGCACAGCACGAACAGAACCACACGCAAAGAACCGCACGAACACGAGGGAGAACCGCGCCCATGCCCGACATCTCGTCCGTCGCGATCGCGATCATCGGCCTGGTGGCCGTGGTCGTGCTCGCCGTCCTGCTGGTGATCAGCCGCTACAAGGTGGCCGGTCCCAACGAGGCCTACATCGTCACCGGCCGCAAGGGCAAGGAGGTGCGCAACCTCGAGACCGGGGTGGTCTCCACCGATCTGTCCGGCCAGAAGGTGGTCATGGGCGGTGGCGTGTTCGTGCTTCCGTTCGTGCAGCGCCGCCACGTGCTCGACCTGTCCAGCCGCCGCATCATGGTGCAGATCCGAGGCGCCGTCTCGGGCCAGGGCATCAAGCTGAACCTCGACGGTGTCGCCATCGTCAAGGTCGGTGGCAACGAGGACTCGATCCGGGCCGCCGCCCAGCGCTTCCTCACCCAGCAGGAGGAGATCGAGACCTTCACCCAGGAGACGCTGGCGGGTTCGCTGCGTTCGATCGTCGGTTCGCTGTCGGTCGAGCAGATCATTCGTGACCGTGCTGCCTTCGCCCAGCGGGTGGCCGACGAGTCGGAGTCGTCGCTGACCGGTCAGGGCCTGGTGCTCGACACCTTCCAGATCCAGGACATCACCGACGACGGGTCCTACCTGTCCGACCTCGGTCGTCCCGAGGCTGCCAAGGTGCAGCAGATCGCCTCGGTCGCCGAGTCGAACGCACGCCAGGAGGCCGAGCAGGCGCGACTGGCCGCTGAGCAGCAGATCCTGGTCTCGCAGCGTCAGCTGATGCTGAAGCAGGCCGAGATCAAGGCCGAGACCGACGCCGCCGCCGCGCAGGCCGCAGCCGCCGGACCGCTGGCCCAGGCCGACCGTGACCAGGCCATCCTCACCGAGCAGGAGAAGGTGGCTGTGCGCCAGGCCGCCCTGAAGGACCGCCAGCTCGACACCGAGGTGCGCAAGCCCGCCGACGCCGAGCGGTACCGCATGGAGACCGAGGCCGAGGCCCGTCGCAACTCCGAGATCTTCCAGGCCGACGCCAGCAAGGCCGCCGCAATCGCGCGCGCCCAGGCCGACGCCGAGACCGCACGGCTCACCGGTGAGGGCGACAAGTCCCGCCGTACCGCCCTGGCCGAGGCCGAGGCGATCGAGGGTGCCCGTCGTGGTGAGGCCGAGAAGGCCCGCCGTATCGCCGAGGCCGAGGCCGTCCGGGCCGAGGGCGAGGCCAAGGCGTCCGCCGTGCTCGCCGTCGGTGAGGCCGAGGCCGCCGCGATGAACAAGCGCGCAGAGGCGTTCGCCCGCTACAACGAGGCCGCCGTGCTGCAGATGCTGGTCGAAGTGCTGCCGCAGGTCGCCGAGAAGGTGGCCGCCCCGATGGCCGGCATCGACAAGCTCACGGTGATCTCGACCGACGGCGCCAGCTCGGTGCCCAAGCAGGTCACCAACAACGTGGTGCAGACCATGGAGCTGATCAAGAACACCACCGGGGTGGACCTGTCGAAGCTGCTCGAGCGCTACCAGGACAAGGCCGAGGAGGCTGTCGCGGGTCAGGCCGACCCGTCCGCCCCCACGGTCACCGGCCCCGTCAAGTGACGCAGCTCAAGTGACCCAGTCCGAATGGCCCGGTTCGTCGATGATCAGTCAGCGATGAACTGGGCCATCCGGTCGAGGGTGGCCATCGTCACCGGGTGACCGAGCAGGTTGAGGTGACCGTGCTTCATGCCCTCCGCGGTCTCGCAGGTCACCTCGACACCGGCCTGCTCCAGTGAGCGCGCCAGCGCCTCGCCCGAGCCGCGCAGTTCGTCGTACTGGTCGTTGATCACCAGGCAGCGTGGCAGACCCTGCAGGTCGTCGCGCTCGCCGATGTAGCCGTAGGGGTCGTCGGCCGTTGCGCCGTAACACTCGCCGACGAAGGCCATCGCCTCAGGGGTGAAGCCCGAGTTGTGCTCGGCCAGGTCGGCCGCGAGTTCGTCCGAACGTTCGGGGCTGGCCACGTGCACCGCCGGGTAGATCGGCAGCCAGGCGTGGGGGAGGGGTCCACCCTCGTCCCGCAACCGGACGACGGCACCCGCGCTCAGGTTCGCGCCGGCAGAAGCACCCCCGAACGCGATCCGATCCGGGTCGAGGCCGAGTTCATGGGCGTGTGCGACCACCCAGAGCCAGGCTGCGTGCACGTCGTCGTGGCCGACCGGGTACTGGTTGGGCAGGCTCTCGGGCACCGGCGGCTGCAACGGTGGGTCGTCCCCACCGGTCAGCCGGTAGTCGACCGAGACGACGACTCCCTGCAGCCTGTCGGCGATGCCGCGGGAGGTCTGGTCAGCCTCGGGCATGTCCAGGTCGCCGAACATGAAGGCGCCGCCGTGGCACCAGACCAGGCCGGGACGGTTGGCTCCCGCGGTGACGCTGGGGTGGGAGTAGATCCGCAGCGGGATCGGGCCGTGTGGTCCGTCGATCGAGCGCTCCCGGACGTCGAGTTCAGCCTCGACGCCGGGGCCGTAAGGACGACCCGTGATGGCTTCGACATCGGCGGGCAGGGCGTTGGGGCCGAGCGCAGCGGCCTCGGCCTCACGGGCGGCGAACAGGGGATTGAGCGGCATGCCGCCCACGTTACTGCGCTGGGACGAGTCGCAGACCCTAGAGCGCTGCAGCGATCGCGTCGCCGATCTCGACCGTGGTGCGGTAGCCCTGCGAGCCCTCGATCCGGCGCACGTCGCCGGCGCTGCGTGAGGCGATGTCGGTCTCGACCGCGGCCTCGACCCGGCGGGCGTCGTCGGCTCGTCCCAGGTGGTCGAGCATCAGCGCGACCGACGAGATCGCCGCTGTCGGGTCGGCCTTGCCGGTGCCCGCGATGTCGGGGGCCGAGCCGTGCACCGGCTCGAACATGCTCGGGTACTCGCGGCTGGGGTTGATGTTGCCGCTGGCGGCCAGGCCGATGCCACCGGTCACCGACGCGGCCAGGTCGGTGACGATGTCGCCGAACAGGTTGTCGGTCACGATCACGTCGAAGCGCGAAGGGTCCTTGGTGAGGTGGATCATCGCGGCGTCGATGTGCTGGTAGTCGCGGGTGACCTCGGGGTACTCCTCACCGACCTGCTCGAAGAGCCGGTTCCAGAGCTGGCCGGCGTTGACCAGCACGTTGTGCTTGTGCAGCAGGGTGAGGTGCTTGCGGCGGCGCATGGCCCGCTCGTAGGCGTCACGAACGACCCGCTCGACCCCGAACGCAGTGTTGATGCTGACCTCGGTGGCGATCTCGTGGGGCGTGCCCACGCGCACCGCGCCGCCGTTGCCGCAGTAGAGGCCCTCGGTGCCCTCGCGGACCACGACGAAGTCGATCGGCTTGCCCGCCACGACGCTCTCGCTCAGCGGCGACGCCACGCCCGGGTACAGCTTGGACGGACGCAGGTTGACCGCGTGGTCGAGTGCGAACCGCAGCTTGAGCAGCAGGCCGCGTTCCAGCAGACCCGACGGGATCGCCTTGTCGCCGGGGGCCGCACCGACCGCGCCGAGCAGGATCGCGTCGACTCCCCTGAGTTCCTCGATCACGCTGTCGGGCAGCACCTCGCCGGTGCGCTGCCAGCGCTGCGCACCCAGGTCGTGCTCGACGATCTCGAAGGCCTGCTCGCCGACGGCAGCCTTGAGCACCTTGATCGCCTCGGCGGTGACCTCGGGGCCGATGTAGTCGCCACCGATGACGGCGAGGGTGGGAGTAGTCATGCAGGGCAGCCTAGTCAACGACGCTCTGGCGGCCCGGCGCGTCTCAGGTCGCGGGGTCGAGCGGTGTGTCGAGGTAGAGGTCGGTCGCCTCGTAGCCCATGCTCCGGTACAGGTCCAGGGCCCGGGTGTTGCCGCCGAAGACGTGCAGCCTGATCACGTTGCAGTTGCGGGCGCTGTCCCGCTGCTCGGCGAACTCCATCGCCGCCCGACCCCAGCCGCGTCCGCGGGCCTCGGGCCTGATCAGCAGGTCGTAGATGAAGAAGGTGCGAGGTCGTGACTGCAGGGCGCCCACCCACAGGAGCCCCGACGGCTCGGCGTCGGGGGCCTCGTGGTCGTCGCGGATCAGGTACACCTCGTGGCCCGGCAGTGGTCGCCCCTCGGGGAACGACTCGGCGGTCTCCTCGATGGCGGCCTTCCTCGCCTCCTCGACCGGCCATCCGCCCTGCTCGACCTTCTGGCGTGCGTACTCCACCTCGATCTGGGCAATCAGGGCGGGCAACTCGCCATCGGTGATCGGGTCGAGCCTCATGGCGGCCACGGTTGCGAACCGCGGCCGGCGATCGGCGCAGACCGGTCCACTGGGGTGCGCCCAGCACGAGCAGGGCAACACCACAAGCGCAGATGCCGGTCGCGGACTCCAAGGACGTCCGGCTCCGCAACCGTGCCCTGTTGCCCAGTTCGTTGCGTGACGTCGGCCAGGCGACCACCACCGAACTGACGGCCGCCACCGGTCTCTCACGACCCACGGTCGAGGCGATCCTCGACGGTGAGCTCGGCGCTGTGGTCTCGCGGGCCGACGGCGTTGTCGCCACCCCCGGGCGACCCGCCCGGGCCTGGCAGCTCGTCCCGCCGCCGGGTCAGGCGCTCGGTGTCGACGTCGGGGTGCACCTCGTCCGAGCGAAGGCGGTAGACCGGTCGGGCACGGTCGTCGCCGGGGTGACGCTGCCGGTCGGTGGTCGATGACCTGTCACGCACCCACCGATCCCGGGTGAGCGTCGACAACGAGATCCGCTTCTTCCTGCTCGGGGCGCAGTCGGTGCAGGTGCCGCTGCCAGCGGTCAAGACCGATCGTGGCGTCGACGCCCATGAGGGTGTGCGCAACGACAAGCTGCCGGTCACCCTGGTCGTCCGCGACTCGAGTGGCAACGAGGTGGCCAGGGCCGAGCTCGCCGCTCGCGTGGCTGCTGCCAAGGGTGCGTGGTCGGGTCACGCACCCACCGCTAGGGTTGCAGCGTGAGCGCAGCCCATGTCGAGGTGGTCACTGTGGCCGACCCTCTGCCCCGCCACTGGCGGTGATCGATGGGGCAACCGGATCAGGACGAAGTTCTTGCTGGCGGCAACTCCGGCGAGGTCGTGCGTCGTGGCGACACCGTGCTGCGGACGGCAGGGGAGTGGACGCCCGCGGTGCACCGCTTGCTGCGCCACCTCGAGTCGGCCGGCATGCCTGGCGTACCGAGGGTGCTCGGTGTCGAGGACGATCGTCGGGAGCGGTTGAGCTTCGTCCCGGGGGAGTGCGCCCAGTACCCACTGCCAGACCATGTCTGGGGCGAGGACGTACTGCTCGATGTCGCCCGGCTGACCAGGCGCCTGCACGACGCCTCGATCGGCTGCGACCGGACCGGCCCCTGGCGAAGCGTCCCGGTCGAACCCTCCGAGGTGATCTGCCACGTCGACATCGCCCCGTACAACGTCACCTTCGACGAGGGCGGACGTGTCGTCGGCCTGATCGACTTCGACCACGCCACCCCTGCCCCGCGAATCTGGGACGTCGCGCACGCCGTCTACCGGTTCGCGCCGCTGACCACCGATCCCTCCACCGACCCGTTCACCGAGGACGAGCGGCTGGCCCGGGTGGACGCCTTCGTCGACGCCTACGGCTGGCCGTGGACGCGTGCCGAGGTGCTCGCGGTGATCGTCCAACGCCTGGTCGGTCTGGAGGACCATGCCACCGCAGAGAGCGTCAAGCAGGCTCGGTCGGACTTGCTGGAACACGCTGCGCTCTACCGCCGCGACGCGGCCTTCGTGAGGTCGTTGATCGGCGTCGTCTGAGTCGCCCGAAGACTGCAGGAAAGTTGTTCACAGATCGCCGTCACCCATTGTCAGAGTGCAATTCGGCACACTACAATGGAACACATGATCGAGGTCGAGGTGGAGTCGCGAGAGCATCGTTGCCGCGCCCAACTCGAGCGCCTGCGCCAAGGGGCCGACATGGTCGTGCGTGGCGAGATCGAACAGATGGAGTCGATCACCGCCCTGTGCTCCGCCCACGGCGTCGACGACCCCGACGAGATCGACCCGTTCGAGCGGATGGTCTCCAGCGGACGCGACGGCACCCCCTCGGTCTCGGAGTTCTGCTGCCTCGAGGTGGGTGCCATGCTCGGGCTCAGCCCCGAGAACGCGGCCGGCCTGATCTGGTCGACCCTCGACCTGGTGCACCGTCACCTGGTGATGCACCAGCAGGTGCGTGAGGGCAGGGTGCGGTTCTGGCAGGCTCGCCGGATCACCGGTGCTTCGTCCCACCTGTCGTGTGAGGCCGCCCAGTGGGTCGACCGTCAGATCAGCCCGGCCTTGGGACGATTCAGCTTCGGTCGGGTGATGCCGATGGTGACCGGCCTGGTCGCCAAGGCTGATCCCGCACTGGCCGCTGAGCGCGCCGACCAGCAGCGCCGGGCCCGCGAGGTGAAGGTGCAGCACGAAGCCGGGTTCGGCGTCAGCCGACTGTTCGCCACGCTCGACCACACCGATGCCATCATGCTCGACTCGGTCTGCACCCTGCCGACGCCTACGAGATTCCCGAGCGCATTCGCCGGGCAGTCCAGTGGCGCACGCCGTACGACGCCTTCCCGTTCGGGGGCCGGCAAGCCGGCTCCTGCGACCTCGACCACGTGGTGCCCCACGACCCGCTCGGGCCACCGGGGCAGACCGCCGTCGGCAACCTCACCCCGCTGGGCCGCCGCTCACACCGGGCCAAGACCTGCCGACGATGGCGCTACCGACTCACCCCGAGCGGGCACCACCACTGGCGAAGTCCGCTCGGCCACCACTACCTGACCGGGCCCAGGGGCACCACCCGGCACGACTCACCGCTCGAAGCTCGCCTGCAGGAGCAGATCGACCTGCTCTGAACCTGCTCAGCCCTCGTCCAGGTAGAGGCAGAACGGGTGGCCATCGGGGTCGATCAGCACCCGCACGTCGTCCTGCGGCTGGAACTCGGCCAGGCTCGCTCCCAACGCCAGCGCCTCGTCGACCGCCGGGCCCAACTCCCGCACCCCGACGTCGAGGTGGAACTGCATCTGCTGGGCACCCTCGAGACCCGGCCAGACTGGTCGCTGGTGCACCTGCTCGAGTTGGAAGGCCAGGTTGCTGCGGGTGGGCACCCCCTCGGCATCGCGCATCAGCATCGTGATCCAGGTCTTGCCGTCGCCGCCGCTGATCGGCCAGCCCATCAGGTCGCGGTAGAACTCAGCGAGTCGCTGAGGTTCGGGGCTGCCCAGCACCACGCCGAGCCAGCCGGTCAGTCCAGTGATCCCTGCCATACCGGCAGCCTATGTCAGCGGTAACCTGACGCCCATGGCCCTGACCTTCACCGTCCCCAGCGACCCCCAGCACAGCACCGCCGAGCAGATCGCCGCAGTGCACGCCGATCCGGGGTTCGGACGGTTCTTCACCGACCACATGACCACCATCCAGTGGTCGGTCGACCAGGGCTGGCACGACGCCCAACTGGTCCCGTATGGGCCGATCACCCTCGATCCCGCAGCGGCGGTGCTGCACTACGGCCAGGAGATCTTCGAGGGCATGAAGGCCTACCGGCACGCCGACGGCTCGGTGTGGACCTTCCGACCCGAGGCCAACGCCGCGCGCTACAACCGCTCCGCCCGCCGGCTCGGTCTGCCCGAACTGCCCGAGCAGGACTTCCTGACTGCGATCGAGAAGCTCGTCCAGGTCGACGAGCGCTGGGTTCCGTCGGTGGGCGAGCAGAGCCTCTACCTTCGTCCCTTCATGTTCGCCAGTGAGTCGTTCCTCGGCGTGCGACCCGCCCACCACGTCACCCACATGGTGATCGCCTCACCGGTCGGCCCGTACTTCCCCGGCGGCGTCCAGCCGGTCGACATCTGGCTCGAGACCGCCTACTCCCGCGCGGCCCCCGGCGGCACCGGTGCCGCCAAGTGCGGCGGCAACTACGCCGCATCGCTGACCGCCCAGGCCGAGGCGTACGAGCGTGGCTGCTCGCAGGTGCTCTTCCTCGACGCGGTCGAGCACCGCTGGCTCGAGGAACTCGGCGGCATGAACATCTTCCTGGTCACCGCCGACGGCCAACTGCTCACCCCGGAGTTGTCCGGCACCATCCTCGAGGGCGTGACCCGCGACTCGGTGCTCACCGTGGCCCGCGACCTCGGCCTGGAGACCGTCGAGCGCCGGATCAGCCACGACGAGTTGGCCGAGGGCGTGCGCTCGGGCCACGTCACCGAGGTGTTCGCCTGTGGCACGGCAGCGGTGATCACGCCGATCCGTGCGATCAAGTCGAGTGGCGACCAGATCGTCCTGCCCGACGCGCCCGACGGGGTGAGCCTGCGGATCCGCCAGCAGTTGGTCGACATCCAGTACGGACGAGCCGCTGACCCCCACGGTTGGTTGCACCGTCTGGCCTGATCGGTCACCGGGTCCGAGTGCTGGAACCGTCGCCCGGGCCCGCGATCAGCGACGACACTGGTCCGCAGCCCCCACGCCGGGGGCCCCGCGGCAGGTCACAGGAGAGCAGATGACGGTCAACCCGGTCGCCCCGGAGCACTTCCACGTCTACGACACCACCCTGCGTGACGGCGCCCAGCAGGAGGGCATCCGGCTCAGCGTCCACGACAAGATGCGGATCGCCACCCTGCTCGACGAGCTCGGTGTCACCCACATCGAGGGCGGTTGGCCCGGCGCCAACCCCAACGACACGGAGTTCTTCCGCCAGGCCGCCGAGAAGCTCACCCTGCGCAACGCCAAGCTGGTCGCCTTCGGCGCCACCCGCCGCGCCGGCGCCAAGGCTGCCGACGACCCGCAGGTGGCCGCCCTGCGTGACGCCGGCACCGAGATCATCTGCCTGGTCGCCAAGAGCCACGACCGCCACGTCGAGCAGGCCCTGCGCACCACCTTGGACGAGAACCTCGCCATGGTCACCGACACGGTCAGCCACCTGGTCGCCGAGGGCAAGCGGGTGTTCGTCGACTGCGAGCACTTCTTCGATGGCTTCCGCCGCAACAGCGCCTACTCCCTCGAGGTCGTCCGCGCAGCCGCCGAGGCCGGCGCCGACGTGGCCGTGCTCTGCGACACCAACGGCGGCATGCTGCCCAGCTGGATGGGCGACATCGTCTCGGCCGCCAGCCAGATCGGTCTCGACCTGGGCATCCACTGCCACAACGACACGGGCTGTGCGGTGGCCAACTCGCTGGCTGCCATCGAGGCAGGCGCCATGCACGTGCAGGGCACCGTCAACGGCTACGGCGAGCGCACCGGCAACGCCGACCTGACCACGGTGGTCGCGAACCTGCAGCTCAAGTACGGCTGGGACCTGCTCGGCGGCCAGGGCCTGGAGTCACTGACCCACATCAGCCACGGCATCGCCGAGATCACCAACCAGCCCCCGCAGGTGCGCCAGCCCTACGTCGGGCACTCGTCCTTTGCCCACAAGGCTGGGCTGCACGCCAGCGCCATCAGGGTCGACCCGAACCTCTACCAGCACATCGAGCCCGAGCTGGTCGGCAACGGCATGCGCATGCTGATCTCTGACATGTCGGGTCGCGCCAACATCCAGATCAAGGCCGAGCAGATCGGGGTCGACCTCACCGATCGCGACCAGGCCGCCAAGGTGGCCGACCGGATCAAGCAGCGTGAGATGGACGGCTACTCCTACGAGGCCTGCGACGCCAGCTTCGAACTGCTGCTCAGCGACGAACTCGGGCAGCTCGACAAGCCGTTCGAGGTCGACGCCTGGGCGGTCACCACGCGCCAGAAGGGCAGCGGCCCCGAGATCTCCGACGCCACCATCGGTCTCACCATCGGTGGTGAGCCGGGGGAGTGGAGCGGCTCGGGCAACGGTCCGGTCAACGCTCTCGACGCCGCCCTGCGCGACGCCCTGGTGCCCCGCTTCGGCCACGTCGACGGCTGGCGGCTCACCGACTACCGGGTGCGCATCCTCGACGACGGCCAGGGCACCGACGCCAAGGTGCGGGTGCTGATCGACACCGACAACGGCGAACAGACCTGGACCACGGTCGGCGTCGGCTTCAACGTCATCGAGGCCTCGTGGGAAGCCCTGTCGGACGCCTACCTGTACGGGCTGTTCAAGCAGTTCGCCTGACGTTGCTGGTCAGCTGATCCGGTCGATCACGATCGGACGACGCTCCGGCGCCTCGACCCCGATCGCCCAGCAGTCGGCCAGCGCCTGGTGCGCTCGCTCGAACGCTGCCGGGGTGTCGGTGTGCAGGGTGGCCAGCACCTGCCCGGCCTGCACCCGCTCGCCGGGCTTCGCGTGCAGGACGACACCGGCACCGGCCTGCACCGCATCCTCCTTGCGGGCACGTCCGGCACCCAGGCGCCAGGCGGCGAGCCCGACCGCCATCGCGTCCACCCTGCTGATGATGCCGTCGACCGCGGCCACCATGTGGTCGGTGTGACTGGCCCGGGGGAGTGGGGCGTCGGGATCGCCGCCCTGGGCGCGGATCATCGCCTTCCACACATCCCTCGCCGACCCGTCGGCCAACTTGTCGGCGGGGTCGACGTCGACACCGGCCGAGGCGACCATCTCGCGGGCCAGCGCCAGCGTGAGCTCGACCACGTCAGCCGGTCCGCCGCCGGCCAGCACCTCGACCGACTCGGCCACCTCGAGCGCGTTGCCGGCGGTCAGGCCCAGCGGGGTGTCCATGTCGGTGAGCAGGGCGGTGGTGTTCACACCTGCGGCGCGACCCAGGGCGACCATCCTGGTCGCGAGCTCTCGGGCCTGGTCGATGGTTGCCATGAACGCACCCGAGCCGACCTTGACGTCGAGGACGAGCGAGTCGGTGCCCTCGGCGATCTTCTTGCTCATGATCGAGCTGGCGATCAGCGGGATCGCCTCGACCGTACCGGTGACGTCGCGCAGCGCGTAGAGCTTCTTGTCGGCCGGGGCCAGACCCGACCCGGCCGCACAGATCACCGCGCCGACCTCGTCGAGTTGGCGCAACATCTGGTCGTTGGTCAGGTCGGCCCGCCAGCCAGGGATCGCCTCGAGCTTGTCGAGGGTGCCGCCGGTGTGGCCGAGGCCTCGTCCACTCAACTGCGGCACGGCCACACCGCAGGCGGCCACCAGCGGGGCCAGCGGCAGGGTGATCTTGTCGCCCACGCCACCGGTGGAGTGCTTGTCGGCGGTGGGACGCGACAGCGACGAGAAGTCCAGTCGTTCACCGGTGTTGATCATCGCGGTGGTCCAGGTCGACAACTCAGCATCGTCCATGCCGCGGAAGTAGACCGCCATCGCCATCGCCGACATCTGCTCGTCGGCCACGTCGCCGCGGGTGTAGGCCGGGATCAACCAGTCGATCTGCTCGTCGGTGAGCCGCTGACCTGAGCGCTTGCGGCGGATCAGTTCGACGGCGTCGAAGGTGGGCGTGCCGGCCGGGTTCGTCATGATCGGCAGTATCCCAGCCCGCTAGGCTCTCAGCCATGCGCATCGCCCGTTTCAGCCTGCCCGGGCAGGACCCGGCCTACGGCATCGTCGAACTCGCCGCAGACGGTGGTGACCACCCCGACACCGTGGCCACGCTGACCGGCGATCCCCTGGCCGGTCCGGTCAACTACACCGGCCAGCGCCACGACATCGAGGCGGTGCGGCTGCTGGCCCCGGTGATCCCGCGATCGAAGGTGGTCGGGGTGGGCCGCAACTACGCCGCCCACGCTGCTGAACTGGGCAACGAGGTGCCCGAGACCCCGCTGCTGTTCTTCAAGCCCAACACCTCGGTGATCGGGCCCGGTGAGCCGATCGTCAAGCCGTCTGAGGTCAACGAACTGCACCACGAGGGTGAACTCGCCGTCGTCATCGGACGGATCTGCAAGCAGGTGCCGCCGGAGCGGGTGCCCGAGGTGATCTTCGGCTACACCGTCGCCAACGACGTCACCGCCCGCGCCCTGCAGAAGACCGAGCCCCAGTGGGCGCGCGCCAAGGGCTGGGACACCTTCTGCCCGCTCGGGCCCTGGATCGTCACCCACCTCAGTCTGGACGAGGCCGGCCAACTGGGGGTCACCACCGAGGTGGACGACGAGGTGCGCCAGCAGGGCAACACCAAGCTGATGATCCACTCGATCGCCGACCTGGTCAGCCACATCTCCGGCTTCACCACCCTGCTGCCCGGTGACGTCATTCTCACCGGGACCCCCGCCGGCGTCGGGCCGATGCTGCCCGGCCAGACCGTGCAGGTCACCGTCGACGGCATCGGCACGCTCAGCAACCCGGTCGTGGACGAGGACGCGTGAGCAGCACACCACCACCCGGAGGGCTGGTCGTCCTCGAGAAGCTCCCGCCGCCCTCGGGCGTGGGCTACACCCAGGTGCTGCGCAGCACCGACGGCCGCGGCGTGGTCAGGGGCGGGTTCGGGGTGGCGTTGGCGCTGGCCGGCTACGCCATCTTCGCGCCACTGATCGCCCAACTGGTGCTCGGCCTGGGCTGGCTGCTGCGCGGACGACCCGACAGCTTCTCGTCCTACTTCCGCACCGCGATGGCCTACGAGCTGCCCGACGGTCTGGTCGCCAGCCACCTCGGTCTGGCCAGCCTGATCGGGTTGAGCATGCTGCTGGTGCGCTGGTGGCACCGCCGCGGGGTGCGGTGGCTGGTCTCGGTGCAGCCCGGCATGCGATGGCGCTACCTGCTCGGCTGCCTGCTGATCGCCGCGGTCGGGCTGAACGTGGTGTTGTGGCTGGGTCAGCTGGGCACCCCGTGGGTGCTCGACGTCGACACCAGGCCCTGGCTGTGGCTGCTGGTGATCATCCTGTTCGCCCCGCTGCAGGCCGCCGGTGAGGAGTTCTTCTTCCGCGGCTACCTGATGCAGGCGCTGGGGGCACTGGTGACCAACCGGTGGTTCGGAGTGGTGCTGTCGGCGCTGGTGTTCGCACTGTTCCACGGTGTGCAGAACACCTGGCTGTTCATCGACCGGCTGGCGTTCGGGCTGCTGGCAGGAGCGTTGGTGCTGATCACTGGCGGGCTCGAGGCCGCGATTGCCGCGCACGTCGCCAACAATCTGTTCGCGTTCGGCTACGCGGTCTTCTTCGGGGGCGTGGCCGCAACGAAGTCGCTGCGTGAGATCGGGCCGGTCGATGCGGCCGTCGACATCGCCGGGTTCCTGGTGGTCGGGCTGGGTGCGTGGTGGCTCGCTCGCCGGATGCGGGTGGCCACCACCACGCCCTGAGCGCAGGTCGGGGGATTTGAGCCCGACGACCCTCGTCCACTAGCATGGTTCCTCGGTGCTGACCGCCCCTCGGGGAGGCCCAGCCACCTAGGGGTATGGTGTAATTGGCAACACGAGTGATTCTGGTTCACTTATTCTAGGTTCGAGTCCTAGTACCCCTGCGACAAGGCCAAATGGCACTCCTCGCGGACGTGCTGCTAACCTTCTCAAGCGCCTCTCGTCGAGGCACGCTAGGGCCCCGTTGTGTAGCGGCCTAGCACGCCGCCCTCTCAAGGCGGTAGCGCGGGTTCGAATCCCGTCGGGGCTACCAAGACCCTCCGTCGATGCGGAGGGTTCTTTGCATTTGGGGGGATGTTCGCGTCCGGCCTCAGCTCAGCACCGGCATGGTGCTGCCGTGCTGCTTGGGGTTGCCCCGGCCGGCCGCGGCTGCGTGGAAGTCCTCGACGAACGAGGCGATCACGCCCGCGTCGCCACCGTGCTGGTCGTTCCACAGCGCCGCCCGCAGCGAGGTGACTGCCGCCCACCAGTGGGCCCGCGTGGTCGCCGCCGGCCACTGGTCGTGCGAGAGGCTGAGCGAGCGCCATGCGGCGTCGTAGTCAGGTCGCGCGCAGTACCACCACAGCATCGTCCCGAGGTCGCGGGCTGGATCTGACAGGCACAGCCCGTCCCAGTCGACCAGGGCGAGGCTGCCATCGCGCAGCTGGATCACGGTGGTGTTGTTGGGGGCGGTGTGGCTGGGGACCAGGTCGGTGTCGTTGTCAGTCCCGGCTTCGGTGCGCAGCCTTGCCGCGGTGCTGGTGCAGGACGCGTCGGTCAGGGTCGGGTCGCTCGCCTCGGCCAGCCACCCCAAGGTCTCGTCGATGACGGTTGTTCGATGGCCGGCCAAGGTGGCGCCCGGCTCCAGTGCTCGCAACTGGTCGGTCAGGTCGGCATCGGTGGCGTAGTGCGCCACCAGGGCGACCACGTCGGCGATGTGCTCACCCATCCAGCCCCAGGTGCGGGCGGTGCCGTCGAGGTAGGACTGCACGTGCACGTCTTCCTCGGCCGCGAGCATGCGGCAGGCGACGCCGAGGTCGGCCAGTCGTCGGTGGCAGGGTGGTGCGGGGGCGAACTTCACCACCACGCGTCCGTCCGCTGAGTCGGCGTAGACGGTCCGGCCATGGATGCCCTTGTCGGGCCAGGCGAATCGCCAAGGACCGGGCAGTCCGGCTCGGGTCAGGACGCCGGCCGCGTCGGAGAGTGAAGCGGGCAGGCTCACTCGCTGACCGCCGAGCGGCGCAACACCTCTGACAGCTTCTCGGCGGCGCTCATCACCGCGGCTGCGTGCAGTCGTCCGGGCTGGCGAGACAGTCGCTCGATCGGACCGGAGACCGACACGGCGGCGATCACCTTGCCGGCGGGGGAGTGCACCGGAGCCGACACCGAGGCCACACCGGCCTCGCGCTCGGCGACCGAGTGGGCCCAGCCCCGGCGACGGACGGCCGCCAGGGCCACCGCGGAGAAGTTCGCCGAGGTGAGCCCCTTCTGCACCTTGTCGGGCTCCTCCCAGGCCAGCAGCACCTGGGCGGCCGACCCGGCCGACATGGTCAACTGGGCGCCGACCGGGATCGTGTCACGCAGTCCCGAGGGACGTTCGGCCGTGGCAGCACAGACGCGGTAATCGCCCTGACGGCGGTAGAGCTGGGCTGACTCGCCGGTGATGTCGCGAAGCCTGGCCAGGATCGGCCCAGCCGTGGCCAGCAGGCGGTCCTCGCCGGCAGCCGAGGCCAGTTCGCTCAGGCGCGGGCCCAGGATGAACCGGCCCTGCAGGTCGCGTCCGACCAGGCGGTGGTGCTCGAGCGCGACGGCGAGACGGTGGGCCGTCGGGCGGGCCAGGCCGGTGGCGGTCACCAGACCGGCCAGCGTCGTCGGGCCCTGCTCCAGTGCGGTCAGCACCAGGGCGGCCTTGTCGAGCACACCCACACCACTTGAGTCGTCCATAGGGTGAGATTACGTCTCGCATGCTGAAACCGCAAGGCGTACAGTGAGCGGCATGGCGACCACTCTCAGTGACAAGGTGTGGGACGCCCACGTCGTACGGACGGCGGAGGGCGAACCAGACCTGCTCTACATCGACCTGCACCTCGTCCACGAGGTGACCAGCCCCCAGGCCTTCGACGGCCTCCGGCTCGCGGGACGCGGCGTGCGTCGCCCGGACCTCACGCTGTGCACCGAGGACCACAACACCCCCACCCTCGACATCCTGAAGCCGATCGCCGACCCGGTCAGCCGGCTGCAGGTCGACACCCTGCGCAAGAACGCCGAGGAGTTCGGTCTTCGGATCCACTCCCTGGGTGACCCCGACCAAGGTGTCGTGCACATCATCGGCCCGCAGTTGGGCATCACCCAGCCCGGCATGACGATCGTCTGCGGCGACTCGCACACCTCGACCCACGGGGCGTTCGGGGCGCTGGCCTTCGGCATCGGCACCAGCGAGGTCGAGCACGTGCTCGCCACCCAGACCCTGCCGCAGGCCCGTCCCAAGACCATGGCCGTCACCGTCAACGGCGAACTGCCCGAGGGTGTCACCGCCAAGGACCTGGTGCTCACCCTGATCGCCAAGGTCGGCACCGGCGGTGGCCAGGGCTACGTCGTCGAGTACCGCGGCTCGGCCATCGAGGCGCTCTCGATGGAGGGCCGGATGACGATCTGCAACATGTCGATCGAGTGGGGCGCCAAGGCCGGCATGGTCGCTCCCGACCAGACCACCTTCGACTACCTCAAGGGCCGCCCGCACGCGCCTCAGGGTGCTGAGTGGGATGCCGCCGTCGAGTACTGGAAGACCCTGCGCACCGACGACGACGCCACCTTCGACGCCGAGGTGGTCATCGACGCCGCCGAACTCACCCCGTTCGTCACCTGGGGCACCAACCCCGGCCAGGGTGTTCCGCTGGGTGCTGCGGTGCCCGCGCCGGAGACCTTCGACGACCCGGTCGAGCGCGGTGCGGCCGAGCGGGCCCTGGAGTACATGGGGCTGTCGGCCGGCACCCCGATGCGCGACATCGCCGTAGACACCGTCTTCCTGGGTTCGTGCACCAACGGACGCATCGAGGACCTGCGCCTGGCTGCCAGCGTGCTGCAGGGCCAGCGGATCGCCGACTCCGTGCGCATGCTGGTCGTCCCCGGATCGGCGCGGGTGCGCCTGCAGGCCGAGAGCGAGGGCCTCGACCAGGTCTTCCTCGCCGCGGGTGCCGAATGGCGCGCCGCTGGGTGCTCGATGTGCCTGGGCATGAACCCCGACCAGCTCGCCCCCGGCGAGCGCAGCGCATCGACCTCGAACCGCAATTTCGAGGGACGCCAGGGCAAGGGTGGCCGCACCCACTTGGTCTCGCCGGCCGTGGCCGCCGCCACCGCCATCACCGGACACCTGTCGGCCCCGGCCGATCTCGCCAACGCCGTGAGTGAGGCCTGAGCATGGACAAGTTCACCAACCACGTCGGCATCCCCGTCCCGCTGCGGCGCGGCAACGTCGACACCGACCAGATCATCCCCGCCGTCTACCTCAAGCGGATCACCCGCACCGGCTTCGAGGACGGGCTGTTCGCCGCCTGGCGCAACGACCCCGACTTCGTGCTCAACCAGGACGCCTGGCGCAACGGGACGATCCTTGTGGCCGGCCCTGACTTCGGCACCGGGTCGAGCCGCGAGCACGCCGTCTGGGCGCTGCAGAACTATGGCTTCAAGGCGGTCATCGGCACCCGGTTCGGTGACATCTTCCGCTCGAACTCGGGCAAGGCCGGGCTGTTGATCGCCACGGTCACCCCCGAGGTGGTCGACAAGCTGTGGGAGCACGCCGAGGCCAACCCCGGCCAGGAGATCGAGGTCTGCCTCGAGAGCCGCACCATCGACACCGGTGCCGAACGATTCGAGTTCAGCATCGACGACCACACCCGGATGCGCCTGCTCGAGGGCCTCGACGACATCGGCTCGACGCTGCAGCACGAGCAGTTGATCAGCGACTACGAGGCCGGTCGTCCCGCCTACAAGCCCGCCACCATCCCGGTGAAGGTCGCCGACTGAACGACCAGCGGGCACGGTTGCCGCTCGCACAGGTCAACCGCGAACCCACCACGCCGGTCTTTCGGGCACTCGCCCGCACGGTCAACCGACTGCTCAACGGCGTCGGCATGCGCCGACTCTGGCTCGACCATCACAACCTGCCCACGACCGGGCAGGTAATCGTGGTCGCCAACCACATGTCGTACTTCGACGCGCTGGCGGTGGGGGAGTTCGTGGTCTGGTCGGGACGATGGCCCCACCACCTGGGCAAGGCCCAACTGTGGCGGGTGCCGATCCTGGGGTGGCTGGCCCGTCGCACCGAACAGATCCCGGTGCACCGCGGCACCACGCACGCTGCCGATGCCCTGGTCGCTGCCCGCGCGGCACTGGCCACCGGCCGGTGCGTGGTGGTCTACCCCGAGGGGACGCTCACCCGCGACCCCGACCTGTGGCCGATGGTGGGACGAACCGGCGCGGCGCGGCTGGCGCTGGCCACCGGGGCGCCGATCGTCCCGGTGGCGCACTGGGGTGCCCAGCAGGTGATCCCTGGCGCGAAGGCCGGGCTGCCGCGGCTGTTCGGCGGCAAGGTCGTCACGGTGCGCTGCGGTGAGCCGATCGACCTGTCCGACCTGCACGCCTGTGTCGGCACCGAGGACGAGCACCGCGCCGTGCAGGTCGCCACGGTGCGGATCATGGACGCGATCACCACGCTGCTCGAGACCCTGCGCGACGAGCCGGCGCCGCCGACGCGATGGGACGAGCGCGCCGGGCGGCGGGTGCAGCCCGGACCGGCCACGCTTGGTTAGGCTGTAGCTCGGTCCCGGCCCTGACGACCGGTGATTGAGGAGGATGCCGCGATGTCCCAGGCCCCCAGCCAAGCCCCTCGTCCCCGTGTGGTCGTGGTGTTCGGTGGCGCGTCGTCGGAGCACCCGGTGTCGTGCCTGACCGCGGCCAGCGTGCTCAAGGCGATCGACCGCGACCGTTACGACGTCGACTGCGTCGGCATCACCGAGGGCGGACGCTGGACCAGGATCGACCCCCTGTGGGCAGCGCGCATGGCCACGACCGCCGGACGCCTGCCGACCGTGCCCGACGACGGGGTCGGTGCGGTGCTGGTGCAGGACGACGAGCGCACCCTGCTCTGCTCGGTGACCGAGGATGGCTTCGCCGACGTGGTGGCTGTCGACGTCGCCTTCAGCCTGCTGCACGGCCCGTTCGGTGAGGACGGCACCATCCAGGGCCAGTTCGAGATGGTCGGTCTGCGCTACGTCGGTTCGGGTGTGGCCGCCAGCGCCATCGGCATGGACAAGCACCTGATGAAGGTGGCCCTGGCCGCTGCTGGGCTGCCCCAGGGTGACTACCGGGTGATCAGGCCCGAGCAGTGGGTGCGCGACCAGGCTGCCGCGCTGGCCAGCCTCGACGGCCTGTCGTACCCGCTGTTCGTCAAGCCCGCCCGCGCCGGGTCGTCCATCGGCATCACCCGGGTGACCAGCCCGGACGAACTGCCCGCGGCGATCGAAGGGGCCCGCAAGCACGATCCCAAGGTGGTCGTCGAGGCCGGCATCGTCGGCGCCCGTGAGATCGAGTGCGCCGTGCTCGGCGGACGAGGCTTCGACACCCCGCGCGCGTCACTGGTCGGCGAGATCCGCATGCACACCGAGGAAGCCTTCTACGACTTCGACGCCAAGTACCTGCCCGAGGAACAGGTCAGCCTCGACATCCCCGCCGACGTCGACGACGACCTGCAGCGACGCGTGCAGGACCTGGCGGTGGCCACCTTCGAGGCGATGGGTGCCGAGGGACTGGGACGGGTCGACACCTTCGTCCTGCCCGACGGCCAGGTGCTGGTCAACGAGATCAACACCATGCCCGGCTTCACCGAACTGTCAATGTTCCCCGCGCTGTGGAACGAGACCGGGATGAGCTACCCCGACCTGGTCGACGAACTGCTCACACTGGCGCTGCAGCGTCCGGTCGGCCTGCGCTGACGATGCCCGCACGGGCACTCACACGCAGGGCTTGACCTCGGCCACCTTCGCCACCGCGCCCGACAGGTCGACCAGGACGTCGGCCTCGGGGGCGTACTTCGACGGCACGACCACCTCGACGAAGGCCGCTCGGCCGATCGTGGTGAACCGGTACCCGTCGTCGGTCTGTTCGGTGAACCAGCCGATCTCGTTCACCACGTCACAACGGCTGGTCTGCTCGAGTGCGGCCGGTTTCGGAACCCCGCAGCGCAGCACCACGGGGTCCTTCTCACCCCAGTAGGCCACCAGGGCGGTGCGGTTGGCCAGGCCGGTGTGGCCGGCGATCGTGCCGGGCAGGTTCTCGAACAACTGCTGGCAGGCCGCCCGCTCGCTGGGCTGCGGGCTGGGCGTGACGATCGACCTGCTCGGATCGCCCGAGCAGGCCGACGTGGTCAGCAGCACCGCCGCCAGGGCAGCCGCTGCCCGAGCGGCCGCCGGGGGCATCAGACGTTGACCACCGGGCAGGTCACGGTGCGGGTGATGCCGGGCACGGCACCGACCTTCGAGATCACCAACTGGCCGAGCTGGTCGACCGACTCGGCCTCGGCGCGCACGATCACGTCGTAGGGTCCGGTGACGTCCTCGGCGAGCACGACGCCCTCGATCTCGCGGACCGCCCGGACCACCTCGGCGGCCTTGCCGACGTTGGTCTGGACCAGGATGTAGGCGTTCACCATGGGGCTGCTCCTTCGCTGCGGCGTCATTGCGCGCCTGACGGGTTGGCGCCCACGGTAGCGTGAGTGCAGAGCCACTGACACCCTCGTTCCGGGAGATGACATGAGTCCTGCCACGCCGACGGACGGTGCCGAGACCTTCGCCGACGTGGGTGAGTTCGCACTGATCTCGCGGCTGGTGCGCGACCTGCCGGCCGCGCCCGCGGTCTCGGTCGGCCCCGGCGACGACGCAGCGGTCTTCCTGGTGAACGGCTCGGCGGTCACGAGCGTCGACCTGCTGGTCGAGGGCGTCCACTTTCGCAGTGACTGGTCGAGCGCCTCCGACATCGGGCGCAAGGCGGTCGCTGTCAACGTGGCCGACCTCGAGGCGATGGGTTGCGAGCCGCTGACCATGGTGATCGGCCTGGGCGCGCCTGCGAGCACCACCACCCAGTGGGCCCGCGAGTTCATGACCGGGGTGCGTGACGAGGCCGAACTGGCCGGGATCACCCTGGTCGGCGGCGACACCACAGCGGCCGACAAGCTGGTGGTCAGCGTGACCGCGATCGGCCAGACCGGCGAACTCGCGCCGGTGCTGCGCAGCGGAGCCCGACCCGGTGACGTCGTCGCCATCCGTGGTCGTCTGGGCTGGGCCGCCGCCGGGCTCACCGTGCTGGGACGAGGCTTCCGCTCACCGAGGGCTGCCGCCGATGCGCACCGCGTGCCGCTGGTGCCCTACGGTGCCGGACGACAGGCCGCGCTGGCCGGTGCCACCGCGATGGTCGACGTCTCCGACGGGCTGCTCGCCGACCTCGGCCACGTCGCCCGTGCCTCCGAGGTGCGGATCGACCTCGACCGGGCCAGGATCCCGGTGGACGAACCGTTGCGGGTGGTCGCCACCGCCATGGGCGGCAGTGACCCGCTGCGGTTCGCGTTGACCGGGGGAGAGGACCACGCCCTGGCCGCCACCTTCCCGCTCGGCCGGGTTCCGGAGGACTGGACCGTGGTCGGGCAGGTGCTCGAGGCCGACGAGGACGATCCGCCGGTCGTGCTGGTCGACGGTCAGCCCTGGCAGGACGAGGCCGCGGGCTGGCAGCACTTCGCCTGACGGCGCGCCACGCGTGGCGCCCGAATCGGGCTCGGCTACCCTGTGCACCATGGCGACCCGCGCGTCTTCCCCACCGCGGTCGTCGACCAAGGCCTCCCCGAGGTCGGCGTCGGCATCGCGGTCGTCCGGAAGCAACTCGAAGAACAGCACCCGCTCCCGCAGTGCGTCCCCACGGACGACGCAGGGGCGATCGGGTGCATCACGAGCAACCGGCAACCGCCGCGCGCCGGCCAAGCGCCAAGGACCCAATCCGATCACCCGCGCCCTGTCCGCCATGTGGCGCGGCACCGCCGGCCTGGTCGGCTCCGGTGCCCGCCGCGTGGGTCACACCGCGCTCGAAGTCGATCCGCCGCTGCGCCGCGACGGTGCCGGGCTCGCCCTGATCGCAGTGGCGATCATCGTCGCCGCCGAGTTCTGGTTCGGCATCCCCGGCATGGTCGGGCGCTGGCTGCACATCGGTGTCTCCACCATCTTCGGGGCGCTGTCGATCGCCCTTCCGCTGTTCGCCCTCGCCATGGCCTGGCGGACCCTGCGCCACCCCACCAAGAACGGACCGGCGGGCCGCCAGGTGGTGGGCTGGAGCGCCCTGCTGCTCGGCCTGCTCGGACTGATCAACCTGGCCAAGGGTTCACCCGGGCCTGACCAGGCCGAGGAACTGCGCATGGCAGGCGGCATGCTCGGCCACATCGCCTCGTCTCTGCCCAGTCAACTGCTGACGGTCTGGGTGACCGTGCCGCTGCTCATCCTGCTCATGCTGTTCGGGCTGATCGTGATCATCGGCATGCCGCTGTACGAGATGGTCGACCGGGCCGGCGAGTACCGCGAGAAGGTCGCCGAGCACCGGGCTGCCCGAGCCGCGAAGGTCAGCGAGATCGAGGTCGGCGTCGACCAGGCCTACGACACCCCCCTGATCGGTGACCCGGGCGACCCGCTCGAGCCTGAGCAGGACGAACTGCCTGCCGAGGTCTACGACCACGACGCGGTCGAGGCCTCGTCCGCTGGCAAGAAGGTCACCGCCGGCCTGCCCGCCGGCGTCGAGGTCGGCCAGCCGCTCGAGGCGCCGCAGCACACCCCGATCCCGCAGCGGGTCGAGCAACTGCAGTTGTCGGGTGACATCGCCTACACCCTGCCCGACTCGCAGGTGCTCAAGCCCGGCTCGACCCCCCGCGCGCGCACCCAAGCCTCGGACGCCATCGTCGGACGCCTGCAGGAGGTGCTGCGCCAGTTCGAGATCGACGCCACCGTCACCGGTTACACCCGTGGCCCGACGGTCACCCGCTACGAGGTCGAACTCGGCACCGCGGTCAAGGTCGAGAAGGTCACCGCCCTGGGCAAGAACATCGCCTACGCGGTGGCCTCGCCCGAGGTGCGGATCCTGTCGCCGATTCCCGGCAAGTCGGCCATCGGCATCGAGATCCCGAACGCCGACAAGGAGACCGTCTCGCTCGGCGACGTGCTGCGCAGCTCACGCGCCCGCAACGACCAGCACCCGATGACCGTCGGTCTGGGCAAGGACGTCGAGGGCGGCTACGTGGTAGCCAACATGGCCAAGATGCCGCACCTGCTGGTGGCCGGTGCCACCGGCTCGGGCAAGTCCAGCTTCATCAACTCGGTGATCACCTCGATCATGATGCGGGCCACTCCTGACGAGGTGCGGCTGATGCTGGTCGACCCCAAGCGCGTCGAACTCACTCAGTACGAGGGCATCCCGCACCTGGTCACGCCGATCATCACCAACCCCAAGAAGGCGGCCGACGCCCTGCAGTGGGTGGTGCGCGAGATGGACATGCGCTACGACGACCTGGCCGCGTTCAACTTCCGCCACGTCGACGACTTCAACAAGGCCGTCCGGGCCGGGCAGGTCAAGCCGCCGCCCGGGTCGGAGCGGGTGATGACTCCCTACCCGTACCTGTTGGTGGTCGTGGACGAGTTGGCCGACCTGATGATGGTCGCCCCGCGTGACGTCGAGGACTCGGTGGTGCGGATCACCCAGTTGGCCCGTGCTGCAGGCATCCACCTGGTGCTGGCCACCCAGCGTCCCTCGACCGACGTGGTCACCGGCCTGATCAAGGCCAACGTGCCGTCACGGCTGGCCTTCGCCACCTCGTCGATGACCGACTCGCGCGTGATCCTCGACCAGCCCGGTGCCGAGAAGCTGGTCGGCCAGGGCGACGGACTGTTCCTGCCGATGGGCGCGGGCAAGCCGATTCGCGTCCAGGGTGCCTGGGTGACCGAGCAGGAGGTGCGCTCGGTGGTCAAGCACGTCACCGCGCAGCTCACCCCGCAGTACCGCGAGGACGTCACCGCACCTGCCGCCGGCTCGCAGAAGGTCGCCGAGGACATCGGTGACGACCTCGAACTGGTGATCGACGCCGCCCGGTTGGTGGTCGAGTTGCAGTTGGGCTCGACCTCGATGCTGCAGCGCAAGCTCAGGGTCGGTTTCGCCAAGGCCGGACGACTGATGGACATCCTCGAGACCAGGGGAGTGGTCGGCCCGTCCGAGGGTTCCAAGCCGCGCGAGGTGCTGGTCAAGCCCGACGACCTGGACGAAGTGCTGGCCAACCTGGCCCAGGGCTGAGGGCCAGGTCACGGTCATGTCCGATTTCCGCCAGCGTCGGGAGCGGTGATCGTCCAGACTGGACGACGTGACCACCGCCCTGCCCGACCACGACAGTTGCTACCGCGCAGTGTCGGGGCGCGATCGCCGCTTCGACGGCTGGATCTACGTCGGCGTCACCTCGACCGGTATCTACTGTCGGCCCAGTTGCCCGGCAGTGACACCGAAGCCCCAGAACTGCCGGTTCTACGCCACCGCCGGTGCCGCGCAGGAGGCGGGCTTCCGGGCCTGCCGCCGTTGCCGTCCCGATGCCGTGCCGGGCTCACCGCTGTGGCGGGTCGGCGACGACGTGACCGCCCGCGCCATGCGGCTGATCGGCGACGGTGTGGTCGACCGTGAAGGGGTCGCCGGCTTGGCGCGACGGCTGGGCTACTCGTCGCGTCAACTGCACCGGCTGATGGTCGACCACGCCGGAGCGTCACCGCTGGCGCTGGCCAGGGCCCAACGTGCGCATGCGGCCAGGATCCTGCTCGAAGGCACCGGCCTGGCCATCACCGACGTGGCCTTCGCCGCTGGTTTCGGCAGCGTGCGGCAGTTCAATGAGACCATCCGCGAGGTCTTCGCCAGGACTCCCCGCCAGGTTCGCCAGTCCGCCCACCCGGTGGACCGCGCCAGCGCGGGCCAGGTCAGTGTTCGCCTGCCGACGCGTGCCCCGTTCGCCGTCGAGCCGCTGCTGGACCACTTCGCCCGTCGCACGGCAGGCGGAGTCGAGTCGTCCCACTGTGACGGGCTGGCCCGGAGCGTCCGGATGGAGCACGGCCCCGGCGTGGTCGTCGTCCGGCGCGACGGTGAGGGCCTGCGCGCCGACCTCGCCCTCACCGACTGGCGCGACCTCGCCCCACTGCTGGCCCGGCTGCGCCGCATGCTCGACCTCGACGCCGACAGCCGGGCGATCGACGCAGCTCTGGCTGCTGACCCCCGGCTCGCCCGCTCGGTGGCTGCTCGACCCGGGGTGCGACTGCCCGGTGCCCTGGATGCCGCCGACCAGGCAGTGCGCACGATCATCGGTCAGCAGATCTCGGTGACCCGGGCCAACCAGATCTGGCATGACCTGGCCGAGCGGCACGGTGAACCACTGCCGCCGGCGCTGGGCGAGGTGGCCGCCGCAGCGGGCCACCGGTTGACCCTGCTGCCTCCGTCGGCCTCAGCGCTGGCAGCCATCGACCCCGAGACCCTGCCGATGCCGCGGGCGAGGGGACGAGCCGTCGTCGGTCTCGCCGCGGCGATCGCGGCTGGAGAGATCGACCTCGGCGCCGGCGCCGACCGTGACGAGGCCCGAGCCAGACTCGAGGCCCTGCCCGGCATCGGCGGGTGGACCAGCGGCTACATCGCGATGCGGGCCCTCAACCACCCCGATGTCGACCTGACCCGCAGCGACCTGGTCGTACGACGATCGGCAGGCCTGCTGGGCATCAGCGATGCCGCACCCTTCGCGCCTTGGCGTTCGTACCTGTGTCAACACCTGTGGCTGCACGCCACCCCCGCACCCGAGGCCGAGGAGACCCGATGAAGTTCAGCACGCTCG
This sequence comes from Aestuariimicrobium ganziense, assembly GCF_015352975.1. Taxonomy (GTDB): domain Bacteria; phylum Actinomycetota; class Actinomycetes; order Propionibacteriales; family Propionibacteriaceae; genus Aestuariimicrobium; species Aestuariimicrobium ganziense. The sequence goes on along the minus strand of NZ_JACYIZ010000001.1, from coordinate 415,811 downwards.
ACACCCCCGCCGGACCCTTCAGTTGGGTCACTGACGATGGCGCCGTGGCCGCGTCGGGGTGGACGACCGACCCGCACTACCTGTTCGACCTGGCTCGACTGGGGCGTCCCGAGCTGACCGGAGACGACCCCGACACTGCTGCGGCGGTGGCCGACTTCATCGCCGGTGACACGGCCGCGCTCGACCGGGTGAGGGTCCGTCAGCGGTCGGGGGAGTTCATCCAGCACGCCTGGGACGTGCTGCGCACCGTGCCTGCTGGACGCACCATCACCTACACCGAGTACGCCGCACTCGCGGGGCGTCCGGCGGCCGTCCGAGCCGCAGCCTCGGCCTGCGCCACCAACCGCTGCGCGCTGTTCGTCCCCTGCCACCGGGTGCTGCGCAGCGACGGAAGCCTGGGCGGGTTCCGCTACGGGCTGGACGCCAAGCGGGCGATGATCGACTTCGAGGCCACGCTGGGGGATGCGATACTTGCCCGACCATGACTGATCTGATGAACGTGCACCTGGTGACCCTGGGGTGCGCCCGCAACGAGGTCGACTCCGAGGAGTTGGCCGCACGGCTCGCCGACGGCGGCTTCCGCCTGGTCGACGACCCCGAGGATGCCGACGCCGTCATGGTCAACACCTGCGGCTTCATCGAGCAGGCCAAGAAGGACTCGGTCGACACCCTGATGGAGGCCGCCGACCTCAAGGACTCCGGACGGGCGAAGGCCGTCGTCGCCGTCGGCTGCATGGCCGAGCGCTACGGCAACGAACTGGCCCAGGCGATGCCGGAGGCCGACGCCGTCTTCGGCTTCGACGACTACGCCACCATCGCCGACAAACTCTCGGCCATCCTGCACGGCGGCCACCACGAGGCGCACGTGCCCCGCGACCGGCGCCAACTGCTGCCGATCACCCCGATCGACCGCGCCGCGGCAGCGACCGCGGTCTCGGTGCCCGGCCACCACACCGACCTGCCGGCAGGCCTGGCGCCGGCCAGCGGACCCCGCACCCTGCGTCGACGTCTCGGCAACGCCCCGCACGCTCCGTTGAAGATCGCCTCCGGCTGCGACCGCCGCTGCACCTTCTGCGCGATCCCGAGATTTCGTGGCTCCTACCTGTCCCGGCCGGCCGACGAGGTCGTCGAAGAGGCCCGCTGGCTGGTCGACCACGGGGTGAAGGAGGCCTTCCTGGTCAGCGAGAACTCCTCGTCCTACGGCAAGGACCTGGGCGACATGCGCGCGCTGGAGAAGCTGCTGGTCGACCTGAGCGCCATCGACGGTCTGGAGTGGATCCGGGTTTCGTACCTGCAGCCGGCCGAACTGCGTCCCAGCCTGGTCAAGGCGATGCTGGCCACCGAGAAGGTCGTGCCCTACTTCGACCTGTCGTTCCAGCACGCCTCGGCGCCGCTGCTGCGCCGGATGCGCCGCTTCGGGGACGCCGAGAGCTTCCTCAACATCGTCGACCAGATCCGCTACGCCGCACCCACCGCGGGCATCCGCTCGAACTTCATCGTCGGCTTCCCCGGCGAGACCGAGGACGACCTCGAGACGTTGCGCCAGTTCGTCCAGGCCGCCCGCCTCGACGTCGTGGGCATCTTCGGCTACTCCGACGAGGACGACACCGAGGCCAAGGGCCTCGACGGCCACCTCGACGAGGACGAGGTCGCAGCCCGCGCCGCCGAACTGTCCGACCTGACCGCTGAACTGTGCGCCCAGCGCGCCGAGGACCGGATCGGTGAGGTGGTCACCGTGCTGGTCGAGGGCCACGAGGACGGCGACCCGGTCGGCCGTGCTGCCCACCAGGGCCCCGACGTCGACGGCGTCACCACGCTGCTCGGCATGAGCGCCGAGGTCGGTGACTTCGTGGTCGCTGCCGTCACCCAGAACGACGGGGTCGACCTGATCGCCGAGGAGCTGGACCGATGAGACTGCCCGGCACCAACACCACCAGCGAGTGGAACCTGCCCAACTTCCTCACCGCGGTGCGGATGGTGGCGGTGCCGATCTTCGCCTGGATGCTGCTCGCCCATCCCCACGACATGGGGTGGCGGGTCGCCACGACGGTGGTGTTCATCCTCGCCAGTCTCACCGACATGGCCGACGGCAAGATCGCCCGCAAGTACGGGTTGGTCACCAACTTCGGCAAGCTCTGGGACCCGATCGCCGACAAGGCGCTCACCGGCATGGCCTTCGTCGCCTTGAGCATCCTCGGCGAACTGCAGTGGTGGGTGACCATCATCATCCTGGTGCGCGAGTGGGGCATCACCCTGCTGCGCTTCGCCATCCTCAAGTACGGGGTGATGGCCGCCAACCGTGGCGGCAAGGCCAAGACCCTGATGCAGTCGGTCGCGCTGGTGCTCTACCTGCTGTGGCTGCCGCACCTGCCGCCCGTGGTGCAGTGGGCCGGCTGGATCGCCATGGCGATCGCTTTCGCGCTGACCGTGCTCACCGGGCTGGACTACCTGCGTGAGGCCTGGAAGTTGCGGCGAGCCGCGCACCAGCGGTGTTCCGAGGGACGAGGAGACCGATGACCGACACCGTGGAGCGCCTGGTCGCCGAACTCAAGAGCCGCGAGATGACCGTGGCGACCTGCGAATCGCTGACCGCCGGACTGGTCGCGGCCAGGATCGCCGACGTGCCCGGGTCGTCGGCGGTGCTGCGTGGTGGTCTGATCACCTATGCCACCGACCTGAAGGCCTCCCTGGCCGGCGTGGACGAGCACTGGCTCGAGGAGCACGGTGTGGTCGACGAGACCACCGCCGTGGCGATGGCCAGCGGGGCTCGGCATCGTTGCGGCGCGAGCATCGGGCTGTCCTGCACCGGAGTGGCCGGCCCTGATCCCCAGGACGGCGTGGAACCGGGCACCGTGTGGGTCGCCATGGTGATGCCCCGACAAGGGCTCGACGACGCCGTGTACACCCGGCGGCTCAGGCTCGGCGGAGACCGGGCCCAGGTGCGCCGGCAGACGGTCGATGCCCTTCTGACGTGGCTGTTGGACACCCTTGCCCCGGTCGGGGACGACTGATCAGGGTCGAGTCAGGGTCGCCGGTGGGGAATGCGGATGCACCCCGGTGACGTTGAGGTGGTGTGAGTCCGCACCAGCGGACCCCATGAAAGGCGGTACCCAGTGAAGCAACTGCTCGTGCGAGAACTCATCGGCGAGACCCTGCGAGAGCTTCGATTCGGTCAGGGCCGTACCCTGCGTGACGTCTCGCTGTCGGCGCGGGTGAGCCTGGGCTACCTGTCCGAGGTCGAGCGTGGTCAGAAGGAGGCCTCCAGCGAGCTGCTGGCCGCCATCTGCCAGGCGCTGGACGTGCCGCTGTCGCAGGTGCTCGGCCAGGTGAGTGACAAGCTCAGCGTGGCCGAGGCCGCCCAGGCCCGCCCCCAGGTGGTGGTCGCGGCCTGAGGCCGGCCCCCAGACCCACACGTGGCCCCGGAACCCTCGAGGTTCCGGGGCCACGTCATGTCTGGCTCACTGGTGGTCGACGTGGACGACCTGCACCTCCACACCGGAGCGACGGATCCTGGCCAGGGCGGCAGGATCAGCGGTCGAGTCGGTGATCAACAGGTCGATGTCGGTGAGGTCGGCCAGCTTGGCCAGGGTCACTCGTCCGATCTTGGTGCCGTCGGCGACACAGATCACCCGCTGCGCCCGCTCGATCATGGTGTGGTTGGTGCCGGCCTCGACGTGGTCGTGGGTGGTCAGGCCGCCCTCGAGGCTGACCCCGTCGGAGCCGACGATCGCGGTGCCGACGTTGAACTGCTTGAACGTGCTCTCGGTGAGCGAGCCGACCAGTTCGAGGGAGTTGGCCCGCAGGATGCCGCCGGCGATCAGTACCCTGAGCTGGCCGCAGGCCGCGGCCTCGATCGCCAGCGAGACCGAGTTGGTGATGATGGTCAGGTCGTGACGCTCGCCCATCGCCCGCAGCACCTCGGTGGTGGTGGTGCCCCCGGTCAGCGCCACGGCATGGCGTCCGTGGGGGAGTTGGTCGACCGCCGCCTGGGCGATCGCCTGCTTGGCCCGGCGGTTGCGGCCGTCACGAAGCTTGACCGGCAGCTCGTCACCGTGGTTGGTGCGCCGGGCACCACCGTGGGTGCGCACCAGCAGCCCCTGCTCGGCGAGCACGGCCACGTCACGACGGATCGTGGCGGTGGAGGCTCCCAGCTCGACCGCGAGCTCACTGAGGACGACCTCGCCATGCTCAGCCACCGCAGCCAGCAGGGCCACCATCCGCTCGGAGCGCTTCCCCGAGGGGTTGTCCAGGTCGTCCCGCGTGCTCTGCGCCATCGATCCTCCATTGTCGGTTCGCTCATCCGAGCCTACGACCGTGAGCGAATGAGCAGCAAACGCGCAGACGGTCAGTGCCGCAGCCGGTAGCCCTGAGGGGTGATCCGGAAGCCAGCGGCCGTCAGCAATTCACCCCAGGAACGGTCGGTGAGCACCTCGACGCCATTCACCCGGGCAACGGTGACCGAGCGCAGCCGGCCGTCGCGGACGGTGTCCGCGACCAGCGCCAGTGCCCTGGCCCACTGCTCCGGGTCGCCGTCGGCGAAGGTCACCAGCGTGCGCGCCCCGCGCTCCAGGTAGGCCACGCAGGCGCCGTCCTCGATCACCACGAGCGCACCGGCCCGCCTGGTCGGACGGTGTCCCTCAGACGTGGGCCAGGGCAGCGCGGCACCGAACGGGTTGGCTGGGTCACACGCAGCCAGCAGTCGTGCACGGGGGTGCCCCTCGACGTCGGCGGGGACCTCGCGCAGCCGATCGACCGCCCCGGGCAGGGCGAACTGGGCGGCGCCGAGCCCCTCGACGAACCAGCCGCGGCGGATCGCCCCGGTGCCCTCCATCGCACTGAGCACCGCATACGCCTCGGAGAACGAGCCGAACAGGGGATCGGAGGTCACCGCCCCACGGGTGACCACGCCGTGGCGCCCCAGCAGCATGCTCGCGGCCACCACGCCGGCGCGTTCGTCCCGGTCAGGGGCGGGCACCAGCGACCAGCGCCCCGACGGGCCGGCCAAGCGTGGCACCCGCAGTTGGGCGAGCAGGCTGCGTCGTCCCGACCGCGGGGTGGGTGGACGCCGGACCGCCCCAGCCTGGCTGAGCTCGCGCAGCGGGGCCCAGGTGTTCGGACTCACCCGGCCCGCCCAGAACAGCTCCCACAGCGCGTCGGTGTCGGCCGGCGTCACCGGGTGGTCGCACAGTTCGGCCAGCGTCCAGGCCCCACCAGAGGAGAGCCGGTCGAGCAGTTCCCCGGCTCGCTCGCCCAAGGGCTCGTCGGAGGGGCGGGCCAGCACGAACCCCCGGGGCCACAGCTGCACCCAACCGTCGGACGACCCGATCGGGGCGGGCCCGGGGACCACGACGTCGCCCTGGCCCAGGGCCTCGTCGAGCAGGGTGTCGAGTCGTCCGCGTACCCGCGGTCCGAGGATGAACCCGTCGAGCATCGAGGCCGGCACCGGGTGCCCGGCCAGTTGCTCGACCGCGGCGAGCAGGGCATCCATGCCGTGGCCTGGCTCGTCCAGCTCGTGCCACTGGGCCAGGAACCTGGCCAGCTGGCGGGGTTCGACCGCTTCGACGCTTCGGCGCAGCAGCGCCAGGGTGCGGTTGCGCACCATCCGCAGCACGCTGGGGTGCCACCAGCGCTGGTCGAGTCGGGTGAGCCCCTCGATGGGCTGCAGTCGGCGCAGTGACTGGCTGACGACCTCGGTGGCCACCCCGAGCCGTTGGGCGAGGACTTCGTCGTCGACTGCCACGTGGGTGCGCAGCCACCGCAGCACCAGCCGGTCGAGGGCATCCTGTGGGTCGACCGGGTCGACGGTGACGTGGCCCGGGGGCACCGGGACACCCAGGGCGTCGCGCAGCAGGCCCAGGTCGTCGCCGGTGACCAGAACCTGGCTGCCCGCGAGCCCGACCCGGGCGAGCCGGCGCGCCGCGAGCAGGTTGTCGACCCAACCCGGCTCGGCGCCGACGGCAGCAGCCTCGGCCTCGGTGAGTGGACCGGTGGTGCGCACCACGTCCCAGAACGCCTCCGCCGACGTGGGGTGGGTGCTCTCGCTGCGCCGGGCGAGGTCGTCGGCCACCTGGGCGACCGCCTGCTCGTCCAGCAGTTCCGATGACGACTCCCTGCCCAGCAGTTCGGCCAACAGGTGCTGGTTGAGGCTGAAGGCGGCCAGTCGGCGCTCGGCCAGCGGCTGGTCGCCGTCATAGAGGAACTCCCCGACCTGGCTGAACAGCAGGCCGCGGGCGAACGGTGAGGGTTCGACGGTCTCGACCTCGACCAGCCGCACGCGGCGGGCCTGCAGGTCGCGCAGGGTGCCCAGCAGCCCGGGCAGGTCGAACACGTCCTCGAGGCACTCGCGCAGCGTCTCGAGCACGATCGGGAAGTCAGGGTGCTGTGCGGCGACCTGCAACCGCTGGGCCGAGCGCAGCCGCTGCCTCCACAGCGGGGTGCGACGGGTGGGGTCGAGCCGCGGCAGCAACAGCGCGCGCGCCGCGCACTCGCGGAACCGGGCCGCGAACAGCGCCGACCCCTGCACCTGGTCGGTGACCACCTGTTCGACCACATCGAGGTCGATGTCGAGCAGGTCGGCCCCAGGCGGGGCGTCCTCGACGTCGGGGAGCCTGACCAGGATGCCGTCGTTGGTGGCCATCGCCCGGGCCTGGATGCCGTAGCGCTGCTGGGCCTGGTGCTCGATCACCAGGGCCCAGGGCTGCAGCACCGGCTGGCCCAGGGGTGAGTGGATGCAGACCTGCCAGTCGCCCAGTTCGTCGCGGAACCGCTCGACGACGAGGTGGCGCGAGCCGGGCACCGTGCCGGTCGCGCGCTGCTGCTCGTCGAGGTGGGCGAGCAGGTTGTCGCGCGCCCACGGGTCGAGGCCGTGCCCGGCCAGCTTGTCGTCGCGGGCGGACTCGTCGGCGGCCATCAGCTCGTCGGTGAAGTCGCCGATCGCCCGCCCCAGCTCGACTGGGCGAGCCATCGCGTCGCCGTGCCAGAACGGCAGCCGGCCGGGCTGCCCGGGCGCCGGGGTCACCAGCACCTGATGGGGCGTGATCTCGTGGATCCGCCAACTGCTGGTGCCCAGGGTGAACACGTCGCCCACCCGTGACTCGTGCACCATCTCCTCGTCCAGTTCGCCCACGCGACGCCCGGGGCTGCCAGGTTCGCCCACCAGGAAGACCCCGAACAGGCCGCGGTCAGGGATCGTCCCCCCGCTGGTGGTCACCAGACGTCGCGCACCCGGTCGTGCCTGCAGTTCGTCGGTGGCGCGGTCCCAGGTCAGACGGGGACGAAGGTCGGCCCAGTCCTCGCTGGGGTAGCGGCCGGTGAGCATGTCGAGGCAGGCGTCGAAGACGGCTCGTCCCAGCTCGCGGAAGGGATCGCTGCGGCGCACCAGGCGATAGGCCTCCGCCGAAGTGAGCGGCCGGTCGATGGTCATCGAGACCAACTGCTGGGCCAGCACGTCGAGCGGGTTGGAGAGCCTGGGCACCTGTTCGATGCCGCCGGTGACCATCCGCGAGACCACCACCGCGGCCTCGACGATGTCACCGCGGTGGGTGGGCAGCACCACGCCGCGGGAGACCGCGCCCACTTGGTGGCCCGCCCGGCCGACCCGCTGCAGGCCCGAGGCCACCGAGGGCGGCGACGAGACCTGGATCACCTGGTCGACCGCGCCCATGTCGATGCCGAGTTCCAGCGACGAGGTGGCCACCACGCACGGCAGCCGGCCCGACTTCAGGTCGTCCTCGATCTGGGCGCGCCGCTCCTTGCTCACCGAGCCGTGGTGGGCGCGGGCGAGCGTGACCGAGGAGTCAGGGTCACGTCCGGTGCTCGACCCGGACTGGGCCATCACCTGGGCTGGGGCGGCGCCGACGGTGACCGGGTCTTCCCCTTGGCGCACCGCCCAGACCTCGTTGAGTTGGGAGGTCAGCCGCTCGGCAACCCGGCGGGAGTTGACGAAGCACAGCGTGCTGCGGTGACCGGCGACCAGGTCGACGATCCGCTCGGTGACGTGGGGCCAGATCGACTGGTTGGGGGGCGCCTCGCCGGTGACCGGATCGGGGGCCAGTGCCAGTTCGGTCATGTCGGGCAGGGGTGACTGGATCGACAGGTCCCACTGCTTGGGTGAGCCCGGTGCCACCACTTCGACCGGGCGGTCACCGGCCAGGAAGGCGGCGACCCGTTCGGGGGGTCGCACGGTGGCTGACAACCCGATGCGCTGTGCCCCCGGGCCTTCGCGCAGCGCGTCGAGGCGCTCCAGACTCACCGCCAGGTGTGCACCGCGCTTGGTGCCGGCCAGGGCGTGCACCTCGTCCACGATCACGGTCTCGACCCCGGCCAGGATGCGGGCCGACTGGCTGGACAGGATCAGGAACAGCGACTCCGGTGTGGTGATCAGGATGTCGGGCGGACGAGTGAGTTGCCGGCGACGTTCGGCTGCGGGGGTGTCGCCGGTGCGCACCCCGACACTGATCGGGCGATTGGGCAGACCGAGGCGGCCGGCCGCCAGTTCGACGCCACGCAGGGGAGCGGTGAGGTTGCGCTCGACGTCGACAGCCAAGGCCTTCAGCGGTGAGACATAGAGCACCGAGACCGTGCGAGCGCCGTCCTTGGCCGTGGTGGTCGGTTCACGACGGCTGAGCGTGTCGATGCACTGCAGGAAGGCCGCGAGCGTCTTGCCCGACCCGGTGGGGGCGATCAGCAGGCTGTGGTGACCCGACCTGATCGCCTGCCAGGCGGACACCTGGGCGGGGGTGGGAGCGTCGAAGGCGTCGTCGAACCAGGCCCTGGTGGCCGGCCCGAAACCCTCCATGACGTCCATGGCTGCCATCGTGGCACGACGGTGTGACAGTGCGCGTCGGGGTTGGGCTGCGGGGTAGGGTGTGCGGGTGCGTGAGACCGAGCTGTGGGCCAGGCTGAAGCAGCACCTCGGCTCCGGCTACGCCGGGGTGTGGGCCGAGCAGGTGGGCCTGGCCGGGCTGCAGGGACGCACCGTGGTCGAGGCGCTGGCCGATGGCGTCGACTGCAAGACGATCTGGCGCGCGGTGTGGGTGTCACTGGAACTTCCCGACCGCGAGCGCTGAGCACAGCGTCGCTCGGCTTGAAATCGTCGCGACGCGTCGGCGTGTTGCTGGCATTCGAACGTCTGTTCGGTAGAGTCGTCGGCGAAGAGGTTGTTCACAGTCGCGTCGCCGCTCGCAGCGTCATCCACAGGGTGAAGGCGGCTTGACCGAATTGTCGGTGCCGATTCCTACAGTGCAGGTGACGGCATCGAAGACACGGAAAGGTACCCCGATGGCAGTGGCAGACCGGCAGAAGGCGCTCGAGGCAGCGCTCGCCCAGATCGAGAAGCAGCACGGCAAGGGATCGGTGATGCGCCTGGGTGAGGAGACCCGGCAGCCGATCGCCTTCATCCCCACCGGCTCGGTGGCCCTCGACGTCGCGCTCGGCATCGGCGGACTGCCGCGCGGTCGCGTGGTCGAGATCTACGGCCCGGAGTCCTCGGGCAAGACGACGGTGGCGCTGCACGCCATCGCCAACGCGCAGCGCGAGGGCGGCATCTGTGCCTTCATCGACGCCGAGCACGCCCTCGACCCCGAGTACGCCGCGAAGCTGGGCGTCGACACCGACGCGCTGCTGGTGAGCCAGCCCGACAACGGCGAGCAGGCGCTCGAGATCGCCGACATGCTGATTCGTTCAGGCGCCCTGGCCCTGATCGTCATCGACTCGGTGGCCGCGCTCACCCCGCGTGCCGAGATCGAGGGCGAGATGGGCGACTCCCACGTGGGCCTGCAGGCCCGGCTGATGAGCCAGGCCCTGCGCAAGATGACCGGCGCACTCAGCCAGGCCGGCACCACCGCGATCTTCATCAACCAGCTGCGCGAGAAGATCGGCGTGATGTTCGGCTCGCCCGAGACCACCACCGGTGGGCGCGCGCTGAAGTTCTACTCCTCGGTGCGCCTCGACGTTCGGCGCATCGAGACCCTCAAGGACGGCACCGAGTCGGTCGGCAACCGCACCCGGGTGAAGGTGGTCAAGAACAAGGTGGCCCCGCCCTTCAAGCAGGCCGAGTTCGACATCCTCTACGGGCAGGGAATCTCGCGCGAGGGCTCGCTGATCGACCTCGGCGTCGACGCCGGCATCATCCGCAAGGCCGGTGCCTGGTTCACCTACGAGGCCGACCAGCTGGGTCAGGGCAAGGAGAACGCTCGCTCGTTCCTGCGCAACAACCCCGAGGTGGCAGCCGAGATCGAGGGCCGGATCCGCAAGGCTCTGGGTCTGGATCGCAGCAAGGACGATGTGCCCGAGGGCGTCGATCCTGACACCGGCGAGGTGGCGTTCTGAGCTGGAACCGAGGCCGTCGCAGCTCTGGTCGGGGTCGAGAGGAGCCTGACCAGAGCAGCAGCGACATCGCCGGCGACCAGCCCGCCGACCCTGTCGCGGTGGCTCGAGAGATCGCGCTGCGCAAGCTCACCCAGCGTGCCCACAGCCGTGCCGAGTTGGCGCAGGCGATGCAGGCACGCCACGTGCCACAGGAGGCCATTGACGAGGTGCTCGACCGCTTCACCGAGGTGAACCTGGTCGACGACGCGGCCTTCGCTGCCGAGTGGGCACGCAGTCGTCACGAGTACAAGCGCTCGTCCAAGCGGGTGATCACCGAGGAACTGCGCCACAAGGGGATCGACCAGGAGCTGATCGTCGAGGCGGTCAGCGGTATCGACAGGGACTCCGAACTCGCGGCTGCTCGTGAGATCGCCGCCAAGAAGGCGAGGAGCCTCTCCGGGCTCGACCCCGCAGTGGCGCAGCGTCGGCTGGCTGGTGCGCTGGCCCGGCGTGGCTACGGGCCTTCGGTGGTGCAGCAGGTGGTGCGTGAGGCGACCACGGGGTCGGACGAGCACTGGTGACCGGTACGCTGGCCCATGCCGCGGAGCACCGCAGCTGAGGACTCGAGGAGGATCGCATGGGCTGGGCCGAAGCACTGGTGCTCGTGCTTCTGGCTGCCGTGTTGGTGCTGCTCACCCTGGTCTGGCGCACTGTGGCGCAACGACGCGTTGAGGCCGTCGCCACCGAGCCCCCGCGGGCTCCTGTCGAGGCCGGGCCCGATCCGCTCGATGAGCAGCGGCTGCTCCTGCAGCAGCAGGACCGCGAAGTCCACGAACGGCGACGCGAGATCGACGCCCAGCGCCGTGAACTCGACCAGCAGCAGCTCGAGATCGAGCAGCAACGGCTTGTACTCGACCAGGAGCGTCTGGAACTCGATCAGCGTCGTCGTGACGCCGAGGCCGAGACCGAGCGACTGCTCGCGGCACAGCAGGAGGTGCTCGCCCAGCAGGAGTCGGCCTCGTCGGAGTTGGAGCGCATCGCCGGCCTCGACGCCGCCACTGCCAGGACCGAGGTGCTCGCTCGGGTCGAGCACGAGGCTCGACTCGAGGCTGCAGCCCTGACCCGCGACATCGAGCGCGAGGCCCGCGACACCGCCCAGCAGCGAGCCCGCAAGGTGGTGGTGACCGCGATCCAGCGGCTGGCCTCGGAACAGACCACCGAGACCACGGTCAGTTCCGTCGACCTTCCCAGCGACGAGATGAAGGGCCGGATCATCGGTCGCGAGGGTCGCAACATCCGTGCCTTCGAACAGGTCACCGGAGTCAACCTGATGATCGACGACACCCCCGGACTGGTGCTGTTGTCGGCCTTCGACCCGGTCCGCCGCGCAGTGGCCAGACTCACCCTCGAGGAGTTGGTCGCCGACGGCCGGATCCACCCGCAACGCATCGAGGAAGTGCACGCTCGCAGCGAGCGGGCGATCGCTGACCACTGCCTCGAGGCGGCCGAGGACGCCCTGCTCGAGGTGGGGATCTCTGACCTGCACCCCGAGCTCAAGCCCGTGCTGGGAGCCCTGCGCTACCGCACCAGCTACGGTCAGAACGTGCTGGCCCATCTGGTCGAGTGCGCGCACCTGGCGGCGCTGATGGCCACCGAGTTGGGTCTGGACCCCACCCTGGCCAAGCGAGGCGCCTTCCTGCACGACATCGGCAAGGCGCTCACCCACCAGTCCGAGGGATCACACGCCCTGGTCGGCGCCGACCTGGCCAGGCGCCACGGCGAGCACCCCGATGTCGTCCACGCCATCGAGGCCCACCACAACGAGGTCGAACCCACCACCGTCGAGGCCCTGCTCACCCAGGCCGCCGATGCCATCTCGGGATCGCGGCCGGCTGCCCGGCGCGAGTCGCTCGAGGCCTACGTGCAGCGCCTGGAGCAGTTGGAGCAGATCGGGCTGCGCCACGAGGGCGTCGACCGGGTGTTCGCGATGCAGGCAGGCCGCGAGGTGCGGGTGATGGTGCTGCCCGAGGTGGTCGACGACGCTGGAGCCGACGCGCTGGCCCGAGAGATCGCCCGCGAGATCAGCGACGAGCTGACCTTCCCCGGCCAGATCAGGGTGACCGTGGTGCGGGAGTCACGCGCCACCCAAGTCGCCCATTGAGGCCTTCTCGACGAAGGCGCGCGCACGGTCACTGGCCGCTGCTGAGAAGAAGGTGGTCGGGTCGGTGTCGTCGACCACGCGACCACGATCGAGGAACAACACCCTGCTGGCCGCCCGCCGGGCGAATCCCAACTCGTGGGTGACCACGATCATGGTCATGCCCTGGGCGGCCAGGCCTTCCATCACCTCGAGCACCTCGGCCACCATCTCGGGGTCAAGGGCTGAGGTCGGCTCGTCCATCAGCAGCAGCTCGGGCTCCATCGCCAGGGCCCGGGCGATCGCGACTCGCTGCTGCTGTCCGCCCGACAGCTCACGGGGCAGCCGGCCGGCCTGGTCGGCCAGCCCCACGCGGGCGAGCACCTCGCGGGCTCGGCGCTCGGCATCCTCCGTGCCCAGCTTGCGCACCTTGACCAGGCCCAAGGTGAGGTTGTCGAGGGCAGTGCGGCCACTGAACAGGTTCCAGGACTGGAACACCATCCCGACCCGCGAGCGCAGCTCGGCCAGACCCCGGGTGTCGCGGGGCAGCGGCTGTCCGTCGACCAGCAGTTCCCCCGAATCGACCGTCTCCAGTCCGTTGACCAGCCGGCACAGCGTCGACTTGCCCGACCCGGACGGGCCGAGCACCGCGACCACCTCACCTCGCCTGACCGTGGTGGTCACGTGGTCGAGCACCACCACCTCGCCGAAGCTCTTGCAGACGGCGCGGAACTCGACCAGCGAGTCGCCCACGATCGCGTTCACCCAGCCTCGATGCCCCAGCGAAGCGTGTGCTCCTCGCCCGACTCCAGTCGGATGACATCGGCGTGGGTCGGGCCCTCGTTGAACGCGTCCGGTCCGCAAGTCATCGGCTCGACGGCCAGGCTCGCCCGGTCGTCGGGGGTGTAGACCTGCAGCCACGTGCACGGCTGCTCGCTCCACAGGCCGACCCGGTCATCGCCGTGGCTCGCCCTCACCATCCAGCGACCCTGCTGGTCGGTTCGCACGCCTCTGAACGCGGTGTCGAGCGTCGTCCCACCGAAGGTGCGAGCGGTGGTGAAGTCACCAGGCGCACCGGCAACCGGTGACACCTCGATCGGCAGCAGTCGCTCGTCCACCACCAGGAACTCGTCGAAGGGGATCTCGACGGTCCACTCGTCCAGCGGTGCGTCGAGCTTCAGGTAGGGGTGGGCGGCGTAACCGTAGGGGACCGGCGTGGAGCCGGTGTTGCGCACCGTCACCTGCACCTGCAGCCCGTGTTCGTCGACGCGGTGGGTGATGGTGGCCTCGATCACCCCGGGCCAACCGGGTTCGGCCAAGACCACGATGCGCTGGGTGACCGAGTCCTGCTCGTGGCTGACCAGCTGCCAGGGACGCCAGTTCACCAGTCCGTGGATCGCGTTGTTGCGCTCGGGCTCCGAGATCGCCAACTGCAGGCCCTGACCGTCGAAGGTGTAGCGCCCGTCCCTGATCCGGTTCGGCCAGGGCAACAGGTGCTGGCCCTGGCAGCCGACGGGGGAGTCGCCCTCCCCGAAGCCCAGGGCGACCTCTCGTCCGCCACGGGTGAGGCTGCGCAGGGTGGCCCCCTGCTCGGTCACCACGGCTCGCCAGTCGCCGTGGACGATCTCGTACTGTTCGCCCGTGGGCGCACAGGGGGACTGCGGGGTCTGCTCGCTCATGGCCTCCAACCTAGTCCTCGAACCCGGCAGGGAGCCGAGATTGTGGGCGGCGCCAGCCCCACCCCTACAGTGGTGGGCACCATGTCAGCGCCTGTCCTCACCCCGCGCAGCTACCAGGTCATCACCTACGGCTGCCAGATGAACGTGCACGACTCCGAGCGCATCGAGGGACTGCTCGAAGACGCCGGCTACGTGCGCAACGAGGCGCCGGTGGCCCAGGCAGGCGGCGCCGACATCGTGGTCTTCAACACCTGCGCGGTGCGCGAGAACGCCGACAACCGGCTCTACGGCAACCTGGGCCACATGGCCTCGGTCAAGGCCACCCGCCCGGGCATGCAGATCGCTGTCGGTGGCTGCATGGCCCAGAAGGATCGTGACACCATCCTGCGCAAGGCCCCCTGGGTCGACGTGGTCTTCGGCACCCACAACGTCGGCTCGCTGCCGGTGCTGCTCGAGCGCGCCCGGATCGAGCAGGAGGCCCAGGTCGAGATCGTCGAGGCCCTGCAGACCTTCCCGAGCAACCTGCCCACCCGGCGGGACTCGGCCTACGCCGCCTGGGTGAGCATCAGTGTGGGCTGCAACAACACCTGCACCTTCTGCATCGTGCCTGCCCTGCGCGGCAAGGAGACCGACCGGCGCCCAGGTGACATCCTGCGCGAGATCCGCACGCTGGTCGACGAGGGTGTGCAGGAGATCACCCTGCTCGGCCAGAACGTCAACTCCTACGGCGTCGAGTTCGGCGACCGCGGCGCATTCGCCAAGCTGCTGCGCGCCTGCGGCGAGGTCGAGGGCCTCGAGCGGGTGCGCTTCACCAGCCCCCACCCGGCCGCCTTCACCGACGACGTGATCGCCGCCATGGCCGAGACCCCGAACGTGATGCCGCAGCTGCACATGCCGCTGCAGTCGGGCTCGGACCGGGTGTTGCGGGCCATGCGCCGCTCGTACCGCAGCGACCGCTTCCTGGGCATCCTCGACCGGGTGCGCACGGCCATCCCCGACGCCGCGATCACCACCGACATCATCGTCGGCTTCCCCGGCGAGACCGAGGACGACTTCGCCGCCACCTTGTCGGTCGTCGAGCAGTCCCGCTTCGCAGCGGCCTTCACCTTCCAGTACTCGATCCGCCCCGGTACGCCGGCGGCCACCATGGACGACCAGGTGCCCAAGCAGGTCGTCCAGGAGCGCTACGAGCGTCTGGTCGACCTGGTCAACGAGATCACCTGGCGCGAGAACCTCGCCTGGCAGGACCGCGAGGTCGAGGTGATGTTCGCCGACGGTGAGGGCCGCAAGGACGAGGCCACGCACCGGATGTCAGGTCGAGCGCGTGACAACCGGCTCGTCCACGTCACCGTGCCTGACGATCCGGCCGCACGTCCGCGCCCCGGTGACATCGCCTGGACCACGGTCACCCACGCAGCACCACACCACCTCAACGCCGATGCCGGCATCCGCGACCTGCGCCGGACCAGGGGTGGCGACGCCTGGCAGGCACGTCAGCAGGCCCCGACACGAGGCGTGAGCCTGGGCATGCCCACGCTCGGCCCGCGCTGATCGCACGGTCGCCCGCACGACGCGAACGGGGAGGCTGACGTCGTCAGCCTCCCCGCGCGTGTGTATCAGCGTGATGGTGTCACAGGTTGCCGGTGCGATCCTTGATGAGGTCCTGCCCCTGGTCGACCTGACCAGCGAACTTGCCACCTGTCTTGTCGTCAACGAAGTCCGCGGCCTGGTCGACGCCAGCGTCGATCCGGTCGGCGTTCCGATTGGCGAGGTCCTGACCCTTGTTGATCAGTTCGGTGTCGTTGCTGTCGTCACCATCGAACGCATTCTTGATGTCATCGACGATCCCCATACAGCCAGTCCTCTCTCTTGGCGCCGGGCCGTCGTCCACGATGGGGACGGGACCCGACTACCCCAGGTGGGGGTTCAGCGACCAGTGTGCTCCTGCTGACCGATGCTGGCAATGGTTGTCGACGACAACGCCTGCGTGCATCGATCAAGCGATCACATCGGGCCGTCGGCCTCGCGCTCCAGACGCGGTGCGTTCTCGTCGAGCGGACGTTCGTCGCCGTACTGGTCGGCCTCGACGCCGTCCATGGCCTGGTCGCTGGCCGCAGCAGGACGATCACCGATCTCGTCCGGTGCACCGAAACCGGCGTCCGGATCGCGCATCTGGTCCTCCTGGCGCTCGTAGGCGTCGCCCACGGTGTCGCTGGCGCGGTCGTAGTGGGCGTCAGCATCGCCCTTGGCGTCCAGCGGCTGGTCGTCCACGGTGCGGTTCGGGTCGTCGAGCACGGTGGCGTCGATGACGCTGTTCCTCGGGTCGTGGATGTCGGCCTCGTGGCCATCGGTGGCGATGACTTCACCGTTCTCGTCGGTCACGACGTCGTCACGATCGTCATCGTCGAAGGCGTCCTTGATCTTGTCGAAAACTCCCATGGTCATTTCCTCTCGGTGGTGGTCAGTGGTACTCGTCGCTGGGGGTGGCAGTGGCGTCGTCGCCCGTCACGTCAGTGGCGGAGACGTCAGTGGTGGGGAAGTCGGCTGGCAGGTCGCTGGGACCGGCGGGTACGTCCTCGGGCAGCGTGAGCGGGTCCGGGCGTCCGGTGAGGACGTCGGGCGCTGCCTGGTGGGCGTCGTCGGCGGTGATGACCTGGCCCGCACCCAGCGGACCAGTGTCGAGGTCGTCGTCCGTGTGGACCGGATCTGGTGCGGCAGTGGGTTGGTCGTCCGCGCTGTCGTCCGCACCGAACTTGCCCAAGAGGTTGTCGAGCAGCCCCATCGGGTCGTCCTCTCGCAGGGCCGGCCACCTCGTCGTGACCGGTCGGGGAACCAGCACAGCACACCCGCCCGGGCCCGCTGGGAGGCCGTGCGACCAGACCACCCAAACGGGTGGTTGGGGCACAATGCGGGGGTGCCCACGCTGCCCGTTGTCGTCCTGGTCGGTCCGACCGCCAGCGGCAAGTCCTCGCTGGCGGTCGCCCTGGCTTGCGCGCTGCAGCGACGTGGCCAACCGGCCGAGGTGGTCAACACCGACTCGATGGTGGTCTATCGCGGCATGGACATCGGGACCGCCAAGCCCACCGCGAACGAGCGGGCCGGCGTCGTCCACCACTTGGTCGACGTGCTCGACATCACCCGCACCGCGTCGGTCGCAGAGTTCCAGCAGATGGCCCGAGACGTGGTGCAGGACTGCCGTCGACGTGGCGTCGTCGCGATCCTCGTCGGCGGGTCGGCGCTCTACACCCGGGCCGTTGTTGACGAGTTCGAGTTCCCCGGCACGGACCCGGCGGTCCGAGCCCGCTGGCAGGCGCGACTGGACGAGGTGGGGGTCGAGGTGCTGCACGCCGACCTGGCCGAACGAGCCCCAGAGGTGGCCCGCGACATCCTGCCGGGCAACGGGCGCCGTATCGTCCGCGCCCTCGAAGTGCTGGAGCTCACCGGAGGATTCAGGGCCCAGTTGCCGCCGTGGACCTACCACCTCGACGGCGTGCTGCAGTTCGGGCTACGTCTCGACCGCGAGGTCATGGACGAGCGGATCGCCCAACGCGTGCACCAGATGTGGGCCGACGGCCTGGTCGACGAGGTGCGCGCGCTGGTCGGTCAGGGGCTTCGTGAGGGACGGACCGCCTCGCGGGCCCTCGGCTACCAGCAGGTGCTGGCTGTGCTGGACGGGACCCTGGGTGAAGCCGAGGCGATCGAGCAGACCATCACCGGAACCCGGCGCTTCGCGCGCAAGCAGCTGGGCTGGTACCGCCGCGACCCACGGATCACCTGGTTCGACGCCCCCGCCGACGAGGGGCAGCGCGACGAGTTGGCCGAGCTGCTGGCAGGCCTGACCGTCGGCCCCGACCCAGGACGGGGCGACGGTCCGCACTAGGCTTGGCCCCATCATGCGGACGCTCAGCTTCGCCAAGGGCCACGGCACCGGCAACGACTTCGTCATCCTGCTCGACCGCACCGGCCTCACCCCGGTCAGCGCCGCCGAGGTGGCTTGGTTGTGCGACCGCCACTTCGGAATCGGCGCCGACGGCTTGCTGCGGGCGGTACGGGCCGGCCAGGTGCCCGAGTGGGGCGATGACCCACGCATGTGGTTCATGGACTACCGCAACGCCGACGGCTCGATCGCCGAGATGTGCGGCAACGGGCTGCGGGTCTTCGCCCGCTACCTGGTCGAGGAGGGGCTGGTGCCGCACGAGCCGTTCCGGGTCGCGACCCGGGCAGGCGTGCGTCACTGCGACCCGTGGGCCGATGGTCAGGTCAGTGTCAGCATGGGCCGGCCCCGCCTCACCGGACAGGTCGAGGTCGAACTTGCCGGCCAGGTCTGGGCGGCCCAAGGGGTCGACGTCGGCAACCCGCACGCGGTCGTCCTGCTCGACGGAGGCACTGCGCTGGACGACCTGCCGGTGCACCTGCCCCCGTCCTGGCAGCCCGTCGAGGCGTTCCCCGAGGGGGTCAACGTGGAGTTCGTGGTGGCCCAGGGTGACCGCGCGCACGCGCTGCGCGTCCACGAACGCGGATCGGGCGAGACCCTGTCGTGCGGCACCGGGATCGTCGCCAGCGCCGTGGCCCGCGCAGCGGCCGAAGGACTGGCCGATGACCAACCCAGCAGTTGGCAGGTCGACGTGCCGGGCGGCCGGTTGACCGTGGAACTGGGTGGCGACGAGGCCGTGCTGACCGGGCCTGCGGTGGTCGTCGCCCGCGGCCAGGTGCACCTGCCCGACCTGGACCGAGTGGCTACGCCCTGACCGAAATGGTGTGGCGTCGCTTGCGGTGGTGAGGCAGGCTTGGACAACGATGAGTCAACCGATGCCCGCAGACCAGTCCCGAGACGACGACGCCTTCGACCAGTTCGACGAGGCCGACGACTTCGACTGGAGCCAGCCCGATCCCGACGACCTGGAGTTCAGTGACGACTTCAGCGACGAGGTCGACCCCGACGGGCTGCAGATCGACCGAGAGGCCCGCCACTCACTGAAGCGGGTCGCCGGGCTGTCGACCGAACTCGAGGACGTCACCGAGGTCGAGTACCGCCAGTTGCGTCTGGAACGCGTCGTGCTGGTGAGTGTGTGGACCAGTGGCTCGGAGGTGGACGCCGAGAACGCCATGATCGAGCTCAAGCTGCTCGCCGAGACCGCCGGGTCACAGGTGCTCGAAGGGCTGATCCAGCGCCGCCACAAGCCCGACCCGGCCACCTACATCGGCCGCGGCAAGGTCGACGAGGTGCGCGAAGTGGTCATCGCCACTGGTGCCGACACCGTGATCTGCGACGGCGAACTGCAGGCCGCCCAGCTGCGCAACCTGGAGGACCGGCTCAAGGTCAAGGTGGTTGACCGCACCGCACTGATCCTCGACATCTTCGCCCAGCACGCCCACAGCGTCGAGGGCAAGGCCCAGGTCGAACTGGCCCAGCTGAACTACCTCAAGCAGCGCCTGCGCGGTTGGGGTGGCAACCTGTCGCGCCAGGCCGGCGGACGAGCAGCCGGTGGCGCTGGTATCGGCGGACGAGGCCCCGGTGAGACCAAGATCGAGACCGACCGGCGCCGGATCAACACCAGGATCAGCCAACTGCGCGCCAAGCTGCGCGAGATGGACGGCAACCGCGACACCAAGCGTGCCTCCCGCGTGCGCAACCGCATCCCCTCGGTGGCGATCGTCGGCTACACCAATGCCGGCAAGAGCTCGCTGCTCAACCGGCTCACCGGAGCCGGCGTGCTGGTCGAGGACGCGCTGTTCGCCACCCTCGACCCGACCACCCGTCGCACCCAGACCGCCGACGGGCGGGTGTTCACCCTCACCGACACCGTCGGGTTCGTCCGGCACCTGCCCCACGACCTGGTCGAGGCCTTCGCCTCGACGCTGGAGGAGACCACCGCAGCCGACCTGCTGGTGCACGTCGTCGACGGCTCCGACCCCGACCCGGTCGGCCAGATCGGGGCCGTGCGCACCGTGCTCAACGACATCGGCGCAGGATCGGTGCGCGAGCAGATCGTGATCAACAAGATCGACCGTGCCGAGCCCGAGGCGCTGCTGGCGCTGCGCAGCCAGTACCCCGACGCCGTGCTGGTCTCGGCGCGCACCGGCGAGGGCATCGACCAGCTGCGGGCGATCGTGGAGTCACAACTGCCGATGCCCGAGACCGAGGTGCGGGCGCTGGTGCCCTACGACCGCGGCGACCTGCTCGACAAGGTGCACCGGCTCGGCCAGTTCATCACCACCGAGCACACCGCCGAGGGCACCCGGATCGTGGCCATGATGCACCCGGAACTGGCGGCCGAGTTCGAGGGCTACACCCTGAGCTGACCGGGCTACAGTGTGGCGGGTGACCGCCTCCTCCCAGCACCGCGACCTGCTCGCTGCAGCCGTGGGCGAGCTCGGCGGGGCCACCCGCGAGGGCCAGGTGGCGATGGCCGACGCGGTCGCCGAGGCCTTCACCACCGGCGTGCACACCCTGATCCAAGCCGGCACCGGCACCGGCAAGTCGCTGGGCTACCTGGCTCCGGCACTGGTGCACTGTGCCAGCAGCGGCGAGCGGGTGGTGATCGCCACCGCGACCCTGGCGCTGCAGGCACAGTTGGCCAAGAAGGACATTCCCACCGCCCTGGCCGCGGCCGAGAAGGTGCTGGGCAAGCAGCCGCGCACCGAGATCCTCAAGGGCCGCACCAACTACGCCTGCCTGCTCAAGGTGCGCGACGGCGCCGGCGACGAGGCCCAGTCGGCGTTGCTGGGCGGCAGTGAGGTGGTCGAGGCCACCAAGGCGAAGAAGGGCACCCCGGAGTCGCTGCTGGGCGCTGAGGTGGTGATGCTGCGGGAGTGGGCCGAGCAGCAGGCCACCGACGGTCTGGTCGGCGACCGCGACGATGCCCCCGCCCACCAGCCCCGGGCGTGGGAGCAGGTCTCGATGCCGGTGCGCGAGTGCCTGGGTGTGCAGCGCTGCCCCTATGGCAGCGAGTGCCTGGTCGAGGCGTCCCGCGACCGTGCGCGACAGGCCGACCTGGTGGTCACCAACCACGCCCTGCTGGCGATCGATGCCATGCACGGCCAGACCGCGCTGCCCGAGCACGACGTGGTGATCATCGACGAGGCCCACGACCTGGTCTCGAGGGTCACCGGTGCCGCGAGCGACGAACTCAGTCCGCAACTGCTGGAGCGCGTCGCCCGGCGTGCGCTGACCTGGCTGGACGACGACCTCGGGGTCGACCTGCTCGAGTCGTCCGACGTGCTGCGCGAGGCGCTCGAGGCGGCACCGTTGGGCCGGGTGACCGAGCCGGGGACGATGACCGCCGCCTTCGAGTCGGTGCGCGAGGTGACCCGCCGGGCGTTCAGCGCCATGTCGTCCAAGGGCGGTACGCACGAGACCGCGCAGGGGGTGGACGCGGAACGCTCCCAGGCGGCGGCCGCGGTCAAGGAACTGTTCGACATCGCCGAACGGATGGCCGCGCTGAAACCTGCCGACGTGGTCTGGACCAGTGAGCGGGAGCGGTTCGGCCGCTGGGCGCACGTGGCGCCGCTGTCGGTGGCGGCACTGATGCGCGACGCGGTGATGGGCAATGCCACCGCGGTGCTGACCTCGGCCACGCTGACCGTGGGCGGGGAGTTCGAGAACCTGGCCGCGCAGGTGGGGCTTCGCCGAAGCGAGCGGGTCGACGATCCCGCCCAGGTCGATGACGACGTCGAGATGGCCTGGCGGGGCCTCGACGTCGGCTCACCCTTCGACCACCGCCGTCAGGGCATCCTCTACGTGGCCGCCGACCTGCCCAACCCCAGCCGTGACGGCATGGACGAGGTGGTGCTCGCCGAGATCGCCGAGTTGGTCTGGGCGGCGGGGGGACGCACGCTGGGCCTGTTCGCCTCGCAGCGCAACGCCGAGGCCGCGGCCAGGCACGTGCGGGCCCAGCTGCCCGAGATGACCATCCTGTGCCAGGGCGATGCCCAACTGCCCGAACTCACCCGCAGGTTCATCAGCGAGCCCGAGACCTCGCTGTTCGGCACGCTCTCGCTGTGGCAGGGGATCGACGTGCCCGGCGACATCTGCGAGTTGGTGATCATCGACAAGATCCCCTTCCCGCGCCCGGACGACCCGCTGATGCAGGCCCGGCAGCAGGCGGTGGCCGAGGCCGGGGGCAACGGGTTCATGGCGGTGGCCGCCAGCCACGCCGCGTTGCTGCTCGCCCAGGGGTCGGGCCGGCTGATTCGTCGCTCCACCGACCGAGGGGTGGTGGCCATCCTCGACCCTCGTCTGGTGAAGGCGCGCTACGGCAGTTTCCTGCGCGCAAGCATGCCCAACTACTGGATGACCGCCGACCGGGAGACTGCGGTGCAGGCCCTCAAGCGTCTGCAGGAGGCGCGCGACCAGTCCTGAGGGGTGACCCGTCAGACCTTGCGCATCACCGCGACGACCTTGCCCAGGATCGAGGCGTGGTTGCCGTCGATGGGGTCGTAGTCGGGGTTGTGGGGCAGCAGCCAGACCTGGTCACCGGTGCGCTTGAAGGTCTTCACCGTGGCCTCGTGGTCGAGCAGTGCCGCCACGATGTCGCCGTTGACTGCGGTCTGCTGCTGGCGCACGACCACCCAGTCGCCGTCACAGATGGCCGCCTCGATCATCGAGTCGCCACGCACCTCGAGCAGGAACAGCGTGCCCTCGCCGACCAACTGACGCGGCAGCGGGAACACGTCCTCGACCTGCTCCTCGGCCAGGATCGGGCCACCAGCCGCGATCCGGCCGACCACCGGCACGTTGACCGCGGTCGGGAAGCTGTCGCCGATGCCGGTGGGGTCGATGTCGTCGGGCACCTGGTTGCGACGGCTGGGCGTCTTGCGGGCCGGCTCGTCGGGAAGGTGCACCTCGAGGGCGCGCGGACGATTGGGGTCGCGCCGGATGAAGCCCTTGGCCTCGAGTGCGCGCAACTGGTGCGAGACCGATGAGGTCGAGGCAAGACCGACGAACTCACCGACCTCGCGGATGCTCGGCGGGTAGCCACGGGTCTTGACCACGTCGCGGATGACCTCGAGGATCAGCCGCTGGCGCGGCGTGAGCCCGTGGGCGTCGGCAGGGCCGTCGGGCAGTGCCCCGAGTTCGGCTGCCACCTCCTGGTTGGTCGGACGACCGACGCGCCGCTTGGGATGGTCGCTCGGGGTCAGCGTGCGACGCCGCGGCTTCCTGCCCGGGGTCTTGGAGTTGGTGGCCATGAGGTCACGGTAGGGGAGTGCGACCGGCTATTCAAACATCTGTTCGACGTGTCGCGAAACTCGTCCCAATGGCCTGCGCGGAAATTGTCAGAGCCTGCTGGTGGACTCTCGTCATGGCCGAAGAGCGGCCCCTTTCCGGGGTCCGCGACACGCCATTCGAACGGGTGTTTGAAAGGTTGCCGCCGACGTCCTAGGCTGGCCTTTCGAACAGACGTTCGAGATGGTCCACTCGCCGAGTGGCCCGGGTCGAGACCAACACGCCGCAGGAGGCACACCATGAGCACGACCGCCCTTCAGCGTCGGCAGTCCGCGCCGACCACTCGTCCGTCTCGTCGCGTCCGTCGTGACGACCACCGCCGGCCCCAAGCCCGACCAGCTGGCCTTCTGGCCCCGGCCGACCTCTCCTTCGGCAGAGGACTGGCGGGCAGCTCTGCACACGCCCGCGCCTGCCAGGTGCAGGTGCCGGCCCGTCGTCGCGTGGTGGCCGGTGGCTGGCAGTGGACCGAGCGCGGCTACGCCGCCATGGTCTCGTTGAGCGCCGCTGCCGCCCTGTTCCTGGTCTCGATGGTGGTCTGGGCCTTCCTCGGCTTCAGCAACGCACCCCTGGGCTGAGGCCTTGGCGCGCCCACGCACGACGAAGGGCGCCAGCCGAAGCTGGCGCCCTCCGAGTGGGATCGGTGACGATCAGGCGCGGTTGACCGGGCCGGTCTGGCTGATGTCGTAGACCTTGGTGTTCATGATCTTGTCGGCCAGGGTCTGGCGCTGCTTGTCCCACAGCGGGAACCACCAGGTGAGGCCACAGGGGATCGCGAGCAGGTACTGGACGATGTAGCGGCCGAGTCCCTTGCCCAGGCTCACCGGACGCATGTTCTCGTCCAGCAGCTGGGTCTTGGCGACCTTGCGGCCGGGGGTCTGTCCATCCTTCGAGGCGAGGAACGACCAGGCTGCGAACAGGGCGAGCCACAGCAGGATCTGGACTAGGGAGCCGGTGCCCGAGATGCCCAGGTCGACCGAGTCGGCAGTGGTGGTCGCGGTGACGTCCTGCGGGAAGGCGCTGCTGATGATCGTGCCAATGATCAGGCTCGGCACCAGCCAGTCGATCAGCCAGCCGAGGGCGCGCTTGCCCCAGCTCGCCAAGGGGGCGGCCGGAGCGCCGTAGCCAGCGCCGTAGGCAGCAGCGTTGGGGTCCCAACCCTGGGTCGCGGGGTTGTAGTTGCTGGCCTGGGGCTGGTCCCAGCCCTGCTGGGGCTGACCGGGCTGTCCGGGCTGCTGCTGGTTCGGGTCCCAGCCGGGCTGCTGCTGGTTCGGGTCCCAGCCGGGCTGCTGCTGGTTGGGGTCCCAACCACCTTGTGGCTGGTTCTGGTTGTTCCAGTTGTCGTTGGTCACGTACGCGTTCCTCTCTGGTGACGTCGAGGAAGATGATAGGTGGTCAAGGGGCTACCGCCGCGCCATACTTGCACGGTGATCACGCTCGAGTCGTCCTTCGACCCACGGCAGGCGCTGGCGTCGTTGGCCGGCCTCGCCGGCGTGGGCGCAGCGATGGCTGTGGTCAACGTCGCCACGGGTTGGGGCGTGCCGTGCCCGTTTCGGGCGATGACTGGCCTGTGGTGCCCGCTGTGTGGCTCCACCCGCATGGGTGCCTCGCTGGTGCGCGGTGACCTGGCCGCGGCCTGGGCTTGGAACCCGGTCGTGCTGGTCGGGTTCGTGGTGATGGCGGTCTGCGCGGTGTTCTGGGTGGTCGAGGCGCTGGGTGGTCCGGCCTGGCGGCCGCTGCGCCCTTGGGGAGGGTTCAGCCAGCGTCGCCTGTACTGGGTGATCGGGGTCGTCGGCGTGGTCTGGACCGTGGCTCGCAACCTCGTGTGAGCATCTGGGCGTGTCTTTCGCGCCGCTGCTTGACCTTGTGATGATGTCGGCCTAGTCTCCCTACATCTAGTAGTTACACCGTTGTGGTTCGTCCACAGGTTGTGGTTGTTCTCCACATCCTGTCCACAGGCCAATCCACACGCAACCACCGCTGCAGCGTCGCTGAGAGGAGTCCGTCGTGCACTGCCCGTACTGCCGCCACTGCGACTCCCGCGTGCTCGACTCGCGTGTCGCCGAGGACGGCTCGAGCGTGCGCCGTCGCCGCCAGTGCCCGGCCTGCGAACGCCGCTTCACCACTCTGGAGCAGATGCAGTTGGTCGTGGTGAAGAAGTCCGGCGTGATCGAGCCGTTCAGTCGTGACAAGGTCGTCGCCGGAGTGCGCAAGGCGTGCACCGGTCGTCCGGTCTCGGATGCCGACCTGGCCAAGTTGGGCCAACAGGTCGAGGACGCCCTGCGCGCCTCGGGCCAGTCCGAGGTGCCCGCCCAGGACGTGGGCGTGGCGATCCTTGGCCCGCTCGCAGAACTCGACCCGATCGCCTACCTGCGCTTCGCCAGCGTGTACCGCCACTTCACCTCGGTCGACGACTTCGTCACCGAGATCGCCCGGATGCAGTCGCCGTCCGGCCCCAGTTCCACCGCCGACACGCCAGTCACTGTCTGACCGGCCTGTCACCATCACAGCCACCACCCGTCCCAGAAGAGAGCCAGAGAGGGCCACCATGACCGAGACCACCCGCGCCACCAGGAAGTCCGGGGGCAAGAAGCCGTCCGGGCTCACCATCGAGCGCGTGTTCACCACCGAGGGCGTCCACCCGTACGACGAGGTGAACTGGGAAAAGCGCGATGTCGTCCAGACCAACTGGAAGACCGGCGAGAACGTCTTCGAGCAGAAGGGTGTCGACTTCCCCGACTTCTGGAGCCTCAACGCCTCGACCATCGTCACCACCAAGTACTTCCGTGGGGCGCTGGGCACCGAGGCCCGCGAGAAGAGCCTGCGTGAGCTGATCGACCGCGTGGTCAAGACCTACGCGCGGGCCGGCTGGGACCACGGTTACTTCGCCACCGAGGCCGACGCCGAGGTCTTCGAGCACGAGCTCACCTGGATGCTGCTGCACCAGTACTTCAGCTTCAACTCACCGGTCTGGTTCAACGTCGGCACCAAGAGCCCCCAGCAGGTCAGCGCCTGCTTCATCCTCTCGGTCGACGACTCGATGGACTCGATCCTCAACTGGTACAAGGAGGAGGGCTTCATCTTCAAGGGCGGCTCGGGCGCCGGCCTGAACCTTTCGCGCATCCGCTCGTCCAAGGAACTGCTCAGCAGCGGTGGCACCGCCTCGGGTCCGGTCTCGTTCATGCGTGGCGCCGACGCTTCGGCGGGCACCATCAAGTCCGGTGGCGCCACCCGCCGTGCGGCCAAGATGGTCGTGCTCGACGTCGACCACCCCGACATCGAGGAGTTCATCGAGACCAAGGCGCGCGAGGAGGACAAGATCCGCGCCCTGCGCGACGCTGGCTTCGACATGGACCTGGGTGGCAAGGACATCACCTCGGTGCAGTACCAGAACGCCAACAACTCGGTGCGGGTCTCCGACGAGTTCATGACCGCGGTCGAGGAGGACGCCCTGTTCGGCCTGCGCGCCCGCGGCGACGGCTCGGTGGTCGAAGAGGTCAACGCCCGCGAACTGTTCGGCAAGATCGCCAAGGCCGCCTGGGAGTGCGCCGATCCCGGCATCCAGTACGACGACACGATCAACGCCTGGCACACCAACCCCGAGACCGGCCGGATCACCGCGTCGAACCCCTGCTCGGAGTACATGAGCCTCGACAACTCCTCGTGCAACCTGGCCA
The DNA here is from genome assembly GCF_015352975.1 of Aestuariimicrobium ganziense. Lineage (GTDB taxonomy): Bacteria > Actinomycetota > Actinomycetes > Propionibacteriales > Propionibacteriaceae > Aestuariimicrobium > Aestuariimicrobium ganziense. Next base: position 388,787 of record NZ_JACYIZ010000001.1, on the reverse strand, counting down.
GCCTCAACCTGCTGAAGTTCCTCACCGACGCCGACACCTTCGACGTCGCCAAGTTCGTCAAGGCCGTCGAGCTGATCATCACCGCGATGGACATCTCGATCTGCTTCGCCGACTTCCCGACCGAGTCGATCGGTGAGACCACCCGCAACTTCCGCCAGCTGGGCATCGGCTACGCCAACCTGGGTGCCCTGCTGATGGCGCTCGGCAAGGGCTACGACTCCGAGGGTGGACGCGCGCTGGCCGCAGCGATCACCTCGCTGATGACCGGCACCTCGTACCGTCGCTCGGCCGAACTCGCGGCGATCGTGGGCCCCTACAACGGCTACGCCCGCAACGAGCAGGCCCACCAGCGGGTCATGCGCAAGCACCAGGTCGCCAACGACAACCTGCGCACTGTCGGCTCGCTCGACGGTGACGTGCAGACCGTGGCCACCCGCGAGTGGGACCAGGTCGGCAAGCTGGGCGCCCAGAACGGCTTCCGCAACGCCCAGGCCTCGGTGCTGGCACCCACCGGCACCATCGGCTTCATGATGGACTGCGACACCACCGGCATCGAGCCCGACTTCTCTCTGGTCAAGTTCAAGAAGCTGGTCGGCGGCGGCTCGATGCAAATCGTCAACCAGACCATCCCGCGGGCGCTGAAGAACCTCGGCTACCCGGCCGAGACCGCTGAGGCGATCGTGGAGTACATCTCCGAGCACGGCCACGTCATCGACGCTCCCGGCCTGCGGATGGACCACTACGAGGTGTTCGACACAGCGATGGGCGCTCGTGCGATCAAGCCGATGGGCCACGTGCGGATGATGGCGGCCACCCAGCCGTTCCTGTCGGGCGCCATCTCGAAGACGGTCAACCTGCCCGAGTCGGCCACCGTCGACGAGATCGCCGACGTCTACATGCAGGGCTGGAAGCTCGGTCTGAAGGCGCTCGCGGTCTACCGCGACAACTGCAAGGTCGGCCAGCCGCTCTCGGACGCCAAGAAGAAGGAGGAGAAGGCCGCCGAGGCTGCCCCTGCTCCCGCGCCGGTGGCGGAGTACCGTCCGCGTCGTCGTCGGATGCCCAAGCGTCGCAACAGCCGCACCACCTCGTTCACCGTGGGTGGGGCCGAGGGCTACCTGACCGCCGGCACCTACGACGACGGCGCCCTGGGTGAGGTCTTCCTCAAGCTCGGCAAGCAGGGTTCGACCCTGGCCGGCGTGATGGACGCCTTCTCGCTGGCGATCTCGATCGGCCTGCAGTACGGCGTGCCGCTGGAGACCTACGTGCAGAAGTACACGAACCTCAAGTTCGAGCCGGCCGGCATGACCGACGACCCGGACGTGCGGATCGCGCAGTCGATCATGGACTACATCTTCCGCCGCCTGGCCCTGGACTACCTGTCCTTCGACGAGCGTGCCGAGCTGGGCATCTACACCGCCACCGAACGGGCCCGCTACGTCGAGACCGGCACCTACCTGTCTGAGGAGGACGAAGCCCAGATGCCGGAGGCCGAGCAGCTCAAGAACGACGACGCCGACAACCTGCGCATCGACGAGGCCGGACCGGTGCAGCCGGCCCTGGTCAGGGTGGAGGAGACCCAGAACTCCCCGCACACCTCGTCGGAGCTGCTGGAGAAGATGACCGGGCACGCGGTCGACGCCCCCCTGTGCGTCACCTGCGGGACGAAGATGCGCCCGTCCGGCTCCTGCTACGTCTGTGAGGGCTGCGGCTCGACCAGCGGCTGCAGCTGAAAGCCCGCCGTACTCAGTAGGGGCATCGCTGGGGGTCGCTCGTTCGACGGGCGGCCCCCAGCGCTTCGGGCCGAGCGGGCGAGGTGAGGCTGCGATGCGCTCGACGAGTTCCGGGGAACCGACTACTGGTCCATTCAGGCCCTTCGTGGCTGGGTACGGCGAGCCGGCAGAGTGTGCCGCAGGTCAGCGGCGGGGCGACGGCGCCATTTCGCCACGGGGTCCGCCACGGTGAACGGCCAGCGGGTCGGCGGAGGTGATCGCGGTGCCGTTGGCGGTCATCTGTGTACCGTCCAGGGTCAGCTCGCCGTTGACATCGACGGGGCTCTCCATCCCGTTGGCGGCGCTGGTGATCGTGATGGTGCCGCCGAGCAGCTCCGCGGAGCCGTTGACGTCGAGACCATCGGTGCCGGCCACGACCGTGACCGTCCCGCCGCTGACCCGGAGCAGCGAGCCGTCGTCGGACTCGGCGCCGCCCTGGATCCCCTCGACGGCGGTCGCGTTGAGGCCGTCGTCGGAGGCGGTGACCGCCACTGTGCCGCCGCTGATCAGGATCGCGGCCGACTCCATACCCTCGACCGAGGAGGTCACGGTGACGGCCCCTGAGGAGACCTGGAGTCCCTGCTCACCCTTGACCCCGTCATCGCCTGCGTCCACGGTGACGTCGGCGCCGCCGACCAGCACCCAGCCGCGGTCGGCATCGGTGGTGTTGTCGGCCTTCACGCCATCGCCGCCGGCGGTGATCGTGAGGGTGCCGCCGAGCAGGTCGACGTAATCCTTGCCGCGGACGCCGTCGTCGACGGCCTTGACGCTGACCCGCCCGGTGCCGGGGGTGAGGACCAGTCCGTCGCTGGAGCTGATGCCGTCGTTCGTGCGACCCGTCACGGTCAGCGACCCGGACCCGGTGAGGGTGAGGTCGGACGCGGAGGCGAGGGCGGCGACCGGGGTCGCGTCGTCGGCCACCTCGTAGCCGACGCCGTCGGGGAGCGTGGTGTCGGTCCCCTCAGCGAGTACGAGGGTGACCTCATCCGCGCTGACAACCGCAAGGGCTGGGCCAGCGGTGCTCGTGATGTCGACACCATCGAGGATCAGTGTCACGGTCTCGTCATCGGGGGCGGTCACGACCACCTGCCCGTCGCTGAGCGTGCCGGTGAGCCGGTAGACGCCGCCGGCGGTGATCGTCACGACGTCTTCGTCCACGGTGACGTCCGCGGAGTCCTCTTCGCTGGCGCCGGCGGCGAGGGCGACGGACTGCTCTTCGGCAGGATCCCAGACCAGATCGTCCTCGTCCCAGTGGGTGTCGAGTGATCCGAACCCCGTCGTCGTGGCGGAGCCGGTGGTGCCGGTAGAGGTGGAGGTGGCCGCGGTGCTGGAGATCTGCGATCCCTGGCTAGTGCCGGTGACGGTGGATGCCGGCGTCTGCGCGCTGCTCGCACCCAGAGTCGTGCAGGCCGCAAGGGTGAGGGCGACCAGGCCGGCGGCGCTGTTGGTGACAAGGCGGTTGATGTTCATGGGTTCTCCTGAGGTGGTGGTCAGCCCGCCAGCGCGAGCGACTTTGTTGATGGGTGTGGGGGGTTGAGGTCGGCGCGGAGCAGGGAGGTCGTGCGGTGCCAACGGTTGGCTTTGAGTCCGTGGGTGAGCGCCATACCTGTCGCATACTTGGACAGCCGGACCGGACGGATCCCGGCTGCCCACAGGGCCCGGTCGGCACGGCCCGGCCGGGAGCCCGACTTGGTCTCGATCACGACGAGGTCGTCCAGCACGGCCGGCGCCCCGGCGCGCACGCCCTGGGGAAGCGACCAGGACAGCCCGGTGTCCAGGGTGACCCGAGCCGCCTCGTCAGGGACGAGCAGCGTGGTGCGACGGTAAGCGGTGACCAGGACGGGATGCAGCCCGTGCAGCGCGAGGCAGTCCCCGGTGCGGGCGGCGAGACGCCCGGCGACGAAGTCGAGCTCCTCGGCCGTGAGCCCCACCCGGTCACCCGCCGTCCCGGCCTGACGCAGGAGCCGCTCCTTGACCGCTGTTCCTCGAGCTTCCCGAGTCTTGACCTCCACGTAGGCCTCACCGCTGTCGAGGTAGGTGCGAAGGCGCACCTTGGGCCTGCGTCGGCGGCCGGTCGCGGCGCAGCGGTAGAAGTCCAGTTCCGGCGTGTCCAGGTAGGTGGATCGGTAGCCGAACTGGCGTTGAGTCCCGATCTGCAGGATCTGGAGCCCGTCATGGTGCGAGCCGGCCAAGGTGGCGACCACTTGGTCGAGGAGTGAGGAGGGCACGAGGTACTTCCGGTCGGTGCGGCTCATCAGGGCCGCCCGCTCCGTCAGCTCGGCCAGCGAGACCGGCCGTAGACGATCGAGCGCACTCATGCCAGGGCCCGCGCTTTGGTGCCGACGACGTCTCGGCTCCCGATTCGGTAGCGGACGTCGACTGTGGTGCTGTCGTTGACCAGGTCGGTCTTGATCAAGGTCACCGCCGACACGTCCGTGCCGAGGAGCTGGGCCAGGTGCTGACGCAGCTGGGCCTCGTCGCAGAACGCTTGGTCGATGACCAGGACCTGGCGGCGGTGACCGGACAGGAACGCCGAGGAGTCGATCGCCGCCATGGTGGCGACGATGAGGGCCATGAAGGCCAGTGCGAGCCAGGGGGTCGTGGTGCTGGCGAGGCCGCCCACGAGGCCGAGCGCCAGAACGGCGAAGTAGTAGGCGATCTCGTGCTGGGCCAGCTCGTCCGAGCGCAGCCGGATGATCGACAGCACGCCGAACAACCCGAGCCCGAGCCCGGCGGTCACCGAGGACGCGGCGAGCAGGGCTGCGACCGCCAAGACCCCGACGTTGACGCCGAGGAAGGCGACCACGAGGTCACGCCGACGGTGCCGGGGCCAGTAGATGCCGACCGTCAGAGTCGCCACTGCGACCAGGTCCGCGGCGTAGAGGACAAGGGTGCTCATCGCGTCTCCTTCAGGGATGGGCCCGCTCTGCCGGGCTGCTGTTCATCACTGTGCGAGATCGAGACAAGCGCCACCTGTGCGGCATCTGTGCGGGACCTGTGGGGTGCGAAGCCGGGCGTTGGACCTGGACGACCCCTCCCTCTCGCCCACCCCATCGGTGACCATGCCAAGCGGTACGTCAAGCCCCTGCAGAAGGCTGGGCGCTGGGCTCGTCGTTCGGAGTACTTTGCGTCTCCGCGCCTGAAGATGGGCTTGCAGAACCTTGTACAGGCGTCCCTCCAGACAATCGTCGATTCGTTTCCGACCAGCGCTGAGTCTTCGGACAGCGGTGGAGCCTGCCGAGAGCAGATGGGAACCACCCAAGCCCTTGTCGCGGAGGGTCTCATCCGACCACCCCCATTTCGCTCTGTTCGCGCGAGCAGGGTGCGACCTATGATCTGGCATGGCGCTGCGTCGGCTGCGCGATCGCGTGCTCGCTCGAGTGGTGCCGCCCACCATGCGGGTGGTGCTGAACCTGCCTGAGTCGGTGCAACGTCGCCCGGCGGGACGACCGATCGCGATGGAAGGGCATCAGCTGGCCACCGACGTGCAGTTGATGCTGAAGCTGCTCAGTCGAGCGCCAGGCCCACCGATCGAGAGCGTGCCGGTCGAGCAGGCACGCCTGACCGTGGCGCAACAGACGAGCGCCGCGGGCGGATGACAGCTGATCGGCTCGGTGTGCGACCTCGAGGTGGACGGCGCCGAAGGCGCGCTGCCAGCAGGGCTGTCCACGCCCACCAACCACCCCGGTACCGAGCAACCGGGCACCGGCCAGCCGACGCCGCTGCTGGTCTTCTTCCACGGTGGTGGGTTCTGTCTGGGCGACCTGGACTCCTATGAGGCAGCGACCCGCTTTCTGTGACAGGCCTCGGGGGTCGGGGTGTTGTCGGTCGGCTACCGGCTGTCACCGCAGGCCAAGTTCCCCGCACCCCATGACGACTGTGTGGCCGCCTACCGCCGGGTGGTCTCTCACCGCGCCCAGCTGGGGGCCGACCTCGATCGGCTCGCCGTGGGTGGTGACTCCGCGGGGGCCAACTTTGCCGCCACCACGGCCATCGAGGTCGCTCGTGAGGGTCTTCCGTTGCGTCTGCAGTTCCTGCTCTACCCGGTCACCGACTTCACCGGGACCCACCTCAGTCGCGTCGCCTTCGGCGAGGGGTTCTTCCTCACGGAGGCCTTCATCCAGGTGTCCACCGACCGCTACCTGCGCGATCGCTCCCAGAGGGACGATCCGGCGGCGTCCCCGCTGTTCGCCGAGATCCCGACCGGTCTGGCGTCCGCCTACATCGCCACCGGAGGCTTCGACCCCCTGCGCGACGAGGGTGAGGCTGACGCTGACCGCCTCGAGGCGGCCGGGGTCCGGGCGATCCGAAGGCGCGTCGGCGACCAACTGCACGGGTTCATGAACGTGGTCGGGGCCGGACGGTCAAGCCGGGCGGCCGTGCGCGAGGCAGCCGGGGTGCTGCGCGCGGAACTCGCGTGATCCGACCTCTGCTGACGGGCCAAAGTGCGCGTTCGCCAGACTCGGGGCTGAGCGGGTGACACAGTCAGTTCATGAAGGAAACCACGATCCAGGTGCCCTCATCTGACGGCATCGACCTGCAGGTCTACGTCTGGGAGCCGGCCGCCGAGCCGCGCGCGATCGTCCAGGTGCAGCACGGCCTGGGCGAGCATGCTGGCCGCTACAAGCGCTTCGCTGAGGCGCTCACCGCCGCCGGCTACCTGGTCTACGGGGCTGACGTCCGGGGTGCCGGACGTACCGCCCAGGGCAACTACGGGCAGTACGGCGACCTCGGCTGGCCCGGCTGGGTCGACGACGTGGTGCAGGTCAACCGACGCATCCGCGCCGACCATCCCGACGTCAAGCTCGTCCTGTTCGGGCACAGCATGGGCTCGTTCGCCAGCCAGCACTTCCTGCTCGACCACTCCGGCGACATCGACGCGGTCGTGCTGTGCGGCAGCACCGAGGTGGGAGGGATCGCCGACATGTTCGGCGCAGACGAGCCCGCCGACCTCAGTTCGCTCAACGCCGCCTTCGAGCACCGCACCGGCTTCGAGTGGCTGAGTCGCGACGAGGCCGAGGTCGACGCCTACATGGCAGACCAGGCCAACGGCTGGGCCTACGCCATCGGCAGGTTCAACGACATCGACAAGCTCCGCGAGGCCACCGACCCCGAACGGTTGAGCGCCATCCGCGACGACCTGCCGATCCTGCTGATCTCGGGCACCGCCGACCCGATCGCTGGTGGCGGACAGGCGATCCAGTTGGTCGCCCAGCGCTACCGCGACGCGGGCGTCAACGACGTCGAGGTGATCCTCTACCCCGACGCTCGCCACGAGATCCTCAACGAGACGAACCGGGACGAGGTCACCCAGGACGTGTTGGAGTTCCTGCAGCGCACCGTGGGCTGACGAGGTCTGTCACGCGGGCGAACAGCAATTCGGGTACCGCTGTCGAATCCTCGACCCCGGGCGCGTCATCGTGGTGACAGTGACACTCGAGGAGGACCCATGCAGTTCCTGATGTTCGTCGTGACCGACCCCGACCACACCGCTGCCGATGTCGAGTCTGCTCCTGACGTCGAGCAGTGGTGGACCCAGCTCAACGACGCCGGGCAGTGGCTCGCCGGTGACCCGCTTCGTCCTGCCCCCGAGGCCCGATCGGTCCGGGTACGTGGCGGAGAGGTGCTGGTCACCGACGGCCCCTACCTGGAGTCGACCGAGGCGATCGTCGGCTTCGACGTGATCAAGGCCGCCGACATCGACGAGGCGATCCGCATCGCCGCCGGGCACCCGATGGCCTGGGGTGGGCGGATCGAGGTGCGTCCGATCCAACCGATTGACGAGGCCTGATGCCTGCCGAACTGCCCTGGGTCGAAGCCGCTGGCCGCCTCGCCGGCCTGGTCGAGGCGGCCCACGGTGCGCGCGTCCTGCTGGGCATCGTCGGGGTGCCGGGTGCCGGCAAGTCCACGCTCGCGGAGCACCTGGTCGCGCGGGCACAGGCCGACGGTGTGTCAGCGGTGAACGTGCCGATGGACGGCTACCACTTGGCTGACGTCGAACTCGAGCGGCTCGGACGCCGTGATCGCAAGGGCGCCATTGACACCTTCGACGGCCACGGCTACCTCGGCATGCTGCGACGCGTCGCCGCTGACGACGGCACGATCGTCTACGCACCGACCTTCGAGCGTGACCTCGAGCAGCCGATTGCCGGGGCGATCGCGGTGCTGCCCGAGCACCGGCTCGTGGTGACCGAGGGCAACTACCTGCTCGACGCTGACGACCCCTGGCCCGAACTGGCGGGGGTGCTCACCGAGGTCTGGGCCGTGGTCGGCGACGACGAGGTCCGCCGCTCCTGGCTGGTGGCCCGCCACATCGAGTTCGGCAAGACGCCCGACGCCGCAGCCGCGTGGGTCGCCGCCGTGGACGAACCCAACGCCGCCCGGATCCGGGCTCGGATGGTCTCTGCCGACGTGCTGGTCGTCCAGCCTGCCCCTGGGAGGTGACGGCCGACCCTCCCTCGCCGGCGGTAATCCGGCTTGACTGGACCCACCACCGTCGAAGGAGAGACCGCATGAGCCAGCTCGCCGTCCTGGTCGTCGGAGCCACCGGCAGCATCGGGCGCCACGTCGTCCAGAAGTGCCTGCAGGCCGGTCACGCCACCCGTGCGCTGGTGCGCAACCCGGCGCGGGCCGACCTGCCCGCCGGGGTCGAGGTCGTGGTCGGTGACCTCACCGACCCAGCGTCCCTCGCAGCGGCAGTCGACGGCGTCGACGCGGTGGTGTTCACCCACGGTTCGGATGGCGGTGGAAAGGTTGGTGCCCGCACCGTCGACTACGGCGGCGTGCACCAGGTACTCACGGCCCTGGGCGACCAGCCGGCCCGGATCGCGCTGATGACCGCGATCGGCACCACGGTGCGCAACACCTCCTACAACCAGAGCACCGAGTCGCACGACTGGAAGCGCCGCGCCGAACGACTGGTGCGGGCCTCGGGTCGCGACTACACGATCGTGCGCCCGGCGTGGTTCGACTACAACGCCGACGACCAACTCGCGATCACCCTCTTGCAGGGCGACACCCGCCGCTCGGGAACGCCGGCTGACGGCGCCATCGCCCGCCGCCAGATCGCCAAGGTGCTGGTCGACAGCCTGACCAGTGAGGCAGCCAACCACAAGACCTTCGAACTGGTCGCCGAGACCGGTCCCGAACCCGACGACCTGGACCCCTTGTTCGCCGCGCTCGACGCGGACGAGCCCGACGCCATCGACTCGGTGCACGACATCGACAACCAGCCCTGGGACGACGAGCCCGAGCAGGTGAGGGCCGAGTTGGAGGTCCTTCGGCGTCCTCGCTGAGGTTGACGGGGGACGGCTCAGCCGGGCACCAGCCAGGTGATCACCAGCGAGATCGTCAAGCCGGTCAGGCCCATCGCCAGACCCGAGAAGGCGCCCTGGGTCTCGCCCTCGAGCAGCGCCCGGGAGGTGCCGATGCCGTGGGACGACACTCCCATCGCCAGCCCGCGCGCCCGGGGATCGGTGACCCGAGCCAGGTCGAGCAGCTTGGGGCCGAGCACCGCGCCCGAGAGTCCTGAGACCATGACGAACGCCACGGCGATCGACGCAACACCGCCGATCTGTTCGGCCAACGGCATCGCGATCGGCGCGGTCGCCGACTTGGGGGCCATCGATGCCGCCAGTTCGGCAGTGCCCCCCAGTGCCCTCACCACCCAGTAGCCGGCGAGCACTGAGAGCACCGCGCCCGCGGTGACCGCTCCCAGCACCATCGGTGCTGCTCGTTGCACCAGCTTCAGTTGCCGGTGCAGCGGCAGCGCCAGCGCCACGGTGGCCGGTCCCAGCAGGAAGGTGAGGATCTTCGCGCCCTCGGCATAGGTGGCGTAGTCGATGCGCAGCACCACCAGCACCACGCCGATCACGACGACCGTGACCAGCAGGGGAGTGAGCAGGGCGCGCCGCCCCAGTCGGTCCCACAGCTTCTCGGCCAGCCAGTAGGTGCCCACGGTCAGTGCCAGGGCTAACAGCGGCGAGGTCGACAACCACGCCCAGGTCTGGTCGAGCCGCTCGTTCACGATGCCTCCTGCCGGGGTCGTGGACGAAGCAACATCGCCACCCAGCCGACCAGCACGAAGGTGAGCAGCCACGTGCCGAACGAGCCGACCACTGCCGGCAGCCACTGGCTGGCCAGTTGTCGTCCGTGGACGACGATGCCGACGGTGACCGGCACGAACATGATCGACAGGTAGCGCATCAGCGTCGAAGCCGCCCGCACCGACCCGGACTGGTCATCCGGGCGACGCCATTGCAGCCATCCGAAGAAGAGCACCATGCCGGCCACGGGGCCAGGGACCGGCATCCCGGTCAGTCGGACGAGCACCTCGCCGACCACCTGGCACGCCAGGATCACCGCCAGACCACCCATCATGCTGGCAGTCTCTCACCCGCCTCCCGGCACCGAGCCGTAGGCTCGGGGGTGCACCCACCCCGGTCGCGCGAACAAGGAGACCCCATGAGCAATGCCGCCCGTCTGGCCAAGCTGGTGCGTCTGGCGGCCAAGCACTCAGGGCTCGGACTGTCGGCCGCCAAGGGTGACCCGGAGTTCCTCGTCGACGCCGACCCGGCCGACCTCACGCCCGGTCGTCCCGACGAGTTGGCCGGCGAACTGGAGGAACTGGGCCCGACCTTCGTCAAGCTCGGCCAGCTGATGTCGACCCGATACGACCTGCTGCCGCCGGCCTACAGCGAGGCCCTCGGCCGGCTGCAGGACGGCGTCGAGCCCTTCGACGCCGCCGAGGCCCGACAGATCATCGAGTACGAACTCGGGGCCCCGGTCTCGACCCTGTTCACCGAGTTCGACGACACCCCGCTGGCGTCGGCCTCGCTGGGGCAGGTGCACCGTGGCATCACCCGCAGCGGACGAGACGTCGTGGTCAAGGTGCAGCGACCCGGTGTGCGCGAGCAGGTGCGCGACGACATGGAACTGCTCAGCTCGTTGGCCGGACTGGTCGACCAGACCAAGGCCGGCCAGCGCGTCGGCACCGCCGCCATGCTCGCCCACTTCCGGCGCTCGCTGGCCGACGAACTCGACTACCGCAAGGAGGCGTCCAACCTCGAGCGGTTCGGTGCACTGACCGCCGACGAGAAGCTGATCGCCGTCCCCGCCCCGCTGCGTGACTACTCCACCTCGAGGGTGCTCACCATGGAGCGCGTCGTCGGCCGCAAGGTCACCGACATCGGGCCGCTCGGCCTGATGGACCTCGACGGTCCCGAACTGGCCGACGCCCTGTTCCGGTTCACCCTGACCACGCTGCTCAGCGAGGGCCTGCTGCACGCCGACCCGCACCCGGGCAACCTGCTGGTCAACGACCAGGGTCAGGTCGCCATCATCGACCTCGGCATGGTGGCCACCATCCCGCGCAGGGTGCAGAGCCGCCTGATCAAGCTGCTGCTGGCGGTCGCCGAGGGCGACGGCGAGGGTGCAGCGGTCGTACTTGCCGGCATGGGGCACCCACTCGACGACTACGACGCCGCGGCCTTCCGCGACGACGTCTCGCACCTGGTCTCGGGCACCGTCGCCCTGGGCGCGGAACTGCAGGCCGGCTCGGTGCTGGTCGAGCTCGCGCGGATGTCAGGGGCCCACGGGCTGCGACCGCCCGCCGAGATGTCGATGGTGGGCAAGGCACTGCTCAACCTCGACCAGGCCACCCAACACCTCGACCCCGACTTCGTCCCCGTCGATGCGATCGCCGAGCACCTGCCCCGGGTCCTGGTCACCTCGATGGCGCCGACACCGGCCACCGTCGCCACCAGCGCACTCGAGACCAAGGAGTTCGTCCAGGACCTGCCCAGACGCGCCAACCGGATCATGGACCAGCTCACCGAGGGCGAACTGGCGCTGCGCGTCCACGCGATCGACGAGGACCGGGTGCTGCGGCAGGGCCAGAAGTGGGTGAACCGGCTCACCACCGGCATCGTGCTCGCCGCGATCACGGTGGCCGCAGCCCTGATGATGGGCGTCGAGGGCGGCCCGCGGCTGTTCGGCTACCCGGCTGTGGCCATGCTGTTCTTCCTGATGGCGGCGATCACCGGATTCGGGTTGGTGATCAGCATCTTCCTCACCGACCGCCGCGTGGCACGCCGTGCCAAGCATTCCGAGGACCGTCGCGACCGCATCCCCGGCGCTTGACTCAGTCGGCCAGGACCACCTCGGCGCGAAGCCCCAGGAACTCGCCGTAACGACCAGCTGCCCATCGACCAGGGCCATGCCGACCGAGGCCCCCCGCTCGTGCGGGGTCACCCCCGCAGCGTCGAGCGTCCAGCGCGAGTCCTGGTAACCGCGATACATCTCGTCCAGCAACTGCAGCAGGAACGCGCGCGGCTCGCCACGGCTGGTCGGTGGCTCGCTGTCGGCAGCGTGCCAGAACGTGCGCCCGTCGTGGGTGAAGCTGCCGAGCTGGTCCGCGACGGCGCCCAGGCCGCGTGAGTTCAGCATCGGTCAGGGCGTTGACCACCACGTCGGTCATGGCAGGCACGTCGGCGGCGTCGGGTTGCACGGTGCGCACCGCAACCGCCCAGGCCGACTGGCTGGCCGGTTGGGGGGCAGCTGGGACGAGGGCGCGTCAGCGGCCGCGCCGGAAACCCGCGCTGAAGGCAGCCGCGGAGCGAGTCTGGCCTGCCGGCTGGGTTGCCCTGCGGGTGTCGCTCCGGCGAGCCTGTCCCTGGCGAGCCTGCCCCGACCGGCCTTCGGGGCGACCCTGGCCCTGTCGTCCCTGTCCCTGCGCCGGTGCGCTGGTGGCCCGCGACGATCCGTTGCGGCGCGGGGTGCCGGTGCGCGGACGACGCGGTGCCTGCGGCTGCGGGGTGTGCCCGTTGCGGGCGGCCTCAGCGGCCTGTTCGGGCGTCAGGTAGGTACGCTCGCCGGGAGCCAGGTCGGTCAGTACCGGGTGCCCGACTCGGGCATCGGTGGTGGTCGCGGTGATTTTGGCGGCCCGCATCAGCGAGCGCACCTCGGCGGTCTGCTCGGGGGTGGCCAGGGTGAGCACGGTGCCGGCCTTGCCGGCGCGCGCGGTGCGTCCCGAGCGGTGCAGGTAGGCCTTGTGCTCGGCGGGCGGATCGGCATGGACGACCAGCGCCACGTCGTCGACGTGGATGCCGCGGGCGGCGATGTCGGTGGCGACCAGGGTCTGCACCGCGCCGGAGTGGAAGGCATCCAGGTTGCGGGTACGAGCGTTCTGGGCGAGGTTGCCGTGCAGGTCGACCGCGGGCACCCCGTGGCCGAGCAACTGCTTGGCCAGCTTCTTGGCGCCGTGCTTGGTGCGGGTGAACACGATCACCTTGCCCGGTGCCGCGGCCAGGTCGGCGATCACCGCGGTGCGGTCGCTGCTGGCGACTCGCAGCACGTGGTGGTCCATGGTGGCCACCGGCGACTGCGCCGAATCGGCCTGGTGGGTGACCGGACGGGTCAGGTAGTGCTTGACCAGCACGTCGACGCCCTGGTCGAGGGTGGCCGAGAACAGCATCCGCTGACCCTTACGGGGGGTCCTGTCGAGGATGCGGCGCACCATCGGCAGGAATCCCATGTCGGCCATGTGGTCGGCCTCGTCGATGACGGTGATCCCCACCCCCGACAGGTCGACATGGCCCTGCCCGATCAGGTCGAGCAGGCGGCCGGGGCAGGCGATCAGGATGTCGACGCCTGCGGCCATCGCCCGCACCTGCGGGTTCTGATTGACCCCACCGAAGATGATCGCGGTGCGCAGGCCGGCTGCCTTTGCCAGCGGTGCGATGGTGTCCTCGATCTGGCTGGCCAGCTCGCGGGTCGGTGCCAGCACCAGCGAGCGGGCCTGGGTGGGGCGCGGACGGGGTCCGCCGGTGAGCCGGGCCACCAGCGGCAGCGAGAAGGCATAGGTCTTGCCCGAACCGGTGCGGCCACGGCCGAGCACGTCTCGTCCCGACAACGAGTCGGGCAGAGTGGCCGTCTGGATCGGGGTGGGGGTGGTGATGCCGCGCTCACTGAGCACGGCGACAAGGTCAGTGGGCACGCCGAGGCGTGCGAAGTCGTTCGACAAGAGTGGTCTTCCTGGTGGTCGATGGGCCCGTGAGGACTGCGTGCCAGCTCGGGAGAGCCGTCAACCAGCGGTCCAGCGACGGACGGGGTCCAGGCTCACGGAGGCCTGAACAACTGTCCCAGTCTACCGGACGCGGCCTGCAGACCCCGCATCCGTGGTGGTGCCGGCGAGTCAAGACCGCTGGTCTCACAGGATGAGACTCGCATTTGGTCAGCTTGGACGTATGAGTGAAGATCGTCACATGTCAGAGTTCGCGACGCGTCGCCGTCATGTCGACTTCGGTCGTATGTCGACGATGCGCTGTTGCGCCTGACGGTGACGACCTGCGCCGCCTGAGCGCCACGGGACACCATACCGCACCCTGAAAGCACCTCCCTCGATGGAGGTCGTGCGGCGTACCCGCGGCCAGCCCGTCCGGTCCGTCGTCCACGCGGACGAAGCACCACCAGCAAACCTCGCCGGAGTCGACCCGGCGGTCTCGTGCACCCCGCAAGTCGCTGGAGCGTGCACCCACGTCGTCCCCAGAACATTTCCCGAAAGGCCCATCCATGACCCTGGCCCACCGCCACCTGTCCCGCCGCAACCTGTTCGGTCTCGGCATCGCTGCCGCCAGCCTCACCGCCCTGACCGCCTGCGGCGGGGGAGCGCAGGCCAACAACCAGACCGAGGCCCCTGCCGGCGACCCGGTCAAGGGCGGCACCCTGACCTACCTCGACGCCCAGCCGCACACCTCGCTCTATCCGCCGTCGGCCGGCTTCTACCCCAACGGCGGTCTGGTCAACAACATCACCGACCGACTCGTGCACCAGAACGCCGAAACCCTGGAGTTCGAGCCGTGGATCGCCACCGAGTGGACCGTGAACGACGACGCCACCGAGTTCACCTTCACCCTGCGTGACGACGTCACCTTCTCGGACGGCACCAAGCTCGACGCCGCCGCGGTCGCGAAGAACTTCGACCTCTACGGCCTCGGCGACGCCGCCCGCGGCCTGACGGTCTCGGAGGCGATCAACAACTACAAGTCCTCGACGGTGGTCAACCCGACCACGGTCACCTTCCACTTCAGCGCGCCGGCGCCGGGCTTCCTGCAGGCCACCTCGACGATCAACTCGGGACTGCTCTCGCCCAAGACCCTCGACGGAAAGCTCGAGGACTTCGGTGCCGGCAAGGGCCCCACCATCATCGGCACCGGCCCCTTCGTCGTCGCCTCGGAGAAGATTGGCTCCGAGGTCGTGCTCAAGGCCCGCACCGACTACGCCTGGGCACCCAAGTCGGCCCCCAACCAGTCCCGCGCCCACCTCGACCAGATCACCTACGTGGTCACCCCCGAGGCCGGGGTGCGGGTCGGCGGGCTCACCTCGGGCCAGGCCCACATCGCGCGCCAGATCGCGGCCACCGACGAGAAGCAGGTCACCGCAGCCGGAGCCAAGCTGCTCGCCCCGCAGACCCGCGGAGTCAACAACGGCTTCTCGCTGCGGTTCCGCAACGAGGTGCTGGCCGACAAGAACGTGAGGCAGGCGCTCAGCCTGGGCACCAACCGTCAGGAGGTGGTCGACACCCTGTTCACCGAGAACTACCCGCTGGCCACCTCGGTGATCGGCAAGACCGCCCTGGGCTACCAGGACAACTCGTCCAAGCTCGTCCACGACCCCGGCAAGGGTGCCCAGTTGCTCGAGGATGCCGGCTGGAAGCTCGGCTCCGACGGCTACCGCACCAAGGACGGCAAGCGGCTCACGTTCACCGTCAACGAGGCCGCACCCCAGCCGCGGTCGTTCGACGTCACCACCCTGGTCTCGCAGCAGTGGAAGGCGGCGTTGGGCGTCGAGTTGAAGATCCTGCGCGCCGACGCCGGCACGTACACCAAGGCGATCAACGACGCCAACCAGGTGCAGGTCTACCACTCGATGGTCGGACGCGCCGACCTCGACGTGATCAAGAGCCAGTACGCCGGCAAGAACCGCAACACCCTGCTCAACCGCGACCCGGCCGACGACTCGATCGGCGACACCAAGCTCGAGGAACTGCTCACCAAGGTGGCCAGCACCCCCGACCACGACGCGCGGATCAAGGCCAGCCAGGACGTGCAGGCCTACCTGCTCGATGAGTTCTACGTCATCCCGCTGTTCGAGGAGCCGCAGGTCTTCGGTCTCGGCCCCAAGGTGCACGGCTTCGAGGCAGAGTCGGTGGGTCGTCCCACCTTCCACAACACCTGGGTGGCCGAGTGACCCCGCGCGCACTCGCCACCCGCTTGGGCCAGAGCCTGCTGGTCATCGTGCTCGCCTTCACCGGCGCGTTCCTGATGCTGCAGGCCCTGCCCGGTGACGCGGTTCTGATCAAGTTCGAGAACCCCGAACTCGGGCTCACCCCCGCCCAGATCGCCGAGATCCGTGAGGCGTACGGCGCCGACACCCCGATCTGGACCTCGTTCTGGCACACCCTGAGCGGGTTCGTGGTCGGCGACTTCGGCTACTCGATCCAGAACGGCACTGCCGTGCGTGACCTGCTCGCCGAGGTGCTGCCGAGCACCGCCCTGCTCGGGGTGCTCGGTTTCGCCGCGGCCGTCGTGCTGGCCTGCGTGGTCGCCTTCACCGCGATGGGGGTGCGCAACCCGTGGCTGCGCAACACCCTGGCCAGCCTGCCCTCGGTGCTGGTGTCGGTGCCGGTGTTCTGGCTGGCGATGGTGCTGATCCAGGTGTTCTCGTTCCGGCTGGGCCTGGTCAGGGTGATCGGTGGTGGCCCGGTTGAGTCGCTGGTGCTGCCGGTGCTGACCCTGGCCGTGCCGATCAGCGCCCCGCTGGCACAGATCCTGGTGCGCTCGATCGAGGACGTGCAGCGCCAGCCCTTCATCGCCGTCGTCCGCGCGAAGGGTGCCTCGCGCTGGTGGGTGCTCACCCGCAACATCGTGCGCAACGCCCTGGTGCCGACGTTGACCATCGCCGGCGTGCTGCTCGGTGAACTGGTGGCCGGTGCGATCGTCACCGAGACCGTCTTCGGACGAGCCGGCCTGGGTCGGCTCACCGAGCAGGCCGTCGCCAACCAGGACGTGGCCGTGCTGCAGGCGGTGGTGGTGCTCACCGCCGTGATCTTCGTCGTGGTCAATCTCGCCGTCGACCTGGTCGCCCCGCTGGTCGACCCCCGACTCAAGAAGGAAGTGAGGGCCGCCGCATGAGTGACCAGGTGACCACCCAGGCGTTCGTCCTGCCCCGGATCGGGGCCTTCGGACGACGCCTCACCCTCAACCTGCGCGGCCTGCGCCGGATCTGGCGCCAGCCCGGTCTGGTGCTGTCCGTGCTGGTGCTCGCGCTGGTGATCACCGCAGCCCTGCGGCCCGCGGTGTTCACCAGCCACGACCCGATCGCCGGACGTGCCCGGGACGCCCTGCAGGCACCCAGTGCCGCCCACTGGTTCGGCACCGACGCCACCGGACGAGACCTGTTCGCCCGCGTGGTGCACGGGGCCATCCACTCCCTGGGTGGTGCCCTGGTCGCGGTCGCGGTCGGTCTGGTGGTCGGCACCGGCATCGGGCTGCTGGCCGGCTCGATCGGCGGACTGCTCGACCAGGCCCTGATGCGACTGGTCGACGTGCTGCTCGCTGTGCCCGGACTGCTGCTGGCGCTCAGCGTGATCATCCTGCTCGGCTTCGGCACCACCAACGCCGCGATCGCCGTCGGCATCACCTCGGTGGCCATCTTCGCCCGGGTGAGCCGCTCGGAGGTGATCCGGGTGCGGCGCAGCGACTACGTCGAGGCCGCCTTCGGGTCCGGTGCCCGGTTCGGGGAGGTGCTGGTGCGCCACATCCTGCCCAACTCGCTCAACGCCGTCGTCGCGCTGGCCGCACTGCAGTTCGGCACCGCGATCCTGGCCATCTCGACCCTGGGCTTCCTCGGTTACGGCGCCCCGCCGCCCACGCCCGAGTGGGGCCTGCTGATCGCCGAGGGACGCACCTACGTCGCCACCGCCTGGTGGCTGACCACCCTGCCCGGTCTGGTGGTGATGGCCGTGGTGCTGTCGGCCAACCGGCTCAGCCACGCCATCTCGAAGGAGGTCGGACGATGACCGCCCTCACCCAGGCCGCGCCCGACACCGTGTCGGACGACAGCCAGCCGCTGCTCGAGGTCGAAGGCCTCACCCTCAGCTACGACACCCGCCAGGGCCGGGTCGAGGTCGTCCACGACGTCTCGTTCCGGGTCGGACGCGGCGAGGTCGTCGCCCTGGTGGGCGAGTCGGGTTCGGGCAAGACCAGCACCGCCCAGGCCGTCATCGACCTGCTCGCCGACAACGGACGACGCGACTCCGGCCGGGTCGTCCTGGCCGGCAGCGAGCTCACCGGATTGAGCGACAGGGCGATGCGCCAGGTACGCGGACGCCGGATCGGGCTGGTGCCCCAGGACCCGAACAACTCACTCAACCCGGTCAAGACCATCGGTGACTCCCTCGCCGAGGTGCTCAAGATCCACGGCTGGGGCTCCAAGCCGGCGATCGCCCAGCGGGTGCTCGACCTGCTCGAGAAGGTCGGCATCGATCGCCCCGAACTGAGGGTCACCCAGTACCCGCACGAACTGTCCGGGGGCATGAAGCAGCGGGTGCTGATCGCCTCGGCGATCGCCCTCGACCCCGAACTGATCATCGCCGACGAGCCGACCTCGGCCCTCGACGTCACCGTGCAGCGCCGGATCCTGGACCTGATCGACGCCCTGCGTGCCGAGACCGGTGCCTCGGTGCTGCTGGTCACCCACGACCTGGGGGTCGCCAAGGAGCGGGCCGACCGGATCGTGGTGATGCGCGGCGGCCAGATCGTCGAACAGGGCCCCACCGCCCACGTCGTCGAGCACGCCGAGAACCCCTACACCCGCACCCTGCTGCACGAGGCCGCAGCGGTGGCCTGGGCCACCCCGGCCCCACCCCCGGCCGACCTCGCCGAGCGCGATGTGGCCATCGAGGTGACCGACCTGGTGCAGGACTTCGACCAGGGGCGGGGACGCGAACCTTTCCGCGCCGTCGACCACGTCTCGCTGGCGGTCGCGAAGGGCTCGACCCACGCCATCGTGGGGGAGTCCGGTTCGGGCAAGACCTCGACCGTGCGGGCCATCCTCGGCTTCCAGCGCCCCACCTCGGGCGTGGTCCGGGTGGCGGGCCACGAGGTCACCAGCCTGCGTCCTCGCCAACTGCGAGACCTGCGCCGCTCGGCGCAACTGGTGCTGCAGAACCCGTACTCCTCGCTCGACCCCAGGCAGGCGGTCGGTGACATCGTCGCCGAACCACTGGTCAACTTCCGGTTGGGCAACCGGGCCGAGCGGTCCCGCCAGGTCGCCGCCTACCTCGACAAGGTGGCACTGCCCGCCACGATCGCCCAGCGGCTGCCCCGCGAACTGTCCGGTGGCCAGCGCCAGCGGGTCGCGATCGCCCGGGCGCTGATCATCCACCCCGAGGTGGTCGTGCTCGACGAACCGGTCTCGGCCCTCGACGTCACCGTGCAGGCCCAGATCCTTCGCCTGCTCGACGACCTGCAGCGAGACCTGGGGCTCACCTACCTGTTCATCTCCCACGACCTGGGGGTGGTCGGCCAGATCAGCGACACCGTCTCGGTGATGCAGTCCGGTCGCGTCGTCGAGCACGGCACCACCCACGAGGTCTTCTCCGACCCGCAGACCGACTACACCCGCGAACTGCTCGCAGCCATTCCCGGCCGCTGAGCTGGGCGAAAGGACCACCATGACCACCCTTGGGTACTTCACCCGACTGCTCGACGACACCTCCCCGGCCGAGCGCTACCGGATCGCCACCGAGCAGGTGCGCCACGCCGAGGACCTCGGCTTCCAGACCGCCTGGGTCGCCCAGCACCACTTCCACGGAGCCGAGGGCGGCCTGCCCTCACCGCTGGTCTTCCTGGCCCACACCGCGGCGCTGACCAGCCGGATCAGGCTCGGCACCGGGGTGATCTGCATCCCGATGGAGGACGCCGTGCGCACCGCAGAAGACGTGGCCGTGCTCGACGAACTCTCCGACGGCCGCGTCGAGGTGGGCATCTCGACCGGCGGCACCCCGGCCTCGTTCCCCGCCTTCGGTGTCGACTTCGCCGACCGCTACACCCTGTCGGCCGACAAGCTGGCCACCCTGCGCGGTGCCTGGGCCGGCAACGAGATCAACGGCACCGCCAACCGGCTGTACCCGGCCGCCTCGGGACTCAACGACCGCATCTGGCAGGCCACCTTCTCCGCCGACGGTGGCGCACGGGCCGGCCACGACGGCGACGGGCTGATGCTGTCGCGCACGCAGCCTCGTCCCGAGGGTGCCCCCGACGCCACCCTGGCCGACCTGCAGGTGCCGATCGTCGAGCGCTACCTGGCCGAACTGCCCCAGGGTGCCACCCCTCGGGTGATGGCCTCGCGCACGATCTTCGTCGCCGACACCTCCCAAGCCGCCCGCGGTTGGGCCGAGAAGGGTCTGCGGGCCGCGGTCGCCCGCTCGCCGCGCGCCTTCGGGGCCCGGGCCGCAGTTGAGGGAGACCTCGACGCCCTGATCCGCGCCACCGACACATTCGTCGGCTCGCCGCAGGAGGTGGCCGAGGCACTGGCCGCCGACGCCACCTTGGCCCACGCCACCGAACTGTCGGCCCAAGTGCACTCGGTCGACCCGCCGCACCGCGAGGTTCTGCGTTCGCTGGAACTGCTGGCCAGCCAGGTCGCCCCCGCCCTGGGGGTCGAGGTCGCCACCGCGAGGAGTGCCGCATGAGCCCCGAATCGATCGACGTCGACCTGATCGACCAGGTCGTCGGCATCGCTCCCGGTGACCCGCTCGACACCATCCGCCGGGCCCGCCCGGTGGCCCGCGACCAGGTGCAGGCCGCCGAGCAGGCCCTGTTCGAGACCGACACCAACGACATCCCCCGCGACCAGCGGTGGCTGGTGGGGGCTTTCGTCACCGCCCTCACCGTGCCCGGCACGCCGTTGGACGAGCACCGTCGCGCAGGCCTGGACCCGGACCGGGCGGTACTGCTCGAGCAGTTGCTGTCCTCGGCACCCGACCAGGGGCCCCGAGGCAGCTACCGCGAGCCAGGCCTGGCAACCGAGAGCCAACCGGTCGAGCGGTGGCTCGTCCCCGACGACGTGCGCGCACAGCTGGGTGAGCCGCTCGCCGCCGTGGTCGAGCACGCCCACCTGCTGGTGATCCATCCCCGCGACTCACGGCCCGCGGTGCTGGGCCGGCTGGTCGAGGCGGGGTGGACGCGTCAGCAGGTGGTGACCTGGTCGCAGTTGGTGGCCTTCACCAGCTTCCAGACCCGGGTCGTGACCGGCCTGACCGCACTCAAGCAGAACCCCGGAACGGAGCAGGCAGCATGACCGAGATCCTCACCCACCCAGACCTGAGTCGTCCCGAGGCCTTCACCCGTGCCGAACTGGGCTGGGTGCCCTGGATCGAGCCGTCGGCGGCCGAGGACCTGAGCGAGCGCCAGGTCGAGTCGCTGGTGCAGCCCTCCCGCACGGCCAGCCCCTACTTCCGGCTGCTCGCCGACGACCCCGACGTGGTCGAGGCCCGCACCAAGGCCGATCTGGAGATCTTCCAGGCCAAGGGCGGGCTGGAGCGGGCCGACCGTGAACTCGCTGCCGCGGCGGTCTCACGACACAACGGCTGCGTGTTCTGCGCGTCGGTGCACGCCAGGTTCGCCGCCCACTACTCCAAGCAGCCCGACCTGGTCGACCAACTGCTGGACGAGGGAGTGGGTGCCGAGCTGGGGCAGCGCTGGAACGCAGTGGTCGCCGCCTCGGTGGCCCTGACCGACACCCCGGTCGCTTTCGGTGCCGACCAGGTGACCCAGTTGCGTGAGGCCGGGCTGGACGACCTGGAGATCTCAGACGTGGTGCACTCAGCAGGCTTCTTCAACTGGGCCAACCGGCTGATGCTCTCGCTCGGGGAGCCCGAGAACCCCAGCTGAGTTCAGGCGGCGCGCTCGCGGCGGACCCGGCTCACCACGAAGGCGGCCAGCCCACCCACCGCGAGCACGGCCAGCGTCCAGGCCAGCGCCGGTGAGCGCTCGTGCAGGGCCGAGAAGGTGCGCCAGCCCACGAACCCGACCGTGGAGTAGATGATCGCCCACAGCACGCAGCCGACGGTCACCGCCGGCAGGTAGTGGCGAAGCTTCATCCGGGTCGCCCCGGCGGCGAGGTTGACCAGGGTCTGCACCCCGATGGTCAGGAACGACACCGCCACCACCGGTGCGCCCCAACGGTCGAGCCAGGCCTCCGCACGCCGGTAGCCGGGGCTGCCCAGCAGCCGCGAGTAGCGGGTGCGTGCGGTGCCGGCGGCCGCGGCTCGTCCCAGCCAGTAGGTGCCGTTGGCTCGGAACATCACGATGACGAACAGACCTGCGGCGACCACAGTCCAGTGGGCGTTCCACGCCAGTGGATTCACGCAGTTGCTCCCTCACCCACCGGTCTCGGTGCTCGTCGTCCGACGGCCAGCTTAGCGGGCCGCCACTAGGCTGAGCGCGTGCTCGACGTGCTCAGCGGCTTCGCCACGATCTGGATCGTGATCGGGGTCGGCTGGTTGCTCGCACACCTGAAGGTGCTCGACACCACCGGCCAGACCGTGCTCAGCCGGGTCACCTTCTTCGTCGGCGCTCCGGCTCTGCTGTTCACCATGGTCGCCGAGGCCGACGTCAAGCGGATCTTCGCGATGAACCTGGTGGTCAGCGCCCTGGCCACCGTCGCCAGCGGGGCGATCTTCCTGCTGCTCAGCCTGGTGCTGTGGCGGGCGATGGACCTGCCCCACCGGGTGATCGGCACCTACGGTGCCGGCTACGTCAACGCCGCCAACCTGGGCATCCCGATCGCTGCCTACGTGCTCAAGGACGTCACCTGGGTGGTGCCGATCCTGCTGATCCAGGTGCTGATCCTTCAGCCGGTCGCCCTGTCGCTGCTCGACAGCCACTCCGCGAGGAGCACCGGCAACAAGCCCTCGATGGCCAGAAACCTGTCGATCCCGTTCCGCAACCCGATGACGGTGGCCACCCTGGCCGGGCTGGTGGTCAACCTCACCAACCTCAAGCTGCCCACCGTCCTGCTCGACCCGCTGCACCTGCTCGGTGCCCTCAGCGTGCCCGGCATGTTGCTCGCCTACGGCATCTCGCTGCGACTTGGCCCGATGCCCGGACGAGGCGGTCAGACAGGACCCACCGCTCTGGCCGCCGGACTCAAGCTGCTTGGCCAGCCGTTGATCGCGTGGGCGCTGGCCCGGGCGTTCGGGCTCGACCAGACCACGACGCTGGCGGTGGTGGTGATCGCCGGCCTGCCGGTGGCCCAGAACGTGTTCGTCTGGGCGGTGCGCTACGAGAAGGCGATCGTGCTGGCCCGCGACGTGGTGTTCATCACCACCATCGCCTCGATCCCCAGCATCATGCTGTTGTCGGCGCTGGTCGCTCGCTAGGTTGGGCCTCGACGAAAGGACGACCGCATGCCCCAGTCAACCGACTTCGACCTCGACCGCAGCATCACCGAGGCCTGGCAGCAGTTCCAGGACCGGCTCGCCGAGGTGGTCTCGATGGTCGACGACGGCAGCCTCACCATCGGCACCCTGTCGACCAGCGACGACCAGGCCCCCTTCGTCCGATTCAGCCACGCGCGCGGCCGAGATGACATCGTGCTCGAGGCCACCTCGAACGCCAGCCTCGGCGAACACTTCCAGCTCAGCCTCGACCAGCTGAACGCCCTCGAGGCCTTGGGCTACCAACCCCCGTCGGTGGACGAGGGCGCCGGATCGGCGCTGTTCCAGTTGGCCAGGCCGCAGGCCGACTACGTCGAACTGGCCCGGGTCGCCGTGGCCACGCTGCGCGACGTGTTCGGGGTGCAGCACCCGGTGTTCCTGGCCCCCGACCAGCTCGCCGAGGTGTTGACCGACGAGTCGCCGACCAGCCACGAGTCGCTGTCGCGCTACGACGCCGACGACCTGGTCGCCATCGTCCCCGACGACCAGGGCCACCTCGATGCCCTGGTCAGTGCCGAGTTGACCCAGATGTTCGGCCACCCCCCGATCCGTGACTCCGAGGGCGATGTCGCGCTGCGGGTGGGGTCGACCATGGTGTTCATCCGCTCGATGCCCAAGGCCGACGAACTGTTGCTGTTCTCAGCCCTCGTCCACGAGGTCGAGGGACGCTCCCGTGCGGTCGAGGTGCTCAACGACCTCAACGTCGAGTCACGGTTCGGGCGGTTCGCGCTGCACCGCGATCGGGTCTTCGTCACCCTGTCGGTGCTGGCCCACCCCTTCGTGCCTGCCCACCTGCACCAGGCGCTGCGGGTGATCTCAGAGATCGCCGACGGCATCGACGACGAACTGGCGTTGAAGCTCAAGGGCCGCACCACGTTCACCGATTGAACCGGCCGGACCAGCAGTAGGCTTGCACCAAGGAAGGGAGTCACCCATGACCACGCCCGACGCCACCAGCAACCAGAACACCGAGTACCCCCGCATCCTCGTCGGTGTCGACGGATCCGAGGACGGCCTGCGCGCCGTCGCCTACGCCAGCCGTTCGGCCACGCTGTCGGGTGCCGGGTCGATCCACCTGGTGCACGCCGTGGACGATGCCGTCCTGGCCGGCGCCTGGGGTGTGGTCTACGACCCGGGCAGCCTCGAGCGGGTCGGGCGCAGCGCCGTCGAAGAGGCCACCGAGTACGCCGTCGGGCTCGGTGTCGACCCCTCCCGTGTGCATGGCGACGTCGTGCTGGGCAACGCCTCGGCCGTGCTCGCCAAGATGAGCGGTGACCACGACCTGCTGGTCACCGGCCGTCGCGCCGTCAGCGGCTTCGAGCGGATGTTCGTCGGCTCGACCAGCGTCTCGCTGGCCTCCACCGCCAAGTGCCCGCTGGTGGTCATCTCGGCCGCCTCCAGCCCCGACGAGACCGGCCGCAAGCGGTTGATCGCGGTCGGCGTCGACGGTGAACGGCACTCCGAGACCACCCTGCGCTACGCCTTCGAGGAGGCCCAGCGCCGCGGTGCCCGCCTGCTGGTCGCCAACGTGCAGTCCCAGGTTCCGGCCGGTGTCTTCGGCGGCTACCGGCTCACCGAGGAGGCCCAGCAGCAGGTGCTCGACGCCGCCCGTGCGCAGATCGAGTCGCAGGTTGGGGCGCTGGCCGGCCACTACCCCGACGTCGAGTACGAGATCGAGGTGCAGATGGGCCACCCGGTCGACGTGCTCATCGCCACCACCGAGAAGGTCGACCTGCTGGTCATGGGCATGCGCGCCCCGTCGGTGATGGGCTTCTCGATCGGCGGTGTCACCCGCGCCGTGCTGGCGCATGCGGCCTGCCCGCTGTGCATTGTCCGCTGACCGTTCCGCTCCTCACCAGGGCCCACCCGGTACGCCCCCGCCCGCTCGACGGCGGGGGCGTCCCCCTGCTGACCGTCCCCCCACTGGCCGGCGCCGGTCTGGTCAGCAGGGCGCACGGACACGCCCGGTACCCCCGCTGCCCGAGGGCGTGAGGCTCGAGTTCGACCCCAGCCTGCCGATCGCCGAGCACCACGAAGAGATCGCCGCGCTGATCCGCGACCACCAGGTGGTCGTGGTCGCCGGTGAGACCGGCTCGGGCAAGACCACCCAGTTGCCCAAGATCTGCCTGACGCTGGGCCGAGGCCGGATCGCCCACACCCAGCCCCGCCGGATCGCGGCGCGCACCGTCGCCGAACGGATCGCCGAAGAGGTCGGCGTCAGCATCGGTGGCCTGGTCGGCTACCAGGTCAGGTTCACCCGCCAGGCCGGCCGTGACACCCGCGTCAAGGTGCTCACCGACGGCGTGCTTCTGGCCGAGATCGGCCAGGACCGCGACCTTCGCCGCTACGACACGATCATCATCGACGAGGCCCACGAGCGCTCGCTCAACATCGACTTCCTGCTGGGCTACCTCAAGCAGTTGCTGCCGCGGCGGCCCGACCTCAAGGTGATCGTCACCTCGGCCACCATCGACACCGCGCGGTTCGCCGAGCACTTCACCGACCCCGACGGCCGACCCGCGCCGATCATCGAGGTGTCAGGCCGCACCTACCCGGTCGAGGTGCGCCACCGTCCGCTCGACGAGGACGCCGACCAGGTCACCGGCATCTGCGAGGCGGTCGAGGAACTGTTCACCGAGGGCCCCGGCGACATCCTGGTCTTCCTGTCCGGCGAGCGCGAGATCCGTGACACCGCCGAGGCGCTGACCGGAATGGACCTGCCCGACGTGGAGGTGCTGCCGCTGTACGCCAGGCTCTCGGCGGCCGAGCAGCACCGGGTGTTCCAGCGCCACGACCGGCGCCGCATCGTGCTGGCCACCAACGTCGCCGAGACCTCGATCACGGTGCCCGGCATCCGCTACGTGGTCGACCCCGGCACCGCCCGGATCTCACGCTGGTCGGCCCGCACCAAGGTGCAGCGGCTGCCGATCGAGGCGATCTCGCAGGCCAGCGCCAACCAGCGCGCCGGGCGCTGCGGACGCCTCGGGCCAGGTGTCGCGATCCGGCTCTACAGCGAGGACGACTTCCTGTCGCGTCCCGAGTTCACCGAGCCCGAGATCCTGCGCACCAACCTGGCCTCGGTGATCCTGCAGATGGCCGAGGCCGACCTGGGAGACATCGCCTCGTTCCCGTTCGTCGAACGCCCCGACTCCGGCCAGATCACCGACGGCATGCGGTTGCTGGACGAACTGGGCGCGCTCCGCCCCGGCAACCGGCACCGTCCCCGCCTCACCGACGTCGGGCACCAACTGGCCCGGCTGCCGGTCGACCCGCGGCTGGCGCGGATGCTGATCGAGGCCCACAAGCTCGACTGCCTGCGCGAGGTGCTGGTGCTGGTGTCGGCACTGGCCATTCCCGACGTCCGCGAGCGTCCCGCTGAGAAGCGTGAACAGGCCGATGCCATGCACGCCCGGTTCCACCTCGCCACCATTCCGGCGCCAAGGGCCAGCACCGACGACCAGGGTCGCCCCCGTAGTGATCAACCGCTCCGGCACACCGCGCACACCGGCACCCGCAAGGAGGTCGCCCCCGCCGTGGGCGAGGGCGGTGACGTGATCGCGCTGCTGCGGTTGTGGCACCACCTGCGCCAGGCCCGGCGCCACCTGTCGGGCAACGCCTTCCGCCGGCTCTGCCGAGACGAGTTCCTCAACTTCCTGCGGGTGCGCGAGTGGGAGGACCTGCACGCCCAACTGCGCGAGATCTGCCGCGAACTCGACTGGCGACGCAACGACTCACCCGCACCGACCGACCATGTGCTCACCGCCGTGCTGGCCGGGCTGCTCAGCCACGTCGGCCTGGCCGAGGTGCAGCCCACCGAGCAGCCCAAGGGCCAGGCCGGCCGCAGCGGGCCGGGACGTCGCCGTCGTCCCATGCAGGAGTACCTGGGTGCCCGGGGCGCGAAGTTCGCGATCAACCCGGGCTCGGCGCTGGCCAAGAGCCCACCACCGCTGGTGATGGCGGTCGAACTGGTCGAGACCACCCGGCTGTGGGCCCGGACGGTCGCCGAGGTGCGCGCGGAGTGGATCGAGCAGGTCGGCGGCCACCTGATCAAGCGCCATCACTCCGAACCGCACTGGAGCTCCAGTTCCGGATCGGTGATGGCCTACGAGCGGGTCACCCTGTACGGCATCCCGATCGTGGCCGAACGGCCGGTCAACTACGCCCGGATCAACCTCGAAGAGGCCCGCCAGATCTTCATCAGGCAGGCCCTGGTCGAGGGCAACTGGCGCACCCAGCACGAGGTGTTCGCCCACAACGCCGCCATCCGGGCCGAGGCCGAGGCGCTCGAGGAACGCAGCCGACGCCGCGACGTGGTGGTCGACGACCAGGCGATCGTCGACTTCTACGACCGGCGGATCCCGCACGAGGTGGTCTCGGCCAGTCACTTCGACGCCTGGTGGCGCCGCGTCGACGACAAGTCGGTGCTCGAGATGCGCCTGGACGACCTGGTGCACGACACCGACGCCGTCGACCTGTCGGCTTTCCCCGACCAGTGGCGCATCGGTGAGGTGGTGCTGCCGGTTCGCTATGTCTTCGAACCCGGCAGCGGCCACGACGGGGTGACCGTCACCATCCCGATCGCGCAACTCAACCAGGTGACTGCCGAGCCGTTCAGCTGGCAGGTGCCGGGGCTTCGCCAGGAACTGGCGACCGAGCTGATCCGCGGACTGCCGAAGTCGGTGCGCACCCAGTTCGTCCCTGCCCCGAACCATGCCCGTGAGGCGCTGGGCTGGCTGGACGCCCACGGTGGGGGAGACCGGTCGAAGCGGTTCGCCGATGAGCTGGGACGAGCCCTGCAGGCCTTGACCGGGCACCGGGTCGAGGCGGGCGACTGGAACCCCGACCAGGTGCCCAGCCACCTGCAGGTGAGCTTCGAGGTGAGCGAGCGGGGGGTCGCCGAGCCCAAGGGACGAGACTTCGAGACCCTGCGCCGTGAACTGGCCACCCGGGTCAGCACCACGCTCACCCGCGCCACCCAGGATCGGCGGGTGACCGGGGCGACCGCCTGGACATTCCCCGACCTTGAGCCCTCGATCACCGTCACTCGCGGCGGCACCACCGCGGTCGGCTATCCCTGCCTGGTCGACGAGCAGACCAGCGTGGGCGTCGTGGTCGCCGACTCGGTCGAGACCCAGGCCCGCAACCACCGGTTGGGACTTCGGCGGCTGCTGACCCTGACGCTGCCCGACCAGACCAAGTGGGTGGTCAGCCACATGTCCAACACCGAGAAGGTGGCGCTGGCCCACAGCCCCTACGGCAGCGTCGCGGAGTTGCTGGCCGATGCCCGGCTCAAGACCGCCGAGGCGCTCGCCGGCCAGTTCGCGGGTGACCTGGGCCAGGTGAGGACGAAGCAGGCCTTCGACGCCCTCGCGCTGCAGGTCCGTCAGGCCCAGGCCGACCGGATGCGTGAGATCGTCTCGGTGGCCGCGCAGGTCTTGCAGACCCGAGTCGAGGTCACCGGGCTGCTGGAACGCGCACCGGCCTCGACCCGCGCCGACGTCTCGACCCAGCTCGACAACCTGGTCTTCGCCAAGTTCATCTCGGCCACCCCTGACCCCTGGTACGGGCACCTGCCCCGCTACCTCAAGGCGATGGTGGCCCGGCTCGAGGCGGCGATCGCCCAGCCCGCCCGCGACCAACAGGTGCAGGAGCAGGTCGACGACGTCGAGGACCACTACGCCGAACTGTGCGCCGACCAGCCGCCGGGGCCGCTGCCTGCTGCGGTGGAGGCGATCGGCTTCCTGGTCGAGGAGTTGCGGGTCAGCCTGTTCGCCCAACGGCTGCGCACTGCACAACCGGTGTCGGTCAAGCGGTTGCACCAGGCGATGGACGCGATCTCGTCCTGAGCCGGCGCCGACCTGGGGACTGGGGCGGTTGGCGCGCGGTGGCGGTGTGCTGCAACAGTGAGGTGTGCCCGCCACCACTGCTGAACTCGTCTCGCTGCTCGACCTGGAGGAGATCGAGGTCGGCCTGTTCCGCGGCCGCCACCCGCAGACCATGCTGCAGCGCACCTTCGGCGGGCAGGTGCTGGCCCAGGCCCTGATCGCGGCCTACCGCACCGTGCCCACCGAGCGGATCTGCCACTCGCTCAACGCCTATTTCCTGCGCCCTGGACGCAACGACTCACCGATCATCTACGACGTCGAGGTGACCCGCGATGGCGGCAGCTTCTCGTCGCGGAGGGTGCTGGCCCGCCAGAGCGGACAGGTGCTGTTCACGCTGTCGGCCTCGTTCCACGTGCTCGAGGACGGGCTCACCCACTCCGACCCGGTGCCCAGCGACGTCACCGCTCCCGAGGACTGCCCGCGCCTGGCCGACGTGATGAACCAGCGGTTCGGCGTGCAGTCGCGGCTGTGGCGGGAGTGGGACGCGCTCGACGTGCGCTACGCCGGCGACACCAGTCACGAACCCAAACTCACCGGACGACAGCACTCGGCGGCGATGCGGGTCTGGCTCAAGACTGCCGACCCTCTGCCCGACGACATCCGGCTGCACCAGGCAATCACCGCCTACGCCAGCGACATCACCTTGCTCGGGGTCTCGACCGTGCCGCACGAGGTGGTCTTCCTGTCACCGCAGGTGCAGGCGGCCTCGCTCGACCACGCCATGTGGTTCCACCGGGCGCTGCGCGCCGACGAGTGGATGCTCTACGACCAGATCTCGCCGTCGGCCTCGCACGCACTGGGGTTCTCGGTCGGTCGACTCATGCAGCACGACCACCTGGTCGCCTCATGCAGCCAGGAGGGCCTGATCCGGGTGGTCAGTTGACCATCAGCGGGTACGGGTGAACACCACGCCCTGACCGTCGTCAGCGCTGAGGGTGAGGGTGTCGCCATCGACCGACCACGCAGGGTTGCCGGTCAGGAACTGCCAGAACCAGGTGTGGGGCAGGGCGACGAGCAAGACTGCGCCCGAAATCGTGGCCACCGCCGGCGCCCCCGGGAGAGGGTGGGGCAGCCGACGGTGGCCTGTCAGGGGGAGGGGTCAGGCGGCAGCCGCCACCCTCAACTGGGCGAGCGCATTGCGCTCGATCTGGCGGACGCGCTCGGCGGTGATGCCCCACACCGCGCCGATGTCGGCGAGCTTGGCCTGGCGTCCGTCGATCAGTCCGTAGCGGCGACGCACCACGTCGGCGGAGCGCTCGTCCAACTCAGTGAGCATGCCCTCGAGCAGGCCGTGGTTGGCGGCCTCGACCACGAGGTCGTCGGGGCCCGGGGTGGTGTCGCGGGCGAGCAGGTCGCCCAGGGCGGTGCCACCGTCGTCGTCCACGGGCGCATCGAGGCTGACGTGCTCGCGGCTGAAGCGGATCAGCTCGACCACCTTGTCGACGTCGAGTTCGAGCTCGGCGGCGATCTCGGCGACCTCGGGCTCGCGACCCAGGGTGCGCTCGAGCTGGCGCCTGGCGGCGGCCACCTGGTTGACCTGCTCGGCGACGTGCACCGGCAGGCGGACGATGCGTCCCTGCTGGGCGATGCCGCGGCTGATCGACTGGCGCACCCACCAGGTGGCGTAGGTGGAGAACTTGAAGCCCTTGGCGTAGTCGAACTTCTCGACCGCGCGGATCAGGCCGGTGTTGCCCTCCTGGATCATGTCGAGCATCGGCATCGGTGCGCGGTGGTACTTGCGCACCACCGACACCACGAGGCGCAGGTTGGCCTTGATGAAGTGCTGCACCGCGCGGTCGCCGTCCTCGGCGAGGGTGAGCAGTTCGGCATCGGTCGCCTCGACCGTGCGCTCGACGGTGCCGTCGAGGATGGCCCGGGCGAACAGCCCGGCCTCGATCCGGCGGGCCAGCTCGACCTCTTCGACTGCGGTGAGCAGGGGAGTGCGCGCGATCTCGTCCAAGTAGAGCCCGACGGCGTCCTTGCCCTCGATGCCCTCTCCGCTGCGTACGCGATACCTGTCCATGTCACACACCTCTCTGCGTGGCTACACCTGACTCAACGCACGACTGCGCGGATTCGTTTCACCGATCCAGTGAGAACGACCGAAGTACGCCAGAAGCGATCACCGATGTCAGACCGTGGTCGTACACCCCTTCAGGGGGTGGTGGGGGATCGGACCGTCAACCCAGCCAGGTCACGGCGACCTGGTTGGGGTTGACGTCGGTGGCGGTGATCCGGGCTTTCCAGCGCCCCTTGGTCATGGAGGCCACAGGCTGGCCTGGTCGCGTCCGCGGGGGTTGCTTCCAGCCCTACTGTTCGAAGGTCGAGACCAGGTCGTTGCGGGCCTGTTCGAGGGTGTCGGGCACCCGGTGGGTCCGGCTCACCTGCGGAGATCCCTTGAAGCACCAGGTGTTGCCGCGCACGTCCTCGCTGCTGAGCTCCCAGCCGGCTGGCATCGTCGTCGCATCGGCCAGCTTGACCAACCGGGCGGGCTCAGGAGGGGCTGTCCGCCCGACAGCGGTGCCGGCCAGCAGGCCGACCACCACTGGCCCGATCAGCACCCAGCGCTGGTAGGGGAACCGGAACAGCGCCAGGACGCCGACCAGTCCGAGCGCCATGATCGCGCCCGTGGTCAACCAGCCGTACGAGGTGGACGACAGGCCGAGGAACCCGGCGACCATCCACACCGTGAGCAGCCAGACGATGCCCAGCACCAACGCCCCCAGCACCTTGAGCAGCGGCTTGATCGACGAGGACGGCCGCTCGGCGACCGGTGGTGTGGCTGAGGTCATGGGCGGCAGCGTAGGGCAGGGACTGGGTCAGTCGGCGTCGTCGTGCGTGAGGTGGTGAGCGGTGCCCTGGTCGATCGTCCAGGCCAACTCGAAGGCCAGTTCGCGCCACTTCTCGTACCGCCCGGTGACACCGGCGTGCCCGGCCACCATCTCGGTGCGCTGAAGCACCGGACGATCAGGGTCGGCCACGGTGGTGTGGCGCAACTGCTGCACCCACTTGGTCGGCTCGACCACCTCGACCCGGGTGTCGTTCAGGCCGGTGGTGGCCAGGATCGCCGGGTAGCGCACCGCAGCGATGTTCTCGTAGGGGGCATAGGAGGCCATGTAGCGGTAGACCTCGGGGTCGTGCAACGGGTCGCCCCACTCCTCCCACTCGGTCACCACCAGCGGCAGCGACGGGTCGAGCACCGTGGTCAGGCAGTCGACGAAGGCCACCCCGGCGTGCACCGCCCGGAACAATTCCGGGGCCAGGTTGGTCGCCGCACCGACCAGCAGGCCGCCGGCGGATCGTCCCTCGGCGACCAGCCGGTCGGGACTGGTGTAGCCGTGGTCGACCAGCCAGCGAGCGGCGTCGACGAAGTCGGTGAAGGTGTTCTTCTTGGCCAGCGTCTTGCCCTGGTCGTACCAGGCCCGACCCATCTCGCCGCCGCCGCGGATGTGGGCGATGACGTAGGTGAAGCCGTGGTCGAGCAGGCTGAGCCGGGGGATCGAGAAGGTCGGCGGGATGCAGATCTCGTACGACCCGTAGCCGTACAACAAGCACGGTGAGCTGCCGTCGAGCGGGACGTCGGCGCGCCTGATGATCGACAGCGGCACCAGGGTGCCGTCGCCGGCGGTGGCCCACTGCCGTTCCTCGACGTAGTCCTCGCGCCGGTACGGGCCGTGCACCGGGTGGTCGAGCACCGGGGTCACCTTGAGGGTCTCGAGGTCGGCGCTGTCGAAGTGGTACTCCAGCACCGAGGCCGGCGTACGCAGTGAGGTGTAGCGGATCCTGACCCGGTCGGTGTCGACGTCGTCGCCGGAGACCGCCTCGGCCTCGTGCACCGGGTCGTCGAAGACCACCGGACGTACACCTTGGGGTCCAGCGGCGGCGAGGTCGTGCACCTCGATGCCGGCCAGACCGTCGCGCCGGCGGCTGACCACCACATGGCCGCGGTAGGCGTCGACGCCGGTGTAGCGCACCCCGTCGCTCGGCCCGGCGAAGTCGCGCCACGACTCCCGTGGTGCCAACTCGTCGCCCTCGCGCTCCCAGTCCAGCGGTGCCCGCGAGACCTGGAAGTCGTCGGAGTTCGCGTTGTGCAGGATGAAGACCTCACCGTCGCCGACCTCGACCTCGTAGTCGAGTCCCTCGGTGCGACGGGCGACCGGACGAGGGTCGGCCTGCGGTTGGTCGATGGGCAGCAGCCACCACTCCGCAGTGAGCTTGGAGCCGTCGGCGATCACGATCCAGCGCCGGTCGCGGGACTCGACCGCGCCCAGCCAGTAGCGCTCGTCCGGCTCGGAGAAGACCAGGCGGTCGGTGGCAGGGTCGGACTGCAACTCGTGCATCCAGACCTCGTGTGGCCGCCAGGCCTCGTCCACCCGGGTGTAGACCAGACGTTCGTCGCCGACCCAGGCGATGCCGTGCCCGACTCCGGTCAGGAACGGTCCGAAGGTGCGATCCTGCGCGAACACCCTCAGCGACACGTCGAAGCGCTCGTCGCCGGCGTTGTCGACCGAGTAGGCCAGCATCGAGCCGTCGGGGGAGACCGAGAACGCCCCGAGCGAGAAGAACTCATGGCCCTCGGCCTCGATGTTGCCGTCGAGCAGCACCTGCTCGCCCTCGACCGCGGACGAGGGGTCGGGGCGGTGGTCACGATCAGTGGCCGGCACGCGGCACCAGATCGGGTACTGCTGACCCTCGACGGTGCGGGTGTAGTACCAGTAGGCCTGCCCACTGGTGTGGGTGCAGTACTCGGGCACCGAGACGTCGGTGAGCTGGGTGCGGGCCACGATCGAGTCGTAGACCTCGGTGCGCAGCGCCTCGAGGTGGGCGGTCACCTGCTCGGTGTAGGCGTTCTCGGCCTGCAGGTGGGCGATCACCTCAGGGCTGGTCTTGTCACGCATCCACTCGTAGGGGTCCTCGAAGACCTCACCGTGGTGCTCGCGGACGATCGGCCGGCGTTCCGCGACCGGCGGTTGGGGCATCGACATGCGCCCCATCCAACCACGGGGTGGCTGTTGGTTATGGGCGAGTGGCGTGCAAGAATGGACGACTCAGGGTCTTGACAGCCTCGTGCCTTTTCATGCCCTGAATCCGATTCACCCGTACCGAAAGGGTACCTGTGCCATCACGCGCCACTGCTCAGGACAAGACCGTCGCCGCCGCCGAGGACCAGGCCCCGAAGACCACGCGACGCAGGAGCACGGCAGCGAAGGCGGACACCCAGTCGAGCGCTGCTGAGGCCTCCGCCAAGCCCGCCACCTCGCGCCGAGCGAGCACGGCCACCAAGGCTGCTCCCGCGGCGAAGACCGCCCCTGAGACGAAGGCTGCCCCGGCGACCAAGACGGCTGCGGCCAAGACCCCCGTCGCGAAGACGACGACCGCCAAGGCCGCGACTGCGAAGACCGCTGCCGCCAAGGCCGAGGACGTCGAGACCAAGGCCGCTCCTGCTCGGACGCGCGCCAAGGCCGCCCCTGCCAAGACCGCAGCGGCCAAGGCCGCGCCGGCGAAGGCGACCACCACGCGCACCCGGGGCAAGGCTGCCCCCAAGGTCGAGGCGCCGGCCGACGATGTCGACGAGAACACCGAGGTCGACGAGCTCGACGAGGGCGAGGACGAGCCCACCGTCGCTGCTGTCGCCACCCGCGAGATCGAGGTCGAGGCCCAACTCGACGGTGACGACGTCGTCCTCACCGTCGGCGGCAAGAAGCGCTCGCTCGACGACGTCGACGAGTCGACCTTCGAGCCCGCCGAGACCGCCAAGGAGGAGAAGGAGCTCGTCGAGGACGAGGGCTTCACCGTCTCCGACGCCGACGACACCGATGAGCCCGAGCAGCAGGTGATGGCCGCCGGTGCCACCGCCGACCCGGTCAAGGACTACCTCAAGCAGATCGGCAAGGTCGCCCTGCTGAACGCCGAGATGGAGGTCGAGCTCGCCAAGCGGATCGAGGCCGGCCTGTTCGCCGACGAGCAGCTCAACGACCCCGCCGTCACCGTGAAGGCCAACGACTTCGACGACTTCGAGTGGATCGCCGAGGACGGTCGCCGCGCCAAGAACCACCTGCTCGAGGCCAACCTGCGCCTGGTGGTCTCGCTGGCCAAGCGCTACACCGGCCGCGGCATGCTCTTCCTGGACCTGATCCAGGAGGGCAACCTGGGCCTGATCCGTGCGGTCGAGAAGTTCGACTACACCAAGGGCTACAAGTTCTCGACCTACGCCACCTGGTGGATCAAGCAGGCGATCACCCGCGCCATGGCCGACCAGGCCCGCACCATCCGCATCCCGGTGCACATGGTGGAGGTGATCAACAAGCTCGCCCGCGTCCAGCGCCAGATGCTGCAGGACCTCGGTCGCGAACCCACCCCGGAGGAGCTGGCCAAGGAACTCGACATGACCCCTGAGAAGGTCGTCGAGGTGCAGAAGTACGGCCGTGAGCCGATCTCGCTGCACACCCCGCTGGGCGAGGACGGCGACTCCGAGTTCGGTGACCTGATCGAGGACTCCGAGGCCATCGTCCCGGCCGACGCGGTCAACTTCACGCTGTTGCAGGAGCAGTTGCACGACGTGCTCGACACCCTGTCGGAGCGTGAGGCCGGCGTGGTCTCGATGCGCTTCGGCCTGACCGACGGCCAGCCCAAGACGCTGGACGAGATCGGCAAGGTCTACGGCGTCACCCGTGAGCGGATCCGCCAGATCGAGTCGAAGACCATGTCGAAGCTTCGTCACCCGTCGCGCTCCCAGAGCCTGCGTGACTACCTCGACTGATCGCATCGTTGCCCTGTCCAGGCCGGGCAGGTTCCGCATCCGGCAGGCCGGATTGGACGACCTGCCGGCGCTGGCCGCGGTCAAGGCCTTGGCCTGGCGCCAGGCCTACGACTTCGACGAGGCCGTCTTCGTCCGGCAGGACGAGCTGGCCGCCCGCGCGGCCGAGTCATGGCAGCAGCGAGCCCGCCAGGGCAGCTACTTCTGGGCCGTGGTCGACACCCAGACCATCGACCCGGTGAGCGGGCAGCCGTCATTCGTGGGTATTGCACATGCCTGTGCGGCTCGTGACGACGACGCCCCGCAGCCGCTGGAGCTGGCGATGATCTACCTGCTCGAGGTGGCCAAGGGTTCAGGGATCGCCGATCGCCTGCTCGAGATCTGCATCGGCGACGCCCCCGCCTACCTGTGGGTGCTCGAGGGCAACGAACGCGCGATCAGCTTCTATCGTCGGCACGGCTTTGAACTCGACGGGGCCGCCCAGCCCCTGAGTGGGGAGCTGAGCGGCCACCGCGAGGTGCGGATGGTGCGTTCCTGAGGCATGAGGGAGCCGACCCTGGTGGTCGAGCCGGAGTCACGGAAGCGACCGTCAGAGGCGCCCCGCCGACCGCCCGTGAGCCGTCAGGCGCCGTCGCGCCAGGTCGCGGAGTGATCTCCGGTCGACTCACCCTCGCTCAGGAGGCGAGCTCGACCGTGACCTCGGCCGGCTTGGCCTCGTCCAGCATCGCCGAGTTGAGCCAGCGCTCCTCGACCCCGAGCCCCTCGACCAGTTCCAGCGCCACCGGACGCAGCTCCTGGCACAGGTCGTCGACGGCCTGGGTGATCGCCTTGCTGCGCGAGGCGTCGATCCGCTCGTGCTCGAGGTACCAGGCCCGGTGCTCCTCCATCGTGGCCAAGGCGAACAGGTCGCAGACCCGCACCAACAGCGAGTTGATGTAGGGATCGTCGACGTGGTCGATCGCCTCGATGAAGGCCTCGAGCACCACCCGGTCGGTGTGGGCGCGGGCCGCTACCAGCATGTGCTCCTGGCAGGCGTTGATGGCGGCGAAGGCCTCGTCAGCGCCGAGCTTGCCGGCCGCGCGCATCCGCTTGGCCAGGCCCTCGACGACGTGACGCTCGCGGTCCTCGAACATCTGCACGTGCCAGCCGCGGGCGCGCAGCTTGTCAGACTCCGGCTGGCGCGACGCGGTGGTGACCAGACGGTCGATCAGGCTGCGGGCGGTCGTCCGTTCGAGGAAGGTGCCGCCGAGCATCCGGGCCGTCGCCTGGGCGGTGCCGCGCAGGTCGAGGTCGCCCCAGGTCTGCTTGTAGTCGAGCAGCAGGGCCTTGGCCACCAACTGTGACAGCACGGTGTTGTCGCCCTCGAAAGTGGCGAACACGTCCGCGTCCTGACGGATCTGGGTGATGCCGTTGGAGCTCATGTAGCCGGCGCCGCCACAGGCCTCGCGGGCGACCTGGATGGTGTCGTTGGCCCAGCGGGTGAGAGCCACCTTCATGCCCGCGGCGCGGGTCTCGAGCTCACGAGCCGCGCGCGGGTCGGAACCAGCCGCGTCCGAGACCCGCTGCAGCGCCAGCGACAGCTCGTTCATCGCGAACCCGTAGGCGTAGGCGCGGGCGATTTCGGGCAGCAGCTTGCGCTGGTGGGTCTGGTAGTCGAGCAGGGTGATCTCGGCGCCCAGGCCCGGACGACGGAACTGGGTGCGCTGCAGGCCGTAGCGGGTGGCGATGCTGAGGGCCTTGCGGGTGCCCGAGGCAGCGCCACCGGCGACGCAGATTCGGCCGCGCACCAGGGTGCCCAGCATCGTGAAGAAGCGAGCGTTCTTCGACTCGATCGGCGAGGTGTAGGTGCCCGACTCGTCCACGCCGCCGTAGCGGTCGAGCAGCTGCTCGCGGGGAACCCGTAGGTGGTCGAAGGTGATGGTGCCGTTGTCGACACCGAGCAGGCCACCCTTGTGGCCCTGGTCACCGGTGGTCACGCCGGGCATGTCGTTGAGCTCGTCGTCGCGGATCTGCACCAGGGCGACGTGCACGCCATGGTTCTCGCCGTGGACGACGAGCTGGCCGAACACCGCAGCCCACTTGCCGTGCTGGCCGGCGTTGCCGATGTAGGCCTTGGTGGCGCTGGGAGTGGGGGAGTGCACCTCGAACTCCGAGGAGTCCGGCAGCCAGGTGATCGTGGTCTCGACGCTCTGCACGTCGGAGCCGTGACCGAGTTCGGTCATCGCGAAGCAGCCGGTGCGCTCGCAGCTGATCGTGGCAGGCAGGTACTCCAGGTGGTGGCGCTGGGTGCCCAGGTTGGTGATCGCACCGCCGAACAGGCCGTGCTGCACGCCCGACTTGATGGTCAGGCTGAGGTCGCCCATGGCGAGCATCTCGAAGTGTGCGACCGACTGGGCCTGCGTGCCCTGCCCGCCGACCTCTTCGGGGAAGCCGGCGATGGCGAACTTGCGCTCGGCCAGGCCGACCAGCTTCTCCAGCGCCCACTCGCGGGCCTGCTCCAGCGGCATCGCGGGGTCACGGACCATGTCGTCAGCGCTCACCTCGGCGCGCCAACGCTGCTTGACCTCGTGGTGGGGGCCGTCGAGGGCGCGGCGAAGGGCCTCTCCGGTGGGGGTGATCGTCATGACAGGGACTCCTTTGTCTCTCGTGGTGCAACAGTCGTCGTGGTCGGGGCAGTGGTGATCTGGGCCGCGAAGGCCGGTTCGAACAGGTCGAGGACGAAGCCGACGATGTCGGCGCGGGGACGACGCAGGTCGGTGAGGATCCAGCGGTCGGCGACGGCCCAGACGAAACCGACGACACCGTGGCCCCAGGTGTTGGCCGGCGCGGTGTCGTGCCCATGGGCCTCGAGCCAGCGGGCGAAGGTGGCCGAGATCTCGTCGCCGATCACGTTGGTGACCCCGAGCACGGGGTCGGGAGAGTCGCCGGCGGGACGGTTGGCCACGAACCGGTAGATCTCCTGGTCGGCCTCGACCACGGCCAGGTAGGCATCGGCCAGGTCAGCGACCATCGAACTGGGGTCGGCATCGCTCGACAGCGGTTCCGCTAGGTTGCCCAGGATGAACCTGTGCACCGACTCGACGACCGCGGTGTACAGCCCCGCCCGGTCGCCGAAGTGGCGGTAGAACACCGGCTTCGAGGTGCCGGCGGAGGCGGCGATCTCGTCCATGCCCACGTTGTGCCCGTGCTGGCGGATGGCGCGCAGCGTCGCCTCGACCAGTTCGGTGCGCCTGGTGGCGTTGTGCTCGGCCCACCGCGTCGTGCGGCCGTCGACCACCCCGGATGTGCTCATGTCCAGAACAGTACCCGAAACTGTGAGTATCTGCTACCGTCAGTTTCACTCAATTCTCCCTCCCCACATCGGATCCCCGAGGAGACCCCATGGCAGTCCGCAACGCCGTCATCGTCGGCGGCAACCGGATCCCCTTCGTCAAGGCCGGCGGCAAGTACGCCCAGGCCTCCAACGTCGACATGCTCACCGCCACCATCGACGGGTTGGTCGCACGTTTCGGCCTGGCCGGCGAGAAGCTGGACGAGGTGGTCGCCGGTGCCGTGCTCAAGCACTCCCGCGACTTCAACCTGACCCGCGAGGCCGTGCTCGGCTCGGCGCTCGACCCGCACACCCCCGCCTGTGACCTCGCCCAGGCCTGCGCCACCGGCCTGGAGGCCGTCACCTACCTGGCGAACAAGATCCGGCTCGGGCAGGCCGACGTCGGCATCGCCGGCGGCGTCGACTCCGCCTCGGACGCCCCGATCGTGGTCTCGGAGCCACTGCGCCGCGCCCTGCTCAAGGCCAACCGGGCCCGTACCCTGCCCGACCGCCTCAAGGCGTTCGCCTCGGTGCGCCCGGCCGACCTCGCCCCCGTGCCCCCGGGTGTGGTCGAGCCGCGCACCGGTCTCTCCATGGGTGAGAGCCAGGCCCTGACCACCGCCAAGTGGGGCATCAGCCGCGAGGCGCAGGACGAACTGTCGGCCCGCAGCCACCAGCGCCTGGCCGCAGCCTGGGACGCCGGGTTCTTCGACGACCTGGTCACCCCCTACTTGGGCGTCACCCGTGACGGCATCCTGCGCCCCGACACCTCGGTCGCAGCCCTCGGCAAGCTCAGGTCGGTCTTCGGTGGGGCCGACGCCACCATGACCGCCGGCAACTCCACCGCCCTGTCCGACGGGGCCGCGGTCGTCCTGATCGCCGACGAGGACGAGGCCCGCCGCCGCAACTGGCCGGTGCTCGCCCGGGTCGTCGACACCCAAGTCGCCGCCACAGACTACGTCACCGGCAACGAGGACCTGCTGCTCGCCGGTGCCCGCGCCATCCCCGAACTGCTCGAACGCAACGGCCTCACCCTGGCCGACTTCGACGCGGTCGAGGTGCACGAGGCCTTCGCCTCGACCGTGCTCGCCACGCTCGCCGCCCTTGAGCAGGACGGCCACGGCACCGTTGACGTCGACAAGCTCAACGTGCACGGCAGCTCGCTGGCCGCGGGCCACCCGTTCGCCGCCACCGGCGGACGCATCGTCGCCAGCCTGGCCAAGGTGCTCTCCGAGAAGGGCCCCGGATCGCGGGGCCTGATCTCGGTCTGCGCCGCCGGTGGGCAGGCCGTCGCCACCATCCTCGAGGCGGTGTGACCATGAGCATCCTGGAGAAGATCTACACCTCACCGATCGGGCGCACGCTGGCCCCCAAGGTCGGGCTCAACGAGCCGCCGAAGCTGCGTCGCGGCCGCACCATGCCGACCGGGGCGGTGCTGCTCGCTGAACTCGACGGTGGCGGGCTGGCACGCCAGGTGCTCGAGGCGCTCGGCGTTGAGACCGCCGAGCCGCTGCTCGACCTGCCCGAGCACCGCACCCCCGACGACCGTGGTCGGCCGCAACCGCCGCGCTACCCGACCAAGGCCGGAGCCGTCGTGGTGGACGCCACCGGGCTGCGCGAGATCGCCCAACTCGAGGGCATCCGCCAGGTGCTGCGTCCGCTGATGCGCGGGCTGGAGTCGTCGGGTCGGGTGATCATCCTGGCCAGTGATGCCTCGGCGGTCACAGGGCTTGAGGCCAAGGCCGTCGCCCAGGCCATCGATGGCATCAACCGCACCGTTGGCAAGGAACTGCGGGCAGGCGCCACCGCCAACCTGGTCTTCGTGCGTGAGGGCACCACCGCCGACGACCTCACCTCGACCCTGCTGTTCCTGCTGCAGGGACGATCGGCCTTCGTCTCGGGCCAGACCTGGCGGGTCGGCCCGGCCAAGGCCGGCGATCGTCCCGGTGGGGACTACAGGTCGGATCGTCCGTTCGAGGGACGCGTGGTCGTGGTCACCGGAGCCGCCCGCGGCATCGGCGCGGCGATCGCTCGCACCTTCGCCCGTGACGGCGCCAAGGTGGTCGCCCTCGACGTGCCCGCCGCCGGCGACGCCCTGTCGAAGGTGGCGAACGAACTGCGCGGCACCGCCCTGCAACTCGACATCACCTCCCCCGAGGCCGGGGTGCGGATCGCTGCGCACGTCGCCCAAGTGCACGGGGCCGATGCCAAGATCTGGGCGATCGTCCACAATGCCGGCATCCTGCGCGACCGATTGCTCGCCAACCTGGACGAGAAGAGCTGGGCCCAGGTGCTCGAGGTCAACCTCGCCGCCGAGATGCGGATGAACGAGGCGCTGCTCGACACCACGCTGCCCGGAGGGCTCGGCGAGCAGGCCCGGATCATCGGCATCGCCTCGACCTCCGGCGTGGCCGGCAACAAGGGCCAGACCAACTACGCCGCCTCGAAGGCCGGCGTGATGGGCCTGGTCTGGGCCGAGGCCGACGAACTCGCTGACCGGGCCGTCACGGTCAACGCCGTGGCTCCCGGCTTCATCGAGACCGACATGACCGCCAGCATCCCGTTCGTGCAGCGTGAGGTGTTCCGCCGCACCAACTCGCTGCAGCAGGGCGGCCAGCCGGTCGACGTCGCCGAGACGATCGCCTGGCTGAGCGACCCGGCCTCCGGTGGGGTGAACGGCCAGGTCGTGCGGGTCTGTGGCCAGAACCTGGTGGGTGCCTGATGCCTCAGGTGCTGCACTTCGACGAGTTGCCCAGCGTCGCCGGGATGCTCGCCAAGCAGGTGACCCGGGTGCGCCTGCCCCGGCTGGGCTCGGCGCCTGCGCCACGCACCCTGCCCGACCGCCGGGCGGTGGTGACCTCGCACCGACAGGACCCCGACCGGCTCGCCCGCTACGACCGGGTGTGCGGCTACACCGTGCGTGACGAGGTGCCGGCCAGTTGGTTGAACGTGCTGACCTTCCCGCTGCAGACCGCGCTGATGGCCCAACCCGACTTCGGGTTCGGGCTGGCCGGGCTGGTGCACGTCAGCAACACCATGACGCTGCACCGGCCGGTGTCGGTGACCGAACAGTTGTGGCTCTCGGCCTGGGCTGACAACCTCGGCCCCCACCGCCGGGGTGCCACCTTCGACATGCATGGCGAGGTGCGGGTCGGCTCCGAGGTGGTCTGGTCGGGCACCAGTACCTACCTGGTCAACGGCGCCCAGGCGCCGGCGGGGACGACGGCTCGTCCCGTGGTCGAACCCGGCGACGACTGGCCCACGGTGCGCAGCCAGACCTGGCGACTGCCAGCCGACCTGGGCCGCCAGTACGCGGCGGTCTCCGGTGACGTGAACCCGATCCACCTGCACCCGGCGACGGCCCGGTTGTTCGGCTTCAAGCGCCCGATCGTCCACGGCATGTGGACCCACGCCCGAGCGGTCGCGGCCCTGGCCGGTGCGCTGCCCGCCGCCCACACGGTCAGGGTGCGCTTCGCCAAGCCCGTGCTGCTGCCGACCAAGGTCGGCTTCGCGGTCGAGCAGACCGCTGACGGGCACCGGTTCGCCGTGGTCGGGTCTGACGATCGCCCGCGTGTCGTCGGTGTGGTGGAGCCCGCCCAAAAGGGCTGAGACACGCCGAGGCGTCCGACACGATCACACTGGCTGCACGGTTCCGCAAGCGCCGTGCAGCCAGTGTGGTGGCTTGTCCGGCCTACGCCGACAACTCCGTGGTCATCCAGATCCTCGACGGAT
Organism: Aestuariimicrobium ganziense; assembly: GCF_015352975.1. GTDB lineage: Bacteria > Actinomycetota > Actinomycetes > Propionibacteriales > Propionibacteriaceae > Aestuariimicrobium > Aestuariimicrobium ganziense. Next base: position 345,832 of record NZ_JACYIZ010000001.1, on the reverse strand, counting down.
CGATGGTTCCCGTCTGATCGCCTGAGAGCCTGATCACCTGACACAACAGATCGGCGGTGGTCCCCTTCGGGGGGCCACCGCCGATCTGCGTGGTGTGGGGGAGTGTCGTCAGACGAAGATGGTGCGGTAGTCGTCGACCGCTGCGAGCACCTCGGCGGCCTCGTCCACGCTCATCCGGTTCTGCTCGGCCTGGTAGGCCAGCGGCAGCAGCGTCGACTCTCCCGCGGTGGCCAGGCCGGCGATCTGCGGGAAGCTGCCCAGCACCCACGACACGGCGGCGGTGACATGGGTCTGGTCGTCGAACGGCTCGTACCAGGTGGCGTAGCGGTGGTCGTCCTCGAGCCAGGGGCGGCGGGCGATCGCCTTGATCGTGCGAAGACCCACGTCGCGCTGTTCGACCAGCTCGAGCAGTTCGTTCCAGCCGTCGGCGAACACCGGGTCCTGGTGCAGCTGGTAGTTCATCGGGCACAGCACCGAGTCGAAGTCGAAGCGGCGCAGCGCCTCGGCGTGCACGCGCGGTGCCGCCTCGGTGTGGCCCGTGATGCCGATCCAGCGGGTCAGGCCCTCGTCACGAGCCCGCTCGAAGGCCGCGATCGGGCCGCCCTTGGCGAACACCTTCTCGAGGTCGTCGTCGTTGCAGACCGCGTGCACCTGCAGCAGGTCGACGTGGTCGGTCTTGAGCAGTTCCATCGAGCGGGTGATCTCGGCCCAAGCAGCCTCTTCGGTGCGCTCGGTGGTCTTGGTGGCCAGGAAGATGTCGGCACGGGTCCTGGCCACGAAGTCACCCATGACCTGTTCGGCGTGCCCGTACGAGGCCGCGGTGTCGTAGTGGTTGATGCCGGCGTCCATGGCCAGGGCCAGGGACTCGTCGGCGACCTGCTGGCTGACGCCACCGAGTCCGGCAGCGCCGTAGACCAGCACGCTGGTCTGGTGGTTGGTGCGCCCGAAGCGCCGCAGTTCCATGTTTTGTCCTTCTCGCGAGGGGGTCTGCACCAACGCTACGCCTTCGCCCTGGCTGCTGGACGATCCCGACCCCAAACGCACCGAGGGCCCGACCGCGACGGTCGGGCCCTCGGCCACTGTGTGCTTGGGGGACTGGGCAGGGCCTCAGTTCACCGAGCCGGTCTCGTCCTGGATCTTCAGGGCGACCTGGCGCAGCTTGTCCTCGTGGGCGCGAGCGTGGTGGGCGCAGAACAGCAGCTCTCCGCCGCTGGCAAGGATCACTCGCAGGTAGGCCTGGGCGCCGCAACGGTCACAGCGGTCAGTGGTGTCGAGGGTCCTGTCGTCGAGAACGGGAGAGGTCATGGCTGGCTCCTCACTGCTTGGTGCCTCACGCGCCGATCAGCTGATCGACACTTGGTGGACGCCGGTCACGGACCAAGAGTTCCGTGAGCGGCCTCCTGATCTGCAACACCAGACCGGTGCGGGTTGTTCCCGCCGGCTGGGGCGTCCAGACCAGGTCCAACTGCCACCCACGCTAGCGGGTCGGGTCAAGTGCTTTGCCGGGCGCGCCAGAGCGAGGGTTTGTCAGACCCGGTCGGTAGGCTCATCGGGTGGCACAGATGAAGGCAGTTCCGCAGGGTGGCCGAGACTACGAGGCCAAGCACCTGCTCGTCCTCGAAGGACTCGAGGCCGTGCGCAAGCGTCCTGCGATGTACATCGGGTCGACCGACACCAAGGGCCTGATGCACTGCCTGTGGGAGATCATCGACAACGCGGTCGACGAGGCGCTGGCCGGCTTCGGCACCCAGATCGTCGTCCGGTTGAACGAGGACGGCTCGCTGTTCGTCGCCGACCAGGCCCGAGGCATTCCTGTCGACACCGAACCCCGCACCGGGTTGTCGGGTGTCGAGGTGGTCTTCACCAAGCTGCACGCCGGTGGCAAGTTCGGCTCCGGCTCCTACAACGCCACCGGCGGCCTGCACGGGGTGGGCGCCTCGGTGGTCAACGCGCTGGCCAGCAGGCTCGACGTCGAGGTCGACCGCGGTGGGGTCACCCACCAGATGAGCTTCCGACGCGGGCAGCCCGGCGTCTTCGACGGCCCCGGCCCTGACGCCGGCTTCACCCCCAGCCACGAACTGCGCAAGGTGGGCAAGGTCAAGCGCGGTGTCCAGGGCACCCGGGTGACCTACTGGCCCGACCGCCAGATCTTCCTCAAGGACGCCGAGATCTCACTCGAGCAACTGCTCAACCGGGCCCGCCAGACCAGCTTCCTGGTGCCCGGACTGGAACTGCAGGTGCACGACGAGCGCCACGCTGACCAGGTGCACGAGACCTTCCTGCACGCCGGTGGCATCACAGAGTTCTGTGACTTCCTGGCCGAGGGCGAGAAGGTCTCCGACATCGTCCGGCTGCAGGGCAGCGGCGACTTCACCGAGACGGTCCCGGTGCTCGACGACGCCGGGGCGATGACCCCCACTGATGTCGAGCGCACCCTCGATGTCGACATCGCCCTGTGCTGGACCAACACCTACGACACCACCACCCGGTCGTTCGTCAACGTGGTCGCCACCCCCAAGGGCGGCACCCACGTCGCCGGTTTCGAGCAGGGCCTGACCAAGGCCTTCGTGAACTCGATGCAGGGCACCCGCATCCTCAAGAGCGGTGAAGAGATCGTCAAGGACGACATCCTCGAGGGCATGACCGCGGTGGTCACCGTGCGCCTGGCCGAACCCCAGTTCGAGGGCCAGACCAAGGAGGTGCTGGGAACCCCGCCGGTGCGACGCCTGGTCGCCCGGACGGTCGAGACCGAGGTGGGGAGCTGGCTGACCTCGAACAAGGCCGCGATCAAGGCCCAGGCCCGCACCGTGATGGAGAAGGTGGCCAATGCCTCCCGGGCCCGGGTCTCGGCTCGTGCCCACAAGGAGAACCAGCGCCGCAAGAACGCCCTGGAGTCGTCGACCCTGCCGCCCAAGCTCAAGGACTGTCGCTCCAGCGACGTCGACCGCACCGAGTTGTTCATCGTCGAGGGTGACTCGGCGCTGGGCACGGCCAACGTGGCGCGCAACTCCGAGTTCCAGGCGCTGCTGCCGATCCGGGGCAAGATCCTCAACGTGCAGAAGGCCTCGGTGGGCGACATGCTCAAGAACGCAGAGTGCGCCGCGATCCTGCAGGTGGTCGGTGCCGGGTCGGGACGAAGCTTCGACCTCGACCAGGTGCGCTACGGCAAGATCGTCTTCATGGCCGACGCCGACTCCGACGGCGCCCACATCCGCTGCCTGCTGGCGACGCTGTTCTTCAAGTACATGCGACCACTGGTCGAGGCCGGCAGGGTCTACTCGGCGGTGCCGCCGCTGCACCGCTTCGAGCTGATCAACCCCAAGCGCGGCTACGACAAGTACCTGTACACCTATTCCGACGCCGAGTACCAGCGCAAGCTCGCCGAACTCAGCAAGCGTGGCCAGAACTTCAAGGAGCCGCAGCGCTACAAGGGTCTGGGCGAGATGGACGCCAGCCAGCTGAAGGAGACCACGATGGATCCGCTGCACCGCACCCTGCGGCGGATCACCGTGGACGAGGCCGCTGCCGCCGAGTCGACCTTCGAGATGTTGATGGGCAACGACGTCGCCCCGCGCAAGGAGTTCATCATCGACGGTGCCTACCAGATCGACGCCGCCGCCATCGACGCCTGAGCTCGTCGCACGCTCCGCAGCCGGGGTGGTGCCCTAGAGTGCGGCGTGTGACGAACCCGTACGCCACCAGCATCGTCCAGCCACCCACCACCGCCCTGGAGTCGGCGCCGCCGTCGTCCCCGCGCAAGGTGGCTGCCTGGGCGATGTGGGACTGGGGCACCCAGCCGTTCAACACCGTGATCACCACGTTCGTCTTCTCGGTCTACCTGACCAGCCAGGCGTTCGGCGACACCAACTACACCTCGACCGCCCTGGCGATCTCGACCGCACTCGCCGGTCTGTTGGTCGCCGTGCTGGCGCCCGTGCTGGGCCAGAACGCCGACCGATCCGGCACCACGGTGCGCAACCTGCGCGTCCAGACCTGGGTGCTGGCGGCGCTGTCGGCCTCGCTGTTCTTCGTCAAGCCCGAACCAGGCTTCCTGGTGCTCGGGCTCGTGCTGCTCGGGGTGGGGTCGATCATCTCCGAGATCGCCGGCGTCAACTACAACGCCACCATCGAACAGGTGGCCAGCCCCAGCAACGTGGGCAAGGTGTCGGGCTTCGGCTGGGGGATGGGGTACCTGGGTGGCATCATCGTGCTGCTGGTGATCTTCTTCGCCTTCATCCAACCTGACGTCGGACTGTTCGGGGTGACCGGCGAGGATGGCCTCGACATCCGGGTCTCGATGCTGGTCTGCGGGCTGTGGACCCTGCTGTTCACCATCCCGACCTTCGCGATCCTGCGCGACCGCGCCCCCAACGGACGACCCCGGGTCGGCTTCCTGGCCAGCTACCGTGAGTTGTTCGGCACCATCAGGACGCTGTGGAACACCTCACGCCAGACCGCATGGTTCCTGCTGGCCTCAGCGCTGTTCCGCGACGGCCTGGCCGGCGTCTTCGCCTTCGGTGCGGTGATCGCCGCCGGGACCTTCGGCTTCAGCGCCGGCGACGTGATCATCTTCGGCGCGGTGGCCAACATTGTCGCCGGAGTCTCGACCATGCTGTTCGGGCTGCTGGACGACAAGCTGGGCCCGCGCACCGTCATCCTGTTCGCGCTCGCCGGCCTGAGCATCACCGGCGTGGCGATCTTCATGCTGTACGACCGCGGGGCGACCGTGTTCTGGATCTGCGGGCTGATCATGTCGGCCCTGGTCGGACCGGCCCAGTCGGCGTCCCGCAGCTTCCTCGCCCGGCTGATCCCCGAGGGCAAGTCGGGCGAGATCTTCGGTCTCTACGCGACCACTGGGCGCGTGGTCTCGTTCCTGTCACCGGCCTTCTTCGGTCTGGCCATCGGTATCGGCGCTGCTGTCACCGGCCGGGAGAACACCCAGTACTGGGGGATCCTCGGCATCGTGGTGATCCTGCTCGCAGGGTTCGTGGCGATGCTGTTCGTCAAGGAGCACCACCAGCACTCCACGATGGCCTGATGGTTCAGCTGAGCTGTTCCAGCAAGCCGGTGTCGACGTCATACATGAACCCGCCGACCTTGGCTCGTCCGGTGATCAAGGGGTGGGTGCGCAGCAACTGCACGTCGTAGCGCAGCGCGTTCGCCTGGTCGGGGCTGGCACCCAGACGCATACCGCGGATGTCGGTGTCGTTGCGCTCGAGCACGGCCGCCGCGATCGAGGCGTCGTCACCGCTGGCCATGGCGCACCGGGTGTGCGGCACCAGCATGATCCGGTTCACCCGCAGCAGGTGCACGCCGAGGATGCAGCCGACGAGGGTGTCCTCACTGACCCGGCCACCCGGGGTGCGCAGGATCTTGGCGTCGCCCAGCTTGAGCCCGAGCATGCCCAGGGGTTCGATCCGTGAGTCCATGCAGGTGACCACCAGCACGCCCGCGTGCGCGATGCCGTCGAAGCCGCCGTCGCTGAAGGTCTCGCCGAAGGTCTTGTTGGCGGCGAGCAGGTCGTCGAAGTCACCCATGCCGCACACTCTAGGACGCCTCAGCGACGCCGATGACCACCAACACCTGGTGGGGATCGATGCCGGCCTCGCCCTGGCCAGACCACTCGCCGACCACGACCGTCGGTGCAGCTGCCCCTTCGGGCAACCGAACCGGGGCGCTGATCCGGTCGGCCGTGTGGTTGGTCACCACCAACAGTCCGCCCTCGTCGCCGGTCAGTGCACCGCAGGTGGCGTCGGGGTGTTCGAGCGCGTCGGGCAGCCCAGCACCAGCGAGGTCGGCCAACCCCCGGTACAACTGCCAGGCCCCGCTGTCGGCGAACGGATCGTCCGGCTGCGACGCGAGCAGCAACTCCACCGGGTGGCTCACGGTCACCACCCGCCCTTGACCATGGGTGTGGACGAGCACGGCTGGTCGTCCGAACTGGTCGCGGGCTACCACCTCAGCACCCACCGGCTCCAGCCAGGCGCCACGCAGGGTCATGTCGGTGGTCGGTGCCGGGCACAGCAGCAGTGACCGGTCACCGAGGCCGGCCAGTGACCCGTCGACCTGTTCGCGCTGGAACGAGACCGCCACCTGCGCCTGGCTGGCCAGGATGAAGCTCGCCAGCCAGCCCTGGGTCAGCAGTTGCTCGTCGCGCACCGGGTTCCACACCGGCTCGGTCGGCGTGTAGGGGCCGGACACCCCCTCGCCCAACCCGTATGCGGCCGGGTCGTAGGGCTTGTGGATGACCCGTCGTCCCAGCAACTGCTCGGGGAAGATCCAGAACGGCGGCTCGTCGGTGAGGTCCCAGGCGATGATCTCGGCGTGCCCTGCCCAGCGCCTGGCCAGCATCGCGGCGTGCCGCTCCTGCAGTTCGAGCAGTTCGGGGGTCCCTGTGCGGGTTGCGGCCACGGGCCCAGGGCAGGTCCCAGTAGGCGTCGCCCACCTCGCCACCGACGAACAAGGTCGGGTGCAGCCACAGCCCGTGCCGGTCGAACTCGGCGTCGTCGACTCGCCAAGGCCAGTCCGGCCCACTGCGCGGGACGAAGTGGGTGCCGGTCGGGACGATGCTGCGTCCGTCGCGGCTCAGGAAGTGCCGACCAGTGGTCACCCGCTGTGACATGTCACTCCTTGGTGGTGGTCTTGGCCCCCTTGATGAACTCGCCGGGGGCGCTGGAGCGTTCGTGGGCCAAGGCCCACACCAACAGTTGCATCGGGACGAGCGCGAGCGCGGCGTCGAGCAGTGATCCGTCACCCGGCATGTGCACCAGCGGCCACGGCGGGGGAGTCCGGTCGGGAGCGGCCTCCCCGAGCGTGCTGATCTGGACGAGCCTCGTCCCGTGGCCGGCCAGGTCGTGCAGCAGCGCCTCGTCCAGGCCGGCCACCGAGGGTTCGGTGCTGATCACGGCCACCGCCAGACCGGGACCGGCGAGTTCGAGTGGGCCGTGGCGGAACTCTGCGGCGTCCATGGCGGTGGCCACCTGCATGCCGGCCTCCTTCATCACCAGGGCCGCCACCTCGGCGGTGGTGATGCCCTGTCCCCGGGCCAGCAGGAAGCAGGGAACCTCACCCACCCAGTCGCGCAGCAGTGTGGTCGTGCGCTCCCGGTCGCCGAGCGCCTCGTCGACCCGGGCCGCCAGACGGGTGACGCCGGCCTCGACCCGGTCGAGCACCTGGTCGAGGGGCGCATCGTCGACCAGCACCTGCTCGATCGCGTGGCAGACCACGATGCTCGCCAGCACACTCTTGGTCGAGGGGCCGTGCTCGGGGCCGACAGACATCGGCAGCACGACGTCCGCACGTCGGGCGGTGGGGGAGCCGGGGTCTTTGGTGATGCCCACCACCGACACCTGGTCGACCTCGCCGAGGCGCTCGAGCAGACGGACGAGTTCGGCGCTCAAGCCTGACTGGCTGACCGCGAGCACCACGCTGCCCGGGGCCAGTCGGGTGGAGTTCAGCAACTCGGCGGTGTGTACCGCCACGCTCGGCACCCCGGCCCGACGCAGTCGGCTGTCCAGCCCCAGCAGCACGTCGAACGAACTGCCCATGCCGGTGAGCACGAGCGGTCGTCGATCGCCGGTGACCCACTCGCGCACGCGGCGCAGGCCGTCGGCGTGATCCCGCAACCCCGCGGCAGCCCGGCGCAGCGCCTCTGGCTGCTCAGCGATCTCGTCGCCGAAGTGGTCCACCGGTACTCCTCAGTCGAGCAGGGACTGTTGCGTCGGTTCGTCCTGGGTCGCAGTGGGGGTGCTGCCCCGGGTGGCGACGGCCAGCACGGGCTGGGCACTGGGGGTTCCGGAGCCGTCACGTCGTCCGGTGGCCGGCGGCAGGTCTACCGGTGAGCCGGAGGCCGCACACGCGACCGCTGGCGAGGCTCCCGCCCAGCCGAGCAGCAGTGCGTCCTCACCCTTGAGGAAACGGTGGCATCGCACGCCGCCGGTGGCTCGTCCCTTGCCCGGGTACTCGTCGAACGCGGTGACCTTGACCTGGCCCGCCTCGGTGCCGGGCAGCGACGAGGAGCTGCCCGAGATGGTGACGACCACCGAGCCCTCGGCCGGTGCAGCGCCGAACCAGATCGCGGTGGCGCCGGCGCCGAGCTTGATGCCGGCGATGCCGCCCCCGTTGCGACCCTGCGGACGCACCTGACCAGCACCGAAGTGCAGCAGGTTGGCTTCGCTGGTGATGAAGACCAGCTCGACGTCCTCGGTGGTGAGCTCGAGCGCCCCGACCAACTGGTCGCCGTCGTCGAGCCTGATCACCTCCCAGGAGTCGCGGCCGAGCACCTCGGGGTTGACCCGCTTGACCACACCCCGCTTGGTGCCCAACGCCAGCCCCAGCGAGTCGGTCGACAGGGTGGTCAACGCCAGGGGACGTTCGCCGGTCTGCAGAGGCAGCAACTCGGTCGCCCTCGACCCACCCTGCAGGTGGGGGGCATTGGCGGTGGCGGGCACGGTTGGCAACTCGATCGCCCGGGCCTTGAGCAGCCGGCCGTGTGAGGTCACCACCCCGAACTCGGCATGGGCACTGGCCCTGATCGCCGAGGCGACCACGTCGTGGTTCGCGCGCGGCCCGGTGCTCGACAGGTCGGCGTCGGAGTCGATCCGGGCCAGCAGGCCGGTGGCCGACAGCAGCACCCAGCAGGGGTCGTCCGGTACTTCGAGCGGGGTGGCGGCCACCGCGGTGACCACGCCACCACCGGCCAGGAGCACGGTGCGCCTCGGCGTGCCGAACTGGCCCGCCATCTCACTGAGTTCGGACGAGACCAGCGCACGCAGCACCGCGTCGTCCTCGACGATCTCGGTGAGCCGGGCGATTGTGGCCCGCAGCTCGTCGCGTTCGGCCTCGAGCCTGATCGACGACAGCCGGGTGAGCTGGCGTAGCTGCATGTCGAGGATGTAGTTGGCCTGGGCCTCGGTGAGTTCGAAGGCCTCGATCAGGCGCGCCCTGGCCTCGGCGACGTCGTCGGAGGTGCGCACGATCGCGATCACGTCGTCGATGTCGACGATCGCCAGCAGCAGCCCCTCGACCAGGTGCAGCCGGTCGCTGGCCTTGGCCAGCTGGAACCGGGTGCGGCGCAGGGTGACCTCGAGGCGGTGGTCGAGGTAGACCTGCAGCGCCTCCTTCAGGCTGAGCGTGCGTGGCTGGCCGTCGACCAGGGCGACAGCGTTGATCGAGAACGAGTCCTCGAGCTTGGTCAGCCTGTAGAGCTGCTCAAGGATCGCGTCGGGATTGATGCCGTTCTTGACCTCGATCACCAGCCGGGTACCGTGGGCCAGGTCGGTGAGGTCCTTGACGTCGGCGATGCCCGAGAGCTTCTTGGACTGCACCAGCGTCTTGATCTGCTCGATGATCCGTTCCGGGCCGACCATGTAGGGCAGTTCGGTGACCACGATGCCTCGGCGGCGCGGACTGACCTGTTCGACCCGGGCGGTGGCCCGGATGCGGAAGCTGCCCCGGCCGGTGGCGTAGGCGTCGCGGATGCCGTCGAGCCCGATGATCTTGCCGCCGGTGGGCAGGTCGGGACCGGGGATGAACTGCAGCAGGTCGTCCAGGTCGGCGTCGGGGTGGTTGATCAGGTGCTTGAGCCCCTGCACCACTTCGACCAGGTTGTGCGGCGGCATGTTGGTCGCCATGCCCACCGCGATGCCGGTGGTGCCGTTGACCAGCAGGTTGGGGAAGGCCGCGGGCAGGACCGTCGGTTCGGTCTCCTTGCCGTCGTAGTTGGGCCGGAAGTCGACGGTGTCCTCGTCGAGGCCGGCGGTCATCGCGACCGCAGCCTGGGCCATCCGGCACTCGGTGTAGCGCATGGCAGCGGGGCCGGCGTCGAGCGAGCCGAAGTTGCCGTGGCCGTCGATCAGGGGCAGCCGCATCGCCCACGGCTGCGCAGTGCGCACCAGCGCGTCGTAGATCGCGCCGTCGCCGTGGGGGTGCAACTGGCCCATCACCTGGCCGACCACGCGGGCCGACTTCACGTGCGAACGATCGGGGCGGATGCCCATGTCGTCCATCGAGTAGAGGATGCGCCGCTGCACCGGCTTGAGGCCGTCGCGCGCGTCGGGCAGGGCGCGCGAGTAGATCACCGAGTAGGCGTACTCCAGGAAGCTGGTCTCCATCTCGGTCGAGACGTCGACGTCGATGATCTTCTCGGACAGCTCGTCGTCCAACTGGTCCTGGGTGGGCTTGCTCGCCATCTGCTTCGGTGCGCTCCTTGCTGGTCGTCGCGACCCCTCATTGTCGCGTGCGCCCACTCATGGTTGCACCAGCACACGCCGCGCGCTCGGCCGCCGGTGGCGATCAGCCCTCGTCGAGCACCGCCCAGAGCTTGGGCGCCAGGTCGTCCCCGTCGGGCCCCTTGACCATCGGGGCGACCTCGGGGGTCCACTCGACGTCGTCAGGATCGGCCAGCACCGTGGTGGTGCCGTGGGCCAGCACCTGCTGGGCCATGGTCAGCTGCCGGATCGCGATCAACCGCACCTTGTCGGGCTGCAGGTTCGAGAACTCGGTGTAGAGCACCGGGTCGTGCTGCCCGTCGTCACCGACCAGCACCCAGCGCACGTTGGGGAAGTCGCGAGCCAGTTCGCGTAGCGCGGTGCGCTTGTGGTCGGGGCCGCTGCGGAACCACCCGGTGTTGGTGGGCCCCCAGTCGGTGAGCAGCATCGTGCCCTGCGGGTAGCCGTGGCGACGCAGGAACCGGCTCAGGAACGGGTAGGTGTTCCAGGCGCCGGTCGAGACGTAGACGACCGGGGCCCCTGGGTGGCGCTCGAGCAACTGCTGGTACATCCGCGCCATCCCCGGGACGGGCTCGCGGGCCTGCTCGGTGACCACGAAGCTGTTCCACGCGGCGATCAGGATGCGGGGCAGGAAGGTCGACAGCACGGTGTCGTCGATGTCGCTGACCAGACCGAGGGTCTCGTCGGACTCGATGATCTGCACCGGCACGGTGGCCGTGGTGCCCTCGGCGGTGGTCACCTGCACCTCGTGCCAGCCTGTAGGCAGACCCGGGTTCTTCAGGCGGACGTCGAGGTAGCCCGATCGGTCGGTCTCGATCTCGATCTCGGAGTCGCCGGCCTGCACCCTGACGGTGCGGCGTGCCAGTGGCACGGCGGCGAAGTTGCGCCACCCACGCTGTGACAGGAAGGCGTCGGCAGCCTTGAGCAGGTCGGTGCGTGGCGCCTGCGGGGTCAGCACGACCCGGCCCAGCACCCGCACCTGGTCGGGGGTGCCGTAGCCGGCGTAGGGGATGATCGCCTCGACCCAGCCGCGCTTGCGGAACCGTGAGGCGAGTTGGGCGGTGACACGTTCCTCGGCGCGTGCACCGAAGAAGGGGCGGGTGCTCATGTCACCCAGCCTAACCAGCGGCGAGAAGGCGTCGCCGAAACCGTGTCAACACCCAACCTGCTCAGCACTCGGGGTCTGCGCCCTGGGCGCCGAACAGCAGCAACCGCTGTTGCTCACCGACGTCGACCGCATCGGCACGCACGTCGTCCAGCATGGCCTCGGTGAGCTCGACCGCAGGGTCGAGCAGGTTGGCCACGACGTCGTTGCGGTAGAGCCCGGGGTCGTGGTCACCACCCTCGTGGTCGGGGCGGGCGCGGTGCAGCACGTGGGTCATGGGTCGTCCTCGCGATGCTGGGGGTTGGGCCCACCCTAGGCGCTGGCTCCCGACCGGTCATGGATCAATGACAAGATGGCCCGGTGAGTTCCTCAATGGTGCGCGAGCTGCCCGGCCGGCTGCGTCAGGAGATCGTCGACTGCGGCTACTACCCCGAACTGGTGGCCGACGGGCTCGCCATGACCCTGGGTGCCGAGACGGTGCTCGACCACCTCGTGCACCACGAGGCCACGTTCAACTCCGACGAGGTGCAGCGGCACCTCACCGTGCTGGCGCTCACCGAGCAGCGGCTGGTGGTCAGCCACACCGACGAGTCGAGCGAAGGTGACCTCGAGCACGCTGCTGGTGAGGTGCGCGCGATCAGCTCCACCGAGTCGATCCCGCTCTCGGCGATCACCTCGGTCGGGCTGACCCGAGTGGTGCGCGAGCCGCACCGCTTCGGCCAGGTCGCCCGGCCGGTCGTCGAGACCTGGCTCACCCTGGGCTGGGGGACGATGCGCCGGCTCAACCTCGAACCCGCCACCTGCGGCGACCCCCAGTGCGACGCCGACCACGGCTACGCAGGTTCGTTGGTCGCCGACGACCTGGTGGTGCGGATGAGCCCCTTCGCCGACGGCGAGGACGCCGTGGCCCGCCTGGTTGCCTTCGGCACGGCCATGCAGTGCGCGGTGGGGCACCGGTGACCCAGGTGTTGCCCGGCGCCCATGGCGCCGACCTGTCGATGGTCCTGCCGTCGATCGGGGCGCACCTCGACGTCCCGGGCTGTCAGGACCAGCTCGGCCTGCCTGCTGCCACGCGCTGGGTGGTACTGATGGTCGACGGCCTGGGCTGGCAGCAACTGCAGGACCACCGCCACCTGGCCGCCCAGTTCAGTGACATGCAGGGCAGGCCGATCAGCGCCACCGTGCCCTCGACCACCGGCACCTCGCTGACCAGCCTTGGCACCGGGTTGTGGCCCGGACGCCACGGCATGGTCGGCTACCTGTTCCGCCCCGCTGTCGGCGAACCGCTGGTCAACGCCGTCACCTGGGACAACGGCCCTGATCCGCTGGCGCTGCAGCCCGAACCCACCGTCTTCGAACGCGCCACCGCCGCCGGGGTGGAGGTACGCAGCGTCGTCCCCGCCCGGTTCGAGAACAGCGGTCTGACCGGCGTGGCCCTGCGTGGCACCGAGGTCTCAGGCCTGGTCGACGAGGACGACCTGGACGACCGGCTGCAGCGTACCGTGGAGGCCGTCGGGACCGGCGAGCGCAGCCTGGTCTACGTCTACGAGAGGGCCCTCGACCACACCGGCCACCGGCTCGGTGTCGACTCACCGCAGTGGCGCGAGGTGCTGCGGCGCACCTCGGAGTTCACCGCCGACCTGGTCGACGCCCTTGCCGAGCGCCATGGCGACGAGGTGGCCGTGGTGGTCACCGGTGACCACGGCATGGTCGACGTGCCCGGACACCACCGGGTGATCGTCGAGTGGGAGCCCTCGCTGCTGACCGAGGTCGCCCAGGTCGCCGGAGAAGGCCGGATGCGCCAGCTCTACACCGAGTCGCCCGGGTCGGTCGCGGCCCGCTGGCGGCGGCTGTTGGGCGAGCGAGCCTGGGTGCTGCGCCGCGAGGAGGCCATCGAGGCCGGTTGGTTCGGACCGGTGGACCCCCGGGTGGCACCTCGCATCGGCGACGTGCTGGTCGCGATGCGCAGCGACTGGGCGGTGATGACCACCGCCTACCCCAAGGAACTCGACCTGGTCGGCATGCACGGCAGCCTCACCCCGGACGAGATGCTCGTCCCCCTCCTGGTCGAGGGCGGACGGTCGGTCGATGGTGGGCACCATGGCTGAGTTGGTCTTCTTCACCGGGCCGATGGACTGCGGCAAGTCGACCCTGGCCCTGCAGATGCACCACACCCAGTCGGCCCACGACCGGGTCGGCGAACTGTTCACCTGCCACGACCGCTCGGGCCAGGCGGTGATCACCTCGCGGATCGGTCTGGCCGCACCGGCGCTCGAGGTCGACGCCGACTTCGACTTCTGGACGACGGTGGTCGACCGGCTGCACCACGGGGCGCGCCTGGACTACCTGATCTGCGACGAGGCCCAGTTCTACACCGCCGGCCAGGTCGACGACCTGGCCCGGATCGTGGACGACCTCGGCATCGACGTGTTCTGCTTCGGCATCCTGGCGGACTTCCGCACCGAGCTGTTCCCGGGGTCGAAGCGCCTGGTCGAACTCAGCGACCGGATGGAGACCCTGCAGGTGCAGCCGTTGTGCTGGTGCGGTGAGCGGGCCACCCACAACGCACGCACGATCGACGGCGTGATGGTCACCGAGGGCTCGCAGGTCGTCGTCGGCGACACCGAACTCGATCCCGACCGCCCGGTCAGCGAGGTGCGCTACGAGGTGCTCTGCCGCCGTCACCACCGCCAGCAGATGAACAAGTCGGTGGCCATGGCGACCCTGTCGCCCGAGGTGCTGCCGTTCGACACCAGCCAGGAGGAACTGTGAAGCCACTCGTCCAGCCGGCCGAACTGGCCGAGCTGATCGCATCCGACGACCACGTGATGGTGCTCGACGTGCGCTGGTACCTCACCGATGCCGAGCGCGGACGCCGCGAGTACGACGCCGGCCATGTGCCCGGCTCGCGCTTCGTCCCGATCGAGCACGACCTGTCGGCCCCGGTGGCGGACGACGGACGCGGCGGTCGTCACCCGCTGCCCAGCGCGGACGACCTGCAGGCCGCCCTGCGCCGCGCCGGCATCGATGACGACTCCCACGTGGTCGTGCTCGACCAGGGCCCTTCGCTGGGGGCCGGGCGCGCCTGGTGGATGCTGCGCGACGCCGGTCTGGAGCGAGTGCAGGTGCTCGACGGCGGGTTCGCTGCCTGGCAGGAGTATGGGGGAGCGATCACCACCGACCTGCCCGAGGTGAGGCCGGGAACCGTGACGGTGCGCCCCGGACAGCTGCCCTCGGTCGACGCCGACGGTGTCCGGGCCCACCTCGATGCCGGCGGCAGGGTGGTCGACGTGCGGGCAGCCGAGCGATTCCGTGGCGAAGTCGAACCGATGGACGCGGTGGCCGGTCACATCCCCGGTGCGCTCAACCTTCCCGCCACCGAACTGCAGGACCATGGCAGGTTCCGTCCGGCCGACGAGGTGGCTGAGATGCTGTCAGGACTGCAGCCCGGCGACGTGCTCTCGTGCGGGTCGGGGATCACCGCAGCGCAGGCGCTGCTGGCAGCAGAGCACGCCGGGATCAGCGGGCTGCGGCTCTACCCGGGATCGTGGTCGGACTGGATCAGCGACCCCGACCGGCCGGTGGCCACGGGGGAGTAGCGGCACAGGGCCCGGGGTCCCGGCTGGGACTCAGTCCTTCGGGTCCTTCTTGGGGCCGCCGAACATGATCTCGTCCCAACTGGGCACCTGGGCGCGCTTGCGCCGGCTCTTGGCCTTGCCCTCGCGGGGGCGAACCAGGGTCGGCTCGTTCTCGGCCTCGAGCAGGGAGTCCTGCTCGGGCTCTGCAGTTGAAGCCGGCTTCGGGACGCTCGTGGCCGGCTCCCCCACGGGCGTGGGCTCCTCAGCCAGCGGGGGCTCCTCGGCCGGTGTGGGCTCCTCAACCACCGGTGCGAGGTCGTCCTCCACCACGGGCTGGGTGAGCCCGGCGTAGATGTTGACCGAGTCCTCGTTGAAGCTCGACAGCATCTCGTAGAGCACGTCCATCTGCGACTGCGGCGGGATGATGTCGTAGACCCCGTCGACCTGGCTCAACTCGGCCTCGGAGTAGTCCTCGGGCTCGTCGGCGTCCGCGACCGGTGCGGTGACCGGACGCTCCTCGGTGTCGGGCTGGATCGCCCGCACCAGGGCCAGTTCGTCATTCAGGTCGACGGTCGGTTCCTGGTCGGGGTCGCGGCGCTTGCGCCCGGGCTGGGGGCCGTGCGAGGGGCCGGACTCGTTGATCAGCCAGCGGGCCTCGTCGTTGCGGGCCACGCTGTAGCGGCCACGCACGTCATAGGTGAACAGCGCCTCGTGCTGGGCGCTGCCCGAGGCGTACTCGCCGCGCACCGTCCAGCGGCGGTCGGGGTCGCGCCAGGCCTGCCAGGTCACGTCGTCGATGTCGATGCCACGCTGCTGCAGGCGTTCTGCCACCACAGCCCTGAGCGATCGTGCCGAGGAACTCTCACCGCTTCGGCGTACGGCGGCGGCCAGGGCACTGCCGGCGACGTGCTCGAGCTCGGCGATCACCGGTGCTGCGTACACCTCGATCTGGTCAGCCGGGACACCGGCGGCGCGGGCCACCTCGTCGAGGGACTCGCCGGAGCGGATGCGCGTCTGGATCTCGCGCGGGCTCAGTTCGCTCTGCATGGCTATCTCCAGTGTCTCCTGTTCGAACCGCACGGTGGGGTCTGACGGCCGGTCCGGCACTCGTCCACCACCCCCTGGGTTCCACCTTGGTGCGACCCTACCGCGAGCGCACAGCGTTCCGCCCCCACCGCTGCCGGTGAGGGCGGAACAGATGCGCTGGTGGCGCGTGACTTGCGCCGATGCACGTGCGCGGGGCGATCAGACCTCGCGGTGCACCTCGTCCACGACGACCTCGCTGCGCGCACGCTGCCGCTGGCCCTGAGCCAGGAACGACAGGATGATGGCGGCGATGCCGGCGATGATGAGGATCCATCCGAGGACGTCGTCCGAGATGAAGGGGATGTCGACGTTCACCGCGAAGCTCAGGATGGCGCCGACGACGATGAGGAAGATCCCAAGGCCGATCCACATGGCTGTACTCCTTACCGGCTCCCACGTGGAGCCACCTGCCGGAAACGCTAGCCCAGTGAGTTCTGCGTCACACTGACGGCGCGCGGTGAGGCCACCCCTGCGGGTGGTGTGTCCCAGTGCGGGGGGCCATGGGCGTGGGGCCTTTGCCGCATGTGATACACATGTGCGCGACACCGCGGCGCGGCAGGGCAGGACGAGGGAGAGGCACGCAGATGGCGACTGATTACGACGCACCACGCAAGACCGACGAGGAGATGAACGAGGACTCCATCGAGGAGCTCAAGAGTCGCCGCAACGACAAGAACTCAGGCAAGGTCGACGAGGACGAGGTCGAGGCCGCGGAAGCGTTCGAACTGCCGGGCGCCGACCTCTCCCACGAGGAGCTGACCGTCCGGGTGCTGCCCCGTCAGGCTGACGAGTTCACCTGTGCCTCGTGCTTCCTGGTGAAGAACCGCAGCCAGCTCGCCGAGGAGCGCAAGGGCCAGAGCTACTGCGTCGACTGCGTCTGAGGCGGCCTCAGCGGGCCGGCGGCGTGTGCGCTCGCTCAGCTGGCCTTGTCGACCTGCTGGCGCACCCACGAGCGACGCGCGTTCATCCGCTTGATCGCCAACTGGGCGGCACCCACGCCGACACCGCTGGCCATCGCCCAGACGAAGGCGGTGGTCGCCGGCACCTCGGGATTGGTGGGTTCGGGCGGCTCCTCGCCGGTGGCCAGCTTCCATGCCTGCGCGAGGATCTTCTGGGTCACCAGCGTGACCACGCCGCCGATGGCTGCGGCGTAGACCTTGTTCAGGAGCTTCTCCGAGGTGCTCATGCGCCCAATCCTAGGGTCTGCCGGCCCCCGAACTGCACCTCGTGGCCGAGTCGGTAGCCTGATCGCCATGTACGCAGAGCGACTGCACGTGCCCGCCTGGTGGTGGGCCGTCGCCCTTCCGCTGGCCGGGAGCTTCGTCGTCGCCGTCTGGGCGATCCTGGGCGACCGTTGGGGATTGGCCAGCCTGGTGGTGGCCCTCGGGTTGACCTCGCTGGTGTTGTGGCAGTGGTCGCGCGCCACGGTCGAGGTGGACGAGCGCTCGCTGCAGGCCGGTGGCGCCCGGGTCGAGGGGGAGTGGATCGCCTCGGCGGAAGCGCTCGATCCGGCCCAGACCCGTGACGCCATGGCACGCGCGGCCCGCACCGGTGACCACCTGGTGCTCAGGCCCTGGCTGGGTCACAGCGTGCGCATCGTGCTGGACGACCCGTCCGACCCGCACCCCAGTTGGCTGGTCAGCAGCCGTCGCCCCGACGAGTTGGCTGCTGCGGTCAACGCGTTGGCCGGCCACCAGGTCGCCGAGGCCACGACATGACCGAGTCCGACACTGGTCCCATGACGTCCCAGCCCACCGTCCTGGTGCAGCGGATCGACCCCGATGCCGTCGTGCCGAACTTCGCCCACCCGCTCGACGCGGGTGCCGACCTGGCCTGTGCCGAAGACGTGGTGCTCGCCCCCAGTGAGCGCGCGCTGGTGCGCACCGGCATCGCCATCGCCCTGCCGCCCGGTCATGCCGGCTTCGTGCACCCGCGATCTGGTCTGGCCACGCGCCACGGGCTCAGCATCGTCAACGCTCCCGGCACCGTCGACGCCGGCTATCGCGGCGAGGTCATGATCAACCTGGTCAACCTCGACCCACGCGAGACGGTGCGCCTGAGCAAGGGCGACCGGATCGCCCAACTGGTCGTCCAGAAGGTCGAGTCGCCGGTCTTCGAGGTGGTGGACGAGCTGCCGGCCTCGGTGCGGGGGGAGCGCGGCCACGGATCCTCGGGCGGCATCACCGGTTGGTAGGCTTGATGAGTTCATCGCCCCAGAAGGAGTTCGTTTCGTGATCTTCGGCCGCAGGAAGCGCAGCACCGACGAGGAACTGGTCGCCAGCCCAGCCACCCCCGACGAACGTGAGGACGACGAACTCGACGACGAGCTGGACGACGTGGATGATGACGACCTCGACGAGGACGAGGACGATGACGAGCTCGTCCCCGACACCGAGGAGCTGGATGCCGACCTCGATGAGGTCGACCACGACCTGCGCGACGACGGTCCGTTCGACATCTCCGAGGTCGACCTCGATGCCGACGACATCGATCGGCTCGACTTCGGGGCGGTCGTCCTGACCCCCTTCGACGGGATGCAGGTGCAACTGCAGGTCGACCAGGCCACCAACCAGGTGCAGAGCGCACTGGTGATGTACGAGCGTTCGGCGCTCGAGGTGGCCCTGTTCGCCGCCCCGGCCTCGACCTCGATGGTCGCCGACGTGGCGCAGGCGATCATGGCGGCTGCGCTCGAGCAGGATGGTGCCGCCGAACTGGCCGACGGACCCTTCGGCGACGAGGTGCGTCGTGAGATCCCGGTCATCGGCGAGGACGGCGAGCAGCAGGGCCTGCACATCTCGCGTACTTGGCTGACCCAGGGTCCGCGCTGGCTGCTGCGCGGTGTACTGATGGGTGAGGCGGCGCTGCCCGACGGGCCGGCTGCTGACACCGCCGAGCTTTTCCTGGAGTTCTACCGCAACATCGTGGTGCGCCGTCATGACGCCCCGATGGTGCCCGGTGACGTGATCGCGATGACCCTGCCCGAGGCGATGCTGGCCGAGGCCGAGGGTACCGAAGGGCGCTGACCCATGCCCCAGTCAGCCAAGCCGTCCAGCCCGTTGGCCCGGGCCTGGAAGCGGCTCACCGCCAGCCAGACCGAGCTGGCCCACGACGACCTGGCCGCTGAGGCGCAACGCGCGGGTGCCTCGCCGGTGGCGGAGTGCACGGTGCGCTCACGGGTCGTGCTCCAGGGGCAGATCTCGATGGTGGCGGTCAGCCCTCGCTCGGCCAGGCGTTGGCTCGAGGTGTCGCTCGACGACGGCACCGGTGTGGTGACGCTGATCTGGATGGGTCGCCGCGAGATCCCGGGCATCGAACCCGGGCGACGGCTGCGGGTCGAGGGTCGGTTGGCCGACGACAACGGGCGCCGGGTGATCTACAACCCGCAGTACGAACTGCTCGACTGAACTCGTCCCCACGTCACAGCGGAGGTCGTGCGCTCAGGCGGTCGGCTTCACCGTCGGTGCCAGCATCTGCTTCAGGCTCGGCTCGAACTCCGGTGAGACGATGAACAGCAACTCGTCGCCGGCCTCGATGGCGCCGTCCTTCTCCGGCGGCAGCGGGGCCCCGTCGCGCACGATCGCCACCATCACCGCGTCACCGGGGAAGGTGAAGTCGCGCACCAGGTGACCCACCGAGGCGGCGTCCCTGGGCAGGGTGATCTCGACCAGGTTGGCCGAGTTCTTGGCCTGGTTGCCCTTGTTGAACGACATCAGCCTGACCAGGTCGCCGACGCTGACCGCCTCTTCGACCAGGGCCGACATCAGTCGCGGGGTCGAGACCGCGACGTCGACGCCCCAGACCTCGTTGAACATCCACTCGTTGCCGGGGTGGTTGACGCGTCCGACGGTGCGCGGCACCCCGAACTCGGCCTTGGCGAGCAACGAGTGCACCAGGTTGGCCTTGTCGTCGCCGGTCGCAGCGATCGACACGTCGCACGAGTCGATGCCGGCCTCCTCGAGCGAGTCGAGTTCGCAGGCGTCGGCCAGCAGCCACTCGGCCTCGGGCACCGACTCGGTCTTGAGGGCCTTGGGGTCGCGGTCGATCAGCAGCACCTGGTGGCCGTTGGCGATCAGCTCACGGGCGATGGAGCGGCCGACGTTCCCGGCCCCGACGATGGCGACGCGCATGTGTCACTCCTGGGTGGTGGGTGGAAGTCAGTGGCGGGCGGGCGGCCGGGCGAAGATCGCCTCGAGTTCGCTGACCCGCTCGGTGCTGCAGGCCACGAACAACAGGTCGCCGTCCTGCAGGATGGTGTCGGAGTCGGGCACGACTCCCTTGCCGAAGCGCACCACGAACGGCAGCGGGGTGCCGACCTGGCTCTGGATGGCGTGCACCTTGCGCCCCACCCAGTCATGGTGGGTGTGCATCTGCACCAGCCGCACCAGCCCGGCCGGGTCGCGCCAGACCGGCTCCGACCCCTCGGGCAGCAGGCGGCGGAGCACCTGGTTGGCGGCCCAGCGCACGGTGGCGACCGTCGGAATGCCGAGTCGCTCGTAGACCTCGGCGCGGCCCTGGTCGTAGATCCTGGCCACGACGTTGTGCACACCGAACTGCTCACGCACCACGCGGGCGGCCAGGATGTTGGAGTTGTCGCCGCTGGAGACGGCGGCGAACCCGTCCGCCTCGCGGATGCCGGCCTCGGCGAGCACCTCGCGGTCGAAGCCGACACCCTTGACGGTGCGTCCTCGGAAGTCGGGTCCCAGGCGGCGGAACGAGTCGACGTCGACGTCGATCACCGCGACCGAGTGGCCTCGCTTCTCGAGGCTCTTGGCGAGGCTCGCACCGACGCGGCCGCAGCCCATGATGATGATGTGCACCCGTTCCTCCTCACCGGTCCAACTCGCTGGGGGGATGCCTGCGCTCACGCTATCGCAACCGAACCGTGACGAGTGGTTCGCACCTGGGTCGAGATGCATGGACCTGACAGGTCTACAGTTGCGCCGTGCATGCAGCCTCAGCGCTCAAACGGCTCCTGGTCGGCAGGAAACTCGCCAGCACCCAGTTGGGTGAGACGCTGCTGCCGAAGCGGATCGCCCTGCCGGTGTTCGCCTCGGACGCGCTGAGCTCGGTGGCCTATGCGCCGGACGAGATCCTGCTCACCCTGTCGCTGGCCGGCATGGCCGGTTTCGCGTTCTCGTGGAAGATCGCCCTGGTCGTCGCCGTGGTGATGTTCGTGGTGATCCTGTCGTACCGCCAGAACGTGCACGCCTACCCCAGTGGTGGCGGGGACTACGAGGTCGCCACGGTCAACATCGGCCCCAACGCCGGCCTCACCGTGGCCAGTGCGCTGCTGGTCGACTATGTGCTCACGGTGGCGGTGTCGGTCTCGTCCGGGGTGCAGAACGCCGAGGCCATGCTGCCCTTCATCCGTGGGCACGAGGGCTGGATCGCCGCCGCGGTGATCGCGGTGCTGATGGCGCTCAACCTGCGTGGAGTGCGCGAGTCGGGGACGATCTTCGCCATTCCCACCTACTGCTTCATGGTGGGCGTCATCGGGATGACCCTGTGGGGCTTGGCGAGGATCTTCGTGCTCGGACAAGACCTGCGCTCACCGACCGCGGACTGGGAGGTGATCGGCACCTCGGCCTACGACAACTTCACTGGCTTCGCCATGGTCGCGCTGCTGGCGCGTTCGTTCTCGTCCGGTTGTGCCGCGCTGACCGGTGTCGAGGCGATCTCGAACGGCGTGCCGGCCTTCAAGCCCCCGAAGAGCCGCAACGCGGCCACCACGCTCGCCCTGCTGGGATCGATCGCGGTGGTGATGCTGCTCGGCATCATCACTCTGGCCAACCTCACCAAGGTGCACCTGGTCGACGACCGCGGCGGGTCGATCTACCGACTGCCCGACGGCAGCATTCGTCACGAGCCCGGCAGCACGGTGATGGGCCAATTGGCCCGGGTTGTCTTCTACGACGACTTCAGACCGGCCTTCTACTTCATGGTCGCGGTCACCATGCTGATCCTGTTCCTGGCTGCGAACACCGCCTTCAATGGCTTCCCGGTGCTCGGCTCGATCCTCGCCCGTGACGGCTACCTGCCGCGTCAGTTGCACACCCGGGGCGACCGGCTGGCCTACTCCAACGGCATCGTCGCCCTGGCCCTGGCCGCCATCGGGTTGGTGCTGATCTTCAATGCCTCGGTGACCGCGCTGATCCAGCTCTACGTGGTCGGGGTCTTCGTCTCGTTCACCGTCAGCCAGTGGGGGATGCTGCGGCACTGGACGAGGCGTCTGGCCACCGAGGCCGACCCCGGTGTGCGACGCCAGATGCAACGCTCGCGGGTGATCAACGGTGTCGGCCTGGCGATGACGGGCACGGTGCTGGTGATCGTGCTGATCAGCAAGTTCACCCACGGCGCCTACCTGGCCATCATCGCCATGGTCGTGGTGTTCATGGCGATGAAGCTGATCAGCCGCCACTACAGCGCCGTGGCCCGCGAACTCGCCTACCGCGACGAGTCCGACCGGGTGCTGCCCAGCCGTGTGCGCAACGTGGTGTTCGTCAACCAGTTCAACAAGCCCACGGTGCGTGCGGTGATGTTCGCCAAGGCCGCTGTCGGCTCCTCGCTCGAGGCGGTCATGGTGTCGATCGACCCCGACGAGACCCGCACTCTGCTCGAACAGTGGCAGGCCGCCGACCTCGACGTGCCGCTGAAGGTGATCGCCTCGCCCTACCGCGAGGTCACCACCCCCTTCATCGACCACATCCGAGCGATGCGTACCGAGAACCCGCGCGACGTGGTGAGTGTCTACATCCCCGAGTACGTCGTGGGGCACTGGTGGGAGCACATGCTGCACAACCAGACCGCCCTGCTCATCCGCACCAGGCTGCACTTCATGCAGGGCGTCATGGTCACCTCGGTGCCCTACCAGCTGCGCAGTTCCGCCGATGCCGTCCCGGTTCCCCATGACCCGCAGCCGTGGCGCCGGGTGGGAGTCACGGACCGGTCCAGTGCCGGCTGAGGGCGGTGCCGCCGTCCCGGGGCAACTGATCGGACCGCTCGAGGTCGGGCCGATCGCCCACGGTGGTCACTGGGTGGCCCGCCACGAGGGGCGGGTGGTGTTCGTTCGCCACGCCCTGGCCGGTGAACGGGTGATGGTGCGGCTGACCGACACCAGCCACGCGAGCTTCTGGCGGGGTGATGCCGTCGAGGTGCTCGAGCCCTCACCACATCGGGTCTCGGCACCCTGCCCGATCGCGCACCGCTGCGGTGGTTGCGACCTGCAGCACGTCGACCCGGCAGCCCAGTCGGGGCTGAAGACCCAGGTGCTGCGCGACCAGCTGACCCGACTCTCGCGCGTGGAACCAGCGCTGGTCGAGGCGGTCGAGGTCGAACCGGTCGAGCCGGTGGTGGGCTGGCGCACGCGGATGCAGTACCGCACCGCCCGCGATGCCGACGGACGAACCCGCGTCGGCCTGCGCGCCCACCGCAGCCACGAGGTGGTGCCGCTGCCCGATCATGGCTGCCTGATCGCCGCTCCCGGCCCCTCGGTGGAGGAGTTGGTACAGGTCGCCGAAGCGCACCAGGCCGAGGTGGTGCAGGTGGTGGCCGCCGATCCGCCGACGGTCCTGGCCGACCGTCAGGTGATCAGGGGTGCTGACGTGGTCGCTCACGCCGTGCTGGGACGACGCGATCGGGTCAGGGCTGACGGCTTCTGGCAGGTGCACCCGCGCGCAGCCGAGGTGCTGGTGGGCACGGTGCTGCGGATGCTCGAGCCTCGTCCGGGAGAGCGGGCGCTCGACCTGTACTGCGGCGTCGGGCTGTTCGCCGGGGCGCTGGTCGATGCCGGTGCCGAGGTGGTTGGCGTCGAGACCTCGCGCTCGGCGGTCGCGCTGGCGCGCGAGAACGTGCCCGAGGCCCGGTTCATCGCGGCGCCGTTGGAGCGAGCGTTGGCCCGGCTGCCCCGCAGGGTCGACCTGGTCGTGCTCGACCCGCCGCGGGCTGGAGCCGGGGCGAAGGTGGTGCGCCACGTCGCCGGACTCGGTGCTCGAGCCATCGTCCACGTCGGGTGCGACCCGGCAAGCTTCGCCCGCGACCTGGGCCTGTTCGAGCGAGCCGGCTACCGGACGACCCAACTGCGCGCATTCGACCTGTTCGGCATGACCCACCACTTCGAGTCGGTGGCCCTGCTGCAGCGCATGTAGCAGACTGGGCCTGGGTGGCGCCGCGAGGACGCCGTCCATGATATCTTGACATCAAGATAGTTTTCCCCGGTCTCAGTGAGGAGCAGGACAGTCAGATGAGCGTGAACAGTTTCGGCGCCCAAGCAGATCTCGACGTCAACGGCACGACCTACCAGATCTTCAAGCTCGATGCCGTCGAGGGATCGGAGAAGCTGCCGTACAGCCTCAAGGTGCTGCTCGAGAACCTGCTGCGCACCGAGGACGGCGCCAACGTCACCGCCGAGCAGATCCGTCAGTTGGGGCAGTGGGACGCCACCGCCGAGCCCAACCACGAGATCCAGTTCACCCCGGCCCGGGTGATCATGCAGGACTTCACCGGTGTGCCCTGTGTGGTCGACCTGGCCACCATGCGCGAGGCCGTCACCGAACTCGGTGGTGACCCAGCCAAGGTCAACCCACTGTCGCCGGCCGAGCTGGTCATCGATCACTCGGTGATCGCCGACGTCTTCGGCACCCCCGACGCCTTCGTCCGCAATGTAGAGATCGAGTACGAGCGCAACAAGGAGCGCTACCAGTTCCTGCGCTGGGGCCAGACCGCCTTCGATGACTTCAAGGTCGTCCCCCCGGGCACCGGTATCGTCCACCAGGTCAACATCGAGCACCTGGCCCGCGTGGTGTTCCCGCGTGAAGTGGGCGGCGTGCTGCAGGCCTACCCCGACACCTGTGTCGGCACCGACTCGCACACCACCATGGTCAACGGCCTCGGTGTCGTCGGCTGGGGCGTGGGTGGCATCGAGGCCGAGGCGGCCATGCTGGGCCAGCCGGTGAGCATGCTGGTGCCGCGCGTGGTCGGCTTCAAGCTCTCGGGCAAGCTCAACGAGGGCACCACCGCCACCGACCTGGTGCTGACCATCACCGAGATGCTGCGTGAGCACAAGGTGGTCGGCAAGTTCGTTGAGTTCTACGGCGACGGCGTCTCGCAGGTGCCGCTGGCCAACCGCGCCACCATCGGCAACATGAGCCCCGAGTACGGCTCGACCATCGCGGTCTTCCCGATCGACGACAAGACCATCGACTACATGCGCCTGACTGGACGCGACGAGCAGCAGCTCGCCTTGGTCGAGACCTACGCCAAGGCCCAGGGCCTGTGGCACGATCCCGCGGTCGAGCCGGTCTACTCCGAGTACATCGAACTCGACCTGTCGACCGTGGTCCCCTCGATCGCCGGCCCCAAGCGTCCCCAGGACCGCATCCGGCTGGACGAGTCGAAGGCCAAATTCTCCGGCGCCATCGGTGACTACACCTCCGAGCCCGGCAAGACCGTCCCGGTGTCGCTGGCCGACGGTGCCAACTTCGAGCTCGCCCACGGCGCGGTCACGGTGGCCTCGATCACCAGCTGCACCAACACCTCGAACCCGAGCGTCATGCTCGGTGCCGCACTCGTGGCCAAGAAGGCGGTCGAGAAGGGCCTGACCCGCAAGCCGTGGGTGAAGACCTCACTGGCCCCCGGCTCGCAGGTGGTCACCGACTACTACGAGAAGGCCGGGCTCACCCCCTACCTCGACCAGCTGGGCTTCAACCTGGTCGGCTACGGCTGCGTCACCTGCATCGGCAACACCGGCCCGCTGATCCCCGAGATCAGCTCGGCGGTCAACGACGACGACATGGTGGTCAGCGCGGTGCTCTCGGGCAACCGCAACTTCGAAGGCCGGATCAGCCCCGACGTCAAGATGAACTACCTGGCCAGCCCGATGCTGGTCATCGTCTACGCGATCGCCGGCACGATGGACATCGACCTGTTCAACGACCCGATCGGCACCGACGCCGACGGCCAGCCGGTGTACATGCGCGACATCTGGCCGACCCAGGCCGAGATCGACGAGGTGATCGCCTCGTCCATCAACGCCGACATGTTCTCGTCGCGCTACGCCGACGTGTTCAAGGGCGACGACAAGTGGCGCTCGCTGCCCACGCCCGACGGTGACACCTTCGAGTGGGACGACGCCTCGACCTACGTGCGCAAGCCCCCGTACTTCGAGGGCATGGGTGCGACGCCGGAGCCGGTCACCGACATCGAGGCCGCCCGGGTGCTGCTGAAGCTCGGCGACTCGGTCACCACCGACCACATCTCGCCGGCCGGGTCGATCAAGGTCGACTCGCCCGCGGGCAAGTACCTGGTCGAGCACGGTGTCGAGCGTCGTGACTTCAACTCCTACGGCTCGCGTCGTGGCAACCACGAGGTGATGATCCGCGGCACCTTCGCCAACATCCGGCTGCGCAACCAGGTGGCCGAGGGCACCGAGGGTGGCTTCACCCGCGACTTCACGCTCGAGGACGCCCCGGTGACCACCGTCTACGACGCCTCGATGAACTACCAGGACGCCGGCATTCCGCTGGTCGTGCTGGCCGGCAAGGAGTACGGCTCGGGCTCGTCGCGCGACTGGGCGGCCAAGGGCACCGCGCTGCTGGGGGTCAAGGCGGTCATTGCCGAGAGCTTCGAGCGCATCCACCGCTCGAACCTGATCGGCATGGGCGTGCTGCCGCTGCAGTTCCCCGAGGGCCAGAACGCCGACAGCCTGGGGCTGAGCGGTGAGGAGACCTTCTCGATCTCGGGCGTCACCGAACTCAACGAGGGTCGCACCCCGCGCACCGTCAAGGTCGTGGCGGTCAAGCCCGACGGCGGCCAGGTCGAGTTCGACGCGGTGCTGCGCATCGACACCCCGGGAGAGCGTTCCTACTACACCAACGGCGGCATCATGCAGTACGTGCTGCGCAACCTTGCCAAGGCCAGCTGAGCCGGCCCGGCCCCGGACGAGACGATCGCCCCCACCGCCGAAGCGGTGGGGGCGATCGCGGGTGGTCGGTGCTGGCTCAGGCGGCCCTCGCGGCGGCAGCCTTCTCGACCAGCGGCTTCAGCTGGGCAGCGGTCTTGCCCTGCTGGCTGAGGATCACCTGGTGTGCGGATCCGTCCTTGATGTAGACCAGGTCGACGGTGGCGGCACCGGCGAGCTTGCCCTGGATCATCACGGCCTCCGAGGCGCCCGGCACGCTGGCCTCGACCACTGTCGAGTCCTGGAACTGCACCTGGATCTGCTTCACCAAGGAGTCGAGGGCGATACCACCGGTGGCAGTGATCTGGCTGACCGCGATCGTGGAGTTGTCGCCGGAGTAGGTGCACAGCGACGAGCCCATGATCTCCGACGGCTTGGCGGTGGTCAGCTTCGAACCGGTGGCGGTGTTGAACTCCTCGACCGTGAGCAGTTCGCACGCGTTGCCGGCAGCGGCAGCGGTGCTCGTGGCGGAGGCGCTGGTGGTGGCCGGTGCGCTGGTCTGGGCGGCCGACGTCTCGGCTGCACTGGTCTCAGCTGCGCTGGTCTCAGGGGCACTGGTCTCAGGGGCACTGGTCTCAGGGGCACTGGTCTGGGGCGCGCTGGTGCTCGGGGCGGCGCTGGTGACCGGTGCGGTGGTGGTGGGGGTGTCGCGGGCGGTCTCGTTGCCGCAGGCCGCGATCGCGACCATGGCGAGGACGGCGAGGCCGGCGCGCACGGCGCGGGCTGGGCTGGTCATGGGTGCTCCTCAAGGCTGGGGTTGACCCGTCGAGCGTAGTCGCGGCCGGGGTCAGCACCCCCACGGGTGGCGCTGCCGGGAACAGGGGTGGAAATCGTCAGGGGGTCGTCCTATCATCGAACACACGTTCGAAAAGGAGTAGCGATGAGCACCACCGTGTTTCGCCACGACTGGCACAGGGTCGATGATGCCCCCGAGTCCGGTGGTCGTTCGCGCCACAGGCCGGGGGAGCGCACCAAGGCCGTTCCCGACCACGTGCGTAGCTACGTGCCACCGGGTTGGCCCGAGCAGGTCGTCCCGCCCTGCGAGCTGGACTGGGAGCACTCGGCGGTGGCGTTCCTGCTCGACTGCTGCCCCGCCGACTACCGCGGCTACCCGCTGCTGAGGCGCCAGCCGGTGGTGCTGGCCCGTCTCGCGGCCGAGTTCGTGGAGTCCCAGGTCAGGGCCTGCCGGCAGAGCATCGGCCAGGCCCGGGCCCAACTGGCCGACTACGTCGATGCGCCGGTGCTCGATGGCACAGTCGAGGTGCTGCAGAGCGAGGAGGCGCGTCTGGTGAGGCTGCGCCGCGCCGTGATGCTGGTCGAGGAGACCCTGCGCGGGCGGGTGTTCATCAGCCGATTGTGAGAGCGCTTGGGCCCAGCCGCGCCGAACACACCCCGGCTGACCAGCGCAGGAGGGCGCCACAGCTGGTGTGTGCGGTTTAAACTGGCGGACATGTCTGTTCTGGAGCGCATCGGCGAGCCGCGCGACCTCAGGGGTCTGTCGCGAGACGAGCTCGATGTGCTGGCAGGCGAGATCCGACGCTTCCTGATCCGCTCGGTGAGCCGCACCGGCGGGCATCTGGGCCCGAACCTGGGCGTGGTCGAGCTGACCATGGCGATCCACCGGGTCTTCGATTCCCCCCAGGATCCGATCATCTTCGACACCGGCCACCAGAGCTACGTGCACAAGATGCTCACCGGACGACTGGACGGCTTCGAGCACCTGCGACAGGCCGGAGGTCTCTCCGGATACCCCAACCGCACCGAGTCCGACCACGACTGGGTCGAGAACTCTCACGCCTCGACCGCCCTGTCGTGGGGCGAGGGCATGGCCAAGGGCTTCCGGCTGACCCGTCAGGACCGCACCGTCGTGGTCTTCGTCGGTGACGGCGCGCTCACCGGCGGCATGGCCTGGGAGGCGCTCAACAACATCGCGTCCCAGAAGGACCTGCCGCTGGTCATCGTGGTCAACGACAACGGACGCTCCTACACCCCGACCGTGGGCGGCCTGGCCGACCACCTGGCTGGGCTGCGCACCCACAAGCACTACGAGCAGGCACTCGGCGTGGTCAAGCGCAGCGTCAACAAGACCCCGTTGGTCGGCAAGCGCGCCTACGACCTGCTGCACGGCATCAAGACCGGCCTCAAGGACGTGCTCGCACCGCAGACCATGTTCTCCGACCTCGGGCTGAAGTACATCGGGCCGATCGACGGGCACGACCTGGCCGCCACCGAACGTGCGCTGCAGCAGGCCAAGAACTTCGGCGGACCGGTGATCGTCCACTGCCTGACCCGCAAGGGGGCCGGCTTCGCCGCCGCCGAGAGCCACGAGGAGGACCGCTTCCACGCCGTCGGCCAGATCGACGAGATCACCGGTGAGCCGCTGGCCAGTTCGCCGCGGGCGACCTGGACCGAGGCCTTCGGCGACGAGATGGTGCGCATCGGCGACCAGCGTCCCGACGTGGTCGCGGTCACCGCCGCCATGCTCTACCCGACCGGCCTGGCCCGCTTCGCCGCGGCGCACCCCGAACGCACCTTCGACGTCGGCATCGCCGAGCAGCACGCGGTGGTCTCGGCTGCTGGCATGGCCCGCGCGGGCCTGCACCCGGTGGTGGCGCTGTACGCCACCTTCCTCAACCGGGCCTTCGACCAGGTGCTGATGGATGTGGCCATGCACCGGCTCGGGGTGACCCTGGTGCTCGACCGTGCCGGCGTCACCGGGCCCGACGGGGCCTCGCACCACGGCATGTGGGACATGAGCCTGATGGGGCTGGTGCCCGGGCTGCGCCTGGCCGCCCCACGCGATCAGCAGCGGCTGCAGGATGCCCTGTGGACCAGCATCGACGTCGACGACGCGCCCTGTGTCATCCGCTACTCCAAGGAGAAGCTGCCCGATCCGATCCCGGCGATGCGCCACGAGCACGGCGTCGACGTGCTGCTGGCCTGCGAACGCCCCGAGGTGATCGTGGTCGGCCACGGCCAGTTCGTGGGGTTGGCGCTCGAGGTCGGACGACGCCTCAACGAGCAGGGCATCAGCGCCTGTGTGGTCGACCCGCTGTGGTCGCTGCCGGTCGACGACGGTCTGGTCGAGTTGGCCAGTCGCCACCAGATGGTGGTCAGCATCGAGGACAACGTGCTGGTGGGCGGGGTCGGGCAGCGGCTCGCCCAGCGGCTGCGCGAACGCGACAGCGACGTCCAAGTGCGCGCGTACGGGCTGCCCCCGGAGTTCATCGACCACGCCAGCCGCGAGCAGATCCTCGAGCAGCTCGGCCTGACCGCCCAGACCATCTCGCGCGAGGTGATCGAGCACCACTCCCGGCGCCACGACGCGGTCGGGCAGTTGCCCCTGCTGACCGCCTCAGCCCAGGAGTTCGGCCAGAAGGGCTGACAGCTGCTCGCGCTGCCAGGGCCTGGCCCCCAACTCGGCCAGCCGTGCATCGACCGACTCGCTCGACACCTCGGCCGGCGGCTGCCAGGCCAGACGCCGCAGCACATCGGGCTGCACCAGGTTCTCGGGCGGCAGTTCGAGCTGGCCGGCCAACTCGTTGGCCGCAGGACGGATCGCCTGCCACCGGGCCCACGCCTCGGGGTGGCGCTGCTCCCACGATCGGGGTTGTGGGGGGCCGTCGCTGGGCAGCCGAACCGCCGGCCACTCCCGGCGCGACAGCTGGCCAACCCGATCGATCGCCCCGATCCAGTTGTTCTCGAAGCGGCGGGCGTTGCGGCGCTTGAAGCCGTCGATGGCGCGCAGCTCGGCTCGCCCGGGCAGGGTGAGCTTCTGGGTGTCGACCAGTGCGGCCAGCTCGGTGATCGCGCGGTCCTGCACCACCTTGCCCGGTGCCAAGTCGTAGCGCTCGGCGAGCAGGTCGCGTTCGTCCCACAGCTCCCTGACCAGCGCCATCGCCAGTGCGTGCTTGACCTGGTGCAGCCCGTTGGTGCGTCGCCAACGCTCGGGGTCGTCGGGGCGGGGGCTGGCGAACTGGCGCACCTGCCACTCAAACTCCTGCTCGGCCCACTCCCGCTTGCCGGCGGCGACCAGGGCTTCGTCGAGCCGGTCACGAAGCCCCACCAGCAGCTCGACGTCCAGGGCGGCGTAGGCCAGCCAGTCATGGGGGATCGGCCGCATCGACCAGTTGGCGGCGCTGTGCTCCTTGAGCAGTCGCACGCCGAACTCGTCCTCGAGCAGCGCGCCCAGGCCGACCTTGGGTCGTCCCAGCAGCCTGCCGGCCAGCTCGGTGTCGAAGATCCGCTGCGGCACCAACCCGGCCATGGCCAGGCACGGCAGGTCCTGGCTGGCCGCGTGGATCACCCACTCGTGGGGGGTCATCACCTCAGCGAGCTCGTGCAGGTCGGCGTTGCCGTCGGGGTCCTCCAGGGCCACCGGGTCGACCAGGTGGGTGCCGGCCCCCTCGCGACGCAGTTGCAGCAGGTAGGCCTTGGACGAGTAGCGGAACGACTGTGCCCGCTCGGCGTCGACGGCGATGGGCCCCTGCCCCTGGCCCAGCGCGACCGCGGACTCGTGCAACGCCGCGGGCGAGTCGACCACGTCGGGGATTCCGTCGGCGGGCACCGTCAGCAGAGGCAGTTCGGGTTCGGTCACCAGCGCCTCACCAGGGCCGCAACGTCGTGGTGCGGGGCGTGAGTTGGACGATCCCCTCGGGCAACGGCGAGAGCCCCGAGGTGAGGCAGAGCAGGTCCTCCCAGGCGGCCACGTGCAGGGCCAGCGGGGCGCCGTCGCCGAGCAGCGGCGTCCACGAGGCGCGGATCTCGACCTCGGCGCGGTCGGGTTCGTCCGACATGCCGCCGAACGACCGGCTGACGACCGAGGTGACGGTGCCCGAGGCTGCCGCGTAGGGGGCGCCGCGCTGGTCGAGCGCGTCGGTGAGCCAGGCCCAGCCCACCTCGGTGAGCAGAGGATCGGTGACCATCGCCTGGTCGACGTCGGCGCGGGCGAACGAGACCAGCCGGTAGGTGCCCTGCCAGGCCTCGTTGCCGGCGGGGTCGTGCAGCAGGACGAGGCGCCCGTTGCCGACCTCGGTGCCCGCCACGGTCACCTCGGCTGCGATCGCGGCCGAGTGTGGGGCGATCTTCTGCGGTGCAGGGATCTCGTCGGCGTGCACCTCGGCCCGCCAACGGTGCCCGAGCAGGTCGGCCAGCGCGCTGCGGAACTGGGCCGCGCTGGCCGTGCTGGGCGGATGAGCACTCACATCTCCAGACCCTACGGGGCGGCGCGCCGACCGAGGGCGGTGGCACGCCGAGCCGTCACTGACCGTCGGTGGCGGTCGGCTCGAGCACGAGGCAGACCGAGTTGATGCAGTAGCGCAGGTCGGTCGGGGTGTCGTAGCCCTCGCCCTCGAAGACATGGCCCAGGTGGGAGTCGCAGGAGCTGCAGCGAACCTCGACCCGGGGTCGTCCGGGGATCGACTCGTCCGACAGGTACCGCACCCGGTCCTCGGCCAGCGGGGCGAAGAAGCTCGGCCAGCCACAGTGCGAGCTGAACTTCTCGTCGCTGCGGAACAGTTCCGCCCCACAGGCACGACAGCTGTACACCCCGGCGGTGGTGGTGTCGGTGTACTCGCCGGTGAAGGGGCGCTCGGTGCCGGCCTCGCGCAGCACGTGGTAGGCGAAGTCGCCGAGCTGGGCGCGCCACTGCTCGGGCGACTTCACGACCTGGGGGGTGGGGGACTCGTCCATGCCGCAAGCCTAGGTGAGTGCGCAATCACCCGCGCCCCACCCTCGGTGCGGCAGAATCCCGACATGGCCAAGAAGAGCAAGAAGTCCAAGGCGAAGAAGTCAGCAGCCAAGAAGGCCGAGCAGTTGGCCCAGGCCGTGGTGCCGATCGAGCCGATGGCTCCGCTGCGAGACCTGCTGCGCGTGCCGCAGGGTCCGGTCGAGATGGCTGCCCTCGATGCTCGGGCCACCCCCGGCTATCCGGGCAAGGGCAAGGAGGACGCGGCCGCCTTCACCGCTGCACTGGGTCCGCAGTTGTCCGACCTGCAGGAGCGGCTCTATGCCGACGGTCGTGACGACGCGGCCGGAGCCAAGCGGGTGCTGATGGTGCTGCAGGGCATGGACACCTCGGGCAAGGGTGGCGTGATCAGGCACGCCATCGGCCTGGTCGATCCCCAAGGGGTGCACCTGAAGGCGTTCAAGGCGCCGACCAAGGAGGAGCTCTCCCACCACTTCCTGTGGCGGATCAAGCAGGAGCTGCCTGGCCCCGGCATGATCGGCATCTTCGACCGTTCCCACTACGAGGACGTGCTGATCGGTCGGGTCAACGAGCTGGCCTCGGCGCGCACGATCACCTCGCGCTACGACCAGATCAACCGGTTCGAGGCCGAGCTCGTCGAGCAGGGCATCACCGTCATCAAGTGCTTCCTGCGCATCAGCCGGGACGAACAACTCGCCAGGCTCAACGAGCGGCTCGACAACCCCGAGAAGCACTGGAAGTACAACCCGGGTGACGTCGACTCCCGGGCGCGGTGGGACGACTACGAAGAGGCCTACGCGCTCGCCCTGGAGAAGTGCAACACCGACGTGGCGCCGTGGTACGTGCTGCCCTCGGACCGCAAGTGGTACCGCAACTGGGCTGCGGCGCAGCTGTTGCTGGAGCATCTGGAGGCGCTCGATCCGCAGTGGCCCAAGGCCGACTTCGACGTCGAGGCCGAGAGGCAGCGACTCAACGCGCTGGGCTGACCGGGAGCCGGCCCACCGCGCGCCACACGACTCAGGTGGCGAGGACGACGGCCGTCGCGTCGGAGTCGGACGACAGCTGTGCCGATGCGGTCTCGTCCTGCTCGCAGGCCTCCTCGACGTCGTCGAGCAGGTCCATGGCGGCGTAGGCGTAGCGGCTCATCGCCAGGTCGAGCAGACGGTCGTGGGCACCCAGTGGGGGGCTGACCGCGATCGCACCGTGGGCCAGAGCCTGCTCGCTCATCTGGGCGAAGCCCTCACCGTCGGCGAGGTAGACCGATCCGACCGCGATGTGGCGTCGGCCCTGGCTGCGCAGGCTGGCCAGGGCGGTGACCACGCTGGGACCGGAGTGGTCGCCGACCGCCACGACCACGGGAAGGCGGTGGTGGGCCGACCACTGTCGCGCACGGCGCGAGACCAACGCGTTGCCGCGCACGTCGCCGCCGTGGGGGAGTGCGAGCACCAGTCCATCGAGTTCGGTGGTGCGGCTGGCCCGCAGCGCGGTGCGCAGTCGTTCGTCCACGATGGTGAGCAGTTCGGGTGCGGGGCCCACTGGGCGCGAGACGCTGACCTGCAGCGTGGGGTGGGCGTTGCGCACCTCGGTCACCGTGGCCTGCAGTTCGTCGGAGGCCTCGATGGCCCGGCACAGGTCGATCGGGACGAACACGACCTCGCTGGCGCCGCGCGCGGCCAGGGCCGAGACCACCTGCACACCGGTGGGCGAACCGCCGAGGCAGGCGAGGTGGATCGAGACGGCGGGGCGGGCGATCTGCAGCTGCTTGCGCAGCACGTGGACGACCTGGGCGACCCGGGGGTCGTCGGTGCCATCAGCCACGAGCACGAGAGCGGGCGCTGTCATGGGTCAGCCCTTCGTCAGAGGTTCACCGGTGACGGCTCCGTTGCCGCGTGAGACAAGAGTCCACCTGTTGGACACCCTTGCGCAAGCAGGCATCTCAATCAGTGAGATTCAGTACCACTATGCGGACGAACCGTCGGTGACCTCGTCTGCGATCTCCTGCGCGCGTTGGCGCGAGATGCCGGCGAAATGTGGCCAGACTGAACTGATCGCGGCGTTGAACGAGGCTCCGATCAGGGTGGCCAGGGCCATCAGGTACAGCCACATCATCACCGCGATGGGTGCGGCCAGCGGCCCATAGAGGGCCGACCCGCCCAGTGACCGGTCGAGCACGAGGCGCAGCAGCCACGAACCGCCGAGCCAGATGGCCAGGGTGAGCAGGGCTCCCGGCAGGTCGGCGCGCCAGCGTCGCCGCACCGGCACGGCCGCTGAGAAGAGCGTGGTCAGGGCGAGCACCGAGCCGACCAGGACCACCGGCCAGTAGAGCCGGTTCACCCACTGTGCCTGCGGGGGCAGCACGGCGCTGACCAAGTTGGGTCCGGCCAGCACCAGGGGCAGCAGGATGGCGGCGGTGATCAGCACCGCGACGTAGATGCCGAAGCTCAGCGCGCGGGCTCGGATGATGCCGCGCTTGCCGGCGTGGCCGTACATGATCGAGACGGTGTCGAGGAACACGCTCATCGCTCGTGAGCCCGACCACAGGGCGAGCAGGAAGCCGATCGAGACCACCTCGACCCGGCCGGCGGTGAGCACGTCGTCCAGGGTCGGTGCGAGCACCTGGTCGATGGCCTGCGGGCTGAGTGCCCTCGATGCCAGGGCGACGATGTCGGCCCGGAACTGGGCGACGGTCTGCACGCTGAAGGTCTTGGTGAGGAAGCCGATCGAGCCGGCCAGCCCGAACAGCAGCGGCGGCAGCGACAGCAGTGCGAAGAAGGCCGACTCGGCGGCCAGTCCCAGCACCCGGTAGCGCATGCCGGCCTGGATGGTTCGCCACACGACACGACCGAACGACCCCAGCGCAGCGGTCAGCGGGTTGCGCTGGACGGCTGCGAGGCGGTCACGCAGTGGTGTGGGCACGACGACTACTGTCCCGGTCAGCATGGATGGGGAAGGCTCTCATGACGGTGGGCTACCAGCCGGGGAAGTGACTGGCCACACGATCATTCCATGAGATGGGGTCGTGCCCGTGGCGACGTGCCGGAGCGGGGTCGTGCTGCACTACGGTTGGCGAATGCATCCAGCTGCAGACCTCAGCCGACGAACAGTGCTGGTCACCGGTGCAGCCGGCCAGATCGGACGCGTCACCACCAAGCACCTCGCCGACCACGGAGCGCGCGTGGTCGCGCTGTCGCTCGATGGTGACGAGGTCGAGGGCGCCGCGGTGTGCATCGCCGGCGATGCCTGCCGGGTCGACGACGTCAAGGCTGCCCTCGACGGCGTGGATGCCGTCGTCCACCTGGCCGCCCTGGCCCACCGTGACGTCGGCACGCCCTACGAGGTCTTCGGCATCAACGTGGTCGCCACCTTCACCGTGCTGGTGGCCGCGGCCGAACTGGGCATCAACCGCGCCGTGGTGGCCTCGAGCATCAACCGGTGGGGACTGCCGTTGGGCGTCGACGACGATGCCGCCCCGCCGTACTGGCCGCTCGACGCGCAGACCCCGGCCCAGCTGTCGGACTGGTACAGCCTGTCGAAGTACAGCGACGAGGTGACCTGCCAGATGGTGGCGGCCCGCTGGGGGATGACGATCGTCTCGCTGCGGTTCCCGCTGACCATGCCCCGCGAACGCCTGGAACGGGTGGCCCGCCACCTGCGCGACGAGCCCGGTGACCGGGCGATCGAGGGCTGGAGCTACCTCGACCTCAGGGACGCGGCACGTGCGATCGAGGCCGGGCTGACCGCCGACGTGGACGGTGCCTGCGCCTACTACCTGGCCGCGCCGTTGACCGCCTCGCCGTACCCGACCGAACAGCTGCTGGACAGGTTCTGGCCCACGGTCGAGCGACGTCGTCGCTTCGAGGGACGCGAGGTGCCGATCGACCTGACCGAGGTCGAGCGTGACCTCGGCTTCACCGCCATCCACCTGCTCGACCAGCCGGAGCTGTCGCTGGAGGACCCACCACCACAGGAGTGAACCATGTCGTCGAACTTCGACAACCCCTGGCCGTCGCGCGAGCCGCTCGCCATCACCGGCGTGCGTGCCATCGTCACCGCCCCCGAGGGCATCCCCCTGGTCGTGGTGCGCGTCGACACCGACGAACCAGGCCTGTACGGACTCGGTTGTGCCACCTTCACCCAGCGTTGGAAGGCCGTGGCCACGATCGTCGACGAGTACCTGCCGCGACTGTTGGTCGGCCGTTACCCCGGTGACATCACCGATCTCACCCAGCTGATCGGGCTCACCGGCTACTGGCGCCAGGGTCCGGTGGTCAACAACGCCATCTCCGGCGTCGACCAGGCGCTGTGGGACATCGCCGGCAAGCGTGCGGGCATGCCGGTCCACGAACTGCTCGGCGGCAAGGTTCGGGCCGCGGCCGACTGCTACCTGCACGCGGCCGGGTCGACCATCGACGAGACCCTCGACCGGGCTGAGCAGTTGATCGAGCAGGGCGCCCGCCACGTCCGGCTGCAGGCGTCGACCCCCGGCCGCGCCGGCTACGGCGCCCCGCAGGTACCCAGCGACTACCCCGGAGCCCTCTACCCGAACGGCTGGAGCGTCAAGGCCTACCTGCGTGACGCCCCGAAGCTGTTCAAGGCCGCGCGGGAACGTCTGGGGGAGGAGGTCGAGCTGCTGCACGACGTGCACTCGCGACTGACTCCCAAGGAGGCCGTGGTGCTGGCTCGTTCACTGGAGCCCTACCGGCTGTTCTTCCTCGAGGACGTGCTCGCCCCGGAGTGGTGGGACCAGTTGCCCGCGGTCAGGGCCGCCTCGCCGATGCCGATCGCGGTGGGGGAGTTGGCCACCTCGTGGACCGATGCCGTGCGCCTGGTCACCGGTGGCGGTGTCGACATGATCCGCTGCCACGTGTCGGACATCGGCGGGCTCACCCCGGCCAGGAAGCTGGCCGGCATCGCCGAGGCCGTGGGCGTCCAGACTGCCTGGCACGGTCCCGGTGACACCTCACCGATCGGTGCGGCGGCCAATGTCGCCCTCGACGTCACCTCGCCCAACTTCGGCATCCAGGAGGGCCACGTCTACAGCGAGCCCGTGCACGAGGTGTTCCCGGGCACGCTGCGGGTCACCGATGGCTGGTTGTTCCCCAACGAGGCTCCCGGCTGGGGGATCGAGGTGGACGAGCAGGCGGCGGCCCGCTACCCGGCCGACCTGTCCAACCACGACCGCTGGGCCGCCGGTGCCCGGCTGATCGATGGTTCCCTGGTCAAGCCCTGACCCCCGGAAATGCGGAACGGCTCCTGACGCGCTTGTCAGGAGCCGTTCCAGCAAGGTGGGCGATACTGGGTTCGAACCAGTGACCTCTTCGGTGTGAACGAAGCGCGCTACCACTGCGCCAATCGCCCGTGCGAGAAGCAACGGTAGCGCACCGCTCGTCGGTGCGTGAAATCGGGGCCGGTGGTTGCTCGTCGGCCACGCCGGGCCGGGGTGTTTTGCGCGCCCGTCCCGGGTGGGCTATGGTTTTCTACGCCCCTGAAGCGGTGTCACCGCATCAGACAAGGCATGCGGACGTGGCTCAGTTGGTAGAGCATCACCTTGCCAAGGTGAGGGTCGCGAGTTCGAATCTCGTCGTCCGCTCGGAAGGGTCTCAACCCCATCCAGGCTTGAGGTCACTTCTCCTGGTGGAGTGGCCGAGAGGCGAGGCAACGGACTGCAAATCCGTGTACACGGGTTCAAATCCCGTCTCCACCTCGGGCGGCTGGCGCAGTGGTAGCGCGCTTCCCTGACACGGAAGAGGTCACTGGTTCAAACCCAGTGTCGCCCACCAGACGAACCGGCTCCTCGTGAACCGGTTCGCTGCATTTCGGGCCCGACTGCCCACCCCTGCCGGTGTGGTCAGGCCCCCAAAGGGTCACCATCGGTGAAAACGACACAGCCCGCGAGTTAGCCTGCCGGTGCGCAAGTGACGCACCCCTGCTGACCCCGACGTGCACCGTGAAGGGACCGCTCTCATGAGTCGTGCCGCCCGAACTCCCCGATCTCGAAGCTGGGCCCTGATCGGCGCCCTCAGCCTGGTTGCGGCCCTGGTTGCCCCGGCCAGCACGGCCTTGGCTGAGGCCTCGTTGCCGGCGGCGCCACCGTCGAAGAAGGCGGTGGTCACCACCTGGGACCACGAGAACGCCGTGGCCACCCAAGAGCCGATCGCCGGTGACCAGGTGCGTCGTTCGCGGTTCTACGACGCCACGGTGACCCCGGCCAAGGGCCCCAAGACCTCGCAGCAGTCGTTCGTCTACATGAGCGTGCCCCGGGCAGGCAACGACAAGATCGGCTACACCGAGCAGGACGGGGCCGAGTTCGCTGCCGATGCCGACCTGACGATGAGCTGGACGAGCTTCGTCTACACCGGCGATGTCTGGGTCGACGTGCACCTCAAGACCGGCCAGACCATCAGCTCCGCCGACCAGGTGACCATCCGGCCCACCGACCTGGGCCTGAAGAAGCAGCTGGTCAACTCCTCGACGGTGCGGGTGTGGGTGCCCCACAGCGCCGACGGTTTCCGCTTCTCGGTCGAGTTCGACCCGCAGTTGATCACCTCGTACAACGACCTCAGCGGTGCCAGCGGCACGCTGACCACCCAGGCCGACGGCAACAGGGCCATCCACACCGAGCCGCAGAACGCGATGCTGGTGTTCGCCAACCCGGCCCCGGCTGCCGACTCGATCCCCACCGAGGCCGACGGCACCATCCATCGTCCCCAGCCCGGTGCGGTCACCGACCTGAACACGATCACCGAAGAGATCGTCTACTTCGGGCCCGGCACCTACCACATGGGTTCGCAGTACCACGCCGTGCTGCCCGAGCAGGTCAAGTGGGTCTACCTGGCTCCCGGCGCCTACGTGAAGGGCGCGTTCCGGTTCCTGCACGACCCCCAGCCGAGCTACCGCGTGACCGGTCTGGGGGTGCTGTCGGGTGAGCAGTACGTCTACGAGGCAGACACCACCAACGGCTACCAGCACAACGTCAACGACAACTGCCACGTCACCTGCGTGAAGATGCTGCAGTTCGAGTCGTCCAACGAGGGGCAGACCCTCGACCTGCAGGGCATCACCATCAACGAACCTCCCTACCACTCGTTCGTGGTCTACGCCCATGACGAGGACGGCACCGAGATCGGTGTCGAGAACTTCAAGATGACCGTGCAGAACTACAAGCAGGTCGGCGCCTGGTACTGGCAGACCGACGGCATCGAGTTGTACGCCGACGGCACCATGAAGAACACCTTCTTCCACGCCAACGATGACGTGCTGAAGCTCTACCACTCCCGGGTGACCGTCGAGAACACCGTGATCTGGAAGAACGAGAACGGCCCGGTCATCCAGTGGGGCTGGGTGCCGCGCGAGATCGACGGCGTCCGGGTCACCAACACCGACATCATCCACAACCGGATGTACTGGAAGGACGTGAAGTACAACACCTGCGTGTTCAACTCCTCGTCCCACTACGAGGACATGGGCGCCACCGACCGCGCCGACACCACGATGACGGTGCAGAACATGATCTTCACCGACACCCGGGTCGAGGGCATGGTCAACTGCGCGGTGCGCATCTTCGCGCTGTCGAACACC
The DNA here is from genome assembly GCF_015352975.1 of Aestuariimicrobium ganziense. GTDB lineage: Bacteria > Actinomycetota > Actinomycetes > Propionibacteriales > Propionibacteriaceae > Aestuariimicrobium > Aestuariimicrobium ganziense. The sequence goes on along the minus strand of NZ_JACYIZ010000001.1, from coordinate 305,595 downwards.
GAGAACATCGAGATCGACGGACTCGAGATCGAGGCCTGGAACGACCTCGACCCGACCTCGCAGGTCAGCCTGCTCAAGCGCTACACCGACCGTGAGGGCAACAAGGTCACCATCGGCAACGAGATGACCGAGGGCAACGGGCTGCTGCTGCACAACTACACCGTCGGTGGCGAGGCCATCCTCAAGGCCGGCGACAACTGGGCTGCCGACGAACTGGGCCGGCTCAACTTCGACGCCGACACCTGGCTGAGCTGGAACGCCACCAGCGACGACCAGCCCACCGGCGCCGCACCGACGCTGACCGTCAACGGCCCCGAGGACGGCTCGATCGCCGACTCGCGCGAGGTGACCTTCAGCGGCACCAGCAACGCCAAGCAGGTGATCATCCGGGTCAACGGCGAAGACACCGTCGTGCGGGTGCACAAGGGTCAGTGGTCGGCGACTGTCACCCTGCCCGACATCACCAACCGGGTGGTGATCGTGGCCACCGGAAACAGCGGTGTGATGACCGTCGACCGGCGCACCATCACCGCCTACGGCACCGCCATCGGCTCACTGAGCGACCCGACCGGCGACGACCACGGCCCGGGCAGCTACACCTACCCGACCGACAGCGCCTTCAACCCCGGCAGCATGGACCTGACCGGAATGACGGTCTACCGCGACGGCGACACCATCCGTTTCGTCACCACCACGGCCGCCCCGATCACCAACCCGTGGGGCGGCAACGGGATGAGCATCCAGCGGCTGAACATCCACCTCAGTTCGCTGGACTCGACCACCACCACAGCGTTGCTGCCGGGGACGAACACCTTCGCAGCTGGCCCGTGGACCTACGCCATCGTGGCCGACGGTCGCTACGACGACGCACGGTTCGGCAGTGGCGTCTACGGTGCCGACCTGTCCCGGGTCGGTGACATCACCCTCGACGTCGACCCGAGTGGGGTGATCATCGTCTCGGTGGACGCCAGCGTGCTCGACGGTGTCGACCTGGGCACGGCCGGCTACCAGGTGTCGATGTTCAGCGACGCCGAGGACGGCGAGGGCATCGGCAACGTGCGCCCGGTCTACAGCGCCGAGTGCGCCCAGGGGATCGGCTGCCCCTCGTTCATCGGTCCCTACCGGATCGGTGGCGGAGCAGGGGAGTGGACCGACTCGATCCCGTCGCAGGACACCGACACCACCGACTCCAACGCGATCGACATCATCTCGGGCGAGGCCTCACAGGCCGAGGTGATGGACTGGACGAAGGGCCCGGTGGTGGCACCGTACGTGCGTCTCGACCTGGCCTGACCCTCCGCGGGGGCGGTTGGGGGACGCACGGGGGAACCCGTTTCCGTGGCCAGAGCCGATCGGGCAGAATGGCCCATGGCCGCCCCCGAGGCGGCCACCGAGGCAAATCACGGCCTCGGGCCCTGCCTCGAAAGGAACCCTCGTGTCCGCCCAGATCTCCATCCTCCGCAACGGCACCGTTGACGCGGTAGCGGTGGAGACCACCACCACGGGGCTCGACCTGTTCGGCGACGACCGCAGCGTCGTGGCCATGAAGGTCAACGGGGAACTGCGCGACCTGCAGCGCGAACTGGCTGCCGGTGATGAGGTCGAGCCCGTGCTGATGACCTCTGAAGAGGGGCTGTCGATCGTGCGTCACTCGGCGGCCCACGTCGCTGCCCAGGCCGTGCAGGGGCGCTTCGCCGATGCCCGACTCGGTATCGGCCCGCCGATCGTCGATGGCTTCTACTACGACTTCCAGGTCGACCCGTTCAAGCCCGAGGACCTCAAGTCGCTCGAGCAGGACATGGGCCGGATCATCAAGGAGCGCCAGCGCTTCGTGCGTCGCGTGGTCTCCGACGACGAGGCGCGCGCCGAGCTCGCGTCCGAGCCGTTCAAGCTGGAACTGATCGCCGACAAGTCCAACGCGACCGACGCCGATGGCGCCTCGGTCGAGGTCGGCGCCGGCGAACTCACCATCTACGACAACGTGCGTCGCGACGGCTCGGTGGCCTGGAAGGACCTGTGCCGCGGCCCGCACGTGCCGCACACCGGCTACCTGAACGCGGTCGCGCTGACCCGCAGTTCGGCCGCCTACTGGCGTGGCGACCAGCGCAACGCCGGCCTGCAGCGTCTCTACGGCACGGCCTGGGCCACCCGCGACGACCTCAAGGCCCACCAGACCCGGCTCGAGGAGGCCGCCAAGCGCGACCACCGCAAGCTGGGCAACGAACTCGACCTGTTCAGCTTCCCCGACGAGATCGGCTCCGGCCTGGCCGTCTTCCACCCCAAGGGTGAGGCGATCAAGCAGGAGATGGAGGAGTACTCCCGGCGCCAGCACATCGCCCACGACTACTCCTTCGTGAGCACCCCTCACGTCACCAAGGCCCAGCTGTTCCAGACCTCGGGCCACCTGGAGTGGTACGCCGACGGCATGTACCCGCCGATGCGCATCGACGAGGAACGCAACGAGGCTGGTGAGGTCACCCGCCAGGGCGTCGACTACTACCTCAAGCCGATGAACTGCCCGATGCACAACCTGATCTTCGCCAGCCGCGGGCGCTCCTACCGCGAACTGCCGCTGCGGCTGTTCGAGTTCGGCACCGTCTACCGCAACGAGAAGTCCGGCGTGGTGCACGGCCTGACCCGGGCGCGGGGCTTCACCCAGGACGACGCGCACATCTACTGCACCCGCGAGCAGATGCGCGACGAACTCACCGGGCTGCTCACCTTCGTCCTCGACCTGCTCGCCGACTACGGCCTCAACGACTTCTACCTGGAGCTGTCGACCAAGAACCCCGAGAAGTTCGTCGGCGACGACGCCACCTGGGACGAGGCGACCGAGGTGCTGCGCCAGGTTGCCACCGACTCCGGGCTCGACCTGATTCCCGATCCCGGTGGTGCGGCGTTCTACGGCCCGAAGATCTCGGTGCAGGCGCGTGACGCGATCGGGCGCACCTGGCAGATGTCGACCATCCAACTCGACTTCAACCTGCCCGAGCGCTTCGACCTGGAGTACCAGGCCGCAGACGGCACCCGGCAGCGTCCGGTGATGATCCACCGCGCCCTGTTCGGCTCGATCGAGCGCTTCTTCGGCGTGCTGCTGGAGCACTACGCCGGCGCCTTCCCGGCCTGGCTCGCCCCGGTGCAGGTCACCTGCGTGCCGGTCGCCGAGGAGTTCAACGCCCACCTGCTCGAGGTGGCCGCCAAGCTCAAGGCTCACGGCGTGCGGGTCGACGTCGACACCTCCGACGACCGGTTCGGCAAGAAGATCCGCAACGCCACGAAGGACAAGGCGCCGTTCATCCTGATCGCCGGTGGTGACGACCGTGACGCCGGTGCGGTCAGCTTCCGGTTCCGCGACGGTTCCCAGCGCAACGGTGTGCCGGTGGACGAGGCAGTGGCGCTGATCGTGGCGACCATCGCCGAGCGCAGCAACACCAGCCCGACCGCAGCCGAGCCGGAGGCCTGAGGTGGAGGCCGAGCGGGCCGACCAGTTGGCCGGCGTCCCCGATGCCTTCGACCGGTTGTGGACCCCGCACCGGATGGTCTACATCAACGGCGAGAACAAGCCGGCCGACGCCACCTCGGGCCAGTGCCCGTTCTGCCGGGTGCCGGGTGAGGACGACGAGACCGGCCTGATCGTGCACCGTGGCGAGCACTGCTTCGTGGTGCTCAACCTGTACCCCTACAGCCCGGGGCACCTGCTTGTCTGTCCCTACCGTCACGTCTCGGACCTGACCGAACTCACCGAGGGTGAGGCACGTGAGTTGATGCTGCTGAGCCAGCAGGCGATGGGCACGTTGCGAGCCGTCTCGGCCCCGCACGGGTTCAACCTCGGGCTCAACCAGGGTGACGTCGCCGGCGCCGGCATCGCCGCCCACCTGCACCAGCACGTGGTGCCCCGGTGGAAGGGTGATGCGAACTTCATGCCGGTCGTCGCCCAGACCCGCGCCCTGCCCATGCTGCTCGGCGACACCCGCCGGCTGTTGGCCGAGGGCTGGGTCGACCAGGCCGAGCGCACCAGTGGGGGAGAGGCCTGATGCTCGAGCAGTTCCGCGGCCTGTGGACGAAGCTGATGACCCCGCCGGCGAGGCTGTTCATCGCCCTCAAGGTGCATCCGGACGCGATCACCTGGGCGGGCACCCTGATCACGGTGGTCACCGCGATGGTCTTCCTGCCTCGCGGGTGGCTCTGGCAGGGAGCGGCGTTGCTGCTGGTCTTCATGCTGTCGGACGGCATCGACGGCCAGATGGCCCGGATGACCAACCGGGTCTCGACCTGGGGGGCCTTCCTCGACTCCAGCCTGGACCGGATCGGTGACGGCGCGGTCTTCGGCGCCGTCGTGCTCTACTACGCAGGCCGTGGCGACTCGGTGCTGTGGGCAGGCATCGCCCTGGGGGCGCTGGTCATGGGCCAGGTCACCAGCTACGTCAAGGCACGCGGCGAAGCGCTGGACATGAAGGTCGTGGGTGGCCTGGCTGCCCGTGCCGACCGCGTCCTGGTGCTGCTGCTCGGTCTGGCGCTGGCCGGTGTCGGGCTGTTCTGGGCACTGCCGGTGGCCCTGTGCTGGCTGCTGCTGGCCTCGACCATCACCGTGGGCCAACGGATGGCCCAGGTGCATCGACAGGCCGAGGCCCGAGATGCGGCGGTCTGACCGGGTACGCCAGGCCTTCCTGACCACGGCGGCCCGCATCCCGTGGCCGGTGTGGATGCCGGCCGCGGCCTTGGCCTCGGTGGCGATGGCCGTGCTGCCGGCCCGTCCCCTGCGACAGTGGCAGGCCAACGTGGCCGCGCTCACCGGCGACCGACCCGGACGACTGCACACCGCGCGCGCGGTCTGGTCGTGGGCCCGCAACACCGTCGAGTCGATGCACCTGGGCAGCTGGAGCCGGGAACGCATCGACGACTACGCCATCTTCTCCACCGAGGACGAACACCGGCTGCGCAGCCTGGCCGCCGACCCCGGGGCCGTGATCGGCCTGCCCCACATGGGGTCGTGGGACCTCGCCGGTGCGTGGGCGTGCGGGGCGGGCATGCCGGTCTCGACGGTGGCCGAGCAGTTGCTCGCCCCCGAGTTCGCGCTGTTCCGCAGGGTGCGCGAGAACTTGGGCTTCATCGTCCACGGCCACCGGGAGGCCTCGGTCACCAGCGCGCTGGTCGACGAGTCGCGCCAAGGTCGGCTGGTCTGCCTGATGGCCGACCGCGACTTCTCCCGACGCGGCGTGCCGGTGGTCTGGCCCGGTGCCACGGGCGGGGTCACCGCCACCATGCCCACCGGCCCGGCCACCATCGCGCTGCGGGCCGGGGCGGTGCTGCTCGGCGTCGCCTGCCACTACCAGGGACGCCGGATGCGGCTGGTGGTCAGCCAGCCGATCACCCCGCCCGAGGGTGCCGACCACGAGACGGCGGTGGCGGCGATGACCCAGGGCCTGTGCGACTTCTTCGCCGACCAGGTGCGGCGCCACCCCCACGACTGGCACATGCTGCAGCCGATCTTCCCGGGGGTGCGGGCATGAGGATCGCCATGGTCTGCCCCTACTCCCTCGCCGAACCCGGGGGAGTGCAGAACCACGTCATCGGGCTCACCGCGTGGCTCGCCCGGGCTGGTCACGAGGTGTTCGTCCTGGCGCCGGGCCGGGCCGAACCGCAATGGCTGCTGAGGCACGGCGTCGACACCCACACCGTCACCAGCACCGGGCGCACCATCGCGGTCCCGTTCAACGGATCGGTGGCCAGGCTCACCTTCGGCCCGCTGACCTCGGCCCGGGTTCGTCGCTGGCTCGACGAGGTCGTCCCCGACGTCATCCACGTGCACGAGCCGATCACCCCCAGCGCCTCGGTGCTCGCGGTCTGGCACCGCAACGCGCCGATCCTGGCCACCTTCCACACCGCCACCCCCGGCTCGCGCACCATGCGCCTGGCCGGGCAGTTGATGCCCGCCACCGTGGCCGCGCTCGACTCCGGCATCGCGGTGTCGCAGGTGGCCCGCGAGGTGGTGCGCCGCCACATCGGGCTCGACCCGGTGGTGATCGGCAACGGCATCCAGGTCGACGACCACACCCTGGTCGCTCCCGCGGGTCGGTGGCGAGGAGGTCCGCGTCCGCGGGTGACCTTCGTCGGGCGCCACGACGAGCCCCGCAAGGGGTTCGGGGTGTTCGCCGCAGCCATCGACCTGCTTCGAGGCCAGGGAGTCGAGGTCGATGCGGTGGTGGCGGGCGCCGGCAAACGCCGGTCCCATCCTGGCATCCGGTTCGTCGGCCGGGTGACCGACGCCGAACGAGATGCCCTGCTGTCCTGCTCTGACGTCTACGTCGCACCCCACCTGGGCCGGGAGAGCTTCGGCATCGTCCTGCTCGAGGCCCTCGCCTCGGGCGCCTCGGTGGTCGCCAGCGACCTGCCCGCCTTCCGTGAGGTGCTCACCGACCAGTCCGGACCGGTCGGCACGCTGGTCCCGGTCGGAGTCCCGCAGGCCTTCGCCACAGCGATTCGGAACGTCCTGGCCGCGCCGGTCGACCCGCTGCGTGGACGAGCCCGCGCCGCCCAGTTCGACTGGTCGGTGGTCGGCCCCCAGGTGGAGTGGCACTACCGGCACGCCACCGGCCGCGGTCGGATGACCCGGATCGCCTAGGCTGGCCCCGTGGAGCAGCCGACCTACCAGACCGAGCGGGTGTGGACGCTGCCCAATGTGCTCTCGTTCCTGCGCCTGGCCGGGGTGCCGCTGTTCGTCTGGCTGGTGATCAGCCGTCAGGGTGACGTCTGGGCCGTGGTGCTGCTGATGGTGGCCGGTGCCACCGACTGGCTCGACGGTTTCCTGGCCCGGCGGTGGAACCAGGTCTCACGGGTCGGCCAGATGCTCGACCCGGTCGCCGACCGGCTCTACATCCTGGCCATCATCGTCGCGATGGCGGTGCGCGACCTGGTGCCCTGGTGGCTGGTGGCGCTGCTGGTCGCCCGTGACCTCGTCCTGCTGGCCCAGGTGCCCGCGCTCAAGACCCGCGGCTACACCAGCCTGCCGGTGCACTTCCTGGGCAAGGCTGCCACGTTCTGCCTGCTCTACGCCTTCCCGCTGGTGCTGCTGGGCGATGGCAGCAACACCTTCTCGCAGTGGTGCCAGGTGATCGGCTGGGCGTTCGCGATCTGGGGCACCGGCCTGTACTGGTGGGCCGGCCTGCTGTACCTCAAGCAGACCGTCACCCTGGTCAGGACGCTGCCCCCAGTGGCTGATCCGGCACGACTCGGTCGGACTGGTTGATGGTCCGCGGGCGGGACGAGCGGCGCACGACCTCGCCGGCCAGGCGAGCGGTCGACGCGTCCATGTCACTGCTGCGTGACCTCGACGACACCTCGCTCGACCCCGACTACGAGCGGGTCACCCGGACCGGCGCCCCGCCCAGGCGTCGATGGGTGCTGTTCACCACGCTGCTGCTGGCCGGGGCGATGTTCGGTCTGGCGGCGATCCAGACCGCACGCTCGGCCCCGGCGCTGCAACGTGAGCGCGACCAGCTCGTCGGCCACGTCAAGGCCGCCGAGGCAGAGAACCGGCAGTTGCAGCAGACCCTGCTGACCGAACGCCAGGCCGTGCGCGAGCTGCAGGAGCAGGCCCTGGCCAGCGACCCCTCGGCGCAGGCCCAGCTGAGCGAACTCGAGGTCACCACCGGGGCGGTCGCCGTGGTCGGTCCCGGCGTCGTCGTCATCGTGGACGACGCACCCACCCTGGGCAATCCCTCGGCCGTCGTGGTCGACCAGGACCTGCGGCAGCTGGTGAACGGCCTGTGGGCCAGTGGCGCCGAGGCGATCGCGATCAATGGGCACCGACTCAGCACCCGCACGGCGATCAGGGGAGCAGGCAGCGCCATCACCGTCGACTACGTCTCGCTGACCCCGCCCTACCGGGTCGAGGCGATCGGTGACCCCAAGTCCATGCCGGCAGCGCTGCAGGAGTCGTCAGCGGGGGCCTGGTGGCTGTTCCTCAAGCAGAACTACGGCATGCGCTACGAGGTGTCGACGGCGGACGAGCTGCGACTGAATCCCGACGCGAACCTGGCCACGCGGCACGCGGTGCCACCCCGATGACGCGCGGTAGGGTCGACGACGTGAGGAGTGCGGGATGATCGCCATCTTCGGGTTGCTGCTGGGCATCGTGCTGGGTCTGGTGCTCGAGCCCACGCTGCCCGCGATGCTGCAGCCCTACCTGCCGATCATGCTGGTCGCCGCCATGGACGCGATCTTCGGCGCCGCCCGGGCCTACCTCGAGGGCACCTTCGTCGACAAGGTCTTCGTGGTGTCGTTCCTGAGCAACGTGCTGATCGCTGCGCTGATCGTCTTCATCGGTGACCGGATCGGCGTCGGCGCCCAGCTGTCGACCGGTGTGGTCGTCGTGCTGGGCATCAGGATCTTCAACAACGCCGCAGCCATTCGAAGGGCGTTGCTGCGTGCCTGAGCCCGAGACCCCACGTCGTCCCCGGCTCGGCCGATCCGGCCGGCTGGTCGGGGCGGCCCGACGTCGGCAGGCCCGTCGACCGTCAGGCGTCGAGGACGAGCAGGCGCTCGACTCCACGACTAACGAGGCGCCGGCGGCAGCGGTCGTCTCGTCCGACGAGCACGCACTGCTGACCGACGAGGTGAGCAGCGCCCCCTCACGAGACGTCCGCCAGGCCCAGCACCGTCCACTGCCGACCTGGCGCCGGATGCTGCGCGACCTGGTCAGGCCGTCGAGGGCGCAGGCGGTGATGGCGCTGATCCTGTGCCTGTGCGCGATGGCAACCGTGTGGCAGGTGCGCGCCCGCGCGTCCGACCAGGCCTACTCGCAGATGCGCCGACCCGAACTGGTGGCGATGCTCGAACAGCTGAACACCAACTCCGGGCAGCTGCGCGACGAGATCAGACGTCTGGAGACCACCAAGCGCGAGCTGCAGACCGGGGCCAACACCACCAGGGTCGCCCAGGAACAGGCCCGCAAGCGCGTGCAGGAACTCCAGATCCTGGCCGGCACCGCGCCGGCCCAGGGGCCCGGGGTGACGATCACCATCGCCGACCCGCAGGGCAAGGTCAGCCCCGAACTGCTGCTCGACGCCATCGAGGAGATGCGGGACGCCGGTGCCGAGGCGATCGACCTCAACGGTGTACGGGTGGTCGCCAGCTCGTGGCTTGGTCGCGGCACCGACGGCATCGTGGTCGACGGGGTGCCGATCGAGGCGCCCTACGTGCTGGTGGTCATCGGTGACCCGCAGACACTGGAGGAGGGTGCCAGGTTCCGTGGGGGTCTGGTCTCGCAGGCCCAGGCACCACAGGTCGGGGCCCAGGTGACCATCCGGCAGAGCGACGAACTCACGATCACCTCACTGCACACCCCCAAGGCGCCCCAGTTCGCGCGCCCGGCCTGATCACCGCAACAGGTCGTACCATCGGGTCAGTCCGGTCGGTTATTGTGACGGCGGACGACTGCGCACCCGATGTCGCGGCCGCTGTGAAGGAGACATGACACCATGAGCCGTTATCCCGAGGACCTGAAGTACAGCACCGAGCACGAGTGGGTCCGTGAGGGCAATGGGCGCAGTGTGCGGATCGGGATCACCGACTACGCCGCCGACGCCCTGGGCGACATCGTCTACATCTCGCTGCCCACCGTCGGTGAAGAGGTCGCCGCCGGTGACAGCTGCGGCGAGCTGGAGTCGACCAAGAGCGTCAGCGACCTGTTCAGCCCCGTCTCCGGCGTGGTCACCGCGGTCAACGACGTGCTCTCGGACGCTCCCGAGACCGTCAACGCCGACCCCTACGGTGACGGCTGGTTGTTCGAGGTCGAACTGGCCGACGACAGCGAGGACGACGACCTGCTCGACTCCGACGGATACGCCTCCCACGTGGGGGAATGAGTCCCCTAGACTGGTCGGAGCGCAGGATCCGGCGGAAAGTGTGGTCAACACCATGATCAAGTGCCCCAGTTGCGGTACCGACCTGACACCGGGCAGCAGGTTCTGCTCCCAGTGCGGCACGAAGCTGGGCGAGGTGACCGGCGACACCACGCGAACCATCACCGCGATCACCGACGACACCCGCCCGGTGGAGATGACCGCCGACCTGGTCAACGCCATCAACGAGCTGCCCTCAGACCGGGCCCTGCTGGTGGTGCAGCGCGGCCCTGACACCGGCGCGCGGTTCCTGCTCGACACCGATGTCACCACCGTGGGACGCCATCCCGACTCCGACATCTTCCTCGACGACATCACCGTCTCGCGCAACCACGTGAAGTTCATCCGCACCGACGAGGGCTTCGACGTGCAGGACCTGGGCAGCCTGAACGGCACCTACGTGAACAGGTCGCTGGTCGAGGGTGTGACCCGGCTGCGGGCCGGGGACGAGGTGCAGATCGGCAAGTTCCGGATGGTCTTCCACGTGAGCGAGCGTGAGCGGCGCTGATGCCCTCGCCGATGCGCAGCATTGGGCAGGTCCTGGCCGTTCTCAAAGCTGAGTTCCCCGACATCTCGATCTCCAAGATCAGGTTCCTGGAGAGTGAGGGGCTGCTCTCACCCGAACGTGCCCCCTCGGGCTACCGGCGCTACGCCAGCGGCGACATCGAACGACTGACCTACATCCTGCGGGTGCAGCGCGACCAGTACCTGCCGCTCAAGGTGATCCGTGAGCACCTCGAGGTGATGGACGCCGGCGGCGAACCGCCCTCGTCCGAGCAACCCCCGGTACCACCGGTGGCCACCACCGACGACGAGGTGGTGCCGGCGGCCCGTGGGGGCGAGCGGATCCCCAAACGACCGCTGCGGATGAGTCGGCGCGAGCTGCTCACCGTGAGCGGGCTGAGCGAGGGAGTGCTGGTGGAGCTGGAGCGCCAGCAACTGGTGTTCCCCCGCCGGGGCACCAACTGGTACGGCCGCGAGGCGCTGACCATCTGTGTCGTCGCCCGCAAGCTGCAGGCCTACGGCATGGACTCACGCCACCTGCGGGTGGTCAAGCAGTCGGCCGAGCGTGAGGCCGGCCTGGTCGAACAGGCGATCGCCCCCTACCTGCGCCGCCGTGGCGCGGCCAGTGAGGCCGCGGCCGAGGTCACCACCTTGGTACTTCACGCCCATGCTGCGATGATGCACACGATGATCGAACGCTGAGACTGAGGAGTCGTCATGCGCGAGCTGGAGGTCGTCGGGGTCAGGCTCGACGTCTCGAACGCCCCCATCCTGGTGCTGCGCGAGCAGGGTGGACGACGCTGCCTGCCGATCTGGATCGGCGCCAACGAGGCAGCGGCCATCGTCAACGCGCTCGAGGGTGTCGTCCCCCCGCGTCCGATGACCCACGACCTGCTGGTCACCGTGTTGCGCACCCTCGGCGTCACCCAGACGCTGGGCCGGATCGACAGCATGGACGAGGGCACCTACACCGCCAGCATGCAGCTGGGGGAGCACTGGATCCAGGTGCGTCCCAGTGACCTCGCCGCGATCGCCGTGCGCACCGGTATGCGGCTGGAGTGCAGCGAGGAACTGGTCGACGAGATCGGTGTGGTGCTCGACGAGGACGGCGGCGACGACGAGATGGAGAAGTTCCGCGAGTTCCTCGACAGCGTGACCCCCGAGGACTTCGAGGGTGGCGAGCCCGGCGCCGAAGGCTCAACCAGCCCTTGATGCTTGGGCCCTGGTTGGCGTGCCACGGCGTGTCCCAGCCCGGAGCGCTCGACGCCACGTCCTAGCGTCATCTGCACGCACCGCCGTCCCGCGACAGGGCTCCGGATGCGACAATGGAGCCCCAGCCCGACTCGCAGGAGTCGGCGGAACCCGAGGACAGCCGTGAACGAGCAGCGAGACGAGCGCACCGACCTGGCCCCGCAGGATGCCCTGTTCGACCAGGACGTGTTGTTCGACGGAGACTTCTCGCCCCTGCCCAACGACCTCGGCTTCCGTGGCCCGGTCGCCTGTGGTGCTGCAGGCATCACCTACCGCCAGCTCGACTACTGGGACCGCACCGGCTTGGTCAGCCCGAGCGTTCGCGGCGCTGGTGGTTCGGGAACCCAGCGGCTGTACTCCTTCCGTGACGTGCTGATGCTCAAGGTGATCAAGCGGCTGCTCGACGCCGGCATCTCGCTGCAGCAGATCCGTGTCGCTGTCGACCACCTGCGCGCCCGCGGCCACGCCGACCTGACCTCGGTGACACTGATGAGCGACGGGGTGTCGGTCTACGAGTGCACGACCGACCACGAGGTGATCGACCTCTTGCGCGGCGGCCAGGGCATGTTCGTGATCGCCCTGGGCCGGGTCTGGCAGGACATCGAGGGCGACCTGCTCGAGCTTCCGGGTGAGCGCACCGCCGAGGTGGCGCCGGTGGTCGGCGACGACGAGCTGAGCCTTCGCCGGCAGCAGCGTCGCGCCGCCCAGTGAGGCCTGAGCGACCCCGTTAGGCTGGTCGGGTGAGCCAACCCGATCCCTTCGTCAGCCGCCACCTCGGTCCTCGTCACGATGACCTCGCCACCATGCTCGACGTGGTCGGGCAACCGTCGCTGGAGGCACTGGTGTCGTCGGCGATGCCGGCGGCGATCATCATGGACCACCCGATGGAGTTGCCCCCAGCGTTGGACGAGGCCGCCCACCTGGCCAGGATGCGCGAGCTGGCCGCACGCAACGTTCCCGGCCGGTCGATGATCGGCATGGGCTGGTACGGAACCGTCACCCCGGCGGTGATCAGGCGCAATGTGCTCGAGAACCCGGCGTGGTACACCGCCTACACCCCCTACCAGCCCGAGATCAGCCAGGGCCGGCTCGAGGCCCTGCTCGCCTTCCAGACCATGGTCGCCGACCTGGCCGGACTGCCCACGGCGGGCTCGAGCCTGTTGGACGAGTCGACCGCTGCGGCCGAGGCGATGGCGCTGTGCCGCCGCCAGGTCAAGAAGGGCTCGGTCTTCCTGGTCGACTCCCAGACCCTGCCGCAGACCCTGGCCGTGCTGCGCACCCGGGCCGAACCGCTCGACATCGAGGTGGTCGTCGCCGGTGACGACATCGTCGAGTCGTTGCAGCAGCACGAGGCCTTCGGGGTGCTCGTCCAGACCCCCGGCGTCGACGGACGGCTGCAGCCGCTGGCCGAGCTGCAGGCCATCGCACAGAAGGCGCACGACAACGGCGCCATGGTCGTGGCCGCGGCGGACCTGTTGGCGCTCACCCTGGTCGAGGCACCCGGCAGCTGGGGTGCCGACGTCGCGGTGGGCACCACCCAGCGGTTCGGGGTGCCACTATTCTACGGCGGTCCACACGCGGGCTACATCTCGGTGCGTGCCGGGCTCGAGCGCAGCCTGCCCGGCCGCCTGGTCGGCGTCTCCCTCGACGCCGACGGGGTCGCGGCCTACCGGCTGGCGCTGCAGACCCGCGAGCAGCACATCAGGCGTGAGAAGGCGACCTCGAACATCTGCACCGCCCAGGTGCTGCTGGCCGTGGTGGCCGCGATGTATGCGGTCTACCACGGGCCCGACGGCTTGACCTCGATCGCCAAGCGCGTCCACGACCGCACCCGCAGCCTGGCCGGGGCACTGTCCGCTGCCGGGCGCCCGGTGGTGCACTCCAGCTTCTTCGACACCCTTCTCGTCGAGACCGACGACGCTGCCGCGGTCGTCCGGGCAGCGCGCGAGGGGCTCGTCCACCTGCGCCTGGTCGACGAACGCCATGTCGGCATCAGCGTGGGCGAGGACTCCAACGATGACGACCTGGCCACGGTCGCCCGGGCGTTCGGCGCACAGTGGTCGTCCGAGATCGAAGCGTTCGGCGACCTTGCCGGACGCGAACGTGACGCGGACTGGTGTCGCCACGAGGTGTTCACCTCGCACCACAGCGAGACCCGGATGATGCGCTACCTGCGCACGCTCGCCGATCGTGACTTCGCCCTCGACCGGGGCATGATCCCGCTCGGGTCGTGCACGATGAAGCTCAACTCGGCGGCCGAACTCGAACCGATCAGCTATCCCGGTTTCGCCGACCTGCACCCGTACGTTCCGGCCGAGGACGCCACCGGCTACGCCGAACTGATCGGCACGCTCGAGGACTGGCTGGTCGAGGTCACCGGCTACGACCGGGTCTCGCTGCAGCCCAACGCCGGCTCGCAGGGCGAGTTCGCCGGCCTGGTCGCGATCCGCGAGTACCACCGCTCGCGCGGTGACGCCCACCGTGACGTCTGCCTGATCCCGAGTTCGGCGCACGGCACGAACGCCGCCTCGGCCGCGATGGCCGGGCTGCGGGTGGTCGTGGTCAAGGCCGCAGCCGATGGCTCGGTCGACCTGGACGACCTGCGCGACAAGCTCGAGCAGCATGCTGACAACCTCGCGGCGATCATGGTGACCTACCCCTCGACCCACGGGGTGTTCGAGGAGTCGGTCGTCGAACTGTGCGACCTGGTGCACCAGGCCGGGGGACAGGTCTACGTCGATGGCGCCAACATGAACGCCCTGGTCGGACTGGCCAGGCCCGGACGGTTCGGCGCTGATGTGAGCCACCTCAACCTGCACAAGACCTTCGCCATCCCGCACGGCGGCGGTGGCCCGGGCGTCGGGCCGGTGGCGGTGCGCGGGCACCTCGCCCCGTTCCTGCCCAACCACCCGGTGGTCGAGCAGGCCGGTCCGTCCACCTCGGCCGGCGCGGTCTCGGGTGCGCCCTACGGGTCGGCGGGAGTGCTGCCGATCTCGTTCGGCTACATCGCGATGATGGGGGCCGAAGGACTGCGAGAGGCCACCCAACTGGCTCTGCTCAACGCCAACTACGTCGCCGCGCGCCTGCGCGAGCACTACCCGGTGCTCTACACCGGGCGCGGCGGGCTGGTCGCCCACGAGTGCATCCTCGACCTGCGAGAGATCACCCGGACGACCGGTGTGACGGTCGACGACGTCGCCAAGCGGCTGATCGACCACGGCTTCCATGCCCCGACGATGAGCTTCCCGGTGGCCGGCACGCTGATGGTCGAGCCGACCGAGAGCGAAGACCTCGCCGAGCTCGACCGCTTCTGCGACGCGATGATCGCGATCCGGGGCGAGATCGCCCAGGTGCAGGCAGGGGTGTGGCCGGCGGACGACAACCCGCTGCGCAACGCCCCGCACACGATGGCCCGGGTCAGCGCCGACGCGTGGACCCACCCGTACACGCGAAGCCAGGCGGCCTACCCCTCGGGGCAGCACCGGGGCCCGATCGCCGGGTCCGGTCGCGACAAGTACTGGCCGCCGGTGGCCCGGATCGACAACGTCTACGGCGACCGCAACCTGGTCTGTTCGTGCCCACCCCCGGGGGCCTACGAGGACTGAGCGCAGTCTGTTGGTCGCCCAGGAGCGCTTACGCGACGTGTCGAGAGGCTCACGGCTCGCCCAGCACGCACAACTCGTTGCCCCTCGGGTCGCGCATCACCGTCCAGGGCAACTCACCCCAGTCATGCTCTACCAGGCTGCCGCCCAGATGCTCGATGCAGACGTCGAGCCACGTCGGTCCCACCCGCACGTTAGCCAGCACCACAGTCGACCCAGCCCTTCCGGGTGGCATCGAGGCCCGGGCGTGCCACCCCTGGCGCAGGGGTCGGTAGGCTCGCAGCGATCAACGGCACCGACGAGTCAGGGGAGAGCAGTGAAGGACAAGCTGGCCCAGTTGAAGGCCAAGCCCTGGGTGGCGCACCTGCTGCGTGCCTGGGCGCGCTACAGCAACCGGATGGGTGGGCAGTTCGCCGCCGCGGTCACCTACTTCTCGGTGCTGGCGATGGTGCCGATCCTGATGTTCGGCTTCTCAATGCTGGGCATGACCCTGACCGTGCTGCGCCCTGACTGGCTGGCCGTGGTCAAGGACGAGGTGACCGACATCATCGGCACCGGACGCTTCACCGACCTGATCGACCAGTACCTGCAGAACTGGCGAGGCGTCGGCCTGGTCGGCCTGCTCTCGCTGCTCTACGCCGGGTCTGGCTGGGTGGGCAACCTGCGTGGCGCCATCCGGGCCCAGTGGCGCCCGGAGTTCGAGTTCGACGAGAAGAAGCGCAACTTCTTCCTCAAGATCATCATCAACGCCGGCACGCTGATCGTCCTGCTGATCGGCATCGGCCTCACCGGCGCGATGGCGATCATCGGCACCTCGTTGTCGAACGTGGTCGTGCGCTGGCTGGGGCTGACCGAGTCGCTGGTGGGACGACTGGGCGTCCGGGCTGGGGCCATTGTCGTCACCGTGCTGTGTGCCTGGCTGCTGTTCGGCCTGATCTACTGGCTGCTGCCGCGCGAGCCCGCACCGCTCGGGGCCAGGGTCAAGGGTGCGCTGGCGGCCGCGGTCGGCCTGGCCGCCCTGCAGTTGGGCGCCGGATCGCTGATGGGCCTGTTCAGCCAGAACCGGGCTGCCGCGCTGTTCGGGCCGGTGATCGTTCTGATGCTGGTGCTCAACCTGTTCGCCCAACTGGCCCTGTTCATCGCGGCCTGGATCGCCACCGCCAAGCAGCCAGCGATCGCCTATCGCTGGAACGAGGCGGACGAGCTGCTGCGCGGCAGGAGCGACACCGAGACCGCTCCCGGCCACTGGGAACGGGCCGACGAGGACCGCGCCCGGATCGAGGCCGAGGAGGCCGAGGAGGAGCGCAAGGAGGCCGAGGAGAAGGCGCTCAAGGAGGGACGACCATTGCTGCCGTCGTCTGCCGGCGCCCGACGCCCACTGCGCGTCGAGGCGTTCCGGGCCCAGGTCGAGCGTGACCCGGTGTCCATCGCGCCTGACGGCAGCCACCCCGAACCAGATCCCGACGTCCTGGTGCCCCAGGACGTGGCCGCGAACTCGGTCAAGGTGGCCGGTGTCACCGGCTACGCCGTCGGTGCCGCCACCGGCATCGGTCTGGGTGCGATGGTCGCGGCCCTGTTGGGACGACTGGTCCGCCGCTGAGCCCGGCCTGGCGCCGGGTCATTCCTCCAAGGATCGACGGGCGGGACGAGCCGGCGGCTCGTCAGCTTGGGCGGCGTCAGGCAGGTCACCAGTGGTGGCTTGGTCGTCGGTCTCGGCGGGCTCGTCGTCGGCCTGCACCTCTTCGAGCCGGTGACCTGTGACCGGGTCACGACCTTGGGCGATCCGGCGTCGCTCCTGACGTGCCTCGACCAGGTGGTAGAGCACCGGCACCAGCACCAGGGTGAGCAGGGTCGACGACAGCAGGCCGCCGATCACCACGATGGCCAGCGGCTTGGAGATGAACACCCCGCCCCCGCTCAAGCCCAGCGCCATCGGCACCAGGGCGAAGATCGTGGCGATGGCGGTCATCAGGATCGGCCGCAGACGTTGCCGCGCCCCGTTGATCAGGGCATCATCGACCGACTGCCCCTGGGCTCGGTAGTGGTTGACCAGGTCGATCAGCACGATGGCATTGGTCACCACGATGCCGATCAGCATCAGCACACCGATCAGTGACGGCACCCCCAGCGGGGTGTCGGTGATCAGCAACGCGGCCAGGGCCCCGGTCGCCGCGAACGGGATCGACACGGCCAGGATCAGCGGCTGCACCAGGCTCTTGAAGGTCGCCACCATCACCACGTAGACGATCGCGATGGCGATCAGCAGCGCCAAGCCCAACTGGCGGAAGGCGTCGGCCTGCTCGCGGCTGATGCCACCGACCTCGGCGGTCGCGCCCTCGGGCAGGGTGACGCCGGCCAGGGCCTCGTTCACGTCACTGGTCACCTGTCCCAGGTTGTCGCTGACCGGGGTGATCGACACCGTCACCGAGCGTTGCCCATCGGTCCGGGCGATCACGGTGGCGACGTTGGTCCGCTCGACCCTGGCGACATCGCGCAGCGCCACTGGGCCCGACGGTGACTGGATCATCAGTCCGCTCAGCGCCTCCAGGCCTGCTGGGCGGTCCACGGGCACGAGCACGACGTCGATGCTGCCCCCGTCTGCCTGCTCGTAGCGTCCCAGCGTGGTCGGGCTCAACGCGCCACGCACCGCCTGCTGGACGGCAGCGTCGGTGAGCCCCCGAGCCGCCGCCCGGGCCGGATCGGTCACCACGGTCACCTGGGGACGTTCATCGGTCAACGACGAGGTCAGGTCAGTGCCGGTGGTGACCTCACCCAGAGCCTTCACCACAGCGTCGTTGGCCTCGGTGAGGCGCTGCCGGTCAGCTGCCTTGATGATCACCTCGACGTCACTGGATCCCTGCAGCGCGGCAGCGCTGACGGTCAGGTCGCCGTCCTCGCTGAACGGGGCGATCGCGGTGCGCACCCGGGTCTGCACGTCGGCGGCCGCGGCGTCCTCGTCCAGGCTCAGCGAGAAGGTGGCGGTGTCGGCTCGTCCACCGAAACCGAACGGCGTGCCGTCGGAACCCACGGTGACCAGCACGGTCTTGACGCCCTCGACGCCGATCAGCGCCTTCTCGACCTTGGCGGCGCGGGCGTCCTGCTCGGTCAGTGACAGGGCCGATGGGTACTCCTGGCTGACGGTGAGGGTGTCCTGGCCGGCGTCGCCGAGGAAGTTGGTCTTGAGCCTGGGAGCCAGCGCGAGCGTCGTGGCCAGGATCGCCACGGCCACGACCAGGGTGATGACCGGGTGGCGCAGCGTCCACTCAACCGTCGGCACGTAGGCGCGCTGCAGCCAACTGTTGCGCTCCTTCTCGTGGGCGACGCGTTCGACCTCTTCACGATCACCGGTGGGACGACCCTGCGGCAGCAACCAGTAGGCGAGCACGGGGACGATGGTGAGGCTGACCAGCAACGAGCTGAGCAGGGCCAGCGTGACGGTCAGGGCGAACGGTCGGAACAGCTCACCGGTCTGGCCCCCGACCAGGCCGATCGGCAGGAAGACCGCCACGGTGGTGATGGTGGCCGAGGTGATCGCGGTGGCCACCTCGCGCACCGCGGTGAGGATCGCCCTTACCGTCGACTCGCCGTAGGACAGGTGCCGCTTGATGTTCTCGATCACCACGATCGAGTCGTCGACCACGCGGCCGATGGCGATGGTGAGAGCCCCGAGGGTGAGGATGTTCAGGGTGTAGTCGGCGATGTCGAGCCCGATCATCGTCATCAGCACCGACACCGGGATCGAGATCGCGGTGACCAGGGTCGAGCGGATCGACAGCAGGAAGACCAGGATCACCAACACGGCCATCACCAGGCCCATGCCGCCCTCGACCAACAGGTCGTGGATCGACTGGCTGATGAACGGGGCCTGGTCGAAGACCGGGGTGAACCTGGCCTGGTTGCCCAGTTCGGCCTCCAACTCGGGCAGCAGTTCCTTGACGGCGTCACTGACCGCGACCGTGTTGGCGTCGGGCACCTTGGTGACGGCCAGCGTCAACGAGTTGCGTCCGTCGGTGCGTGAGTACGAGGTCAGTGCCCCCTCACCCTCGGTGATGGTGGCCACCTGCCCCAAAGTCAAGGACTGCGGTGGCTGGGTGGCATCGGCGGCCGGCACCGTGATCCGCAGTTGACGCAACTGGTCGAGCGAGGTGTAGCGCTGGCCGACAGTCACGTTGAGGGTTTGGTCGCCGTCGTCGAGGCGTCCGGCCGCCACCAGGGTGCCCGAGCCGGTGACCGCCTGCCTCACCAGCGCCGCCGGCACCGAGGCGGGCAGCTTGTCGAGCTTGATCTGCACCTGGCGTTCAGGTGCGCCGGTGACCTGCACCGCGCTGACGCCCTCGATGCGTTCCAGGCGTGGGACGACCACGGTGCGCAGTCGCTGGGCCAACTCGATCGGTGACGACTCGTCGCTCACCGACAGCGCCAGCACCGGGATCGAGTCGAAGCCGCCGGTGATCACCTGGGTGTCGACGCCCTCGGGCAGGAACGACTCGATCCGTGAGATGGCCGCGCGCGCGTCCTGCTGGACGATCGACATGTTGCTGCCGTAGCGCATCGTCACCACGATGGACGAGGTGCCGCTCACCGAGGTGGACGAGGTCGACTCGACCCCCTGCAGGGTCAGCATCGCCTGTTCGATCGGGACGGTGACCTTCTCCTCCATCACCTCGGGGCCGGCCCCGGGGTAGGAGGAGACGATGAACACCTGCGGGAACTCCACCGAGGGGATGAGTTCCTGCTTGAGCCGCCCGGTGGTGACCACCCCGAACACCAGCACGAAGACGGTGATCAGGGCGATCAGCGCCCGGTTGGCGAGGCTGAGGTCAGCGAGTCGATGCATCCGGGGCTCCTTGGCGGGGGCGGCCCGGCCCACGCCAAGGCCGGACGGTCAGGGGGAGGGGGTCAGTGGGGCGGGGCAGCCACCGGGGCGGGCTGGCCGATGGCCTCGATCATCTCGGTGTACCACGACTGGGTGATGTCGAAGGCCTTGCCACCCTTGATCCGGTCGAAGGCGATGGCGCTCAGCACGTCACCGTTCTCCTCGTCGTGGCCGATCACGCCGGCCTTGCCCTCGAGGGCGCAGTCGACGGCGAGGTCGGTGCACTGCTTGATCAGGTCGAGGTCGGCCTGGTTGGCGGCCGCCGAGCGCGAGAAGTACCCGGACTTCTGGATCATCACCTTCTCGGCACCCAGCAGCTCGGCGAACTGCTCACCGAACCAGGCACCGGGGTTGACCTTGTCGAGCTTGACGTGGCCGAAGGGGTCGCGCGGCACCTCCTTGCCCGACTTCTCCAGCTCGGCGACGATCGAGTCCAGGCCGGCGCCCTCGGAGAGGAAGATCGTCACGTTGCCGACCTCGTCCATCACCTTGTTGAGCCGGGCGGCCTCGGCCTCGAGGTCGATCACGGCCTCGGGCACGTAGACGGCGTGGATGTCCCACGCTTCGCGCGACAGCCCGATCTCGGGCAGCCAGGTCTGGGTGTCGAGCCACTCGCGGTACTTCTGCGCCGTGGCGGCGGTGAGCCAGCCACAGTGGCGTCCCATCACCTCGTGGACGATCAGCATGCGCGAGCCGGAGTTGTGCTCGGCCACGATGTTCTCGGCGAAGACCGCACCCTGCTCGGCGGCGGTCCAGGCGCCCAGCGACTGGCGGATCGGGATCACGTCGTTGTCGATGGTCTTGGGCAGTCCGACGACGGTCAGGCCGTAGTCGTGCTTGGCCAGGTAGGCGGCCAAGTCGGCAGCGGTGGTGTTGGTGTCGTCGCCGCCGATGGTGTGCAGCACGTCGACGCCGTCGGCGACCAGCCGGTCGGCGGCCACCTTGAGGGGGTCGTCACCCTCGGCGACCAGGCCGCGCTTGACCAGGTCCTTGACGTTGGTGAGCTTGACCCGCGAGTTGCCGATCGGGGAACCGCCGAACTTGTGCAGCAGGCCGGCGTTGCGGCGCACCTCGTCGGTCACGGTGAGGAAGTCGCCGCTCAGCAGGCCTTGGTAGCCATGGCGGTAGGCGATGATCTCGACCTCGGGGGCGACCTCGCTGTAGCGCTGGATCAGGCCTGCGATGGCCGATGACAGGCACGGGGCGAAACCGCCGGCGGTGAGCAGGGCAACCTTCGAGACCATCGTGGTCCTCCTTGGACGCTGGAGTGCTGAGGGTTCCAGCCTAGTGGCTGGGTCTGGCGCGATGCGGGGTGGGTCCGGCAGAGGACGACCAGCCGGGGAGCCTCAGCCGTCGGCCTTGCGCAGACGGTCGACCAGGGCATCGGCAGCGAACGCCATGCCTGCGGCCATGTCGATGTCGGGGTTGAGCAACCACTGCACCTGCAGACCGTCCATCACGGCCACCAGGGCCTGGGCGGCGGACCTGCTCGCGGGGGAGCTGCCCTGGGGGTCGAGGCCCGCACGGCAGCGCAGCGCAGCCTCGACTTCCTCGCGGACCGTGACGTACCGGTTGCGGAACCAGTCCTGGGCCGGGTGGTTGGTGGTCACCGACTCCGCCGACAACACCGCGTAGAGCTGGGTCAGGCCCGGGGTGCGTTGGTTGCGCGCGGCAGTATCGACCATGTGGTCGATGAGGGCTGACCCGGTGGTGGCCTGGTTCTCGCGCGAGACCTTGTCGCGCCAGGCCAGCACCTCGGTGAGCAAGTTCTCCTTGGAACCGAAGTGGTGCAGGATGCCGGCAGCGGTCATGCCGAGTTGATCGGAGATCGCGGTCAGTGACGTGTTGTGGTAGCCCGACACCGAGAAGGCCTCGGCGGCGGCCAAGACGATCTCGTCCCGCCTGTTTGGGCGCCCCCCACGGCGCTTCGTCGTGCCGCCCTCAACAACACTCACGCTCCGTATCCTACGCCTGCTGCTGAATGATTGTTAAGCCCCCGCAGGGTGCAATACGCCGCTGATGCGCCCAACGCCGCCACTGACCCCGGTGGGGCGAGGTCAATCGATCAGTCCTGCTGCGCGCGCCGCAGCCATGATCGACAGACCCACGGCATTGACCAAGTACAGGGGCAACACGAACACGAGCGCGAACTCGCCTGCGCTGACCGCCGTCGCGGTCAGGTTTCCCCACGTGAAGGTGGGGATCCGCAGCAGAGTGAGGTCGAGCAGGGCGGAGCGCCCGTTGTTGGCGCGGTGGCGTTCCCAGCCGACGAACAGTCCGAGCATGACCAGGCCGAGGCGACCGCATCAACCCTTTGGTTGGTCGTGGGGCCAGTTCGGTGCGGCCCTGCCTGACGCGGGTGTCCACAGGTTCGCCGCGTGGTGCACCCGCCACCGGCAAGACTGTGCCCGTGAATCGTCCTGAGCACCGCACCGGCCGCGAGCGAGGCGTGAGCCTCTCGGCGTTCTTCGCGGTGGTCGTGGTGTGCCTGCTGCTGTTGGCGGGGCTGGTCATCGATGGGGGAGCGAAGGTGTCGGCCGATCGCCGGGCCGAGGCCGTGGCGGCCCATGCCGCTCGCGCCGGCGCTGACGCCGCCGTGGGCCACCGCCTGGTCGGCAACGACCCGTCCAGTGCGGCCCACCGCGCAGCCCTAGCCGTGCTCGACGACGCCGGGGTCGCCGGACAGGTCACCGTCACCGGCGAGCGGGTCAGCGTCACCACCACGATCACCGTCGAGACCACCTTCCTGTCGCTGATCGGTACCGACACCCTGACTGGTCACGGGCGGGCCAGCGCCACCAGCGTCGAAGGCTGAACCCGCCTCGTCCCGCCCTGACCGGCACACCTAGGCTGCGGCCATGGCCCGCCACCTCGACGTCCACCCGGTCAACCCGCAACCACGCGCGCTGCGCGCCGTGGTGACCACTCTCGAGGACGGCGGACTGGTGGCCCTCCCCACCGACTCCGGCTACGCGCTGGTCTGTTCGATGGGAAACAAGGAGGGGTTGGAGCGCATCCGCAGCATCCGCCACCTCGACCAGCACCACCACTTCACGCTGCTGGTCAGCGAGTTCGGCCAGGTCGGGCAGTGGGTCGAGATGGACAACTGGGTGTTCCGTGCCGTCAAGGCAGCCACTCCCGGGCCCTACACCTTCATCCTCAAGGCGACCCGTGAGGTGCCCCGGGTGATGCAGCACCCGCGCAAGAAGACCATCGGCATCCGGGTGCCCGACCATGTCACCACGCTGGCCGTGCTCGACGCCGTCGGCGCCCCGCTGATGTCGAGCACGCTGATCATGCCCGACCAGGACGTCCCGCTGTCGCAGGGCTGGGTGGTCGCCGACGAACTCGAGCACCTGGTCGACGTGGTGGTCGACTCCGGCGACTGCGGCATCGATCCGACCACCGTGGTCGACCTGTCGAGCGGCGAACCCGAGGTGTTGCGGGTGGGCGCCGGTGACCCGGAGCCGTTCGAGGCCTGAGGCGCGCCGATCGGCTCAGTAGTGGTAGGTGTCGCTGGGCGGCGGGAAGCCGTGGTAGCCCTCCGGCGGCTCCATCGCGAAGGCCTTCGCCAGCGCGAGGATCTTGTTGGCCCTGGCCAGTCGGGGCAGGTCGGAGCCGTTGCGGATCTCGCCGCCCTCGGCCTCGAACTCGGCCAGGAACTCCAGCGCCCACGAGATGTCGCCCAGCGAGGGCGACAGGATCTCGTTGACCGTGTTGCACTGCTCGGGCATCAGGCAGATCTTGCCGGTCATCCCGAAGGTGACGGTCACCCCGGCCGAGTCGGCCAGGGCCACGCCCAGCGCACCCACCGCGGGGCCGTCGATCGGGCCGGGCAGCCCGGCGGCCCGTGAGGCGATGGTGAACTGGCTGCGGGTGTAGGCCAGGGCGTGTGGGTCGTCGGCGAAACCGGTGTCGCGGCGGTAGTCGCCCAGACCGAAGGCCAACCGGAAGGTCGAACCGGACTCGGCGATGGCCGACAGGTTCTGCACACCGCGCGCGGTCTCGACCAGCGCGACGATCTTGCGCCCGGGCAGCGCCTTCTGGGTCACCTTGACCGACTCGGGGGAGTCGACCATGGCGAGCATCACGCCCTGAACGTTGTCGTAGGACGACAGCAGGTCCATGTCGGCGCGCCAGTGCTCGGTGTCGATCGCGTTGACCCGTGCCCAGGTCGGGTGGCCCTGCTCGAGCCACTCCTTGACGTGCTGGCGGGCAGCGCCCTTGTTCTGCGGGGCGACCGCGTCCTCGAGGTCGAGCAGGACGAGGTCAGCCGGCGACGACTGGGCCCGGACGAACCGCTGCGGCACGAACGCGTTGACCAGCAGCCAGGAGCGGGCGAGGTCTGGCCCGAAGGTGGCGCCGTCGGCGGCCTCGACGGTGGGGGCGGTCCGGGACTCGGCCTGGGCGGCGTCGACGGTCACTGCTGCCTTCCTCTCACGTGGGCGACAATGCCAACGGCCACCCTAGCCCTGTCGGCGGGGGAGGTGCGTCCGCGTTCAGGGCCGGGTGGCCGTCGGTGTCAGGTGAGGGTCAGGCGGTGATCTCAGCAGGCTCGTCGGCCGGGTCGATCATCGGTGCGTTGATCCGCATGCCGTAGAACGAACGCAGCACGAAGAAGGCGCTGACCAGGAAGAACACAGCTGACAGGATCCGCACCATCGTGCCCATGCCCTGACCGGTGAGAGCCACGGCCAGTTCGACCGCGAGCAACCCGAACAGGGTGGTGAACTTGATGACCGGGTTCATCGCGACGCTGGAGGTGTCCTTGAAGGGGTCACCCACGGTGTCACCGACGATGGCGGCATCGTGCAGCGGCGTGCCCTTGGCGTCCAGGTCGACCTCGACGATCTTCTTGGCGTTGTCCCAGGCTCCGCCGGCGTTGGCCATGAAGATGGCCTGGTAGAGGCCTGTCACGGCGATGCCGATCAGGTAGCCGATGAAGAAGTACGGCTCGAGGAAGGCGAACGACAAGGTGACGAAGAAGATCGCCAGGAACATGTTGAGCATGCCCTTCTGCGCGTACTGCGTGCAGATCTCGACCACCCGCTTGGAGTCCTCGACCGAGGCCTTGGTCACCCCGTCGAGCTGGATGTTGGCCTTGATGAACTCCACCGCCCGGTAGGCGCCGGTGGTCACGGCCTGGATCGTGGCTCCGGAGAACCAGTAGATCACGGCGCCGCCGGCGATCAGGCCGAGCAGGAACGGCGGGTGCAGCAGGCCGAGCTTGATCAGCTCGTCGGAGTCGGACAGGCCGTGGGTGAGCGCCATGATGATCGAGAAGATCATCGTGGTGGCACCGACCACGGCCGTGCCGATCAGCACCGGCTTGGCGGTCGCCTTGAAGGTGTTGCCGGCGCCGTCATTGTCCTCGAGGAAGTGCTTGGCACGATCCCAGACCGGGGTGAAGCCGTAGTCCCGCTGGATTTCGTCGTCGATGTTGGGCATCTGCTCGATGGTCGACAACTCATAGACGCTCTGCGCGTTGTCGGTCACCGGGCCGTAGGAGTCGACCGCGATGGTCACCGGACCCATGCCGAGGAAGCCGAACGCGACCAGGCCGAAGGCGAAGACCGCCCACTTCACGTGCTCGAGGGTGCCCATGTCGCCCAGGCCGGTCGACGACACCAGGAAGGCGGTGCCCATCAGGCCGATGATGGCCAGACCCAGCCAGTAGGCCGAGAAGTTGCCGGCCACCAGCCCCGAGAGGATGTTGAGAGAGGGTCCGCCCTGCCGGGACGAGACCACGACCTCCTTGGTGTGGGCGGAGTGGGTCGAGGTGAACACCTTGACCAACTCGGGGATCAGCGCGCCGGCGATGGTGCCGCACGACACGATGATCGACAGCTTCCACCACAGGCTGTCGGGGTTGCCGTGGTCGGGGGTTCCCGGACCGATCAGCAGCCAGCTGGTCAGGAAGGTGAGCACGATCGACACGATCGAGGTCAGCCACACCAACGCCGACAGCGGCGTCTCGAAGTTCATCGAGTCGACCTCGTTGTACTTGCGGCGGGCCATCACGTAGTTCCCCAGGTAGCTGACGCCGGAGGCGAGCACCATGACGGCGCGAATGACGAAGATCCAGACCAGGAACTGCACCTGGGTGGCGACGTTGGGCACCGCGAGCAGGATGAAGGTGATCAGCGCGACACCGGTCACGCCATAGGTCTCGAAGCCGTCGGCCGAGGGGCCGACCGAGTCGCCGGCGTTGTCGCCCACACAGTCGGCGATGACGCCGGGGTTGCGGGCGTCGTCTTCCTTGATCTTGAAGACGATCTTCATCAGGTCGGAGCCGATGTCGGCGATCTTGGTGAAGATGCCGCCGGCGATGCGCAGAGCCGAGGCGCCCAGCGACTCACCGATGGCGAAGCCGATGAAGCAGGCACCCGCGATCTCGCCGGGCAGGAACAGCATGATGACCAGCATCATGATCAGCTCGATGCTGATCAGCACCATGCCGACGCTCATGCCCGAGCGCATCGGGATCTCGTAGACCGGGTAGGGCTTGCCACGCAGCGACGCGAACGCGGTGCGCGAGTTGGCGAAGGTGTTGACCCTGATGCCGTACCAGGCGACCGCGTACGAGCCGGCCATGCCGATCAGGCTGAAGAGCAGGACGACCAGGACCTTCCACAGCGGCATGCCGACCAGGGCTGCGAAGTAGAGCACCATGATCGCGGCGATGAACACCCACAGCAGCAGCAGGAACTTGCCCTGCTGCACCAGGTAGGACTTGCAGGTCTCGTAGATCAGTTCGCTGATCTCGCGCATCGACTTGTGCGTCGGCAGCGCCTCGAGCTGCTTGTAGGTCCACAGGCCGAAGCCGAGGCCGGCGATGCAGACGACGATGCCGATCATCAGCAGGTGGGTTCCGGCGATGCCCCCCAGGAACGACACCTGGGACAGGTCGGGAAGGGCCAGGTTGGCCTCGCCCCCGATCTCGGCCCCGCCCTCGCGGGTGCAGCCGGCCAGCAACAACCCGAGTCCGGCGAGCCCGACGGCGGCGAGCCGGCGGAGTCGTCCCGGGTGTCGGGAGGTGGGGGATTGGACGACGGTGTCGGTTTTCACGGCAGTTGGCCTTCTCTCGGCGCGGCCTGTCAGTTCTAGGCCTCCCGAACAGGCTATGACGACCGATTTCGCCCCCGGGCATGGGGGTCGGCGAATGGGTTGCCACACGCCGAACCGGCCGCCGACGGGTCTCGTCGGCGGCCGGTCAGAGCGGGTTTGCGCTGGTCAGCTCAGGATGCGGATCTGGAACGGGTAGTCGTAGGTCTCGCCGCGGCTGGCCCGGAAGGCGCCCTTGATGTGGCACCACAGGGTGGCGATGGCGGCGATGGCCATCAGCACGAGGCCGACCGGGAGCAGCACCACGGTGAAGACGCAGATCCAGCCGACGATCGTCATCACCCACATGCCGATGTTGAAGTTGAACGAGCCGGCGGCGGCCCGGCGAACGAACGGGGAACGGTCCTTGTTGAGCAGCCACATCACCAGTGGTCCGACGAAGCTCAGCCAGCCCACCGAGATGACCATCGAGATGATGGTCGCCAAGTGCGACAGCATGGCTCCGGTGCGCTCGTCGGCGGTGGTGTGCGGGCGGTACGTCGTGTGGGTCATGTCTCCAGTGTGACCCTGCTCGGGTCGCCAGCAGGGCCTTGCCATGGCGGTCTTGGGGTGGGCTCGGGGGAGCCTCAGGGGTGCCACCGAGAGGCGCTCGCCGTCGCGGTCGGCAGCGGGGTCGATGCCTTACCCTGAGGTGGTGCCAGCTGATCTCGCAGCCATCGTCGCCGTGCTGCTCGCCATCGTCGGTGTCGTCGGCATCGTCGTCCCCGTGCTGCCCGGCAGCATCACCATCGTGGTCGCCCTGCTGGTCTGGGCGGTGTGGGGTGGCTCGGCGTGGGGATGGGTGGCGTTCGCCGTCGGGACGGTCGCCGTGCTGGCCGGTGCCACCGCGAGCTTCCTGCTGACCAAGCGCAACCTCGAGGCCCGTGCGGTGCCCAAGTGGCCGCTGCGGGTCTCACTGCTGGTCGGGGTGGTCGCCAACTTCCTGTTGCCGGCGCTGGGGCTGGTGATCGGCTTCCTGGTCACGCTGCTGGTCTGTGAGTGGTTGCGGGTGCGCACCCTGCGCGAGGCGCTGAGCACCAGTTGGCTGGCGGTGCGTTCGATCGGCCTGGGCATGATCATCGAACTGGGCTGTGCCCTGTTCGCCTGCACCCTGCTGGCCATCTCGATCCTCACCTCGCTGGTGATCTGACCCACGCCCCGCCGACCCCAAGGAGCACCGCGTGTGCCGCAACATCCGCCCCCTGCACAACTTCGACCCGCCCGCCACCGAGGACGAACTGCACGCCGCGGCCCTGCAGTTCGTCCGCAAGATCTCGGGCATGAACAAGCCCTCGCACGCCAACCGTGAGGCCTTCGACCGGGCCGTGGACGAGATCGCGCACACCGCCGCTCACCTGCTGGACGACCTGGTCACCAGCGCTCCCAAGAAGGATCGTGAGGTCGAGGCTGCCAAGGCGAAGGCTCGTTCGGCCGCCCGCTTCGCGAGCTGAATCGTTGCGGGGGCGAACCCCCTGCACGCCCCCCGCACGGCGCTCGGGGCCTCAGGCGTAGAACAGGTACTTCACCGCGACCAGAGCCACCAGCGCGAGCCCGAGCGCGGCCAGGCTCGGCCACCATGGCAGCTTCTTGCGCTCCTTGACCGAGCGCTCGAGCGTCCAGAACAGCAGCGCCATCGCGGCCAGCCCGGTCAGGAACCCGCCGATGTGGGCCTGCCAGGCGATGCCGGGGATGACGAACGAGATCACGGCGTTGATCGCGAGCACGCCCCACAGTTGGCTGGTGTTGGCGCCCAGGCGGCGCTGGGCCACGGCCAGTGCGCCGAACAACCCGAACACCGCCCCCGAGGCCCCGACCAGGCCGACGTTCCAGTTCGACCCGAGTGGGTTCATCGCGGTCGGCGGTGTGGCCAGGGCCACGAAGAGCACCGAGCCGCCCAACGCCGACAGCAGGTAGACGCTGAGGAAGCGGCGCCAGCCCAGGAAGTGCTCCAGGCCCTGGCCCACCATCCACAGCGCCATCATGTTGAACATGATGTGCATCGGCGACAGCGAGTGGGTGAAGGCCGAGGTCAGCCAGCGCCAAGGCTGGCTGACGCCCAACGACGGCGCCAGCGCCAGGTCGTCGATCAGGCCTGGGATGGTGAGTTCGGCCACCCAGACGGCCGCGCAGATCGCGATCAGCGACAAGGTGGCAGGGTTGCGCTGGAACTTCATCGGCGGTGCTCCTGTCGTGACGGCCGTCGACGGCTGGTGACGCTGGTCGGCGGGCGTCAGGGGTCAACGATACGCAAGAACCCTCAACCCCAGTCGACCCCGGTCTCGACCACGCCCGCCGTCCCGTGGGTGAGTCGGGCAAGCAACGCACGCAGGTGCTCGTCCTGGTCGTCCACCACGGCCAACGTGAGCACCGCGGAATCAGCGGTGAAGCGGGTGTCGCTCGGGGTGAACCCTTCGGTGATCAATACGTTCTGCACCCGGCCCAGGTCAGCCATCGCCACCGTGGCCTCGAGCAGACGACGCTGCTGCACCAGTCGCCAGCGGGCCACGTCCAGGGTCTGGTTGACCGACTCCGAGTACGCCCGGGTGAGTCCACCCGCACCGAGTTTGGTGCCACCGAACCACCGGGTGACCACCGCCACCACGTCGGTGACCGGCGGCTCGCCGGCGGCGGCGCCGTGGCGCAGCAGCGCCTCGAGCATCGGGATGCCAGCCGTCCCGGCCGGCTCGCCGTCGTCACTGGAGCGCTGCTGGTCGCGCAGCGGGCCCAGCACGAAGGCCGAGCAGTGGTGCCCTGCGTCGTGGTGGGCCCGGCGTGCCGCGGTGATCGCGGCACGAGCCTCGCCCTCACTGGTGACGTGGGTGAGGGCACACCTGAAGGTCGAGCGCTTGACCTCGAGGTCGGTGATGACCGGACGCGAGCCGGCCAGACGTCGGTAGCTGGTCACGACCCGGCCAACTCGTCGAGTTCGCGGCTCAGGTTGGCGCGTGCAGCGGCCTCCCCCACTCCCGTGCCCCTGGAGTGGAACAGCGTCGGTCTGGCGAGCAGTTGCCGCAAGCGGGCGGCGCGAGCCCGCTGCCAGACCTCGAGGTCGAGGTCGAGGCGTTCGGCGCGCAGGGCGGCGACCTGGTCCGTGTAGTCGGGCCACGGTAACGACAGTGGGTGCAGGTCGGTGTCGCAGAGCAGCGCGCCGGGCTGGTCGTCGGGTCGGGGCTGGTGGTGGCTGGTGAGCAGGACGAGCCGGACCACCTCGGCCACCTGGTCGTCCTCGACCAGACCCGACAACTGCTGCTCGGCGAGGGCGGCGGAGGCCTGTTCATCGGCGGGGGAGCGGTTGCTGTGCACGGCGTCGTGGAACCACCAGGCCAGTTCGACGACGTGTGGCGCCTGGGCCTGGTCGAGCAGCGTGAGTCCGTGGTGCAGGTGCGCCGGGCCGTGGTAGTGCCGGTGGGGCTCGTCCCAGCGCTGCAGCAGGTCGAGGCCGATGGCGGGGGGCAACGCGAACCTTCGCTGCCAGCGTTCCAGCAGGTCGGCCTCGCTCACCACAGGTGGATCACCCACCAGGCCAGACCTGCCGCGGCGCAGGCGACCAGGACGCTGACGAAGGTGCCGATGATGAAGCGTTCGGCAGCACCGGTCTGGGTGGCCTTGAGTTCGGGGTAGCGCGCCAACCCCTTGACGGCCAGTGCCAGCGCCATGCCCTCGGGATAGCCGCTGAGCAGGGCGGCATAGATCGCCAGTCGCTCGAGCATGCCGATCCAGGCGCCGCCGCGCAGTTGTGAGGCCGCGGCCTGGGCCTTGGTGGGCACTGGCCCGGCCGTGGTGTCGGATGATCGCGAGGCCCGATCGGCCAGCTTGAACACGGCGTCGACGACTCGTCCGCCCAGCAGCACCGTCACCAGCCCGATGACGAGCACCACGGCCACCGTGGCCACCTGCAGCCAGTCCATCAGGGCTCCAGCCCCAGGTCGACCAGCATCGAGATGGCCAGTTCTCGACCGCGGCGGTCTTCGACGATGTGTGCGCGCGCGCTGCGCTGGCTGACCGCTGAGGGACTGATGCCGAGTTCGGCGGCGACGTCAGCAGCGGTGTTGGCGTGCTCGAGCATCTGAGCCACCTCCCATCCTTGCGGCGTGCGCCGACCCCACACGGTGCGCAGCAGCCACAACACGGTCTCGGCTGCCTGCACCCGATCGTAGGCCCCGGCTGTGACATCAGGGCCGAGCAGCCGCAGCTCGGCGGCCACGCTGCGCGAGCGTTCCACGGCCTCCCGGGCCAACAGATAGGCCGGCCCTCGCGCCTCACGGGTGGTGCCCGGCAGCG
This sequence comes from Aestuariimicrobium ganziense, assembly GCF_015352975.1. Classification (GTDB taxonomy): domain Bacteria; phylum Actinomycetota; class Actinomycetes; order Propionibacteriales; family Propionibacteriaceae; genus Aestuariimicrobium; species Aestuariimicrobium ganziense. The sequence goes on along the minus strand of NZ_JACYIZ010000001.1, from coordinate 274,075 downwards.
GCTGGTCGACCTCGCCGAGCCCCAACCCGATCCGCCAGTCCCCGAGCCGCGAGAGCCGCATGACGGCCTCGACCACGCTCGACGCGCTGCGCACCAGCCCCTGCACCTCGTCCCCTGTCGTCCGCTCGAAGGCGAGCGCCATCCCCGGCAGGTCGTTCAGCACGGCCAAGGCCTCGGGGACCCTGTCGGGTTGCCGTCGGCTCCGGCGCTGGTCAGCGGTCAGCACGATGAAGGGTGATGGCTTCATGCACTCAGAATAAGGTTGTGGACTTCACTTGTCGAGATGAAGCAGCCAGACTCCGGCTGACGAGGGGCCAGTGCAGGCGCTAGGCTGCCTCACCACCCGCCCGGGGACGCCGGACCCTTCAGCGAAGGAGCATCCATGTTGCTGCACCAGGTCGCCCTCAAGGCCGACGACCTCGAACGGGCCACCGAGTTCTGGACCGAGCTGCTCGGTGAGGGGCCGATCGCCAGCTTCGATCCGCCCGGCCTGGTCTTCTTCGGGTTGGGCGAGGTGCGTCTGCTGCTCGAACGCAACGCGCCGGCCTCGCTGGTCTACCTGCGGGTGGACGACGTGGACGCGACCGTCGAGCAGCTTCGCGAGCGCGGAGTGCAGATCGACACCGAGCCGCACACCATCTTCTCCGACGCCGAGGGGCTCTTCGGCAGCCCGGGTGAGGACGAACGGATGGCCTTCCTGCGCGACAGCGAGGGCAACCTGGTCGGGCTGGCCTCGCGCCGGCCGATCACACCGCAGTAGGCGGGCTGTCGTCCTTGCCCTGCTCGTCGGCGAGCTGGCGCAGGAAGTTCTCGGCCTCACGGCCGATGTCGTCGGCGGTCGGCAGGTCTTCGTGGGTCGGCTCGATCGAGGGGCGCGGACGTGCCTCGTGGAAGGCGTCGTACTGCTCCTCGAGCGCCGAGACCAGGGCCTGGGCTTCCTCGGACTGCTCCAGCTCCGCACCGATCTGTGCCCGGGCGGCACCCGCGCTCACCGCCAGTGCCGAGGTGGGAATGGTGTGGCCGGTGGCCTCGGACAGCGCCCTCAGCAGGGCCAGGGTGGCGTCGGGAAAGTCGGACTGGGCCAGGTAGTGCGGCACGTGGGCCGTGATGCCGATGACCTGTCGTTCGGCCTCGGCCAGACGCACCTCGAGCATCGAGGGGAACGACCCGGCCAACTGCACCCGCCCGAACAGCGGCTGGTTGCCCGGAATCAGGCTGGGGTCACTGGCGTGCCGGGTCAGGGTCACCGGACGGGTGTGCGGCACCGCCATCGGGATGGCACCCAGCATCACCGTGGTCTGCACGTCGAAGGTGTCGACCAGTTGCTCGATCGCCTTGGCCAGGCGCTCCCACTGCAGGTCGGGTTCCTGGCCTGCCAGCAGCAGGAAGGGCACCCCGGACTCGTCCACGACCTGGTGCAGGGTCATCGACGGTGCGTGGAACTCCAGGAAGCGGTCGGTGTCGAACACCATGCTCGGACGCTGCCCGCGGTAGTCGACCAACTGGTCGATGTCGAAGGTCGCCACCTTGTGGTTGGGCAGCGTCGAGGTGACGTGTTCGTCGAACAGCCGTTGCGCGTGCCCGGCGTCGACGAACCCGGTCAGGGTCACCACCAGGGTGCGCGCCCTGATCGTGCGCGGGTCGATGTAGCTCTCGAACTCGTACAGTCCAGTGGGGTCCAGCACCATGCGCCTCCTCGATTTCTGTGGTGGTGCAACCGCCTGCGACGAGGCGGCATTCCAGCTGGTCGGGGTTGAGCTCTCAGCTTACCGGCGCACGCTGACACCGACGGGGCACACCGGGTGCGGCGCGTCCGCCGTGGAACAATGCAGACAACGTCCGACGCCGAGGAGCCCCGATGACCGCACGCCTGCTGCCCGGAACCCCTGTTGCCGAGGCGGTGTTCGCCAGCCTCGAGCCGCGGATCGCCGCCCTGCGCGAGGCCGGGCGGACCCCGGGTCTGGCCACCCTGCTGGTCGGTGACGACTCGGCCAGTGCCGGCTACATCAGGATGAAGATCGAGAAGGCCGAGTCGCTGGGCTTCACCGCCCCTCACGTGCACCTGCCCCAGGACGCCAGCCAGGCCCAGGTCAACGACGTGATCGCCGAGTTCAGCGCCGACGACGAGGTCGACGGCATCCTGTTCCAGAACCCGCCGCCGCCGCACATCGACTTCGACGAGGCGATGGGTCTGATGGACCCCGACAAGGACGTCGACGGGCTGCACCCGCTGAACATGGGTCGCCTCGCCCTCGGCATCGCGGCGCCGGTGCCCTGCACCCCCGCCGGCATCGAGGCGCTGCTGGCCCACCACGAGATCCCGGTCTCGGGGCGTCATGTGGTCGTCCTGGGTCGGGGAACCACGCTGGGTCGTCCCCTGGCGATGCTGCTCACCCAGAAGCGCCCCACCGCCAACGCCGCGGTCACCGTCGTCCACACCGGCGTGCCCGACTGGGCGCAGTACACCCGCGAGGCCGACATCGTGATCGCCGCCGCCGGCGTGCCCGGCATCCTGCAGCCCGAGCACATCCGCCCCGGTGCGGTCGTGGTCGGTGGGGGAGTGCGCTACGAGGGCCGCCGCCTGCTGCCCGACGTGGACGAGCGCTGCGCCGAGGTCGCTGGGGCGATCACGCCCCGGATCGGTGGGGTCGGGCCGACCACCATCGCGATGCTGTTCAAGAACGCGGTCGATGCCGCCGAGCGTCGACTCGAGATGGCCGAGTACGACCCCCGGTGAGTTGATTGCATACCCCCTAGGGGTATGATGGTGGGGTGAGCGAGACACCCATGTGCCCCCCTGCCGACACCGGTGAGCAGCACCACGGCTACCACAGTGAGAAAGGCGCCTACCTCCGGCGGATGGGTCGCATCGCAGGCCAGGTCAAGGGCATCGAGCGGATGATCGAGTCCGACACCTACTGCATCGACATCCTCACCCAGGTGTCAGCGGTCACCAAGGCCCTGCAGGCGGTCGCCCTCGGTCTGGTCGACGAGCACATGACCCACTGCGTGCTGGATGCCGCCAAGCGAGGCGGGCCCGAGGCCGACCAGAAGATCAAGGAAGCCAGCGACGCCATCAGGCGCCTGGTCAGGAGCTGAGATGAGCACCACCACCCCCGAGACCATCACCCCCGACACCCTCGACGAACAGACCGAACTGCTGCTGCAGGGCATGACCTGCGCCTCGTGCGCCAACCGGATCGAGAAGAAGCTCAACAAGCTCGACGGCGTCAGCGCCACGGTCAACTACGCCACCGAGAAGGCGCGGGTGCAGCACAACTCGATGATCACCCCCGAGCAGTTGGTGGCCGCGGTCGAGGCCGCCGGCTACGGCGCCACCCTGCCCGAGCCGCCGGCGCCCGTCACTGATCCCGACGCCCCACAGCCGGTCAGCGCCGACGACCTGCACGTGGCCGAGTTGCGCCGCAAGTTGCTGATCGTGGTCGCGCTGACCGTGCCGGTGATCGCGATGGCGATGGTGCCGGCGCTGCAGTTCACCCACTGGCAGTGGCTCTCGCTGGTGCTGGCCGCCCCGGTCGTGGTCTGGGGTGGGTACCAGTTCCACCGGGCCGCGTGGACGAACCTGCGCCACGGCAACGCCACCATGGACACGCTGGTCTCGCTGGGCACGCTGGCCGCCCTGGGCTGGTCACTGGTGGCGCTGTTCTTCGGCCACGCCGGCATGCCCGGGCTCAAGCACCCGTTCGAGCTCACCGTGCAGCGTGGCCATGGCCTGAGCAACATCTACCTTGAGGCCGCCGCCGGGGTGACCATGTTCATCCTGGCCGGGCGCTACTTCGAGGCCAAGGCCAAGCGCCAGGCCGGCGCCGCGCTGCGGGCCCTGCTCGATCTGGGTGCCAAGGAGGTCGCGGTCGTCCGCGACGGTCGAGAACTCAGGATTCCGGTCGACCAGTTGCAGGTCGACGACGAGTTCGTGGTGCGCCCCGGCGAGAAGATCGCCACCGACGGTCTCGTGGTCGAGGGACGCTCGGCGGTCGACGAGTCGATGGTCAGCGGCGAGTCGGTGCCGGTCGAGGTCGACCAGGGCTCGCCCGTGGTCGGTGCGACCGTCAACACCAGCGGACGCCTGCTGGTGCGCGCCACCCGGGTCGGTGCCGACACCCAACTTGCCCAGATGGCCAAGTTGGTCGAGGACGCCCAGACCGGCAAGGCAGCCGCCCAGCGGTTGGCCGACCGAATCTCGGGCATCTTCGTGCCGGTCGTGATCCTGCTCGCCCTGGGCACCCTGGTCGGCTGGTGGCTGGCCGGGGCCGGCTGGACCGCGGCGTTCACCGCTGCGGTCGCCGTGCTGATCATCGCCTGCCCCTGTGCGCTCGGTCTGGCCACGCCGGTCGCGTTGATGGTCGGCACCGGACGAGGTGCCCAGCTCGGCATTCTGATCAAGGGACCCGAAGCGCTCGAACAGACCCGCCGGGTCGACACCGTCGTGCTCGACAAGACCGGCACCGTCACCACCGGCCAGATGGCACTGCGAGAGGTGGTCGCCGCCGAGGGTGTCGAGCAGGACGAGGTGCTGGCCCTGGCGGGGGCCGTCGAGCACGCCTCTGAGCACCCGATCGCCCAGGCGATCTCGTCGGCCGCAGCCGAGCGGGCGCCACTGGCCACGGTCACCGACTTCACCAACCACGAAGGGCTGGGGGTCAGCGGCAGCGTCGACGGCCGTCGTGTCGTGGTCGGGCGGCACGGCTTCGTCACCGACCAGGGCGTCGTCGTCCCGGCCTGGCTCGAGGCCGAACTCGACCGCACCCAGCGTGAGGGTGGCACGGCCGTGGTCGTCGGGCTGGACGACCGAGCCTTCGGCCTGGTGGTGGTGGCTGACCGGGTCAAGGACGGTTCGGCCGAGGCGGTCCGCCGCTTCCGCGACCTCGGACTGACCCCGGTGCTGCTCACCGGTGACCACGAGACCGTGGCCCGATCGGTCGCCGCAGAGGTCGGGATCGACAACGACCAGGTGTTCGCCGGCGTGATGCCCGCCGACAAGGTCGATGTCGTCCAGCGCCTGCAGCAGCAGGGCCGAGTGGTGGCCATGGTCGGCGACGGCGTCAACGATGCCGCGGCACTGGCCCAAGCCGACCTCGGGCTGGCGATGGGCACCGGCACCGACGTCGCCATCGAGGCCAGCGACCTGACCCTGGTGCGCGGAGACCTGCGGGTGGCGGCCGACGCCATCCGGCTGTCGCGGCGCACCCTGGGCACGATCAAGGGCAACCTGTTCTGGGCGTTCGCCTACAACGTGGCGGCGATCCCGCTGGCGATGGCCGGGCTGCTCAACCCGATGATCGCAGGTGCGGCGATGGCCTTCTCATCACTGTTCGTGGTGGGCAACAGCCTGAGGCTGCGCAGCTTCTCCTGACGGCTCAGCCTGCCCGCAGGATCTTGTTCATCTGCTTGCCGCGGGCGAGTTCGTCGACCAGCTTGTCCATCCAGCGGATCTGTTGCAGCAGCGGGTCCTCGATGTCCTGCACGCGGTACCCACAGATCGAGCCAGTGATCAAGGTGGCGTTCGGGTTCATCCGCGGTGCCTGGGCGAAGAACTCCTCCAGGTTGGTGCGCCGCTCGAGTTGGTCGGCCAGGCCCGCGGCGTCGTAGCCGGTGAGCCAGCAGATCACCTCGTCCACCTCGGCGCTGCTGCGCCCCTTGCGCTCGGCCTTGGCCAGGTAGTGGGGGTGGATGTCGGCGAAGGCGGTGTCGAAGATCCGGTGTCGGGCCACGTCAACTCCAGCTGTTGGGATTGGTGAAGACCCGGTAGATCACGGCCACCACCATCGAGGTCAGCAGCACGACCAGGGCCAGCAGGTAGAGCCACCAGCGCCGACGCACCATCGCCCCGCGGGAGGCGATGACGTAGGCGCGCAGCATCATCGTCCAGAAGGCACCGATGATGACGATGCGCACGATGAAGGGGCCCCAGGGCTTGTCGCGCGAGGCGACCTCGAAGCCCAGTTGGACGAAGGCGGTCACCACGACCAAGGTCGTCGCGACCGCGACCCCCCACACCATCGAGGCTGGGGGACCGGCTCGGTGGTGTGGAGCGGGTGGCATCGTCAGGCGTCGCCGGCCTCGGCGGCGGTGTCCTCGTCGTCGTTGCGGCGACGCAGCCACTCGGGCACGTTCTCACCGGGCGGGGTGTTGTTCCAGTTGTCGGCGTGCTCCTGGACGACCTGGCCATCCTGGCCGTCGAGTTCGGTCACATCCTGGGCGGACTGCTCGTCCACCTGTTCCTGGGGGTCGCGCTCACTCATGCTTGGAGCTTAGTTGGCCGGTGCGACAGCGCGCGGCAACCGTGTGCAGACGCGGCGAGGGGAACGACGCCCTCAGACGTCGTCCCCCTCGCGCCGGGAGTGGGTGGGCCGGCCTACTTGAAGGCGTCCTTGACCTTCTCGGCGGCCTGCTTCAGATCGCCCTTGGTCTCCTGGGACTGACCCTCGGCCTCCAGACCGGGATCGTCCTTGGCGTCGCCAGCGGCCTGCTTGATCTTGCCGACAGCTTGGTCCTTGGTGTTCTCGAGCTTGTCATCGACGCCCATGTGGGCCTCCTCTGGTTGGCGTGCAGTGCTGGTCACGCTGCCACACCCGCCTGCACCAGACCTCGACAAGTCGCCCCGGCACACCCCTTTGGGTCGTCAGTCGAGGCGCCGGAACCGGGGCAGCGACCGCAACTGCACCGCCACCTCGACCGTGGTCGGGCCCTCGATCTGGTCGCCGGACTCCTCGTTGCGCCAACGACCCGAGGGCACCACGACAGTGCGCTCGGTGGCGCCCCGGCGAAGCACCGGGGCCACCAACAGGTTCTCACCGAGCAGGAACTGGTCGGTGACGTGACCGAGGTCGGGGTGGTGGAACGCCAACGGACGAAGGATCGGGTCACCGGTGCGGGCCGCGTGCGCGAACAGGGCGGAGATCTCGTCGACCAGTCCCTGTCGGATGGCGACCACCTCGGTGACCGAGGCCAGGTGCTCGTCGTCCAGCACCCGCCACGGCACCAGAGAGAACTGCATCATCGGGAACAGCGCCGAGCACTGGGCGAACCGGACGAACAGCTCCTGGTCGATCTCACCGCCCTGCTCGAACGAGCCCAGCTCGCCGCCGCCGATCATGTCGGGACAGTTGAAGGCGTGACCGATCAGGCCTTGGGCGATGCCCTCGGGAATGAGTGACTCGATGCCCATCTGGCCCCAGGCCCGCGGCTTGTCGTGCAGGCGCTGGGCCAGTGGCTGCCCGCCGAGCTTCCAGCAGGCCCGCATCTCGTTGAGCGGGTACTCGCTGCCCAGCCGGGCCCAGGCCTCGCACTGGGCGACCGCACCCCCGCCGCCGTGGGTGACCTCGGTGTCTGAATAGTAGCGCAGGTCGCCGGCATCGAGCTTGAACCCGTCGACGCCCAGGCCGCGCAGTGCGGCGAACTTGCCTCGCACCCAGTCGAGGGTGGCCGGGTTGGTCAGGTCGAGCACCGACGACCAGCCGTTCCACCAGTGGTGCAGGCTGAGTTCTCCGTCGGGTCGGGTGATCAGCAGCCCCTCGCGGGCCAGCTGTCGCGAGGTCGGGCTGTCCGGGCTCAGGTAGGGCACCACCCAGAGCATCACCTTGAAGCCCATCTCGTGCAGTTCTCGGCACATCGCCCCCGGGTCGGGGAACTGGGTGGGCTCGAACTCCCAGGTGCCGTAGTCGGGGGCCCACAGGTCGTCGATCATGATCACACCCGGCGGCAGGCCGTGCTCGAGCACGCCGTGGGCGTAGTCGAGCACCTTGCCCTGGGTGGGCACGTAGGGCGCCTCGATCCAGGTGTTGTACTGCGGTGCGGTGTACATCAACTCGTCGACGCAGCGCCCCGAGGGCGGGAAGTGCGCCGCCTGGGCGGCACGGTAGGCGCCGGCCAGGTCGTCGCCGGCCTGCTCGATGACGATGTCGTCGCCGATCAGGGTGAGGGTGCGGTCGGGCCCGAACAGGAACCGGAAGGGCTGGTCGCACCACACGTAGCGGCCCTTGGTGCTGACCAGCACCGGCGCGGACTGGTTGGCGCCACCCATGTGGTCCCAGAAGTGGCCGGCGTTGGTGGCCAGGTCGCGGTGGTGGGCCGAGCCGCCCATCGGCATGAACAGACCGTCGGCAACCGCACCCCCGAACCATCCCTCGTCAGCGAGCAGGTCAATGGTGGTGTGGCTGGTCACGACTTCAGCCTAGGGATCACCGTTGCGCCTAGGGTCGTCAGATGAGCCCTTTCATCGCCCCCACTCCCCGGATCGGCGCCGGTTGGCCGAGGCGTCGCTGGGGCGGTTCGAGCGTCTTCCACCTGGTGCCCGGGCTGAACCAGTACTGGCACCCCTGGCTGCTGGGTGGACGTGCCTCGGGCACGGCGGTGGTGGGTGGTGAGACCTGGCTGCTGGACGGTGCCCAGGTCTACGGCGAGAAGAACTGGGGACGCGAGGGCTTCCCGAACTCGTGGTGGTGGGGTCAGGCGCAAGGCTTCGACGACCCGGCTGCCTGTGTCGCCTTCGCCGGTGGCGAGGTGATCGCTGGTCCGCTGCGCACCACGGTGACCGCGCTGGTCGTCCGCCTGCCGTCGGGGCGGGTGCTGCGGCTGGGTGACCCCGTGGTCTCACCGGTGCGCACCTGGGCCAGCGCTGAGTCGTGGTCGCTTCGGGGACGAGGCTTCGGCTGGTCGGTCGAGGTCGAGGCCCACTCACCGGTGGGCAACGCCCACGTGCTGCCGGTGCCGTTGCCCTCGGAGCACCGCAACACCCCGGGAGCGATCGAGCACCTCGATGGCCAGATGACGGTGTGGGTGCGACGCCGCGGGCAGCTGGTCTGGCGCGGTGAGACCGCCCTGGCCGGCCTGGAGTACGGCGGACGAGGCCACGCCGAGGCCGAGCTCGCCCGCCGTGGGGTGCCGATCACCGAGCCAGGTGCCCCGGCCCAATAGGGGGCTGTCAGTACAGGTCGGGACGCCTGTCGTCGACCACGTGGTTGCGCCGGCCCAACGTCTTGTTGCGCGAGGCGGCGAGGTCGACATTGGCCATCAGGACGATCGGGGCGGCGGTCTGGCCCACTGGGGTCACCGGGCCGACCACCGGGTAGCCGTCGGCGTCGACGACCATGCTGCCGCCGATCCACTCGACCCCGCGTTCGGTGCCGCAACGGTCGGCGATCGCGATCGCCACCCGGTAGCTGGCTGCGGCTGCCATCGCCTTCGCGGCCTCGATCGGTCGCTCCCCGTCGGGACGGGGCAGCAGTGGCCAGTTCACCGGCGCCGCGACCAGGTCGGCCCCGGCCTCGGCGGCCAGGCGCACCCACTCGGGGAACTCCAGGTCGTAGCAGACCATCACCCCGACTCGTCCGACCGAGGTGTCGACCACCAGCGGCGGCTGGTCGCCCGGGGTGAACACCGACTGCTCCTCGCCCCACAGGTGCACCTTGCGGTAGGTGCCCAGAAGGCGGCCGGGGTCGACCACGACCGCCGCGTTGTGCCCCTGGTCGCCGTCCACCTCGGCCCACCCGCTGACGATCACCAGGTCGAGGTGTCGCGACCACTGCGCCAGGGTCTCCAGTTGGTGGCGCGACCGGTGGGCGAGGGCACGCGCCTCGTCAGCGTCGTGGAACACGTACCCGGTCCAGGCCAGCTCGGGAAGCACGACCAGGTCGGCGCCCTGGGTGGCGGCGAGCTCGACCGCTGCGGCCAGCCGTGAGCGGGTGCCCCCGGGGTCGTCGATGTCGATCGCCACCTAGGCGACCGCGATGCAGGTCTTGTGGGTCGGCATGGCTCAACCGGCCCGCTCAGTAGAGGTTGGCGAAGGTGAACTCCTCGCCATCACCTCGGCCCGCGTTGACCTGGGCGCGCAGGCAGACGTCGTCCCAGATCCGGATCTCCTTGACGATGCGGCCCTCGTGGAACTGGAACTGGCTGATGCCGAGCAACTCCACCGGCTTGCCGGTGAGCGGGCCGTAGTCGGCCACGCCGTCGTAGTCGCCGACCAACTTCCAGACCACACCGACGCGCACGCCGCCGTAGCGGGTCGACTCGTTGGTGTGCAGGTCACGCACCTCGAACTGGCTGCCGGGGAAGGCGCGGATCAACCGCAGCAGGGCCCGCTGGTAGCCGTCGGCGCGCACGACCGAGGTGTCGCCGATGGTGTGCAGGAACACGTCGCGCTCGACCAGGTCGTTGACCAGGTTGAGGTTGCGGGTGTTCCAGCCCTCGTGGATCAGTTCGAGCACCTTCTCGCACTCGGCACGGTGCTGGTCGGGACGAGGGCCCGAGTCGCCCACGGTCAGCGGGTCGGCTGGTGCCGGCTCGGTGAAGCTGGGCGCGTAGCCAGCGAAGGTGTGCTGCAGGGCCAGTTCGTCGGGGTCATGACCCTCCTGCAGGGCGTGGGCGAGCGAATCGCGCACCACCCACTCCTCGACCATCCGGCCGCGGCGGTACAGGCAGGTGGCGATGGTGCGGCTGCGGATCGTCCGCGGGCCGAGCACACCCTGACGAAGCCTCGCCTCGACCTCGTCGGCAGCCCCGGGGTGCTCGTCGATCGAGAACACCAAGTGGCTCGAGACGAAGGCGTCGTCGCCGCGCTGCTCCCAGATCACGTCCTCGGCCTGGCCGATGTGGCTGGGCACCTGGGCGATGCGCATCATCGAGCCCTGCACCACCTGGTCGACGCCGATGGCGGTGCCGAGTGGGCCGTGGACGATCGAGCCGTGTTCGTAGTTCTCGCGGATGTGGGCGATGTCGCGGTCGACCCAGATGCGGTCGGTGACGTCGCGGATGAAGGCGTCGGGGTCCTTGTGGGGCAGGTGGGCGATCGGGTCGAGGGTGCTCATCGTGTCTCCTGGTGCGGGTGGGCGTTGCGGGGCGTGGTGGGCACTGCGGTCGAGCGTCGGGGGCGGGCGGTGGCGCGGATGCGCCGGTGTTGGGGAGCAGAAGGTTCGTGCTGGTCGATGCGGGCGAGCAACAGGTCGACCGCCTCGGCGGCCAGGTCGTCGACGTCGTAGCCGACGGTCGAGAGTTGGACGAGTGGCCAGCCGGCCATCGGCAGGTCGTCGAAGCCGGTGACGGCCAGGTCGTCGGGCACCCGCAGTCCGAGGGTGGCGGCAGTGTTCAGCACGCCGAGGGCGAGCAGGTCACTGGCGCAGACCACGGCCGTGGGGCGCGGGTCGGCGCTGAGCAGGTCGTGCCCGGCCTGCTGACCGGCCTCCAGGGTGAACGGGAGTTCCCGCCACCACCCGGTCGGCACCTCGATGCCACGGTCGTCCATGACGTCTCGGACGACCCTGGCCCGCTCGAGGCCGGTGCTGGTGTCGGAAGGCCCGCTCAGCACGGCGACCCGCTGGTGGCCCTGGTCGAGCAGCCCGCCGACCAGCTCGGTGAGCGCCTCGGTCGGGTCGACGTCGACCAGGTCGGCACCGGGCGTGCCGCGCTGCAGGCAGACGCAGGGCACGCCGCGTCGACGCAGCTCGTCGGGCAGGTCGGATCCCTCGGTGGTGCTGGTCATCAGCACCCCGTCGAGCCCACTGGCCAGCACACGCTCGGCCACGCGGGCGGGAGTGCCCCCGCCGGCCTGCAGCACCAGTTCGTGGTCGCGAGCAGCCAGTGCCCGGTGCACCGGTTCGATCAGCAGCGGGTAGTAGGCGTTGTCGAGGTCGGTGACCAGCAGCCCGATGCGGCCGGTTCGTCCCAGCGACAGGGCCCGCCCGGCTGCCGACGGCACGTAACCGAGCCGATCGGCGGCCTCACGGACCCGTTGTCGGGTGGCCGGGCTGATCCCCGGAGCCTCGCGCAGGGCCCTGGAGACGGTGGGTTGGCTCACCCCCGCCAGTGCCGCCACGTCGTGGCTGGTGACCGAGCTCACCCGGCGCTCGCGTCGTCCCCGAGCAGGTCGAGTCGCAGCTGGGCCGAATCGCGGTGGGCCGGCATCTGCTCGTAGTCGGCGATGGTGACCACCAGCTCGGCCTGCGAGCGGGTCGACTCCTTGGTCGCCTTCTGGAAGGTCAGCTGCTTGAGGAAGCGCGAGACCGACAGCCCAGCGGTGTAGCGGGCGCCACCGGCGGTGGGCAGCACGTGGTTGGTGCCCGACATGCCCTTGTCGGAGTAGGCGACCGTCGACCACTCGCCCAGGAACAGCGACCCGTAGCTGGTCAGGTTGGTGGCGTACCAGTCGAGGTCACTGGTGAGGATCTCCAGATGCTCCGGTGCCAGGGTGTCCATGATCGCGGCGGCGGTCTCACGCGACTGGGCGACGTAGACCGAGCCGTAGTCGCGCCAGGCGGCGCCGGCGATCTCGTGGGTGGCCAGCCCTTCGAGCTGGCGCTCGATCTCGGCGATGGTCTCGCGACCCACGCGCTCGGAGGTGGTGACCAGACAGGCCGGCGAGGTGGGGCCGTGCTCGGCCTGGGCCAGCAGGTCGGCGGCCACCATCACCGGGTTGGCGGTGTCGTCGGCGATCACCGCGACCTCCGACGGGCCGGCCAGCACGTCGATGCCCACGCGGCCGTAGAGCTGGCGCTTGGCCTCGGCGACGTAGGCGTTGCCGGCGCCGACCAGCATGTCGGCAGGCTGTCCGTCGAGCAGGCCGTAGGCCATGGCGGCCAGGGCCTGAACACCTCCGACGGCGAACACGCGATGGGCACCGGAGGCCTTGGCAGCGTAGAGCACGGCCGGGTGGGCCCGGCCGTCACGCTGCGGGGGAGTGCACGACAGCACGGTCGGCACCCCGGCGGCGCCGGCCACGTTGACGGTCATGAAGGCGCTGGCCAGCAGCGGGAAGCGCCCCGCTGGCAGGTAGGCGCCGACCGACTGCACCGGAACGTAGCGCTGGCCACAGATCACGCCGGGAATCACCTCGGCCTCGAAGTCGACGAGGTGTTCACGCTGCATCTCGGCGAAGCGTCGGGTGCGCTGGGCGCCGGCGTCGAGGGCGCCGCGCAGGCTCGCCGGCAGGTCGTCGCCGCCCCGGGCGATCTCGTCGGCGCTGACCTCGAGCTCGGTGCCGGTGAATCCGTCGAGATCGCGGGAGTACTTGAACACGGCGTCGAGACCGTTGGCCTCGATGTCGGCCAGCATCGACGACACGGTGTCGACGACCTGGGGGTCACGCTGCTGGGGCATGTCGGGGCCGTCGGGCTCCTTGAGGACCGTGAAGTCGGAGGGCAGCCGGTCCTTGTCGCTCTGGTTCAGGTGCATACGTATACGATGCACGCTGATCAAATGCTCGGCAATGGGTCGCCACCCTTTGGACGGGACCCTCGGGCTGGGGGCGTGTCAGGCCGGGGGATAGGGGTGCGAGCGGTACCCCACCAACTCGGCATCGAGGCTGAACCCGAAGCGCTCGTACAGCGCGATGGCTGCGGGGTTGTCGTCGCGCACGGTGAGGTTGACGCTGGCCTGCGGTGAGCTGGCCAGGATGCTGCGGCCGATGGCGGCGAGCAGTCCGCGGGCGAGGCCTCGTCCGCGCGACGACGGCGCGATCACGATGAAGTCGAGGTAGCCCTCACCGTCGGGTTGCACCTGCGCCGAGGCGTATCCGGCGAGCCCGTCGGCGCCGTCGAGGACGAGGGTGGTGCGGTCGTCGTCGGTCAGCAGGCCACGGGCACTGGCGTAGGTGCCGGGGAAGGCCTGGTCGTGCAGGGTGGCCACCGCGGCCAGGTCGTCGTCGGTGGCCGTTCGGGCCTGCGGGCTCGAGGCGGGCCAGCCCTGGTCACTGTGCGCGACGTAGGCACGGTTCACCACGGAGCGGTGCCAGCCACGCGAGCCGGCGAGGTCAGCCATGCGATGGTTGGCCGGGGCTGCACTGACCTCGTGGTCGTCGCTGCCACCGAGGTCTCGGGCGAGGGCGGTCATCGCCTCGAGCAGGTCGTCAGCATGGTCGTCCCAGGCCTGGCCGTCCGCAGCCCATGGACCGTGGATCCAGCTTCGTCCGGTGTCGTCGGCGTCGACGTCGACGCAGGCCGCCGCGACCACCCGGCCGTCACGCAGTCCCACGCGCAAGGTGTCGCGCCAGGTGGGGGACAGGTCGTCCAGCTCAGCGAGCACACCCGAGCGCTCGGTGCCGACGTAGCTGCAGGCGGTCGCCGGGTCGGCCTGCTGGGCGATGATCAGGTCGAGCGCCTCTTCGGCCTGGTCGGCGCTGACCAGCACGGGGTCGTTCATGGGACGTCCTTCGATCCGAGAGTTGGGTGGCGAGCAGCGTACTGCGATCAGTCGGCGCCAGCTTCCCACCCCTGGTAGGTCAACCCAGTGATCTCGCGCTCCAAGGACGAGAAGAACGCGCGTGCCCGGGCGACGCCGCCAGCATCGAGCACCGCTTGGTCGAGCCCTGCGACCACCAGCCAGCCGCCGTCGTCGCTGATGCGCTCGCGCCCGATGATCGTCCACCCGGCTGAGCGGATCCGGTCGGCGGCGGCCCGGGCGCCGGCCTCGTCGAGGCAGTGGACGAAGTGGGTCCAGTCCCGCGGTTGGCTCAGGTCGGAGTGCTTCGCCAGCGCCTTGAGCGTCCTGCGGTCACCACGGTTGACGTGTCTGGCCCAGACCCGGTCGCGAAGTCCCATGGGTCGAGCATCTCACCGTTGCGTGGCTCAGCGTTGGGCAGCACGGTCCCAGAAGTCGACCGCTTGGTCGATCCACCCCTCGGCGCTGGTGCCCACCCCGAGGCCGAAGCCATGACCGAGTCGCGGCAGCAGGTGGAACTCGGTGTCGATCCCGCGTGAGGCCAAGGTGTCGATCCGTCGGCGCATCACCCTCCAGTCGACGATCCCGTCGTGCTCGCCGACATGGGCCCAGGTGGCTGGTTGGTGGCCGCTGACATCGCTGTGCCCGGTGTACTGGGTGACCACGGCAGCGGGGGAGGGCAGCTCGTCCCCACCGAAGGAGCCGGCGCCACGCGACCCGACCAGGGCTGCCACCCTGCCGCCGGCCGACCCTCCCCACAGCGAGTACCCACCGGTGCCGACCTGCCACTCGGTGGCATGGCGGACGATCAGCGACAGGGCACGTGCGAGGTCGGTGCAGCCGACCTCGGCGCCACCGGTGCGGTAGTGGACGGCGAACCCGTGCACGCCGCGGCTGCTCAGTTCGAGGGCGTGCGGCAGGCTCTCGTGGATCGTCCCCACGTAGTGGAAGCCGCCGCCGGCGTTGATCGCGGCGAAGGGGGCGCCGGGGGCTCCCGGCAGGTGGAACAGCCCCGCGCCGGCGCGGGAGGGGTCGGCGCGCACCTCGTCCGCGGTGTACAGCGGGTGGAAGACCTGGTGGCCCGCTTCCACGAGGTCGACCAGGTGGTGCAACACCCGCAGGGTGGTGCTGGGTTCGACGTGGGAGTGGTACGGCAGCAGGTGGTCGGTCTCGGCGAGCGTGAGCCCGCGGGTCGAGCCGAAGGTGGTCGGGAACAGCAGGTGGCCGAACCCGGCCAGAGCGGGGTGGGCGGTGACCTCATCGATCCTCGTGGTGGGCGTGAAGGGTGGGGTCATGGGGTGAGCATCTCATCAGCGTGCACTCGGCCCGGCCCTGGTCGGTCAGGTCGCCGACGTCACCGGGTCGCTGTCGGACGGGCTTGCGGTGGGCACGGTGTTCCCGGTGGTGATGCTGGTCGCCGTGCTGGTGCGGATCCGCCGCCGGTTTCGAGCCAGCCGACCCAGAAGCGTTCGTCGTGACGGGTTAGGAGGGCGTTTGTGGCCACCACGGTCTCGATCAGCCCCGCAAGGCGGTCGTCGAACGTCTGCTCCATGCCTTGACGCTAGCCGCGTCAGCCCAGCGAGGGCATCTCGTGGACGAGCCCAGTCCACCGGCGACGAAGCCAGCGGTCGTGGGTGGCGACCACGACGGTGGCCGGGGTGGCCTGCAGGGCGTCCTCCAACTCCGATGCCAGCACCAGCGAGATGTGGTTGGTCGGCTCGTCCAGCAGCAGCAGTCGCGGATGTTCGGCGATCACGATGGCGAGGGCGAATCGTCGCTGCTGCCCGACCGACAGCGCCCCGACGGGGCGGACGAGGTCGGCGCCGTTGATCAGTCCGAGATCCATCAGGGACGAGCGGTCGTCCAACCCGGTCAATCGCTGGAAGGTGGCCCGGACCGTCCAGGACGGTTGGGCGAAGGTGACGTCCTGGGGCAGGTAGCCGATCCGGCCGGGTGGGGTGAACAGGGCACCGCTGGTGGGCTCGAGTTCGCCGGCGATCGCCTTGAGCAGTGACGACTTGCCGCAGCCGTTGGCACCGGTCAACAGCAGGTGGTCGCCGGAGCTCACGTCGAGCAGCGGTACGTGGATGCGCTCGCGCAGGACGAGGTCGCGCACGCTGATCTCGGTGCGGGATGCCCCGGCGTCCAGCGGTGGCAACTCGAAGGTGAGGCCCTTGCGCGGCTTGCGCACCTGGTTCTGCATGGCCTGGTCGAGCTTGGCCTGGGCGGCGCGGACCCGCCGTGACACCTGCTTCTCGACGGTGCCGGTCTTGAAGTCGTAGGTGGCCAGGCTGTGGTCGCTGCGGGCGTGCACCGGGGTGTGGTTGCTGATCGAGCGCGAGGTGACCTTGAGGTCGCGTTCGAGCTTCTTGATCTCGTCCTGTTGGGCGGCCCAGAGCTGTTCCCACCGGGCACGGGCTGCTCGCTTGGCGTCGAGGTAGTCGCTGAAGGTGCCCGCGAAGGTGTTGCCGCCCTGCCCGTCGATGCCGATCGGGTTGTGGTCGGTGTCGACGATGTGGGTGCAGGCGTTGTCGAGGAAGGTGCGGTCGTGGCTGGCGACCACCACGATGCCGGGCAGGCTGACCAGGAACTCCTCGAGCATGGCCAGGGCGGTGTCGTCGAGGTGGTTGGTCGGTTCGTCCATCACGACGCACTCGGGTCGGCGGGCGATCAGGCAGGCCAAGGCGAGCCGTACCTGCTGGCCACCGGACAGGCTCGAGACCAGCCGCTGCGGTTCGAGGTCGAGACCCAGTTCGTGGGCGGCGACGGTGGCTCGGCGGTCGGCGTCCCACGCGTCGTGGGCCTCGGCCCACTCGAGGCGTTCGGCGTAGTCGTCGTGCAGTTGTTGGTCGTCGGGACGCTCACCCATGGCGATCGCGAGCCGATCGAGGTCGGCCAGGCAGGCGTGCAGGTCACCCAGCGCGTCGGCCAGGGCGTCCTCGATGGTCGAGTCGGCCGGGAACTGCGGCGTCTGGGAGAGGTAGCCCAGGTCGTTGGGCCGAGTGACCGTGCCGTCGTCGGGTGCGTCGATGCCGACCAGAAGGCGGATCAGCGTCGACTTGCCCGAGCCGTTCTCGCCGACCAGCCCGACCCGCTGACCGGGGGAGGCGGTGAGTGAGAAGCCGTCGAGCACGGTGTGGTCGCCGTAGCGCCGGACGAGTCCGGTGCCGATCAGGGGGTGGAATGCCATGGGGGAGAGTCCTCGAGGTCGCTGGGAGCCCACCGGGCGCAGCGCATGTCATGCAGGCCTCGGGCGTGGGCGGGGGCGTCGACTCAATCCGTCATGGTGGCTCCATGCTAGGGCGAGCGCGGCGCTGCAGCCAAGTGCGATTGGCTCTTGATAGCAGACTGGTCGGCGACTAGTCTGATCTTATGATCAGTGTCGGCTCGTACGAAGCCAAGACCCACCTGCCCCGTCTGTTGGACGAGGTGGAGGCGGGCGAGACCTTCGTCATCACCAAGCACGGGCGACCTGTGGCGCGACTTGTCGGCGTCGGTCGGAGCGAGCGACGAGAGGGACTGGTGGAAGCCTTCCGCGCCGCCCGCGAGGGTCAGTATCTGGGCCTTGACGTGGCCGAGGCCAAGGCGGCTGGCCGCCGATGATGGTGGTGGACGCGTCACTTGCCATGGCGTGGTGTTTCGAGGACGAGCGCACCCCAGCCACGGATGCCGCCCTTGCCGAGGTGGTGGCTGATGGTGGAGTCGTTCCAGACCTGTGGGGGCTCGAGGTGGCCAATGTCCTGCTGACGGCTCTCAGGCGAAAGCGGATCACCGAGGCGAGGATGGCGCACCTGGTCGAACTCCTGGAATCTCTTCCGCTGGAGCACGCGGAGACCGAACCCACGATCTCTGAGTTGATCGATCTGGCCGAGCGCCACTCGCTGTCGGCCTACGATGCCGTCTACCTGTCCGTGGCGATGCGCGAGGGACTGGCGCTGGGGACACTGGACCAATCGCTGCGCGCGGCAGCCACGTCGGCGGGTGTGCCGCTCGCGCTCTGAGCTCGATCAGAGGGCGGCGACCAATCGGTCGCAACGCAGGGACAGGAGTCAGCGGTGAAGTACAGCGTCCTCGGAACCACCGGCACCAGGGTGTCGCAGATCTGCTTGGGCTCGGCCACCTTCGGCGTGGCGCCGACCGCGAGTGAGGCCGACGGTACCGATCGGTGGATGAGGCCGGCATGACGGCTCGGGTCGAGGTCCTCGTCGAGGACGCGCTACGGCGACTCGTGTAGCGACAAGGCGAGCCCCCACGAATTCTCGTGGCAGAGAGTCGTGGGCTGGGAGATCGCATGGCCCGATCCGGTGGACGAGGGGAGGCAGAGGGTGCTCCCGTTCGGTCCTTACTGGACAGCCTGCGTATCAAGTTCAGGCGTATGGGTCAGCTCAACCGGAGTTCGACAGCCGCACAGCAGTGCAGCGTCGAGTCCCGACGGAGTGTCAGTGCAGGCTCGTAGAGTGATGGCCATGACATACGCAAACGTTGGCACCTTGGGTGCCGTGCCCGGAAAGCGTGACGAGCTCGTCGCCCACCTCACGAGCTCGAAGCCTGGGCTGGCGGAAGCTGGCTGCCTTCTTTACGAGGTGGGAGTGTCCGATGACGAGCCGGACACCGTGTTCGTCGCCGAGTTGTGGACCTCAGCGGAGGCGCATCGGTCGTCTCTTGAACTCCCCGAGGTGCAGCAAGCGATCGCGGCTGCTCGTCCTCTGCTCTCTGGCCAGTTCGGTGGATTTGCCTTCAACGTGATCGGCTCACCTGTCCGCGCCAACGACTAATCGTCAGGGCAGCATTTCGATAGCCTCATCGTCTCCTGCAAGGTGTCAAGGCGCCTTCAGAGAGCGGCCGGCGTAGCGAGCCCAAGGCTCGGCGGCCTTGTCGGCATGTAGGAAGGCGACCTGGGGGCTGTATCCGAGTGCTTCCGCGACGAGCGAGGGCGGGCACTCGAGGACGAGTTCGCCGATCGCCCGGTTGCGGGCGCCGAGGAGGTTGACGCCGAGGTCGCGGAGCCGGTCCATGACCGTGTTCGGATGCAGGTGGCGGCCGGCGAGGGTGCTGGGGAACATCCAGGGGCTGTCGGTTCCTGCGCCGGTACGGAGATTGGGCCGTGAGGCGAGATGCTCCCTGATGAGTGACGCGAAGGGATCGGGAACGTCAGTCGGGTGCGTGCCGAGCGTGATACTCATGCCGTCGTCGCTGTCGTCGATGATGCTGGTTGGGAAGCTGACGACCTTGACCAGCGGTTGGGCGTAGAGCAGCAGGAGCATGGCGGCCACCCGGTAGGGGAGTGACTCGCTGGTGCCGGTGAGTAGCTCGTGGATCCAAGCGAGCCGCTGGTCCTGGCTCAACGACCGGCTCGTCTTCGCCGCTCGATGCTGAATGGTGACCTCGGTATTGAGGCGCGACTTCTTCGCGAGCACAAAGAAGGTCCGGATCGCGCTGCGCGTCGTCGGGCCAGTGGCTAGCCACTCGTCGACATCTTGCTGTGTGCACGTAGTGGCGGTGCGTTCGTAGGTCTCGTGCAGCCACACGAGGAACTTCACCGTTTCGGTGATCTCCTGCTTCGCAGAGTGGACCGGGCCACGCGTTGCCGCGCCGGCTGCTGCCTTGGCGCGGATACGGCGTAGGTGGTGCCAGGTGGCGAAGTGCTGCACTGGTTGACGCACCTCGTCGGGGAGTCCGTCGAGCTTCCTGTCGATCCATTGTTCGAAGCGGGGGAGGTATGGGTCGCGCTGGGGGAGTAGGCCATGGTGCTGGAGCAGGGCACGCAGATGCTCGGTGGGCTTGCCGGGGATAGTGTCGAGTCCCTCGTGGGTTACCGGGATGGTTCCGTCGCCCAGGTCGCGGAGGAGGCCCTGCACCTTGGGAGAGCGCTTCCAGACTAGGATCGACTCAGGCCGGTCCGATGCACAGAGCGCGTCGACGAGTCCGATCAGCGCGAGATTGCTGGGTTCGCCGCCGAGTAGCCCGTGGAGGTCGTCGCGCAAGGCGCAGCGAGCACACAGGCGGCCGCGGTGGTGGCCGGCTTCGACGTCGCAGCGTTCGCAGTGGAAGTCATAAGGGATGTCAGCGCACGTCGAGCAGATGGGGAGGCCGTCGGCATTGGGCGGTCCCGGCAGCAGGCGGTCCTGGAGGCACTCTGGGCAGGTGCCGCGGGTGTGAATGGCATCGAAGTAGCAGATGTTGCAGAGCCTGCCTTCTGGCCAGCGCGCTGCAAGTCGGGGGATGTTCCGCCCGCAACGCGCGCATGGGTCGTCGCGACCGTTCCGCGATTGGTCCGTTCTGGGCCGTCCGCGCACGGTGGATCGAGGGGAGAGGCCCGTCGGCTTCGGATCCATCGATGCTCCTGGCGCTACTCGTCGAGGATGTTTGCGCGCCGCGGCCGCACGCTGCGGTCGAGCGAGACGACGTTCGGCGGGGAAGCGGTGCCCGTCTTGCGCACGCGTACATCCGTCGCCGTCGTCGTGAACAGGTCCGTCGACTCGCACTCGAAGATGTCGCACAGCGCCGCGATCAACATCAGGGAGACGCGCTCCGGCCGCTGGTTCACCAGCCGGTACACCTGCGGTCGAGACAGATTGATGTCGCGCTCGGCCAGCAGGGGAATGAGATCCGTGGTGTTGTGCAGGCCCCGGGCGGCCATCAGCTCGGCCAGGCGCCACGTGTAGTCGACCTTGCGCTTCATGATGTTCCGTCCTCGGTCTTGCGGGCCATGGCTTCCTTCACCGTACGGTCCAAGGCGCTCCTGAGCGTGGAGCGTCTGAACTCGTCGGACACGAAGTGATAGATGCCGGTTGTCGCCCCGTGCTCATGGCCCATCTGGTCCTGCACGAACCGCGGGTCCCATCCAGCTTCGAGCAGGTGAGTGGCGTACGAACGACGGAACGAGTGGAGATCGAGCCCATCGGAGAATCCCAACTCCTCGCAGTAGCGCCGGACCCGTCGGATCAGAGTCGACTCGACGACCAGTCCGCCGCGTTCGCTGGGGAAGAGGTCCAGGGTGCCCGGATCACCGCGGCCGTTGGCGAGCCAGTCCTCGATGATGCCGGGCGTCCACCGCCAGACAGTGAGAACGCTCCGCGGCTTGTGCGGCGAGGACCGCTTCGCCTTGCCGTAGCGAACCTTGCAGACGCCGAACGCGCCGAACTCTCGGGCGTGTGGGTTGCGGGCGAAGTCGACCGTTTGTAGGTGCCTCAACTCGTTGAACCGGAGCCCGTAGCCGTACGCGATCTTCATCATGACCGCGTCCCGGTACGCGGCCTGCCAGCCCTTGCGGCCCGACTTGCCGATCCGTTCAACCTCGTCGTCGGCGTGGTCGAAGAGTTGACTGATCTCCTCACGGGTGTACGGACGCTTCTTCGGGCGTCCGTCGTACTCCTGGACGTGGGGAGCGGTGTTCCAGTCGAAGAACACCTGCGCCGGGTGGGTGCCGAAGAACCGCTCGCACACGACGTCGAACCCGTAGTCGGGATTGCTGATGTAGCTGGTGAAGGCACGCAACGCGGAGTGGTAGCCGCGCAGCGTCGAGTGGGCAACGTGCTTCTGGGTGCGTAGGTCCGCCGAGAACTCCTCGACGAGCGCGGGCGTCCAGTTCCACGGGTCTTCGTTGACGTGGCTGATGAAGCGCTCCACCATCCGTAGCCGCTGGTCGATGGTCCCGAACTGCAGGTTGCGTGACAGCTGCTGGTTCCGCCAGCCCTCGAGCATCTTCTGGAGCACCTGCTCGTCGGGCCGGAGGACCGGCACCGACTCGACCAGGCGGACCCGTCCGGAGCCATCAACCTGCATCGAATCCTCCCGAGAATCTGGTTTCATCCAGTGATTCCATGATGCATCCGATGAGACGCCGGATGTGTTTGCGCAGGTCAACGGCGTGTCGCGGTGGCCGCGCAACGCCTGATCGTTCCGCCGCCACGCACGGTTTTGACGCCGTTACGTCGACGTTCGGTGCTGCGTTTCCGCTGGTCAGAGCTGGGTTCAGTCCGGCCAGCGGGGCAGTGGGTCAGCCGCCGCGATTGATTCATCCGATGCAATACGCAGACTAAGGAATGACATAATGTCGCTTATCGGACAAACCACCCCGGGGCTAGGGACGCTTCGCGTCCCAGGTGGTGGCAACCCCTTCTGTCTGCCAGGCCGTGAGCAGATCTCGATCACCTGAGATGGCGACCAGTTGGTCGTCGTTGACAGCCAGCGCAGCCGCGCAGTGGGGGGCGTCATAGCTGCGGAGTTCGTGAGTTCGGGCCAAATCCGCTCCAGGATGCGGGCCGTGATCGACGGCTCAGTCAGCACGATCGACGACAGGAACACGTGGTCAAAGCCAGATTGCAGGTAGGGGTTGACCCGCCAGACGTCATCGCCGAACGCGTCGGATCGCACGCACCGCCACCCGTCGTGACATAACGTGAATGGTATGGCGCTCTCCCCCACCGCCCGGGTGCGAGCCGCGTTCGCCGCGGCGCCGCGACATCGGTTCCTACCGGCCGACCTCGTGGGTCATGCCCAGCTCGACACGCCCCTGCCGATCGGCCACGGTGCCACCAACTCCCAGCCCAGCACCGTCGCCACCATGCTCGAACTGCTCGACCCGCAACCCGGCGACCTGGTCCTCGACGTCGGTGCCGGTTCGGGCTGGACGACCGCGCTCTTGGCCCACCTGGTGGGTGACGACGGCCACGTGATCGGGGTCGAACTCGTGCCAGAGCTCGTCCAGACCGCACTCCCCCGCCTCACGCGCCATTCGAACGCCACCATGCAGGTGGCCTCACCTGAGGTTCTCGGACTGCCCGAGCGGGCACCCTTCGACCGCATCCTGGTCTCGGCCATGCCGGACGAGCTGCCGCAGTCGCTGGTCGACCAACTGGCCGACGGTGGACGCATGGTCATCCCAGTCGACGGACTGATGCTGGTGGTCGACAGGTGCGGTGGCGAGGTCGAAGTGCACCGGGCGCCAGGCCGTTACCGGTTCGTCCCGCTGCTGTGAGTGCTCAGCGGAAGCCGAACACCAGCGGCAGCACCACCACGACCACAGCGGCCCAAACCCCCACCACCGGCAGGTAGCGGCTCTGCCAGCGCTCCAGGTCGAGCACCGGGCGACGCCGCCGCAGGAAGCCCAGCAGCAGCCAACCCGACCAGGCCAGGTTCACCAGCAGCACCAGGTTCTCGCCCAGCGCAGCCACCTTGTTCGGGCTCGCCCCGAACTCCTGAATGCGTCCAGCCATCGCGGCCAGCACCACCACGTCGACCACCAAGGTCACCAACACCAGCGCCAGCTGCAGCCAGTCGCCCAGCCGGGGTGGACCGTCCCGTCGAGAGACCACCGAGAACACCACCAGCCCCCAGACCACCACCAGCACCAGGTCGACGATGATCAACACGTCGCGGTCCTCGATGCCTCCGGTCGCCGCCATCGCGGTCAGGAAGCCCAGCAGCAGCACGGTGAACAGCGGGGTGAAGACCGCGGTCAGCACCGGCGCCATGTTCTCGACGGCACTCTTCTTGGCCTCGACCAGCCACGCCGCCACCACGATCGCGCCACCGACGCCGAGCGGCACCACCCACTCGATGACCGGTTCAGGGTTGAGGCCGAGCATGTCGAGCAGCGCCGCGGTCAGTCCGACCAGGACTCCACCGCCCAGTGCGATCAGGGCGTAGTAGACCACCAGTTCACCGACGAACCGCAGGTAGTCGGTCCACGCGGCCACGGTGCGCCAGGCTCGTCTCGCGTGCGCGATGCCGAGGACCACTGCCAGCATGATCGGCAGGTGCATCAACGACAGGAACTGGGTGTCGGCCCAGTCGCTGCGCCACGGGTAGAACGCCTGGGTGAGCAGGCCGACCGCCACCGCGGCCAGCATCGTCACGACCGAGGCGAGCACCGGCGGACGACGACGCCACCAGAACCAGCCCGCGAGCGCCAGGAAGACGCCACTGCCCGCCAGTGCCACGGTGAACTGCGAGCCGCCCTCGTCCATCGACACCCCGAAGGTCAACCGTGCCGCCAGACCGGCCAGCATGGCGAAGACCAGCATCGCCCCTGGATCACGCCAGCCCTTCGGGCCCGGCTCCTCGGGTTCGAGCACCAGGGTGCGCCACAGCCGAGCGGAGTTCTCCTCGGCGAACTCCCGGGCGATGGCGTGCTGGTCACCGACGCGCTTGACCGCGACCAGGAACGCCTCGTCCGGGCTCAGCCCAACCGACTCGAGGGCATCGACATGGCCGAGCAGGTGGTCGGTCAATTCGTCCACGTCACCGGCATCGACGCCGGGGCGCTTGGCGAGCTGCTCCCGCCACAGCCCCACCTGCTGGTCGAGGCCACTCTCGGTCGGATTCACGCTCACGTCACTTCCCCCATGCCAACTGAACCGGGGCCAGGACTCGTGCCATCTGGTCCCACATCGTCGTCAAGGCATCGTTCACCGCACGCCACTGGGTGCGGTGCTCATCGAGTGCCTCACGCCCCGCCCTGGTGAGGCGGTAGTAGCGGCGCCGGCGTCCGGACTCAGCCCTGCCCCACGATGACTCCACCTGGCCCTGCCGCTCGAGCCGGTGCAGCAACGGGTACAGCAGCCCCTCGCTCCACTCCAGGTCGCCGCGAGACAACTCCGCCACTCGCTGGATGATCGCGTAGCCGTAGCTGTCACCCTCGGCCAGCACGCCCAGCACCAACGGTGCCGACGACGCTGCCACCAGGTCCTTTCCGACGCGCATCCGACCTCCATACCTAGAACTTCTAGGTAAGAGCATAGCCCCCCTCTGGGGTGGGCGGTCCACCCGGCCGTCCTGGGAGTCGCCGCGTCCGTGTGAGGCTGGACCCATGAGCATCGAAGGCCACCGTGACCTGCCCGAACCCGAGGACTTCCCCGTGCGTGAAGCGCCTGACCGCGACGCCGTCGAACTGGTCGACCAGGCCGAGGACGAGTTGCTGACCACCCAGTCAGACGTCACCACCGAAGACCTGTCGACCGACGACCTGATTGACAACGGGGCCCTGCCCGAAGACCTCGAACGCTCCCAGTTCGGTGCTCGTGAGGCCGCCCAGGACATGGTCGACCCCAGTCATGACGACACGATCGACGAGCGGGTGCGCCAGGAGGAGTACGACCCGAACTCCGCGGTCGTCCCGCCCCAGCTTCGCGACGACCGCTGACCGCGGGCGGCTCCATCCGCCGGGGTGGGATGCGAACAGGCTGAGGTCGAAGTACCGACCGGGTCTGCCACCGTTGAGCCATGGCGAAGAAGGACAGGAAGACGGCGAGCACCGACCCCACCAAGCGCATCCTGGTCGTGGTCACCTCTGCAGGCTCGTACGAGAAGGTCGGCTACCGCACCGGTCTGTGGCTGGGTGAGTTGACCCACTTCCACGACGTCGTCGAGAAGGCGGGCCACGCCGTGGTGATCGCCAGCGTTGCCGGCGGGCGCGTCCCGATCGACCCCGAGAGCCTCGGCTCGCTGGTGCTGAAGATGGGCGGCACCCAGGAGCGTTACGAGGATCCGGCCTACATGGCCCTGCTCGAGAACACCCTCTCGCTGGACGAGGTGGCCGACCAGCAGTTCGACGCGATCTACCTGGCCGGCGGACACGGGACGATGTTCGACTTCCCGCACAGCGACGCCCTCGGCCGACTCATCGTCGACACCTGGCAGCGTGATGGCATCGTCTCGGCGGTCTGCCACGGGCCCGCCGGCCTGATCACCGTGCGGCTGCCGGACGGCACGGCACTCATCAAGGGCCGCAAGCTCACCGGCTTCTCGTGGGCCGAGGAGAAGCTGGCCGGACGCGACCAGGCCGTGCCCTTCCGACTGGACGAGCAGCTCAAGGCGCAAGGGGCGAAGTACACCAAGGCGCTGCGTCCGATGGCCGAGAAGGTCGTGCGTGACGGCAACCTCGTCACCGGTCAGAACCCGATGAGCGCCAAGGGCGTTGCCGAAGAAGTCGTGAAGTTGCTCGCCCGGTCGTGAGACCATCGACGGCATGGCTGACCTGCATGCCGTCGAAGCCCGGCTGTGGGAACTGCTGCGCGCTCACCAGCCGCCGCTGGTCGACGCCACGATCTACAACATGCCGAGCCTGACCTGGCCAGGCACCAAGGGCCACGAGTACTTCGCCGCGGTCAAGCGAGCCAGCAAGCACGTCGGGTTGTTCATGATCATCATGGAGCGCTACCCCGAGGCCCTCGAGGGCTGTTCGGCTGAGCTGTTGAAGCGACGAACGGGCAAGTCGACGCTGCAGTTCAGCTCGTTGGACGACCTCGCGGCCGAGCTGGAGGAGCTCATCGCCCGACTGTTCGATGCCTACAGCGCCGACCACGCCGGCTGACTGAGCAGGGGTTCACCACGAACCGCTCGCGGCGATGGTGTGCGGGCGGATACTGGACGGGTGACTGTTCCTGACCTGGCCGAGGTCTCGGCCGAACTGGACGCCAAGGCCGCACAGTTGCGTGCCGAACTGGCGCGTCTCACCACTCCGGTCGACTCCGACACCACCATCGGCTTCGGCAAGCGCATCGGTGACGGCACCACCCAGGCGATCGGCCAGATGGAGGACGCCTCGGTCGCCCAGAACGCCCAGACGGTGCTCGACCAGGTCAACCGGGCCCGCCACAAGTTGATCGAGGGCAGCTACGGTCGCTGCGACGTGTGCGATCGTCCGATCGGTGAGGCCAGGCTGGAGTTCCGACCCTGGTCGACCACCTGCGTCGACCACGCCTGAACCGTGGACTATGCGCGACGCCCTGGTGGCCCTGAACCTCGTACGGGTGCCGATCAGCCTGGCGATGCTCGCGATCGGCGGCACGCTGGTGGTCGCGCCGGGCATCGTGTGGATGGCACTGTCGGCGCTGGCCACCTACTTCATCGGTGCCCGCCTGTTCCGGTCGATGGACGCCTCACGCTACGAGGGCCTGGTGCTGATCGCCCTGCTGCTGGCCGCGATCACCGCCGCCGTGACCGCTCTGGCCTAGGCGCAGACGCCCGCCTGCCAGCGCTCCGGCCTCAGCCGACGTAGCGGGCCAGGTGCTTGCCGGTCAGCGTCCCGGAATCTGCGACCAGATCAGCCGGCGTGCCCTCGAAGACGACCCGGCCACCCTCGTGACCGGCTCCGGGGCCAAGATCGATGATCCAGTCGGCGTGGGCCATCACGGCCTGGTGGTGCTCGATCACGATCACCGACTTGCCGGAGTCGACCAACCGGTCGAGCAGGCCGAGCAGTCGATCGACATCGGCCAGGTGCAGGCCCGTGGTCGGCTCGTCCAACACGTACACCTCGCCCTTGTCGCCCATCTGCGAGGCCAGCTTGAGCCTCTGTCGCTCACCACCCGACAACGTGGTGAGCGGCTGGCCGAGCGTGAGGTAACCCAGGCCCACGTCGGACAACCGGGCCAGGATCGCGTGCGCTGCGGGCACCTTGGCCTCGCCCTCGGCGAAGTGCTCGCGGGCCTCGTCCACCGGCATCGCCAGCACCTGGCTGATGTCCTTGCCGCCCAGGGTGTACTGCAGCACCTCGTCCTGGAAGCGGCGTCCCTCGCACACCTCGCACGGGGTGACCACGGTGTCCATGAAGCCCAGTTCGGTGTAGATCTGGCCCTGCCCGTTGCAGGCCGGGCAGGCGCCCTCGGAGTTCGAGCTGAACAGGGCGGGCTTGACCCCGTTGGCCTTGGCGAACGCCTTGCGCACCGGCTCGAGCAACCCGGTGTAGGTGGCCGGCGAACTGCGCCGCGAGCCCTTGATCGCACTCTGGTCGATGGTCACCACCGCCGCGTCGGTCGGCATCGACTGGTTGACCAGTGAACTCTTGCCCGAACCCGCGACCCCGGTCACCACGCACAGCACGCCGAGCGGGATGTCGACGTCGACCCCGGTCAGGTTGTTCGCCCTCGCACCCCGGATCTCGATGGCTCCTGTCGCCGTGCGCACCGACGGCTTCACGCGCGCACGGTCGTCCAGATGCCGACCGGTCACGGTGTCGCTGGCTCGCAGTCCCTCGACAGTGCCCTCGAAGCAGATCTCACCGCCGTGGCTCCCGGCACCCGGGCCGAGGTCGACCACGTGGTCGGCGATGGCGATGGTCTCGGGCTTGTGCTCGACCACCAGCACGGTGTTGCCCTTGTCGCGCAGCCTGAGCAGCAACTCGTTCATGTTCTGGATGTCGTGCGGGTGCAGCCCGATGGTGGGCTCGTCGAACACGTAGGTGACGTCGGTCAGCGATGACCCCAGGTGGCGGATCATCCGGGTGCGCTGGGCCTCACCGCCCGACAGGGTGCCCGACGGACGATCCAGCGACAGGTAGCCCAGCCCGATCTCGACGAACGAGTCGAGCAGGTGCTGTAGGCCCTTGACGATCGGGGCGACCGAGGCCTCGTCCACCACCGGCAGCCAGGCTGCCAGGTCGCTGATCTGCATCGAACACAGGTCGGCGATGCTCTTGCCGTGGATGCGGGACGAACGTGCGCCCTCGCTCAGTCGGGTGCCATCGCACTCGGGGCAGGTCTGGAACGTGACTGCCCGCTCGACGAAGGCGCGCACGTGCGGCTGCATCGCCTCGGGATCCTTCGACAGCATCGACTTCGAGATCTTGGGCACCAAGCCCTCGTAGGTGACGTTGATGCCGTCGACCTTGATGCGAGTGGGCTCCTTGTACAGCAGAGCGTCGAGTTCGCGCTTGCTGTAGTCCCTGATCGGCTTGTCGGGGTCGAAGAAGCCCGAGCCGATGAAGACCCGTCCGTACCAGCCCTCCATCGAGTAGCCGGGGATGGTGAACGGGTTCTCGTTGAGCGACTTGGACGCGTCGTAGAGGGCGGTCAGGTCGATGTCGTTGACCCTGCCCATGCCTTCGCAGCGTGGGCACATGCCGCCGGTGATGCTGAACTCGCGGCGCTCCTTGACCTGGCGGCCGCCCTTGTCGAGGGTCACCGCACCGGCGCCGCTGATCGACGGCACGTTGAAGGCGAACGCCTGCGGCGGGCCGATGTGCGGCTCACCCAGTCGGCTGAACAGCATGCGCAGCAGGGCGTTGGCGTCGGTGGCGGTGCCCACGGTCGAGCGCGGGTTGGCCCCCATCGGCTCCTGGCCGACCAGGATCGCGGTGGTCAGCCCTTCGAGCAGGTCGACGTCGGGACGAGCCATAGTCGGCATGAAGCCCTGGACGAAGGTCGAGTAGGTCTCGTTGATCAGCCGCTGCGACTCCGCGGCGATGGTGTCGAACACCAGCGAGCTCTTGCCCGACCCGGAGACCCCGGTGAACACGGTGAGCCGCCGCTTGGGCAGGTCGACGCTGACGTCACGCAGGTTGTTCTCGCGCGCGCCCTGCACCCGGATCAGGTCATGGGCATCGGCCGGTGGCGCAGTCGGGGCATCAGAAGTCACTGCGCGATGGTGACACGCGACCACCGATGCTGCCAAGGGGCAGCCTGCAAGTCGCGCTCAGCCGGCGCGGTGCGCCTCGATCTCGAGGCGCACGTAGTCGACCACGGGTTCGGGCATCGCCAGCCGGACACCGCGGACGAAGGACGGCTGCTCCTGCTCGGGCAACTCGGCCAGGTAGTTGCCCAGGCACACCGTGGCCAGGTAGGCCTCGAGCTGGGCGTCATCACGCAGCCGGATCGGGTCGCGCCTCAACCGCACGTCCTCGACGACGAACCCAGCCTCTTGCAGGTCGCGTCGGGTCTGGTCGACCCCGGCGAACTCGACACCGCGCTTGGGCCGACCGGTGACGGCCTCGAGGCCCTCCTCGACGTTGGCGATGTTGCCCAGCCCTCCGCAGTCACTGACCAGTCGTCCCCCGGGGACGAGCACCGCGGCCAGGTTGGCGAACAGGCTTCGATGGTCGGCGACCCAGTGGAAGGCGGCCACGCTCATCACCGCATCCACCGGCTCGTCCAGAGGTAGCGGCTGGGTGAGGTCGGCCAGCAGCACAGTGGCGCGATCCCCCAGGCGCTCCCGGGCCGCCTCGACCATCGCCTGGGAGGCATCGACACCGGTGACCCGCAGGCCCGGCCAGCGCTCCAGGGCGGCCTCGGCGTCTCGTCCGGTGCCACACCCGGCGTCGAGCAGGTGTT
Organism: Aestuariimicrobium ganziense; assembly: GCF_015352975.1. Lineage (GTDB taxonomy): Bacteria > Actinomycetota > Actinomycetes > Propionibacteriales > Propionibacteriaceae > Aestuariimicrobium > Aestuariimicrobium ganziense. The sequence continues at coordinate 243,851 of NZ_JACYIZ010000001.1, read as the reverse complement.
CTTCACCGCGCAGGTCGAGACGGTCCAGCACCCCGCGTCCCCACGCCACGTGCGGCAGCGGCAGCGCGTCGTAACTGGTGGCGTCCCACTCGTGCACCATCGTCGTCCTCCTCGCAATGTGGGGGTGGGGGTCAGTCGTCGTCGAAGTCGCCGGCCAAGGCTTTGGCTGCCAACTCCTCCTCGGTGGCAGCCTCCCAGACCTCCTTGGCGGCGGTCAGGTTGAGCGCCAGGATGCCCAGCCCGAGGATGATGTCGGGCCAGCCGCTGCGCCACACGAAGGTCACCAGACCCATGGCGATGATCGCGATGTTGGCGAAGACGTCGTTGCGGGCGGTCAAGTAGGCGGCCTTGGTCAGTGAACCACCGTGGTGGCGGTACTGGGCGAGGATCCAGGCGCAGACTGAGTTGACCACGATCGCGCCACCGGCGGTGACCACCATTGAGGTCGGGTCGGGGGCGGTCGGGTCGAAGAACTTCAGCACGGCCTGCACCAGGGCGGCCGCCGCCGGAACGCAGATGATGATCGCCATCAGCTTGCCGACCCGAGCCCGTCTGGCCAGCGACCAGCCCAGCGCGAGGAAGATCAGCAGGTTGACCGCGGTGTCCTCGAGGAAGTCGACCGAGTCGGCGAACAGCGACACCGAGGCGATCGCCAACGCGATGGTGATCTCCACCCAGAAGTAGGCGAAGTTGAGCCCGGCCACCGCCAGCACGGTGCGCCGAAGGCGGCGGGTCTGGTCCACGGCTGCGACGTTAGCGCCGGACGAACCGCAGTCGGGTTAGCGTTCGCGCCATGATCATCTGGCGTGGGTGGGGCATTCTGACGGCGCTGATCGCTCTGGCCGGCATCGGTGGCGGAGCAGTCATCGGCGGTGCCATCGGTGGCACGTCGACGACCGGCATCCTGATGCTGGTCGGCGGACTGGCGGCGGCAGCCGCGAACTGGTTCCTCGGCGTCCACCTCAACCAGACCACGCCGCAGCAGCGCATCGACGCCCATGCCGCCGAGCGCGCACAGTTCCTGCAGGCCTCGGTCGCGCGCGGCGACTTCACGCTTGGTCCCGGGCAGCCTCGTCCGCAGTCGATGGAGGAGGCCCAGGCCCAGGCCGCCTGGCTGCTCGACCAGGAGAAGGCGCAACTGGCCGCCCTGAAGAACCAGCACTCGCTGTTCTTCATCCCGATGCAGTGGTTCAGCGTCGTGCTGGCCATCGTTGCGGTGGTCATCGGCATCAGCGTGCTGACGAACTGACCCCCTCGCCACACCGTCGGTAGGGTGGGCGCATGCTCGTCCTGCTCTCCCCCGCCAAGTCGCTGGACTTCGAGTCCAAGCCGGCCACCCGCAAGCACAGCGAGCCTCGGTTGCTCGAGCGCAGCAGCGAACTCGTCGAGGTGATGCGCACCAAGACCCCTGACGACCTGCGCGCGCTGATGGGCGTCTCGGACGAGTTGGCCCACCTCAACGTCGACCGGTTCCGCGAGTTCCAGACCCCGTTCACCATCCGCAACGCCCGCGCGGCGGTGCTCGCCTTCTCGGGTGACGTCTACCAGGGGCTCGACGTGGCCGAGCGCTTCGACGAGCGTGACTTCACCGAGGCGCAGAAGACGATCAGGATCCTGTCCGGCCTGTACGGCGTGCTCCGCCCGCTCGACCTGATCCAGCCCTACCGACTCGAGATGGGCATCGGTCTGGCCACCGACCGCGGCAAGAACCTCTACGACTACTGGGGCGACACCGTCACCGAACTCCTCAAGGACGACCTCGAGGCCTCACCCGGCGCTGCCGCGGTGGTCAACTTGGCCTCGGAGGAGTACAGCAAGGTGGTCCGGCCCGACGTGCTCGACGCCCGGGTCGTCTCACCGCGCTTCGAAGACGTCTCCAACACCGGTCAGCGCAAGGTGATCTCGTTCAAGGCCAAGCGTGCCCGTGGCGAGATGGCCGGGTGGATGGTGCGCAACCGGGTGCGCTCGGTCAAGGCATTGCAGGAGTTCTCCGAATCCGGCTACCGCTTCGACGCCGACGCCTCCACCGCCGACGTGCCGGTGTTCGTCCGCGACTGAGGTGCCTCGCTCTCCCCTGCCCCAGCGCTTCGGTCTCGAGGCTGCTTGGTTGCGTACCCCACGCGAGCCTGACTGGACGACCATGCGCGACTTCCTGGTTGAGCGACTCGGACGACGCCTCACGGGTGAACGCATCGACCAGATGTTCGACGAGCAGGTCTGGCACGACGAGACCGGCACCCCGATCCCGCTCGACGCCCCGTACCAGCCGCACCGGTTCATCTGGTTCCACCGTGACCTGCCCGATGAGACCCCGCTGCCGTGGGAGCCGGTGGTGCTGCACCGTGACGAGCGCCTGGTGGTGGTCGACAAGCCGCACTTCATGGCCTCGATCCCCCGCGGCAACCACATCCAGCAGACGGTGGTGGTGAAGCTTCGCCAGTCGCTGGACCTGCCCGAACTCGGGCCGGCCCATCGTCTCGACCGCAACACCGCCGGTGTGCTGCTGTGCACCACCGAGCGACGCTGGCGTGGCGCCTACCAGGAGGTGTTCACCCACCGCGGCGTCGCCAAGCGCTACCTGGCCGTCGCCGCCGCCCGCGACGACCTGCTCGAACCAGCCGAGGTGCGCAGCCACATCGTCAAGGAGCGCGGCAACCTGCAGGCCATCCAGCGCCAGGACGTCGAGCCGAACGCGCACACCACGGTGCGGCTGCTCGAGCGGCGAGGTGACCTGGGGCTGTACGAGGCGATCCCGCACACCGGGCGCACCCACCAGATCAGGTTGCACCTGCACCTGCTCGGCATCCCGATCATCAACGACCCGCTCTACCCCGAGGTGCTCGACGTCTCGATCCACGACTTCAGCGCACCCCTGCAACTGCTCGCCGCAGAGCTGTCGTTCACCGACCCGGTCGAGGCCACACCGCGTCTCTTCCGCTCCGCGCGCAGCCTGGCGGTCTGGGACGAGGCCTCAGGCTGACTCCCCCACGGGCTCCTTGACCAGCAGGGCCAAGGCCCCGAAAGCGGGCAGGTTGACGTTGAAGCCGCCCAGGTCGTCCACCTCACCCAGTCGACGGCGGGTGGCGAGGTTGACCACCCGACCGGCCGGGATGTGGGAGGACTGCACCCGGCCGCTGATCGACTCCTCGGAGAAGTTGAACACGCTCACCTGCACTGCGCCGATCGCCAACCGGTTGACCATCACCAGCATCGCCGGGTGTGACACGTCGGGCACGTCGAGCAGGGCACCGGTGGCCAGTCCGTGGCGCTTGCGGACGTCGAGCATCGCCGACAGTCGGCGGGCGAACGAGTTCTGGTCATCCAACTGCTCTGGCAGCGACCCGTACAGCGCTCGGGCCATCGGCAGTCCGCTGGCCGACTGGGTCGCGTCGGGGCGCGCCCCCAGCAGGTCGTAGGCGCCGCGGTTGATCCAGCGGGTGTCGCCGTCGCGGATCAGTGCCGAGACCTTGTCGCGGGGCAGCGTCAGGGCACCGACCAGGTCCCACCCCGACAGCGCGAAGATGCCCGGCTGCCAGGCGTTGTAGCTGGCCAGCAGCAGGTGGGCGCTCTTGATCCGCTCGACGTCGTCGTCGGTGATGGCGTCGTGGTCGCTGATGCCCAGGCTGGCGGTCACGACCGAGGTGGTGGTCGAAGCGATGCCGTTCTCGACGAACTTCAGGTTGTACGGCGCGGCCTTGCCGGTGATCCGGTCACGCAGGGTCTGGCGCACCTGCTCGGCCAGGTCGCGCCCGGTGACCTGCTCACCACCGAACTCGAAGGTCTCGTTGCCATGGCGCTCGAAGTGCACCAGTTCGTAGGTGAGTTCGTCGTGGTTCTGCAGGGCGTGGACGAGCGAGGCCTGGTCGATGCCGAACTTCATCGCCTCGCGCAGCGTCAGCCGCAGGAACTCGGTCTCGCCGGTGGCCAACGCCAACTGGTAGGCCGGCCGGGTGATGAAGTCATAGCTCAGGTCGGGCCCGGTCGAGCCGGTGTCGCGGATGTCGTCCACGGCCAGGTTGAGCTCCTGGAAGGTGAACCCGCCCACCTTGCGCACCATCGAGCCCATCAGCTGGTTGGCCAGTTGCGACATCGGGTGGCCTTCGGACCAGGCTGCTTGGTCGGCGCGCTTCTCGACCCCGAGGAAGCCGTTGGCGTCCAGCCGCAGTCCGCCGGTGCCCAGGTCGGTCAGGGAGTGCATGGCGTCGCCCATCACCATCCGCATACCGGCGAAGGTCGGGTCGATCCAGTTGATCGAGGGCTGGCCGTCCTTGAAGTAGTGCAGGTAGACCCAACGCCGCTCCACTCCGTCGACACCGTGCACCGGGCGGGTCACCGACCAGTTGGTCTCCTTGATGCCGGGCTCGTAGAAGATCACCCGCTGCAGCGCGCCGATGATGTAGCCCTCGTCGGTGAGCACCTGTTCGGTGGCGGCATCGAGGTTCACCGAGTCGGCACCCTCGGCCACGTCGGGCAGCAGGTGCCAGGCCTCGGCGGGGATGTCGACCATGTGGTAGATGCCCGGGTAGTCCTGGTGGTTCAGTTCGGCCAGCCTGAAGTCGGCCCCCTTGCCGGTGTGGGCGGGCACCAGGTCGTCGATGATCGTGCCGCCGAAGCTGGTGGCTGCCGCGCACATGGCCCGGAACTCGTCCTCGGTGCCGAAGACCGGGTCGATGGTCATCGAGATCCGGTCGAAGTGGCCGTCGACGCTGGGGGTGCGGTCCCAGCCGCTGATGCCGCCGGCGAGCTTGACCGGTCCGGTGTGGATCGCCTCGATGCCGATCTCGGCGAAGGCCTTCCACAACTCCTCAGACCCGAGCCCGGCGATGAACGACTCCCCCGCGGCGGTGACCTGCGACAGCGGGTAGGCGGTGTACCAGACCGCGGCACGGTCGGCGGCAGCCCGCGGGTCGGGAGCGGCGTAGGAGTTCGACAGCATCGCGTCGTTGCCCGCCAACTGTCGTGAGATCACGGTGGCGTCAGCGAGCATCGACTGCTCGACCAGCCAGTCGACGTAGGCGCGGTTGCGCCCGTCGGGCTCGAACGGAGGTGGCACGACCGGTGCAGCCACCGCTCCACGACGGTGGGCCCTGGGCCGCAACTTGGCCGGACGAGCCGGGTAGCGCTGGGCGTCGAAGCTGAGCTCCAGGTCGTCGACCAGGTCGGCATCGGTGGTGGGTTCGGGTTCAACGGTGTCAGCCACGCCCCCACGCTAGTGGCTCGACATGGGCGGGCGTAGCCTGAGCCCGTGGTTCAGGTGATCGCCCAGGCGCTGTCGCTGGTGGCGATCATCGGGATCGGTCACCTGATCCGCCGCATCGGCTGGGTCAAGGTCACTGACTTCACGATCTTCTCGCGCATCGTGTTGTGGATCACGCTGCCGGCCGCGCTGGTGACCTACTTCAACACCTTCCACATCACTGTCTCGCTGTTGGGACTGGCCCTGGTCGGCATGCTGGTCAACTTCCTCGACCAGGTCACCTCGTGGGCACTGACCCGGTCGAGGGGACGACGCGCGCAGGCGTTCGGGGTGCTCAACACCGGCACGTTCAACATCGGCGCTTTCGCCACCCCCTACATGAGCGGCTTCGTCGGGCCGGGCGCGATCCTCTACACCTCGATCTTCGACGTCGGGAACTCGCTGGCCGCCGCGGGTGTCGGACGAGCCTGGGGCCTGTCTCTGGCCCGGCCCGAGATCCGCGCCACCATCGGCATGTTCCTTCGGCGGATGTTCAGCTCGGTGGTGTTCGTCACCTACCTCAGCCTGCTGATCATGCGGCTGGCCGGCATCACGCTGCCCTCGCAGGTGATCACCTTCACGTCGACGGTGGGGGCGGCCAACCCGTTCATGGCGATGTTGATGATCGGCATCGGGCTCGACCTGGAGCTGTCGCGTCGCCAACTGCGGGCCGCCGCGTCGTTCCTGGCTGTGCGCTACTTCTGGTCGACGCTGGTGGCGATCGGGTTCTGGCAACTGACCAGCTTCCCGCTCGAGGCCAAGGTCGCCATCACCATGGTGCTGTTCGCGCCGATCGCCGCGATGACCCCGGGCTTCACCGACGAGGGTGGCCTCGACGTGCAACTGTCGAGCTTCATGACCACCGTGTCGATCCTGGTGGCGATCGTCGTGCTGCCCACGCTGTACCTGGCGTTGGGCTGACCCGCCTTTCGGGTGGGTCGGACTGCCCCATCCACGTGCGGCAGCCTTGGGGCTTCCTAGCCTCGTGCCATGACTGAGAAGCCCACCACCGACGAGCGCAAGCACAGCGTCGTCCCCGCCGAAGGACCAGCGGACGAGACGCCCTCGGGCGACCTCGATCCCCGCGAGAGCAGCCAGGCGCCCGCTGAAGGCAAACGTCGCGTCGCGATGGGCGACGGCACCTACGAACAGGACGGCCCTCCCGGGGACGCCTGATCGTCGTTCGCCCATGCCGCTGGTCAGGGGTTTCTCTCACCAGCGGCTGGTAGCCTCCAGCAATGCCACCCCACCAACGCGCGTGTGACCTGTCCCCCTGCCCGCAGCAGGGAGCACAGCGATGATGCAGGCCGCGTTGCTGCTCCTGGGTGGCATCGCGCTGATCCTGGTGATCATTGCCGTCAACGGCTACTTCGTGGCCCAGGAGTTCGCCTACATGTCGGTCGACCGCAACCGGTTGGCCGCTCGAGCCCGGTCGGGCGACGCCTCGGCCGAACGTGCGCTCAAGGTCACCCGTCGCACCTCGTTCATGCTCTCGGGTGCCCAATTGGGCATCACCGTCACCGGTCTGCTGGTCGGCTTCGTCGCCGAACCGATGGTCGGCGAGGCACTGGGCGTCATGCTCGGCGGCGCGGGCATCTCGCCCGCGGTGAGCATCTCGGTCGGCACCGTGGCGGCGCTGGCGATCGCCACGGTCGTCCAGATGCTGATCGGTGAGCTCTACCCCAAGAACCTGGCCATCGCCAACGCTGATCCGATGGCGCGCAGGCTGGCCCGCTCCACGCTGATCTACCTGACCGTGTTCGGCTGGCTGATCGCCTTCTTCGACAAGTCGGCCAACCTGCTGCTGCGCCTGGTCGGCATCGAGCCGATCCACGACCTTGACACCACCGCCACCGCCGACGACCTGGAGCGGATCGTCGCCGACTCCCGTGACTCCGGTGACCTGCCGCACGAACTGTCGATGCTGCTCGACCGGATCCTTGACTTCCCCGACCAGGACGTCGAGCACGCCATGGTGCCCAGGGCCCGGGTCGACGTGGTCGCGCCCGACTGCTCCGCCGACGAGGTGATGGCGCTGATGGCCAGCGGGCACACCCGCTACCCAGTGGTGGGGCCCGAGGGCGAGGCGCTCGGTGTGGTGGCGCTCGGCGACCTGCTGCGGTTGTCTGACGAGCAGCGCTCCCGTGCCACGGCGACCGACGTCTTGCAGCCGCCGACGGTGGTGCCCACGTTGATGCCGCTTCCTGCGGCCGCCGAGGTGTTGGCCGGCGCCGACCACCCGATTGCCTGCGTGGTCGACGAGTACGGCGGATTCGCCGGCATCCTCACCCTGGAGGACCTGGCCGAGGAGTTGGTCGGCGAGATCACCGACGAGCACGACGAGACCACGCCCGAGTTGATCGAGCGCGATGACGACGACCGCTGGACGATGGACGGTGACGTGCACCTGGACGAGGTCGAACGCGCAATCGACCGTGAACTGCCCGAGGGCGACCACGAGACCATCGCCGGCCTGCTGATCGCCCAGGCCGGACGACTGCCCGAGGTGGGTGAAGTGATCGTGGTCGACCTCCCGGACGACCCGGCTGAGGTGGTCAACGACGACCCGCAGGCGCACCGGCTCGAGGTGGAGGTGCTCGAGGTCGCCCGCCACGTGCCCGCCCGGGTGCGGGCGACGCTGGTCAGTCGACCCCTCACTGAGGTGGCCGAGACCGAGGCAGTTGCCGATCAGGAGGAGCAGGCATGAACGGCTGGGTCGTGCTCGCAGTGACGGTGGCACTCATCGTCCTCAGCGGCTTCTTCGTGATCATCGAGTTCGCGCTGCTCGGCGCCCGACGCCACCGGCTGGAGGCCGAGGCCCCGACGTCGCGCGCAGCCCGATCGGCGCTGCGCGGCATGAACGAACTCACCCTGATGCTGGCCGGCGCCCAGTTGGGCATCACCGCCGCCACCTTTGCCCTCGGTGCGATCACCAAACCGGCCATCGACCACTGGCTGGGCCCGGTGCTGCAGGGCTGGGGCGTGCCGGCCTGGCTCGCCGGGGGCACCTCGTTCGCGCTCTCGCTGTTCTTCGTCACCTTCCTGCACCTGGTGGTCGGCGAGATGGCGCCCAAGTCGTGGGCCCTGGCCCATCCCGAGACTGCAGCCAAGCTGGTCTCGCCCGGGGGGCGGGCGTTCATGTGGGTGGTGCGCCCGCTGCTGGTGGGCATCAACAGCCTGGCCAACCGGATGGTCAAGGCCAGCGGCATCACCCCGGTCGCCCGGGCCGCCGCGGGCGGGCAGGACGCCGCGACGATCAGGCAACTGGTCGAGCAGTCGGCTGCCCAGGGTGCGTTGAGCACCCAGGTGCAGGCGCAGATCAGCGAGGTCATCGAACTGCAGGAACTCACCGTCGGTGACTTGGTGCCCGAGGGGCAGACCCGCACCGGGCTCCCCTCCGACGCCACCATGGGGCAGGCGCGACAGGCCGCGGCCGACAGCAGCCACCTGCGCATCCTGGTGGACGACGCCGACGGTGGCCTGCCCTCGGTGGTGCACGTGCGCGACACCCTCACCCACGCCGCCGACGCGCCGGTCGCGGCCGTGGCACGTCCCGCATTCACGCTCGCCTCGACCACCCCGGTCTACGAGGCGCTGGCCAGGATGCGCGCGCAGTCGCAGCAGTTGGTGCTGGTTGTCGACGACGATCAGCCGGTCGGGTTGGTCAGCGTGGCCGACATCCTGCGCCGGGTGATGCCCAGCGCCGAACAGTTGACCGCACCGACTCGCCCGCGGGGCTGATCAGACGCCGATCAGAAGTTGATCATGTGGCCGCCGATGCCCTCGGCAGCCTCCTTGAGCGCCTCCGACAGAGTCGGGTGGGCGTGCACCGCGCGTCCGATCTCATCGGTGGTCAGGTCCCACTGCTGAGCCAGGATCAGCTCGGGCAGCAGTTCGGTCACGTCCGGGCCGACCATGTGGGCGCCCAGGATCTCGTTGTGGGTGGCGTCGGCGACGATCTTGACGAAGCCGACTGCCTCACCCAGGCCCCAGGCCTTGCCGTTGGCCATGAACGGGAACTTGGCCGTCTTGACGTCGAAGCCCTTGTCCTTGGCCTGGGCCTCGGTGTAACCGAACGAGCCGACCTGGGGCTGGCAGTAGGTCGCCCGCGGAATCATGTCGTAGTTGATCGGCATGGTCTCGGCGCCGGCGATGGTCTCGGCGGCCACGACGCCCTGGGCCTCGGCCACGTGGGCGAGCATCAACTTGGCGGTGACGTCACCGATGGCGTAGATGCCGTCGACGTTGGTGCGCATGAAGTCGTCGATCTCGATCGCGCCACGATCGGTGGCCTTCACCCCGGTCTTGTCCAGTCCGTAGCCGTCCAAGCGCGGCGCGAAGCCGATCGCCTGCAGCACCTTGTCGGCCTCGAGCACCTGCTGGTCGCCGCCCTTGGCCGGTGAGACGGTCACCTTGACCTTGTCGCCGGAGTCGTCGATCGACTCCACCTTGGTGCCCGTGAGCACCTTGACGCCAAGCTTCTTGTAGGCCTTGGCCAGCTCGGCCGAGACCTCGGGATCCTCCAGCGGCACCATCCGGTCGAGGAACTCCACGATGGTCACGTCGACGCCGTAGTTGGCCAGCACGAAGGCAAACTCGGTGCCGATCGCGCCCGAGCCGGCGATGATGATCGAGCCCGGCACCTCCTGCGCGAGGATCTGCTCCTCGTAGGTGACCACGCGCTCCGACAGACTGGTGCCCGGCAGCAGACGGGTGGTGGCGCCCACGGCGATGATGCAGTTGTCGAAGGTGACCTGTTCGGACGAGCCGTCGTCGCCGGTCACCGTGATGGTCTTGGCGTCGACGAACTCACCCCAGCCGTTGAACTCGGTGATCTTGTTCTTCTTCATCAGGAAGTGGATGCCCTTGACCATGCGCTCAGACACCGCGCGGCTGCGCTTGAAGGCGGGCTCGTAGTGCGGGGTCATCGTGCCCTCGAGGCCGAAGGTGTCGGCCTCTTTGGTGACGATGTGGGCGATCTCGGCGTTGCGCAGCAGCGACTTGGTCGGGATGCATCCGACGTTGAGGCAGACCCCGCCCCAGTACTTCTTCTCGATGATGGCGGTCTTCTTGCCCAGCTGGGCCGCGCGGATCGCGGCCACGTACCCACCCGGGCCAGCACCCAGGACAACGACGTCGAAATGTGCGCTCATGGCTCCCACCTTAGTGGCTTCCCAGCAGCTGCGAGCACGACGCGAAAGCTGTCGTTATCACATCTGTGAGTTATGGTGGTCGGCATGACCGAGACCTCTCCCACCCTCGTCGGGCGCATGATCCGCGACGCCCGCAAGCAGCGCGGACTCACCCAGGCCCAGCTGGCCGAGGCCCTGTCGACCTCACAGAGCGCGATCGCCCGGATCGAGACCGGCGGGCAGAACCTCAGCCTCGAGACGATCAACAAGATCGCCGAGGCGCTCGAGGCGCCGCTGATCGAGCCCGCGGGCACCGGCACGCTCAACTTCAGGATCCAGGGCCCGACCACGCTGTCGGGTTCGATCGAGGTGCGCTCGTCCAAGAACGCCGCCGTGGCGCTGTTGAACGCCGCCCTGCTCAACCGGGGGACGACGCGCCTGCGCGGGATCGCCCGGATCGAGGAGGTCAACCGGATCCTCGAGGTGCTGGCCAGTATCGGGGTCAACGCGACCTGGAGCGACGACCGCTCCGAACTGGTGCTGACCCGGCCGGCCGAGCTGGCGATCGACCGGATGGACAACGACGCCGCACGACGCACCCGCTCGTACTTCATGTCGCTGCCGACGCTGATGAACGAGTTCGAGGAGTTCAAGCTTCCCTACGCCGGCGGGTGTGACCTCGGCGCGCGCACCATCGAGCCCCACCTGCAGGCTCTTCGTCACTACGGCCTGCGGCTGGTCGCCCACGACGGGTTCTACGCCTGCACCATGGCAAAGGCCGATCCCGGGGTGATCGCCTACACCATGACCGAGCGCGGCGACATGGCCACCGAGAACGCCATCCTGGCCGCTGCCCTGCACCAGGGCACCACGATCATCCGCAACGCCAGCCCGAACTACATGGTGCAGGACCTGTGCTTCTTCCTGGCCGACCTCGGTGTCGACATCGAGGGCATCGGCACCACCACGCTGACGATCACGGGGCGCGAGAGCTTCGACGCCGACATCACCTACGCCCCCAGCGAAGACCCGATCGAGGCGATGAGCCTGATCACCGCGGCCATCGTCACCGATTCCGAGCTCACCATCACCCGGTGCCCGATCGAGTTCCTCGAGATCGAACTGGCGACCCTCGAGACGATGGGCCTGGACTACACCCGGGGCCCGGAGTACACCTCGCACAACGGCCGCACTCGACTGGTCGACCTGACCGTGCGTCCCTCGAGGCTGACCGCACCGCTCGACAAGATCCACCCGATGCCGTTCCCGGGGCTCAACATCGACAACCTGCCGTTCTTCGCCGTGATCGCCGCGGTCGCCCAGGGCCCCACCCTGCTGCACGACTGGGTCTACGAGAACCGGGCGATCCACCTGCTCGACCTCGGCAAGCTCGGGGCCAGCGTGCAGTTGCTCGACCCGCACCGGCTCAACATCGTGGGACCGACCTCGTGGCGGGGACGAGACATCGTCTGCCCGCCGGCACTGCGCCCTGCGGTGTGCCTGCTGCTGGCGGCGTTGGCGGCCCGCGGTGAGAGCGTGCTGCGTGACGTCTACGTGATCAACCGGGGCTATGAGGACCTGCCGGCCCGGTTGAACGCGCTGGGCGCCAGCATCGAGGTGTTCCGGGACTGACTCACCCGGCGACCGGAACCGCCTCGAAGGTGTGCGTCGGGGCGACGATCTGGTCCTGGTTGGGCACCAGCACCAATTCGGACGAGCCTGCGTCGGCAGTCCGGCGCAGGATGCCGTAGACGATGCTCGCGGTGGCCGACAGCGCGGCCGCCGGGTCGCCGGTACGCAGCAGGTGTGCCAGGAACACCGCCGTGGTCAGGTCGCCCGACCCGGTGAAGTTGCGGTCGATCAGGGGTGTCTCGACCTGCCAACTGCCGTCGGCGGTGACCGCCACCATGCGCATCACCTGCTCGTCGCCGGGGTGGACGACCGAGGTGACCAGCACTGTGCGGGGGCCGCGCGCGCGCAGTTCGTGCGCCGCCACGACGGTCTGGGCCACCGTGGTCAGCTCGCTGCGCCCGGTCAGGAACTCCAACTCGAACAGGTTGGGGCTCATCACGTCAGCGGCCGGCACGACGTGGTCGCGCATGAACTCAGGGATGCCCGGACGAGCGTAGAAGCCTCGTCCGAAGTCGCCCATCACCGGGTCGCAGCAGTAGATCGCCTCGGGGTTGCGCTGCTTGACCAGCGCGGCCGCCTCGAGGATCACCCGGCCGACCTCGGCCCCACCCTGGTAGCCCGACAGCAGGGCGTCCACACCGGCCAGCACCCCACGGTCGTCGATGCCGCGCACCACCTCGAGCACGTCGTCGGCGGCGATCAGCGGACCGCGCCACGACCCGTAGCCGGTGTGGTTGGAGAAGTTCACCGTGTAGACCGGCCAGACGTCGATGCCCAGCCTCTGCAGGGGGAAGACGGCCGCGGAGTTGCCCGCGTGCCCGTAGGCGACGGCTGACTGGATGGAGAGGATCTGGGTCACGCCCTCGATTCTCGCCCCGGCCGAACTGGCACGACAAACTCGGAGCTTATGGCAAGCTTGTGGGCCACCAGTCGGCGCACCAGAGCAGGGGGTTGAGGCAGTTGGCCGAGGGCTACTTCGACAGGCAGTTCATCGCCATGGCCCACCGGGGCGGACCCTTGCTCGCCGAGAACGTGGGCAAGGAGAACACCCTGCGGGCCTTCGAGAACGCCTGGCGACTCGGCTACCGGCACATGGAGACCGACGTCCACCTCACCAAGGACGGTCAGCTGGTCGCCTTCCACGACGCCGAACTGGAACGGGTCACCGGCCGACCCGGTGGCATCGGCGAGCACAGCTACGCGCAGTTGCGTGACATCTCGGTCGGCGGTGAGCCGATCCCGCTGATGTCGGAGTTGTTCGAAGCGCTGCCGGGCGCGCGCTTCAACATCGACATCAAGATGGACGGCGCCGAGGAGCCGCTCGCCCACCTGGTCAACTGGCACCAGGCTCGTCACCGGGTGTGCGTCGCCTCGTTCAGCAGCCGCCGCATCCGTCGGTTCCGCCGCTACATGGGGGCACGGGTGGCGACCACGGTCGGTCCAGTCGGCACCTCGATGACCGTCGGCCGCGTGGCCGCCGGCCCGCTGGCGCCCCCCGGGTTGGTCTACCAGGTGCCCGAGCACCACACCGTGGCCGGCCGGCCGGTGCGGATCGTCTCCCCCGCCTTCATCGACCGGGTGCACCGGCTGGGCAAGTTCGTCCACGTCTGGACGGTCAACCAGAGGGCCGACATGGAGCGGCTGATCGACTGGGGGGTCGACGGACTGATCGTCGACAGCATCGACGTGCTCAAGGACGTGCTGGTCGGCCGTGGGCTCTGGGACACCTGAGATCTCGGCCCTTCCACAAACGCCTCGCCGGGCTTGAGGTTCTCGCTACCCTCGACACAGACGAGTGTCGCCAACCAGTTGCACGAAGGAGAGGCCATGGCTGATCGAGCGCTGCGAGGCATGGGCTTGGGCTCGAAGAGCTTCGAGGACGAAGAGGGCATCGAGTTCGCCGCACGGCAGCGGCTGGGATTCGACTGCGAGTTGGGCCACCACTTCGAACTGACCTTCGCCGTCGAGGCCGACCTTCCGGCGGTGTGGGAGTGCCCCCGCTGCGGTCGTGAGGGTCGTCGCACCGACGGCACCCAGCCCGAGGAGAAGGACGAGAAGCCGGCGCGCACCCACTGGGACATGCTGATCGAGCGCCGCTCGATCAGTGACCTGGAGGAACTGCTGCAGGAGCGGCTCGAGCTGCTCCGCAAGGACCAGTTGCCCTGATCACCCGGATCTGATCCCAGCAACTGCTGCCAGGACTCAGTCCAGAACCCTGCCCTCGATCGCGGGCGGGTCGGTCGCGTCCGGGTCACTGCGCCGTGGGTCGCGTCCGGGTGCGTCGTCGACCACACCGTCGACCACCACGCCGGGGATCACGTTGCCGCCACCGCGCGGGACCCGCAGGTCGATGCCGTTGCGACCTGCCTGGCGTCGAGCGATCCAGGCGATCAGCCGACGTGGGATGGCCCGGGTGAACGGAATCAGGCAGACCAGTCCGACCAGGTCGGTGAAGAAACCCGGCATCATGAACAGCGCACCACCCAGTAGCACCAGCGCGGCGTCGGCCAGTTGTCGGCTGGGCATGGCGCCACGGTTCATCGCGCCGCTGAGTGCCTGCCAGGCCCTGTTGCCCTCACGCTTGACCAGCCAGGCACCGAAGATGGCCTCGGCCACCAAGATGGCGATGGTCGGCAACGGTCCGATCGCGCGACCGACCTGGATCAGTCCGAAGACCTCCAGGATCGGGACGACGATCAGCACCAGGGCGATGACGGCGAGCCCGCCACCACCGGCCCGACGGATCACTTGCGCAGTTCCTTGGCCTTGTCGGCGGCCTTGCCCGCAGCGCCCGCGAGCTGCTTGGCCCGGTGGTCCAGGCCCCACAACGTGGTGCGGATCATCGCCTCGATGACGATCGCCCGGTTCATCTTCGACTCACCGAACTCACGCTCGACGAACTCGATCGGCACCTCCGTGATCTTCAGCCCCTTCTTGTGCGTCCGCCAGGCCAGGTCGATCTGGAAGCAGTAGCCGGCTGAGGCGATCTCGTCCAGGTCGATCGCTCGAAGCGTCGAGGCGCGGAAGGCGTTGAACCCGCCGGTGACGTCGCGCAGCGGAAGGCCGAGCACTGCGGCGCTCCACAGGCTGCCGCCCCGGCTGATCAGCTTGCGGCTGACCGGCCAGTTCACGGTGCTGCCGCCCTTGACGTAGCGCGACCCCTTGACCATGTCGGCGTCGGCCAGGGCAGCCAGCAGGCTCGGCAGCTGTTCGGGTTGGTGCGAGCCGTCGGCGTCCATCTCGACGATGGCGTCGTAGCCATGCTCCAGGCCCCAGTCGAAGCCGGCCAGGTAGGCGGCCCCCAGCCCCTGCTTGCCCGCGCGGTGCATGACGTGCACCCGGTCGTCGGACTCAGCCAGCCGGTCGGCGATCGCGCCGGTGCCGTCGGGTGAGTTGTCGTCGGCGATCAGCACGTGCACCGTCGGGTTCGCCGTGTGCAGACGGTTGACGATGCTCTCGATGTTCTCCGCCTCGTTGTAGGTGGGGATCACCACCAAGACCTTGTCGAGGGGACTCCGGTCGCTCATGCCGCTCCAATCTCTGGCCACCGTCGAACGGGGCACCCTCCAGACTACCCGGCGGGCGTGGCGCCCGAGCGTCGACGCCCGACCAGGGCCCACCCCATGCCGACCGTCGCGAGGGCGGCCAGTCCCCAGTCAACCCAGGTGCCGATCCGAGCCGCGAGCGAGACACCTGTGCGGGTCGGCACGGTGTAGGTGCGCGCCGCTGCCGTCGCCTCGTCGGTGACGTCGAGCACCCTGCCCTTCGGGTCGATCGATCCGGAGAACGAACTCGTGGTCGCCACCACCACCTCGCGGCGCAGTTCGATGGCCCGCACCCGGGTGATCTGGAACTGCTGACGGGGTTGGCCGGTCCCGGTGTAGGTCGCGTTGTTCGACTGGACGAGGACGAGTTGGGCGCCACCGCGCACCGTGTCGTAGACGGTGCCGTCATAGGCCAATTCGAAGCAGATCACGTCACCCAGGACGAGGGCTCGTCCGTCGACGTTCACCGGCAGCACCCCGGGCCTGGTGCCCGGAACGCCCTGTGAACCCACCTGTTCGAGGATCGGCAGCAGCGGCAGCAGCAGGTCACGCAACGGGATGTACTCCCCGAACGGCACCAGGTTGCGCTTGTCGTAGCGCGCCCCGACGCCCTGCTCGGGGTCCCACCACAACCCGGTGGTCTGGCGCTGCCCGGGCCCCGGACCCCGGGCGGCGATCCCCATCAGGATCGGGCGATCGGCGATCCTGAGGGCGTCGCCGACCAGGGCGGCGGTCTCGGCGTCATGGGTCGGGTCGATGTCGGTGGAGTTCTCGGGCCACAGTACGAAGGTCGGCATCGGGTCGAGCCCGGTGCGCGCGCGGGCCATCAGGGTGATGGTCTCGGACAGGTGGTTGTTGGTCACCGAGCGGGCATAGCCCATCGCCTGCGACCCAGCTGTGCCGTCGACGTTGCCCTGCACCATGCCGACGGCGACGGTGTCGCCCTCGTCGTTGGGCAACGGCACGGCCCACAGGCCGGCGCCCAGACCGGCGACGGTCACCACACCGGCGGTGGCGAGCACGACCTGGCGGCGCGAGTCACGCTCGGCGACCATCACCAGCAGGGCGGCCACCAGTGCGACCAGGAAGCTCACCCCTGCCACCGACAGCCAGGGCAGGTAACCCCCCAGCGGCTGGTCGGCGGTGGTCCAGGCCAGCCTGAACCAGGGGAACCCACCGACCGGGAAGCGGGCGGCGCAGAACTCGGCGAACGACCACGCGGCGGCAGCCCAGATCGGCCACCAGCGGCTGCGCCGGGTCAAGGCGACACCGGCGCCGGTGACCGCCTGGAAACCGGCCATCACCAGCACCAGCACCACGCCGATCCACCAGCCCAGCACGCTCACCCACCCCACCAGGGCGGTCTGGAAGCCGAGCCCGAACAGGTAGCCGCGGGCCAAGCCGGAGCGGATGCCCAGACTCGACTGGGGCAGGTCGTGGCGTACCAGCCGGAAGAACAGCGCCACACCCACCAGGGCCAACGGCCACCACTGGGCAGGGGCGAACGCCAGCGAGGTGAGGCCACCGGCGCCGACCAAGGCCACCGAGCGGACGATCCTGACCTGCCGGGTGGACGATCGAGTGGGAGCGGGCGCCGTCATGCGTCGCTGGGGGCGACCAGCGTCCGGTCGCGGAAGTGGGTGGTCAGCACCACGGTCGTGGTGGTGTCCATCTTGGCCTGCCCCCGGATGCGGCTGAGCAGGGCATCGAGTTCGGCGGTGTTGGCCACCTGCACCAGCACCACGTACGACGCGTCGCCGGCGACCGACCAGCACGAGACGACCTCGGGCATCGCCTCGAGCAGGCGTGCGGCCTTGTCGTCATCGGCCGGGTCGAACGCCTTGGTCTCGACGAAGGCGGTGAGCGGGTGGCCCAGCGCCTCGGCGCTCAGCGAGGCGTGGTAGCCGGTGATCAGGCCGCGCTGCTCGAGGCGGCGCACCCGTTGCTGTGCCGCCGAGGTCGACAGGCCTGTTGCCTTGCCGATGTCGGTGTACGACATCCGTCCGTCAGCGGACAGCAGCGCCAGGATCTGCCGGTCGGTGCTCTCCATGGGGCTCATCGTGGCACCATGGCCGACGTGACGACCGACCAGCTCATGATCTTTGACACCGCATCATTGTACTTTCGCGCGTTCTTCGGTGTTCCCAGCAGCGTCGTCGCCCCTGACGGCAGCCCGGTGAACGCCGTGCGCGGCCTGCTCGACGCGATGGCCCGGCTGGTTGAGCAGTACTCCCCCACCGACCTGGCCTGTGCCTGGGACAACGACTGGCGTCCGACCTGGCGGGTCGACCTGGTGCCCAGCTACAAGGCCCACCGGGTCGAGCAGGCCGACGCGGGCACGACCGTGGTCGGCGCCGGCGGTGTGGGTGCGGTCAGCGGGCAGGCCGAGGAGGCACCCGCAGGCCTCGAGGCCCAGGTGCCGGTCATCCTCGAGGTGCTGGCCGCACTCGGCGTCCCGGTCATCGGGGTGGACGACCACGAGGCCGACGACGTGCTCGGCACGCTGGCCACCACCAGCCCCTGCCCCACCCTGGTGGTCACCGGTGACCGTGACCTGTTCCAGTTGGCGCACGGCACCACCCGGGTCGTCTACGTGGGACGAGGCGTGGCCAAGCACGACCTGGTCGACTCGGCGTGGGTGCGTGAGCGCTACGGCATCGACGCCGAGCAGTACGTCGACTTCGCGGTGTTGCGCGGTGACCCCTCCGACGGGTTGCCCGGCGTCAAGGGGATCGGCGACAGGTCGGCGGCCAGCCTGCTGCAGACGCACGGCAGCCTCGAGCAGATCGTGGCAGCCGTGGCCGATCCCGACGCGGCCATGTCGGGCTCGCTGCGCAGCAAGATCGCGGCCGCCGTCGACTACCTGGGGCCTGCGACCGAGGTGGTGCGGGTGGTCACCGACCTCGAGATCGAGCCGTTCACCAGCCGGATCACCGACTGGAAGGTGGACGAGGATGCCCTCGCCGCGCTTGACGAGCGCTGGGGCCTGGGCTCGAGCCTGGCCCGGTTCCGGACCGCCTGCGGACTCTGAGCAGCCGCCTCAGGCCTTTCGGCGCAGCACGTAGATCGCAGCACCCGCGAGCAGGTTCGCCACACGTCCACTGTGGCGCGACGGTCGCCCGTCCTCGTCCAGCGGGATGCGCCGCTCGATGCGTAGGCCCAGCTCGGCGAACAGGGCCTCGAGGTCGACCAGGGTGGCGTGGTGCAGGTTGGGGGTGTCGTGCCAGCTGTAGGGCAGGTCCTTCGAGCGCGGCATGTGCCCGCTGAGCAGGCGCAGGCGGTGGCGCCACAGCCCGAAGTTGGGCATCGACACCACCAGTCGCTCACCGATGCGTGACATCTCGGTGAGCAGGTGGCCGGGATGGCGTACGGCCTGCAGGGTGCGTGACAGCACGACCACGTCGTAGGAGCCGTCGGCGAACTCCGACAGTTGCGAGTCGAGGTCGAGTTCGATCACCGGCACGTCGGCGGCGATCGCGGCCAGCACGTCGTCCGGTTCGCGCTCGACGCCGGTGCCGCGGCAGCCCTTGGTCTCGATCAGGTGGGCCAGCAGCGCCCCGTCGCCGCAGCCCAGGTCGAGCACCCTCGAGCCGGCCGGCACCAGGCCGGCCACCAGGGTCAGGTCAGGGCGCAGCAGCCCGGGGCGGGGGGTCTGGTCGGTCACGTCGTGCTCCCCGCGCCGAGGAAGGCCCGCACCGTGTCGTGGTAGTCGTCCAACTGCAGCAGGAAGCTGTCATGACCCCACGGTGACTCCAGTTCGCGGAAGGTCACCGGCAGGCCGGCCTGCTCGAGGTGGCGGACGATGGCTCGCGAGTGCGGGGTGGCGAAGCGCCAGTCCGAGGTGAAGCTGGCGACCAGGAAGCGCACCGGGTGCTGTGTGACCAGGGCGAGGGCGTCGGGGTCGCTGAACGGGTCGAAGTAGTCCATCACCCTGGTCAGGTAGAGGTAGCTGAGCGCATCGAATCGCGTCAGGAACACCTCGCCCTGGTGGTCGAGGTAGCTCTCGACGGCGAAGTCGATGCCGAATCCGCGCCCGTCGCGGCCCTGCTGCAGGGTGCGGCCGAACTTCTCCTGGAAGGCCTGCTCCGACAGGTAGGTGATGTGGGCCATCATCCGGGCGATCGACAGTCCGACGTCGGGGTTGGCGCCATGGGTGCTGAACTGGCCACCGTGGAAGGCCTCGTCGCGCAGGATCGCCTGACGACCGACAGCCGAGAAGGCGATGTTCTGGGCGGTGAGTCGGGCCGAGGCGGCGATCACCACGGCGCGGTCGAGGGTGTCGGGATGGCGCAGCGCCCAGTCCAGCACCTGCATGCCACCCAGCGATCCCCCGATCACGGCATGCCAGTGCTCGATGCCCAGGCGGCGACCCAGCTCGAGGTGGGCGGTGACGAAGTCCTGCACCTCGACCAGGGGGAAGTCCAGTCCGTAGGGGGTCCCGGTGTCGGGGTTGACCGACGAGGGTCCGGTCGTGCCCCGGCAGCCGCCGATCAGGTTGGCGCACACCACGAACCAGCGATCGGTGTCGACCGCCCGGCCCGGGCCGATGAAGTTGTCCCACCAGCCCGGACGACGGTCGCCGGGGTGCCATCCGGCGGCGTGGGCGTCGCCGGTGAGGGCGTGGCAGATGAAGACCGCGTTGCTGCGGTCGGCGTTGAGGGTGCCGTAGGTCTCGTAGGCGATGTCGACTTCGGTCAACGAGGCGCCGCTGGCAAGGGTGAAGGGGCGCCCAGGCTCGGTGATGCGTAGGTGGTGGGTGTCGACGACGCCGATGCCTGGCGGGGCGGGGGCTGGGGTCGTCATGGGGTCAAGTCTGCCGACACCGGTGGGTCTTTGGCCAAACGTGCTCACCGCCCAAGCTGATGACTCACTGAACCAGCAGCCGAGCTCGTTGCCCGGCGCCGAGGCCCGTCGTACTTTTTGCTGGCCGGGCAACCCCGACCCGGCCAAGCTGATCATGAACTCGATGCTGCACCCCGCCGACTTCTCGGGGCTGGGCGGGGCACCGCCTGATCGCACCTCACGCGGCTGAACCGTCAGCCCAGCTGGCGGCTCAGGCCAGCTTGGCCAGTGCCTGGTCGATGTCGGCGATGATGTCGTCGACGTGCTCGATGCCGATGCTGAGGCGCACCATTTCGGCCGGCACCCCGGCGGCGGCGAGTTCGTCCTCGTCGAGCTGGGAGTGCGTGGTGCTGGCGTTGTGAATGACCAGCGACTTGGCGTCACCGATGTTGGCCAGGTGGCTGAACAGCTCCAGGTGACCGACGAACTGCTCGCCGGCCGATCGTCCGCCCTTGAGCCCGAACGACAGGACGCCGGACGCCCCGTGCCCGGTGAGTACGCGCTCGGCGACCGCCTTGTACTTCGAGGAGTCCAGCCCGGGGTAGTTCACCCACTCGACCTGCGGGTGCTGCTCGAGGTGCTGGGCGACGGCCAGGGCGTTGGACGAGTGCCGCTCCATGCGCAGGTGCAGCGTCTCCAGGCCCTGCAGCATCAGGAACGAGTTGAGCGGAGCGGCAGCGGCACCGGTGTTGCGCAGCATCACGGTACGGGCCCGGATGATGTAGGCGGCCTGGCCGACGGCCTCGGTCCAGACCACACCGTGGTAGGCCGCGTCCGGCTTGGTCAGGCCCGGGAAGCGCTCGGCGTGCGCGCTCCAGTCGAAGCGTCCGGAGTCGACGATGACCCCACCCAGCGAGGTTCCGTGGCCACCGACGTACTTGGTGGTGGCGTGCACCACGATGTCTGCGCCATGCTCGAAGGGGCGGCACAGGTAGGGGGTGGGCACGGTGTTGTCGACCACCAGCGGCAGTCCCTGGGCGTGGGCCGCCTCGGCCCAGGCGGGCAGGTCGACCACGTTGATGCTCGGGTTGCCGATGGTCTCGGCGAAGACCAACTTGGTGCGCTCGTCGACGTGCTGGGCCAGGTCTTCGGGGCGATCGGGGTCGACGAACCGGGCCTCGATGCCGAACTGGGCCAGGGTGTGGGCGAACAGGGCGTAGGTGCCGCCGTACAGGGTCGACAGGGCGACGATGTTGTCACCGGCGAAGGTCAGGTTGAGCACGGCGTAGGTGATGGCCGAAGCGCCCGAGGCGGTGGCCAGAGCGCCGACCCCACCCTCGAGGGCGTTCATCCGCTCCTCGAGCACGCTCGAGGTGGGGTTCATCAGCCGGGTGTAGATGTTGCCGGGGGTCTTCAGCGCGAACAGGCTGGCAGCGTGCTCGGCGTCGTCGAAGACGTAGCTGGTGGTCTGGTAGATCGGCACGGCGCGCGCGTTGGTCGCAGGGTCGGCGTTCTCCTGACCGGCGCGGACGGCCAGGGTTTCGGGACGAAGGTTCACGCTGGGGCTCCTCAGGGCAGGTTGGTTCGCCCCACCCTAGGAGCCCTCAGGGGCCCACATGCCGTCAGCCCAGCACGTGGTCAGGGCCCTGGTCAG
Organism: Aestuariimicrobium ganziense; assembly: GCF_015352975.1. Lineage (GTDB taxonomy): Bacteria > Actinomycetota > Actinomycetes > Propionibacteriales > Propionibacteriaceae > Aestuariimicrobium > Aestuariimicrobium ganziense. The sequence goes on along the minus strand of NZ_JACYIZ010000001.1, from coordinate 221,870 downwards.
CCGAAGGTGCCGAACAGGATGCCGACGACATAGGTGATCGCCATGGCCAGCGCACCGCCCAGGACGTTGCGGATGACGGCCGGTCGGATCGGTGCTTCGCCGAGCTTGGCACTCGTCCCACCGGTCAGCGCGAGGGCGACCAGCACGGAGCCGAAGGTGATCGGCACGCGCCACGACGGGCCCGGCAGCAGGATCGCCAGCAGCGGCAGCAGCGCGCCCAGCGAGAAGGCCAGCATCGACGCCCAGGCGGCGTGCCAGGGGTTGGTCAGTTCGTCCGGGTCGACTCCGAGGGCGGTCTCGGCGTGGGCGGCGAGTGCATCGTTGGCGCTGAGTTCCTTGGCGACCTGGACGGCGAGGTCACGGTCGAGTCCCTTGGCCTGGTAGAGCCGGGTCAGGGTCTCGAGTTCGCGTTCGGGGTGGGACGACAGTGCCGACTTCTTGCGGGCGATGATCGCCTTCTCGCTGTCGCGCTGGGTGCTGACCGACACGTACTCCCCCGCCGCCATGCTCAGGGCGCCGGCGACCAGGCCGGCCACGCCGGCGATCACCAGGTGCATGCGGTCGGTGGATGCGCCGGCGACACCGACCACGAGGCCGGCGATGCTGACGATGCCGTCGTTGGCACCCAGCACCGCAGCACGAAGCCAGTTGAGCTTGGTGGTGAAGCCGGCGTTGCCGATCGGGTGCTCGGCGTGGTCCACCAGTGCTCGGTTGCCTTCGGGACCAGTCACGGTGTCGGGGCGGGAAAGCGTCGCGGTCATGCGCACTCCTTCGAGAGTTCTCCCTCCACACTGTGCTCCCGCGACGGCAGGACTTCCAGCAAGGTGAGGCATACCTTCCCAGTCCCACTAGGTGCGTCGTCTCAGTTGTTGACATGAACGAGGGGCACCCGGCCCGACGTGTTCGTCGGTGCTGGGTGCCCCTCGGTGTGCTCGTCTCGTCCCGGGAGATCAACGCCCCGGGTGGGTTGTCACTTGCCGTTGAGGTAGGCGAACGACTCCCGCACGGCGGTGGTCTTGTCGGTGGAGCAGTCGTCGAGTTCGATGACGCCGTAACGCATCGACGGGGCTGCTGCCACGAAGTCCATGATCGGGATGACGCCCTGGCCGGCAGCGACCTGCTTCTTGTTGTCGCGTGAGCCGTCGCCGTCCTTGAGGTGCAGGGCGATCACGCGGTCACCGAGCCGCCCGAGCAGCGCGTTGACATCGGTTCCACCCACGCTTGCCCAGTAGGTGTCGACCTCGATGCGCACGGCCGGATCGACCAGGCTGGCGAGCACGTCGAGACCGGTGCCCTCGTCGAACGGGGTCTCGATCTCCCACCAGTGGTTGTGGTAACCGACCTCGAGGCCGCGCTCGGCAGCCAGGGCGTTGGCCTTGTTGAGCATCTCGGCCACCTGGGCGATGCCGTCGCGGGTCTGCCACAGTTCGGGCGAGCTGGCCGGGCAGATGATGGTCTTGACACCCACCTTCTCCGCGGCGTCGAGCACCTCGTTGGTGTCGACCTCGACCTCACGCGAGCCGGTCAGCGTGCCGAGCATGGAGTGGGTGGTGGGGGCGACCAGACCGTGCTTGGGCAGGCCCTCGGCGAGCACGTCGGCGAAGTTGGTCAGGCCGAAGGGCTCGACGTTCTTGAACCCGATCTCGGCGAGGTCGGCGAGGACCGCCTCGGGCTCCTCGGCGAGCCGCTCACGAAGCGTGTAGAGCTGTACGGACAGGTTGGACTGGTCGAGCAGGTGGCACCTTCCAGGTGGTTCTGTCTGAGGATTACCGTGTGGGGTCCATTCTGCCAATCGGGCCCGGTGCCCGGGCCGTCGGGTGAACGATTGACCAGGTGGAGGGCGATGGCATGGCACGACCGACGATCGTCGTCGCGGCCGGCGTGTTCTCGCGCGGGGACGAGGTGCTGGCCTTCCGGCGTCGACCCGATCTCGCTGCCGGCGGGTCGTGGGAGTTCCCCGGTGGGAAGGTCGAGGCCACGGAGTCCCCCGCGCAGGCGCTCGCCCGCGAACTGGAGGAGGAGCTCGGCTGCCGGGTCGTCGTGGGTGGCTTGGTCGATCGGACGACCACCACCATCGGCGAGGTGGACATCGACCTGGTGGTGCACCGGGTCGAACCAGTCGGGCAGTGGCCGACCACCAGCACCGACCACGACCTCATCCGGTGGGTGCACAGGGCTGACTTGCGCCAGCTCGACTGGGCGCCGCCCGACCTGCCGGCGGTCGCAGCCCTCAGTCCTGGAGCATGAGGGCTGAGGTGCGCCAGGCCAGGGCCAGGCCGGTGTGCACCGGGTTCACTCCCCCATTGGTGACGTGCACCGAGGTGTCGGCGACGTAGAGGTTGGGGTGCCCCCAGACGCGTCCACGCGGGTCGACCACCGAGGTGGCCGGGTCGTCGCCCATCCGGCAGGTACCGGCCTGGTGCTGACCCACCGAGGGGCCACGGGGGGCGACCCGCATCGGCACCACGGTGTGACACCCGGCAGCCCCGACCCATTGCGCGGCACGCTCCATCATGAACTCGGCGGTGCGCAGGTCCTCGGGGTGCACCGAGCCCTCGAGCCTGACCACGGGCACGCCGAGGTGGTCACGAACGCTCGGGTCGAGCCGCACGCGCGAGTCGGGGTTGGGCACCTCCTGCACGGGGCCGAAGACCATGATGTGGCGGCGGTAGTGGTGGCTGAGTCCCTCGTGCACTTCGGCGCCGTGGGTCGGCAGGATGCCGGTGCGGCTCAGCAGGGCGAGCGTGAACTGCGGCAGCGGGACGAAGTCGTTGGCGAGCATGCCGCCGCCGACCAGGCCGGGATTGCCGTGCCGGAAGTGGTTCACCGAGACCGTGGGGCCCGGCCCGATGCCCTCCTGGACGACCTCGTCGGTCAGCCCCAGCGCCCCGGGATACAGGTGTGACTGCAGGTGTCGCCCGACCTGGTCGCTGCGGTTGCCCAGACCGGTCGGCTCGTCATCGGTCGTGCTCAGCAACAGCAGGCGTGCGCTCTCGACCGCACCGGCAGCCAGGACGACCCGTCCGGCGTTGATGGTCCGCTGCTCGCCGGTGGTCACGTCGGCCACGACGACACCGGTGACCCGTCCGTCGGCCCCACACTCCAGCCGCACCGCCCTGGTCTGCAGCACCAGGTCGCAGCGGCCGGTGGCCAGCGCCTCGGGCAGGACGGTGTTGTGGGTGCCGTTCTTGGCCTCGGCCCGGCAGGGGAACCCCACGCAGGCGCCGCAGGAGCGGCAGGCTGGTCGTCCGTCTCGGGCGACGGAGTTGACCAGCAACGGCACCCGGCTGGTGGGCCAGCCCAGCTGTTCGGCCGCCCGGGCCAGCAGTTCGCCCGACCGGTTCAGTGGGGTGGGTGGCATCGGGTAGCGCACGTCGGTGCCGGCGAATCGGTTGCCGGTGGGGTCGCCACTGACGCCGAGTTCGTCCTCGACGATCGCGTACCAAGGGTCGAGCTCGCTGGGGGCGAAGGGCCAGTCGGCCAGCGAACTGCCCTCGGGCACGCCGTAGGTGGTGGCCATCGTGAAGTCCTCGGCCGCGAACCGCCAGGCCTGGGCGCCGTAGACACGCAGCCCCCCGCCGAGGGTGAACGCGTTGTTGCCCCAGCCCGGGCCGGCCGGTCCGACCGCGACACCGGGCTCGCCGACCACCCGTGGCCAGCCGACCAGTGGGGGCCCGGCAGGGGTCTCGAGGCCGGTGCCCAGGCGCTGGTTGCGCAGGGCGTCCGGTGTGAGGGTCTCGCGTCCCATCCACGGACCGGCCTCGACCAGCAGCACGGTGGCGCCGTCCTCGGCCGCCAGCTTGGCGGCGATCGCACCGCAACCGGACCCGATCACCACGACGTCGTAGCCAGTCTTGACCTGCGCGAACGGTGTGGTGGCCGGGTCGTCCAACTCGACCTCGGGCCAGCCTTTCCCATCGGCAGGCTCGGTGGTGTAGCCGATGTCGCGCCAACTGCTCACCTGCTCAGCGGGACGCTTCGAAGGGTTGCCGTACCGCGCCTGGTGGGCCATGGCGATCGCGTGCTGCAGCGCGACGTTGTCAGCATCGAGGTCGGCGTCGGTGGTGCCTGCGTCCGCCAAGGCCAGCACCTGGGCCAGGTCGTCGGGCCGGTCACGACGCCAGGCCTCGGCGACGAGGTCGGCATCACGCAGGTCGAGGCCCGGAGAGAGACGGTCGAGCAACTCGTGCAGGGTCATGGCACCAGCACAGCAGGCCGACACGCGGTTCGGCGTCGAAGCCGATGGATTAGCCGGGAGCGGGCCCAATTGGCCACCCCGGTGCGTCCTGCCTGTACCCACCCTGAGATGATTGAAGCGTGAAGGAGGTCTGCGTGACCACTCGTCCCACCCCCCGTCGCCGACCCGAGGCCAAGTGCCCGCTGCGCCCCGGCGACACCTGCTCGTTGTGCGTCCCCGGCGCGACCGGGCCGCAGGACTGTGGTCTGGTCTACCTGGTGATGGACGATCCCGACCTGCGCGAGGAACTGGCCAGGAAGAGGCGCGCCGCCAAGGCCTGACCTCGCACCCCGGCTCCCGGGACGCACGGGCGCTTTCCTAGGCTTTGGTACACGCGGACGACGCGGTTCGCGTGGGGCGAAGGGGATGGCCATGACCAGGACAACCATGTTCCTCGAGCACTTCGAGCTCGCCGATTCCGAGGTCGGCGGTGAACTCTCCCGCGACGCGACCTGGGTTCCTGCCGTGGTTCCCGGGGGTGTCCACGAGGCGCTCCTGCAGGCTGGACGCATTCCCCATCCCTACCTCGACCAGCACGAGCGCGACATCACCTGGATCGAGCAGCGTGACTGGTGGTACCGCACCGCGTTCGAGGGGCCCACAGACCTGGCAGCCGACGAGCGGGTGCGGCTGGTCTTCCACGGCCTCGACACAGTCGTTGACGTCACGCTGAACGGTGAGCACCTGGCCTCGCACGAGAACATGTTCCGTCCCCTGGTGGTCGACGTGACCCAGCTGCTGCGGCCCAGGAACGAGCTCGTCCTGCGATTCACTCCCCCACTGCACGGGCTGGGCGTGGCCGATGCACCGCGCGAGATGCTGCAGCGCCTGATGGCGGTGATGGGTGCCTCACTCACCGAGGAGGGCGACGAGGGCGGGGGTTCTTCCTTCGAGGTCATGCCGATCGCCTGTCAACGCCGCAAGGCCGCATTCTCGTGGGGTTGGGACTTCGGTCCGCGGGTGCCGTCGGTGGGCATCTGGAGGCCGGTCGAGCTGAGGCGTGAGCGCCGGGGTGTGCTCTCGTCCCACTTCGTCAGTACCGAGCAGGTCGACCGCGAGGCGGGTACCGCCACCGTGCGGCTCAGCGTCGAGGCCGAGGTGTGGGCGAGCAGGGGGGCGCCCTCGGCGCGGATGGTGTTGGCGCCCGCCGACGGGCAGCCCACCATGGTCGTCGTCCCACTCACCGTGGACGACGGCACCGCTCGCGGCGAGGCGTTGGTCACCGTCGACGACGCTCGGCTGTGGTGGACCAACGACCTGGGTGAGGCCCACCTCTACCAGGTCACCACGACGCTGTTCGACGGCGAGGACGAGGTCGACGAACTGGTCGACCGAGTCGGGCTGCGCACCATCTCCCTCCACCAGGCCGAGGATCCCGAGGGTGGCAACCTCTTCCGGTTCGTCCTGAACGGTGTGCCGCTGTTCGCGCGGGGCGCAAACTGGCTGCCGGCCAGCCTCATGGTCGGCTCAGTCGCTCCCGAGACCTACCGGATGCTGATCCAGCGCGCCCACGACGCCGGCATGAACATGATTCGCATCTGGGGCGGGGGCATCTACGAACACCAGGCCTTCTACCAGGCATGCGACGAGCTGGGGGTGCTGGTCTGGCAGGACTTCATGTTCGCCGTGATCGACTACCCCAGCGCCGACCCCCACCTGCAGGACGAGGTGCGCGCCGAGGCGGAGTACCAGGTCAAGCGGCTGCGCAACCACCCCAGCATCGGGCTGTGGTGCGGCAACAACGAGGTGCAGGCCCTCCACGGCTACGCCTACCAGAACTACGAGCCCGGCGACTGGGGCTGGCACTTCTTCCATGACATCCTGCCCACCGCCGTGGCCGAGTTCGCCGGCAAGGTGCCCTACTGGCCCGGGTGTCCGTGGGGCGTGGCCGAGGCCGAGGGCTTCATGGCGGTCAACGGCCAACTCGACGGTGACCGGCACGCTTGGGAGGTGTGGCACGGGCTTGACTACGCCATGGATCCCAGTCGCTTCGCCTCGATCGGGCACGCCCGTCACTTCCGCCGCTACGCCGAAGACCGGGGAAAGTTCATCAGCGAGTTCGGCATCCACGCCTCACCCGAGCTGAGCACCCTGCGCACCTGGATGACCTCCGACGGTTTGGCGCTGCACGACTCTGACTTCCAGCACCGCAACAAGGACCATCCCAAGAACAAGCACAACGCGGTGCTCGAGATCGTCACCGGATTGCCCACCACGCTCGAGGAGTACGCGGACTTCACGATGGTCTCGCAGGCCGAGGGCCTGAAGTTCGGCATCGAGCACTACCGCCGCCGCCAGCCGCACTGCTCGGGCACGCTGGTGTGGCAACTCAACGACGTCTGGCCGGGCTTCAGCTGGTCGGTGATCGACCACCATGGTGTCGGCAAAGCGGGCTACCACTACCTTCGCCGGGTCTACTCGCCCACGTTGGCCAGCTTCCGCGACGGGGACGACGACACGCTGGAGCTGTGGGTGACCCACAACGGGCTCGAGCCGGTGGCCACCCGGTGCGTGGTGACGGTCGAGACGTTCGCTGGAGATGTGACTCGGAGAGACGAGCTCGACGTCGAGGTCTCCCCCGGTGGCAGCCAGATGGTCTGGAGCATTCCGCGGGTAGGCGTCGGCGACCCCACCACCCACCTGCTCAGGGTGACCACTGACGACGGCGCCTTCCCCGCCAACCGGCTGTTCCTGGCAGAGGTCAAGGACCTGCAGTTCGGTGCCGCTCGGCTGGACTGGACGGTCGAACCCACCGGGGTCGGCACGGCCTCGATCACCATCGCCTCGCGGGGATACAGCTACCTGGTGCGCGTGCTGTCACCCACACCCGGGGTGAGCTTCAGCGACAACTACCTCGATCTGCGTGACGGCCAGAGCGTGCGCATCGAGGTCTCCGGCCTGCCGGAGGGCTTCGACCTCGCCGAGTTCGACGTGGGCGGCTACGCCGGTCAGCAGGTGACCTCGGTGAGAGGCTGACGCATGACGGAAGCGGCAAGACCTGAGCCTTGGGGCGCGTTCACCACGCCTGAGTTCTGGGACGACCCCCACATCTCGTCACGGATGCTGGGCTTCCACCTCGCTCCCGACAACGACATGGCCTCCAGGCGCCACGAGTTCATCGATGCCTCCGTGGCCTGGCTGGTCGACGTGCTCGACCTGGACGAGGGGTCGACGCTGCTCGACCTGGGCTGCGGACCCGGTCTCTACGCCAACCGGCTCGCGGCCCGCGGGGTGCGGGTGACCGGGGTCGACGTGTCGGGCAGTTCGCTCGCCCATGCCCGTCAGGTCGCCGCGGCCGACGGCCTGCCTGCGAAGTTCGTCCGGGGTGACTACCTGACGACCGACCTCGGTCACGATCAGAGCGCGGCGATCATGATCTACGAGGACTACTGCGCGCTCAGCCCCGCACAGCGCGCGGCGTTCCTGGCTCGGGTCAGCGATGCACTGGCCGACGGTGGCCGGTTCGCGTTCGACGTGACCAGCGCGGCACGGTTCGCCGGAGAGCAGCCCGGGGTGCGGACGGCCGAGGACTTCCAGGATGGCTTCTGGGGGCCTCCGGGCTACGTCGGCACCGAGGAGACCTTCACCTGGCCCGAGCACAGGCTCGTCCTGTACCGCTACACCATCGAGCGTGACGGCGACTCCAAGCAGTTCTGGAACTGGATGCACTGCCTGACACCGGACGAGGTCGCCGACGAACTGACCGCCGCGGGGTTCGAGGCGCCACAGGTCTTCGGAGACGTCGCAGGTGCCCCGTACGACGAGCACTCCCCCACCTTCGCGGTGGTGGCACGCAAGGCCTGACTCAGCCGCCTGCACGGGTTGGCTGCACGAACTGGGCCACGGCGTCGGCGAGGGTGGCCTTCGCCCACTCGTACTGGGTCGGGTCGGTCAGGCCGCGGAACTCGGTCTCGACCACCATCACCAGCATCTGGTAGAGCACGTACAGTTCGCGGCGTTGGCGTTCGGTCTCGGTGAACTCGGCGCTGCGGCCGTAGCCGCGGAAGAACGCCTCGAGGTCTGAGAAGCCCTCCAGCCAACCACCGTTGAAGCCGCCCTCGAACAACGGGTCACCGAAGACTGCGCGCTCGTGGTCGAGCAGGCTGACGATGCGTCCATCACGGACGATGACATTGCCCGGCCACAGGTCCCACTCGACCAGTTGCGGGCTGCTCACCTCGTCCAGGCTGTCGGCGCGGTCCTCGAACAGCTCCCGGACGCGCTCGTAGGGCATGCCGAGGTTGACGTTGCGGCGTCGTCCGTCGTCGACCACGTCGGCCAGCAGTTGGGTGAAGGCGGCCCGCCAGGTCGGGTGGACCGGTTGGCGCACCGGGCCGTAGCCAGTGCCGACCACGGTGTTGATCTCGCGGTTGAGGGTGCCCAGTTGTTCCCACAGGTCGGCGTTGACGTCGTGGCCCCAGTCCTGGGAGTGCATGCCCCAGGTGTCGCCCTCGACGTAGGGCATCGCAAACCATGGCGTCGGGCACACCTCGAGCGAGTCGTCGGCGAACTCGACCTCGGGCACCGGCACGCTGGTCTGGCCAGCGATCAGGTCCAGGGTGAGCAGTTCGGTCTCCATCGCGCCGATCTCATAGGTCATCACCTCGGGCTCGGGCAGCGGGGCGATCTTGAGGACGACCCGTCGTCCGCCGGCCAGTCGGCACACGTAAGCGGCGTTGAACCAACCGAAACCGAGCTCCTCGAGCCAGTCCGCGGCCTCGTCCAGGGGTGGTGTCTCGGCCTCGCCGTAGGCACGGCGCAGCATGGCTTGGATGGTGGCTGCGGGCTGGCGGAACTTGGTGTTGGAGTCCACGCCGTCACCCCAGTGGGCGGCCCAGGACCGGCAGTGCCAGACTGGATCGGTGAGCACAGAGCAACCAAGACCGAAGTTGGCAGCACTGATCGGCATCGGCCTGGTCGCCGGGTTCCTGTCGGGCATGTTCGGCGTCGGCGGGGGCATCATCATCGTGCCTGCGCTGATCGCGGTGGCCCACTTCGTGCGCAAGCGTGCCTCGGCCACCTCACTGGTCGCGATCATTCCCACCGCGCTGGTCGGCGTGACCACCTATGCCCTGGCCGGCGACGTCGACGTGATCGTGGCGGCGGTGCTGGCTCTGGGTTCGGTCGTGGGTGCGCAGGCCGGGTCGTGGTTGCTGCACCGCTTGCCGGTGGCGGCGGTGCGCTGGACCTTCATCGCCTTCCTGGTGTTCGTGGTGGTGCAGTTGTTCCTCACCACGCCCGCGCGCGATGCCGTCTTCCACTGGTCCGTTGGATCGGCTGTCGCCATCGTGGCGCTCGGGTTGGTGACCGGTGTGCTGTCGGGCCTGCTGGGTGTCGGTGGCGGCATCATCGTGGTGCCGGCTCTGATCCTGGGCTTCGGGATCTCTGACCTGGTGGCCAAGGGCACCTCACTGCTGATGATGATCCCGACAGCGATCTCGGGCACGGTCAGCAACGTCAAGCGTGGGCTGGCCGACGTGAGGGCGGGGCTGATCGTGGGTGGCTCGGCCTGCCTGACCTCGGCGGCCGGCGCCTGGGTGGCGCGGTTGCTCGATCCCCGCACCGCCAACATCGTGTTCGGGGTCTTCGTGGCCGGCGTGATCATCCAGATGGTGGTGCAGGCCCGGCGCAAGCCCGAGTAGGTCCGAGTTCTGCGCGATCGAGTGCGTGTGTGCCTGCGCGTGCTGTGATGAGGCTCTCATCTGCTTGGAGGAGGCCACCCGATGAGTGCGCGCGAGTTCGCCAGCCGAGCGGAACGCTGGGCCGAGGACGAGACGTCGGTCAGGGCAGCGGTGGTGTTCGGGTCGGTGGCGCGGGGTGAGGACAACGAGTTCTCAGACTTGGACCTGATCCTGGTCACCGAGCCCGGCGCTGCCGACGACCTGTGGGCGCGGCGGGCCGACATCGCCACCAGCATCATGGGAGGTGTGCCGGCCTACGTCCAGGAACCGCACTGGCAGGGCGAGCACCGCTACCAGGCGTGGGACGGCGACGGGTACCAACTCGACCTCACGATCGCTGAAGAGCCCGTGCCTGTCTTCGGAGGGCTCGCCCGTGGGTTCACCACGTTGGTTGATCGCGATGGCGTCGCCGAGCGACTCACCGCCCAGATCGAACGCTGGTCGGAGCCCGAGTTCGACGCCGCCGCGATGGACGGCGGCACGTGGGTGTGGCTGGCGTACCTACAGGGCCGGTTGCGCCATGGAGAGCGGTTCGCCGTCCGCGCCGGTCTCACCGACACGCTGATGGGACGCGTCGTGCCCCTGCTGGGAGGGCAGTGGCACTCGGCGCACGCGCAGCTGGCTGCTGTGGACCTTGAGCGTGTGCATGGCGCCATGCCGACCTCGGACGATCCCACCGAACTGGGCCGTGCCCTCCGCGAGACGGCAAGGGTGTACGACTGGGCGCTCGACCGTTGGGTCGAGCGCACTGGGCGTGAGCGGCCGTCGCATCCGTTGGCGTCGATGGTGCTTCGACGACTCGACGCGTGAGCTGGAAGAAGGGGCCTGCCCGAGCGATTTCCCGCTCTGACAAGCCCCTTCATGCGTCGGGCTGACAGGATTTGAACCTGCGACCCCTTGACCCCCAGGCGTCCAGACGGCTCCGACGAGGCCAGATTCCGCATGATTACGGGGATCAGATCATGCAGAGCACGTCACGAGATGCATGGTTTGCATGATTCTGGTCCCCTTCTGGTCCCCCTCGTTCGCTTGAGCAACACGGCGAAGTCACACCAACCGACTCCATGCACGCCAACGCTTTACGCAGCACCCGTCTTCTTGAACTTCTCCGGCAATTGCGCGACCTGAGCCAGAAGGGCCTGGCGAAACTTGTCTGGCCGTGCTCCAAGAAACACGTTGTCACCTTGTACACGAATGAGATGGGGCGTGAGAATCTGCATGCCTTGAAGTACCTTCGCCACATCTTGCTTGGTCGGGAAAGCGGAGCCATTGCGATCGCGTATGGTCTTAGCGATAACCGGACTCGTCAGCATGTCTGGGCTGTCGAACCCAATCTCTTCCAACGCGTCGAAGATTTCGGCGTAACTCAAACTCGGCGCTGCAGCCGAGTCAGCCAAGAACTCATCCACGAACTTAGCGACTTCGGCGGGGTCATACAGCTTGAAAACACCTCGGAGCTTATCGAGGTCAAGTTGTCCTCGCTGGGTCGTTGCTATGATCAAGCGCCCGAGGTCAGCAGCAGTCATCGGCGTGATCAACTGAGTCTTGCACTCCTTCTGTAGAGCGCCGTCCTCAAACCCCGGACCAACGACCAAGGTGTGGTCCGCCTTATGGTCCTCCCTGTGGCGAACTAGCCCACCCGTACCGACGTTACCTGTCTTCACCTTCTTCTTCGCGGATGACTTTGCATCGTACGTAAACGAGTATGACGCTGTCTGCGAAGTCCGTTTTGGAGACAGGGGGGCGACCGCGACGCCTTCAGGGTTGTCACTTCCGCCGAGCCTTTCGACGATGAACCCTAGGGCTTCGAGCGCGTCGCCAAGAATGACTTCAAGGGCTTTGTCCTTCTTGTGGCTGGCAGCTTGGTCCAACAGCTCTGCGATCTGAAAGCCGGTCCTGCGGCGTAGCCTGGCTAGAAGCCGAAGCAACTGATCACGGTAGAGCTCAACTTGCTGAGTCGTGGCATGGTCGACCCCGAGCTGAGTCATATAGGCAGACGTGAGCAAGTCAGCCATAGCCTGGTCCCGAAGGAGAAGCTTGAGTTCGTGACTATCGCCGTACTCCCGCACGAAGGGATGGCTCTCGTTGACAATCACCTCACGCGACTCCAGATCGTACTCAACGACTGGCTCGTCCACTCCCCTTGGCGTGAACTTCACGTCCCGCACAACGTCGGAATGACTAGTGACACCACCCCACGAGGAGCGCTGCGCGTCAGTAGGCTCATCGTCCAACTTGGTAACGAACGACGGCAATTCGCCACTGGAAATGCCTTGCTCAATTGCCGACTTGAGCGGTTCAAAAGGAACCGTACCCCATGCTTCCGTCAGGATGTCGCCTGCGTCTGGCCAGTTCGCCTTGCTCGCGGCATCGTAAACTGAACGCGCGTGGTTGAACATCGCTTTCAGCAAGCCACGCACTATGTCGAGAGAACGGCCTTCAAGAAGCCCCTCGCGGTTGATTGAGACGCTATCGTTCAACCCGTCTATGCGAACAGTAGCGCGGAACCTAGCCCAAGCCGCGTGGTTCAGGTTGGAGAGTCCAAAGTACGGATCGTCTGGGTTTATCACTCGCCCCAGGATGTTCACAAAGAACCCGTTGGATGATTCGAGGATGTTGCTTTTTCCCTGCGAGATGGGCTCTTTGTAAAGAGATAGAGACCCGGTGGCAACACCCAACTCAGGGATCACAAGATGCGGATAACCTTCATCGGAGGGCGATAGCTCTAGTTCTTCGTTGTCCTCATCGCCGCGGCGATCGAGGGAGAATCGTTTGATCGGAAAGTCTGGTCCGAGCGTCCACGACTCCATCTTCTCGATCTCGATCTTGCTCGATTCCAACTGAGTTCCGTTGAAATGAATCGAGAATGTCGATCCGAGGGGAAGGCTTGTGCGAAGCATTCTCTTTAGAATCCCGCTCTTGATGCGGCGCCCTTCGTCCTTGAGTGAAGTCATGATCGCAAGGGTCCAGGTTCCCCGCGGGTCGGGCGGACTAATCTCCTGACCGCCGTACTCATCCGAAGAGCTCCAATCTGGCGGAGCACCGAGAGCTTGAATCTCGCCCCAAATGTCTGATCCACCGTGAATCTTGGAGATCACGTCGCGTACGTCCTGCTCCGTTACTTCCCTCACGGGCAGCGGCACGGGGTCGATGTGCAGAGCGTTCGGCTTATCACCCCCGATCCAGCGGTAGTCCATCGAAACGACCCGAATCGCACCATCCGACGCCCGACAAACGTAGGTGAGCTGATGAGCAAGCAGGTACGTCGCGAGCTTGCCAATCCCGAACTTCCCAATCTGGGGTCGTGGGGCATCGACGCGCGCCGACTTCTCGCTCGTAGCCACTGACCAGAGGCGCTTGAACCCCTCGATATCCATCGACTCGCCGTTGTCCAGCACCCAGATGGCGGAGTCAGAGTCCGAAAGGTCGTCAGGCAGGCCGATTCTGACGTCCGTGGCGCCAGCATCCCAACTGTTGGAAATGAGTTCTTCGAACGTCTTGTTCGGCGAGGTATAGAGCTGGTTGCTAAAGAGCTCGAGGAATTGCGGGCCGATCGTGACCTTAACATCCGCATCAGGGACCACGCTGCCGGTCGACTTAAAAGTGGTGACGACCTGAGACTCGCCTGCACCTACGGACGGCGCTTCTTCGGCATCCGTCCCGTCTGGGTCGATAGACGTATCAGACTCAGTCATGGTGCGCCGCCGACCTCGGCCTAGCCTTGAACTGCCCCATGCGACAGCCGGGATGCTTCATCGTGACGCACGCCCTCTGTGGTTCTGGAGTAGACCTCCTTGATCGTGAGTTCTTCATCGGAATCAAGGCCTTTCTACTGTTAGGACGACTTCGGTGCGCATACGCTTCGCCATCGACGATTCCCGGTTGACGGTCCGAACTGGAAGATACCTGCGGTTTTCTGGCAACTCACGCTCGGCGCGGGCCACCACTCGGAATCCTGAATGCTCATACGCCTTTCGAACGAGAATGTCGTTCTGGATGTAGTTTCCTCGCAGAGTGGAGTTTCCAATCACGGTGACGACTTCAGACTCGGGCTTGCACACACGATGAAGTTCACGTGCGAAAAGAGCAAGATCGTGCGCGTAGCGCGTGATAGTTGCTAATGGAAGTGCATCGGGCTCGTCCACCGAGTCTTTTATGTACTGCACCATATCTTCGACCTGCTTCATGGCGTCGCCGTCGAGCGCTCGCTCAGCACCGATGCTGTGGGAGCGAATCTTTCGTAACTCCGGGATCGTGTGCCCGAACCAGATCAACGACATCTTGTGCCCGCGTAGGTAGTCAATCGCGTTGAGGTATGGCGGTGACGTAATAATCAGATCGACTGATGAGTCAGGAAGGTCGAGCGCGCGCGCATCCCCTCTACGGACCTCCACCTGTCCGGCGATGGCGATGGATCGTTCATCGAGCAACTTCTTGAGGCTGGCGACCGACCCCTCGAACCCGCGGTACACGTCGTAGGCGGATTCAGTCGCTACACGGTGCGGCCTGCTGTGTGATGTGTCGGCTGCCAGCGAGGCCTTGGGCGCCTTCGTGACGATGATCCGACTCAAGGCCAGTTGAAGGGCCTGACGAACGGCATCATCGCTAACCCCGTCCAGCTCCCGTGACAGCCGGTTGAGCTGACTACGCTGCGACGCCGCAAACCAGTACTCAGCGAACTTGACGGTCTCTGCGTCATCCCACCGCGGCTCATCCACGCTGGAGGCTCGCGCACGCGCGCAAATGCGCTCGGCCTCTGCGACAACCTGCGCGGTGTCGACGGCCTGGGTTGCAACCGAACTCATGAGGACAGCGAGAGGATCGACATCGAACCCACGTGCTGCGTGGCCCCGGTCGACCGCTGCGGAGAGGACGGTCCCTGATCCGCACATCGGGTCGAGGACCACCAGCTCCGCCTCGCCCGCCGTGGAGTCCAGGTGGTCGATGGCGATGTCGGGGGCCATCCTGGCAGGGAACGGGTGGATCGTCCTTGCTCCCATGAGCACTCCTTCGACTCGTACGTTCCGGCACGAGCAGGCGTGCTCCTAGAAGCCGTTCACCCTCCCATCATCCCAGGGGCGCGGGAGTCAGGTCAAAGAAGCCTGCCGGCGTGTCCGAGCCTATCGGCAGCCTCCGACACGCTCCTGGCGCCTGCGCCGCACGAGCTGGACGAAGCTGACGGGTCCGATCCAGAGGAACTTGAATGCGTTCCAGACGAACAGCAGGACCACAGGTAGAGCGGGCCGGGGCCTTCGCGCTGGATGATCGTGTAGCAGATCGCCGTGGCGAAGTAGTAGCCGCCGCCCAGGAGCAGCATGGCGGGGATGCCCCACTTCAAGCCTCGGCGGCGATAGCGAATCGCGCCGAGCAGCAGGTTTGTGGGCGCGTACCGGAACAGGCCGTAGCCTCGTTCGCTCAGGTTCATGGATGTGCGGAGCACTGCGGGCCTCTTTCGTCGTCATAGCGCGACGGGTGTCCGTCGTGGAGGCGGCTATGAACCGAGTGCCCGCGAGGGGCCGTCCCGAAGGACCCGCGTAGTTTGCTGAACCTGCCTCGCTCCCGAGTCTAAGGCCGACTCGTGACAGAGGGAACCCCAGCGGCAGATGGGCGTGTACCTCGTCGGTGACCTTGGAGCGGAAGGGACACCGATCATGGCGACGCTGGCGGAGCAGGTGCAGGATGAGCGGATGGCGCGGATCGCGCTGTCGATGATCGCCGAACCGAACGACCCGACCACCGGGTACGTCCTCGCCCGTCACGGCGGGATCGAGACGCTGCCGCTGATCGAGTCCGACGACGAAGTGCCCGGCCTGGCCCGCGCCGACGTACTGATGTGGCGTGAACGGCTGGCCGCGCGGATCACGTCTGGCTTGCTGGATCAGACGGAGCGGCACGGGTTCGGCACCCTCATCCCGGCTGACAAGGAATGGCCCGCCGGTCTGAACGACTTGGGCGAGCGTGCCCCCTACCTGCTGTGGACGCGCGGCGCGGCCTCCTTCTTGACGACGGCGCTGAGCGATCGAGCCACGATCACCGGCTCACGCGGAGCGACCTCCTATGGCGAGCAGGTCGCGGGCGAGCTGGCGATGGGTCTGGCCGATGACGCCCCGCTCGTGCGGGTGCTCGATGAAGCGGTGCGGGACGGGCTGATCCAGATCAACCCGGCGAAGAACCGTGCCAAGCGGAGCCTGAACCGCAACGCCTTCCGCGGACAGTCCGCCGAGCAGTCCTCCCCGCGGGCGCACGCGATCCCGGATATGAAGACTCTCAACCGGCTCGCCAGTGCGTGCGGGAAGGTGCATCAGTCCTACAGCGACTTTGTGATGCTCGCCGCGCTGCTCGCCGCACGGTCTTCGGAGGTGTCCGGGTTGCGGGCCGGGGACGTGGACTACGGCAAGAACCTCGTCGTGATCCGCAGGCAGGTGTTCCCAGGCAAAGGTGGCCTAGTCACAAAGCCGACCAAGAGCCGCAAGGAACGTCGCGTGCCGATCCTCGAACCCCTGCGGCCCGTACTGGAACGCCTTACCAACGGCAAGCAGCCCGAGGACTCGTTGCTGGTCGGGCCGAAAGGCGGCTACCTCACCACCGCGACCGTCCGCGACGCCACCGACTGGGACAGCATCGTCGCGAAGCTCGGGCTACCCGACCTCACCCGACACGGCCTGCGCCACACCGGCGCAACATGGATGGCCGACGCCGGCATCCCGCTGCACGTGCTGCAAGACATCCTCGGGCATGCCTCAATGGAAACCACCCGAGGCTACCTGCACCCCGACGACAGGCATCTCGCGTCGGCGGCCGAGCAGGCCAACGCCTTCTTTCCGCCGCCGGGCAGCGCAAGCAGGCCCGGCTCGGCGGCCCCTCAACCAGGCGCCTGTGATGTGCGCCCGCGGCGCGAGTGGCCTCGCAGGCGTTCTGGTCCCCTTTTGGTCCCCTTATCCACAGGGAAGCGGGTCGAGGCGGTCCGGCTGTCCACAGGCGACCATCCGCCGTCACCCCAGGGGGACCAGAGGGGGACCACGGAAAACGACCCTCGGACATGACGAAGCCCCGGTGAGAAACCTGCTCTCACCTGGGCAAACGTCGGGCTGACAGGATTTGACCCTGCGACCCCTTGACCCCCAGTCAAGTGCGCTACCAAGCTGCGCTACAGCCCGCCGGGTCTTGCGACCCGAGGAGAAACACTATCGCACCTCGTGAACCGGGCACCAATCCCCCGGTCATCTCGACACGGGCGCTCGTACCTCGCGCCCTACTTGATCAACGCTTGGAGCGCTTGGCCCGGGCCCGCACCTCGACGTGCACCGGTGACCCGGTGAACCCGAAGTCCTCACGCAGGCGCCGCTCAACGAACCGGGTGTACTGCGGGTCCAACTGGCCCGAGGTGAACAACACGAAGGTGGGCGGGCAGGCGTGGGCCTGGGTGCCGAACAGGATGCGCGGCTGCTTGCCGCCACGCACCGGGTGCGGGTGGGCGGCGGCGACTCGTCCGAGGAAGGCATTGAGCTTGCTGGTCGGAACCCGGGTCTCCCAGCCCTCCAACGCGGCCTCGATCGCGCGGGCCAACTTGTCGACGTTGCGTCCGGTGAGCGCCGAGATGTTGACGTGCGGCGCCCACGCGAACGCGTACACGTCGCGCTCGATCTCGCGCGACAGGTAGCGGCGACGCTCCTCATCGGTCAGGTCCCACTTGTTGTAGGCAATCACCAAGGCACGGCCGGTCTCCTCGACCCGCGACAGGATCCGCAGGTCCTGCTCGCTGATCTCCTCGCTGGCGTCCACGACGACGATGCAGACCTCGGCCCGCTCGATCGCGCCCTGAGTGCGCAGCGAGGCGTAGTACTCGTGCCCGGAGGCCTCCTTGACCCGGCGTCGGATGCCGGCGGTGTCGATGAAGCGGTAGGTGGTGCCGCCAACCTCGACCAACTCGTCGACGGGGTCGACCGTCGTGCCCGACACGTCGGAGACCACCGAGCGATCGGCGCGGGCCAACTTGTTCAGCAACGACGACTTGCCCACGTTGGGCTTGCCGACGATGGCGACGCGACGAGGACCGGTGCGACGCTCCACCAGCCCCTCCGGGTCGGTCGGCAGCACCTCGAGCAGCGCGTCGAGCATGTCACCGGTGCCGCGACCGTGCAGCGCCGAGACCGGCCACGGCTCCCCCAGCCCGAGGTTCCACATGGTGGCCGCCTCCGACTCGGTGCGCTGGTCGTCCACCTTGTTGGCGACCAGGATCACCGGCTTGCGCGAGCGGCGCAGCACCTGCACGACCGCCTCGTCCTCGTCGGTGGTGCCGACGGTGGCGTCGACCACGAACATCACCGCGTCGGCCAGCGAGATGGCGATCTCGGCCTGCTCGGCGATCTGGGCGGCCATGCCGCGGGCGTCGGAGACCCAGCCACCGGTGTCGACCAGGACGAAGTCACGTCCCGACCAGTCCGCGTCGTAGGAGACCCGGTCGCGGGTCACACCGGGGGTGTCCTGGACGACGGCCTCGCGTCGACCGATGATCCGGTTGACCAGGGTCGACTTGCCGACATTGGGTCGTCCGACAACGGCCACCACGGGACGAGGGACGTACTCCTCGGACTCGTACTCGCTGAACTCGACCTCGTCGATGTCGTAGTCGGTCAGGTCGAAGTCAGCCGGGTCATCAGGGGTGATCTGGAGTTCCGGGCCCTGGGGCTCGCTCATGGGGTGTCCTCGTCCGGGGCAGGTGCGGAAGGCGCATGCCGGTGGTGAGTTCGGCCCAGCGCACGTGCTCGGAACAGATCCGGGTCAGCTGCTGGGTGGCCTGCGCAACATCCGTCGTGCGACGAGGCCACTGCCTGGTCGGCAGGTGAACCTGTTCACCGTACACGATGTGCAGCGCCGACCCCGGTGGAGGAAGCGCACGCTCGTCCGCACCGTTCAGACGGGTGCCCATCAGCGCCACCGGGACGATCGGCGCCCCGGTCACCATCGCCAGGTACGCTGCTCCCCCACGCAGGCTGGTCATGTCGCCGTGCCCGCGACGCCCCTCGGGGAAGATCACCAGCGGACGGTGCTCGAGCAGCACCTGCACGCACCGGCGCACCGCTCCGACGTCGTGCAGGGTCCGGTCGACCGGGAGTTGCCCGGCCAGGTGGAGCATCCGACCGACCGCACCACGGAACAACTCACGCTTGGCCAGGGCCAACGCGCCGGGGTGCAGGCTGACCAGCAGTGGCCCGTCGAGTGCGCCCAGGTGGTTGGCGGCCAGGATCACCGGACCGCTGCCCGGCAGGTGCTGACGCCCATGTTCGTGCACCCGGTAGAGGCGCTGGAACACGGTGGCGGCGGGCTTGCGCACGAGGTCGAGCAACCTGGTCCTCAGCACGGGAAGGTGGTCGGTGCGGGGCAGGTCGAGTCCCGCGCCGGGGCTGAGGTCCACGGTCATCGGGTCACTCCTGCGGGTCGGGGACGAGGGCGCAGATCGCCTCGATCACCTCGTCGAGGCTCAGGTGGGTCGAGTCGATCAGGGTGACCCCGTCGGCGGGGGTCTCGAACTGGCTGACGGTGGCGTCGTCGTGGTCGCGGCGCACAACCTGGTCGGTGACCTCGTCGGTCGAGGCGGCGCCGGCGAGTTCGGCTTCGCGTCTCCGGATCCGGGCGGCGGGGTCGGCGACCAGCAGTACGCGCACCTGGGCCTGGGGCCAGACCACGGTGGTGATGTCTCGTCCCTCGACGACGATGCCCTCGTCGTGGTCGCTGATCAGGCGCCGCATCTGGTCGGTGAGCACCCGACGCACCTCGAGGTTGGTGGCCACCACCGAGACGTGCTGGCTGATCCTGGGCTCGCGGATGGTCGCGGTGACGTCGACCCCGTCGACGGCGGTGGTCGGACGAGCCGGGTCGGTGCCAACCTCGATGCGCACCTGCGAGGCCAGATAGCCGATCGCCTCGACCTCGTCGGCGGCAAGGCCGGACTCGAGGTAGGCGACGGCCACCGCCCGGTACATCGACCCGGTGTCGAGGTAGCCCAGCCCCAGCCGTTGGGCGAGGCCGCGGGCGGTGGACGACTTGCCCGACCCGCTGGGCCCATCGATCGCGACCACCAGTGGCTGCGAGCCCACCTGACCGTGCTGCACGCTGTTCACGCTAGGGACCTCCCGTGACGAATCGGACAACGACATCTTGCCGACACCTGACGCGGCGGCGACGCAGAAGTGCTCAGCTGAGCGTCCAGCCCTTCGTCCGGATCGCCTCGGTGAGCCGGTCGCCGTGCTCAGGGGTGACGTCGACGGCCAGGAAACCGACCTCGCGCACCGGGTCGTGCTCGATCTGCAGGTCTTCGACGTTGACCCCGGCAGCCTCGATGTCGGTGAACAGCCGTGCCAACGAACCGGGTGCGTCGGGGATCTCGATGACCACCCGGACGAGGTCCTGGGCGGCGAGACCGTGCTTGCCGGGAAGCGTGCGGGCACCGGCTCGCCCCCGGGCCAGAAAGGCCTCGAGCTGGTCGGGGTCGTCGAGGGCGGTGAGCAACTCGTCCATGTCGGCGCGCACCCCCTCGAGCTCGGTGCGGATGGCGGCGCGGTTGGCGGAGATGATCTGGCGCCACAGCACCGGGTCGGACCCGGCGATCCGGGTGACGTCACGAATGCCCTGCCCAGCCAGCGGCAGGTGCTCGACCGGCACCAGTCGCAGGTGACCGGCAGTCAGTGAACTCATCAACTGGGGCAGGTGCGACATCTGCGCGACGGCGCGGTCGTGCACCTCGGCCGGCATCTCGACGGTGCGGGCACCACAGGCCTGGGCCAGGTCTGCCACCACCGTCACGGCGTCGGACGAACTCTGCGCGTGCGGGGTGACCACCCAGGTGCGGTCGACGAACAGGTCGGCATCGGCGGTCAGCGGCCCGGTGTGCTGGGAACCGGCCATCGGGTGGGAACCGACGTAGCGGGTGGCGTCGACGCCGGAGTCGTGCAGCGCGTCGATGATGCTGGCCTTGATCGAGGCGACGTCAGTGACGGTGGCCCCGGGGAAGCGCGCGAGGGCGTCGGTGACCACGTCGGGCACCGCTTCAGGGGTGACGGCGACCACCACCAGTGCGACCTCGCGCGAGGGTGCGGGGGTGATCAGGCCCGCCCCTCGTCCGGCCGCGACGATGGCATGGCTGGGCACCCGGTCCTCCAGGTGCACGGTGCGACCGGCACGAGTCAGTGCGCAGCCGATCGAGGCGCCGACCAGACCGGCACCGATCACCACCACCCGCGACGCCGGCTCGCTGGCCTGAGGGGTCACTGGCCACCCTTCTGGACGAAGGAGCGCACGTACTCCTCGGCGTTGGTCTCGAGCACGCTGTCGATCTCGTCGAGCAGGGCGTCGAACTTGGCGTCGTCGCGCTCGCGGTCCTGCCGGCTCGACTGCGCCGAGGGGGTGTCGGCGGCCTGTTCGGGTCGGCGGTGCCGCTCACTGCGGGACAACCACTGCTGCTCACTCATGGTGGCCCCAGCCTATCCGGGGCGGCTCAGCGTCGACGACCACGCCCGAGCGCGATCACCAGCTGCTCGACCGACGCGACGTCGACCAGCGCCTCGGCCCAGTCGTCGGCGGTGTCGGCCAGTGGCTCGGAGAGGTCGATGCCGTGCAGCCTGCCGTCGCGGCTGACCAGGGTGAGGTGGTCCCAGTTAACCCCGGCCAGTTGCGCGCCGAAGCGCGAGACGAGTTGGCCGCGCAGCCAGGCCCGGGTCGTGGTGGGGGCCGCATGCATCGCCCACTCGACGTTCTGGTCGGGCCAGATCGTCTGCAGGGCGCCGGACGCCGCCAGGCGGGTGCCCAGTCCGTCGGTCGGGTCGAGGTCTGACCACTGCAGGTCGAGCGCGGCGAGTTCCGGGGCGCCCCAGTCCAGGTCGCGGCGGCGACGCATCCCCTCGAGCAGGCGAAGCTTGGCGGCCCAGTCGACCCGGTCGGCGAGCAGCATCGGGTCGTCTCTGGCATCGGTGAGCAGGTCGTCCCACGCGCTGAGGACGGTCTCGGCGTCGGTGATCCAGGGGTCGTCCAGACAGGTGTCGACGCAGGCCTGCCACCACTCCCGCTGCAGTTGCAGCGCGGTGCGACGGATGCCGTCGAGGCAGTCGAGTTCGACCGACAGCGTGGTGTCGTGCGAGACCTGGTGGAAGGCGCGGACCGGGTCGGTGAGCACTGGCAGCAGCCGCTGGCCGTCGGCGATCACCTGCAGCACGAGCGCCGCCGAACCCACCTTGACCGAGGTGGCGACCTGACCGATCAGGGCGTCGCCGGTGATCACGTGCAGGCGACGCCAGCGGCGGGGGTCGGCGTGCGGTTCATCGCGGGTGTTGATCACTGGACGCCGGATCGTGGTCTCAAGGCCAGCCCGGGCCTCGAAGAAGTCGGCCCGTTGGGTGAGCTGGAAGCCGGCTTGCTGGCTGCGTTGGCCGAGGCCCACGCGTCCGGCCCCGCACAGAACCGACCGGGTGACCAGGTGGGCGCTGAACTGCGACACGATCCGCTCGAAGGGCACCGAGCGTGGCACCAGGTAGTTCTCGTGGCAGCCGTAGGAGGCGCCCTTGCCGTCGGTGTTGTTCTTGTGGATCCGCACTGGCAGGCCCAGCCGTTCGGAGGCCTTGGCAGCGGCGTCGAGGACGATTCGGTCACCGGCGGCATCCCACAGCACGGCCTCGCCTGCCGAGCGCACCTCGGGCCCGGAGTACTCGGGGTGGGCGTGGTCGACGTAGAACCGGGCGCCGTTGGGCAGCAACCGGTTGGCGTGGCGGGTCTCGTCGGCGATCAGTTCGTTGGTGAGCATCTCGGGCAGCGCCTCGTGCCGGGGCAGGTGGCCGCCGCGCTGGTCGCGCAGCGGCGACTCGTGGCTGAAGTCCCAGCGGGCCGCAAGCGGGGTTCCGGCGGTGACCACGGCGGCCGACAGCGCGACCGGGTCGACGGCGTCACCCGGCACACCGGCCACCGAGATGCCGTACTCGTTCTCGATGCCGATCACCGTCATGGGCACCACCCTAGGCTGGGACCCATGTCAACCACACCCGGCACGAACTCCCGTCTGACCACCAAGCACGGCGTCATCATCGACCTGTTGCTGGTGGCACTGTTCGCGCTGATCGGACGAGCCAGCCACTCGGAGTCGCTGACGCCCAGCGGGGTGTTCCAGACCGCGTGGCCATTCCTGTTCGCCCTGGTCGTGGGCTGGGCGGTGATGCTGGTGCGTCGGCGTCGGGCGTTCACGCTTGGTGCGGGGGTGTTCCTGTGGGTGGTGACCGTGGCCGGTGGCATGGTGCTGCGGGTCTCGTCCGGTGACACCGCAGCGACCGCGTTCATCATCGTGGCCACCTTGGTGCTCGGGGCCTTCCTGGTGGGTTGGCGGCTGCTGTTCGGACGACGGTTCCGCGAGACGGGCGCCGAGCCGGAGGGCTCTGCGCACGCCTGATCACCCTAGGCGGCAATGGCGACCGCTGGCCTCTGGCGTTCACACAGCACCCGGACGCACTCGTGCAGTGAGAACCCAGCACCGGCCTGGCGGGGGAAGATCCGGCTCGGGTCGTCCGACGCCGTGGCCTTGGCGAGATGCTGCAACCGCCAGAGGATGACCTCGTCATTGCTCTGCCGGAACCAGTGCTCGGCGAACGGCGATCCATCGGCGAGCATGAACGTGAACCTTGACGGTTGGTTGCCGGCGGTGATCGTGACGCCGCCCTCGTGGACGAAGGTGTGGTGGCGTCGGCACAGCAGGATCAGGTTGTCGAGGTCGGTTGCCCCTCCTGCCGACCACGGCACCAGGTGGTGGGCGTCGAGGTGGTGGCTCGTGGTGCACCCCGGGAACTGGCAGGTGTTGCGATCGCGCACCCGTAGCGCCCGCCGTTGGGCGCGGGTCGCCAGGCGCACGGTGCGTCCGAGGGTGAGCACGTTGCCCAACCGGCCGACGACCGCCGGCAGCAGGGGTGTTCCACAGGCAGCGACCTGGCTCAGCGTGCCTCGTCGTCCAACCGGTGCGCGTGCTGGCTGACCAGCGACTGCACGAACACGATCCGCTCGCCCTTGCGGCCCGAGATCCTGGCCCAGTCGTCGGGGTTGGTGGTGTTGGGCAGGTCTTCGTTCTCGACGAACTCCTCGCGGCAGGCCGCCACCAAGCCAGTTCTCGAGACTCCCCCGCCTCGCCCCGCCAACTCGTCCTTGATCGCGTACTTCTTGGCCCGGTCGACGACGTTGCGCAGCATGGCACCGGAGGCGAAGTCGGCGAAGTGCAGCACCTCGGTGTCGCCCGAGGCATAGGTCACCCGCAGGAACTCGTTGGCCGGCACCTGGTCATAGATCGAGGCGACGGTGGCCTCGACCAGCGCCGTCACGGTCGCTGCCCGGTCGCCACCGTGCGCGGCCAGGTCGGCAGCATCGAGCGGCACGTCGACGGTGAGGTACTTGCCCAGGATGTCGACGGCACCCCGGCGGCTGGGCCGGTCGAGCTTGATCTTCACGTCCAACCGCCCGGGACGAAGGATGGCCGGGTCGATCATGTCCTCGCGGTTCGAGGCGCCGATGATGATCACGTTGTCGAGGCCCTCGACCCCGTCGATCTCCGAGAGCAACTGCGGCACGATCGTGGACTCGACATCGGACGACACCCCGCTGCCTCGGGTGCGGAACAGCGAGTCCATCTCGTCGAAGAACACCACGACGGGGATGCCCGCGGTGGCCTGCTCACGCGCCCGCTCGAACACCAGCCTGATCTGGCGCTCGGTCTCGCCGACGAACTTGTTCAGCAGTTCGGGTCCCTTCACGGTGATGAAGGACGAGCCGGCGCCGGAGTCGGTGAGCTGGTCTGCCAGCGACTTGGCCACGGCCTTGGCGATCATCGTCTTGCCACAGCCGGGCGGCCCGTACAGCAGGACGCCCTTGGGCGGCTTGAGCTGGTAGCTGCGGTACAGGTCGGGGTGCAGGAATGGCAGTTCGACCGCGTCACGGATGCGCTCGATCTGTTCGTCCAGCCCGCCGATGTCGGTGTAGGCGACGTCGGGCACCTCGTCGAGGACGAGTTCCTGCACGTGCTGCCGGGCCACGGTGGTCAGCACCAGGCCGGCCGTGCGGTCGATCGCGACCGACTCCCCCGCCGACGGGGGTTCGGCGAGCACGCCTGGGCCGAGCCGCAACCGGACCTCGTCGGTGCCGGTGGTGACCACGGCATGCGTGGCGTCGACCTCGACCACGGTGGCCAGGTCGTCGGCACCGCTGGGCTCACCGGGGTTGAGCACGCCGACGATCACCTGCGACTCGTTGAGCAGGACGACGTCGCCGACCTCGAGGCCTGCGATGTCGCCCCACTCGGGGGTGACCGCGACCCGGAGCAGTCGCCCCTGGGTGGCGACGTCGACGATCTGGTCGTGCAGGGCGACCACGCGGCCGCGTCCCAGCGGGGGTTGGCCGAGGGCATCGAGCTGGGCCTTGAGCGAAACCAGGTGGGCCCGGGCTTGCTTGAGCGTCTGGTTCAGCTTCTCGTTGGTCTGGGCGAGTTGGCGGGCATCGGCACGGGCGTCGGCCAGCCGGCGCTCCAGCTGATCGGTGCGTTGCTGCTCAGGACTCGACACGTGGCCACGCTACCGCGGGCGGTCTCGACACGCCGTTCGTTC
Source organism: Aestuariimicrobium ganziense (assembly GCF_015352975.1). Lineage (GTDB taxonomy): Bacteria > Actinomycetota > Actinomycetes > Propionibacteriales > Propionibacteriaceae > Aestuariimicrobium > Aestuariimicrobium ganziense. The sequence continues at coordinate 196,332 of NZ_JACYIZ010000001.1, read as the reverse complement.
CTCGCGGGCTACTCGACCGACGTCACCCGGGCTGAAGTCTCGACACCGTGGCGCTGGTGCTCGGCCGACACGTTGGCCGGACGAGGCCCGGTGTAGTCGGGTCCGTACGCACCAGGCGCCGGACGACGCTTGCGCATCGGTGCCTTCACCCCCGGAGCCAGCCGCCTCGAGATCACCAGGAAGCCGGTGTGGCCGCTCGTCCCGTGGCCGGGGCGGATCGCCAGGCCTTCGGCGTGCCACTCCCGGATCGAGTTCTCGGTGGCGTGCGGTTCGGTGAAGCCGCCATGGGCACGTAGGGTGTCCATCGTCCGCCCCAGCTGGGTGGTGGTGGCGACGTAGCAGCACAGCACTCCCCCGGCCACCATCGCCTCGGCCACGGCGTCGATGCACTCCCATGGCGCCAGCATGTCGAGAATCACCCGGTCGATCGGCTCGTCCGGTGCCCGACCGCCTTCGAGCGACTCGACCAGGTCGCCGACGGTGAGCGTCCAGCCCGGGTGCTCGCCCTGGATGAAGGTCTCGACGTTGCGCCGGGCCACGTCGGCGAACTGCTGGCGTCGTTCGTAGGAGTACAACCGGCCGTCCGGGCCCAGCGCCCGCAACAGCGCGATCGACAGGGCGCCTGAGCCGACGCCTGCCTCGAGCACCCGGGCGCCGGGGAAGATGTCGGTCCACATCACGATCTGGGCGGCGTCCTTGGGGTAGATCACCGCCGCCTCGCGCGGCATCGACACCATGAACTCGCTCATCACCGGACGAAGGCACAGGAACTGCATGCCGGCCGCGCTGGTCACCACGACGCCCTCGGGGCCGCCGAGCAAGTCGTCGTGGTTGATGCCGCCCTTGGTGGTGTGGAACACCTTGCCGGGCTCGAGGACGACCGAGTGGCGGCGTCCCTTGGGGTCGGTGAGGGTGACCCGCTCCCCTGGCTGGAGGGGCCCGGTGCGCACCCCGGCGAAGTTGGGCTGGTCAGGCACGATGGGTCCTCCAGATCTCACGCAGCCGGGCCAAGTCGACGCCCGCCAGACCATCCAGTTGCAGGTCGCCGGCCATGTCACCGGCGGTGGTGGCCGAAGGGACGGCGATGGTGAGCGCCCCTGCCGACGAGGCCGACTGCGACCCGGGAATCGAGTCCTCGATCGCGAGGCACAACCTTGGGTCGACGCCCAAGCGCTCAGCGGCGGTCAGGTACGGCTCGGGGTGCGGCTTGCCCTGCGACACCTCGACACCGTTCACGACGGCACCGAAGAAGCCCTGGGGCAGGTGCGCGAGCACCGGGTCGATCAGCAGCGGCGGCGAGGCGGTCACCAACGCCTGCGGGATGCCGGCCTCGTCCAGTTCGTTGAGCAGGGCCTGGGAACCCGGCTGCCAGGGCAGTTCGCGTTGCGACACCTTCTCGACGACCTTGGTCACGACTTCGCGTGCCAGGGCGGCCACCTCGAGGCCCTGCGGTGGGCACTGGGCGATCATCAACCGGCACGACCACTCGTTGCTCTGCCCGGTGGTGCGGTGGGCCAACTCCTCGCTCCAGGTGCCGCCGTAACCCTCGACGACCTCGAACTGCACCTCCATCCAGATCGGCTCGGTGTCGACCAGGGTGCCGTCCATGTCCCACAGGACGGCGGCGAACTGGCCGGGCTCGGAGGTGTCTGGACGCATGGGGTCAAGTCTCTCGTGCCGTTGCGCCACTGGCCAAACCCCCGTGATCGCGACCAGCGTCGGCGGGGCATACTGTCCCGGTGAGCCAGCCCACGAATCTGACCCGCCAGCAGTGGCGCAGGCTCGGGGTGGCCGTCTACCTGCCCACGACCCTGTCCTACATCGGCATCAGCGCGGTCGTCCCGCTGCTCGCCCTCACCGCCCACGACCTGGGCGCATCCACCGCCGAGGCGGCGGTGATCCTCGCGCTGATGAGCGTCGGCGGCCTGGTCGGTGCACTGCCCGCCGGCATCGTCGCCGCCCGCTTCGGCGAACGCAAGGCCCTGGTCGGTTCCTTGGTGGTCGACGCTGCCCTGATGGTGGTGGCTGCGCTGGCCACGTCGGTCTGGGTTCTCGGTGCCGCGGTCTTCGGGCTCGGCCTGTCGGGTGCGGTGGTGCTGATCGCCCGCCAGGTGTTCCTGACCGAGTTCGTCCCGTTCCGCTACCGGGCGCGCGCCCTCTCGACCCTCGGTGGGGTGTTCCGGATCGGCTTCCTGCTCGGGCCGTTGTCGGGGGCGGCGGTGGTGTCGAGCCTCGGGCTGCGGGCCGCCTACTGGTTCGCGGTCGTGATGATCCTGCTGGCCGCTGCGGTCAGCGCACTGCTGCCCGACCTGCCGGATCGTGACGCCGGCGGGGTGTCGACCAGCACGCTCAGCGTGATGAGCCGGCACCGGCGTGCGCTGCTGACGGTCGGGGTGGGTGCGGCGGCCCTGATGCTGGTGCGGGCCTCGCGCGACTCGCTGCTGCCCTTGTGGGCCGCCCACATCGGGTTGGACGCCGCGCAGACCAGCCTGCTGTTCGCCGCGAGTTCGGCGATCGACCTGACCCTGTTCTACCTCGGTGGCTCGATCATGGACCGCTGGGGACGACGGGCCGTGGCAGTGCCGGCGATGGTGATCATGGGCACGGTCTTCGGACTCATCCCGCTGACCAGTTCGATGGTGGGCCTCACCCTGGCCGCGATCGGGCTGGGGCTGGGCAACGGCATCAGTTCCGGGGTGGTGATGACGCTCGGCTCTGATGCCTCCCCTGCGGTCGGACGACACCAGTTCCTGGGTGCCTGGCGACTGACCACCGGCGTCGGCCAAGCGCTCGGGCCGCTGGCGATCGCGGCGATCACCGCGGTCGCACCGCTGGCCTGGGCGTGCCTCACCGTCGCGGCACTCGGTTGGGCGGGTGGTGCCTGGCTGTGGCACCACGGCAGCCCGCAGAAGCTTGCGGCTTTCGGTGACGACCGGGCGTCGAGCTAGCGCTCAGCGCGCGCTGAAGTACTTCGCCTCCGGGTGGTGGACGACGATGGCATCGGTCGACTGCTCCGGGTGCAACTGCAACTCCTCGCTCAACTCCACCCCGATCCGGCTCGGGTCGAGCAGGTCCACCAGCTTGGCCCGGTCCTCCAGGTCGGGGCAGGCCGGGTAGCCGAAGCTGTAGCGCGAGCCGCGGTAGGCCTGGTCGCGGATCGCAGCATCGACCGCACCGTCGTCGCCCAGCAGACCGAGCTCACCGCGCACCCGGTGGTGCCAGTACTCGGCAAGCGCCTCGGTCAGCTGCACGCTCAGCCCGTGCAACTCCATGTAGTCGCGGTAGGAGTTCGCGGCGAACAGCTCACCCGTGCTGCGGGCGACCTCTCGTCCCATGGTCACCAACTGCATCGACAGCACGTCGGGGCCGAGCTCGGCGGCCTCGGCCTCGTCGCGGAAGAAGTCGGCCAGGCACAGCCGCCGGTCGCGCCGCTGCCGTGGGAACGTGAACGAGGTCAGCTCGCGCGAGTGGTCGTCAGGGTCGAGGACGACCAGCGTCTCGTCCCTGCTGACCACCGGCCAGTAGCCGTGGACGACCGCGAACTCGGCGATGCCCTCGGCGCGGATCCGCTCCAGCCACATCCGCAGCCGCGGACGGCCCTCGGTCTCGACCAGTTGCTCGTACGAGACCCCGTCACGAGACCCGCGAAGCCCCCACTGGCCCATGAAGGTCGCCCGCTCGTCCAACCAGGTCGCCACCTCGGCCAGGGCGATGCCCTTGGTCACCCGCGACCCCCAGAACGGTGGGGTCGGCACCTCGACCCCGCCGGTAGGGGTCGGCCGCGCCACGTCGGAGCGCACCCCCAGTTCGGGTTCGGGGATGTCGATCGACGAGCCCCGTCGCACCCGGCGCTCGCGGATCTCGGGCAGCGCCGCCCCCGGTTCGCCTCGCTTGACCGCCATCACCGCGTCCATCAGGGCCAGGCCCTCGAAGGCGTCGCGGGCGTAGCGCACCTCACCGTCGAACATGTCGTTGAGGTCGTGCTCGACGAAGCTCCTGGTCAGCGCGGCGCCACCCAGCAGCACCGGGTAGCGAGAGGCCAGTCCACGGGCGTTGAGTTCGGCCAGGTTGTCCTTCATCACCATGGTCGACTTCACCAAGAGCCCCGACATGCCGATCGCATCGGCCTTGGCCGCCTCGGCGGCTTCGATGATCTCGGTGATCGGGCGCTTGATGCCCAGGTTGACCACGGTGTAGCCGTTGTTGCTGACGATGATGTCGACCAGGTTCTTGCCGATGTCGTGCACGTCGCCCTTGACCGTGGCGAGCACGATGGTGCCCTTGCCGGAGTCGTCGGCGTCGACCTTGTCGATGTGCGGCTCGAGGTGGGCGACCGCCTTCTTCATGGTCTCGGCTGACTGCAGCACGAAGGGCAACTGCATCTGTCCCGACCCGAACAGCTCACCGACGGTCTTCATGCCGGCCAGCAGGTCTTCGTTGATGATCGACAGCGCGGGCTTGTCGGCCAGCGCCTCGTCGAGGTCGGCGGTCAGGCCCTTGTCATTGCCGTCGACGATACGGCGCTGCAGCCGCTCCAGCAGCGGCATCGCAGCCAGTTCGGCCTCACGTTCCTGCTTCATTGACGCCGCGGTGACACCCTCGAACAGTTCCAGGAAGCGCTGCAGCGGGTCGTAGCCCTCGGTGCGGCGGTCGTGGACGAGGTCGAGCGCCACCTGGCGCTGCTCGTCGGGGATCCGGTCCATCGGCACGATCTTGGCGGCGTGGACGATGGCCGAGTCGAGCCCGGCGGCCACGCATTCGGCCAGGAACACCGAGTTGAGCACGATCCTGGCGGCAGGGTTGAGGCCGAAGGAGATGTTCGAGACGCCCAGCGTGGTTCGCACCCCGGGGTAGCGCTGCTTGAGTTGGCGGATCGCCTCGATGGTCTCCAGACCGTCGCGGCGGGTCTCCTCCTGACCGGTGGCGATCGGGAAGGTCAGGCAGTCGACCAGGATGTCGCCGACGTCGAGGCCCCAGTTCTGGGTGAGGTCGTCGATCAGCCTCGACGCGACGCGCACCTTCCACTCCGCGGTTCGGGCCTGGCCCTCCTCGTCGATGGTGAGCGCCACCACGGCCGCACCGTGCTCGACCACCAGCGGCATCACCCGGCCGTAGCGCGAGCCGGGACCGTCGCCGTCCTCGAAGTTCACCGAGTTGATGATGCTGCGCCCGGGCAGGCTCTCCAGACCGGCCTCGACCACCTCGGGCTCGGTCGAGTCGAGCATCACCGGCAGGGTCACCGCGGTGGCGAACCGGCTGGCCACCTGGCGCATGTCGTCGGCGCCGGGTCGTCCGACGTAGTCGACGCACAGGTCGATCAGGTGCGCGCCCTCGCGGGTCTGGCTGCGGGCGATGTCGACGCACTCGTCGAGGTTGCCGGCCAGCATCGCCTCACGGAACGCCTTGGAGCCGTTGGCGTTGGTGCGCTCACCGATGGCCAGATAGCTGGCGTCCTGGGCGAAGGGCACGTCGTGGTAGAGCGAACTCACTGCTCGCTCAGGGGTGACCTCACGCTGCACGACCTCGCGCTCGCCGAGGGTCTCGACCACCCGGCGCAGGTGCTCGGGCGTGGTGCCACAGCAGCCGCCGACCACGGCCAGGCCGTAGTCGCGGGTGAAACGGTCAAGTGCCTCGGCCAACTCGTCGGGGGTGAGCGGGTAGCGGGCACCGTCGGCGGTGAGCTCGGGCAGGCCGGCGTTGGGCATCGTCCCCAGCGCGATGCGGGCGTTCTGCGACAGGTGGCGCAGGTGCTCGGTCATCTCGGCCGGTCCGGTGGCACAGTTGAGGCCGATGACGTCGATGCCGAGCGGTTCCAGGGCGACCAGGGCGGCGCCGATCTCGGATCCGAGCAGCATCGTCCCGGTGGTCTCGACGGTGACATTGACCAGGATCGGCAGGTCGACCCCAGCCTCGGTGCGTGCGCGCTTGGCGCCGATCACCGCGGCCTTGGCCTGCAGCAGGTCCTGGCAGGTCTCGATCTGGACAGCGTCGATGCCGCCACGGATCATCGCCCTGACCTGGGCGTGATAAGCGTCACGCACGGCGGCGAAGGACACCTGGCCCAAGGTCGGCAGCTTGGTGCCCGGGCCGACCGAACCGAGGACGAAGCGCGGCTTGTCGGTGTAGGAGTCGGCCACGCGGCGGGCGATCGCGGCGGCGGCCTCGGCGAGCTCCTCGAGCCGGTCGACGACGTCGTACTCGGCGAGTGCGGCCAGGTTGGCGCCGAAGGTGTTGGTCTCGACGGCGTCACAGCCGACCTCGAAGTAGGCCCGGTGGATGGCCTCGACCACGTCGGGACGGGTGACGTTGAGCACCTCGTTGCAGCCCTCGAGCCCCTCGAAGTCGCGGTCGACGTCCAGGTCGAATTCCTGCAGCATCGTGCCCATGGCCCCGTCGGCGATGATCACGCGGCGGCCCAACAGGTCACGGAAGCTGGCAGAAGTCATGCGGGACAGCCTAGGGCGGACCGGCGGGGGTACCCAATGTCGGTCCACTGTCCATCTCGGTCTCGAGGCGCCCGGCGCTAGGCTGGCGAGCATGGCAGTGTCGTTGAGCACCTTGCGCTCCCCCGTCGTCCTGCTGGCCTTCTCGGGCTGGAACGATGCCGGTGAGGCAGCGACCGGGGTGGTCGAGCACCTCAAGGAGTGCTACGACACCGAAGACCTCGACGCCCTCGACTCCGAGGACTACTACGACTTCTCCCAGAGCCGCCCGCTGGTGCAGACCGACCCGGTCACGGAGAACAGGATCCTGGTCTGGCCCGGCACCGAGTTGTTCCTCGTCCGGCTGGTCGAGCGCGACCTGGTGGTGGTGATCGGGCGCGAGCCCAACATGCGCTGGCGCAGCTACTGCGACGACGTGCTGCGCCGCCTCGACGGTCTTCGTCCCGAGATGGTGGTGGCGCTGGGCTGCATGATCACCGACGACCCGCACACTCGTCCGCTCCCGGTCTACGCCTCGAGCCCCGACCTGGCGGTGCGTGACCGCTTCGGCGCCCAGCCCGAGACCTACCAGGGCCCGACCGGCATCACCGGGGTGATGGCGCGCGCGTTCGCCGACCAGGGCTACGACACGCTGTCGTTGTGGGGGACGACCCCGCACTACAGCACCCGCCACGAGTGCCCGAAGTCGACGCTGGCGTTGCTGCGACGCCTGGGTGAGGTGGTGGACGAGGACCTGGTCGAGGGCGACCTGCCGATGGAGGCCGCCCAGTGGGCGGCCGACGTCAGCGAGGTCGTCGCCGACGACACCGAGTTGTCGAGCTACGTCGCCTCACTCGAGGAGGCCCAGGACGAAGGCCTGGGCGAGACCACCGGCGACGACATCGCCGCGGAGTTCCAGCGCTACCTGCGCCGGGAGCGGCGAGAGCCCAACAGCTGACGCCGCTACTCGACCGACGGCTGCGCGTGCTGGGCGGCCAGCTCACGCAACTCGCGCACCATCGCGTCGGGGTCGTCGGCGCGGTAGACCGCCGAGCCGGCCACGAACACATCGGCTCCGGCCTCGGCGCAGCGACCGATCGTGTCGACCGAGACTCCCCCGTCGATCTGGATCCAGATCTCCTGGCCGGTGGCCTTGACCAGCTCACGTGTGCGGCGAAGCTTCGGCAGCACCATGTCGAGGAATTTCTGGCCACCGAATCCTGGCTCGACGGTCATCAGCAGCACCATGTCGACCTCGGGAATCAGGTCGACCCAGGCCTCGATGGCGGTTGCTGGCTTGAGCGCCATCGCGGCCCTGGATCCCAGCGCCCGCAGCTCGCGGGCCAGACGCACTGGTGCGCCGGCCGCCTCGACGTGGAAGGTCACCGACTCCGCCCCTGCGTCGGCGTAGGCGGGTGCCCAACGGTCGGGGTCGGCGATCATCAGGTGGATGTCGAGTTCCTGCGTGGTCACTGTGCGGATCGCCTCGACCACAGGCAGGCCGATGGTCAGGTTGGGCACGAAGTGGTTGTCCATGACGTCGATGTGCACCATGTCGGCCGAGGGGATCTTGGCGATCTCGCCGCGCAGGTCGGCGAAGTCGGCGTTGAGGATGCTCGGGGTGATCTTCATGCCCATACCGGTGAGCCTAGCCCTCACCCTCCCCGTCAGGTTCGACGCAGCAGCGCGAGGAACATCGCGTCGGTGCCGTGACGATGCGGCCACAACTGGACGAACCGCTCGTCCTCTGTGCGCCGGCAGTCGGACACCTCGGCCAGCACCGCGGGCGCGTCCAGCACCTTGACGTCGGTGCGTGACCCGATCACCGCCCTGACCGCACCCACCGTCTCGTCCGGGTGCGGCGAGCAGGTGACGTAGGCCACCACTCCCCCGGGCGTCACCGACTCCAGCGCCGAGGCCAGCAATGACTGCTGCAGGTCGACCAGGTCGGGCAGGTCGTCCGGGCTCTTGCGCCAGCGTGCCTCAGGACGACGTCGCAGCGCCCCCAATCCGGTGCAGGGCACGTCGGCCATCACCGCGGCGAACTGGTCCGGCCGCCAGGCCGGACGTGTGCCGTCACCGGCGACCACCTGCCATCCGTGGGGGTAGGCGCGAAGCCCCTGCCGCACCAGGGCGGCGCGGTGGGGTTGGGCTTCGTTGGCGAGCAGCCAGGTGCCGGCCTCGCGGGCGAGGCCGGTCAGCAACGCCGCCTTGCCACCGGGTCCGGCGCACAGGTCGAGCCAGGGCTGCTCGTGGTCGGCCACCCGGGCCAGGGCCAGTGCCACCAGTTGGCTGCCCTCGTCCTGCACACCGACCGTGCCGCCCCGCACCTGGCGCAGCTCGCCCGGCGCGGTGGTGCTGGTGAAGCCCCACGGCGACCACCGGGTGGGCTCGGCGCCCTCAACGCTGTCACGGTCGGCGAGCCCGGGCCTGACCACGAGCGTCGGACGAGCAGCCTGGTTGTTCGCGGCCAGCGCCAGCGACGCCTCATCGTCGCCGAGCAGGCCGCGGTGGACGTCGGCGATCCAGCGCGGGTGGTGGTGGCGGACCGCCCACGCCTCGTCGGCGGGAAGGCCGGCGGTGACCACGTCGAGCCACTGGTCGAGGCTTCGGCGGGCGATCTTGCGGGCGACGGCGTTGACCAAGCCGGTGACCCGGTGACCGGCGACCCGGCGAGCCAGGTCGACGGCCTCGTTGACCACGGCGTGGTCGGGTGCGTCCATCACCAGCAGCCGGTGTGAGGTGAGCCTGAGCACGGCGCGCAGCGGCGCGTCCAGTTGGTCGGCACGGCGTCCGGACGCGGCCTCGATGATCCGGTCGTGGGTGCCCAACAGCCGGCAACAGCCGAACGTGAGCTCGGTCGCGAACGGGCGTTGCCGCTCCGGCACGCGGTCGATCTGGTCGGCCAGGGCGAGGTTGGCGTAGGCGTTGGCGGTGTCGACGGCCAACAGGGTGGCGTGGGCCGCGAGCAGCGCTGGGGGCACCTTCGGCGCCCGTGGGGGTCGGCTGCTCACGTCAGTCGGGTGCCGGCGACCAGCCGCACCCCACGCGCCCAGTCGGCCCCGGCCATCGGCTGCTTGCCAAAGGCCTGCACCCGGACCAGTTCCAGCTGTCCGTCACCAGTGCCGACGAACAGGGCCCGCTTGGTCGCCAGCAACTCCCCCGGCGCCAGGCCATCATCGCAGAGGTCGGCGGACTCGATGCCGAGCACCTTGAACCGCTGGTCGTCCAGCAGGCTCCAGGCACCGGGAGCGGGCGTCATCGCCCTGATCTGGCGAGAGACCTCGACCGCCGGGCGCGACCAGTCGATGCGGGCGTCGTCCACGCTGATCTTGGGGGCCAGGGTGAGGCCCTCATCGGTCTGGGGGGTGGGTTCCTGACCTCGTGCGATCCGGTCGAGGGTCGACACGAGCAGGTCGGCGCCGCTGAGCGACAGTGCCTTGAGCACCTCGCCGGAGGTCTCGTCCCCGGTCAGCGGCAGTTCGAGCATGTCGTACACCGGGCCGGCGTCGAGCGCTTTCACGATCCGGAAGGTGGTCGCGCCCGTCACGCTGTCACCGGCCCAGATGGCGTGCTGCACCGGGGCCGCCCCCCGCCACCTGGGCAGCAGCGAGAAGTGCAGGTTGATCCAGCCCCGGGGCACCACGTCGAGCACCGACTGCGGCAGCAGCGCGCCGTAGGCCACGACGGCGACCGCCTCGACGTGGAGGCTCTCCAGTTCCTCGGCGAACCACTCCTCGCGCGGGTGGGTCGGCTTCAGCACCACAAGACCAAGCTCGGCCGCCCGGGCTGCCACCGGTGAGGGAACCAGCTTCTTCGAGCGGCCGACGGCGGCATCCGGGCGGCTCACCACGGCCACCACGTCGTGCGACGAGGCGACCAGGGCGTCCAGGGCCGGCACGGCGACGTCCGGGGTTCCGGCGAAGGCGATTCTCACCCCGTCAGCCTAGCGAGGGCCGACGACCGATCAGGTCGCGAAGAGCTCCTGGCGGATCCGCGCCTCGGGCACACCGGCCTCGAGCAGTTCCTCGTGCAGGCTCTCGATCATCGCCGGTGGTCCGCCCAGCAGGAACTGGTAGCTGGCCAGGTCCTGGGGCAGGTGGCGCCGCAGCACGTCGGCGTCGACGTCTCGCGCGCGCTTTCGGCCTCCAGTCGCTGCCACAGCCGCCGGAACGGGGGTGATCCCGATGCCGCCGGCGATCAGGACCGTCGGCAGGCCGGTGGCCATGGCCGGACGGCCCGGAATCAGCCCACGACCACGGGGTCGACCCTGACCCGGACCGGTGTCCCCTTGCGCGCCGACCGCACCGCCAGACCTTCTCGCACCCGGGTCACCAGCGCCGGGCCGTCGGGCGAACTGGCCCGCAGGGTGAGTCGCACCAGGTCGTCCAGTTCACCGCCGACCGGGCTGATCGAGCGTGGCAGCGGCACCGGACCGAGCATCTCGACGCCGTCGAGGTCGTCCAGACGCGCGGCAGCGACGAGTTCCCGCACCCCGGCGGGGGTGCCCTCCACGGTGACCACCCGCACCGCAGGCGGCAGTCCGGCGTCGCGCCGCTGCTGGAGTTCCCTGCGGGCGAAGCCCTCGGGGTCGGCGCGGACCAGGGCCTGCACCGCCGGGTCGTCGGGTGGCCCGACCACACTGACCGTGCCACCGTCGCCGCCCCCGCGGACCAGTCCGGTGGCGTTGAGCCAGCGGCGAAGCGCCTCCTCCGGCGCACGCAGGTCGGCTCGTCCCAGCAGGCCGGCGGCGTCGAGCAGCACGGCCGCCGCGTAGCCGTCCTCGGCGACTGGCTCGGCCCCCGGGGTGGCCACGACCAACTGCGGCCTGGTGCCAACCCCGGCGACCACGTGATCGCCCGAACTGTCCACCACCGTGGTACCGGGCAGCGCCCGACCCAACTGCTGGGCGGTCAGCGAGGCCCCGACCACCGGCGCCCGCCAGCGGCGGTGGCCGCACTCGGGGCACGGGTGAGCCGACTGGGGACGACCGCACTGCCCGCAACTCAGGCCGCGGTCGGGGTGCCCCTGCACCGTTCCCGCGCACACCTCGCAGCGCACCGGCGTGCGGCAGCGTTCGCAGACCAGCACGACCAGGTGGCCCGCTCGGGGCACCTGCACCAGCACCGGGCCCTGGGCCAGTCCGGTGCGGATCGTGTCGAACACCAGCGCGGGCAGGCGCACCTGCCGGGCGAGGGGGTCCTTGGCCAGGGCCCAGTCGCTGTCAGCAGCGACGTTGACCACGGGCGAGGCGCGGCGGGCCTCGGCCCGGGGCAGGGCGAGTTGGTGCATCCAGCCGTGGTCGAGCCACGCGGCCACCTCGGTGGAGCAGGCCCGCGAGGCGATCAGCAGTCCGCAGTCATCGATCGGCACCCGCAGGGCTGCCACGGTGCGGCTGTGCGGGTAGGGCACCAGTGGGTTGGCGTGCAGGTCGTCGCCGTCGTCGACCAGCACGACCAGACCCAGGTCGCGCATCGGCGCGAAGGCAGCAGCACGGGTGCCCACCGCGACCTTGGCGTGGCCGCGCAGGCAGGCCAGGTAGTTGCGGTAACGAGTGGACGGGCCGAGATCGGCGTGCAGCACCGCCACGGTGCCCTTGCCCAGGACTGACTCGAGGGTGGTCACCATCCGGGTGACGTCTCGCACGTCGGGGACGACCACCAGCGCGCTGCGTCCGCCGGTGAGGGTGGCCGCCACCGCTTCGACGACTCCCCCACCCAGGTCGCCCACCGCGTTCGCGGCGGCCGGCACCTGCCACCAGGCCCGTGGGGCATGGCCATCACGCAGGGCGGTGAGGAAGCCCTGGGCACCGTCGGCAGCCGACAGCGCACCTGGCGGCGTCGAGCCCGGTTCGGGTTCGGCCCAGGGACGCGGCGTGGCCTTCTCGGTGGCAGCATGCCGGGGAGGCACCGCCAGCCGGACGACGTCGGCGAACGATCCGGCGTAGTGGTCGGCCACAGCCCTGACCAGGGCCACCTGCTCGGGAGTGATCGCGACCTGCGCCGACACCACGCGCTCGAGAGGCGCCAGCTTGCCCGGCGCATCGGACTCGACACGTCTTTCCAGGACGAACCCGTCGACCAGGCGGCCGGCGAACCGCACCCGCACCCGGACCCCGGGCTGGGCCTCGGCGTCCATCGCCTCGGGCACGAGGTAGTCGAACGGACGATCAAGGTGCGCCAGCGACACGTCCACGGCAACCCGCGCCACTGGCAGCGCGGGAGCCTCGGTCATGCTGGCCATTCTTGCGCAGAGGGCCGACAGTCGGAGGGCGGGCCGACTCAGCCAGCCAGACGTGCCAGCTGCTCGGCGCGGTCGGTGCGCTCCCAGGTCATCACGTCGAGTTCACGCCCGAAGTGGCCGTAGGCGGTGAACTGCGAGTAGATCGGACGCAGCAGGTCGAGGTCGCGGATGATCGCCCCCGGCCTCAGGTCGAAGGTCTCCTGCACGGCGGCGAGGATCCGTTCGTCCGGGACGACCCCGGTGCCGAAGGTGTCGATGTAGAAGCCGACCGGGTGGGCTCGTCCGATGGCGTAGGCGACCTGCACTTCGCAGCGGGTGGCCAGGCCTGCGGCGACCACGTTCTTGGCGACCCAGCGCATCGCGTACGACGCCGAGCGGTCGACCTTCGAGGGGTCCTTGCCCGAGAAGGCGCCACCGCCGTGGCGGGCCATGCCGCCGTAGGTGTCGACGATGATCTTGCGGCCGGTCACCCCGGCATCGCCCATCGGGCCACCGATCACGAAATTGCCGGTCGGGTTCACGTGCAGCGTGTAGTCGTGGTGGGCCAGCTCGTAGCGCTGGAGCACCGGTTCGATCACCAGGCGACGGATGTCGGGCTCGAGGGTGCCGCGCAGGTCGATGCCCTCAGTGTGCTGGGTCGACAGCACCACGGTGTCGAGCGCCACCGGGCGGTTCTGCTCGTCGTACTCGACGGTGACCTGGGTCTTGCCGTCGGGTCGCAGGTAGTCGAGTTCGCCGCTCTTGCGCACCTGGGTCAGGCGTTCCGACAACCGGTGCGCGAGGTCGATCGGCAGCGGCATCAGCGTGGGGGTCTCGGTGCAGGCGTAACCGAACATCAGGCCCTGGTCGCCGGCACCCTGTCGGTCGAGGGCGTCCCCGGAGCCGTCGCGGGCCTCCTCGGCGGCGTCGACACCCTGCGCGATGTCGGGCGACTGGCTGCCCAGTGCCACCGTGACGCCACAGGAGTGTCCGTCGAAGCTCTTGTCGGAATGGTCGTAGCCGATGTCGAGGATCGTCTGGCGGGCGATCCCGGCGACGTCGGCGTACTCGCTGGTCGTCACCTCACCGGCAACCACCACCAGGCCGGTGGTGACCAGGGTCTCGACCGCGACCCGGGCGAGCGGGTCGACGGCGAGCAGCGCGTCGAGCACCCCGTCCGAGATCGCGTCGGCGACCTTGTCGGGGTGTCCCTCCGTGACCGACTCGGAGGTGAACAGCCGACCCATGTCAGGCAGGGTCGAGGTCGGTGAAGTCGTCGCCGAAGATCAGGTTGGTGTCGACAGCGGCCTCGGCGCGGGCGGCAGCCTCGGCCTCAGGATCGATCTCGGAGCACTCCAGCACTTTGTTCTGGATCTCGCGCATCGCGATCGACAGCGGCTTCTCGGTGACGGTGTGGTCAACCAGCGGGCCGACGTTCTCGAGCAGGCCCTCACCCAGCTGGGAGTAGTAGGCGTTGATCTGGCGTGCGCGCTTGGCGGCGAACAGCACCAGACGGTACTTCGAGTCGACCTGGTCGAGCAGTTCGTCGACCGGCGGGTTGGTGATGCCTTCGGCAGCGTTGATGGACACGGTCACCCTTCGTGGACTGGTGTGGGGTGCGAGCGGATCGTCGACCGACGGGGGTCGTCCGGCTCACAGACTCAGTAACTCTACCAAACGGGCCACGGTTTCATCGATCTCGCCGTTGACCACGATCTCGTCGAACTCCTCGGCGGCTGCCAGTTCCTCGCGCGCGGTGGCCAGTCGACGGTGCTGCTGCTCAGGCGTCTCGGTGCCCCGCCCGACCAGCCGACGCACCAGTTCGTCCCAACTCGGGGGCGCCAGGAAGATCTGGCGGGCCTGTGGGTAGCTGGTGCGCACCTGACGGGCACCCTGCAGGTCGATCTCGAGCAGCACGGTGCGGCCCTGCGCCACCGCACGCTCCACTGGTTCCCGAGGTGTGCCGTACCGGGCCGCGCCGTGGACGACCGCCCACTCCAGCAGGCCCTCGGTGGCGATCAGGGTGTCGAAGGTCTGTTCGGAGACGAAGTGGTAGTGCACGCCCTCGACCTCGCCCGGACGAGGGGCCCGGGTGGTGGCCGACACCGAGACGAAGATCTCGGGATGCAATTCGCGGAGCCGGTTGACGACTGTGCCCTTGCCGACCGAGGTGGGGCCGGCAAGGACGAAGACACCGGCCCGGCGCTCGGGGGGCGACACCTGTTCGGTCAGCTGAACTCGGCCTTGAGTCCAGCGACCTGGTGGCGCCCCAGGCCGCGCAGACGGCGGTTGGGGGCGATCTCGAGGCGCTCCATGATCTCGGCGGCGCGCTTGTCGCCGACACGGGGCATGGCCTTGAGCAGGTCGACCACCTTGAGGTGGGCCAGTGCCTCGTTCTCGTTTGAGGCGTCCAAGGCCTTGGCGAAGCTGGTCTTGCCGCTGCGGACGTCGTTCTTCAGCTCGGCGCGTGCCCGGCGGGCAGCAGTGGCCGCTGCGCGGGCCTGCTGCAGTTGCTCAGGCGTCAGCGTGGGAATCGCCATCGTTACTCCATTCCACCTGCTCGCACCGCGATCGAGGTGCGAGTTCCCTTGCGGACAACCTAGCCCACAGTGCCTGGTGCTGGGTCCCCAGTCAGGTGATCTTCAGGCGTGGTGCGCAGCCAGACCGTTCAGGCGCTGCACCAGGCCGTTCACCGTCGGGCCGCCCAGCAGCACCTCACGGCTCGCGCTGGGCAGCACCACACCCTCGACGTTGCCGAACCGGGCGGCGAGGTCGGCGATCGAGCCGCCCTGGGCGCCGATGCCGGGCACCAGGATCGCGCCGCTGAATCCGGCCAGGTCGATCTTGAGGTCGGCGTGGGTCCCACCGACGACCAGTCCCACGTGACCGACTCCAAAGCGACGGTTGTCGGCCTCGGCCTGGTCGACGACGGCCTGGGCCACGGTGCCGCGCTCGCCCTTGGCCAACTGCACCGCGGCGCCCTCGGGGTTCGAGGTGCGGGCGAGCACGTGCACTCCCCTGCCGTGCTCGGCGGCCAGGTCGAGTGCGGGACGAAGGGACTCATACCCCAGGTAGGGCGAGATGGTGATCGCGTCGACGGACAACGGCGCGTCGGGGCTGAGGTAGGCCTGCGCGTAGCCGGCCATGGTCGAGCCGATGTCGCCCCGCTTCACGTCGAGGATGCTCAGGGCGCCGGCGTCGCGGATGTCACGCAGCACCTGCTCGAGCACGGCGATGCCACCAGAACCGAACACCTCGTAGAAGGCCGACTGCGGCTTGAACACCGCGACCTTGTCACCGAGCGCCTCCACCGTGCGCCGGGCACACAGTTCGACGCTGCGCAGGTCGTGGGGCAGGTCCCAGGCCTGCAGCACCGACGGCTGCGGGTCCAGACCCACGCACAGTGCGCCGCGATCGGCGACCAGTCGGGTGAGTCGGTCACGGTAGGACGAGGTCATCGGGTCTCCCGGTTCTCGTGGGCGTGGGTCGTGGTGGTACGACCGTGGAGTGCGGCCACCTCTCGCACCAGGGCTGGTCCACGGTAGATGAAGCCGGTGTAGAGCTGGACGAGTTGGGCACCGGCGTCGAACATCGCCCGGGCGTGCTCGGCCCGCATCACTCCCCCGACCCCGACCACCGGGATCTCGGCCCGGGCGGCCACCCGCGAGACCACCCGCAGGGCCAACGGGGTCAACGGTGCCCCGGAGAGGCCTCCGGCCTGGTCTGCCAGGTGGCGGTCGACCTCGGCCAGTCCGTCGCGCGACAGCGTGGTGTTGGTGGCGACCAGGGCCGATGCCCCAGCCTCCTGGCAGACCTCGACCAGTTCGTCGAGGGCCTCGTCGGCGAGGTCGGGGGCCATCTTCACCCACACCGGCAGCGGCCGGTCGGGGTTGAGTCGGCGTGCCTCGTCCACCAGCGTGGCGACCAGCGCCCGCAGCTCGGCGGCATCCTGCAGCGCGCGAAGGCCCGGGGTGTTCGGGCTCGACACGTTGATCGCCACGTAGTCGGCGTGCGGGGCCACCGCGGTCATCGCGGCCAGGTAGTCGTCGGTGGCGTGTTCCAGGCTGGTCGTCCGGTTCTTGCCGATGCTCACCCCGAGCGGGATGCCCGCAGCGGCGTTGCCCCGCCAGATGCCCCAGCGCTGCAGCCTGCGGGCGAGCGCCTCGGCCCCGGCGTTGTTGAAGCCCATCCGGTTGATGATCGCCCTCGAGGCCGGCAGCCGGTACAGCCTGGGGCGGTCGTTGCCCGGCTGCGGGCGCGGGGTGACCGTGCCCAGTTCGGCGAACCCGAATCCGAGCCGGCCCCAGGCCCGCGCGGCGTGCCCGTCCTTGTCGAGGCCCGCCGCCAGACCGACCCGGTTGGCGGCGGTGATGCCACCGACGGTGACTGGACGAGCGCTCGGCGCGAGTGCTGCGCCCACGACTCGACCAGCTGCTGGGGGCAGCGCGCCGAGTCGGTGGATCAGCTGCTCGTGGATCGCCTCGGGGTCGCCGTGGTGGCTGCGGAACAGGATCGGCCGCAGCACCCGCTGGTAACCGCCGGCCAGGCCTGCGGTCCAGGCCCGGTCGACCAGCGCCGGATCGGGGCGAATCATCGCACTGCCGACCAACTCTGCAGCGAGCGCACCCCGATCGTCCCGGCCCTTGCGGCCTCGATACCCTGCACCGCTGCTGCCAGCCCTTGCACCGTGGTCACGCACGGCACTTCGTGGCGGATGGCCAGTGTGCGGATCTCGTAGCCGTCGGCACGTGGCGCACCACCGGGGGTCACGCCCTGCGGGGTGTTGAAGATCAGGTCGATCTCGTCGGCCTGGATCAGTTGGGTGATGGTGGGCTCACCATTGGGGCCCGGACCCTCGGAGTGCTTGCGCACCGGGGTCACCTCGACACCGTGGCGGCTCAGTACCGTGGCGGTGCCGGCGGTGGCGTAGATGGTGAACCCGAGGTCGGCCAGGCGCTTGACCGGGAAGATCGCGTGCCGCTTGTCGCGGTTGGCGACGGCGACGAACACGCTGCCCTCGGTCGGCAGGGTCTGGTTGACCGCACTCTGCGACTTCGAGAACGCCGATCCGAAGGTGTGGTCGAGCCCCATCACCTCGCCGGTGGAGCGCATCTCGGGTCCGAGCACCGTGTCGACGCCCATGCCCTCGGCGGTCCGGAACCGGTTGAACGGCATCACGGCCTCCTTGACGGCCAACGGCATACCGTCTCGGAAGGTCGTCCCGTCGCCCGCGGCCGGCAGGTGGCCCGAGGCCCGCAGGTCGGCGATCGATCGTCCGACCATGACCAGCGCGGCCGCCTTGGCGAGCTGTGATCCGGTGGCCTTCGACACGAACGGCACCGTGCGCGAGGCTCGCGGGTTGGCCTCGAGCACGTAGAGGGTGTCACCGGCCAGGGCGAACTGGATGTTGATCAGGCCGCGCACACCCACACCCTCGGCGATGGCCGTGGTCGAGGTACGGATGCGGTCGACGACCTCCTCACCCAGGGTGATCGGCGGCAGCGCACAGGCCGAGTCACCGGAGTGGATGCCGGCCTCCTCGATGTGCTCCATCACCCCACCCAGGTAGAGCTCGGTGCCGTCGTAGAGCGCGTCCACGTCGATCTCGACCGCGTCGTCGAGGAAGCGGTCGACCAGCACCGGCTGGTCAGGGGTGATCAGCGTCGACTCACGGATGTAGCGGGCCAGCGAGTCGTCGTCGTAGACGATCTCCATGCCGCGACCACCGAGCACGTACGAGGGACGCACCAGCACCGGGTAGCCGATCTCGGCCGCGATCGCCCGGGCTGCCTCGAACGACTCGGCCATGCCGTGCTTGGGGGCAGGCAGGCCTGCAGCCTCGAGCACCGCACCGAACGCGCCGCGCTCCTCAGCCAGGTGGATCGCCTCGGGACTGGTGCCCACGATCGGCACCCCGGCGTCCTTGAGCGCCTGGGCCAGCTTGAGCGGGGTCTGCCCACCCAGCTGGACGATCACACCGGCCACCGGACCGGCCGCCTTCTCGGCGTGGTAGACCTCGAGCACGTCCTCCAGCGTCAACGGCTCGAAGTAGAGCCGGTCAGAGGTGTCGTAGTCGGTGGAGACCGTCTCGGGGTTGCAGTTGATCATCACCGACTCGAAACCGGCCTCCGACAGCGCCATCGCGGCGTGCACGCAGGAGTAGTCGAACTCGATGCCCTGCCCGATCCGGTTGGGCCCGCTGCCCAGGATCAGCACCGCAGGCTTCTCGCGCGGAGCGACCTCGCTCTCCTCGTCGTAGGACGAGTAGAGGTAGGGGGTGCGGGCCTCGAACTCCGCCGCGCAGGTGTCGACGGTCTTGAACACCGGACGAACCCCCAGCGCCCAGCGCACCCCACGCACCACGTCGGGGCTGAGGTGGCGCAGGTCGGCGATCTGGACGTCCGACAGCCCGTGCCGCTTGGCCCGACGGAGCAACTCGGGGGTGAGGTCGTCGGAGGTGGCGACCTCGTCGGCCACCTCCTTGATCAGCAGCAACTGGTCGAGGAACCCCGGATCGATCCGGGTGGCCTCGAACAACTCGTCGGGGGTGGCTCCGGCCCGCAGGGCCTGCATGACCAGCTGCAGTCGTCCGTCGTGGGGACGACCGACCTGAGCGAGCAGCTCGTCCTTGTCGCCGGGCTCGGAGGAGAAGTCGAAGGGGGCGCGGGGATCCTCGAGCGAGCGCAGCGCCTTGCCGAGGGCCTCGGTGAAGTTGCGGCCGAGCGACATCGCCTCGCCCACCGACTTCATGTGGGTGGTCAGCGTGGAGTCGGCGTGGGGGAACTTCTCGAAGGCGAACCGGGGCACCTTGACCACGACGTAGTCCAGGGTCGGCTCGAAACTGGCCGGGGTCTCCTGGGTGATGTCGTTGTCGATCTCGTCCAGGGTGTAGCCGACGGCCACCTTGGCCGCGATCTTGGCGATCGGGAAGCCGGTGGCCTTGCTGGCCAGGGCGGACGAGCGCGACACCCGCGGGTTCATCTCGATGACGATCACCCGGCCGTCGTCGGGGTTGACCGCGAACTGGATGTTGCAACCGCCGGTGTCGACGCCGACCGCGCGGATGATGCCGATGCCGATGTCACGCAGCCGCTGGTACTCCCGATCGGTCAGCGTCATCGCCGGGGCGACGGTGATCGAGTCACCGGTGTGCACACCCATCGGGTCGAAGTTCTCGATCGAGCAGACGATGACGACGTTGTCGGCCTTGTCGCGCATCACCTCCAGCTCGTACTCCTTCCAGCCCAGGATCGACTCCTCGATCAGCACCTCGGTGGTCGGCGAGGCGTCCAGTCCGGTGCCGGCGATCCGGCGCAGGTCGTCCTCGTCGTGGGCGAAGCCCGAACCGAGTCCACCCATGGTGAACGAGGGACGAACCACGACCGGGTAGCCGAGGTCCTCGGCGGCGGCGATCACTTCGTCCATGGTGTGGCAGATGGCTGAGCGGGCCACCTCGGCGGTGCCGCCGGTGATGCCGGTCAGGCCGAGGCAGATCTTCTTGAACTGCTCACGGTCCTCACCACGCTGGATGGCCTCGACCGAGGCGCCGATCAGCTCGACGCCGTAGCGCTCGAGCACACCGCGCTCGTGCAGGGCGACGGCGGTGTTGAGCGCGGTCTGGCCGCCCAGGGTGGCCAGTACGGCGTCAGGGCGTTCGGCGGCGATCACCTTCTCGACGAAGTCGGGGGTGATCGGCTCGATGTAGGTGGCGTCGGCGAACTCGGGGTCGGTCATGATCGTGGCCGGGTTCGAGTTGACCAGGATGACCCGATAGCCCTCCTCGCGCAGCACGCGGCAGGCCTGGGTGCCGGAGTAGTCGAACTCAGCGGCCTGCCCGATCACGATCGGACCGGAGCCGATCACCAGGATCGACTGGATGTCGTCGCGGCGGGGCATCAGTTCTCGCCTCCCTCGGAAGTGGTCGGTCGACCCTCGAGCAACTCCACGAACCGGTCGAACAGGTAGGCGGCGTCATGCGGACCGGCGGCGGCCTCGGGGTGGTACTGCACCGAGAAAGCCTTGACCCGCCCCTGCTCGTCGCGCAGTTCGAGCCCTTCGACCACGTCGTCGTTGAGCCCGATGTGGCTGACCCGGGCGATGCCGTAGGGGGTCTCGATGTCGGTGTCGAGCGGCGCCTGGACGGCGAAGCCATGGTTCTGCGAGGTGATCTCGACCTTGCGGGTGCGCAGGTCCATCACGGGCTGGTTGACCCCGCGGTGTCCGAAGCGCAGCTTGTAGGTGTCCAGGCCCAGGGCTCGCCCGAACAACTGGTTGCCGAAGCAGATGCCGAAGTAGGGCAGGCCGGCGTCGAGCACCTGGCGCAGCAGCCCGATCTCGCGCTCGGCGGTGGCCGGGTCGCCGGGGCCGTTGGAGAAGAAGACACCATCGGGGTTGAGGGCGAGCACCTCGTCGAAGGTGGTGGTGGCGGGCAGCAGGTGCACGTCGATGCCGCGCTGGCTCATCCGCTGCGGGGTCATCGCCTTGATGCCCAGGTCGATCGCGGCCACGGTGAACCGCTTCTCGCCCTCGGCCGCGATCAGCTTCGGCTCGGGTGTGGTGACCTCGTCGATCAGGTTGGCGCCGAGCATCGGCGGCTGCCGCAGCACCCGCTCGAGCAGCTTGGCCGGGTCGGTCTCGACGGTGGAGATGCCCACGCGCATCGACCCCTTGTCGCGCAGGTGGCGGGTCAGGGCACGGGTGTCGACGCCTGAGATGCCGACCACGCCCTGGCGAGCCAGTTCCTCGTCCAGCCCGCGCCGGCTGCGCCAACTCGAGTGGCGTCGCGCCGGGTCGCGCACGACGTAGCCGGCGACCCAGATGCGTGAGGACTCGTCGTCCTCGTCGTTCCAGCCGGTGTTGCCGACGTGCGGGTAGGTCATCACGACCACCTGCCGGTGGAAGCTCGGGTCGGTGAGCGTCTCCTGGTAGCCAGTCATCGCAGTGCAGAACACCGCCTCACCGAAGGTCTCACCAGTGGCCCCATAGGGCTCACCACGGAATGCCCGTCCGTCCTCCAGTACCAGTAGCGCTTGGCCCATGTCCATCCTTCCTGCCCGGCGGCAGGGTGCGTGCTGAAGCGGTCCGTCAGACACTATCAGCGCACGGCGGAGTGGCTCGACCGTCGCCCAGCGGACGGGCTGCTACCTGGAGGCCCCCGTCACCTCGAAGCCCCCGTCACCTCGAAGCCCCCGTCACCTCGAAGCCCACAGCATCGAGCGCTGCACCAACGTGGTGACCGTGGGGTGCTCGAGCACGTCGAGGCTGTGACCGGGGGTGATGATCGCGATCCTGCCCTGGCCCCACTGCCTGGTCCAGACCGCTGGTGAAGTCACCGGCCGGTTCCAGGTTCCCCACGGGATGACCGCCTGGGTGGTGGTGGCCAGCACGTCGACGTAGTCGTCGCTGAGCACCCAGTACTGTTCGGTGACCAGGTCGAAGTCGTCCAGCCCTTGGGTGATCGGGTGGCTGCGTCCGGCCTCGTTGAACTCGATCCGGTAGCCGACGAAGTTGTCGGACGCTTCGCCCACCAGGGTCGAGGGCTCCTTGCTCGGGTGGCAGGCGAACTGGCCGCCGACCAGGTGCAGGTAGTCCGAGGAGTTGCGGTAGCTGTCGGCGATGCCGCCGTGCCAGCCGGCCATGCCGGTGCCGGCGGCGACCGCTTCGCGCAGGCCCTTCAACTGGTCGGCCTCGATGGTGCTCATGGTCATGCACTGCACCACCAGGTCGGTGTCGGCCATCGCGTCGGCGTCGGCGTAGACGGCCGGTGAGTCCTCGACGCGCACCTCGAAGTCGTTGTCGCGCAGGAAGGGGATGAACATGTCGGTGGCCTCGACCGGGGCGTGCCCCTCCCAGCCACCGCGGACGACCAGAGCCTGACGTGCTGCCATGATCCGAGCCTAGTTCGCGGCTGCGGCCCCGGGGCCGACCGGGGTCCAGCAGGCGTCATCGCCGGCGCTGCGTTCGACCGCGTCGAGCACCTGTTGGATGTGCAGGGCGTCGTCGAAGCTCGGACGAGGCTGCGTGCCGTCGCAGATTGCCTGGACGAAGCCCACGACTTGGTGGACGAAGCCGTGCTCGTAGCCCAGCCCGTGCCCGGTGGGCCACCAGTGGCCGGTGAAGGGGTGGTCGGGCTGGGTGACGAGGATGCGGGTGAAACCCTGCTCGGTGCCCGAGACGCTTGCGTCGTAGAACTGCAGGGTGTTCATGTCCTCGAAGTCGAAGAAGATCGAGCCGAGGGTGCCGTTGACCTCGAGGTGGATGCCGTTCTTGCGTCCGGTGGCGACCCGGGTGGCT
Organism: Aestuariimicrobium ganziense; assembly: GCF_015352975.1. Taxonomy (GTDB): domain Bacteria; phylum Actinomycetota; class Actinomycetes; order Propionibacteriales; family Propionibacteriaceae; genus Aestuariimicrobium; species Aestuariimicrobium ganziense. The sequence continues at coordinate 173,395 of NZ_JACYIZ010000001.1, read as the reverse complement.
TCGAAGTTGCCGGTGGTGGGTCGGGGACGACCGTCCGCGTCGGTGAACCTGGCGAGCAGCAGGGCGGCGTCGTCCACGGTCACCGGCCTGGTCTGGGTGGGGGCCGAGCCGTCGACGGCGCGCCCCAGGGCGGACGCCGAGTCGGCGACCGGACGCTCGTGGACGAAGGTCTGCACGGTGGCGGCCACCTGCGAGACCCGCAGGCCGGTGACGTACTCGGCGGCGTCGATGATGTGGGCCCCGATGTCGCCCAGCGCGCCAGAGCCGGCGATGTCCTTGTCGAGTCGCCACGACCAGGGCACCTGCGGGTCGGTCAACCAGTCCTGCAGGTAGCGTCCCCGCACCTGCAGGATCTCGCCCAGTCGTCCCGCCCCGACCAGGTCGCGAGCATGGGTGAGCGCCGGCACCAACCGGTACGAGAACCCACACATCGACCGTGCCGGTTCGGGCTGCTCGAGGGCTGCGCGAGCGGCGTCGGCCATCCGGGTGGCGTCGGCGAGAGTGGTGGCCAGCGGCTTCTCGCACATCACGTGCTTGCCGGCCGCCAGCGCGGCGATGGCGATCTCGGCGTGGGAGTCGCCGGGCGTGCAGATGTCGACGATGTCGATGTCGTCGCGGGTGACCGCAGTGCGCCAGTCGTCGGATGACTCAGCCCACTCCAGACGGGTGGCACCCTGAGCCGCGCGGTCGCCGTCCCGTCCCACCAGCAGGGTGCACTCGACGGGTCGGGGCAGGTCGAAGAAGCGGCCAGCAGTCTTCCAGGCCTGGGTGTGCATGCGTCCCATGAAGGCGTGGCCGACCATGGCCACGCGCAGTGCCTCGCTCATGGCTTCGAGTCTGTCAGCGTCGTGACCGATTTGTGACGTTGCGCCCCTGGTGGGTGGCTGGCAGGCGAATCTAGAGTAGAGCAGGCGCGACTCGAGGAGAGGTCATGGGGCGCAGGTCGTCGGTCAGGTGGGGGCTCCTTGCGGCACTGGTGATGATGGTTCCCGGATGTGCGTTGGCGCAGTCAGTGGGGTCGATGCCGATCCCCGACGCAGGCACTGAGAGGGCGAGCGCCTCGACGTCGGCGTCGGCGCCCGCAGCCACCCCGTCACCGTCGCGGAAGCCGCACCACAGCACGCTTGATCCCACGCAGTCGTTGGCGTCACCGTCCTTGTCGACCTACAGCGGCAAACGTGCTCCCTACGAGTGGACCGACAAGGCCGTGGCCAGCCTGGTCACAGGCCTGTACGACCTGGACATGGAGCGACTGCAGGTCTTCGACGGGGCCGAGGTGAGGTCGGCGCAGATGCGGGCGTCGGTGAGTCCCAAGGTGTGTCGCACCATTGCCACCGGCATCAACGACCTGCTCGACGTCGACGGCGCAGCGGTTGCAGCGGGTCGGACCTACTCCGGCGTCATGATCGAGGTGGTGGCACTCCCGACACTGGCGCAGGCGACCGCATGGACGAAGGCGCGCGACGCCGGCAACAAGGCCTGTCGCAACACCTCACTCACGATGGACGACGACTCAGGTGTCGTCGACATCACCGGCGTGCTCCGGCCGAGGACCCAGACCTACTACGTCGAGCACCTCGCCACGATCAGGGCCTCCAACGGCGCCTACGCCCTGGCGAGCACCCAGGTGGGCAAGGTGGTCATCGTGGTGACCTTCTACCCAGAGGAGGCCGAGGCAGCCTCAGACCTGCTCGAGAGCGCCGCCTACCAGGCCAGCCTCTACGAACTCTGAGTCAGGCCTGCTCGGCCGCGACCTCGTCGTCGTGCACCCGGGCGAGCTCGTCCTCGTCCATCAGCGGCTGGCCGGCGACAGCCGACAGCACCCCGTTGAGGAACGACGGTGACTCGTCGGTCGACAACTCACCGGCCAACAGCAGCGCCTCGGCGATGGCCACCCGGGCGGGCACGCGGGCGTGGTCGATCTCGTAGATCGCCAGCCGGGCCAGGGCGCGGTCGACTCGCGGCATCCGGTCGAGGCTCCAGCCAGCACTGAGGCTCGACCGCAGGCGCTGGTCGATGGCCTCACCGTGCTCGACGACGCCCTCGACAAGTTCGGCGGTGTACTGCCGCACCGGGGGGTCGGCCTCGATGCTGCGCTCCCCCAGCGTCGCCAGCGGGTCGGTGTCGCGCAGGTCGGCCTCGAACAGGATGTCGAGGGCGCGCTTGCGAGCCTTGGTGCGCGCCGAGAAGTGGGGGCGCCCCGATCGACCCGCGAGGTTGCGGGCGTCGTCCCCCGTGGAGGGGTCAGGCATCAGTTGACGCGGCCGAGGTAGCTGCCGTCGCGGGTGTCGACCTTGACGCGCTCGCCGGTGGTGATGAACAGCGGCACCTGGATCTGCTTGCCGGTCTCGATGGTGGCGGGCTTGGTGCCGCCGGTGGAGCGGTCGCCCTGCAGACCGGGCTCGGTGTAGGTGATCTCCATCTCGACCGAGGCGGGCAGTTCGATGAACAGCGGGGTGCCGTTGTGTCGGGCCACGGTGGCGGTGCCGTTCTCGAGCAGGTAGTCCTTGGCGTCACCGACGGTGTCGTCGGGAATGGTGAACTGGTCGAAGGTGACCTGGTCCATGAAGACGTAGCCGTCACCGTCGTGGTAGAGGTACTGCATCTCGGAGCGATCGACGGTTGCGGTGTCGACCTTGGTGTCGGAGTTGAAGGTCTTGTCGACGATCTTGCCGGTGAGCACGTTCTTGAGCTTGCTGCGCACCACGGTGTTGCCCTTGCCCGGCTTGTGGTGCTGGAACCACAGCACCTGCCACAGCTGACCGTCCAGGTCGAGCACCATGCCGTTCTTCAAGTCGTTGGTCGACGCCATCGATAGTCCTCTTCTCGCATCAAGCCCGGTCGTCCCGGGCAACCCGGACGATTCTACGCGAGCCCACCATCGGGAAGCGATTCGGCGGCGGCCGACCAGGCCCTCGACATCGCCTCGAGCGACTCGAACCGCTGAGCGCGGTCGGGCTGGAGGGCCCGGGTGGCGACGGCCAGCAGGTCGTCGCTCCCCCGCCAGAGCGTGGGGTCCCTCGCTCCTACTCGACCGGCGACCTGACCAGCCACAGCGGCTGGTAGGGACGGATCCGCAGGTACTCGGGCTGGAGTGACCAGGTGTTGCCGCTGATCAACTCATCTGCGTGTTCGCCGAGCCGGTCGCGCAGTGGTGCGGCCCACAGTTCGACCTCGTCCTCGCTGAGGTTGTAGGCGCAGACCATCATCCCGAGCGGGTGGTCGCGGGTCAGTAGGAGGATGCGCGGGTCAGGACTGGGCAGCACCCGCGACTCGACGCTGGCGTGCAGGTGCGGCGTGCGCTTGCGCACCCCGATCAGGTGACGCATGGCCACCAGTACCTGTCCCTGCGGGCTGGCGTGGTCGTCGTCGGCCTCGGCCACCGCGTCCCAGTCCATCTTCGGACGATGCACCCACCGGTTGTCCGCGGCGTGCTCGGGGTCGTCGAGGTAGGAATGGTCGTTGAGCATCGCCACCTCGTCACCCATGTAGAGCAGCGGCACCCCACCGAAGCCCAGGATGACCGCGTTCAGCAGCACGATCCGGGCGATCGCGTCGCGCAGCGCCCCGTCATCGCCGGCGGCCAGTGCCTTCTCCAGGCCCGCCAGGCTGGCCAGGGTGCCCGAGATCCGGCGATCGCCGGTGGCGCGGTTCTCCTGGAACACCAGTCCGGTGGCGAAGCTGCCGGGGTGGTCGCCGGAGTAGAAGTCACTCAGGAACCGGCGGTGGGCGAACGGGTCGAGCCCGGCCTGACCGGCGTCGGAGTCGCTCACCGCCCAGCCGATGTCGTCGTGGCAGCGCACGTAGGTGCCCCACGTCGTGGTGGTCGGCTTGGGCGGGAAGTTCGACAGTGCCACCTCGAACAGTCGCACGTCGCGGCTGGCCAGCGCACTCCACAACTGCACCATCACCGAGTTGTGGTAGGCCATGTCGCTGACCAGTCCGTGGTGGGCGCCTCGTCCCAGGTAGCCGATCAGGTCGGCCGGGCCGACGATGGCCTCGGCCTTGAAAGCGGTGGCGGGGGCGGCGATCCGCAGCGCCGCACGCAGGGCCTGGGTGATGAAGTGCACCGGCGGCTCGTTCTGGCAGTCGGTGCCCAACTCCTTCCAGATGAACGCGATGGCGTCGAGCCGGAACACCTCCGCACCCTGGTTGGCCAGGTGGCACAGGATCTCGACGAACTCGCAGAACACATCGGGGTTGGCCCAGTTGAGGTCCCACTGCCAGCGGTTGAAGGTGGTCCACACCCAGGCCTGCAGGTCGTCGTCGTAGGTGAAGTTGCCGGGGGCGAAGTCGGGGAAGATCTCGGGCAGCGTTGCCTCCCAGGCGTCGACGTCGGCCCGGTCGGTGAAGGTGTGGAAGTAGTCGCGGTACTTCTGCTCGCCAGCCCTGGCACGCTGCACCCACTCGTGCTGGTCGGCGACGTGGTTGAGGACGAGGTCCATCACCAAGCTGATCCCCCGGGGGCGCAGGGCGGCGGTCAGCGCCGCCAGGTCGTCCATCGTGCCGAGGTCGGGGCGGACGCTGCGGAAGTCCTTGACCGCGTAGCCGCCGTCGTTCTCGCCCTCGCGCGGGGTGAGCAGCGGCATCAGGTGCAGGTAGGTCACCCCCAGCGACTCGAGGTGGTCGAGGTGTTCGGCGACGCCGTTGAGGGTGCCTGCGAACCGGTCGGTGTAGGTGACGTAGCCGATCGCGTCGGGGCCCTGCAGCCAGTCGGGGCGAAGCAGTCGGGCCTCGTCCAGTCGGCGAAGGTCGGCGGGCCGGTCACGCAGCGTGTCGGCAGCGATCCGCAGCACACGGTCGGCGGTCTCATCCGCGCGGTCGCCGTAGACCGCGGCCAAGCCCTCGCGCAGCTGTGGCCCGTACCGCTCCACGCGAAGGTCGAAGGTCTGCTGCAAGGTCTGCACGTCGGTGGGCATGTCGGCAGCTTAGAACAGGGCACCGACGCTGTCGGTGGCGGCCCCTAGGGTGTCGACATGCCCACCGACCACCTGCCGCGCCCGCCCGCTGCACCGCGGTTCGACCAGCTGCGTGCGGTGGACGAACTCACCACTCACCAGGTCGGCGACGACGCCCTGGTCAGCGACCTCGACGCCGCCCGGGTGGTGCTCGAGGGGCACGGCAGTGAGTTCGTCGAGTGGTCACAGGGACGAGCGCGCGGTGGCACGTTGGCCGAGAGTGACTGGTACCGGCCGTCCTGGCGTGACCTGGCCTGGAGCGACCTCGATGCCGCCAACAGCCTGGTGCAGGAGGGCAGCCTCACCCGGCTGCTGGTGGAGCGCTGCCGATTGACCGGCGTGGTCTGGTCGGGATCGACGCTCAGCGACGTCGCCTTCACCGACTGCGTGCTCGACCTGGCCACACTGCGCGACACCACCCTGCGCCGGGTCAGCTTCACCCGCTGCCGGCTGGCCGGCGCCGACTTGTCGATGGCAGCACTGGCCGACGTGGTCTTCACCGAGTCCGACCTGAGCAGGGCCCAGTTCCACCAGGTACGGATCGTCGAACGGGTGAGGATGCAGGGTTGCGAGTTGTACGGTGCGGGCGGTCTGGCCAGGCTTCGGGGTCTGCAGGTGCAGCCGGTCGACCCGCTGGCCTTCGCCGGTCAACTGGCCCAGGAACTGGGCATCGAGGTGGACTGGTGACCAGCGCGACAGGCGTTGTCAGGAGTAGACTGGTCACAGAGCAGCAAGCACCCCCGCGGGCGTGTCGGCACGATGTCGTACGCACAGCCAGGAGGAAGCATGTCTGACGTGGACTTCACCGATCGCATCGTCGTGGGGACCGACCTCTCCCACCCCGCTCGCGGAGCCGTGGACTGGGCTGCCCAGCGCGCCGCCCGCGACGGAAAAGTGCTGCTGATCGTGCTGGTGCTCCCCGAACTGCCGCTGCCCCGCAAGGGGCACGTGTTCGCGGCCATGCGCGACGGCAACTACCTGGCCCAGTTGACCGAACGGGCCGAGAAGAAGCTCGCCGGCGAGCGTGATCGGGTCGCCATGGACCATCCCAGCCTGGTGATCGAGACCGCCGTCGTCGAGGGCATCGCCTCGTACGTGCTGGCCAGGGCCACCAAGACCGCCACCATGGTCGTGATCGCAGCCCGAGGTGAGCGGGTGCCCGTGGGGGTTCGTGCCCTGGGTGGGACGGCCGACGCCGTGGCCACCCACGCCCATGGACCGGTGGCCGTGGTCACCGGCACCGAGTTCCATCCCGACGGTCCGATCGTGGTGGGTGTGGATGACTCCACGGCGGCACGGGCGGCCATGGAGTTCGCCAGCGAGGAGGCGTCCAGGACGAACAAGCCGCTGCGCGTCGTCCACACCTGGAACATCGGCCCGCGCGAGTTGCACGCCGCAGAACTGGGCACCTACGACCTGACGACGGTCACCGAGGCCGCCGACCGCGCGGTCACCGAGTGGCTGGCGCCGACCATCTCGAAGTACCCGATGCTGTCGATCGACCGGATCGTCGCCCACGGGTCGGCCGGCCAGGCGCTGGTCGAACAGTCGAAGGACGCCAGCCTGGTCGTGGTCGGTTCACGGGGTCGAGGCGGTTTCACTGCCCTGTTGCTGGGCAGCACCAGCAAGGAGGTGCTGCGTCAGTCCCACAGCCCGGTGGTGGTCCTGCGCGGCTGACGGCGCACCGGTTCGACGGTGCCGGGGGCCGGTCGTGGGCGTGAGGTGATCACGCCCATGGCCAGCAGCACCAGCGCCGCCAACGTCGACAGTTGCCGCAGCAGCGAGCCGATCTGACCGGCGGGCAGCACCAGCGACAGCAGGAAGTGGTTGACCAGCATCAGTGCGAGCGCGCCCGCGGTGAACAGCCGCGACCTGCCACGGGCCCAGAACAGCACGACGGCGAGGTCGAGCACCAGGGTCATCCCCCAGTAGATGCCGACCATCACCCACACGCCTGCGTCGTCGCTCATGCGTCCTCCTTCGCGACGAACGGCTTGTTGTCCTCATCGGCCTGGGTCTGGATGCCGCCGATCAGCACGGCGATCACCGCCAGGATCACCCCGCCGAAGCTGAGCGCAGCCTGGAACCAGAACGGGAAGTTGCGTATCGGCTGAATCGCGCTGGCGTAGTTGTAGATGCCCGAGACGGTGAGCATGGCGAAGGCGAAGCCGCCCAGCATGCGCACCATGCCGGGCCGGGTGCGCATCATCACCATGACGAACAGCGTCAGCGGAACGACGATGCCCGCCAGGTACTGCAGCAGGACGATCACGACGGCCAGCCTAGACGCATGCCGCTGGTCACCGTTCCACCGACGCGTGGCACAGGGCCAGCACGTCCTCGTCCGGGCCCTCGATCAGTTCGACCTCACCCAGCCGGGGCACCCCGATGAAGCGCAAGGTGGCCCCACGGTTCTTCTTGTCCAGGGCGACCACCTCGCGCAGCCGCGGCCAGTCGGCCACGTCGTGGTCGATCGGCAGGCGCAGCGCCCGCAGCACGTCGCGGTGTCGGTCGACGACCTCGCGGTCGAGGCCGAGTGCGTGGTGGGACAGCTCGGCGGCGAACACCATGCCGACGCTGACCGCCTCGCCGTGGCGCCAGCGGAAGTCGGCCAGTTGCTCGATGGCGTGCGCCAGCGTGTGCCCATAGTTGAGCTTCTCGCGACCCACCCAACTGGACGACGAGGTCGCCTCGTGCAGGTCGACGGTGACGGTGTCGACCTTGACCTCGATCGCCCGGCGCACAAGTTCGGCGAACCGGATCGAGGTGACCGTGGTGGCCTCGGCAGGGTCCTGCTCGACCAGGTCGAGGATCTTCGGGTCGGCGATGAACCCGCACTTGACCACCTCGGCCAGGCCTTGGCGCACCTCGCTGTCGGGCAGGCCCTCGAGCAGGTCGAGGTCGCAGATCACCCCGCGTGGCTCGTGGAAGGCGCCGACCAGGTTCTTGCCCTGGGGCAGGTTGATGCCGGTCTTGCCGCCGACGGCAGCGTCGACCATGCCGAGAACAGTGGTCGGGACGACCACCCAGCCCACCCCGCGCAGCCAACTGGCGGCCAGGAACCCGGCCAGGTCGGTGGTCGCTCCCCCGCCCAGGCCGACCACCATGTCGCTGCGGGTGAACCGTGCCTCGGCGAGCCGGGTCCAGGCCTCGGCCAGCACCTGCGGGGTCTTGGCCTGCTCGGCGTCGGGCACCTCCAGTTGCAGCACCTCGATGCCGTGGTCGGCGAGCAGGGCGGCGACCTCGAGTGCCCGGTCGGTGAGGGTCTCAGGCCGGACGATCGCGACCTTGGCCGCACCGGCGACCAGGCCGGGCAGTTCGGCCAGGGTGCCGGGGCCGATGAAGACCTGGTAGGGCTGTGCGGTGGCGACGTCGACGATCATGTCAGCCTCTCGGTGATCTGGGCGACGATGTCGTCGACCCGTCGCTTGTTGGTGTCGATGGTCACTGTTGCGAGCTCGCGGTAGAGCGGTTCGCGCTCGTCCATCAGCCGCTGCAGGTTGGCCCGCACATCCCCCAGCAGCAGCGGCCGCATCACGTTCATGCCGACGCGGCGGGTGGCGTGGGTGACCGAGACCTGCAGCCACACCACGTCGTGGCCGACCAGGGCGGCGCGGATGTCGGGGTTGAGCACCGCTCCCCCGCCCAGGCTGACCACACCGCCGCGGTCGAGCAGTTCCAGGGTGACCTCGCGTTCGAGGGTACGAAAGTGCGCCTCGCCCTCGTCGGCGAACATCTCGGGGATGCTCTTGCCCGAGCGGTGCTCGATCTCGTGGTCGACGTCGACGAAGGGCAGGTCCAAGGACTGGGCGAGCCGTCGGCCCACGCTCGACTTGCCCGAGGCGGGCGCACCGACGACAGCGATCGCCATCAGCCCTGCTCCCCGCTCGGTGAGTGCCGCACCCGCAGTCCGCGGCCGGCGACCTGCTCGAGGTAGGACTCGATGTTGCGGCGGGTCTCGTCGACCGAGTCGCCACCGAACTTCTCCAACAGGCACTCGGCCAGGACGAGCGCGACCATCGCCTCGGCGACCACCCCGGCCGCCGGCACCGCACACACGTCGGAACGCTGGTGGTGGGCCTTGGCCTCGTCACCGGTGCTGACGTCGAGCGTGCGAAGCGCCCGGGGAACGGTGGCGATCGGCTTCATCGCGGCGCGCACCCGCAGCAGTTCACCGGTGCTCATGCCGCCCTCGGTGCCGCCCGAGTGGTGGCTGAGCCGGGTGATGCCGTCGGAGGATGGGGTGATCTCGTCGTGGGCCTGGCTGCCGCGCACCCGGGCCAGGGCGAACCCGTCACCGAGTTCGACACCCTTGATCGCCTGGATGCCCATCAGTGCCCCAGCGAGGCGGGCATCGAGACGTCGGTCGCCCTGGCTGTGTGAGCCCAGGCCCGGGGGCAGACCCCAGGCCAGCACCTCGACCACCCCGCCGAGCGTGTCGCCCTCGCGGTGGCAGGCCTCGACCTCGGCGACCATCCGCTCGGAGGTCTCGGGGTGGGCGCAGCGCACCGGGTCGGCGTCGATGGCGTCCAACTGGTCGGGGGTGGGGTGGATGCCGAGGGGGACGGCCACCGGGCCGAGTTCGACCACGTGGCTGAGCACCTCGATGCCGGCCGCCTGGCGCAGGAACGCCTTGGCGACCGCCCCCAGCGCCACGCGGGCGGCGGTCTCGCGGGCGCTGGCCCGCTCGAGGATGGGACGAGCCTCGTCCCAGTCGTACTTCTGCATGCCGGCCAGGTCGGCGTGCCCGGGACGAGGGCGGGTGAGTGGGGCGTTGCGGGCCTGCTCGGCCAGCACATGCTCATCGACCGGGTCGGGGTTCATCACCTCGACCCACTTGGGCCATTCGGTGTTGCCGACGATGATCGAGACCGGTGATCCCAAGGTCTCGCCGTGCCGGAACCCGGCGACCATGGTGATCTCGTCGGCCTCGAACTTCATCCGGGCACCGCGTCCCACCCCGAGTCGCCGCCTGGCGAGGTCGCGACGCAGGTCGTCGCTGGTCACCTGCACGTGGGCAGGGATCCCCTCCATGGTGGCGACCAGGGCCTGGCCGTGGGACTCCCCGGCCGTCATCCATCGCAACATGCGGGCCAGTCTCTCAGGTCGTGGCGCGGGCGGCGATGGCGTCCCGCGCTGCGGTGCGCAACAACTCGAAGGTCACCGTGCCGCCGGTCATCCAGCGCACCTGGTCGACGGCCTGCCCAGCGAGCAGGTCCAAGCCGTTGAGGACGAGTCGTCCGGTGGTGGAACCGGCCTCGGCCAACGGGGTCGGCCACGGGTCGTAGACCGAGTCGAAGACGACCGGTGCCAGCGCCACCAGAGCCTCGGCGTGTGGGCCCGAGCCCGACACCGGCACCGTCGAGACCACCAGGTCGGACGAGCGTGCCTCGTCCCCCAGCCCGGTGGCGGTGACGTCGACGCCGAGCTGTTCGCCCAACGCGACCAGGCCGACGGCGCGCTGGGGGTCACGGGCCAGCACGTCGACGCGGGTGGCGCCGAGCCCGGCTGCGGCGACCAACGCCGATCGTGCCGTGGCGCCGTTGCCGACGATGGTGGCCGAGCCGAGCGAGGTGATGCCGTGGGCGGCCAGCGCGATCCCGAAGCCGGGCACGTCGGTGTTGCGCACCAGCGTCGTCCCGGGGTCGGCGGGGCGTCCGTCGAAGACCAGCGTGTTGGCCACACCGACCAGGTCGACCACCTCGTCGGTGGCGCCCATGGCGACGATCGCCTCCTTGTGGGGCATGGTGCAGCTCAGGCCCCGCCAGGACTCGTCCAGCGAGGTGACGAAGTCGGGCAGGATGGCCAGGGTGACGTGGCAGGCCTGGTAGTGCCAGTCCAGACCCAGTGCTCGATAGGCGGCCAAGTGCAGCGCTGGTGACAACGAGTGGTGCACCGGGTCGCCGATGACGGCGCAGCGCATGGTGTTACTCAGCACCGGCCGGTGTTCTCCTGGCACCACTGCTGGAACTTCTTGACGTTGACCTGGTGCTCCTCGTAGGTCTTGGCGTACAGGGTCTCGCCGGTGTCGAGGTTGACCGTCACGAAGAACAGGAACTCGTGGTTCGGCGGGTTGACCGCGGCCTCGAGCGCGACCTTGCCCGGTGCCGAGATCGGGCCGGGCGGCAGGCCCTTGTTCAGGTAGGTGTTGTAGGGGTTCTTGGTCTCGCGCTGGGCGTTGGTGGTGGTCACCTTGCCGTCGGAGTCGGTGTTGGTGAAGTAGTGCACCGTCGAGTCCATCTGCAGCGGCATGCCCGCCTTGAGGCGGTTGCGGATGACGCCCGACATCATCTTGACGTCCTCGTCGGTGCCGCCTTCGCGCTCAAGGATCGAGGCGATGATCAGGGCGTCCCTGGACGAGATGCCGGTCGCCTTGGCCCGCCCGTCGAAGTTGATCTCCTTGGTGACCGTCTTGTAGCGGGTGACCATGGTCTTCAGCAGTTGGGCGGCGGTCGTGGTGTCCTCGACCTCGTAGGTGTCGGGGAACAGGAAGCCCTCCATGTTGCTCTTGGCGTAACCGGGCAGTCCGACCGGGTTGGGTTTGGCGACCAGCGCGTCGAGGTCCTTCTTGGTGATCGAAGTGCCCTTGACGATGATGTCGAACTGGCGACTGAGGCGGTAACCCTCGGGGATGGTCACCCGGCGCACGATCCGGTTCCGCGGATCGGTGAGCACCTCGACGGCTGCGGCCGCCGACATCTGGGTCTTGAGCGCGTAGCGCCCGGCCTGGATGGTCTTGCCGGCGTCGAGTTCGGCGACCGCCTTCTTGTAGGCCTTGACAGACTTGATCACGTCGGAGTCGAGCAGGATGTAGCCGATGTCGGTCATCGTCGAACCGGCAGGGATGGTGATCTCGACCGGGTCCTTGCCCTCACCCAGGTAGTCCTCGGTGGTCCGCACCGCGGTCCAGGCCTGACTGGCCCCCCGCTGCACGAGGACGACGGCAGTCACCAGGATGGCGATGCTCAGCAGCACCGCGAACGCGCTCTTGAGGTGGTAGCTCCACCACTTCCAGCCGCGTCCCTGGTTGTCGACGAAGGGTCCGCTCACCTGTTTCCACCTTCCATGGGCCCTGTCCCCCGGCTCCACCTCAGCGGTGGCGTCGGGACTCCAGAGCCTGCTCCAAGATGCCCACCGCGGCGGCCTGGTCGATGACCCCACGGCGTTGCCGGGAGTTGCGCCCGGCGGCTGCCAGTCTACGTGCCGCATCGGCAGTGCTCATCCGCTCGTCGACCAGCACCACGGGGATCGGGTCGAGAACCCGCTCGAGATCAGCCAGGACGAGTCGCATCCGCTCCACCGCGGGACCCTCGACACCCCGGAGGTTGCGGGGCCAACCGAGCACCACCTCGACCGGCTCGTACTCGTCGGCCAGGGCGCGCACCCGGTCGAGGGCGTGCTGGTTGGCGGGGATGGTCTCGACCGGGTGGGCGAGCAAACCGTCGGGGTCACACGCGGCAACCCCGATGCGCGCCTGGCCCCAGTCGAGGGCCAGCCGCACACCACGGCCATCGCTGAGCTCATCAGCGGGCAAGCTCACTCCTGATCGCCTCCAGCGCCTGGGACACGGCCGCACCGTCGGTGCCGCCACCCTGGGCGAGGTCGTCCTTGCCGCCCCCTCGTCCGCCCAAAACCTGGGCGCCGACGCCGATCAGGGCCCCGGCCTTGGCGCCGAGTTCGCGGGCGGCAGCGGTGGTGGCCACCACCAACGCCGGCTTGTCAGCGGTGCCGCCGGCCAGGGCGACCACGCCCGGCTGGTCGCCCAAGCGGGCGCGCAGGTCGGTGGCGACACCGCGCAGGTCGTTGCCCGAGGCCGAGGGCAGGTGCTCGGCGACCACGACGAAGGGCCCCACCTGGCCGGCCTTGGCGAGGATCGCGTCGACACCGGCGGCCAGCTGAGCCGACTTCAGGTCGGCGATCTGCTTCTCAGCGTCCTTGAGTTGGCTGACCAGCTTCTCGACCCGGTCGGTGAGCTGGTCGGGCTGAACGCGCAGGATGTCGCTCAGCGAGCTGACCAGCGCCCGCTCGGCAGCGAGTTGGTTGAAGGCGTCGGTCGAGACCAAGGCCTCGACACGTCGGGTGCCCGAACCGATCGACGACTCCCCCAGCAGCGACAGCAGCCCGATCTGGCCGGTGGTGTCGACGTGGGTGCCGCCGCACAGCTCGCGCGACCAGGCGCCGTTGAGTTCGACCATGCGCACGATCGGCGGGTACTTCTCACCGAACATCGCCATCGCCCCCATGGCCTTGGCCTGATCGAGCGGCATCTGGGTGTCGGTGACCGAGAAGTTGTCGCGGATGGCCTCGTTCGAGCGGGCCTCGATCTCCTGCTTGAGCGCGGCCGACAGTCCCTGCTGGGACGAGAAGTCGAAGCGCAGGTACCCCGGCTTGTTGTACGAGCCGGCCTGGGTCGCGCCCTGGCCGAGGAACTCGCGCAGCGCGGCGTGGATGATGTGGGTGGCGGTGTGCGCCTGGCACGACCCGAGCCGGTGTGCGGCGTCGACCGCGGCCTCGACCGGGTCGCCGGTGGCCAGGTCACCACTGACGGCGACCTTGTGGACGACCAGCCCCTGGACGGGTCGCTGAACATCGAGCACCTCGAGGTCGAAGCCTGCGGCGCGCAGCACGCCGGTGTCGGCGTCCTGGCCGCCGGACTCGGCGTAGAACGGGGTCTCGTCCAGCACGACCTCGACCACCGACCCGGCCGGCGCGGCCTGGACCAGTTGGCCGTCGGCGATGATGCCGCGCACCCGAGTGGGCACGACCAGTTCGTCGTAGCCCAGGAAGGGGGTCTCGCCGGCATCGCGCAGGCCGCGGTACACCTCGGTGGAGACCCCGCCGCCCTTCTTGGCGCGGGCATCGGCCTTGGCCCGGTTGCGCTGCTCGGCCATCAACTCCGTGAACTTCTCACGGTCGACGCTGAGGCCCTGTTCGGCGGCCATCTCGAGCGTCAGGTCGAGGGGGAAGCCGTAGGTGTCGTGCAGCTGGAAGGCCTTGTCACCGGTGAGCACGGTCGAGTTCGACGAGCGCACCTGGCTCGCGGCCGCCTCGAACAGCTGGGTGCCCGAGGCCAGGGTGCGGGCGAAGCTTCCCTCCTCGGCCTCGGCCGCCTCGGCGACCCGGTCCCAGGTCTCGTCCAGTTCGGGATAGGTGTCGCGCATCACCTGGCGTGAGGTGTCGAGCAGGTCGACCAGGCTCGGCCGGTCGTGGCCGAGCAGGCGCATCGAGCGCACCGAACGGCGCAGCAGGCGGCGCAGTACGTAGCCGCGGGCCTCGTTGCCGGGGCGCACGCCGTCCGACATCAGCATCAGGCCCGAGCGCACGTGGTCGGCGATCACCCGCAGCCGCACGTCGTCATCGTTGTTGGCGCCGTAGCGACGTCCGGTCAGTTCGGCGGCGCGGTCGATGACCGGCGACACCTGGTCGATCTCGTAGAGGTTCTGCTTGCCCTGCAACAGGGTGGCGATCCGCTCGAGGCCGGCGCCGGTGTCGATGTTCTTGCTGGGCAGGGCACGGGCGACGTCGAAGTCGTCCTTTCCGCGAACCACCGAGAGCTCCTCCTGCTGGAACACGTTGTTCCAGATCTCCATGTAGCGGTCCTCGCTGACGTCGGGACCACCGACCGGTCCGTAGTCAGGACCGCGGTCGAAGAAGATCTCCGAGTCCGGGCCGCCGGGTCCGGGAACACCCATGTGCCAGTAGTTCTCGCTGAGGTTGCGTCGCCAGATGCGCTCGTCCGGCATGCCGATCGAGCGCCAGATGTCGATCGCCTCGACATCACCGTCGGGGTAGGCCGGGTGGAAACCGGGGCCGAGCACGCTGGGTGAGAGCCGGTCGCCGTCGAAGCCCAGGTTGCCGTCCTCGACGCGCCCGGTGAGGAACTCCCAGGTCCACGGGATGACCTCGGCCTTGAAGTAGTCGCCGAAGCTGAAGTTGCCGAGCATCTGGAAGAAGGTGCCGTGGCGGGCGGTCTTGCCGACCTCCTCGATGTCGAGGGTGCGGATGCACTTCTGGATGCTGACCGCACGCTTCCACGGGGCGGGGATCTCACCGACGAAGTAGGGCACCATCGGCACCATGCCGGCGACCACGAACAGCAGGTTCGGATCGTTGTGCACGAGGGACGTGCTGGGCACCACGGCGTGGTCGCGGGCAGCGAAGAAGTCCTCGTAGCGGCGGCCGATCTCAGCGGTTCTCATGCGTTGTTCCCTCACTCGTGCCGCGCGGGCGCGCAGCGCGGTGCAAGCCTAGCCGCCTAGGCTTGGGGCGTGCGCATCGCTCACCTCACCGACCTGCACCTGCGACACCACCTGCCGGGCTCGGCGACGATCCAGATCAGGCGCAGTCGCCGGATGCCAGAGCTGTTCGCCCGGGCGTTGGGCGACGCCCGCTCCCGTGGCGCCGACGTGGTGGTGGTCACCGGTGACCTGGTCGACGTGCCCGACCACCTGTTCGCGCGTGAGCGTGACGCCGCGCTCGATGCTCCCCGCTGGGAGCAGGCCCGCCGTGATTACGAGCTGGTGCTCGGGCTGTTGGAGGACTGCGGGCTGCCGTGGTTGGCGCTGCCGGGCAACCACGACTCGCAGCGGGTGATGCGTGAGGTGTTCGGTGACCGCGAGCGCGCCGTCGAGATCGATGGGGTGCGTTTCGTGGCGTTCTGGGACCAGGAGTGGCAGGCCCACCGGCCGCAGCGGATCCTGGACGACCGGGTGCTGTTCGACGCGGTGCTGATGGGTGAGGACGAGACCCCCCAGGTGCACCTGCAGCACTACCTGATCACGCCGAGGATCGACGAGAGCTACCCGCACACCTACCTCGAGGCGGAGTGGCTGCGTGACCGGCTGGTGGCCTCAGGTCGGGTGCCGCTGGCGTTGTCGGGGCACTACCACCCGGGGTGTGAGCCGGACCGTCTCGGCACCACCACCTTCAGCGTGACGCCGGCGCTGTGCGAGGCGCCGCACCGCTACCGGCTGTTCGACCTCGACCCGACTCGTCCGGACGAGGCGCCCAACTGGGAGCAGGTGGCGCTGGAGCCCGAGGTCGAGGCGGCACCGGTGGTCTTCCTCGACCGGGACGGCTGCATCAACACCCTGCCGGCCTACGACACCGGACCCGAGGCGATGGAACTGCTGCCCGGTGCCGCCGAGGGCATCGGCCGACTGCGCCAGGCTGGGTACCGGGTGGTCGTGGTGACCAACCAGGCCTGCGTGGGCGCCGGGCACGTGACGGCCGCCGTGGTCGACGAGGTGCACGACCGGATGTCGGAGTTGCTGGCCGAGCAGGGTACCGAGGTGGACGCGGTCTACTCCAGCTTCGAGGCCGGTCCGAGGGCGGTGGCACCGCAGTTCGCGACTGCCGACACCCGCAAGCCGAGCCCTGCGATGCTGCGCCAGGCGGCACGGGAGCTCAACCTCGACCTGACCCGCGCGGTGATGGTGGGTGACCGCGCCGGTGACCTGGAGGCCGGACGAGCCGCCGGCGCCCGAGTGGTGCTGGTGCGCACCGGGTTCGGGGCTCGCACCGAGGACGAGGGGCACCACGGCGACGCCGAGGTCGTGGATGACCTGGTGGGGTTGGCCGACCGGCTGCCGCGCTGATCGCCGGGTTGCCCGTCACCCTGACGGGACGGCGCTGTAGCTTCTTTTCGTGAAGATGGCCGAGTGGCCTGCGGTGGTCGACAAGGCACCCGGTTGGTACCTCAGCCCGGACGACATGCTGGTTGCCTCGGGACTGGTGGCTCGAACCCACGCCGCCGGCGTCGTGGTGCGTGTGCTGGCACAAGACATCGAACGCGTGTTCCGCAAGGAACGCTCGATCAGCTACGCGCAGCAGGCTGTCGTCGAGCGGGTCTCGGCGACCTCGTCGGTTGTCTGCTTCGGGATCCACGTCCCGCAGCAGAACCAGGAGCGCGCCGGAATCCTGCTGATGGAGGCCCTGAGCGATCGATTCTTCTCTGCCGGGATCACGGCCGACGAGATCACCAACCAGCAACTGCTGCGCTCCCCCTATGAGAATGACCAACGTTTCGGCTGGGAGGAGACGAGGGTCGCGGGAACGCAGCGCCAGCTCGGCGAGGGAGTGGGACCGGACCTCGACACGACAACGTGGCATGACGTGCGCCGTGACCACGACCGGTTCATGAGCAGGCTACTGGTCGGGTTGCCCGGGCAGAGCACAGTGCCACTGAACATGCACGCCAGTGAACCCCGACGGGCTTACCTGATGGGCCGCAAGGACAGGGTGCCGGGCCCGGTGGTGTTGGTCGTCGGGATGGCGGTGGGTTTCGTCCTGCTCATGCTGAACAACGCCCTGACGACGCCGGTGTTCCTGGCCACAGGAGTGGCCTCCTGGATGGTCCAGCGAAGTGCCTCTAACCCTGACTGAAACGTGGCTGTGGGGTCACGGGCTCAGCGAGCGGACTGGACGACCGCTTCCTCGTCCATGTTGAGTTCGGCGCGCAGTTCGTCCTCGCGGCTCTTCATCGCCTCGGTGAAGGTGCTCAGGAACTCACTCGCCCGGTGCTGCAGCGACTCGGTGCGTGCGGCCACCTGCTCCTGCACCCCGGCCGGGGTGGCCTTGCGCATGAGCTCCTTGCCCTTGACCACGACGAAGACGGTGACGCCCACGCCGACGGTGAACCAGACCAGCTTGCCCATGTCAGCGACCGGCCTTCTTGCGGCCCTTGACCGCGGTGCGCAACCCGTAGGTGAACGCTGCGGTCTTCACCAGCGGTCCGCCCAGGGTGGCGGCGAACAACTGCGACATGGTCGCGGCGTTCTCGGTGACCACGGTGGCGTGCGAGCTGGCCTTGGCGACGTCGTCGGTGACCAGGGCGAGCTTGGCGATCTCGTTGTTGGCCTCGGCGACGGTCCCCCGCAGTTCCTGCAGGATCGGCACCGAGTTGTGGCCGACGTCGCGCACCAGCAGCCGGGTCTCCTCGAGCACCCGCCCGAGCTTCAGCAGCGGCACGGCGCAGAAGGCCACCAGCGCCACGGCGGCGATGGCCGCGATCAGGCCGGCGATCTCACCGATCGACATGTCTCCCCCATCGGGTCGGGTCGTCCCCGGCCGGTCTGCCGGGAGCAGTCGCCACTCTACTGGACTCAGGTTGAGCCGCTGCCTCCCGCATCGGGGCGCCCGAGCAACTCGTCCAGCAGCCTCACCCTTTCCTGCATGGCGGCCTCGTTGCCGTGGTCGGTGGGCTCGTAGTAGCGGGCACCGACCAGTTCGTCCGGCAGGTACTGCTGCGCGGCGACCGCGTGGGGCTCGTCGTGGGCGTACAGGTAGCCCTGCCCATGGCCCAGGCCCTTGGCGCCAGCGTAGTGGGCATCGCGCAGGGGTGGTGGGACGAGCCCGATCCGTCCGGCCCGCACGTCGGCGATGGCGGCATCGATGGCGGTGTAGACCGCATTCGACTTCGGCGCCAGGGCGCAGGCGATGGTTGCGTGGGCCAGGTTGATCCGCCCCTCGGGCATGCCGATGAAGGCCACCGCATGGGCAGCGGCGATGGCGGTCTGCAGCACCGAAGGCGCGGCCATCCCGATGTCCTCCGAGGCCAGGATCACCAGCCTGCGCGCGATGAAGCGGGGATCCTCACCGGCCTCGATCATCCGGGCCAGGTAGTGCAGCGAGGCCTGCACGTCAGAGCCGCGCACCGATTTGATGAAGGCGCTGATCACGTCGTAGTGCTGGTCGCCGTCGCGGTCGTAACGCAGCGCGGCCCGGTCATTGGCCTGCTCGATGATCTCGGGCGTGATCGTCGACTCGTCCAGTGAGTCGGCAGCCAGTGCCGCCTCCTCCAGCGAGGTGAGCACCCTGCGGGCGTCACCGCCGCTGAGCCGCAGCAGCATGTCGCGGGCCTCGTCGGTGAGGGTGAAAGTAGTGCCGTCGCCACGTCTCAGACCCCGTTCGTCAGTCAACGCACGGTCGATCAGCACCTGCAGGTCGTCGTCGGTCAGCGCCTGCAGTGTGAGCAGCAGCGAGCGTGACAGCAGCGGTGAGATCACCGAGAACGAGGGATTCTCGGTGGTGGCGGCGATCAGGGTGACCAGCCGGTTCTCGACCGCGGGCAGCAGCACGTCCTGCTGGGCCTTCGAGAAGCGGTGCACCTCGTCGACGAACAACACGGTCGAGGTGCCCCGGGCCAGTTCACGCTTGGCGGTATCGAGTTCGGCACGCACCTCCTTGACCCCGGCGGTGACCGCCGAGATCTCGACGAAGCGCCTGCCGGTGGCCTGCGAGACGACTGCGGCGATCGTGGTCTTGCCCACCCCGGGCGGCCCCCACAGGAACACCGAACTGGCGTGGCCTCCCTCGGCCAGACGTCGCAGCGGTGAGCCGGGGCCGAGAAGGTGTCGTTGGCCGACGATCTCGTCCACACTGCGGGGACGAAGCCGCGCCGCCAGCGGCAGTTGGTCGTGGGCCGCGCTGGCCAGGCTCCCGCCGGTCAGGGCGCCACCGCCCGAGGCGGCGGCCTGGGTCTGCCGCGGGTCCTCGTTGCCGAACAGGTCTGTCATGATCGGCCCAGCCTACGGGGCTCAGGTGAGGTGGTCGTGGTCACCCCGCACCCATGCCGCGTGACGCTCGGCCGAGGCGCGGACGACCTGCTTGGCCCTTTCCAGGATCACCACAACCGATGCCGACGGCTGGCTCAGTGGTCAGGCTGACAAGACCGGGTTCGGGGTGGGTGATGACCAGATGGTGGCCTCGGGCGACCAACTCGTCAACGTTCGTCCACTCCTGGCCGGTGGCCGGCACCGACGCTGGTGGCCCGACCGCGACAGGTCAGTCGAAACTCTCCATCAGTCAAAGCCCTGGCGCCGCCGGGCGCGGTCCCGCAGTTCATCGGGGAGGTCATCGCCTGCCCGCAGAAGACCGGGGAGCAGGTCACGTTCGAGGGTCAGCGCCCGAAAGCTCTCGCTGACGGTCAGATCGTGCTCTGGACGACCGATGACCACGACCTCGTCCCCGGCCTGCACCGAACCGGGCTCGACCACGGCCAGGTAGGCGCCACAGCGACCGTGCTCGTTGAACCGCCGGATCCAGTTCGGGATGCCCAGGAATCCCTGGAAGGTGGCACACGGAATGCGTGGCGCCCGGACCTGCAGCACCGCGCCGCGTCCCACGGGGCCCACCTGCCAGATCTCACCGAGCAGGGCATCGTCCACCTCGACGCCTACGGTGGTCAGGTTCTCACCGAACATGCCGTCGGCCAGCTCGCGGCCGAGTTCGCTCGACCACCAGTCGAGTTCCTCCCGAGCCACCGCATAGACGGCCTGGTCATCCCCACCATGGTGTCGACGGTTCATCACCGCGTCGCCCACGATGCCCGAACCAAGACCACCCTTCTTCGGGCCGGGCGGGCGCACCTCGACCAGTTCGGTCACCGGTCGCTTGTCGATACCGGTCGTACCCTCCCCCGGTGCGCGGTGGGGACGAGGGCTGCCGAGGTTGACGCTCCTGACCAGACCGGTCATGCCGGGTAGTGCTCGGCCAGCCAGTCCAGGGTGACCTGCCACGCCTGCTCGGAGGCCTCGGCGTGGTGGAACTGCGGCGCCGGGTTGTCGAAGGCGTGGTCGGCACCGGGCCAGGTGTGGAACTCGGCGTCCTCGTTGCGGGTGACCACCTCGCGGATGTGCTCGACGGTCTCCATCGGGATGAACGAGTCCGACTCGCCGAAGTGGTGCAGGCTGGGCACCTCGACGGGGTCACCGTCGACCAGGTTCGGCAGCGCCGACCCGTAGTAGCTGATCAGGGCGTCCGCTCCCTGAAGGCGCTGCGCCCCCTGCGCTGCCGCGTAGGCCAGCCCACCGCCGAAGCAGAAGCCGACCAGCGCCACCCGTTCGTCGGTGTCGGGCTCGAGGCGCAGGGCCCCGACCGTCGCCCGGACGTCGTCGACGGCCTGCTCCCAGTCGACTTGGCTCATCAGTCCCATCGCCTTCTCGAGCGCGCCCTCGCTCGACTCCTCGATGGCGTCCTCACCGAGCCGCCAGTAGATCTGCGGCAGCACGACGCAGTAGCCGTAGTCGGCGAGGTCCTGGGCACGCTTGCGCATGTAGGCGGTGCGGCCGAAGATCTCCTGCACCAGGACGATGCCGGGATCGTGCCCGGCCTCGGGCCAGAAGGTGGTGGCGGGCATCCCGTTGGGCAGGGTGATCTCGGGCATGGCGACTCCTGTGGGGCGCTGGTTGTCTGTGCCGCGAGCCTATCGCGGGTCAGTGGGCGGCGTCGGGAGCCTTCTCCCCTTCACCCTTCACGGCACCTTTGGGCTTGGCGTCCACGCCGGCCTCACGACGCTGCTGCAGTGTGATCGGCGCAGGAGCCGCAGTCAGCGGGTCGTAGCCGCCACCGGTCTTGGGGAAGGCGATCACCTCACGGATCGACTCCGCGCCACACAGCAGCATGACGATCCGGTCCCAGCCGAAGGCGATGCCGCCATGCGGCGGTGCGCCGTAGGCGAAGGCGTCGAGCAGGAAGCCGAACTTCTCCTGCGCCTCCTCCGGTCCGATCCCCATCACCTGGAAGACCCGCTCCTGCACGTCGCGGCGATGGATACGGATCGAGCCACCACCGATCTCGTTGCCGTTGCACACCATGTCGTAGGCGTAGGCCAGGGCCTCACCGGGGTTGGTGTCGAAGTCGTCGAGGTGTTCGGGCTTGGGCGAGGTGAAGGCGTGGTGCACCGCGGTCCACGCTCCCCCACCAACAGCCACGTCGCCCTCGGCGACCGCCTCGGAGGTGGACTTGAACAGCGGCGCGTCCACCACCCACAGGAAGCTCCAGGCGTCCTCGGGGATCATGTCGCAACGCTTGGCGATCTCGAGCCGGGCAGCCCCCAGCAGCGACTGCGAGGCGGAACGGGCGCCAGCGGCGAAGAAGATGCAGTCGCCCGGCTTGGCGCCGGTCCACTCGGCCAGGCCGGCCCGCTCGTCCTCGGAGATGTTCTTGGCCACCGGCCCGCCGAGTTCGCCCTCGGCCGACAGGGTGACGTAGGCCAGGCCGCGGGCTCCACGCTGCTTGGCCCACTCCTGCCAGGCGTCGAAGGTGCGCCGCGGCTGGTCGGCGCCGCCGGGCATGACGACAGCTCCCACGTAGGGGGCCTGGAACACCCGGAACGGGGTGTCGGCGAACTTGTCGGTGAGCTCGACGATCGGGTTGTCGAAGCGCAGGTCGGGCTTGTCGGAGCCGTAGCGGTCCATCGCCTCGGCATAGGTCATCCGCGGGAAGGGGGTGTCGAGTTCGACCCCGATCAGCTTCCAGATCTCGGCGACGATCGCCTCACCTAGTTCGATCACGTCGTCCTGGTCGACGAAGCTCATCTCGATGTCGAGCTGGGTGAACTCGGGCTGGCGGTCACCGCGGAAGTCCTCGTCGCGGTAGCAGCGTGCAATCTGGTAGTAGCGCTCCATGCCGGCCACCATCAGCAACTGCTTGAACAGCTGAGGGCTCTGCGGCAGGGCGTACCAGTTGCCGGGGCTGAGTCGCGCCGGCACCAGGAAGTCGCGGGCGCCCTCCGGCGTCGACCGAGTCAGGGTGGGCGTCTCGATCTCGACGAAGTCCCGCTCACCCAGCACCGTGCGGGCGGCCGCGTTCACCTTCGAGCGCAGGCGGATCGCGGCTCCCGGCGCCGGACGACGCAGGTCGAGGTAGCGGTGACGCAGCCGGGCCTCCTCGCCGACGCTGACCCGCTCGTCGATCTGGAACGGCAGCGGCGACGAGGCGTTGAGCACCTCGAGTTCGCGGATCGCCACCTCGATCTCGCCCGAGGCCAGATCGGGGTTGGCGTTGCCCTCGGGACGCAGTTCGACCTCACCCACCACGCGGATGCAGAACTCGTTGCGCAGGTCGTGGGCGCCGGAACTCTCGAGCACCTCGTCACGCACGACCACCTGGCACACACCGGACGAGTCACGCAGGTCGATGAAGGCGACACCGCCGTGGTCTCGACGCTTGCCCACCCACCCGGCGAGGCTGACGGTCTGGCCGATGTCGGAGGCGCGCAGCGTTCCGGCGGAGTGGGTGCGAAGCATCGATGTTCCTTTCTCGACCCCCGCAGAGACGGTGCGGGTGGCTCAGCCCCTGATGCTAGCGCTCGTCGAGGACGACCTCACCCCAGCGCTCAGTGCGCCAACCCTCGGCGCTCGAGCCGGTCATCACGATCACCGACGTGTTGGGCAGGCGCCACTGCATGCCCGAGCCGGTCTCCATGTTCTGCGACGCGTAGGGCACCCAACTTGAGATCGCCGCCCCGTGGCTGACCACGACGGCGCAGTCGACACCGGTGGCCTCGACCTGCTCGATGCCGCAGTCCCAGCGGCTGAGGAAGTCGTCCCAGGACTCCCCGCCGGGCAGCTTGGCCGAGGTGTCGGTGAACCACTGCTGGAAGACGTCGAAGTAGGGCTGCCAGTCGGTGGCCATGTCGTGCTCGCCGGCGTAGATCTCGCGGAAGGCCGGCAGTGCGACGGCCTCGACCCCCAGCGCCTCGGCCAGCGGCTGGGCGGTCTGCTGGGCGCGCAGCAGGTCGGACGAGAACACCGCGTCGATCGTCTCGCCGGCCAGCGTCTCGACCAGGGTGGCCGCCTGCTCCGAACCCAGCACGTTCAGCGGAGCACCGGGGTGGCCGGTGTCGAGCAGCTTGCCGACGTTGGAGTCGGTCTGGCCGTGGCGAACGAGGATGAGTTTCACGAGGTCTCCTGCGCGCTCGTCGTGATCGGCCCGGTGACGTTGGGCCACCGGTCCTGATCGGGTGGGGTCCAGGTGGTGGCGTCGGCGCCCGACTGCTCACCTGAGCGAATGTCCTTCACCTCACCAGCCATCCCCCCGAACCAGACGAACGGGATGCCACGGCGGTCGGCGTTGCGGATCTGGCGACCGAACTTGTCGGCACGGTGGGCCACCTCGCACGGGATCCCCCGGGCACGCAGGGCCTGGGCGACCTCGACCGCCACCGACCGGGTCGACTCGTCGTCCACCGCCACGTAGACACAGCTGGGCACCGACCGCGAGGCGCTCAGGATGCTCTTGGCCAGCAGCGGCACCAGCAGGCGGGTGACACCGATGGTGAGGCCCACCCCCGGGTAGGTCCGCTTGCCGTCGGAGGCCAGGGCGTCGTAACGCCCACCCGCTGAGATCGAACCGAGCGACTCGTACCCCACGAGTTCGGTCTCGAAGACGCTGCCGGTGTAGTAGTCGAGGCCGCGGGCGATCCGCAGGTCTGCGACGATTCGTCCGGGGAAGCGGGCCGAGACCACCTCGAGCAGCGAGGCCAGCTCGGCCAGACCCTCGTCCAGCAGGTCGTTGGTCACGCCGAGGGCGCGCACCTGCTCGACGAACGAGGTGTCCTCGGTCTGGATGCCGGCCATCGCGAGCACGGCCTCAACCTGCTGGTCGTCCAGCCCCAACTCCTCGCGAAGCTGGGTGGCCACGCCGGCTGCACCGATCTTCTCGAGCTTGTCGACGCGCTGGATCACCGCGAGCGGGTCGCTGATGCCAAGCCCGGTGTAGAAGCCCTGGGCCAGCTTGCGGTTGCTCACCCGCATCAGCACCGGCGGCACACCCAGGTCAGTGTGCAGCGCCTCGAGCGCCTCCAGGGCCACCAGCACCACTTCGGTGTCGTGGTGGGCGGCCAGAGTGTCCTGGCCGACGATGTCGATGTCGGCCTGGCAGAACTCGCGGTAGCGGCCCTCCTGCGGACGCTCACCGCGCCAGGCCTTCTGGATCTGGTGGCGACGGAACGGGAAGACCAGGTGGCCGGCGTTCTCGAGCACGTAGCGGGCGAACGGCACGGTCAGGTCGAAGTGCAGGCCGAGGTCGGCGGCATCATCCTCGGCGGCGTGCAGCCGGCGGACGACGTAGACCTCCTTGGTGATGTCACCCTTGCGCGACAACTGCTCCAACGGCTCGACCGCCCGGGTCTCGATCCGGGCGAAGCCGTGCAGCCCGAAGCGGTGGCGCAGGGTGTCGATCACCTGCTGCTCCACCGACGACTGGGCGGGCAGGAACTCCGGAAATCCGGACAGGGCGGTGGGGCGTGCCATCAGCTGAGGCCTCCATCGAGGATCGCATCGGTCAGGTAGGGGTTGGTGCGGCGCTCGTGGCCCACCTGGGTGAGCCCGCCGTGACCCGGCAGCAGGTGGGTGGCGTCGTCGAGGGTGAGGACGACCTCGCGCAGGGTGCGGGTCATCGCCGCGGGATCGCCCCCGGGCAGGTCGAGTCGTCCGATCGAGCCGGCGAACACCACGTCACCCGAGAACACCACCGGTCCGTGGGGCGTGTCGGCCAGACGCAGCAGTGTGCAGCCAGCGGTGTGGCCGGGTGCGTGCAACAGGTCGAACTCGAGGCCGGCCACCGACAGGCGCTGACCGTCGGCCAACCCGTGCAGGTCGGCAGGTGGGGTGAGGCGGGCGGCTCCGAAGTACTGCTCGACCAGCACCCGGCTCTCTGGACTCAGCCCCGCGGCCGGATCACTGAGCAGGTGCTCATCGGCCGGGTGCAGGTGCACCGGCAGGCCATGGGCGTCGGCGAACTGGGCTGCGCCGGCGACGTGGTCGATGTGGCCGTGGGTGAGCAGCACCGCCTGCGGCACCAGCGACTCACGGGCCAGCAACTGCTCCAGGTCGTCGACCGCGTCCATGCCCGGATCGACCACCACGCAGGGTGCGCTGCCCTCGGCAGCATCGGACTGCTCCTCGCGCGGCGAGACCACGTAGCAGTTCGCCTGCCACGGGCCTGCGGGAAATGAGGCGATGAGCACGCGCTCGAGCCTATCGGGCAAGATGTACCCATGAGCGAATCATCAGGGCCGGAGCAATTCGGTCGCGTCGAGGCCGACGGCACGGTCTACGTCATCACCGCCGAGGGCGAGCGCCAGGTCGGGCAGGTTCCCGACGTGTCACCCGAGGAGGCCATGGGCTTCTTCGTGCGCCGCTACCAGGCACTCGACACCGAGGTGAACCTGCTGGTCAGGCGGGTGCAGTCGGGTGCTGTCTCACCCGACGACGCCCGCAAGGTGGTCAACGCCCTGCAGAAGACGATCACCGAGGCCAATGCCGTCGGTGACCTGCAGGCGCTGCTGACCAAGCTCGACTCGCTCACCCCCACCCGCCCGGCCGCCGCCGAGGCGCGCAAGGCCGCGCGTGCCGAGGCCGCCGCCAAGGTGCGCGCCGACAAGGAGGCGATGGTCGCCGAGGCCGAGCAGTTGGCCACCGGCAACGACTGGCGTGGCGGGGTCAACCGTTTCCGTGACCTGCTCGAGCAGTGGAAGGCGCTCCCCCGCATCGACCGCGCCACCGACGACGCCCTGTGGCACCGGTTCTCCAGCGCCCGCACCACCTACACCCGTCGTCGCAAGGCGCAGTTCACCGCCCAGAACGAGGCTCGCTCGGCTGCCCGGCAGACCAAGGAGCAGATCATCGAGGAGGCCCGTGAGTTGGCCACCGTCACCGACTGGGGTGCTGGTGCTGCGGGCTTCCGTGACCTGATGACCCGCTGGAAGGCCGCCGGGTCGGCCCAGCGCCGCACCGACGACCAACTGTGGGCCACCTTCCGCGGCCTGCAGGACACCTTCTTCGAGGCCCGCAACGCCGCGATGAACGAGCAGGACGCCGAGTTCAAGGGCAACCAGGTCGCCAAGGAGGCCCTGCTCGACGAGGCCGAGAAGTCCATCCTGCCGGTCACCGACCACGCCGCCGCCCGCACCGCCTTCCGCGACTTCCTCAGCAAGTACCACGAGCTGGGCAAGGTGCCGCGCGACGCCATCCGTCCGCTGGACGACCGGGTGCGCAAGATCGAGCAGGCGGTCAAGCAGGCCGAGCAGGACGAGTGGAAGCGCACCGACCCCGAGGCCCGCCAGCGCGCCTCGGACACCGTCGAGATGTTCACCGCCCAGATCGGCAAGCTCGAGACCCAGCGCGAGGCCGCCGAGGCCAAGGGCGACACCAAGAAGGCCAAGGAACTCGCCGGCAACATCGCCACCTACCGCACCTGGCTCGACCAGGCTCAGGCCACCCTGGACGAGTTCACCGCCTGAGTGCGGGGCGAGGCGATGAGCGCGGCCACCGAGCGCAAGCGCGCGAAGTTCGCCGCCTTCGTCGAGCGCCACGTGGCGCCGCACCCGACGATCAGGGCGGTCGCGGTGTACGGCAGCGTGGCCAGCGGCCATGCCCGTGACGACTCCGACGCCGACGGGCTGCTCGACGACGATCCCGACTCGACGTGGCAGACCCTGGGACCAGCTGAGGCGCACGACCGGCTGAATGCGCTGTGGGAGGCGTTGGTGGCCGGCTGCTACGCCGTCAACAGCACCTGGCTCCCCTACCGTGGACGAGCGGCGCGTGGGCTGGGCTCACTGGACTGGTCCTGGCCCCAGGACGACCTGCTCACCTTGGTCGCCGCGCCGGGCCACGACCAGCAGGCGCACCATCGCCGGGCCGAAGCGCTGACGGCAGCCTTCGAGGCACTGCTGGAGCGGCTTCGTGATGAGGTCGACTACGGCGACGACCCGATCTTCGCGGCCTTCCTGCGGGCGCTCGACGAGCCGGGACGCGCCTGGAACATGGACGAGTGGAACAGTCGCCGCCGCGACGTCACTGCCTGACCCGGTAGACGTCGTAGACGCCCTGCACCCTGCGGATCGCCGCCAGGATGTGCTCGAGGTGGGTGGGGTCGGACGACTCGAAGCTCAGCTTCACCTTGAACAGCCGGTCCTTGGTGGCGTGCATCGTGCAGGCCAGGATGTTGGTGTGCTGGTCGGCCAGCACGCGGCTGACGTCGGCCAGCAGGCCCGCCCGGTCGAGGCCCTCGATCTGCACGTTGACCAGGTAGCCCTGTGACTTGGTGTCCGACCAGGCCACCGGGACGATCCGCTCCGGGGTCGACAGCAGGCTCGAGGCGTTGGTGCAGTCGCGCCGGTGCACCGACACCCCGTCACCTCGGGTGACGAAGCCGAGGATGTCGTCGCCGGGCAGTGGGGTGCAGCACTTGGCGAGCTTGACCCACACGCTCGGGTCGCCGTCGACGACCACACCGGTGTCGCTGCCCCGCTTGGTGTAACTGGTGGCCAGCGGTTTGTCCTCGAGGCTCTCCTCGGCGGCAGCCTCGGCACCGCCCTCGGTGGAGATGATCCGGTGCACCACGTTCTGCGGGCCCACTGTGCCCTCACCGATCGCGGCGTAGAGGGCCTCGACGCTGGGCAGTCGCAGCTCGTTGGCCACCGAGGTGAGGTGCTCGATGGTGAGCAGGCGCTGCAGCGGCAGGCCAGCCTTGCGCAACTGGCGGGCCAGCAGGTCCTTGCCGTGCTCGATCGACTCCTCACGCCGCTCACGGGTGAAGTGCTGCTTGATCTTCTGCCGTGCCCTGGGTGAGGCCACGAACGACAACCAGTCCCGGGACGGTCCGGCGTGCTGGGCCTTGCTGGTGAGCACCTCGACCACGTCGCCATTGCTCAGCTTGGTGTCGAGCGGCACCAGGCGCTGGTTGACCCGGGCACCGATGCAGCGGCTGCCGACCTCGGTGTGCACGCTGTAGGCGAAGTCGACCGGGGTCGAGTCGGTGGGCAGGGCCACCACGTCTCCCTTGGGGGTGAACACGTACACCTCGGAGGACTGGATCTCGAAGCGCAGGCTGTCGAGGAACTCACCGGGGTCGTCGGCCTCACGGCTCCACTGGTTGAGGCTGTGCACCCAGGCCAGTTCGGTCTGCTCGCGGTCGGCCTTCGAGCCGTGCTTGTACTTCCAGTGCGCCGCGACACCCAACTCGGCCCGACGGTGCATCTCGTGGTCGCGGATCTGCAGTTCGACCGGCTTGCCGCCCGGCCCCAGCACCGTCGTGTGCAACGACTGGTACATGTTGAACTTGGGCATCGCGATGTAGTCCTTGAACCGGCCGGGCAGCGGGTTCCAGCGTTCGTGCATCACACCCAGCACCGCGTAGCAGTCGCGCGGTGAGTCGACCAGGATGCGCAGCCCGACCAGGTCGTAGATCTCGGAGAACTCGCGGCCGCGCACCACCATCTTCTGGTAGATCGAGTAGTAGTGCTTGGGGCGTCCGTAGACCACGGCACGGATGCCGGCGGCGGAGAGGTCGGCCTCGACCTGACGGATCACCTCACGCAACTGCACCTCACGCTGGGGCGCGTTCTCGGCGACCAGGCGGACGATCTCGTCGTAGACCTTGGGTTGCAGGGTCGAGAACGACAGGTCCTCCAGCTCCCACTTGACCGCGTTCATGCCCAGCCGGTGCGCCAGTGGGGCGAAGATGTCGAGGGTCTCGTGGGCGATCCGGCTCTGCTTGTCGGGACGCAGGAAGCCCAGGGTGCGCATGTTGTGCAGCCGGTCGGCCAGCTTGATCACCAGCACCCGGATGTCGCGACTCATCGCGATCACCATCTTGCGCAGGGTCTCGGCCTTGGCCGAGTCGCCGTAGGCCACCTTGTCGAGCTTGGTCACCCCGTCGACCAGCCCGGCGACCTCGTCACCGAAGTCGGCCCGCAGCTGCTCCATCGTGTAGCTGGTGTCCTCGACGGTGTCGTGCAGCAGGGCCGCCACCAGGGTGGGCTCGGTCATGCCCAGTTCGGCGAGGATGGTGGTGACCGCCAACGGGTGGGTGATGTAGAGGTCACCCGACTTGCGCAGCTGGCCGCGGTGGTAGTGCTCGGCGGTCTGGTAGGCACGCTCCAGCAGGGCCAGGTCGGCCTTGGGGTGCGAGGTCTTGACCACGCGGAACAGCGGGTCGAGCACCGCCGACTGGGGGGACTTGACCGCGCCCAGCCTGGCCAACCGCTGCCGCATTCGCAGCCGGGGCTGCTCGGGGCCACCGAAACGTTCGCCGGTGGGGCTCAGCGGGCTGGTCGGCGCGGGGCTGGGCTGACCTTGGGCAGGCGTGCCGAGGCGGTTGTTCGTCCTCACCTCGTCAGTGCTCACGCGCGGCCTCTCTGGTCGTGGCCCGTCCTGTCTGGCCGCCAGTCTAGCCCGCTGTCAGCGACGGATCAGAAGTCGTCGTCGGCGTGGAAGTTGGGGTACGGCTTGGCCGGTGTGGCCGAGCGGCGCACCACCACCAGCGAGTCGCCGAGCTGCAGGCTCTCGACGGTGGGGTCGTAGTAGCGCCGCAGCACCTCGTGGCGGACGACGCCGAGCACCTTCTCATCGGTGATCGCCCCCGGCGAGTTGCCCACCTCCTCGGGCTTGACCTGGCGCAGTCCCACCTCGAGACCCTCACCGTGGGTCAGCAGGTCCTCCATCACCGTGCCGACGAACGGGTTCACGCTCGACAGGCCCATCAGTCGTCCCACGGTGTCGGAGCTGGTCACCACCATGTCTGCACCCGACTGGCGCAGCAGGGGCACGTTCTCGTGCTCACGCACCGAGACCACGATGTGCGCCCGCGGGTTGAGCTGGCGCACGGTGAGCGTGGTCAGGATCGCGGTGTCGTCGCGATCGAGGGTGATGATCACCTCGCGGGCCTTGCCGATCTCGACCCGGTGCAGCAGGTCGCGACGACTGCCGTCACCCTGGAAGGCGGCCACCCCGTCGATGTTGGCGTCGTTGACGTTCTGGGAGTTGACGTCGATCACGACGATCTTGTCCATCGGCAGCTCATGGCGCCGCAGGGTGTTGACCGCGGCCCGGCCCTTGGTGCCGTAACCGATGATCACGGTGTGGTTGCGCATGCGTTTCCTCCAGGCAGCGTCCTTCATGCCACGGCGACCCTCGTTGGCCAGCACCTCGAGGGTGGTGCCGACCAACAGCACCAGGAACCCGATGCGCAGCGGGGTCACCACGATCGCGTTGATCAGGCGGGCATGGGGGGCCAGTGGGGTGATGTCACCGTAGCCGGTGGTGGTGACGGTGACCGTCGAGTAGTAGATGGCGTCGACCAGCGAGATGCCGTCCTGGCCGGTGTTGTCGACGTAGGAGTCACGGTCGAACCAGACGATCAGGGTGCTCAGGGTGAGCAACAGCGCGGCCAGCAGCATCCGGCGAAGCAGTTCCCGGAACGGCGTCGACCCCGGCCGCCGGGGCATGCTGACCAGGGCCTGCTGGCGCCAGTTGCTCGAGGTGCGTGACCGGTTGCTCGCCATGGCAGGTGATCCCGGCGCTCAGACGGTCAGCACCGACGCGAACGAGTCGATGCCCTCACGCTCGAGGCGGGCCCGACCCCCGAGGAAGCCGAGTTCGACCAGCACCGAGACCTGGACCAGTTCGGCTCCGAGCTTCTTCAGCAGCCCGGCGGTGGCCCCGATCGTGCCGCCGGTCGCGAGCACGTCGTCGATCACCAGCACCCGGCTGCCGCGTGGCACCGCGTCGCGGTGCACGGTGAGTGTCTCTGCGCCGTACTCGAGGTCGAACGACTCCTCGAAGACGTCGCCGGGCAGCTTGCCCGGCTTGCGAACCGGGACGAACCCCGCACCCAGCCGCAGGGCGACCGGGGCCGCGAAGATGAACCCTCGCGCCTCCATGCCGACGACCACGTCGACCTCACCGCTGATCGACTCGATCAACGCGGTGACCGCCTCGTCGAAGCCCTGGGGTGAGGCCAGCAGCGGGGTGATGTCCTTGAACACCACGCCCGGCTTGGGGAAGTCGGGTACGTCGCGGATCAGCGACGCGATCAACTCGAGATCAGCCATGCCAGTGATCCTGTCACTCGTGTGGGGCTCAGCGGCCTCGTCCGCGCCGAGAGGTCTTGCGGGGCTGCACCCGCGGGGTCTGGACGACCTCGCCGTCCTCGTCGGTGACGCCCACCGGGAGGTCGACCGGGGCGAGGTCCTCGTCGTCGGCGCTGGCCACGGTGACCGGGGTGCCGGCCACGGTCGCACTGACCGCGCGCTTGCCGTGGCGACGCGCAGCCGCCCGGGCCAGGGCCTGCATGTCGGGCTCACGCTCGCGCATCTGCGCCAGCAACGGGGTGGCGATGAAGATGGACGAGTACGCGCCGGCCACCATGCCGACCAACAGGGCCAGGCCGAGGTCCTCCAGGGGGCCCTGGCCGAGCACGAAGGCACCGGCGATCAGCAACGCCGCCACCGGCAGCACGCCGATGATCGTGGTGTTCAGCGAGCGGATCAGCACCTGGTTGACCGCGTGGTTGGCCGCCTCGGAGTAGCTGCGGCCGGTGTTGGCCAGACCGGCCACGTTCTCGCGGACCTTGTCGAAGACCACCACCGTGTCGTACAGCGAGTAGCCGAGGATGGTCAGCACGCCGATCAGGCTGGCGGGGGTGACGGTGAACCCGACGATCGCATAGACGCCGACGGTCACGATCAGGTCGTGCACCAGGGCGACCAGGGCGGCCACCGACATCTTCCAGTCCCGGAAGTAGGCCCAGATCATCAGCGCGACCAGGGTCATGAAGATGATCAGCGCCTGCAGGCCCTTCTGGGTGATCTGGTCACCCCAGGACTTGCCGACCGAGGAGTAGGCGATCTGCTCCTTGGTGCTGCCGAACTCCGCCGCCAGCGCCTCGCGCACCTTCGAGACCTCCTCGGTGGTGAGGCTCCTGGTCTGGGCGCGCACCGTCTGGTCGCCGATGGTGACGACGTTGGCATCGCTGAGTGCCTCGACACCACTGTTGGCCAGCGCCGTGCGGGCGCGATCGACGGTGTCGGCCGAGACCTGGGTCGGGGCCTGGAAGCTGGCGCCACCGGTGAACTCGATGCCCATGTTGAGCCCACGCACCGCCAGGGCGAGCAGGCAGATGGTCAGGATGACCGCCGACAGGATGTACCAGCGCCGGCGGTGCTTGACGAACTCGAAGGCGAAGTCGCCGGTGTAGAGCCGCTCGCTCAACTTCTTGGTCGGAGCCATGGCTCAGGCCTCCTTCACGCGACGGCGGGTCTGGCGGGCACGTCGTCCCAGCAACGAATCACGGGAAACGCCCATGTGCCGGGCGTCCAGGCCACTGAGGCGGTGACCCTGGCCGAAGAACTTGGTGCGTCCCAGCAGCGACATCAGCGGCTTGGTGAAGAAGAAGATGATCGCCAGGTCGATCAGGGTGGTCAGGCCGAGCGTGAACGCGAAGCCCTTGACCGCACCGATCGCCAGGATGAACAGCACCAGGGCCGACAGCAACGAGACCGCGTCGGCGATCACGATGGTGCTGCGCGCCTTCTGCCATCCGGTCTCGATCGCGGTACGCAGTGGTCTGCCGTCGCGGATCTCGTCACGGATGCGTTCGAAGTAGATGATGAACGAGTCGGCGGTCATGCCGATGGCGACGATGGCGCCGGCGATGCCGGGCAGGTTCAGCGCGAATCCGACCGCCTCGCCGAGCAACACCATCGAGGCGTAGGTCATCACACCGGCCACCACCAGTGAGCCGACCACGACGATGCCCAGACCGCGGTAGTAGAAGAAGCTGTAGGCGGTCACCAGGATCAGGCCGACGATGCCGGCGATGATGCCTCCGCGCAGTTGCTCGCCACCCAGCGACGCCGACACGTTGTCGACCGACGACACGTCGAAGGCCAGCGGCAGGGCGCCGTAGCGCAGCACGTTGGCGAGTTCGGTCGAGGTCTGCTGGTTGAAGCTGCCGCTGATCTCGGCGCTGCCGCCGGGGATCGGCTGGCTGACCGACGGAGAGCTGATGACGTCACCGTCGAGGACGATGGCGAACCGGTTCATCGGGTCCTGCAGGGTTGACAGCCGCGTGGTGGCGGCCAGGAAGGCGTCGGTGCCCTGCTTGTTGAACTGCAGGGTGACCACGTAGATGATGTCGCCCTGGCGCATGCCGGCCTGGGCGTCGGTCACCCACTCGCCGGGAATGATCTCGGGGCCGAGCAGGTACTTCTGGGCAAACACGTCGCACGCGAACAGCGGCTGGTCAGGCACGTCGGGCATCGGGTCGCCACAGTTCCAGGTCGAGAAGTCGACCATGTCCTGCTGGCTGGGCTGCCACTGCAGCTTCTCGTCCAGTTCGGGCTGCACGGGGGCAGGGGTGCTGGGACGAGGGGTGGGCTCCGGCGGCGGCGCGGTGGGCAGGCCCGGTGGGGTCGGGGTGGCCTGGACGCTCGGGGTCGGGCTGGCCGACGGGCTGGCACTGGTCGAGGGGGACGCCGATCCGCTCGGTACGGCGCTGCCGTTGCCCGGGGTCGGGCTCGGTGTCGCGGCCGGGGGCATGCTCTGGGCGCTCTGGTAGATGTTTCGGAAGCTGAGCATGGCGGTCTGGCCGACCAGGCGGATCAGCTCGTCACGCTGCACGTTGGGCACGCTGACCACGATGTGGTTGTCGCCCTGGGTGGTCACCTCGGCCTCGCCGACACCCAACGAGTCGACGCGCTGCTGGATGATGCCTCGCGCCAGTTCGAGGCTGGTCGCCGAGACGCTGCCCGAGCCACTGGTGTTGCGGGCGGTCAGGGTGATGGTGGTGCCGCCGCGCAGGTCGAGACCCAGGCGCGGAGTCCAGGTCTTGGCCAGCGCCATCAGGCCGAACATCGACGCGCAGACCAGCAGGAACACCAGCAGGGTGCGCCCGGGGTGGTGCCGCCGTGTGCTCTGTGTCGCCACGGTTGTCTACCTTCTCGAAGGGGTCAGGCCCGCGGCGCGGGGTCGCTGGGGGGTTCGGTGGGCTCGGCGGGTTCGTTGGAGATCACCGGGGCGAACTGGTCGTCGTCGGCACCGATGCTGTCGCGGCCGAAGACCTGCTCCTCGTGCAGCTGCTCCCCGTGAACCTGCTCGTAGCCGTGGACGACCGGCTCATCGCCCTCGACAGCTCCGACCACCTCGAGTTCGTCGTCGCCGTCGTCGTAGTCGAAGTCCTCGTCCTCGGGGGCGAGGATCCGGCTCACGGCGTCCTTGAGCACGGTCACCTCGATGCCCGGTGCCAGTTCGAGGATGATCTGGCGTTCACCGACCACGCGGACGGTACCGATCAGCCCACTGGCCAGCATCACCCGGGCACCGACCTCGGTGCCTGCGTTCACCTCCTGGCGCTGGGCACGCTGGTTGGCCATCTGCTTGCGGGCCGGCCGGATGATCATGAAGTAGAACAGCAGACCGGCCAGGGCCAGCATGATCAAGGTCGAGGGGACCTGGGTCTGGAGCGTGTGCACGACTGTGAAACTCCTCGCGGGGGTTTGGACCTGCCAAGACTAGCGACTCACGCCCGAAAAGCCCGAACCGCCCCCGTGGAGCGCGATTGCTCCTCAGCTGGAGAACAGGTCGGCGTCGCCCCGGGGTTCGTCCATGCCCAGGTGGCGCCAGGCGCGCGCAGTGGCGACCCGCCCCCGCTGGGTGCGCATCAGGAAGCCCAGCCGCACCAGGTAGGCCTCGGCGACCTCCTCGACGGTCTCGGTCTCCTCACCGATAGCGATGGCCAGCGTCGACAACCCCACCGGTCCCCCACCGAAGCGCAGGCACAGCGCCTCGAGCACGTTGCGGTCGAGCCGGTCGAGCCCGAGTTCGTCCACCTCGTAGAGCTGGAGCGCCTCGGCGGCCAACTCAGGGGTGATCGTCCCCGCGTTGCGCACCTGCGCGAAGTCACGCACCCGGCGCAGCAGCCGGTTCGCGATGCGCGGCGTGCCCCTGGACCGCGAGGCGATCACCGCGGCGGAGTCCTCGTCCACGCCCACCCCGAGCACGCCCGCCGAGCGCAGCACGATGTGGCGAAGCGGCGTGTCGTCGTAGAAGTCGAGGCTGGCGGTGAACCCGAAACGGTCGCGCAGTGGACCAGGCAGCAGCCCCGCGCGGGTGGTGGCGCCGACCAGGGTGAACGGCGGGATGTCGATCGGGATCGCCGTGGCCCCGGGACCCTTGCCCACCACCACGTCGACCCGGAAGTCCTCCATGGCCAGGTAGAGCATCTCCTCGGCCGGCCGGGACATCCGGTGGATCTCGTCGAGGAAGAACACCTCGCCCTCGCTCAGGCCCGACAGGATCGCGGCCAGGTCACCGGCGTGCTGGATGGCCGGCCCCGAACTGATCCGCAGAGGTGCCTGCATCTCGGCGGCGATGATCATCGCCAGCGTGGTCTTGCCCAGCCCGGGCGGTCCGGACAACAACACGTGGTCGGGCACCGTCCCCCGGTGCTTGGCGGCGTCGAGCACCAGGCCCAACTGGTCGCTGACCCGCGGCTGGCCCTCGAACTCGCCGAGCGTGGTGGGACGAAGCTGTGCCTCGACGGCCCGCTCCTCGGGCTCGGCGTGCGGATCGACCTGCGAGTGACTCACGGTGCCCACTGTTGCACGACTCAGCGAGCCAGGCTCTTCAGCGCGGCCCGCATCAGCGTGGCCACCCCCACCGATGGGTCGTCGGCGGCCATCGGGGCGACCGCGTCGCAGGCCGCCTCGGCATCCCTGGCTGACCATCCCAGGCCGACCAGCCCGTCAGTCACCTGTTCACGCCAGGCCTGGTCAGCGCTGCTGACCGCCGGTGCGGCCGGGGTGTCGACGCCCAGGCTGAGCACCTTGTCCTTGAGTTCGATGACCAACTTCTGAGCGCCCTTGCGGCCGATGCCGGGCACCGCACACAACCGAGTGAGGTTCTCGGTGCTGATGGCCTGCACCAGATCACTGGGGCTGAGCACGCTGACGATGGCCTGGGCGAGCTTGGGGCCGACTCCTGAGGCGGTCTGGACGAGTTCGAAGGCATCGCGTTCGGTGGCATCGGCGAAGCCGTACAGGGTGAGTGAATCCTCTCGCACGACCAGTGAGGTGTGCAGCACCGACTCCTCGCCCAACCGGACACCGGCGGCGGTCGCCGGCGGGCACAGCGCCCTCACCCCGAAACCGGACAGGTCGAGCACGACCCAGGTGGCACCAGCGGCCACCACGGTGCCGCGCAGTTGGGAGATCATCGTCTGGTTCCTCTCGAGCCGGCGTGGCGCTCCACGAGTTCGGCGTAGCGGTTGGTGGCCGAGCCCCGCCACAGGTGCGTGATGGCCAGGGCGACCGCGTCAGCAGCGTCAGCCGGACGGGGCGGCTCGTCCAGTCGCAGCACCCGGGCCACCATCTGGGCCACCTGCTGCTTCTCGGCGCGGCCCGAGCCGGTGACGGCAGCCTTCACCTCGGTCGGGGTGTGGGTCACCACCGGGATCCCCCGCCGGGCGGCGACCAGCATGGCCACCCCTGCGGCCTGGGCGGTGCCGGTGACGCTGTGCAGGTTGTGCTGGGCAAAGACTCGTTCGACGGCCACCCGGTCGGGCCGGTGCAGCGTGAGCCACTCCTCCAGACCCTCTTCGATCCGCAACAGTCGGATCGCCGGGTCGAGGTCTGGCGTCGTCCTGATCACCCCGACCGCCACCAAGGTGGGCGGGCGGCCCACAGTGCCCTCGACCACGCCG
This sequence comes from Aestuariimicrobium ganziense, assembly GCF_015352975.1. Classification (GTDB taxonomy): domain Bacteria; phylum Actinomycetota; class Actinomycetes; order Propionibacteriales; family Propionibacteriaceae; genus Aestuariimicrobium; species Aestuariimicrobium ganziense. The sequence continues at coordinate 136,166 of NZ_JACYIZ010000001.1, read as the reverse complement.
ACGCCACAGCGGGTCAGGCCGGGGTCGATGCCGAGCACCCGCACGGGCCCACGCCGGCCCGTCACGGGCACGCTGACAGGGGCCGAACACATGTTCGAAACCCTAGCCGGTCGCCCCGCGGCGTGCCGTGGCGACACGCTGCGCAGCACCCGCCCGTGGGCTCACTCGGCGTCGAGGGCCGCCGCAACCTCGTCGGGCAGGTCGACGTTGGTGTACACGTTCTGCACGTCGTCGGAGTCCTCCAGGGCGTCGATCACCCGAAACAGCTTCTGGGCCTCGTCGACCGAGGTCAGCTGCTGGTCGAAGTCGGCCCGGAACTCCACCTCGGCGGAGTCGTAGTCGAGACCGGCGGCCTGGACGGCCTTGCGCACCTCGACGACCACGCTCGGGTCGCTGACCACTTCGAAGACCTCACCGGAGTCGACGACGTCCTCGGGCTCGGCATCGAGGGTGGCCTCGAGCACGTCGTCCTCGGTCACCGTGCGCTCGCCCTGCTGCTTGGGGACGATGACGACGCCCTTGCGGGCGAAGATCCGCTGCACCGAACCACCGTCGGCCATGGTGGCGCCGTTGCGGGTGACGGCGACGCGCACGTCGGAGATCGCCCGGTTGCGGTTGTCGGTCAGGCACTCGATCAGGATCGCCACACCGGCCGGGCCGTAGGCCTCGTACATGATGGTGTCGTAGTTGGCCCCGCCGCCGTCGGCACCCGAGCCGCGCTTGACCGCACGGTCGATGTTGTCGTTCGGCACCGAGCTCTTCTTGGCCTTCTGGATGGCGTCGTAGAGCGTCGGGTTCCCCCCGGGGTCACCACCACCGATCCGGGCTGCGACCTCGACGTTCTTGATCAGCTTGGCGAACAGCTTGCCGCGCTTGGCGTCGATGACTGCCTTCTTGTGCTTGGTGGTGGCCCACTTGGAGTGACCGCTCATGGTTGCCTTTCGTCGCGCTCAGGTGCGAGAGACAAGTCTAGGCGAACCTCTGGCCGTACAGCACCACGGCATCGGCCTGCACGAAGCCCAGCCGCTCGAACAGTCGCTCGGCACCGGCCGGGTTGTCGGAGTCGACCCCGACCCCTGCCCCCTCGAGCCCGGCGCGCTGGTAGCTGGACAGGCAGGCCAGGACGAGGGCCTGGCCGATGCCTCGTCCGCGAGCCTGCTCGAGCACGCCCAGACGGTCGATCCAGCCCTCGCTGGAGCCCATCGGTTCCCAGTCGGCCTCGTAGGCCGAGCTCATCGCGTAACCCAGCACGGTGGGTGGCTCGTCGGTGGTGTCTGGAGCGGTCAGGGCAACCCAACTCCACTGCGGACGCGCGGTCGCCACCACCAGCGAGTGCTCCCACTCGACCAGCGCCACCTTCTGTGACGACTCGAAGACCTGGTTGTGGGCCTGCCAGACCGCCGGCGACCACTCCGGCGCGAACGGCACCAAGCGGGTGCCGGCAGGTGGTGTGGGCGGGGTGTCGGCGAAGTCGTGGTCGCCGAAGTGCACGTGCATGTCGCGGTAGATGTGCTCACCGACGAAGTCGTTGCGCTCGAGCTGGTGGCGCCGAAGGCCCAACTTCTGGTCGGCGTAGCAGCCCATCCACAGCGGCGGACGAGGCCGGTCGGGCGCGACCTCGTCGTACCACTGGCGTCCACGGTCGCGAAGCCACGCCACGACGGCACCGCCGATCTGGCGATGGCGCATGGCGGGGTGCACCCGCCACTCCAGCCACATCCGCGGTCGACCCTCGCTGAAGCCTCGTCCGTGCAGCCAGCCCACCGCGAGCGCGGTGCCCACCCGGTCGCGGCCGACCACGCCGTGGCGGGCGAGGTCGGCACCGGGCGCGCTCAATTGGGCCGCGATCTCCTCGAAGGTGATCCGCTGGGCGGGGTCGTCGATGTAGTCGCAGGCCTCGCACAGTTCTGCGATGTCGACCAGGTCGTCCATCGTCAGGCTCGCCCACTCCAGGGTGGGCTCGACGATGGGCTGGGCGATCACAGCGGCCGGAGTCGCCGCTTGGGCTTCTCCACGGGCCAGTCGACCACCGACCAGCCGTTGCTCCTGGCGGCCCGCATCAGGGCGATGTCGGGGCTGACCACGACGGGGTTGCCGACCGTGGTGAGCATCGGCAGGTCGACGTGTGAGTCGGCGTAGGCGTAGCTCTTGGTCAGGTCGATGCCGTGCAGGGTCGCGTAGTGGCTCAACCAGGCCGAACGTGACTCCCCCACCATCGGCGGCCCGTCGAGGTAGCCGGTGCACACGCCATCGGCGTCGGTGGACAGCTCTGCGGCGACCACGACGTCGAACAGGTCGGAGAGCGGGCGGGTGAATGGCCGCACCGCCCCGGTGAGCAGGATCGTGGTGTGACCGGCGTCGCGGTGCTCCTGGATGCGGGCCAGGGCATCGGGTGAGACCCGGTCGAGGATGTACTGGCGCAGCTGGGTGTCGACGACGTCGTTGAGTTCGTCGATCCGCAGACCCGCGTAGCGCCGGTAGATGCTGCGCAGGAAGTCACCGCGGTCACGCCGTTCGGCGCTCAGGTAGAAGGGCAGACGACCCAGGATGCCGGCCACCTCACGGGCCTTGCGAGGCACCGACAGCTTCGGCATCCGCGCCCACAGGTACTGCTCGACGACGTTGGTGGCCATCACCGTGCCGTCGAGGTCGAAGACCGCCAGCACCGGCTCGTCGGTGCCCGTCTCGGACGCCTTGAGCGGCTTGTAGGTGGACGAGCGGGCGGCACGCCGCTTGCGCAGGGCCTCCAGCCGCTTGACCGGGTCGGTGATCGCCGGCACGTGCACGTCGTGCAGGTAGTGGGTCCAGTCGATGTCGGCGGAGTCGAAACCGAACGCCTCGACGTCGTCGGCGTGCAGGCTGCGGTGCAGCGCCAGGGTGCAGTCGTCGACGAAGTGCAGTTCCGACTGCAGGTACTCCCCGTAGAGGTTGAGGTACTTGCGGAAGAAGCCCAGGCTTCGTCCCTGCTTGTCGAGCACGAGTGCGACCTTGCGGGTGCGGGCCGAGCGCGGCGCGTAGCTGATCAGCCGCTCACCGGCGCCGTGGGCGACCTCGGCGACCTTCAGCAGCCGCTCGATCGGCACGTGGCCGGGGAACTTCCAGTGCGCTGGCTTCACCGGCTTGTCGTCGACCAGGTAGGGGTTGCGGGTGAAGTACTCGCGGATCTGGTCGTGGATGCCCTTGAAGGTCAGCGGGTTACGGGCACCCGAGGCGCAGTGGTAGTACTCGGGGCGGCCCACCTCGGGTTCGGTGGCGCAGACCGCGACAATCGCGTTGACCACCTGGTCGCAGGGGACGATGTCGATCACCGAGTCGGGCGAGGCCGGGAACTCGGGCAGCTCTCCCTTGGCGTAGGCCAGGATGATCGGGTCGGCCATCTTGAAGCCCTCGATCCACCCCGGGTAGGGATGCTTGAGCGAGGACTCAACGATCGCCGGGCGGACGATCGAGACCTTGATCTCGCGACCCAGTTCCTCGACGGCGCGCTCCCCCATCGCCTTGGCGAAGGTGTAGACGTCGGTCCAGCCCAGCGAACGGGCCCGCTCGGTACCCGCGGCGACCAACTGCTGCTTGACCCACTCGGCCCGTCGTCGCTCGGTGTCGACAGCGGTGGTGAGGAAGCCGGCCTGCTGGTGCAGCCGCTCGGCCTCGCGGCGCAGCGTGGTGAGCTGCTCGCTGGTGCGTGACTGCCGCTCGATGTGCTCCTTCATCTCGTGGGCGTGCTCGGCCTCGGCGTGGTGGTCGACCCGGTGGGGGTGACTGGCCTCGGGGATCGCGCCCCGGCGGCGTCCGGCGGTGTAGGCGGTCGAGACGTGCACGTAGTGCGGGATGCGTTCGAGCTTGCCCTCGGCGTCGCGGCAGGAGTCGAGGAACTTGGCCATCAGCACGCTGGTGCCCTCGACGTTGGTGGCGAAGGCCTCGTCGATCGGCGGGTCGAACGACACGTCACCGGCGCAGTGCACCAGCACGTCGATGTCACGGGGCAACTCGGGCACGTGCGGCAGGTCACCCTCGAGCACCTCGACCCGCTGGTCGACCAACTGCTCGGCTCCCCCGGCGGCCTCGACCAAGGGCTTGAAGATCGGCTTGCGCACCAGGGCCACGACGCGCTCGTGGGCGGTGACCGATCCCTTGGCACGCACCAGCACGGCCACCCGCGTCTGGGGCAGTTCGGTGAGCACCTTCCACAGGACCTGCTCGCCGATGAAGCCGGTCACACCGGTCATCGCGATCTTGCGTCCGGCCAGCAGGTCGGCGAGCCGACCCTGCAGCAGCGGAGGCGTGTGGGTCATCTCGTAGCGCCCGAAGGTGGCCGCCGGGCCCTGGGTGTGGAGGGTCATGCTGGTGGCTCCTGCTCTGTTGGCACCGACTGGCCACGGGCCACCGCCAGGGCGTCCTCGAGGGTGAAGTTCCCGACGTAGAGGGCGGTGCCGATGATGGCGCCTTCGACACCACGGCCCACCATGGTGCGCAACGTGGCCAGGTCGGCCAGGGACGAGATTCCGCCCGAGGCGATCACGGCGGCGTCGGTGCGGTCGCAGACCTCGCCGAGCAAGGTGGTGTTGGGGCCGGTGAGCATGCCGTCGCTGGCGACGTCGGTGACCACGTAGCGCTGGCAGCCGGCCGCCTCGAGGCGGTCGAGGGTCTCGTGCAGTTCACCGCCCTCGCGGGTCCATCCGCGGGCCGCGAGCCGTGTACCCCTGACGTCGAGGCCGATCGCGATCCGGTCGCCGTACTCGCCGATCACCTGCTCGCACCACTCGGGGTTCTCCAGCGCTGCGGTGCCGATGTTGACCCGGCGCGCACCGGCGTCCAGGGCACGCCGCAGGCTGGCGTCGTCCCTGATCCCACCGGACAGTTCGACCTGGATGCCGAGTTCGCCGGTGATCCGGGCGGTGACGTCGGCGTTGGAGCCTCGACCGAAGGCGGCGTCGAGGTCGACCAGGTGGATCCACTCGGCCCCGGCGCGCTGCCAGCGCAGAGCTGCCTCGAGCGGGTCGCCGAAGACCTTCTCGGAGCCGGCGACGCCCTGCACCAGTTGGACGGCCTGGCCGCCCGCCACGTCGACGGCGGGCAGCAGGACGAGGTCGTCAGTCGAATTCTCCACGGTCGCTCAGCCTAGCCGGTGGCCATGCCCGGTCGACGCCGGGCTCACAGGCTGCCCTTGGTCGAGGGAACACCGACCACACGCTCGTCCCGGGCCACCGAAGCGCGGAGTGCACGGGCCAAGGCCTTGAACTGGGCCTCGACGATGTGGTGGGGATCGCGTCCGGCGAGCAGGCGCAGGTGGACGCACAGCCCGGCGTTGAGGGCGAGCGACTCGACAACGTGGCGGGTCATCGACCCGGCATAGGGCACGCCCGAGCCACCGATCAGCGCGTAGGCCTGGCCCTCGGGTTCGCCGGAGCAGACCACGTAGGGGCGCCCGGCCACGTCGACCACGCAGTGGGCCAGCGCCTCGTCCAGCGGCACGGTGGCGTCACCGAAGCGGCTGATCCCCTTCTTGTCCCCCAGGGCCTTCGCCAGTGCCTGTCCGAGTGCGATCGCGGTGTCCTCGATCGAGTGGTGTCCGTCGATGTGCAGGTCGCCGGTGGTCTCGACGGTCAGGTCGATGCCGCTGTGGCGCGACAGTGCGGTGAGCATGTGGTCGTAGAAGCCGACCCCGGTCGAGATGGTGCTCTCGCCGGTTCCGTCGAGGTCGACGGTGACCTTGACCGACGACTCGCTGGTCACCCGCTCGACGGTGGCGATGCGACGGTTGTCCATCAGGACTCCTTCGAGGTGGTGGGGTCGAGCCGCTCGGCGAGTTCGTCGTGCAGCACCTCGCCGAGCGCGGTGCGGAACAGCTGCATCTCGGCGGGGGTGCCGGCGCTGACCCGCAGGTACCCCTGCGGCCCAGTCTCGCGCACCAGGACGCCCCGGTCGAGCAGGGCCTGCCAGACCGCGTGCCGGTCGGCGAAGCGACCGAACAGGCAGAAGTTGGCCTCGCTGGGCACGACGTCGAGCCCGGCATGGCGAAGCCACGCCTGAAGGTCGACGATCTCGTCGCGCAGCTGGTCGACCCGGGCGAGCATGCTGCCGGCGTGGCGCAGCGCCACCTCGGCCAGGGCCTGGGTCTGGGCCGACAGGTGGTAGGGCAACCGGACGATCCTGCAGGCGTCGACCACTCCGGGCCCGGCAGCCAGGTAGCCGAGTCGTCCCCCGGCGAACGCAAAGGCCTTGCTCATCGTCCGGGTCACCACCAGGTGGCCGAACCTGGGCAGCAGCGCCATCGAGGAGTCCTGGGGGAACTCGGTGAACTCCTGGTAGGCCTCGTCGACAACCACGATCCTGCGGGTGGCCTCACAGACCTCCTCGATCACCGAGACCGGGGTGACGGTGCCGGTGGGGTTGTTCGGGGTGGTGATCAGCACCACGTCGGGGTCGTGCTCGTCGATCGCGGCCAGGATGGTGGCCGAGTCCAGGCGAAAGGCCGCATCGCGCTTGGTGGTGACGTAGCGGGTGTGGGTGTTGCGGGCGTACTCGGGATACATCGAGTAGGTCGGCGTGAAGCTGAGCAGCGTGCGCCCCGGGCCACCGAAGGCCTGCAGCAGGTGCACCATCACCTCGTTGGACCCGTTCGCGGCCCAGATGTTGTCGGCACTCAGCCCGTAGCCCAGGTACTTGGCCAGGGCGGTGCGCAGTCCGAGCGCCTCGCGGTCGGGGTAGCGGTTCATCCCACGGGCCAACTGGGTCACTGCCCTGGCCAGGTCGGCGATCACCTGGTCGTCGGGCGGGTAGGGGTTCTCGTTGACGTTGAGCCGGGCCGCGACGTCGAGCTGGGGGGCGCCATAGGGCTGTTCGCCGACCAGTTCGTCGCGAAGCGGCAGGTCGGCCAGTCGCACCGGCGGTGGCAGGTCAGTCATCGATGGCTCCCGTGGTCGGGCGGCGGACGGTGATGGCGGCGGCGTGGCCGGGCAGGTCCTCGGCGAGGGCGAAGGCCTCGACCCCGTCGGCCAGGTCGAGCAGGGCCTCGGCGGTGTAGTCGATCACGTGCACCGCCTTCATGAACGAGCGCACCGACAGGCCCGAGGAGTGGCAGGCGCAACCGGCGGTGGGCAGCACGTGGGTCGAGCCCGCCGAGTAGTCGCCGAGCGAGACCGGGGCGTGGTCGCCGACGAAGATCGCGCCGGCGCTGGTCACCCGGTCGGCCACGGCAGCGGCGTCACGGGTCTGCACCTCGAGGTGCTCGGCCCCGTAGGCGTTCACCACGGCCAGCCCCTGCCCGAGGTCACGGACGAGGACGAACGCCGACTGGCGGCCGGTCAGCGCAGTGGTGACGCGCTCGTGGTGCTTGGTGGCGGCGACCTGCGCGACGAGTTCGTCGCGCACGTCATCGATGAGTGCCTCTGACTCGGTGACCAGCACCGATGCGGCCTGCGGGTCGTGCTCGGCCTGCGAGATCAGGTCGGCGGCCACGTAGGCGGGGTTGGCGGTCTCGTCAGCGAGGATCGCGATCTCGGTGGGTCCGGCCTCGGAGTCGATGCCGACCAGTCCGCGCAGGAGTCGCTTGGCCGCCACCACGTAGATGTTGCCGGGACCGGTCACCATGTCGACCTTCTCGCAGACGCCGTCCACCCCATGGGCGAACATGGCGATCGCCTGGGCACCGCCGACGGCGTACACCTCGTCGACACCCAGCAGGTGGCAGACCGCCAGGATCGTCGGGTGCGGCCAGCCGTCGTGGTCGCGCTGCGGGGGCGAAGCCAGCGCGATCGACCCCACTCCGGCCACCTGGGCCGGCACGACGTTCATGATCACGCTCGAGGCCAGGGGCGCGAGCCCCCCGGGCACGTACAGCCCGACCCGCCCGACCGGGACGATCCGCTGGCTGACCCGCGCGCCGGGTGCGAGTTCGACGCAGTGGCGCTCCTGCTCACGCTCGGCGAGTTCGCACACCGCACGGCGACGGCGGATCGACTCCTCGAAAGCTTCACGCAGGGCGGGGTCGAGGGCGTCGGCGGCGGCCTCGATCACCTCCGACGGCACTCGCACCGAGGCCGGCACCACCCGGTCGAAGCTCAGGCTGAACTCCTGCAGCGCCTCGAGCCCACGTTCGGCCACTGCGGCGACGATCGGCCGCACCTGTTCGACGGCATGCTCGACGTCGAACTCGGCCCGCGGCACACAGCGTGCCGCCTCCCGGTCGGACATGGAGCGCACATCGAGCAGTTGGAGCATGGGGTGAAGTCTAGAGGGCGCTGCTGGACTACATTGGCCCGGTGCCCAGCCACATCGCCATGACCACCGTGTTCATCGGGTTCGGCACGGTGGTCAACATCGCCACGGTGCTGGTCGGCACGGTGCTGGGTCTGGTGATCGGCAACCGGCTCGGCGAGCGCACCCGCTCGACCGTGACCGACGTGCTGGGGCTGTTCACCATCGTGATCGGCGCCTTCTCGATCCTGCCGTTGCTGCGCGACCCGCTGGCCACGGCGGTGCCCGGCGGGGCTGCCAGCGTGGTCATCCTGGTCGCCCTGCTGGCTGGGGCGATGGTCGGCAGTGCTCTGCGCCTGGAGGACCGGGTCGAAGACCTGGCGGTCTGGATCAGGCGCAGGGCGATCGGTGGAGCCGACCCGGCCGGCGACACCGCCCGCTTCGTCAATGCCTTCGTCACCAGCACCCTGCTGTTCTGTGTGGGCCCGATGGCGATCCTGGGCTCGTTGCAGGACGGACTGGGGCAGGGGGCCTCGCTGCTGCTCACCAAGGCGGTGCTCGACGGGTTCGCCGCCATCGCCATCGCCAGCGCACTCGGCGCCGGGGTGTTGGCCGCTGGTGGCGCGGTGGGTCTCTACCAGGGGACGCTCACGCTGCTCGCGGTGCTGTTGGGGCGACTGCTCGATCCGGTGCTGGTCGACTCGCTGTCAGTGGCCGGTGGGGTGATCCTGGTCGGACTGGGCATTCGGCTTCTCGGCTTGAAGGCGATCCGGGTCGCCGACCTGATCCCGGCGCTGGTGCTCGCCCCGGTGCTGGTCTGGCTCGTCCAGCGCCTGGGCTGAGGCGACGGCGGGCGCCACCAGCACGGGGGCGGTCCTGACCGGACGACGCCGCCACCCGCGGGCCTCGGGCTCTGACCCGAAGGACGAGCCGACCAGGATCGGAACCATGGCCATCATCGGCCACACCAGCAACGCGGTCCACGACCGCAGCGCGAAGTCGATCTCGACCCGGTCACCGGGTCTGGCCTGGGCGATGCGCTGGTCGAAGTCGTGGGGACCCAGGGCAAGCCCGGCCCCCCAGCACATGAGGCCGGCCAGCAGTGCGGCACCCAGGGCCAGCAGCACGCAGAGCCAGCCGCGTCGACCCGTCCACCACCAGGTCAGCACGCCGATCACCAGGCCACCGACGGCGGCGAACAGCACGTACCAGGCGTCGCTGCCGAAGAACTCGGTCAGGCCGCGCTCGGTGGTCGACGCCCCGGAATTGGCGTCGATGACGTAGGTGGGCAGGTCGACGACCAGGTTCCACAGCACCCCGAGGACTCCGCCGAGCAGGACCGAGACCGACAGCAGCAGCGCCACCGGACGAAGGTGCTCGGGCAGTCCTCGGCGGCCGGGGTCGACGAACACCGAGGGCGAAGTGGGTGAGGCCGGTGCCAGCGGCTGTGCCGTCTGGGGGCTCGACTCGCTGTGCAGGCTCACGGCGCACACTGTACCCACTGTGTGGGGAGTGCAGGCACCGCTGGCTCAGGGGTCAGCCGACGCAGCTGGGACCGAGCAGCGCCTTCAGGTCGGCCATCAGCGGTTGCGACACGGTCACCCGCAGGGTGTCGTCCAACCGGAAGGTGGTGGCCTTGCCGGTGCTCAGCAACGTGAGCCTCACCTCCTGCATGCCCGGGTGGCGGCCCAGCACCTCGCGCAGCCTGACAACCACCTCGGGCGTGCAACGCACGGTGGGCAGTTGCACGGTGATCGGTCCGGTGGCCTGACCCTCGTCCACGTCGGGGGCGCTGATCTCCTGCGCCTGCAGGCTGATCCGCTCGTCCTCACGGCGTAGCCGGCCCTTGATCCGCAGCACCGTGTCGGTGCCCAGCAGCATCGCGTACTGGTTGTAGGCCTTCGAGAAGACCATCACCTCCATCGAGGCCTCCAGGTCTTCGACGGTGATCGTCGCCCAGATCTCGCCGCGCTTGTTCTGCCGTCGCACCACCGAGGTGACCAGACCGGCCACGGTGATCATCGAACCGTCGGGCGGGCCGTCCTCGTCGAGTGCTCGCGCCATCGTGCAGTCGCGGTGGGCCGCCAACACGTGCTCCAACCCCTGCAGCGGGTGGTCGGAGACGTAGAGGCCGAGCATCTCGCGCTCGAAGGCGAGCTTGGTGCGCTTGTCCCAGTCGTCGACCTCTGGGATGGTGCGCCCGGCGTAGCCCGCGCCGTCGTCCTCGTTCGCCAGACCGAACCCGAAGTCGAAGGAGTCCTGGCCGTGGGCCTCGTTGCGCTTGAGGTCGGTGACCTCGTCGATCGCGCCCTCGTAGACCTCCATCAGGGCTCGACGCGGGTGGCCCATCGAGTCGAAGGCACCCGCCTTGATCAGCGACTCGACGACCCGCTTGTTGCACACGCTGAGCGGCACCTGGTCGAGGAAGGCGTTGAAGTCGGTTGCCGGGCCGTGCTCGTCCCTGGCCTCGACGATGCTGGCCACCACGTTCTCACCGACATTGCGGATCGCGGCCAGGCCGAAGCGGATGTCGTCGCCGACGGCGGAGAACTCGGCCTCGGAGGAGTTGACGTCGGGCGGCAGCACCTTGATGCCCATCGCCCGGGTGTCGGCCAGGTAGATGGCCATCTTGTCCTTGTCGTCACCGACGCTGGTGAGCAGTGCGGCGCCGAACTCGGCCGGGTAGTTGGCCTTGAGCCAGGCCGTCCAGTACGACACGTAGGCGTACCCGGCCGCGTGGGACTTGTTGAAGGCGTAGTCGGCGAACGGCACCATGACGTCCCACAGCGCCTTGATGGCCTGCGGCGAGAAGCCGTTGGCGGTCATGCCGGCACTGAACCGGTCCCACTCCTTGTCGAGGATCTCCTTCTTCTTCTTGCCCATCGCCCGGCGCAGCAGGTCGGCGCCACCCAAGGAGTACCCGGCCAGCTGCCGGGCCGCCGCCATGATCTGCTCCTGGTAGACGATCAGGTGGTGGGTCTCGCCCAGGATCGGGTCGAGGGCTTCCTTGAGTTCGGGGTGGATCGGGGTGGCCACCTGCCGGCCGTTCTTGCGCTCGGCGTAGTTGATGTGGGCGTTGGCACCCATCGGTCCGGGCCGGTAGAGCGCGATCACGGCGGTGATGTCGTCGAAGGTGGTCGGCTTCATCTGCCGCAGCAGCGCCCGCATCGGCCCACCGTCGAGCTGGAAGATGCCCAGGGTGTCGCCGCGCGACAGCAGTTCGTAGGTGGCGGTGTCGTCGAAGGGGATGTCGCGCAGGTCGACCTCGAGGCCACGGTTCGAGGCGATGTTCTTGATCGCCTGGTCGATCACGCCGAGGTTGCGCAGCCCGAGGAAGTCCATCTTCATCAGGCCCATGTCTTCGCACTGGGGGTAGGCGAAGCCGGTGATGATCATCCCGTCCTTGTCGCGACGGTGCATCGGGATGACGTCGAGCAGCGGCTCGTTGGAGATGATGAAGGCGCAGGCGTGCACGCCGTGGCCGCGCATCGCGCCCTCCAGGCCCAGCCCGGTGTGGACGACCTTGCGCACGTCGGGTTCGGCCTCGAACAGGGCCCGGAACTCCGCACCCTCGGCGTGGCGGGCGTGCGACTCGTTGAACAGGTCGTGCAGCGGCACGTCCTTGCCCATCACCGCCGGCGGCATCGCCTTGGTGATCCGCTCCCCCAGCGAGAACGGGTTGCCCAGGATGCGGTTCGCGTCCTTGATCGCGGCCTTGGCCTTGATCGTCGAGAAGGTGTTGACCTGGGCGGTGTATTCGCGGCCGTACTTCTCGGTGACGTAGTCGATGATCTTGTCGCGCTGGCGGTCGTCGAAGTCGAGGTCGATGTCGGGAGGGCTGACCCGCTCGGGGTTGAGGAACCGCTCGAACAGCAGCCCGTGGGCCATCGGGTCGACCTCGATGATCTGGGTGAGGTAGCTGACCAGCGAACCAGCGGCTGATCCTCGTCCCGGCCCCACCGGCACCCCGTTGTCGCGGGCGTACTGGCAGATGTCGGCCACGATCAGGAAGTACGACGAGTAGCCCATCGGCTCGATGACCCGCATCTCGGTCTCGATCCGCTCGAAGACCTCGGCAGGCGGGTTCTCGCCGTAGCGCAGGGTGACGCCCTCGGCGATCTTCTTGCGCAGCCAGGAGCTCTGCGTCTCGCCCTCGGGCACGTCGAACTGGGGCATCCGGTCGACCGGGGCGAACACCTCGTCGTAGGGATCGACCATCTCGGCGATCAGCAGGGTGTTGTCGGAGGCCTCGGGCAGGTCGCGGAACAGAGAGCGCATCTCGTCGGAGGTCTTGATGTAGTAGCCCGACCCGTTGAACCGGAACCGGTTGGTGTCGTCCTTGTTGCGTCCGGTGCCGACACAGAGCAGGTTGTCGTGGGCGTCGACCTGGTCCTGGGTGACGTAGTGGGAGTCGTTGGTGAGCAGCAACGGGATGCCCAGGTCCTTGTGCAGGCGCAGCAGGTCGTCACGTACCTGGCGCTCGATGTCGACCCCGTGCTCCATCAACTCGATGAAGTAGAACTCCGGCCCGAAGATGTCGCGGTAGTCGGCTGCTGCCTGACGGGCGGCCTCGTACTGGCCCAGCCGTAGCCGGGTCTGCACCTCGCCCGATGGGCAGCCGGTGGTGGCGATGATCCCCTCGTGGTGCGCCGCGATCAGTTCACGGTCCATCCGGGGCTTCATGTAGTGGCCCTCGAAGCTGGCCAACGACGACAGCCGGAACAGGTTGCGAAGCCCCACAGGGTTGCGGGCCCACATCGTCATGTGGGTGTAGCGGCCGCCACCGGAGACGTCCTTGCCGCCCTCGGCGTCCGGGTCGGACGGGTCTCGGCGTCCGCCCGGTGCCCAGAACTCCTGCACCCGGCTGAACCGGGAGCTCGGTGCGACGTAGGCCTCGATGCCGATGATCGGCTTGACATCGTGGTTGCGGGAGGTGTGGAAGAACTCGTGGGCACCGAACATGTTGCCGTGGTCGGTCATCGCGATCGCGGGCATGCCCTGGCGCTCGACCTCGGCAAACAGCTGCTTGTTCTTCGCCAACCCGTCGAGCATCGAGTACTCGGTGTGCACGTGCAGGTGCACGAAGTTGGACGACGGCGTGCTGGCCATGAGGTGGGCATCCTCCCGCTGGATCGGATCGGTTCGGTGCCCCGGCTGCGGGGAAGGTCAGCGAGGAATCCCCACTGTAGTGCGGGACGCTGACACAACCGGGCCGCGGCCCCGGCGGGTCGCAAGACCGCGCCCGACCTGGGTGAGGACAGCCTTCGCTTGCTGGCGGAGCCACTGTGACCGAGCTCACACTCAGGGTTCATGAGCATTCCTCTGCACCCGCTGGTGGTGCACCTCGCCGTCGTCGCCCTGCCGGCAGCAGCCCTGCTGGCCCCCGTCCACACCTGGTCCCCCGCTGGCGCTGGCTGCTGCGCTGGCCCGCGGTGGCCGCTGCCATCGTCGCCGCGCTGTCACTGCAGGTCGCCCGGATGACCGGCGACTCGCTGGCGCACAGCCTGGGTGGTGAGCACGCCAACGCCCTGATCGAGCGTCACGACATGCTCGCCGGCCTGCTGACCGCTGCCGCCTATCCGTTCGCGGCGGCGGTGCTGGTCGCGGCATGGACGCTGCCGGCCACCTCGCCGCTGCCGAGTGGGGCGGGGTCCCGGCCGGCCCGGTGGCCGCTCGCGGGCCTGCTGGCCCGGATCGGGGTGCCGGTGCTGGCCATCGCGGTGGTCGTGCTGACCATCCTCACCGACCATGCCGGCGCGGTCGCGGTCTGGAACAGCTGAGCGAGGGACTCGTCCTACAGGTCGAAGTTCGACGGCATCACGATCATGTCGCGCACGGTCACACCGCGCGGGCGGGTGAGCATGAACATGATCGCCTCGCCGATCTGGTCGGCATCCATCAGCGAGCCGTCGGCCTTGGCCGCAGCCAGTCGGTCGCCCGGCCAGTCGGCGACCAGGGCCGAGTCGACCGGTCCGGGTGAGATCGCGCTGACCCTGATGTCGTGCTTGTAGACCTGCCGACGGGTGATCTGGACGAAGGCGTCGACGGCCCACTTGCTCGATGAGTAGACCGGCTCCCATGGGGTCGGGTAGTGCGCGGCCAGCGAACTGGTCACGATCACGTCACCGCCGCCCTGGGTGATCATCACCTCGAGCACGTCGCGGACGTTCTTCATCACCACGTTGACGTTGAGGTTGAGCATCCGGTCGATCTGCTCGCCGGTGGCCTCGACCAGGTCACCGCCGATGTAGCTGCCGGCGTTGGCGTGGAAGATGTCGATGCCACCGATCGCTGCCTGCAGCTTCGGGACGAGCTGTGCGCAGTCAGCCGGGTCGAGCAGGTCGACCTCGACCGGGACGAGTCTCTCCCCCAGCTCGTCGCGCATGGCCTGCATCGCCGCCACGTCGCGGTCGACGACGGCCACCGTCGCTCCGGCGGCCAGCATCGCCCGCACACTGGCTCGTCCGATCCCTGATGCCCCACCGGTGACCGCTGCCCGCTTGCCCTCGAGTTGTGCCATGACACCACTGTGCCTCAGCAGGGCCACCGAAATCGATGCCTGGCCTAGGCTCACTGGGTGACCGAGATCACTGCCGCACTGGTCAGCGCCCTGGTGGACGAGCACCTGCCACAGTTCGCCGGGCTTGCGGTCGTGCCCGTGGAGCCACAGGGGTGGGACAACCGCACCTTCCGGCTGGGTGACGACCTGGTCGTCCGCCTGCCCAGCGCCGACGGCTACTCCTCGGGCATCGAGAAGGAGGACCGAGTCCTACCGCTGCTCGCCGGCCGGCTGCCGGTGGCGTTGCCCGAGGTGGTCGCCTCGGTCGGCCCGTCGGTTCAGTTCGGACGACCATGGACGGTGCGCCGCTGGTTGCCGGGAACCACGCCCGACCGGCTGGACGAACTCGACCTGGTCGCTCTCGCCGACGACCTCGGCAGCACCCTGCGCGCGCTGCGAGAAGTGCCGGCGACGGAAGGCCCTTGGGCCGGTCAGCACACCCACCACCGCGGGGTGCACCCCAGCGTGTACGGCGCCGACGTGCAGGCCTGCCTCGTGCTGCCGCAGTTCGCCGACGTCGCCGCAGCTGCCCGCGAGGTCTGGCTCGAGGGCATGGACAGGGGGTGGTCGGGCGAGCCGGTCGGGTTCCCCGGCGACGTCGCCGTGGGCAACATGCTCATCGTCGACGGGGCGGCTGAGCGCCCTGATCGACTTCGGCCAGTGCGGTGTCGGTGACCCCGCCTGCGACCTGGGGGTGGCCTGGACGCTGTTCGACCACGCCCAGCGCAGGGTCTTCGCCGGGGCGGTCGACCTTGACGAGGCCACCTGGCGACGCGGACGCGCCTGGGCGCTGTGGAAGGCCCTGATCACCGTCCGCGGAGGCCCGGGTGGTGCGTTGTACCCGATTCACGCCAAGGCACTCCCCCAGATCCTGGACGACCCGGTGGTGGGCCGTCCCGCTCAGGCGAGCAGCTGACGCACCTGGGGTCCGATCGGGCGAGGCAGCTCCGAGGGCGTGCCCATCAGGAACTCGTCCACGCCCTGGGCGCAGGACCGTCCCTCGGCGATCGCCCACACGATCAGGCTCTGGCCTCGTCCGGCGTCACCGCAGGCGAAGACGCCTTCCACGTTGGTGGCGTAGCTCTCGTCGCGCTGGATGTTGCCACGCGGGTCGAGCTCGACCCCAAGCTCGTCGACGATGCCCGTGGCCTCAGGCCCGACGAAGCCCATCGCCAGCAGTACCAACTGCGCCCCGAGCTCACGTTCGGTGCCCTCGACCGGGACGAAGCGTCCGTCGCTGAACTCCACCTGCGACAGGGTCAACCCGCGCAGGTTGCCCTCGTCGTCGCCGAGGAACTCCGAGGTGTTCACCGCGTAGACCCGGTCGCCGCCCTCCTCGTGCGCCGACGACACCCGGAAGATCATCGGGTAGGTGGGCCACGGCTGGTTGACCGGACGAGCCTCCGGCGGGATCGGCATGATCTCGAGCTGGGTGACCGAGCGGGCTCCCTGCCGCAGCGACGTGCCCAGGCAGTCGGCGCCGGTGTCGCCGCCACCGATGATGATGACGTCCTTGCCCTCGGCGCTGACCTGGTTCTCGACACTCTGGCCGACGGCGACCCTGTTGGCCTGCGGCAGGAACTCCATCGCCTGGTGGATGCCACGCAGCTCACGTCCGGGGATCGGCAGGTCGCGGGCGACGGTCGAGCCGATCGCCACCACGACGGCGTCGAACTGGTCGTAGAGCTGTTCCCAGGTGATGTCGACACCGATGGTGGTGCTCGGCTTGAAGACCGTGCCCTCGAGCACCATCTGCTTGAGCCTGCGCTCCAGCACCGACTTCTCCATCTTGAACTCGGGGATGCCGTAGCGCAGCAGGCCACCGATCGCATCGGCGCGTTCGTAGACGACCACGGTGTGGCCCTGCCGGGTCAGCTGCTGGGCGACCGCGAGGCCCGACGGCCCCGAGCCGACCACGGCCACCGTCTTCAGCGAGTGCCACTCGGGCACCTGGGGAACCACGCGACGGTCGTCCCAGGCCTTGTCGGCGATGGCGACCTCGACGTTCTTGATGGTCACCGGGTCACGGGTGATGCCGACCACGCAGGCGGTCTCGCACGGCGCTGGGCAGAGCCGGCCGGTGAACTCGGGGAAGTTGTTGGTGGCGTGCAGCCGCTCGGTGGCACCGACCCACTCGTCGCGCCAGACCAGGTCGTTCCACTCCGGGATCAGGTTGCCCAGTGGGCAGCCGGTGTGGCAGAACGGGATGCCGCAGTCCATGCAGCGCCCGGCCTGGGTCGAGATGATCGGCAGCAGTGCCCGGCCGGGCCCACCGGGGTAGACCTCGGACCAGTCGTTGAGCCGTTCCTCGACCGGACGACGGCTCGCGACCTCGCGCGGGGTGGTCATGAAGCCCTTCGGATCAGCCATGGGCGGCCTCCATCATCTTGGCGGTGGTCATGGTCTCGTCGAGGCCGAGTTCGGCGGCCTCGGCCCGGGCCTGGACGACCCTGGCGTAGTCGCGGGGCAGCACCGTGGTGAACTGCGTCCGCAGCTGGTCGCGGCCGGCCTCGAGCAGTCGGGCCGCCACGGTGGAGTCGGTCTCGTCGCGGTGGCGCTGCAGCAGTTCGGTGATCCGGTCGAGGTCGGCCTCGGTGGGCTCGCTGGCGTCGACCAACTCGGTGTTGAGCCGACGCTGGTCGAGCCCGAGCACCCAGGCCACGCCCCCGGACATGCCGGCGGCGAAGTTGCGACCGGTCGGGCCGAGCACCAGTACCTCTCCCCCGGTCATGTACTCACAGCCGTGGTCGCCCACGCCCTCGACCACCGCGGTGGCGCCGGAGTTGCGCACACAGAAGCGCTCGCCGACAGTGCCCCGCAGGAAGATCTCACCCGAGGTGGCACCGTAACCGATGACGTTGCCGGCGATGATCTGCTCGCTGGCCTCGAAGGGGGCCGACTCATCGGGACGCACCACGATCCGCCCGCCCGAGAGCCCCTTGCCGACGTAGTCGTTCGTGTCGCCCACCAGCCGCAGGGTGACACCTCGGGGCACGAACGCCCCGAACGACTGCCCCGCGGTGCCCCGGAAGGTGAAGGTGATGGTGCCGTCGTCCAGACCCTCACCGCGGGTGGCCTTGGTCACCTCGTGACCCAGGATCGTGCCGACGGTCCGGTCGACGTTGCGCACGCTCAGCTCGTGCTCGACCCGATGACGATCGAGCAGGGCGGGCTGGGCCAACTCGACCAACTGCACGTCGATCTTGGCGCCCAGACCGTGGTCCTGGGCGGTGGTGTGGTGCAGGGCCGAACCCTCGGCGACCTCCACCCGGTGCAGCACCGGGGCCAGGTCGAGCCCCTGGGCCTTCCAGTGAGCGATCGCCGGTCGGGCGTCCAGCGCCTCGACATGACCGACCGCCTCGGCGATCGAGCGGAAGCCCAGCGCAGCCAGGTGCTCGCGCACCTCCTCGGCGATGAACTGGAAGAAGTTCACGACGTGGTCGGCCTGACCGTGGTAGTGCTTGCGAAGCTCAGGGTTCTGCGTGGCGATGCCCACGGGACAGGTGTCCTTGTGGCAGACCCGCATCATGATGCAGCCGCTGACCACCAAGGGGGCGGTGGCGAAGCCGAACTCCTCAGCGCCGAGCAACGCGGCGATCACGACGTCTCGTCCGGTCTTGAGCTGGCCATCGCACTGGACGACGATCCGCTCGCGCAGGCCGTTGAGCAGCAGGGTCTGCTGGGTCTCGGCCAGGCCGAGTTCCCAGGGACCACCGGCGTGCTTGATCGAGGTGAGCGGGGCGGCACCGGTGCCACCGTCGTGGCCCGAGATCAGCACCACGTCGGCCTTGGCCTTGGCGACACCGGCGGCAACCGTGCCCACACCCATCTCGGCGACCAGCTTGACGTGCACCCGGGCCGAGGGGTTGGCGCACTTGAGGTCGTGGATGAGCTGCTTGAGGTCCTCGATCGAGTAGATGTCGTGGTGCGGCGGCGGCGAGATCAGTCCGACACCGGGGGTGGAGTGCCGGGTGCGGGCCACCCACGGGTAGACCTTGGGGCCGGGCAGCTGGCCACCCTCGCCGGGCTTGGCGCCCTGGGCCATCTTGATCTGGATGTCACTGGCGTGGGTGAGGTAGTCGCTGGTCACCCCGAACCGGCCCGAGGCCACCTGCTTGATCGCCGAGCGGCGCACCGGGTCGTGCAGGCGCTCGGGGTCCTCGCCGCCCTCGCCGGTGTTCGACTTGGCGCCGAGCCGGTTCATCGCGATGGCCAGGGTCTCGTGGGCCTCCATCGAGATCGAGCCGTAGCTCATCGCCCCGGTCGAGAACCGCTTGACGATCTCACTGACCGGTTCGACCTCGCTGATGTCGACCGGCTCGCGCTCGCCGGAGAACTCCAGCAGCGAGCGAAGCGTCATCAGCCGTCGGGAGTTGTCGTCCACCAACTGGGTGTAGCGCTTGAAGATGTCGTAGCGCCCGGTCTGGGTGGCGTGCTGCAGCCGGAAGACCGTCTCGGGGTCGAACAGGTGCTCCTCACCCTCGCGGCGCCACTGGTACTCACCCCCCACGGGCAGGGTGCGGTGTGCCTGTGGGACGCCCGAGGCCGGGTAGGCCTGCAGGTGCCGGGCCTTGACCTCGTCGGCGATCTCGTCCAGACCGATGCCCTCGACCCGGCTGGTCGTGCCGGTGAAGTACTCCTCGACCAGGTCGCTGGCCAGCCCGATCGCCTCGAAGATCTGGGCGCCGTTGTAGCTGGCGATGGTCGAGACACCCATCTTGCTCATCACCTTGAGCAGGCCCTTGTCGAGGGCCTTGGCGACGTTGGTGAGGGCGGTCTCGGGGTCGACATCGATGTAGAGCTCATGGCGGGCCATGTCCTCGGCAGTCTCGAAGACCAGGTAGGGGTTGACCGCTGCCGCACCGTAGCCGACCAGCAACGCCAGGTGGTGCACCTCGCGCACGTCACCGGCCTCGACCACCAGACCGACCTGGGTGCGGGTCTTCTCACGCACCAGGTGGTGGTGGATCGCCGAGGTCAGCAGCAGCGACGGGATCGGGGCGAGTTCGGCATTGGCGTGCCGGTCGGACAGCACGATGGTGCGTGCGCCCTGCTCGATCGCCCGGCTCACCTCGCCGCGGATCTCCTCCAGGCGGGCCTTGAGGGCCTCTCCCCCGCCGTCGACCTCGTAGAGCCCCCGGATCACGTGGGCGGCCAGGTGGGGACGGTCGCCGTCACGGTTGACGTGGACGATCTTGGCCAACTGCTCGGAGTTGAGGATCGGGTGGTCGATCACCAGCTGGCGCGCCGAAGCCGGGCCGGGCTCGAGCAGGTTCGACTCGGGTCCGGTGGTCGACGACAGAGAGGTCACCAGCTCCTCCCGGATCGCATCGAGCGGTGGGTTGGTGACCTGGGCGAACAGTTGGCTGAAGTAGTCGAAGACCAGGCGTGGACGAGAGCTCAGCACGGCCAACGGCGTGTCGGTGCCCATCGACCCGATCGCCTCGTAACCGGTGGCGGCCATCGGGGCGATCAGCTGGCGCAGTTCCTCGTGGGTGTAGCCGAACAGCTGCTGGCGGCGGGTGACCGAGGCGTGCGAGTGGACGATGTGGGTGCGCTCGGGCAGGTCGTCGAGGTTGACCCGATTGTCGTCGAGCCACTGCTGGTAGGGGTGCTGGGCGGCGAGTTCGGACTTCACCTCGTCGTCGGCGATGATCCGGTGCTGCTCGAGGTCGACCAAGAACATCCGGCCGGGCTGCAGGCGGCCCTTCTGCACCACCTGGTCGGGCGCGACCGGCAGCACGCCGGCCTCGGAGGCGAAGATCACCCTCCGGTCGGCGGTCACCCAGTAGCGGGCCGGGCGCAGCCCGTTGCGGTCGAGCACGCCACCGATCTGGGTGCCGTCGGTGAAGGTGACGCAGGCAGGTCCGTCCCACGGCTCCATCAGCGAGGAGTGGAACTGGTAGAAGGCGCGGCGGGCGGGATCCATCTCGGTGTGGTTCTCCCACGCCTCGGGGATCATCATCAGCACTGCGTGCGGCAGCGAGCGCCCACCCAGGTGCAGCAGTTCGAGCACCTCGTCGAAGCTGGCTGAGTCGGAGGCGTCGGGCGTGCAGATCGGGAACAGCCGCTCGACGTCGCCGGGGATCAGGTCGCTGCCCAGCAGGGCTTCGCGGGCGCGCATCCAGTTGCGGTTGCCGCGCACGGTGTTGATCTCGCCGTTGTGGGCGATCAGACGGTAGGGGTGTGCCCGGTCCCAGCTGGGGAAGGTGTTGGTCGAGAACCGGGAGTGCACCAGGGCCAACGCCGAGCAGAACGCCTCGTCGTGCAGTTCGGGGAAGACCACCTCGAGCTGTTCGGTGGTGAGCATGCCCTTGTAGACCAGCGTGCGTGCGCTCAGTGAGGCGAAGTAGACCCCGGCTTCGTTCTGGGCGCGCCGGCGCAGCCCGTACACCTGCCGGTCGAGGTCGAGGCCCGCGAGCTCACCGCCGGCCGCGCGGACGAACAGCTGGGCGAAGTGCGGCATCACCGCGATCGACACCGGGCTGAGGGTCTCGGTCACCACCGGTACGTCGCGCCAGCCCAGGACGACGAGTCCTTCCTCGGTGGCAGCGTCATCGATCCGGCGGACAGCCTCGTCCCGCTCGTCCTGACCCATCGGCAGGAAGGCCATGCCCACGGCGTAGCGGCCGGCCTCGGGCAGGTCGAAGTCGACCGACGCCCGAAGGAAGTCATCGGGCACCTGCACCAGGATCCCGGCGCCGTCGCCGGCCGCCTCGTCGGCGCCGGTGGCACCGCGGTGGTCGAGGTTCCTCAGTGCCTCGAGGCCCTGTTCGACGATGTCATGGGATGCGCGACCGTCCAGCGTGGCGACGAAGGCGACGCCACAGGCGTCGTGCTCGAAGGCAGGGTCGTAGAGGCCCTGCTTGGGATGGTGTCCGAAGACCATGTCGACTCCTGTCCGTCCGCCGGCGTGGGCGGCTCCCATGTCACAACGGCTTTGTTTCGGCTGCGTTACAGCCGCTCGTTCCGTGAGATTTCATTCCTGGTCGTCGCCGGCGGGCAACGGATCGTCCTTGTGGAACGGGTGTTCGTCGATGCCCGGACGAGTGCGTTGCAGCCACACGAAGGTGGCCACGGCGGCGACGAACACGATCACGCTGGTGTAGTTGTTCAGCCGGAAGCCACCCGGGGTGTTGACCGTGTCGATCCGCAGCGCCTCGATGAAGAAGCGCCCGAAGCAGTAGATCGCCACGTACAGGGCGAACAGCTTGCCCCTGCCCAGCCGGTAGCGCTTCTCGAGCCACAACAGCGCCGCCACACCGAGCAGGTTCCACACCATCTCGTACAGGAAGGTGGGGTGGAAGGTGGCGAACTGGGCGTAGCCCTCGGGTCGGAAGGCGGGGTCGATCTCCAGCGCCCAGGGCAGCGTGGTGGGACGACCGAACAGTTCTTGGTTGAACCAGTTGCCCAGCCGCCCGATCGCCTGTGCGGCCAGGATGCCAGGGGCCAGCACGTCGGCTGCCAACCCGAACGAGACTCCTGCCCGTCGGCTCAGCCACCAGACTGCCAGCGCGCCGAACAGCACCCCACCCCAGATGCCGAGCCCGCCCTGCCACAGCTTGAGCGCGTCGACCGGGTTGCGGCCCGGGCCGAAGTACAACTGCGGATCGGTGGCGACGTGGTAGACCCGGGCGCCGAGGATGCCGGCCAGCACGGCCACGGTCATCATCGTCTCGATCTGCTCGGGGTCACCCCCGCGGGCCTCCCAGCGGCGTCGTGACATCCACCAGGCCACCGCGATGCCGGCCAGGATGCACAGGGCGTAGAAGTGGATGCGCAGTGGGCCGAGGTCGAATCCCGAGATCGAGGGGCTGGGGATGCTCAGGGGGAGCAGCCCGGACAGGGTGAGCAGTGCGCCGGCGGTCATCGGTTCGTCCTCAGTCCTGTCGTGAGAGCAGCAGCGCGATGTCGTGCTTGTAGTTGGCCACCGAGGTGCCCTCGCTCCACAGCACCTGGGCCTTGTGGTTCTTGCCGAAACCGATGACCTGGGTGCCGTGTTCGATCTCGTAGCCTCCGCTGGGCAGCTTGACCCCGTCCTCGATGGCGATGCCCATGCCCTGCGCGATTCGCTTGATGAGCGCAAGGTCGGCGGTCAGGCCAACGAAGCGTTCGTCGATGCGGTGCAGGTAGTCCTTGATCACCTGCGGCGTGTCGCGGGCAGGGTCGGTGGTGACCAACAGCACCTCGACCTTCTCGGCCTGTCCGGCGTCCAGGCGCTGGATGGCGCTGGACAAGTCGGCCAGGATCCCGGTGCACACGTCGGGGCAGTTGGTGTAGCCGTAGAACAGCAGGGTGACCGTGCCCGCCCGGTCGACCATCGACGCGGGCTTCCCGTCGGTGTCGGTCATCGGGTCGGTGGAAAGGGCCCAGATGTCGGCCAACTGGGTGCCGGCCAGGTAGCCACCCGGACGCTCCCCCACCTCGGCGGCAGGGCCGTCGGTGTCGTCGGACGAGCAGGCCGTCAGGCCGGCGGTGGCCGCGGCCAGCCCCCCGGCCAACCGCAGCAGTCGCCGTCTCTGCATCACGGGGCGCCCACCCCCGGGCGCCGCACGCCGGCGGCCAGGTCGGCCACGACCCGGCGCAGACCAGGGCCAGCGTCTCCGCCGGTGCGCTCGGCCTCGATCACCTCGTTGACCAGCACCGAGCCGACGATCACGGCGTCGGCGTAGCCGGCCACGGCAGCGGCCTGGTCACCGTTGGAGACCCCGAGACCGACCCCCACCGGGATGTCGCTCACCTGGCGGATCCTGGCCACCAGTTCGGGGGCGGACGAGGCCACCTGCGTCCGGGTGCCGGTGACCCCCATCAACGAGGTGGCATAGACCCAGCCTCGGCAGGCGTCCAGGGTCATCGACAACCGACGATCGGTCGATGACGGCGAGACCAGGAAGATCCGGTCCAGGCCATGGGCCTCGGAGGCGGCCATCCACGTCTCGGCCTCGTCGGGGGTGAGGTCGGGAGTGATCAGGCCGGCACCACCGGCCTGGGCCAGGTCGGCGGCGTAGCGGTCGACCCCGTAGCGCTCGACCAAGTTCCAGTAGGTCATCACCACCACGCCACAGCCGGCCTCGTTGACCGCCTCGACGGCGCGGAAGACGTCGCTGGTGCGCACCCCGCGCTCCAGGGCTCGGGTGGCGGCGTGCTGGATCGACACCCCGTCCATCACCGGGTCGCTGTAGGGCGCGCCGATCTCGACGAGGTCGACACCGGGACCGTCGCCGGGCGCGACGATCGTCCGCATCGCCTCGATGCTGCCCTCGACGCTGGGGTAGCCGACCGGCAGGTAACCGACCAACGCGGCGCGCCCCTCGTCCTTGGCGTTGCGGAAGATGTCGCCGCTGCTCATGACAGGCCCCCCGAGGTGTGGTCGGCCCGGCCGGTCAGGCCGAACCAGGCGTTCGCGGTCTCGACGTCCTTGTCACCGCGGCCCGACAGCGAGACCAGGATCGTCGGCTGCTCACCGGCAGCGGCGAGCTCGAGGGCCAGCCGTCGGGCGCCGGCGACCGCGTGCGCCGACTCGATGGCCGGCATGATCCCCTCGGTCTGGGTGAGCACCTTCAGCGCGTCCATGGCCTCGTCGTCGGTGACCGGCTGGTACTCGGCCCGCCCGGTGTGGGCGAGCCAAGCGTGCTCGGGGCCCACTCCCGGGTAGTCCAGTCCCGCCGAGACCGAGTGCGACTCGATGGTCTGGCCGTCCTCGTCCTGCAGCACGTAGGTGCGCATGCCGTGCAGCACCCCCACCTCACCGCTGGTGATCGTTGCGGCGTGGCGACCGGACTCGACGCCCTCGCCGCCGGCCTCGAAGCCGAGCAGCCGCACCGAGGTGTCGCCGATGAAGTCGTAGAAGATGCCCATGGCGTTCGAGCCACCACCGACGCAGGCGGCCACCACGTCGGGCAGCCCACCCCACCGCTCGAGCATCTGGGCCCGGGCCTCGGTCGAGATCACCCGCTGGAACTCGCGCACCAGCATCGGGAACGGGTGCGGTCCCCCGACGGTGCCGATCAGGTAGTGGGTGCTCTCGACATTGGTGACCCAGTCGCGCATGGCCTCGTTCATCGCGTCCTTGAGGGTCTGTGAGCCCGCCTCGACCGAGACCACCTCGGCGCCGAGCAGTTGCATGCGGGCCACGTTGAGGGCCTGACGCTCGGTGTCGACCTTGCCCATGTAGACCCGGCACTCCAACCCCATCAGGGCGGCAGCCGTGGCGGTGGCCACCCCGTGCTGGCCGGCACCGGTCTCGGCGATCACCCGGGTCTTGCCCATCCTGCGGGTGAGCAGGGCCTGGCCCAGCACGTTGTTGATCTTGTGGCTGCCGGTGTGGTTGAGGTCCTCACGTTTCAGCAGGATCCGAGCTCCCCCGCAGTGCTCCTGGCCGAAGCGGGCGGCCTCGGTGATCGGCGTGGGCCGGCCGGAGTACTCACGGCGCAACCGGTCGAGTTCGGCGACGAATTCCGGATCGGCCTGGGCCGCGGTGAACTCGGCCTCCAACTCTGTCAGCGCGGCCTGCAGGGCCTCAGGCACGAACTTGCCGCCGAAGGCCTCGAAGTGTCCGGCCGCGTCGGGCAGGCGGACCGGTTCGGTCGGGATGGGCATGCAGGCCTCCGGGTCAGTGGGGGAAGGGATTCGTCAGGGGGCGGAAGAGCGTAAGGCGGCGACCGCGGTGGTGGGGTCGGCCTGGGTGACCAGCGACTCGCCGACCAGGACGACGTCTGCGCCCTCGCTGGCCACGCGAGCGACGTCGTCGGGGCCGCGCAGACCCGACTCGGCGACCTTGACTGCCTCGGCCGGCAGGTGCTCGACCAACCGGGCGAACTGGGCGATGTCGACCTCGAGGGTCTGCAGGTTGCGGTTGTTGACCCCGACCAGGGCGGCACCCAGGTCGGCGGCGCGGCGGGCCTCGTCGGTGGTGTGCACCTCGATCAGGGGGGTGAGCCCCAGCTCGACGGCGAGATCGTGCAGCCGCACCAGTGTGGGCTGGTCGAGCGAGGCCACGATCAGCAGGGCCAGGTCGGCGCCGTGCGCCCTGGCCTCGACCAACTGGTACTCGGTGACCATGAAGTCCTTGCGCAGCACCGGGGTCTCGACCCTGGCGCGCACGGCGTCCAGGTCGTCGAGGCTGCCGCCGAAGCGGCGACGTTCGGTGAGCACGCTGATGGCTGCTGCTCCGCCGGCGGCGTAGCACGCGGCCAACTGCGCCGGGTCGCTGATCTCGGCCAGCGCGCCCTTGCTGGGGCTGGACCGCTTGACCTCGGCGATCACCTGGATGCCGGGGGCCCTGAAGGCGGGCATCGGGTCACGCGGCGCCGGGGCCCGGTCGAGCTGGCGCTCAAGGTCGGCGCGCGGGAGTCGCTGCTCGCGCTCGGCGAGGTCCTCCAACACGCCGGCGACGATGTCGTCGAGCACTCCCACGGTCAGTTGTTGCCGTAGCCGGCGGCCTTGAGCAGGCCTCCGGCCACCAGCCCGGCGAGGACGAGTCCGCCCGAGATCCAGACCAGCGTCCAGTTGGGCCCGGTCATCGCGGCCACCGAGCCGAGCAGGAAACCGATGCCGGACAGGATCACGCCGGTCCACGCGGCCGGGTTGCGGCCGTGGTGGTAGTGACGCACCGGGCGAGTGCTGCGGGCGGCCACGTGGTCAGCGGTGCGCTCGGTCTGCCCCGTCTCGGTCAGCCCCGTCTCGGTCAGCCCCGTCTCGGTCTGGCTCATGGTCGATCGTCCTCTCGCAATGGTCACCCAACACTATCGCGTCGCACTCGAGGTCTG
Source organism: Aestuariimicrobium ganziense (assembly GCF_015352975.1). GTDB lineage: Bacteria > Actinomycetota > Actinomycetes > Propionibacteriales > Propionibacteriaceae > Aestuariimicrobium > Aestuariimicrobium ganziense. The sequence continues at coordinate 109,643 of NZ_JACYIZ010000001.1, read as the reverse complement.
GTCGCGCTCCACGTCCGGTGTCTCCGCGTCCCGCGATGGAGTCTCAGCGGTGGGGTCGAGCCCGGCGTCCATCGCCTTCCAGGGATCGGCCTGGGCGTCGGGCGCTCGGGTGGAGGTCTCACTGCGGTGGCGCCTGGCTGGCCACAGGTGGGCGGTGCTGGCCAGGACCGCCCCGGCGAGCGCGGCGACGGCCGCACCAACCACGGCCCACCAGGCCCCGCCGCTGGCACTCCCCTCGCCGACAGCGACCCCGGCTTGGGCCAGTTGTTCGGCCGAGGGAGTTCGTGAGTCGAGCGTCCCCACCAGGCCGATGACCCCGATCACGATGGTGAGGGTCCCGGCCACGACTCGTCCCCAACGCCCCACCACGAGCAGCAGCAGCACCAGGGCGGCCAGGGCCAGCGCCAGTGCGCCCAGCAGCCCGCCGGCAAGATCGTTCCCGGTCCAGGTCCGGGTCGCCGCTCGGTACCAAGGGCGTGACTCGGCGACCTGGAGCAGCAGGGCGGCCAGCAGCATGCCGCCCACTGCGGCCCAGCGCAGCCTTCCTGCCATCGTCGCCACCCCTCCTGGTCGGATCGTGCCCACAGGATAGGTGGGCACCGGGGGCTCGTGGCAATCGCGGTTAGGGTGTTCGCCATGGCCGACGCTCACTCCCTGCACCCCCTGCTCGACGAGATCCTCTCGCACGAGGCGTGGGCCATCATCCGGCGCAAGAACGAGCCGAACGCCGGCCTGCTCGGCGGCAGCCGCACCGAGGTCGCCTCGCTGCTCGACATCCCGGTCGAGCAGACCGCCGACCGCACCGACCGGATCGCCGACCTGCTGGTGGCGGTGCCGTTCCGACAGATCCGCGAACGTGGCTTCGAGGCCCACGACGATGGGACCCCCTTGGTGGTGGTCGACGTCGCCGTCGAGCACGAGGTACCCGTCGACGAACTGCTCTCGGCCCTGCCTGACGTGCCGATCGAGTTCAGCGAACGCGGCGGCTTCGTCACCTCCGACGACGACTACGCCGCCATGGTCGAGCAGATCATCGGCGACGAGATCGGTCACGGCGAGGGCGCGAACCTGGTGATCGGACGTGACTACCGAGCGAAGCTTGCCCAGTGGGGGCCGATGGAGGCCCTCACGGTACTGCGCCGCCTGATCGAACGTGAGCGTGGCGCCTACTGGACCTACGTCTTGTTCACCGGCGACCGCTTCCTGGTCGGGGCGTCACCCGAACGCCATGTCAGCGTGCGTGGTGGCGACGTGCGGATGAACCCGATCTCGGGCACCTTCCGGGTCAAGGGCAAGCAGCCGCACGAACTCAAGCCGGCACTGCTGGACTTCCTCGCCGACGAGAAGGAGATCTACGAGCTGTTCATGGTGGTCGACGAGGAACTCAAGATGATGTGCGCCATCTGCTCCGAGGGTGGGCAGGTGCTGGGGCCGTTCCTCAAGCCGATGACCCACCTCGTCCACACCGAGTACCTGCTGGCCGGGCGCACCGACCGAGACGTGCGCGAGGTGCTGCGCGACACCATGTTCGCCGCCACCGTCACCGGGTCACCGGTCGAGAACGCCTGCCGGCTGATCCAGCGTTACGAGACCAGGGGACGCGGCTACTACTCCGGTGCCCTGGCCGTCTTCGGCCGCGACTCCGCCGGCGTGGTGACCATGGACTCCCCCATCGTCATCCGCACCGCGGACGTCGACCTCGACGGCAACCTGACCGTCACCGCCGGTGCCACCCTGGTCCGTGACTCCGACCCCGCCCACGAAACCGCCGAGACCCACGCCAAGGCCAACGGGATCCTGTCGGCGTTCGGGCTGGTGCCTCCGGCGGGATCCCCGGCCTCGGGGCTGGCCGACCTGGCCCGCGACGAGGACGTCGTGCTGGCCCTGAACTCCCGAAACGCCCGGCTGTCGCGGTTCTGGTTGACCGACCAGGCCGGCACCGCGCCAGACCCGCGACTGCGCGGCAAGCGGGTCGGCATCCTCGACGGCGAGGACGACTTCGTCAACATGCTGCGGCACGTGTTCGGTGTGCTGGGTCTGGTCACAGAGGTCGTCCGCCACGACGAGTACGTCGACGGATGCCTCGACGACGTCGACCTGGTCGTGGTCGGCCCGGGTCCCGGCGACCCCCGCGACGATGCCGACCCGAAGATGGCGGTGCTGCGATCCTGCGTCGACCGGCTGCTCGAGCGCGGCCAACCCTTCCTCGCGGTGTGCCTGGGCCACCAGGCCCTCTGCCACCGGCTGGGCATCCCCTTGGTGTTCAAGGACATCGTCTTCCAGGGCACCCAGGCTGAGGTCGCACTCGCCGGGCGGGTCGAGCGTGTCGGCTTCTACAACACCTTCGTTGGCCGGATCGACGAGCAGGTGGTCCTGCCTTCTCACGTCGTGGTGGATTGCGACCCGACCACCGGTGACGTGCACGCCCTGACCGGCCCGCACTACCGCGGCATCCAGTTCCACGCCGAGTCGATCCTCACCGAGCACGGCTACGAGGTGCTGCACCGGCTGGTGCACGACCTGCTCTGACGCGGCCCTACCCGTCGTCGCCGAGCAGCAGGTCGGCGTCGAAGCAGGTGGCGTCACCTGTGTGGCAGGCGCCACCGACCTGGTCGACCGTGACCAGCACCGTGTCGCCGTCGCAGTCCAGGCGCACCTCGCGCACGTGCTGCGTGTGCCCGCTGGTCAGCCCCTTGACCCACAGTTCACCGCGGCTGCGCGACCAGTAGGTGCCCCGACGGGTGGCCAGGGTCAGGGCCAGCGCCGCGTCGTTCATCCACGCCTGCATCAACACCGCCCCGGTGGTGGCATCCTGCACCACCGCGGCCACCAGCCCGTCGGCGCTGCGCTTGAGCCGGGCGGCGATCGAGGGGTCGAGCGTGGCCCGTTCCTGGGCAGGGCGGTCGAGGTCAGCCATGGCGGCCATTGTGCCGGGCTAGTCTGGCCCCTGTGAACCTTGCCCATGACGAGCGTGCCACGCTGGCCGACCTGTTCACGACCCTCGGGCCGGATGCCCCCACCCTGTGCGAGGGCTGGACGACGGCCGACCTGGCCGCCCACCTGTACGTGCGCGAGAACGACCCGATCGCCGCTGGCGGCATCATGATCGCCCCTCTGGCCGCCCACACCGAGCGCAAGATGGAGCAGGCCCGCCGATCCCGTTCGTGGGACGACCTGGTCGCCCTGATCCGGCGCGGGCCCACCGGCTTCTCGCTGTTCCGCGTACCCGGGGTGGACGAGGCTGCCAATGCCGTCGAGTTCTTCATCCATGCCGAGGACATCCGCCGCGCCCAACCCGGCGGGGCCTCTCCCCGTGACCTCGGTGCCGAGGTCGAGGACTTCTTCTGGCGGAGGCTGCGGCTGATCGGACGAGCCATGTTCCGCAGCGTCGACGCCGGCGTGGTGCTGGAGCGTTCCGACGTCGAGGCCGAGCCGTTGAGGCTTCGCCCGGGGTCGTCGACGGTGACCTGCATCGGTCGTCCGTCGGAACTGCTGCTGCTGGCCTCGGGACGCGCAGACCATGCCGTCGTCGAAGTGGTCGGGGAACCCGACGTGGTGGCCAGGTTCAGGCTGTCGCTGTCGTCGCTGTGAGTCAGGTCGCCAACCCGACCCGGTAGAGCCTCGTCGCCCCGGTCAGGTACAGGTGGCCAGGCTCGTCCACGGGGACGAAGCACAGGTTGGAGACCACTTCGGCCACGGGCAGGAACTCCAGGTGGTTCCCGTCGGGGTCGTACACGTGGACGCCGTCCGCGGCAGAGCTGAACAGGCGGCCCGCGGCGTCGACCCTGATGCCGTCGGGAACCCCGTCCTCGATCCGGGCGAACAGCCGCCCGTTCTTGCAGAGCCTGCCCTCGAGCACGTCGTAGACCCTGATGTGACCCGAGCCGGATGGGTTCTGCGCACCCGAGGAGTCCGCCACGTACAGCAGTTGCTCATCGGGTGAGAAGGCCAGGCCGTTCGGGGCGAGCACATCGGTGACCGCCACATCGATGGCACCGGTGGCGGGGTCATGGCGCAAGACCCAACGGTCGCCGTACTCGCGCACCCCGGGATGGCCCTCGACCTCCTGCTCGATGCCATAGGCCGGGTCGGTGAACCAGATCACACCACGGCTGTCGACGACGACGTCATTGGGCGAGTTGAGGCGGTGCTCGCCCCAGTGGTCGACCAGCACCGTGACCTCGTCACCGCGTCGGCGCTGCACCGCTCGACGCCCGTGCGAGCACTCCACCAGCGAGCCGTCGAGGTCGAGGGTGCGCCCGTTGGTGAACTCGCACTCGTTCTCGACCACGCGCACCTCACCGGTCTGTGGCAGGTATTCCAGCACCCGGTTGCCGGGGATGTCGGAGAACACCACGCTCGAGCGTGACGGCGCCCAACAGGGCCCTTCGAGCCAGTCAGCGAGCCTCTCGGTCAGCTGCTCCAACTCACCGGCGAACACCGACATCGCGCCCTCCTCAGGACAGCTTCTGAAGGATCAACTCACGCACCCGAGCGGCGTCGGCCTGGCCGCGCATGGCCTTCATCACCGCTCCGATCAGGGCCCCGGCGGCCTGCACCTTGCCCTCGCGGATCCGCTCGGCGACGTCGGGGTTGGCCGCGATCGCCTCGTCCACCGCCTGCGACAGCGCGCCTTCGTCGCTGACCACGGCGAGTCCCCGGTCGGCCACCACCTGGGCGGGTTCACCCTCGCCGGCGAGCACCCCCTCGATCACCTGGCGGGCCAGCTTGTCGTTGAGTGAACCCTCGTCGACCAGGGCCTGCACTGCGGCGACCTGCTGTGGCGTGATCGTCAGGTCGGCCAGGTCGACCCCGGCGTCGTTGGCGCGGCGGGCCAACTCGCCCAGCCACCACTTGCGGGCGGCAGCCGCGCTCGATCCGGCCAGCACCGTGGCCTCGATCAGGTCGAGTGAGCCGGCGTTGCCCAGCACGTCACGCATCTGGAGGTCGGTGAAGCCGTACTCGGCCTGCAACCGGGTGCGCTTGGACGCGGGGGGCTCGGGCAGGCTGGCGCGCAACTGCTCGACCCACTCCCGGCTGGGTGCCACCGGCACCAGGTCGGGCTCGGGGAAGTAGCGGTAGTCCTCGGCGGTCTCCTTGCTGCGGCCCGGTGAGGTCCAGCCCTCCTCGTGCCAGTGCCGGGTCTCCTGGACGACGCGTCCGCCTTCGGCCAGCAGGGCACCCTGGCGTTGGATCTCGAAGCGCAGCGCGCCCTCGACCGATCGCAGCGAGTTGACGTTCTTGGTCTCGGTGCGGGTGCCGAGCTCGTCCGATCCCTTGGGCATCAGCGACACGTTGGCATCACAGCGCAGGTTGCCCTGCTCCATCCGGGCGTGCGAGACGCCCAGGGCGACCATCAGGTCTCGCAGGTGCGCCATGTAGGCACGGCCCACCTCGGGGGCGCGTGTCCCAAGACCACGGATCGGCTTGGTGACGATCTCCATCAGCGGGACGCCTGCGCGGTTGTAGTCGACCAGGGAGTGGTCGGCGCCGTGGATGCGTCCGGTGTCGCCGCCCTGGTGGACGAGCTTGCCGGCGTCCTCCTCCATGTGGACGCGCTCGATCTCGATCCGGAAGACGTCGCCGTTGACCTCGAGGTCGACGTGCCCGTCGAAGCAGATCGGCTCGTCGTACTGGCTGACCTGGTAGTCCTTGGGCATGTCGGGGTAGAAGTAGTTCTTGCGCGAGAACCGGCACCAGGTGGCCACCTCGCAGTTGAGTGCCAACCCGATCCGGATGGCGGACTCGACCGCGGTGCCGTTGACCACCGGCAGCGAGCCGGGCAGGCCCAGGCACACCGGGCAGGTCTGGGTGTTGGGGTCAGCACCGAAGGCGGTCGAGCACCCGCAGAACATCTTCGAGGCGGTGTTGAGTTCGACGTGCACCTCGAGGCCCAGCACGGGGTCGAAGCGCTCCATCGCCTCGTCGTAGTCCATCAACTCGGCAGTGGTCGTCACCTCGGCCATCTCAGTTCCCTCCCTGATCGTCGAGCAGGCTGTGCTCGAGCCGTGGTGCCATCGCCATCATCGAACGACCCCACTGCTGTTCCAGGAACCGTTCGATCGCAGCGCCAACCCGGTAGACCCGGTCGTCGGCCATCGGCGGGGCCATCACCTGCAGCCCGACCGGCAACCCGTCCTCGGGCGCGAGTCCGATCGGGAACGAACCCGACGCGTTGCCGGCCAGGTTCGACGGAATCGTGCACAGGTCGGCCTTGTACATCGCCAGCGGATCGTCGATCCGCTCACCGATCTTGAAGGCGGTGGTCGGCGTCGACGGCGAGATCAGCACGTCGCAGGCCTCGAAGGCAGCCTCGAAGTCACGCACGATCAGGGTGCGCACCTTCTGCGCCGAGCCGTAGTAGGCGTCGTAATAGCCACTCGACAGTGCATAGGTGCCCAGCATGATGCGGCGCTTCACCTCGGCACCGAACCCGGCGCCGCGGCTGGCCCGCATCACGTCCTCGGTGGAGTTCTCGCCGTCGTCGCCGACACGCAGGCCGTAGCGCATCGCGTCGAAGCGAGCCAGGTTCGAACTGACCTCGGCCGGCATGATCAGGTAGTAGGCGGCCATGGCGTGGACGAAGTGGGGGCAGCTCACCTCGACGATCTCGGCACCGGCCTCACGCAACAACGCGACCGCCTCGGTGAAGCGCTGCTCGACGCCGGGGGCATAGCCCTCACCGCCCAGTTCGGTGACAACGCCGATCCGCATCCCGGCGACGTCGCCGTGGCGGGCGGCCGCCACCACGTCGGGCAGCGGCTGGTCGATCGAGGTGGAGTCGCGCGGGTCGTGGCCGCCGATGACCTCGTGCAGCAGGGCGGCGTCCTCGACGGTGCGGGCGCACGGCCCGGCCTGGTCGAGGCTGGAGGCCATGGCGATGATGCCGTAGCGCGAGACCCCGCCGTAGGTGGGCTTGACACCGACGGTGCCGGTGACCGAGGCGGGTTGACGGATCGACCCACCGGTGTCGGTGCCGATCGCCAGGGGTGCCATGAAGGCGGCGACCGACGAGGACGACCCACCGCCGGAGCCGCCGGGAACACGGTCGAGGTCCCACGGATTGCGGCTGGTGCCATAGGCCGAGGTCTCGGTGGACGAGCCCATCGCGAACTCGTCGAGGTTCGTCTTGCCCAGGATGACCAGGTCGGCCGCGACCAGGCGCTCGACCACGGTGGAGTCGTAGGGGGGCATCCACCCCTCGAGGATCCTCGACCCGGCGGTGGTGGGCAGCCCGGCGTAGCAGAGCAGATCCTTGACCGCGATCGGCACGCCGGCCAACGGCCCGAGCTTCTCACCGCCGGCTCGCCGGGCATCGATCGAGCGGGCGGTGGCCAGGGCTCGCTCGGCGTCGACGGCCAGGTAGGAGTTGACGTGGGGGTTCAGGGCCTCGATCTGGTCGAGGTGGGTCCGGGTGATCTGCTCACAGCTCCAGGTGCCGGCCTCCATGGCCGCCACCAGTCCAGCGGCGGACGAGGTGAGGATGTCGTGGGCCTGGCTCATCTCAGTCCTCCCCGAGGATCCGCGGCACCCGGAACCTGTCGTCCTCGCTGGCCGGGGCGTTGGCCAGCACCGCCTCGACCGGCAGCGACTCGCGCACCTCGTCGGCACGGAAGACGTTGGTCAGGGGTAGGGCGTGCGAGGTGGGGGGCACATCGGCGCGCGCGACCTCGGAGACACTGGCGACGGAGTCGAGGATGACCTCGAGCTGGGGAGCGAAGTGCTCCAGTTCCTCGGTGGTGAGGTCGATGCGCGCCAGGGCGGCGAGCCGCGCGACCTCCTCCACTGAGAGGGTCGTCGGGGACTGGGCCACGGCGTGTTCTCCTCGTACTGGCGGGCGGACGCGTCCCATCCTAGGGGGTGTCATCGCGGCTGGAGTTGGGCTGGGGCTGCGGCTGCGAGACACTGGGCACGTGCTGATGCTGCGTGTGCAACTCCCGGACCGACCCGGCTCACTGGGTGCGGTCGCCACCGCCATGGGCACCCAGGGTGCCGACATCTCGGCGATCGAGATCGTGGAACGGGGCGTGGGGTTCGCGATCAACGACTTCATGCTCAGCATGCCGCCCGGCTCATTGCCCGACAGCCTGGTCAGCGCCTGCAACTCCGTCGAGGGGGTGCGGGTGCTGTGGCTGTCGCGCTACCCCGCGAGCTGGGGGGTCGAGAGTGACATCGACACCATCGACCGGATGGCCAACAGCCCCGAACGGGCCCTGGAGGTGCTGATCGAGTCGGCGCCGCGGGTGTTCCACTGCCAGTGGGCGCTGTGCGTCGACGAGAACGGTGACCAGCGGGCGCGCACCGACCTGGCCCCCGACGTCGATGTACAGACGATCGCGGCGCTGGGCGGCCACGACGAGGTGGGTGCCCACGACCTGCCCGAAGGGTGGTTGCCCGGTTGGGGAGACACGTCGGTGGCGGTGATGCCGGTCAGGGGCGAGGGTTTCGTCGCCCTGGGACGATCGGGTGGCCCGGCCTTCCTCGCCTCGGAGCTTCGGCGGTTGCAGCACCTGGTCTCACTGGCGCACTGACCGACTGACGCCGACGATGTGGCGGCTCAGCCGCCCTGGAGCATGTCGTAGAAGTAGTAGCCCAGGCCGACCAGCGCGGCCAGCGCCAGCACGAAGGCGATGCTCACCCAGATCCTCATCCGCTTCTTGGCGGCGGTGGTGGGCACACCGCGGGGCCCCCACTCCCCCACCTTCGGCTGCACCCGCGGCGGAGCGTCACCGTTGAGGTTGAGGTTGGAGAACATGCGCACGGGCCCACTGTAGCCGTCCGCAGGACTGCTCAGCCCAGTCGCTCCTCGACGAGGTCGGCGGCCTCACGCAGCGCACGCAACGCGGCGGTGACCGGGCCGGACGACCACCCGGCCAGCCCACAACTCGGGGTGAGCGCACCGCCACTGACCAGCACCGGCAACGGGTGCCCCAGTCGCTCGGCCACCGCCAGCCAGCGTTCGGCCAGATGGTCCGGCCGCGGCACCTGGTCGATCCGCGAGGCGTCGAGCACCCCCCACCAGACCCCACGGTCCTCGTCCACCCAGGCGGCGAGGGCATCGAGGTCGGCAGTGGACAGTTGGCCGACGTCGAGCGCGACGGTGCTGATCCCCGCCCGGCGCACCACCTCGAGGTCGAGGCCCGGAGCGCAGCAGTGCACGGCCACCGACTCGACATCGTCGTCCACGCGCCGGGCCAGGGTGGCCAGGGCGTCGGACAGTTCGGCAGCGGCGACGCTGCGGTGCCTGGAGAAGCCGGACGCAGTCGAGATCCTGCCCTGCTGCACCGCAGGCAGGGCGGGCTCGTCGACCTGCAGCACCCAGGTGACATCGGGCACCCTGCGACGCAACTCAGTGACCAAGCTGTGGGCGCCCTCGGCGAGCGCGGCGGCCAGGTCTCGTCGGGCGCCATGATCGGCCAGCACACGATCGCCGCGTGGTCGTTCGACCGAAGCCGTCAGCGTCCAAGGACCAGCCAGCGACAGCTTCATGGTGCCGGTGAAGCCCTGCACGGCCTCCTCCCAGTCGTCCAGGTCTCGGCGCAGCAGGCCCGTGGCGCGTTGGTGGTCGATGCCGTCGTGGTCGGTGAGTCGCCACCCGGCGGGCTGCAGGTCGAATCCGAGTCCCTCGATGACGGCCAGAGTTCGACCGATCATCTGGGCCGTGGCACCTCGTGCGGGCAGCTCGGGAAGGGGTGCGAGCTCGGGCAGGTGGGTGAGCATGTGCCGCACGGCGGGGGCGAAGTCCTCCCCGGGCAGTGACCCGAGAGCGGTGACCAGCATCAGCTGCTCCTGGTGGAACGGGCGCTCGAGATGGTGGCGCTGCCGACCACACGGTCGCCGTCGTGGACGACGCAGGCCTGTCCGGGGGCGATGCCGGCGGCTGGTTCGTCGAGCTCGACCAGCAAGCGCTCGTCGTCGAGTTCGACCCAGGCGGGCATGGCCTCGCCGTGGGCCCTGACCTGCGCCGTTCCGCGCCATCGTCCGCGGTGGTCGGTCGACAGCCGGGTGGTGCGGATGCCCTCGATCCGGTCGACCGCGAGGCGATCGCGCGAGCCAACCGTGACCCGGTTGTGCACCGGCTCGATCTGCAGCACGTAGCGGGGTTCACCGTCGGCGCTGGGCACCCCGAGGTGGAGACCTCGCCGTTGGCCGATGGTGAACTGGTGGTGACCGGTGTGCTGGCCGACCACCTCGCCGCGCTCGTCGACCACGTCACCGGGTCGGGTGCCAAGGTGACGGGTCAGGTAACCCGCAGTGTCGCCGTCGGGGATGAAGCAGATGTCGTGCGAATCGGGCTTCTTGGCCACGCCCAGGCCGAGGGCGGCGGCCTCCTCGCGCACCTGGCTCTTGAGCGAGTCGCCCAACGGGAACAGGGCGTGTTCGAGCTGGGCTGTGGTGAGCACGCCGAGCACGTACGACTGGTCCTTGGCGGGGTCGGCGGCCCGGTGCAGTTCCCAGCCCTGCGGGCCTTTCACCCGCCGTGCGTAGTGGCCAGTGGCGACCGCGTCGAAGCCGAGGGCTCGTCCTCGGTCGAGGACGGCGGCGAACTTGATCGCCTCGTTGCAGCGCAGGCAGGGGTTCGGGGTGCGGCCGGCCGCGTACTCGGCGAGGAAGTCGTCGACGACGTCGCGGCGGAAGTCCTCCGACAGGTCCCACACGTAGAACGGGATGCCGAGCCGGTCGGCGACCCGGCGGGCGTCGTGGGAGTCCTCGAGCGAGCAGCAGCCGCGTGCCCCGCTGCGGTAGGACTGGGGGTTCTTCGACAGGGCCAGGTGCACCCCGCTCACCTCGTGGCCGTCGGCCACCAGGCGTGCCGCGGTGACGGCGGAGTCGACCCCGCCCGACATCGCTGCCAGCACCCTCATTCGTTCCACCCACCTCGTCCTGTTCGGCGACCACCCAGACTAGCCCGGGCCTGCCCGACGGCCGCAGGCAGCACCGTGGCGAGGGGGTCGAGGTCGACTGAGGACGAACTGTGTCCGAGCGAGAAGCGCACCGTCGAGATCGCTCGCTCATGTCCACCACCGCAGGCCAGCACCACCTCGCTCGGCTGGTGGACGCCTGCCCGACAGGCAGAGCCGACCGAGGCATCGATCCCCTCACGGTCGAGCAGCAGCAACAGGTCGTCGGCCCGGATCCCGTCGAAGGTGGCCGAGACGATGCCCGGATGCGCGAGTTCGCCATCACCGGCACCGTTGAGCGAGGCGCCCTCGATCTCGAGCACGATGCGCCGAAGCCTTGCGCCCAGAGTCCGGACGCGGGACAACTCCTCGTCCCGGTTGGCGGTGAGCTCGGCGACCGCCGCGGCCATCGCCGCCGCGAGCGCCGCCGACTGGGTGCCGGAGCGCACGTCACGCTCCTGTCGTCCCCCCAGACCGATCGGGTCGAGCGGGGCGTCACGACGGGCCAGCAGCACGCCGACACCAACCGGTGCCCCGACCTTGTGACCCGACAGGCTGACCAGGTCGGCGGGCGAGGCGGCGAAGTCGACCCCGGGCCAGAGCAGGGCCTGCACCGCGTCGGTGTGGAAGCGTGCCCCGACTCGGTGGGCCGACTGGGCTGCCAGGTCGGTCGGCTGCAGGGTGCCGACCTCGTTGTTGACCGTCTGCACACTCACCAGCCCTACGGTGTCGTCGAGCGCTCCGGTCAGCGCGTCGAGGTCGAGGCGGGCGGTCTCGTCCGCCCCGACCACTTCCGTGGACCGCCAGAGCGCGCGTGCGCCCAGCACCGCCGGGTGCTCCACGGCGCTGACCACGAGACGTTCCCGGCCGCTGGCGCGCACGCCGCCCACCACCGCCAGGCTGTCGGCTTCCGACCCCCCTGAGGTGAACAGCACCTCGGTGGGATGTGCACCGAGGTCGTCGGCCAACTGCTCACGGGCGTCCTCGAGCACGCGGCGGGCCGCCCGCGCCGAACCGTGCAGAGCGCTGGGATTGCCGACGGCCTCGGTCGCCTCGAGCCAGGCACTCCTGGCAACGGGACGAAGCGGCGAGTTCGCCGCGTGGTCGAGGTAGCTGCGCCCGTGTACTCGTCCCGGCTCGGGAGCCGAGGGGCTCATCGTCCTCGGAACTCGGCGCGGCCCGGGCCCTGCTCGAGGAAGCTGGCCATGCCCTCGCGCCGGTCGTCGGTGCTGAACAGGGCCGTGAAGCCGGTGGCCTCGACCAGGAGGCCGTTGTCGATGTCGGTCTCGAGCCCGGTGTCGATCGCTTCCTTGGCCCAGCTCAGGGCCCAGCTCGGTGCCTGCGCGAACTGCTCGGCCCACTCGAAGGCTCGTCCCAGCAACTCCCCCGGCTCGACCACCTCGTCGGCCAGACCCAGGCGCATCGCCTCGTCGGCGTCGACCTGGCGACCGGTGTAGATCATGTCCTTGGCTGCAGCCGGTCCGATCAGGCGCGGCAGCCGCTGCGTGCCGCCGATGCCCGGCATGATTCCCAGCTTGATCTCGGGCTGACCGAAGACGGCTGCCTCCGAGACGATGCGACGGTCCGCGCACAACGCCAACTCACACCCCCCACCCAGGGCGTAGCCGTTCACCGCTGCCACCACCGGCTTGGGGATCTTGGCCACCGCGGTGAAGCAGGCCTGCATCACGTGCACCCGCTCGGCCATCTGAGCCATCGACATCTGGGCCATCTCGGCGATGTCGACACCGGCCGCGAACGCGCGGCCCTGGCCGGTGATCACCACGGCCTTGATCTGGGGGTCGTGGCTGAGCTGGGTGGCCACCTCACCCACGCGATCCTGCATGTCCATGGTCAGGGCGTTGACCGGTGGGCGGCTCAGGGTGAGCAGCGCCACGTGGTCACGGACTTGCAGCGACACGCCGCGTTCGGCGGAGTGGTCAGTGGTCATGGTGAAAAGCTACCGCAGCAACGAACAGCGCTGGTGGCGGCTGGGTCGAGAACGTCGCAGCGAGTACCATGCGACGTGGCGCTCGTCGCCAGTCGACCAGAGAGAGCACATGATCAAGCCGTCCCCCATCGTCCTTCCCCCCGGCCCCCAGGACACGTCGGTACTCGGCGCGACCCTGACCAACAGCGGTTGCCGCTTCGGGCTGTGGGCACCCCGTGCGTCGCGTGTGGAGTTGGCCCTGGTCAACGCCGACCGCAGCCAGACCAACCACGACATGACCCTGTCAGACGGGGTCTGGACGGTCGAGGTGCCCGGCGTCGCGGCCGGGCAGCGCTACGGCTACCGGGTGCACGGCGAGTGGAATCCCAACAAGGGCATGCGCTTCAATCCGGCCAAGCTGCTGCTCGACCCCTACGCCCGGGCGATCACCGCGGGCGTCGACTACGCGGGCCCGATCTCCGACCACACCGCGGAGTCGAACTACCAGCCCGACACCCGCGACTCGGCGATGTCGGTGCCGCTGTCGGTGGTGGTGGCCAACACCCCGCCCCCACGCCCGATCGCGCGGCGTCGTCCGCTGTCGGAGTCGGTGATCTACGAGACCCACCTCAAGGGCATCACCCAGACCCATCCGCAGGTGCCCGAGCACCTGCGTGGCACCTATGCCGGCATGGCCTACCCGGCGGTGATCGACCACCTGCTCGACATCGGCATCAACACCGTGGAGTTCCTGCCGTTGCACCACTTCGTCAGCGAGCCGTTCGTGGTCGGCCGCGGGCTGGTCAACTACTGGGGCTACAACACGTTGGGGTTCTTCGCGCCGCATGCCGCCTACAGTTCCTCGGGCAGCCTGGGCGGCCAGGTCGGCGAGTTCAAGGAGATGGTCTCGGCACTGCACGACGCCGGTATCGAGGTGATCCTCGACGTGGTCTACAACCACACCGGTGAGGGCGGCCACGAGGGTCCCACGCTGTCGTTCCGGGGCATCGACCACGGCTTGTACTACCGGCTAACCCAGGACCTGCACAACGACTACAACGTCACCGGCACCGGCAACTCGCTCGACACCTCCCACGAGGGGGTGCTCGACATGGTGCTGGACTCGATGCGCTACTGGGTCACCGAGATGGGCGTCGACGGTTTCCGCTTCGACCTCGCCACCACGCTGGTACGCGACGGCGAGCACCACGTCGACCAGAACCACCCGTTCAAGCGCGCGATCGCCGACGACCCGGTGCTGGCCGACATCAAGATGATCGCCGAGCCGTGGGACATCGGCCCCTACGGTTACCAGGTGGGCGCCTGGGGCCCGGGCTGGAGCGAGTGGAACGACAAGTTCCGCGACTTCGCCCGCGACTACTGGCGCGGCGCCACCCACGGAGTGCAGGTGCTGGCCACCAGGCTGGCCGGCTCGCCCGACCTGTTCGACCAGCACGGACGAGACGCCACCGCCAGCGTCAACTTCATCACGGCCCACGACGGCTTCACGATGCGTGACCTGGTCACCTACGACATGAAGCACAACCAGGCCAACGGTGAGCACAACCGCGACGGCCACGACCACAACCGCTCGTGGAACCACGGCTGGGAGGGCGAGACCGACGACGAGGAGATCGTCGAACTGCGCCACCGCCAGGTCAAGAACATGATGGCGACCCAGTTGCTGGCCTCGGGGGTGCCGATGATCACCGCAGGCGACGAGATGGGACGAACCCAGCGCGGCAACAACAACGCCTACTGCCAGGACTCCCCGCTGTCGTGGGTGCACTGGGAGACCATCGAGGAGTGGGGCGACGTCGCCGACCTGACCCGCCAGGTGTTGGCCCTGCGGGCCGAGCACCCGGTGCTGCGCCGGGCCGAGTTCGGCCGCCACGCCGTGGTGCTGGATGAAGCGGGCGAGCCCACGGGCCGCTTCGACCTGGCCTGGCTCGACGGTGACACCGGCGAGATGGGTGACGAGGACTGGACCGACCAGTCGCGCACGGTGCTGGGCATGTACCTGTCCGACCAGGACGAGGCCTTCGTGGTCTGGTTCCACAATGGACCCGACGACCGCGTGATCACGCTGCCCCCCGAGCCCTGGGGCGTGGGCTACCGCGTGCTGGTCTCGACCGTCGCCGAGCAGCCCGAGCAGCAGCTCCTGCCCGGCGACAGGTACACCCTGACCTCACGCAGCCTGGTGGTCATGGGCGTCGACCTCGTCGCGGACGACCAGCCGCTGCAGTTCAGCGCGTCGGACGACGCACGGCTGGACGACGCCGAGATGGACTGAGCCACGCCCCGGGCCACGCAGCCCACTGACACATCGCCGCAATCTCGCTAGGTTGGAGCCGTGAGCACCCGCACCCCTCGCGCCGCCAAGCCTGCGCCTGAAGCTATCGTCCGCAACCAGCACCCGGCCAGCATCCGAAGGATTCCGGTCACCAACGTCGAACCGGTCGTCGAGGCCGGCGCCTACCCCGCGAAGGCCGTTGTCGGCGAGGAGTTCCCGATCTCGGCCAATGTGTTTCGTGAGGGCCACGACGCGGTGGCCGCCTCGGTGATCCTGACTGCTCCCGACGGTACCGCCCGCCGCATCGACATGGCCCAGGTCGAGCCGTTGGGTCTGGACATCTTCGAGGTCTGGGTGCGGCCCGACGTCGAGGGTGACTGGACCTTCCGGGTCGAGGGCTGGAGCGACCCGTGGCACACCTGGTTGCACCACGCCGAGGCCAAGTTGCCGCTCGAGATGGACGTCCCGTTGCTGTGCCTGGAGGCCCAGCAGTTGTTCGAGCGGGCCTCGGCCATCGCCTCCGAGCAGGGTGACACCACCGCGTCGACCGTGCTGCGCAGCGTTGGTGCCACCATGCTGCCCGAGCGTCCCAGCGAGGAACTGCTCGAATCGGTCGGCACCACCGCGATCCGCCGGGCCATGGCTGCCTACGGACCTCGCGAGCTGGTCTCGCCGACGCGTGAGTTCCCACTGCGGGTCGAGCGTCGCCGTGCCCTGTTCTCCAGCTGGTACGAGTTCTTCCCCCGCTCACAGGGGGCCCACCAGGCCGCCGACGGCAGCTGGGTGTCGGGCACCTTCGCCAGCTCCTACGAGCGGCTCGAGGCGGCCGCAGCGATGGGCTTCGACATCGTCTACCTGCCTCCGGTGCACCCGATCGGCACACAGTTCCGCAAGGGCCGCAACAACACCCTCACCCCCGGGCCGGACGACCCCGGGTCGCCGTGGGCGATCGGTTCGTCCGAGGGTGGCCACGACACCATCCATCCCGACCTGGGCACCATGGCCGACTTCGAGGCCTTCGTCGCCAAGGCGCGCGAGCTGGGTCTGGAGGTGGCCATGGACTTCGCCCTGCAGGCCTCCCCCGACCATCCGTGGGTGACCGAGCACCCGCAGTGGTTCTCGACCCGGGCCGACGGAACCATCGCCTACGCCGAGAACCCACCCAAGAAGTACCAGGACATCTACCCGATCAACTTCGACAACGACCCCGAAGGCATCTACGCCGAGTGCAAGCGGCTGCTCAAGCTGTGGATCTCGAAGGGGGTCACCGTCTTCCGGGTCGACAACCCGCACACCAAACCGGTCGACTTCTGGGCCTGGCTGCTGGGCGAGATCCACGCCGAGCACCCCGAGGTGATCTTCCTGGCCGAGGCGTTCACCCGGCCGGCGATGATGCACGCCCTGGGCAAGGTGGGCTACCAGCAGTCCTACACCTACTTCACCTGGCGCACCGAGCGGACCGAGATCGAGGAGTACCTCACCGAACTCTCCACCGAGACCGCCCCGTTCTACCGCCCCAGCTTCTGGGTGAACACCCCCGACATCAACCCCTTCCACCTGCAGTCCGGCAACCCGGCCGCGTTCTCGACGCGGGCCGTGCTGGCGGCCACGCTGTCGCCCTCATGGGGGGTGTACTCCGGCTTCGAGCTGTGTGAGCACCTGCCGGTGGCCCCGGGCCGCGAGGAGTACCTCGACTCGGAGAAGTACGAGTACCGTCCTCGCGACTGGGAGGCCCAGCCCAACCTGTCGATGCTGCTGGGTCGGCTCAACGAGATCCGTCGGGCGAATCCCGCCCTGCAGCAGCTGCGGCGCATCCACTTCCACCACACGTCCAACGACGACATGGTCGCCTACTCCAAGCGGGATGGGTCCAATGTGGTACTGGTGGTGTGCTCCCTGGCTCCCGAACGAGGCGTGGAGGGCGAGGTGCACCTCGACCTCGAGGCGCTGGGCGCCGGCCCTGGCGACGTGATCAACGTCACCGACCAGCTCACGGGTGCCAGCTACCACTGGGGCGGCAGCAACTTCGTCCGGTTGAGCCTCGACAACCCCTCGCACATCTTCCTGGTCCGCCCCCTGTGACCGCCGAGATGCCTGGGAGCCCCCAGTCGCCGGTCGGTGACGAGCAGGTGACCGAGTCGGGTGACGTCGGCCTGTGGGCCGCGTTCGACGATGCGCGCTGGTTCGGCGGCAAGGGTCGCGACGGACGATGTGTCTCGGTCACCCCGCTCGACTGGTACGGGCCTGGCCCGGGGGACGCTTCGGTCGCGGTGCGCAGCGAGGTCGCCACCATCGCCTACCCCGACGGCGGCGTCGAGGACTACCAGCTGCTGGTGAGCTATCGCCACGAGGTGCTGCCCGAGGCCGAGCTGGCACAGGGTGCCGAGGTCGAGGGGGCCGGTCGTGCGCACGACGCGCTGCGTGACCCTGAGGCCCTCGCCCTCTACGTGACGGCCATCGCCCGCCAGGCCGAGACGCCCAGCTGGTCGGCGGTCGTGCGGCAGTCGGATGCCCTTCAGGGGGCGGTGCGCGTGTTCGGCGGTGAGCAGTCCAACACCTCGCTGATGGTGGGCACCTCGTCGATGGTGAAGCTGTTCCGCAAGCTCGAGCACGGCCACAACCTCGACATCGCCGTCCACGACGCCCTCGGACGATCCGGGGTCAGCGTCGCTGCCGCCCTGCACGGCTGGGTCGAGGGTCGGGTCGCACCCGGGGATCGTCCGGCCTTCCGCACCGACCTGGCCATGGTCGTCGAACAGTTGCGTGAGGCAGCCGACGGCTGGGACCTGGCCACCGCCTCGGCCCACGACGGAACCGACTTCACCGACCAGGCCCGGGCGCTTGGACGATCGCTGGCCTCGGTGCACCAGGCGCTTGCCGACACCTTCCCGGCCGGCCGGGTCGACGGCCGCGTCGTCGCCGACACCATGGAACGCCGGCTGGAGGCGGCGACCAAGGTGGCACCCGTGCTCGCCGAGCACGCGCCCGCACTGCGCCAGTTGTTCGACGGCCTGCGCGGCATGCCGCTCAACGTGCAGCAGATCCATGGCGACTTCCACCTCGGCCAGACGCTGTCGACGCCGCACGGCTGGCGCATCATCGACTTCGAGGGTGAGCCGATGAAGACCCTGTCCGAGCGTGCCGAGCCGGACTCGAAGTGGCGTGACGTCGCCGGCATGGTGCGCTCGTTCAGCTACGCCACCTCTGGCGCGGACGACCCGTCCTCCCCCGCGGCGCGGGCCTGGGGTGAGGCGACCACCGAGGCCTTCCTGGCCGGGTACTCCTCGTCCATCACGGCCGCCCAGCGAGCCGCGCTCGACGCCTACACCGCCGACAAGGCGATCTACGAAGTTGTCTACGAGACACGCAACCGCCCCAGCTGGGTGCACATCCCGATGCGTGCGATCGTCGCGCTGACCGAAAGGAACTGACCATGGCACACGATTTCTTCGGTGGGCTCACCGGCTGGGACTTCGAGGGATGGCACCAAGGGGGCGACACCGAGTGCTGGAAGCGCCTGGGTGCCCACGTCATCGACGTCGCCGACGACGAGCGCGGCACGGTGACCGGCACACGGTTCTCGGTGTGGGCGCCCAACGCTCGCCGGGTCTGGGTGCTGGGCGACTTCAACGGCTGGCACGGCGACGAGATGCGCCTGATCCCCGGATCGGGCATCTGGGGCATCTTCATCGAGGGACTGGGCACCAACACCCTGTACAAGTTCCGCATCGAGGGCCCTGACGGTGTGTGGCGCGAGAAGGCCGACCCGATGGCGCAGTTCTGCGAGGCCGCTCCCTCGACCGCCTCGATCGTCTACCAGTCGCAGTACCTGTGGGACGACCAGGAGTGGATGGACCGGCGCGCCAAGGCGCAGGCCCACGCCGAGCCGATGAGCATCTACGAGGTGCACCTCAACAGCTGGCGCAAGGGACGCACCTACCTGCAGCTGGCCGAGGAACTGGTGGAGTACGTGAAGTGGCAGGGCTACACGCACGTGGAGTTCATGCCGATCGCCGAGCACCCGTTCGAGGGCTCCTGGGGCTACCAGGTCACCGGATACTTCGCACCGACCAGCCGGATGGGTCGCCCCGACGAGTTCCGCCACCTGGTCGACCGACTGCACCAGGCCGGCATCGGCGTCCTGCTCGACTGGGTGCCCGGGCACTTCCCCAAGGACGAGTTCGCGCTCGGCCGCTTCGACGGCACCGCGCTCTACGAGCATGCCGACCCCCGCCAGGGCGAACACATGGACTGGGGCACCTACATCTTCAACTACGGCCGCAACGAGGTGAAGAGCTTCCTGGTCTCGAACGCGCTGTACTGGGTCAACGAGTTCCACATCGACGGACTGCGGGTCGACGCGGTGGCCTCGATGCTCTACCTGGACTACTCCCGCGAGGCCGACCAGTGGGTGCCCAACGAGTTCGGTGGACGCGAGAACCTCGAGGCGATCGACTTCCTGCGCTACGTCAACACCCACCTCTACGAACGGGCGCCGGGTGTGCTGATGATCGCCGAGGAGTCCACCAGCTTCCCCGGGGTCACCCGGCGGGTCGACCACGGTGGCCTGGGCTTCGGGTTCAAGTGGAACATGGGGTGGATGAACGACTCGCTGCGCTACCTGCAGCGTGACCCGGTGCACCGCCAGTACGACCACCACCTGATGACCTTCGCCATGGTCTACGCGTACTCCGAGAACTTCCTGCTGCCGATCAGCCACGACGAGGTGGTCCACGGCAAGGGCTCGATGCTGGGCAAGATCCCCCAGGACGACTGGCGCAAGTTCGCCACGCTCAGGGCTTTCTACTCCTACATGTGGAGCTTCCCGGGCAAGCAGTTGCTGTTCATGGGCCAGGAGTTCGCCCAGCGCGCCGAGTTCTCCGAGGAGCGCGGCCTGGACTGGTGGACTGCGGACATGTGGGGCCACCGCGGAGTCAAGGAACTGCTGCGTGACCTGAACCACATCTACCGCGCCGAGCCTGCGCTGTGGGAACTCGACAACGACCCCGCCGGCTTCCAGTGGATCAACGCTGACGACAGCGGCGCCAACGTGTTCAGCTGGCTGCGCCGTGACAGCTCGGGCAGTGTGCTGGCCTGCATCACCAACTACTCCCCCGAGCCGCACACCGCCTACCACATCGGCTTGCCCAAGTCCGGGGTGTGGCGCGAGATCCTGAACACCGACTCCCCCGTCTACGACGGCACCGGCAACTACGGCAACCTGGGCCAGGTCGTGGCACGGGGAGTGCCCGGCGACCACGGTGCCATGGCTGGCGCGACGGTCTGCCTGCCGCCCCTGGGCGCAGTCTGGCTGAAGTGGGACGCAGAGTTGACCGCGGCCGACAGCACCGGCGACTACGGGATCTGAGCACTCCGAGCGACAGGCCCGATCAGAACAGTGCGGTCGACAGCGCCCGGCGTGCCCTGAGCACCGCCGGGTCGCTGTTGCCCACCACGGCGAACAGTTCGAGCAACCGGACGCGGGCTCGCTCGCGCTCGTCCCCGTCGTTCTCACGCACCACGGTGAGCAGGCGCTCGAAGGCGCCGTCGAGGTCGCCCTGGACGAGCAGTTGGTCGGCGGCAGCCAGTTCGGCACCCACCGGGTCGTCCCCGTCGGTCGCCTCCCCCTGGGCACGCATCATCAGTGCGACCTGGGCCCGTCCGGCCTGCACCTGGGCATCCCGGGGGGTCTGGGCGAGCAGCGCGTCGTACTCGGCCAGGGCTGCGGCGAGGTCGCCGCGCTCCAGGGCCTCGTCTGCCTTGGCGAACCGGGGATCGGCCACTGGCTCCTGTTCGCCGGTGGGGCCACCGGCCACCGGCTCGGCCCGGCCGACGATGCCACTGGCCGCCGACACCTGGACGACCTGGTCGAGGGCTGCCTTGATCTGCTCACGGGGCTGGGTGCCCTGGAACAGCGGCGCCAACTGCCCGCCGATGACCGCCACCACGGTCGGCACCGCCTGCACCTGCAGGGCCTGGGCGATCCGTGGGTCGGTGTCGACGTTCACCCTGGCCAGCAACCACTGGCCGGCAGCGGCATTGGTGAGCTGGACGAGGTCGGCACTGAGCTGCTCGGCGCCCTGGGCGCGCGGCGACCACAGCTCCAGCACCACGGGATGACGCAGTGACAGCTGCATGGTCTGGTCGAAACTGGCCTCGGTGACCTGGATGACCCACGACGAACCCGCTGCGGCAGGTGCATCAGGCCCACCGCCGGTCGCCGGTTCGGCACCTGCGGCCTGGGTGAGGCCGGACAGGTCCATCGCGCCGGGGCGGGAGAACTGGGCGTTGGCGGTGGTGTTGTCCGGGCTGGTTGCTCCGGGCACGGGGGCGTCGGTCATGGGCCCATTCAACCAGTGCGGGCACAATTCACGGCAACCGCTACCCGGGCGCAACCCCGACCGGACAGGATGGAGCCATGGCACATGAGCGCGCGGGCCAAGTGGCCCAGGAATCCGACCTGATCGACGTTGAGGCCCTGCTGGCGGCCTACCACGACCTGGTCCCCGACCCGAGCAACCCCGACCAGATGGTGGTCTTCGGCACGTCCGGTCATCGCGGCTCCAGCCTCGACGTGGCCTTCAACGACGCCCACATCGCCGCCACCACCCAAGCGATCGTGGAGTACCGGGCGCAGCAGGGCACCACCGGTCCACTGTTCATCGGCAAGGACCCGCACGCACTGTCGCTGCCGGCCTGGACGACCGCCATCGAGGTGCTGCACGCCCACGGCGTCCAGGTGCTGGCCGAGCGTGACGACGAGTACACCCCCACCCCGGCCGTGAGCCGGGCCATCATCCAGTACAACCGGCAGCACGCGCAGAGCCAGGCCGACGGGATCGTGGTCACCCCCTCGCACAATCCGCCGCGTGACGGGGGGTTCAAGTACAACCCGCCGAACGGTGGACCCGCCGACACCGACGCCACCAGTTGGATCGCCGACCGCGCCAACGAGCTGTTGGCCGACCCGGGCTCGATCCGGCGCACCCCCTACGCACGGGCCGACGCCGACGTGGTGCGCTTCGACTACCGCACCGCTTACTGCCAGGACCTGGTCAACGTCGTCGACCTCGACGCCATCCGCGAGTCAGGGCTGCGGATCGGCGCCGATCCGATGGGTGGGGCCTCCGTGCAGTACTGGGAGTACATCGCCGAGCACCTGCTGCCGAACCTGACCGTGGTCAACCCCACGGTCGACCCGACCTGGCGCTTCATGACCCTCGACACCGACGGCAAGATCCGGATGGACTGCTCCTCGCCCAACGCCATGGCGTCGCTGATCGCCAACCGCGATGCCTACGACATCTCCACCGGCAACGACGCCGACGCCGACCGCCATGGCATCGTCACCCCCGACGCCGGGCTGATGAACCCCAACGCCTACCTGGCGGCCGCCATCCAGTACCTGTTCACCCACCGACCCGGGTGGCCGTCCGCCGCAGCGGTCGGCAAGACCCTGGTGTCGAGCTCGATGATCGACAAGGTCGCCAGCCAGATCGGACGACGGCTGGTCGAAGTGCCAGTCGGGTTCAAGTGGTTCGTGCCCGGACTGATCTCGGGTGACTTCGGTTTCGGCGGTGAGGAGTCCGCCGGTGCCAGCTTCCTGGAGCTCAACGCAGGCACGTGGACCACCGACAAGGACGGCCTGATCCTCGACCTGCTCGCCAGCGAGATCACTGCCGTCACCGGCAGGACGCCCAGCCAGCACTACGCCGACCTCGAGGCAGATTTCGGCCGCAGCTACTACGCCCGGGTGGATGCCGACGCCAACCGCGAGCAGAAGGCCAGGCTGAAGGCCCTCTCCCCCGCCGACGTCACGGCCACCGAACTCGCCGGCGAGCCGATCGTGGCCACGCTCACCGATGCTCCGGGCAACGGCGCGGCGATCGGTGGCATCAAGGTGGTCACCGAGAACGCCTGGTTCGCTGCCCGCCCCTCGGGCACCGAGGACAAGTACAAGATCTACGCCGAGTCGCTGAAGAGCCCCGAGCACCTGGCCCAGGTGCAGGCCCAGGCGCGCGAGGTGGTCGATGCGGCCCTGGCCTGAGTCCTTGGCCGTCCCCGAGGACCTGCGGGGCCTGCTGACCACCCTGCTCGCCGACCTGGCCCGCCAGGAGCGCGTCCGGGCGGTCTTCGCGGGCGGTTCGCTCGCCGCGGGTACTGCGGACCGTTGGAGCGACCTCGACCTGCACCTGCTCACCGAACCTGGCTTCGAGGTCCTTGCCTGGGTCACCGGGCTGGTGCGGACGGTGATCGCTGACACCCTCCCCGGGGTGGCCGGCGGACACCTGTTGGTCACCCCGGACTGGTTGCACGTCGACCTGATCGTGCACGACGTCGACGACGCCCTCGACGACCTGCCGCGGGTCGTCCTGCTCGACAAGGACGACCGGCTGGACGACATCGCACCGGCACCGTCGTCCACGGAGCCCTACTGGCCCGTCGGGCGACCCGAGGTCTTCTGCTACTTCGTCGGCAACCTGGTCGCGGTGGCCGGGCGTGGCGAGTGGCTGGCAGCCTCGGCGGGCACGGCGATGATGCGCGACCAGTGGCTGGTTCCACTGATGCTGGCCGAGAACGGTGTGCGCAAGAACGACGGTGCCAAGCGACTCAACCGGTACCTGACCGCCGAGCAGCACTCGGCCTTGGCCGCGATCGGCCCGATCGGGGTGGACGAGGCATCGGTGCTGCGTGCCCAACAGGGAATCGTCGGCGAGTACCTTCGACGAGGACGCCGTTTGGCCGAGCAGACGGGCACGCTGTGGCCCGCTGCGGTCGAGCAGGCGGCGTTGGCGGTCTGGGAACGCGAACTGGGACTGCGCCCCCACTGACAATGCCCCTTTGCCGGAAGACGTCAGCGAGCCACCAGCCGATTGAGCCCGGCCAGGCCTGACCTGGTCGCCGCCACGGCCACCAGGTCACCCGGGCGCACCGAGGTGTTGGCCGGGACCGTCCAACTCCACTGCTCAGACTGGCGGCGATGCGCCAGCACCCGCACCTGGTGGGGCGCCTCGAGTTGGCCGACCAGGGCGCGGTCACCCCCGGGCACGCGCGCCACCTCGACCTCGGTCAGCACCAGCACCTGGCGACCGACCGAGACCACCCGGTCGACACGGTGGCCCAGCACGGCCGCCGCGAAGGCAGGCGCAGCCACCATCGACACCGAGCGGGTCTGGCCCAGCCCCAGCCGCCGCTCGACCCGTTCGGCCAATCCCTGGTCGAAGAGTCGGATGACCAGTCGTACGTCGGGGCGCACGTGTCGTGCAGTCAGAGCGATCTCGAGGTTGGCGGCATCGTTGTCGGTCAGCGCCATGACGGTGTCAGCGCGCGAGACCCCGGCCTGCTCGAGCACCTGGGCGTCGCTGGCCTCGGCCACGATCACCGGGATGCCGGCCTGGCGTGCCTGGCTCACGCCGGTGGTGGTCTCGGTGCGCTCGATGGCGATCACCGGCATACCCCGCTGCTTGAGGTCGAGCGCGACCGCTCGCCCGATCCGTCCCAGTCCGCAGACCACGACGTGGTGGGTGGGTTTGCCGCGCACTCCCCCGGCCAGGGCCGCCAGCCGGGCGCTGAGCAGGGCGTCCACGATGACGGCGGTGATGCCGGAGCTGAGCACGAGTCCGAACAACTGGATCGCGAGCGCACCGAAACGCGCTGCAGGGGACATCTCGCCGATGTCGCCGATCCCGGTCAGGGTCGAGGCGGTGACAGCGGCGTAGAACGCCAGTGACCACTCCAGTCCGGCCACCATCCGGAAGTAGACCGTCGAGGCCAGCATCAGCAGCACCAGGATGGTCACCACCCAGCGAAGCCTGCGGTCGAAGACGCGGGCGACGGCTCCGACCACGCCGTTCTGGCGCGCAGGTGGCCGCGACACCGGCAGCACTCGACTGCCCAGCACCACGTCGCCCTCGTCCCCCGGCAACGCCGCCGAGCCACGCCCCCTGCTGTTGCCCAGGACGGCCAGCAGGGGCCCGCCGACCAGTTCCCGGGCGCCTGCGACCACCCGTCGTCCGGCGAGGTCGAAGGAGTCGGCCTGGCCGCCGGGCAATCCGGCGGCGACGAACGACGGGGTGGCCAACTCTGCCGACGACAGCACCCTGCAGTGCCCCAGCAGCTCGCTCAGGGTGCCACCACGTCGACCGTGACTCCCGCGCCGAGGAGTTCGTCCACCAAGCGCAGGCTGGTGCTGGTGCAACCCACCACGACCACCCTCACTGGCTCGTCCCCCATGCCGCGCAGCCTAGCGAGGCGGGGTCGCAGGGGCAGCGGCTCAGTTGCCGTCGCGGTCGTCGGGGTCGGCCCGGCGAACCATGCTGCGCAGTCCGGCGCGCTGGATCGTGCGCTGGATGGTCAGGTCGCGCTCCTCGGGGTGGCCCACGTACTTGATGTCGCGCAGCCCCTGGTCCTGGGCGGCCGACTCGAAGACGAAGTGGCCGTACCCGGCAAGCCGTCCGAAGAAGGGCTGGTACACCGAGATGTCGAGGATTCGGGTCATCGGCATGGTCGCGAGGTGCTGGCTGAGGATGCCGTGCACGCGGAACACCCGCATGTTGGTCACCACGAACCGATCCATGTACTGACGGTGGATGCCCAGCAGGCCGTAGACCAGCAACGCGGCTCCCAGCACCAGGCCGGCCCAGAACCACGGCCCCATCCAGGGCATCGCCCCGAAGGCGAGCATGCTGGCCACCACGGCGGCGACGGGCACCACGATCGTGATCCAGTGCTTGGCCACCTCGTCGATGACGTACTCGCCCTCGTCGTCGAGCAGGTGCCTGTCGACGTCAGGGACGAGGAAGCGCCTCAGGAACGCCATGGCTGACCGACCGGCGACAGCGTCGCGGCTCAGCCGGCGAGTGCGCGGAACAGCCTGATCAGGCCGGAGAAGAAGCCCCGGATCGCGGCCGCAGTCTGCTCGGGTTGGGTGAAGACGTAGAACAGCGCGAACGCCACGACGAGCGTCCACACCACTTTCTTGACCCAGCTCATAGATGCTCTCCTCGTGGCAGATGGGGAAGGTCGTCGCTCGAGGCACCACCCGCTGCCACACTGGCGCTGCCCGTCGGACGACGTGGGTTCATCATGCATGACGAGGGCCGCCGATCCGAGGCGGCGCGCCGTGGGCATCGCGCACCCCACCCAGTGCCGCAGGGCGGGCACATGACAAGCTGGACCCATGGACAACAGCGATCTCTTCATCTGCATCGACCATGTCGGCCTGGCCGTCCCCGACCTCGACGAGGCCATCAAGTTCCACACCGAGGTGTTCGGCTGGCGCGTGCTGCATCGTGAGGTCAACGAGGAGCAGGGTGTCGCCGAGGCGATGATGGGCACCGGTGCCCAGCTGCCCGAGAACGCCCAGATCCAGCTGCTGGCCCCGCTCAACGAGAACTCCACCATCGCCAAGTTCATCGCCAAGAACGGCCCTGGCATGCAGCAGCTGTGCTACCGCGTGGCCGACATCGACGCGGTCTCTGCGACCCTGCGTGAGCGTGGCGTCCGGCTGCTCTACCCCGAACCGAAGACCGGCACCGGCGGCGCCCGGATCAACTTCGTGCACCCCAAGGACGCCGGTGGAGTGTTGCTCGAGCTGACCCAGCCCGGCAACGCCGACCACTGATCCTCGGACGACCCTGACAGCACGCGACGCGCCCCGGAAGAATCCCCGGGGCGCGTCCCTGCTTCGCTGATAGGTTTGACGCCGACGACCCAGCCCCCGGCACGTTGCCTGTAGGGAGGACAAGCGTGACTGAGCCACGACTCGGCGACGAACAGTACGAGGACACCGGACTCAACCTCTTCGACGACAAGGCCAGTGCGGCCGGCAGCTTCCCCGGCGCGATGTGGGGCTACGAGCGCCACGAGGTCGACCGCTACGTCCGCGAGATCGAGACCCAGCTCTCGACGCTGAAGCACCTCACCCGGCAGTTGCGTCGCGAGGTGGTCGCCGCCCAGCAGAGCAGTGGCGCCAGCGACCTGAGCAAGCTCAGCGCCCACGCCACCGCCATCCTGAGGGCCGCCGAGGCCCAGTCGGCCGACCTGGTCGCCAAGGCAGGGCTCGAGGCGGAGCGCATCAAGGAGGAGGGCCGGCGGGTCGCGGCCGACCTTCGCGCCAATGCCCAGGCCGAGGCCGACGACATCCGGGTCGCCGGTCTGGCCAACCTGCGCAGCCTGCGTGCCGAACTGGACGCCAATGCCGAGTCCACACTCAAGCAGGCCCGCGCCCAGGCCGGCTCGTTGGTCACCTCGGCCAAGCGGGAGTCCGACAGCCGACTCGCTGAGGCTGATCGCAACGCCACCGGGATCATCGAGGCTGCGACCCTCGAGGCGGTCAGGCTGCGCGAGCAGGCCCAGCAGGAGGCCGCTGAACTGCTGCTCGCCGCGCGCACCGAGGCCTCGGGCGTGGTCGAGGGAGCCCAACTGCACCACGCCGACGTCAAGGACCGTGCCAGTGCGTTGATGGCCGAGCTCACCGCCCACCAGGAGCGATCGGCCGCCCACCTTGCCGGGGAGGCCGAGGCCGCCCAGCGACTGCGGGCCCAGGCCCTCGACGAGGCCGAGCGGGTGCGGGTGCACGCCACCCGCGAGGCGGAGTCACAGATCTCTGCCGCCCACCGGCAGACCGCGATGATGAAGGACCGGCTCGAGGAGCAGTACGCCTGGCGCAAGGAACAGCTCGAGCGCGAGGTCGCCGTGTTGTTGCAGCGCAAGTCCTCGATGATCGCCCAGTTGCAGAACCTGCGCGCCCTGGCCGGTGAGGCCGGCGCGGACTTCCCCGACACCGACCCGTTCGACGGCCTCGCGGCGGACGAGTCGTCGCGCCCCCGCCCCAGGCCCGAGGCGGCTGCCCAGGACGCCGAGCCCACGGTCGTCCTGGAGCCGGGACAGGAACCGCCCTCGATCGAACCTTCCGCCACGAACGACGCGGAGGCGGCCAAGCAGGATGGCGAGGAGCAGGATCGCGACCAGCGGGACTGAGGGTCAGAACAGCCGGTCGTCGGCCGAGTCCATGCCGCGCAGCGCGTCGTAGTCGACCACCACGCAGGCGATGCCGCGGTCGGTGGCCAGCGTGCGAGCCTGGGGCTTGATCTGCTGCGCGGCGAACACGCCTTGGACGCTGCCCAACAAGGGGTCGCGGTTCATCAGCTCGAGGTAGCGGGTGAGTTGCTCGACACCGTCGATCTCGCCGCGGCGCTTCACCTCGACCGCAACGTAGGCACCGGTGACGTCACGACAGAGCAGGTCGACCGGGCCGATCGGGGTCAGGTACTCGCGCTGGACGAGGGTCAGCCCCGCCTTGAGCGTGGCTGGGTGCTCGGCCAGCAGGGCCTGCAGGTGGGCCTCCACGCCGTCCTTGACCAGGCCGGGGTCGACCCCGAGTTCGTGGGTGGAGTCGTGAAAGACCTCGCCGATGCTGATCTGCAGGGTGTCACCGCTCTTGGCCTCGACCACCCAGACCTGGCTGAGTTGCGCGTCCACCTCGGCTACGGCGGCCGCCTCGTCCTCGCGCGGTTCGCGGATGGTGAGCGTGCACGGCGGGCTCATCCAGTTCAATGGCTTGTAGGCGCGGTCGTCGGCATGGATCGACACCGACCCGTCGGCCTTGACCAGGATCAGCCTGGTCGCCATCGGCAGGTGCGCGGTGAGGCGTCCTGCATAGTCGACCTGGCACTGGGCAATCACGACACGCACCGCGCCAGCCTAGCCGGTTCGCAGCCGTCGACCGGGACCGTAGACTCTGGCCCGTGGCACGACGACCGAGCAAGCACCTCAGACCAGCACGTCCGCTGAACGCGGGTCACGCCACCGACGCCCACAAGGCCGACGGGCGCTGGATCGTGCGCAGCGTCGCCGGGGACCGCACCACCAAGAGCTACACCTGCCCGTGGTGCCACCGCACCATCGGCGTCGGCCAGGCCCATGTCGTCGCCTGGCCCGACACACCCGGCTGGCAGGACGAGCGGGCAGTCGACAACCGGCGCCACTTCCACACCGGCTGCTGGGGGCGCAAGCCGTGAGGGTGCACCACACCGAGGTCCCCGACGAGCTGCACGTGGCCGAGGTGGGCGACGGTTCCCGCCGGGTGGTCTTCCTGCACGGACTGTTCGGCCAGGGACGCAACTTCCACACCATCGCACGTAGCCTGTGCGAGGCCGACCCGAGCCTGCGCTGCCTGCTGGTCGACCTGCCCGACCACGGTCGCTCGCCGTGGACCCAGTCCTTCGACTACCAAGCGATCGCCGACCGCGTGGCCGCCCAGGACGACCTGCTCACTGTCGACTCCCCCGCCCTGCTGGTCGGGCACTCGATGGGCGGCAAGGTGGCCATGCAGGTCGCCCTGCGCCATCCCACGCTGGTGTCGCACCTGGTCGTGGTCGACATCTCGCCGGCAGCCACAGACGCGATCCGTCGCCAGTTCAACCCCTTGGTGACCGCGCTGGCCGGCATCGACCTCACCACGCTGGCCTCACGCCAGGAAGCCGACCGCGAACTGGCCGTCGCGGTCACCAACCCCGGGTCGAGGGCATTCCTGTTGCAGAACCTGCGCCACGACCACCACGCCGAGCACGGCAGGCAGTGGCGCTGGCGGATGAACCTCGAACTGATCGCCTCGCACCTCGATGAGATCGGTGACTGGCGCACTGACGATGGTCAGGTGTTCGACGGGCCAGTCACCTGGGTCGCGGGCGCCGACTCCGACTACGTGCGTGACGAGCACGTCGACCCGATGCGCGAACTCTTCCCGCGGACTCGTCGGGTGACGGTCAAGAACTCCGGCCACTGGGTGCACGCCGACCAGCCCGAGGCGTTCACCGCCATCCTGCAGAAGGCCCTGGCCGACCAACAGTGACGCCGGCTCAGCCCATCACGACGGTCTTGATGCTGGCGTCGGCGATCGGTGAGACCCCGTCGACGCCGTCGACACCCTGCGAGGCGATCTGCTGGATGACTTCGAGTGAGGCCGGGTCGACGGTGCCGAACACCGTGTACTTGGGGTCGAGCTGGGTGTCGGCCCAGACGATGAAGAACTGTGAGCCGTTGGTGTTGGGGCCGGCGTTGGCCATCGCCACGGTGCCGGCCGGGTAGGTCTCGGATCCGGTGAGTTCGTCGTCGAAGGTGTAGCCCGGGCCGCCGGTGCCGACCGCACTCGGGTCGCCGCACTGCAGGATGAAGATGCCGGTGTCGACCAGTCGGTGGCAGCGGGTGTCGTCGTAGAACTGCTGTTGCACCAGCGACTCGAATGAGTTCACCGTGCAGGGGGTCTTGGCGCGATCCATGGTGATGGTCACCGTGCCTGCCGCCATCTCGAGGGTGGCGGTGGCTGTGCCCGTGCGGGCCGGCTCGCTCGGCGGGGGGTCGACCGGACGAGCCGGCGTGCGCGACGTGGGGTACTCACAGCTACGCGCCTGGTTCGTCGGGGCCTCGGTGGTGCCGCCATCCTCGGCGCACCCAGTGACCGCCGACAGCACCACGATCATCGCCAACGCCCAGGCCCGCCTCGTCCACCCCATGTACCGAAACCTTGCCTACAGTGGTGGGCATGGTCAACTTGACGCGCATCTACACCCGTACCGGCGACCGGGGCGAGACCCGGCTCAGCGACAACTCGGTTGCCCGCAAGGTCGACCCGCGGGTGCGGGCCTACGGTGACGTGGACGAGGCGAACGCCCAGATCGGTCTGGTGCTGGCCGGCGATGACCTGCCCGAGCCGATCAGGGCCGCGCTGCGCATCGTCCAGAACGAACTCTTCGACGTCGGAGCCGACCTGTCCACCCCGGTGGTCGCCGAGCCCCAGTGGGAGCCACTGCGCGTCCTGCAGACCTCGATCGACCGGTTGGAGCATTGGTGTGACGAGTTCGGTGAGCCGCTGCCCAACCTGCGCTCGTTCGTCCTGCCGGGAGGAAAACGGACGGCCGCGCAGCTGCACGTCGCCCGCACGGTCGTGCGACGGGCGGAGCGCAGCGCCTGGGCTGCCGCCGACGAGTACGGTCTCGACCAGACGACCGACACCGGGGAGCCCGCCGCCGAGGGGGGACTCAACCCGTTGGCCCTGACCTACCTCAACCGGTTGTCAGACCTGCTGTTCATCATGAGTCGCCACGTGCTCACCAACGGTGGCGCCGACACCGACGCCGAAGTGCTGTGGGTGCCGGGCGGCGAGCGGGAGTAGGGCTGGCGAGGGGGCTGTGCCTGTGCCTACGCGTCACTCCACCCCGGGGTAGCGGCCACGCCCGGGCGGTGAGGCCTCGAGCCAGCTCATCAGACCGGTCACCGAGCCCGGCGTCATCGCCAGTTCGACATCGCGTTGGCGGGTCGCGTCGTGCAGTTTGACCACCTGGTGTTCGGCGAACAGCACGAGGGCTTCGACCTGATCGGGGTCACGGTGGCTGACCACGCTGGTGCTGTTGCGCTCCAGCTGCACGGTGGGGGTGAACCGCAGTGAGAACGCCCGGTACCACTCCAGGCGATCGGCCTCGTAGCGAGCGAGGCCCAGCGCCCATCCCCCACTGGCGATGTCGCGGACTCGCATCGCACAGTCGAACACCCCGCCCTTGGCCGACAGCCAGCGCCGGCGGGCGAACATGAACGCGAGCGGCAGGACGACGAGCAGGAGCAGCAGCAGGGCTGCCAGTTCGACCCACTCCAGCCACCCCATGCGAGCAAGTTACCCGATGCGTGCTGGTCCGTTGACGGCGTCCGGCTCAGGTGGACTTCTCGACGGCCTTGAGCTGCGCCGTCGCGATGTGCATCCGGTGCACGTCCTCGTCGGTGTGGTCACCGGCGTCGATGACTCGCTGCAGGTGGTCGAGTTCGCGCTGGGCCTGGGTCGGGGTGATCTCCCCGGCCAGGGTGGCGAACTGCGACAGCAACGACACCCGGCCGGCCGAGACCGACATGAAGCCACCGTCGACGGCAATCACCTCGCGACGGCCGTCGTCGGTGACGATCTCGGCCGCGCAGGGCACGAGCACCGCGATCAGCGGCTCGTGGCCCGGCAGGATGCCGATGTCGCCCTCGGTGGTGCGCACGATCACGTTGACCGCACGCCCCTCGAAGACCAACCGGTCAGCGCTGACGACCTCGATGACGAAGGGTTCGGCCACCTCAGGCGTCCTTGCTCATCTTGTCCCAGTTCTCCATCACCATGTCCATGCCGCCCACGTTGAAGAAGGCCTGCTCGGCGATGTGGTCGACGTCGCCGTTGCAGATCATCTGGAAGCTCTCGATGGTGTCCTTGAGCGGAACCGTCGAGCCCTCGATGCCGGTGAACTTGGTCGCCATGTAGGTGTTCTGGCTGAGGAACTGCTGGATGCGGCGGGCCCGGTTGACGATGATCTTGTCCTCCTCGGACAGTTCGTCGACACCGAGGATGGCGATGATGTCCTGCAGTTCCTTGTTGCGCTGCAGGATCTGCTTGACCCGGGTGGCCGTGTCGTAGTGCTCCTGGCCCACGTACTGCGGGTCGAGGATGCGACTGGTCGAGGTCAGCGGGTCCACCGCGGGGTACAGGCCACGCGAGGCGATCTCGCGCGAGAGCTCGGTGGTGGCGTCCAGGTGGGCGAAGGTGGTCGCCGGAGCCGGGTCGGTGTAGTCGTCGGCGGGCACGTAGATCGCCTGCATCGAGGTGATCGAGTGGCCCCGGGTCGAGGTGATCCGCTCCTGCAACTGGCCCATCTCATCGGCCAGGTTGGGCTGGTAACCCACGGCCGACGGCATCCGGCCGAGCAGGGTAGAGACCTCCGACCCGGCTTGGGTGAACCGGAAGATGTTGTCGATGAACAGCAGCACGTCCTGGTTCTGCACGTCGCGGAAGTACTCGGCCATGGTCAGCGCCGACAGCGCCACCCGCAGACGGGTGCCCGGCGGCTCGTCCATCTGGCCGAAGACGAGGGCGGTGTCCTTAAAGACTCCCGCCTCCTCCATCTCGTTGATCAGGTCGTTGCCCTCGCGGGTGCGCTCCCCCACACCGGCGAACACCGAGGTGCCACCGAAGTTGTGGGCGATGCGGTAGATCATCTCCTGGATGAGCACGGTCTTGCCCACGCCGGCGCCGCCGAACAGGCCGATCTTGCCGCCCTGCACGTAGGGGGTGAGCAGATCGAGCACCTTGATGCCGGTCTCGAGCATCTCGGTCTTGGACTCGAGGGCGTCGAACTTGGGCGGGTCGCGGTGGATCGGCCAGCGCTCGGTGATCTCGAACTCGCTGGCGTCCTGGTTGAGGCAGTCACCGGTCACGTTCCAGACCCGGCCCTTGGTGACGTCACCGACGGGCACGCTGATCGGGGCACCGCTGTCGCGCACCTCGGCGCCACGCTGCATGCCGTCGGTCGGCTTGAGGGCGATAGCACGCACCATGTTGTCGCCCACGTGCAGGGCGACCTCCATGGTCATGGTGCGCTTCTCGCCCATCACCTCGGTGTCGACCTGCAGGGCGTTCATGATGTCGGGCATCTGGTCGACGGGGAACTCCACGTCCACCACGGGGCCGATGACGCGGCTGACACGCCCCACCCCGGCCGGCTTGGCCTGGGTCTGGGGATCAACTTGGGTGGCAGTCATTTGCTCTGTCCTCACTCTTTTCCGGCGTCACTCTGCTTGGGCGGACTCGGTCAACGCGGAGGCGCCGCCGACGATCTCACTGATTTCCTGGGTGATCTCGGCCTGGCGCGCCTGGTTCTCCTCGCGCGTCAGGGTCTCGATCAGGGTCTGGGCGTTGTCGGTGGCCGACTTCATCGCCCGCTGCTGGCTGGCCAGCTGGGAGGCCGCGGACTCCAACAGGTAGAACCAGAAGCGGTTCCTGACGTAGAGCGGCATCAAGGTGTCGAGCACGGTCTCGGGATCGGGTTCGAACTCGTACTGCAGCGGCATTTCCACCGGCTTGAGCTCGTTGACCTTGTCCGAACCCTCCTCCACCACCTCGATCGGCAGCACGCGACGGACTCGGGGCTCCTGGATGAGCATCGACTTCATGCGGGTGTAGACCGCGTAGATCTCGTCGACGCCGCCCTCGTCATGGGGCCGCATGAAGTCGGCCATCACCGCATCGGCGATGTCGACCGCGTTGGCGTAGGCCGGGGAGTCGGAGAACCCGTCCCAGGTGTCAGCCAGCTCGACCTTGCGGAACCGGAAGTAGTTGATGCCCTTGCGCCCCACCACGTAGCGCTTGACCTCCACGCCTTCGGCGGTGAGGCGTTCAGTCAGCCTCAGCGCCGTCCGAATGGCGTTGGACGAGTAGGCGCCCGCGAGCCCTCGGTCGGAGGTGACCACCACCACCGCGGCCCGACGCACCTTCTCGGGCTCGGTGGTGAGCGGGTGCTCGATGGTGGAGTAGGTCGCCAGGGCGGCCACTGCTCGGTTCAGCT
The DNA here is from genome assembly GCF_015352975.1 of Aestuariimicrobium ganziense. Classification (GTDB taxonomy): domain Bacteria; phylum Actinomycetota; class Actinomycetes; order Propionibacteriales; family Propionibacteriaceae; genus Aestuariimicrobium; species Aestuariimicrobium ganziense. Next base: position 75,152 of record NZ_JACYIZ010000001.1, on the reverse strand, counting down.
CGCTGGTGAACGGCAGGGCAGCCCGGGCTGCCCGGTCGGCCTTGATGATCCGCGAGGCGGCAATGAGTTCCATCGCCCGGGTGATCTTCTGGGTCGCCCGGACCGAGTTTCGCCGCTGTCGCAGCTCACGAAGACTGGAGGCCATCGATCAGCCTCGCTTCGGGGTGACGATCTGCTCCTGGTCGATGTCGTCCTCGTCGATCGGAGCATGCTCCTCGCGACCCACCAGCAACTTGCCCTGGGAGGTGCGGAAGCCCTGCTTGAAGTTGGAGATCTCCTCGCGCAGCGCCTGGGCGGTGTCGTCGTCGAAGTTCTTGGTCTCGGCGATCGTGGTGAGGATCGAGGTGTTGTGCCGCAGGTGCTCGAGCAGTTCCTGCTCGAAGCGCAGCACGTCGTCGACCGGCACCTCGTCGAACTCACCGTTGGTACCTGCCCAGACGCTGACCACCTGGTCCTCGACCGGGTACGGGGCGTACTGACCCTGCCGCAGCAGCTCGGTCAGCCGTGCACCACGATCGAGCTGGCGCCGCGAGGTGGCGTCGAGGTCGGAGGCGAACATCGCGAAGGCCTGCATGTCGCGGTACTGGGCCAGATTGATCTTCAGGGTGCCCGAGACGCTCTTCATGGCCTTGATCTGGGCCGCGCCACCCACGCGCGAGACCGAGATGCCGACATCGATGGCCGGACGCTGGTTGGCGTTGAACAGGTCGGACTGCAGGAAGATCTGGCCGTCGGTGATCGAGATCACGTTGGTCGGGATGTAGGCCGACACGTCGTTGGCCTTGGTCTCGATGATCGGCAGGCCGGTCATCGAGCCGCCACCGAGCTCGTCGGACAGCTTGGCGCAGCGCTCCAGCAGGCGGGAGTGGAGGTAGAACACGTCGCCGGGGTAGGCCTCGCGGCCCGGGGGACGACGCAGCAGCAGCGACATGGCGCGATAGGCCTCGGCCTGCTTGGTGAGGTCGTCGAAGACGATCAGCACGTGCTTGCCCTGGTACATCCAGTGCTGGCCGATGGCCGAACCGGCGTAGGGGGCGATGTACTTGTAGCCGGCCGGGTCGGACGCCGGAGCGTGCACGATGGTGGTGTACTCCAGCGCGCCGGCCTCTTCGAGCGCACCGCGCACCTCGGCTACCGTGGAACCCTTCTGACCGACCGCGACGTAGATGCACCTGACCTGGAGCTTGGGGTCGCCGGACTCCCAGTTCTTCTTCTGGTTGATGATCGTGTCGATGGCGATGGCGGTCTTGCCGGTCTTGCGGTCGCCGATGATGAGCTGGCGCTGTCCGCGGCCGATCGGGGTCATCGCGTCGATGGCCTTGAGACCGGTCTGCAGCGGCTCGCGGACCTCCTGGCGGTCCATCACGCCGGCTGCCTGCAGCTCGAGCGCGCGACGCGCCTCGGCCTTGATCTCACCGAGACCGTCGATCGGGTTGCCCATCGCGTCGACCACGCGGCCCATGAACGCGTCACCGACCGGCACCGAGAGCACCTCGCCGGTGCGCTTGACGCCCGAACCCTCTTCGATGCCCTCGGAGTTGCCGAGCACCACGACGCCGATCTCACGCACGTCGAGGTTCAGGGCGATGCCCAGTGTGCCGTCGTCGAAGCGGAGCAGCTCGTTGGCCATGGCCGAGGGCAGGCCCTCGACGCGGGCGATGCCGTCACCAGAGGTCACGACGGTGCCCACCTCCTCGCGGCTGGCAGCAGCCGGGGTGTAGTTCTGGACGAAGGTGTCCAGGGCGTCGCGGATCTCGTCCGGACGAATCGTCAGTTCCGCCATTGCGTTCTACTCTCCTACGTTCGTGTCGGGCACGAGCTGAATGTGTGGTGGTCGATGGTGTCGGTCTGGTGGTCAGGCGATCTGGCGTCGGGCGTCCTCGAGGCGCTGGGCGATCGTGCCTTCGATCACCTCGTCGCCCAACTGCACACGCATGCCGCCGAGCACCTCGGGGTCGACGGTCACCTGCACGTCGACCTGGCGCCCGGCGATCCGGATCAGGGCCGCACGCAGGCGCGCGTCCTGGTCGGCCGTCAGGGGCTGGGCGACGGTGACCTTGGCCACCTGGCGGTCGCGCAGCTGTGCGGCCGTGGTGGCGTAGTTGTCGAGGGTCAGGGCGTAGGTGCGCTCGCGGGCTGAGACGGCCCGCTCGGCGAGCCGCACCGTCGCCGGAGAGGCCTTGCCGGCCAGCAGCGTGGTCACCAACTGTCGGCGGGCCGCCAGCGGCACCCGGCCGTTGCCCAGTGCCTCGCGCAGCTCGTCGTTGCCGGCGACCGTCTGACCGAACCGGAACAGCTCGTCGCTGACCTGGTCGAGCTGACCTGCCGACGAGGCCGAGGAGAACTCGGCCCGGACCGCCTGGCGCTCGACGGCGTCGGCGAGTCGCTTGGGACTTCCCCACCGTCGCACCGCAGCCGCCTTCAGCACTGCCAACGCACCCGCACCCACCTGGGTGCCGAACAGGCGGTCGACCAGCGTGCCCTTGGCCGACTCGTCGGCAGCGGGGTCGCTGAGCGCACGCCTGAGGGCAGGTGTGGTGTCGAGCACGTCGACGATGGCGAACAGCTGCGACGCCAACTCAGGGGCAGCGCCCTGCTGGTCGAGCACCGCGTCGAGTTCGCGCAGGCGACTGTCAGTGGACTGTGACATCAGCGCTCACCAGCTCCGATGGGGGTCGACTCGAGTTCGGCCAGGAAGCGCTCGACCGTGCCACGTGCCCGCTGGTCGTCGGTCAAGGACTCACCGACGATCTTGCCGGCCAGTGTGGTCGCCAGACCACCGACCTCGGCGCGCAGTTGGCTCGACGCCTGGGCTCGCTCGGCCTCGATCTGTGCGCGGGCGCTCTCGACCATGCGCTCAGACTCCTTGGCCGCGCGTTCGCGCATCTCGGCCAGGATCTGGGCTCCTTGGTTCTTGGCGTCCTCACGGATCTTGGCGGCCTCCTCGCGAGCCTCAGCCAGTTGGCTGCGGTACTCCTGAAGGGCCTGTTCGGCCTCGGCCTGAGCCTTCTCGGCACGCTCCATGCCGCCCTGGATGGCGTCGGCGCGCTCGGCGTACATCTTCTCGAACGCCGGGACGACGGCCTTCGCCAGCACCACGATGATGAGCACCATGAGCACGATGCCCATGATGATCTCGCTCAGGTAGTGCGGAGCGAGCGGCCCGAGGTTGATCTCGAACGCAACCATGGTGGTCACCATGGCAGGGCTCACAGAACGAAGGCGAGCGCGATGCCGATGATGGCGAGGGCCTCGACCACGGCGAAGCCGATGAAGGCAGTGCTCATCATGGCGCCACGAGCCTCAGGCTGGCGAGCGGTTCCATTGATCACGGAGGCGAAGATCCACGCCACGCCCAGGGCCGGGCCCAGAGTCGCGAGCGCGTAACCGATCATGTTGATCGAGCCGCCGATTTCCATGGGGGTCATCTGGTTTCCTTTCGGATGTTCTCCACCGGCGTGGAGAAGGTCTGTGGGTTTGTTGCGGTGTTGGTCAGTGGTGGTCGGAGATCGAGGACGAGACGTACTGGGCGCTGAGCACGGTGAAGATGTAGGCCTGAAGCGCACCGATGAACAACTCGAGGAACAGGATGGCGATGCTGAAGATCAGCGAGACGCCACCGGCGACGTTGTAGAACCAGTTGTTGTCGACGGTGAGCAGGTAGCCGCCGCCGATCACGAACACCGTGACCACCAGGTGGCCGGCGAACAGGTTGGCGAACAGACGCAGCGCGAGCGTGATCGGGCGGGTGATGAAGTTCGACAGGAACTCCAGCGGGATGATCAGCCACCACAGGTACCACGGCACGCCCTCGGGCAGCAGCGACATCTTCAGGTAGCGGATGCCGTGCTTCTTGAAGCCGGCGCCGATGTAGATCACCCAGGTCAGCAGGGCCAGGCCGTAGGCGTAGCCGACCCGCGAGAAGGTCGGGAACATGAAGTAGAAGAACTCGCCGAACCAGTTGTTGACCAGGATGAAGCTGAACAGTCCGAGCAGCCAGGGCAGGTACTTGCGGTAGTCGTGGCCCAGGGCGTCACGAGCCACACCGTTGCGGATGAACTCGTAGATGAACTCGCTGAAGAACTGTCCCTTGGTCGGCACGGTCTTGAGCCGGCGCGCGGCCCAGACCCACAGCACGATCACCAGCAGGGCGGCGATGATGGCCTGCACCGTGGTGCGGTCGACCTGGTCGATGCCGAACAGCGTCGGGAAGTAGAAGTCCTCCACCGACGGGGGCTTGTAGCCGCCCTCGCCGCCGGTCTCCATCGGCAGGAACGGAAGGGTCAGCATGCCTGCTCCTTGCTGCTGGAGATCATCGCGTGGGGCTCCCATAACGCTTGACGACGAGGTACACACTGGCGAGGAGGCCAAGGATCAGTCCGGCCGGCAGCATCCAACGGTGGCCGAGGTAGTGGGCCCCGGCCCACCCCAGACCGCCGTAGAACAGGATGCCTGACAGGATGTAGCTCAACACCACGAGTCCGTCGTCGGTACTGGCCGGGCCAGATCCCTTCGAGGGCGTGGGTGCGCTCTTGTCCTCCATGACGTGATGGACTCTAGCAGTCAGGCCCGTGCCGGTCACACCGATCGGCCACCCGTGGGACCCTCGTCCCACTGGCTGTCGTAGATCGGGATGCGCAGCCGGGAGTGAACCCAGAACATGCCCGCCAGCCAACCGAGCAGGACGACCATCACCGAGACGAAGAACGGCCCACGCAGGAACAGTGCGTCGAGCCGCGCGTCGTTCATGGCCAGCCACAGCAGCCCACCGAGCACGGCGACCCTGGCCAGGTACGACAGCATCGCCAGCCCGACCCCGGTGCGCGGGTCCATCTCACCGGCCAGCAACTGCACGCCCTGACCGGCTCCGAAGAAGAACAGGACGAGCGCACCACCGACCGCTGCGTTTGCGGCACCGAGGCCTTGCGCCCACCAGAACCCGATCCCGACCGCCACCAACCAGGCCACGTGGGCGAAGGCGAACGAGCCCTTGACCATCGCCGACAGCAGCCGTCGGCTCACCGAGGGCGTGCGGTCAGCCACCAGTGACCTCGCGCCGGCCCCTCAGCTGGGGGAGCAGCGTGAAACCCGTGGCCAACAGTGCGGCACCGGCGACGGCACCGATGCTGCGCCACCCGGGGTCGAGTCCGATCAGCACGGTGCCGAATGACAGCACCGCCGCCCAGGCGTACATCACGGCGACGGCCCGCACGGTCGAGTGCCCCAGTTGCAGCAACCGGTGGTGCAGGTGCTGCTTGTCGGCCACGAACCACCAGCGCCCGGCGATGGTGCGGCGCACGTAGGCCAGCACCAGGTCGAGCAGCGGCAGCGCCATGATCGCGACCGGCAGGATGATCGGTAGGTAGGCCGGCACCAGGCCACCGCTTCGGGCAGTCAGTGCGCTGGCGTCGATCTGGCCGGTCAACGAGATCGTCGAGGCGGCCATCAACAACCCGAGCAGCATCGCGCCGGAGTCACCCATGAACATCCGTGCGGGTGAGAAATTGTGCGGCAGGAAACCCAGGCACACGCCGGCGATGGCGATGGTGATCAGGCTGGCCGTGGTCGCCCGGACGAGTTCCTGCTCGTACGCCAGCAGGTAGGTGTAGCCGAAGAAGGCAGTGGCACCGATGGCGATCACGCCGCTGGCCAGACCGTCGAGCCCGTCGACGAAGTTGACCGCGTTGGTGCACAGCACGATGAACAGCACGGTGATCAGGATCGAGGTGGCCGTGTCGAGGGCGATGATCGAGTTCGGCAGCGGGATCCAGTACATCCGCACCCCGTTGGCCACGACGATCCCGGCGGCGAGCACCTGCCCAGCGAACTTGGTGATTGCCGAGAGCTCCAACCAGTCGTCGAACACCCCCACCACGCAGATCACCGCGCCGGCCAGCAGGATCGCCGCGGCGTCATGGCTGACCAGGGCATGGCGTCCCAGGAAGGGCAGTTGAGCCGCCAGCAGCACCGCGGTGGCCACACCACCCAGCATCGCCACTCCCCCGCCATAGGGCACCGGGACGGCGTGGACGTCGCGGTCGCGCACCATGGCGAGCATGCCGGTGCGCAGCGCCACCCGACGGCACAGACCACCCAGCAGGTAGGTGGTCATCGCCGCCATCAGCAGCACCAGCAGGTACTCGCGCATCAGTCAGCGGCGTTGCGTGGTGGGGTCGGGGTCTCCTGGACAGGCGGCACGTCGTCTGGCGGCGCGTCGACTCGCGTTTCCTCGGTGGACGGGGCGACAGTCGGGGCATCCTCGGCGGGCGCCTCGTCGGCCGGAAGGTCGTCCTGGGGTCCGTCGTCGGTGGGTACCCCGTCTGTGGCGACCTCGTCAGCAGGCTCGTCCTCGGCAGGCTGGTCGACCTCGGGAGCCGGCTCGTCCGCCACTGGCTTCTCATAGGTCATCAGGGGCGCATAGGCCAGCAGGATGCCCTCGTCCAGCGCCCCGAGGCGGACGAGCTCGCCGGCGGACGAGACGGTGAAGTCGACGATGCTGCTGGGGGCCGAGCCCGGCGTGTCACCGGAGTCGAGGTAGACCGCCACGCTGTTGCCCAGTTGCGCGATCGCATCGTCGATGCTGGTCGAGGCCGGCTGGCCCGAGATGTTGGCACTCGAGACCGCCAGCGGGCCGGTCCTGCGCAGCAGCTGCCGGGCGAACTCGTGGTCGGGCACACGCACAGCGATGGTGCCCTCGGTGTCGCCGAGGTCCATCCCCAGGCCCTCCTGGGCGGTCAGGATCAAGGTCAGCGGCCCGGGCCAGAACTGGGAGGCCAGGCCGAGGGCGTAGTCGGTGAGCTCGTCGACGAGTGCGCCCACCATGGCGGTGTCAGCGACCAGCACCGGCGGCGGCATGTCGCGCCCACGGCCCTTGGCCTCGAGCAGCCTGGTGACCGCTGCGGCGTCCTGGGCCCTGACCCCGATGCCGTAGACCGTGTCGGTCGGCAGCACGATGCACTCCCCCGCCCGGATGGCGGCCACGGCAGCGGCCAAGGCCTCCTCCATGACGGACTCGTCGGTGACGTCGAAGCGCGTCCACGTCGGCTGCTCGGGCTCGGGTGCGGGCTCATCGTGGGCCTCGGGCTCGGCGTCCCCGACCACCTCTGGCTCGTCCAGATGGTCGGGTGACACGATCGCCTCGATCGGCTCCGGTGCCGCCGGCAGACCGGGTTCCTGGGTCGGCTCGGGTGTTGGGGGCTCGTCGACGGGCTGCCTCTGCTCGACCGGCTCGTCCTGGGCGTGCTCACTCACGACGCCCATCCTGCCACGAACCCCTCCGGCATCCGCGCGGTCACGAAGCGGGGTCGTCCTGTCAGGTCGTGGTGGTCGCGCACGTGCTCGAACCCGGCGTGCGCGAATACCTGTGGGGCCGACTCGTGCTGCACCTCGGCATGCTCACTGCAGACCCAACCGCCGCCGACCAGCAGGCGCTGGGCCACGCGCGCCACGACCCTGGTCGCCACCAACCCGTCATCGCCGGAGAACAGTGCCAGTTCGGGGTCGTGGTCACGAACGTCCGGCTGCACCGACTCCCATGCCTCGAGGGGGATGTAGGGAGGGTTGACCACCACCACGTCAACGGTCCCGTCGAGGTCACCGAATGCCTCGGCCATGTCGCCCTCGCGCAGGTCGACCCCCTGACCCTCGAGGTTGCGCTGTGCATAGTCGACCGCTGTGGGGCTCAGTTCGACGGCGTGCAGGTCGGCATCGGGTCCTTCGGCCGCCAGGGCCTTGGTGATCGCCCCGGACCCGGCACACAGCTCGACCACCACGGGTCGACGCCCGGTCGCCGAGACATCACGCATCCGATCCAGGGCCCAGCCGGTCATCACCTCGGTCTCCGGGCGCGGGACGAAGACGCCCGGGCCGACCTCGAGGCGCACCGTGCGGAACCAGGCCTCACCGGTGAGGTGCTGGACCGGTGTGCCGGACAGGCGGCGGCTCACCAGGTCGTCGAAGTCGGCGCACTGCTCGTCGCTGAGGTCGGGGGCGACCAGCAACCCGGCGGGGGTGGTGCCGAGCACGTGGGCGAGCAGGGTGCGGGCCTCGGCGGCACCGCTGCTGTACCCGGCGGCGACCAGTCGATCGGCAGCGCCCCGGGCCAAGGAGTCAGCCCTCATCGCCGGCAAGTCTCGCTGCCAGGTCGGCGGCCTGCAGCGCTTCGACCAGGGTACCCATGTCGCCGGCGAGCACGTGGTCGAGGTTGTGGGCCTTGTAGCCGATGCGGTGGTCGGCGATCCGGTTCTCGGGGAAGTTGTAGGTCCGGATCCGCTCGGAGCGGTCGACGGTGCGTACCTGTTCCCGGCGGGTTGCCGAGGCTGCTGAGGCGGCCTGCTCCTCGGCCAGTGCGGTCAGGCGTGCCCGCAGCATGCGCATCGCGGCATCGCGGTTCTGCAACTGGCTGCGCTGGTTCTGGCACGAGACGACGGTGCCGGTGGGCAGGTGGGTGATCCGCACGGCGGAGTCGGTGGTGTTGACGCCCTGACCCCCGGGGCCCGAGGACCGGAAGACATCGATGCGCAGGTCGTCCTCGTCGATGACCACCTCGTCGGCGTCGACGTCCGGCATCACCAGCACGCCTGTGGCCGAGGTGTGGACGCGCCCCTGCGACTCGGTGACCGGCACACGCTGCACCCGGTGCACGCCGGCCTCGAACTTCATCACCCCATAGGGCGCCACGTCGTCGGTGCCTGCGGCCTTCACCACGAAGGTGACCGACTTCCACCCGCCCAGGTCGGAGGCCTGGCTGTCGAGCACCTCCAACGACCACCGCATCCGCTCGGCGAATCGCGAGTACATGGTGAACAGGTCCCGGGCGAACAGCGCAGACTCCTCACCGCCCTCGCCCGACTTGATCTCGACCACGGCATCGAGGCTGTCGTGGGGGTCGCGGGGTGCCAGCAGTTCGGCCACACGGGCTTCGGAGGCGGCCAGGCGCACCTCGATCTCATCCACCTCGTGGGCGAAGTCGGCGTCACCGAGCTCTGCCAGTTCGCGCGCGGCCGCCAGGTCGTCGACCAGGCCCAGGTGCTCCGCCAGGGCGGCAACCACGCCACGCAACTCGGCGTAGCGACGACCCACCCGGCGACTGCGCGCCAGATCGGCGTGCAGGGCAGGGTCGAGCAGTTCTGCCTCGAGGGCTGCGTACTCGTCCAGCAACGGCCTGGCCGACTCGAACATGTGACCTTCCAGCAACGGTGATCTGAACAGGCTGGGGAAATGACCGAGGGACGCCGCGGAGGGATCCGCGGCGTCCCTCGGACGTGTGACTACCTCTTGTAGCGGCGCTCGAAGCGGGCGACCCGGCCTCCGGTGTCGAGGATCTTCTGCTTGCCGGTGTAGAACGGGTGGCACTCCGCGCACACGTCGGCGCTCATGTGCCCGCCCTTGGCGGTGCTCTTGGTGGTGAACGTGTTGCCGCAGGTGCAGGTCACCTGGGTGTCCACGTAGTCGGGGTGGATGCCCTGCTTCATGGTGTCTCCTTGGGTGTCAGGTGCGCCGGGTCGCTCGGACGAGGTCCGCATCGATGCGTGAACCGGCACGACCGGTCCATTCTGCCACGCGAGCGCCACGCTGACGAATCGGGCCGCGCGCCCGAAATGTGAAGGAGGGGGTGGGCCGTTCGGCCACACCCCCTCCTGTCAGGGAGTCCTCAGTGCACCATCTCACCGAGCTCACCGTGCAGCTTCGGCACGTCGGCCAGCAGCTGCTTGGTGTAGGTGTGCTGCGGATTGAACACGACCTCCTTGGACGACCCCTGCTCGACCATGTCACCCTTCTCCATCACCAGCATCTGCTCGGCCACGTAGCAGGCCTGGCCGATGTCGTGGGTGATGATCATGACGGTGGTGCCGAGGTTGTCGCGCAGGTCGCGCAACACGTTGAGGACGTTCACCCGCAACGAGGCGTCGAGCATCGAAGTCGCCTCGTCGGCCAGGAGCAGCTTGGGACGCATCATGAGCGCACGGGCGATCATGATCCGCTGACGCTGGCCACCGGACAGTTCGTGCGGGTGCTTCTTCAACACGTCGCTGGCCTCGAAGCCGACGTGCCCGAGTGCCTCGTGCATGCGCTCGGTGGCTTCCTTCTTGTCCTCGATGAGCTTCATCGAGCGACCCAGCAGTCGCTGCACGGTGAAGAACTGGTTGAACGCGCTGAACGGGTCCTGGAAGACCGCCTGCACGTCGCGCCAGTACCGCTGGCTCTCCATGAACGAGAGCTTGGTGACGTCGCGACCGTCGAACTCCAGCGTTCCGCCGGTCGAGGGCAGCAGCCCCAGCACCAGACGGGCCAGCGTCGACTTGCCGGAGCCGGACTCACCGACCACTGCGGTGATGGTGCCCTCCTCCAGTTCGAAGGTGGCTCCCTTCACCGCGTGGACGGCGTTCTTGCCGTGGCCGAACGTCTTCTGGATGTTGTTGGCCTTCAGAAGGGCAGCCATCACTCCTCCACTTCGTCATTGCGGGCCAGGACGTCCTCGACCCTGATCACCTGATCGGGGTGCTGGGCAGTCCAGTGGCAGCAGGCGAACTCCAGGTCGGTGCCGACCGGAGCGGGCTGCTTGGCCGAGCAGATGTCCATGACCAGACCGCAACGCGGGTGGAAACGGCACCCGGACGGGGGCTTGGCCAGGCTCGGCGGTGCACCACGGATGCCCTCCACACGCTTCACCAGGGTGTCCGGCTCGGGCGCCAGGACGGCGTTGAGCAGGGCCGTGGAGTACGGGTGGCGAGCATTGTCGGCGATCGTCTCGGCCGAGGCGACCTCGACGATCTGGCCCGCGTACATGACCGCGATCCGGTCGGAGATGCTCTTGAGCAGGGGAAGGTCGTGCGTCACGAAGATGACGCCCTTCATGATCCCCTGGTTGAGCATCTCGCGAAGCATCTCGACCAGAGCCCGCTGGCTCGACACGTCCAGTGCCGAGGTGGGCTCGTCGGCGATCAGCAACTTTGGGTTCAGCAGCGTCGAGATCACGGTGATCACGCGCTGCTTCATGCCGCCGGACAACTCGTGGGGGTAGGCATCAAGGGCCCGGGGCGGCAGCCCCAGTTCCTTCATCCTGTCCCGCGCGCGGTCGAGCGCCTCATCCTTGCCCATCTTGGCGTCGTGCGCCTTCATCACATCGCCGACCAGGTTGCGGATGCGGGCCGTCGGTGACAGTGAGTTGAGTGCGCCCTGCGGCAACATGGACACGACCTCACCACGCCAAGTGCGAGGAACCTTGTTCTCGCGGTCGAGGCTGATGGTCTGGCCGTCGATGGTGATCCTGCCGCTGATCGGGTACAGCGGCGGACGAGCGGTCAGCGCCAGCACGTTGCCCAGCGTGGACTTGCCACAACCGGACTCACCAGCGCAGCCGAGGATCTCGCCCTCGTCGATGTAGAGCGACACGTCATCGACGGCCTTGACCTCACGCCCCTCGGGCGTCAGGTAGGCGGCGTTGAGGTTCGTCGCCTCCAACAGACGGCTCATTGGGTGGTCCCTCCTGAATCCTTGCCTTCGGCCACGGTGGCCGACATCAGGGCGGCCGGTCCGACCGAGGCGCCCGGCTCACCTTCCGGTTCGTCGATCTCTGCAGTGGCCGCACCGCCGCTTGCTGCCGGCACCAACTTGCGCTTCTTGCCACGACGCAGCCGCGGGTTGAAGACCTCGTCCAAGCTGGACTGCACCAGGTAGAGCGAGAAGGCGATCAGCGTCAGCATGACCGTCGGCGGGATGAAGGCCCACCACGCCCCGACGCGAATCGAACCCCAGGCCAGTGCCCAGTTCAGCATCATGCCGATCGACACGATGTTGGACGGGCCCAGACCGAGCATCGACAGCGACGACTCGGTGAGGATGGCGCTGGCGACCTGCAGCACGAAGGCCATGACCACGTAGCTGAGCAGGTAGGGCAGCACGTCCCAGGCCAGGATGCTCCAGAACTTGGCGCCCGACATCTTGGCGACCTCGATGTGTTCGCGGGTGCGCACCGAGGTGGCCTGCGCGCGCACGGCACGAGCCGTCCACGGCCATGCCGTGATGCCGATGACCAGGGCCAGGGTGAAGATGTCACGACGTGGCAACGAGACCGAGAGCAGGATGACGATCACGATGCTGGGGATGGCCAGCACGATGTTGGTCAGACCCATCAGGATCTCTTCCAGCATGCCGCCGGCGTAACCGGCGATCAGGCCGATCACCAGGCCGATGGAGCTGGCGATGATTCCGGCGATCAGGCCCACGAGCAGCGAGGTGCGCGTGCCGTAGACCAGGTTCGACATGACCGACTGTCCCTCGTTGTCGGTGCCCAGCCACCACTGCATGCCCGGGCCAGTGCCCGGCTTGTCGTAGAGGCCGCCGATCGAGGCGTTGGGGTCGACACCGACGATGAACGGGCCGATGAAGCCGACCAGGAGCACCAGGATGACGAGCGTGGCTCCGAAGTAGAAGCGCCCGGAGAACCTCATGACTTGTCACCTCCCTGGGTGGCCTTGATGCGGGGATCGATGAACCCGTAGAGCACCTCGACCGCGAAGTTGGCCATCAGCACCGTCACCGTGATGATCAGGGTGATCGCCTGGATGACCGGGTAGTCGTTCGAGCTGATCGCGCCGAACAGCAGTGAGCCCATGCCCGGGTAGTTGAACACCAACTCGGTGATCAGGGCGCCACCGACCAGGCCGCCGATCGACAGGGCCAGACCGGTGATCTGCGGCAGCATGGCGTTGCGGAAGATGTAGCGCACCATCTGCGAGTCCTTCATGCCCAGACCACGTCCGTAGTTGACGTAGTCGGAGCCGAGTTCGTAGATGGCCATCGACCGCATGCCGACGGCTTGGCCGCCGATGAAGATCAACACCAGTGACAGGAACGGCAACCACCAGTAGCTGATGGCGTCGTTGAGGAAGGTGAAGCTGAACTCAGGAGTGAGTCCGAGGGAGTACGCGCGGCCCTGCGGGAACATCGGGTACCAGACCGCGAGCCCGAAGAGCAGCAGGATGGCGAGGCAGTAGTAGGGCATCGACGACAGGAACAGCGAGCCGACGAAGGCGCCCTTGTCGAACCAACCACCCTTGAACGCCGCGATCGCGCCGAGCAGGTTGCCGATCAACCAACCGAACAGGATGGCCGGCAGCTGCAGGGCGACGCTGAACGGCAGGGCATCGCCCACCAGCTTGTTCACCGACGCGGGATACTGCATGAACGAGGTGCCAAGGTCGCCCTTGGCGAGATTGCCCAGATAGATGAAGAACTGCTGCCACATGGGCTTGTCAAGCCCGAATTCCTTGACGTACTGGGTGTGCATCGCCTGCAGCTGATCGCTACCGGCGCCGCCCTGCGACAACCTGCCCACCAGCGCATCGACCGGGTTGCCCGGGATGAGGCGCGGCAGGAAGAAGTTCAGCAGGAGGGCGACGAGCAATGCACCCAGGTACCACAGGAACTTGCGCAACAGGTAGCGGCCAAGGCCCATGATTCCCCCTTCAGGGTGTCGTCCTGACAACCGTGTCGGGTGGTGGTGCCTCGTGGCACCACCACCCGATCGGCATCAGGTCAGCTTCCGACCTTCTTGATGTTGAACAGCACCTTGAAGCCAGGACCCTTCCAGGTCGGCGGGCAGTAGGCGTTGTCCTCAGTCGGGAAGTTCGTCCAGGTGCCCTGGTTGAACTCGTAGAACTGGCTCGGACGGTACATGGCCGACACGCACGGGATCTCCTTGCGATAGAGCTCGTCGAGCTGCTGGTAAATCTCCTTCAGCTTGGCCTCATCGGTCTCGGCGGCAGCCTGCTCGAGCAGACCCTTGACCGTGTCGTCCTTGAAGCGACCGTAGTTCCAGAAGGCACGGGTGCCGATCGGTGCGCTCTCGCTGAGCACGTCGCGGAACCGGGTCCAAGGGCTGGCCGGTCCGACCGATGCGTAGGAGTAGTGCGCCAGGTCGAAGTTGCCGTTCTGCATGGCGTCGATCATGGTCGCGGCCTGCGGGAAGTTGGTCGACACGTCGATGCCGACCTCCTGGAGGCTCTTGGCGATGATCTCGCACGAGGTGTTCCAGTCGGTCCAACCGGTCGGGGTGATCAGCTTCCACGGGCCCAGACGGGTGCCGTCCTCGAGCACGTAGATGCCATCGGAGCCCTTCTTGGCCTTCGCCTCGTTCTCGAGGATCTCGATGGCCTTGGCCTTGTCGTACTTCCAGCCGGTGGCATCCACCTTGGCCTGGTCGTAGAACTTCTCCTCCGAGCCCTGGGGCAGGATCTGCGAGGCCTGCATCTCACCGGAGTACTCCGACATGGCCTTGGCCGCGATGTCGGGGTAGTTGACGGCGTAGGCGATGGCCTTGCGCACGGCGACGTTGTCGAGGCCCTTCTTGGTCACGTTGAAGATCAGCGAGGGCATCGAGCCGGGCAGGTAGTACGGCTTGTCCTTGAGGAACGTGGCGACCGGCTTGCCCTTCTCCCACATCTTCCAGATCTGGGCGGTGAACTGCTGGCTGCCGTCGAGCTCACCGGACTCGAGCTTGAGGTCGCCGTCGTTGTTGGCCTTGAAGATCGGGTGCACGACGTGGGTCGGCTTGGCCTCACCGAAGACCGACTTGCCCCAGTAGTTGTCGTTGCGCTTGTAGACGATCTGGGTGGCGTCGTACTTGTCGAGCATGTAGGGGCCAGAACCCAGCGGGCTCATGTTGGCGTCCTTGGTCAGGTCGGCCGGCGACAGCTTGCCGTAGTACGACTTGGGCAGGATGCCCACCCAGCACAGGAAGTCGCGGACCAGCAGCGGGTTGTACGGAGTCTCCTTGAGCTTCACCACGACCGTGCGGTCATTGGCGGTGATCGAATCCATGTAGGTCCAGATCGACGCGTAGCCGACGTTGGCCTCCTTGGCCAGCTCGAAGGTGAACACCACGTCCTCGGCCGTCAGGTCCGAGCCGTCGCTCCACTTGGTGCCGTCCTGCAGGGGCAGCTCCCAGGTGGTCTTGTCGACCTCCTTGAGCTCCTTGGCCAGGCGTCCCTCGATCTTGCCGTCGAGCTGGTTGAACATGATCAACTGCTCGTACATGATGTCCATGCCGTTGGCGGCTGCGCCGAAGGCCGGGCTGGCGTTCAGCGGGCTGAAGCTCACCGGCGCGCCCCACTGCATGCCGCCAATGAAGAACTGGTCGCCGGCAGCGCCGCTACGGATGGGCTTGGCGCCGTTGCCAGCGGAACCCCCACCGGTGGTGTTGCCGCCGCCGGGCGTGTTGGTGGCGCTGCCACAGGCCGACAGGGCCATGCCTGCCGTGGCGGCAGCCGCCAGTCCGAAGAATCCACGACGCGTGGGCGTCCAGGATGCGTTGCTCATAATGCTCCTTTGCATTCGGACCCTGCTGTCCGTTCAGGGTTCCAGGTGGGCGAAGGCTTGACGCTCTCGTGCACCCCGCACTCCCTCGTGCCGCCACCGCTCTAGCTTCACTGAATCACCGTTCAGTGTGCCCCGTCAAGGACTTGCCGAACCGTTGCCAGATCGTGACCTTTATGTGACATTCCCCCCAGTCGGCTTGAAATCGATTGACCTTGGTCGGGTTATCGATACACCAAATCTGGGGTGGATGTGGACAACCGCCGCGACCCTGGGTTCGGGGTGCGGGGGGTTGGCCATGTCAGGGGTGGTGGATCGTCAGTTCTCGGACGACGGGGTGGTCTTCGAGATGACGACGAGGAACTCGTTGTTGGTCTGGGTCTTGCGCAGCCGACTGAGCAGCATCTCCAGGGCCTGCTGGTCCTCCAGCCCCGACAGCACGCGGCGCAGCTTCCACATGATCGCCAGCTCCTCGCGTCCGAGCAGCAGCTCCTCGCGACGCGTGCCCGAGGCGTCCACGTCGATGGCCGGGAAGATCCTCTTGTCGGCCAGCTGGCGCTGCAGGCGCAGTTCCATGTTGCCGGTGCCCTTGAACTCCTCGAAGATCACCTCGTCCATCTTCGAACCGGTCTCGATCAGCGCGGTCGCCAGGATGGTCAGCGACCCGCCGTTCTCGATGTTGCGGGCGGCACCGAAGAACTTCTTGGGCGGGTAGAGCGCAGCGGAGTCCACGCCACCGGACAGGATCCGGCCCGAGGCCGGGGCGGCCAGGTTGTAGGCACGCCCCAGGCGGGTGATGCCGTCGAGCAGGATGACCACATCGTGGCCGAGTTCGACCAGGCGCTTGGCCCGCTCGATCGCCAGTTCCGAGATCACGGTGTGGTCCTCGGCGGGACGGTCGAAGGTCGAGGCGATCACCTCGCCCGAGACGGTGCGCTGGAAGTCGGTGACCTCCTCGGGACGCTCGTCGACCAGCACCACCATCAGGTGAACCTCGGGGTTGTTGGTGGTGATCGCGTTGGCGATGTTCTGCATGATCATCGTCTTGCCGGCCTTGGGCGGCGAGACGATCAGGCCACGCTGGCCCTTGCCGATCGGCGAGACCAGGTCGATGATCCGGCCGGTCATGTTGACCGCGCTGGTCTCCAGACGCAGCCGCTCCTGCGGGTACAGCGGTGTGAGCTTGTTGAACTCCGGCCGCTGGCGCATGTTCTCGGGGTCGGTGCCGTTGACGGTGTCAACCCTGACCAACGGGGCGAACCGCTCACGACGCTCGCCGTCTCGCGGCTGGCGCATCGCACCGGTCACCACGTCGCCCTTGCGCAGGTGGTGCTTGCGCACCTGGGCCAGGGAGAGGTAGGCGTCATTGGGCCCGGGCAGGTAGCCCGAGGTGCGCACGGTGGCGTAGTTGTCGAGCACGTCGACGATGCCGCCGACGTCGACCAGCACGTCGTCCTCGGAGACGGTGGGCTCGGCCTCGAGGTTGCCCACACCAGAACTGCCACCCCGGCGACGGTTCTGCCGGTCGCGCTGGCGGCGACGGCGGTTGCGACGGCCACCGGACTCGTCGTCGTCGCGGTACGACCCGCCGCCGGAGTTCTGGTTGCGCTCGTTCTGGTTGCGGTCGTTCTGGTTCTGGCGATCGCCCTGGCGGTCGTTCTGGTTCTGCCGGGCACCCTGGCGGTCGCCCGGGTTGCGCTCAGTGCGCTGCTGGCGCTCGCCACGCTGGCCGCCGGACTCGCCGCCATCAGCTCGGAACTGGGCGGAGTCGTCGGTGCCGCCCTGCTCGGGCGCAGCCTCGTCCGACCCCTCGCCCTGACGGCCGCGGCGACGCCGGGTGCGTCCGGTCTCGTTGCTCAGCTGGGCCAGACGGGCGCCGACCTCGTCGCTGGTGCTCGCCGGACCGCTCTCGCCGGACGAGGCATCGCTGCGCTCGCGGGTCACCACGGGTGCAGCCTCGGCCGATTCGTCGACCGGACGTGCGCCGCGCTCACGCCGGGCACGAACCGGGCGGGTCTGGCCCTGCTCGCTCGAGCCGGCCTGCTGCTCACGGCGCCCGCCCTGGGCCGACGAGATCGCGGCGACCAGGTCGGCCTTGCGCATGCCGCGGGCACCGGGAATGCCGAGGCCGGCAGCGATGGTCTTGAGCTCGGGGAGCAGCTTGGCGCTCAGCGGAGCGCCGGTGGATTCGGTCACAGATTTCCCTTCGGAGTCCGGGCGTTCGTGCTCGGATGCACGCGGCCACTGGGGGTGTGCCTGCGGTTGGAGAGTGACGCGGAACCGCTCGTGATCAGCGGCGAACTCGACGGTGACACCTCACATGGTGGGCACCGGATCGTCCAGCACGTCGAGCCAAGATTAGCAGCCGCGGGCTCGAGCGCACCACTGCGCGCCCGGCGAAGTGGCTCAGCCGTGGTCGATCTCGAGCTCGAGCCCATGACCCAGCGGCAGGGTGTGGGCGACGAAGCCGGTCGCCTCGACCCGGTCCGACACTGCCAACTGCTCCGGTGTGCCCAGGGCCAGCACCGTCGGACCGGCGCCGGAGATGACCGCGGCCACCCCGGCGTGTCGCAGCCGGCGCAGCAGGTCATGGCTGGTCGGCATCAAGGGACCCCGCAGGTCCTGATGCAGCCAGTCCATCGTGGCCCGCCACAGCAGCTCTGGCTGACGGGCGAGTGCGTGGACGAGCAGCGCCGCCGTGCTGGCCTGGGCGATCACCTCTGGACGAGGCAGCGCCGAAGGCAGCACCGCGCGGGCGGTCACCGTGGGCAGTTCCACCGAGGGCACCCAGACCCGGGCACGCACGTCGGGGTGCACCTCGAGCGCCGCGGCGCCGACGTCGTCGGGGTCGAGCCAGGCCACCACCGCGCCACCGAACACCACGGCCCCGGCGTTGTCGGGGTGGCCCTCGGCGAGGCTGCCGAGTTCGAAGACCCGCTGCCGGTCGATCGGCTCATCCGGGTGGGTCAGCCCCCAGGCCAGACCGAGGCCGGCACCGATGGCGGCCGCGGACGAGCCCAGACCCCTCGCGTGCGGGATGGTCGAACGGGCGCTCAGTCGCAGCGCCATGTCGGGATCAGGATGACCGAAGGCACGCAGGCCGTCGCGCAGGCTGCGCAGCACCAGGTGGGTCTCGTCACGCGGCACGTCAGCAGCACCCTCACCGCTGAGGTCGAACTCGAGTCGGTCGGACGGGGTGACCTCGATCTCGTCGTACCAGGCCACGGCCAGACCCATGGAGTCGAAACCCGGCCCCAGGTTGGCCGAGGTCGCCGGCACCCGCACGCGGACCCTCATCAGGCACCCAGCCCGACGACCCGGAGCACACGGATGGCACCGCATACGAAGTCGCTGGCCGCCAGGTCTCGCACGCAGGACTGCAGGTCGGCCTCGCGCGCCTCGTGGGTCAGCATGCCCAACGTCGCGGACAGCCCGTCGTCGCGTGCCACCGCCTCGGCCGTTGACTGCTGCACCGTCTGCACACTCACCCGGTGCTCGGCGAAGATCTGAGCCGCTCCGGCGAGCACGCCCGGCTCGTCGCGCACCTCGAAGCGCAGGAAGTAGCGCGACATCGCCTCACCGATCGGGGCGACCTTGCGCGCGCAGTAGGTGCTGGTCGCCGGCCCGGCGACGCCCCTCACCCGGTTGCGGGCCACGGTGACCAGGTCGCCCATCACGGCGCTCGCGGTGGGCGCTCCCCCGGCCCCCGGCCCGAGGAACATCAGCGACCCGGCCTCACGTGAGTGGATGAAGATCGCGTTGTTGGCCCCCTTCACCGAGGCCAGCGGATGGTCGTTGGGCACCATCGCCGGGTGCACCCGCACGCTGACGGTGTCGTCATCGGTCAACTCGGCGATCGCCAGCAGCTTCACCTGGAAGCCCATGGCCAGCGCGGCTGCCACGTCGGAGGAGTCCAGGTCGGCGATGCCCTCGTGGTACACCTCGTCCCCTCGGATGCGGGTGTGAAAGGCCAGCGAGGCCAGGATCGAGGCCTTCGCGGCCGCATCCAGACCTTCGATGTCAGCGGTCGGGTCAGCCTCGGCGAAGCCCAGCGACTGGGCCTCGGCGAGCGCATCGGCGAAGCTGGCGCCGGTGCTGCACATCTGGTCGAGGATGTAGTTGGTGGTGCCGTTGACGATCCCCATCACCTCAGTGATGGCGTCGCCGACCAGCGACTCGCGCAGCGGTCTGATGATCGGGATCGCCCCGGCCACCGCCGCCTCGAAGTACAGGTCGACGCCGCGCCGTTCGGCGGCGTCGAACAGTTCCTGCCCGTGGGCGGCCAGCAGGGCCTTGTTGGCGGTGACGATGCTGGCGCCGTGCTCGATCGCGGTGAGCAGCAACTCACGACACGGATCGACACCACCGATCACCTCGATCACCACGTCGAGGTCACCACGGCTGACCAGCCCGGGGGCATCGGTGGTGAACAACGCACGCTCGAGGCCGGCCCGGTCGCGGTCGGCGTTGGCCACCGCAATGCCGACCAACTCGATTGGGCAGCCGATCCTGGCCGCCAGGTCGTCGGCCTGGTCGAGGATCAGTCGGGCCACCTGTGCACCGACCACGCCGCAGCCCAGCAGGGCGACCTTGAGCGGGCCCTCGATCGAGGGCGCCACGGGCTTGGGTGGGGGGTTCACTTCTGGTCCTCCAGCGTGGGTGTGTCAGTCGTGCGTGGACGAGTCGGTCGCGCTCAGCCGACGTCAAGGCCGAGCAGGTCCTCCAAGGTCTCGCGTCGCAGCAGGGTCGTCAACTCGCCGTCACGCACCGCGACCACCGGCGGCTTGGTGGCGTGGTTGTAGTTGGAGGCCATCGAGCGCGAGTAGGCCCCGGACGCGGGAACGCCCAGGATGTCGCCGGGCCGGATGTCGCCGGGCAGGAAGACGTCGCGCACCAGGATGTCGCCGGACTCGCAGTGCTTGCCCACCACCCGGCACAGCACAGGCTCGGCCTGCGAGCTGCGCGAGACCAGGGCGGCGGAGTACTCGGCGGCGTACAGGGCGGGTCGGATGTTGTCGCTCATGCCCCCGTCGACCGAGACGTAGACCCGCTGCGCCCCGCCGTCGAGGTCGACGACCTTGACCGTGCCGACGGTGTAGAGCGCGGTGCCCGAGGGTCCGACGACCGCTCGTCCGGGCTCGATCGACATGGTGGGCACGGCCATCTGGTGGCCGCGGGCCTCGTGCTCGACGATCTCGCGCAGGTCAGTGGCCAACTGGTCGGGGGTGGCCGGGGAGTCCTGCGAGGTGTAACGGATGCCGAAACCGCCGCCCAGGTCGAGTTCGGGCAGGTGCTGGCCGGTCGCGGAGTGGAACTGCGCCATCAGCTTCATCGTCCGGCGCGCCGCGACCTCGAAGCCGTGGGTGGCGAAGATCTGTGACCCGATGTGGGAGTGGATGCCCAGCAGGTCGAGGCTGGGGCTGACGTGGCAGCGCACCATCGCGACCAGGGCCTGGCCGTTGGCGATCGAGAAGCCGAACTTCTGGTCCTCGTGGGCGGTGGCGATGTACTCGTGGGTGTGCGCCTCGACACCGGCGGTCACCCGCACCATCACCTGGGCGCGGCAGCCGTGCTGCTGACACAGCTGCTCGAGCCGGTCGATCTCGTCGAGGGAGTCGACGATGATGCGACCCACCCCTGAGGTGATCGCCAGTTCGAGTTCGTCGACCGACTTGTTGTTGCCGTGCAGACCGAGCACCGCTGGGTCGACACCAGCGCTGAGCACGGTGGCCAGCTCTCCCCCGCTGGCGACGTCGATGCCGAGACCTTCCTGGAAGGCCCAGCGGGCCACACCGCGGCACAGGAAGGCCTTGGCGGCGTAGAACACCCTCCAGCCCTCGAACGCGGTGGCGAAGGCCTGGGCCCGGCTGCGGAAGTCCTCCTCGTCCATCACGTAGACCGGGGTCTGGGTGGTCTCGACGATCTCGGTGACCCCGAGCCCGCCGATGGTCAGCTCCCCTGACTCCGAGCGCTTGCTGGTGTGGCTCCACAGGGCAGGGTCGACGGCGTTGACATCCTGGGGGCGCTGCAGCCACTGCGGGCCCGGCGCGGCGACGTTGGCATGGATGTCGCCGGCCATGTGGGTGTGGGTCATGGCCGCAAGCCTGCCAGAAACGCCCCACTGGGCCCGACCACGACCACGGCCCGAGCGCCTCACATGCTCAGCTGGTGGCCCTGACCTCGATCCGATCGGCACCGCGCAGGACGAAGCCGAGCGGTTCGTCCACTGGTTGGCCGTCGGCGGCGACCTTGAGCCCACCGCAGGCACTGCCCAGGCAACCAGCCTCGAAGCGCACGCCCCAGAGCTGGAAGAACTGGCCCAGGGTGACCTCGCGGTTGCCGCGGCCCTCGAGCCAGACCTGCCCGGTCTCGTCGTGGGTGTGCACCGGGGCCTGCACCGCACGCACCCGGTCGACCCCGATGTGGGGGGGAAGTGTCACCGCGGCCCCGTCGACGGTGACGGTGAACTCGACGATGTGCGGGTCGGCGGTGTCAGTGAGCGGCAGTTCGGGCAGGCCGGCGGCCTTGATGTTGCTGATGGCATCGCGCGGTGCCGGCCACGGCGGTGGCGTGGTGGCGGTCGAGGCGGGCTCAGGCTCTTCGGGGGCGACGCACCCACCGGCGCCGAGCAGCAGGGTCGTCAACCCGGCCAGCCCCGACAGGACGACGCGCCGCGACGGGGCCGCCGATGACGGCACAGGCTCTGGGCTCACCGGGCCAGTCTAGGGACGCGACCGCGGGTCTCGTCCTGCTAGTCTTGTCGCGGCCCAGACGGGTGGGGGTCGCCCAGGCGACCACCGGCCCCCGTAGCTCAGGGGATAGAGCACCGCCCTCCGGAGGCGGGAGCGCAGGTTCGAATCCTGCCGGGGGCGCCACCGCGGCTGCGACGCGCAGCTGCTGATGCCACCGGATCCTCGATTGGGGGCAGTCGCATGGACGTCAACACGCGAGCCGCCCCCCCCCAGGGCCGGCCAGTCCGCCCACCGGGCGGTCCGTGGACGATGGTGGCACTGGGCGCTGTGGCTGCCAGAGCACCGGCTGCACGACGGTCGCTTCATGGTCAGGGCGTGGCTGGTCGCCCGTGCCGCTGTCTTCGCCGTCTGGCTGCTGCTCGCCCCGTCGACCCAGGGCGATGTCGTCTACTACTTCCGCAAGATCCATGCGATGTCGGTGGTGGGACCCGAACAGACCCTGATCGAGTACCCCACCCCGGTGGTCTGGCTGCTCTCGATCCCCTACTGGCTCGGGCTGCGCACCCAAGTGGGCTACGTGATCGCCTTCGTCGTCATCATGCTGGCGCTGGACGCATTGTTCGCCCGCCTGCTGTGGCGCACGGGGGGTCGCCAGTCAGGCCGGGCCGTGCTGTTCTGGATCGTCTTCCTCGCTCTGATCGGCCCCACCGCCTACCTGCGCTTCGACCTGATCCCCTCGGTGCTGGGTGGGGCCGCCCTGGTCGAACTGGTGCGCCGCCGGCAAGGTCTGGCGGGCATGCTGATCGGTCTGGGCGCAGCGGTGAAGCTCTGGCCGGCCCTGATGTGGCCGGCGCTGCTCGGCGGGCCGCGCAAGGCCCAGGTCAGGGCGACGGTCGGAGTCTTCGGCTTTGGCGGGCTGCTGGCACTGGCCTCGCTGGTGTGGGCTGG
Organism: Aestuariimicrobium ganziense; assembly: GCF_015352975.1. Classification (GTDB taxonomy): domain Bacteria; phylum Actinomycetota; class Actinomycetes; order Propionibacteriales; family Propionibacteriaceae; genus Aestuariimicrobium; species Aestuariimicrobium ganziense. The sequence continues at coordinate 52,194 of NZ_JACYIZ010000001.1, read as the reverse complement.
CTGGGACCGGCTGCTGTCACCTCTGGACTGGCAGTCGGGCCGCCACCTGCAGGTCGAGTCGATCTGGGCCAGCGTGCCGATGCTCGTGCGACTGTTCCGGCCGCTGGACTACTGGGTCGGCATCTCGCACTACCAGGCCTTCGAGATCTGGGGCCCGGGCGTCAGCTTCATGCTGACGCTCGCGTCGTTGTCGGCGATCGTGGGCTACCTGATCGCCATCGTCGCCTACGTCATGTGGCTTCGTCGTCCACGTCGCCGCTTGGTCGAGGCCGCCGTGCTGATGCTGATGGTGGTGCTGGTCATGATCGTCACGAACAAGGCGTTCTCTCCTCAGTACATGATCTGGCTCGGTGGACCGCTGGCGGCGGGGTTCGCGATCCTCGGCGTGCCGGACGACCGCACGTCGGCGCCGGAACTCGCCCGCGACGAGCGTCGGCTGGTGCGCTGCGCGACCGCGCTGATGGCGCTCACTCTGATGACCCAGGTGGTCTACCCGATTGGGTACGCCCCGCTGGTCAAGGGCAGCCTCGGTGTCACCGTGGTCACCCTGGTGCTGGTGGTGCGCAACATCGGTGTGGTCGCCCTGCTGGTCTGGGTGCTGCGCTGGATCTGGGGCTTCCTGCGTCGACCGGTTGAGCAGTGATGCGGGCGCTGTGGCGCTCGCCGTGGCCGTGGTTGCTGCTGTGGTTGGCCTCTCGGGTGTGGACGTGGCAGGACTGGAGTGAGCACTGGACCCACATCGCCAACGACGTGCGCTACTACTTTGGCAACCTGAGCAACCCGGCCCTGGGTGACCAACGCCTGGTCGAGTACCCGGTACCGGTGGTCTGGTTCCTCGACATCCTGCGCATCCTCGGACCCGACCAGCACAGCTACCTGGTGGTGTTCGCCCTCGCCATGGCACTGCTCGACCTCGGCCTGACCTACGCACTGTGGCGCACCGGTCGGATGGAGGCGGTGGCCTTCTGGATCGCCTTCGTGCACTGCTACGGGTCGCTGGTGTGGTTCCGCTACGACATGGTGCCGGCCATGGCAGTGGCGCTGGCTGCACTGTGGGTCACCCGCCACCCTCGGCGAGCCGGCGCGATGGTCGCGCTGGGTGCCTCGCTCAAGCTGTGGCCCGCTCTGTTGATCCTGCCCCTGGTCGGACGACACCGCCCCGGCATGGCCCGGCTGCAGGCCTTCGGGGTGGTCGGCTTCACCATGGCGCTGCTGGCCTTCGCCGGCGGAGGCTTCCGGCGGTTGCTGTCACCGCTGACCTGGCAGGACGATCGTGGGCTGCAGATCGAGGCCATCCCCGCCACCTGGCTGATGTGGCAGCACGGGCAACCCGAGCACTTCGCCTGGTTCGTCCGCTTCTCGCAGTACAACGCCTTCGAGATCTACGGACCGGGCACCGAGACCTGGCTGGCCATCGCCTCAGCGCTGATGGCACTCAGCGTGGCCATCGCCGTGGCCATGGGGGTCGTGGTGTGGCGGCGTGGAGCCCTGCCCGCCGACGTGCTGACGCTCTGCATGGTCGCTGTCGTGGCAGGCATGCTCGTGGCCAACAAGACCTTCTCGCCGCAGTACCTGATCTGGCTGGGCGCCCCGCTGGCGGTGCTGCTGGTCGAGTCGCACCGCAGGATGCAGTGGCAGGCTGCGGTGCTCGGGGTCGTCGGACTGGTGGTCGCCGCCCTGACCCGACAGGTCTACCCGGTGCGCTACGGGGGCCTGATCAGCAATCCCGGTGACACCGACGACACCGTCGTGCTGGTGGTGCGCAACCTGCTGCTGGTCGGGCTGTGGCTGCTCAGCACCACCTGGGCCTGGTACCACCTGCTGCGTCGTCCGCGGGCTCGTCGTCCGATCGCCCACAAGCACTGGGACGAGGCCGAGGTGGTGGCCCACACCACTCACTGATCGGTCCGGCAGGGGTGATGGGCCCGCGTGGATGGACCAGCGGCTGGAAAGCTTCGATAGCATCACTCGTGGCGGGCAGTGCTGCCCGAGAGGACCGATGCGGAAGAAGGCGATGGTGGCATCCTCCACCGGACAGACGACCAGTGACCCGAGCAACTTCGGAGCCAACGACTGGCTGATCGACGAGATGCGAGAGCAGTACCGCGACGACCCGGATTCGGTCGATCCCAGTTGGGCCGAGTTCTTCGCCCGCGAGGACGGTGCCCAGGCCTCCGACCCCGCCGCGAGCAAGGCCGAGGAACCCCAGAAGGCGGCCCAGAAGGAGTCGGCTCAGCAGTCCGCGGCCCAGCCGCAGGCTCCCCAGGCCGGACCCAAGCCGCAGCCCGCCCCCGCCGCGAAGACCGAGACACCCAAGGCAGAGGCACCCAAGGCCGATCAGGCGAAGCCTGCCCAGACGGCCCCCCAGCCGGCCAGGGTCGCTCGTCCGGCACCGGCCAACCGCCCCGACCTGCCCAACATCCCGGGCGCCTCCGGCGGCCTGTCGGCCGATGCCCCCACACCCACGGTCCGCAAGCCGGTCGAGGCCTCCGCACCGGTCACCACCCCGCTCAAGGGCGCCCCGATGCGCACGGCGCGCAACATGGACGCCTCGCTGTCGATGCCGGTGGCGACCTCGGTGCGTTCGGTGCCGATGAAGCTGGTGATCGACCAGCGAATGATGATCAACAACTTCCTGCGGCGCTCCACCGGCGGCAAGGTGAGCTTCACCCACATCCTCGGTTTCGCGATGGTGCAGGCGATCCGCGCCGTGCCGGCGATGAACAACGCCTACGCCGAGGTCGACGGCAAGCCCAACCTGGTCACCAACCCCTCGATCAACCTCGGCCTGGCCATCGACGTCTCCAAGCCCGACGGCACCCGCCAGTTGCTGGTGCCCAACATCAAGGGCTGCGAAGACCTCGACTTCGCCCAGTTCTGGGCCGCCTACGAAGACCTTGTCCGTCGTGCCCGCAACAACACGCTCACCGTCGACGACTACGCCGGCACCACCGCCTCGTTGACCAACCCCGGTGGCATCGGGACGAACCACTCCGTGCCCCGGTTGATGAACGGACAGGGCACGATCCTGGGTGTCGGCTCGATCGACTACCCGCCGGAGTTCCAGGGCAATTCGCAGTCGCGGCTCAACGAACTCGGCGTCGGCAAGCTGATCACGCTGACCTCGACCTATGACCACCGCGTCATCCAGGGCGCGCAGAGTGGCGAGTTCCTCAAGAAGATCCACGAGCTGCTGCTGGGCGCCGACGGCTTCTACGACGCCATCTTCACCAGCCTGCGCATCCCCTACCCGCCGATCCGCTGGGCCAACGACATCTCGGCGCACCGCACCAACCAGGTCGCCAAGGTGGCCCGCGTGGTCGAGTTGATCCAGAGCTACCGCAACTTCGGCCACCTGGCCGCCGACATCGACCCGCTCGAGTACCGGGTGCGCACCCACCCCGACCTCGACATGGAGACCCACGGCCTCACCCTGTGGGACCTCGACCGCGAGTTCGCGGTCGGCCGGTTCGGGGGCAACCGCCGCGCCCACCTGACGCTGCGTGAGATCACCCAGATCCTGCGTGACTCCTACTGCCACACCATGGGCATCGAGTACATGCACATCTCCGACCCCGAGCAGCGCAACTGGTTCCAGGAGCGGGTCGAGAAGCCGCACGAGCCGCTCAGCCACGAGGAGCACCTGCGCATCCTCGACAAGCTGAACGAGTCCGAGATCTTCGAGACCTTCCTGCAGACCAAGTTCGTCGGGCAGAAGCGGTTCTCGCTCGAGGGTGGCGAGTCGGCGATCGTGGTGCTCGACGAGATCTGCGAGCAGGCCGCCAACGCCGGCCTAGACGAGGTCTGCATCGGCATGCCGCACCGTGGCCGCCTCAACGTGCTGGCCAACATCGTCGGCAAGAGCTATGGCCAGATCTTCCAGGAGTTCGAGGGCAACATCGACCCCCGCGCCACCCAGGGCACCGGTGACGTCAAGTACCACCTGGGCGCCGAGGGCCAGTTCACCGCACTGTCGGGTGCGAGGGTCAAGGCCTCGGTCGCGGCCAACCCCTCACACCTCGAGGCGGTCAACCCGGTCGTGGCCGGCATCGCCCGCGCCAAGCTCGACCAGATCGGGTCGACCGAGGGCTGGCCGGTGCTGCCGATCCTGATGCACGGCGACGCCTCATTCTCGGGCCAGGGCGTGGTCTACGAGACCCTGCAGATGAGCCAGTTGCGCGGCTACAAGACCGGCGGGACGATCCACCTGGTGGTCAACAACCAGGTCGGTTTCACGACCTCACCGCTCGACTCGCGCACCTCGATCTACTCCACCGACGTCGCCAAGACGGTTCAGGCGCCGATCTTCCACGTCAACGGCGACGACCCCGACGCCTGCGTGCAGGCCGCGCGGTTGGCCTACCAGTTCCGCGAGCGGTTCGCCAAGGACGTCGTGATCGACCTGGTCTGCTACCGACGTCGCGGCCACAACGAGGGCGACGACCCGAGCTTCACCCAGCCCCGGATGTACGACCTGATCGAGCAGAAGCGTTCGACCCGCAGGATCTACACCGAGTCGCTGATCGGCCGAGGCGACATCTCGCTCGAGGACGCCGAACAGGTGATGAACCGGTTCCGCGACCGGCTCGAGAACGTGTTCCGCGAGGTGCGCGAGGCCACCCCTGAGGAGGAGTACCACAAGGTGCCCTTCTACCCGAAGAAGCCCGAGGGTTTCACCGGTACCGCGATCAGCCCCGAGATGATGGCCAAGGTCGCCGAAGTGCACACCAACTTCCCCGAGGGCTTCCACGTGCACCCCAAGGTGCTGCCCCAGTTGGAGCGCCGGGCCAAGAGCATCATGGAGGGCCCGATCGACTGGGCCACCGGCGAGCTGCTGGCCTTCGGGTCGTTGTTGATGGAGGGTCGTCCGGTGCGGATCAGCGGGCAGGACGCCCGCCGTGGCACCTTCAGCCAGCGCTTCGCCGCGCTGGTCGACCGCACCACGAACGAGACGTGGGTGCCGCTGAAGCACCTGACCGACGACCAGGCCCGCTTCGACGTCTACGACTCGCTGCTCAGCGAGTACGCGGCGATGGGCTTCGAGTACGGCTACTCGGTGGCCGCTCCCGACGCGTTGGTGCTGTGGGAGGCCCAGTTCGGTGACTTCGCCAACGGCGCCCAGACCATCACCGACGAGTTCATCAGCTCGGGCAACGCCAAGTGGACCCAGAAGTCCGGTGTCGTGCTGCTGCTGCCCCACGGTTACGAGGGGCAGGGCCCTGACCACTCCAGCGCCCGGATCGAGCGCTGGCTGCAGCTGTGCAGCGAGAACGCCCTGGCGGTCTGCCAGCCCTCGACCCCGGCCAGCCACTTCCACCTGCTGCGCCAGCACGCCTACGTGAACTGGCACCGCCCGGTGGTGATCGCCACGCCGAAGTCGATGCTGCGCAGCAAGATGGCCGCGTCGCGTCCCGAGGAGTTCACCACCGGCAAGTGGGAGCCCGCACTGGACGATCCGACCATCACCGATCCCAGCAAGGTGAAGGCCATCCTGCTCTGCTCGGGCAAGGTGCGCTGGGAACTGGTCGCCGACCGAGCCAAGCGCGGACTCGACGGCCAGGTCGCGATCGTGGCGCTGGAGCGGCTCTACCCGCTGGCCGACAAGGAACTGGACGCCATCCTGGCCCGTTACGACCACGTCAGCGACATCCGCTTCGTCCAGGACGAGCCCGAGAACCAGGGTGCCTGGGAGTTCCTGCTGCTGCACCTGCCCTCGGCGGTCAAGGCCATCAACGGCCGCGAGTTCTCGATGGTGCCGGTGACCCGGCCGCCGTCGTCGGCCCCGTCGGTGGGTTCGGCCAAGCTGCACCTGGCCCAGGCGGCCCAGCTGATGGAGCGTGCCTTCGAGGGACTGGGCGGCTGAGGTGTACTTCACCGATCGCGGGTTGGAGGAACTCGAGCGTCGCCGCGGCGAGGAGGAGGTCAGCTTCAGCTGGCTCTCCGAGCAGTTGCGCACGTTCGTCGACCTCAACCCTGAGTACGAGGATCCGATTGAACGCCTGGCCACGTGGCTGGCCCGGCTCGACGACGAGGACGACGAGTGAACCCGTTGCAGCCTGCCATCGACCGCTACACCGAACTGGTCGGTGACTCCCCCACCGGTGTCTGGGCTGGGCCCGGCAGGGTCAACCTGATCGGCGAGCACACCGACTACAACGACGGTTTCGTCATGCCGTTCGCCCTGCAGCATGCCGCGCTGGTCGCGGCCGGGGTCCGCGACGACGACCAGGTCGTGGTCGACTCACTCGACCTGTCCGAGACCCACACCGTGGCCCTGGACGACCTGACTCCCTTCGACGCCCCCGATGCACCTGAGCGTCGCTGGTCTGACTACCTGCTGGGCTGCGTCTGGGCCCTGCGCGAGGCCGGCCACGCGGTCGGCGGGGTGACCCTGGTGCTCAGCTCCGACGTCCCGGTCGGGGCGGGGCTCTCGAGTTCGGCCGCCATCGAGTGCGCCGTGGTCGGAGCCCTGTGCGACCTGTTCGACCTCGACATCTCACCGATGGATCGGGCCAAGCTGGCCCGGGTCGCTGAGAACGCCTACGTGGGTGCTCCCACCGGCCTTCTCGACCAGGCCGCCTCGACGCTGTGCACCTTGGGCCACACCCTGTTCCTGGACTGCCGCAGCCTCGAGACCCGCCAGATCCCGATCGACCTGGCCGCCGCCGGGCTCGAGATCCTGGTGCTCGACACCAAGACCCCTCACAGCCACGTTGACGGCGAGTACGCCGAGCGTCGGGCCACCTGCGAACGGGCGGCCGCCATCCTGGGCGTGCCGGCCCTGCGTGACGTGGACGACCTGGGCTCGGCCCTGCGGGTGCTGGCGGCCGAGGCCGACAACGACCGTCTGGTCAAGCGGGTGCGCCATGTCGTCACCGAGAACGACCGCGTGCTCGAGGCCATCGAGGTGGCAGACTCCGGCGACCTGACCAAGCTCGCTCCCCTGCTCGACGCCTCGCACGCCTCGATGCGCGATGACTTCGAGATCACCGTGCCGACGGTCGACCTGGCCGTCGAGACCGTTCGCGACGCCGGTGCCCTGGGGGCACGGATGACCGGTGGTGGTTTCGGCGGCTGCATCATCGCGCTGTGCCGTGAGGGTGAGGGTGAGGGCATCGGGCAGCGTGTCGCCGCGGCCTTCGCCGAAGCCGGCTTCGGGGCACCGGTCTGGTTCACCGCCACCCCAGCCGAAGGTGCTCGCCGACTTGCCTGAGGCGAGGTCAGCCGCGGCTGTCGACCACGCGGGCGTGGATGCCGGCCACCAGCGTGGCCAGCAGCACCGGGGTCGTCCACCACATCCAGGCCGCGTCGTTGACCGCGGTCGAGCCGACGACGAGCAGGTGCAGGACGGCAGCGGCGATCACCATGCCGGTCAGGGCGAGCGCTCCGCGCAGGGCGAACAGCCCCAACGCGCCCACCAGCAGGCTGTAGAGCACGAGCATCGCCCCGACCCCGACCGAGAACGTCCCGTGGCCCTGGGCCAGCGTGCCGACCGCGACGACAAGCAGCAGCAGTGCGGTGACCAGGGTGAGTGCACCGGCGATCCGCAGGCTGCGGACCGCGGCTGACGCGTTCGGCTCGGCGCCGGCGGGCTGGTCGGTGGCGGGGCTGTGGCTCACCCGCGCCAATCTAGCGAGGTGGCGCCCACACCTCCACCGCCGGACCAGCCCCAGCAGGGTCATCTGGTGGGATGCTCGGCGTATTGCCCTTGAAACCCCTAGCGGTGCGGCTAGGCTGACTGCTGCGTTCCCTGTGGTCGTCCGCGATGCGTCGACGGGCACAGAACCACCCGCGAGAAGGAGTACTGATCCCATGGATTGGCGCCACAAGGCTGCCTGCTTGACCGAGGACCCGGAACTCTTCTTCCCGATCGGGAACACCGGGCCGGCCATTCTGCAGATCGAGCAGGCCAAGATGGTCTGCCGCCGCTGCGACGTGCGCGAACAGTGCTTGGCGTGGGCGCTGGAGGCTGGGCAGGATCACGGTGTGTGGGGTGGACTCAGTGAGGATGAGCGGCGCGCCATGAAGCGTCGTCAGGCCAGGTCGCGCCTACGCAACAGTTGATGCTGCGCAACAGCTGATCCTGCTGCTCGCTCAGTCGGCGATCGGCACCACCACGTGGGCCCTCGAACCCGAGCCATCAGGGTTGTTGCCCAGGTGGAACGAGCCCCCCATGTCGGTGACCAGGGTGCGCACGATCGACAGACCGAGGCTGCGCGGAGGCGGTTCGAAACCCTCCGGCAGTCCCCCACCGTTGTCGAGCACGGTCACCTCGAGGCGTCCCTCCATGCGGGCAGGCACCACCAGCACCGTGCCCGAGGAGCGGTGCAGCCCGTGCTCGATGGCGTTCTGGCACAGTTCGGTGATCACCAGCGACAGCGGGGTGGCCATCTCGGCGCGCACGTTGCCGAAGCTGCCCTGTCGTCGAGCGTCGACCTGGCCCTGGGCCGCCGCCACGTCTCCCACCATCCGTAGGATGCGATCGGCCACGTCGTCGAAGGCCACCACCTCGTCGAAGGCCTGCGACAGGATCTCGTGCACCACCGCGATCGCCTGAACGCGGCTCATCGCGTCCTTGAGCGCGAGCTGGCCCTCCTCGGACTCGATGCGTCGGCTCTGCAGGCGCAACAGCGCGGCCACCGTCTGCAGGTTGTTCTTCACCCGGTGGTGGATCTCGCGGATGGTGGCGTCCTTGGTGATCAGGGCGCGTTCCCTGTGCCGCAGGTCGGTGGTGTCACGACAGAGCACCATCACCCCGGCCGGGCCACTCAAGTCGCGCAGCGGCACCACCCGCAGCACGATCGTCGCCGAGCGGGTCTCGAGGTCGAGTTCTCGCACCTGGCTGCTGGTCAGGTCGGACGAGACGGTCTGCCCCAACTGGGGCTGGTCAGCCACCAGCGAGCGGGTCAGGGCGCGCAGGTCCTCACCCTGCAGGTCGCCCGCCCAGCCCATCCGACGAAAGGCCGAGACCGCGTTGGGGGTCGCGTACGACACGATGCCTGCCAGGCTCGACAGGATCATCCCGTCACCGACCTTGGGGCTGTGCGAGGGGTCCGAGGGCGGACGCACCGGGTAGGTGGCCTGCCAGACCATCGTCGACAGGATGTCGGCGGTCTCGAGATAGGCATCCTCGAGCGCCCCCGGGGCCCTCACCCCCATCCGGTTGGTGTGCCTCTCCACGATGCCGATGACGTGGTCGTCACCGCGCACGATCGGGATCGCCCACACGTCGACCGGGATGCCCGCGCGCAACTGGTTGTCGCTGGTCTCGCAGATCTCCTGCGACAGGTAGGCCGAGGTGACCAGGTGTTCGGGGTCGTAGGCAACCTGCTCGCCGACCACGTCGTCCTCGAGCGCGGTCGGACCGGTGTTCGGCCGGGTCTGGGCGACCGCCCAGAAGATGTTGTCGTCGACGTCGGGCACCCACAGGATCAGGTCCGAGAACGAGGTGTCGGCCAACAGGTGCCACTCGTTGACGAAGGCAGTCAGCCAGTCGACGTCGTCGGCGGCGAGGCTGGTGTGCTCGGCGATCAATTGCGACATCGAAGCCATGCCCGCGAGTGTAGCCAGCCGCACTTTGGCCAGCCCTCGCCGCGTCTGGCAGAATGGACAGCCGTGCCACGAGGCACCAACGTCGAACTGGAGGAGGCCGTCATGGGCAAGGGTGGACGCAAGCGTCGCGCTCGTCGCAAGAACGGCGCGAACCACGGCAAGCGCCCCAACGCCTGAGCCGCACGCGCCAAGACCTCGAACACCCCCGCCACCTCAGGTGGTCGGGGGTGTCTCGTTGTCAGGCGTGGAATGTGTCAGCCGTCGAAGTGGGTGACCCTGATGCTGGTGATCCGCATTCGCAGCGTCGAGGGGGCCTCGGCCGGCGGATGACATCGCCGCAGCAGAGCAGAAATGGCGTTCTCGACGTCGAAGCTGTCAAGGCAGGTCGCGCACGCCTGCAGGTGGGTACGAATCGTGTCGGCGGCGTTCTCGTCCAACTCGCCGTGCAGGAACTCCTGCAGGCTGCTCAGGGCGGCCACGCACTCATCGTGGGCCTGCTCGTCGTGGTGGGCACTGGGCATGTGGCTCATCAGCGGGGCCCCACTCCGATGCCCATGCCGGCGGCATGGTCGGCGAGCAGGTTGCGCAACTGGCTGCGTCCTCGGTTGAGCCGCGACATCACGGTGCCGATCGGCGTGCCCATGATCTCGGCGATCTCCTTGTAGGCGAAGCCCTCGACATCGGCCAGGTAGACCGCGTCGCGGAAGTCGGGCGAGAGCTGCTGCAGGGCGTCGACCACGACCTGGTCGGGCAGCGCGTCCAACGCCTCGATCTCGGCCGAGCGCAGGCCGGTCGAGCTGTGCCGCTCGGCCCGGGCGAGTTGCCAGTCCTCGACATCGGGACCACCGCTGGTCTGCGGCTGGCGCTGCGCCTTGCGGTAGGTGTTGATGTAGGTGTTGGTCAGGATCCGGTACAGCCAGGCCTTGATGTTGGTGCCGGGGGTGAACTGGGCGAACGAGGCGTAGGCCTTGGTGTAGGTCTCCTGCACCAGGTCTTCGGCGTCCGAGGGGTTGCGGGTCATTCGCAGCGCCGCGCCGTAGAGCTGGTCGAGATAACCCAGCGCATCGCGCTCGAACCGGGCGGTGCGCTCCTGGGCGGTCTCGCTGTCGAGGTCGACGACCTCGACCTGGTCGGGCGTGACGACCGCATCGGCCGACTGCGGACTGGTGGGCAGGCTCACGAGCCACGAGCCTACCGAAAGCCGTGGGGCACCGCCGATCGGCGCACTCGTCCCACCCCTGCTGGTGGCGTGCTCGACGACGGAGGTGGTCATGCCGGGCACAACACCGCCACGGCTGGGGCTATTCCCCCAGCCAGTCGATGACCGCCCCCCACAGCCGGTCCCAGGCGCCCTCGTGCTCGGGGTGCCGCTTGGGCACCCTCAGGTCGTGAGCAGCACCGGCGACCGCGACCACACGATGGCCGGTCCCGGCTCCGGCGCCCTGCAGTGCGGCGCGCACCTCCTCGTCCGAGCCGAACGGGTCACGCTCACCCTGGAGCGCCAGGCAGGGCACCTGCACCTGGGCGAGTTCGTCGATGCGTGATCGGTCGGGGCGGCCGGGTGGGTGCAGTGGGAAGGCCAGGGTGAGCACGTGCGAGGCAGCGACCGCGGCAGCGGTGCGACAGGCGACCCGGGCGCCGGCGGATCGTCCGCCCACGGTCAGGTCGATCTCGCCGAGCCTCCCGCGTAGCGCCTCGATCGCGGGCAGCCACCCCTCGTCCAGCACCGCGGGGCGAGGGGCGACGCGTCGTCCGGCGACCCGCCAGGGCTGCTCGTACAGGGCGACACCGACGCCGTGCTCGGGCAGTCGCTCGGCGAGGACGACCAGGTCGGGGGCCTCGATGCCTCCGCCGGTCCCATGCCCCAGGGCGAGCCAGCGCAAGAATCCCGCATCGAGAGGGTGATGCAGTGTCCAGCGACCGGTGCCGACGGGCGTCTGCACGTCGAGTTGGCGGCTCACCGCTCCTCCGGCAGGGGCTCGATCAGTTCGGGCCCGTCGTTGGTGACGGTGTTGACCAGTCGCGAAACGGCATGGGCGACCATCTCGCCCGGTTCGGGCACGTGCGCCAGGGCGCGCGCAGCCTCGGAGTCGGTCAGGTTCGGGTCGAGCCAGGCATCCCAGTTCTCATGCGCCACCTGCACCGGCATCCGGTCGTGGATGTGGCCGAGGTCGTCGCTGGCGCTGGTGGTGATGATGCAGGTGCTCACCAGCCACGCCGAAGGGTCGTCGGAGTCCAGTGTCGGGTCACGCCAGAACTCATACAGCCCTGCCATCACCATCGGTCCACTCACCGGGCGGATGTAGAACGGCTGCTTCACCGGCCGGTTGCGCTCCCCCACCACCGGGCTGCCGTCGGCGTGCAGCAGCGGGTACCACTCGTAGTAGCCGTCGGCGGGCAGCAGACAGCGTCGGGACGCGAAGGCCTTCGCGAAGCTGGGCTTGGCCGCCACCGTCTCGAACCGGGCATTGACCAGCGGCCGGCTCGAGGCCGGTCCGCCGCCGGCAGCGGGCTTCGTCCAACTGGGAACCAGTCCCCAACGCAGCCCGGTCAGGCGTCGGACGACCTCGCCCGAGGTCTTGTCGACGCGCTCGAGCACGCTGCTGACCTGGTCGGTGGGGGCGATGTTGTAGCGCGGAGCCTGCCACGGAGGAGGCTGCGGTAGGTCGGCGACGAGGTCGACCTCGAAGGTCTCGACGAGGTCGGCCTGTGCCGCTGACGCTGCGTACCTGCCACACACGTCGCCCACAGTAGCCCCACCCGGCAGGGTGGCCGCGTCGGTCACAGATTCACCCGCCTGCTCGCGCGACGACCCGGTTGCCGGTTGAATGGCTCCATGAGTCTGATCCGATTCGCAGGACGTGCCATGCTGGCCAGCTTCTTCGTCGTCAACGGCGCCAAGACGGCGATGAAGCCCGAGGCGCTGGTCGACAGCGCCGAGCCGATCGCCCAGAAGGTGGTGCCGCTCGCGCAGCGAGTCGCCCCGCCGACCGTGGCCCCCTACATTCCCAACGACACCACCCAGTTGGTGCGCCTGACCGGCGTCGCCCAAGTGCTGGGCGGCCTCGGACTGGCGACCGGCATCGGACGCCGGCCCGGTGCGGGCCTGCTGGCTGCCTCGATGGTGCCGCACGTGCTGGCCTCGCGCGCGCCCAAGACCGCCACCCCGGACGAGCGCAGCACCGCCCGTGGCCTGATGCTGCGCAACGTCGCCCTGTTGGGCGCTGCGTTGATCGCCGCCCAGGACACCGAGGGCAAGCCCAGCCTGGGTTGGCTCGCCAAGGACTCCTCGCGCCGACTCGGTGGCGCTGCCTCGCGGCAGAAGCGGGCTATCGGCAAGGACGCTGACCACCTGGCCAGCCAGGCCAAGCTGCGCATGCAGTTGGCCAAGAAGCAGCTCGAGAGCGCGGTCAGTTGAGCCCTGGCAGTGCCGCGGGAGCGTGGCCGGCGCCACGCTCGCACCGGTCGCTGGACGCCTCGGTCCGTGTTCCCGGATCGAAGTCCGAGACCAACCGCGCATTGTTGCTGGCGGCACTGGCCAACGGCCCCAGTCGGCTGCGAGGCGCGCTGGTGAGCCGCGACTCCGACCTGATGCGGGCCGCGTTGGCCCAGTTCGGTGTCGAGGTCGACACCAGCGAAGAGACGTGGACGATCACACCCCCGGCCACGCTGACCGTGCCCAAGCAGCCAATCGACTGTGGCCTGGCCGGCACGGTGATGCGCTTCATCCCTCCCCTGGCCGCGCTGACCGGGGGCACCGTGGTGGTCACCGGCGACGAGGAGGCCTTCGCCCGGCCGATGGCACCAGTGCTGCAGGGCCTTCGTCAACTGGGCTGTGAGATCGACAGCGACCACCTGCCGCTCACCCTCACCGCACCGGACGAACTCGGCGGACCCCGGGTCGAGATCGACTCATCGGCCTCCAGCCAGTTCATCTCCGCACTGCTGCTGTGCGCCCCGAGGTTCCCCCACGGCATCGAGGTCGTGCACACCGGTGAGCAGATGCCCTCGATCCCCCCGATCGAGATGAGCGTCGAGATGCTGCGCGAGCGCGGGGTCGAGGCCAGCCGCAGCGGTGAACGCCGTTGGCAGGTGCTGCCCGGGCCGGTGCAGGCCCGCGACAGCGTGGTCGAGCCCGACCTCACCGGCGCCTCGGTGTTCGTCGCAGCCGCCGCGCTCGCGGGTGGTGAGGTCACCATCGCCGACTGGCCCTCAGAGACCACCCAGTCCGGAGCACTGCTGCTCGGGGTGCTCGACCAGATGGGCGTCGAGCACGAGCTGAGCAGTGACGGCCTGGTCGTCCGCGCCGGAGCACCATTGCGGGCGGCCACGATCGACCTGCGAAACGCCGCCGACCTGACACCGGTCGTCGCAGCCATGGCGGTCTTCGCCGAGGGCACCACGACCATCACCGGTGTCGCCCACATCCGGGGTCACGAGACCGACCGACTGGCCGCACTGGCCACCGAGTTCTCCAGGATGGGTGTCGACATCACCGAGACCGACGACGGGCTGCGGATCGAGGGCTGCGGCCCTGATGGCACCGGGCTCACCGGGGGCGAGTTCCGCACCTACGCCGACCACCGCATGGCCCACGCCGGTGCGCTGGCCGGGTTGGTCGTCGACGACGTCGTCCTCGACGACGTGACCTGCACGTCGAAGACGATGCCCACGTTCCCCACGCTGTGGCGCGACCTGGTCGGGGACCAGGCGTGAGCCCGCGCACCACCCGCGGCCAGTTGGGCCACCGGCTCGACCAGGACGAGCACGCCGGCTTCGACCGTCCGGGCAAGCGCACCCGACCGCGCACCAAGGACCGGCCAGACTACTCGTCGCTGCCGATCGGCCGGGTGATCACCGTCGACCGGGGCCGCTACCGCTGCATCGTCGACGACGTCATGGTCACCGCCACCAAGGCCCGGCAGCTGGGCCGCAAGGCGGCCATCGTCGGCGACCTGGTCAGGCTCGACGGTGACGTCAGCGGCGCCGAGGGCACCCTCGCGAGGATCGCCGAGGTGGCCGAGCGCACCACCGTGCTGCGCCGCACGGCCGACGACGACGATCCCTACGAGCGTCCGATCGTGGCCAACGCCGACCAGTTGATGATCGTCACCGCGCTGGCCGACCCCCCACCTCGGATGGGCATGATCGACCGGATCCTGGTCGCCGGCTACGACGCCGGGATCGACCCGGTGCTGTGTCTCACCAAGGCCGATCTGGCCAGCCCTGACGAACTGATCGCCGCCTACGCCCCGCTCGACGTGCCGATCGTGGTGGTCGAGCCCGACGCCGACCTCAGTGCGGTCCACGAGGTGCTCGCCGGACGGGTGACGGTACTGGTCGGGCACTCCGGTGTCGGCAAGTCGACCCTGGTCAACGCGCTGATCCCCGGGGTAGACCGGGCGATCGGTGAGGTCAACGAGGTCACCGGGCGGGGCAAGCACACCTCGACCAGCGCCATCGCCCTGGAACTGCCGGCCCTCGACGACCAGGAGCCGGGCTGGGTGATCGACACCCCCGGTGTGCGCTCGTTCGGCCTGTCGCACGTCTCCCAGGCTCGTGTGCTGGCCGCCTTCGGCGACCTGGCCGAGCACACCGAGGACTGCCCACGTGGCTGCGACCACAGTTCGCGGGCCACCGAGTGCGGGCTGGACGAGGCGGTCGCCCGCGGCGAACTCGCACCTGCCCGGCTGGAGTCCTTCCGCCGGATGGAGCAGGCAGGCCGCGGCCCCGAGTGGTGAGCGGCCGCGGAGAGTTCGCGTCGATAGAGTGACGAGCATGACGAGCCGGGACTTCACCGACGACCTGCGCCTTGCGCACCTGCTGGCCGACAACGCCGACTCGGTGTCGATGCAGCGGTTCAAGGCGCAGGACCTGGTGGTCTCGACCAAGCCCGACTCCACCTGGGTCAGCGACGCCGACACCGCCACCGAACAGGCGATCCGTCGCACCCTGGCGAAGGCCCGTCCTCGTGACGCGGTGCACGGCGAAGAGGGCGACGACACCGGCTGGGGCCCCCGGCGCTGGATCATCGACCCGATCGACGGCACCAACAACTTCGTGCGCGGCGTGCCGGTCTGGGCCTCGCTGATCGGTTTGCAGGTCGATGGCGAAATGGTCGCCTCGGTGGTCTCGGCGCCGGCCCTCAACCGGCGCTGGTGGGCCTCCAAGGGCGGCGGCGCCTTCACCGGGTCGACGCTGCTTCGACCCAACCCGATCAGGGTCTCGAAGGTGTCCACGATCGCCGACGCGTCGCTGAGCTACTCCTCGATCGGTGGCTGGATCGAAGCCGGCCGAGGCCAGCAGTTCGTCGACCTGATGCGCGACTGCTGGCGCACCCGGGCCTACGGAGACTTCTGGAGCTACATGCTGGTCGCCGAGGGCGCGGTCGACATCGCCTGCGAACCAGAGCTGGCGCTGCACGACATGGCCGCACTCGAACCGATCGTCACCGAGGCCGGGGGCCGGTTCTCGGCGATCGACGGCACCGCCGGGGTCGAGGGACCCGGGGCGCTCGCCACCAACGGGGTGCTGCACGACCTCGCGCTGGCCGCACTCGCCGTCGAGGATTGAGCCCCGTGCGGCTCAGCCGCGCCTGGTGTCAGCTCAGCACGCGGGTGCGCACGGTGTCGGGCAGGGCCTCGAGCTCGTCGTGCAGTCCCTCGGGCAGCGCCGACACGTCGGTGATTGCATAGCCCAGCGCACCGTGGGTGGCCAGCGTCTGGAACTCGATGTTGGCGCCGTGGTCACTGAACAACTGGTTCAGCGTCGCCATCACGCCGGGCACGTTGCGGTGCAGGCAGACCACCCGAGTGGTGCCGCTGTGCTGACCGACCTGGATCTGGGGCAGGTTGACGCTCATCAGCGTCGACCCGTTGCGCGCGAAGTCGGCCAGCTTGTTGGCGACATAACGGCCGATGTCGACCTGCGCCTCCTGGGTGGACCCGCCGATGTGCGGGGTGAGGATCACGTTCGGGATGCCCTGCAGGGGGTCGACGAACGGGTCACCGGAACTCTTGGGCTCCTCGGGGAAGACATCGACCGCGGCCCCGGCGATGTGCCCACTGCGCAGGTTCTCGACCAGGGCGTCGTGGTCGACGACCATGCCGCGGCACAGGTTGAGGAACAGCGACCGCGGACGCATCTTGGCGAACTCCTTGGCGCCGAAGAAGCCCTTGTTGCTGGCCCGGCCGTCGACGTGCAGCGAGATCGTCTCGCACTCGGCCAGCAACTCCTCCAAGCTGTTGCACTTGCGCGCGTTGCCCAGCGCCAGCTTGTCGGCGACGTCGTAGAACATCACCCGCATGCCCAGGGCCTCCGCCAGTACCGACAGCTGGGCGCCGATGTTGCCGTAGCCGACGATGCCCAGGGTGCGTCCACGGATCTCGTGGGAGCCCCTGGCCGACTTGTCCCAGACCCCGGCGTGCATCTGGGCGTTCTTGTCAGTGAGGTGGCGAGCCATCGCGATCAGGTCGGCAATCACCAACTCGACCACGCTGCGGGTGTTGCTGAACGGGGCGTTGAACGCGGCCACGCCTCGTTCGGCCGCCGCGGCCAGGTCGATCTGGTTGGTGCCGATGCAGAAGGCCCCCACCGCCCCGAGGGTGTCGGCGGTGGCGTCGAGCACCCGTTCGGTGACCTGGGTGCCCGAACGGATGCCGAGCAGGGCGACACCCTCGAGGGCTTCGATCAGCTCGTCCTCGGGCAACGCACCGGCCCGGGTCTCGACCTCGAACCCCGACTCGACCAGGATCCGCTCGGCCTCGGGATGGATGTTCTCCAGGAGCAACGCCTTCACGACGGGCAAGTCTAGGCCGGCCCGCGCGGCGGTCGCGCAGAGTCTCAGGTGACCGCCAGCCGCGGCATGGCGG
Organism: Aestuariimicrobium ganziense; assembly: GCF_015352975.1. Classification (GTDB taxonomy): domain Bacteria; phylum Actinomycetota; class Actinomycetes; order Propionibacteriales; family Propionibacteriaceae; genus Aestuariimicrobium; species Aestuariimicrobium ganziense. The sequence continues at coordinate 34,771 of NZ_JACYIZ010000001.1, read as the reverse complement.
CGAGCAACTCCTTGGTGTAGGGATCGGACGGGGCGTCCCAGACCTGTTGCAGCGGGCCATGCTCGACGATGCGTCCCTGACGCATCACCGCCACCCGGTCGCAGACGTGGCGCACCACCGCCAGGTCGTGGCTGACGAACAGCATGGTCAGGTCCTCCTGCCTGACCAGGTCGGTGAGCAGGTTGAGCACCTGCGCACGCACCGAGACGTCCAGGGCCGAGACCGGCTCGTCGGCGATCAGCACCCGCGGACGAGGCGCCAGGGCGCGCGCGATCGCGATCCGCTGCCGCTGCCCACCGGAGAACTCGTGCGGGTGCCGAGGCGCCATCTGTGGTTCGAGGCCGACCAGTTCGAGCACCTCGGCCACCCGGGCTCGCACGTCACGGGGGGTGTCGGGCAGGCGACGGATGAGCCGTGAGGTGAGCGGCTCGGCGACGATCTCACCGACCCGCATTCGGGGGTCGAGCGAGCTGCGCGGGTCCTGGAAGACGATCTGCACCTGGCTGCGCAGCGTCGCCAGTTGCTTGGACGAGGCCCTGGTCACGTCCTGCCCGTTGAACCAGACCTGGCCCGAAGTCGGCCGGTCGAGGGCGGCCAACAACCTGATCAGCGTGGTCTTGCCCGACCCGGACTCCCCGACGATCCCCAACTGGTCACCACGGTGCACCTCGAGGTCGATGCCGTCGACCGCCCGCACCACGCGGCCGTCCCGGCGGAACTCCCTGGTCAGACCGGCCGCCCTGAACAACGGGCCCTCAGTTCCAGGTGTGGTCATGAGGCGCCCCCGTCCCGGGCGAAGTCGTCGACCAACGGCAGCCGGCTGCCCGGCTCGGCGTGCTCCAGGCTGGCCACGGCCACCAGTCCACGCGTGTAGGGCCGCTGGGGGGCGCCGAGCACCTGCGCGGTGGTGCCCTGTTCGACCAGGCGGCCGTGGCGCAGCACCGCCACCCGGGCGCAGACCTGCGAGACCACCGCCAGGTCGTGCGAGATGAACAGACAGGCAGCACCGGCGTCGTCCAACCGTTCGTCGAGGGTGGCCAGCACCCGAGCCTGCACGGTGACGTCGAGCGCGGTGGTCGGCTCGTCACACACCACCAGGTCGGGCCGGTTGACCAGTGCCATCGCCATCAGCACCCGCTGGCGCTGCCCGCCCGAGAGCTGGTGCGGATAGGAGTCGGCGATCCTGACCGGATCGGCCAGACCCACCGCGGCGAGCATCTCGAGCACCAGTGGACGTGAGGCACCCCGCGCCATGCCGCGGTGCAGCCCCAACACCTCCGCGACCTGGCGCCCGGCCTTCATCAGCGGGTCGAGCGCGGTCATCGGCTCCTGGAACACCATCGAGAACTCCTGGCCGCGCAGCTTGGCCAGTTCGCGGTCGGGCAGGCCGAGGATCTCTCGTCCCTGCCACCGCACCGACCCGGTGACCGTCGCGGTCTCGGGCAGCAGTCCCAGCACCGCCAAGGCGGTGACCGACTTGCCCGAGCCCGACTCCCCCACCAGACCGAGCCGGTCACCCTCGTCCAAGGTGAGCGAGACCCGGTCGACCGCCAGCGTGCGGTGTCGACCGAACCGGACGGACAGGTCGCGCACCTCGAGCAGGGCACTCATTCGGCGACCTCCTTCAGCCGGGGGTCGAGCAGGTCGCGCAGGCCGTCACCGAGCAGGTTGAAGCCGAGCACCGCCCCGGCGATCGCCACCGCCGGCGCGATCGCCAGGTGGGGATCGTTGAGCAGGTGGCGCTGCGCGTCGTAGAGCATGCGTCCCCAGGTCGGCACCTCCGGAGGGGTGGCCAGCCCGAGGTAGCTCAGTGCGGCTTCAGCCAGGATCGCCAGTGCGAAACTCACCGACGCCTGAACCCCGATCAGCGGCGCAATGTTGGGCAGCACGTGCCGCCAGGCGATCCGCAGCCAGCCGATGCCGCTGACCCGGGAGGCGGTGATGAAGTCCTGGCTCATCACCTGCAGCACCCCGGCGCGAGCGATCCGGGTGAACACCGGGATGGTGGCGATGCCGATGGCCAGCATTGCGGTCGTGGTGGACGACCCGAGCGCCCCGGCGAACAGGATGGCCAGCAGTACCGCCGGGAAGGCGTAGAGCACATCGGTGGCGCGGACGACGACGCGACCCAACCACCCCGAGTTCATTCCGGCGACGATGCCCAGCGGCACGCCGACCAGGGCGGCGATGCCGACCGCGAACACCCCGACCAGCAGCACGCTGCGGGCCCCGGCCATGATCCTGCTGAGGATGTCAATGCCGAAGGCGTCGGTGCCCAGCCAGTGCGTCGCCGAGGGCGACAGCAGCCGGTCGCCGGGAACCACCCGGGCCGGGTCGTAGGGAGTCCAGACCAGGCCGACCAGCGAGACCATCAGCACCAGACCCACCAGCACGGCGCCCACGACCAACGACGCCCGGCGCATCATCGCTGCTCCTTGGCCCGGATCCGCGGATCGAGCACCGCCTGCAGCAGGTCGACCACGGTGTTGACCACGAGCACGGCCACCACCAGCAGCATCACCACGCTCTGCACGACGATGAAGTCACGTTGCACAACCGCGCGGAGCACCATCGACCCCAGACCCGGCAGCACGAAGACGTTCTCGACCACGATCGCCCCGACGAACAGGCTGGCCACCTGCAGGCCAAGGACCGTGACCAGGCTCAGGCCCGCCTGTCGCATGCCGTGGCGCCACAGGGCGGCGAGCTTGGTCCATCCCACGGAACGAGCGGTGGTGATGTGGTCCTCGGTGAGCACCTCGACGAAGGCCGAGCGCACGTAGCGCACCAGCAGGGCCCCCTGCACCAGCACCAGCGAGACCACCGGGAGCACCAGGTGGCGGGCCCATTCGCCCGGATCGCGGGCCAGCGGCACGTAGCCATTGGCCGGCAGCCATCCCCACCGCACCGCGACGACGAGTACGAGCAGGATCCCGGCCAGGAAGGCGGGCACGGCCATGCCGAACTGGCTGAGCGCGTTGACCGCGAACCCGTCCCAGTGGCGACGTCGCAGCGCCGACCACATGCCCAGCGGCAGTGCCACCAGGATCGAGCCCAGAGTCGACCACAACACCAACCAGCCAGTGACACGGATGGGTCCGGCGACCAGGTCGGTGACCCGCAGCCCCGACAGGGCCGAGGTGCCCAGGTCGCCGCGCACCATGTCGCCCACCCAGTCGAGGTAGCGGACGACCCAGGGCCGGTTGAGGCCCAGTCGCTCGCGCAGCGCCTCGATCTGGGCGGGGGTGGCGCGCTCCCCCAGCATCACCTGGGCGAGGTCGCCGGGCAGCGCTTGGACGACCAGGAAGATCAGCACCGACGCGCCTGCCAGACTCAGCACCAGCGTCAGCAGCCGGCCGAGCACCACCCGGGGCACGGTCAGCCGTTGCGCGAGGCGATGGTGGTGACGTCGAAGCTCAGCGTGGTGGCGTTGACGTTGACCCCCGACAGGTCGGCCTTGCAGACCACCAGGTTCGGGAACAGGAAGAGGAAGTCGGCCACGGCGTCGTCGGCCAGCACCTTGCCGGCCTGCTTGAGCTTGTCGACCATCTCGGCCTCAGGGGCCTCGTCCGCCTCGACCACGAGGGCCTGGAACTCGGGGTTGTCGTAGCGCCAGTAGTACTGGGGGTTGGCCCAGTTGACCAGGTCGCGTGGTTCGACGTGGGCGACGATGGTCATGTCGTAGTTGGCCTGGGTGTAGACCTGCTCGATCCAGGTGGTGAAGTCGAGTTCCTCGACCTGGACGGTGATCCCCACCTCCTTGAGCTGGCTGGCCACGACCCTGGCCGCCGACGGGGCGTACGGCAGGGCGGGCACCCTCAGCCGCAGGGTGATGTTGGTGACGCCGGACTCGCTCAGCAACTGGGTGGCGACCGCCGGGTCGTAGGGGTAGGTCTGCGACAGGTCCTCGAACCAGGGGTCGGTCGGGGGCACCATCGACCCGATCAGCGTGCCCTTGCCTGCCCAGACGGTGTCGATCAGCCCCTGCCGATCGATCGCATGGTTGATGGCCTGGCGCACCTTGAGGTTCTTCAGCGGCTCGCTGGAGTGGTTGAAGCCGAGCACGACCTCACCATTGGTGGTGCCCTCGATCACGGTGTAGGTCTCGGTGTCACTGAACTGCGGCAGCGACTCGGGCGCGGTCACGTCGGAGATGATGTCGATGTCACCGGCCAGCATGGCCGAGGTCAGCGCCTGCGGGTCGGGGAAGTAGCGGAAGGTCACCGTGCCGAACTTGGGCTGGTTGCCCCAGTAGTTCTCGTTGCGTGGCAGTTCGATCGAGCTGCCACGCTGCCACGCGCCCACCGTGTAGGCGCCCGACCCCTTGGGTTCGGTGGCGATGGACGACAGGCTCTCGGGGTCGAGGATGGTGCCAGCCCGGCCGGCCAGGTTGTAGAGCAGGAAGTTCGAGGGGCGGCTCAGGGTCAGCTGCACCACACCGGGCTCGGGGGTCTCGACCGCTTCGACGACCTCGAGGTCGGCGGCATTGGCGGCCGAGGCGCGGTGGTGCTCCAGGCTCTGGACGACGGCCTCTGCAGTCACCTCGGCCCCGGAGGAGAACCGGATGTTGTTGCGCAGCGTGAACGAGTAGGTCAAACGGTCGTCCGACAGCGACCACGCGCTCGCCAGCAGCGGCTTGAGTGTTCCCTCGGAGTCGATCTTCACCAAGGTCTCGAGCACGTTGTACAGCAGCAACTGCGGCACAGCGGCCTTGGCGTTGTTGGCGATGTCCAAGGTGTCAGGCTCGGCGGTCGCGCCGACCACCAGGGTGGTGCGCGGCCCGCTGCCGTCGCTGGTCGCCGACCCCCCGCCGTTGGGCGAGCGGCCCTGGTCGCCGGTGCAGGCGGACAACGACGCCAGGGCCCCGATCGCTGCTGCTCCGAGCAGTAGGCTCCGGCGGTCAAGACTGAACTGGGCCATGGAGGTGAGGTCCCCTCGTTCGAGTGCCCCTGCCAGCCGGGGCCGTCCGGCGACAACCATACAGGCCCACACCCACTGACCAGCGCGTACGCGGCAGCCGATGGACCTGGTGGGCTGATTTGGCCCCACCTGCCGGGCACGGTAGAGTAGGGGGAGCGACGCGGGGTGGAGCAGCTCGGTAGCTCGCTGGGCTCATAACCCAGAGGTCACAGGTTCAAATCCTGTCCCCGCTACCAAGAAGGAAACGTTAGAACCTGCAGCCTGAGAAGGCTGCAGGTTTTTTCGTTCCCAAGCGAAGAGGCCACCGGGGCGCTCACGGTGCAGGAAGGTCCGACTGAAGTAGCGCACGACTCCGTGCCGCTCGGATGGTCGGTCGGGTGTCGAGTCCTCCTGAAGTGCAGCGACAGGATTCTCGTCGAGCATCGGACGGAAGACCCGTCGCAGGTCACAGCCAGCTACTTCATCATCTTGGATATAGATGCGCTCGAGCACCGCCTGGTTGAGGTCACGCCGGATCTGCGGATCGTCGCAGCCGAGGTAGCGACCGTGGGCCCTATCGAGATGCTGGACTGCGACGTCCAACGCAGCGTGGAGACGTTCGTCGTCCACCTCGGCCTGAGCCAACTGGGACTTAATCACCCCACGCTCAACGGCGATTCTGCTCTGCTCTTCCTTCAGGAGATCCACAGGCAGGGCATCCGCGTAGTAGGCCTGCATCAGCTTGTCCGCCTCCGATTGCAGTTGCGCAAGACGCCGCTGCGCGGCTTCTCGTGCCGCACGCTTCTCGTGGAGGGAGTTGTTCACGTGTTCGGTGAGGATGTGGCGAACCTGAGTCAGCTGGCTCGCTTCGAGTTCGACCGTCGCCCAGTGATTCTCGATGAGCCGTTCAAGATGGTGGGCCTGGATCGCGACGAAGGTGCAGCCGTTCTTCCGGGATTGGCGCCCGAGGCAGTAGAAGTACTCGTTATGGTGCACCGAACGATGATCACCGTCGGCGTCCTGACCACCTAGAGGCGACGATCCAGCCGACTACGGCCTGCCCCGTGCCTCTACAGTTGATGATGGCGAAGTAGTCCATGTCGGCGGCTGACTTGAGCCGGCCTAGTCGCTCAGTCCAGCAGCCACCCGGGCACGCACGAGAGCGGATGGATGGTCGACGAGCGACCGCAGCAGTGCGCGCTGCAGATTGTTGGAAGGCATATCCAGCAGGTACGCAGTCACGTGTTTAGCCGTCAACGGTCCTCCAGCCTCGACTAATGCTTGTACTCTCGCAGAGAGTTCCGCATTGTCTTCCTCGCCTGCAAGCCACTTGGCCAGGCCCACGATCGCGGCCGTGCGTACTTGGGGCTCGGAGTCGCGGACTAGTGAGACCAGCAGATTCTGATCTCCATTTGCACGCCGATCGCCTGCACAATTGGCGGCTACCTCTCGGTCACCGGGTGTCCCAGAAAGCAAACCCTGCATCGTCAAATCCGTCAGCTTCTCCGGGAAGAATTGGAATAAAGCGAGTTTAGCGGCCGATTGCGGGCTCGCGTTGGATGGAATGAAGGCAGTATCACGTTCATAGGCTGGTCTGCGAGCAATTCCTTCGAGAATAGGCTCGAGGCGCATCCTCTCGGGAGCTGGAAGTTGCTTCGCGACCCTTCCCAAGATGCGCAGTGTGCCGAGGATGTGACTTGGGTGGGACTTCGGCTCGGACAGAAGCGTCCACACTGTATCCCAATCGGCAACGTTCAGATGCCAAGCATTCAGTACGACTAGCGCTTCACCGAGTTCGGGTCCCCCGAAACTGTACATTCTGCTGCGAGCTTGTGCAATCTGGGTTTCTATCCGAGAAACAAGGTGTGTTATCGCATCGCGAGCCACGTCCTCCGGCAGCTCAGTGACCCTGCCAAAGTTGCCCAGCGCAGTGAGATCTCCCAGTCTGATTTTCTCTTGAAGCCCAATTCTGAAGTCCGGATCGCTCGCCGCGAGAACACCATCGATATCGTCTTGAAGCTCCCAATTGTCATCGCTTCGGGCGGACAAGCGCGAGAGGTCATCGTCGGACCAGTCATCCTCTCCCACGAGAGCGATAATTCGTCCATAGCCGCCTGCCAAGCTCTGGTCCTCGATGACCGGGAGACTCAGGAGGTGGTCAATGACTTGACGTCTCATCGGTGGAGAGATGCTCCGCATCAACCCACCAAGGGCTTCCAGCAAGGAAACTTCGATCAAGAACATTGGCTTCAGACGTTCACGCAACTCGTCAGGATTCCCAAGTGAAGAGACCAACCATGCTGCATGTCGATCAGCGTTCGCAGTGTCGGCGAAATCTCCGGCGTAGCGTAGGAAGGCGAGCGCCGACTGGAGACATGACCTCGGGGTCGACCCCAAGTCCAGACGAGCAGTCAGGGCCACGAGCGGCTCTGCAGGACCATCGTCACCCAACTTACGAGTTGCCAGCACCAACTCCTTCTTGGCACCTGCCCTGAGCAAGTCCGTCAGCGACTCCAAGATGACCTCAGTATTCGTTGAGGTCGCCTTCATCAGTTCCCGGCGCGCGAGTAGAGACATCGTGTGCCGCCAACCACCCTGGTCCGCACCTAATCCGGCTAGAAGAGTCGCCGAACGAATGCTCGTCCACACCGTGTCCGCGGCGGCCCACGTGACACTTGAATCTCGTCCCCAACCGTTGAACTGTTCATTGAAGTGCTTCTCAAGACCGCTGGCGATGGTCTGAGACCGCCACCAGCGAGTCGAGGTGTCAATAGACTGAATCAGCTCGCCGACGTCCCGGATACCAAACCCGCTCATGTCGAATACGAGAATGGTGCTGACGGCGACAAGCGCTGTGGCGGTAGGATCGCTCGGCGCTACGGCTCGAAGTTTCTGCACTTCGAGGGCAAGGTCTCGAGCTTCCTCTAGGTGGCCCAACTCAACCAGGCAACGCGACTCGTGGCTCCTGAGCCACGCAAGATCGACCGTGCCGAGCCCTTCTCGAGACCTCACAGCGCGGACAGCAGCGAGAGCTGCTTCAGGCTGGCCGTGCTCCATCAACGCTGCTGCTTGCACGACCGCCGTCGCCGCAAGATGGCGGTCGTCCGCCGATTCGGGGAGATTACCGAGGCTGGCTAGGTCGCCCGATACCGCCCAATTCCACATGGCATCGAATAGATCCCACAAGTAGGAATCGAGATCAGCGACTCCTTCGGTATCCTTGCGCTTGCCAGGTGAAGCTACATTCCTAAGATTACTGAATCGACCCTGCATCAGCATTGCTATGGCTTCCGTGGCATCAGGAAGCACTTCGCCCCTATTTGGGTGTGGCGCAACCAGGCGAGGGGCCATCAACGCGTACCTAAGGCGGTCAGACTGCGAGACTTTCCAAATGGCTCCCCAGGCGCTGCCATCGAGGCTGACCGCCTTGGCAGGACTGGTAGCAACAGACGTGAGGGCATCACGGCTTCCTTCCTCAACTCTCTGCGAAGCAGGGACGAGGATCTTGTTACCTTTGCCGGTTGATTGAATGGAATTTGAGGTCACGTGAACCCAGTAGGACGTCTTGGCCGTGGCATCGCGCAGCACAAGGATGTGCGGAGTCGTGTGTTCACTCCAGTAGTCGAAGTGGCTGTCGTCTTCTTCGGCGTACCACCAGCCGACGACGTCGCCCGACTCGTCGTCCTTCTTTGCGCTCTTGAAATAGGACTCGCCCGTCTTGACTTGAGCACCGACGAGCGCACCCAAATCGAATCGGTTCTTATCTCTAGCCATCAGCCAGAGATCTGTACCGAGGTCGTGCTCCGGATTGGGGACGGCACCCCAACCCAGTTCTTCGAACTCGCCCTTCACGAACGATTGGCCGGACGTGCCGGCCGCCTCGTTCTGGGGTGCGCGCATTTTGGTACCTATGACGACCACTCCTCCTGTGCGAGCGGTGAGCCATTGAGCTGTTCGCGTCGGCTACGCCAGTCAGGCAGGGACTTGTCCATCAGTTGAGTGAAGCGCTCGCCATGGTTGCGCTCGAAGTAGTGAGCCATCTCGTGAACGACGACGTACTCAAGGCAGTCGGGGTGTTTCTTTGCTAACTCCACGTTGAACCACAGGTGCCGGGTCTCCCTGTTGCACGATCCCCATTTTGTCTTCATACGTCGGATTGTCCACTTGGGGACTGACACTTCCAACTTCTGCTCCCAAGTGTTTATGACTGCGGGAATGGCTTCACGCAGCTGTCCTCGGTACCACTGATCGAGTGCCGTGCGGCGTTGCCCGGCTGTGGTCTGGCCGGACGTGTAGAGCAGCAATCGGTCACCGTCAACTTCGAGATGGGTGCGGCCCGTTCGCTCGACAACCCTCAATCGTTTCCGGAGACCCCAGACGTAGTGGGACTCTCCAGTGATCATCTCTCGTTCCGTCTGACGCGGCGCAGCCTTGAGCTGCTCGCGCTGACGCTTGATCCATGGCAGTCGCTGGATCACGGCGAGTCTGACCTGGTCGTCGTTCAGCCGCGTAGGTGCAGCCACGCGCACACGTCCGAGCGGTGGGTAGACGCCGATGTGAAGATTCTTGATGTCCTTGTAGATGACGTCGATCTCTATACCCCGAATGGTCAGGTAAGCACTAGCTGTACTCACGGCGCGCCTTCACCAGTTCGAAGAGTTCGTTGAGTTTGGCCTCGTCAAAGCGGTCGCGGAGGTTGGAGCGGATAGCGTTCTTGACCTTGCGCTCCTTGATCGGGTTGCCAACCCAAGCGTCGGGCTTGGTGTGCCGAACGATGGTGTCGATCTCGATCGCGAGGTGGTCGTCGGGGAAGAAGAAGTCGATCAAGGCGCGCTTGGCGCCGTTGTCCGCCCAGTCCGGATACTTGGTGTCGGACTCCTTCGTGCCGAGCTGCTTGGCAGCATCGAGCAACCTGGCGAGGTATTCCTGGTAGTCGATCGCCTGCTGGCGTCGCTCCTCGATGAGGGCGTCCAGTAGTTCGCTCATCTTGTCGTAGTACTTCGGGTTCATCGCGCGCTCATCGATGATCACCTTGCGCATGTTGTTGGCGATCGTCTCGGCCACTGCCTCAGGGCTGTTCTTGATGCCCGCAGGCAGCTTGTCGATCGCACCTGCGCCGAGCTTGACGATGAGGTCGATGAGTCCCGTGTCTTCGAAGTTCGAGACGGTCTCGGATGCGCTGGCCTGAATGTAGGTGTCGAGGAGGAAGCGCATGCCGGCTTCGTATTGTTTGAAGTCGACGTCTTCACCGGCTCCGAGCTTCACCTCTGCGCGCACATCGACGTAGTGGGCGATCTCCTTCTTGATCGTTGCCGCCTCGGCCTCGCTGTAACCCGCTTCGGTCATCTCGTTGGCGAGGTTCGCGAAGGCCCGCGTCACCGCGGCGACTGCCTTGTAGAGCTCAACGCGCTTAGGTTCGTTCGCCTTGAGTTGCTCGGCGTTACCTTGCTCCATCGCACAGAAGTACTGCTGGTACTGCAGCGTGTTCTTCGGTGGGGCGACGGCCTCCACGAGGGCGCGGATCCGCTCCAACGCGTCATCGAGGTCTTCACGTGCCTTCTCTATACGGTCGCTGAGCAGCCCTTCGATGTCCTTCTTTTCGTAGCCGTCCAGAGCCCCCGACGTGTAGTCCGTGATGGCGTCCTCGAGCGAGTTGAAGAGGTCTTGGTAGTCGATGACGTAGCCGTAGTCCTTGTCGTCACCGTCGAGACGGTTGACTCGGCAAATGGCTTGGAAGAGGCCGTGATCGCGCATTTTCTTGTCGATGTAGAGGTAGGTGGCACTCGGAGCGTCGAACCCGGTGAGCAGCTTGTCAACCACGATCAGGAGTCGCATCTGACCTGGGTTCTCGATGAACTGCTTCTTGACAGCCTTCTCGAACTCCTCGACCTTGTTGACAGCGACGTCTTCGGGTTCGTCGAAGTAGTCGGCAAGCATCTTGCGGTAGATGTCGTACTGGCGGATTTTCTCGGTCTTTCCTTCGCCGGAGTCTTCCTTGGAGATGTCGCTGGCATTGGGGACGTAGCTGGTGACGATCGCGCACTTGCCCTTGAAGCCGGCGTTGCAGAACAGCTCGTAGAACTTGCAGGCTTGGTAGATGCTGCCGCCGACAAGCATCGCGTTGCCGTGCCCGTCCATCAGGCGCGGCTTGGTCTCCATGTCGAGCAAGATGTCGTTGACGATCTGCTTGGCGCGCGGCTCACTGGAGACGACCTTCTGCATGGTGCCCCAGCGCTTCTTGAGCTCGGCCTTCGACAGATCGGTCATGCCCTTGGTCTTGACCTCGAACCACTTGTCCACTTGTGCCGGCGACGTCAGGTTCTGGTCGATGTTGCGGGCCTCATAGCGAAGATCCAGTACGACGCCATCTTCGACGGCCTCGTCGAACTTGTATGAGTGGATGAAGGAGCCGAAGGTCTCAATGCTGGTGGCCTTGTCGGCCTTCAGGAGCGGGGTGCCAGTGAAGCCGATGAACATGGCCTCCGGCAGGAGCTGCTTCATTGCCGTGTGCATCTTGCCGGACTGGGTGCGGTGAGCCTCGTCGACGAAGACGAAGATGTTGCCCTTGGCTTTGAAGTCCTTAGGGATCTTGGCGTTCAGTTCGGCGATGAAGTCCTCGCCAGCCTCGTCAATTGCCTGGTCGTCATCGCTGCCTCGGAACTTGTGTACGATGGAGCAGATCAGCCACTCCTGTGTCTGATTGATCGTGCCCAGTAGGTCGGCGCCACTCGATGTTCGGTAGATCTGCTCGTTGACGCCGTTGAACACCTTCTCAATCTGGTCATCAAGCTCGGTGCGGTCGGTGATCAGCAGAACCCTCGAATCGTCCTGATGTTCGCGAATCCACTTGGCGAGCCAGACCATCGTCAGGCTCTTGCCCGAGCCCTGGGTGTGCCAGATGATGCCGCCTTCGCGCCTGGCTATGCGGTCTTGGGCAGCTTTGATACCGAAGTACTGGTTGTGCCGCGGGCCCTTCTTGATGCCTGCGTCGAAGACGATGAAGTCGTGGATCAGTTCAAGGAAGCGGGTCTTGTCGCATAGCTGCAGCAGGGCACGGTCGAGGGGATCGGCAACCTCTGACGGCTCCTTCCACTCCAGCCAATACTTCTCAGGGGTGTCGATGACGCCGTAGCGCAGCCCCTCGACGTCGTTACCCGCGAAGACGAACTGCACGGTGGAGAAGAAGGGGCGGATGAACTCGGGCTTCTGGTTGCCGATGGTCTGCCGGATCCCCTCGGTGACAGACACCTTTGATCGCTTGAGTTCGATGGTCGCTAGGGCGATGCCGTTGACGTAGAGCACGACGTCAGGGCGCTTGGTGTGCTGACCGAGCACGGTGACTTCTTCGACCACGACGAAGTGGTTAGCGTCAGGGTGCGCCCAGTCGATGACCCAGACGGTCTCGGTCTGCTCTCCAACGCCGGGCTTGACCTTCACGCCATACCGCAGCAGTTGGTACACGTCCCGATTGGCCTCGTACAGGTCATGGCCAGCGCCGACCGAGGCAGCCTTGCCGAGCTGATCGACGGTGCGGGTGATCAAGCGGTCGTCGTAGCCACGAGCCTTGAGGTTTTGAACGAGCAGGTCGGTCTCGATGTTCGAGTTGCCGTTGCGGTACTCCCAGTTGCCGAGGTATTCGTAAGCGAGCTGGTCACGAAATAGCTTGACGACGCGCTCCTGCGCTTTCCGCTCGATCTGTCCGACGTCGCTCATGATGCGCCCTCCACGGGCAGGCGAACGCGCCCAGTCAATAGTTGCTGCATCATCCCGGTCTTGATGGCGCGCGCCTTCGCTAGGCGACTCTTCAGAGCGTCAAGCTCGGTGTCAGCGCTGCGCAGAGCTTCACCAATCGCTTGCTGTTCGCGCAAACTCGGCTCTGCAAGCGGGATTCCGGCGACCTTCGTGGCGCTGATCTCTAGGAAGGTGCTGCCAGCCGAACGGCTCTCAAGTTCTGCGTGGTTCTGCTGTACCCAGTAGTAGAGGAACCAGGTTGACCTGCGATCCCTCGGGATCATCGACGCGAAGCCCTGATTAGTGGCGACCGGAACCGCAGCGACTGCGCAGTGTCCGATGCTGGCGCGCGATGTGACTAAGACGGACCCTTCCGGAAGAAGTGTGGCCGCTGACCTAGCGAGCCCAAATTGCGTGATCGCGCGCGCGGAGGACGAGACGAGACCAGACCCCTCGGACTTGATCTCAGCAGGAGTAAACCACGGGATGTCACCGTTCCAGTACGCACTGACCCGCGTGGACGGCGTCCCTCCGCCGGTAACACGCGCGACAGCACCGATTATTGAGTCAGTCCATGCACTGTCAAACCCTGGCAGGCGCGTGCGGCCGGTCAGGAGCTCCTGCATCATGCCCTCCTTGATCGCATGCTTCTTTGCAGCAAGGCGTTCGAGCATGGCGATCAAGTCATCGACGTCTTGGAGCGCATCTGCCGCGCGTGTCTGCTGTGCTTTCGGAGGCAAGTTCAGTTCGAAGTGCCGCATGTCAGCCGCGTAGAGGTGATAGACCGTGCTGCCACGGACGAGCTTGAGCACCTGATTCGCGTCGTTCCGGATGGCATAGGCAAGGTACCTGGAATCTATGCTGGCGCCATCAGGCCTAATCACGAGAATGTCGCCGCCGAGCGTCACGCCGTCCTGGAGGATCGCCGAGGCCTTGGCCAGGCCACGCGGCGTGACATCGGACGTCGGCATAAGAACATCTCCTGCGATCGAGGTGACCGGAAGATCAGCGTTGGTGCGACTTATGGGCGCATTGATGACAGCGCCGTACTTCGTGAACAGCTCGCCGTAATGGATGCACGGAACCCTGCCGTCTGATTGCAGATCTGACTTAGGAAGCCCGGCTCCCTTTCGAAAGCTCGCGAGACTGCCGAGTGCGACGGTCGAACTCATCAATTCACCCCCATGGCGGCGAGGTGCTCACCAACTCTGGCTTCGAGCTTCTCCAACACGGCGTCAAGTTCTCCAACAGTCTCAGCATAGCGATCGCCAAGCTGCTGGATTCTGGCTACTAGATCGAGGGTGAGCGCGTTAGCTTCGCCCACGACTCGGTTGCGAACCGTTGCCATCCATTTGTCGTCAAGCACCAGGCTCTTCACGTCGTCTTCGACAAGCTCGCCGTACTTCTTGAGGGTGGCCAAGTCGAGCGCAGCCTGGGCGTCCTTGACTTCCTTCTTGGCTGCAGCCTCGGCGTCGTAGAGTCTGACGGCCTGTTGCAGGGACTTGACTTCCTCCAGATCGGAACCTTCACGCTTAGCGACCCGCAGGCGAGCCACGACAAGCGCCTTCGAGATCTTGTCGTCATCCATCGCCTCAGCGAGTAGTCCCTCCTCCACGGCGTGTTCATCCAAGTACACCTCGACGGCGCGCGCGGCTTCGTCGGCGGCTGCAGTGAGCTCGTCGACCTTGACCTGCTCGACGGCGAAGTAGCGAGCCACGATGAGTGAGGGTGGGATGAGATCCATCTTGTACTTGGTCGCGCTCCGGCCAGAACCGACCACCAGATCTGCCGTCTCCGAAAGCTTGCGCTCCTTGTCCTCGATGGTCTTGCGTGGCTTCGCGGCACTCAGCCATCCCTCGTTCATGACGAGGAAGACGTCGTCGTGCATGGTGCCGTGCCAGTAGTCCATGAGTTGCTCGTAGACGTCGTACTCGTCGAGGAGCGACACGGGCCTAAAGCGCACGAGCAAGTCGTCGCCGATGCTGGCAATAAGGTCATTGGGCCGGGTATCGGCGTCGATCGTGGCGAGAGTGTCGCGGTGAGCAGTGAACCAGTCGACCGTGAGCTGCTTCGCCTCGGTGGCGAACTTCTGAAACTCAGTCGAGTCGATGATGGCCTGCTGCACCTGGCCCACGTCGATCGTGAGGTCGCTATATCCGGATCGGTTCGGCTCAAAGAGTTGGCTGCGGAGCTGAGGGAACGCGTCCCAGTACTCGCTGAGGGCATCGAGATCCCTGTCAGGGATGCCCCCGTGTAGATGGGCATGAAGATCCTGGAGGTCCTCGGGATCCGAGGAGTCGATGTAGCGCGGGATGTTGAGGTTGTAGCCGTTCTTCGAATCAGCGATCTCGCTCATCGACACCATGCGCGAGTAGCGGTCGATCTCGATCTGCTTGTTGAACGTGTCCACGATCTTGTGGATGTCCTGGCTGCGAAGGCGATTCTTGTTACCGTCCTTCTTATAGCCCTTGGACGCGTCGATCATAAAGACGCCGGTGCGAGCGTGGGCGTTCTCCTTGTCGAGTATGACGATGCACGCAGGGATGCCGGTACCATAGAAAAGGTTGGCGGGAAGCCCGATGATGCCCTTGACGAAGCCTTGTTTCAGCAGCCGAGTACGGATCGTGCCCTCTGTGCCGCCCCGGAACAAGACGCCGTGAGGGAGGATGATAGCCGCCTTGCCGGTGCTCTTGAGTGACGTGAGTGCATGCAACAGGAAGGCGTAGTCGCCGTTCTTCTCCGGCGGACGACCGTACTCGAACCGGTTGTAGTCGTTCTCGAGGCCGTTATTCCATGATTTTATTGAAAACGGCGGGTTCATGACGATGTAGTCGAAGGTTCGCAGCCGATCACCCTTGGTGAATTGCGGGTTGGTGATCGTGTCGCCCTTCTCGATCTCGGCGATCTCGTTGCCGTGCAGGATCATGTTCATCTTCGATAAGGCCCAGGTGGCGTTGTCCTTCTCCTGGCCGTAGATCGTCATGCCGCGGGGAGCCTCAGCGGCAGCCTTGAGGAGCAGCGAGCCTGATCCACAGGCAGGGTCGTAGACAGTCTGGTCCTGTCGCGTGTTCGGTCCGATGCCGACGACTTTGGCGAGGATGCGGGAGACCTCGGCCGGGGTGTAGAACTGGCCCTTGCTCTTGCCGGACTCGGTAGCGAAGTGCCGCATCAGGTATTCGTAGGCGTCGCCAAGGAGGTCGTCGCCCTCGGCGCGTGAACCACGGAAGTCGAGGTCGTTGAAGATCGTGACGAGTTTGGAGAGGCGGTCCTGCATCTCCTTGCCCTTGCCGAGCTTCTCCTCGTCGTTGAAGTCGGCCTGGTCGATGACGTTACGCAGGCCGTTGGCCTCGGCAAGCTTGGCGATGATCTTGTTGAAGCGATCGCCGATCTCCTTGTCGCCCTTGGCGGCGAGCATGTCATCGAAGGAACCGCCAGCAGGTACATCGATCAGACTATTTGGATCCGTCTTGGCTTTGTCGGAGACATACTTCACAAACAAAAGCGTCAGGATGTAGTCCTTGTACTGACTGGCGTCCATACCGCCGCGCAGCTGATCACAGCTCGCCCAGAGAGATGCGTAAAGATCGGACTTCTTCAGAGCCACTGCTGGTCTTCCTAATGTTGTGTCATTGCGCATGTTCTATATACATTCTACCCTATTTACGAACATGCGTACGAAAATCGACTAGCGAAGCGCCTCGCCATGCGTCAATCCCCAGTATGGCAGAGCAGTAGACGGAGCGACCGAGTGCCTGAGCGCGTGTCCTGGGGCTCCTTGGGATGCGTTAGTAGTGGGCACCGACCGGGCGCATTGGGACGTTCGCCCGCTTGAGGACTGTGAGGACTGTGGCCTTCGAGACGCCGACCTCGTCTGCTACGTAGCGTGTGCTCTTCCCCTGCTCGTATAGCTCAACGATCTGTGCACGGTCGCGGGCCGTGATGCGTCGCCGCCCAGACTGCCGGCGATCATCGAGGCGAGCGGCAGGCGGCCGGAGCGCAACAGGGGTGTTGGCAGAGAATGAGGCGAGGGCTACCAAGAAAGTCCAGGTCAGCCCATGGTTGACCTGGACTTTCGCTTTGGGGGCGAGATGCGATCCCATCGTTTACCCATCACATTGACAGGTGCGCAGCGCCGCCCAGCCGGGTGTCGTGGTCGTCGGTTCCGATTGCCTCGGGGCTGCTCGGTCTGGCTCGCACACCTGATGGGCATGAACACCACAGAATTGGGGCTGGAGCGCCTGATCGGGGTCGAGGAGCTCGCCGAGTACCTCGGTGTCCCCGTGCAGACCATCTACGACTGGCGGCTGTCCGGCCGGGCGCCGCGAGCCTTCAAGCTTGGCGAGCACCTGCGTTTCGCGGCCAGCGACATCGCCGCGTGGCTGGAGGAGCGACACGAGGGTGGCTCCCATGAGTAGGCCGCGCATCCCGATCGGCGGGTACGGCGAGATCGCCTTCATCCAGCGGTCGAAAGGCAAGGTCGAGTCCCGAACCCGCTTCCGCGACTGGGACGGCCAGACGCGCCTGGTGCAGGCGACCGCGTCGTCGAGGCCGGCGGCCGAGGCGGCGTTGAAACGGCGGTTGGCTGAGCGCAACGCGTTCCAGCCGGTCGACACGACGCTGACGCCCGACAGCCCCTTCCCGGCGCTGGTCGACTACTGGCTGGCCGACCTTGATCTGGAGAACAGGATCGCCCCGGCGACCCGTTTCAACTACGAGCGCGACATGAACCGGCTCGTGCTCCCGGCCTTCCGCGGCTACGCGCTGCGCGAGATCGGCGTCGGGGAGCGACGCCCTGCTCAAGGAGCTCGGCAAGCAGTCGTACGCCCGCTCGAAGCGGGCGAAGACTGTGCTGCGGCTCGCGTTCAGCCTCGCGGTGCGGCACGAGGTGATCCACCGCAACCCGATCGACGGCGTCGCGCGGCTGCACAAGCGGAAGCGGACGCCGACCGCGCTTACTGCGACCGAGGTCAACGCGATCCGAGCGGTGATCAAGGCGTGGGAGCAGTCGCGCGGCAGGTCCGGCCCGAACCCGTCTCCTCGCGGTCGAATCGCTGGTGCAGCACGTAGACGTCGACAAAGTCGCGGGGTTCCGCGCGGCCGAACAGCGCGAGTGTCTTGCGGATCGCAAGCTCGTCGGGCGCGAAGCTCGGGCCGGCGATCGTGACGGTCGGAGTGCTGGAGGCGGGGCTGTCGACCGCGAGGTCCACGAGAACCGTCTCCGGACCGGTGATCGCCCACCGCCGAAACTCCTCGCCGGTCCGCACCAACTCGTGTGTCCACCCGCGAGCCGTGACCGCAGCGATGAGGGCATGGCTCGCTGCCACGACGCTGCCTGAGTGACGCGATGTGAAGAAGTCGAGGTCTTCGGTCGGCCTCGGCACGATCCCCTGCGCGATCAGCGCGCCGCCGCCGGCGAGTAGGAAGCCTGCCGACTCTGGCAGGGAGAAGAACACGTTGGCCAGTTCGACCTGGAAGTCGCTCAGCCGTGAGTCGCTCACGCGATGGCACCGAACGAAGTGATGAGCGGCTCCCAAGCGCTTCGGATCGCCTTCGAAATGACGAGCTCGTCCCAGAGGTCGACCAACAGTGCTCCATCGACATAGGCGAGCAGATCGCCGGGCTCACCTTCCCGAAGCACGATCTCGTAGACCCTGGCGCGGTCGCGCCGATTGCGAAGGTTGTAGGGACGGGACGGGCCGGACCAGTGCAGATGCTGGGGCAGCGTCACTGTCGCGAAGGCTGAAGCTGTGTCGAGGCGCCACAGGCGATCAGGGACGACGAACGGCTCACCGCGAGCACCGGGGTGGGTGGTGAACTCGACGCGGGGCACGAGGTCGAGATCGAAGCCGCTGCTGTTGACGATCCTCTCGGCCACAGCGAGCGTCGGCGACTTGGTGCCGTGCTCGTAGGTCGAGAGCGTGGGCTGCGAGGTGCCCGAACGGCGCGCCAGTTCGCGCTGCGACAGTCCACTGCCGCGGCGTGCCCGCTCGATGATCGTTCCAGCCATGTCCCCCATGATATCCGCTTAGATATCGCTCCTCAAGGTCTCGCAGGCGCGTCATCGGAAATCGCTTGGTCATGTCGGAGGCGATCCGTAGCGTCGATCTCGGCCAGGAGGCAGTCAGAGGAGCAGAGGGGGCCGGCTGTGCAGATGATTGTCGTGAACGCGAAGCCCGGAGGCTTCGGGCTGTCCCGCGAGGCCGCCGCTGCGCTCGGACTGGAGGTCGACGAGAAGTCGTCGTTCATGCAGCCCTACCGAGTCATCGGCGAGAACGCGCTCCGCAGAAACGATTCTCGCCTCGTTGACGTCGTGGAGACCCTCGGCCAGGCCGCCAGCGGCCCCAACGCCGAGCTCGTCGTGATCTGCATCCCCGACGGCGTCGACTGGGGAATCGCCGAGTATGACGGTGCCGAGTGGGTGGCCGAACGGCATCGCACGTGGACACCGCAAAAGAGCGACGTAGAAGGCTACGAGGGTGTGTTCCAGACACCTGCAGCCGTTGTCGCGCCGCGCCGCCACATAGCCTCGCTGCTCGCTGCGGAAGCCGAGGTTGCCGAACGTGCGGAGGCGACCAGCGACCCGAACGAGCCGCTGCCGCCCAACGTCAAGGTCACCCGCGGCAGGTCGCCTCGCGTCGACGGAGACTGACGCGCCGTCAGGGCAGCCCTGCTCGGTCGAACTCCTGCTGCAGCCGCGGACGGCGCCGATGGGTCTTGCGCAGGTCCGCGATCAGGTCGTTGACCTCGGCTGACTTGTGCGACCCAGCGCTGAGCTTCCGCATCTTCGCCAGCCTTCGCGCTGCCAGCCGGTAATGCTGGGCGCCGGCCTCGACCAACTCGTTCTTGACGAGGCGCTGGTGGATCGGCAGCGTGGCGATCGGGTCGACTTTCTCGTACGCCTTCACCAGCTCGCTCCAGGTGTGGTCGCTGTCGAGCGCCAGCGAATGCGCGAGGTTCCACGCGAACTCCGGCTCCTTCAAGGTGAGAAGTGCGAACAGGACCGCGTCCCGCGGACTCGCCGCCAGGATCGCCACAACCTCGTCGCGGTGGTTCGGCCAGGACTTGCCCGCCGCATCGTGCAGCCGAGCCGCCGAGGTCGACGACGGCCACTTGCGGAACACCGAGAGTCGCGCGTCGAGCGCCTCGGCCGGCCGGTGTGTCTCCAGGAGGCCGCACCAGTAGTCGGCAGCTTTGAGCGACTGGTGCCCGTGGTCGAATCCGGTCGCCCGTTTCGCCCAGTCGATGGCGAGATCGATCTCGCCGATCTCCTCGAACGCCTCGGCGGTGTCCTCCAGCCACGCCGCAACCTGAACCGCCCCGGCATGTCCGGAGAGTGAATTCGTTGAAAGGATCACTCTCATGGCACGTCCTTCGAAGTACCCGCCCGAGTTGCGCCAGCGGGCTGTCCGGCTGGTGATGGAGTCCCGCGAGGAGCACGAGACTGAGTCGCCGCGATCAAGTCGGTGGCCGCCAAGTTGGGGATCACTTCGCCCGAGACGTTGCGCAAGTGGCTGCGCCAGGCCGAGATCGACCAGGGTGTCCGCCCTGGGGTGACAAGCCAGGAGTCGGCCGAGTTGAAACGGCTGAAGCGGGAGAACGCAGCGTTGCGCCGCGCGAACGAGATCTTGAAGGCGGCCTCGGCCTTCTTCGCGGCGGAGCTCGACCGCCCCGGCAGGTACTAGTCGATTTCGTCGACGCCCAGCGTGACCGTTTCGGGGTCGAGCCGATCTGCAAGGTCCTGCGTGAGCACGGCTACCAGATCGCCCCGAGCAGCTACTACGAGGCCCGCCAACGCCGGTCCTCGGCCCGGGCCCGTCGGGACCAGCAGCTGGTCGAGCTGATGCGCCAGCTGCGCGAGTCGAACCGCTTCCTGACCCGCTTCGGTGTGCGCAAGATGTGGATCTTCCTGCGCTCGCAAGGCCATGACGTGGCCCGCTGCACCATCGAGCGGCTCTACCGCGCCCAAGGCTGGCAGGGCGCAACGCGGCGGCGCAGGTTCAAGCCCATGCCCTCGGACGGGACACCGCGGCCGGCGGACCTGGTCGACCGGGGGTTCTGGGCGGCTCGGCCCAACCGGTTGTGGGTCGCGGACTTCTCCTATGTCCCGACGTGGTCGGGGATGGTCTACGTCGCGTTCGTGATCGACGTGTTCAGTCGCAGGATCGTGGGCTGGCGGGCGGCAACGCGCATCATGACCACCGACTTGGTCCTCGACGCGTTGGAGCAGGCCCTGTGGTCACGCAAACAGCAAGGCATCACCAGCTTCACGGTGCTGGTCCACCACAGCGACGCCGGGTCGCAATACGTCAGTTTCGCCCTCACTCAACGGCTGGTCGAGGCCGGCGTGGATCCGTCGGTCGGGTCGAACCACGACCCCTACGACAATGCCCTGGCCGAGTCCACGATCGGGCTGTTCACAGCGGAGTTGATCCGGCCGGAGGGCCCCTGGCGCAGTGTCGAGCACGTCGAGCTCGAGACCCTGCGCTGGGTCGACTTCTACAACACCCTCCGTCCCCACGAGGCACTCGACGACCTGGCTCCGATGCAGGCCGAGGACCTGCACTACCATCGGCTCAAGCTCACCGCCTGAGCCACCAAACCAAGTCTCCGGACACCCCGGGGCGGTTCAAGGGGAAGTGCGTCATGGGGCGAGGGGATGTGTCGTGGTGACCGCGTCGGACGGGTTGTTCACTGGTGGCTCCTGAGCTGTTGACTGGTGGATTGCGGGGACTCGGGTTCTGCAGCGCTCGTGTTGTGCAGAGGGCGGGACCAGCTGGCAAGGGCGGAGGCGATGACGTCCGCCGCCATCGGGATATCCTGGGGAAGCTGGGTGGCCACTTTCGTCTTGGGCATCTGCGGCCCCCCGACGAACATCAGTGGCACCCGGCCAGCACAGGCTTGGATCGCCGACGCCGCACTGTGCGTGTCCGCCCGCATGAGCGTGCCCAGCACGATGGCCCGGGGCGCGAACATGTCGCAGGCGGATGCCCAGCTCTCATCGGGGGTGTCAGCTCCCAGGAACTGGGCATCAACGTGTCTGCGGCGCAGGCAGATGGCCAGGGCGAGCGATGGGATCTCGTGCCGGGCGGCGGCCGGTAGGCCCACCAGCACCCGTGGTCCGTCGGAGGGCAGTGCGTCGAGCAACGTCCCGAGCTTGTGGCGGATCTGGATGCTGATGAGATGTTCGGTGGCAATGTCCAAGTGCCCTTCCGCCCATGCGTGGCCGACGTTGCGCAGGTTGGGCATGAGCCAGGTGGACAGGACCGTCTCGAACGGCGCAGAGGCGAAGACCTCGTCGATCACCCGTCGCAACTGCGCCGGCGCGGTCGAGTGGCGCACCAGGAGCAGTGGGTCGTCGAGCGGCCCCGACAGGGCGAGTCGGGAGTTGGCGAGCGGCGCCTTCTGCAGCATCGCTGCGGCCTTGCGCGCGGGCAGCCCGGAGTCCACCAGGTGTTTCATCGTGCGGACGGTCTCCAACTGCGCCTGGGTGTAGCGACGGGTAAGGCCCTCCGACCGAATCGGGTCGACCAATTGGTACCGCACCTCCCATGAGCGCAGCGTCGAGGCACTGATCCCCGCAGCAGCAGCCACGTCACCGATGCTCAGGTCGCGGGCGGGCGGCGTCTCCATGCGGGAATTTTATCAAGACTTCTGGGCACCCGTTTGCCCACTATCGCTGCAGTGCGTAGATTTCTGAGCAGGTTACTGTCTCGCACTGACAGAGACCCACAGCATCGGGCGAGACCCCCGCACAGGAGAGCCGCATGACCGACCTCAGCACTAACAGCGGTTCAATGATGGACCAAGCCGTGGACGACCTCGTCATCCTGCTCGATGACCAGGGCACCCCGGTGGGGACAGCCCCCCGCCATGCCGTCCACACGAGCAACACCCCCTTGCACAGGGCATTCTCCTGCTACCTGTTGGACGATCGAGGTCGCGTGCTGATCACTCGTCGTGCGCTGACCAAGAGCACCTGGCCGGGCGTCTGGACCAATGCCTGCTGCGGTCACCCCCGCCCAGGAGAGGACGATCGGGAGGCCGTTCGTCGACGGGCCCACGAAGAACTGGGCATTGCCATCCATGATCCGAGACCTGTCCTGCCCGACTTCCGCTACCGCGCTGTCGATGCGGGTGGAATCGTCGAGAACGAGATCTGCCCCGTCTACGTCGCCCGTGCCGACGGGGGTGAGCTCAACCCTGACCCTGACGAGGTCATGGACTGGGCCTGGGTGGAGTGGGAGGCGCTGCGCGCCGCGGTGACAGCTACTCCCCAAGTGTTCAGCCCTTGGTCAGTGCTCCAGGTGGAGCAGCTCGCGGACCGGCTCAGGGGCCCCACCCCGACCTCCGAGCAATGCTGCCCCGTAGACCTGACTGCATTCCTGGCAGCTGTGGAGGACGAGTTGGTGGAGCAGCTGGGCGACCTGGACGCGAGATGGCACCTGGATGCCCAGGCGGTCGGCCTCGACGTGCTGTCCGACGACCTGCCTGCGATGTTGAACGCGCACCTGATCGGCAAGGGCAAGAGGTTCAGGGCAACCATGGTGTGGTGGGGATTTCTCGCAGGAGGCGGCAGCGCGGCCAGCGGTCAGCAGATCGCCCAGGCGGTGCGAGCGGCCGCCGCCCTGGAGCTGCTCCACCTCTTCGGCCTGATCCACGATGACGTGATGGACCAGTCGCAGATTCGGCGCGGCCTGCCCGCGGCGCACATCGCAGCCAGCCGCCACCACGAGGATGCCGGGGTCCTGGGCTCCAGCAGCGTCTTCGGGAACAACATCGCCATTCTCCTGGGCGACCTGGCGCACATGCTGGCGGACCAGATCATGGCAGAGGCACCTCGGCCCATGAGGGACGTCTGGTACCAGCTGTGCACCGAGCTCATGGTGGGCCAGCGGGCCGACCTGACAGGTGCAGCAGCAGGGCGCAGGGACCGCGACCATGCCGCCCATGTGGCGCGGCTCAAGTCGGGGTGCTACACGATCGACCGGCCGCTCCAGCTGGGAGCCATGGCCGCGGACGCCAACGACGCAGTGCTCGAGGTCCTTGGACGCTACGCCGAGCATGCCGGCACTGCCTTCGCCTTGCGTGACGACCTGCTGGGAGTCTGGGGGGACCCGGATGTGACGGGCAAACCCGCCAGTGACGACCTGGTCGAAGGCAAGGCCACGATGGTCCTGAGCCTGGCCGCCGACGTCCTTGAGGGAAGCGATGCAGACCTGCTCGGACGGGTCGGGTCGGAGAGATTCAGCAAATGGGAAGCTTCTCGCCTCGCCAAGGTCTTGGAGCGCGCTGGCGTGCGCCGCCGCATGGAGGAGCTGATCACCTCTGAACATGACCGCGCCGTCGCGTCGCTGACGCCACCACTCGAGGAGCCCTGCATCGCCGGGCTCACCGCAGCCGCCGGACAGATCGCGTGGAGGAACCGATGAACGCCATGGGCACCACCACCGTGGTCGTCGGCGCTGGCCTCGCCGGTCTGGCAGCTGCCATGCACCTGCGGGGAGCCGGCCACCAGGTGACCATCGTCGAGCGGGAGTCCTTCCCGGGCGGACGCAACGGTACTCTCGAGCAGGACGGGTTCCGCTTCGACACGGGCCCGGTCGTGTTCACCATGGTCTCTCTGCTGCAAGAGGCGTTCGCAGCCCTCGGGGAACAGGTGAAGGACCACGTCACACTCGACCTGCTGGACCCCTGCTACCACGGCGTCTTTGCCGATGGTTCCACCCTTGACGTACGGCCGGGCCGCGAGCTCATGCGCGAGGAGATCGCCCGCGAATGCGGGACCAAGGACGCCGCAGCCTTCGACACCTTCGTCGACTGGCTGCAAAAGCTCAACGACCTCGAACTGCCGCACTTCATCGACAAGAACTTCTCCTCCCCGCTGTCGCTGTTCAGTTCGCCGAGCGCCGCGCTGAAACTGGTGCGGCTCAGGGCCTTTGCCAGGCTGGGACCCGAGGTCAACCGCCGCTTCGACGACGAACGACTCCACAAGCTGTTCAGCTTCCAGGCCATGTACGCAGGCCTCGCTCCGGCCAAGGCCCTCGCACTGTACTCGGTCATCACCTACATGGATTCGGTGCAAGGAGTCTGGTTCCCACGAGGCGGCATGCACGCGGTGCCCAAGGCCATGGCCGCAGCCCTGGAATCGCACGGCGTCCAGATCCGCTACTCCACGTCAGTGGACCACATCCTGCGAGACGCCAGTCGAGCAGCCCGCGGGGTCGTACTGGACGATGGGGAGCAGTTGTTCGCCGATGCGGTGGTGGTCACGGCCGATCTGCCCACTGCCTACGAGCGCATGCTCCCGGGCCTGCGCGCCCCCTGGGTGGCGCGGCACGGTGAGTACTCGCCGTCGGCCGTGGTCTGGCACCTCGGTGTCGAAGGCACCGAGATCCCCGCCGGAGCCCTTCACCACAACATCCACTTCGGAGACCAGTGGGACGAGGCCTTCGACGACCTGATGGTCGCCGGGCGACCCATGAGGGACCCGTCGCGATATGTGGCCATCCCGTCGCTGCATGACCCCGCAGCAGCCCCCGATGGCTGCCAGAGCCTGTACATCCTGGAACCAGTGCCCAATCTGAAGGTTGGGCACGTGGACTGGGAACGCGAGGCGCCTGCAATGCGTGAGCGGATGCTGTCCTTCCTGCAGACGGCAGGCTATCCCACGGCCATCCGCACCGAGAAGCTCGTGACCCCGCTGGATTGGCAGTCACAGGGGATGGCCGCCGGGACGCCCTTCGCCCTGTCACACACCCTGCGTCAGAGCGGTCCGTTCCGGCCCCGGAACATTGACCGACGAGTGCCAGGCCTTGCCTTCGCGGGATCTGGAACCACTCCGGGAGTCGGGATCCCGATGGTGCTGATCTCGGGCAAGCTCGCCGCACAACGCATCCTGGAGGCTCTGCGATGACAGCGTTGGCCGCTGGCTACCGTCGCTGTGCTGCGCTGACCCGCCAGCACGGCACCACCTACTACTGGGGCGCCATGCTGCTGCCGAAGGAGCAACGGCGTGACGTGTACGCGGTCTATGCCCTGTGTCGTCTGGCCGACGACATCTTGGACGAACCCGATCGGGAGATCGCCGGGATACCGGAGGGAAGTCCCACCGAACGATTGGCCGCCTTCCGCGGCGCCTTCAGAGACGCCATTGACCGGGGGACGTCGCCGGATCCGGTGCTGGCCGCCGTCGCCGACAGCCTCACGCGTCGCGGAACTGATCTGGAATGCTTCGACCGCTTCTTCGACGCGATGGCCCTGGATCTGGTCACGACGACCTGGGCCTCATGGCCCGACCTGCGCGACGGGTACATGGAGGGTTCCGCAGCGGTCATCGGGGAAATGATGCTTCCGGTCCTCGAGCCCCTCACGTCCGAGGCCAGGCACCCGGCGCGGATGCTCGGGCATGCTTTCCAGCTGACCAACTTCCTGCGTGATGTCGGAGAGGACCTGGACCGCGGACGTGTGTACCTCCCGGCCGACGAACTGGCCGCCCACGTCGCAGATCCGTGGCAACGGGTCGTGACACCCCAGTGGCGCAGCCTGATGGCGATGCAGATCGAGCGGAACCGGGAGCTCTACCGTGAGGCAGAAACTGGCCTCCCCATGCTCCCTGATTCCTCACGACGCTGCGTGGCAACTGCCCTCGAGCTGTACCGCCGCATCCTGGTGCGCATCGAGGAGGCCGATTACGACGTGTTCACCGAACGCCGCCGCGTACCGACGCGTGAGAAGGCCGCGCTAGCTGCACGCGCCTGGGCCGGTCGCGACGTCATCTCTGCGTCGCCTGGCGTGACCACGCGCCCTGATCCCAGCAAGTGTAGGGAGCAACAGTGATCCCGCCAACCGGCCGACCGGGCATCGATCGCCACGCGGTGCGTCACCCCGGTCGCGCTGGGGATGACGTGGTGCACGACCGAACGGTGGTGGTCGTGGGAGGTGGCATCGCCGGCCTTGCCGCTGCCACGGCGCTTGCCGAACGCGGAGCCCACGTCACGCTCCTGGAAGCTGGACCGCGGCTGGGCGGCCGGGTGCAGTCCTGGCCCGTCGACAGACAGCGCACGATGAGCCGCGGCTTCCACGCCTTCTTCCGCCAGTACTACAACCTGCGAGCGCTGCTTCGCCGGGCTGACCCCGACCTCGAACGCCTCGTTCCCATCGACGACTACCCTGTCCAACGTCCGGACGGCACCCGGGACAGCTTCACCGGCCTGCCCACCACACCGCCGATCAACGTCTTGGAGTTCGTCCGCCGCAGTCCAGCCTTCTCCGCACGCGCCCTGGCGAAGGTCGACAAGATCGCCGCGCTCGAGATGCTCCAGGTCCACTTCCCAGGCACCTACGACCGCTATGACGGTGAGTCGGCGGGCGCCTTCCTGGACCGGTTGCGCTTCCCGGAGAAGGCACGAGACCTGGCGTTGGAGGTCTTCGCCCGCTCCTTCTTCGCCGATCCCTACCAATTCGCCGCCGGCGAGCTCGTGGCGATGTTCCACACCTACTTCGTGGGCTCGGCCGAGGGCCTGCTCTTCGACGTCCCTGACGATGACTACGACAGCACCCTGTGGGCTCCCCTTGGCGCCCACCTGACGCGCCTTGGCGTCGAGGTCCGCACAGACACGGCGGTCACGGGCATCGAGGCAGGCCCCGACGGAATCATCGCCCACACCGATCACGGCGACCATGCCGCCGACGCCGTGACCATCGCCACGGATCCCCGCGTCGCCCGCCGCTTGTGCGCGTCCATCCCCGGCGACGACCACGAGGTCGTGGAGTGGCGCGAGCGCGTGGGGGCAACCCGCAACGCTCCGCCGTTCGTCGTCGTGAGGCTCTGGCTCGACCGTCTGGTTGACGCCGATCGCCCAGCATTCCTGGGGACCGCCGGATACGGCCCGTTGGACAACGTCTCGCTGCTCGAACGCTTCGAGCGTGGCGCGGCGCAGTGGGCCGCGGAGCACACAGGTTCGGTGGTGGAGCTGCACGCCTATGCCTGTGCCGGGGACCTGATGGAGAATCCACAACGACGCGACCAGTTGGTCGACGAGCTGCTGCAGGAACTGCATCGCGCCTACCCCGAGACACGCCTGACGAACATCCTGCACCGCGAAGTCCTGGTCCAGGACGACTGCACCCTCGTCACCCCCGAACCGTGGGCGCGCAGACCTGGGGTCGAGACGCCGTGGCCCACGGTCACGCTGGCCGGCGACTGGGTCCGCACCGATTTGCCGGTGGCGCTGATGGAGCGGGCCGCCACCACCGGGTTCCTGGCCGCCAACCACCTTCTGGCGCAGTGGGGCGGTCGAGGCCATGACCTCTGGACCGTTCCGATGCACGGCCTGCTGACCGCACAGCGGCTCACTCCCCCGGTACTGCGTCGTGCCAAGCCGTGAACACACCCCAGTAGCGCGTCGCACAGCGGTTGCGGTGGGGTGCCCGCCGCTGGGCTGTCAGCCTCGGTCGAGGGCGACTGCCATGCCGCGCAGCTCGTATCCGCTGACCAGGTCGTCCCAGCCGATCGACGGTTCCCTCAGCATCCGCGGGTTGCGTGCCAGCAGCCGCGTCAACAGCACGTCGGCCTCCATGAGCGCCAGCGTTTCGCCGGGGCACCTGTGGGCCCCGTCGCCGAAGCTGAGCACAGCCGCGCGAACTCCCCGGGGCAGCTCGCGAGCGGGACACAGTGCCAAGGGGTCCTGCATGGCGAGTGGATCGGCGTTGGCGTCGCGCACCGACACGTCGACCAGGTCGCCGGCCGGGATGGTGTGCGAGACGCCACCGTCGGTGATGACGATCTCCGCGCACGTCCGCCGGTAGAGGTGGCCCACGACGGGTTCAAGGCGGATCAGCTCGGTCAGGATGGCCAGGCGCTCGCGCTCCCCCGCGACGACATACCGCTGCGCCAGGGCCGGGCTCGTCATCAGGTGCCACGCGGCCATGCAGATGAACTCCCGCGTCGTCACCATCCCGGCGGTGCCGTAGGTGACGGCCTCCACCAGAATGTTGGTGCTGGACCATCCCTGGCTTGCCAGGTGGCTGATGACATCGTTGCCGGGATTGCGACGCCGCTCCCGGATGGCCGGGCGCACGTCGGCGAGGTAGAAGCTGAGCAGCGGCCACAGACCCTTGTGAGCGGCCCGTGCCCATTGCCTGCCACTGCGCCCCAGGTCCTTGCGCGACAGGTCGATGGGGGGTTGGTCGAAGAAGGCCACGAGCCGACGTGACATGGTGCGCACCGCCCGATCCCGTGCCGCGGGGCTCCGCTGGGCCGACCTGTGGGTGAGTCCCACGATCTCGGCGGTCACCTCCACCGTGTAGTGCAGGGCCACCTGGTGCAGATCGACCTCGCCACCGACGCCCACCGCATCCAACAGCCGATCCGCGCAGGCAGCGATCATCTCGCCGTAGCGTTCCTCCACCACCGCCGGAGCGAAGAAGCGGGCGACCTGGCTGCGTTGCTCGTCATGGGCGGGCCCGTCCGAGATGAGGATGGGGCGGTGCTCCAGTCGCCCCTGGGGAATGAACTCTGCCGTGAACCCGGCCTGTGTCGTCTGGTGACGCGCTCGCAGCAGCTGCCGCGCTGCCTCCAGGGAACCGACGCGCCAGATGCCGCCGACCTTCTCCACCCGCATGCCGGACTCTTCGTCCGCGCGGACCGCGCGCCGTGCCGTCATGATCGACCCCGATGGAACAGGCCGCGGGCGGTGGCGGAGACGAGCCGATTCCGGCCCGACATCAACAGCCACTGCTGCGCCAGGCTGCGCAGCAGTGACCGGTCAGGCGTGCCCGGATCGAGCACGGCCTGCTGACTGCCGAAAGAGAGCCTGCCAAAGGCGTCGAAGAGATCGACGACGGCCTCGGGCGAGAGTTGGAGCAGGGATTCCAGGGCCTGGGTCCGCCAGGCAGAGGTGCGGCTGCTCCACGGTTGCCCGCTCGCGAGGCAATCGGCCACCTCGTCGGCGCGGGCGAGGGAGGCGAAGACGCTGTAGCCGCTGATGGGATTGACCTCACGGCCGGCGGCGCCGAAACCGTGGCGTGCGCCCGGGCGCGGGAGCATCGGGATATGCACCCGCTCCGCGTCGGCGTCGCGCTGTCCCGGAGGTTCGATCCCATGGACCCTCAGCCTGTGGTGCAGTCGTGTGGCCAGTTCGTGCTGGGACAGCGCCGGTCGGCCCGCCAGACATGTCTCCTCGGCGAGGATCCTGCCATCCGGCAATGGCACCACGTAGCAGAAGCTGGGTGACCGGGTTCCCCAGCGCGATGTTCCGTCGAAGGGCCGCCAGTCCATCAGGATGGCCTCGGCACCAGCCAGCAGGGGCCGCGCCTGGTGCGGATCCAGCCGAACCCCAAAGGCCGTCTGGGCCACGGCCACCCCACCACGCATGCCCACCCGGTTGCCCCGACAGTCGACCACTCGGGGCGCCAAACAGGCCATCTCCTTGTCGGACACCCACCGCGCCTCGACGGTGGCACCGTCGAGGGGCAACGACCGCTGCAGCCGTTCGTTGTCCAGCACGACGTACTCGCCGGGGAGCACATGGTTGCCCCGCGCCACCAGGCGGGTGTCGCCGCTGGTGGCGCCCACCGCGGTGTCGTCTATCCAGGACGGGAGCTGATGCAGCCAGCCCCCGTAGGTCGCTGCCCAAGGGCGGTCCGGGTGCGGGTCCACGGCCATGACGCGCACTCCGCGGGCCAAAAGCCGATGGGTCAGGGCCCGGCCAGCCGGGCCCACGCCAACCACCGCGACCTCGACGCTCACGCGGCGATCCCGTGCCGGTCTGGCCACAGGCCGGAGGTGAGGACGGTCAGTGCAGAGTACTCATCCATGCCACTACTGTCGCCCATTGCTGCCCGTACCTGGCAATCCGCTGCGGGCGGACAGCGTGCCAAGCACCACGTCCGGGCACCGGACTGACGCTAGGTTTGCCTCAGGTCCCCATCGAGGGATGTCACCATCCGTAGCGCTCAAGGCAGACGAAGTCCGGAACGAGGAGGACACCCGATGAGCCTTCATGACGTGATCGTGGTGGGAGCGGGCCTGGCTGGCCTGGCCTGTGCCGCCGCCCTGGAGGATGCAGGCTTCAAGACCGTGGTGCTGGAAGCCACGGACCGCGTTGGCGGACGGGCCACCAACGACGAGGTGGACGGCTTCCTGCTGGAGCGCGGCTTCCAGGTGCTCAACCCCGCCTATCCCCATCTGCGTGCCACCGGGGTGCTGGCCGGCCTGGACCTCCAGCCCTTCCCCCGCGCCATCCGAGTGCGGCGCGGTGGGCAGATCGACGAGCTGGTCGACCCGACGCGCCACCCTCGGGCTATCGCCCGGGACCTGCGCAGCGGGCTGGTCTCTCTTCGTGATCTGGCGGCGGCACGCCTCGCCCTGCAACTGCCCAGCTCCGATCGTCGCCGGGGCGATGCCTTCGACGCCGCCGGTTTCCGGGGCCCGCTGCGCCGCCACGTCGTGGACCCCTTCCTCGCAGGGGTGGTGTGCGAGGCAGAGGGCTCCACCTCGCTGCGCTTCACCGCCTGGCTGGCGTCGATGTTCCTGCGGGGCACCCCCAGCCTTCCCAAGGGCGGCATGCGACGCCTGCCCGAAGTGCTGGCCGACGGGCTCGACGTGCGCCTCGATCATCGCGTGACAGCGGTGGACACCGTGGCGTCAGGGGTCTCGACGCCCCACGGTGACTTCACCGGGCGGGCGCTGGTCCTGGCGGCGGGTCCGATCGGCGCCGCCTGTCTTGCCGGCGAGCAGCCTCCAGTGACGCACCCGACCACCACCTGGTGGTTCGCCACGGACCGGGCCCCCAGTCACAGCGGCGCCATCCACGTCGACGGCGAGTCATCCGGCCCGGCGGTCACCACCGCAGTGGTGAGCCACGCCGCACCGGACCACGCACCCGCCGGCCAGCACCTCGTCGCGGCCCTGACCCTGGCCGACGGTGACGTGAGCGATGGCGATCGGGCCGATCGCGACGCGGCCGATGGCGGCGTTGACGAGCAGCAGGTGCTCGCGCACCTGGGGCACATCTACGGCGCGGACACCGACGGGTGGCGCACCCTGGCAACACACCGGATCCCCCACTCGCTGCCCGCTGTCGCCCCGGGACAGTTCGCCCATGGCCGCATCGGTTATCGCGACGAGGTGGTGCTGTGCGGTGACCAGTTCGGAAATGCCTCCATTGACGGAGCCGTCGCCTCCGGGCAAGCAGCCGCCAGCGAGGTCATCCGTCGCCTTCGCACCCAGATGCCCCATGAGAGGACCACGGGGTGACAACCCTGCTGTGGCTGCGCGACGACCTCAGGGTCCACGACCACCCGGCACTGAGTGCTGCACTGCAGGACAACGGGGTGGTGGTGGCACTGTGGATCCGCGAATTCAGCCCGCCCGCACCCAAGGGCGAGGCCCGAGGACCGCGCCCGCTGGGAGCAGCGAGCCGCTGGTGGTACCACCAGAGTCTTGTGTCGCTCTCGCAGTCCTTGGCCGAACTGGGCATCCCCTTGCTGTTCGCCCAGGGTGACGCTCGCCAGATCCTGCCCGACCTCGCGAAACGCTTGGGAGCAAGAACCCTCAGGTGGACTCGCCGATACGCCCCGGCAGCCCGCGCGCTGGACGCCGAGGTGAAGGCGGGATTGCTGGCGGCTGGCCTGGCGGCGCACAGCCACCCCGGCAGCCTGCTGGTGGAACCGTGGACGCTCTCCACCACCACCGGCGGGCACTACACGGTCTTCACCGCCTTCCACCGCCAGGCCTCGGAGCTCTACGTGGGTACCTGCCTGCCCGCCCCGGACACCCCGCCGCAGGCCGCAGACGGCGCGATGGCGCTGCCCGACGACCTGGGTGAGGGCGTCACCCGCCAGGTCGACGACCTGGGGCTGCTCGACGACCACCCGCAGTGGTGGCGGGACACGGTCGCACAGCACTGGTCCCCCGGGGAGGACGAGGCGCTGGCCCGCCTCGACGCGATCGAGCAATGGCTACCGGGCTACCGCACCTCACACGACCTGCCCGCGGACCACGACTCCACCAGCCGCCTGTCGCCCCACCTGCGCACCGGGGAGGTCTCCCCGAGGCAACTGCTCGAGGCAGCCAACCGGGTTGACGTAGCGGCGACCGACCGCCAGGCCTGGCTGCGGCAGCTCTACTGGCGCGAGTTCTGCTGGCACCTGACCTTTCACCTCGACGACCTCTCGACCCGCCCGATGCGGAGCCAGTTCGAGGCCTTTCCCTACGAACCGGACGAGGAGCACCTGCGGGCCTGGCAGCAGGGACGCACCGGATACGACCTGGTCGATGCGGGCATGCTGCAGCTGTGGCAGACGGGTTGGATGCACAACCGGGTGCGCATGGTCACCGCCTCACTGCTCACCAAGAACCTGCTGCAGCCCTGGTGGCTGGGCGAGCAGTGGTTCTGGGACACCCTGGTGGACGCCGACGAGGCCAACAATCCGGTCTCCTGGCAGTGGGTGGCCGGCTGCGGCGCCGACGCGGCGCCCTATTTCCGGGTCTTCAACCCCGAGCTCCAAAGGGCCCGCTTCGACCCGGACGGCGCCTACACCACCCGATGGCTCCGCGACGCAAGACCCAGGCCGCTGACACCCGTCGTCGACCTGAAGCAGTCCCGGCAGGAGGCCCTGGATGCCTACGAGGAGGTCCGTCTGCGGCGAGGGTCTGCTGCAGGGATGGGTGACATTCGAGATGGCTAGCCCGAGAGGCTGGCTGGCGGGATGTCAGCATGCCCAAGCCCTCCCCGAGAGAGTTCCGCGAGGACGTGCTCCGGGTCGCCCGCAACCGCGAGGACGGCGTGACTCTGGAGCACGTCGCCAAGGACTTCGGCCTGCACCCGATGACGCTGAACAAGTGGCTGCGCCAGGACCGCATCGGCATCGGCGAACGAGCCGGAACGACCACCGCCGAGTCAGCGGCGTTGCGGGAGGCGAACCGGCGCATTCGTCTTCTCGAGCAGGAGAACGAGGTCCTGCGTCGGGCGCCGCCTATCTGTCTCAGGCGAACCTTGCGGGACAAGGCTCTACCCGCTCGCGAGCGAGCTCGCCGCCGACCAGATCTTCGTGGTGGTGACGTGCCGGGTACTGCTCGCCCGCCAGCCCTACTACCGCTGGCTCGCGAAACCCGTGACCGACGCCGACTGGGTCGAGGCCCACGCGCCAACGCCTTGTGCGACGCGCACCAGGACGATCCGGAGTTCGGCCACCGGTTCCTGGCTGGCGAGGCCCGCGACACCGGCCAAGCGATGGCCGAACGGACCGCGTGGCGAATCCGCCAAGCCAACCAGCGGTGGTCAGTGGTCGGGAAACCAGCCCGTGGCAGACACGAACGCCCCGGCCCGCAGGTTCACGACGACCTGGTGGAACGTCACTACACCGCCGAGGGGCCGAACCATCTCTGGCTCACAGACGTCTGGGAGCACACCAAGCGAGAGGGCAAGGTCTACCTCTGCGCCGTCAAGGACGTGTACTCCGGCCGGATCGTGGGCTACTCGATCGACTCGCGCATGCAGGCCCGCCTCGCCGTCACCGCGCTGGACACCGCCGTTGCCAGACGCGGGATCGAGGGTCACTCGGTGGCCGGCTGCGTCCTGCCTTCCGACAGGGTCAGTCAGTTCCGGTCGAGGAAACTGCAGCACGCGATCAACCGTCACGCCATGGTCGGGTCGATGGGCAGACCCGGGGCGGCCGGCGACAACCCGGCGATGCAGGGCTTGTTCGGGCTGCTGCAGAACAATGTCCTCAACCTGCGCCACTGGGGCACCCGGGAGGGACTGCGGATCGGGATCGTGACCTGGATCGAACGCACCCAATCACCGCCGCGGACGCCAACACCGCCGCGGACGCCAACACGGCCTCGGACGATTGCCCCCCTCGAGTTCGAGACGATCATGAAACCAGCAGCCGCTCAGGCCGCATCACCACTGTCACCTGATCCTGCAGCAGACCCAAGTCCGAAATGTTGGTCACAGTGTGGTCAAGATCGGCCGTGCGAACTGGCTTCAGGCCCCGCGGTGAGCCACGATTGGGCTCGGACCCGGAGCGACGATGCAACGGGTGGATCCAGGAGGATTGCATAGATGAGCACGTTCACTCGACGTTCGCTTCTGAGCGCTGCTGCTGTGGGTGGTGCCGCGTTGACGCTGGCCGC